>NZ_CP174311.1:1267500-4377500 GCF_052467385.1 Microbulbifer maximicatervae (SeqCode)
TGAACCAGTACCGTGAGGGAAAGGCGAAAAGAACCCCGGAGAGGGGAGTGAAATAGAACCTGAAACCGTATACGTACAAGCAGTAGGAGCCCTTCGGGGTGACTGCGTACCTTTTGTATAATGGGTCAGCGACTTATTGTCTGTAGCAAGGTTAACCGCTTAGGGGAGCCGTAGAGAAATCGAGTCTTAATAGGGCGTTTAGTTGCAGGCAATAGACCCGAAACCCGGCGATCTATCCATGGGCAGGTTGAAGGTTGAGTAACATCAACTGGAGGACCGAACCCACTAATGTTGAAAAATTAGGGGATGACCTGTGGATCGGAGTGAAAGGCTAATCAAGCCGGGAGATAGCTGGTTCTCCTCGAAAGCTATTTAGGTAGCGCCTCGCGTCTCACCCTCGGGGGTAGAGCACTGTTTGGGCTAGGGGGTCATCCCGACTTACCAACCCCATGCAAACTCCGAATACCGAGGAGTGCAATCGCGGGAGACACACGGCGGGTGCTAACGTCCGTCGTGGAAAGGGAAACAACCCAGACCGCCAGCTAAGGTCCCAAATATCAGTTAAGTGGGAAACGATGTGGGAAGGCCCAGACAGCTAGGAGGTTGGCTTAGAAGCAGCCATCCTTTAAAGAAAGCGTAATAGCTCACTAGTCGAGTCGGCCTGCGCGGAAGATATACCGGGGCTCAAACTGATAACCGAAGCTGCGGATGCTCTTAGGAGCATGGTAGAGGAGCGTTGTGTAAGCCGTTGAAGGTGGATCGGGAGGTCTGCTGGAGGTATCACAAGTGCGAATGCTGACATGAGTAACGATAAGGGAGGTGAAAAACCTCCCCGCCGGAAGACCAAGGGTTCCTGTCCAACGCTAATCGGGACAGGGTTAGTCGACCCCTAAGGCGAGGGCGAAAGCCGTAGTCGATGGGAAACAGGTTAATATTCCTGTACTCGCTATTACTGCGACGGAGTGACGGAGAAGGCTAGGCCAGCATGGCGATTGGTTGTCCATGTTTAAGGTTGTAGGCTGGGGACTTAGGCAAATCCGGGTCCCTAAGGCTGAGAACTGATGACGAAGCCCACTTAGTGGGTGAAGTGGTTGATGCCCTGCTTCCAGGAAAAACTTCTAAGCTTCAGGTAATAGTGAATCGTACTCTAAACCGACACAGGTGGTCAGGTAGAGAATACCAAGGCGCTTGAGAGAACTCTGGTGAAGGAACTAGGCAAAATGGTACCGTAACTTCGGGAGAAGGTACGCCGGTTTTGGTGATGGGACTTGCTCCCTAAGCTGAGGCCGGTCGAAGTGACCAGGTGGCTGCGACTGTTTATTAAAAACATAGCACTCTGCAAACTCGTAAGAGGACGTATAGGGTGTGACGCCTGCCCGGTGCCGGAAGGTTAATTGATGGGGTTAGCTTCGGCGAAGCTCTTGATCGAAGCCCCGGTAAACGGCGGCCGTAACTATAACGGTCCTAAGGTAGCGAAATTCCTTGTCGGGTAAGTTCCGACCTGCACGAATGGCGTAACGATGGCCACGCTGTCTCCACCAGAGACTCAGTGAAATTGAAATCGCTGTTAAGATGCAGTGTACCCGCGGCTAGACGGAAAGACCCCGTGAACCTTTACTACAGCTTTGCACTGAACTTTGAGCCTATTTGTGTAGGATAGGTGGGAGGCTTTGAAGCAGCGACGCTAGTTGTTGTGGAGCCGTCCTTGAAATACCACCCTGGTATGTTTGAGGTTCTAACTCTGGTCCGTTATCCGGATCGAGGACAGTGTATGGTGGGTAGTTTGACTGGGGCGGTCTCCTCCCAAAGAGTAACGGAGGAGTACGAAGGTGCACTCAGCATGGTCGGAAATCATGCAATGAGCATAATGGTATAAGTGCGCTTGACTGCGAGACAGACATGTCGAGCAGGTACGAAAGTAGGTCATAGTGATCCGGTGGTTCTGTATGGAAGGGCCATCGCTCAACGGATAAAAGGTACTCCGGGGATAACAGGCTGATACCGCCCAAGAGTTCACATCGACGGCGGTGTTTGGCACCTCGATGTCGGCTCATCACATCCTGGGGCTGAAGCCGGTCCCAAGGGTATGGCTGTTCGCCATTTAAAGTGGTACGCGAGCTGGGTTTAGAACGTCGTGAGACAGTTCGGTCCCTATCTGCCGTGGGCGTTGGAGATTTGAGAAGAGTTGCTCCTAGTACGAGAGGACCGGAGTGAACGAACCTCTGGTGTTCCGGTTGTCACGCCAGTGGCATTGCCGGGTAGCTATGTTCGGACGGGATAACCGCTGAAAGCATCTAAGCGGGAAGCCTCCTTCAAGATAAGATCTCCCTGAGGCCTTGAGCCTCCTGAAGGGCCGTGGAAGACTACCACGTTGATAGGCTGGGTGTGGAAGCGTTGTGAGGCGTTGAGCTAACCAGTACTAATTGCCCGTGCGGCTTGACCATACAACAGAGATGGTTACTAACGACTAGCTAAGCTAGCGGATTGTGAGTTAGAGACATACGATCGCTTGCGGTGTATTACTACAGATTGTTTTACCGACTTATTTGGGGTTATCGCCGGTCAATAATATGACCGAGGCAAACAGCGATAACGCGGCAGGCCAAGCACTTTGCTTATAAGACCAACGCCAACCCAAGCCAGTTTGCCTGACGACAATAGAGTTGTGGAACCACCTGATCCCTTGCCGAACTCAGAAGTGAAACGCAACATCGCCGATGGTAGTGTGGGGCTTCCCCATGTGAGAGTAGGTCATCGTCAGGCTTCTAATCCGAAAAGGGCCACCCAATAGGGTGGCCCTTTTTTTTATAGCTGAAAAAATATTTAAAAAAACAAAAATAAAAACAAAAAATAGGAATGAGAAAGCAGAAAATACTTAGTAGAAATTAAATAGAAAAAATAAAAATAGCTCTGAAAAATTTTAATGCTCAACTTTCTATTTAAAAAATCAGTCAGTAATTAAAAAAAGAAAAACCTAAAACTACCTGAGCACCTTAAACAGACGCTCTCCTAAAAAGCCTATAAAAATGGGTCTTTACCGATCTTCTCTCCAAATGCCTTTACACTCACTCAAAAAATAATCCAACAAAAATAACTCGCGTAAAACTCAGAAAAGTACCCATACCACTCCCGCCAAAAATTAAATTTAGCCGGTAAAAATATCGGTGATTTTTTAGTCTCTGCAGTAATCCCCTGTAACCACGGGGCCTGCAGCCCGTTTATTAAAGTTATGCACAACTCTATCCAGACTTTCTGTTAGTAACTCCAGACTGTGGAAATCCGCGTAAAACAAAACCCCTGCAAGTTTCCCTGTTGTTTGGATAGGGTGAAATACTTTTACTACCGGGCAGCACCTGCGCTGCCATGTGAGTCGTGCGCGATCCCGGAGCCGTGCCAGCTTGGAACACTGGAGGCGCCCATAGGGTAGTGTGGGACAGCCCTACCGGTGGTCTAAACCGGTATAGTGGTTTATCAGGCTTCTAATTCGAAAAAGGGCAGTCTAATAGGGCGGCCCTTTTTAGTGCCTGGGCTTGTACTCTAGCTTAGCTGGCGAGTCTTCTATTAGGAATTCCTAAAGGTAGCTGTCATTTAAATTACTGTAACAGCTATACATTGGTGAGGTAATTTAGTGTCCTCTTTTCACTCCAACATTAAAGCTATAAACAAACGATATATCGCTATTATTGAGCTCTTCCTCAAGAACTGGGTTAAAAGAAAATTTATTTTTTATAGAGTCAGGAATTATTCTTTTGGTAATAAAATGGCGCATGCAGAGGATGCTGTTTTCGCTAGCTGCTGAGTATATTGCGTTTAGTAGGGAAACAAAGCTCTTTTCATCAAGATAAGCTGAGACGTCAGAAATGGAGAATTTATCAATTTTATTTTCACAGTTGTATAAATATTGTTCTATCGGTGAGGTTACTATTTCTATGGCTGTTTTATCTAGTGCTCCCTTAATTACTGGGTAGTTATTTTTTTCCAAATATAAAGGCATTCCATATTCGGGGTTGTATTTTCCAGTTAGCAGGAATGTCATAAAGAAATTGTCGAGAACCAGGTGGTTCATTAGAGAGTGGTCCATTCTGCCTAATAAATACTCAGAGATTGACACTTCTTGTGGGATGTGTTCGTAGAACCCAGGATCTTTAAGGAAAGTTCTGAAGAAATATTTATTGGTAAGGAAATGCAAAAATGTTTTCCAGGTTGGGGTATTCCATTTGTTTTTAACAAACTCACGCTGTTCTTCAATGCTTTTTAGGTGAGTTAGAGTTTTTATTTTGCTGGGTCGAATAACTTTAATGATCATACTGATTAACTTGAAGTGCTTTTCGAAAGCGCCTTCATAAATAAACCCTTTTTCAATGATATTTATGTTGTTTGACCAAAATAACTCCGCCTTTTTTGATAAAGAGGATTTTATGTTGTCATAGATGTTTAATCTCTTTTTGCATGGGAGTATTCCTGAGAACCTTAAAAATTCCTCATAATTTAATTTCTGGATGCCAATTTTTTTTAGTTCCAAGAGATAGTTTTGGCTGGGATTCAAGTCAATGGCGGTTATTTTTTTGGGATTACCCAGTAGAAGGCTTAATACGCGATCTCCACCGCCAGTAACACATAAAATACTATCATTTTCATTGATATTTAGAGCTTTAAGCTCTGATCTTGAATCTTCATTTGGCCCTGAGTAACTGATTCTGTTTGCATAATGGGAAAGTGATATGTCACTAGGTTTGTTCATGGCATACCTGATCGGGCTGAATTTAGTTACGCTTGATTTAAAAAATAGTCCACCACTTTGGTCAGATAACTCTTGCTATTACGCCATTGATTCTGAACAGGGTGACCTAAGACTCTTTGGCTATTTGCGCTGCAAAACCTGAAGTCACTGTTTAAAAATGGTCCATTTTGCATTCTATTAATAATCTTAAGTATCCGCCTTTCTTTTTCTGGTAGGCTACTTAACAATACGTGGCTGTCTTGAATTTGCCTTAAATCTAGCTCAAAGTAATCGCGATTAAACTTAACGAATTCGTCGATTGTCATTGGGTTAGAGTCGGCAATATTAAAGTATTGGTTTTTTGTGAGTTCATGGTTGTTTGAAATCTTTAATATTGCATCACAGCAAGTGTCAACCGGAATGACATTGATAAGGCAGTTTGGAAGATATTTTAGGTGAATGGGGGTCTGTACATTCTGTTCTTTTAGTCTATTTAGCAGTTTTACATATTCATAGTAACCGAACTGAGAGTTTGTGTAGCCAGTCACCGAGTCTCCTAGGACAATAGTTGGCCTATAGATGGTGTATTCCAGGTTTTTGGACTTTGCGATTAAGTTCTCTGCTGCATTTTTGGTGTAATCATAAGCATTAAAAAATTCTTTAGGTTGATAGAGTTTTTCCTTTATGGTTACTCCGCTGGCATGATCTTTACCGGCAATAAAACTGGTTGATATTTGGTTGAACCGACATTTTGCTGCTACAGCAACCTCTATTAATCGTTCCACACCGATAACATTTGTATTAATGCTTTGTTGTAGGTTGCTATAGCTATAGCGCATGTCAGCTGCACAATTCCAAATTGAACCAATGTGTAGAGAGAGTAGTTGTCTGTAAGACCTAGAACTTAAGCTGAGCTTTGGCCTGTTCAAGTCTCCTGAAATGATTATAAGTCGGTCGAAATCATTTTTCGAAAGTTTGTAAATAGGATTGGCAAAACTATTTCTTTGTTTTAGTTGCTCGAATCGATCATGAATATCATTTCGCGCAATTAAAACTACTTTAAAACCTTTTCGTAATAATCCCCATGTTAAGTACTGGCCTATAAAGCCAAGACCACCAACAACCAGTTGTATTCTTTTCAGGTCTTGTATTTCTGAAAATTTTTCAAAGGTATGCTGGCTTTCTTTCATTGATCCATACGAACCAGTCATAGTGGTGAATTAGATGTGTGTTTCTTTAGCCCAAAAGAATTATTCTCCTTGAGAGTTACTTTTACTTTTTTACTGTGGAATATAAAAATTTGGTCTGGTGTCGGGTGTATCTTGAGGGTGCTTATGATTAACACAACTAAGCTATCCATCTATTTAACAAGGTCTATAGGCTCGCTGTGAAGTCAAACGATGGTAATAAGTGGTAGTCGTATCATGGTGATGTTATCCATTGCGAAAGTTGTACCAATAACTCGAGCTATGAATTTTCAGTAGAGTACCGTTGAGTAATTGTAGTACATCTGAGTATTTGGCCGTAGATTGACTGTAGATTCTCTATTTTTACTGTCCCCGTCATAAACGGATCTGGCATCACTGTAGGAGACTTGAATTTATTCTTCCGCTAAAGCGTCTTCTTATAGACGATTTGGAGTTTCCTGCAATCGATACTTTTGGCTATAGCTCTTATTGGATACTTCGATATGATCTATTGCTTGTTTTGGTTTCAAGATTTTCCCATGTAGTTTTAAAAGCGATTTCATATGGGGGGCAGTGATCTAAGGATCGAATAGGCTCGCGAAATTACTCAGGGTTAGTTTGTTGGATATTCCCTCTACTGGAGAGACGTTAGCTTAGATGCCAAAAAGCTTGCCTGGTTCTCATTTTTTGAACACGTTCTGAATAAAGCTTGCTGTAAGCGGCTGAAATGAGAATTGGTGAGTAAGATTGGTCAAAACCGGTAAAAGGAGAATTACCAGTGAATCGACTAAGGAATGTTATAGCAAAGTTAATGGCGTTGGGTATTTTGAGCCTAATGGGGGGGTGTTCAAAGGATGCGGAAATAACAGTAGGAACTAAAGTACTTGATCAACAACATATAGCTGCACGGATTGATGGCCAGGAGGTCAGCGTGGAGGCCTTGGATAAGGAGCTCCAGCTTGTGTTGTATGATATTGCTGAAATGGAGCATAAATTACGTCTCAACAAGCTGCATGAAATGATTGCCAAAACAGCAAAAGATGGTCAAGAAATAGAAGTTATGCTTCCCGTTCCAGAGCCACCACGGATAGATCTTGATTATGGCGGGCGCGCCGCTCGAGGAAATCCCGAAGCGCCTATAACAATTGCTGTGTTCTGCTCCTTTCAATCTCCCCACTGTAAATCCTTTCAGCCAACCTTGAGGCGTTTGTTGAGTGACTATTCTGGTTGGGTTCGCCAGGTAAATTTTGATTTTCCCCTTAAGTTCCATCGGGAGGGTATCAAAGCTGCTATTTCGGCTAAGTGCGCTGGTGAGCACAATATTTTTTGGGAATATCACGACGCCTTATACGCAAAAACTCCAAACCTTGGTGAGAAATCTTACTCCCAGACCGCAAGCAGTTTACTGATCGATGACAAGCAATTTAAAACCTGTATTGGAGATATGAATTATAAAGAAGTTGTTCTTGGGGATCAGGAAATTGCTTTAGGGCTTGGCCTTACAAATGTGCCGGTTGTTTTTATAAACGGTTTGTATCTAAAGGGCGCACGATCATTTGAGCAATATTCTTACTGGATAGAAAAGGAACTAATCAGGCTTGATATAGATCCTCAGCAAAAATATACATGGAAACAACAAAAAGATACTGAAAATCAATTACCTGTTACGGATCTACCTCTTGCCCTGGTAGGAGTTAGTGAATCGAGTATAGAGAATAAGTCCAAAGCTTTAATAGAAGTAAATGGGCAGAAGGCACAGAATTTTTCACTGGGGCAGTCTGTTCTTAAAGATGTCTTTCTGAAGCGTTTGAAAGGGCACTATGCCGTTATTGATAATCAGGGCTCCCTGGAGCGTCTGCTATTGCAAGGTGAAGAAGGTAATATTATCCCTTTAACTTTGTCCCATCAGCACGATGAGGATCTGCGCAAACGTATTGAACAGCCTCAGGGAGAAAACGGTAAAAAACTAATCGAGCCGGCTGGTGTCTTGACTCTTGGGCAAGAGTGGTTGGCGAAGCAACTCGAACAACGAGAATTCTTGGAGGCTAAATTTATTGAGGCGGAGCTGGAAGTTGAGGGCCACCATTTGATGCGCTTGGAGGGTGTGGCTAACAATGAGTTCTTTACTGCACTTGGGTTCGAGGAAAACGATGTGCTGTTGAGAGTCAATGACAGTTGGGTCCACAGTGGTCAGAATGAGCTGTGGAATGCTCTTACCAGTGGAAAAGTAATTGATGTCGCCTTTATGAGAAAAGGTTTGCCGCATAGATTGCAGTATGTGGTTGAAGAGAATGGTTACTTTGATGAGGATTTAGGTAAGTGAATTGATTAGGGCCCGCAGTATATTATTGCGGGCCCTGAATTTACCGAGCAGTAAAAGTTACTTATTTATCCGGATTTCCTTGCCACAGTAGATCAGCAACAATATTTTGTCCTTGAATGCTTGGGTGGAAACAGTCCCCACCATCAATATCATCTTTATTAAACTGAAAAGTCCCGGCATTTAACTCATCCTCACCGGTATATTCAGCAACAACTTCTACCCCATTCATACCGTTGTAACTTTCTGCTTCCTCAACAAGGATTTCATTATAACGTTGTTGGGCTGCGGCTATTCCGTTATAACGAGTAGCAAAGCTCTCTCCATTCATCGAGCCGCCATTTGTTGCAATTCGGCAAATTCCGAAAGTCGACCAGACACTCTCGCAATCTACGCGGGAATTACCGCTTTGCTTATCCAGACCAGCTGCCCGGAGATCGTGTACTCGTGGTACTGAGCCGAGTACTATCGTTGATCCGTTAGGGAGTCCATCGACTAATTTGTCCAGTCCAGCTTGAACTGCCGAGCGCCACTCGCTATCGGTGTAGAGTGGATCGTTACAGTTGGCTGGATCGACGCAATCCCGGTTACAGATGTCATTACCGCCCAATACTACCTCGACATGATCAGGTAAATTACTTTGGGATAGAATCCGATCGGCTTGAGTGGAGAAATTGTCGCCTCCACTACGCATCTCAGCACCGGATTCTGCTGCGCTTTTATTGGCAGCCATATTGGGGTAGTTAACTTTATATTTATCGTGAACACTCTCCACTGAATTGTCGTCACCATCAAACCAGGAATGCTCGGGTTGGTCCCCGCCGAGAAGACAAAATAGGTCCCAGAAATACTTATTGCGGGTACAGTCTGCACCGAATGCCATGGTAATACTGTCACCCGCAGCAACAGACTTGGAGGGGGCTGCCATTGCTGGCTGTATCGATAAGATGCTCAAACAGAGCGTTACTAGAACTCCATATTTATTCAACATTGTATTTTCTCCCACACCGACTTTCGCCGTAAGTTGTTATCGTTTTATTCACTGCTCCGGTAAACGAGAAGGAGTGTAGGACGCACTCAGATATTGTGAGTGGTGAATGCTTGAGACCCTTTGGTCAGTTATCAATAAATTGAAGTCTGTTGGAGTTTTGTCGCCGAGAGCATTGATTACTTTATTGGCGTTTCAAAGCTTTAGTTTTTCTGGAGCAGTTTTATGCCATCTGTTCTTCTTCTGGTGCTTCCACTATACTGCGCTCTACTTGTCGGAGTGCCTGTGGGCTGAGATCGCTGTTGCGAGATCCGTTGAACCTGATCGGGGTAACCCCCGCGTAGGGAACAAGATCTGAAGTCGCCTGTTTTGTTACAGTTTGGCGTCTTTTCTCTTTGTATGTGCCCTGGATGCTGCGACCTTTAAATTCCCAAGTTTTAAGGTTACGCATGTCTGAGATCATTGAACAATCCGGTAAAGCCGGAAAGTCCTCCCGCGCTGCCAGTCGCGATTCCGCTAAAGAATTTCTTGAGAATCTCACGGTTCAGTCTTTCCCTAACTCGAGCAAGGTGTATTTGCCCGGTGAAACTGCCGACATCCAGGTTGGTGCTCGTCAGATCTGTCTGGGAGATAGTTTGGTAGGGGGGGATGCAGAGAATCCGGTGTTTGAACCCAATGAGCCCCTCACCATTTACGACACTTCGGGCCCCTATTCCGAGCCCAAATTTAAAGTGGATGTACGGGAAGGGCTGCCCAAATTGCGCCAGGGCTGGATAGAGGCCCGTAGAGATACTGAACTGCTGGATTCTCGCCAGGCGGCCTACAGCCAGAAGCGTATGGCGGACCAGGGGCTGGATCATATCCGCTTTGAAAACCTTCCCAGCCCTCGCCGGGCCAAACCGGGACAGAATGTATCTCAGATGCACTATGCCCGCCGCGGCATTATTACCCCAGAGATGGAATTTATCGCTGTGCGCGAAAATATGGGGCGAGCCAAGTTGGCAGCGGAAATGAGTGAAAGTGAATACCAGAAGGCACGTGATGGTATTTACATCCCCGAGCAAATCACGCCGGAATTTGTGCGCCGGGAAGTTGCAGAAGGGCGGGCAATTATCCCGGCGAATATTAATCACCCGGAAGTGGAGCCGATGATTATCGGGCGCAACTTCCTGTGCAAGGTGAATGCAAATATTGGTAATTCAGCTGTGACTTCTTCCATTGAAGAGGAAGTGGAGAAACTGGTTTGGTCTACCAAGTGGGGCGCGGACACGGTGATGGATCTGTCTACCGGTGCCAATATCCACGAAACCCGCGAGTGGATTCTGCGCAACTCGCCAGTGCCCATCGGTACTGTGCCGATTTACCAGGCGCTGGAGAAAGTAAACGGAATTGCTGAAGATCTTAACTGGGATGTGTTCCGCGACACCTTGATTGAGCAGGCGGAGCAGGGGGTGGATTACTTCACTATTCATGCTGGCGTGCTTTTGCGCTATGTGCCGCTCACTGCCAAACGTATGACCGGGATTGTCTCTCGCGGTGGTTCCATTATGGCCAAATGGTGTCTCGCCCATCACCAAGAGAATTTCCTCTACACCCACTTCGAGGAAATCTGTGAGATTATGAAGGCTTACGATGTGAGCTTTAGTCTCGGTGATGGCCTGCGCCCGGGCTCCATTGCGGATGCTAACGATGAAGCCCAGTTTGGCGAGCTGCACACGCTTGGCGAGCTGACTGAAATTGCCTGGAAGCACGATGTTCAGACGATGATCGAAGGCCCCGGTCATGTGGCTATCCATAAGATCAAAGAAAATATGGATGAGCAGCTGAAGCACTGCCACGGCGCACCTTTCTACACTCTAGGTCCATTGACCACCGATATTGCTCCCGGCTACGACCACATTACTTCCGGCATCGGCGCTGCACTTATCGGCACTTACGGTTGCGCCATGCTCTGCTATGTGACCCCCAAAGAGCACCTGGGCCTACCCAATAAAGAGGATGTTAAAGAGGGCCTTATGGCCTATAAGATTGCGGCTCATGCCGCAGACTTGGCCAAAGGGCATCCGCGGGCACAGAAGCGCGATGACGCCCTGTCAAAAGCCCGCTTTGAATTCCGTTGGGAAGACCAGTTCAATCTCGGCTTGGACCCGGAGCGGGCACGCACCTATCACGATGAAACCTTGCCAAAGGAATCCGGCAAGGTAGCTCACTTCTGCTCCATGTGCGGCCCGAAATTCTGCTCCATGAAAATTACCCAGGATGTGCGCGATTATGCGGCCAAGCAGGAAGCGGCACAGGGCATGGAGGAAATGTCGATTAAATTTAAGGACATGGGTAGCGAGATTTATCACAAAGGCTGATGAGTATTTTGGGGGAGAGTCCTCTCCCCCAAGAATCGGATAGCAAAAGTACGGCGAGTGCGTAGAGCATATTGCTGAGTGTCGATTTGGATTTGCGAAGATAGGTGGTCTGTGACAAGCGAAACCAAAGCCAAAGCCAAAGTAGCTATTGCCGGTGGTGGCCTGTTAGGTCGCTTGCTCGCCTGGCGGCTCTGCCAACGGGAACTGGATATTACCCTGTTTGAAGCGGGTGATCTGTCGGCGCCAGTCGGGGGAGCCTGCTGGACGGCAGCGGGAATGATCTCACCACTATCGGAATTGGTGCACAGCGATAAACAGATTTACAACCTGGGGCTGAAAAGCCTTGAGCTTTGGTCTGAGTGGGCCCGGCAGCTGGAGGAGCGGAGTGGGCAGGACGTGGAATACCGCAGGGCGGGCTCAGTGCTGGTTGCTCACGGCAAGGATAAAAGTGAGCTGCTGCAATTCCTGCGGGAGTTACAGGGCAAGTTGGGTGAATCTGCCAGGAAGCAGGTGCAGCCACTCGATAGTAATACTTTAGCGAAATTAGAGCCCTCCTTACACGGCTTTGAACAGGGGCTTTACCTGCGGGGTGAGGCGGATATCAATAATCACCGCTTATTGCCTGCGTTACTCAGAGTATTGCGCCGAGGAGCTGTCACTCTGCGAGAGCACAGCAAGGTAAATTGCGAAGTCGGGTATATCTCTGTGAACTCGGAGCGCGAACAATTTGATTGCGTGATCGACTGCCGTGGTCTCGGTGCCAAGGGGCAGATTGAAGGCTTACGCGGTGTCCGTGGTGAGGTGATGGTGGTGGAATCCCGGGAAGTGGTTTTGCAGCGTCCAGTGCGTCTGCTCCACCCGCGCTATAAGCTCTATGCTGTACCACGCAGCGATGGACGCACAGTAATTGGCGCCACGGAAATTGAGAGTGAAGACCAGTCGCCCATTTCCGTGCGCTCCAGTATGGAATTGTCTTCCGCGCTTTACTCCCTCAACCCGGCTTTTGCCGAGGCTCGTATTGTTGAGACCCGCGTAAATTGTCGCCCCGCCACTATGGATAATATGCCTTATATCCACAGCGAGGACGGGCTGATTAGGGTGAATGGCCTTTACCGTCACGGTTATCTTTTAGCGCCGGCAGTAGTGGAGCAAGTGGAGAATCAAGTGGCACAACAACTGTTACAGGTGGTTTGATGCAGGTACTAATTAATGGGGAAACACAGAGCCTTGAATCCCCGCTAAAACTCTCTGCGCTTTTACAGCAGCTCGGCTATCGCGGAGAAACGTTTGCCGTTGCGGTCAACGGTGGATTTATTCCCCGTACGGAATATAGCAATACTGAGATAAATAACGACGATAGCCTGGATATTGTTGCTCCGGTAGTGGGGGGGTAAAGGTGAGCGATCTATTAACACTTTACGGAAAAACATTTAACAGCCGGCTTTTGGTGGGCACCGCCCTGTATCCCTCCCCAGCGATTATGCGCGAATCCGTGCAAGCCTCAGCTTCGGAAATTATTACTTTGTCTCTACGCCGGCAAAATCCGGCACAGCAGCAAGACAATCGATTTTGGGATTATATTCGCGAGTCCGGTTGTCAGTTGTTGCCCAATACCGCCGGTTGTAAATCGCCGCGAGAAGCGGTGGAGCTGGCAAAAATGTCCCAGGAAATTTTCCAGACCGATTGGCTCAAGCTGGAAGTGATTGGTGATGATTACAATTTGCAGCCAGACCCCTTTGGTCTGGTAGAAGCTGCACGGGAATTAATTCAGTTAGGCTTCAAGGTTTTGCCTTATTGCACAGATGACCTGGTGCTGTGTCGAAAACTTTTGGATGTGGGCTGCGAGGTATTAATGCCCTGGGGGGCTCCCATCGGTACCGGACAGGGGCTGCTCAATAAATATAACCTACAAACACTGCGCGAGCGTCTGAGTGATGTACCGCTTATTATTGACGCCGGAATCGGTGCGCCATCACAGGCGGCAGAAGCACTGGAGATGGGCTTTGATGCGGTGTTATTGAATACCGCGATTGCAAAAGCCCAGGATCCGGTACTGATGGCTAATGCTTTTAAACTGGCTGTGGAATCCGGGCGCGCCGCCTTTAATGCCGGCTTGATGCTCAGGCGTCAAACTGCCAGCCCCAGCACCCCCACCCTGGATATGCCTTTCTGGCAGCAGGCAGAGAGCATATTGCAGGATTAGTATTTTTATGCGCGATCAACTCCAATTGAAAAAGCCAATTGTCTGGACCATTGCCGGCAGTGACTCCGGCGGTGGCGCCGGCATTCAGGCGGACCTGCTGACTTTTGCCGACCTCGGCTGCCATGGTTGTAGTGCTATCACGGCCAATACTGCACAGAATACGGTGGAAGTTACTGCAATTAATGCAGTTTCCCTAGAGGTCTTGGGTTCTCAGTTACAGGCTTTACAGCGGGATCTATTTCCTGCCGCAATTAAAATCGGTCTGCTAGCGAATGCTGAACAAGTTGTTGCGGTGGCAGATTTCCTGCGCCAGCTGAAAGCGGTGCAACCGGTTCCGGTTATTTACGACCCGGTTGCTGTTGCTACCAACGGAGCCGGGCTCACCGAAGGGAATATTACCGCAACGGTGTTGGCTCAGTTGATGCCACAGTGTGATCTGGTTACTCCCAATTTACATGAATTGGAATGGCTTACCGGAGCCAGTGTCACGGGTGCGGAATCTATTGTGCAAGCTGCGCGTCAGTTGCACGCCCACGGCGGTACTGCAATTTTAGTTACCGGCGGCCATACGCAATTGCGTGCGGGAGAAGTTTCCGACTTACTGTGGGATGGTGAAAAGGCCGATTGGTTTATTGGTCGGGAAGTGTCCAGTGCAGGCACACATGGCACTGGCTGCACTCTGTCCTCCGCTATTACCGCTTGTCGCGCTTTGGGCTACCCGTTGCGAGATGCCTGCGTTGTGGGTAAAGCCTATGTACAGCGGGGCTTGCGCCGGGGAAATAATGCACATATCGGCGCTGGTGCTGGACCTGTAGGCCACTGTGGCTGGCCCCTGGATTTAATCGACTTCCCGGAGATTTTAGTGCCGGGAGAAGAGCGTGCGCTGGATTATGGTTTTGGTGCGGCCCAGCCTCTTGTTCAAGGGTTTGCCCAAACAGACTCTCAAGCATTGGGTTTATATCCGGTAGTGGGTACAGTGGAGTGGTTGCAGCGCCTGGCTGAGCTGGGGGTGCGTACTTTACAACTGCGAATAAAGAATCCGGGTGGGGACCTGCGCGCACAGATTGAGCGTGCAGTGGCTATTGGCAGGACGTATAACCTGCGCCTGTTTATCAATGACTACTGGCAGTTGGCGATTGAGTGCGGTGCCTACGGCGTGCATTTGGGCCAGGAGGATTTGCAGTCTGCTGATCTCAGAGCAATTCAAGCGGCAGGATTGAAGCTGGGTATCAGTACCCACGGCTTCTATGAATTACTATTGGCCTACCGTTATCGCCCCAGCTACTTGGCGATTGGTGCAATTTATGCGACCAACACCAAGGATATGTCGGATCAGTTGCAGGGCGTGCAGAAACTTGCACGAATGGCGGCACTATTGCCCGATTATCCACTCGTGGCAATTGGTGGTATTAATATGCAGCGGGCCAGTGAGGTTGTCGCTAGTGGCGTTGGCAGTATCGCCGTGGTCAGCGCTATTACTAAAGCAAAAGATTACAAGCAGGCGGTTGCCGATTTTAATGTCCTGTTGAAAGGTAAGCATGCGGAAGTAGAGCCATGTTAAGTAGTAAGGAATTACAGCGTTACAGTCGCCAAATAATGTTGCCCCAGGTGGGTGAAGAAGGGCAGAAAAAACTGTCTTCTGCTCGAATTATGATTGTTGGTTTAGGTGGGCTCGGCAGCCCGGCAGCGATGTATCTGGCCGCAGCCGGTATTGGAGAGCTGCACCTGGTGGATGGTGATCATATCGATCTCTCCAATTTACAGCGCCAGGTTTTGTATAAAACCAATCACCAGGGAAAATCCAAAGCCATGGTGGCTGCACAACAATTGGCTGCAGCCAATCCAACTATTCGCATTCACCCCCACAGCCAAATGGCGAATGAATCCTGGCTGCGCGAGCAGGTAAAACAGGTGGATCTGGTGTTGGACTGCACCGATAACCTGGAAATCCGCCATACGATCAACCGGGTTTGTTATCAGGCCGGGTGTCCGGTGGTAATGGCATCGGTGCAGGGTTTTTCCGGCCAGCTGATTAGTTTTGATTTTTCTGAAGGAAAAGGTCCCTGTTATGCCTGCCTGTTTCCGCCCCAGGAGCAGGCTGAAGTCCAGAACTGCTCTACAGCAGGTGTGATCGGCCCTGCGCTGGGGGTAGTTGGTAGCATGCAGGCTCTGGAGGCCATGAAATACCTGATGGATTTGCCGGTATCGAGCTTGAATAAATTGCACTTAATCGAGACGGAAACCTTAGCTCTGCAAACTTTGCAGCTGCCGAGCCATAGTAATTGCCCGGTTTGTAGTGCCTGACTTCTTGTGTTTTCAGCGGGGGTCTCGATAAATAGTTTTATTTGGATAGTCCCTTATTGGCAATGTCTTGTCGCAAAATTTTCTTCCAATAGCCGGGTTAAAATTCACGCCATTTTTGTACCTTATAAATCTTACTTGTCTATATAAATAAGCTATTGGCTCGATAGCTTGTGAGAAGTGAATAAAGGTACCAAAATGGCCTTATAACCATTTCGGTGACAACAGTTTTTGGAAGAGGGATTTGTATTATGAAAAAAATCGATATTGGTATCAGTGAAAAGGATCGGGAAAAGATTGCTGCCGGTTTGAAACATTTGTTGGCAGATAGCTACACCCTTTACCTGCAAACCCACAACTTCCACTGGAATGTTACTGGGCCTCTGTTCCGCGAATTACACCTGATGTTTGAAGAGCATTACACCGAGCTGGCCACTGCAGTAGATGATATTGCCGAGCGCATTCGTACCCTCGGGGTTTCCGCTCCCGGTACTTACCAGGCTTTTGCTCAACTCAGCTCCATCAAAGAAGTTGTTGAGGTACCACCGGCGGAAGAAATGGTAAAAATTCTCACTAAAGGGCATGAGCAAGTGATCAAAACTTGTCGTGAAGTTTTAAAAGATGCCCAGGCGGGAGAAGATGAATCTACAGTTGCCCTGGTATCTGATCGTATGAGAGTTCACGAGAAAACGGCTTGGATGCTGCGCGCAACCAGCAGTCACTAGTCGCTCAAATAAGTAGAGGTGCTTTGATAGACCTCAACCAGTAATCGCGGATAAAAACGCGGTTGCTGGTGCCGACAAGGTGCCACGGCTCTTTAATAACACCCCCACCTCCTGACTCACTACTGGCGCCGATAGCGGCAGGCATTCCAGTCCATATTCCCGAACCTGTGTTTCACACAAGCTCGGTACTGCACTAATCCCCATTCCCGCACGTATTAACTGGCCGATTGTGCTTAATTGATTAGCTTCGCAGATATAGTGAACGCCTTTGCCACTTTGCCCGAAGGCCTCATCGGTCCAGCGCCTCACCGCTGAGCCGCGGTTCATAGCAATAAAAGGAAAACTGGCCAGGTCACTCCAGCGCACTTTTCCTTTTTCGCTGAGGGGGTGCTGGGGTGGTATGACTGCGATAAAACGATCCCGGTGTAGGGGCACAAACTCAAGCCCACCTAAATCCTCGGGGTGAAAACTGATGCCCAGCTCTGCCCGGCCATCCTGCACCGCTTGGGTTACTCGTTCCATCACCACATCTTCCAACAGGATATTGATTTGTGGGTATTGGCGGTGAAACTTGGCTAATAATTGGGGGAGTTGGTTGAGCGCATAGGCGGGAATTACTGCCAAGCGCAACTGCCCACGCTCCAGGCGAAAGGCCTGCTGTACCGCATCCAGGGATTGATCCCAGTTGTGCAGTAGTTGTTCGGCGCGAGAGAGAAATTCCTCACCCTCTGGGGTGAGAGTGAGTTGGCGGGCTTCTCGACTGAAAAGCGGACCGCCAGTCGCATCCTCCAGATTGCGGATGGCAATGGACAGGGCTGGCTGGGAAGTGTGCAATTGAGCGCTGGCCTGGGCCAAGCTGCGGCTGCGGGCCACTGTGACAAAGGCGCGTAGTTGTTTGATTGTGGCACTCACGGCGGCAGATCCCTGGGGAGTTGATAGATTTGGTTATGTTAACTTTTATTTAATAAATCTAAAAAAGATTAAAATAGTTTTAAGTGGTGGGGCAGGGCATGATTGCTCCCCTTGTGCCCGAGAGGGCGATTCGAAAACACAATAATGAGCCACAAGGTCTGTTGAAATGAAGGACAACTCCCAACCGCTCTGGCAACCCAGCGCAGAGGCTATTGCCGCCACCCAGATGGATGAGTTTCGTCGCAGGGTCAACCAGCAATACCAGCTGGATCTCAATGATTACGAGGCCTTATATCAGTGGTCAGTAGATAATCGCGAAGCTTTCTGGCGGGAGTTGTGGGATTACACCGGAGTTATTGCTGCAGATAAGGGTGATGAGACACTCAGTAACGATTCCATGCCCGGTGCGCAGTGGTTTCCACAGGCACGCCTGAACTTTGCTGAGAACCTGCTGCGTTTTCGCGATGACAAGGCTGCCCTGGTCGAGCGCCTGGAGAGCGGTAGCCGCCGTGAGCTGAGCTACAAGGAGCTGTACGATCGGGTGGAGCGCCTGTCAGCGGCCCTCGTTGCCCAGGGCGTTGTTGAGGGGGATCGGGTAGCGGGCTTTATGCCCAATGTGATTGATACCGTAGTGGCCATGTTGGCCACCACCAGCCTCGGTGCTATCTGGACCTCCTGCTCACCAGACTTTGGTATCAATGGAGTATTTGACCGCTTTGGCCAGGTGCAGCCGAAAGTACTATTTGCTTGTGAAGGATACTTCTATAACGGCAAGGTTATTGATTCACTGCCGCGTCTGCGTGAGATCATGCAGCGAATCGAATCCATAGAAACTTTGGTAGTGGTACCGGTTGCGCGCTCAGAAGAGGAAACTGCTCAGGTACTAGCGGCAGAGCCGCTGGGTAAGTCGGTACTACTGCAAGCTTTTGAAGCAGCGGCGCCCGCTCGCGCACTCTCCTTTGTACAAACCGAATTTAATCACCCCCTGTACATCATGTACTCCTCAGGTACTACTGGTGTACCCAAGTGCATCGTCCACGGAGTGGGGGGCACTTTGCTCCAACATCTGAAGGAGCATCGCTTGCACGGCGATCTGCGCCGTGAGGATACACTTTTCTACTTCACCACCTGTGGCTGGATGATGTGGAACTGGCTGGTGAGTGGCCTGGCTTGTGGGGCGACTCTAGTACTGTTTGATGGCTCACCTTTCTACCCTTCATCCCAAAGTCTATGGGATATGACCGATGAAGAGGGAATCAGTGTGTTTGGCACCAGTGCCAAATATATTGCTGCGCTGGAGAAGAGTGGCTGCAAACCCCGGGAGACCCACAAACTGGAGAAATTGCGTGCGGTGCTCTCCACAGGCTCTCCGCTGGCCCACGAAGGCTTCCGTTACGTCTACAGAGATATAAAAGCAGATCTCTGCTTATCCTCTATTTCCGGCGGCACCGATATTGTGTCTTGCTTTGCCCTTGGCAACCCAACTTTACCGGTCTATGCCGGTGAATTGCAGTGTCGCGGCTTGGGTATGGCGGTGGAAGTCTGGAATGATACGGGCAGTCCAGTGGTTGAAGAGAAAGGGGAGCTGGTTTGCTCCAAATCCTTCCCCTGTATGCCGATTGGCTTCTGGAATGATCCAGATGGAGCCAAGTACCGCAGTGCTTACTTTGAAAATTGGCCTGGTGTATGGGCGCATGGGGACTATGCCGAGATTACGGCACACGGTGGTGTTGTAATCTATGGCCGCTCCGATGCAGTACTTAATCCCGGCGGTGTGCGTATCGGAACCGCAGAGATTTACCGCCAGGTGGAGAAAGTCGAGGAGGTGCTAGATAGTATCTGTATCGGCCAGCCCTGGCACGACGATGTACGGGTAGTGCTGTTTGTGGTTTTGCGAGAGGGTGTTGTACTGGACGAGGATCTGACCCAGAAAATCCGCTCCACGATTCGCGCCAATACCACGCCTCGCCATGTACCGGCCAAGGTGATCCAGGTGGCGGATATTCCTAAAACTATCAGCGGTAAGATTGTGGAACTGGCTGTGCGCAATGTGGTGGAGGGTAAACCGGTTAAAAATAAAGAGGCCCTGGCCAACCCTGAAGCCTTATCGCTATTTGAAAAGCTGCCGGAGTTGGCAGAGGAGTAAGTTAGGGAGCCTCTGAACAACTCCGTGATACCTCTGCATGCCCCGAAGGGCGGGCCTTGAAGGCCACAGCTGCTGCGTTGCAGCTCTTGCAAAGGGCTACGGCCATTCGCGGCGAGCTGCGCCTAACATCTGCAACCTTCAAGGCCCGCAGAGGCATTACGGAGTTATTCAGAGGCTCCTTAGGAGTAAGGGAGCGTAACCCGGCGCCATTTAGTTTGCTGCGGTTCTGCGCTACCCTTCACTTTATAAACACCAATAATTCACGGTAGAAAAACAGTCATGGTTACTTATTTGTACTGGGCAGCGGTGATTGCCCTGGTTATTGCTTCTCTTTTTATCGGCAGTCGCCTGGGCAGCCTTAAGATCGGCGCAATCGTGGCTGCGGTTTTCTTTGTTGGCGGCTGGCTTGCCTACTACTTTCACTATGAGCAGGTTTTCGTGAAGCGCTTTGGCGGGGTCATGCGTATCTCTGTGCCCGATGGGTACCGCCATATCGGCGCCACCTGGAAGGAAGATAATTTGTGGATCGAGAATTATAACCCCAAAACTAACCAGTGTATTTTCACGGAGTATTCCAAAGGAAATATTCTGGAAGGGCGGGTGATTATCCAGGATTGTAATCCCTTAATGCCCAGCCAAGGCACACAGCCATAGAAGTCCCAAACGCCGAATCGGCTTATTGGCTGCTCAATAAGTCGATTTAATTATCCCAGCTGTTGTCATCAGCTGGATATTCCAGCCTACGGAGGGAACGGATACCCGGATTTTTTGCGGAGTAGCCGCTACTGACATTGGATAAAGATCTTGCGAATTCTCTTTGTCTCCCTACTTGTTGCCCTTCTAGCGCTGCCAATGCAGCTGGCAGCAGCCATCCCATTTTTTGATCGCTTGCCGGGTTTTACCCTGCTGGTGCAGGGCGATCCCCAGCTGCAGGAAAAATTGACCTCCGAACTCAACGAGTTGCGCAAGAACAGTAGTGCGCTGGAAAACTACGAAGATCCGGCAGATATTGCGCACTATGAGCGGGGTAACCTGGAAAAATTACTGCGTGCGCAGGGATATTATGATGCCACTGTGTATGAGTCTGTTTCTGGCAACCAAATTTTCTATAGTGTCACTCCCGGCCCCCAGTACCATATCAAGAGCCTGGATATTATTATGCCGGCCGGTTTGCGGGCAGGCTTTAGTGGTTTGCCTATCCATGTTGGAGATCCCCTGATTGCCAGCAAGGTACTTGAGGGCGTAGAAAAAATTACCAAGTACCTCAATGAAAATGCCTGTCTGTTGAATGTGGATGTCAGCTACCAGGCAACGGTGATTCACCGGGAAGCTGCTGCGAGACTGGAATATCGGGTGGCCCCCAGTCCCGAAGTCCATGTTGGCCAAGTCCGCATTGAAGGAGTCACCTCTATCGAAGAGGACTACCTGTTGGATAAGGTCAAGATTAAATCCGGGGATTGCTTCAGCCGCAGTAAACTGGATGCTGCGCAGTTGCGTCTGCTGCGCACCAACTTAATTGCCAATGTAAATACTGAAGTTTCTGAACCCTACGATGGGTTGGTGGATGTTACTTTTGTTATTCAGGAGCGCAATCACCGCACCATAACCTTGGGGGTGGGGTACACCTCCGATGAGGGAGCCGGTATTTCAGCAGCCTGGGAACATCGCAATGTTTTCCATCGTGGGGAAAAAATTGAAGTCGAAAGTAAGCTGAACGAGGTAAAGCAAACCCTGGAAGGCAAGCTCACTATTCCCCGTTTCTTCCATGACAAGCAACGCTTGACCGCCAGTATTGCTTTGGAAGGAGAGGATGTTGATTCCTACCGTTCAGAGTCCCTGACATTCAGTGCACTGGTATCGAGAAAAATCAGTAAGCATCGCACGCTGAGTGGGGGCGCCGAGCTGAAATTCAGTGAAGTGGACGAGAAGGTGGAAGGGGCAGTTGAAGCAGATGATCCCGATGAAAACTACACACTGTTAGCTTTCCCCCTGGGCTTTAAATTAAACACGACAGACAAACCCCTGGATGCCCGCCGTGGCGCCACTTCTGCGCTGGAAGTAAAACCCTATATCGATCTTAGAAATACCAATACCACCTTTGTTAAAAATACCCTACAGCTCACAGCGTATAAAACAGCCGATGACTGGCGTTATAAGCCCACCTTGGCAATAAGGTTGAAAGCTGGGGCAATTACAGGAGAGTCGAACCTTGAGCTGCCTGCGGATGAGCGCTTTTATGCCGGTGGTGGTGGCTCCGTGCGGGGTTATGGTTACCAGGAGTTGGGTCCGCGACTTATTGAGATTAATGATGAGGGTGAGGAAACCCTCTCCGATGCTATTGGTGGTCGGGGACTCAGCGAGATTTCTTTTGAGGGCCGTTTTCGTTTTACGGATACCTGGGGAGGTGTGATTTTTCTCGATGGCGGCAATGCCTATGAGGACGCAGCGCCCAAGTTTTCCGACCTGTTTTGGGGAACGGGTTTTGGCGTGCGCTATATCACCTCCTTTGCCCCCATCCGCATGGACATCGCCTTTCCCCTCGATCGCCGTGAGGGCATCGATGATCGCTATCAGGTGTATGTGAGCTTGGGGCAGGCATTCTGATGCGCTGGTTGGGCCTGTTTGCGCTGGGCGCTGCCCACTGGGTGGGTGCTTTCCTGCGTGGGCTCTGGCGCTCTCTGGGTGCTGGGGGTTCCCTGGTAACAGGCATTTGTCTGTTCCTCCTGATGTCCGCTATCTATTTCCTCAGCACGGAACCGGGGCGCGTCGGCCTTACTCGTGGGGCTTTTTACGCTGCCGAGCAATTGGTGGACGACCTCGAAATTGAGGCAGAGGGAATTCGCAGTGAAAAATTAGGATTTTGGTTTTTCGAGCGACTGAGAATTGACTATCGAGCTAATACGCTTGCCGAAGCCCAGGACCTGGAAGTTAATCTCAACAGCTTGTCCCGAAATCCCATCGATATCGAGCGAGTGGGGGCCAAAGATTTACTGCTCAACCTGAATATCCTCAATGAACTTCTCTCTGCGCTGGCAGATTCCGGCGAAGAGGAGGTTGAAGTTGTCAGTGAGGAGCAGCCATCGACTACTTGGGAGTTGCTAGTTCCTGGGTTTCGTTTGGCGCAGCTGGATATAGCTCGCCTGCAATTGGTGGACAGCCGGTTGACGGCTATTCCCCCTGTTGCTATTCAGGCTAACGCCCTATATCGATGGCAGGATAAGCCGGCGCAGCTATTTATCGAAGTGAGTGAGCTGAATGGTTCCGAGTTTAATCTCACTGTAAATGGCCGGATGCAGCGCGAGCGCTTTGTAATCGATTTCTCTACCAGTGAGGTGGGCCAGGGGTTTGTCAGCCGACAGCTGCATCTGCCGGAAAATCAGGTATTGGATGCTCGCGGCGAATTATCCCTGCGTAAGCAGGGTGAAAAACTGCTGCTGGATATTAATTCGATCGCAGCTCCTCTAGCAGAACATCAACTGGATCTGACAGGAAGTATCGAAGCCGATATCAATCCCTGGCGCTTATCTTCAACGGGGATTTGGCTGCGAGTGGATGAGCGGCGCAGTACGATTAAAGGCAACATTAGCGCGGACGGTGTCAATGGGACAGTTAACCTCAATCAAATCCCGCTAACACTTTCCCGCCCTTGGCAGGATATCCTGGACAGTGGTTGGCTCAGCGCAGATTTTTCGGTGCAGGGCTCCCTGCAACAGCCGAATATTAATGGCAGCTTACAAGTGGAAAGCAGCTACCGGCAGCAGCCCCTGCAATTGGAGGGCCGGGTCGATACCCAGGCAGGTGTGATTGACTTGCAGGCCTTGTCTTTGCACTTTGCCGGTGCACGGATCGAAGTGCTCGGTAGTGTAGATACGAATTTGAAAGCACTGGATTTGGTAGGAGAGATTGATGAGTTGGGTGTTGAAGAAATTCGCCGGCTTGCAGCTTCGCTACCCCGGGCTGATAGGGTAGATATCCCCACTGCTTTATCCGGCACCTTGCATCAGTTGCGTGTGGAGGCAATCGGCTCATGGAAAAACCCAAACCTCAATTTGTTTCTGAGTGCAGTGAGTGCTTACCACGACTTACAGGGTGAGTTGACGGCGGCGATAAGTGGAAACCTGCACGCGCTGACCATTGATGAAATGGTGTTTACCGGAGAGAAGCTCAATCTGGAAGTGATCGGTCAGCTTGATATTGAACAGAAGCAGTTGGATTTACACGGGCAGATCGATGGCAAAAATATTAGCTTGCGCGATGACCTTGGAGTTGCCGCAGCAGAGGGGGTAAGCCTAGGGGGATCTTCCGAAGTAACGGTCCAGGGGGAGTGGAGTAATCCCCAGGTAAGTATTTTACTGGATTCCAATGGCGTCGCGCAGGATTACCCCTTTAACTTAAAAGGGGAAGCCAGTGGCGATATGGACCTGATAGAGGTCAGTGACTTGCGATTGGAGTTATTTACCAACGGTAATGGCAACCAGTTTGGTTCATCCTCGAGTAGAGGCCCTCAGTCCCCCGTGATTGCCTCAGGTTTTGATAAAGGGGAGCCGGAGCCCCTACAGAGCCAGAGCCGTCTGACAGCTCTCGCTGAAGATGCCCAGCAGTTGGGTCGGGTGGGGGTGGCATTGTTGCAGGCCGATGGCTCCATCGAACCTAGGCAAGACCGATTACAAATTGATATGGGCGCGCGCAATCTACCGCTGTTCCTGGTAGATCTCGTCGGTCTCTCTCTCCCTAACTCGCTTGAAGGGGAGTTGAGCTTGGATGGCAGGATTGATGGGGCTATTTCAAACCCGCAGATTAAAACCAACCTGATCGCCCAGGGAGAGTTTCATCTGGAGCCCTGGCATTTACAGGGTACTTTGGACTATGCAGACAGGAGTCTGGTAACTGATGGTATCGAGCTGCTCTGGGCGGGTCGCAACCAATTATCAATACTGGGTAGCTTGAATGCAGAGCGACTGGATTTAGAGTTGCGCGGCCAGGGTGATCTATCGGATTTGGCGAATAGTTTTTCCAGCGGTAGGGCGGGTAATGGTGATGTCAGCCTTTATGCCAGTATTGGTGGAAGTCCCAAGCAGCCTGAATTCCAAGGGGAGTTGCGCGCTACTGGAGAAGCCCTGGGGCGAGGGCAGCGCGGAATCCAGGTTCAACCGCTTTCGATAGTATTGGATTGGCAGACAGAGAATGGAGAGCTGGATGCATCCCTGATTGCCCAACACGGCGGTAGCAACGCGGTAAATAGCCAAGTAAGTGTCTTGATTGCGCCGATCTTCGAGCAACTATTTGCTGAGAATAATCAAACTGGTGGCCTGCGAAATGTGCCCTTTCAATTGCAGGGGCGCGGTACGGCCGATTTGTCAGTGATTGCGGAATATATTGATCCCCGTGTCCACCGTATGCGCGGTTTGCTCAGTTTCAATGTTGACGGTACCGGAAATTGGCAGCGTCCTCTATTAACCGGCGATATCGAATTGAGTAATGGTCGCTATGAGCACCGACCGAGCCATACTCGCATTGCGGATATTAACTTCTACGCGCAGCTGTCTCCTGAGGAGTGGCGGATTGTACGAGGAAGCGCTACCGATGGTGATGGTGGGCGGATAAATCTGGGAGGGGCGGTCTTTTTACTTCCGGATAGCTCGCCCAGTTTTGATATCGTATTAAGCCTCAGTCGGGCCCACTTGCTGAACTCACCGGGAGTACGCGGTGCAATATCCGGTGATGCCCGTTTGTCGGGCTCAACCCAGGATGCAGAAATTACCGGGCGATTCACTTTGAAGCCGCTGGCTGTACAGATTGAGCAATGGATCGGCAGCAGTGTTCCAGAAATCCAGGTGGTGGAAGTTCAGGTCGATGGCCCACAGGTGCAGCGATCTTCTCCCTTGTTTAGCAAAATTGGATTGGATGTAGAGATTGTTTTGGACCAACAATCCTATGTGCGCGGACTTGGCTTAAATTCCCAATTGCGCGGCGTGGTGGATATTCGAGGCACCGCAGATAAGCCAAAAGCCTCCGGCGAATTAACAATTGTTCGCGGCAGCTTTGATTTATTCGGTAAGAAATTTGATCTGGAAGATGGAGAAATTCGCTTCGAGAATAATGAGGTCGCTATCCTGGTTGAAGGTGTCTATGAATATAGCGATGGAGAAATAACCGCGCAGATATCAGGCACTGCTGCGGACTTGGATATTACATTTACCTCTGACCCCTCGGCCTCTCAGGATGAAATTCTGGCGCAGTTGCTTTTTGGGAAGTCATTATCAGATATTTCACCTTTACAAGCTGTTCGTTTAGTTAGTGTCGTACGCAGTTTGCAGTCGGGTCGAGCGGTATTGGATCCTATCGCCAAGACACGCGAGCTGTTGCACCTGGATACACTCAATATTGAGCAGGAGGAGGGAGACGAAGGTGATGAGTACGCATTGAGCTTGGGCAAATATATTACCAATCGAATTTATGTGGAATTACAGAGAAGTACCGATCCTCTCAGTCCATGGCAGGCGGAGATGCAAATAGAACTTCGGGATAACCTCAACCTGGAGTTTAAAAGTGCCGATGACGGTGACAGCGGTTCCGGTAGTGTAGAGTTACAGTGGAAAAAAGATTATTAGGGTTTTCGCCACTAACCCCCTATCGTTGTAAGAAGCATCGTTAATATTTGGTGATTAGCATATCCGTTATTTTTAACGTGCAACCTGGCTGGGGTGGATTGTTGACGCCCCAGTTGTCGATCACGATCATCATGGATTCATCAAAAATTGCAGGCCCCTTTTCCCGGTAGGCATGCCAAAGCTGATTTGAATGATCGCACTTGGACGCAGATGCTTCACACACTCTTATATCCCATTGATAGGTTCCACTAGCTTCACCCGATATGATTTTCCTGGATGTAAAAGTTATATGCTGTAGGGCACCACTCTTCACCTGTAGGGGACCTGTTTGGCTTGTCCACGCCGCCTGTTTGGGAAGCCCTCCCCAATTGGAAGCGAAACCTCCCGGATCATTGGAGCCTGTTGTTTCTACAAAATCGACTTCCCGCTGCCCCCCGGCCCAACATCCACCGGGTTGTTCACACCAGGGAAACATATAAACGGCAATCCACTCTTTAGCGCCGCACTTACCTGGAGGCACGTCAACCTTAAAGTCAATTGCAGAAATATCTTTCATTCTAATCTCGGTATTCCCGCATAGAACCGCAGATGTATAAGCGCAGGAGCCTTTGGTGTCCTCATCCATAATAATAACAGCAGATCCTTCCGTATTACTTGGTTGAAAGCTGATTTTGGTGCAGCGATTGTTTTTGGCCACTTTGTCATCTTGGTGATTGAATATGGGCTTACATGTTGTTGCTGATGCCAGATTTAAGGTGGATAGGGCAGCAAAAATCAGGAAGAGTCGGGTTGCTTGTAGCATGGTGTGGAGCTTGCAAATTATAAAACTTAATAAATTATAGTTTGTGTCTTGATGATCAGGCTTTAGTAGAAATGTTTAGCCTGTCAATAAGATCAATTTTGGCTGGTAGCACAAAGGTCACTTTCACTTATCCAGAAGGTAACCTTTTTATAGATGAAGTCCAATGATCATTGAGTACTTACAAATGATTCTGAATGTAACTTAAAACATCTGTTGGAGTGCAATTGTCCATAAATCTATCTTGCAGGCTGTAGGCCATTTTTTCCAGAGGTGCACCGTTGTAGCCGTAGGTCTGCATTTCACTGATATAACGTTTGATAAATGACTCTGCTCCCAAGAGAGACCATTGGTGGACATGGACTAACTCATGGAAATGGAGGGAAATGTCCGCAGCAAAAGGTGTTTTGACAAAGTAGGTATCTTTGTAAGTGATACCGGCTACTTCCATGTCGACAAAGTCACCCAGGCCAGCCTGGTAGAGCTCGGGAAACCTCGGTTTTGGAATATTATCAACCACTACAAAGTAGCTTTTGCTAAGAAATTCTTCCGTATAATACCCTGAAAACTTCTCTGTGAACCTTGCGCAAGATTGTCTCTCTTCTTTGAAGTCTATCAGTATTTGATCAATCCATTGGTCTATTTTTTGCAACATCTATATCGTCCTGATTGGGAGGTAACTCTGGGGCTTTGCTCACCCCAGAGTAGAATTTTTAATATGCGAAATAAAGTTGTGCCGAGAGTTATACGTAGGAGTATATCACCGATCCACTTTCTTTTTTCTTTTGAAGATATTTCTTGCAGGGATAGTAAAGTATCGCTATCAGAGCAATCCAGTAAGTATAGGTTCTCAGTAAGTTAGGTGTGTAGCCCTCAGGCCATACTTTGGGGCCGTTGAAGAAATTGGTTGCTACTCCAAACTCTAAGTAGCTCCATAGATGTGCGGACAGATTGATCACTGGGACATGGAGTAAATAGAAGAACAATGAGGCCTGCCCAAAGAGGAGCAATACATCCAGTATTCGGTTTTGCCGATTTTCAACGATAGCCATGATCAAGAAAACTATACTCATTGTCATAAGGATATAGCTGAACGACATTGGGTATTTGGCGGTGTTGATAAAGCCCGGAAGCCCCTGCTGTGAATTCCAATCATTGGGGTCGCCAAAGCCTATTAGTCTAACTGCAATAAATATAATCGATAGCGCAGTTGCTGTTGTTATTAGTAGACGCACTCGTTGCTTGTTTGCCATCTCGTAAAGAGGCCCAAATACATAGCCAAGGTACATAAGAGCAAAGAGGGGAATAATATTGTAAGCAGCAAAAATACCGGTGTTGAACTCGAAAAGTCTAAAACTAGTGCGTACATGCGCAAGAATCCAAAGCCATTCATAGCCACCTAATAGCTGGCGCATGAAGTCATCATTCAGGTATCCATGTAAGGATATTACGGCCAGGCAAACGATGGTGGTCCATATCATTGGCAAATAGATTAAGCCCGCCAGTATGATCATGGATACGCCCAGGGCCCAGATTACCTGTACAAAAGCGTAATTATAAGCAAACTGCCAAGAGAGGTTTACCAAGGTTAGTTCGAGGATAACTAGTACTAACCCTCGAAGTATTAAGAATTTTGCCAACTCCGGCTTGGAGTTAAGTTTTTTACCGTGAAAGTAGGCACTCAATCCTGTAAGAAATATAAATCCAGGGGCACATATATGCGTGATCCAACGAGTTAAAAACAAAGCGATGGAGGATTGGGATAGGTCCAATGGGTCAAACTGAGTCGAAGTCCAATAATCTCGAGTATGATCGAGGGCCATAATAATTACTAATATACCTCTAGTGATGTCTATTGCTGGATATCGCAATTTGTTATCTCCAAAGTTAGTGAGTTCTATAGCGTTTTCTCTCTAAGGGTTCTTGTTACTTTGAGGTTGGAACATAAGACAGTTAAAGAGAGCTATAAATGATGTCTCTTGGTCTTTGTTTGTTGTTGTTTGGAGGCAGGTGGGAGCTGTCTGCCTTTCATATTGTACATATATTCTTCAGGCAACCAATTGCTTTTTAATTGTGTGATATGTAGGTGGAGGGACGATAGTGCAGGCATTTTGGTTCTGGCAAGTCCAAGAAATTTTGTCCACCTAATAATCAATATTATTTAATTTGTTTAGTTTTGCTTTTAGCCTAGGGGCAGCTAGAGGCCGGATCATGGATTTGAAAGTAAGACAAAATCAGTGATCGCGGCCTGTTCCCAATAAAAATATTTTTCTGTGGTTAAAAGAGAGACTTTTCAGTTGGGCTTATTAATAACTACTTTAAAATTGTTAATCTACAGGTGGAGCATATCAGTTTACTTCGATATTACCATGCTTCGCCTGAGTCACTACGGTATACGGCAAAACAACGGTATCAGCGGCTACAGAAAAAACAGCATCTATAGCTACCAGTGGAACACGGTTGATAGTTGATCCAGTATTTACAGTCTGACTGGGTTCGCTATTTAGCAAGCAAAAGGAGTAAGAGGTTCCGCTATAAACTCTTGGAATACTTTCGCAATAGCTTTTGTGGCCTCTATGAGTGATATCTACCTGATTATTCTTAGGGTTAACTGTCTTCACTGTGGCACATGATACACAAACTAGAGAGGCTGATACTAAAGAAATAATACGTTTCACAAACTAATCCTTGCTGATGTGATCTTTTGCGGGGCTATAGAGTAGTGTTTTCTAAATTAGTTCCAGATTTTGCGTGTACTATAAGTAATATCTGTACTCAATTGGAAGTGAGGAAAGTCAAAATTTTCACATCTGAGGTTTACTTTGTCGCTGCTTGGCGGTATCTCAAACTCAGAACATTAGTTTCAAGTAAAGGGCGGACTGATATACGATATTGGTTAGAATTTAAATATTTTTTGCCTGATAGTAATTTTTTAGAGTTATACCCATTTGGCCTCTATGCCTTTTCTTTTGAAATCTTCTAAAATTTCTGGATTTTCTTCATTGTAGAAAAGTATGAGCTTTTTCAGGTTTGGTAGGAGGTTTGTGTCTTCGGTGGAATGGATATCAAAGTCGTCAGTAGTTCCACACCAGAAGGGAATGATTTGTAACCAGATATGGCCACCCCCATCCTGATGAAGGTCAGTAATATCGTTTAGCCATTCTTTCTTAATTGGAATGGACCGGAAGTGGTCGAGAGCTTCGGGGATAGGCTCGTACCCTTCTTCTTCTATATCTATATTTCTTTTGGTGTAACTATCGGCAAACTGAAAAATATCGAATTCAGGCTGTATTATCTTATAATGGTACATCAACTTATCCAAGACTAATAACCTGAAGTTTTCATCTTTGAATTCTGCATATTCGCTCATTTTTAAGTCCGCCTTTTCTTCCCATATAAGTATTGTGAAATCCATTTTTTTCATTGTCTACAATATATTTCGTAATAGGGGAAGTTCTTTCGGCTTGAACGAATAAAAGTAGTTTTTACTAGGTTGGTCAAGAATTTTAGGTATTTCTTTGGCGGTTAAGTAATGTCGGAAAGTTGGAGGATTTGAGTTATCGTACTAATTGCGAATGTTGCTTGTTTCAAATGCCCGCCAAAACTCCCGCTCATAGGCTTGGATTAACCGCACGCGAATGGCAATATCATTTTCTCGAACACCTGAAGCTAGTCCCCTTGCAATTATATCGATAGCCTGTTCCCTGAACCCTTCTGGAAGTTGGCTAAAAGTCATTAAGAAACTGAGCTGTTCATTAGTAAAGCGTTTATTTTGTTTGAGAGCTTTTGCAACGCGCTCAGCATTTTTGCCAAAACTCTGAAAGTTTATTAACAGGGCAGCGGCAATTTCGGCGGGTGTAGCGTAGTTGGCTAGCCAGGTAGTATAGGCTGGATAGGCTTGGGCACCTGCGAGTGGTTGGTACTGGGCGATCTGCTCGGGTGAGATGCCCAATGCTTGAATCAGATTGGGTAGCAGGGTATTAGCTTGAATTTCTGCTGTCGTAATTCGAGTAAAAAATGCTCTGGTACTATGTCCCGGTAAGCCACCAAAACGATGCAGAGATAGTGCATTACTTCTCAAGTCCGATAAGTTAATAAGGCGTTGCTCCATTGCAAAAGCCTGTAACTTAGCGTCCGGTAGAGTATTTTTTTCCAGCTGTAGAACAAAGACAGGAGTAGGGCCCTTGAGATACAGTTTTTCAAGGCGCTCTATCAGAGCTTTTGCATCCTGTTGGTTTGTGGCGATATCTGCTGTGGCCGGTTGAGTCATGGCCAAAAGAACAACCAGTCCCACAAGAGCGAATCTTAAACAATGCGTATTGGCCACTATTCCAACTCCGCTGGTGCACGAAATAAGCATAGCAGGAAGACAGAAACCGGACTGGTAGCGTATTTGTCAGGCCACAGTACTTTTTCCGCGTATTAATTCGGCGGGATCAATTCGATAGAAATGACTTAACTCCTTATAGAGTTCCGGGTGTAAGGCGTGCATAGCCGTTGGGATCGTATAGAAACTTTCTGTTGCTACAGCAAAGAACTCAGCGGGAGACTGGGCGCCGTATAAATCGAGCACAGAGGGTGTATCACCAGGAAACTCACCGAATTCAGCTCTTTGTCTCAAACGGTGGAATTCCCGGCTCATAACCTCAGCCCAGGTGGCCCCTTCATCACTGCTTTCAAATAGAGGGCGGCCATCAAAGTAACCATCCTCTTCATCGACTTTGTGGGCGAACTCGTGCAGGGCGACATTGTGGCCCCGTTCAGGCGATTGTAAATCTTTCTCCAGGTCACCCCAGGAGAGGACTACGGGTCCACGATAATGTGCCTCCCCTTCACGGGCACTGTGCCTGGCTGTTTCTATATAGCCTTCCCGACGTGTTTCGTGAGCGACATAGGTGTCCGGGTAGAGCAACAGGCTGTAAAGGTTGGGGTAGCATTCATTCTTGCGGCCCAATAGGAGTAGGCAGGCATGGGCAGCGATGGCCACCTTCATGCGTTCATTGACCTGAAGCCCCTCGCAACCGACAAACTCTTTGCCGTGGAGAAATAGGGCGATATTACTGCATAACTCTTGCTGTTGATTGGAGTTAAGGTAGTGATAGAGAGGAAGATTTTCCCTAATGAGTTGTAGCTGTTCCCGTGTTAAGGGTTGTGAGCGGAGGTAAAAAATGCGCCACTGTCGGTAGAAGTGGGGAACCAGCCATATCGCCAGGGCCAGCAGGATAATTGCGATAAAAGCACTCACAGCTTAAACGCCGGTTGTTTGCGTGAGATATTATCTTCCAGCTTAAATTCTTGGCAGGGAGTCCCCTGGTGAAATTTCATTTGCCACTGCCCTTTACTTCTAACCCAAATAGATGATCGCTTACAAAACCCCTTGTACTCCCCTTGCTGGCCTCGCCGTGCAGATTTATACAACAGCATAATGACTGTGTCAGAGAGAGGAATGCATTCATAGTTTTGGCTGTGAATTTCCCAGCCCGTATTTTCCTCCTGTTGCATTGATCGCACTATTGCCTTGAAATCAAAGGTCCGCCCGGATTTCCCTACCTCTATAAAATCAGGGCTTAGTAGCTTGCATATGACTTCAGGGTCTTTGCGTATCTTGAACTGATGCAGCTTTGTTTCATTCTCAATCAGAATATCGGCAATCTCATGTATCACTGTTTTACCCGGTATGCCCCAGTTGCGACAAATTACTATTTGCCTGGTTTTAGAATGGGGAGTTTACTGCCGAATTCAAGGTTTCGGGTGGATAGAGTAATCCGGAAGCGAAGCTTGATAAATGGGGGATGTCTGCCAACACTTAGAGCGTCTGGGTGATTTTCCTGTCACTGTGGAGAAGCTTATGCGTTCGCTATTGGCCTTTCTTGTCTTGATGTTTGGAGTCTGCATCCAGGTGCTGGCCCAGTCCGGCGAAACTCCGTTAAAAGTAGCGATCGCGGGGGATGCACCGCCCTATGTGATTGACGGTGCGACCAGTGGTTTGGAAATAGATATCGTTCGGCAAGCTCTCCCTGGCTATAAGTTGGAGTTCGTACAGATGGGGTTTGCGGAGACGGCCCCGGCACTTGAGCAGGGTATGGTTCAGGCAGCGGTGAATGTACTCAAGAAGAATGATGGCCTATTTTACTCGAACAATATGATCAGCTTTGCCAATTACGCTATTGCTAAAGCCAGCGCAGAAATGAAGATTGGCAGTATTGCAGATCTCGCGGGCAAGAAAGTGATCACTTGGCAGGGAGCTCCTATGGATCTTGGGCCCGAATTTGAAAAAATGTTTGGGCCCAATGGCACCCAGAAACAAAATGTTATGCAGGCGCCAACAGCTCGTGACTTGGTTGCCCAATTCTGGAAAATGCCAGATGCGGTCGCCGTGGTGGATATGGAGCTATTTAAGTACTACAGCAATAAAATGGGCCATACCATGGCTCAGGTTGACCTATTCCAGATATTCCCGATGATGACAGACTTTCGAGTCGGTTTCCGCGATGAAAAAGTGCGAGATGACTTTAATCGCGGGCTGGCAGAGCTGTGCAGCAGTGGCCGCTACAAGGCCCTATTGCAGAAATACGATGTGGTGCAAAAGCAGGATATTTGTAAGTAGATAGCCTGAAACTGCGGAACAATTAATCGAGAAAGAAGGGGCCAGAATCTTGTGATTTAGGCCTTTCTTGATTGGTGTAGTGGGGCGGGTTCGGATCTACTGCACCTAGTTCGTTGCCGGCAAATAGAGACTTGCTGCTTAATGAATTCTTGCGGGGTTATCGATAAATCTTATCGGTATTAGGTCCCAGTTTCTGAGTGCTCATAACCTCTGGCCAGTTTGATAAAAGCGCTCAGGTATTCAACCTCGCTGTCGTCTTCACGAGTTCCTAAGAAAATCTGTTTGGCAATACCTTGTTGTCCGAGGCGCACCACCGAAAGTGCCAGCTTGGTAGAGTACTCCTCTGCAAGCCAGCGAGGCAGGGCTGCGACCCCGCGGCCGCTGGCCACCATCTGTAGCATGATGTCGGTAGTTTCACTGGTCTTGTGGCGCAGTGGCACCACGCCCACAGGGTTGAGAAACTGGGTATAGATATCCAGGCGGTCCGGCGGCACGGGGTAAGTTAACAACACCTGATCCCGTAGGTCTTCTGCTGTCAGGTACTTTCGCTTTGCCATTGGGTGATCTCGAGGGACGACCAGCACCTGCTCGTAGTCAAATACGGGATCGAAGCGCAGTCCGGCTTTATAGAAAGGGTCAGGGGTAACTAGCAGGTCGATTTCGTAACCCAGTAAAGCGCCGAGACCTCCAAACTGAAATTTCTGCTTAACATCCACATCCACGTCCGGCCAATCTTCCAGAAATGGCGACACTACTTTCAGTAACCACTGATAGCAGGGGTGGCATTCCATACCGATACGCAGGGTACCGCGCTCACCTTGAGCCATTTGCTTTAGCTTGCTCTCAGCATGTTCCAGTTGTGGCAGGACACGGTTGGCCAATCCAAGTAGATATTCACCAGCCTGGGTCAAGCGCAAGCTGCGGCCCTCACGCAACCAGATAGGGGCCCCGAGGTTCTGTTCCAGTTTGCGTACCGTGTGGCTCAGCGCCGACTGGGTTAGGCAGAGGTGCTTGGCCGCTGCGGTTAGCGAACCGTGATGGTCTACGGCCTGGATTATTGTTAAGTGCGTGCGCTCTAGCATAGCTGTACCCGAGCAATCCATGAATAAATTTAATGGATAGTTGAAAATATACCATTTTTGTTCATTTATAAAGAGCCTTATCCTGCCTGGCAATGTCAATCACCAAGCCACGAACTCAGTTTTTGTCTTAGGAATCAGGATACCAGGCCGCAATGAATAAAGAGTTTGCATTCAGCATCAAGAATTTACGCTTTGATGAAAACTATCGTCCAGCGGATAGCACGCGGATCACCACCAATTTTGCGAACTTGGCGAGAGGGGAGAGCCGTCGGGATAACTTGCTCAACACCTTGAGAATGATTGATCGTCGTTTCAATGCCTTGGCGCATTGGGACAACCCTAGTGCAGATCGTTACTCTGTAGAGCTGGATATTATTTCCGTTGATATTGATATTGAAGGCAACGGAGAAGCCTTTCCTACCATTGAAGTATTGAAGACGAATATTGTTGATCATAAAAACAATCAACGGATTGAGGGCATAGTAGGAAACAACTTTTCTTCATATGTGCGGGATTATGATTTTAGCGTGTTGTTGTTGGAGTATAACAAGAAGCAAGACAAGTTTAGCCTTCCTGAGGGCTATGGTGATCTTCACGGGAAAATTTTTCAATCGTTCCTGAATTCAAATGCCTACAAGGATAATTTCAGCAAGCCCCCTGTTATTTGTCTGAGTGTATCAAGCAGTAAAACTTATCATCGAACTGAAAACCGGCACCCCGTGCTGGGTGTTGAGTATCGGCAGGACGAATACTCTTTAACTGATGAGTATTTCGAGAAAATGGGTTTGCAGGTTCGCTATTTTATGCCGCCGGATAGTGTTGCCCCTTTGGCTTTTTACTTCCAAGGTGATTTGCTTGGTGATTATACGAATCTTGAGCTTATTGGCACTATCAGCACGATGGAGACCTTTCAAAAGATATATCGACCTGAAATATACAATGCAAATTCTGTAGCGGGGACCTGCTATCAGCCCAGCTTGAAGCACCAGGATTATTCACTGACTAAAATTGTTTATGACCGGGAAGAGCGTAGCCAGCTGGCTATAAAGCAAGGGAAGTTTACTGAAGAACAATTTATCAAGCCATACAGAAGTATCCTTGATCAGTGGGCCGCTAATTACGCGCTTTAATTAACAAATATAGATAAGATTATTTTTCATGAATCGCCTATTGCCAACTTCAAGCGCTGGAAGCTTGCCCAAACCATCCTGGCTCGCAGAGTCTGAGAAACTTTGGTCTCCCTGGAAATTACAGGGCGATCAATTACATGAGGGTAAGCAGGATGCCTTGCGCCTGACCTTACAAGAGCAACAACAAGCCGGTATCGATATCGTTAGTGACGGGGAGCAAACCCGCCAGCATTTTGTGACCACATTTATCGAGCACCTCAACGGCGTTGACTTCGAGAAGCGGGAAACCGTTAAAATCCGCAATCGCTATGAAGCGAGTGTACCGACAGTTGTTGGCGAAGTATCTCGTCAACAACCAGTGTTTGTTCAAGATGCCAAGTTTCTACGCAAGCAAACCAGTCAAGCTATCAAGTGGGCATTACCTGGCCCCATGACAATGATTGATACTCTCTACGATAGCCACTACAAAAGCCGCGAAAAGCTCGCCTGGGAATTTGCCAAAATTCTCAATCAGGAAGCGCGTGAGTTAGAGGCTGCTGGTGTTGATATTATTCAATTTGATGAGCCCGCATTTAATGTGTTTTTTGATGAGGTGAATGACTGGGGGATTGCCACTTTAGAAAAAGCCATTGAGGGGCTGAAATGCCAAACTGCCGTACATATTTGCTACGGCTACGGCATCAAAGCCAATACAGACTGGAAGAAAACTCTGGGGTCAGAGTGGAGGCAATATGAAGAAGCGTTTCCAAAACTGCAAAAATCCAATATCGATCTGATTTCGCTCGAGTGCCACAACTCCCATGTCCCAATGGATCTCCTTGAGCTTATTCGTGGTAAAAAAGTGATGGTGGGCGCTATTGATGTGGCAAGCAACACGATTGAAACACCGGAGGAAGTAGCCGATACCATACGAAAAGCACTCAAGTATGTGGATGCTAAGGATCTCTATCCCTGTACGAACTGTGGTATGGCGCCTCTATCCCGCCAAGTTGCAAACGGTAAGCTCAATGCGTTAAGTGCAGGTGCAGAAATTGTTCGAAGAGAGCTCTCGGTTTAGCTGTCTACAATATTTAGGTGTCCCCATGTCACTTTCCAGTACAGCTATAGAACCATTGCGCTTTCGCGAAGCGCTGGGGCATTACGCCTCCGGTATTACGGTGATCGCATCGCACTGTGAAGGTGAGCCGATAGGCTTCACCTGCCAGTCGTTTTATAGCGTATCGACGAACCCGCCATTAGTGTCATTCAGCGTTATGTCGAGTTCGTACAGCTACCCCAAAATTCGTCAGGCAGGCCGATTTTCAGTCAATATCCTGTCGGATGATCAGGTCAAGATTTCCAACCAGTTTGCTCGTCAAGGCGCGGACAAATGGAGCGAAGTTGAATGGCAGGAATCGCCGCTGGGGAATCCCATTATCGCCGGCAGCCTGCATTGGCTTGACTGTGAAATTCATGCTGAACACGCTGCGGGAGATCACCTGATTGTGATTGGTGAGGTGAAGGCGTTAAACCTACAAAAAGCTGCTGCAAGGCAGCCACTTCTGTATTTCAAGGGTCAATATCGCAACCTTACTGCGGTGTCCCCAGTCGGGTAATACATGTGAGCAACGGGTTGCGGACATGCGGCCCCATCGCCTGCTCCCAGAAGAAACCCGCATCAATCAATTCGAGGAATTTATGGAATTTCTACTCTACCTGCTGCTAGGGGCTGTGGCCGGGGTGTTGGCCGGTTTGTTTGGCGTCGGTGGTGGCATCATCATTGTACCTGTGCTGGTGTTCAGTTTTACAGCTCAGGGTATCGATCCGCATGTACTGACTCACCTGGCTGTGGGCACTTCGCTAGCGACTATTGTGTTTACTTCGATTAACTCGGTTCTGGAGCATCAGCGCAAAGGCGCGGTGCTATGGCCGACGTTTGCCTGGATGAGCCTGGGTATTCTTCTCGGTGCAAGTCTCGGCTCCTTTACTGCGGCAGCTATTCAGGGGCCGATGCTACAAAAGATTATTGGTGTATTTGCTATCACCATTGCCATTCAAATGGCACTGGAGCTTAAGCCCAAGGCCAGTCGCGCTGTTCCCGGCAAGCTGGGGCTGACAGCGGCCGGCGGGGTAACAGGCTGGGCCTCTGCCATCTTTGGCATCGGCGGCGGCACACTGACAGTACCCTTTCTAACCTGGCGCAGCGTGCCGATGCAGCAAGCAGTGGCAACTTCCTCAGCCTGTGGTCTGCCGATTGCTGCCGTCGGCGCTCTGAGTTTTGTGGCTATTGGTTGGCAGCAACCTGAACTGCCGCAGTGGAGTTTTGGTTTTATCTACCTGCCAGCCATGGTCGGCATCGCTATCACCAGCATGTCCTTCGCCCGTTTTGGAGCGCGACTGGCCCACAAGTTATCTCCGCGATTGCTTAAGCGTTTGTTTGCCCTGCTGTTGCTCTGCGTGGGTGGGAGTTTTCTTCTCTGAGGCATCAATGAATTGCAGTCTATCGATTGCTATCTCGGTGTAGGCGCGGCTGCAAAGGTGGGAGGGGGCTTCAATCCTCTTCCAGGTGCGATCGGGCCCAAGTTAGGAGTATTAACTCCTTACTTTCTTTTGTGTGTCGAAATCTCTGGTCGAGCACAGGACCCTAGTGAGATGAAAATGGATTAACGTATCTGGAGGTTGGACAGTTGGTGCAATTGCTCCCGCTGACTGATGTGCGCATATCTATCCGCTGTATGGAGCGAATGAAAAAGATTGTTTTTAACCCTGTTGGGTCATTCAAGTTGTTTGTGATTGCTTGAAGTGAAGGGGGGTTGCTGGGGTAGGGCGAGGCCGCGAAGAATAAATTGTGCAAAGAGCAGTTTGGCACTAGCTGTTCTACAACAAAAAAGGGCTTACGTCGTGAAACGTAAGCCCTTTTCTTTGTATGGCGCGCTCGGGAGGATTCGAACCTCCGACCGCCTGGTTCGTAGCCAGGTACTCTATCCAGCTGAGCTACGAGCGCGTCGTTATGGGTGCGAACTATAGAGAGTTGATTCGTTGCCGTCAACCTCTTTTTGAAAAAAATCCTTAAAAATCCGCAACTTATCGAGTTTCTGGGGCCCTCTGGGAGCGGTCGACCAGTCTCGACAGGGCGCGAATTCTGCCGTGCCTTTCCTCAATTTGCAAGTCTTACTTTGAAAAATATGCCTTGAGTACCGATTGCGCCAGTGATCCAGGGGCGAGGCATTAAATTCTTCGGTGTGATTGGCGGCGAACTATACTCATTACTCTACCGGGATTCCGATGATTCGCACCTTTTCCATTGCCCATTGCCAGGTCCGGCCTATCTTCCGGCGGCAGGCTTCTCCAGAGATATAGTGAGAATATATGGCGGACGAGCAGGACCAAGAGCGAAAGCTGCCGCAGGGGGAGTCTCCTTCACCGCCATCGGGAAAGCCGGTTCCGCAAGGGCCGCTGAATTGGCTTCAGTACTTCCTGTGGATTTTCCTTTTAATACTGACTGTACAGTACTGCACTAACGGACAGCTTTCTGGCAAGCGGACTGAGTTAGCTTACAGTGACTTTAAGAAAGAGGTCGCCGAAGGCAAAGTTGCCAGCGTGGTTATCGAGGGGGATAGAGTCAGCGGCACTTTTAAGCCGGAGGCGGGCAAGCTGCCGGCGTCAAGCACTGGCGAGAAAGAAAAAAAGGCTCCACCGCCGGAGCACTTCACAACCATTTTACCTTCCGTTCAAGACCCCGAACTGCTACCCCTTCTGGAAAAGGAGAAGGTGGAAATCCTGGCAGAGTCTCCGGGAGGGGGCTTTATGCAGCGGATGTTGATTCTGCTTCTGCCCTGGATACTGATTATTGGGCTCCTGGTTTGGATGGGGCGGCGAATGCAGGAAAAGATGGCCAGTGGAGCTCCCGGCAGTCCCTTCGGTTTTGCTCGATCACCAGCAAAGCGGTTTGAGCGCAGTGAGTCTCAAGTGACTTTCGATGATGTGGCCGGGTTGGCAAATGCGAAGAAGGACCTGCAAGAAGTGGCGGGGTACCTTAAGAACCCGGAGCACTATCGCAAGCTCGGAGCGAAGATCCCCCGGGGCATTTTATTGATGGGCCCTCCCGGCACTGGCAAAACCCTGATGGCGAAAGCGCTGGCCGGTGAGAGTGAAGCGCCATTTTTCAGTATTAGTGGCTCTGAGTTTATTGAGATGTTTGTAGGAGTGGGTGCTTCCCGTGTGCGGGATATGTTTGCCGAAGCCAAGAAAGATGCTCCTTCAATTATCTTTATCGATGAGATTGACTCCGTCGGCCGGGCGCGGGGAACGGGTGTTGGTGGCGGACACGATGAGCGGGAGCAGACGCTCAATCAGATCCTTGGTGAGATGGATGGCTTTGATCCCCAGGAGGCGGTGGTGGTGGTTGCGGCAACCAACAGGCCCGACGTTCTCGATGCGGCACTGCTAAGACCGGGGCGCTTTGACCGAAAAATTACTCTGGACCTTCCAGATAAGGCCGCACGCAAGGAAATTCTTGAGATTCATTCCCGCGATGTCCCATTGCACGGCAAGGTGGATCTGGAGCGGCTCGCGGCTCTGACTGCAGGTTTTGCCGGCGCAGATCTGGAAAATCTGATAAATGAGGCTGCGCTGTTGGCGGGGCGAGAAGATAAGTCTGCGGTGGATATGGATTGTTTATTGAGGGCGAGGGATAAAGTGGTTCTCGGTGGCGAGCGCGAAATGGTTATCAGTGAGGAGGACAAGCGGATTATCGCCTACCACGAAGCGGGACATGCGCTGGTAGCAACGCTATTGCCGAATGCAGACCCCTTGGAGAAGGCGACTATTATTCCCAGGGGGCACAGTCTCGGCGCTACCGAGCAGATTCCCACGGAAGAACATCACAGTATGCAGGTCAGTTATCTCCGCGATCGTATCGGCGTAATGCTTGGGGGGAGGGTTGCTGAGCGGGTGGTGTTCAAGGAGGTGAGCACTGGTGCTGAGGCAGATTTAAAGCAGGCGACGCGACTGGCCCGTCACATGGTGACGCACTGGGGGATGAGTGAAAAATTAGGCCCCGTTGCTTTCCGCCGGGGAGAGGAGCATATATTCCTGGGGCGCGAGATGGCCCAGCAGAAGGACTTCAGCGAACACACCTCAGAGATTATTGATGACGAAATTATTGCTTTGATCAGCGGTATTGAGATGAAAGTAGATCAGTTGCTGACAAAAAATCGCAAGAAATTGGATGCATTGGCTGGGGCTCTTTTGGAAAAAGAAACCCTCGATGCAGCGGAAATAAATGAAATACTTTCCCATGTGGCTGCGGGTGGTGATGACACATCTATTGCGCCGAAATAGCTCCTGGCTTTAATGGAAATTTATTTTTCAGGCGGACCCACTGGTCAAATTTAATGTATTTAAAAGTACCAGGTTAATTGAGTTTATTAGTTTTGAATTGCCGATAACCTGAAATATCGAAGGGCACTTTCAGGTTGATCTAAAAGAGCTGAGGGCGCATCAATTTAAAATAGACAAAAAGTTTTGTGTTTTTGGGGTGGTTTAGATACATATTGTCATTGGCTTTTTTGAAAATAATCAATTTTCTATGTAAAAGGGCAACTTAGGGTATCGCCCTTAAACAGTGCATAATTTTATTTTTTCCATTCCCTTTAATTTTTTTCTTCAAGTTGAAAGAACTTTCCAGACTAATTGAGTTATTTTTACAGACATTTACGTTAAATAGACTTCCACACACGGTTGTGAGCCTGTAACCTGTCCATGTCACAGATTCACTACGAAATCTGTGCCTCTTTATCAGCGCGGTCTTGAATCGGAGCTTCACTTAGTCGGAGCCTCTTTATAGAGGTAGAGCGGTGGAGCCAGGCAGTACCGATTGCGATAAGTCCGTTGTTGTACATAAAAAAAATAAAACAATGGAGAGAAAACATGGGAAGTCCGTCAAAACCCAAGCAGCACTCTGCTCTGCTTTCCGCCTGTTCCGTAGCAACTCTTTGGTTAGCCAGTGGTATTAGCCCCAGTTATGCCGCAGAGGGAGCAGTCGGCACCCTTATGGAAGAAGTGCAGGTAACAGCCCGTAAGCGTGCAGACGCAGAATTACTTCAGGATGTTCCGGTAGCGGCAACCGCCTATTCCGGTGACCAACTGGAGGCTCTGCAAACCAGGGATTTACAAAGCCTTTCTTTCAAAATGCCCAACGTCCAGCTGGAGGATGTGGGTACCGTAAAAAATACGGCAAACTTCACTGTGCGCGGTCTTGGAGTGAATAGCTCTATTCCATCAATTGATCCCACAGTAGGGGTCTTTGTCGATGGTATGTACCTCGGTGTGAATGCGGGTGTTGTTACCGATGTGTTTGACCTGGAGGGTATCGAAGTTCTCCGTGGTCCGCAGGGCCTGCTATTTGGTCGTAATGTTACCGGTGGTGCTGTCGTAGTTAAAACAGCGCGCCCAACTGATGAATTCTCTGCTCGCGTCAAAGTGTCCACAACGGATAATCTGGATGTGGTGACTGCGGGTTCAATTAATGGTGCCATCTCTGACGATGTTAACGGCCGTCTGACCGTTTACTACAACGATGACCGTGGCTGGTTCGAAAATGTTGCCACCGGCAATGATAATGCCGGTGCCTCTGACAGCTGGTTTATTCGCCCAAGCTTTAGTGTTCAACTCAATGAAACGGCAGAGCTGCTTGTGCGGATGGAGCACGGCCGCATGGACTCCGATGGAGTGGTTGCGCAAAACCGTGGTAATGAACCTTATATAGTTACCACTGATGACGGTTTTGTTGCCTACCCGAGTGCAACCCAGATTGCTGAGGCTTTCGGTATTCCTGATTGGGACAACAGTGAAGATTCTTTTGAGGTGGCCCAGGACGAAGAGGGTTATCAAAAAGACGAGTGGTCCCAGATCATTACTGAGTTCAATAAAGATGTTGAGTTCGGTGATGGCACTATCACAAATATCCTGGCTTGGCGTGAATATGAGGCTCGGGGCTTAGGGGATATTGATTCCCTGCCTTTTGTTGGTTTCCATGCGGACTCAAGCGTGGATCAGAGCCAGTTGAGTAACGAGTTGCGCTATGCCGGCCGTTTCGGCCGCACGGCCATCACTGCCGGTGCCTATTGGTTCTCTCAGGATGTAACCTACCTGGAAAATCGTTTGCTGGCCGACGGTGAGGGCGGCATTATCGATTGGACCGGTGGTGGTGTGCAGGATCACAGCACTTATGGATTCTTTACCCAGGCTGATATCGATCTGAACGAGGCCTGGGTGTTGACCCTGGGTGGACGCTACTCGAGTGAGGAGAAAGACGCGAAGATTGCCTCTATTCCCCTGAATCTCTGCACACTGGACGGCTGTGCTGCCTACGACTTTGAAGATAGCGAAAGCTGGAATGCCTTCACTCCCAAAGTTGGCTTGCAGTGGACTGTTTCAGACGAGACGCAGCTCTATACATTCTGGACCAAGGGTTTCCGCAGTGGAGGGTACAACTTCCGCAACGCAGGTATAGATCCGACCACAGCAATGCCTTATACCCCGCAGGCAACGGACCAGGAAGAGCAAAGCAGCTTCGAAATTGGGGCCAAGGTAGACTGGCTCGATGGCCGTGTTCGTACCAATATGGCGGTATTCCACAACACGATTGATGATATGCAGCGGGAGGAGAATCTCGCTGACGCAGTGACCGGTGTGGCGCAAATCATTCGAAACACCGCAGATGCGACAATTCGTGGTGCTGAACTGGAGACCATGGCTGCGCTCAGTGAAAACCTGCTGTTTACCTTCAACGTGGGCTATGTAGATGGCGATTACGATAAGGTACTCGGTGACCTGAATGGTGACGGCCTTGTGGATGATGAAGACCTGGGTCTCGAGATCCCACGCCTGGCGCCATGGACTTATGGTATAGGGTTAGTGCACGATTTGTCTCTGGGTTCCTACGGAACAATCACCTCCCGCATTAACTACAATCATCGCGATGAAGCACCGTATACGGATGACAACAGAGGCATGCTGTCTGAAGTGGAAATGGTGGACTTTAGTATTGGTTATACTGCGGATAGCGGCCAATATACAGTTTCTGTATTCGGTAAAAATATGCTTGATGAAGTTACTGAGGGTAATGACACACAGCTACCAGTTACCCTTGGTGGTATCGGTGCCAGCTTTACCCCGCTGAATAAAGGTCGTGTTATGGGGGTTGAGTTTATTTACGAACTCTAATCCCGGCTGAGAACTTGCTGCTTAGAGAAAGTAATTTTTAAGCCAGCAGACTTCGAAACGGCCAGTTCCTTTTCACAATTAAAAGTTGTGATGGGGCTGGCCGTTTTTTATTGGGTTGCGTGTTGAATAAAAACTGCTTGATGATTTTTGATACTCTTGTTTTGTTAGCGTGGCAATAAAAGTGAACCTATAAAGGGGAAAAATATGCGGTTTATTGATCTGCCTACATTTGGTGGGCCTGAAGTTATGCAATTGCAGGAGATGAATAAGCCTGCTCCCGGAGCAGACGAAGTCCTTATCCGTGTAGCCGCAGCTGGGGTTAATCGCCCTGATATTGTGCAGCGCCAAGGGCATTATCCGGCACCTCCCGGGGCATCGCCGGTATTGGGATTGGAAGTGGCTGGTGAGGTTGTTGAAGTCGGGGAAAAAGTTGTGCGCTGGCAGGTGGGAGATAAAGTTTGTGCCCTGACCAATGGTGGAGGCTACGCAGAGTTTGCAGTAGCTCCAGAAGGGCAATGCCTCCCGGTTCCCGCAGGCCTTAGTCTTATTGAGGCAGCTGCATTGCCGGAAACTTTTTTCACCGTATGGACTAATGTATTTGACCGCGCTGGTTTAAAGCCGGGCGAGGTGATTTTAATCCATGGTGGTTCCTCTGGCATTGGTACCACGGCGATCCAGCTGGCCCATCAATTGGGAGCCCGGGTTTTCACTACTGCGGGAACAGAAGATAAATGCGCAGCCTGTGTGGCTTTGGGAGCGGAGAAGGCGATTAACTATCGGGATGAAGATTTTGTCTCCGTTGTGCGCGAGATGACAGATGATCACGGAGCTGATGTTATCTTGGATATGGTGGGCGGTAGCTATATCAATAGCAATATTCGTGTGGCCGCTAACGACGGCAGAATTGTGAATATTGCCTACCTGGCTGGCGCTAAAGTAGAGGTAAATATGATGCCGGTGATGTTGAAACGACTTACATTGACTGGCTCAACTTTGAGGGCACGCTCGCCAGAAGTGAAAGCCGGTATTGCGGAATCGCTGGAACAGAAGGTTTGGCCGCTAATTGAAGCGGGTAAAGTATGGCCGCAACTAGCCGCTGAGTTTCCTCTGCAGCAGGCGGTTGAGGCCCATAACTTACTGGAGTCTGGCACTATCACCGGAAAAATTGTTTTAACCTTGTGATGGCTTGTGGCTGCCTAGGGCGAGGAGTAAGTGGGCATCCGCTGAATAACGCCCTCAGGCACATCCCCGGGTTCACAATAGATTTTGCCGGGCAGGCGCTGTAGAGGTGGGCGGACTGTCACATCATCGCTCATCATTTCCACATAGGCTTTGTATAGATTGCTGATATTGCGTACATACTGCACGGGCTCGGAGCCTCTCACATAGCCGTATCTAGCCCGTTTAAAGTACTGGGGCTGGGCTAGTTTCAGCATGGCGACTTCCACATTGTCGAACCACACATTGGGATCCAGTCCCAGTTCTTTAGCCAGCCGCTGGGCATCGAGTAAGTGGCCGTATCCTGCATTGTAGGAAGCGAGAGTAAACCAGAGTTTATTTACGGTTGGCAAAGCGGGATTAAAGCGATCGCGCACCCAATCCATATATTTTACCCCCGCTTTAATACCTCTTTCAGGTTCGAACAGCGGCGGAGGAAATCCCATTTCCTCGGCTGTGGCAGGCATTACCTGCATCAATCCCTGCGCGCCAACTGGAGATACGGCTTTAGGGTTGAAATTGCTTTCCTGCCACATCTGCGCGACGATCATGCGCCAATCAAAATCGTATTTAAAGGCGGATTCCTTCACCAACTCATCGTAAGGAGAGAGGTTTTCTCCCGGTATTACCCGGGAACTTACTCGCTGGGTAAATCGTTTGTTCGGCTCAAAATAAGCCTGGTATTGTTTTTGATATTGGCTCGTTTTTCTGTAATTTTTCAAAAACTTATTCAAGTTCTGTAGCAGGTGCCAATTTTGTCTTAATACCATCCAGCCCTGTGGACGCGGGTCACCGATAAGGGTTCCGAGTACCAGTTGTGGCTGAACGGATGCCTCAATCTTGGCTCGACCGGAGTGGGATATGGTCGCATCTACCAGTCCGTCGGCGATTAGTGAGAAGATTTGTGACTGGGAAATATCTGGCGGCGCCACACGAATATCGACATCAATACCTGCTTCTTTCAGTGTTTCAGCGGTTTCAATAAATGACGAGTAGGCGCGCAGGGTTAACTTGCGACCATTCAGATCCTGAATCTGGGTGATGGGAGGGCTGCCTTTACCACTGACAATCTGGTCTGTGGATTCGACATAGGGCTTGGTGAAGACCATGCCCTGGTCTTCACGGGCACTGGTAATATTGAGTTCGGCCCCGGCAAAGTCACCGCGGCCTGCCCTCAGCCAGTCGGCAAGGTCTTCTTCGTAGGGGACAACAATAACCTGGAGTTGGAGTTTGTGCTTATTGGCAAAAGCCTGGGCCAGGTCGTAGTCAAACCCCATTAATACCCCTTTCCATAAGAAATAGGTTGTCGGCCCGTTATAAGTGAGTAGCCTGATTACTCCCGATTTTTTAATACCCTTCCAATCGGTAATGCGTTCTTCCTGGGATTTAACCAGGTTGCGGGTCAAAAAATTATCGAGAGTGGTATGTAGGCGTTTGGAATCTTTGCGTACGCCCCAGGCAATATTTTGTACTTCAGATACGTCTGCACCAATCCGCATGTCATCGCGGTAATTGCGCAAATCCTGGGCTGAAAAATCTTCCAAAATAGCAACACGGTTCTTTTGGCCATTAATGATATCCAACAGCGTATCTCGGTTACCATTAATATCAATTTCTCGAATAGTTAGGTTTGAGTTTGGATTTTCGGCAACAAGTTGCTCTGCAGTTTCTTTAATAGAGGAGCCGGCGGGGATAATAAATTCCAGGTCCTTTAATTTGCTCGCATCTGAAATATCTGGACCCTCAGGACCAGTGACGAGTACTAACCGCGAATGGCGAAGAGGAACCGTGAAGTCAATAATTTCTTCACGGGCGTCAGTGACAGTCAGGTTATAGGCGATTACATCTGCCTGGCCATCGATCAGCATTTGCACCGCATCATCGGGCGTTTCAGCTTTTATCCACTTGGGTTCCAGCTTTAACTGTTTGGCCAGTTTGTTGGCAAGTTCGAAGTGACGGAGACTCACCACATCGTCACGAGGTAGCAGGTCCTCGGAAGCGCCGGTTAAATTAACGAACCGAATTGTGCCGTGTTTTCTTATGTCCCTAAGGTCACCGGTTTCGATGTAGTTGACTTGCTGTTCTTTAGCGGGGGTTACTTCAGGCAGTTGCCCTGATCGCTTGTCGGCATCCTGCGCTTCGGCAGCTGACATGGTGACTGATTCGGCTACTCCAGAATCACGCTCTGGTTCCGTGCAGGCTGCAAGGGCAAGCAGTAGTACTGAAAGTAGTATCAAGGTCCACTGGTTGAGGTGGATAGCAGTAGATTCACTATCCATATATTGCTCCGAAGGCACTCTACCTCAACCATTATAGTGTCGCTTGATTTGCGCTCTTTAATTGTTAAAGAAATCAGTTTTCGATGGTATTAACTTTTGCAGTGAAGTTCCCTTTGGCCAGCTTAATATGGACTTGCTGGTCGGTATCCAGTTCTGAACTATCACGAATTGCGCGATTTTCTGAATCCAGAACAATGGCATAGCCTCGCTGCAATACTGCCAGAGGACTGATGTTTTGTAGTAATTGGGCCCCGTGGGAAAGTTTGTCGCTGCCGCGCTGTAATATCAGTTGTATCGCACGCTCTAGGTTTCCCTTGAGTTGGATTAACTGCTTTCGACTGTTGTCGAGTCGGCGTGTCGGTAGGTTGTGGGCAAAAGCTCTGGAGGCGGAATCCAATTGGGATTTGCGACTTTGGATTTGTTGTTGGCAAGCTGCTACCAGGCGCATCTCCAAATGATCCAGACGTTGGGCTTGGTTGAGGAGCTGTTCCTTGGGGTGGCGCAAACGGTTGCGTCGCAATTGAACCTGTTGAGATAAATGCTTCAGTTGGTTGTCCATGGCGCGGTGCAATCTGCGCTGGACCTGGTCAAGCCGCTGTAAAATTTCTGCAGCATTGGCACTGGCTATTTCCGCCGCGGCAGAAGGGGTGGGTGCGCGCAGGTCTGCGGCTAAATCTGCAATAGTCGTATCGGTTTCGTGGCCGACTGCAGAAATAGTGGGAATAGGGCTTGCGGCCAGTGCGCGGGCGACTATTTCTTCGTTAAAAGACCATAGGTCCTCCAGGGAGCCTCCGCCGCGACCGACAATTAATAAATCGTGGCGACCACTGCGGCCCGCTTTTTCAATCGCTGCCGCGATTTGCTGAGCGGCACCCTGACCTTGAACGGCTACGGGCCAGATTTCAATTTGTGCAGAAGGGTGTCTCCTGCCCAATACGTGAATCATATCCCGTATTGCCGCGCCTGTCGGCGAAGTGATAATGCCGATATTGGTTGGCAAAAACGGAAGAGAGCGTTTTCTGCTTGTTTCGAACAGGCCTTCGGCATGCAGTTTTGCTTTGAGCTGTTCCAGCTGGCGCATCAGGGCGCCAAAGCCGGCCTCCTCCATATGCTCAACGATTAGCTGAAATTCTCCGCGCCCTTCGTACAGGCTCACCCTGGCCCGGATTAAAACCTCGCGACCATTTTGCGGCCGAAAGGCGACACTGCGATTGCGACCGCGAAACATGGCGCAGCGCACCTGGGCCCGCGCATCTTTAAGGCTAAAATACCAGTGCCCGGAACTGGGTATGGAAAAATTGGAAATCTCCCCACTGATCCATAGAAGGGGCACACTGCTTTCCAGAAGATGTTTAACTTCCCGATTCAGGTCACTTACCGACAGCACGCTGCGCTTGGCATTTTGACTAGGGGGAATTGTCTGCATCGGTGAATCTCGTCGGGCGTATTGGGCGGAGCAATATTGCAGTATCGCCCTTATAGGTAAAGAGCTTTACTGTACAAATCCGTTTTTCTGCAAATTGATGTTTGCGCTTTGGGCGCGTAGAGGTATAATCGCGCCGATACCCAATCCCGCCTATTCGAGGTTTGAGTGTCAACAATGTCTGAATCCAATCTGCGCATCGCGCGCGAAGCCCTCACTTTTGACGACGTCCTACTTGTGCCCGGATATTCCGAGGTCACGGCCAAGGATGTGAGTTTAAAAACCCAACTCTCCCGCAACATTACCCTGAACATCCCCATTGTGTCCGCTGCTATGGATACGGTGACGGAAGCTCGCCTGGCCATTGCATTGGCCCAGGAAGGGGGTATCGGCATTATTCACAAGAGTATGTCGATAGAAGAGCAAGCTCTTGCCGTTCGCGCGGTGAAGAAGTTTGAAGCCGGTGTTGTAAAAGACCCTATTACTATTGAGTCCGATGCCACTGTGCGCGAGTTGATCGCGTTGACTAGTCACCACAATATTTCCGGTGTACCGGTAATGGATCGTGGCGATTTGGTAGGTATCGTTACCAGCCGCGACGTTCGCTTCTTAACTGATCTCGATGTCAGTGTCGCCAGCATCATGACGCCGAAAGAGCGTCTGGTGACGGCCCACGAAGATGCGAGCTCCGACGAAGTCCGCGAACTACTGCATAAGCACCGTATCGAAAAGGTACTGGTGGTTAACGACAACTTTGAGTTGCGCGGCCTGATTACTGTTAAAGACTTTAACAAAGCAGAGCAGTACCCGAACTCCTGTAAGGATTCCGACGGTCGCCTGCGTGTGGGCGCGTCTGTGGGCACCAGCCCGGACACCGATGATCGCGTAGCTGCATTGGTAGAAGCCGGCGTTGATGTGCTGGTAGTAGATACCGCCCACGGTCACTCCCGCAACGTGATCGAGCGCGTGCGCCGCATTAAGGAAATGCACCCCCAGGTGGACGTGATCGGTGGCAACATTGCTACGGCTGATGCAGCGCGTGCACTGGTTGAGGCCGGTGCGGATGCGGTTAAAGTGGGTATTGGCCCGGGTTCTATCTGTACCACCCGTATCGTAACGGGTATCGGCGTACCCCAGGTGACGGCAATTGCAGAGGTTGCCACAGCCCTTAAAGAATTTGGTGTGCCCATGATTGCCGACGGTGGTATCCGTTACTCCGGCGATATCTCCAAGGCAATTGTTGCCGGCGCCTCATCAGTTATGATGGGTTCCATGTTCGCCGGTACCGAAGAGGCGCCGGGCGAAGTTGAGCTCTATCAGGGCCGTACTTACAAGTCCTATCGTGGGATGGGTTCTCTCGGTGCTATGTCTCGCACCCAGGGTTCTTCCGATCGCTATTTCCAGGATGCGAGCAAGGGCGCTGAAAAACTGGTGCCGGAAGGTATCGAAGGTCGAGTGCCTTATAAAGGCCCGCTGTCAGCCATTGTTCACCAGATGATGGGTGGTTTGCGTTCAGCCATGGGTTACACCGGCAGTGTTGATATTGAGACCATGCGCACTCGTCCTGAGTTTGTGCGGGTCACGGCAGCCGGTATGGGTGAGTCCCATGTCCACGACGTTCAAATTACCAAAGAAGCCCCCAACTACCCGGTGGGCCGACGCTAAGCCTTCGACCTTCTCCAGGTGAAAAAATTTAGACGGAACAAGCAGCAAACGGACCTTTAAGGTCCGTTTGCCGTTATTTAATCCAGTTATCGAGTAAGTCATGAGCCAAGATATCCATTCCAGCCGAATACTCATTCTCGACTTCGGGTCCCAGTACACACAATTGATTGCCCGCCGTGTCCGCGAGCTGGGCGTATTTTCTGAAATTCGCGCTTTCGATATGACCGAAGAGGAAATTCGTGAGTATCAGCCCAAGGGCATTATTCTCGCCGGTGGCCCCGAGTCGGTACCGGAAGAGGGCTCCCCGCGCGCGCCGGAAGCGGTTTATAACCTGGGCGTGCCAGTACTGGGCATTTGCTATGGCATGCAGACCATGGCTCATCAGCTTGGAGGCACCGTACAGGGCAGCGATATTCGCGAATTTGGCTATGCCCAGGTAAAAGTTGAAGGCCAATCCAACCTGTTGAGCGATATCAAAGATCATATCGCTGATGATGGCAGTTCCCTACTGGATGTTTGGATGAGTCACGGCGACAAGGTAGTGGCGATGCCAGAGGGCTTCGAGCTGCTGGCTTCCACCGATTCCTGCCCAATTGCCGGTATGTACAACGCTGAGAAGAATTTCTTCGGTGTACAGTTCCACCCGGAAGTGACTCATACCCTGCAAGGCATGCGTATTTATGAGCACTTTGTGATTGATATTTGCGGGTGTGAGAAACTCTGGACTCCCGCGAACATTATTGAAGACTCTATTGCTAAAGTCCGCGATCAGGTGGGCGAGGGCAAGGTGCTGCTCGGTTTATCCGGTGGTGTCGACAGCTCTGTGGTAGCCGCTTTGCTGCACAAGGCTATTGGCGATCAGCTGACCTGCGTATTTGTAGATAATGGTCTCCTGCGTAAAAACGAAGGCGACCAGGTAATGCAGATGTTCGCCGACAATATGGGCGTCCGCGTTATCCGTTCTGATGCGGAAGAGGATTTCCTTGGGCGCCTCCAAGGTGAAAAAGACCCTGAGGCCAAGCGCAAAATCATTGGTAATACCTTTATTGAGATTTTTGATCGCGAAGCTTCCAAGTTGCAGAACGTGAAATTCCTGGCTCAGGGCACTATTTACCCAGACGTTATTGAGTCTGCCGCCGCAAAAACCGGCAAGGCCCATGTGATTAAGTCTCACCACAATGTGGGCGGTTTACCAGAGGATATGCAGTTTGAGCTGGTAGAGCCCCTGCGTGAACTGTTTAAAGACGAGGTTCGTAAGATCGGTCTGGAGCTGGGCCTGCCTTACGACATGGTTTACCGTCACCCCTTCCCGGGACCGGGTCTGGGCGTGCGGATTCTCGGTGAGGTAAAGCGGGAATATGCCGATATTCTGAGAGAGGCGGATGCGATCTTTATCGAGGAGCTGCACAACGCCGATTGGTATCACAAAACCAGCCAGGCCTTTGCCGTATTCCTTCCGGTAAAATCTGTGGGTGTTGTCGGTGATGGCCGTCGATATGAATACGTGGTTGCTCTTCGCGCGGTAGAGACTGTGGACTTTATGACAGCGCGCTGGGCGCACCTCCCCTATGAGCTGATTGAGAAGGTTTCGAACCGCATTATCAATGAGATAGAGCACATCTCTCGTGTGGTCTACGACGTTTCCAGCAAGCCTCCCGCGACAATTGAGTGGGAGTAACTGCAGAATCAAGAGGGGGGTGCTTAGCACCCCTTTCTTTTTTTGTTTTGGGCTTCGCGTCTCATTTTCCACAGCGGCCCCTTCTCTCTATTCGATCTTTAATTGGTACGGATTGTCGCTAAACGCTCAGCTAAGACTTCGCTAACTCGTTGATTTTTTGAGCGTTTCCCGGGTTGTTTATTTTTTCTTCATATTGTCACAAAGACCAAATGGCGGGCCTTTGCGGCATACTACTCTAAGTTAGTCACAGAGATATCCACAGAATCTGTGGGTAGTGGATAATCCTGATTAGATTGGGGTTGAACTCGTGGGATAAGTTGAGGGAGTGGGAGGCGGGCACCTCCCACAGGGGCAGAGTTAGATTTCTCGACGGAAGCTAATTAGTGCGGCCGTGACCGCCACATTCAAGCTTTCCACATCGTTTTGCATGGGGATACGCACCAGTTCATTGCACTGAGCTGCGACGGCATCGCTAACACCGTGGGTTTCATTGCCCAGCACAAAAATTGTGGAGACGTTACTGGAGACCTCTTTCAGGGTCGTCCGGGCGTGGGATGACAGCCCGCAAACCTGAGCCCCCGCTTCGCGGAACTCCCCCAGGGTGGCTGCCAATTTGTCACAGCGCAAAACCCGGGTTTTAAACAGGGTGCCTGTGCTGGCTTTGATAACGAGGGGGTCTATCTGTGCACAGCCTTTCTTTGGCAGGATGATTCCATCAATGCCGCCGGCACAGGCTGAGCGAATAATCATGCCCAGGTTTTGAGGGTTGGTTATGCCATCCAGGGCCAGAAGTTCATAGGTGTTTTTGTGCTCTGGGGCTGCAACCTTCTGTAAAAAGTCCTCCGCTCTGCCGTAGTGCGGCAGGGCCAGGTCGAGGGCTACACCTTGGTCCTGACGGGAATTCTTCGAAATCCGGGACAGGCCCTTGCGATCCCAGTAAGCAATTTCAATCTGACGCTCTTCGGCCAGGGTTTCCATTCGCTGGATTAGCTGGTCGCGCCGGTTGCTGCTGGCCAGATGTAATTTATGGACGGGTACAGATAAATCCTCGAGAGCCTCGAGTACAGGCTTGCGCCCATAAATTGTAAGGAGGCTATCGAAGAAGGCTTTTTTTTCCAGGTATTCGGAGGAGTCTTTCACCGCGTTGGCTCACTCAGCAGTTCGATCAATCTGGCTGCGCTCTCAGGTGAGAGCGAGCCGCGCCGCGCCAACTCTACACAGGCGAGGCCCAGATGGCGATAGCAAAGTGCCAGTTGGCTATCTACTGAAGCTAGGCTTTCCACCTGGGCGCCAACGGTTTCCACATCCCCCCTGGCAATGGGACCTGTCAGCGACCTCTCTGGTCCCAGCTCCAAATTGTTTTGCAGAGTCTGTGAAACAATCGGCGCCAACAGGCGAAGGGCACTGTCCCGCTCTATGCCGGCGGCTGAAAAGCTTTGTAAACTCAGGTCCATTAGGGTGGTGAGGTAGTTGGAGGCGATCACTGACCCAGCGTGGTACAGAGACTTGTTAAGGGGATCAATAGCCAGTGTTTCACAGCCAATGGCTGCAAAAGCCACAGAAATAACCTCTACTGCATGGCTATCCCCTTCGACAGCGACACTGGTTTTGGCAAATGTTTGCAGCGAGGTTTCCGGTTCGGCAAAACTGTGAACCGGGTGAGCGCTGGCAATCAGGGCGGGTCTCAAGGGGGCTAGTTCTTTAGAGCTGAGAGCGCCACTGCAGTGGAATATAATAGTGCGCTCGTCGACCAGCCCGCTATCGGCAAGTTTCTGCGCAAATATAGCGATTTCACTATCGATACAGCCAATCAGCCATAGGTCTGCTGAAGGCATTGCCGAGAGGGAATCGACAGCATTGCCTGCACCGATAAATCGACAGGCACTTTGTCCACTTTCGAGGCTGCGGTTATAAATTGACTGTATCCCAAATACACCGCTCTCCTGCCACAGCCGCCCCAGGGTTTTTCCAAGGCGGCCCGCGCCAATAATATTGAGGCTTTGCATCAGCTACCAGCGAGGCAGTCGACGTAGGCGTTAACGGCATTCTCCAGGCCCATGCTGATAGCATCGACAGTAAAGGCGTGGCCTATGGAGACTTCCTGCAAGCCCGGTAATGTGCGATAGCGCGGTAGGTTAACCAGGTTGAGGTCATGGCCGGCATTAATCCCCAGTCCCAGCTGATGTGCGTGCTCAGCGGCGGCACAGTGGGCAGAGAAAATTGTTTCCAGCTCTGGGCTCTGTTTGGTTACGGCTTCGGCATAGGGGCCGGTGTAGAGCTCAATACGGTCAGCCCCGACCTGTTTGGCCAGGCTGATTTGGTCCAGGTCTGGATCCATAAACAGGCTGACACGTATTCCGGCATTTTTAAGTTGATCAATTATCGGAACTAATCGATCTCCATCTTGTTTGAGGTCAAAGCCGTGATCAGACGTGAGCTGATCACTGGTGTCGGGAACCAAAGTGCATTGGTCTGGTTTGGTTTCCAAAACCAGTGGTATTAGGCCGGGGTAGTCCCCCAGGGGAGCGGCGAAGGGGTTGCCTTCAACGTTGAACTCTATGTTTTTGCGGCTGGCGCAGAGTTCTGCCAGGTCGCGCACGTCGCCGGGGCGAATATGTCGTTGGTCTGGACGGGGGTGTACGGTCAAACCTTGGGCCCCGGCGTCGAGGCAAGTGCGCCCGTGGGCGATTACGTCGGGAAAGTTGCCCTCGCGGGAGTTGCGGATTAAGGCAATTTTATTGAGGTTTACGCTGAGAGCGATCAATGCTTATTCTCCCTTGCTGTGTTCAGCGACTGTGTTGTCGCTGGCTGTAATTCGTTTTGCGGAAAGAATCCGAATCGGAGTATTGGGAGCCTCTGGGTGCCTGCGATAAAGGCCTCGGGGTTCCCGCTCAATTTTTTCTATGATATCCATTCCCTCGATAACCTTGCCAAAAACTGCGTAGCCAGGCTTATCCTCGCTGGCATCCAGGCGGGTGTTATCGACCAAGTTAATAAAAAACTGGGACGTGGCACTATCGGGATCATTTGTGCGTGCCATGGAGAGAGTGCCACGCAGGTTTTGGAGTCCGTTAGCTGACTCGTTGGCGATAGCCTCGCGAGTTTCTTTTCTTTGGAAATCAAAAGTGAAACCACCGGCTTGGACGACAAATCCAGGCACAACACGGTGAAAGATAATTCCATCGTAGAAGCCGCTATCGGTATAAGCGAGGAAGTTCTCTACGGTGACTGGTGCTTGCTTGGCATATAGCTCGATACGAATAACCCCAAGATCAGTTTCTAGTTTCACCTGAGGGTTTTGGGCAAATAGCGGAAGGCTGAATAGAGTACAGAAAAGAAAAATAACTAATTTACGCATCATCCGTGTCCTTTGAGTGTCCGGGGGTAATCGGTTTACTACTGTGCCAGCGAATGGTTATAGGTAGAGAGAAAGTATTTGAATATCGCTGCCTGAGGGATGCTTTTCAGCATTCCCACAGGCGTATAGTAAGCGATTTTGGTTGTAGCGAGGGAGATCAGTTGGCCCATTCGGAATTGCGTTTGCGCGGGCGCACATGGGGGGCAATCATCGCCAGAATAGCGCCTAATACAACGGATAGGGCACCGTACACTTGCCACTTGCGGGCATCGCTACCGGACAGGCGCTGAATTTCCGCCTCCGCCATGCTTTTTTCCTGTTTCAGCAACTCGTACTGATGCAGGAGCTTTTGGTGGCGATCGTTGAGCGAAATTGCGTCGGCAGAAAGGGACTTCAGGCTCTTGAGTTCGGCGGCCAATTCCTGGCTCTGCTGCTGGGCAGAAGTCAGGGCGCTATTCAATTCGCCGTTTTCTGTCTCCAACCGGCGAACTTCTCCCCCCAGGTTGCCTTCCATTTTTTCAAAGCGGGCCAAGTTGGCTTCTGCGGTTGCCAGCTTTAGTTTTGCCACGGGCTCACTGACAAGGTATTGGCGTCTGATCCAGCCCTCAGTGCCGTTGGGGGTGCGCACTTTTGCCCAGCCGTCCGAGGCGGCATCTTCGAGCAGGGCCAGTTCGGTACCGCTGGCCAGGCCGCGGTGCAGAATCCGGAATTCATTGCCTTTGCCGGAGCGCATGGGCACGTGAAGTTGGTCGGTAATATAGCGGGTCTCCGCTGCAAGTGCCGCTGGTGCTGAGTTCAACAGCGCTACAGCGAGCACACCGGACAGTAATTTCTTCATTGTGATGCAGCTTGTTAGTTAGAGTTTTTATCAGGGCAGTACAAGCTTGTAGGGCTTGACTGTAACCGATGCATAGACGCCTGCTTCGATATAGGGGTCACTGTCAGCCCAGGCTTTGGCCTCTTCCAAAGAGGGGAACTCAGCAATTACCAGGCTACCGGTAAAGCCGGCTTCACCGGGCTCTTCACTGTCGATGCTGGGATTTGGGCCGGCGGCCAGGAGACGGCCTTCATCTTTTAGAAGGTTGAGTCGGGCCAAATGACCGGCGCGGGCTTTTTTGCGTAAAGGGAGACTATCGCTAACATCTTCACTGATGATTGCGTACCACATTGTTTTTAATGCTCTTGTTAGTTTTTTTAAGGTGTTATTGCGCAACCATCACTTCTTCCAGTTTCAACCCGGTCAGCTTGCCGATACGGGAGAACAGGAAAAAGAGTGCACCCATCAGAATCAGGGTTGATGGGATCGCAATAACCAGATATCCATAGGCGGTCATTTCGCCAAGTTCGGTGTTATAGGCCTCGGTGCCCGGCGGGCTGGTGACGATCATTTTGGCGAGAATGTAATTCAGTGCCGAGGAGAAAAAGAATGACCCGGCAACGATCCATGAAGTCTGGCGCAAGGTGCGGTCGAAGGCTGGCTGGTTACCATTGGCCTGTAATGACTCGGCGATCTTTGTCGTATTCAGGATTTGATCGTTGTAAAGCAGGGTTTTGACCAGCGGCCAGCGGGTATAAACGGATAGTGCCGTTGCAACACCCAGTAGGCCAGGGATTGCAGCTTCCTTAATCGCAATATACTGCGGGTCCAGCTTGAGCAAGCTGATGCCGCCAGTGAGCAGGATGCCAATAAACCCGAGGGCTGAGAAGAAATTGACCTTGCCTAGGCGCAGCAGGTCGCGAAGGCCATAACCCAGTGGGAAGGCCAGGGCCACTATCAATGCCCAGGTTGGGCCCAACCAGTCATCCCCGGAAAGTTTGGTCAGTATCAATGTCGGAATAATGACATTGAAGGCGATATTGCTGAGAAACCCTTCCTTTTTAGGCTTCTCGGGAGATGTCGTGGTCGAATTCGTTTCGGTCATACTCAATTCCGGTGATAATGCCCGCTGGAAACTGATGGGGCTGATAGCCCGTTCAATTTCCCCGCTGACAAAACTACTGTCAGACTTCGGCCCTGGCGAGTCACCTGTGAGTGACTGCTAGTTCGGGCCTTATCCCTGAAAACGCCGAGTGCCGCATAGACAGCGCAATAGGGCGATTGTTCCTGAAAAGACGGATATGGCGATCTTTTTCATCGTCGAACTGAGTGAGAGCCTGTTGTTGAAGACCCTTTCAGCCGATTTGAATACAGACCTGGTAGATCTGCACTGCCACAGTACCGCGTCTGACGGTATTTTAAGTCCTGCGCAGCTGGTGTCGAGAGCGAAATCCCAAGGTGTGACGATGCTCGCCCTGACCGACCACGATACGGTGGATGGTGTGCCTGAGGCTCAACAGGAAGGTGACTGTTTGGGCGTAGATGTAGTTGCGGGGATTGAGTTCTCCAGTCTTTGGGGGCGCAGACCCGTACATATTGTAGGCCTGAACATCAATCCCGAATCGGGGCCTCTGCAAGAAGCCATTCAGCTGCGTGAGCAGTTGCGCGAGGAACGGGCAGAGCGTATCGCGGAGAAGCTGGAAAAGCGCGGTTTTAGCGGTGCCTTGGAGGGTGGGCGTGCCCTGGCGGGCGACTCGGTACTGGGTAGGCCCCATTTCGCACGATGGCTGGTGGAAGCTGGGCATATAGACGATACCGGTAAGGCGTTTAAGCGTTACCTGGGGGCTGGCAAAGTAGGAGATGTGAGAGTTGAGTGGCCCCAGTTGAGTGAGACCATCGCCACTATTCACAGTGCTGGTGGTTATGCGGTATTAGCCCACCCGCTTAAGTACGGATTGACGCGCACCCAGTTATTGCGACTGCTGGGAGCTTTTCTTGAAGAAAATGGGGATGCGGTAGAGCTGCTGTGCGGTCGGCAAAACCCGACACAGACCCGAGAGTTAAAGAAATTGTTACTCTCGGCTGCGGAAGCAGCGGGCAAGTCGATGCCATATTGCTCTCTTGGCAGCGATTTTCACCAGCCGGAGCAGCCCTGGCGTGAATTGGGTTGTGTCAGGTTGCCCGCAGACGTCGAGCCGGTGTGGAATCTGTGGCACACTCTGCACCGGGAACAGCGGGGTCACGTTTCGCTGCCCTGATTCCGGCTTGTGAATTGGGGGCCATCGCCCGGCTTTAAGCCTGGTGGATGGCAGTGAGGTATTTTCAATCGGTAAGGCTTTTGGGGGGCTTTGTGGCGCAGTTTTTTCAGATTCATCCGGATAATCCTCAAGGCCGCCTGATCACTCAGGCAGCAGAGATCGTCGCCCAAGGGGGCGTTATTGTTTTTCCCACCGATTCAGCTTACGCCATAGGCTGTCGACTGGGAGAGAAGCTGGCGGTTGAGCGCATTCGAGGAGTGCGCCAGCTGGACAAGCAGCACAACTTCACATTGATGTGCCGAGACCTATCGGAGCTGGCGACCTATGCCAAGGTCGACAACCAGATGTTTAGGCTGTTAAAGAATCATACGCCGGGTTCCTATACCTTTATTATGCCGGCGACCGCCGAAGTGCCGCGCAGGTTAATTCATCCGAAGCGCAAGACCATCGGTATTCGCGTGCCGGATAATCCCATCGCCCTGGCCCTGATTGAAGAATTGGGCGAGCCGTTGATGAGCTGTAGCCTGATTATGCCCGGCGAAGAACAGCCCCTAACCGAACCTTACGATATCCGCGATACCCTGGAGCACCAGGTGGAATTGGTTATCGATGGCGGTTTCTGCGGGTTGGAGCCCACCACCGTGATCGACCTGACGGGTGATGAGCCCCAACTGATTCGTCAGGGATGTGGGGCAACTGACGAAATACTCGGCTGAAAGCTGCGGCGCCGTGTATAATCGCGCGTTTGCACGATTGAGGGTGGGGCAGGGTGTCCAGTGATGAGTTACTAGCAGAGGTCGAGGAGCAAGTGCTGGCCGAGGTTGCGGCGAGCGATGATGAAGCTCCTGCCCAGGCTGGCGATGCGGAATCGCAGGGCCAGGACTCGGATGAGGATTCCCCCCTGGCTTTGGTGCAGGGCGAAATCTTTAACGACCTCCCGCAGGATCTCTTTATTCCACCAGATGCTTTGGAAGTTGTTCTGGAGGCTTTCGAGGGGCCTCTGGATCTCCTGCTATACCTGATTCGCCGCCAAAACCTGGATATTCTCGAGATCAACGTCTCCGACATTACCCATCAATATATGGCGTATGTGGAGATGATGACGGCAATTCGCTTTGACTTGGCCGCCGAGTATCTGGTAATGGCCGCTATGTTGGCGGAAATAAAGTCGCGGATGCTGTTGCCGCGACCGCCTGAAGCGGAGGAGGAAGAAGGCGAGGACCCCCGGGCGGCTCTGATTCGCCGTTTGCAGGAGTATGAGCGTTTCAAAACTGCAGCTGAGGATCTCGATGAAATCCCCCGTGTTGGCCGGGATGTCCATCAGGCCAATGCAGAGGCTCCCGATCGCAGTATCACACGCCCCGACCCTGAAATTGACTTGAAAGAAGTCCTGGTCGCCTTGGCTGATGTGCTGCGGCGTGCGGATATGTTTGAGAGCCATCAGGTTGAGCGGGAGAAGTTGTCCACCCGCGAGCGTATGACCCAGGTGCTGGATAAGATCCGCCACGGCCAGTTTGTGCCCTTTGTCAGCCTGTTTACCGTTGAGGAGGGTCGCCTCGGTGTCGTAGTGACCTTCCTAGCAGTGATGGAGCTGGTAAAAGAGTCTCTGGTGGAGCTGGTGCAGAATGAAGCATTTGGCCCGATCCACGTGCGAGCTCGCGCTGCTACCCACAGCAGTGAAAGCGAAGACGGTGCTGATAGCGAGCTTGAGGATCAGACTCTCGAAGAGGTTGAAGATCCAGAGGACGCTGTAGAGGCCTCGGATAAAGCGTCGGAAATGTATTCGAGTTAGAAAATAGAAGATGACAATCGCCCCCGAATTACTGCGCAAAATCGTCGAAGGCGCCCTGTTGGCTGCTGGTCAGCCTCTCAGTGAAGAAAAACTGTTGTCTTTGCTGGACGAGGAAGAGCAACCCTCCAAGACTACCCTGAGAGATGTGCTTGAAGAAATCGCCCAGAGTTGTGCTGACCGAGGGTTTGAACTGAAGAAAGTCGCGAGTGGTTGGCGTTTTCAAGTGCCGGAAGACCTGGCTCCATGGGTGAATCGGCTGTGGGAGGAAAAGGCGCAACGGTATTCCCGTGCAACCTTGGAGACCCTCGCCATTATCGCTTATCGACAGCCGGTAACCCGTGGTGATATCGAGGATATCCGCGGCGTTGCGGTGAGTTCGCATATTGTTAAAACCCTGCTGGAGCGCGGTTGGATTAAAGTTGTGGGGCAGCGGGACGTGCCCGGTAAGCCGTCTCTCTACGCAACAACCCGGGAGTTTCTCGATTATTTTAATTTGAGCACCCTGGATGATTTGCCGACTCTGGCGGAGATCCGCGATATCGAGAGTCTGAATCAGATTCTGGAGCAGGAAGGTTTGCCTCCAGAGCCGGTTCCCGAGGAGGGAGAGTCCGAGGTGGACAATGGTGCTTTGGAAGATTCTGAGTCAGGGCAAGACACCGAGGCAGAATCCTCTACTGAAGCCCCTGCGGCTGAACACGAAGATATAGACGATGCCCTGGTAGAGGCTTTGGCTGAGGAAGTTGCTGCTGAAGCATCAGACGCCGAGACCGAGACCGAGACCGAGACCGAGACCGAGTCTGAGCCCGGAGTAGATGCCGATGCAGTGCCCGCCGAGACGGATGCAGAGGAAGATCCAGTGGAAACTGCGGCAGCAGAGATCCAGTGGGAAATGGAGCAGGAAGACTCTGAAGGTAATTCGGAGTTGGATGTAAATGTTGATCTAAGTGAAGAGAGTGAACTTCACAGTGATGAGGGAAGCAGCGCTGAATCGCTGCAAGCAGAAGAAGAGAGCGAGAACTCTCTAACGGCAACGTTACCACCCAGCAGTATGTTTGCCGAAGACGACACAGCTGAAGAGGTCGCCGAGGAGTCGGTGGAGGCAAATGCTGATGTCGATGAAGATTCCAAAGAAGTAGTACAAGTGGAAAGCACCACCCCATGAGTGATGGTACCCCGCCAGCAGGCGAGAAATTACAGAAAGTATTAGCGCGCACCGGCCTCGGTTCGCGCCGTGAAATGGAGCGCGCAATTGATGCGGGCCGCGTAACCGTAAATGGAAAAGTGGCGGAGCTTGGCGAGCGCGTAACTGACGCGGATCATATCGAGTTTGATGGTAGCCGGCTGCCTTCGGCAGAGCAGAATCGCTGCCGGGTAATACTCTACAACAAGCCGGTTGGAGAAATATGCTCCCGCCATGACCCGGAAGGCCGCCCGACGGTCTACGATCGCCTGCCGAGACTGAAAACCGGCCGCTGGATTTCTGTTGGGCGTTTGGATTTCAACACCAGTGGTTTGCTGCTGTTTACCAATAGCGGAGAGCTGGCCAATAAATTAATGCATCCCTCCTCGGTAATCGACCGCGAATACTTGGTTCGAATCCAGGGTGATGTGGATGAGGAAATGAGGCGGCGTCTGCTCAAGGGCGTGTTGTTGGATGATGGGTCGGCGCGCTTTACCGACATCGTAGAGAGTGGCGGTGAAGGTAAAAACCGCTGGTTCTACTGCGTAGTGATGGAGGGCCGCAACCGCGAGGTGCGTCGTCTGTGGGAGTCCCAGGGGGTTAGAGTTAGCCGCTTGAAGCGTGTGCGCTACGGCAGCGTCTTTATTCCCTCCCATGTGCGCGTCGGGCAGTGGATTGAGATGGAGCCCCGCGAGATCGATGACCTCTGCGTAACGGCGGGAATGCCGAAACTGGGCCAGCGCCCATTGACCCAGGGTGAGAAACAAAATCTGGAGCGCCAGCGCAGGAAGTTGCGCAAGTCACCGGCGCCAGCCGCGCGACGCAATCGACCGAAGTCGGTTTAAACAGAAAAAGCCCGCAAATTGCGGGCTTTTTTGTATTTCAGTAATCGCTACTGTTAATTGCTGAGTGTTACTGCTGGTTCTCCGGTGTTTCTCCAGCTTCCTCTTCATTCTGGTCTCGCAGCTCACTGGGGACACCCTGAGGGCCGTCACCCATTGCATCATCCACATCGGACGGAATATCTGAAACTGAATCGGTGGAGGTTCCGTCGGAGGTGCTATTTTCAGGTGCTGTTTCAACCAGGTTTTTTAGTTTTTCCAATCCTTGTTCATAAGACTCTCCCACCATTTTTTTCACTGCCAGGCCCATCCAGCGTTCTCTGGGGCCACCGCCGGTATCGCTGTGGAAGTTCCAGGTAAGAAGGGTGCCGCCATCCTTTGGTTCCAGTTGGAATTCTGCCGTGGCCTGGCTGCCATCACCAAAATTCAGTTTGGTGGCGACTAAAGAATCTCTCTTGCTGGCGAAGATAGTTTGACTGCCGCTTCCGGCTTTGGAGTTTTCGCCGCGCCAACTCATTTTGGCGCCGACGCCTTCCTGGGGACCGCTGTACTCATAGAGTACCGAGGGGTCGATGTGGCGCCATGGGGACCACTCGTTGAATTTGTGGAAATTATTAACGTAGGGGAAAACCACTTGTGGCGGTTTGTTGATAAATACGCTGCGATGAACAGTGACTTCGCGTGGGAATAAGTATCCCGCGAGCACGAGAATTACCAGGGCAATAAGAATATAAATAATCCAGCGCATAGCGGGTTCCTTTGCTATTTGCGGGTGCAAGGAAGCAACCGCCAGAAAACTCTGGCGGTAGAGATGCTTATATTAGCTGCTGCGATGCTTAATCGTCGGCAATATGTAGCAGGGGGAGCTTAATCTCAACACACAGGCCCGCATCCCGGCTGTTTTTGGCGCTGATTCTTCCCTGGTGATGCAGGATGGTGCGCTGGGCTATAGCGAGTCCCAGTCCAAAGCCACCACTTTCCCGGGTGCGTGCACTATCTGTGCGATAGAAGGGGCGGAAAATAGCCTCCAATTCCTCATCTGCCACGCCGGAACCTGAGTCAATGACTGAGATGGTACAGGATTCTGAGGATTCTTTAATCGACACCTTGACCCGGCCGTGCTCGGGACTGTACTTGATTGCGTTGCGCAGGATGTTCTCCAGGGCAGCGGTCAGGGAGCTGCCCCGGGTTGCGACAAGGAGCTCTTCCCCTTCGGAGCGAATTTCAAAGGATAGGTCTTTGTCAGCAGCTTCGCTGTGGAGGTCTTCCGCCAGGGCGCTTATCAGGGCATTTACTTCCACTACGTCATCCAGGGGGCGCTGCTCCTGGCTGCTAATAGGAAGTGATAGCACGTCGGCAATAATATCTTCCAGGTAGTCCGCTGCCTTGCCGATTTTATCCAGTTCTGTGTCGAGCCCGTTTATTTGCTTTTGGCGGGCGATGGCCAGTGCCACTTGCAGGCGCGCTAGTGGCGAGCGCAGTTCGTGGGAGACATCCTTGATCAGGCGGCGCTGCTCGGACATCGATTCTTGAAGCTGGGCGGTCATGGAGTCGAAGTCCAGGGCCAGGTCAGTCAGTTCATCATTTCGAGACTTTAGGGACGGGGTCACGCGGTAGTCCAGTTCGCCGGCAGCGACGCGCTTGGTGGCGGCGCTCAGCTGTTCCAGTGGGCGGCTCAGGTAGCGGGCCAGCCAGTAGCAGGCTAGACCCGAGGCAATCATGGAGAGCAGCAACATCGGCCAGAAATTGCGCCACAGGAAGCGCAGCAATAGGCCTTCCTTGCTATCCCCAGCAACGACGACGATACGCAGGGGGTCTCCGGTGCGCAGCGGCAGGAAGAAGCCTACAGTGGGCTTGTTATTTACCAGTTTGTGAGCTTCGCGATTGCGGTAATCAAGACTGTCGATCAACGAGCCCATATTTGATGGCACTTCGCGACCGAGGATGTCGTTGCCTTGTTGATCAACCGCATAAACCCGCCGTTTGACTTTTTTGGGGGCTTTCTCGAGCCAGTGCTGGAACTGTTCGGGACCGTGACGGCGGGCGATTCGCATATTTCGCATGACCTCGCGAAATAGGGCGGGGCCCTCCCAGCGTTCCTCTTGTCGGGGATCGCCGAATTCACCGAAGTGGGTAATGTAAATGGCGGCTACAACCATCACCATGGCGGTGATCCAGGCCCCAAAGAACATTTTCCAGAAGAGACTGCGCATCGTGGAAAACCTATTGCTTGCTCTGGGTGAGCATATATCCGGCACCTCGGATATTGATAATTAGGTCGCGGCTGGCACCTTTATCCGCGAGCTTCTTGCGAATGTTACTGACATGGACATCGATGGAGCGGTCGTAGGGCATCAGCTTACGGCCAAGGGCACTTTCAGTGAGAACCTCTTTGCCAACCACTTCGCCGGCATGCTGAACCAGTACCTTGAGCACGGCGAACTCTGCGCCAGTCAGAGCCAAAGCCTGATCGTTCCAATAACCCTGATGCTCTGCAGGCAGTAGTCGAATCTGGCCGCTGCTAAGAGTGTCGTCGCTCTCTTCAGCTTCGACTCGGCCGCGGCGGAGTACTGCGCGCAGTCGGGCCGCCAATTCCCTGGGATTGCAGGGTTTGGGCAGGTAGTCGTCGGCACCCATTTCCAGGCCGACGATACGATCCACAGTGTCCCCCTTTGCAGTAAGCATCAAAACCGGTAGGGAGCGGCTTGCTGCTGACGCCTCCTCCCTAAGTTTGCGCAGTACTTCAAAGCCATTGTGAACGGGCAGCATGACGTCCAGAACCAGAGCGTCAAAGCTCTCGCTCTGGGCGAGCTCTAGTCCCCGGCCACCATCATTGGCTGCGGTTACCTGAAAACCCTCTCCGGTAAGGTACTCCCTTAGCAAGTCGGTGAGTTCGGTGTCATCGTCGATTAAAAGGATGCGGCTCATGGCGTTCTCTCAGTTTCTGTGTGGCCATTATATGCAAAGCGCTGGCGCTGGTTACCGCTGGCGATAGGGCTTTTTACCGTTCTTAACAAATGTTTACCGGTGTTTTCCCCCGTTTACACAAGCTGGGCTTACTATGTAGTCACTGAACGCGAACATGAGGACGTAGGAATGAAACACTGGAAACAAGCAATGGGAAGCTTGGCCTTGGTAGGTGTTCTGGTTGCCCCTGCGGCACTTGCTTTCGGCGGTGGTGAAGGTGGTCAGGGGCGTGGATTTGAATATATGGTCCGCCAGCTTGAGTTGACCGAAGGCCAGCAGGCACAGTTAAAGGCCAACCGGGAGAGCAACCGCGAGGCGAGAATGGCACAGCGCGAGCAAATGATCGAGCTGCGCAAGGAATTAAATGCGGCGATTGAGTCGGGCGCTGACCAGGCGACACTGGATCAATTGGGCGAAGAGCTAGGCAAGCTAAAGCTTCAGGAGATGCAGAACCGCAACGAAATGAAAGAACAGTTTAAGGCCATTCTGACTGATGAGCAGAAGGCCAAGCTAGAGCAGCTAAAGAGTGAGCGCAAAGCGCGCCAAATGAAACGGCGCGATGAAAGCTCTGCAAGCCAGGATTCAGAGTCCTAGGCCCCCCAACCAAAGACTCCTTGTGCGATCCGCTGGGTGCACCCTTCCCCAAGGCCCAGCAGGTTCATAACCCTTAGCCCCCGCTGCCCCGGGGGCATTTTTCTTTATTCCTGCCGAAACCTGATCAGATAGGTAACTTGCTGAGCCCGGTTATTGCTGGGAGAATACGCCGCCTTGTAATTTAGTATGTAGCGGCCCGGATTGGGCGGAGAGGGTTGACTGTGAGTAAAATCGGCTTGTTCTATGGCAGTGATGAGGGTAATACCGAGTCTGTAGCTTTGCGCATCCGCGCCCGCCTTGGCGAAGACAATGTAGACCTGTTTGATATTGCCGATGTCACCCAGTTGGATATTGCTAATTATCAGTATCTTATCTTTGGAATCCCTACCTGGGACTTTGGTCAGATTCAATCTGACTGGGAAGAGTTCTGGGAGGATGTGCAGGAAATCGATTTTAGCGGAAAGACCGTCGCTTTATTTGGCCTGGGAGACCAATTTGGGTACGGCGACTATTTCCTGGATGCGATGGGCATGCTCCACGATGTTATTGTGGAAAAAGGAGCCACTATAGTCGGTCACTGGTCCACTGAAGGCTACGAGTATGAAGCCTCAAAAGCTGAAGTCGAAGGTGGAGCAAAGTTTGTCGGCCTGGCTATTGATGAAGACCAGCAGGAAGAGATGACCACAGAGCGGCTGAATCGCTGGTGTCTGCAAATAGCTGAAGAGCTTGCCCTTGATAGTGATGTTCTTGAGTTGGATGACTGATTCGTTATGAAAAGCTCTCTGTTGTTCAGCGAGTTTTGGCCCTGGCTGGCAGAGCATACAAATTGCATCGTCAGGGCCGGAAGTAGTGATTCGGTAGTATACGATGATGATGACTACCACTGGCGCTTCACCGCTGAAGATGCCCGTACCAAGTTGGTTCAGGTAATGCGCGGTAAACGACCCGTCGCCGAGCTGTTTATTGAGCCTGAACATATAGCCGCTGTGCGTATTTCTCCCGGGGAGCGGGGAGAGTACAACTTTGACCTGGTAGCAGAAGTCCAGGGGCGCGAGCAGGTTGTTTATTACTTTGTTCTGACTCACTCACTGGAAGATGTGGATACGAAACAAAATCCCTCCTCAGCCGCTCTCCATTAAAAACCTCTAAATGTTGTGGAAGTTATACTAGTCAGCCCTGTATAACTTCCGGATTAAATTTCCAATTTAAATTCTATCCCTCTCTTTTATTTCCCTTCACAACCATTAATTTGAAAATTTTTTTATAGTCGGTGCATTTTGTAAGCTGTATTCATTATAAAAAGCGCTTGTTGTGAGTTCTTAACAAAGGTTTACCACAGTTATCCCCCGTTTACACGGCGCCCACTTACTATGTGCTTACTGAATGCAAACGAGAGGGTTGAACGATGAAAAACTGGAAAACTGTAGTAGGTAGTTTGGCTTTGGCTGGCGTTGTAGCAGTACCAGCCGTTGGCATGGCATGTGATGGTAAAGGACGTATGGATGGTCGCGGCCATGGACCAGAAAAAATTGCTAAAGAGCTGGACCTGACGGAAGCTCAAAAGGATCAACTGAAGGAGCTTCGCGAGTCCAACCGTGAAGGAAAAATAGCTAAGCGCGAAGAAATGCATAAAGCGTATGAAGAGTTGCGTGAAGCAATACGTTCCGGTGCCGATCAGCAGACACTGGAAAGCCTGGGGGCGGAGATTGGCAAACTGGAAGTCGCTAAAATGCAGAGCCGCAACCAGATGCGCACTCAATTTGAGTCTGTATTAACAGATGAGCAGCTCGCCAAGCTGGAAATCCTGAAGGCTGAAAAAAAGGATCGTCATATGAAGAAGTGGAAGGCGTATCGCGATCACGGTTAAGTGGGTAGCCTGCTTGAGGTGACTGAGCAATTGAAAATATGTAGCCCCTAAATTAACTGGGGCTACATTTTAATTGAACTCTTTACCCTTCGCTAGATTGCTTTTCGCTAGCCCCAACACCAATATGTTGATCCAGGAATTCTAATAGTTCTGTATAGAGTTTCATTCTATTTTCTTCGGTATAAAAGCCGTGTCCTTCATTTTTTACAAATAGAGTTTTAATCGGTTTGTTTTCTTTTCTAAACTCCTTTACTAGCATTTCTGCATGCTCAATGGGGGCTCGCTCGTCTTCCTCTCCATGAATCAAGAAAACTGGTAAATTAAGTTTGCCGGCATTGTGTACAGGAGAGTTGACTTTTAGAAACTCCTTATCTTTACTAAGTGTCTTTTTAAGGTAAGCAACGCCGCGATCTCTTCTCTTAATATCCCCTTTTGTGTACATCATCTCCAAATCGTATACGCCTACATAACCTACAGCACATTGGTATAAATCAGGGTTGCGGATAGGATTCATCAGAGCCGAATAACCCCCAAAGCTAGCGCCATAGATGCAAATTCGATCAGGGTCTGCATATCCTTTCCCTATGGCCCAATGAACGGCGTCGGCAATATCTTGTTGAATTTTTCCTCCCCACTCCCTGAGTCCTGCTGAATAAAACCCCTGGCCATAACCAGTGGAACCACGAAAGTTAACTTGAAGTACAAGATATCCATTTTGAGACAGAATTTGTGCATTGCGATCATACCCCCAATAATCACGTGAATGAGGGCCGCCGTGAGGTAATACAACCATAGGGTTTAATTTTTCAGAGCCCTGTGGAAAGGTGAGGTAAACTCCTACTTCTAAATTGTCCTCTGTAGTGAAGCTGCCAGCGAGCATTGGATTGAGCTGGTCGGGTTTTAGCCATTCAGCAGAAGATATTAAAAAATTAACGGATGTTGATTTCAGGTTTACCAAGTAATAGTCGCCTGGCAAGCGATCACCGTATACCTTCATTACACCTAAAGAACCATCGGCGGTGAAGCTTGTAAACGTTACATGAAATCCCTGAAACGCCTGTTTCAATCCTCTAAATAGTGAAGAAAAACTGTCATCCTCATCAAAAAAATGTTCAGTTGGGTAGTCTGGCTGTAGATAAACGCCTAAAGGTTTATATGAGGCTGGGGAATAGATGATATCGTGTATATCTGATCTTTCATGCTGGAAAACCAAAGAGTAGTCTTCAGATCCAGGTTTTAACTTTACTAAGGCTTCGGTTTGAGATTTTTGAGGGATGGTTAAGTAAGATTCGCCGGTGTCTGTGTCAAAACCGACTGGAGTTCCAGATTTTAGCAGAGGAGTTTTAATTCTGTGCCAATCGTTCTTTTCTCTGATAAATAATTGATATTTGTTATTTTTGTCAGTGCCGTCTGCGAAGAGAAGGTTTCCTGCACCGTCAGTGTAAGCGCGCCCGTCAACTTGTGGAAGCCTTGCAATACGCTTTTTCACCCCTGTATATATGTTGAGTTTTGCAACCTCACCCCTGGATTCCTGGTTCCTTGCCCAAGGGTACGTGGAAATTAGTATCTCTTTCTTTTTTTGAGGGAGTGGATCGATAATTTTTGCATGTGCACGAGTAGTTTCAGCTTTTTTGAATAAGGATCCGACTTGGTTCTCGCCTGCAAGATGCCCAAAAATATTCTTCCCGAATGAGCCATCGTAATTAATAGCATAAAGTGAGCCGTAAAAAACAGGAGTCTCCAGAGCTGACTGTCGTGACATTACTTCAGCTACTACTCTTTCATTGTTTGCCCAGTAGAAATCACCGACCTCCTCCTTACCTCTAAAACGTAAAAGACCAGTAATTTTTAGAGGGGTAATAGACATGAATACCAATATACGCTCACCTTCGTGTAATTTTCTCACTGCTAGGTGGGAGCCCGCTGGAGATATTTTCACATCTTCAATATTTGCATGTCGTATGAGATCTTCTAGGGGTGCTGTACTGGAAAATACAAATGTAGGCCAGAGAATTAGAACTAATATTAGTCTGCGCATAAATTCCTCCTTGTAAATTATAAGGATAATTATGCGTTAGATTTAGTGTGGAAAATAGTGGTGAATTAGGGCGGGCCTTTAAAGCCCGCCAGGAGGGGGTTAAATTAATTGGTACGAATGATTAGTTTTTTGCTAAGTCTTTACTTTCCCTATCGGGTTTGTGCTGATCAAACCAATATAGAATCGATGCAACTTTTGCCACTAACTGACTTGGCCTGGCAGCGATACTGTGGGATGCCCCTGGAATGCGAACCATGGCAGCGTCAACGTCATTAAGTTTTAGTGCTTGATAAAACTGTTCTGTTTCTGACATCGGTGTGCGGTAGTCCTCTTCCCCGGTTAAGAGCATGGTGGGAGTGGTAACGTTTCCGACATAGGTGAGCGGTGAGCGACGGCGGTATTCCTCAGGTTTCTCCCAGGGCATCCCTGAGAACCAATAGCTAGTAAAAAACCTCGAATAATCAGCAGTTAAAACGAAGCTCTCCCAGTTGATGACAGGCTTGGCAACAACAGCAGCCCTGAAGCGATCGGTTTTGCCAATAATCCAGGCTGTCAGTGTACCCCCACCACTGCCACCTGTAACAAAAAGCTGCTCTTCATCAATATAACCTTGAGCAATTACTGCATCGACGCCAGAAATCAGGTCGTCGTAATCCTGGCTCGGGTAGTTATGGTGAATTAAGTTGGCAAATTCATGGCCGTAGCTGGTGGAGCCACGGGGGTTAGTGTACAGAACAACATAACCAGCAGCGGCAAATAATTGGACTTCGGCGGCAAATCTGGGGCCGTAATTAGAGAAGGGACCACCGTGAATTTCCAATAGAAGGGGATACTTCTTCTCGGGGTCGAAATTGGGTGGGTAAGCGACCCAGCCCTGAACATCTCGGCCGTCAAAGCTCGATTTGTAGTTGATCTCCTCAATATTTGCCATCTCGCGCAGTGGCATCAGGTCGCCATTGAGCTCGGTGAGTGCCTGGGTTTTGCCGTTGCGCGCTAGAGCCAGTTCGGCGGGATTTTGAGGGGTTGTTTGTGTGTAGGCGATGTCCCCGCGTTTGGAGACTGCAAAATTGGCACCGGAGTATGGGCGTCCCAGCGAAAGGCCTCCAGCGTCGCTGGCCATTAGGGTTTCGCTGGAACCAATTTTCTTGATGGCAATTTTGGTGGAGCCGTGATCGTCGTAGCTATAGGCAATTCGCTTGCTATCGCCCAGCCAGTGGAAGTTGGAGATGCTGCGATCCTTGGCAGTTTTTATTTTACGGGACTCCCCGCTATTGATATCCAGAATGTGCAGAGCATGTTGTTGATATCCGAGCTTTTGATCCTCAAAACCTAAATAGGCCAGCTTCGTACCATCTGGAGACATCTGCGGGTGATGGTCGGGACCATAACGTTCGGTAATTTGCTCGATACTGCCGTTTTTTAGGCTTACCTTGTAAATTTCCGAGTTCATCAGCTCGATTTCGTGATCGGGATGGCGATTGGCTGAGAAGTAAATTGCATCGTTATTTTTACTCCAGGCGAGACTGCTGTGGTGATCGTACTCGCCTTCTGTAAGCTGGCGAGGGGTACCGCCCTCTCGAGGGATCACAAAAACCTGTACATGCCCTTGCTTTAAATAGCCCATGCCATCTGAACGATAAATGCTGCTGTCGATAAACTGTGGTGGCTTAGCCCACTCTGCGCCTTCCGGGGCACTGGGAAGCTTTACTGGCAAAGGTTTGCTTTCCGGTACGAACATAGTGAAAGCTATTTGCTTACCATCCCGTGACCACTGGATATTGGAGGGGGATTTTGGCAGGTGAGTAATCTGCAGATTTTGGCCATTATCTAACCACAGCAGGTGGATCTGCGGGCTGCCACTGCGGGTGCTGATAAAAGCGATGGTCTTCCCGTCTGGGGATAGCTGTGGGGAGTAATCGGAGTAGTCCCCAGAGGTCAGAGGGCGGTGATCTTTGCCATCGGTACCGATACGCCAAAGGTTCGCGCGCTTGCCGTCTTTCATTTTGTTCATTGAGTTGCGGACGTAATAAATACTTTTCCCGTCACTGCTGAACTGAGGGCTACTCGCGTATTCGAGGTTAAATACATCCTCGTAACTAAAATTGGGTAGTTGGTTATCAGCGAGCGCAGGGCTGGCGATAAACATCGCTGCGACAATTTTTATTAGCCGGTTCATGATCTTTAGGCTCCTCCTTCTTGTTTCCTAGAGGATACCTGAGGAAGGGGGGGGTAAAGGGAGTGATCCGTTGACTGGTGTGCTCGATGGGATAATCCGTGATGGAGCAGCAGGATGGCTGACCTGCTACTCCGTTATTTGGCCGAATATACCTGTAAAATTTTGAATTAGTTGGTTGCTAAGTCCTCGCTTTCATTTTCTCTATCGGGTTTGTGTTGATCAAACCAGTAGAGGGTCGAAGCTACTTTAGAGATTCTCTTGCTGGGTCTATCGGAAAAGTTATGGGATGTGTTTGGAAGGCGCACCATAGCCGCCTCTACATCATTTAACTTTAGTGCTTGGTAAAACTGTTCGGTCTCAGATATCGGGGTGCGATAATCGTTTTCTCCGGTCAATAGCATGGTCGGTGTAGTGACATTGCCAATATATGTGAGTGGAGAGCGGCGTCGATACTCCTCGGGGGCCTCCCAAGGCATCCCGGAAAACCAGTAGCGAGTAAATATTTTGGAGTAATCGGCAGTTAGAACAAAGCTCTCCCAATTGATTACCGGTGCGACAACTACCGCAGCCCTGAATCGTTCAGTTTTACCAATAATCCAGGCCGTCAGTGTGCCGCCGGCACTCCCACCTGTGACAAATAATTGATCCTCATCGATATAGCCTTGGGCGATAACTGCATCGACACCTGCCATTAGGTCATCGTAATCCTGGCTAGGGAAGTTGTGATGGATCAGGTTGGCAAACTCATTGCCGTAGCTGGTAGAGCCACGAGGGTTAGTGTAGAGCACGACATAGCCTGCGGCGGCAAATAGTTGCATTTCGGCAGAAAAGCGCGGGCCGTAGTTAGATAGTGGGCCACCGTGAATCTCAAGTAACAGGGGGTATTTATTTTGGGGGTCGAAATTTGGGGGGTAGGCTATCCAGCCCTGGATATTGCGACCATCGAAGCTGGATTTATAGTTGATCTCTTCCACATGGGCCATATTGCGTAGAGGTATCAAATCACTGTTGATCGCCGTGAGAGTTTTTATCTTGCCGCCACGAGAAATTGCAAGTTCTGCGGGAATTTGAGGTGTGGTTTGTGTATAAACTACGTTTCCATGTTTGGAGACAGCAAAATCTGAAAAACTATAGGGCGCGCCTAGTGTCAGTCCACCGGCGTCATCCGCTATCAAGGTTTCCTTTCCGCCAATTTTCTTAATGGCAATTTTGGTTGAGCCATGATCGTCATAGCTGTAAGCAATATGCTTACTGTCAGCGAGCCACTGAAAATCGGAAACGCTACGATCGCTGGCAGTTTTTATTAGCTGGTTTTTTCCACTAGCGAGGCCGATCACTCGCAAAGTGTTTTGGTGGTAGGAAAACCGCTGATCTTCAAAGCCTAAATATGCTAGCTTTTTTCCGTCGGGTGAGATTTGAGGTTGAAAATCGGGGCCAAATCTTTCGGTTACTTGCTCAATATTCCCATCGTCGATATTTACCTTGTAAATTTCTGAATCCAGCAGTTCAATTTCATGATTTGGGTGGCGATTTGCTGAAAAGTAAATGGCCTTATTATTTTTGCCCCAGCTGAGTTGGCTATTGTGCTCGTAGTCCCCACTGGTGAGCTGGCGGGGAGTACCTCCTTCACGGGAAATCATGAAAACCTGTGAATTGCCCTGCTCTAAGTATCCCTGGCCCTCAATGCGATATAAGCTCTTGTCGATAAACTGAGGTGTTTCCTCCCACTCGCCCCCTTCTGGTGGTGTGGGAAGCTCCACTGGCAGCGGTTTGCTCTCGGGCACGAACATGGTGAAGGCGATATGCTGACCATCGTGTGACCACTGGATATTTGATGGGGCTTTGGGTAGATGGGAAATTTGCTCACTTTTACCATTATCCAGCCACAATAAATGTATCTGGGGCTTTCCACTCCTGTCGCTGATAAAGGCAATGGTTTTTCCATTTGGAGATAGATGTGGCGAGTGGTCGTGAAAATCTCCCGAAGTTAAGGGGCGATGATCTTTGCCATCATCGCTGATATACCAGAGGTTTGCCCTTGTGGTATCTGCCATTTTGTTCAGGGAGTTGCGCACGTAATAAATATTTTTATCGTTAGTGCCAAACTGTGGGTCGCTGGCGTACTCCAGGTCGAAAATATCCTCGTAGCTAAAATTGGGTGAATGTTCATTTGTATTTGCGTGGGTGGAAAATGCCGGGCTTGCAATAACTGCCGCAGCGATAAACTTTATAAACCTATCCATGGTCCGTGAGCTCCTTTTTATTATTAGATGCAGCATACCGAAGGGGTGTCAACAGAGGAGATAAATACGCTGAAGTGTAGTATTGAAGGGATAGTCAGTTTATTTGGCGGATAAACCTTTTGGAGTTTTACTTTCTCAAAAAGGAAAGCCGGGGCAGATCAAAATTAAACTTGGTGCTTTCGTCTTTTTTGAGCCTGTAAAATAAGCCAGATTAATCGAAATAGTAGCTATGTTAATACTTTCCGATAAATATCTTTGAGGGTATCAAACTGGTCGATCCCAACCATTTCGTCACACTGTGTGAATAGTAGTTTTTCGGGTTCTAATTCGGTAACCACAATTCTGGTGGGCACGGTACTAATGGGACCTGGGTGTGTATTGGGCTAACGGAACAAAGGGTGACCTACCACTACGATAATAGCGGCTGTATTGAAAAGGAGGTGAACTACGGTACTTGGTGGCTTTAGGTTTCACTCTGCCATGTGTTGGCCGTTTCCTCTACGAAACTTCGATAGCTTCGCGGGCCCTGCGGCAAAAGTGCGGCCTGAGCCTCGAGATCTTCCTGATGGATTGGATGGCCGTTTGTTTTGAACCAGCGATGCATGACCAGAAGATCGAAATTCAGCCACGGAGGCACCATGGTTTCGATGCTGTTGGCAAATTCTTCCGGCGTTAGGTCAGGGTAGATGACGGCGTGACCAAGTGCTATGGACCAGAGTGCGGCGGTTTCATTGCCGTTAGGGGCATCCAAACTCGACAAAAGAAATACTTCGTTCTTCGCCCTTATGTCTAAGAGTGCTGACGCTGCTGCGAGCGCAACATCACGGATATCAATACGTGCAACCGGGTGGGGCCCCAACGGCGTTGCATAAGCACCTGCAGTGATCACATCCTTCTGAACAAGATCATTCTGAGCGAAGTAGGTGGGCCGTAGTATCGTGTGCGCGATCCCACTTGCTCGCAGCGCTGTTTCAATGGCGAATTTTCCACCCGCATGGGGAATCATCGGTGCGCGAACTGCAAGATCGCTCGATAGATAAACGATGTGTCTGGGGGGTGATTCAGCGGCGATCGCCAGTGTGGAGAGGCCTTGATGGGTCTCCTTGGGACTATTTGCGATGAGTAGAAAGATACTCTCAACTCCCTTAAATGCGGACCTCAGGGTGGGAGGGTCGTCCATATCGGCAATGACTGTACCAATATCATCGGGGAGACTTGCGGCATAGGCAGTCGATCGTGTGGCGACCCGGATCTTTGCCCCACTCGCATACAAGATCGGAATGAGGGCCCGGCCGACGTTTCCTGAGCCGCCAAAGATAAGGACAGTCATCGATGTAATCCATTGATGCTCAGGGCCAGACTGCGCAAAAGAATGCGCGAAAAGGTTTGTCGGCGTGCCACCCTACCGGGGCATTCAATGGTAGGAAGAAGCTGTCGCCGGCGTGGAAGGTCTCTTCGCTGTTTGACGTTGTGACCCGTACCGACCCCTCCAGCATACATATCAGCTCGCTCCGACTGAAATCTGTGATATCGCAACGACAAGGGCCGGATATTAATGTGCCGACCTGGATCCTGCCATCACCAGACTCGTATGCCAGATGCCGGGCCTGGTGTGGCTCTAGAGCGCTGAGACTGGTCTCTCTGCAGTCGTCTTCTGAAATATTTGGAAGCGGGCGCACGACTCTCAGCTTAGATGGATCAGTCTCTGCAGGATACTCATCATTGAATAAATTGATAAAGTACTTGCGGTAGTATACCGGCATGTCCCATGCGCAATTAAGGCCTTGCGGGAGGAAAAACGGCTCTCCAGCAGAGATAACTTCTTTGTGTCCTGTTTCGTCGATAATGCCGACGTGGCCCTCGATCAGAAGCATAAACTCAAAGAGTGGATAGGGATTGAGCCCCGTGCTGCTTCCGCCAGAGCAATCCCATGTCCCAGTGCAGAGGCCGTTGCGCTCAAAGGCTTTATACCCTCGCTGGATAGGTGTCGGGCCGGTAAGAAAAAAGGGGGGGATGACAGCCCAGGACTCAAGGCCTTTGCCACTTGGGTTGTGCGGGTCCAACTTGATTACGCTTTTCATGGCGTCTTTCTCGAGGGCTCGAGATGGTGGCAGGAGCCGCGCGACTCGAGAATCAGTGAGCGGTTGGTGGTCGTCGGCGCGATTCACTAAGTATCTCTGCCGCAACTCATTTAGTAGTCTAAACCAACTTGGCGATAGATGTAGCTCTCGATAAATTGTGTCGGCCCGAGCCACCGCGCACGGTCTAGAGCAATGGGGGGCTTGTATTGGCAGAGTTGGTAAATACGCTGAATAGTAATATTCAAGAGGTAGCCAGTTTTTGGCCAGATAAACCTGCAGAAGTTTTGCTGCCCCAGCCATGAAAACTGGGGCCTCGCAAAAGAATACTTTGAGCTTTCGCCCTTTTCGAGCTTCTAGGGGGGCGGATTAATTTAAGTGAGTAGCTCTTTTAAGACTTCCCGATAAATATCTTTGAGGATATCCAGGTGGTCGGCCTCAACCCTTTCGTCCACTTTATGGATAGTGGCATTTACCGGTCCCAGTTCTACGACCTGGGCTCCGGTAGGGGCAATAAAGCGGCCATCGGAAGTGCCGCCGGCGGTCGATAGCTCCGTTTTTTCCCCGGTGATGGTGAGAATTGCCTGCTGGGTTGCCTGAACCAGTGGGCCTGCGGCAGTGAGAAAAGGCAATCCGGATAATTTAAAATTCGCCTCGTACTTGAGGTTGTGCTTATCCAGGATTGCGCGGGCCCGAGTCTCAAGGTCTTCGGCTGTTAATTCAGTGGAAAAACGCCAGTTGCAGAGTAAATCCACTTCGCCGGGAATAACATTGGTTGCGCCGGTGCCGCCATTGATATTGGAAACCTGGAAGCTGGTTGCGGGGAAGAATTCATTCCCCTGGTCCCACTCTTCGGCAGCGAGCTCGGCGAGAGCAGGGGCCAGGGTATGTATCGGATTCTCGGCCAGGTGAGGGTAGGCTACATGGCCTTGGGTGCCGAGAACTTTTAGTTCCAGGCCGAGTGAGCCCCTGCGCCCATTTTTTATAATATCGCCAACCCGTTCACTACTGGATGGCTCGCCGACGATACAGCAGTCAATCTTTTCTCTCTGCTCCTCGAGCCACTCGACAACCTTAACGGTGCCGTTTGTTGCGGGGCCCTCTTCGTCGCTGGTGATCAGAAATGCTATGCGACCAATGTGGTCTGGGTGTGCCGCAATGAACTCCTCACAGGCAACCACCATGGCTGCCAGGGAACCCTTCATGTCCGCCGCACCGCGGCCATATAGAAAACCGTCGCGAATTTCAGGCTCGAACGGGGGGCAGCTCCAGTTTTCTTCTGGGCCTGTGGGTACGACATCGGTGTGTCCGGCAAAGGCGAGCAGGGAGCCTTCACTAGAGCCATCGCGTACTGCCCAAAAATTATCGGTGTCACCTCTGCGCAATTTTGTTACCTGGAATCCTATTTTTTCCAGGCGCTGGATCATAAGGTCCATACACCCCGCATCTTCGGGGGTGACAGAGCGGCGGCGAATCAGGTCGAAAGCGAGTTGGAGGGTGGGAGTCACTTGGGCTTTCCTTGTATAGGGAGATGGGCCGCAAAGAGGCGGCTAGAGGGGTGGGATGCAGCAGTGCGGAACTGAAGTTCCGCACTGTGCAATTTTAATTGCTGTGTAGAGCTTCATTGAGCTCGATAGCACTCTTGTTGGTGAGACATTCCACTGCACCATTAGTGGAGTTACGGCGGAATAGTAAATCGGATTTTCCGGCCAGGTCTCTGGCCTTGATGTGCTCTACCAGCTTGCCGCTGTCATCGAGCAGGGCGATTTTAGTTCCAGCGGTAATGTAGAGCCCAGCTTCTACTGTGCAGCGGTCGCCAAGGGGAATGCCGATGCCGGCATTAGCGCCGAGTAGGCAGTTATCGCCTACCGAGATAACGATATTCCCGCCGCCGGAAAGCGTGCCCATGGTGGAGCTGCTGCCACCGAGATCGGAACCGGCGCCGACAAATACCCCGGCGGAAATACGGCCTTCAATCATGCCGGGCCCTTCGGTGCCAGCATTAAAGTTAACAAAGCCCTCGTGCATGATTGTGGTGCCTTCCCCAAGGTATGCGCCCAGGCGCACTCGAGCGGTGTGTGCGATACGAACCCCAGCCGGTACTACGTAGTTGGTCATTTTGGGGAATTTATCCACGCAGGAGACATCCAGGTACTCACCTTTGAGCCTTGCATCCAGTTGTCGCTGCGGTAATTCCTCGAGATCGATGGCCCCCTGGTTGGTCCAAGCGACATTAACCAGCTTGCCAAAAATACCATCGAGTTTGGTCTCATGGGGTTTTACCAGACGGTGGGATAGAAGATGTAGCTTCAGGTAGGCCTCGGGCACTGACTGCGGGGCTTCGTCAGTAGCCAAAATAACTACTGCGAGTGGTCTTTGGGAATTGGCAAATTGCTGCAGGATTTCCGCCTGGTCAGCGGCGCCTGCACTGTGGAGAGCATCGGCTAATTTCTGTAGCTGGGTGGAGTCCAGAGGCAGGCTGTGATTTCCCTCTGCCACGCCGAGCGTTTCAGTAACCGCGTTAGCGATTTCTGCACTGGGTTTAAACAGGGGTTTGGGATAGTAAACTTCGAGCCAGTCGCCCTTGCTGTTACAGGTGCCGACACCAAAACCGATGCTGTAAATATTGCTCATGGTGGTTATCTCCTAATTCGACTAGCTTTGCAGTTGTTCGAAGGTCGCCTCTTTAAAACCGAAAAGGGTTTCCTTTGAGGTGGTGGTGACCGGGCGTTTGATTAAGGTAGGGGTCGCACTGGCCAGATCTAAGGCGAGTGCATTGTCCATTTCGTTTTTCTGTTCATCGCTCAGTTCACGCCAGCTCGTTGAGCGGCGATTTAGGACCTCTTGCCAGCCAAATTTATCCAGCCATGCTTGAAGGGGGACATCTTCCATGCCGTCTACGCGAAAATCGTGAAAGCGATAATCGACTCCATTTTTCTCCAGCCATTTGCGGGCTTTTTTTACGGTGTCACAGTTTTTAATGCCGTACAGAGTAATCACGGTTACGCCTTTTTGGTTTTCTTGGGGTTTTTACGGTTGGGGTAGCAGGTTGTGCAGATTTCACAGACGGTGCCGTCGCAGCCCCGCGCAGAGCAGAACTCGCGACCGTAGAAAATAATCTGCAGGTGCAATTTATTCCACTTGTCTCTTGGGAACAGTCGCTTCAAGTCTTTTTCCGTCTGGGTGACATTTTTGCCATTCGTCAGGCCCCAGCGCTGGGCCAATCTGTGAATGTGGGTATCGACGGGAAACGCCGGGTGCCCAAAAGCCTGTGACATAACCACGCTCGCCGTCTTGTGTCCGACCCCGGGCAGGGTCTCCAGCGCGGCCATATTCTCGGGCACTTCGCCATGGTATTCGTTGATCAGGATCTGCGAGAGCTTGCTGATGGCTTTGGATTTTTGCGGTGAGAGGCCACAGGGGCGAATGACTTTTTGGATCTCCTCTACTGGGACCTGCGCCATATCCCTGGGGTTGTCTGCCAGCTGCCAGAGCGCAGGGGTTATCTGGTTGACCCGCTCATCGGTGCATTGAGCGGATAGGAGTACCGCAACCAACAGGGTATAGGAGTCTTTGTGATCGAGAGGAACGGGAGTTTCCGGGTAGAGTTCCTCCAGGCGCTGCAAAATATAAGTGACGCGCTCTTGCTTGAGTAGATTTTTTACTGCCATTGTTAAGGTATGCCTGGGCGTGGGGTTCCTGTATGTGCTCGAGTTGTCAGTTGTTCTTGAAAAGTGAGTTGGCCTTACCTGCAAAATGCCTTTATGCGGTGCGCAGCGTCGATGCACTCTTGCAGTGTCGCTACCAGTGCCAGACGCACATACTCGCGACCGGGGTTCAAGCCGATGCTATCGCGGGCGAGAAATGCACCGGGAAGTACCGTGATATTTTGCGCCTCATAGAGTTCCCTAGCAAAACGCTCACCATCCTCGACCTTGGGCCATAGATAAAAGCTTGCCTGTGGCTGTTGTACCTCTAGGCAGCCGTCGAGAATTTCGAGAACTGAAGAAAACTTTTCACTGTAAAGCGCGCGATTCTGGCGGACGTGTTCCTCATCCTGCCAGGCTGCGATCGAAGCATATTGATTGGGCAGCGGCATGGCGCAGCCGTGGTAAGTTCGATAGAGCAAAAACTTTTGCAGCAGATCGGCATCACCGGCGACGAAGCCCGAACGAAGCCCGGGTAGATTAGAGCGCTTTGATAGGCTGTGGAATACTACACAGCGGCGAAAGTCTGTTCGCCCGATTTCCTCACAGGCCTGTAATAGCCCTGTCGGCGGTGATGACTCGTCAAAATACAGCTCCGAATAACACTCATCGGAGGCGATGGTGAAATCGTAGCGATCTGCCTTCTCTATCAGCTGTTTGAAATCTTCAATTTCGAGAAGGGCGCCGGTGGGGTTGCCGGGAGAGCAGAGGTAAAGCAATTCGCATTGCTGCCATACGGATTCCGGCACCGAGGTGAAATCTGGTTTGAATTGGTTTTCTGCCACACAGTTAATAAAGTGCGGCTGCGCCCCGGCGAGAAGGGCCGCGCCCTCATAGATCTGGTAGAAGGGGTTGGGCATCAGGACTTTGCTGCCTGCGGAAACGGTCGCCTGGGCGAATGCAAAAAGTGCTTCTCGGGTCCCGTTGACCGGCAGCACCTGGTTATCTGCGCTCACATTGGAGAGCTGAAAGCGCCGGCTCAGCCAGTCGGCGATCGCCTGCCGCAGGGGCTCTATTCCCTTGGTCAGTGGGTAGGCGGCAAGCTTGTCCAGGTGTCGAACAAGCTCGGCACTGACAAACTCCGGTGGCGCATGCTTGGGCTCACCGATGGATAGTGCAATATGCGGCTTGTCCGCCGCTTGGAGGCCCTCTTTCAGGGCTTGCAGCTTGGTAAATGGATAGGGCTGCAGCTGTTCCAGATTTGGGTTCATGGTCGTGAGCGGGCCTCGGGCTTTTTTTCTGTTAGGCTTCTTGGTTGTTCAGTTCCAGGCAAATGGCTTTTTCCAGTGCGCCGTTGGCCTCGATGTCGGTAAGTGGTGATCCCTCGGCATCGGTAATGTGAAAAATATCTTCGACTCGTTCGCCGAGTGTCGAAATTTTTGCATTGTGCAGGCGCAGATCGTGGGAAATAAAAATTCGCGCGATGCGGGCCAGCAAGCCGGGTCTGTCGGCACTGGTAATTTCCAGGGTGCTGTAATGATCGCCGGGTTCAGTGGAGAGATGAGCCTGGCTTTTCAATTCAAACATTTTAAGACGGCGGGGCGTACGTCGCTGAATGATCTTTGAGTAGTCCTCAACCAGGGCTAATTCCTGCTGTAGTGTGTCGCGAATCTGCGCTAGGCGCTGGGGTTCGTCCAGTAGCGGTTGGCCCGCTTCATCCAGCACGTAAAAAGTATCCAGCGTATAACCGGAGGCAGAATTGTACAGGCGCGCATCGTGAACGTTCAGGTTGAGCATATCCAGCCCGGTAACCGCTGCGGCAAATACGTTGGCTCTATCAGGCGTGTAGACAAAAACCTGGGTAGCGCCATCGTGCTCGCCGGGCCCCGAGTTTCGCGTTAAAACCAGGGTGTCTTTTTGGCTGGTGTCGGGGCTGCTGTGCAGATCGTGGATGGCCGAAGTGTGCCAGGTGATATTGTCAGCGGTCTCGCGAACAAAATAATCATCCCCCATTTGCGCCCAGATATTTTCCACCGAAACTTGCGGAAGTCCCATAGCGTCCAGTTTTTCCATTGCCTGGCAGCGGGTTTCCTCGATGATTTCTTCCCGGTCGATGGGGTTTTCCAGGCCTCGGCGCAGGGCGTGCCGGGTGGCCTGGTAGAGCTGGCGCATCAAGCTGGCCCGCCAGCTGTTCCAGAGCTCCGGGTTGGTGGCATTGATATCTGCGACTGTGAGGGCGTACAGGTAGTCCAGGTGTTCGCGGTCACCCATCTCGCGGGCGAAAGCGTGCACGACTTCGGGATCACTGATGTCCTGCTTCTGTGAAACCTGGCTCATCAATAGATGCTTTTCTACCAGCCAGCAAACCAGACGCCGGTCGCGGGCGGGCAGGTGATGGCGCTGGCAGAATTCCGTCGCATCCACAACGCCCAGCTTGGAGTGGTCGCCACCGCGCCCTTTGGCGATATCGTGGTAGAGGCCGGCGATATACAGCAGTTCCGGTTGGCGCATGCGCTCGAGAATTTCCGCTGCAATCGGGAATTTTTCCCGCGCCTCGGGGCTCCGGAAGCTGCGCATATTGCGCACAACTTGCAAGGTGTGGGCATCCACGGTGTAGATATGGAATAAGTCGTGCTGCATTTGCCCGGTTACCTGCCCAAATTCTGGTAGGTATCGCCCGAGAATGCGGTAGCGGGTCATTCGAGAAAGCTGGGTCGACAAGCCCCGGGGTGAGCGAAGCAGCTGCATAAACAACTGGGTATTTTTCGGATCTGCGCGGAACTGGTCGTCGATCAGGTGTCGGTGTTCGCGAATCAGGCGGATGGTGGAAGCCCGTACTCCGCTAATATCCGGGTTGTTGGCCATCAGCACGAAGATCTCTAGCAGGGCCGAGGGCTCCTGGTTAAATACCTGGGGGTGGGTAACCTCAATATTGCCGTCGCGCAGTTGGAATCGCTCATTTAGCGGAATGACCAGCTGGCTGCCTTTGCGCTGAAGGATGGCTTCGCCGAGATATTGGAGAAGTACATCGTTCAATTCCTGCAGTGCCATCACGATGCGGTAGTAGTTGTGCATAAATTGCTCAACGGCGAGCTGGGTGTCGCTATCTACATAACCAAATTGCTTCGCCAGTTCTCGCTGGTAGTCAAACAGCAGTCGCTCTTCCGCGCGGCCGGCGAGCAGGTGCAAGCCGTAGCGCACACGCCAGAGGAAGGTTTCCCCGGACTGTAATATGGCGAACTCTTCCTCGGTAAAAAATGCCTTTCCCTGCAGTTGCTTCAGGGTGCGCACTTGGAAAAAATATTTGGCAACCCAGGCAATAGTCTGGATATCCCTCAGGCCCCCGGGAGAGTTCTTAATATTGGGCTCAAGAATATATTCAGCAGCCTGCTGATTGCTGTGCCGCTTTTTCTGTTCGGCGAGCTTGGCTTTGAAGAATTCTTCGGTAGGCCATAGCCTTTTGTGTTCCATTTGTGCAGTTAGTTGCTCGCCAACAGTGCTGTCGCCGACAACTGTGCGGGATTCGGTGAGGTTGGTGGCCACGGTGATGTCCTTCGCGGCCAACTCCAGGCACTCCTCGATGTTTCGTACAGAGTGGCCGATATCCAAGCCCAGGTCCCATAAAAAGGCTACCAGGCGCTCTATGTTGTCGATGGTATCCGGGGTTGGGTGATCGCTGGAGAGGATGAGTAAATCGATATCGGAGTGGGGGTGCAGCTCTCCGCGCCCGTATCCGCCCACAGCGAGAAGCCCGATACCGCCCCTCCACTCGAACTGGTGCCAGGCGTAATGCAGAAGGCAGTCCACAAACAGGGCGCGCTCGTGTACCAGTGTGACAACGTCCTCTCCCTCGCGAAAGCGCTCTGCCATTTGCCGTTCGGCTGCGCCGACAGCATCTTTGAATATCTCCAGAGTGGGTTTGTCGCCGGAGCTTAAATCCCTGCGAAAACGAGACTGATCAAAGAAAAACAGGGGGCGTTCAAAGTAGGGAGGGCTGACCGGCTGCATGGGAAGTCCGTTTGGCTCTTGGGCTGCCGCAGGCGGGGCGGCTTGGGTTCGGTTTGCGGAGATTCGCTACTGTGGTGCCGCGAGTATTGCAATTATTCCTCGCGGCACTGTCAGTACGGCTTTAGAAGTTCTCCTCGCTACGCGCTGTGAGTACTTCTACCCCGTCGCTAGTCACTGCCATGGTGTGTTCCCATTGGGCGGAGAGACGGCGGTCCTTGGTTACTGCAGTCCAGCCATCTCCCAACACTCGTGTGGCCGCTTTGCCTGCGTTAATCATGGGTTCAATGGTGAAGGTCATGCCCTCTTTGAGCACTTCACCAGTTCCCGGCTGACCGTAGTGAAGAATTTGTGGGTCTTCATGGAAGACATCGCCGATGCCGTGTCCGCAGAAGTCGCGTACCACTGAGTAATAGTTTTTCTCAGCGTGCTGCTGGATGACGTGGCCAATATCGCCGAGGGTGGTGCCGGGGCGGACAATTTCGATGGCCTTGTACATGCACTCCTGGGTGATTTGTACCAAACGTTCAGCGTGGGCGGCGGGCTTGCCGGCAAAGAACATCTTGCTGGTGTCACCGTACCAGCCATCTTTGATAACGGTCACATCGATATTAATGATGTCGCCCTTCTTGAGAATTTTGCTCTCGGAGGGGATACCGTGACACACCACTTCGTTGACGGAAGTGCATATAGATTTTGGGAAGCCGCGATAACCGAGGCAGGCCGGGATCGCCTTTTGTACCTTCACGATGTGTTCGTGGCAGCGTCGATCCAGTTCTTCGGTAGTGACTCCTGGAACGACATACTCGCCAATCATTTCCAGCACCTCTGCGGCGAGGCGGCCTGCGGTGCGCATCTTGGCGATTTGTTCTGGGGTCTTAATGGCTGAGGTCATGCGTATCCTTTGTTTCTGGGTTGGGGCGGGTAGCGCCCAAGAGGCGGGCTATTGTAGCGGATTGCTGGCTGTAGGACACATTTTGCCGCTATTGGCGCAAGGATGGCCCAGGTGTCCCGCCAATAGCATTGAGGCGTGATCATTTGCGCGAAATCGGTGCCAATTCTTCACTATGAGGTGCACTTGTGGTATAAAGCGCGCCGCCTGGGGATACTCCCTGGGCGAGTAAAAGCCGCACACGCATCGACACATGTGTCTGGGTGCTCTGAAAGGGGTTGACGCATGGGATACGTGGAGGACTAACCCGTATATATAGAGGTTTATTATGCCGCAAGTAAGTATGCGCGATATGCTGCAGGCTGGTGTTCACTTTGGTCACCAGACCCGCTACTGGAACCCGAAGATGGGTCAATTCATCTTTGGTGCCCGCAACAAGATTCACATCATCAACCTTGAGCACACTGTACCGGCTTTCAACGAAGCCCTGCAGATCATCAAGGGCATGACTGCTCAAAAGAAAAAGATTATGTTTGTTGGCACCAAGCGTGCTGCACAGAAGTCTATCAAAGAGCAGGCAGAGCGTTGTGGCCAGCCTTACGTCAGCAACCGCTGGCTGGGTGGTATGCTCACCAACTACAAAACCATCCGCGCTTCCATCAAGCGTTTCCGTGAGCTGGAAGCCCAGTCTCAGGACGGTACTTTCGAGAAGCTGACCAAGAAAGAAGCTCTGATGCGTACCCGTGCCATGGATAAGCTTGAGCGCTCCATCGGTGGTATCAAGGATATGGGTGGCCTGCCTGACGCGATCTTCGTAATCGACGTTGAGCACGAGCGCATTGCTATCCAGGAAGCTAACAAGCTGGGTATCCCCGTAATCGGTGTTGTCGACACCAACAGCGATCCCGCTGGTGTTGATTACGTGATCCCCGGTAACGACGACGCTATCCGCGCAATCAAGCTGTACACCACAGCTGTAGCCGACGCAGTACTTGCTGGCGCTGCAGAAGCTGGTAACACCGTTGCGAAGGACGAGTACGTCGAAGCTAACGATGACGAAGCCGCTGCAGAGTAATTTGCAGGGCTAAGTGGTGTAACACAGTCGTTTTACACTGCGAACTCAAAAAGGGGCCCGAATTACGGCCCCTTTTTTCTAATTTTTAGTGACAGAACCCCGAGGATTGAATCATGGCGATTACCGCGTCTATGGTAAAAGAACTGCGCGAGCGTACCGGCCTGCCGATGATGGAGTGTAAGAAAGCTCTGACGGCTGCTGATGGCGACATCGAAAAGGCGATTGAAGACCTGCGCAAAGCCTCCGGCCTGAAGGCCGCTAAGAAAGCTGGCCGCACCGCTGCTGACGGCGTTGTTGCCGCTAAAGTTGCAGAAGACGGCAGCTACGGCGTACTGGTTGAAGTGAACTCCGAGACTGACTTCGTTGCTCGCGATGAAAACTTCCAGGCGTTTGTTGCCAAGGTTGTGGAGAAGGCATTTGCCGATCGCCAGCAAGACGTAGCTGCCCTGATGGAAGGCGAGCTGGAAACTGCTCGTGAAGCACTGGTTCAGAAAATCGGTGAGAACATCGGCGTGCGTCGTATCGAGCTGGTTGAAGCCCCAGTTGTAGGTGCTTACGTTCACTCCAACAACCGCATCGCTGCCCTGGTAGCTCTGAGCGGTGGAGAGATCGAGCTGGCCAAAGATGTTGCCATGCACGTGACTGCGGTTAACCCGCAGGTGAACAAGCCGGAAGATATGCCTGCTGACGTCCTGGAAAAAGAAAAGGACATCATCAAGGCTCAGCCGGATATGGAAGGCAAGCCGGCTGAAATCGTAGAGAAAATGATGGGTGGCCGCATCAAGAAGTTCCTGAAAGAGAACAGCTTGGTAGAGCAGCCTTTTGTTAAGAACCCGGACGTAAGCATTGGCAAACTGGTTAAAGATGCCGGTGCCGATGTGGTTTCCTTTGTTCGCTACGAAGTGGGTGAAGGTATCGAGAAGGAAGAGGTGGATTTCGCAGCGGAAGTTGCGGCCCAGGTTAAGTCCTCTTCTTAATCGCATATTATTGGGTGCCCTCGGGCGCTCAATCGCAGTGGGGTGCTTCCGCTGGGGTTTCTTACCCACAGTGGAGCACCCCTCTGTGTAAATGACTGAAATTGTTGTAATGTTCAGCGGCAAGGCCTGGCCACTAACAGGTACATTGAAGGGGACTAACGAATGCCCGGTATTAAAGACCGCAAGTATAAGAGAATTTTGTTAAAGCTCAGCGGCGAAGAGCTGATGGGTGATCAGGGTTTCGGTATCAGTCCCAAGGTGCTGGACAAAATGGCCCTGGAGATTGGGCAGCTGGTCGGTATTGGGGTCCAGGTGGGTTTGGTTGTTGGCGGCGGCAACCTGTTCCGTGGGGCTGCGTTGAGCGCTGCAGGTCTCGACCGTGTGACCGGTGATCACATGGGAATGCTGGCCACGGTAATGAACGCCCTGGCACTGCGCGATGCCCTGGAAAGATCTGACATCTCCTCGAGAGTGATGTCTTCGATTCAAATGAGCGGTATTGTCGATCACTACGATCGCCGTGCGGCTATTCGCTACCTGGAGCGTGGCGAAGTTCTGATTTTTGCTGCCGGTACCGGCAACCCTTTCTTTACCACTGATTCTGCAGCTTGTCTGCGCGGTATCGAAATTGAAGCCGAATTGGTTTTGAAGGCGACCAAGGTCGATGGCGTCTACTCTGCTGATCCCAAACTCGACCCGACAGCAACTCGCTATGACCAGTTGACTTACGATGAGGTTCTCGACAAGAAGCTCGGCGTGATGGATTTGACCGCTATCTGCCTGTGTCGCGAACACAATATGCCTGTACGTGTATTCCGCATGGATAAAAGCGGAGCGCTGTTAAATATTGTGGTTGGCGGCGTGGAAGGCACCTTAATTGAAGAGGAAGTGAAATCGTGATTGAAGATATAAAAACAGACGCGAAAGCTCGTATGGGTAAGGCACTTGATGCCCTGGCTGGAAATTTCAACAAGATTCGCACCGGCCGTGCACACCCGAGTATTCTCGATGGCATCCACGTCTCCTATTACGGTTCTGATACTCCGTTATCTCAGGTTGCCAATGTTACTGTTGAGGATGCGCGCACTCTTTCCGTAACTCCCTGGGAGAAAAACCTGGTCCCGGATATCGAAAAGGCCATTATGAAGTCCGATTTGGGCCTCAATCCCAGCACAGCTGGTGCGGTTATCCGTATTCCAATGCCTATGCTGACCGAAGAGACCCGCAAGAACTTCACTCGCCAGGCAAAAAGTGAGGCAGAGACGGCGCGGGTTTCCATTCGCAATATTCGTCGCGATGCGCTGGCGGACGTGAAGTCACTGGTCAAGGACAAGGAAATTTCTGAGGACGATGAGCGTCGCGCAAGTGACGACATTCAGAAAATTACCGATCAGTTTGTCGCTGATGTGGACAAAGCACTGGCAGCGAAAGAAAAAGACCTGATGGAAATTTAATGAGCATCGGTGGTACCGAGCTACATGCTCCCGGCCCACGTCACATCGCCATTATTATGGATGGCAATGGGCGCTGGGCTGCCCGAAAGGGCCTTTCCCCTTCAGCCGGCCACAAGGCCGGTGTCGAGCGTATCCGCGACCTGCTTTCAGCTTGTAAAGCCCGCGGCGTTAAAGCGCTTACTCTGTTCGCCTTCTCCAGCGAGAATTGGCAGCGCCCTCCGAAGGAGGTCGAGCTGCTGATGAGCCTGTTTAATTCCTATTTGCGCAAAGAGGCCCGGCGGATGCGGGAGGAGGGGGTTCGCCTGAGAGTTATTGGTCGACGGGACCGATTCTCTCCTCGCTTGCAGCGCGCTATAGCCGAAGCGGAAGATATCACCCGCGCAGGGACTGAGGGCGACCTGATAATTGCGGCTGATTACGGCGGGCGCTGGGATATTGCCCAGGCGGCCCGTAGATTGGCTCAAGAGGTTGCCGATGGTACGCGCTCCCCAGAGTCGATTACTGAGGATGTACTTGGTAAGTACGTACGGCTTCAAGATCTGCCACCGGTAGACCTTTTGATCCGCTCCAGCGGTGAGCAGCGTATTAGCAACTTTATCCTCTGGCAGGCCGCTTACAGTGAATTCTATTTTACTGATACGCTTTGGCCCGACTTTGACGAAGTCGAACTGGATAAGGCTATCGCAGAATATGAGTTACGTGATCGCCGCTTCGGCGGTCGCGCGGAGGGGGATGACGCGATCGCTCAGGCGTGATCCGGGCAAGTCTGCGGCGCCAGGCTTGCGATACAAATTGGTTGGAAATCTTTGCCGACACGCTCTTGATCTGTACAGAGTATCCAGACAGAGTGGTCAAGTTACTAACAAAGGGGTTTGCGGTGCTAAAACAAAGAATAATTACTGCTTTGGTGCTATTGGCACTGTTTATGGGGGTATTGTTTTTACTTCCAATGCAGTGGTTTTCACTGATATTTGTGGCGGTTATCTTGCTGGCGGGCTGGGAGTGGGCCAACCTCTCGAATTTGAATCGAGCCTTGCGCTTCGTTTTTTTGGCCGCATTAGGGTTAACCCTAATGGTCACGGCTCAATACGTCTTTTCAATGAATTTTGATGATCCAGATATCGATCGCGGCCGCCAGATTCTGGCCGTGGCCTGTGGTTGGTGGGCGCTCGCTTTCTTGTGGGTGCAGAGCTACCCGTCCAGTGCTGCTCTGTGGGGCAACCGGTGGGTACGCGGCCTGATAGGCCTTGTTGTGTTAGTTCCAACCTGGTTGTCACTGGTAGTTTTGCGGGGCTTGGATCACGGAGCCTGGCTGGTTCTTTATGTGGTGGCGATCGTTGCAGCGGCGGATGTCGGTGCTTATTTTGTCGGCCGCAAGTTTGGTAAGCGGAAGCTGGCTAGAGAAGTTAGTCCGGGCAAGTCCTGGGAGGGCTTTTTCGGTGGCTTGGGTGCTTGCTTGATTTTGGCCCTCGTAACTTCCTACCTATTTGAGCTTCCACTGAAAAATACTGTCTTGTTCACTTTTGGTGTCTTGGTTACTGCACTGGCTTCAGTTATTGGGGACCTGGTGGAGAGCATGTTTAAGAGGCACAGAGGGATTAAGGACAGTAGTCATATGTTACCGGGGCACGGTGGCATCCTCGATCGGATAGATAGCCTTTCCGCGGCTCTTCCAGTGTTTACGATGGCCGCACTAGCGAGCGAGCTGCCGAAATACTTGTAGAGGCGTTTCCGCTCCATTTTTGTGTTTTATTCGCTAGCGCCCAGCTTAATGCTGGGCGTGCAATTGTTTGGTGGCAGCAATATTGCTATCAGAGGTACGAAAAGGGCCTATGCAAGTAATTCCCCCGCAACAAATTACCGTTCTCGGCTCCACTGGTTCGATCGGCGTGAGCACTCTGGATGTGTTGGCGCGACACCCGGAAAAATATTCTGTTTTTGCCCTTACCGCCCGTGAAAGGGTTGCCGACCTTGCTCAGCAGTGTCGGCGGTTTAAGCCTCAATATGCTGTTGTTGTCGATGAGGCGCGAGCTGAAGAGTTGCGAGTACTGCTTGGCGATGAAGTGGATACGGAAGTCCTAAGTGGGGTGGAGGGTTTGTGTCGTGTTGCCTCCGATATTCTGGTCGATACAGTCATGGCGGCGATTGTAGGGGCTGCGGGATTGCGCCCAACCTTGGCGGCAGTAGACGCGGGCAAGAAAGTGTTACTGGCGAACAAGGAAGCGCTTGTTATGGCGGGCCCAATATTTCAGAGGGCCTTGAATAAGAGTGGTGCGCAACTGTTGCCGATTGATAGTGAGCACAATGCAATCTTTCAATGTTTGCCATTCCCCTGTGAGGATCTCGGAGCTGCGGGCGTGGAAAAAATACTGCTTACGGGTTCGGGCGGGCCATTTCGCACACGGGCTGCGAATGAGTTGGGGGCGGTGACGCCGGATGAAGCTTGTGCACACCCCAATTGGTCGATGGGCCGGAAGATTTCTGTTGACTCCGCCACAATGATGAATAAAGGGCTCGAATTTATAGAAGCGTGCTATTTGTTTAATGCGCGCCCTGAGCAGATTGAGATAGTCGTGCACCCCCAGAGTATTATTCACTCGATGGTACAGTACCGGGATGGCTCTTTACTGGCGCAGATGGGTAATCCGGATATGCGCACGCCTATTGCCCATGCCCTGGCTTTTCCCCAGCGCATTGATGCAGGGGTGCCGGCTTTGGACCTGATTGCGCAAGGCAGGCTAGATTTTGAGGCCCCGGATTTTAATCGTTTTCCTTGTCTGCGTTTGGCGCGAGAGGCTGTAAATGAGGGAAAAAGTGCTCCAACAGTCTTAAATGCAGCGAATGAAATTGCAGTAGAAGCCTTCTTGGAGGGACGTTTAGCATTTACTGATATTGCATTAGTGATAGAAAAAGTGATGAATAGGGCTCCCGTTGTTGAACTGTCGGGGCTCGAGGCAGTCGAAGCCATTGATTTCAATGCGCGAGAACTGGCCAAGCAGGCGCTTGCCGCCCTCTAAACACATTGCCCGGCGTATAATGGCCGCTAAATTGCGTATGACAAGAAGTTGTAGCTGAGTATGGATCTAATTCAGACGGTAATCTGGGCCTTGGTGGCTCTCGGTGTACTGGTATCTTTCCACGAGTTTGGGCATTTTCTTGTAGCACGTCTATGTGGTGTTAAGGTGCTACGCTTTTCTGTGGGGTTCGGCCGCCGGTTGATCTCCCGCTATGATCGCCACGGTACCGAATTCACTATTTCCGCTATCCCCCTCGGTGGTTACGTAAAAATGCTCGATGAGCGCGAGGGGCCTGTAGCGGCTGAAGAGCTGGATCAGGCGTTTAACCGCAAGAGCGTATGGGCGAGGATGGCGATTGCCGCTGCCGGCCCTGCCGCTAACTTTCTTTTGGCGGTAGTCTTTTTCTGGGCTGTGTTCCTCGGTGGAACAGCGGGCCCCGTTCCTATTGTGAAATCCGTTGAGCCCGGGAGTATTGCTGCGTCGGCAGGCCTTGAGTCCGGGCAGGAAATTGTTGCTGTTGATGGTGAGGCTACCCCCACTTGGCAGGCCCTCAATTGGCGCCTGGCAAACCGCCTGGGTGATAGTGGCACCATAGAATTCTCTGTGCGCTATCCGGATTCCAACCTCGAATACCATATGGTGGCGGATATCAATCGCTGGCTTGCCGGCCGTGAAGTTCCCGATCCGCTCGGGGAGATTGGACTGCAGCTCTGGACTCCACCGGTGAGTATGACTCTTCATAATGTAGTGGAGGGGAGTCCGGCAGCCTCAGCTGGACTCAAGGCTGGAGACAAGATTGTCTCGACCGATGGCCGTGACTTTTCATCTTTTCAAAGCTGGACCGATTATGTGAGAGCCCGCGCTGGTGTTCCAATGGATATCACTGTCGAGCGTGGAGGCGAACCGCTGACGGTGTCCGTAACACCGGCGGAGATCAAGCTGGATAGTGGTGAAACCATAGGGCAGGTCGGAGTGCAGCCGGTATCAGAGACTTGGCCCGATGATCGAGTACGGATTTACCACTATGGGGTGGGCGGCGCTTTAGTAAAGGGCTTGCAGGAGACCTGGGATAAAACAGTCTTTACCCTGAATAGCTTGAAGAAACTATTATTTGGTCAACTTTCGACCAAAAACTTGAGTGGCCCCATTACCATTGCTAAAGTGGCGGGTACTTCCGCGGAAGCGGGATGGCAGTCATTCCTGTCATTGCTGGCGTTGCTCAGTATTAGTCTTGGTGTACTCAATCTGTTGCCTATCCCGGTACTCGATGGTGGTCACCTCCTTTACTACGGTATTGAGGCGATCAAGGGGTCCCCTGTTTCAGAGAGGGTGCAGGTGATTGGTTTACAAGTGGGCATGGCCCTGGTGCTCTGCATTATGGGGCTGGCTCTGTACAACGATATTTTACGTTTGTAGTGCCCTGGATTAACTTTTTTCCGGGCTGATAATGTGAGTGAGATTTTTATACGTGTGAGACGTTTTGTCTTGGCACGATTTTGTTGTGAGTAAAAGCGACTCGGAAGCGGTATGAAGTATTTGCTGAAAGCGATCTTTCTGGGCCTGGTGCTGCCTCTCAGCGCTTTGGCACAGTCGTTCGTTCTCAGCGATATCCGAGTAGACGGGTTACAGCGGGTTTCTGCGGGTACAGTTTTTTCAGCGCTTCCTATTCGGGTAGGCGACGAAGTTGAGCCTGGCGAGATTCAGGATGCAACCCGAGTATTGTTCCGTACAGGTTTTTTTGAAGATATTCAGATTGGCCACGAAAACAGCGTTCTTGTTATTACCGTGAGAGAACGACCGGCTATATCAAAGATAGATATATCAGGAAACAAAGCGATTGCCACTGAGGATCTACTGAAGGCGATGCAGGAATACGGTCTCGCCGAAGGCCAGATCCTAAAGCGTTCGACCCTCAGGGGGTTGACCCAGGAGTTTGAACGCCAGTACGTGGCGCAGGGTCGATATGGCGCCAGTGTTAAAGCGGAGCTCAAGGAGCTGCCGCGCAACCAGGTTGAACTACGGGTTGCTGTTGATGAAGGGGCTGTTGCTGCGATTAAGCATATTAATGTTGTAGGAAATCGTGCCTTTTCTGATAAAGAGCTGGAAGAGATTTTTGAGCTTAAAACTACAGGCTGGCTCTCTTGGTTGCGCAGTGATGATAAGTATTCTAGTGAGAAACTCACTGGTGACTTGGAGCGCTTAAAGTCCTATTACCTGGATCGTGGATATCTTGATTTCCAGATTGATTCGACACAGGTATCTCTAGGGCCGGACAAGAAAAGTGTATTCATTACCGTTAACGTGATTGAGGGTGGTGTTTACACGGTTAGTGAGGTGGAAATTGCTGGAAACCCGATAGTAGCGGAGGAGGAAATCAACCGCCTGCTATTGGTACGAGAAGGTCAGCGGTTCTCCCAAGCGAGGGTGACGACCACTTCAGACTATATTGCTAAACGCTTGGGTAACAAAGGTTACGCTTTTGCCGAAGTGAATGGTGTTCCTGAGGCCAATGAAGAAGAAAGTACAGTAAAAATTACCTTCTTTATTGATCCGGGAAAGCGCACTTATGTGCGACGTATTAGTTTTCGCGGGAACACTCGCACCGCAGATGAAGTCTTGCGGCGTGAACTGCGCCAGATGGAGTCAGCTTTGGCTTCCTCTGCGCGTATAGAACAATCCAAAGTGCGTCTTGAGCGCCTTGGATACTTGAAGGTAGTGAAAGTTGAAACAACTAAGGTGTCCGGCACCTCAGACCGGCCCGATGTTGATTACATGGTAGAGGGGCAACCCTCTGATTCTGGGGGAGCGGGGCGCTAGTTTGCGTTGTAACTCCTGGATTGCGAATAAAAACACCTGGAATTAGTAGATGAAACATTTCCTGAAAGCGGCTTCTCTTAGCCTGGCACTGCCTCTCAGTGCTTTAGCACAGTCATTTGTAGTTGATGACATCCGTGTGGAAGGGCTGCAGCGCGTCTCTGCCGGTACCGTATTCTCAGCTCTCCCTGTGCGAGTAGGGGATGAGGTGGAGACTCTGGAAATCCAGAGTGCCACTCGGGCACTGTTTCGCACAGGTTACTTTGAGGATATTCAAATAGGCCAGGAAAATGGTGTCCTGGTCATTACTGTGCGTGAGCGACCTGCAATTTCCAAGATCGAAATTACGGGCAACAAGGCGATTGCGACAGAAGACCTGTTGAAAGGCATGCAGGATAATGGCCTTTCAGAGGGGCAGATCTTCAAGCGCGCAACCCTAGAGGGGTTGGCTCAGGAGCTGCAGCGTCAATATGTTGCCCAGGGGCGCTATGACGCCAGTGTGAAAACTGAAGTAAAAGAGTTGCCACGCAACCAGGTCGAGCTTCGCGTAATTGTTGATGAAGGCTCAGTAGCCGCGATTAAGCACATCAATATTGTGGGTAACAAAGCGTTCTCCGATGAAGAGCTTGGAGAGATTTTTGAGCTGCAAACCACCGGCTGGTTGTCGTGGCTGCGCAGTGATGACAAGTATTCCCGCGAGAAATTGACCGGCGACCTGGAGCGTCTCGAATCCTATTATCTGGATCGTGGGTACCTGGATTTTAAAATTGACTCCACCCAGGTCTCCTTGAGCCCCGATAAAGAGAGTGTTTTTATTACCGTCAATGTATTTGAGGGCGATGTTTACACCATTAGTGAAGTGGATCTGGCCGGTGATCCTGTAGTTCCTGAGGAAGAAGTTAAGCGTTTGCTACTGGTACGGGAAGGGCAGACCTTCTCCCAGGTTCGGATGACAACAACCTCGGATTATATTACCAAGCGCCTGGGGAATGAGGGTTATACCTTTGCTGAGGTTAATGGTATCCCTGAGCCGAATAAAGAAGAGAAAACGGTAAAAATTACCTTCTTTATCAACCCCGGCAAGCGGGCTTACGTTCGTCGAATTAACTTCCGAGGAAATACTCGCACCACAGATGAGGTTTTGCGCCGCGAGATGCGTCAGATGGAGTCAGCCTCTGCTTCCTCTGCCCGTATAGAGCAGTCTAAAGTCCGTCTTGAACGCCTGGGCTACTTCAAAGAAGTTGAGGTGGAAACCTCAGAGGTACCGGGTACATCCGATCAAATTGACGTTGAATACACGGTTGAAGAGCAGCCTTCAGGGTCTATCGGCGGCACAATTGGTTGGGCCCAGAGTAGTGGCTTGGTACTGGGAGCCAATATCCAGGAAAATAACTGGTTAGGTACCGGTAAATCCGTAGGTATTGGGATGAATGCCTCCACCTACCAGACTTCTGTGAACTTCTCTTACCTTGACCCTTATTTTACACCGGATGGTGTGAGCCGCGGCTTTAATGTCTTCTACACAGAGAATGATTACTCCGAAGTTAACCTTTCTGACTACAACACCACGACTTATGGTGGTGGTGTTAGTTTTGGTTACCCGATGTCGGAAATATCTCGTGTCGGCCTTAATGTGAGCTTTAACCACCTCGAGTTATCTACCGGCTCAGGTACTGTCCAGGAGATTGCATCAAGCCCAAGCCTTCTTGATGGAGTCGCCCTGAAGGGAATTACAGAAGATAACTATGATTTGATTCTGGAAGCTCTTGCAGAAGATGAGACCCTCGATCTTGCGATGGATATTGACGATAGTCAGTTTAATACTACTTTTGACGGATTTATCGATCGCTACGGAGACTCGTTTGACAATGTTGCTTTAACAGCATCCTACGCCCGCTCCACCTTGAACAGAGGAGTTTTAGCGACTCGAGGAGCCTCACAGAATCTCTCTTTGGAATTTACCGTTCCCGGCAGTGACCTCGAATATTACAAGCTGGTTTACACCGGACAGTATTTCCGACCACTGACTAAGAGCCTTACCTTGCGCTTGCGAACCCGATTGGGTTATGGCGATGGATTTGGTGATCTTGATGAGTTGCCTTTCTTTAAGAACTTTTACGCAGGTGGTTTTGGCTCCGTACGCGGATTTGAGCGTAACACTCTAGGCCCTCGTTCCACACCTTATGAATACTATTCGGCTCTTGGCTGTGCCACTGAGGACGGGGAGATTACAGAGTATTGTTATTTTGTCGACGATGATGGCGATTTAGTAGTTAGCTCTTACGATGACGCCGATCCATTTGGCGGTAATATCCTGATTGAAGGTAGTGCAGAGGTAATCTTCCCATTGCCCTTTGTTAAAGATCAGCGTTCCTTACAAACCGCTTTCTTTGTTGACGCGGGTAATGTATTCGATACCAGCTGTGGTGATACCCAAATCAACTGTTACGATGTGGACTTTGGTAAGATGAATGTCTCTGCGGGGATAGGCTTGACCTGGATTACCGGTTTTGGCCCGCTGACATTCAGTTTGGCGAAAGCTCTTAAGAAAAATGATGATGACGATGTGGAAGTATTCCAGTTCACTCTGGGTAACAGCTTCTAAATTTGTCAGATAAAATGAATTAGGCGTATATCAGCGCAATTAAAATAAAATCTATTGGAGAGACCGACGTGCTTAAGAATGTAAAAATTGTTGCAGTATTACTTGCAGGTATGACCTTGTCCGGCGCAGCGCTGGCGCAAACCAAGGTTGCGGTACTTAACCTACAAGCTGCGATCATGAGCACAGATGCAGCGAAAACCAAGGTTAACTCCTTGAAGACCAGTTCTGAATATTCGAAGCTGCAGAGCAGTGCCGAGTCAATTCGTTCTGAACTGCAAAAAATGGCTGAAGATGCCAAGAAAAATAGTGTGACCTGGTCCGATGAGCAAAAGACTGAGTACCAGCGCAAGATGAATTTCCAGCGCTCAGATTTTGAGACAACGGTGAAAAAATTGCGTGCAATGGAAGCTCAAGTGGGTCAAGAGATCCAGGCTTCTATGGGACCAAAGGCCAGAGATGCCCTGGACGCACTGATTAAAGAGCAGAAGCTTGACGTAGTGCTGGATTCCAATACTGCCTACTATGTAAGTCCTAGCGTCGACCTCACAGAGGCTGTTGTTAAGCGTATGAACGCAGCCAAGTAAGTCGATAGTCTTATATGAAAGATAGCTTTTCTCTTGCCCAGTTGGCGCAAGAGCTGGGGGCCGACTTGCGGTTGGCGCCCGGTTCAGATTCCAATCAAAAAGTTCAGGGTTTAAATACACTGCAGGATGCCGGTGCAGAGCACTTGGCTTTCCTCGCAAGCCCTAATTATCGACGCTTTCTGAAAACGACCAAAGCTGCCGCAGTGCTGGTATCGGAAGAGTTTGTTGAAGAGTGCCCGGTAACGGCTTTATGTGTTGCGGACCCCTACTTGGCCTTTGCTCGAGCAACAGCCCTGTTCGATACAACTCCTGAAGCACCTATTGGTATTCACCCCTCTGCAGTGGTTCACCCCACGGCAGAGATTGGTGCTGGTGTCAGTGTGGGGCCCGGCTCTGTGGTCGAGGCCTACGCAAAATTGGAGCCTGGAGCGATTGTTGGTGCTAACTGCTATGTTGGCGAGGGCAGTTTAGTCGGTGCAGGAACACGCCTGTATGCCGGCGTTGTTTTTCATCATAACTGCTCTATCGGTGCACACGGTATTATTCACAGCCAGACGGTTATTGGAGCCGATGGCTTCGGGTTTGCGCCCAATAAAGGCAGCTGGGTGAAAATTCACCAGCTTGGTGGAGTGCAAATTGGCGAAGATGTGGAAATTGGAGCCAATACCTGTATAGACCGTGGGGCTTTGGGCGATACGGTGATTGGGCGAGGAGTCAAGATCGACAATCTGGTCCAAATCGCGCACAATGTGAAGATTGGTGACTACACGGCCATAGCCGGGTGTGCCGTAATTGCCGGTAGTGCTGAGATAGGGAAGCATTGTCTTCTCGGTGGCTGTAGCCGTATTAACGGGCACATAACGATTGCAGATGGCAGTCAGGTGTCGGGTAACACGTTTGTTACTAAGTCGATAAAGGATACTGGTAGCTACTCTGGAGCGCTATCCTTTGCCGATAGTTCTACCTGGCGTCGTAATGCTGTGCGTTTTGGTCAGTTGGATCAAATGGCGCGCAGATTGAAAGATTTGGAAAAACAGGTTCAGGCACTGTCCCAAAAGAGTGGGACAGACGATTGAACTTTAGTTATTAATTAATTTGGCTTTGTTGTTTTCGGGGCGTTTTACGCCCCGAAGTGGTTTCTGGGGGCATTTGGAATGATGGATGTACGTGAAATTCGCGAGTATCTGCCGCACCGTTATCCTTTTTTGTTGGTGGATCGTGTAGTAGAACTCGAAGAAGGGAAGTATATAAAAGGCTATAAAAACATTTCTGGAAATGAAGAAGTTTTTAATGGCCACTTTCCGGAAATGCCTATTTTCCCGGGAGTGATGATTGTTGAAGCCCTGGCTCAGGTCTCGGGAATCCTCGGCTTTAAAACGTTTGGCAAAAAACCGGAAGATGGATATCTGTATCTGTTCGGTGGGGTTGATAAGGCGCGCTTTAAGCGTCAGGTGATCCCAGGTGATCGTCTTGAGCTCGAGTCTGAAGCGGTATCTGTTCGCAGAAATATCTGGAAATTCGCTTGTAAAGCCAGTGTTGATGGCGAGCTGGCAGCTTCTGTTGATATCCTATGTGCCGTCAAAAAGGTTCAGTAATTCTGTAAAGCTCGCTGGAGAGTTAGATTCAGGATTTTCCGGGTAGCCTTTGTTTTTAAGGGTACAGGTTACCCAGTACGATTAATGCCGAGGAGTAGATCCCAGAATGCAGACAAGTATCCACCCTACAGCTATTGTCGACTCTACGGCAGTAATTGGTTCCGGGGTGAGTATTGGTGCTTACACCATTGTTGGAGCCGGCGTAGAGATAGGTGATGGCTGTGATATTGCCTCTCATGTGGTGCTTAGTGGGCCGACCAAACTGGGGAAGAACAACCGAATCTACCAGTTTGCTTCCGTAGGGCAGGATACCCCGGACAAAAAGTATCGTGGTGAAGAGACGACACTCGTTATTGGCGACAATAACGTGATTCGCGAGGGGGTTACGATCCACCGTGGTACCGTTCAGGACCGAGGTGAGACCACTATTGGTGACGAAAACCTGATCATGGCCTATGCCCATATTGGCCACGATAGTGTTGTTGGCAATCACACTATTATGGTGAATAACTGTGGTTTGGCCGGTCATGTTGTTGTTAAGGACTGGGCGATTCTGAGTGGTTATAGTTTGGTTCACCAGAACTGTACTGTGGGAGAGCATGCTTTCCTGGGAATGGGCGCTGCTATCGGTAAAGACGTTCCTGCTTATGTTATGGTTGCCGGAAACCCTGCCGAAGCAAAGACCATTAACTCAGAAGGGCTGCGCAGACGGGGCTTTTCTAGAGAAGATATTGCCCTGATCAATAAAGCTTACAAGACCGTTTATCGTCGCGGTCTTACTATGCAAGAGGCGCTGCAGGCCTTGATGGAGTTGCGCGAACAATCTCCAGTTATTCAGCCGTGGATAGAGTCTTTGCAGTCTTCCACTCGCGGCATTGTTCGCTAATTCACTTCTCTTTGGAGCTGTTTCGTGCGGCTCCGATTGCACTTTATGCAACTCCCATTTAATTCCAACGTAAACAGCTCCCCAAGAGGAGGGATTTAGGCGTGTCAGAAAAAAATAAGCCGATACGAATTGGTGTCGTTGTCGGTGAGGCGTCAGGAGATATCCTCGGTTCTGGTTTGATGGCCGCATTAAAAACTCGGCTTCCCAATGTAGAGTTTGAGGGGATTGCCGGGCCGCGCATGCTGGAACTGGGTGCTAAAAGTTTATTTCCTATGGAGCGGCTGTCGGTAATGGGGCTGGTAGAGCCTTTGAAGCGCCTTCCGGAACTGTTGAAAATCCGCAGATCTCTCCGTCGCCACTTTACTGATAACCCTCCCGATCTATTTATTGGTATAGATTCCCCGGACTTTACATTGACTCTTGAGGCTGCACTCAAGGCTGAGGGTATCCCCACCGTCCATTATGTCAGTCCTTCGGTTTGGGCCTGGCGGCAGGGTCGAATTAAAAAGATTGCGCGGGCTGTCGATCACATGTTGACCCTGCTTCCATTTGAAGCGAATTTCTACCGAGATAACCAAGTACCGGTGACCTTTGTTGGCCACCCTTTGGCTGATGAAATTCCCCTGCAAGTGGATGTTGCCGGCGAACGCAAAGCATTGGGCTTTGAGAAAGACGACCGGGTAATTGCCCTGTTGCCTGGCAGCCGTGGAGGTGAGGTTCGCATGCTGGGGCCGTTGTTTCTGCAGACGGCCCGATGGTGCCACCAGCGTCACTCGGATATTAAATTTGTTATTCCCGCTGCTAACAAGCAGCGTATGGATGAGATTCAAGAGCAGCTAAAAGATTATCCAGAACTCCCTATTACTTTACTTGAGGGGCAATCGAGACGAGCCGTTTCTGCGGCAGACTGTGTGCTCATTGCATCGGGTACAGCAACCCTAGAGACAATGTTGCTTAAAAAGCCCATGGTCGTTACCTACAAGCTGGGTAGATTGACATCTATGATCGTCTCGCGGATGTTGCATACCCCATGGGTTTCGCTGCCAAATTTACTAGCCCAAAAAGAACTGGTACCGGAAATTTTGCAGAATGATGCTATTCCAGAGAATCTTGGTGCGGCGGTGATGCAGTACTTTGAAGATCCGCTTCTTGGGGATCATTTAGAGCGCGAGTTTTTCGAAATGCATCAACAGTTGAGACGCAATGCTTCTGAGCGGGCTGCTGATGCCGTGGTGGGGCTGCTGGAAGCTAAGCCTGAATCTGCCGAGTAGTATAAGTTATGAGTAGTAAAACAGAATTGCCCCCCTATGTTTGCCCTTTCAAGGGTGATTTGATTGCAGGTGTCGATGAGGTTGGGCGCGGCCCCTTAGCTGGTGATGTAGTTGCCGCAGCTGTGATTCTTGATCCTAACAAGCCAATCGCCGGGCTTGCCGACTCCAAAAAGCTGACTGAAAAAAAGCGCGAGCAGTTGTTTGATGAGATTTGTGAGCGAGCGCTCAGTTACTCCATAGCTCGTGCAACAGTTGAGGAAATTGACCAGCTAAATATTTTGCAGGCAAGTTTACTGGCGATGCATCGTGCAGTTGCACAGCTATCCGTGCAGCCTGAATTTGTGTTGGTGGATGGCAATAAAAAACCGAACTGGGATTACCCTTGCGATACCGTTGTAAAGGGCGATGGTCGTGTCGCTGCAATTGGGGCGGCATCTATTTTGGCTAAGGTGACCCGTGATAGGGAAATGGTAGTGCTGGACTCTGAATATCCCGGTTACGGCCTTGCAGGTCATAAAGGGTATCCCACCAAGGCGCATATGGAAGCTTTACAATTGCAGGGTCCCACTCCAATACACCGCACCAGCTTTGCACCGGTAAGGCGCTTGCTAGAAGAAGTTGAGTGATTAACGGCTGTAGCGTTACTTGTCGATTCGCTTGATTCTGGCCCGGGTAATCATCTTGTCTGAGACCTCCTCAATTTCCACCAGGTAATTGAGGATGTACAGGCTGATATTGCCGTCGGGGATACTCTCCAGGTGTTCCATTGCCAGGCCGTTAAAGGTTTTCGGCCCGTCGGTGGGCAGTTCCCAGCCAAGGGTGCGATTAATATCGCGAATAGAAGTGCCGCCCTCGATCATGTACCAGCCATCTTCTATAGCGACTATCTCCTCGTCATCGCTGGGTACTGGACTTGCGGTGAAGTCGCCGACAATTTCCTCCAGCAGATCTTCCAGGGTAACGATACCCATTACCTCTCCGTACTCATCAACTACCAGCCCCATGCGGCGCTTGGTTTTCTGGAAGTTCATCAGCAGTGTGGGGAGTGGTGTTGCCTCGGGTACGAAGTAAGGCTCATCGGTGAAGGAGTTGAGCCGCGCTGCCGTTAAATTTTCTGGTCCGTCGCGCAGTATTTGCGCCGCTTTTCGCAGGTGAAGTATGCCTACTACTCGATTGATGTCACCGCGATATACGGGGAGGCGAGTGTAGGAACTTTCCGCTAGCTGCTGCAGGATCTCTTCGGCGCTGTTTTCCAGGTCAACGCCCATGACTTCATTGCGCGGAATCATGATGTCTTCAACGGTTGCTTGGTCCAGGTCCAGCACGTTGAGCAACATGCCTTTGTGCTTGCTGGGAAGCAGGGCGCCTGATTCGAATACAACGGTTCGGAGTTCTTCGGGGGCCAGGTGTTCCGCTTCGCTATTCGCTTTTGTTTCGACTCCCAACATGCGCGCCAGGCCGTTGGATATGCCACCAATCAACAGCACCAGGGGAGTGAGCAGCCATTGCAGTGGGCGCAAAATAAATGAGGCGGGGAAAGCAATTTTTTCCGGGTGTAGAGCGGCAATAGTCTTTGGCGTGACCTCAGCAAAAATCAGTAGGGCAAGAGTTAAGACTATGGTGGTGAGTATTTCTCCGTATATCTGCGCGAATACTGAGCCGGCGATTACGGATACAAGAACGTTAACGAGATTGTTGCCGATTAGAATTGAGCCGATCAGCTTGTCTGGGCGTGCGAGTAGCTCGGTGGCGCGCTTTGCCCCGCGGTGCCCGCTTTTGGCTTGGTGCCGCAGACGATAGCGGTTAAGCGCCATCATGCTGGTTTCGGAGCTGGAGAAGAAGGCGGATATCAGTATCAATAGGGCCAGCAAACCGAATAGCAGGCCCGTGGGCATCTCGTTCAAGGGAGAACTCTTTTTATTTCCAAGCGGAGATATTGGAACATATTGCCGACCTCCGCAAGCTTTGCAGTCGTATATTCGATTACCCGCGCTGGAGAATGACTTCCATAACCAGCTTACTACCAAAATAGGCAAGTAGTAGGGCGGCGAAAGCGCTTAAGGTCCAACGCACAGCGGTATTGCCTCTCCAGCCCAACCTCCAGTGTCCCCATAGGAGTATGGTGTAGAGAACCCAGGCGACCATAGAGAGGATGGTTTTGTGTATTGGCCCCTCTTCAAACAAATTGCCAACAAAGACGAAACCGGTTAGCAAGGAGGCGGTGAGCAGTAGTTGCCCGAAAGTGATCAGGCCAAACAGCAGTGATTCCATGCTCTGCAATGGTGGCAGAAGACGGGTGGCGCCTACCGGCCTGTGGTTGTGCAGCTGCTGGTTGAGGTAGTAGAGGTAGATCGCCTGAAGGGTAGCCAGGGTCAGCAGCGAATAGGCAGAAATAGACAATAGAGCGTGTACCGCAATGCCGGCAGAGATCTGTTGATGTGGCGTTACGGTGCCCCAAATATGGGATGCGGCAAATTCAGTGGCGGCTCCCACTGGTGCGAAAATAAGAATAAGTAGCGTAAGTGGCCGGCCAACGGCCAGGATCAATAATAGAAAGTTAACTACCCAGGAAATCAGCGAGAGCATTGCCAGCAGGTCAAAGCGATAGCCTTCGGGTGAAAAGAGAACGTGTCCCAGGGATATTCCGTGGGTGACAAGTGCACCCGCCAAAAGGCTGAGAAGCAGTTTGGAATTCGGCTGTTGTTTTCGGGCCAGAGCCGCACCTGCAACTATGGTTGTGGCCAGGTAGAGAGCGATAGCTGTCCAGTGGGCGAAAGCCGCCATGGGTAAATCCGTGTCTTCATTATTGCGTTAGGGCAGGAGTGTGTCATAGCCAGTTGAAACAAGGAAGACTTGCGATATTTCGGCTGTGGCGAGACCTGGGCTATACTGCCGCGCCTCAGAGAGGGAGTTGCAGTTTGCTCCCCCCTAATTTCGCGCCCCTCCGCACTGGGGTTGAGTCCGTAAACGGAGAAATCGAGACGAATTTATGTTCGATAACCTGAGTGACCGCTTATCGGCGGCCTTAAAGAAAGTTACCGGTAAAGCGCGCCTTACGGATGACAATATCCGCGATACTTTGCGCGAAGTGCGCAAGGCGCTGTTGGAGGCGGATGTCGCCCTGCCAGTGGTTAAGGCATTTGTTCAGCAAGTGCGCACCGCTGCGGTAGGACAGAAGGTTAGCAAGGCTCTCAACCCGGGCCAGCAGTTCGTCAAGATTGTTCAGGATGAGCTGGTTAAGGTGATGGGTGCGGCTGCAGAGCCTCTCAACCTCGCCGTGCAACCTCCGGCGGTAATCCTGATGGCGGGCCTTCAGGGCGCTGGTAAAACCACCAGTGTGGCCAAACTGGCCAAATACCTGCAGGAGCGTGAAAAGAAAAAAGTCATGGTGGTGAGTGCGGATGTCTACCGCCCCGCCGCTATCAAACAGCTGGAGACCCTGGCCGGTGAAGTGGGGGCACAGTTTTACCCCTCTACAGCTGAGCAGAAACCGCTGGATATTGCCAAGGGTGCTGTGGACGCTGCCCGCAAACAATTTGCCGATGTGCTGATTGTGGATACTGCCGGTCGACTGCATGTGGACTCCGAGCTGATGGATGAGATCCGTGAGCTGCACAGTGAGTTGGACCCGGCGGAAACCCTGTTCGTGATCGACGCAATGATCGGTCAGGATGCGGTAAATACCGCAAGTGCCTTTAATGATGCACTGCCGCTGACCGGTGTGATTCTCACCAAGGCCGATGGCGATGCCCGTGGTGGTGCCGCTCTCTCCGTGCGTCACGTCACAGGCAAGCCAATTAAGTTTATCGGTGTTGGTGAAAAGACCGACGCCCTGGAAACCTTTCACCCGGATCGTATCGCCTCCCGTATCCTGGGTATGGGTGACATTCTGTCTCTGATTGAAGAAGCAGAGCAGAAGATTGATAAAGAGAAAGCCGAAAAGCTGGTTAAGAAGGTCCAGAAGGGTAAAGGCTTTGACCTGGAAGACTTGCGCGATCAGCTGCAGCAAATGCAAAACATGGGTGGCTTTGGCTCCCTGTTGGAGAAAATGCCCGGCATGGGCGGTGTAGCGCAGGCTGCACAACAGGCCGATATGGGCAAAGAATTTAAGCGTATGGATGCCCTGATTTCCTCCATGACGCCGGCCGAACGCCGCAATCCTGACCTTCTTAACGGTTCGCGCAAGCGCCGCATCGTTGCTGGTTCTGGCACCCAGCTACAGGACTTGAATCGCCTGCTCAAGCAGCACAAGCAGATGGGCAAGATGATGAAGAAGCTCAAAGGCGGCGGCATGGGCAAAATGATGCGCGGCCTCGGCGGCCTGCCCGGTATGGGCGGTGGTATGCCTGGCGGTATGGGCGGTATGCCTGGAGGCCTGCCACCGGGCCTCAAAAAGAAGTAGAGAACCGCAGTTCTCCGGGCGGCTTGGCGACCCTATACAAATCTGGGGTGGTACATTAGAATACGCCGCCTTTCTGCCGGCCCTGCTGCCGGTAAAAAGTTGTTGTGGTGACTGCTTAGTGCGGTTGCCTAGTGTTGAACCTATAGGAAAGTTACATGGTAACCATTCGTTTGGCCCGTGGTGGTGCTAAAAAGCGCCCGTTTTATCATCTGACCGTTACCGACAGCCGCAAATCTCGCGACGGTCGTTTTATTGAGCGTGTTGGTTTCTTCAATCCGGTTGCCCGTGGTCAGGAAGAGCGTCTGCGTGTTGATCGCGAGCGTGTTGATTTCTGGCTGGGTCGTGGCGCGCAGGTTTCTGACCGCGTCGGCAAGCTTCTGAAAGAATCTGCTTAATTTGCGCGTAAGTGGTGCTCCTGTGACAGATAACGGAAAACCTTCCGAAGAGTTGGTCACGGTTGGGCGCGTTACTACCGTTTATGGTGTGCGCGGCTGGGTCAAGGTTCACTCCTATACCGAGCCGATGGACAACATCCTGCAGTTCCCTAATTGGCGCTTGCAGGGGCCGAAAGGTTGGGAAGCTCTCGAAATTGACGCTGGTAAGCGTCACGGCAAGGGCTTGATTGTACATGTGAAAGGCATTGATGACCGCGATTTGGCGGCTCGACTTTGCCAGCGCGATATTGCTGTAGCTCGTGAACTGATGCCTGAGCTTGAGCATGGTGAGTATTACTGGCACCAGCTCGAGGGGTTAAAGGTTGTCAGCCATTTCGATGGCGAAGATCACGACTTTGGTACCGTCGCTCGCATGATGGAAACTGGCGCCAACGATGTAATGGTGGTGCGCGGTGGAGCGGATAAGCGCGAGCGCTTGATTCCCTACCTACCTGATCAGTTTATTACCAATATTGACCTGGAAGTCGGTGTAATAACCGTCGACTGGGACCCGGCTTTTTAAGGCGTAGGAGCGATGACAAAACGAATCGCTCTGGTAAGCATTTTTCCGGAAATGTTTGCCGCATTGACCGAGTATGGCGTCAGTGGACGGGCTGTGAAAGATGGCCTTTTAGAAGTTCGCTGTTGGAATCCTCGGGACTTTACCAGTGACAGGCACCGGACTGTGGACGATCGCCCTTATGGTGGCGGACCGGGAATGGTGATGTTAGCTGAGCCCCTTTACCAGGCTCTCGAGGCTGCTCGAGCTTGGGCTGGTGAAGATGGTGAATCTGTACGCAGTATCTACATGTCTCCCCAGGGTCGACAGCTCGATCAGGGTGGAGTGGAGCAGCTGTCTGCAGCTGGCAACCTGGTGTTGTTGGCGGGGCGCTACGAAGGTGTGGATGAGCGTATCGTCGAATCTATGATCGACGAGGAGTGGTCCATTGGTGACTATGTCCTCAGCGGTGGCGAACTGGCTGCTATGGTGATGGTGGATGCTATTACCCGCTTGATTCCCGGCGCACTTGGACACAACCAATCGGCGGTTGAGGACTCTTTCTCCTCTGGCTTGCTGGACTGCCCACACTACACCCGACCGGAACAATATCGGGGAGTAGCGGTACCGGAAGTTTTGCTTTCCGGCAACCATGAAAGAATACGCCGCTGGCGCCTGAAACAGGCATTGGCGCGCACGCAACAGCGACGCCCGGACTTATTGCAAGGGTTGGCGCTGAGCGATGAGCAGAAGTTGTTGTTGGATGAGATCCAGCGGGAACAGAAGCTCGAAGAAAATTGAGGCCGAATTCGCCGGGAGGCGCGAGTAGTTCGGTGAACTAGCTGAGAAGCTACACAATCTGTATTTGGGAGCGATCCAAATGACTAACAAAATTATCCAGCAGCTGGAGCAGGAACAGCTGAAGAGCGAAGTACCTCCCTTCGCACCGGGCGACACTGTAATCGTTCAGGTAAAAGTAAAAGAGGGCAACCGTGAGCGTCTGCAGGCGTTCGAAGGCGTGGTTATCGGTAAGCGCAACCGTGGTCTGAACTCCTCCTTCACCGTGCGTAAAATTTCCCACGGTGTTGGCGTTGAGCGTACTTTCCAGACTCACAGCCCGATGGTTGACAGCCTCAAGGTTAAGCGTCGCGGTGACGTGCGTCAGGCCAAGCTGTACTACCTCCGCAGCCTGACTGGTAAAGCTGCACGTATCAAAGAGAAGCTCAACTAAGCTCTCCTTGATAGCAGAAAAAGGCCGAAGCGTACGCTTCGGCCTTTTTTGTATGTGGGTTACGAGCAGCTTATTTGGTGTCCCAGATTGGGTCTGCTTGCCTTAACTGACATAAATGGACACGGGCTTGCCCTGGCGCGGGGATACAGTCAATTTCGCTAAAGCGCTCACGTCTTGCGGTGTTTTGCGTAGTCCAAGGTGACTGGATATGTTAAAACGTGCCAATTAGGTTCGCAGCGGCAAAGAGCTGCCATACTGGCTGGAACTGAAGGCCGATGATTAAGTCGAAGCCCAATGAGAATTTAAGGAGCAATTGGTAATGACGCTTATCAAGAAGCCGCTGGCAATCGCTGGCGCGCTACTCAGTCTGGTGGGCTCTGCAGCGTTGGCAGAAGTCGATACCAACGTTGTAAAAACCATCAAGACACGCCTTGAGGCGAGTAATCCCAAAGCAACCTATGGAGAGGTACGGGAGAGTCCAATTGAAGGGCTTTACGAAGTGGATGTCGATGACGGCAACACGACCCTGTTCGTCTCTGCTGATGGCAATCACTTTGTTTACGGCGATCTCTACCAGGTGAAGGCTGGCGGTGTTGCCAACCTTTCCGAGCAGCGTAGAGCGACACGCCGCGCTGCGGTTATGGGCTCCCTTGATACAGAAGATATGATTGTCTTCTCCCCGAAAGGTGAAACCAAGGCAAGCGTTTATGTATTTACCGATGTGGACTGCGGTTACTGCCGCAAGCTGCACCAGGATGTGCCCGAGCTGAATAAGCGCGGTATCGAAGTGCGCTACCTGGCGTTCCCGCGCGGTGGTCTTAACTCCCTGGGATATCGCAAACTGGCAACTGCATGGTGTGCGGAAGACAGCAACAAGACGCTGACTGCACTTAAGAACCGTGAAAACGTGCCTTTGGATGTCTGTAAGACAAACCCGGTGGCAGCTCAATACAAGTTGGGCAACGAGGCTATCGATGTGCGCGGTACGCCGACTATCGTGATGGAAGATGGTCGGGTTGTTCCCGGTTACTTACCACCGGATCGCCTGCTTAAAGAGCTGGGAATCTAAGCCCGGCTGATAGCTAAAAAAACCGGCAGCCGAGAGGCCGCCGGTTTTTGTTTTTAAGCGGGGTTTTTAATTTCTACTTTTCTCGGCTGGGTCATATTCTCCGGCGCGAGGATATCGTTCAGTTCCTCCTCACTCAGTAACCCCTCATCAAGAATTAACTGCTTCACACTGGCTCCGGTAATTAGTGCCTGCTTGGCGATGCGGGTGGCATTTTCATAGCCAATAAACGGGTTTACCGCAGTAATCAGGCCGATACTGTTCTCAACCAGTTGCAGGCAGTGCTCTTCGTTGGCAGTGATGCCGCTCACACAGCGATCCGCAAGCGTGGTCATGGCTTGGGTCATCAGGCGCATGGACTGTAGCAGGTTAAAGGCGATCACTGGCTCCATTACATTGAGCTGCAACTGACCGGATTCAGCAGCCAGGGTAATCGTGAGGTCGTTGCCGATCACCTGGTAGGCGACCTGGTTAACCACTTCGGGAATAACCGGGTTGACCTTGCCGGGCATAATGGATGAGCCGGGTTGCATCGGCGGCAGGTTAATTTCATTGAGGCCAGCGCGAGGGCCGCTGGAAATCAGGCGTAAATCGCTGCAAATTTTCGAGATCTTAACGGCGATGCGTTTCATGACACCGGAGAACATCACGAAGGCGCCCATGTCGGAAGTGGCTTCCACCAGGTTTTCTGCGCAGACAAAATCGATGCCAGAAATTTCTGACAGCGCGTTAACAACCAGCTGGCGATATTCCGGGTCCGTATTAATGCCGGTGCCGATTGCGGTACCACCCATGTTGATCTCTTTGAATAGAGCGACCAGCTCCTTAACTCTGTCGACATCTTCGCGCACAGTGGCGGCGAAGGCGGCAAACTCCTGGCCCAGGGTCATAGGTACCGCATCTTGCAGCTGGGTGCGCCCCATTTTAATTACTGAGGCAAACTCTTTGGCCTTCTTGTCGAACTCAACGCACAAGCTCTCCATGGACTGAACCAGGTCGCTGTAGCTGAGCAGAATGGCCAGGTTTATCGAGGTTGGATAAACATCATTGGTAGATTGCGACAGGTTTACATGGTTGTTGGGGTGTACTTTTTTGTACTCGGCTTTGTTGTGACCGAGTAATTCCAGCGCGCGGTTGGCAATCACCTCATTGGCATTCATATTGGTAGAAGTGCCGGCGCCGCCCTGAATCATATCTACCAAAAATTGATCGTGCAGTTTGCCATCGATAATCTCGTCACAAGCAGTGGCAATGGCATCTTGCAGTTTGGGCTCCAGGTAGCCGAGCTGTCCATTGGCGCTGGCTGCAGCTTTTTTTACCATCGCCAGTGCTTTTACCAGATTGGGGAAGTGATTCAGGGTAATTCCGGTAATCTGGAAGTTTTCCAAAGCACGCAAAGTTTGAATGCCAAAATAGACATCGGCCGGTACTTCGCGCTCACCCAATAGATCTTTCTCCAAGCGGGTTTCTGCACCTGCACTAAAAACCGGCATTGGTTTGAGTGTGTGGAAATCGTTGGTCATCAGTTTCTCTTCTCTTCATCATATGGGCCTGTGTGGGGTGGGGTAATATCCCCACCTCCCGCAAGCCTCGTGTTGGGGTAATTTAGTAATTAATTGGAAAGTATTTTTAGAGTGGTGTCGCAAAGAAACTCTGCGGCCCCTCTGTAGAGGTTGCGCGAATATTCTCGCGAATATTTTTGTTGATCTCTTCGGACTCAGGACCAAAAACACCACATAATTTCAGTGCATTTTTTATGCTGATGTTGCGACCGAGAGATTCGAGAACTACTTTTGTGCAGACGGGCTCACGCCTGTCACTGGCGGATGCTCCCAGCTTTAATCCGGATAGATAGCTGACTCGGCTTTTATAAGTAGGGTATAAAATAGTTTGTGCGATTTCATTGTGAGTCAACGACTCATAGCCGACTAAAAAAATACGATCGGCAAGAAAGAGCAGCATGCCTTTATAGCGGGATTTATACCACTCATCCCTGTCCGGGTAGCGCATTCGTTCGAAGCGCTGAAAGTAATATCCATCACCATCCGACTCAATATGCAGCAGGCTGCGAATAATATGGTCGGAAAAGGTCATAGAATAGTGATATTCAAAATAGAAACCCAAATATTTATCGGCTCGTCCCTGGGATTCCCGCATCAGGATATCAATATCGCGATTGTAGGGCCTGGCTGGGAGACTGTCGGAAGAAGGTACATTGCGCACGCGAACAATTTGGCTGAATTGCTCGTGGGGCATCACGATTTCATGGGGCTCTACACCAAAAAAATGACATATCTTTCCCAGGGTATACTGGGAGGGTTGAGTGTTACCGTTGAGATATTTATTGAACTGGGCACGATTCACCCCAATTCGCCGGCACACCTCGGCTATGGATGGGTAGAAGCTGCACAGAAGGCGGAGGTTTTGCGAAAAATCGTTGCTCATCGGTATTTTGCTTCTGGATAGAGGTTATCCCTTCAATCCCTGTTAATCACTCGGTCCCTTTTAAAAGGCGAAGCCATATGGCTTCGCCAATAGTTCCAGTTTCTATCAGTTGGGGTGGTTGCACTCACCGCACAACGGGCGCTGTAATAGGGTTTTAATTTCCGTATCGGAATAGCCCATTGCCAATAGGTGGTTGAGCTTTACAAAACAGGCTTCGCTGGTCATATCCAGACCACCTATAACACCGGCATCAAGCAGTGCGGAGCCCGCAGCGTATTTACCCAGATCCACCTGGTGCTCCAAACACTGGGACACTGCTACACAAATAGTGCCGAGCTTTGAAGCCTTCTCAAGCTGCTCAGTAAATGCACTGTCGTCAGTCGGCGCATTGCCGGTGCCGTATGTTTCAATAATCAGGCCCTTGGGGCGGCTCTCTAAAATTTTCTCAATCAGTGAGGGAGATATACCGGGAAATAGTTTCAGTAAAATCACTCCGCCATTGGCATTGGTGGGAATCTGAAACTGCGGTTCACCGGTGGGCACCAGCAGGGCGTTGTGGTCGATATTGACCTGGATACCCACTTCCCCGAGGCAGGGGTAATTGGGGCTGCTAAAAGCATCCAGTGAGCCAGAGCTGACCTTTACTGCACGGTTGCCGCGTAGAAGTTTGCCGTTGAAGTAGAGGCAGACCTCCCTGATATCGTCGGACCCGCTTAATAATAGCGCCGCAATTAAGTTGTTATAGGCGTCGCTACGCATCTCCCGCAAGGGAATCTGGGAACCGGTGACGACCACAGGCTTTTCTATGCCTTGCAGGGCAAAGGACAGTGCTGAGGCGGTGTAGGCCATGGTGTCGGTGCCGTGCAACACCAAAAAGCCTGAGTACTGGCTATAGTTGTCGCGTATCAGGCTGGCAATGTGATACCAGTCCTTTGGTCGCATATTGGCGCTATCCAGCAGTGGGTCGAGTGCCTGGAAATCGTATTGTGGAAGCTGGCCGATAACATCTTGTAAGAGGCGGCCCAGAGCGCCTTCCAAGTCGGCGTCAGGCACATAGCCCGATTCGCTTCGGCGCATTCCCAGGGTTCCGCCTGTATAAAGGATTAGGGTTTTCTTCATTACTCGACCACTATCTGAGTCCGGATTCAGTACGCCCCTATTTTGTGCAAAGGCGCGGTGGATGCAATTTCGCAGGTTGCTGTTACCTGATGCTAGTAGATGCTTCTATAGCATCTACTGAGGACGCTGTTGGTTTCAAGAGGTGATTTTGGGTGACAGAAGTTTCGACTCTACTCTAGCTGGAAGCGGTGCCTTTATGGCGCAATTATATTGACTTTTTTACGTTCCGCTCGGTAAGGTTGATGATCTTTTGTCAATTTTATTTGCATTTATTGCGCGACTTCCTGTGGTGGCACTTTCTATGTAATCGGGGTAGATCCCGGTCTGGTTCGCTGCCCTTATAGTTGCGCGGAGGAACATTGTGAGCGCAACAGTGGAAGAGACTGCGGAGGCGGAGGCTCAGGTGGTTGTAAAAAAGGCACCTCGTGCCGTGCGGATCGGTATCTGTGGCTTGGGTACTGTCGGCAGTGGAACGGTGAATGTATTGGCGCGCAATGGGCGGGAAATTGCAGCCCGTTGCGGTCGCGCCCTGGTCATTGAGCAAATAGGTGCGCGCCGCGATAACGCACACTGTGATACCAGCCAGATAAACGTTACCCGGGAAATTTTCGATGTCGCCAATAATCCCAACGTGGATATTTTGGTGGAGCTTATCGGTGGCACCACGGTAGCGAAGGAACTGGTGCGTACAGCGATTGAAAATGGCAAGCATGTTGTCACCGCCAACAAGGCGTTGATTGCCGAACACGGCAATGAGCTGTTTGAGCTGGCCGCAAAGCACAATGTCACCATTGCCTATGAGGCGGCAGTAGCTGGCGGTATTCCTATTATTAAATCCCTGCGCGAAGGATTGGTGGGCAACCAGGTGCAGTGGCTCGCCGGAATTATTAATGGCACCGGCAATTACATCCTCACTGAGATGCGGGAAAAAGGGCGGAGCTTTGATAAAGCTCTGGCCCAGGCCCAAGCATTAGGATATGCAGAAGCGGACCCCACTTTTGATGTGGAAGGTATCGATGCTGCTCACAAGCTGGTGATTATGGCTTCCCTGGCATTTGCTATGCCGCTCGCTTTTGACAAGGTGTACACCGAAGGCATCAGCCGGATCTGTAGTGAAGATATTCGCTACGCCGATGAGCTGGGATACCGTATCAAGCATCTGGGGATTGCGCGTCGCACCGACAAGGGCGTGGAGTTGCGGGTGCACCCGACCTTAATCCCCCAGCGCCGCCTGATCGCCAACGTAAACGGCGTTATGAATGCGGTGCTGGTCAGCGGCGATGCTGTGGGACCAACCCTGTATTACGGCGCTGGTGCGGGCGATGAAGCCACGGCATCGGCAGTGATCGCCGATCTTGTTGATGTGGCCCGCACTCTTGAGGCCAAGCCGGAGCACAGAGTGCCGGCAGCGGGTGTCGCTCTTGCGAACCAAGGGGGAACCCAGGTTCTGCCGGAAGAAGATGTTATTACCAGTTATTACCTGCGTATCGCCGCCCACGACAAGCCCGGTGTTATGTCTCAGGTGGCCACCATTTGCAGTGATCAAGGCATCAGCATCGAGGCTCTGATCCAGCACGAACCGGTTGAAGGTGAGGCACTTGTCCCGGTGGTGATTTTGACCAGCCGGGCCGATGAAGCCAGCCTCCGCCAAGCGGTTGCACAAATAGAGGCGTTGGAAACGGTCGAAGGTGAAGTCGTCAGGATTCGTGTCGAGAGCCTCGGATAAACCTCGCGGGCGCCGAGTGACATAACCCCGGGCTCGGTGCCCCAATCAATAAACTCCCCAGCCAGCGATAAGAGCCAAGAAATACTGTGAAATTTGTCAGCACACGCGGCAGCGCGCCGTCTCTCTCCTTCGCCGATACTGTACTAACAGGTCTTGCCAGCGATGGAGGCCTCTATGTTCCCGAGACTCTGCCGAAGTTTTCTCGCGAGGAAATTGCCTCTATGGCTGGGCTCGATTACGAGCAGCTGGCCTTTCGCATTATCCAGCCGTTTGTGGGGGATGATCTCAGTGATGAAGAGCTGAGCGGTATTATCGGGCGTTCCTACAAGCACTTCCGCCACAAGGCTATTGCCCCGCTGGTGCAGACAGATACCAATGAGTGGGTGCTCGAGTTGTTTCACGGGCCCACCCTGGCATTCAAAGATTTTGCCTTGCAGTTCCTCGGTCAACTCTTTGATCACCTACTGAAAAAGCGCGGTGAAAGAGTGGTGGTTATGGGAGCAACTTCTGGGGATACCGGTTCGGCCGCGATCGAAGGTTGCCGCCATTGCGACAATATCGATATTTTTATTCTGCACCCCCATAACCGTGTGTCTGAAGTCCAGCGACGCCAGATGACCACAGTGCAGTCGGACAACGTATTTAATATCGCTCTCGAAGGTAATTTCGACGATTGCCAGAATATGGTGAAAGCGAGTTTTGCAGATCAATCATTCCTGCCCGATGGACGCCGCCTGGTAGCGGTTAACTCCATTAACTGGGCGCGGATTATGGCGCAGATCGTCTATTACTTTTATGCTGCCCTGCGCCTGGGGGCGCCGGATAAAACCGTTAATTTCTCCGTGCCCACCGGTAATTTTGGCGATATTTTTGCCGGTTACCTCGCGAGGCAGATGGGATTGCCTATCGACCAATTGGTAATTGCGACCAATGCCAACGATATTCTGCATCGTTGCATCAGCGGCAATGACCACACTCCCAAACCTCTGGTGCACAGCTTGTCTCCCAGTATGGATATTATGGTGTCGAGCAACTTTGAGCGATTGCTGTTTGATCTCTACGTTCGCGATGGCGCGACGGTTGCTGAATTGCTGGCGGATCGCAGCCAACCCATGCATTTGAGTGAATCGGCCCTGGGCAAAGCGAGAGAAGTTTTCTTCTCCAGTCGGGTGGATGACAAGCGCACGGTTGAAGTGATCGGTGAGACCTTCAGCTCCTGCGAATATCTGCTCGATCCGCATACAGCTATCGGGGTTGAAGCCGCACGACAGGTGCGTCACTCCACCGAACAGCCCATGGTTTGCTTATCTACCGCACACCCGGCAAAATTCCCCGATGCCGTGGCCCAGGCCCTGCCAAAAAAAGAGATTCCCCTGCCGAGTCATATGCAGGATCTCTGGCAGCGGGAGGAGCGCTTCAAGGTATTGCCCAATAACTTGTCCCAAGTACACGACTATATGGCGACGATGCTGTCAGAAGGCAGTTAATCGGCACACTGTTGTGCAATAAGCGGCAACCGATTAGCTATTAGTTTGCTGAGAAATACATTGAGTACAAAAATTCAGCGACGGCCAGTGGATTTGTCTACTGGCCGTTTTGCTTCTGAAATACCAAAAATATTGCAGCGTGTCCTGTTGGGGCGGGGGATTGTCAGCGAAGAAGCGCTGGATCACAGCCTCTCTCAATTACAGAGCCCACAGAGTATGCGAGGGCTGGAGGCTGCCGTTGCCATGCTGGTGGATGCTATCCACGGGCAAAAGAAAATCCTTATCGTGGGGGATTTCGATGCGGATGGAGCCACCAGTAGCACCTTGGGGGTGTTGGCCCTGGGTGCAATGGGCGCGCCGGGAGTGGAGTACCTGGTGCCGAATCGCTTTGACTTCGGCTACGGGCTGACTCCAGAAATTGTCGAGGTAGCCAAAGATTATCAGCCCGATCTGCTGATCACCGTAGATAACGGTATTAGCAGTATCGAGGGCGTGGCAGCGGCAAAAGCTGCTGGTATGAAAGTGATTGTGACGGATCACCACCTGCCCGGCAGTGAGCTGCCGCAGGCGGATGCCATCGTAAACCCGAACCAGCCGGACTGTGACTTTCCCAGCAAGAACCTCGCCGGAGTGGGGGTGATCTTTTATCTGCTCAGCCGCTTGCGCACGGCCCTACAGCAGAGTGGGTGGTTTGAGCAGAGCGGTATCGCCCCGCCCAATATGGCCGAGTACCTGGATTTGGTCGCCTTGGGTACTGTGGCCGACCTGGTCCCACTGGATCACAACAACCGGATTCTGGTTCATCAGGGCATCGCCCGTATCCGCGCCGGCCGCTGCCGGCCCGGAATTGCCGCCCTGATGGAGGTTGCCGGGCGCGACCAGCGCAGGCTCTCCACCACAGATATTGGTTTTATTTTGGGGCCGCGTATTAATGCGGCTGGCCGTCTCGACGATATCGGCACCGGTATCCGCTGCCTGCTCACCCGCGATCCCAGTGAGGCGCGGGAGCTGGCCGGCGAGCTGGACGCCCTGAACCGGGATCGCAAAGCGATCGAGCAGGGGATGCAGCGGGAAGCAATGGCGGCCCTGGATGAGTTGCGTCTGGAGGGCGAAATTCCCTGGAGTTTGTGTCTGTACGATGCCCACTGGCACCAAGGTGTGGTGGGTATTTTGGCCAGCCGCATCAAAGAGAAATTCCACCGCCCGGTGATCGCATTTGCTGAGGGTGATAACGGCCTGGTGAAGGGCTCTGCGCGTTCGATTCCCGGGCTGCATATTCGCGATGCCCTGAGTGACGTAGCCGCCGCTCATCCGGACCTGATCAGCAAGTTCGGTGGCCACGCCATGGCGGCGGGGCTGAGCCTACCCCAGGAAAACCTGGAGGCTTTCCGCAACGCTTTTGAGCAGGTGGTGCGCAACCGCCTGAATGAAAATCAGCTGCACGCGGTTATCGACTCTGACGGTGAGTTGGAATCTGGGGATTACACTTTGCACACGGCAGCCATGTTGCGCGCTTGTGCGCCCTGGGGACAGGCGTTTCCAGAGCCGGTATTCGACGGTGAATTCCTGTTGCTGCAACAGCGCATTGTCGGCGAGCGCCATTTAAAAATGGTGGTGGCGCCGCCCCAGGCGCCGCAATTAGCGCTGGATGCTATTGCTTTTAATGTGGACACCGAGCAGTGGCCGCAGCCCACGGAAAGAGTGCGCTTGGCTTTTAAGCTCGATGTTAATGAATTTCGCGGGCGGGAATCCCTGCAATTAATGGTGAGCCTGTTAGAAGCGGTATAGGGCGCACTTTGTATTTGGCTGTTGGGAAAAACATGGAGTTTTTTGCAACAGCTCCCAAGTTGTTTGGAAGTAAAAAGTAGTGAAACGTAAACAAGTCCAGGCCGAAGTCTTACTGTTATTAGCCGCTCTCTTCTGGGGCGTTGCCTTTGTGCCGCAAAAGATTGCCATGGCGGATATTGAGCCGCTGGCATTTAACGCATGGCGTTTTATTCTCGGCGGTTTAATCCTGATCCCTATCGTTTACTGGTTGTCCTCCCGTCGCGATGCCCAGCCCGGTGAAGCCGAAGGGCAATCGGTGAATCACACCTGGCGGGCCTGCCTGCCCGGTGGCGCACTGTTGGGTTTTTGGCTGTTTCTAGGCGCGGCACTGCAACAGGTGAGCCTGCTGTATACCACTGCCGGCCGCGCTGGATTTATTACCGGTTTTTATTTACTGCTGGTGCCGGTGATCGGTTTGTCCCTGGGGCATAAAACCAATCGCTGGACCTGGATGGGAATTGGTCTCGCTTTGTTCGGTCTCTATTGGTTGGCGGACTTCAGTGAAGAATCCCAGCTGGTGGGCGACTTAATGGTATTTGCCAGCGCCTTTGTTTTTGCCATCCAGGTATTGACGGCAGATCGACTGGTAAAACGCTACGACGCTTTGCGGCTCGCCTGTATCCAGTTCCTGGTGTGTGGCCTTTTGTCCGCCGTAGCTTCGCTATTTACCGAAGAGGCGACACTGCAATCGGCGATCGATGCGGCTTGGCCTATCGCCTATATGATGATTTTCTCCACGGCACTGGCGTTTACTTTCCAGCTCTTGGCCCAACGCTACGCCGCGCCTTCTCACGCTACCGTAATTATGAGCCTGGAGGCAGTTTTTGCCCTGGCGGCGGGCTGGCTATTCCTCAATGAAATGCTCAATACCACGGAGTTAATTGGCTGTGGTTTGATGCTGGCGGGGATGCTGGTCAGTCATTACGGCAACCACAGCGGTACTCACCACTAGGAATATCAATGGAATTATCGACACTGGCACTCTTTGTTCCCGCAAGCTTCTTTGCCTCGGTCACACCGGGGCTCTGCATGATGCTATCGCTCAGTCTGGGAATTACCCTGGGCGTGCGTCAGACTCTGTGGATGATGGTGGGAGAGTTGATCGGTGTTGCGTCGGTGGCGATTACCTCTGCACTCGGTGCTGCGGTATTGATGGTTCAGTATCCGACTTTATTTCAGCTGTTCAAATACTGCGGGGCCGCCTATTTGGCCTGGATAGGCGTGCAGATGTGGCGCTCCCGGGGGCAGCTGGCTCTGATGGATCAGGGTGATACGGTCGACGCTAGCCGACCATCGCGAAGAGCGCTGGCACTACAGGGTTTTGTTACAGCTGTGGCCAATCCCAAGGGTTGGGCGTTTTTTATTGCGTTATTACCGCCATTTATTAACGATACCAAACCCCTGGTACCCCAGCTCTCAGTCTTGTTGGCGATATTGCTGCTTTTGGAGGCGTTGTGCCTGCTGATTTATGCCAGTGGCGGCCAGGCCCTGAGTCGATTGTTGGAGCGGTCTGAAAATGTGCGTTTGGTTAATCGGATTTCTGGTACTTTGATGCTATCGGTGGGAGCCTGGTTGGCGTTATCCTGACACGGCTATTTATCGCTTTATGGAGGATGTTCTGTGCTGAAAAAACGGTTGTCATTCTTATGGGTATGGGCCCTGATTATCTCGGTGGCGGCTTGCGGCCAGTCGAGGGAGGAGAAAGCGATGGAGAACGAGGTTGAGAACACACCCGGCGCGGTGGAGCCCGAAGTCGCACCCACGCCTCCTGCAGCGACTATGAGGCCAGGGGAAATGGTGTGGATTTACCGCGGCAGTGGCAGCAAGCAGTGTGAAGGGGGTGGTATGACTCTTCAGCAGAGCCAGGCCAAGTTGAGTGACAATGGGGTGAAGGTGCAAGAGTCCCGCTGTGGAGTCCGCACCGACAGGATGTTCCCCGCCGTATGTGGCGCACCCACAGGAGATATCCTGATGCACTTGGTCGGTATGGATGCCCTGGATGCCTCAATTGAGCTGGGATATAGCCCCGCGGAGAAAGTGCAGTATCAGTTTGCTGCCTGTCGGGACAACAGTGCCTGATTTGAAACCTTAAGTGGGGTAATCGTGAATATTTCCCAGGCCGCAGAGAATTCGGGGCTCAGTGCAAAAGCCCTGCGCCACTACGAAAATATTGGCCTGGTGGTGCCCGGCCGCTCTGCTAATGGCTATCGGGATTACTCCACTGCCGATGTTGAAACCCTCTGCTTCGTGCGCCGCGCGCGGGCCTGTGGCTTTACCACTGAGGAGGTCCGGGCGCTGCTGGGGTTGCGGGATAACCCGGAGCGCCACAGCCGCGAGACCAAAGACCTGGTCAATCACAAGCTCGGGCAGCTCGAAGAGCAGTTGCAGACCCTGCTGGGGATGCGCGCAACCTTGCGGGCCTTTGCCGATAGCTGCGCCGGCAATGAGTCCCCAGACTGCGCAATTCTGGAAAAGCTCTCGGGACAGACCGCCTAGTAGAGGATTTGCCGCCATATCAGCCCCTATCTGACTGGAAGGACCCCCGCGCGCTGCGGTAGAATGCGCGCCGCTTTTTATTTTGTCCGGACACCGAAAGTTCATGGAAATCAATCCCCTCATCAATCAATTGAAAGACCTCGAAGAGCGCACCGACGTTCTTAGGGGGTATCTTTGACTACGCCAGCAAGAAAGAACGCCTTACCGAAGTAGAGCTGGAGCTGGCTGAGCCGAGCGTCTGGGACGACCCCAGCCGCGCACAGGAACTGGGGCGCGAGCGCTCCTCCCTGGAAACGGTGGTCAACACCATCGAAAACCTCGACTCCGGCATCGCCGATTGCCGCGAACTGTTGGAAATGGCCGTCGAGGAAAATGATGAGGACTCCGTAGGGGAGGTCTCCACTGAGATCGAAGGTCTCCAGCAGCAGCTGGGGATTCTGGAATTCCGCCGTATGTTCTCCGGCGAGAACGACGAGAACAACGCCTATCTGGATATCCAGGCCGGCTCCGGCGGTACCGAGGCCCAGGACTGGGCGGAAATGATCCTGCGTATGTACCTGCGCTGGGGTGAGGCCCACGGCTTCAAGACCACCCTGGAAGAGGTCTCCGCGGGGGAAGTGGCCGGTATCAAAAGTGCCACTGTGCATTTCGCCGGCGACCACGCGTTCGGATGGCTGCGCACAGAAACCGGTGTACACCGCCTGGTGCGCAAATCGCCGTTTGATTCCGGCAACCGCCGTCACACTTCTTTTAGCTCGGTATTTGTGTCACCGGAAATCGATGACAATATCGAGATTGAAATCGACAAGTCCCAGGTGCGTGAAGACACCTACCGCGCGTCCGGCGCCGGTGGTCAGCACGTGAACAAAACCGATTCTGCGGTGCGTTTGACCCACACAGAATCCGGTATCGTCGTGCAGTGCCAGAGCGAGCGCTCCCAGCACCAGAACCGCGATAAAGCCTGGAAAATGCTGCGCGCAAAAATGTACGAGCAGGAAATGCTCAAGCGCAACGCAGAGAAGCAGGCCATGGAAGACAGCAAGGCCGACATCGGTTGGGGCAGCCAGATCCGCTCTTACGTGTTGGACGACCAGCGTATCAAGGACCTGCGCACCAATGTCCAGACCAGCAACTGCCAGGCAGTACTGGACGGAGACCTGGACCAATTTATCGAAGCCAGCCTAAAAGCCGGCCTCTGATTTAAAGTCTCCACTCTCACCGCGCCCCTCGTCGATGAGGGGCAATATCAATCACAAAACTGATAGATCACCATGACTGATATCCAGCAAGACGAAAACAAACTGATCGCCGAGCGCCGCACCAAGCTTTCCGCTCTGCGCGAGAAGGGCAATGCTTTCCCCAACAGTTTTCGCCGCGAGAACCTCGCTGCCGACCTGCAAGCTGAGTTCGGCGATAAACAGAAAGAGGAGCTGGAAGAACTGGGTAAACGGGCGTGCGTAGCAGGGCGAATCCTGGCTAAACGCGGACCCTTTATGGTGATCCAGGATGTGTCTGACCGCATCCAGCTCTACGCCGATAAAACGGCACAGAAAGATATTAAAGAGCGCTTCGGTGCCTGGGATATCGGCGATATCGTCGGCGTAAAAGGCACTCTGCACAAATCCGGCAAGGGCGACCTCTACGTCAACTGTGAAGAGTACAGCCTGCTGACCAAAGCGCTGCGCCCGCTGCCGGAAAAATTCCACGGCATTGCCGATCAGGAAATGCGTTATCGCCAGCGCTACGTGGACCTGATCGCCACGCCGGAAGCCCGCGAAGTGTTCCGTGTGCGCTCCAAGGTGATCGAGTACATCCGCGATTTCCTCAACGCCCAGCAGTTTATGGAAGTGGAAACGCCCATGCTGCAAGTTATTCCCGGCGGTGCCAGCGCGCGTCCGTTCGTTACCCACCACAATGCGCTGGATATCGATATGTACCTGCGTATTGCCCCGGAGCTGTACCTGAAGCGTCTGGTCGTGGGTGGTTTTGAGCGGGTTTACGAGATCAACCGCAACTTCCGCAACGAGGGCCTATCCACGCGCCACAACCCCGAATTCACCATGCTTGAGTTCTACCAGGCGTACGCGGACTACAACGACCTGATGGACCTCACCGAGAAGATGCTGCGCGGTATCTGTGAAGATGTACTGGGCTCCACCACTGTGGAATACCAGGACAGCAGCTACGACTTCTCCAAGCCGTTCGCGCGTTTGTCTGTGTTCGACTCCATCCTGCACTACAACCCGGAACTCACTGCGGCCGATATCGACAATATCGAATCCGCCCGCGCGGTAGCCGAGAAGCTGGAAATCCCGCTGAAAGATAGCTGGGGCCTGGGTAAGGTACAGATCGAGATCTTCGAGAAGACTGTAGAGCACCGTCTCGACCAGCCGACCTTTATCACTGAGTACCCAACCGAAGTGTCTCCGTTGGCTCGCCGTAACGATGACAATCCGTTTGTCACCGACCGCTTTGAATTCTTCGTAGGCGGCCGCGAGATAGCCAATGGTTTCTCCGAGTTGAACGACGCGGAAGATCAGGCTGAACGCTTCAAAGCCCAGGTTGCGGAGAAAGATGCCGGTGACGACGAAGCCATGCACTACGACGCCGACTATATCCGCGCGCTGGAATACGGCCTGCCGCCCACCGCTGGTGAGGGCATCGGTATCGACCGTCTGGTAATGCTGTTTACCAACTCTCCGTCGATTCGCGACGTACTGCTGTTCCCGCATATGCGCCCTGAAGCGAACGACTAATCGCTTCTCACTGCCGGGTAGTTTTACCTGCCCGGCAGTATTTCCTCCCCCTATGCCGCAGATTTCCTCACTCTGAAACTTCCCTCAGCTCTATCTATCCTTATTCATTGGTGCTCTATCGGGCCTCGAATGATTTGGAGCGGTTGCTGCTATGACACAGGGACAGGCGAAAGAGAAAAGCGCAAGGCAAATATTGGCGCTAACGCTCTGTAGCTTTATCTCCTGTACCGCCGCTGCGCAAAGTTCGGAGCCTGCACCGGCTGCCAGCCTAACTTCCAAAGATCCCGATGACTGGCGCTTCCTCGCCACTCCCTACCTTTTCCTCCCGCTTCGCACTAAAGGGACTTCCACTGTTGCTGACACCAGTGTCGATATAGACCTGGATTTAAGCAAAACCCTGGAGCTCCTCAACGCTGCATTTTCTGTGCGCCTGGAAGCCTGGAAAGGGCGCTTTGGGGTAGTGGCGGATCTCTACTATGTGCATCTCAGATTGGATAAGGGAGCAACCATAACCCCGCCACGAAACCCGCAGCTGGATATCGATGTAGATATTGATGTAGAGGTGGATGCTCGCCAGGGCTGGATAAATGCCCTGGCGGGTTACAGGGTTCTAGAAGGGAACCTGGCTAATAGTGGGCGAAAGTACTTTGTTGATGTGGGAGCGGGTTTGCGCTGGAACCGATTAAAGCAGGAAGTGAAAGCACGAGCGGGAATTAACATAGGCCCCAGGCCCGAATTTAGGAATCGCCTTGGAGGCAAACAGAGTTGGTGGGAACCTACACTATCTGCGCGAGGCGCAATCGGAATTACTGAATGCCTAACCGTTGCTGTACGCACGGAACTGGGAGGCTTTGGCGCTGGGGGTGATGACTTACAGTGGAATCTACTAGCCGGATTCGACTGGCGCGCCTGGAAGACAACCTCACTGCGTTTTGGGTATCAGTATTACAGTATTGATTATTCCGATCGACTCTCTGATGGGCGTTTTGCTTATGATATTACTCAACATGGGCCGTATATAGCGGCGACTTGGCGGTGGTAGTTGAGTGAGTTCAGTTTATGAAGAGACTAAGTTCATTAGAGTCATAAGTTTAAAATCAAAGAGTTAGATATTTATTTGGTGCTTGTGATAGTGGCCATATAGAACGCATTTTTTATTTAGCTCTATGGTCCCATTTGTGTTTACCTTATCGGCTTCATAATTAAAAGTAAATGTGAGGAGCGAATTTACATTTGAAACCGTAGTAAAGATAATAGTGGTTTGGATAGCTATTATATAAATGTTAGATTTGAGGGGTATATATGGAGCTTCCATCGGTCCTAGATATTAAGGATTACTCGGAATTAAATTATTTTGATAAAAAGCAGCTCAAAGAGCTAATTGATGAATGTGAATTTATTATTGATGATCAGTATGATCAGTATGATCAGTATGATCAGTATGATCAGTATGATCAGCTTTCACCAGAGGCCTATTCATGTGTAGAGGGGCTTCTGGAGTACCTTCAGTATAAAGTCGGTGGAGAGGCTGCATTAAAAGCGATAAAGAAAAAGGCTGTCGAGGATGTTCGGCAGTGGATGTATATTCATCCAAAAAATCTAACTCCAGAAGATGATAAAAGAGCTGTCGAAAGTGGGTTAATTGCAATTCGATTGGGGTGTGGATGGGTAGTTGATGCGTATGAGGCTACTACAAATATACCGGGTCACGAAATTGAATGGGCAGCAATATCATCTATGCCAAACGTGATTTGTGAAGACTCAAAGGCGTTTTCTCAGCTTAAATTAAATTTAGGTAGAGAGCTGACAGAGGAGGAAATTATGAGAGTTGTAAGCCTTTCTGAAGGCTTGGTCAATAGTTATATGGCAAATGATGGAAAAATGAGGGAGTGGTGATCTAACAGAGTGGGCCATGCTCAGCTGCTTTACAGTTTTGATCTCCACTCCGGTTCGCAAGCGCATCTGCGGTATGGCGCATGCGCTAACTAGTAAAAATATTCTCATGACATTAAATGATTTAACAGTAAATTTTTCTCATATTAACAAGGGAGACCTTCTATCCGATTGGGAATGGCTTATTGGTAAGGGTAAGTTACCTATAGTTATTACCGCTCTTGGCGATGCGTTTATTCAAAACGTAAAAACCAATGAAGTGGAGTTTTTGAGTACTACACTTTGCCAAGTCGAGTTCATCGCAAAAGATGGAGAAGAGTTTCTCTCAAAATTACAAGACTCTGAATTTGTTAGCGGTTTTATGGGGGCAAAATTTGTACGTAGCTTGATTGAATCAGGTAAGTCACTTTCTAAATATATGATTTACAGCATTAAGATACCTCTATTTCTTGGTGGTGAAATTGACGTAGAAAATTTTGAGATAACTGATATCGAAGTCCACTTCTCAATATCAGGACAATTTCATAAAAAAGTTCAGGGTTTGCCAGAGGGCACTCCAATTGAAAGTGTTACCTTGGCCAAGCCAAAAAGGAAGTCTTGGTGGAAGTTTTAGGGCTAACAAGGTAGTACAATCGACTGCAAAGGTATCATCTAATTGAAATGGTATACGTAGATACAACGATGGATATATCTCAGTATTACGATGAAGCTAAGAAAATAGGAAAGCTAGTAGAGCCCCAGGCACCTTATGTTTTGGCTGTATTAGATTATCCTCCTGAGGAGGATAATCCATCCTCGTGGGTACCCAAAGTTCAAAACGCTTTACTGAATTTCTATAAAGAATTTCCATCTTCAGATGAAGCAGAGAAAGCGCTTAACTTGTACATTCAGGGCGCCATAATGGAAGATAGAGCAGAGCATAACTTACTGGTTAAAATAGGAGCTTCCTGCTTGGTTTTAGGAGTGGCTATCGGATGGGTTATTTGGAGTTAACTTCCTATAACTGGCGCATGCTGTTTCTGATGTTGCGGCTAGACAGCGTGCTCTATGCTCAAGTTTAAATGTCTAGGTAGAGAGTGGAAATAATTAAGTATCCTTTGGCTAAATCTGTACTATTTACAATTTTATATACGATACTGAACATAGTGTCTATCAATGTTCAGTTTATTCCTGGAATAATTACATGGATTTTTTGGGGAGTTGTTGGCCCATTGATAGCCATAGGGGCTGTATGGTTTTATCACTGCAAATCGATGGGTGGAGAAAAGTATTGGGTACAACTGTCCATCGGTACTACCCTGTATTATTTGGCGCTAGGTATAATATCGTTTAATTATATAGGCGGTTTATGGGCGTCGGTGTAGCTTAATAGTTAATTAAGTAATGCAGCCATTAACATAGCATTATACATATTTTGTGAGGTTGCTGCGCTTATTGTTGTTAGTATTTACACAGTCCAGACTGTGTCTGACTGCAATGTTAGTAGTGAACAAATTATCTAAGGTCTTCGAGAATATGGAAATTGATAAAAATGGTGCCCGAAAAAGAGCTGATGAAATTAAGCCTTATCGCTGTAAAAATCTGATAGCTGTTCTCGAGTGCCCGATGGATATGAAGAACATTGGAGCGGTTATTAGAAACGTCAATGCATTAGGCGTTGAAAAAACGTATATTGTTGATCCTCGCAAGCTAATACCCGATGACTGGCAGGAAATGAGAGAAAGGAAATCACTCTCGAAGCCGTCTGTCTCTGCGATCAAATGGAGCTTCGTAAAGCGTTTTGATAGTACCGAGGAATGCCTGGATCATTTGGCGAAAAACAGATTTATCTCGATTGTCACCTCTCCCCATGTAAAAGGAAAAGACAGCTTTATATTGCATGAGGCTGATTACACTCAGCCAAAACTGGCTGTTTGGTTTGGTAACGAATCTAGAGGTATAAGTGATCTTGCAGTCGAGAATAGCGCTTTCTGCGTATCCATTCCAATGTTTGGAATGATTGAAAGCCTGAACCTCGGAACAACTTCTGGAATTGTATTATATGAAGTTACTAAGCAGCGCCGCGAGTACCAGGAAAAGTACAAGAGAGCAAACCGTAGCGACTAATAAAGTGATGAAATTGACGTCCTATTTGTGTGTTTTTTGCACGATGGCTGCATTCTTTTCCTCAAATAGATAAAGAAACTTTCCCCATTGAATAGGCGCCTACCTTTCGGTCGCAATTACTCTTGGGTAACTCATAAAGCAAGCAAAAATTATTTCGTCTTTAAAGTTACCCTCAAAACGAGAAAGTCAAAATTACTTTAATATGAGCAGGATAGAGTTTAAGGAGCTAACTCAAGTGAATCGAGACGAGCTGTTAGCTGTACTCAATAAGGATTCACTTAGGGAGCACTTAATTAAACATGAATACTTTGATGACCAAAGCCTTAATGAGTGGATCAAGTTTAAGTTAGAAGTAGATTCCCTGACTGGGTGCCGTGTTCGACTAATTTACATCGGTGGAGTATTAGCTGGGTGGTGTGGTCTTCAACCTGACGATAGCGGTTTTGAGATGGCTGTTGTCATATCCCAACAGTTTTGGGGTTCTGGGCTCTCGGTATTCAAAACAATGATCGGTTGGGCTAAGGAATTGGGGCATAAGGAAATAGTGTGTCATTTGCTTGACAGTAGGCCGGAATACAGAGCTTTGAAAAGAATATCCAAAACAGTACATAAAGCTGAGCTGTTGGGCCGATGTTTTACGACATACTGTATCGAACTTGATAAATATGTACAGAGTAAATTATAGCTGATCGGTGAATCGTTTCTTTCTTGTTACATGAAAAAATAAGCTATGACTTGGATCTTGGTTTCAGATATTTTTGGTCGTACAAAAGCGTTAGAGCGATTTGCAGCTGATCTTCCTGGTAGTGTAGAGATAGTTGATCTGTATAATTCAGAATTGATGAATTTTGATTGTGAGGTTGAGGCGTATTCATATTTTACATCAAAGGTTGGGCTCGATAAATACGTTGAAAAATTATCAGAGAGAATCGGCGCATCATTTGGTCATGTGAGTTTAGTAGGTTTTAGTATTGGTGCATCGGCCATATGGAGGTTATCTGATCATCAGGTTTGAGTAATGTTTCAGGGTCAATTTTATTTTATAGTTCACAAATTCGCCATTACGCCAAAATTGATCCTATATTTCCTACGCACTTGATATTCCCGGCGATGGAGCCTCATTTTTCTGTATTAGAGGTCATGCAGACGTTGAAGCAGAAAGAGCAAGTGGAGGTCCATCATTCCACTTACCTTCATGGCTTTATGAACCCCGGGGCGCTAGAACAGCTTACGGCTAAGGGTGTTAGCGTACATCTCAATACCCGGCTAGTTAAGGAAGGTGCAATTTACCGTTCTATGAATACTCAAGAAACTTTCAAGGCAGACTTGGTTTATGAATGTGTAGGTATGTCGCCAAATACCGAGTTTCTAAAAACAGAATTACCCGGAGTGTTAGATAAGATGGGATTAATTAAAGTGGACGAATATATGCGGGTTAGAGGTTATTCTAACCTTTATGCGATAGATGATTGCTCTACTATGGATGAAAATAAGCACGGCTATATAGCAAACGTTCAAGGAGGCATCTTAGCGAGCGTTATCATTAATCAAGCCAAAGGTAAAAGGTTAAGCCTTATAAAACACCTAGTTATGCCATTGTTACGCCGACCGGTACAGAGACAGGTGTAGCTCAAATGCCCTTGAGAATCAATTAAGAGGTAGTCTAGAGCTAATTATACCTGCTAGATGCGTATGAGGCGGCATAGGGGGTGTTACTGCCATTAATAGTAGTTTATTTACGTAGGTAGGTTCCCCCGTCTGAGTTGATCACAGAAAACCAGATGGTCTTTTCTTCTTAATTTGCGGTATTGCGTATTTACTTTCTTCAACGTAATGTTTGTGCCGAAAGTATGAGAATGTAAGAAGTGAGCTCCAGCTCGTATGAGTTTCTACTAGGTGCCCGTAAGGGCTGGCGAAGGCCCAAGCTTATGGATGGATCCTTTCGTGTGATGAATATTTTTCATAGGCTGCAATCTCAATGGGAAATTGAGCATAGGTAGGAGGTCTGTATGTTTATAGGAGAGGTGTCAAGAAGGACGAATCTCACTGTAAAGGCGATAAGATTTTATGAGGAAAAAGGCCTCATTGCCGTTCCTAAAAGGCAGGGCAGATATAGAGTCTATACGGCAGAAGATGTTGAAATTCTTACTTTGATCTCAGAAGCTAAAGCACTTGGGGTGACTTTGGCTGAGTTAAAGGATGTTATTCGGTACCATAATGGAGAGGTTGATTGGGCTCGAATCAGTGTCTTTCTGAAGAAAGTAAAAAGAAAAATTGAGGCTGAATTGGAATCACTTTCTAATAAAGCTGAAAAGGTTGATCAATGTATTGCGTCTATAGATTCCTGTCATAAAAGCCTTGACCCTCCCCTTAAGGGGAGACGGTAGACTTTTCATCGTGTTTTTAAGCAATAGTATGACGAGATGAAAAATATCCTACTTTTAAATGGCAATCCAAAGAAGAACAGTTTTGTTAAGCAGTTGAGCGATGTCTATGAGTCTGAAGCAAAGAGACAGGCTAATGTTCGTCGATATAACCTGTCGGAAATGGACTTCAATTCGAATTTAGAGTTTGGGTACGATGATTATCAAGTATTGGAGGATTGTCTATCTGAATTTCAAGAGACTCTTAAATGGGCACAGCATATTGTTGTGGTGTCGCCTATTTGGTGGGGCGGATTGCCAGGAAAGCTCAAAGGCTTGATTGATCGATCTTTTCTTCCCGGAATTACCTTTAAATTTGAGAGTGGTAGTGCAGAACCCATACAGCTTCTTAAAGGCAAAACATCAAGAATAATTTTGACAATGGATGCCCCTATAGAATATTTAGAAGAACAAGCAAAGCCAGTATTAGAGCAGCTTGATCGATTTACTCTTCAATATTGCGGCTTCTCGAAAGCAGAGGTTAATTTATTTGGTTCAATGATTATGTCTGATAAGAATCAACAGGGTTCCTGGTTGAAAGCTGTTAAGGAACTTGGTGCTAGCTGTATATAACCTAGAACAAATCAATCTATGTTAATTACGACTTCCTAACGACAATCAATACGCTTGACGATATCTTATCTTCAATCGGTAGAGATCTAAGAAAGTGTATTTCAGGCAATGTATCTAATTGAGCTGCACTTTCTACCAGATTGATTTCTATCTGGTAGAAAGTGCAACAGCCATTGGGGCTATAGTATCGCTCATTCTTAATCCCGCAGGATGAAAATTGATCATTCGGTTGGTGTTAGAAAATAGTACTCGCTACTCAGTTGTTTAAACCATCATCTATTTCTTTTGAGCAAATTTGTAGATTTACTTACGCCGAATAGATGAATATCTGAGGCGTATTTATGTAGGTTTAAGATCGTCGTGTCCCGATAATTCTCTCTATAATTGGGGCCCCGGTGTAGATTGGCAATACGAAATGAGCCGCAAGGTCAGTATATATGGAAGACAAAAGGGAGATCCGAACCCTCGGTGTAGAGCCACTTTTGAGTATATTTCATACAAATATTTGGCTGATCACACCTCTTATCTCAAGAATCAGGGTAAATTCATATGGACGTCAGGTGTTATAAAGCTTGAAAAGATACATTGGTTGCTTATTACTTCATGTTTAAGCAAGGATATGTCATGAGGCACCTTTGTACTTCAATTGCTTTACTCTCACTCCTAACTCTGAGTGTTAACAGTTATAGTCAGGATACACCGACAGCTCTTGAAGGGCCCTATCTTGGACAGAAACCTCCTGGGTTAACTCCAAAGTTATTCGCTCCTAATCCCTCGAAAGAGTATCGGGATTGGGGTGGCTACTTCACGCCTGATATGCAGGAGTACTACGTTACAAGAAGATATTACCAAAGTGGTGAGTCTTCGAAAGTTGTATTCAAGCTTGAGGGGAATCGTTGGTATGAATCGGAAGTGGCCTGGGGTGGCTCTATCTCGCCTGATGGTCAAACAATGTATTCTAGAAATCGATATAGAGAGCGCACTGACAATGGTTGGTCAGAACCTAAAAGCCTGGGGCCACTATTTGAAGACTTTCGTATCATGCGCCTTACGGCTTCTTCAAAAGGAACCTTTGTATTTGATGAAGTAGGTTCAAATGGAGATGGTATTCTTCGCTATTCGCGTCTGTTAGATGGTAAGCGTGAAGCGCCAAAACCTTTTGGAAAGCAGATAAATACAGGGAAATGGACTGCTCACCCATTTATTGCCCCTGATGAGTCCTACATTATCTGGGATAGTGAAAGAGAGGGTGGATATGGTGATAGCGATATGTACATCAGTTTTCGCCAACAAGATGGCTCATGGGGTGCGGCTATTAACTTCGGTGATAATATCAATACAGAAGGGGAAGATGGTGGTGGATATGTAACGCCCGATGGGAAATACCTTTTTTACTGTCGGCGTTGTACTCCACCGAATTTTGAAATAATGTGGGTAGATGCGAAGTTTATTGAGGCCCTTAGGCCTAAATAAAATTTACACTCAGCTACGCCTAGTTCTCTGTATCTATCATTATTTTGCTAAATTTAAATTCTTTAATGATATTTCCGGTCTTCACGATACATGAAGCCCCGGTTGATCCCGCAGCAACCTGTTAAGTTGTATAGAATCCTTTCACCAAGTAAGAAGGTGAGCGCCACACCAAGTATGTGAGCGTTCACCTTTATGTGTTAGCCTCTATTAGCCACAAACTACCGAAAACTTGAAACAATGTTGATAGAAATCAGGTTAGATAAAGGTTTGTGCAAATAGATATGCGCACCACAAAAGCCTGTTCTTTCTGATAACCTTTTATCTATTTGGAGCGGAAGTTCAGCCTGAGACATTTGTTGTAGAACAGATAGCTAATACCGGAGTTAAAATTAGCTGGAGGGATTGTTCAGTGCGAATAGATGTTCTTTTGGGACTCTATGATCGGTTAAAATCTATACAGGGTGATGTAGATGTCTCAGATATATGGGCTTTGTATCTTTCTATTACTAAAAAAGGAGTGTCTTTTTGACTAAAGGTGAATGCAATTGTGGAGAGATAGCTTATGAGATACAAGAATCCCTCACAGATTTATATATGTGCCACTGTTCAATCTGTCGTCGTTCCACAGGGAGTGGCGCTATTACTGTAGCTATTGTGCCTACCGAGAAGTTTAGTTGGGTTAAAGGTAAGGAGAACCTTAAGTATTGGTCTAAGCCCGGGCATGATTGGCATACAAATTTTTGCGCTACTTGCGGTTCTACTCTGCCCGGAGATAATGATTCTTTAAATACTTACATTCCTGCAGGAAGCTTGGTGGATGGTAACGAGAATCTAAAAGTGGTTCATCATTTATGGGTTGACTCAAAGGCCTCTTGGGAAGTAATAGGTGACGCCGGGAAGCAGCATCCCAAGGGGTTTGAATCTTAAATTATTTAACGTCCTGGTTTATTGCGCTTTGTATTTTTGCTCATTATTACGTGTGTAGTGGCAGGGAGGTTAATTTTGGAGTGAGTTTTGTCTCTGGAACTTGGGAATACAAATCAGTTTTAGGTGTATTACTACTGGGGTGTAAGGAAAGAATACACCGCACTCGAGACACGCTGTGAATACATCCCTGTAAGCTCCTAATCGGCATCCATGCCTCATAGGGTCTCGAGAGCAGTGTATTATTTCCTTCTCCCTTTTTAGTATCTCGGGTGTAATAGCCAGAGAGGAAACTCATTCTTCTGTTCAGGAAATTGCCGAAACAAGCTCATATCCTCTATCTAATGTCCAAATAAAAGCAATTGCGCTGCAGAGTCCAGCAACAGAATAACGTATCCGGATTTCCCATTCCTTTTTCCACAGCCTGGCTAAATAGGCAAGGGGCCATATGGCAAGAATTATGAGTACTTGCCCGGCTTCTACCCCCAGGTTGAAGGCCAAGAGGCTTTGCCAGATATTCGGGGAGTCAACTTGGAGTATTTCATGTAATACAAATGAAAAACCCAGGCCGTGGAGTAGGCCGAGCATGCAGGTGCCGATAAAAATTGTACTTTCGCTGCCTGTGATCTTAGTGTCTTCCCTGTGTAGTGATATCCAGGCCATATAGATTATGGATAGGGCGATACCGGTTTCTACCATAGGTACGAACCAGCTGACTGTGGGAACAAAGCCAAAGAATCCGGCTGAGAGGGTGATACTGTGACCGATGGTAAAGCCGGTAGCGCGCCACAAGAGTAGGGGTAGGCTGAGTGCACCGAGGCTTAGGCAGAGTACAAACAACACGTGGTCCAGCCCCTTCAGGATATGGGCGATGCCCTCCGCCAGAAAAGTCTTCACAGCGTCTATTGAGGAGTGGGTAATCAATAGTGCCTCTTGCATAAGACCGCGTGAGCGAAAGACCTGGGTCTTACCTGGGTTGTAATCCAGTACCAGGTTGGCGGTGTCTTCCTGGTTGGGGAGGCCGGGGTTAAGAGAGCTGGATAGTTGGTATTCTCCAAGGGGAGCTTCCAGAGGGTAGAAGATCTGAATATCAACCAAGGTGTCACCCACATACAGCCTTTGATTGGTGTCTTCAGGTAAGTATTGGTGCAAAAATGCCTGCTGTGCCTCCTCCAGCGTTGCAAAGTCCGGTTCATTTCCTATCCGATACAGGCGCACGGCTTTTACATCGCCTTTTATCTGCTTGTCAGTATTGCGGAGAAAAGTGGCTCTCTCTGCAATATTACCGAGTCCTAGAAGCGCTAGCTCCAGCTGTTGAAAGTCGACATAGTGGACCAAGTCACCTTGATCCAAGGAGTTTTTGGTATATGGGGCGGGTTGTGGGAGTTTGCCTGTATAGGGGTCGCGCCTCAGTCCTGTTTTATCTGCCAGTAAATAGGGCATAGGCACTCTCATATATAGGTTGGCACCACTGGCTGTGTGCTCTATATGGAAAATCCGTACATTGAGGTTGAGAAGGAAATGCGCTTGTGCTTGCCCGCTGATGCTGGATATGAGGAGATATAGAACAATCATCGCGGGCAACTTGAGTGTGCTGTTTTTCATGGCTCTAGCTATTTCTCTATTTTATTCTTACCGTACGGATAGGGGAGTAAATCCAGCGATTTTCCAGTGGTTATCAGACTGGATAATTGCGATATTGGCCCGGGTCTCTTGCGGTCTTTGTTCAAAGTGTCCCCAGCTTCGGTCCTCTACTACCGCTTGCCAACTTGTAATCAACTGGAATCCTTTGTTGCCATTCAGGTTAATTTGACTGGAGTACTCTACTTTTAGATTTGTAATAGCACCGATTGATCCCAAGCTACCACTCGCTGTTTGGGGGCGATAAATTTGTGCCAGATTTGAATAGGTATTTTCGAAGCCTTCATTGGTAATCAGGTTTTTCAGCTTTAATTCCAGATTGATCGGTAGAGGCTCTTTAAATGCGGCTGCAACTTTTAACAGTAGCTGTTCTGTTACTTGGCCCAAGTCCCGTTTTTTAGCGGTTCCAGGGAGGTTTACCCGGTATTCTTCTGGAAGATTGAGGTACAAAGCGCCAGCTGAGATTATTATGGCGGTATAGATAATAGTTGAACCCTTGCGGCCTATAAGTGAGTGTTTTGTGGATAGCGTCAATACAATTATCGTAATAATAAGAAATGAAAATAGGATAGCCATAGGGACCGCCAGGCTAGGGGTTTCTATTACAAGTGGATCGCTATTTGGAGGTCGGTAATCGTATAGGTAGTTGTGCCACTGAATATCAGGAAATGAGGGAATTACATGGGTGGGGAATGGGCCTGTGGGGTCCTGAATAATGGTGGGAACGGAGTTGATTGTATCGGTGAATAGATTCCAGTCTACGGTAACACTCTGGGGCAGTGCATCGATGGAAAATTTTTCCCGGTAGCCAATCATCACTGAGCCCATTTCAATAGTGTCATTCTCTGAAATCTGTGAGTACCCGCTATTATTTGCGCGAAGAAAAACAGTCTCAATGCTGTTCGGCTGTGAGGGTGCTTGATCAATAGAAGTTGGATTTTTATTATTTAGATAGCTGCGTACTGTGTGGTGCAGGAAGGCTTTACTTTCTGGTGTTAATGGTTGCCAAGCATCGAAAGGCTGATTAGTCCACTCCAGTAAGTCCTTGGTGCGCACGAGTATCTCATGGCGTATCTGGCGGGGCTCTACGTAGAGGAAAGACATTAGTGGGTAGCGGTTATGCCGACTAATATTGGTGTTCTTAAAATGTGTATTCCATGGGTCTTTCCAGTCGATAATGAGTGGTTCAGGTTGGGATAGGTAGTGAAAGCCGCTGATAGGTGTTTGCCCGTGGCGACTGGTAAAGCCAATTGTCACGGATGCCAGCTTATCACTGCCGATGGGTGGTTTTAGTTGCAGGTCTGAAAGTCCACCGATTGGATATTTCAGCTGAGTTAAAAGAATCTTTTTATCTGCCGGGAAATCCGGCATTTTTATGCCGGTGCGGGGATCGGTTTGCCCAGCAAAAGGGGAAATTCTAGGTTTTCTCTGGGCTACTCGAATTGAGATGAGTTTGTGCTTAATGCTCTTATTTCCAGAGAGTACTTGAAAATCGAAAGATTGCTGGGTTTTTGCTGATTGTGCCAGTCGATAAATGTCTGCTGTATCTTCAATTCCTGGCCAAAATAGTTTGGCATCGCTTGCTGATATCTCGAATCTAATGTTTAGGATATTTTTTTGTATATCGATCTCCGCGATGTTGTTGGCGGTCTCAGCGCCACTTAAACTGATGAAATCAGCCTTGCTGGTTGTTGATAATGCACTGCTGAATAATATCAGGACCAGGCTGATTAGTATTTTTTTGAATGATAAATAAAATTTCGTTTTGGGAGTCATGTGTTGCTTGAGCAGAGTTGATCAGTTGCACATTATTCGTTTTTGAAGGTGGGTTAATTTAGTCTGGTACTTCAAGATCAGTACCGAAGGCTATATTGACTTCCCCATAGATTTTCCCAATCAGCTTTGTATAAATTACTTTTCCGCCATAAATAGTAGGTACGAATACAACCTCAGTAGGGGCAGCTGGTAACTTTTCGGAATCCGGCTTGGTACTGCTGGGGTCCCAAGTCGGAAAATTCACTTGCCGGTTACTGATGGCCCATTCCACTCTGAGGGCGCCGAGATCGCCAATGTGGTTGCTGCACTGATGCTCGACATGAAATGTTAATTTATCGCTGTTACCCAATGCCGGCAGGAAGTAGGTGGTGGCTTGCTTTGGGCGAGGGGAGACTATACGAGTGCCCGGGAAGTAACCGTCCCCGATTGCCGAAGTCGTATTTTTCTTTTGTAGTTCTTGAGACCAGAGAGCGGCACTGAATCCGGATGCCAGTAACAGAAGAGTAATACTGAAAAGCTGCGATAGGGTTTTAGTCGGAATCATCTTCTTGTATAGAGTTTACTTATGGGTTTTATGTCTTTAGGCAGCTTAGTTGATGATTCAAGTCACAATAGGAGAGTAGATTGGTATGGCGTGGAGTTTCGTTTTGAAACTTGAGTAAGTTGGTGTTGCCAGTTTTGGGGGATACGGGGATTTAATTGATGACGACTAGATGATTCGGCAGTTCATCTTTAATGGTGCTGGTGGGTATCGCTTCATGAAGTAGATCTCCGCATTGCTCAATACATGCCAGTAATGCCTCTCCAGCTTTTCCCCGCTTGATTTGTTGCACAAAATTTTCAACTACTCTCTGCCAGTTGTCATTGGTGATATGTTGGGCAATGCCTCTGTCGGCCAGTATTTCTACATAGTGTTCGGCTTCTGAAACAAATATCAGTAGCCCGAGTCGATCCTTGGTTGCGTGTAAATCCTGCTCCAGAAATTGCCTGCGAGCTAAGTTTGAAGCTCGCCAGAATTTTATTTTCTTTGGTACCAAGCGCATGGTGATGGGGCGCCAGCGGAATATTACTGCCAGGACAATAAATAAAATCCACTGAAGCGTCACCGCCTGTTGAAGGTTGATCCAGAACGGCAGAAATTCGATCAGAGGGGAGACTAACAGTGTTAGGAATGCGGCCCATAGGGTAGAGATATAAAGGTAGTTGTCCGCTTCCTTGGCGATCACAGCCATGACTTCAGCGTCGGTGCGGGATTCTACGTCCTTGATCGCCTCTGCTACCTGGCGTTGATAAGTATTGGTGAGCATTACCATCCTCCCGATGCGCCCCCTCCGCCAAAGCCTCCGCCGCCCCCGCTAAACCCGCCCCCAGAGCTGCCGCCGGATAGACCTCCGCCAAAGCCACCTCCACCATAGTAGCCGCCGTAGCGCCCCCGCTTAAAAATGCGGCTCTTTACAGGTGAACCCAGTGCGGCACTGCCGAAGAGGTGTAGCATGACCAGCAGAAGGAACAGGCCTACCAGTACAGCAATTCGACGCCCCTCTTTGGTTTCTACGGGTTCAGCGACATATTCATTTTTCGTCGCGGCGATAATTGATCGAACCCCTGCATTGATTCCGCCGCTAAAATCGCCATTTCGAAACTCTGGCAGTACTTTGGTTTGGATAATATTTGCCGCCAGTGCATCGGTTAGGGCTCCTTCCAGGCCGTAGCCTACTTCGATACGGACCTTTCTATCATTGGGCGCAATCAGGAAAAGCACTCCATTGTCTTTGTCTTTTTTTCCTAGCTTCCACTTGCGTGCCAGTTGGTTGGCATACTCCTCTATAGTGATGCCCTGAAGCTCGGGGATGGTGGCGACAACCAGCTGATTGTCGCTGTCGCGCTCATACTGCTGTATCAACTCAGTAAGTTGGTATCTCTCATCGGCCTTTAACAACTCTCCCTGATCTACTACCCGGCCGGACAGCGCTGGAAACTGTACATCGGCCCAGGCTGTTAAGGCACAGACCAGAGCGATCAGGATGGTTATGGCAAGACTGGGGCGGTTCATTTTGGGGTCGATGGCGCCTGTCTATTGGAAGTTGAGGAGCCTCTAAATAACTCCGTAATGCCTCTGCGGGTCTTGAAGGCTGCAGATGTTAGGCGCAGCTCGCCGCGAATGGCCGTAGCCCTTTGCAAGAGCTGCAACGCAGCAGCTGTGGCCTTCAAGGTCCGCCCTTCGGGGCTTGCAGAGCGATTCACACTCCGCGTTACGACTTCTTGAAAGGTCTAGACATTCCTGCGAAGCCGCGCCTTGATTGTGAACCGCTCTGCATGCCAGAGGTATCATAGAGTTATTCAGAGGCTCCTTAACCTCAGGTGCCTTATCGGCATCTTCACTGGTGGCTTCGAAAGTTTCTCGAAGCGGCATATCCCTGTAGAGCACGGCATGCCAGATTCTTCCTGGAAAAGTGCGCATCTCGCGGTTGTAGCGCTCTACAGCCTGGATATAATCCCGGCGCGCGACACTGATGCGGTTTTCGGTGCCCTCTAACTGAGATTGCAGTGTGAGGAAGTTCTGGTTGGCTTTGAGGTCGGGGTATCGCTCTACCACCAACATAAGGCGGGATAGCGCGCTGGTTAACTGGCCTTGTGCTGCTTCGAACTGTTGCAGCTTGGCTGGGTCATTGAGAAGGTTGCCGTCAACCTGGAGAGAGCTGACTTTGGCTCTGGCCTCAGTGACGGCTTGTAGGGTTTCCCGTTCGTGGGATGCGTAAGCTTTTACGGTTTGCACCAGATTGGGAACCAGATCGGCACGGCGCTGGTATTGGTTTTGAACCTGGGCCCAGGTGGCTTTAACCTGCTCGTCATAGGTTGGGATATTGTTGACACCACAGCCGCTGAGGGTGGTTGCCAGCAGCAGTAGCAGTGAGCTCTGCCAAAAGGGCCAGCCGCTGGGGAGCGCAGAGGTCATGCGGAATATCCTTATTCTCACGTGAACCCATCAAGAATAGTCCGCCTGACTCCCGGCGCTGGAGAAGGCATCACCATGGAGCCAAAATGGCGTTAAAAGCAACAATATTTAAGGCCAAAGTCCAGATATCCGATATGGACAGGGATTATTACGCCGAACATCCGCTCACTTTGGCGCGACATCCCTCGGAAACAGATGAGCGTATGATGGTGAGGCTACTGGCTTTTGCACACAATGCGGCAGAAACGCTGGAGTTTACCCGGGGATTGTCCTCCGATGAGGAAGCGGATCTCTGGCAAAAGAACTTGAGCGGGGAAATCGATCTCTGGATCGAAGTGGGGCTTCCCACTGAGGAACGAATTCGCAAAGCCTGCAACCGCTCGAAGCGCGTTATCGTATACAGTTACGGGCGCCGTGCAGCAGCAATCTGGTGGCAGAAACAGGCCAGCCAATTGGAGCGCTTTGATAACCTTACCGTCTACCATTTAGCCGCTGATGCCACTGAGCAATTGGCGGCTATGGCTGAGCGCAATATGGACCTGAGTGCAACCATTCAGGATGGTCATATCTGGCTCGCTGATAGTGACAACAACGCGGAGATTACTCCGGAAACCTGGAAATAGGAGCAGACAACTTAATGCCTTCTTTTGACATTGTATCTGAAGTGGATAAGCACCAACTCACCAACGCTGTGGATCAGGTGAATCGCACTATTACCAACCGCTTCGACTTTAAAGGTGTGGATGCGGAAGTGGAGATGAGTGAGTTCTCCCTGGTAGTTCGCGCTGAAGTGGACATGCAGGTAGACCAGATGGTGGATATGCTGCGCGGCGCACTGATCAAATGCGATATCGATCCACTGGCGATGGATGTAGGTGATAAAGAGCAATCCGGCAAGCAGGTCAAATTGGACGTAACCCTGAAAAATGGCCTTGACAAAGAACTGTCAAAAAAGATTGTTAAGCTGATCAAAGATGAAAAGCTCAAGGTGCAGGCTGCCATTCAGGGTGAGCAGGTGCGTGTTACTGGCAAGAAGCGCGATGACTTGCAGCAGGTGATCGCCTTGTTACGCGGTAAAGAGCTGGAACAGCCATTGCAGTTTAATAACTTCCGCGATTAATTGGTTTTGCAGTGATCAAGCGTACTCTCTTCAGTGTTCTATCCGTGCTGTTGTCGCCACTGGCGATAGCCGCAGAAATTACCCCGGCTAGGTTGCTGGCCAGCTATTGGGTTGATAGTAGTGCAGGCCTGGATATTTCCGGCTTAAGTTTTTGTTCTGGAGATCTGCTGGCAGTCTCCGATAAGAATTCTGAAGAGATCTACACGCTTGAACTTCGCGATGGCAGTGCCGACCTGGTATCACATCTTCGCTTAAGCGGCCTTGGGATACCGGAGCAGGATGAGCCTGTCAGCGCTTGGGAGGGCTTCAAGGAGTTGTTCCGCCCGGCAGAAGATCTGGACTTTGAAGGTGTTACCTGTAGCGATGGCCAGGTCTATCTGGTCAGTGAGCATTACAACCGTATTGCCATCGTAGATATCGAGGGAAACGCACGCTGGCAGGAGCATAGCTGGTCGGCATTAGCCAGGTCCCAGGGGTTTCTACAGAAGACCAATGCTTCCAGCGAGGGGTTGGTGAAAGCCGACGCTACTTTCTGGGTAGCCATGGAGCGCGAACCCCGCGGTCTGTTGAGGCTTAATGCAGATGGCGAGGCCAGCACACTGACTCTGCCTCAAGTAGATGGTCTGGACTTTGCTGGCCGTTCAGAGGACTTGGCGGGATTGGATTACCACGACGGCGCACTCTTTACCTTGGAGCGCAACGCCCACGCCGTGTGCCGCAGGGCACTTCCTAGCCTGGAAGCAGAGTGGTGCCTGGATTATCGCGCCCTTGAAGAATCTCCCGAGCGGGTTTATGAAGAAACCCGCTATGGAAAGGGCGAGGGGCTGGCAGTCGGAGAGCAGGGTATTTTCGTTATCCTCGACAACAATAATATCGGCCGTGCCCAGGCGCCTGACGACAAGCGCGCGCTTCTGTTGCATCTGGCAATGCCAGATGAGGCCAGTAGGCTGCAATAATTGACTCTGTCTGGCGCCGTACTTTCCGGGAGTCGGCGCTAATCCCATCCCTTTAGTTCTCTCCCGTTCAACAAGTCCCTCCATTTTTAAAATATCTTCTAGTCACTAGCGCTAAAATTGTTTAGAGCAATTGGGGTAACTATGCTGTGTACCAATAGCTATTGGGACCTTACAGCTTGGTAGTGTCTGTTGGCCGCAGGGAATCTCCCGGTTCTTAAATCACTTTGGCGATAAATTGGAAGGATCGTGATTAAGCGTATTTTTTTAACTATCGTATGTGCGCTCTTGTCATCCTTGGGGCTGGCAGCTGAAATTATTCCCGCCAAAAAAATATCTCACTACTGGGTGGATGATAGTGCCGGGTTAAGCATATCTGGACTGAGTTTTTGCGATGGAAAAATGGTTACGGTGTCGGATAAGCAATCCAGGGAGATCTACCAGATAGTATTAGGAGATAGGAGTGCAACCTTGGAGCCTTATATCAAGCTGGCTGGGCTCCGGGTTCCGAAAAAAGATAGGCCTACTAATTTATGGTATTTTCTACTGGAACTTACTCGCCCAGCCGCAGCGATGGATTTTGAAGCCATCACCTGTGCCGATAATAAATTCTATTTGTTGAGTGAACGTTACAACCGCATAGCCGAAATAAATATGGAGGGAAAGGGGCATTGGTTAGAAAATATGTGGTCGGCTACGGCTAAAGCCCAAGGCTATATGCACGGGTACAATCTCTCCGGTGTAGGGCTACAGAAGGTGGGCGATGACTTTTGGATGGCTATAGAGCGGGATCCCCGTGCCCTGGTAAAACTCGGCCCCAAGGGAAGTGTACAGATTTTTACACCGCCGCCAGTAAAAGGGCTGGATTTTCGTGATGAGTCGGAAAATATGGCAGGCCTCTATTACTATGATGGGGCTTTGTGGACCCTGGAACCTAATGCCTATGCAGTTTGCCGCAGGGAATTACCCAGCTTGAAAGCTGAGTGGTGTCTGGATTACTGGGAACATGAAAACTCCTCTGAACTGGGCTACGAGGTATCGCGGACCGGTGGCAAGGGAGATGGTTTGGCTATTGGAGAGCGGGGCGTTTTTATTGTGTTTGACAATGATAACATCAGCCGTATTCACGACCCTCAGGATCGCAGAGCACTCTTATTACATCTGGCTCTACCAGATCAATCTGACTAAATACCAATAGAGACTTTCTATTATTGGGGTTCGAATAGTCAGGTAGTGTTTAAAGGGGGATGTAATGATCAAGACAGTTTTCCTCGCAATTAATTTCATATTTTTAGCATCCGTGGGAATGGCTGCTGAGATTTTTTTGGCTAAAGATATTGCTGATTACTGGATAGATAATAGCTTGGGTGTAGGTCTATCTGGTTTGAGTTTTTGTGGCCAATTAATAACGATCTCTCCTAAAGAATCGGAAAAAATATATAGAATCAATTTACACGGTCAGAGTGCGATATTAGAAAAATACCTGAAAGTTAGCGGCCTGCCTCCGCCCAAAAGGGGAGTAGCCGATAATGTTTCTCACTTTGTTATGGATTTATTGCGGCCTAAAACCGCAATGCGTTTTGGTGGAATATGTTGTAGAGACGACGGTACATTTTTATTGAGTGAACGCCACAATCGAATAGCAGAAGTGGACACAGATGGGAGTTCACGCTGGATTAATAACAAGTGGTCATCAGCAATAGAACACCTGGGTTATTCGCTGAGATACAATAATGGCGGGGAGGGGATAGTTGAGGTTGGCGATGACTTGTGGGTAGCTTTAGAGCGGGAACCCAGGGGATTGTTAAAGGTGGGAAATAAAGGAGAGTTTCAAGTTTTCTCCTTGCCTTCTGTAGTGGGGCTGGATTTTGGGGACCACCCGGAGAATCTGAGAGGACTTGATTATCATGACGGCGCTCTTTTTACTCTTGAAAGCAACGCATATGCGGTATGTAGAAGAGCTCTGCCGAGCTTGCAAGCTGAATGGTGCTTGGTTTACCGTGAGATTGAAGAATCCCCGGAGCACGCCTATGAAGTGTCGCGATTGGGGGGAATGGGGTCTGGAGTTGCTGTAAATAATCAGGGAGTATTTGTGGTTTTCAATAACAATAATATTAGTCGTGCCCGTGATCCTCAGGATCGCCGCGCGCGGTTGTTACATTTGGCTTTCCCCGACGGTAAACAATAGGGACATATAGTAGGTGGTAGTTGAGAAGTTACCGGCACTGCTGGAGGAAATACGGGCTTGTCGCCTCTGTGAAGAACAACTTCCTCTAGGGCCGAATCCAGTCTTGAGGGCTGCAGCGTCTGCACGCCTATTGATCGTCGGCCAAGCCCCGGGCACCAAGGTCCACGCGACCAGTATTCCCTGGAATGATCCCTCAGGAGATCGCCTGCGAGATTGGCTGGCGATCGACCGGGACACCTTTTACGACGAATCCCAGATTGCCATTATTCCCATGGGCTTCTGTTACCCCGGTCGAGGCAAGGGCGGTGACTTGCCGCCGCGACCAGAGTGTGCCGCCACTTGGCATCAGAGCCTAATGGCACAATTACCCAACTTGCAACTGTCGCTGTTGGTGGGACAATACGCCCAGCGCCATTACCTCCCGCACTGGTATGGCAGTATTACCGAGAATGTTCGACATTACCGTGATGCACTGCCAGCGGGATACTTTCCCTTGCCGCATCCAAGCCCGCGCAACACCCTGTGGCTGCGTCGCAGGCCCTGGTTTGAGGAGGAAGTTGTGCCCGAGTTACAACATCATGTTAAAAAGATATTGAAGGTTTAAGAATGCCGGTTCCGGACAAAATAAAGATCCATCCCTCTTGGTACGATGTTTTGGGCGGGGAGTTTGACCAACCCTATATGGCCCAATTGCGTCAGTTTTTAAAGGGGGAGAAGGCTGCCGGCAAGAAGATCTACCCAGCCGGTGGCCAGATCTTTAACGCCTTTAACTCCACACCTTTTGATCAGGTAAAAGTCGTTATCCTGGGTCAGGACCCATACCATGGCGTTGGCCAAGCCCATGGCCTGTGTTTTTCTGTGATGCCCGGAGTACGCATTCCCCCATCGCTGCAAAATATTTTTAAAGAGTTGCACTCCGATATGGGTATTCCTCCTGCACACCACGGTTGCCTGCAACCATGGGCAGAGCAGGGCGTGCTTTTGCTAAATGCCACCCTTACTGTTGAGGACAGCAAGGCCGGCGCCCACCAGGGGCAGGGTTGGGAGCAATTTACGGATGCGGCGATTCACAAGCTAGCGGAACAGCGTGAAGGGCTAGTCTTTGTTCTTTGGGGGAGCTATGCCCAAAAGAAGGGAGGCTTTATCGACCGCAATAAGCATTTAGTGTTGCGTGCTCCACACCCCTCCCCTCTATCTGCGCACCGGGGTTTCTTTGGAACCCGTCCTTTTTCCCAGGCAAATCACTGGTTGCAACAGCGTGGCGAAAAGCCTATTGAATGGGCTTTGCCAGAGGCGGGTCAATTGAAGAGAGTTGCGGTAGAGCTTTAGACGTTCCGGTACATACTCTTCTTCAAAATGTTTCCGCTTATCTGATACTTGACAAGGTTATTATTACGACCTTGTCATTTCTTGACTTCTGCCTTCTCTTTTTACTTTACTATTTATATTTATCTACTGTATATAATATGACCACCTCTGTGTTATATAAATAAAGAAATTTTCGAATATAAAGACTGGATTAATTAGCTTGGTTGATGAAAATATAATACATTATTCTCATCATAGAATGTTTATATTAATTTAAAAATTATTTAGTAGAACCCTTACAGATTTTTAATAAAGTAGTGAGTAATCTTCAGATAGTTTGTCAGTAAACACTATATACTTTTTATTAAGGTTGGAGAAATTTATGCAAATTATGGCTAAGAAGCAATTGAGCGGGACTTGTAGAAAGAGGTTTTGTGGAGGCAGTATTGAGGAAATAGCACGGCTTAATAAGAAGTATGGAATCAACATGAATGAAAAGAATGATTCATAGTATAAGCTTACTAAGGAAAAGATTCCGAAGCATCACATCAGTAGTATTAGTTTAATAGGGCGGGGCCTAAATATTTTCGGGATGTAACTAAAAAGGCTTGAAGTATTAATTGTAAAACCTATTAAAATTTAAGTCCTATCTGAATTTTCTTTTACTTCTCAAATAAGAGGACATAACTTTCTTATATCGATAAAGATTTTATTTGTGGCCAAAATTTGATCTGTCAGCACATAGCATGAAAAGTTTGCTTTTATCGTATTTAGTTGCCACTAATGAGGGCTGATTCACAAAAGAAGCGTTTGCTTTTATAGTTGGTACACATTTCAAGCTACTTTAGCGCTCTCTTTATTTACTGCAAGAGTATTTTCTCCTAGTCTCACAACTCACCTGTACTAATCAGGTGAAAGAGGAACGTTGTATTAGGGAGTAAGTGTGGAAGTTGTAGCTGAGAGGGAAAGCTGTCTCTCCTGTCTTTCTGTTGTTGCAAGATTTAATCAGCTTGCAGTTAATCCTGAGAAGCTCCAGCGAGAGTTCCCTGTTGGAAACCTGGCAGCTCACGATGTTATAAAGGCCGCTGCCTTTCTCGGCCTTAAAGCTAAGAGTCATCGATACTCTAGTGAGAAATTGGAAAGCTTGCCGTTTCCTGTGATGCTAGTGGATTCAGCAGGAACCTGTACGATTTTAGCTGGTGTACGGGATGGCAAGGCGCTACTACAAAAAGTTGGGCAGAAAAGTCCGATTATGCTATCGGTGGAAGAGCTTCCTTTTGATGAGAATAAGCGGCTTTTGATATTCTTATTCCGTAAAAAGGGAATTTTATCATCTGTAGAGCGAAAATTTGATATATCCTGGTTTATCCCCTCCATTCTTAAATATAAGAAACTATTAGGCCAAGTATTACTCGCGTCATTCTTTATTCAGTTATTTGCACTGATCACGCCGCTATTTTTCCAGGTGGTAGTGGACAAGGTACTTGTTCATCAAGGCCTGACTACCCTGGATGTGTTATCTCTCGGCTTCTTGGTGGTATGTGTATTCGATGTGATTTTAAATGGGTTGAGAACCTATCTATTTAGTCATACTTCAAATCGGATAGATGTGGTATTGGGTTCTCGTCTATTTAATCACCTGTTGCGTCTTCCTATTGCTTATTTTCAGAATCGTCGAGTGGGAGATACTGTAGCCCGGGTTCGCGAGCTGGATTCTATACGCCAGTTTATCACGGGGTCAGCGCTTACTCTTTGTGTAGACCTGTTTTTTACTCTGGTCTTCTTTGCCGTGATGTTTCTTTATAGCCCAACACTGACTTGGATAGTATTGGGCTCCCTACCTCTCTATGTACTATTGTCGATCATTATTACGCCGATTTTGAGAAATCGATTACATGAAAAATTTAAGCTGGGTGCGGAAAATCAATCATTTCTTGTTGAAGCCTGTAACGGGGTTGAAACCTTAAAAAGTATGGCGGTGGAACCGCAAATGCAGCGGCGCTGGGAAGAGCAGTTGGCAGGCTACGTTAACGCTTCCTTTAGGGCTTTGAATCTCGGTAATGTTGCCAGCCAGTGCGCCAGCTTAATCAATAAATTGGTAACCGTAGGTATTTTGTGGGTGGGTGCTCACTTGGTTATTGCCGGTGAGCTGAGTGTCGGTATGTTGATCGCCTTCAATATGATTGCAGGGCGGGTTAGCCAGCCAATTTTGAAGTTAGTGCAATTGTGGCAAGACTTCCAGCAGGCGGGTATTTCCATTAAGCGCCTGGGAGATATCCTCAATACACCTACGGAAGCTGGACATGACCCAAACCGAACCACTCTGCCCGCAATTCGAGGAGAGATACGATTTGAGCATGTGAAGTTTCGCTATGGCCCCGATCGACCGCTGGTAATTGACGGTATTCAATTATCAATAAGGCCTGGGGAAATAGTGGGTATCGTCGGTAAATCCGGTTCGGGAAAGAGTACTTTGACCAAGCTGGTTCAGCGTCTCTATGTCCCAGAGGCGGGCCGCGTCCTGGTAGATGGCGTTGACTTGGCACTGGTAGACCCGGCTTGGTTGAGGCAAAAAGTAGGCGTTGTATTGCAGGAAAGCTTCCTGCTCAATCGTACTGTTCGCGACAATATTGCTTTGGCAGACCCCGGTGCTCCTATGGAAAAAGTAGTAGCTGCTGCCAAGCAGGCGGGAGCCTACGATTTTATTCTTGAATTGCCGGAGGGATTCGACACGGTAGTGGGAGAGCAAGGTAGCTCCCTCTCTGGTGGCCAAAAGCAGCGGATAGCCATAGCGCGCGCTCTGATGGCAGATCCCAGGATATTGATCTTTGATGAAGCTACCAGTGCTCTGGACTATGAATCAGAGGCCATAGTACAGGCAAACATGCGCCAGATTTGTCAGGGTCGCACAGTGCTGATTATTGCCCATCGACTGTCTGCGGTGCGCGATGCCAATCGCATTGTTGTTATGGAAAAAGGCAGGATTGTAGAGCAGGGCAGCCCCAAACAATTAATGCAGAAAAAAGGACACTTTGCTCGCCTTAATGCCATGCAGTCTAATTTGCGGGAGGTAATATGAAGCGTTTCCTCTCTTTCTTGAAATTCAGTCGCTGGATAAAAAAGCGGGACTCAGTACTGGAGTTTGTTCCGGCTGCACTGGAGGTGGAGCAATCACCGCCAAACCCACTGGGATTATGGCTAATCAATACTATTTGTTTGTTTTTTACTATTGCTATTCTTTGGGCCATTTTTGGCAAGATTGATATTGTTGCCATAGCGGAGGGAACCGTAATTCCCGACGGTAAGGTGAAAACTGTTCAGGCAAAAGAGTTATCGGTAGTTCGAAACATCCATGTAGAAGAGGGTAGCCGAGTTAATGCAGGAGCCCCTCTAATTACCCTGGATGCCACTAATGCAACTGCGGATAAGGATAGGTTAGAGGGAGAGCTGGCTGTTTCCCGTGCGCGCCTGGTAAGGGAGCAAGTATTCAGCACTTATTTGCCTGAATTGCGCGAAGGCCGGGGGAGTGTAATAGAAAAGGCCTTGATTACCCTGGAAAAGGAGATGGCTGAAGCTGGCGCGAAGGATCAATTACGCTTTCAGCGCACTCTATTAAGAGGGTATTTCTCTGATTACCTTGCTGAAGTTAATTTAATCGATCAGCAGGTTTCCTCAAAGCATCAAGAACTCAGTATGTCGCGTGCTCTAGTTAGAAAAGCTGAGAAGAAACTGCCCATTTTAACCGAGCGCACTGACTCCCTGAGAAAGTTGCTGGATCGGCAAATGGTGGCCCGGGATAGATACCTCGAGCTGGAACAGCAGCGTATTGATGCAGAGGAGGAATTGGCGCTTGAGCAGGAAAGAATTGGCCAATACCAATCTCAATTGAAAGAGCTTAATTTACAAGCTTCAGCTCTACTAAGTAACGCCCTTTATAAAAGTTACTCACAGCAGGAAGAGTTGGAGCGTAATATTACAGTACAAAATAAGGAATTGGAAAAAGCAAAACTGCGCAGTGAGCAGCAGGTAATCCGAGCACCTATAGCTGGCACTGTACAAGAGCTTGCCATCCATACCGAAGATGCCGTTCTAGAGCCCGCCCAAGCTCTGATGCAGATAGTACCTGCTGGCAGTACTTTACAAGTCCAGGCTTGGATATTGAATAAAGATATTGGTTTTGTTGAAGAGGGGCATCCAGTAACGGTGAAGGTGTCTACTTATAATTTTACCAAATATGGAACTGTCTCGGGGGTTGTTACTAATCTCTCAAAAGATGCCGTAATGGATGAAGAGCAAGGCTATCGCTATCTATGTGATATCGAACTGGATACCCAAGAGTTAAAACAGTCAAATCAGACGGCTCTTTTGTTGCGTGCGGGCATGCGTGTTGTGGCAGAGGTAAAAACAGGAAAGAGAAATATTTATGAATATTTTACTAAGCCTGTTCGGGAGTCATTGGAAAGTAGTTTTGTTGAGAGATAATTTGAATGTTGTTTGTAGGTAATTTATTGAGGCCACATTTATCAATATTCTGTTTTATTAATAGACGTATATTATGGGGCTGCAAGGTAAGGGAGTTGGGGAAGATATGTTTTTCGAGTTACCGATAAATTGATGCTTGGTGTGGGTTTATGAGTGCTTGAAGGGTTGATGCGTATGATTAATAGATTTGAAAATTTTGAATGGGTCATGAAATTTTAACCTCTGCTTTAAGATTATTTGGTGGCTGGAAGAGTCTAGGTGTGAATAGCAAAATGTCTATGCCGGCAGTAACGGATTGGAAATGTATGGTGTTGACTTTATTGGTTTCTTTAGGTGAGGCCTTTATGGCGATGCCAGCTGATGATGTTTCTATGGCTAAAGGTGGGGCTGAATATTAAGTGTTTGTCTGCTGTTCAGGTCTGTTTCTGTTTTATAGATTTTTATAGGTATTAATTAAGATATTAATGATTGGAGAGGCAAAGGTGAGTGGTCACGTTATTGGTTCAGCTGTTCTATTTGTAGCGCTAGCTTTTTGGTCGTTAGGTATGTCTGCCGCAGAAAAAAATATGGGTCCGAGCTTTGATTGTAAGAAGGCTTCAACGAATGTAGAAAAAACGATCTGTGATAATAGCCATTTATCATCTTTGGATCGCCATTTGCACGATATCTATAAAGGTAAGAGATCTATTCCGAGCATTCGAGATAGTGTGAAAAAGTCACAGATCGATTGGCTTCGCAATGAAAGATCAAGGTGTGAGTATATAGATGAAGGTATTTCTAGTAGTGATATCTCCAGCCGATTTTTTTGTTTGAAGAAAGTGTACGAGAAAAGAATAGAAGATCTATATTTGTTAAAGGGTGTCTCCATTTCAGGCTCTAAAGATACAATTGTTTTTGATTTGATAAAAGGAAGTCAGTATCCATTGTGTAGGGGTTATGTGGATATGTTAAATCAGAGTAATTATATGGCAGAGCCTATCTGTGAGCGAAAAATAATTCCTGAATTTTCAAAATTTAGCAGTATTGAGTGGGAGGAGGTTAAGGATAAGGAGGAAATACTTAGAATTAGTAAAGATCAGTTGGAAGCTAGGTATCTTTGGCCTCCAGGGCGGAAAAAAAATGTAGAAAAAGCTTGGTTGAAAACTAAAAAGAGAATGACCTCCGGAGATTGGCCAGTTTTATATAGGGCGCATATTGATAAGAATCATGATGGTCAAAAAGATACTGTGTATAAATTTACATTTGAAAGCCCGGAACTAGCCAAGCAGGGTTTATGCACAAATTTTAATTCGTATTTTGTTGTTTATGATGATCCGAAAGAAGAATATGATGCATTTGATTATAGGAAGGCTGTTTCGATTGCGCCGATTAGCATTAAGAATGAATTATTTAGCTATGATGGTCGTGTATTTCAGGATTATTGGCAAGGGTTTTCTTTTCGATATCACTTGGTGGTAGGTGAAGTCTCTCCATCTTCAAATCAGATTTGTGGAATTAATATCGTAGAACAAGGAGTATCTGACTAATGATAACAGTTCAAAATCAATTGACAGACGAACAGTATAAAGAATTACGCTGGGATGTGATTCGTTATATGGAGGAGATTGGAGGAAATATTAGCTGGGATCCTTATGTTGATTCTGCTACACCGCCTCAAACGACCATTGGTGTAGGGTTTAATATCCAAGGGAATCCTGATTTAAAACTAGAAATTTACGAGCTACTTGGCTTGGATTCGGTGGCTGATGCTAATTATATAGCCCAACTGAATACGGCGATCGATCGAAATGAGATAGATACGCTACACGATATTATGGCGGACCGATATAATGCCACTGCGCCAGAAGAGCGTGAAGGTATGCCAAATTCATTTATAATTCCTCATGATGATCTTGAGGCTGCAGAGCAAAGAATTCGCAATATTTTTGATAATGAAGCTGGTGATCCTGTTGCTCCCGCTACTGGAACCTTTGAAGCGAGATTGGATACTTGGCTAGGCGCTGAAAATTTGGTGACCTCAAGTGAGCGTGTTGCCTTGTTGTCATTGATGTATAACAATGTATTACCTACTAGTACAAATTTACAAACTGCAGTACGTAACGATGAGAGAATTCGTGCTTGGTTTGAAATTCGCTATGCAAGCAATCCAGCGAATTCGGGAAAAAGAGACAGTGGACTTGCTAAGCGTCGTGCTTATGAGGCCGCTCTATTTGGCTTGTATGATGATCGCTCCAAGGAAGATCAGGGGCGGGATATATATAATTTTTTAAATTCTGCTGATCCCTACCAGGGAAGTCAGAGAGTTATTGATAGAATCATCGCTTATGAAAATCACACAGGGTCTGGAAATCATCAGTTAAATAGTTGGATTAATGAAGGTACAGTTCGGGATTACGATATCTCAGATTCTTCCTTGGTTCAGCAAGTATCTTTTCAAACCCTTTTCCTCCCTATTGCAAATGAACTGGCAGAACTCTATGCCACAGAAGGATTGGATATAACTGATGAATCGTTTGATGTAATACAAGTATTGGTTTCAGGGGCATCAATTGATAATCAGGTGGTAATTGGTCTGGAGACCAACAGTGCGATTCAGGCAACGAATATAAGTGAGAGTAGCAATGGAGACGACATATTAATTGCTACCGATGAATCCGGGCAAGTCCTGAATGGTGGTGCAGGTAGTGACATTCTTATTGGCGAATCTGGAGTAGATTCATTAAATGGTGGAGCTGGTGGGGACGTTCTGATAGGTAAAGAAGGAAGTGATAATCTCTACGGTCAGGATGGCTTCGATACCCTTATAGGTGGTGAGGGGCAGGACACCCTTGTTGGGGGGGCAGGCGCTGACTATTTACTGGGTGGCGATGGCGGAGATATATATGAATTTGGAAAGGACGATGGTGTAGATACGATCAGCGATTTATCTACTGGAAATACCATTAAATTAGATGGTGGTAACATTCCTGAAATGACTGGTGTCTCGATATCAAACAAGATATACGAAAATGAAGATGGCAATGTTCGACTGGTAAGAACTGATGAAGGATTTATTGTTGTTTATGGTGATGCTTCGGAGTCTGTTTCTGCACTTCAGGTGACAGGCTTTGAAGGCGATTTTGGAATAACCTTGAGCAACTATGAAGAAGAAGATGTTACCCAGCCCGCAGTGGATTTGAATAGTGTGATGGTGGGAGATAGTAACCTGGGAACAGATGAAGATGAAGATTGGCTGGAGTTTGATCACGAATTCAGAGATGCAGACTCTAATTTACAACCGTACTTTTTCGATGCCAGCCTCATCAGCACAGATAACCCCGATTTTCCTGAAGATTTCAATACGGCTAGCTGGTTCTTTGACGGCGGCGATATGAATGACACTCTGGTAGCTGGCGCAGAGAGTTTTAACCCCCGTCTATTTGGTATTGGTGGGGACGATACCATTGTTATCGGAGCCTCGGGCTGGGCTTGGGGGACCGGGGGCCAGGGTAATGACTATATCAGGCTTACCGAAGGTCAGGGCCACCTGTTTGGAGATTACCACATGCCGCAGAATTATGAAGATGTGCGTACCGATGATGGCGAAGGAAAGGATACTTTAATTAGTGAATCATCGGATTTTAAAACACTGGATGGTGGTGGGGGCAACGATATATTGATTGCCGATGCCGGCGGTGACGGCTGGCTAATGGGAGGGAGTGGTTCCGATATAATCCAGGGTGGAATGGGAGATGAGTATATTTATGGTGATGGCCGGATAACTTTGGAGCAAACCGATTCGGGGATCACCTATTCTAGGCGGCTTCAGGATACCTTCGATTCCAGTAAAGAATACGATGATGTGATAGATGCAGGCGAAGGAGAAAACTTCGTCGTAGGGGGCGCCGGTAGTGACATTATTACAAGTGGAGATGGCGATGATCATATCTGGGCTGATATCGGTAGCACTCAGGCTTTTGGCCCTAATTTGTTGCCGCAGGATGTTCCTGTCGATTTACATGGTGATGATGTCATCTATGCCGGTGATGGCAAGAATCTAGTAGTTGCCGGTGGAGGAAATGATGTTGTTTTTGGTGGTGCAGAAGTGGATTGGATTTGGGGCGACGATCCCACCCATGATGTTCTGGAAAGTGGAAACGACTATTTGAACAGTGGTGCCGGCAATGACTATATTCAAGCTGGCGATGGTAACGATACCTTAATTGGCGGGGCTGACTCCGACGTTCTGCGCGGTGGTGAAGGAAACGATACTTATATATTTAACTCTGGCGACGGTCTTGATTTAATCGTGGATGATGACGGTGAGAACCAGATAATAATTAACGGTGTTTCCCTGAAAAACGCCCAGCTCTATCAATTTGGAGCGCTTACATACGGTGCTCCCTTAAACTTGTCAATCGCCTACGGAGAGGGAGATATGCTGAATCTCTCAGAGGGCGCACTCCAGTCCAGTACAGTGATTATGGGCGGAGCTTCTTATGACTTATTCGATCTCCGCAACGCTTATATTCAGCAATGGCTGAGCAGATCTCAGACCTTGCTGGAAACTGTTTCTGAAAGCTCGACTGACTCTTCTACAGGTGCTTCGGAGACAGTAACCGAGCAAAGCTCGAGCACTTTTACTGCTCAAACACAAGTAGTTGCTGCAGAATCAACATCCACTTTGACTGCTTGGTATGGTGGCCAGCTAATCACCATTGACTCTAATGCTGAAGGGATAGACCCCCAAGATCCTAGTACTTGGTTGCAGCAGGGGGCTAAATCTTTAACTGGGATACTCACTTTTTACACTGATACAGAAGGCACAATTATGACCGGTGTATCGGATGGGGAGGGTGGCACATTAACGCCGGCTGGTGCAGTGCTGGAATATCGGTTGACGGCCGATGGCTCCCTCTACACACGAGAACCTGATTTCTCCGATGGTGCCGAAATCGCTCCGGGCCAAAACAACGAGGAGCCGACAGGGGCTGAGGGTGACACTTCTGGTATCGACGCCGACGATGAAATCATTGATGGTACTTTCGGTGATGATAGCTTTAGTGGTGGTGAGGGTATGGACCTTATCCGAGGAGAAAGCGGTGCCGATGTGATTGATGGTGGTGCCGATAAAGATATCCTGCTCGGAGGCATCGGTAACGATACATTATTAGGCGGTGACGGTGATGACTCCCTTTATGGGGAGGATGGAGCGGATCAACTAGACGGAGGTTCTGGAAATGATTACCTCGATGGTGGTGATGGAGATGATGCTATCGAAGGTGGAGACGGTAATGATTTGCTCAGGGGAGGGGCTGGCAACGATACATTAAGTGGTGGTGCAGGCTCAGACCAGTACTTTTTTGGTCTTGGTGATGGCCAAGATACTATTGACAATACGGGTGATACTGGAACAACAACCATTGCCTTCTCAGAGGAAATTGATTCCAACGACATTCAGGTTATTCGGAGCGGCAATGATTTATTCTTGAAGGTGGGTGATGGCACCGATTCATTGACTGTGAAAGACTACTTTCTTTCTGATGCTACTACGGCAGCTGCTGTCGATACTATTCTGTTCAACAGTGGTCAGGCTAGCTGGACTGTTGATGATGTTAAGGCATCAGCCCTTATTGGCGATGATACAAATAATACACTACAGGGCTATAACAACAGCGATGATACTTTGATTGGTGGTGCTGGTGATGACCTGCTCACTGGTGGTGCCGGACAAGACAGCCTTGAAGGTGGTGTCGGTGATGACATTCTACAAGGCGGTAGTGGCGATGATATCTACTTGATTAACCTCAATGAAGGTGCGGATCAGATTGTTGAGCTGAGCGGGGAGAGTAATAAGTTACAGTTCGGGGTGGATATAGCCGTTGAGGATGTGAAAGCTATCCGTGATGGTGACGATCTTGTTCTATCTATTGTCGATGGTTCCAGCTCCGTAACTGTTGCTGGTTATTTTGGAGCTGCTGGAGAAACGCTGTCTGAGATTGTATTTGAAGATGGTACTAGCTGGGGGCTGTCACAGGTTAAACAATTAGTGCTTACTGGTACCGACGCAGCAGATATTATAACGGGGTATGATTCCGACGATAGTTTGGATGGTGGGGCCGGTGATGACTTACTGACCGGGAATGGTGGCAATGATACTTATCTGTTTTCTGCTGGAGATGGAGCTGATCAGATAGTTACCGGTGAGCAGGACTCTACTACCACAGAAACTATTCGTTTTGACGATACTGTTGCCGAAGAGTCGGTTGATGTTGTTCGCAATGGCGATGATGTGATTCTGCACTATGGAAATAGCGATTCGATAATCGTAAAGGATTTCTTCGTTGAAGAAGGAACAACGGCTTCCGCCATAGATCAAATAGAGTTTAGTACTGGTACTGTATGGTCAGTAGGTGATCTCAAAGCAAAAGTGCTACTAGGTGATGGCGAATCAAACACTATTGAAGCATATAGTTCTGATGATTTGCTTATTGGTAATGGTGGCGATGATACTCTTATTGGTGGCAGTGGTAGCGATACTTATCAATTCTCGATAAGTGATGGTTCAGATTTAATTACGGATAGCGCTGGCGATCAGGACCGTATTGATTTTACCGATGTAAACCCTGAAGACGTCTTGTTACGTCGGGATGGTACTGACCTTTTAATCACCAATGTTTCTACTTCAGACACTATTCGTGTACGAGATCAGTTTGCGATAGTAGCAGGTGCCGTTAGTGTATCAGGTATTAATAGCATTGCATTTGCAGATGGTTCAGTTTGGGATTACGAGCAAATAAAACAAAGCGCATTAGCTGGTACCGATGAGGCTGATGAAATTTTTGGTCATGCAGATGCAGATACTATCGATGCCGGAAAAGGAGATGACACTATCTATGGTGCCATTGGTAATGACATTATTTCTGGTGGTGAAGGTGCTGACCAAATCTATGGAGAAGATGGAGATGATGATCTTTATGGTGGCGAAGGTAACGACTATCTCGACGGTGGTTCTGGCTTCAGTCGTCTCTATGGTGATACCGGTGACGATACGCTGATTGGAAGCGGCGAGCTAAACGGTGGTGACGGCAATGATACCTTGAATGGCCAGGGCAGTGACCTGCTGATTGGTGGTACCGGAAATGATGAGCTGAAAGGGCTTGCAGAAAGTGATGTATATCGCTTCAGTGCGGGAGACGGTGTCGATCATATTGATGATCAAGGCGGTGATTCAGATCGCTTGGAATTTACTGACGTGAACCCAGAAGATCTTGTTTTACGCCGTGACGGTAACGATTTAGTCATCACTAACTCCGTTTCTGGAGATAGCATCCGTATCACGGACCAGTTCTCATCTCAGGCCCAATCCGTGGCTGGGTCCGGCATCGACAGCATTGTTTTTGCTGATTCAATATCCTGGAATTATGAAGAAATAAAACAGCAAGCACTTCTGGGTACGGATGGAAATGACAATATTTATGGCCATGCTGATGATGATACTATTGTAGCTGGAAGCGGTAGCGATACTGTTTATGGTCAAAATGGTAATGATGTCATCTCTGGTGCTGCGGGCCAGGATCAACTGTTTGGCGGCATTGGAAATGACGAGATTCACGGTGGCGAAGATGCCGATACAATTAATGGCAACAGCGGTGACGATCAGCTTTACGGTGATGAAGGGAATGATGTTATTGAGGATTACTCTGGAGCAAATACGATTTATGGTGGTGAAGGTAATGACCAGCTGAGTGGTAATGGTACTTTATTTGGTGACGCTGGCGCTGACACATTAACCGGCTCGGGGCTGTTGGATGGCGGTGAAGGCAATGACATTATTAGCGGTGAGGGTAGTGATACCTTAATCGGTGGTGCTGGTGATGATGTTATTTCTGCCTACAGTTATTTCGGTACTCAAAATAACAATATTCTCGAAGGCGGTACAGGTAACGATACTTTATATGGTTCGTTTGGTGACGATGAGTATCGCTTCAATTTGGGAGATGGGCAGGATATCTTGACTGAGCGTCGCGATGGTGAGGATTGGAGTAATATTGATCCATCTTCAGACTCTATTCGATTTGGTACAGGTATTTCCCAAGCCGACTTGAAATTTGAACGGCATGGCAATGATATGTTGATTGCTCATAGCAACGGTTCAGATTCTATTCGTGTTACCGATTGGTTTAGCGGCCTTACGGATCACCATAAAATCAATGAGATTATATTTGATGATGGCTCTACTCTAGACCTAGCTCAAATAGAAAGCCGTGTGATTACTTATGGCACCTCTGGAGATGACACTCTGTGGGGTTATAGAGAACTGAGTGAACACCTTATTGGCGGTGAAGGAGATGATCGTTATGTCTACTATCCTGGTGGTGGCCAGGATGTAATCGATAACACCGGCGGTGGTGAAGATTGGCTCTTCTTTAATGGTGGGATTGGCCGGGATCGCTTGAGTTTCCAGCGTGAGGGTGATGACTTACTGATACTGGTTGATGAGGATTCAGAGCAGTCTGTCCGAATACTGAATCACTTCTTGGGTGGTGATTATGCGATTGATTATGTCCAGCCCAATGGAGATGATCCCTTGAGTCAGGAGTTCGCACTCACTGGGAGTGAAATTAACCAGATTGTTGCTGCAGGTAGTAGTGACTTTGATGCGGTTATCGAAGGCACGTCAAGTGATGATGAGAATCTGCAGGGTACATCGGGCAATGATCAAGTTAATGGGCTTGAGGGCAATGACACTTTATTTGGGATGGCGGGTGATGATGAAATTCTCGGTGGAGAGGGGAATGATTACCTCAGCGGAGGAAACGGTCTAAATAGTAACTCTGGTGATGATGTGCTCTACGGTGAAGATGGAGATGACATTCTGTCCGGGGAGGATGGTGATGACCTGCTTGTTGGTGGTGTTGGAGATGACAAATATTACTACGGTGCCAATGGTGGTATGGATACCATCGATAACACAGGCGGTGGTACTGACTGGGTCTTACTCAACGATGGTATTTCCAGGGATCAGCTCAGCTTCCATCAGGATGGTGATGACTTAGTTATCCTTGTTGACTCTGATTTGAGCCAGCAAATTCGCGTGCTGAATCATTTTCAGGGGGGAGACCAAGCCATTAGTTACGTTCAGCCGAATGATGGTGGTTACGCGATTTCGGCAGCAAGTATTTCAGATTTACTTGAATCACTGCCTGGTACTGATGATGGTAGCGGAGAAGGCTCGGAAGGTGACTTCGATTCTAGTATTGAAGGTACTGGTATTGGTGAGCAGTTGGTCGGTACATCTGGCAACGACCAAGTTAAAGGTCTTGCTGGTGGTGACATCTTGTACGGTATGTCGGGTGATGATGAATTACTTGGCGGTGCAGATAATGATCGTCTGATTGGCGGAAATGGTGGGAATAGCGGTTCCGGAAATGACACCCTCTACGGTGAAGATGGTGATGACATCTTGTCTGGAGAGGATGGCAATGATCTGCTTGTCGGTGGTCTGGGCAATGACCAATACTATTACGGTGCTAATGGTGGGGTGGATACGATCGATAATACCGGCGGTGGTACTGACTGGATTCTCCTCACTGACGGTATTGCGAGGGAACAGCTTAGCTTCCACCAGGATGGCAATGACCTGATTATTTTGGTCGACTCTGATTTGGAGCAGCAGATTCGGGTTCTGGGACATTTTGAAGGCGGTGACAAAGCTATTAGTTATGTGCAGCCAGATGATGGTGGTTACGCTATTACAGCGGCGACAGTTTCTGATTTGCTCGAGTCTCTCCCGGGCACTGATAACGGTGGTGAAGCCGGTGGAGGTGAGGAGCCTGATGGGGGTTTCGATAGCGTTGTTGAGGGTACAAGCAGCGGTGAGCAGCTGGCTGGGACTTCTGGAAATGACCAGGTAAAAGGCCTTGCTGGTGATGATATCCTGTTCGGTATGTCTGGCGATGATGAGCTGCACGGTGGAGCTGACAATGACAGGCTAATCGGAGGAAATGGCACAAATAATGCGTCAGGTGATGATGTGCTTTATGGTGAAGAGGGCGATGACGTTCTATCCGGTGAGGACGGTAATGATTTGCTGGTCGGAGGCCTTGGCGATGATCACTACTATTACGGTTCAAATGGCGGTATTGATACTATTGATAATACCGGTGGCGGTACGGATTGGATTCTGCTCACCGACGGTATTGGCAGAGACCAGCTCAGCTTCCACCAGGATGGTGATGATCTCGTTATTCTTGTCGATGCGGACCTAAATCAGCAGCTGCGAGTTCAAGGGCACTTCTTGGGTGGAGATAATGCCATCAGTTATGTTCAGCCCAATGATGGCGGCTATGCGATACCTGCTGCAAATATTCCCGCCCTTCTTGAGGCGCTGCCAACTCCGGATGTTGTTGCTAGCAGTAACTTTATGTCTACTGCTTTGGTTGAGCCTAGCCAGGAAGAGGTTGTTGAATGTGATGGATTTGAGGTCGGGGTTGATGAAAGTTCTATTGTGACATCTGACTCAGCGCTTCAAGCGGATATGACAGATAGCCTAGTCAATGCTATGGCTGCTTTCGGAGGGGAGCCAATGGGGGAATCTCAATTTTATAATGGTTCTAAGGACGAAGTAGAAACAGTGATTGCCTGCAGTTTCCAGGCGGCTTAATCTAGAAATTGGCGGCCCTAGTGGTCGCCTTTTCTACTTCTATCTCGGCTTGATGAGTTTAAGTGGAGGTGAAAGTCGTATAATAATATTTTTCCTATCCGTTTGGTGTCCTAGTCATTGCTTTCAATGATACTGATAACAGGTCTATCACCTTAAGGCGTATAAGTGATTATTTTATGCTTGGTTCGTATAGGGTAATTAATGCTTGACTAATAGTTGTCAATTATCAGTGGCTAAAAATGACAGTTCTCTGCTTCGGTATTATATTTTGTTGAGGACTTTAGATGCTTGAAAAGTAATCAGGCTATTATCTATTTTTGGCTCTTTTGGAGTTATTTATCTGTCAGATAAAACATAGCTTATGAAATCTAAGGTGGAATTGCTATGAAAATGATGACCTGCAAGGAGTTAGGTGGCGCCTGCGATGTGGAGTTTCGTGGGGATAACTTTGAAGAGGTGGCGGAGCTTAGCAAGATGCACGGAATCGAGATGTATCGAAAAAATGATGCACAGCACTTGCAAGCTATGAAAAAAATGCAGAATTTGATGAAAGATCCAGAATCAATGCAGAAGTGGTATGAGTCAAAGAGGGCGGAATTTTCAGCTCTCCCGGATTGTAAATAGAAAAATTAGTATTTTATGGGTGGAGATTGATTTGGTCTAATAATCCTATCTATTTAAGATTGGCGACCCTTCACAGGGTGCCTCTTTTTGGTTTCAACGGCCTTCCAAAGAGGTCGCATTAACAACCGGGCAAACGCAAAGCCGACAAAAAACAAGTTACAGATATAGGCTAAAAAATAAGGGCCAAACTCTCTTTCGAAAAATATGCCAGTAGCGTTGAGGGTGCTGACGATAACTACCGATGAAGCGATACTGAAAAGCCCATAGTAGGTAACTTTCATTACAATAGACACAAATTTGAAGTGTCTTTTTTTCCACAGATAGACAATAAAGCCTGTGGTGGCTATTCCCATCAAGGAGCTGCTTGTAGACCAAACATAGCCAGCATCGATACGGAAGTTCAAAAGTGCCAAAGAAAAGGCGGCGAGCAGTGCGCTGAATAGGCTGATATAGACAATCATGGCCAGGGACACCACATGACCCCTAGAGATACTCTCTATTCTCCTTGACTGAAAAGTGGCAACCATTGCCGCAAATCCTGCCAGCACTATGGATATTTCAATAATGACAAGCAATTGATCGATTTGTACCGACAGTTTTTCCATCTTCCGCTATTGTCCCAAGCAGAAAGGTTAAATAGGAAAGTTGATAACAGTATATGAGTGAAATGGAGAGCTGGTAAGTTGTTTCCCGTCTCACAATTAGCTTTATTTTAACCCGCTTGCTATATGGTTTATAATTGTTGTTAGGTGTAGGTGTCCAATGGTTGGCGCCACACTTTTAGCTGAAAATCAGCCGGACGCCGCCGTTTTCTCCTTGTCGATTCGGCCTAGTTCATTTTCTTTAACAGCTACCCATAATGGGCGCATAAGCAGTCTTGAAAATGCATAACCGACGACAAATAGGTTGCAAACAAAGGATAAAAAATACGGCCCATATTCCCTGTTGAAAACGATCCCTAGCGCATTCATGATATTGATAATAACTACTGAGCCGGCAATGCCGAAAAGAAGGAAATAGGTAACCTTGGCAACAATTGAAACAGATTTGAGTCGTTTCTTTATCCATAGGTAGCCGATAGAAAACGACGTAGCCACACTCATGGCAAAACTGCTTACTGACCACAGGGTGCGATCAGCGAGATCAAAATTGGATAGAGTCAGGGTGAAGGCAGCCAGTAATGCGTTGATCAAACTGATATAAATAATCATCGCGAGGGATACAATTCTTCCTTTGCCAAGATTTCTGCCTTTTCTGGGTTGGAGCGTGCCAACTATTGCAGCAAAGCCTGCCAGAATAATACAGCATTCAAGAACGACAATTAGTTGGTCTAACTCTTTCAATATTGCCTCCCTCTACTGCTTTATTAAGCTGGAATTTTGACGCCTAGGGGAATATCTATAAATATAGTAGCGGTAGTAAGCTGCGTTTTGAGTGGTGCAAACCTTTTTGCTTTCCAGAGTTTTTTTCTGGTTGTTAACTCATAAACAAAAAAGGCGACTAAAAAGCCGCCTTTTTGATTAAAAGTAATTTTTCTGTTTAGGCCAGCGGATCGGCATCTGCATCATAGGGGAGTTCCTCGATATCCAAAGTGCGGCCATCTTTCAGGTGTAAGGTTTCACCTGCGGCCACTTTGGCGATGGTGAGTACGGCGAGTAGCTGAATGCCTTCTTTGCTATGGCAGGCTTCCACCAGATTGCCAATACTTTGTTTTCCATCTCCAAAGATCTCCATGCCCGATTCAGGGAGATCCCCCGAAGCGCAGCTGGCCCGGTAAAGGCGACGTTTGGCGGCGCCGCGGAATTGCATACGGGCAATTACTTCCTGGCCGGTATAGCAGCCTTTTTTAAAACTCACGCCACCGAGCTGGTGCAGGTTGGTCATCTGCGGGATAAACATCTCTGTCGTGGCGGCGTCCACCTGGGGGATACCGGCTTCAATTTGACGCATTTGCCAGCAGTCATAGCCGGTAGCTTCACACTCTGGTGATAGCTTTTGCCACAGTTGCTGGACCTTGCTGGTGGGTACCAGGATGGCTAGTTGCAGGTCGGTAATACATTGGGCAATGCAGCGCTCTCCTTCGAAGTCAAATAGCTTCACCTCGCCGACAGAGGGTTGCTCGAAGCCCAGTAGTTTGGAGGTGCGCTCTGCCACATCGCGCCCCTGCAGGCCTAACCAGTGGGTTTCATCACTGATGTCGTGCAGCTCTGTTTTGAAAAAGACGGCGTACTTGGCCAGCGCTTGCTGGGCGATGGGGGCCAAATCCTTTGGCAACCGGAAGATGAACTCACTTTGCGAAAGTTTCAGTGCACTAAAAGCACTGATCATACGCCCCTTAGGATTGCAGTGAGCTCCCAGGGTGCTGTGTTCATCGGGAAGGTTGATCAAGTCACAGGTGAGCTGCCCCTGTAAGAACTTCTGGCTGTCGGGTCCGGTAATGGAAATAGCTCCGATTGGGCCCAGGTCCAGCAGGTGCAAACTCTGAGGGTCTTCGCGACTAGTGAGAGGGAAGTGAGCTTTGCTGCCCTCCCAAATGGCGCCCTCGTTGCTGAGAAAATCCTGCCACTGTTGCTGATCCATAATCCTGCCACCTGCATTTGTATTCGGGGCATAATTTGGGGGTCCTTCGCGCCCTTTTCAAGTTTGGTGGGGCAGGGGGTATACTGCGCTTTTTATCTGGTTGGAAAGAAGTATGGATCGCAACCGCCTGTTTTGGGCCAGTCGCCGTGGCATGTTGGAATTGGATCTGGTTTTGCTGCCGTTTCTGGATAATGTTTACGAGACCCTGGAGCCAGAGGATCAGCAGCGCTATATCCGCCTGCTTGATGAGCAGGATCAGGATCTGTTCGCCTGGTTCTTGCGTCGAGAAGACCCGGCTGACCCGGACTTGAAGCGTATAGTGCAAATCATCCGTGACAACACCGGACTCCAGGAATAGCTCGACACCCCCGCTTTATGAGCGCAGCGCCCGCTTAAGTTGCGTCGTTGCGCCTTCCTTTCTTTTGCATTTGCTCCTTTTGCTGATCACCCTTCTGGCGATCTTACTCGTCTGGTTGTGTAACCTGCCTTCAGTATTATCTGGGCTGGTGAGCCTTTTTGTTGTGGTTTACGCCGGAATAGAGTGGCGCAAGGTAAAAGCTGTGAGAGGCCATTTATCGACCCGCGAGCGAAGGTGGTTTTGGCACCCTGATGGCGCAGATCGTCGCGAATTCCAGTTTGTAAATGAGCTGGTGTTGTGGTCTTGGTTGGTGGTGATTAATGGTCGGGACAGGGCTGGGCGCCGGCTCCGTTTGGTGTTGGCCAAGGATATGCTGGCGCCGCAGGATTGGCGCAGGCTACAAGTGGCACTGCGCTATTCCCGCTAGTTAGCTGGGTTGCCGTGGCGGGCCCAGTTGGCTAAAAATTGGTCGGTTAAATAAATTGGCGTTGGCCGGCAAAGTTCTCTGGCACCAAAATCGTGTCCATAGCAAGTTCACGCAGTTGGGGGTAGTCGAGGGAGTAGTGCAGCCCCCGGCTCTCGCGGCGATCCAGGGCCGAACGAATAATCAATTCCGATACCAGGGAGAGATTGCGCAGTTCAACCAGGTCGCTGCTGATGCGGTAATTGGCGTAGAACTCGCGAATTTCTTTCTGCAGCAACGTTACTCGGTGTTGCGCGCGCAAGAGTCGCTTGCGGGTGCGCACAATGCCTACGTAGTCCCACATAAACCTGCGCAGCTCATCCCAGTTATGGGAAATCACTACATCTTCATCGGAATCGGTGACTCGCGATGCATCCCAGTCGGGAGATGGGCGGGGCGCCTGTACCATACCCAGGTGCTCATCGATATGCAGGGCTGCTGAACGAGCATAAACCAGACACTCTAACAGCGAGTTACTGGCAAGGCGGTTGGCGCCGTGTAAGCCGGTAAATGTCGTTTCGCCAATGGCGTAGAGCTGGTCCAGATCTGTACGCCCATGGCGATCGACCATAATGCCGCCACAGGTATAGTGAGCTGCAGGCACCACTGGAATAGGCTCTCGGGTGATATCAATGCCATATCGAAGGCAATTGTTATAAACCGTTGGGAAGTGATCGCGTACAAACTGAGGATCTTTATGGGAAATGTCCAAATAGAGGCAATCTGCCCCCAGCCGCTTCATTTCGTGGTCGATAGCGCGGGCGACGATATCCCGTGGCGCCAACTCTCCTCGCTTGTCGAAGCGGTCCATAAACCGGCTGCCGTCGGGAAGCTTGAGTACAGCGCCTTCACCGCGTAAAGCCTCTGTTACCAGCAGGGCTTTGGCCTTGGGATGGTAAAGGCAAGTGGGGTGAAATTGATTGAACTCCATATTGGCCACGCGGCACCCGGCGCGCCAAGCCATTGCGATTCCATCGCCGCTGGCGCCGTCCGGGTTACTGGTATAAAGGTAGGCCTTGCTGGCCCCCCCGGTGGCCAGGACGACGGCTTTAGCCTGGATCAGCTCGACCTCATCGTTGCTCTTGTTGAGTACGTAGGCGCCGGCACAGCGAAATCGGCCTTTATCTGGATCCGGCTGGCGAATTAGATCGATGGCAACGTGGTGTTCGAAACAATCGATATTGGGGCTGTTTAGCACCTTGGTGATCAGGGTGCTGTGTACCGCTTGGCCGGTGGCATCGGCGCTATGAATAATGCGCCTGTGGCTGTGCCCCCCCTCTTTGGTGAGGTGGTAACCCTGTTCCTCGCGGGTGAAGTCCACCCCTTGATCGATTAACCAGCTGATCGCAGCAGTGCTCTCCTCTACGGTAAAGCGCACTGAAGCGGGGTGGCAGAGTCCTGCACCCGCGTCTAATGTGTCTGCAATATGCGACTCAACCGAATCCATCTCATCCAGCACTGCAGCGATGCCTCCCTGGGCGAACCAGGTGGAGCCATCTTGCAATCTCTGTTTGGAGAGCAGGGCCACGCGATACTGGGAGGCGAGATGCAGGGCCAGTGTAAGGCCTGCTGCACCGCTTCCAATTACGAGAACGTCGTAGTTTGCCTGGGCATTCATAGATTTCAATTATGTTTAAGGGTCGCGTAGTATAGCGCCTCCTGATTATTCGTCGATTTGACGTGGAACTTATGTCCTATTGTCATTGTCATCAACACAGTAAAAGAAACGCCTGCGCCGGTGGCCCCGCAGTCAAATTTTGTGGCGCCCGCAGTGTGGCTGGATATGGGAGTTGGGGATGACAGCGCATCAGGCGTCAACGAGTGACCGTGAGCTGGTAGAACGGGTTCAAAAAGGGGACAAACGCGCTTTTGATCTTCTTGTACTCAAGTACCAGCACAAAATTGTTGCTGTAGTGAGTCGGTTCATTAAGGACCACAGTGAAGTACAGGATGTAACCCAAGAAGCTTTTATTAAGGCTTATCGTGCTCTTGCCAATTTTCGCGGCGAGAGTGCTTTTTACACCTGGATGTATCGGATTGCGATCAATACCGCCAAGAATCACCTGGTTTCCCGCAGTCGTCGGCCGCCATCTTCCGATGTTGAACTGGAAGATGCTGAGTTTTACTCGGGCGCTGACCTGCTGCGTGATAACGAGACACCTGAAAGTCAGATGTTTCGCGACCAGCTGGAAGCGGCGGTGCATCGCGCTATTCGTGCACTGCCAGAGGATCTGCGCTCAGCGGTAACGCTGAGAGAGCTTGAGGGACTGAGCTACGAGGAAATCGCCGAGGTTATGGGATGCCCGGTGGGAACTGTGCGCTCTAGAATATTTCGCGCACGGGAGGCGATAGACCGGACAGTCCAGGCCGTGATGGCCGGCGAGCCGGAAACACTGGGTGATAGGGGTTAAAATTGCGGAAAATTTTCCCAGTCGGGGAAACCAACTGCTCAGACTCCGGTCATAACATGTAACCAAATATGGTGCTTGTGGGCACCGAATAAATGATTGCACAAGAGGGTTAACCCCTATGTCCCACGGGAATCATCAGGAACGTCTTAACGAGTCGCTCTCGGCGCTCATGGATGGCGAAGTCAGCGAACTGGAGCTGCAACGGCTTCTGAAGGCCAGCGCGGCCTCTGAAGAGTTCGGTGAGCGCTGGTCGCGTTACCAACTTGCGGCGAGTGTTATGCGCCGCGAACAGGTCGCGCCGGTCGACATCGGCCTTGCAGCGAGTATTTCTGCGGCCATCGATGAGGAAGAGCCTCTGTCGCAAAACGGCAATGGGGGATCTGCGGTTACTGGCAATTTGGTCAACAATCGCTGGTGGCGTCCGCTGTCCCGTGGTGCTGTTGCTGCGACGGTGGCCTTTGCTGCCATTTTGGGTGTGCAGCAAATGACAGATTCTCCACAGAGCGCTATTCAGGGGGCAAACCAGCCGGTAGCTTCGGTAGAACGGGAGGCTCAGCCGGTCGTTCAGTCTGCACCGCAGCCTTCCGGTTTCTATGTGCCCGCCCCTTCCACACGCTCCGTGAGTACTGCGGCTCCCCGCTTTGTGCCGGAACAACGCACCGGTGTTGTGGGGCAGGCCGTAATTCAGCAGGCCCCGACTCCCGAGTTGATGCGCCACCTGAATCGCGTAATGATTCAGCACTCAGAACAAGCCGCTCATGTGGGCAGTCAGGGCATGGTTCCCTTTGCTCGCGCCACTTACGGCGAACAGGTTGGAATGTAGTGTGACGAAAGTCGAAACCAGGGGGCGCCGAATTTTCAGCGGGATTCTCAAGGCCAACGGGCTACTGTTGGCCTCCTCGCTGTTGGCACCCATGTCATTTGCCCAGGTTGACACTGGGGTCGAACCCAGTGCCCCCATCACCATCAATCTCGATATGAGTACTGCTCCCGCAGCAGCCCCAGCTGTAGTGGAAGTTGCTATGACAGATGGGGGCTCGGCTGAGGTGGAAAGTCCTGCCGCAGTACCGGCCGATCCAGCAACTGCAGCCCCGGAAGGCGCTGTTGGTTCCGTGCCGGCGCAAGAGGGGGTGACATCTGGTGTAGTTAATCTCAATCCTGCGAATCTCAACCCTGCAGCGCAGAGCGGCCTGGTAAGCCCGGGTGTAGTGAGTAGCAACGAGGTTGAGCATTGGCTAGCCAAGCTGGCAAAAGCAGTAACTGAGCTTGAATACAGTGGTCTGGTGACCTTTGAGCATGCGGGCCTCCTGGAGACCTTGCAGGTGGTTCACGCGGTTCGAGAAGGTGAGCAGGTAGAGCGCGTGCGCTACCTCAGTGGTGAGCCTAGAGAGTTGATTAGCCACGGCAGTGCCGGAAATTGCGATGTCAGTGCTTCGCCAAGAAATCGTGCTACAGCATGGAACTCGGCGGGCCAACAACAGGCTCAGCGCGCCTACCAATTTATCTTGCGGGGTGAGGAGCGAATCGCGGATCGCGATGCTGTTGTGATTGAGGCGCGACCGAGGGATCGCTATCGCCTGGGCTTGGTAGTGAGTCTCGATAAACAGACTGGGCTGCCGTTGAAGACCATGCTGGTTAGCACCCAGGGCCGCGTACTGGAGCGTTACCAGTTTGTACAACTGGATCTCTCCCCTGTAGAGGATGCCGCACTACAGGCGGTCTCCAATAATGCCCGGCGCATCGATAATCGGAATGAGTGTACGGCTTCACAGAGCCGCTGGCAGGTGGGCTGGTTGCCCGACGGTTTCAGGGTAGTGTCCGTCAAGCCGTTATCTGATGGCGATATGATGGTGTTTAGCGATGGGCTGGGAGTGTTCTCTGTATTTGTCCAACGCCTCGGTCCAGAACTTGAGGGCTTTAAAGGTCGCGCAATCCGCGGAGCTACAACAGCCTATATGGACCGTCTGGAAATTGAAGGCGTTGCTTACACTGTAACAGTGGTGGGTGAAATCCCCGAAACTACAGCGCGCCGTGTCGCCAGCTCAATTACCGCAAAGAGTTAAGTGAGCATATAGGTGCTTCAAGAGCGTGGCCGGGTGGTGGCCATAGAGTCCGATGCTATCTGGGTGGAGACCACCCAGAGTAGCGCCTGTAATGGCTGTTCTACCAAGTCCAGCTGTGGGACTGGATTGCTGGGCGATCTGTTTTCTTCTTCGACCCGCGTTAAACGCGTTAAAGTAGCTCTCAACGGTTTTTCTGCTGATAAAATCCACCTCGATGATGTGGCAGTAATTGGTATTACCGAGAATGCCCTGACCAGTAGTGCCTTGCTGGTTTACCTCGTCCCCTTGATGTCCCTGGTGCTAGTTGCACTGATTGGGGATTCGCTCTTCGCTGAGCCCGGTGCTGTAATCGGGGCCTTGATCGGTCTGGTCTTCGGTGCTTTGGGCGTTCGCTGGTACAGTAGGTCCCAGTCGCAAAACCCCACCTACACCCCAGTACTGCTGCAGATTGAGCCCTCCCAAAAGAAATAGTCCGCCGCCTCCGTCTTCGCCAGCTAACCCTAATCTCCCTGACCTAAACTGAGAGTTCCATTTATTGCCTGGAGGCTCTGCCAATGAGGGCTCGCTGTTTTGATGAGCGCTGGCCTCTACGTACTGCATTTGTCATCTCTCGTGGCGCGCGCACTGAGGCTCAAGTTGTGGTGGTGGAGCTTAGTGATGGTGAAGTCTCTGGCGTCGGTGAGTGCACGCCTTATGCTCGCTATGGAGAAAGTGCTGCCTCTGTTTTGCACCAGCTGCAGCCGATGCTCAAAGAGGTGAGTGATGGGTTGACCCGAGAGCAATTACAGCTGCGTATGCCTGCCGGAGCGGCGCGAAATGCGCTGGATTGTGCGCTGGCAGATTGGGAGGCTAAAAAAGCGGGGCGTCCACACCCGGCTCCGGATTTTCTCCCTACCGTACAGACATTAGTTGTTGATAGTCCCGAGGCAATGGCAAATGCTGCGAAAATTGCTGTGACTGCGGGAGCTGATGTTCTCAAGTTGAAACTTGATGATCAACATGTGCAAGAAAGGGTGTCGGCAGTACGCTCAGCAGCACCGGATGCCAGGTTGGTGATTGATGCCAATGAGGCATGGCGAAAAGAGACCTTGTTGCAGAGATGTCATGATTTAAGCAAGCTGGGGGTGGCGATGCTTGAGCAGCCACTTCCAGCGAGTGAAGATGAATTTTTGGAGAGCTTTGAACACCCGCTGACGATTTGTGCGGACGAGAGTTGCCATACTCGGGAGGATCTGCCGAAGTTGCTTAAACGCTATGAGATGGTCAATATCAAGTTGGACAAAACTGGCGGGATTACCGAGGCCCTGGCACTGGCAGATGAAGCGACTGATCTCGGCCTGGAAATTATGCTGGGATGTATGCTGTGTACCTCTCGGGCTATCCGCGCAGCCTGGCCCTTGGGAAGTCGAGCTAGCTTTCTGGACCTGGATGGGCCCACCTGGCTGGCCAGCGATGTGGAGCCCCCTCTGCGTTTCAAGGCGGGTAGAGTTTATTGGTCGTAAGTCAGCAGATCGATTAGCGCTTGCAGATAGTCTTCACTTGCCGCATCAGCTGATATTGGAGGGAATTCAAGGGTAATACAGGGTAGTGTTTGCTCGGCACACCAGGTGCCGAATGATCCTGGGGTCTGGTAACCCACATCCCCAACCAGAGGCAGCTTGAAATCACTGGCAAGCTGCATGCCCAGAGGGCTGTTGCTGGGATCCTCGACACAGGCAAGGGGCTCGTGAATGGAAACGGTCCAGGTCGGTCCCAGTTTTGCAAGCAGCTGGCAAAGTGCAGAGGTCTCGGGTTCAGAGGCGGCGCTATCACCTGTACTTAACCGAACATCGCGTTTTTCCGCAGCACTGTTCCACCGGTAGACATTGCCACCGCCATCCCAATTTGCAGTGGCAAAGTTGCGGTTGAGATCTACGCCGCGTGCGTTGGCCCTGGTGCCCAGCTGGCAGCCATCCGGATTGACAGCGAGGATTACGTGATGTCTCAATGAATTGGCGGCGAGGGCCCGCAACGCGCAGGATAGAGCGACGACTGCGGCGACTTCATCTCCGTGGGTGCCGGCCATTATAAGGCCGTGGTGGGTGCCGGTTTGTGCGGGAAAGTAGAGTAGAGGGGCACCCAAAACACTTTGGCCGTAGAGCTCAGTGGGCAGGTGAAACTGACCGCGTTCTGGGCGCGGGCGCATTTCGGACATCGTTAACTCTTTACACAGTTTTACAGTCTGTTGTAGAACTTTGGTGACTAGATCGCCACTAAGTCGTTACTGAGAGTCCCTAAGGGGCTGGACAAGCCAAGGCTCGCCCTTGAAAGGACTCGAAAATCCAATGGTTTCATATTAGAAGGGATCACTAGGGGTAACAAACCTATGGTTAAACGTTGTACACAATATCTACTGGTTCTGTGTCTGTTGGTTTCCGGGGCTGCCAGTGCCCGCGGACTACCCGAACTTACGGAGTTAATCGAAGATAACTCTCCGGCAGTCGTCAAAATCAACACGGTTGATCGCAACCGCACTAGTCGCAGCAGCCAGCCGCAGCTTCAGCAGGAAATTCCCGATATCTTCCGCCACCTTTTCGAGCCGCGCCAGCGCCAGCAGCGTCCGGTAGCGAGTATGGGTTCCGGCTTTATCATCTCTGAAGACGGTTATATCGTAACCAATAATCACGTGGTCGATGGTGCAGACCAGGTAACCGTTACATTGACTGATCGTCGCGAATACGAGGCGCAGGTTATTGGCAAGGATGTGCGCTCCGACCTGGCCCTGTTAAAGATCGACGCGGAGGACCTGTCGTCAGTACGCTGGGGGGATTCCGAAGAACTGCAGGTGGGAGAATGGGTTGTCGCTATTGGCTCTCCCTTCGGCTTGGACTACTCGGCAAGCGCCGGGATCGTCAGTGCGATGGGGCGCAGTATCCCCAATGAGAGCCGCGAGAATTACGTTCCTTTTATCCAGACAGATGTTGCAATTAACCCCGGAAATTCCGGAGGCCCGCTGTTTAACCTGGATGGCGAAGTAGTGGGTATCAACTCGCAGATCTATACCCGCAGTGGCGGTTCTATCGGGCTCTCCTTCGCTATTCCCGCAAGCCTTGCCCAGGATGTGGTTGCCCAGTTAAAAGAAAAAGGGCGGGTGGATCGCGGATGGCTCGGAGTGGGAATCAGTAATGTCGACCGCAATATGGCGGAAGCCATGGGCCTTGGTAAGCCCGCCGGCGCCCTGATCGATCAGGTGAGCCCTGGGTCGCCCGCAGCTCAAGCGGGAATTATGCCCGGTGATATCATTTTGCGCTTCCATGGTCAGAAGATAGGAGTTTTTGGTGACCTGCCGCACGTTGTAGGCCAGATTCGACCGGGTACACAGGCCCAGGTGGAGTTGATCCGCAATCGTAAACCCGAGCGCCTGAGTGTTACTGTCGGCACCCTGCCGGGTTCTGAAGATGAAGCGAGGCAAGTGGCAGCCAATCCCAGCTCTGGAGTGGGTGGGCGCCTGGGAGTCGTGGTTGAGGAAATTCCCGATATTCTGAAGCAGCGCTGGAATGTGGAAACTGGGGTGCTGGTGAAGCAAGTGATTCCAGGCAAGCCCGGTGCCAAAGCAGGTTTGCGCAGTGGCGATATCATCGCGCAACTTGGTTTTGAAGAAGTTGGCGACATTAGTGACTACAAAACTGTCGTCAAGGATCTGCCGGAGGATGAGCTATTGCCGATTCGCTTCTTCCGCGCCGGGCAGTCCACTTTCCGTACAATTAAGATCGAAAGCTAGCCGCTTTCCAGCGATTGGTGGCCCATTGGGCCACCTAGCTCTCACCTCTGTCCATGAGTTCTGTTAGACTTGCGCCACACAGTTGGCACTATAGCCAGCTAATCATTTGATTTTGCAAGGGTTTTTATTCCGCAGTGGCCACAGATCTCTCTCATATCCGCAATTTCTCCATTATTGCCCATATCGACCACGGGAAATCTACCCTGGCTGACCGCTTTATCCAGGACTGTGGTGGCCTCTCCGATCGGGAGATGGCTGAACAGGTGCTGGACAGCATGGAGCTCGAGCGCGAGCGTGGGATTACCATCAAGGCGCAGAGTGTGACGCTCGACTATGAAGCGCGCGATGGTAAGACCTATCAGCTGAACTTTATTGATACCCCCGGACACGTGGATTTTTCGTATGAAGTGTCCCGTTCTCTGGCAGCTTGTGAAGGCGCGCTACTGGTGGTAGATGCCGCCCAGGGCGTTGAGGCCCAATCGGTTGCCAACTGCTATACAGCCATTGAACAGGGGTTGGAAGTTATCCCTGTCTTGAACAAGATGGACTTGCCCCAGGCGGACCCTGAAAAGGTTGCCGAAGAAATTGAAGATATTATCGGTATCGATGCCGCCGAAGCGACTCGTTGCAGTGCTAAGTCTGGCCTCGGTGTTGAGGATGTACTGGAAGATCTGGTGCGCTTGGTACCACCGCCGGAAGGCGATGTCGATGCTCCTCTACAGGCGCTGATTATCGACTCATGGTTTGACAGCTACCTGGGCGTTGTTTCCTTGGTGCGTGTTGTCCAGGGCACCCTGAAAACCAAAGAAAAGATTGTCACCAAATCTATCGGTCGTGCCCATGTTGTGGACAGCGTGGGAATCTTTACACCCAAGCGCCACGAAACCGGTGTACTTCGCGCAGGTGAAGTGGGCTTTGTGGTTGCAGGGATCAAGGATATTCATGGCGCTCCTGTGGGCGATACGCTGACCCATGCTAAGGGCGCCGATGACATTGATATGCTGCCGGGCTTCCAGAAGGTTAAGCCCCAGGTTTATGCAGGCTTGTTCCCGGTTAGTTCAGATGATTATGAGGCTTTCCGGGATGCGCTGGAGAAGCTGTCGCTGAACGATGCCTCCCTGTTCTACGAGCCAGAAACATCCGATGCGCTGGGCTTTGGTTTCCGTTGTGGCTTCCTCGGCATGCTGCATATGGAAATCATCCAGGAGCGTCTGGAGCGGGAATACGATCTGGATCTTATTACCACAGCGCCGACCGTGGTTTATGAAGTTGAGCAGTCAGATGGTGAGATAGTGATGGTAGATAATCCATCGCGCTTACCCGATGTAGGCTCCATCGAAGAGATGAGGGAGCCGATTGCCGAGGTGAATATTCTTGTACCTCAGGAGTATCTGGGCAATGTCATCACTCTGTGTGTGGAAAAACGCGGTATTCAAAAGGACATGCAATACGTAGGTTCACAAGTGTCCCTGCGCTATGAACTGCCGATGAGCGAAGTGGTTATGGACTTCTTCGACCGCCTCAAATCCGTAAGCCGCGGCTTTGCCTCTTTGGATTACAGCTTTGTCCGTTTTGAAGCGGCCAAGTTGGTGCGACTGGATATCCTGATTAATGGTGACCGAGTGGATGCTCTGGCGCTGATTGTCCACCGCGATAATGCGCAGCAGAAAGGCCGCGCAATGGCGGAAAAGATGAAAGAGCTGATTCCCCGTCAGATGTTTGATGTGGCGATCCAGGCGGCTATTGGTGGTCAGGTGGTTTCGAGAACCACGGTGAAGGCGCTGCGCAAAAACGTGACGGCCAAATGTTACGGTGGTGATGTTACTCGTAAGAAGAAGCTGCTGGAGAAGCAGAAAGCGGGTAAGCGCAGAATGAAGCAGTTGGGCCGTGTTGAAGTGCCGCAGGAGGCATTCCTGGCGGTACTGAAGGTGGATCAGTAGGGCTTCGGCCCTGCGCCACGATGAAAAATAAGGGATAGTAGAGAAAAGTAATGGATATAAATTTACCTCTGATTCTGCTGTGGTTGGTTGTGATTAGTGGCGGAATCTGGTTAGTTGACAGTCTGTTTTTCGCCCGTCAACGCAAGAAGAATGTCGGGGACCAGCAAGAAGATCCGATCGTTGTCGAGTACGCGAAGTCTTTCTTCCCGATTCTGGCGATCGTATTTGTTCTGCGCTCTTTTATTGTCGAGCCCTTCCAGATTCCTTCAGGTTCAATGATTCCAACATTGGAAGTCGGGGATTTTATTCTGGTCAACAAGTATGCCTACGGTGTGCGCTTGCCAGTGTCCCGAACCAAGGTAATGGATGTGGGTGAGCCCAAGCGCGGCGATGTCATGGTGTTCTTTCCACCCCACAATAACGATACTTACTACATCAAGCGGGTGATTGGGTTACCCGGTGACAAGATAGAGCTGAAGAACAATGTGCTCTATGTCAACGGTGAGATGGCTCGCCAAGAATTGATCCGGGCTATCCCGCCAAGTAACCCGCAAACAGAAGTCATGTGGGAAGATCTCGATGGCTATCGCCACGAGATGCAGAAAAGTGTCCGCCCCCGGCAGTACAGTAACTTTAGTGGTGTAGTGCCGGAAGGGCATTATTTTATGATGGGCGATAACCGCGATAACAGTCTCGATAGCCGGGAGTGGGGCTTTGTCCCAGAGAAGGATATCGTCGGCAAAGCTTTCGCCATTTGGATGCACTGGGACAAGTTGCTCAGTTTGCCCAGCTTTAAGCGTGTAGGCTCAATCCAATAAAGAAACCAGCCGGGCGTTAGCCCGGTTATTTATAAAGGATAGAGGGCATAGTTATGGGTAGTAAACTCAACCTTTCACTGCAGCAGCAGCGCGGTATGAGCTACTGGGGTTGGCTGCTGATTATCGCGATGTTGGGATTTGCTTTGACCTGTGTGTCCAAGATGGCACCGGCCTACCTAGATGCTCGTTACGTTAACGAAGGGCTAAAAACCCTCGGTCAAAACCCAAACCTGGAAGAAATGACCACGGGTCAGATTAAAAAAGAGCTGAACCGTTTTTTCCTGGTAAACAATGTGCGCGGAGAGCCTACTAAATCTGTGCAGGTAGTTCGTGGCGCAAAGGGTTCTGTTGTGAGCATCAATTACGAACTGCGCCAGCCGCTGATATACAACGTAGATGTTGTGATGAAGTTTAATAAACAGCTCGACACTGCGAAGCCGGAGCTTTGCTGTGATGCGCTGATCGATCTGGAGCAATTCCGCAAACGTGACTGATCTTTTATTGGAACGCCTTTGCAAGCGCCTCGGCCATGATTTTGATCAGGCCGAGCTGCTTGAGTTGGCTCTTACTCACCGATCCCACGGGAGTCGTAATAATGAGCGCCTGGAGTTTCTCGGCGACTCGATACTCGGGTTCACTATCGGCGCGGCACTTTACGAGCAGTTCCCCAACGGGCGCGAGGGGCAGTTGAGCCGCTTGAGGGCACAATTAGTTAGCGGTGAAACCCTGGCAAAACTTGCGCGGGAGTTGGAAATTGGCGATTGCCTGCGCCTCGGTGAAGGTGAAATGAAAAGTGGCGGCTTTCGTCGGGCATCGATTCTGGCCGATGCCGTAGAGGCTCTTATTGGGGCCATCTATCTGGATGCCGGTTTGGAGGCTGCGCGCGCCCGGGTACTTGAGTGGTTTGCATTGCGCTTGCAGGGCCTATCATTAGAGACCGTGAAGGATCCCAAAACTCGCTTGCAGGAGTGGCTGCAGGCTCGAAAAAAACCTCTGCCGGAATATAAAGTCGTAGATGTTTCTGGCGCTGAACACGCACAGCACTTTGTAGTGGAGTGCCGTGTCAGTGGCCTTACGCAGCCCGTAAAAGGCGAAGCCAGCAGTCGCCGTAATGCTGAAAAGACTGCGGCGGTGGAAGCTTATAAGCTCCTCACCGGGCAGGACTAACCTTACAATAGAAACGACGCGCCGGATCCATTTCCCGCATCGTAATGATAGCCTCCTGTATCACTGGGGGCGCTTCTGGCTCCGGGGCTTCCCGGAGACCTCCAACTCTTTCGGAGAAATTTCTTGAGCGAACAACCTTCTCGCTGTGGCTATGTCGCGATTGTCGGCCGCCCCAATGTGGGAAAATCCACACTGTTGAACCACCTGCTGGGGCAGAAACTCGCGATTACTTCGCGCAAGCCGCAGACCACCCGCCACAATATGCTCGGTATTAAAACCGAAGGTCCAAACCAGATTATTTTTGTCGATACACCGGGCCTGCACTCCGATCAAGAAAAAGCGATTAACCGCTATATGAACCGAGCTGCCGCCAGCGCTGCGCGGGACGTGGATGTAGTGGTGTTTGTTGTAGAGCGCACTCGTTGGAGTGAGGCAGACCAGTTGGTGGCAGATAAGCTGCGCGGTATTAAATGCCCATTAATTATCGCCGTGAACAAGGTGGACCAGCTCGAAGATAAAGCTGATCTACTGCCCCAGTTACAAGCCCTGGCTGAGGAGCATCCGAAAGCTGAAATTGTTCCCATATCAGCCTTGCGCAACGTAAATCTGGATACTCTGGAAGAGGTTATTCTGAAGCACTTGCCTGAGGGGCAGCATTTCTTCCCCGAAGATCAAGTGACCGACCGCAGCTCGCGCTTTCTCGCAGCAGAAATTGTTCGCGAAAAGATTATGCGTCAATTGGGTGCCGAGGTTCCCTACCAAGTTACTGTGGAGGTAGAGGAGTTTGCCCAAGAGGGTAAGGTCTTGCATATCAGCGCTGCTATTTTGGTTGAGCGAGCGGGCCAAAAACGTATCATCATTGGAAATAAGGGCGAGCGAATCAAACAGATTGGCAGCCAGGCTAGAGAAGATATGGAGCGCTTGTTTGATAGCAAGATAATGCTCAATTTGTGGGTGAAGGTGAAATCTGGTTGGTCTGATGATGAGCGGGCTCTGCGCAGTCTCGGTTACAGAGACGAGTAATCATCAGGGCAATTTCCTCTGCACCTATGAAAACGCCTCAACCGCCTCAACCCGCATATATCCTCCATTCGCGGCCCTATAAAGACTCCAGTTTGATCCTGGAGCTTTTCACTCCCGATTACGGCCGGCTGGGCTGTGTCGCCCGTGGGGCCCGCCGTGACAAGCAGCGCCGCCAACAAGCGTTGCAGCCTTTCACCCCGTTGCTTGTCACATTGATGGGAGCTGGTTCACTTAAAACGCTCGGTCCAGTCGAAAATGTTGGTGTACCACTATGGCTCAAGAGCCGAGCGGTTTATGCGGGCCTTTATGCCAATGAACTGATGGTAAGGCTCCTTCCCGAGGGCGAGGCGCATTACACGCTGTTTGCAGCTTATCAGAGCCTGCTGGAATCTCTGTCCCAGCTGGAGGGACTCTCCAATGCTGAACTGAAAGGTCCGCTTCGTCGCTTTGAGTTACAACTGCTCCTGGAGCTCGGTACCTGCCCGTCCCTCAATATTAGCGGCCTGCAAGGAGACCCTGTAAGTGAAGATGGGGTTTATCGCCTGGATGATGAGTGGGGTTTAATTCCTGTTCACCGCTCCAAAGATGAGAGGCTGGGAGAGTGTTTTTTTTCAGGTGCCGAACTATTGGGGATGGACAGCGCTATGAATGGGGGTGTCTGGTCAGGTGAAGCTTTAGCACCTGCAAAGCGCCTTACACGATTATTGTTGAGGAAAGTATTGGGGGATAAGCCTTTGCAGAGCAGAGAGCTTTTTCGACAGGTTTACGGAAAAAAATGATTGTTAGTATTGGCACCGATATTTGTAACTACGACCGTATCGAGGTGGCGTGGCAGCGCTTTGGTGATCGCTTTGTTGAGCGTGTTCTTAACAGTGCGGAGAGGAAGGACTTTTATGCTATGGCTGAGCCCATCCGTGCTGCATATCTGTGCAAGCGATTTGCGGCAAAGGAGGCTGTAGCCAAGGCCTTGGGCACTGGGATTGGTGAAGGGGTTTCCTGGCAAGACATCGATGTCCGTCGCCGCAAGGGAGCTGCACCGCAGGTGGTGCTGGCGGGTGCAGCTGAGGAGAGGGCCGAAAAACTTGGTGTGGACAGAATCCACCTCAGCCTGTCTGATGAAAAAGACTCGGCCCTGGCATTCGTCGTATTTGAATCCTGCTAGGCAACTACCTCCAGGCCAAAGAGCGCATCCAAGTCTTGTTCAGAAGCCCACTCGCGCAGGGCCCGGATCTCCCTGAGAACAGCATTGAGTTTGCGCTGGTCAAAGGCTTGGGCATCGGACCCTTGGATAGTGCGCAATGCCTCTTGTAACACGCAAGTTGATTCTCTCAAGCGTGAAACTCCGCAATAGCAGCAGCCACCGTGCATGCGATGAGTGAGTTCGAACATGCCCTTGTAATCCCCAAGGTTGTACAACCTTTCCAGTTCTCTCTCATCTGAACTGAGACCGTCAATCAACATGCGCAGCATGTCCCTGGCCAGCTTGGCATCGCCGTTGGCGAGGGTCAGGCATTCGCCAATGTCTACCAGGCGCATCTCCTCAATCTTCACTTTTTCTGCGGCCTGGGGAGTGATGATCTTAAGCCAGCGCTTGATCATATGGGAGAGCTGGGCCTCGCTAACAGGCTTGCTTAAGTAGTCGTCCAGTCCCGCAGACAGCAGGCGTGCTTTTTCTTCGGCGCCGGCGTGGGCGGTGAGGGCAATGATTGGAGTACGGCGGCCGGTCTCCTGCTCACGAATCAGACGTGTAGCTTCGATACCATCCATTTCGGGCATTTGAATATCCATAAACACCAGGTCGAAAGCTCCCTGCTGCCAGAGCTGTAGAGCTTCTTCGCCGCTTGCTGCAATAACGACTTCTACATCTTGTGCTCGCAGAAGTTCGCCGACCAGTCGGCGGTTTGCCGCGTGGTCATCCACTGCCAGCACGCGCGGTGGTGCGGGCCACGGTAGCGCCTGTACCCCGCCACTAACCCGCTGCTGCCCCTGCTGTGGTACTGCTCGTTTCAGGGATCGCAGCAAATTGTCTCGGGTGACGGGTTTGCTAAGGAAAGTGAGAGTGCGGGTGCGTAGTTGGTCGTAGCAGCGACGCAATTCAGCGGGTGGGCCCAGTACGATCACGCGGCACTGATAGGTATCAACCAGCGACTGCACTTTGCTACTGAAATTATCAAAATCACCTTTGGCTGTAGCTGTATCGATAATAACAGCATCCGGTAGGGCATCGTGCCGCCACATTTGCTCGATTGCCGGTTGCAGAGTATCGGTATCGCCGAGTTCTATGGGCTCCACTTGCCATTGGCTGAGTAGCTGGGCTACCTGGGTCCGTGTAACTGGGTTGGGGTCTGCAAGTAATATTCGGCAGCCGGGATATTGAATACGCGGATACATGCCGCGATTGCGTTCAGCCTGGAGGGAAATTTGCACCCAGCAGGTACTGCCGTCATTGGCTGTTTCTTCAATACCTGTACAGCCGCTCATTCTCTCAACCAGGCTCCGGGCTATAGACATCCCTAAACCATTTGCACTGATTTGTTGGGTGAGCTGTGGGGACTTACTGGTAAGGATGCTCTCAATTTCCCGGCGACCGGCCTCGTCAATACGGTTACCCAGGCCGGTAACCGAGATACGGAGTACAAGTTCTGAGTTATTAATGCTATGTACTGACAAGCGTACGGGAATATTGCCATTCGCTGAGCTACGCACCGCGTTACCCACCAAGTTTGTGAGTATTTGCTTAATTCGCAATGGGTCCCCGATTAAAGTGGGAGGGAGTTGAGAATCGATCAAGGGCACCAGTTCCAGGTGGTGCTCATAGGCATTTGGGGCCAGTATTTGCAGGGTCTCTTCAAGTAGTAAGCCAAGGTCCATAGGGATATGGTCAAGGACCAGGTTGCCAGATTCGATGCGGGAAAAGTCCAGGATGTCGTTGATGGTGGTCAACAGGTTTTCCGATGAGCGTAAAATGGTTTGCAGGTAATCCTGCTGTAGCTCATCAATTCCAGTTTTTAACAACAGGTTGGTAAAACCGATAATGCCATTTAAAGGTGTGCGAATCTCGTGACTGGTATTGGCTAGGAACGTCGATTTAATCCTGCTTGCTTCCTGCGCCCTTTTACGTGCTAAGTCCAGCTCAATATTTTGTTCTTCCATACTGTCCAGGGATTGGCGCAGGTCATCCATAGACTGGAGCAGGTTGGCTTTGTATTCCTGTTGGTAACTGGACAGGTTTTCAGCCATCTCGTTAATTTGGTTTCCCAGTTGAGCGAGTTCTCGATTCTCCGTTTCATGGGTGCGTCGATCAAACTCACCTCTGCCAATCGCCTCCAGAGTATGCCCCATTCTAATCAGGCTGTGAGCAAAGCGCTCAGACATGATGACCGACCATGCCAGGGCGGCCAGTGTACAGAGAATCAACCCTACCAAGCCTACGAGTAAAACTTGGTAAGTTCCCACTAGGAAATAGGGGCGATGTAGCTCAATACTTATCCAGCAGGTTGTGATATCACCTTTCAAAGGTTGTAAAACCTGAAGGGTCTCGTCATCTTCAAAAATAAAGGGTTCGCGCTTGTTAAGAGTTTCCTTGCTAATGGGGGTGCGTGGACGCGGCCCGACACTGGCGAGCAAGCTGAGTCCGGTGCTGGGGTTGAGGGCTAGCTTGGGGCTGGGTTCGGTGGAGTAGACATGAACAGACCTGACCATATCTTTTTCCAGCATAAGTGCCAGCAGACTTTTGCGCAGCCATTCCATTCTAAGTTCAGCCGGATGGCCCCCGCTCATCTCAATTAGTTCAGCTAATTGCTCGGCGCTGGCTCTACCGTGGCTCAATAGCAATTGGCGACGATCGTGCATTTGCTGCAGGGTGAAAACGAGAGCGAGAAGCAGGGACAGGATTAGTGCAGGTGCTACAGTAAGGCGAAATACCAGGGTTCTTAAGGATCGAGGTTGCTCTGGTTCCTCGATTGAGAGAATAGGGTTGCCTGGGGCCATGTTAAGAGGGGCCTTGTACGATTATTTTTCCCTCATTTTACCGTTATGTACATCTGAGCGCACTCATTCACTTATCAGAAAACACTTCTTTTTTGTCACAATATGCGCGTTTTAGAGGCTCAAAGATTCACTTTGCCAAGATTAGATAGCGCGGCATAGCCATCTGAATAATACCGCTTCAGGTATATCTCCCTTAATAACCTGGGTAGGGAGTAGACCAAAGTAGACGGTATTTAGTGCATAGTACCGCTTGCTGTACACTTGGACTCCGCGAGATTTTTCTGGAATTTATTGCATTATGGATTATCCAACAATTGCTGACTGCGTAGGCAATACCCCGCTGGTTAAACTACAGCGCCTGCCAGGTGATACCAGTAATACTGTTTTGCTCAAGCTGGAAGGCAATAACCCTGCGGGTTCGGTAAAAGACCGCCCGGCACTTTCAATGATCAACCATGCGGAAGCTGCAGGATATATTTCTCCAGGAGATACCCTGATTGAAGCCACCAGCGGTAATACGGGAATTGCCCTGGCAATGGCTGCAGCGATTAAGGGCTATCAAATGATATTGATTATGCCAGACAGTGCTACCGAGGAGCGCAAGGCTTCAATGACAGCTTATGGCGCTGAGTTGATATTGGTTAGCGCTGAAGAAGGTATGGAGGGTGCGCGGGACTTAGCTTTGCAAATGCAAGAGGATAAGAAAGGATTGGTACTGAACCAGTTTACCAATAGCGATAATCCACTGGCCCACTATGAGGGAACCGGTCCGGAGATTTGGCAGCAGACCTCTGGAACGGTGACTCACTTTGTCTCCTCAATGGGTACAACCGGTACCATTATGGGATGCGGGCGTTACTTGAAGGAGCAAAATCCCGATATTCAAATCGTGGGATTGCAGCCAACTGAAGGCTCCAGTATTCCGGGGATTCGCCGTTGGCCGGAGGCATACTTACCTAAGATTTTTGTTCCTGAGCAAGTGGATCTGGTCATGGATATGGACCAGCGAGAAGCTGAGGATATGACTCGCAGGCTGGCGAAAGAAGAGGGTATTTTTTGTGGCGTTTCCTCTGGAGGGGCGGTAGCCGGTGCTTTAAGGCTGTCTGTGCAGCTAGAAAATGCGACGATTGTTGCAATTGTCTGTGATCGTGGAGATCGTTATTTATCTTCAGGACTTTTTGCCTCCCCAAAATAGTTCTTACTTTTTATTCTCTAATTTATCTTATTTTATTGATCAATGCTGGAAATAAAGTGCTTTAACTCCAGCATTGTGCCTGATATCTACTAACAAAAACTTTGTGAGATTCGCAGCTTTGTAAAGTGATTCGCCAATCAATTTACAATCATCTCTTTTGCCCCTTTTTTTGGGGGGAGCCTCTAATCCTCCTGCTATATGTGCATTGCCAGTTAAAAAAAGCAATAACTAAGCCGGTAAAGACAAAAAACTGATAGTTTGTAAAGTTCGGTAAAGCCTTGTTTTGTGTTCATGTAGAGGTGGAGAAATTCACTTTTAAGTAACAAATGCAACCTGTTCACTTCTCTCGATATTCCCCAATATCACAATTTTAGTTTTCTATAGGCATTGGTTTTCCAGGTTTACTGTTGGTTAAAAGGTCAACAAGCTGGACAAGACTTATACCCTCCCACTCAAATTGGTACGAAAAACTGCTGAATTTCGCGCAGCTTATTGAAATGTATACAGAAAATCATGGACTTTGGTGAGTTCAAACCTATGATAGAGAAGCGCTTAATCCAGCATGAGCACTGAGTAAATGTGCTGCTAAGCCAGGTAACGACAAAATTATGCCAATAACACAAATGACTCTTGTTAAAACATGGTTCAAGTAAGAAAGCATCATTCCTTTGGTGGAGAAGGTGAACTCGACCTTGAATCCTGGTTGCGCCATGTACAGAAACTCGCGGGCCTGGATGGTTCTGCGATAGTAACTTTGCGGCGCGCAGCTGAGGTGAGTGCCGAAGCAGAACAGCGCGCGATTGAGGCGGAAAATATCTGGGCTGAGGGCGCTAGCAGTTTTGCCACTGGCCTTGAGATGGCTGAGATTCTCGCCGACTTACAAATAGACTCGGAAGCACTTGTCGCGGCGGTGCTGTACCGTGCCGTACGTGAAAAACGCCTGCCACTGCAAGCTGTGGAAAAAGAATTTGGTGAGCGAGTTGCCAAGCTGATTCGTGGCGTTTTGCGTATGGCTGCGATTCGCAGTCGCAGCGCAGATACCGGAGAAGAGAGCCCGAGTGGTGCGGTAGAGGAACATTCAGAGAATATCCGGCGTATGCTGGTAGCATTGGTCGACGACGTGCGAGTTGCTTTGATCAAACTCGCTGAGCGTACCTGTGCTATTCGTGCTGCAAAAAACTCAGAGCCGGCTAAACGCCAAAGAGTTGCTCGTGAAGTGGCCGATGTTTATGCACCCCTTGCCCACCGCCTGGGAATTGGTCATATCAAATGGGAATTAGAAGATCTATCTTTTCGCTATCTTGAGCTGGAAGATTACAAGCAGATTGCTCGCTTGCTGGATGAGAAAAGACTGGCTCGGCAGCAGTATATCGATGAGGTATTGGAGCTATTGCGCTCTGAACTCGAGCGCGCCCATATTGAAGGTGATGTCTACGGGCGGGCAAAGCATATCTATAGTATCTGGCGGAAAATGCGCCGGAAAAATATCGGCTTCTCCCAGGTTTATGATATTCGCGCAGTGCGTATTCTTGTCCCAACTGTAAGGGATTGCTATGCGGTTCTGGGTATAGTGCACAACCTCTGGCGCAACATACCGAATGAATTCGATGATTATATCGCCTCCCCCAAAGAAAACGGTTATCGCTCTCTGCACACGGCTGTAATTGGCCCCGAGCGAAAGGTGCTCGAGGTTCAGATCCGAACTTTTGCTATGCATGAAGAGGCGGAATACGGTGTTTGTGCTCACTGGCGTTACAAGGGCACTGATCTTAAGAGCGAGAGTAAAGATAGCTACGAGCAAAAAATATCCTGGTTGCGTCAGGTGCTCGACTGGCATGAAGAGGTGGGAGGTAACCCACTACAAGATGATTTGCGCTCCAGTGAGGCAGATTCACGTATTTATGTATTTACCCCCGGCGGTCATGTTGTAGACCTGCCTCGGGGTGCAACACCATTAGATTTTGCCTACAAGATCCATACAGAAATTGGTCATCGTTGCCGCGGGGCTAAAGTAGATGGCCGAATCGTGCCGCTCAACCACCGGTTGGAGACAGCCAATCAGGTTGAAATCCTCACAGGAAAACTCGAAGCTCCGAGTCGCGATTGGCTCTCTTCGGGCATGGCCTATATCACTACCTCCCGTGCGCGAGCCAAGATTATTCACTGGTTTAAGCAGCAGGCTCGGGATCAGAATATCGCCGATGGCCGCAGTATTCTCGACCGGGAATTTAAGCAGCTGGCGCTGAGTGATTTCGATTTCGATAAGTTGGCAGCCAAGCTCAACATGCATTCCCTAGAGGACCTCTATGCGGCAGTGGGTGCCGGTGATATAGGCGTGGGTCAGGTTCTCAACGCAGCCCAGCGAATGGTGAAGGTCGACAATGTGCCTCGGGTACCATCGCTGACGGCTCCAGTTGCCCGGGGAGAAGGCAAGGCAGATGTCTATATCGACGGAGTGGGTAATTTGCTCACCCACATTGCCGGCTGTTGTAACCCCGTTCCAGGCGATGAAATTATGGGGTATATCACCCTTGGGCGCGGGGTTTCTATACATCGTAAAGACTGCGCAAATATGCTGCGTATGCAGGTTGAGGAGTCTGAAAGGGTACTCCAGGTAAGTTGGGCGGAAAAACCCCGTGAACTTTACGCCGTTGAAATTATGATCGAAGCCTACGATCGCCAGGGCCTGTTGCGGGATGTCACGGTGATGCTGGACAGTCAGAAAATTAATATTACCGCTATGCAAACCCGCTCTAATAAGAACAAGCATACGGTAGAAATGATCGTGACTGCTGAGATCCACAACTTTGAAGAGTTGAGCCAAGTTTTACATCGGATCAATCAACTGCCCAATGTGGCAGCGGCAAAGCGGCGAATTCTGCGCTGAACGCTGAGTAAGGAATAACGTGGAAAAGAATTACTCTGTGGAGGACCTCCTCCACTTGATGGCTCAGCTTCGCAGCCCTGAGGGCGGTTGCCCTTGGGACCTGAAACAGGACTTTGCCAGTATTGTCCCCTCTACGATTGAAGAGGCCTATGAGGTAGCAGAGGCTATTGAGCAGGAAGACTTTGAGCACCTGCACGAAGAGCTCGGAGATCTACTCTTCCAAGTCATTTTTTATGCCCAGTTAGGGCGTGAGAAAGGCCACTTTGATTTCCCCCAGATTGTTGACACTTTGGTACGCAAACTAGTGCGCAGGCATCCCCATATCTTTCCAAGTGGAACCCTCTACGGCGACCGCTCTGCCGAAGCTCTTGATGAAGCTGAAGTAAAGAGGAATTGGGAGGCGATTAAAGAGGCCGAACGCACTGCCAAAGGGGACGCAGGAACCCTGGCAGGAGTAGCTGTGGGGCTGCCGGCTTTGACGCGTGCGGCCAAATTACAGAAGCGCGCCTCCCGTGTCGGTTTTGACTGGCCCAATATTGATGGTGTCCTTGATAAGATTGAGGAAGAAGTTGCAGAGCTGCGAGAGGCTGTGACAAATGGGGATACGGAGCATGCAAAGGAGGAGCTGGGGGATCTGCTTTTCTCTTGTGTGAATGCATCCCGCCACCTGAAGGTTGATCCTGAGGCAGCTTTGCGGGGGTGTAGCAGGAAATTTGAGCGGCGTTTTGGTTATGTTGAGTCCAGTTTACACAGTGAAGGTCGGCAAGTATCAGAGGCAACGCTGGAGGAACTGGACAGACTTTGGGACAAGGCCAAAGTTCAGCGGGAGCCCGGTGCTGATAGCTAGGGATCTTAACAGGCTTACATAGAGCGGAGCTTTAAGCCCCTTTTAGTACTCTGTGGTTTGTATGGATTGTGGGGGTATCGGTAGCAATCTTGCCCAATCTGAGGTGTGAGTGTAAGGTAGCGCTCTTTTAGCGCGGCGGCTTTTGGTTCGTCGATAGTATTGGAGGCTTACTGAACATGCGAATTATTCTCTTGGGCGCGCCGGGAGCCGGCAAGGGCACTCAGGCTCAATTCATAACAGAGAAGTTCGGCATTCCGCAGATCTCCACCGGCGATATGCTTCGCGCTGCGGTGAAGGCGGGTACCCCTCTTGGCCTACAGGCCAAGGATGTTATGGACGCGGGAAAATTGGTTTCTGACGACCTGATCATTGCGTTAGTTAAAGAGCGCATTGCCCAGGAAGACTGCGCTAAAGGGTTCCTGTTCGATGGCTTCCCTCGCACCATTCCCCAGGCTGAAGCCCTTCTGGAAGCCGATGTACATATCGATCATGTTCTGGAGATCGCTGTTGACGATGAAGAAATCGTAAAGCGTCTCTCGGGCCGCCGGGTTCATGAAAACTCTGGTCGCGTCTATCACATCGTATACAACCCGCCCAAGGCTGAGGGTGTCGATGATGTGACTGGCGAGGCACTGATCCAGCGAACAGATGATACTGAAGAAACTGTTCGCAACCGTTTGGCGGTTTATCACGAGCAGACGGCACCGCTGGTAGGCTTCTATCGCGAGCTGGAAGCGCGCTCTCCTGAAGCGGCTCCCAAGTACAGCAAGGTAATGGGTGTTGGCGGTATGGATGAGATTCGCGAGAAAGTGTTGGAAGCTCTCAGCTGAGATCATCGCTAACATTTTTTAAAAGCCCCCACTTGGGGGCTTTTTTGTATCTCCAGAAGTGATATAGAGCGAGTTGATCACGGCGGTATTGGCCTGGCAGTATGCGCTCTTCCCTGCCCGATAACTGGCAGGATTTCTTGAAAGGATAAGATTTCTAACGGGGCGGTTTATGTCTACGGCAATAATTTTGATGAATTTAGGTACTCCAGCTGAGCCTATACCTACAGCAGTAAGAAGTTTTTTGCGGGAATTCCTTTCAGATCCGAGGGTTGTCGAGATACCGCGGCCAATCTGGCTGACCATATTGAACTGCTTGGTACTGCCTTTTCGTCCACAACGTATTGCCCCTGCCTATGCGGAAATATGGAATAGCAGTGCAGATGAAACAAAAGTGGAAGGATCGCCGCTTCTCTACTATACGCAGAAGCAAGCAGAGCTGTTGCAGCAGCGTTTAAAAGCAAAAGGTTGCGATGTCGCTGTTGAATATGCCATGACTTATGGTGAGCCCCGCCTCGACAACACCATAGAAACTCTGCGCGAGAAAGGTTTCGAGTCTTTTATAGTGCTTCCCCTATATCCCCAATATTCGGCTACCACAACTGCAGCAATTTATGATCAGGTGGCGCAAATTTTTCGCAATAGTCGCGATATTCCGGATATTTCTCTGATTCGAGATTATTACCAAAATCCGCTCTACATAAAATCCCTGGCCAATTCAGTAAAAGAACACTGGGAAAAAGCAGGGCCAGCGGAAAAATTGTTACTTTCATTTCACGGTATCCCAAAAGCCAATGTTGATAAGGGGGACCCCTATTATCGCCATTGCATGGAAACCGCACGGTTATTAGCGGATGAACTAGAAATCAGTGAGGATAAGTGGCAAGTCACATTTCAATCGCGCTTTGGTAAGGCAGAGTGGCTACAGCCATACACCGATAAGACCCTTATTGAATGGGGTAAAACAGGAGTTAGTAGTGTCGATGTAATTTGCCCGGCTTTTTCTGCGGATTGCCTGGAAACATTGGAAGAAATTTCGGTAGAGAATCGCGCTAATTTTATTGATGCTGGGGGCAGTGACTACCGATATATTCCTGCATTAAATTTGCGTGAGGATCATATAGAGGCGCTTGCGGAAATTGTGCAAACTAAGCTCAATGGGACAAAATAATTTCTACCAAAGTGCTAAAACGGGACCCAAAAGTGAAAATTGATAAGAAAAATATACTTTTTTTATAAAAAGTTTCTCATTTTTCGCTTTTTTACTTGCAATGCCGGGTATTTTTATTAACTTTGATAAAGTTGTATCGAAATAGGCGGTGCGGCGCTCTGCATAAGTAATAAAAACGGCCGATTCCAGTTTTTATTCGATAGCTAAAAGGCAATGCTGCCGGCACACTTTTGGATGTACTTCTTCTTTCAGTGAGGAGACAAGGGATGGCAAGAGTAGTAAAAAAAGGTACACGCGCGAAACGAGCAACTAGTGCGACCGCAGCGTCGCCAGCGGTCGTGAAAGCGCAGAAGGCGGTAGATTCAGCGACTAAATCGCTGGATGCGCAAATGGACCGTGTTGCTAAGGCTAAGGCTCGAGCGCAGAAAAGTAATGCGGCAACAGCGAAAACTTCGCTGGCCAGTGCCAATAGTAAGGCAAAGGATTTGCGCGCCAAGCTGGCAGCGGCAAAGATGGATCTTGCCAAAGCTAAGGCTATGGATGCCGTACATATGGCTGAAGCTGCTGCAAAAGAAAAGGTGGAAAGTCTCTCTAAGAGCCTCTCCAGCAAAGCAGATAAAGAGTTAGCTGCCGCACTCAAGGCATTTGAAACACGCTGGGTAAAAACCAAAGAAAAGGCTCATGCCAAGAAATTGAAGGCTGCTGAGAAGAAGGCTGAAGCTAAGGTTAAAGCAGCTGCAAAGAAAGCTGCCGCTAAAGTTAAAGAGTTAGAGAAGAAGGCTAAAGCCAAATTAAAAGCCGAAACTCAAAAGGCCAAGAAGAAACCTGCAGTCAAGGCCACAGCAGCGAAAAAGCCTGGACGCCCCAAGAAGGCCGCCACAGCGACGGCGAAAAAAGCCGGTCGTCCAAAGAAGGCAGCTTCAGCAGCTAAGCCAGCAAAAAGAGTCGGACGACCCAAGAAAGCGACTGCGACAGCAGCTGCTAAGAAGGCTCCAGCCCGTCGCGGCCGTCCACCGAAGGCTGGTGCTGCCCGTCGAGGCCGGCCACCGAAAAAGGCCGCCTAGGGTCATAAATATGGGCTCAACGATGTGAACTTTGGCAGGCTCCTCATAAACCCCGGTTAGTCCGGGGTTTTTTAGTTGCGGGTTGCGATATTGGGCATGACTCCCCTCCGCTCCCGTGCCACAATTCCCTCCCTTTTTATGACCGGGATTAAGAACGCTGTGAAAATACTTGCCCTGGATACAACTTCGGGCGCCTGTTCTGTTGCTCTCATATCTGATGGCCAGCTGATTGAGCGTTTTGTACAGGCAGAACGCGATCACACCCGTCGCCTTTTGCCAATGGTGGATGACGTTCTCGCAGAAGCCGGCATAAAGCTGGCAGGCCTGGATGCTCTTGCTGTCAGCCGCGGGCCGGGGTCATTTACTGGTCTCCGTATAGCAATTAGTAGTGTGCAGGGGTTGGCTTATGCTGCAGATCTACCGGTGGTTCCGGTTTCCAGCCTCGCAGCCCTAGCACTTGGAGCTCGGCGATCGCACCCGGACTGGGGAAAGTCACCCGTCGTGGCAATGCTGGATGCTCGTATGCAACAAGTATATTGGGGGGTTTACTCCAGTGACTCTCCCTGCGATAGCTTGATCCCGGAGGCGGTACAGAACCCGGAGGAGGTTCTGCTGTCTTTAGAGAAATCGGAGATTTGTACTCCGATCTATGGGGCGGGCCCGGGATTACATTATGAGGCTTTTGAAGGGGCGTCATTGGCTGCCGTTGATCAAGCCAGCCTCATTCATGCTCGGGATATAGCGCAGCTGGCAGTACCACTATGGGAGCAGGGTCATACAGTGACCGCTGAAGAGCTTGAGCCTGTTTATTTGCGCAATGAAGTGACTTGGAAGAAAAGACAAAAAATCCGATCTTAATAACATATGGAAACATTTCAGATTGTAATTTTGGCCCTGATACAGGGGCTGACAGAGTTTCTGCCCATCTCCAGTTCCGCGCACTTGATCTTACCTTCTGAGGTATTGGGTTGGCAGGACCAGGGGCTGGCCTTCGATGTTGCTGTTCATTTTGGCTCTTTACTGGCAGTAGTTTTCTATTTCCGCAAAGATATTTGGGTGCTGATTAGGGATGGTCTAGGAGGATTTACGAATAAACAATTTACCGATGAGGGGCGGCTGGCCTGGTTAATTGTTCTCGCTACTATACCTGTGGGACTGATAGGCCTGGTATTCAAAGGGTTCATAGAAACTCACCTGCGTTCAGCCGGTGTTATCGCTGCTACGACTATTGGTTTTGGTATTTTACTCTGGTGGGCTGATGCAAAGGGGCGCAGGGTCGAATCTCTAGCCCAGTTAAATTGGAAAAAAGCACTTCTGATTGGCTTATCACAGGTGTTGGCCCTGATCCCTGGCACCTCCCGCTCTGGTATCACAATGACTGCTGGTTTGATGCTTGGCATGAAGAGAGAGGCTGCAGCGCGCTTTTCGTTCCTGATGTCTATTCCTGTTATTGCCCTCAGCGCTATTTTGTTAACGATTGAATTACTTGCGCTGGAAAGTGTTCCATGGAATGACTTGCTGCTTGGTACCGTTTTATCTTGTATTAGTGCTTATTTGTGTATTCATTTTTTCCTTCAATTTATTAGCCGCATTGGGATGGCTCCATTCGCGATTTATCGCTTGGTTCTCGGTGTAATACTTATTTGGATGGTATGGGGGTAGAGGAAATGGCAACAGTTGCATTTATTGGCTTGGGGGTGATGGGATATCCCATGGCGGGGCATCTTTCTAATGCTGGCCACATGGTGCGAATTTACAATCGCACTGTTAGCCGTGCGGATCAATGGCTACAAGAATATGATGGAGAGAGCTTTGCAACGCCCGCTGAAGCCGCAAAGGGCGCGGAGGTTGTTTTTGCCTGTGTAGGCAATGACAACGATCTCCGCCAAGTGGTGACAGGAGAGCAGGGGGCATTCACGAGTATGGATGACGGGGCTTTGTTTGTAGATCATACAACAGCCTCTGCCGATGTTGCTCGGGAATTGGCAGTTGCAGCTGGCGAAAAGGGAATCGGTTTTCTGGATGCCCCTGTCTCTGGAGGCCAGGCCGGCGCTGAGAATGGTGCTTTAACGGTTATGTTTGGGGGAGATAAGGCAGACTTTGATAAAGTGCAACCTCTTATCGACTGTTATGCGCGGGCGAGCAACCTGATGGGGCCAGTAGGTAGCGGCCAGCTGTGTAAAATGGTCAATCAAATTTGTATCGCGGGTGTCGTTCAGGGGCTTGCTGAAGGTTTACATTTTGCCAAGGCAGCTGGCCTCGATGGAGAGCAGGTTGTCAATGTGATATCCAAGGGGGCGGCACAGAGCTGGCAAATGGAAAACCGCTCAAAAACTATGTTAGCTGGCGAGTATGACCACGGTTTTGCTGTGGACTGGATGCGTAAGGATTTGGCTATAGTCCTTCAAGAGGCACAACATAACGGAGCTTTACTGCCCGTAACTGCCCTGGTAGACCAGTTTTATAGTGAGGTACAAGCTATTGGTGGAGCTCGTTGGGATACTTCCAGCTTGTTTGCACGATTAATGAATGTGCGCTCTTTCGATTAATCCCTCCAATCAATAGCTACCGGGGTTAAGCTTGATCCCGGTGCCGCTTCTTCTTGTTACTATTTAATGAAAGTTTTATTACTCTCCGCTTATGATGCGGACAGTCACAAGCGTTGGCGTAAAGGGCTGGTAGCGGCATTTTCTGATTGGCAATGGACCGTACTAACCTTACCACCGCGATACTTTAGCTGGCGAATTCGCGGTAATAGCCTTTCCTGGGGCCGAGGGGAAACTGCGCAAATATTGAAGCAGCGTTGGGACCTTATTGTTACAACCTCAATGACCGATCTAAGTGCCTTGCGCGGTTTAGTTCCTGAAATCGTTAGGGTGCCTACAGTTGTATATTTTCATGAGAATCAATTTGCTTACCCAGTGAGCTCTGATGCGTTTCGATCGGTAGAACCCCAGTTGTTGAATATTTATACGGCCTTGTCCGGTGATCTGGTCTTGTTCAACTCTGAATACAACCGCAGTACCTTGTTAGGAGGAGTAAAGAAATTACTCAAGCGCTTTCCTGATTGTGTTCCTCCCGGAATTTGTGAGGAGATTGAGGAAAAGTCGCGAGTTCTTCCTGTGCCAATAGAAGACATCGTTTTTGATAGTGCGAAAACTGAAGAGGCCTTTTCCTGGAGCTCCTGCGCAGAGAGCATTTATGGGGGCGAGATAGGTCAAGATACTTTGATTATCAGTTGGGCGGCCCGTTGGGAATATGACAAAGGCGCGGACCGATTGCTGGATATCCTTCGGGGCTTGAAAGCCAGAAATGTTAAGTTTCTTGTTAATCTAATGGGGCAGTCATTTCGTAATAGCCCTGCTGAGTTTACTCAAATACAAGAAGAGTTTGCCGACCATTTATTGGTGCTCGGGTATCTCGAAAGCGCTAAAGACTATCGTCAAGTACTGCGACATAGCCATATATTCCTTTCTACGGCTTACCATGAATTCCAAGGGCTGGCGGTGATGGAAGCAGCTATTCTCGGTGCGACTCCACTGGTGCCAGATGAACAGTGCTACCCAGAGTTCTATCCCGAAAACTTCTGTTATTCAGACTGTAATGATGCAGTAAAAAAGCTGGAATCAATGTTTTTGTCAATTCTATCGGGTTCAAAATTAAAAAAAGTTGATTTAAGTAATTTCTCAGGGAAAGTGATTTGGGCAGAATATAGGAAGCAGTTCTTAAATCTGGTTCAGAGTTAGGCCGGCTACTATAGAAGTCGGGTCTATAAAGGCTCCCAAAGTTATTGGTGAGTAAAAGCAGCGCCCTGAAAATTTCTAATCAGGGCCCGTTAAGCGAAATCCTAGCTAATTGGATACATGATCTATTGCTTTCAATAGCCCTTTATCTGGGATGTTACTGGGAAGAATACAAGAAGGAATATCTGAATGGCCAAGATTTTTACCATAAAGTAAGTTGCAAGCCATAATCTTGTGGCCCTCAGTTGTTGGGTGTACCGGGTCTCCAGTTGGGACAATATTTCCTTGGTCTGCTAAGAAAATATTTTTGGTATTGGAGGCCTCTGATAGTGACTTCTTGATTTTTTGATTATAAAAGTCCGTACAGTAATTTTTCGGATCTTGTCCGTCTAAATCACTTCGACGAGGGATAGTTGAAATTATGAATGCAATTTTCTCAGTTGGAATATCTATGCTCTCAAAGTAATTTTGTATTCTATCTGTTATTGATATGCCTTGAATATTATTGGGTGATGATATTATCTTACTAACGACCATATTTAGCTTCTGGGCGGATTCACTATTTTCTTCTATAGGAAGGCTACAATCAATCGCATTATTCATGCTAAGGAAGGTGATGTCGTTAGTCCCGAGCTGTATAGGTATGACAACGCTATCCTCAGAGGTTATATCCCGCGTTAAATTGCAGGCTTGATTAGTGAGCCAGCCAGAACTAGTTTCGCCCTCCCTGCACATTTCGCTGAGAAATTGATTGAAGTTCTTGATGGAATTGAGGCAGTTGGTGAAATTGTAGCCCGGGGTGATTTGATGGCCTATCGGATCAAGGTAGCAAAGTAAATCGCTGGTTGTAGCTCCAGGTATCCCAGAGTGCCAGTAATTCTTGGTCTGTTGAGACATATCGTCAGGGCCTGTTGGTCCAGTGATAGTGCCAATCGTTTCTAGTTGTTTTCCATTGTATTTTAGAATTAGCTGCTCACTGGTAGATTCTTGATCTATAGGAAAGATTGAGTTGCCATCGGCTGCTTTGGCAAGATAGTTCCAGATCTGGCTACGAAATCCGTTTGAATTATAAGGGAGTGTTGTCATGCCGTAAGTAATCGAATCACCAATAAACCATAGCTTAATACTGCTACTATCTGAATGTTCATGGGGCTGATTGGGGGGCTGACTAGGTTGTGAAGGTTCTGTTGTGAGTGTACCCGTGCAGTTGCCAATTATAATTGGTGGGGTGTTTTCTCCAGAGTAATTTGCATTAAACCCAAAAGCTCGTGCCTCTCCTGCGGGAATAGATGATTCACTAGTAACAGTTATAGTCCCGTTACTTTCTGCGACTTGTGCATTCCAGAAGTTTGTGATTGATTGGTTACCTTGCCAGTTCCACTGTAGCTGCCATTTATCGAGAGAAGTCTTTCCTTTATTATAAATAACCACATTTGCCATAAAGCCACTTCCCCAATCGTTTTGCACTGCATATTCCACATTACACTGGCCTGAAGGTTCACCGGGTTCTTCCGGTATAGTAGGGGGAGTGTCAGGTTTGGGCTGTTGTGGTGGGATTTTCGATGATTCAAACCATTTTAAGGCATAGGTTCGAAATTTACTTTCTGACGGAAGGGAGGAGTTTTCCATATAATAGTTATCTAAGAATGCTCTCGCGTCCTTATAGTACTCTTGGTGAGTCTTATAAATCTCCTTTTTATTACCATCCTTGTCAATCAGCCAGTAGCCAGCGAATTCATTGATCCAGCTATCATACTCATTGTCATACATTTGCCAGTACAAAATAAATGGAGCACCCCACTGGAGTGCCGTTTTTATTACATTGCGTGATAGCATATCCTGGGCTTCGCCAGAGCGGGCTCCCCAATCCTTAAACCAGGACTCTCCGTAACCATATTCGCCAATGAAAACCCGCTTTTCAAATGGTAGCCCAGATTTTTTGGGAAGATTTGAGTTGATAAATTCTAGAGCTGAAGTTAACTCACTATGTAGAGTGGCAAAATCTGAATGCTTTTCTTTGGTAGTGAGATCGTAAGCTGAATAAGATACCAAATCTACATTAGTATGGGGAAGTACGGCATTGGTTATCCGTTCTTTGCCCTGCATTGCAGATTCAACCCTATTGACCTCAATATAGTGATATAAGTTAACGTCAGAGTGGGTGATATTTGCCTTGGCATCGTCAATGGCTTTTTGTCGAATATTGATCCAGTCAATTAGACCCTGTAAACGCTTAGGAGGGATAGTTTCCTGACTGTCATCTCTAGTACCATCAGTTTTTTGAACCAGGTTCCAATCGCCTTCCCAATGCCCAATCATGAATGTCTTACCGGAGCCGTTATATTCAGTTAGTAAATATTCAGCCAACGAATAAATTTTGTCATATTGCCACTTTAGCTCTTCTTCACTCATTCCTTTGTTATCCATCCAGGAACCGGAGTCCTCGACCCAAAACATGTAGATGGAGAAATCCATTTCCAAGACTTGCTGAAATTCTGGTATTTCTTCCAGCATTTGCTTGAATTGATAGTCGAGTCCAGAGTGACTTAGCTCGCTATATAGGCTCGGAGAAAGGGCTATCTTGAGTAAGTTAGAGCCCATTGAGTAAATGGCTTCAGCACTTTCAACAAGTGATCCCTTATCTGTAAATGTATACCTGGGGTTTATCGTTTGAGTGCCTAAAATAAAATTGTATTGTGAAAGGGGGTCTAACAGGTCTCGTGAAGGTGGGGGCGGATCTGGTTTATTGATGGTGTTGTTGCAACTAGCGTTAATATGAGCAGGCTTCTGTTCACCACCCGAGTAGCGAATATTAAAACCAAAAGATTGGGCTTGGCCAATGGGTACTTTTATATAGCCTTGTTTTCCAACTACAGAGATCAGGTTTTCATCCTGGGCTGAGGTAGCATTCCATATATGTGTGACTTCTTGGTCTGAGGGCCATTGCCATGAAAGTTCCCAATCACTTATTGGCTCGGTACCTGTATTACGTACAACCACTGAAGCCATATATCCGTCTTCCCATTCGCTCTGTATCGTCATTTGTACATCGCACTTTTGACCGGCCAGGGATGGTAGGGATAAGAAGGTCAATATGGTAAAAACTGAGAGGGGGAGAAGTTTAGCGTGCATTATATATGTATCTATATGGATTACTGCAGAGTAGTCGGATATTGATAGCTACATAAAGTTCACATATTTATAGTCAGGGGCGTCAAATGCTAAAAGGACCGATTATTAATGTTATTCAACTTCCACCTTATTTCATGTCAAGAGAACTTTGAATGTTAAGTACAGGTGTTTGCCTAATTAATTGTTAATTTAATTGTTTTTGTGAACAAGTGGTCAATCTATGGAATATAATTGGAAACTGATTGAGTGCTAATTTTGAATGGCGAAAATTTTTAACATTTCCTCTCTAAATGTAATTCAAATCCCCTAATCTATCCTTTCTTTACACTCATTTTTAGATTGTACTTGCTTGAATTGTAAATATTTAGGTTTGCTGTAGTTCAGAAAATCTTCGTATATTTAAAATTATTTTACTTTCGACTCTAAATTAACGGATTTATGGCGGGCAATTACTCTGCGGGTGCTACCAAATACAGCCAGTTAGGGTATTCTGAACATGCGTACTAGAGCTGTACTCTCAGTTTTAGTGTGCTGACAGCAGGGAGGTTATGGCTACTATGAGTATTTTTAAAATAATAAAGCCGCTTTTCAGGATGAGATAATAAAAGCCAAGATTACATTGGCTAACTATCTAGAGAGTCGCGTCCGAGTTGATCGGAAGTGGCTTATTCAGGTATCAACTTTCAACGAAAAGGATACGCCTTCACTTCTGTGAACTGGCGAATGTACTCCTGCGTGTATAGATTCTGGAGAAAAAATGAAAAAAATAATTAATGGTTACGTCATTGCTTTAATAGTATTTATTGGAGCTTCTTCCACTGTTAAAGCATCTGACTGGCGTGTTGGTGTTGGTAAGTATGATATAACTGGCCCGGCAGCAGATGTTGGAATGGTAGGATATGGAGAAACGGGGCAGACAACCAAGGGAATTCATACCCGTTTATGGTCCCGCGCATTCATAATTTCTGATAGCTCTGAAAATGAGCGTTTGGTATTCGTATCAGCAGATCTGCAAGGTATTCCGCAGGGCGTGAAGCAGGGTGTCGTTGATAAATTAAAAAATCTCTATGGTAATAGTAAGTACACCGAAAAGAATGTGATGCTGACTGCTACACATACCCATGTAGGTCCTGGCGGGTATGATCATTATGTCATGTTGAATATGAGTGCTCTCGGTTATGCGGAAGATAACTATGACGCTATTGTTGATGGTATTTTTCAGTCAATCGTTGAAGCAGATAGTGGACTAACTCCAGGTGATATCTTTATTGAGCAGGGGATACTACTCGATACCAGTATCAATCGAAACCCAGACCCTTATTCAGAAAATACTGATGCAAGCGACTATCAATACGATACCAATAAAACCATGACCCAACTCAAGTTGGTTGATGCCAACAACAAAGCACTGGGAGTTATTAATTGGTTTGCAGTACACAATGTCTCTTTAGGGACAGGGCAGCGGCAACTTAGCGGGGATAATAAGGGGGCGGCGAGTCAGTTGCTGGAGTCTTGGGCTGCCGAGCAGGGTGCTGCAAGTCAATTTACTGCGGCATTTGCCAATAGTAATTTAGGTGATGCGTCTCCGAATATTTGTGGCCCTAGGGATGGATGCGGAAATTCTGAGTATGAAAGTTTACTTTTATCTGCTGAAAAGCAAGTTGCAAAAGCTCAGTCTCTTTACCAATCAGCTACTGTGAAACTTGAAGGTGGATTAGATTATCGACATCAACATATCTATTTCCCTGGCTATACTGTAGCAGGTGAATTTACCGGTGAGGGGCAAATAGATATTTGTGAAGGTGCTGTTGGCTGGTCATTTACTGCAGGATCAAGTTGGGACGGTCCCAGCAATATTGATGGTATTTTTGAGGGAATGTCTGTTGAAAATGAGGGGGTGGATTGGGATAGAGATGTGGGACTATTCGAATCAGCGATTAATGGTTATCCACTTTTTGGCCTGATGAGTGCATTTTCTGCAGCCGCTGTATATGAGGATACTCAGGATGACCCCTGCCAGTACCCCAAACCTACATTTGTACAGCGTGAGGTAATAGGCCAAGCACTTTATACCCCTTACCTACCTTTCCAAATGTTTCGCATAGGCTCACTTGCTTTGGTCGCCGCGCCGGGTGAAATGACGACTATGGCAGGCCGACGTCTTGAAGCAGAAGTCTTGTCAGCTTTTGAAGGAAGCGGTGTAAACACTGTGGTGATTGCCGGTTTGGCAAATGCCTATTCCGGTTACATAACTACCCCTGAAGAGTTTGATAGGCAGCACTATGAGGGAGCACATACCATATACGGCCCCAATACCCTTGCAGCCTATAGACAGATTTATACCGAAATGACACATGCTATGGTCAATGGCGTAGATATTGCTGCAGGGCCTACTCCGAAAGATCTGTCTGATGACCAAATCATTAATGTAATTGGGGTTGTTTATGATGACAAACGCCTGTGGGAGTCTTTTGGTCAAGTCTGGGATGATGTAGGTACCAGCTACAGTGCTGGCGATACTGTATCTGTCACTTTCCGTTCTGGCCATCCCCGTAATGACCTGAAGACTGAGAGTACGTTCATTGAGGTACAGCGTAAAGTTAATGGTAGTTGGGAAACTTATCTTACCGATGATGATTTGGATACACGCTTTATTTGGACGCGAGATACAGCTATTGATTGTATGGCCTGTTCTTTTGCTGAAGGACAGTGGATCATTGGAGAGGATACGCCATCAGGCACTTACCGAATAAAGCACTTTGGTAACTGGAAGAGTGGTTGGACTGGAAAGATTTCCAGCTATTCAGGTAAGTCGAGTAGCTTTACTGTTAGCAATTAGTGCTCATTACAGATCGGTTGGATAATCCAGCCGATCTATTATGTCTATACCCATAACAGACGTACCTTTATATATAAATATTCGACTGCTGAATCGTTATCAATTTTGTATTATATTATTTGAGCGAATACTATAATTTACGCTGACAATTTAATGGGACTCAAGTGCTCTCTTTGAGATTAGTTTACCATCCATAACTTTAAACTATATTTAATGTCGCTAAATGGTACTTTTTTGTCAGAATATGCCGCCATATATCGCTTGACTGTGATTTTCTTTCTTTGACCCTAGTCAAATTTAATTGCACTATATGCAGTGTACTCTCCTGTAATCGTTTTTTCCTATCGCAACAATACAAATTAAGTTAGCTTTCACCTAATTTCTAGTTACTCCGAAAGATGGTGGTATGTTAGGTATCCTGGAGGATTGGCTTAGTAGCTATTAGATAGGGATTATAACTATTTCGTTTAGATCATTTGAAAAGTCTTTAGATGTGGATGAATTATGGTTTTCCTATTGGTATAGCTTTTGATGTTGCTATTTTGACTTTTAATATTTTGCTTGTGATAGTGAAGACTTGAATGTGAATCGAGAGCTTATTGTTCCCGGCTTTGAAACACGCACTACTAAACTTCACACTCATTGTCAAAATTTTGGACGTAGAAACTGTTCTTGGTTCAGCCGATTTTTTAAAACCGATGTAAGAAGGCTGAAATATATTTCTTTGTCCTTTGAAAGAAAAATCGTCCCAGTAGAAATGATTATGTCGAAGTTGAGCACCTAGTTTAGGTGCTTTGAATGGATTCGTTTTTTGATGACCGCAGAATAGTCGGTCAGCGGTTGATAGGATTTAACTTTTGATACAGCTCTATATCGAAAACTCTCAGGGCTCTCGTTATGCGGTGCGGCCTGGATGGATATGCCAGACGGGTCCCTCTAGAAAGATTGATGCTGCTGAATTATTGAGGATGTTCGATACTAACACTCTTCAGTTAGTGTATGACCAGTACCTTGGCTTATACACAACCTTTGCGCCAGATATAGACCCTGAGCAAGAGCGTCCCCCATCTCAATCGCGATTAAGTAATGTGCCTGGCTATCTTAATGAGCGGGATAAAGCCATTTATCGGGCATTGGCTCAGAATCAACTGATTATTGAAGAGGCCCCATTGCCATATTCGGCATTGGGGGATCTACAAACAGAGTTGGTTGCTAAGATTCGTATGGGCTTGCAGAAAATTATTACGCAGGAAGTTGCAGATAAGGCTTTTATTAGCCAGCAAACTGATTGGAGTTGGGTGAAGCGTGTAACAACTGCAAAAAAGAAAGTAAAAGAAACTGACAGCTCTGTGTGGCGCTTATCGATTTGGTCAAAGAGTGCTGTTGATGTTGAGAAGATAGTAAGTCCAGCACGTCAATCATTTGAGTTTAGCTCTGCGGCAATCAATTATGTCTTATATGAAGAAACTCCAGAAGAAGAAGCTGATGAATGTGTAACCTCCCTGTATCGAGGTGTGATTGATGTACTAGGCTTTAATCCCAGTTCTGTTTCAAAAAAGCAGCTCCGCTTGAGTTTCAACATAGCCGAGGTTATTTATAGTGACCCAACTCTTCGGGGAGCAGTTTTTCATTTTGCCCAGGACTACATTAAAACACAACATAGCTTGCAGCACACAAACTTAACTGCAAGTGGTACTTTTGAGATCATTTTGACTATAGCACTTGCGGCATTGACTGAGGGAGATGTAGCTATAACATCCTTAACTAAGAATAAGCGCTTAGTGAATGCTTTTCGTAATATTGGCGATTTAATGTTTGATTTTGCCAGGACAAAAAAGCAAAGGAAAATACTTGCTAAAAATTCAGGATATCCGACAGTAGGCAAAAGCACTGCTGTATCCGGAAAGAAAACCCCCAAAATAGCTGCACCCCGAAAAAATAGTCGAAATTTAGTGCAAGTCAAAGTGGGTAACGAGCTGCGAGAAAATAAAAGGGGTAGTGAACAAGCTTTCACAGTGCCCCATGATGTAAAGTCTGAATTTTATAAGATAAATTGTGTCAGGGATTATTCATATGATACTGATAACCACATTAGCGAAGTAGGTGAAAATTATAACTCCGATATATGTCAGAGCGATAATGTTACTGGTGAAGTAACTAGGTCTGTAAATCTAAAAACTGGAGAGGTTCAGTTTACTTTAGAAGATTTTGTATTGGAGGGGTCACTACCCTTATCGGTAACTCGTACCTATCGCAGTAGTAATTCAAGAAATTTCGGATTGGGTTGTGGCTGGACTCATACATTTAGCGAGCGCTTGGTTTGGCGTCCAGGCAAACCCATACTCTTCTTTGATTCTGAAGGTAGAATAATTAGCTTGCCAGCTCCCGGAAATAGCTCGCGCAGTCATAATATTTATGAGAGATTAACTCTCACGCGAGTAAACGATGAGCATTGGATCATTACGACATATGGAATTTCCAATGGAGTACAAAGACATTTTAAAGCTACTGGTGAAACTGGTGCGTTAAAGCTCGCTGAGATTCGGGATGATAACGATAACTTTTATTTATTCAACTACTCAGGGGATTATTTAAGATCGGTCGAGAGTAGTTCCGGTGAAATTTTATACATTAGCTCGCTTGATGAATCTCCTGAAAGTCACCTTATAAATACTTTGACAAAAGAAAATAATTCGGGAAGTTCTGAGGTAGTAGCTCAATATGTCTTTGATAGTGAAAATAATCTGACTGAAGCTGTAGACAGTGTTGGCAATAATGAAAAGTATGTTTATCACAAAGGCCTTATTAAACAAAGAACTTTAAAAACTGGTTATAGTTTCTATTTTCAGTGGGATGCTGAGGGTAGTTCAGCTCATTGTATACGGCAGTGGGGGGACCCTATTGACGAAAAAGCTGCTTACAGTTATCAATTTATCTGGGAGGAAAGTGGTCACGGAGCAACGATGTGTGACACGAGAGGCGGGCGGCAACGTTTTCACTTCAATAATCGCGGATTACTCACGTTCCATCAAGATGCTGAAGGTGGAGAAACGTGGTATGAATACAGCGAGCTAGGTCACGTTACAAAGGTACGGCTACCCAGTACTGATGGGACTATACGTGAGGAGTTATTCCGATATGACAATCAGGGTCGCTTGACCGAGAAGATAGATGTGGCCGGTAATAATTATCAAATTGAATATAACAATGAAGGTCTCGCCACAAAGTATACTGATCCATCAGATAGCAGTTGGCAGTATAGTTACAACAAAAAAAGACAGCTGGTGCTAGCTGAAGACCCGTTCGGCAACCAAGTGAAATATGACTATACCTCTGCTGGCATGATTAATTCTATTAGTGACTCATTAGGTAATGTTACGAGTTATCTGTGGGGAAGCAGCAATAAGCTATTAAGAATAAGTTGCCCCTTCGGACGATCTATTGATTGTAGATATGATGTTGATATTCGCACGGAATTGTTAACGCCTGCTGAGACGAAAGAGGCTTCTTGCAAGAATGAGGATCAGGGTCGGATCAATGTTAAGGTTGCTCAAAAAGATACAGATATTCAGTGCAGGTTTAACCAGCATGGATTAGTTTCAGAAATGTTAGATAAGGATGGGAATTATACGCGTTATTCTTATAACGCACTCCATCAAATAAAGAGCAAGACTAGTTCCAGTGGCAGTCAATTAGAATATCATTATGATGGAGAGGGCAATTTAATTTGCCTTATAAATGAAAAGGGTGAGTGTTATCGGCTGAAATATGATCTCAATAACCGATTAATAGAAGAGGAGGATTTCTATGGTCGTGTTACCCACTATGCATATAATGTCGCTGGCCACTTAGTAAATTCTACGGAAGTAATTGCTTCTCAATCAGGCATTGGTACCGATATCTACTTTGAACGTGATTTGCTGGGCCAGTTAATAAAAGAAACTACGCTAGAGGGCGTTAATAGCTTTAGATATAATTGCCTAGGGCAACTGATCGAAGCTAAAAATAATTACTGTAGTCTGAAGTGGGAATATGATGCTAGTGGTCGTATTGTAGCGGAATGGCAAGATGATGGTAAGCTCAGTTATAAGTATGATATTTTAGGTAATCTTACGGCAACTTCACTACCCAGAAAAGAAGATGTTAAATTTATCTTTGATCATTCTGTGGAATCTGAGAATTCACCCTTCTCCTCAGTAAATGGAAATTTCAATTCTTTGTTGATAAAAACAACCGAAGGGTTGAAACCTCTGGACAATTATGATCCTCAGGTTTATGTGCAAGGCTTTATTGTCAGTAAGTTTGAAAGGCCAATTGATACAGTTACAAATATTTTGAATTTATTGCCGAATAGTAGCTGTTCACTTGCCAGAGTTAATTATTCCGGCAAGGTTAATAAAAATATCTTTAATGTTCATAACTTTTGTAAGAGTGATTCAGATCAGTTTCTTGCCTTCTTAATTTATGACCCCGCTGATAGTCTCCTAGGTAAGCTTAACTCGACGAGTAAGCTTGATAGTCAGATTCCTGGCAAAGAAGTTATTGAGAATAGAATCGTTGATAATGGCAATATATCCCGTGGTTATACCTCTTCTACAGGTCGTGTTGAAGAAGTTGGAGGGGAGGGGGCACAGAGGATTCGATACCATTATAATTGTCAGCAAAAGTTGATAAAAATAGAAAATCTAAAAGTAGAAAAAGGTGTAGAGAAATTTCAGGATGTGATTCGGTATCAATACGACCCCTTGGGGCGATGTGTAAGAAAAGAAAATTATGATGGTTGTGTCAGATTCTTTTGGTCTGGTGATACGCTTATTCAACAGCTTAAGAATGACGATCAAAGTAAATGAAGTATTATTTCGTAAAGGCTTATAAGTTGTCTGTGATATAGGGGGTTAACTCGAAAGCTTGAATACGTTAATTTGCGTAAGTTTTTACAGCAGTATTGCATTTTGAGATAAATCATATTCAGTGCTTCTTTACATGAAGACAAGTTGCTGTCCTTTTTAACTTATATAAGTCTATGCGGGTTAAATTGCTAGATAGGGCTTTCGGCAACATAAAGGGCAATAGCTTTAGTGTGTTATTTTCCATAAATAATGAAAACTCACTTTCTGAAGTCTTGGCTATCCTGCCAAGGTTGTCGGTAGTCATTGCTTATCCGCCCTGGAAGTAGCAGATTACCATGCGTAGCCTGAAACCTATCTATATTTAATAACCCTCGAAAGTCCCAGCTATGGGGCTCAGCACCCAACCGACTGTAACAATATGTTAGAGAGCTTACTAAGCCTGGGGGTATTTGAGTCGATAAATTATTTAAATTTCTATGAGATTATCAATATTTTGATGCTCATATGAACGAATAAGTAAGTGGTACGGCGGTACACTTCTTGCGGGCTTTTAGGTCGTTATACGATAGAGCGAAGGCTTTAGGCGATAAATGTGAGTTTCTTTTGTTTCTTGCCTTGAATCAATTCATATTAGCTGAGATGAATAGGACTTTAGATATTTACAGCTCCTTTTACTAGGAATGATTATCTTTTTCCTTTAATGGCGTTAGGTCTTTGAAGTGGCTCTTCTGTTGATGTGGCTGGGTAGTGTTTCTTTGTTGTAATTATTGGCCGCAATCAAAGTTTATTTGGCAGGATGCAGGGCTGTTTCATATACGACTATATATTCCGAAAAAAAATATCGTTATTACTTTACAGAATAGAAAAAGCTGGTACCTTAGGGTCAGGATTGCTTAATTATACAGGATTAACAGTTTGTGATGTTGGTTCTGAAGGTGCCTTATTAAATAGCATTTTTATGTATATGGATGATGAGAGTATGGCTGATGGATAGTGTGTTTGCCTGTAGTCTCTAATTGGGGTAAGAATCATCGTGTGATCAATTCTCACTATTGGGTAGTAGCCACCTGGTATATTACTCGGATCAAGTGAAGAATTAACTTATTAGTAGTGTTTCCAGTTAATCTGGATTTTATTTAGGTTTTATTAAGCTTCCGCTATGGCGTTTTTTCACCTTCCTCTGAGGTGGTTGGGCTACCCAAGATAGTATTCCTGAAGTTTCTTTTAATAAGTTAGTAATCCGCACAGTGATTTTTGAGTTTGGTATATAGTTTTACGCTTATTCTGCAATTTAAAATGAACTGTAAAAAGAAAGTATCTATCGTATTTTACCCTGGGGCACACTCATTAGATGTAATGGGGCCCGCAGAAGTGTTTTCGCTGGCAAATCAGCAGCTAAAGGATAGGGGTTTTAGTTGTGATGATCAGTATGAGGTCGAATTCTTAGCCGAAGATGGAGATACCAAGGAAATCTCATCAGGTTTAAGGATATGCTCAGATAGATGTTTTACTGATTCAAGAGGAATTCATACTCTCCTTGTGAGTGGTAATCTTAATGCTGCTGATGATTTGAATATCAGTGAATGTTTGAGTAGATGGCTTTCTCTTCAGTCTGGTTTAGTTAAGCGTATAGGCTCTATTGGCAATGGAGCTCTGATTCTCGCAAAAGTAGGTTTGCTAAATGGTCGGCGTGCCACTACCCATTGGAGATATATTGATCAGCTGAAGAGATTCCCAGAAGTGGATGTCGATTCAGAATCTGTATTTGTCAAAGATGATCATATATATACTTCTGCAGGTGTTAGTGCGGGGGTTGATATGGCTTTGGCAATGGTAGAGGATGATTTTGGTCGTGGTATTGCTTTAGCTGTTGCTCAATTAATGGTCTTATATCTCAAGAGAGATGGAGATCATAAACAAAGTAGCACTTATCTTATGAGCCAGTTAAAGAGTGATCGTTTTTTAGAGCTGGTGCAATGGATTCATAGTAATTTGGATAAAACTTTATGCGTTAATAGTCTCGCGGAAAAGACATCTATGAGCCCGAGAAACTTTGCTCGCTGCTTTACTCGGGATATGGGAGTAACTCCAGGTCGATTCGTTGAGAAAATTCGCATTGAAAAGGTTTGCCAGCTTTTAGCAACTCAAGCGTTAACTCAGGAGCGTATAGCTACTATCTGTGGTTTTAAGTCTCAAGAGCAGCTTAGAAGGGCATTTCGCCGAAATAAGGGTATGTTGCCGAGGGAATACCGTCGAAAGTCGTCGTGAGATAATTTATGGGACAGTCTATTCGGTAGGGCTGTCTCATTTTCATAAAAGATATTTTTATCCTTGATGTAAATATAAATAACATTTTCTGTTAGAGATTTTTGTTCTTCTTACCTAATTCTTGCTTGTCTTTCCTTTTGTAGATGCCTCCACTAGATTTACATCTGGGAAAAAATCTTTTAGCTGGCTTTTTATTCTTACTCGATAATTTACACAGCTTGATTCTCTCCATTATATAACCTTGCTAGGGTTGATTGAGTCGCTCCCATGAATAGGAATTAATTTGTTGTGTTAACTAGAAGCTCCAATTTTCACCGGTAGACTGCGAGCTTCTCGGTCTCTATTAGGACCAGGCCGGTAGCAATTGGTAAGTGATATAGCATAAAATCATATCCCGATATATATAGGTGTGGTGAAAAAATAGTGATAGATTTGCGGCTAAATAAAATTAGACCCATGAACGGAAGCCCTTTAGTGGTGTAGATATTCTGGGAATCTAATATTGTTGGTGCGTTGTGGGAGTCGCGATCATACCCTTCGCAATATTAAATTTCTGAAAAATTTATAATGTACCCTTAATTATGGTGGATATATTGAAAGTTAGATGCCTTAGAAATGGGAAAAGCAGGTGCTGCAGCGAGAAGTATAGTTAGAATTTAATCTAAGATTTCTGGCCTGACAATTTCCGACATCTAATCTTCAGTATTAATTGACATATAATTAGCTACTCAGTCTAAGCTTTTCTATAAAAGATTGCCTGAGAGAATTTTTTGGACATCAAAAACAATCTTTCAAGGTGTGCAGTAGCGATTGCCATTTAGTATGCCTCTCAGCTTGCAGATATACTTACTTTACCTATTAATGGATATGCTTTTAAGGGATACAAATTATTAGCTCTAGCCTTATTAGTTGCACTCGCTTATGAACCAAATCTCCTCTTGGGCATTTCTGCGCTTGGAATAGCCTATGTCAATAAAGCTGATAGATCTGATTACCCTGGACTACCGGAAGTTGATATATAGTGGCCTAAATAGCTTAAGACCGCCCATATAGAGTGGCGGTTCGATGTATAGGATGGAGAGGTAAGATGGACTATCAATCTTCTAAAAGCCCGGTACTTAATCTGTGGGGGCGACTTGGCGGCTCGGCATTGGGCCGCTGGCTGGTGTCTAAATTAGTGGCACTTAAGGCACCGTATTTTCGTTCAATCAAGCCGCGTTTCCTGGAATTATCACCGGGTAAAGTGGAGGTTTTACTGAATAAGCGTTGGAGCGTGACAAATCATATCGGTACTGTACATGCTATCGCTATGTGTAACGCCGCTGAATTAGCTGGCGGTGTTTGTTTGGATGTGTCTTTGGATCGACGCTTTCGCTGGATACCAGTAGGGATGGAAGTCAAGTACTTAAAGATGGCGAAGACTAATCTACGAGCCGTTTGTGAGTATCCAGGGTTTAAAACCATTGAGGCTGGCGATGTTGTTATGCCTGTGAGCGTTATTGATACTAATGGAGAGGAAGTATTTCATGCCGATATTACCATGCGTGTATCAGAGCGCCCCAACGCGAAGTAGTAGAGTTGTCATTTGAGGTCAACTCTTGGTGTATTTTCAAGGGGAATTGCCTTACTTTGAGCTTGAATATGGAGAAGAGTATGCAGGCTGGGAGGGGATGAAGTGTGCTCTACTCATAAATCTCGTAGAATATTTCTTTGTTCAGTCTTGATGTATTTGGAGGGTTTATGAGATTGGCTTGGCAGATAGAAAAGTCGACATGCCTCTTTGGTGGTGAAAATAAAACTGCTACGGAGCATGAGTTACACCGATCGGAAAGTACTGCCTTGGCGAATGATGATATTTATCAGGACCTTTCCGAGGTATTACAGCTCGCAATTTCCAAGCTTGATGAAAATGTAAGTGATACTTCTCTGTACTTCCTGATTAGTTGGGAGTCTGTATCTGCTTCTATGACGGTATCTGTAGTTGATGATAGCCGAAGCAATGACTCTAAAGTAGTTGTGCACTGTCACTTTGCTGGACTGGCTTCCCAATATGATGCTGAGCCGAAGAGGCAGGAAGCTTTGGTTAAATGGTCGGATGAACTTAGGTTTTGGTGTAAAGAGTATCTATCTACTGATCAAGGTTTTTCACAGTTTTCTCTGGTTGCATTGTTCGCGACAGGCTCCAGAGCTACTGCTGTGATTCTTTAAAATGTAGCTGAAAACGATGCTTATATAGTGTGAACAACTAGGGCGGGGAGGCGAGGCTTAAAATGCCCTCCCTGTACAAATAACATAGGAAATGGAGATTTCTATGAATGTTTACTATTTGTGTATTGGGCTCTTAGCGGCATTATCCTTTCTGCTCGGCGCCTTGGTTACTGTTGGGCGCGGTAAGTATGAGGTTTTAGTTGGGCATTCTTTCGACCCCGATAATACCCTACACAAATGGGTAAGGGCCCATGCAAATACAGCAGAATATGCTCCCCTCTTGATGGTACTTATTTACTTAGTGAGCTTAGGGCAGTCTTCTACCTGGGTTTGGTGGTTTGTTATTCTGCTGACCGCCTGTCGATTTCTTTTTGTTGCAGGCATCTTATTTCCCTCCACTATGGCAAAGCCTAACCCAATGCGCTTCTTGGGTGCCGTAGGCACTTATATCTTTGGATTGGGGCTTTGCTTGGCACTGGTGCAGCAAGCCCTGAGGTTTTGAGTTGGTTGCAAGCGCTTTCAAACCTTATATTGGTTGGTGCTTAAACTGATCAAAATCGATTGGTCTATCGATAGCTTTTAACTTTTTGCCAGCCGGCAAAAACTGTTTACGATCCTGGCTGTATAAAAAACAACCTAACAAGTTTCCCTGCAGGGTGGTTGACCGAATGCGACGCTTGTCGCACACTAGCCCTGACTGTCACACGGGAAGATAAAATGAAAAAGGTAAAACCGTCCCCATCAGAACTTGCGCTGTTGAAAGCCCTTTGGAGGCGAGAACCGCTGAGTGCCAGAGAGTTACATGATCGGGTAGGACCTGAATTGGGTTGGTCATACTCCTCTACTCGAAAGACACTAGATCGGATGCGGGATAAGTCGTTTGTGGCTCAATCTGAGATCCATGGAATCCATGTTTATAGCCCTGCGATTGAGAAGGTGGAAACTCTGGCGTCATATGCAAAAGATTTCGCTGAAAGAGTATTAGAGCTTGATGGTCCCCTTCCTGTGTCGATGTTTGCCGGCAGTAAGTTAATGAGTGATAAAGATATCGAGGAGCTTCAGGCAGTACTCGATTCCTGGCCTGACTCTGAGCCGGTCAGCAAGGATGGTGAATAGGCTATGGCCGAGATAGTCTCTACAGTTCTACCATTTGCACTGGATTTTCTAGCTACTTCTTTCTTCTCAATATTGTGGGCGGGGTTGGTTTTCATTGTTATTTGGCTGGCAACAGCTAGAAATAAAGACAGCTTTAATGCGATATACCATTGGCGAAGTTTCTGGTTGTGTGCAATGGTTGCTGCCGGTTCCCCATTTTTTCTTGCGCAATTGAGCGATCAGTTAACGTTGGGTATTGCTCCGGATCTGAATTTTGAATTACCGCCAGCTTATGAGGTTACCTCTATACCACCAATTAACGTAGTTCTGCATGAGTATGTATCTACCTCTTTGAGTTCTGTTGAATTACTGGCTTTTCTTTGGTTGCTTATATATCTGTGCGGGGTGTTTTTTACCTTATCTAAAGTGGTAGTAAGTCAGTTTTTCTATGGCAAGAAATTGCGTTTAATAGCAAATAATAAGCTTTCTATTGGTAAATTTGACCAGTTTTTTACTTCATCTCAAAGTGATTTTCTAATCAGAAGTAAAACTCAGGTGTTTATAACACACTCAACGATTACACCATTTGTGATGCAGCTATTCAGTCGTAAATTGGTGCTTCCCTCCTATATTTTATCAATGAATGAAACGGAGCGTCATCTAATCATTGAGCATGAAATTATGCACTTGAAAAGGCTTGACCCCTTGTTGATTCTGATTGTGCATATATTTACTTGCATCCTATGGTTCAATCCCTTCTTAGGTTGGATGAAGTCTCGATTCAGCTGGGCGATAGAGTTGGGGTGCGATCGCGAAGTTCTAAAGTCATGTAAGCGAGAATTATACCGTGTTTATGCACAAGCAATGATTGACACTCTTCGACGGAACTCTTCACAAAGAACAAGTGACTGGGTTGTAGCTTTCTCTTTCTCTGGTGGTAGGAGTCAGGCTCCTTTTTTCCGACGCAGACTTTTGAATATTATGGAAGCCTCAAGGGCGGGGGCTAATAATGGCGAGTTAGGTGTCTATTTACGCGCTATGTTGTTCTGCAGTTTTTCAACCATTTTAATACTCGGAGGGCTACTGTTAAAACCGGGATTAACAATGGCTTCAGTGGAGATTACCAAATTGACAGTCCCGGTTGAGAGTGCCCGTATTAGTAGCCCTTTTGGTGATTTCAGTAAAATTCGCAAAAAAACCCATGAAGGTACTGACTTTGCGGCACCGATTGGTACTCCGGTGGTTTCAGCTGAAAGTGGTGTTGTAATAGTCTCTACTGATGATTATAAGCATAAAAATTATGGGAAAATCATAATTATTGATCATGGTAATAATACGAAAACTCTGTACTCCCATTTAAATGAGCGGGAAGTTGAGGCAGGGCAGTCAGTACGTGCCGGCCAGGCGATAGGAACTGTGGGTATATCAGGGCGTGTAACAGGGCCACATCTTCACTTTGAACTTATCAAAGAAGGCAAGCGAATCAACCCAGACACTTTGCTTGCGAAGTAAGGGGGGAGTGTGATTTATTACTTAAGAAAAGTAGGGTTACCCGTGAGGCGATTAACTATTTTCTTTCTGATCGATATCTGGAGGATGGCTTTGTTGCTGGTTCTTTTATCGATTCAATTACTGGCGATAGCAGGGCCGTTATTGGAAAACCATTCCAATGTTAAATCGGTACAATATGATTTATCTTTTACAATGCCCCTACTCAATGATCTATCCTTGGTACATCAAGATGAAGGGATGCAGCGTAGGGAGGTGGCCCCTCCATATAGAGTTGAGGAAGAATATCTAGAGCGCACAAAAAAAGTTCAACTAGCTAAAAACCAAGGGGTTTTATCACTATTGGTGGATAGTGGAGTCGATCGTGCAGAAGCGTATAAAATAATTCAGGCTTTATCGGAACATGTCAATGTCAGTATCCTACCAGTTGGTAAGGAATTTAACTTAACAATAGATACCACTGGAAAGCTTAATAAGCTTACCTTGGTTGTTGGCTTTGCAGAGAGTTTGGAGTTGGTTAGACATGGAGACAATTATAGAACTAATCAATTTGAATCTCCTGTCGATGCCAGGAAATACTATGTTAAAGGTGAAATTTCGGGCAGTTTATACCAAAGTGGAAAAGAGTCTGGCCTATCTAATTCTGTACTCACAAAACTAAATGAAATATTTAGTTATTCCGTAGATTTTCAACGGCAGATTCGAGCAGGTGATCAATTCTCTGTTTTCTATGATACCTTGTTCAATAGCCAAACTGGAAAGGAAAAACTAAATAGAATTTTATTTGCTGAGCTTATTCTTAGTGGAGAAAAGATAAGTTTATATCGGTTTTCTACTGAGGGACCTCAGGGGGTGGATTATTTTTACCCTGATGGCCAAGGCTCTAGAGGGTTTCTAATGCGTACTCCGTTAGAGAATGCAAGGTTGTCATCTTATTTTGGGCGTCGCAAGCACCCAGTCCTAGGGTATACCCGAGTACATAAAGGTTTGGACTTTGGAGCCCCTTTGGGCACGCCGATATTGGCTGCAGGTGATGGTATTATTGAGCGAGCTTCTTATTTTGGTAGTTTCGGCAACTATATTCGTATTCGCCATGGCTCCGGGATAAAGACTATTTATGCGCACCTTAAGGGGTACGCGAAAGGAATTAGTAAAGGGGGAAGAGTAAAACAGGGGCAGGTAATCGGTTACCTTGGCGCTACAGGTCGTGTGCAGGGGCGTCACTTGCACTATGAGATTCATAAAAATGGTACGGCTGTTGATCCATTAAGGCTTGACCTCCCTATTAGTAAGGGGCTGGTAGGAGATTCTTTAAATCAATTTTCTCAACAGGTTCAAAAGATTCAAGATGAATTGATAAAGTACGCTCAACCAAATCAGTTTGATTCATAATTAAGCTTTTCTTTATCTTTTTTATTTCTCTCTCACCTTATTATATTCAGGGTTTAACTGAATTACATTTTGTTGGTAGCGAATTTTTTCTTAAAGCAATATTGAGTATAAAATTAAACTAGGTTAAATATGATTAGAGCTATTCTGCTGATAGCCATTCTGGTGCTGTCTAATTCACTAATTGCAGAGCCCCTCATTACCAAGGTTTCTGAATCTTTTGAGTTAAGTGGATCTAAAATATACACAGTTGACTCTGATATTCTCAAACGCAAATACGACTTATATGTGAAGTTACCATCAGGTTACTCGAACGATGACAATAAAAATAAGACCTACCCGATAATTTACCTTAATGATGGGCCTCATACATTTAAGGTTGCCTCGGGTGTTACACACTTTAAGGATATGGATAAAGCCATCGTAGTTGCTATTTCATTCGCTCACGGAGAAAACGGGCAGTATAGTCGAGTTCGAGATCTCACGCCCGTAGTCGATAGTGGGTGGAAGCGTTATACAACTGGTGGAGCCAGTAAGTACTTACAGTTTATTGAAAAAGAAGTAATGCCCTTTATTGAGGGGAGTTTTAGGGGGGATCCCACACGTAGGATTCTTTCAGGTCATTCATTGGGTGGATCTTTTGGTGCTTGGGTATTACTTACCAATCCACAGTTGTTTTCCACTTATATCCTGACAAGTCCTTCTCTTTGGTTTAAGGATGAAATGATCTTTGATTTGGAGAATAAATATGCAAGCCATAACAACACACTGCCTGTAAACGTCTATATTGCCACTGGCGCTTTGGAGACAATACAAAAGAGCCACATGCGTAATGATATGGTAGATGGGCATAAGAGATTTCTTGCTAAATTACAGTCGCGTAATTATCGTGGATTAAAGCTTAGTGGAGAGGTGGTGAGCGGTACGGACCACTATTCCACTTTCCCGGTGGGGTTGGCAAAAGGTTTAAGGTGGGTATATCAGGATTTGTGGGCAATATAATAATTCTCGCGGTAAAAGAAGAGCTATAGCTGCCCGCGACAAATGGTAGATCTGTTGTGCTATTGGAATTATGCGCGTTTGCCACTTTGTCCGGTCATTACTGCCGCGCCAATCATATGGGCTAAACGTAGAGCTTCAGGGACATACCCAGTGTCAGTGGTTTGCTCTAACACCTGGGCGGCAATCCCCGGTTCACATCCCTGCACTTGAAAATGGAAGTTATTGTAGTTATGGATACTCCCAGCTTTCATCAGGGTCTCTTTACGCAGTAGATAGTCAGGAAAATTTTGCAGCGCTTTATCAATGGCTTGAATGTCTGGTGGTTTTCGCATTAACGCGATACAAGGGCGCTGTAAGATATCGGCCAGCTTGGGCAGATCAATAATATTGAAACCACCCACTGCTACTCCATCGGTCAATACGACATTTACCTGGCTGTAGAATTTACTTTCTTTCAGCAGTGTGGCAAGAGTTTCTGTAGCTTCCATCCCATCTTTGCTTACCTGCCCCCAAAGCATTCCCTCAAAGCGAGTTTTGGTGCAGATAATACCGCTTACTTTTACCGGCGCGCCCCTTCGTTTTTCAAAAGGGGCGTCATCAAAACCGATAACTCGGATCTGCTTCCTTAATCGTAATAATTCTGCCAGAGGCTTCATTATTTCTTGTTGCCCTGAAGAAATAAGTAGGGAAATAACTTTAGTTTTTCCTCATGGCTTAATGATTCCATACGACGGATATTATTTTCTGGAATACTCTCTGGATCTGGATATAGATCAATCATTTTTTCCAGGTTCTCTTCTCTCAGCAGGTGTAAGATAGGATAGGGTGCGCGATTAGTTAGGTTTTCCGCATCGGCGGCTGCAGTGCCAGCAAATTGATAATCTGGGTGGAAGCTGGCTAATTGATAGGTTCCTACATAGTCGTTGCGTTCCAGTAACCACTCTGCTAAATCCAGGAACTGGTTGTAGTCGCTGAATTTCCCTAGGTGATTAGGGATAATCAATAAGGTGGTAAGCAATTCAGATTCCGAAGTGGTATCGAGCCGACGTAATTCCGACAATAGATCACTGAGTAGCGCCTCGTCTCCTGTGGCAGGACTCACCTTGAGTCGAATTTGCCCTGCACGCAGAGGTTTGCGTGCGAAAGGGCAGAGGTTGAGACCGACAACCACATCAGTAAGCCATTGTTCTACCGCCTGAGTAACAGCTTTTTCCATTTGACTGCTTACCACATAAGATCATCGGGGATCTGAAAGTCTGCATAGGGATCATCTTCATCTACCACTGCTGAACTTTCAGCAGGCCTGATTACGATATCGCTATTGCGCTCCGCAATTTTCTCGGCAATAACCCGTGGAACCAACTCAAATTGTTCTCCCTGGACAACAATCATCAGGCGCCCCGCAATCAAGTGATCCCTTAATTCTTCGCTGACATAGATGGTTTTGATTTTTTTGTCGAAAGTGAAGTTATAAGTAATTTCACCAGAATAAGGTTGGCGATTTTTTTCCACCAATTGCTTGATTTGCGCGGCAATAGCTTTCTGCTGTGCAGCCGCATCGCGCTCAGCATTGAGGGCGCGATCACGAGCGGCTTTCTCTGCTTGAGCCTTTTGTGCTGCTAGCTTTGTTTCATCAATCTGGGGTTGTGAAGACTTCTTCGCAACTTTCTGTTGCTTCCGTTTATCTTTGCTGATTTGTTTGGCTTTCTTTTTATCGACAAGTCCTGCTTGGAGTAGTTGGTCTTGCAATGAGGCCATAGTCTCTTCCCCGTGAAAGTCTAAAGTTTCGGCAGCCTTTACAGGTATGCCTGATCAAATTTTCACCAACCATATGGGTTGATAGTTTGTGAGGGTATTTTACCTGAAGATGGTCCAACTACCGCTAAAGATTTTTATGGTGTCCAAGGCTTACCGGAGGTAGCAGTTGCGATGATTTCATCGGGTTCCTTGCCGTCACTCAGCATTTGAGCGCCCCCTGGAATTACCAGGGCTGAGCCAGTAGCAATAGCCACCCGCTTGCCACTGGGAGTATCAATGTTGCAAGAGGATACTCTCAGCTGCCGGCCGCGGTGGAGTACCTGCGCCTCCAGAATCAAGTCGCCACTGTTGAGCTTGGCTGGGCGAGCAAAGCGGATATGCATGTCCAGAGTAGCGAATATAGATCCTGCAGGCAGTGTGGAGTAGACCGCGCCTCCCATGGTGAAATCTGCGGCCCATGCCAAAAGTCCACCATATATAGAAAGGGTCCCATTGGAGAACCAGGGAGAGGAGGGCATAGTCGAGATACAGCGACCATTTTCAACCTCTATTGCGCGGTAACCTGTGAGCATCCAGATAGGGTGAGTTCGCCCCTCACTAATCGTGGTTCTCTGCAGTTCGATAGGGACTTGCTCCGGTAAGTGTGCCATGTCGCAAAAGAACGTTTTTGGAGGAGGGCGAAGATAAGGGTCAGGTGTATCTGTTGGTCCTAGGTCGGGAATTGGAAGCTCCTGATCTGGGTTGACTGGAAAGTCGGCAATAAGGCAGCGAGTGCTACCGAAAGCGAGGGTTCTCCCCTCCTGATCGTTAATCTGAATACTTGAGAGCCCCACCTGGTTGCCTGAATGAACGGTCGTAGCTCTACCAACAATATTTTGTGTACTGCTAGTGATGGGTCGAATAAAGCACATATTTAATTCTGATGTGCTCAAGACTTTACCAGCTGGCAAGGTTGTCCATATTGCGGAGGCCAAGGGGGCGTCTGCAAACATCGCATAGATACCCCCCCAATAGATCCCGGTCCCATCAGCTAGCCACGGCGTAATAGGCATAGAATAGGTGGCCTTACCAAGGCCGGCCTCGGTGGGAGTCATACCCGTTAGTCGCCAAAAAGGGGGCCCGGGTAAGCTGCCGCGAATGTAACGTTTAAAGGTGTCGAGACCAGGTTGCTGCAACGCCCTGAGGTCACAGATGGCACCACGATGGACTTCGTCGGTGATATTGGTCATCCCCCAGCCTCCAGTTGCTTCTAGGACAAGGGTAATGTGAGGGTTTGTTGGATGCGAGAAAGGGAGAAAGCTGCGGAAGAGTCTTTTACCCTAACAGCGCAGCTATCGATCGGCGGATACTGGTTATGGAGCTAAGTTGGGTAGTTTGGCTACGATATGGGTATTCGGGATAGGCTGCCCCTCCATAAATAGATTTATCGCATCCTGGACTTCAGGAGAAGCCATTAATAAATTATGCCCTGCATTTTCGACTGTTACTTTAGTGGCGTTTTTGAACCCTGAAATGGCTTCATATTGACCTTCCAGATAAGTTCTTCCGTCCAAGGTCCCGCTAAATAGTAATACCGGAATATTGCTGACTGGCTTTTCTCGAAATTTATCCCCAAGGTCTAACTCTGGCGCCAAATTATCGTAGTGCAGAGAGAAATTTAGGTAGTCTTTCAGTAGAGATTTTTGTGCCTGCTCAACAACCTGTGCTTTACGCTTCATATCAATTCCAGAGGCTATATCCATCGCCGTAGGCATCGGGCGCAGGGATATGGGTATGCCTGGTTGCAGAAATTCATCGGGGAAGTAACGTCTGGGCACCTTGTCGAAACTTAATGTAGCTCCTTGGTCCAAATCGCGATAAAACCTGAGTAGATGGCTGACACTTTTAGGGTCCGCAATGAATGCCGAGGCTAGTTGTTGCATATCCCTACGCTGTAGGAGGGATTCGACTTCCCTGCCATCCCGTTGAGGCATTTTAATTTTCAATGGTTGTGACTCAAGTTTTTTATGGACTCGGCTTATAAGTGCTTTAATATCTGGATAGGCTTTTTTGCTGCGGGTTGCTGATTGACTGCCTGTTGTAGACGGTTTAGATAGTAATCTGTTCGGGCGGGCAGCTTGATGGTTTGGTCCAAACCCTCTGCACTGGATAAAATTAGCTTATCAATAGAACCTTCGATCTCCTTTACCGCTGCCAAAGAGAGATGGCTTCCATAAGATGTTCCCCACAATACTATTTTCTCTGCACCCAAATGGCTCCGTATGGCATCAAGATCTCGGGCATTTTCGAGAGTATTATAGGCATTTAGGTTTACACCAGTAAGCTCCCAAAAATGTAAGCACTCTTTTAGGGCTTTGCGGTGGTAGTTGATATACTGGGTATCGGTGATTGGTTCAAGGGAAGGTACAATTTGCTTGGATTCACAATTGGGAAGGTCATTGGAGCGGCCGCTACCACGTTGATCTAATGCGATAACATCACCAAATTGTCGCAACGCCATAAACATATCAAAGCGATAGTTAACGGCCGTAATTCCTGAGCCACCAGGGCCGCCTGCCAGGTAGATTATTGGTGGGCCCACTTTCTTTCCTGTTGCAGGAAACCTTACATATTGGAGGGTGATATTACGGCTATCTTTCTTAGTGCGATCTTCTGGTACCTCAATAAAGCCTTGATAGCCCTCTGCAGTTTGTTTGCTCCATGTAGTAAAGGTGTGCGGTTTTTCATTGTTAATGGACTTTGCTGATCCGCTGACAGGGCTCAGTGATAGCATTATTATTAGCGGAGCGAAAAGATGTGCTTTTTTGGCATTATTTTTCATTGTTTCGATACTTCCTTATTGTCGAACTTAGGCGAATGTTATTGTTTTAGATTGGGCTCTTATTTTCAAGTGGATAAATAGTTTATTCGAGAGCTCATGGGGCTTTTCTCGATATAGATACCCCGTGAATATCGGTAATATAAGCTATTAACCTCTCACTAGGGGTTTCGATTTAATTAGGCTGTCAGACAGAAGTCCGGAAAATAGTAGGTGGATGTTTAAACCCCAGTACTAATGGGCTTATAGGGTCCGTGCAAGGTTATAATCAATGATAGGCAATATTGCTACTCTATGAAAGCTAGCTTTCCTTAAATTCACTATATAGCAATTAAGCTCTTGCTCTAAAATAACTAAAAAATGGTTCTACGCCTGGGGTGGCAAGTGTTCAGGTATTATGGGTTGTTATATAAAATCATTATGCTCAGATTCATGGGGCGCCTCTGATGTAGATATTTTACCTGAAGCAGGGTGTCTGAGAGAGGATCGTATGGCGATTTGAAGTTTATCATCCCTAGATAATAGCTTTGGTAAAGTGAGGCTATAGTGTCAATGAAAAAATGCCAGCTATAACAATAAGGATAGCCTTTTTATCTTTGGTTTGTTCATCACACCTATGAGATTTTTATAAATTTTAGTGGTTGTATATCGTTGATATAAAAGACCTTTGTATTGATAAAACTGTCATCTAGTAGCTCATATTTTTATTGCTCTTACATTCTCGTTCTGTATAGCAAGCCAAGTCCTAAATGGCAGTAGTTGGAAATGAAGTGCCATGATTTGCTTCTGGAATAATGAGCAGTCGGGGGCTTATCTCTAGCCTTCTTCAATGACTAATTTTCTTTGGGGCTGCCTCGCTCCCCTTACCATGTCGTTGCGAATTTGGCTTTTTTCTGGAGTTTCTATAGCACCAAATCCAATAAACACCTTTCGGTAATTAGAGCTGAAAGTAGCTTTCATATTAAAGATTCTTGCACGATCGTGCCACACCGATATCCTGCTGAGGATATAGTCATCAAAGCCGCTTAGCCTGGTAAGCAACATATATGTGCCAAATAGCCCGCCTAGAGAGTGCGCTATAAAGGTGTGTCCGATGTCAGATAGGCTATGTGATCTTGCTAGGAGGGGCAAAATGACGTCATGAATAAAAGTGGCATGCGCATAGGCCTTGCCAGTTAAATATTTCCAGTTTTTATCGCTGATGGGGGTAAAGTCCCGAAGACGGCTGGCATGATTTTTGACCCTTTTGAGTAAGATAGTCCAACTAAAATGACTTCCTGCAGTTTGCCAAAATCCATCGGCACTTGAGTTGTACCTGAAGTGGCCTGAAAGGCTGAGTCTGCATCTGTCATAAGCACTAAAGGATATCGTTAGTCGAGGGTACTTTCGTAACTCTTAGGTAACTTAACGTAAAGTGAATAGGACCTAGTACTGATAGGATCTTTAACTCCAGGCTGCTGCTTCGAGGAATTTGGAACGGTGAGATGTCTGCGTTCAATGAAAGTGAAGGGGCTGAACAAAGGCTGAGAGTGCAAAACAAGGTTGCTTAGGGCCCTCTCAGGGCTTTAGCACGGATAAAACGCTTGTACTTTTTGTATAGTGGCTTGACAGGCTCTATAAACGAAAGTGTCATTTTCTTTCCCAGTTGCGACTATGCCGGCGTGAACAAAAAGTCAGGAAAGTACTCTAGCATATAGAAATGATTCATCTTGAAAACTGTTCGCATAAGATTTATTCAAAAGATAGCAATTTTTTTTGTAATAAGATAAAGAGTATGAAGCTCTCAATGTTTCTGTGGAAGTGTAAAAATCTACTTTACTACTACAAAAACGGAAGAAGTAAGTAATTCTATTTTTATATTTCGTAATGTAACTTTTTCATATCTACAATTATCCAAGTACTTGTTCCATTTTCCCCTCTTTTATTTTCCCTCCTTTTGAAGGTTAATAGTCTACGATTTGATTAGCCTTTAGGCGCTGAAGTTCATAGTAATACCTCTCTATGCTTGTAATTTAGGCGTTACTTTTTTCCAGTCACTGGAGGTGGTCGTTTATCGTATGTTTTTTGTCTACTCTCTGTGTTTTTAGGGGAAGTTAACTTTAGTAAAACTAAAGACTTATATCGGTTTAGCTAGTTGATACTCGATTTTGAAAAGAAGGCTGGTTTTGTACTACAAAAATAATTTGACCAAAAAATAATTGATCGATGGTTTGTTTTGTTCATTGTCTCTAGAGAGCCTCTGTAAGTTGTACTAAGTATTGCAAAATTTTCCAGAAGCTCAGGGAAACCGGTCGGTCACGCGAGATGGTTTACTAGAAAAATGGAAAACTTTTATCAGGATGATGTGACGCAGTGGGTTGGTGAGTATGGATTGGATTTGAAACGTTACTTTTCTTCCCGAGTTAATCTATCTGATGTTGATGATCTAGTTCAGGAGGTTTTTATTCAGTTATATATTCGTATCAAAAAGTATGGAGGGCAAATCGAAAACCCAAGAATTTACATTTATGCCATGGCAAGAAATCTTTTGATTAGTCATGGTAGGCGTCAAAAGTCTAGGTGTGGAGGGTTACATGACTCTATTGATCACAAAGTCGATATCCCTTACATGATTAGTCCGGAACGGACGGTGATGGGAATACAGGCTTATACCCGAGTTCTGGAAGCTATTTTAGGATTGCCGCCAAGAGCTGGTACAGCTTTTCGCTATCATCGCTTTGAGGGAATGACTTATCAAGCAATTGCGGAGCAAATGGGAATCTCTAAGGATTCGGTTAAAGAATTAATACAGCGTGCTTTGACCAAGGTTAGGCAGGTGGCAGAGGAAGCTCCTTGATGGCGCAAAATAGGTCATATTGTACTGTAGGTTGTGACCTTTTTTCGAGTAGATGTCTAACGGGACAACAAGTTCAACTAGAAATTTTTTGGTGAGTGATTCTGCTAGCGCTACGCCAGAGGTTTGGCTTTTTAGTTCTAACTGTTGCAGCTTTCTAAATATTTAGTTGATAATTCTGCTTTAGCCCGCCAAAAATCAAGTTTATTTTTTATCCCCCCTTTCTTTTAGCTCTCGCGTCTTAAATGTTGTTGAGCCTGAAATAGGTTTATATCAGGTCAATAACCCAATAATACCGACAATAAAGAGAGACGTAGTGTGATGATGAAACCTGTCAAAAAGAAAACATTGATTGCACAAGCGATTTATCAATCTGGACATTCATGCCAAATTACTCCCTGGTACAGCTCCATTGTTGCCTCTTTGGCATTTGCAGTTGTTCCTACCATTTCCAGTGCCCAGGAGAGTGAAGAAGGTAAACACCCAAGACAGGTGATTGAGGAGATCACGGTTACTGCGCAGAAGATTGAAGAGAGTATTCAAGATGTGCCCATTGCAGTATCTGCACTCAGTGGTGACAGTATGGATGACCTTAAAATTGAGCGGGGGGAAGAGTTGCTACGAGCTGTCCCAAATGCCAATTTTTCTAAATCCAACTTCAGCACCTATAACTTCTCTATTCGCGGTATAGGCACTAAAGCTGTTTCTGCTGCTTCAGACCCGGCGGTTGCTGTGAGCTTCAACAATACTCCTTTAATTCGCAATCGATTATTTGAGCAAGAGTTCTTTGATGTGCAACGGGTTGAAGTCTTGCGTGGCCCCCAAGGTACACTTTATGGCCGCAACGCGACAGCTGGCGTAGTTAATATGTTGCCAATTATGCCTGGAGATGAGTTTGCCTCTGAGATCAAGGCGGAGGTGGGCAGTTATAACACCAAGCGCGCCAGCGGAATGTTTAATATGCCATTGGGGGAGACCATGGCGTTGCGTTTCTCCGGGGCCATGACTAAGCGTGATGGTTTTGATTACAACACTTATACCGGTAACGATGTTAATGACCGCGATCTATATTCTACTCGTGCAATCTTTGAGTGGGAGCCCAGTGAATCCTTTAGTGCCAATTTAATATGGCAACACTTTGAAGAAGATGATCGGCGCTCACGCACGGGCAAGCAACTTTGTACAAAAGATCCAGGCCGAACACATATTGGTGATACTGAACTAACAGGCTTTACGCCAGTGTTTTTTAGTCAGGGTTGTCTGCCTAGCTCGATTTATAGTGATGACGCTTACAGCGCACCCAATGCCCAGGGTTTTGCAAGCGTTTTGGCTACCGGGTTAATTGTCACGAGCTATGGCCAGGTTATTGACTGGTTTACTGACCCTTATGCGAATTCAACGCAGTCACGTGATCTTCGTAAAATTGAAACCAGTTATGATCCGGTATTCCGCGCAGAGAATGACTTAGTGCAACTGAACTTCGAATGGGGCCTGACAGACTCTCTTACATTTTACTCTCAGTCGACTTATGCTAAGGACGATTACTATTCATCCCAAGATTATAATCGTTATGTTTCAGATCCCATCTTTAATGATGGGGGTAATTTAGAACCTACACCGGGGGGAGTTTTTACTGATCCACAGTTGGGACCCTCTGAAGGACTGTTGGCAGTTGATATTAGTCGATCAGATAATAAACAGTGGAGCCAGGAATTCCGATTGCAGACATCTTTCGATGGTCCTTGGAATTTTTCAGTGGGCACAAACTATTTAGACTTTAAAACCCAAGATGACTATTTTGTATTCAATAATATATTTAGTATGGTGGCGCAATATCTATATAATGCCGACCGCGATGAAAATTTCAACTTAGTATTTCAAAACTGTACTGATCCAGAAGTAAATGTTGGTTCAGATTGTATTTATGTTGACCCTAATTCGATAGAAAACATTGATGAGGAAGGACATAACTATTTCTTGAGCCGAAATTTGGTGGAAGTTAATTCTTGGGCATTATTTGGTGAAACTTATTGGCAAATTAATGATGATGTAAAGCTAACTACCGGCCTTCGCTATACAAATGATCGCAAGCGCTCTACTCCAGTACCCAGTCAGCTGTTGTTAGGTACTTTTTATGATCCGGTAACGGGGGAAGTCTCCTCCGGTGAAGTCTCCGGGGGGCTTGTCCATCGAGGCTATCCGGAAGGTGATCCGGCTACTCAGAACTGGAAGGAGTACACCGGGCGTGCAGTTTTGGACTGGAGAACGGATCTGCCCTTTACGGATGAAACTATGCTCTATATGTCCTTTGCGCACGGCTATAAAGGTGGTGGTACTAACCCTCCCCGAGCCGAGGTTGATCCAGCAATAGTACAGTTTCAGCCCCTGGAAGATTCTTTTGAGCCGGAGTTTGTCAACGCAATTGAGTTTGGCAGTAAGAACATTCTTTTCGATGGTAGCTTATCGCTTAATGCTAGTGCCTTTTACTACGATTATACCGACTATCAAGTCTCTCAAATTGTTGACAGAATTTCTCTCAATGAGAATTTTGATGCGGAAACTATGGGGCTTGAGCTTGAGCTGGCTTGGCAGCTTACAGATGCAACACGAATAGATATGAATTTAGGGTACCTAAAAACCCGAATTGCAGACGGAGAGGAATCTGTTGACGTGATGGATCGTACTCAGGGCAATGAAGATTGGGTACTGGTTCGTCCTAGCATCCAGGTGCCGTCTAACTGTATTGCACCTGTGGATTTAGTTGAAGCGGTTATGGCTGCGCCTAATATTTTCGCTATTTGGTCGCTTTGTGCGGGTTCCGCCCAGTATGGTTCATTCTCTCCAGAAATCGAAGTCTCGGATGCATTGCGCCATGATATCAATTATGGAGTTGATCCCTACAACCCGCTAACCGATGCACCTAATGGGGGGCGTGGTTTTGCTGCTGATTTAAGTGGAAATGAGTTGCCCAACGCACCACGTTTCACCGTTAATTTCGGAGTGGAACATACGATTCCTATTGAGAATTGGGATTTAACTCTACGAGCAGATTACTACCGCCAGTCGGAAAGTTATGCTCGTGTATATAACACTGAGTATGATCGTTTGAAGGCTTGGAGTAATCTCAATGCTTCAGTTAGCCTCAGCAATCCTGACTCTGATCTATATATGCAGCTCTACGTGAAGAATATTTTTGATGATGCGCCTATCACTGATATGTTCACTAATAGTGATGATTCAGGTCTTACTACTAATGTGTTTACATTAGAGCCTCGTATTGTTGGCTTAAGTGTTAGTAAAGGGTTTTGATTAATCCGGTGAAATCTGTGATTCATTGTTTAGATTTGATTGAATGAATATGTAGGTTGGTGAGGGGATTTCTTGCCAACCTATTTTTGCATTTTTATAGATGTCTTCTGAAGTCTAGCGGTCTTGGCTTTAGGGGGCGCTGCCAGTTTTCGTACTGCATATGAGTTTTGGGTTACAAAAATAGTCATTGATTATTGTTGGCAGGTATATAAATTAACTGTTTCCGTAATGCTAGTGTTGTTAGCATCTAGGGCTATTAATTAAGGCGGGATAGACTTAGAGGCTGTATAGCTGAAATGAGAGCTTGTTGAAATTACACTATTAATTTTCCTTTAGCTGTCTGAACCTGCGCTGGGAGTTTTGGCGCTGTTGAAGATAGTTTTTCCATTGGCTGATTCAATGATCTTATGAGGTCTCCAGCATATTCACCGACTGTCGTCTTAATAAGTCTATTTTTAATGAACATGGTATTGCTCATGCACTTATAGGATAAATCGTGAGGTTCCATCTTGCTGAAAAAATCAATTTATTTTCATCATTTACTTCTTGCTTTCAGTAAGGTTAAGAGCTTTTATTTTGCGCTTTGCTGTAGTGAAGCGAATGTTGAAATTCCAGTATCGAGGTATCGGCGATAAATCCTGGAAGGCCAAATAATGGATTGATTGTATTTTATGGTTGGCTTTCATTTGTTAGTAAGCTCAGTTAAGTAGGGTGTCCAAGGTCATCCCTCTCAGTCAAATTTCCAAAGAATATGGGTTTTGCTTTATTAAAATTCACATGCCTTGATTTAGTTAAAAATTCAATTTAATCGATAAAATGGATTTATAGGCAGATTAAGTAGTTGTGATGGAGGATTATGGGTTAGTAATGATAGTGCCACTTACGGTACATGGGGAAACCGGCTGCGTTATCGTTAGGAAACTCAGCCTCATCGGAAGCGATTTCCCCAATTAGCGTATTGGGCGGATATGTCCTTGCTCTTACAGTTCGTTATCAGCTTTTCTTATAAAGCGTCATAGACTTGAAATAACTTATGGAGCTCTGGTGTCGGGGCAATTGAATTGCCGGTTGGCACCAAAAGATAAGATGCGCCAGGTCGGGAGTATTTGCCCATAGCGGACCACCTGCTATCGGCTTCTACACCTTGTAGGCTGTATTTGCTGCCCTCTGGGCAATTTTGTTTGGTTTTTGCTCTCCCTGCTCCAGATTCATATTGCTATACTCCGCGCCCTTGAAAGCCCCCTGTCTTTATATGGAGAACTTGATGTCTGATTCACAGTGCGATATTGGCTTTATCGGCGCCGGTGTGATGGGTAAGAACCTGATCCTGAACCTGGCCGACAATGGCTATAGGGTCTGTGCCTTTGATTTGGATCACAACCGGCTGAATGCGCTGCTGGAGCAGGACAAGAAAGAGCGTGGAGACCTGCCTGCGCGTGTTGAAGCCTGCAACTCTTACACAGAGCTGTTGGCGAAGGTTAAAGCCCCGCACTTGATTATTCTCTCGGTTCCGGCTGGAGACCCCGTTGATGATGTATGCAGCAAGTTGCTCGATGCGGGCTTAAAGGCTGACGATATCGTTGTTGATACTGGTAATAGCCTGTGGACCGACTCTGTGGAGCGGGCTAAACGGTATGAAGGCAAATTGATCTTCTTCACCACCGCAGTATCCGGTGGCGAAGTGGGAGCTCGTTTTGGGCCATCCCTGATGCCCAGCGGCGACCGTTATGCCTGGAGTCGTATTGAGCCAGTTTGGCATGCTATTGCCGCCAAAGTGGATAAAGCCAGCGGCCAGCCGATTGAACGCTTTGAGCCTGGCAATCCGGTTCGCGAAGGTGAGCCCTGTGCGGCTTATATCGGCCCGATAGGCTCAGGCCACTATGTGAAGATGGTGCATAACGGTATTGAGTATGCCGATATGCAGATGATCTGTGAGGCCTACCATGTGATGCGCACGGCGCTGGGTATGGCCCCAGAGGAAATTGCAGAAGTATTCCGCGAGTGGAACCGAGGCCCGCTGAACAGCTATCTGATCAATATCAGTGCAGAAGTGCTTTCTACCTTGGACTCCGTGACAGAACAGCCGCTGGTAGACGTTATCCTCGACCGTGCAGGCCAAAAAGGTACTGGTCTGTGGACAGCCATGAGCAGCCTGGAAGTGGGCTGTCCGGCCCCGAGTATTGCCGAAGCGGTTTACGCCCGTTCATTATCTACCCGGAAGGTATTGCGTACCCGCGCAGCGAAGAAACTGCAAGGGCCTGAGTTGACACCAGTGGCTCCAGAGCAACGGGAAGAAGTGATTGCACAGCTGCACGACGCTCTCTACTGCGCAAAGATCTGTGTTTACGCTCAGGGCTTCGATTTGATGAAGCTGGCTGCGCGGGAGCAGGGATGGCAGTTGAACTTCTCTGAAATTGCCAGAATTTGGCGTGCAGGTTGCATCATTCGAGCAGTGTTCCTGCAATCTATCAGCGATGCTTACGATCGAGATTCCAAGCTTTCCAACTTGCTACTGGATGATTTCTTCACCCAGCAGATTGCCGATCACCAGGCCAACTGGCGCCAAGCGGTGGCGAGCGCCACTCTGAATGGTATTCCGGTGCCGGCCCTGTCATCGGCGCTCAATTACTACGATGCCTTCCGCACCGAGTCGCTGCCGGCGAACCTGCTACAAGGACAGCGTGATTTCTTTGGAGCCCATACCTTTGCGCGTGTGGACCAGCCTGAGCAGCGCAAGTATCACGTCCAGTGGACCGAACCTGGCCGCCCAATGGTTGAGATCTGATTGGTGGGGTAGGGGGCAGGTGATACGTGCCTTTCAGGTACGCATCATAATGTGAGTTCCCTAAAGAACGACCTCTTCTACCTCTTTGGCCAGGGCCTCCGCTTCTTGGCGGCTGGCTTTGGCGACCAGTTCCTCAACGCTAGCCGACTCGGTGTTGACGCCACCGAAGGCGGAGAGCAAGTCTTTGGTCAGGGCTGAGATCTCCAGAGTCATCACCGCAAAATCTGCATCAAATCTCTGGGCTGCACTTTCTGCATCGGCACTATCGGCCTTCTCCAGAAGCTCGTCACTGAACTTGATACGCTTTAGGGACAGCTGATCATCTACCAGGAATTCAACGCCCCCACGCCAGGTCAGCCCCAGCTTGTGCACTTGTAGTCCCGCCACCAAGTGATTGTGAATTTCCTCTGCACAGAGGTCCTGGTTTTTACAGCGGATAACACTGCCGCTGTCTTTGGGATCGCGCAACTCGCATTCGTGGCCAAAATCAAACTGATGCGGTGCTTCAGGGGCACTGAGCCAGTGGGTCATCGTTTGCTGTGGCAGGTTCTTAGCGGAGAGTGGTACCACGGCAAGGCTACTGATAGCCTCGCGGAGGTTCTCCAGCAGTTCCTCGGCGGCGGAGGCAGAAGAGGCGTCAACCACTACCCAACCATCCTGAGGTGCAATATAGGCATATTGCAGACGGGAGCGAGCGAATGCCTTGGGGCGCATTTCAAGGAGAATCTCGTCTTTAAGGTTTTGCCGCTCCTTGCGACCTACCTGCCGGGCTTCTTTTTCAGAAATAGCTTGTGCCAGCTCTTCAACTTTCTCATTGACTACCGCAGCAGGAATCACTTTTTCTTGCTTCTTAGCACAGACCATTAGGTAGCCATTCGTTGCGTGCACCAACTGGCTGCCGTGGCGCCCTAGTGGAGGCACCCACCCATAGCGAGTGCTGTCCTGACTGCCACAGGGAACAAATGCATGGGGCTCCAGCAATTCGTTCAATTTTTCAGCATCCAGGGAAAATTCTTTCGTCAAACGATAAATACGGAGGTTTTTAAACCACATACATCAGGCCATCTGTTTTCAGTTGCGAGTGCGGCCTGCATTATGCGGAAACCGGGGCGGGGCAGCTAGAGCCTGTTAACACTTAATTGATGGGTTCTTTAAGTTGTTATCAAGCTCCAGAATATTACTGGTCCAAGGCGGTGAAAATTTGTTCAGCCGAACTTGTCAGGCCTGGCTGAACAAAGGTTTATTTGAGAATACTGTCTATTGCTTTGCCACTATCCTGCGAGAACTCTTCTGACTTATGGCCGAGCAGTTGTAGTGCGGTTGCGGCTATCTGATCCTGAAAAATGGCTTCTCCCCTGGATACTTCTCCCAAGGCTTTAATGTCTGGGCCCAGTGCGGCAATCCAGATTTCATTGGAGCCGGGTATACCCGCTTTGTGGGGGTGGTCTTCTTTACCGAAGTATTGGGTCAGGGCTGGGCCACTGGCGTGGTGGGGCCAGGATTCAGCGGTGTTGCCGCGCCCGTGGTCAACGGTAATGAGTAGATTGGTATTGTCTCGGTATTGATCAAGAGATTGCAGTGTCTGCCAGAGTTTGGCGAGTATCATGTCGCTCCGATGTGCGGAGTGGAGATACTGGTGATATTCCTCATCGTGGGCAAAATCGTCGGTTTCACCCAGGGCAATGTACATTACCTTGGGCTTTTTGCTAATTAAGTACTCTTTTGCAAATCCATAGGTAAATGCATCGGGCCGCACGTTTTCCCAGAAAACCGGCAGTTGCCGCTGCAAATCATTGAGAAACCCTGCTCTTTGGCTCAATTTTGGCCAATCGGCAGCTTCCAGCCCCGCGTTAATGTAAATACCACTGCGATCACGATTAAGTATCGAGGAGAATACCCCCCAGCTACCGAATGCAGCGATTTGGCCTTTGTACTCAGATTTGCTGTTTAGCCACTCGAGAAAGGTAGTATTGGCATTGGGGGTTGGGTCATTACTATTGATTTTGGGGTCGGCGGAGCCGGTTAAAATCTCATTGTAACCGGGATAGGAAAACCACCAGCTATTGGTAACTTGTGCTTTAGACCCCTTGTCGCGATTGCCAATTAAAACCCCTTCTTTAGCCACTGTTTGCCAGATAAAAGGCAATAATTTTTGACGTTTTTCGATGAGTGAATCGCCGTGAAAGTGATTGATAAGGTCTTGTTTATTTTCAGTGAACTCTGTGTGGTTGAGAAGTTCAGGGTCATAACCGGAGAACACTTCCTGCCAGCGCAAGCCGTCGATAGTAACTAATACGAGGTTGTCTGCGGCAAGGGATTGAGTAGAAAGAAACAGGGTCAGGGTTGCTGTAGTCAATCTGTTCATTGAAAGAGCTCTTTGCATATTTTTGGATCATTTATATTTGTCGCAAATAATCAAAATTATTTTTCGACTATATTTATTATTTATTGCACTTTGTTTTTGAATCTACTGCTTGACTAAACATACGCACAATCGGCTGGCATTTCCAGCCGATTGTGTGGCTGCCAAAAAAATCTTAAAAATCAATAGTTGCAGAGAGTGAGGCTGTCCGTGGAGCACCAATCCAGGCACCGCCAGAAACGACAGTTCCTAAGTAATCCTCATCCAGTAAATTATTTATCACTAAATTCAGGTTGGCTCCCCGTAGTGCCGGGCTAAATTCTCCCAGATTCATGCCCAGGTAGGCATCGACAACTACATAGAAGTCAGCTGTCCAGCTATTGTCTAAGTCGACAAAGCGATCTCCGGTAAACTTACTGGAGATGCCACCGTAAAATATTTCAGAATTCCAATCCAGGCCAATCACATAGAGTTGATCAGCTATTCCGACTACGTCATTCCCTGGTGTTATTCCTTGAGTTTCATCTACTGCTGAGTTTCCTGAGCCAATATAAGTAGTGTCCAGCAGGGTATAGGATGTATAGAGATTTAGAGTTTCTGATAAATCGTAGTCCAGGAAAAGTTCCAGACCATCAGATTCGATTCCGCCGGCATTAAAATAGGTCCCATTGGTACCTATCAAATAGTTATTACCTGCGGAAGTATTGTTATCCAGGAAAATGATCCGGTTTTCAAAATCATTTTGAAAGTAGGTGGCAGTTGCCGAGAAATTATCGGCGGTATAGCGAAGCCCTAGCTCTGTGGTCTCTGAGGTTTCCGGTTCGATATTGTCGAGATCTGAATCGGGCCGCTCTAATACGCTGTCTCCAATCGCCTTAAAGTTTTCAGCGTAGCCTGCGAACAGCTCTGCACCTTCCAGGGGTGTTTCCCAAATCAAACCGGCGGAGAGCAGGATATCTGAATCAGAGTCAACACTTGCATCGGAAGACTCCTGAAACAGATCTTCCCTTTCAACATCGACAAAGAACTGCTTGGCGCCCAGTGTCAAAGTGAGAGTGTCGATGGTCAGGGAGTTCTGTAAATACCACTTTGTGCTGGTTGAGGGATAACTGCGGTCGTATTGCACCCAGTAGGGTGTTGAATTGAAACTGGCACCCTGAGTTGCATCAGTGATTTTGTGCCAATCGCGGTGTTCGTCACGGGTGGAGTCTTCATACCAGAGGCCGCCTCGTAGCTCATTGTCCAACCCGGCGATGGTGGTAGCGTATGTAAAGTCTAGAGTCAATCCGGCACGCTCTTTCTCATAATGAGTGTGCCGATAAGACATCGCGGGTATGGCGCCTTCTGCATAGCAATCTGGACTGTAGGCTGGTCCTGAATCGCCATAGATATTGGTGACTGACGCTGTACATGTTTCATCGTAAGTAAGGGCATTGCCATTGGCATCAACAAAATAAATGATGCCCGACTGGCTACCGCCATAGGCAGTTGAGCCGCCGAGGAACTCGGACTCGCCCTGTTCGCTGTCATCTGTAATATCAACCAGGTAAGGGGGCACCCAGTCCCCACGGCCTTCGTTGCTGTGGTAGTAGAGTCCGGCCTGTAGATTGAATGAGTCTGTCAGGTCAAAATCGAACTGGGTGTAGGCCAGCAGGTTCTCGCGCAAGGTAGACCAGCCACGGCGATAGAGTTGATCGATATAGGGAATACCGGACCAGTTGCCGGTAAGGAAATCGTTTTCAGGGTACTCTTCAAATTGGGCGTCCGAATAGACTCGTTGATAATTATCTTCGTGGATATCGTCGTAAGATATGTAGGCCTTGATGGTACCAGCTTCCAAGCTGGTCACTAGTTTTGCCGCGATGTGCTCTCGTTCATTCTCAGCAGTTTCAGTAATCCAGTCGGTCGCTTCCTGGTTAGAGTATGAGATCCAGGCTTTGCTGTTCCCGGCAAAAATACCAGTGTCATAGCGAAAATATACTCTCTGTGCATCAAATTCGCCTGTGGACAGTTCTATTCGACTGCGCTGTGTGTCCAAAGGATCATCAGTACGATAATCAATAGTGCCTCCCAGGGCTTCGTGGGAACGTGAAGCGATATCTGAAGTGCCCTGTGATACTTCTACTGAACCGATATTACCCGGATCAACAAAGCGGTTTGCTTTTGAGCCTCCACCGTAATTCGAACCGCCATTGGGAATACCATCGATGGTGGTGCCAATTTGCTGTTCATCTAAGCTGTTAGTAAATCCGCGAATACTGATATTGGTTGACCAGTCGTCAAAGCCGTAAGTATCTCCTTCATTGACTGAGACACCGGGGAGGTTATCGATCAATGCATTAACGCTGGTGATAGAGGACTGTTGCTTGCGCATTGCCTCAGATACTTCGCTGCTGTTAAAAGTGCTACCGGAGCCCAGAACCATTACTTCTTCAATTTGTGCGTTGCTGAGGTCTTCAGCGGTCACGGGACTGGCACTCATTATTGTGGCCACTGAAATGGCGGCTGCCAGGTAGGTCTTTTTAGTATTCATCGGGATACCCCAGTTTGTAGTGATTCAGCAAGTGTTAACCAGCCTGGTTAGTGGCTTGGGTTATTTGCGCGCGTACATTGACGCGTCTTGATGAATAATTCTTTACAGGGGGGTTAAACTCTTTTTACCCGTTGGTGAATGCTCAATAAATCCTGAGAGCCAGAAACATGAGCTGTTTCAGACTGACTGAATAGTGTCCTTAGTAGTGGGGGTGATCCGGTGAGTAATCTTGATTGAGTGTAGGGGGGAGGGCTGAGTTACCTCAGCCCAATTTAAACAGAAATCAGATAGCAGCTTTCAAGGAAATGCCGGTGCAAGCTTCAATTGTTCCCCAAAGAACTCCCAGAACTGCATTCCAGACTTTCTCAATGGTGACTAACAGGAGTCCACGTAAAGTGTTGGCGAAGTTCTTGGCCATATCCTCCAGGGAGTCGAGAAAGTAATCTTGCAGGTCGCCAGATATTTCATCAGATGCAATTGCTTTAGCAATCATTTTTGTTTGCTGAGCCATTGCGGATAACTGGCGCTCGGAAAATCCCCTGAGTTCAGAAATATCACTGTTGATTACCGCAGAAGCTGCCCCTTTGATATCGGCAACGAGTTGGTTAACGTCAATAGACATAGTAATTTCCTCAGCGATTCAGAAAAGACTCATAGGTGAGTGCTTGGTCCATGGAAACAACAATTTCATTTTTGAATAGAGAAACAGCGGTTGCGTTTAGGCCCTTATCTTCATCTACCGTGCGCATCATGTTCAAACTCTCTGAAATTTTCTCCAGTGACGCAACACTGGGGGGTTCCCGCTCAAAGCTAATATTCCTGCCAGAGGATTCCAAATAGTTGTTAATCTTTTTGAGTAGTTTACTTTCAGGCGCAGGGCGGGTTTTCGATTGCATTGCCAGCGCATCTACTTTGCCGATCAATGCATGGTATCTCTCATCTCTTTTTAAGTAAGAATCTTTGTTGGTTCCACTGGAAACTGAAGAGAAAAATTCCATTATCTCTACATTGACAGTGGTTAAATCTGAGTATAGCGCGGCATCATAGCGCGGCGCCATTTGTGAGCATCCGCTAACTAGAATGGTAAGAATGGCTAAAACTGCAAAGATTGCTTTTGGCTGCCTTATCATGACAACTCCCCCTTTAATTTTCATTTTAATAGTTCAATTCGGCTCTTTTCAGCCGCCTAAGGGGTGGCTGAGAGATATTCAGTTATTTCCAATTTTCTCGTCTGGGTACCCATTTATACTGGTTCCAATATCTCGTGCGAGGTCGGCGAAATACTGGGATCATTTTTCTTTTCAAAGTAAGTCAGCAGTAAGCGAACAGCCTCCTGATTATCGAAATATCGGGAGTGAACTCGAGCTGCCAGTTTGTCCGGAAAAGTACCGTAAGACCCGATAATTCTCTCATAACAGTGGTGGCGTGCTGGGACCGCAGAACCACTGGCAAACCAGTCTGAGTGAGACTTGATATCAATCCACTCGATTAGATCTTTTCTTTGTGACAGTTGTTCTACTTCATTCTGCAGCCAAGGAGCTTGCTTACCCAGAACTTCGATTAGGGACCCCATTGTTAGGATACGGATAGGTTTACCGATTGGCGGAAGATCGGCAAAAAGGTCTACAGTAACAACACTGCCAAAACTGTGTCCGACAATTGTTACGGAATCGTAGTCGTATAGTTTAATACTGTTTTCGAGCTGTTCTCTGACCCGTCGGATAATCTCAAAGCGGACTGCAGGCTTGCCCTTGGCCGCCGGCTCATTGGTGAGATAGCGCTTACAAAAGTCAGAAATATCTACTAGTAAGGTAACCGGCATAACGGCAACAACGGCAGTAGCAATCAGCCAGATCCGCCAGCCCCCTATATACTCAACACCTTGCTTGAGCTGTTGTACTGCGGGATAAAACGGGCTGTCACTGGTGGGCTCAACAGCTTCGACAAACAAAATGATGGTACCAATGTACCAAACAATAAAGGCTAATGCTGAAAGGGTTAGACCAAATGTCAGGTACTTTCGTTTAAGCACCCCTTTCCAAATATGGAGGTTGGCCAGCCAGAACCAGATTAGGGAGAAGCCTCGGGCTAAGCGGACTTTCAGGCTCTGCTGGGTAATGCTAGGAACCAAGTCGTTCCAGTAAGCTTCAACCAGATCAAGCTCCTGTTTACCGTTGACCCTCAGGCGGTTGATGCCGGCAGGGACGGTAGGATCAGAAATCTGAGTGAGAGGCATACGCTCACTGGCTGCGATCATTCCCTCGGTGAACTCTGACAGTTGGGCGGTGCTGGTGACTCGTGTCAGTCCGGGCACCAGCATAATTAAGCTTCTTCTCATTGTTATTCCAATTGGCTCTATTCTGGAGATATAACCTTCTGCCAAGGTTTGCTCCTGCCTTTGTTTTTTCTGTGTGAAAATGGTTTCAGTAAGTGAGTATTTCCATATATAAGTACGCGAGCCAGTAGCTAGCTGTGGTGCATCTCAGTGGTGAAATTTTGTGCGATAGTCAGCTTTACACTAATCGAAGGACATTGGACATAGAGATATGTCAACTGAGTGTTACTCGATTTATATGTGATACAAAACGAGATGTAAATATAGAAAAGAAAAAGATTTATTGATTGGAGGGGGAAAAGCCGCTTCGTGGCTCTTTTCTTAAATTGCTTACCGGAAGTTATCCCATCGCGGCTAAGGGGGGAGACTAGCGAAGGTGAAGAACTGTCGCTGCTTACACCGCACTCTGTGGAGGAATCAGAAGCGACAGGTTAAAATTTACTCTACGGTTTCTTTTTGTAGTTCAACTAAAATAAATTCGTTGCCGTAGAGATCTTTAAAGTGGGCAAACTCTGCACCCCCTTCAGAAGTGGGTGGCTTGCTGAAGTGAACGCCATTTTTTGCAAGTTTTTTATACTCTCTATCAAAATTATCTGTATAAATAACGGCACAAGGCTGCCCTGCAGTTTGTGCTCCCACTTTCTTTTGCTGGCTTTCAGAAGTTGCCTGAAGTAACCATATACCCATATCTTTTTGTGCCGGAAGTCGAATATGAACAAATCGATGTGGTGCTGCTTGAGAGTCAATAAATACTTCAAACCCCAATTTGTCACGATAAAAGGCAATAGCTTCTTCATAGTTGTTGACTAGGATTACCAGTCTGCCAATTGAGTTCATTAGGGGCTCCGTGATTGGCCTTATTGCTACTTCGATAAGAGGGGGCATTTCTTTCTGGTTAATAGGTGTACAGTTTTTCAAATAGTTTTTATTTGAGTGGCCTATACCAAAATGAATGCTTTTAGCGTGAAGCTGATAAGCTGTAAAAGTTTACTGAAGTTACAAGATATTTGAACTGTAAATGTTGAAAGCGGTGTCAGTTTCTGGACCTTTACGCCAAGGTTGCCAAGTATTGGAATGAAAGACAGTCTCACCATTGTTGGCCATCTATGATGGAAACCGGACTTTCTATTGTTTATAGCCGATTATAGTGACTGTAAACGATCAGTATATTAATTAATGATTTCGAGGGATGGTTGGCAAAGTGAAAAGGATTTCATGTTTTTCTAAAGCTATAAACTCCGTTATGGTTTTTGTTGTTGTAGTGCTGTGCCTACTCGAGCCCAGGTCTTCGATTGCTTGTACCCGAATACTCTATGAAACTGGTGATAAGACCTATATTACTGCCCGTAGCATGGACTGGAGTGATACCGATGCAGCTATGGCATTTTGGGTTTTTCCTCAGGGGATGGAGCGCAATGGTGGCTTGGGCCCAAAATCTATTACTTGGACATCGAAGTTTGGCTCAATTGTTATCAGTATTTACGATGCGGCTACAACTGATGGGCTCAATGAAAAGGGCCTCGTAGGCAACCTTTTATACTTGGCTGAGGCAGATTATGGGAGTGCTGCCGATAGGGATAAGCCGACTATCTCTGTTGGGGCCTGGTTGCAATACATCCTGGATAACTACGCAACGGTTGATGCTGCGGTAAAGGGGTTAAAGAGTGACCCATTCACTGTGGTTGGCGCAGACCTTCCCAATGGGAGACCGGCAAGTACACATATTGCAATTTCAGACCCCAGTGGTGATTCCGCTATTTTTGAATATCTTGATGGTGTGCTAAAGATCCATCACGGTAAGCAGTTTACGGTAATGACTAATTCTCCTCCTTATGATCAGCAACTGGCAATCAATTCCTATTGGAATTCAATTGGAGGCCAAAACTTTCTACCGGGTACAATTAGTGCGGCGGACAGGTTTGTACGGGCGAGTTATGCTTTAAAAACATCACCAGAATATAAAAAGTATCGCGATGCATTAGCATCCGCATTCTCCCAAATTCGTGCTGTCAGCGTGCCGCTGGGAATGGATGATCCAGATAAACCCAATATAGCCTCAACATTGTGGCGGTCGGTTATTGATCAAAAAAGTAGCCGCTACTATTTCGACTCTGTTATTAATCCATCAGTAATTTGGTTGGATATGGATAGTGTTTCTATTGAGCCGGGATCTAAAGTAATGACAATGAAATTAGATACTCCAATGGATACTGGTGGGGAAGTGGCATCTAAGTTGAGTCCTTCAGAACCCTTTAAGTTCCTCGCTCCAGGTAGCTGAATAAATACGATAACGAGAAGAGTCTAAGTCAATGCATGAATCATTTACTGTTCGGGAGATGACACGTAAAGAAGTGGGTTTACTGGTTGACTGGGCTGCACTTGAAGGCTGGAATCCGGGGTTGCACGATGCAGAAATTTTCTGGAAAACAGATCCAGAAGCTTACATTGCGGCGGAAGTTCGGGGTGACTTGATTGGAGGAGGGGCAATTACTGCGTACGGTGATGATTTCGGTTTTATGGGATTCTTTATCGTTAGGCCTGAATTCAGAGGTCATGGGTTTGGTAATAGACTTTGGTATATTCGACGGGACCGCTTAAAAACCCGGTTGAGGCCTGATGCAAGCATCGGTATGGATGGGGTATTTGCGATGCAGGATTACTATGCCCGCGGCGGTTTTAACTTCTCCCATCGGAATCTCCGTTATCGAGTCGAGCTTTCTGCTTTTGAGGGTGTGAGTACTCAATGCCCTGATGAAGTTATCCAGCTTAGTGAAGTTTCTTTCGATCAAATAATTGCTTACGACAGGACCTGCTTTCCCGCAAGTAGACGGGTATTTCTGAAAGCATGGATTTCCCAGCCAGAGGCTCTGAGTTTGGGCTATGTCCAATTTGGAAGTCTTTGTGGCTATGGTGTAATCAGGCGTTGCCGCAATGGATGTAAAGTCGGTCCTCTGTTTGCAAATAGCTATAAAGTGGCAGATACGTTGCTGAAGCGACTGGTCTCATTTGCAGATGATGGACCTATCTTTCTGGATGTGCCGGAAAATAATCCTGCGGCTATGTCGCTGGCCAAGCACTATGGAATGGAGGAAGTTTTTGGCTGCGCAAGGATGTACCTGGGGCCAATGCCGGATATTGCGCGGGACCGAATTTTTGGTGTAACGACATTTGAGCTGGGTTGATGCACAAGAGAAATCTGGAGGGTTACGCTGGGCGTCCACCTCATCCCCGTTGGCCTGATCAGGCCCGCATTGCAATTCAGTTTGTCTTGAACTTAGAGGAGGGATCAGAATCCACCAAGCTAAACGGCGATAGCCAATCGGAATCTTACCTACATGAACTTCCTGGCAGGCCTGCACGGGTTGGAGGGCGGGATTTCAGTGTAGAGAGTATGTATGAGTATGGTTCTCGCGCTGGTGTCTGGCGGCTTCTCGATATCTTTAATAGTTACAACGTACCTTTAACAGTTTTTGCTACCGGTCAGGCGTTAGAGCTTAATCCGATTTTAGCGCTGGCCCTGGTTGAAGCGGGACATGAGATTGCTGGCCATGGATACCGGTGGATTGATTATAAAGATACTCCTAAGGGTCGAGAAAAACACGATATTCAGCTCACTGTTAAGATAATCGAGCAGTTAACCGCTAGGCCTCCGTTTGGGTGGTATACAGGCCGGGTAAGCTCCCATACTAGATCATTGGTACGAGAAATTGATGGATTACTGTATACGTCAGATTCCTACAGTGATGATTTGCCATTCTGGGAACAGAAATCAGATTCATTGGTGGTGATTCCCTACACCTTGGTGAATAACGATATTCAGTACCTGCTGCCCAGTGGGTGCACGACTGCCGATGATTTCTTTTTATTGCTAAAAGGCGCTTTCGATCAGCTTTGGCGGGAAGGGAGCGTGAGTCCTAAGTTGATGAGTGTTGGACTACATGGGCGAGTCAGCGGCCACCCTGCCAGGGCTGCTGGAGTTTATCGTTTCTTGAAATATATCCAGCGATTTGAACCCATTTGGATTTGTCGCCGCAACGAGGTAGCGCAACATTGGATCTCCAATTTCTCTACCGCTAGGTAACTTGGGCGGTAGCTTTCCAAAGCGTTTGTGTGTGGAAAGTGTATGCGGTAACTATACCGGCCTCTTGTTGTGCAGATTTCCATTCTTCAGGGGTGATTTTGCTCTGTGCAATTAACTCTGCGGATACAGGCTCTATAAGTCCAATGATATTTTCCAGTAAGTTTTTACACCTAATCCCGTCACTTTTTCCATTGGCATTGATCACATGGGGTGAAACTACAACTTCGCTGATCTTTAGGGAGGATAGTACTGGAAAAAGATTAACGGCTATTTCAGGAGAACCGCGCCCATTGCCGTAGGCCAGCGTATTACGTGCACGGAAGCATTTCATTAGGTTGAACTTGTCGGGGCCAGTGTAATAGGTTGCGTCGTAAGGCTCGTGAATGATAAGTCTGCCACCGGGGCGTACAACGCGAATCATTTCTTGCAGCATGGTTTTTGGGTTTGGAAGATGTATCAAAACCAAGCGTGCAAAAGCTGCATCTACCGATGAATCTGCTAACCCTGATTTTTCTGCATTACAGAGCTTAAATTCTGTGTTGCAAAGCCCCAACATTTGGGCTGTTTGCTCGGCTTTGTTTAACTGGGCAGGCTGGATATCGAGGCCAATATAACTACCAGCGGATACCTCTTGCGCAATCCAGAGATTGGCGCCTGCACCACAACCAAACTCTGCTACTTGATAGTTTGAAGGAAAATGTATGTCTTCTGTATCCCCGTAGATTTTCCTCTGTAACAGCAGGCGTTTCTGCTCTGAGGCTTTTGCACCAAGTGAATAACTCTCCTTCATTTTCCCGGGGCACCTGTGGAGTTAAGAAATATTAAAATAGCCCAGTGGCTCTCTAACAATAGCTAGAAAGCAGTTTTTAGTGTGGTTGATGCGTTGGGTGTAGTAATTGGAGGGCGGTGTGGAAAGGCAAGGTGTCGGGCCTCGGGGTAACCCGAGGCCCGATTGGGCAATTAGTCGCGAGTGGGAATTGCCTGGACCACTTTAATAAAGTAATCCCAGAAATTGGCGACACTCTGGATATGTACCTTCTCTTCAGGAGAGTGAGCGCGGCGAATGGTTGGGCCAAAGGAAACCATATCCCAGTTGGGGTAGGGTTTGGCCAGCAATCCGCACTCCAGGCCGGCGTGAATAACTTTTACTTCAGCTTCCTCGCCAGTCATCTCTTTGTAGACATCCTTCATCATCGCCAGCAGCGGTGATTCGGGATTTGGTGTCCAGCCAGGGTAGTCGTTGTCCAGTGTTGTTTCTGCACCTGCCAGCTGGAAGGTGGCGGCGACATTGAGGCCGTGTTGGTCGCGGGCACTGTCAGAGAGGCTGCGTACAAGACATTGGATTTTTACTCGATGCTCACCGTTCTCCTCCATTGTTACAACACGGGCCAGATTGTTGGATGATTCAGCAATGCCTTCGAGAGCAGTGCTCATTCGCTCAACACCATTGGGGCAGCAGCGGATTGCGCGAATAAGGGTCAACTGGCTATCTGCGTCGAGGGTGTTGGCTGGAGTTTCGGTAGCTTCCAGGGTGATGTCCAGTGCCGCTTCATTGTCCAGTTCACGGGCAACTTGAGCGCTTTCGCTTTTTACAATTTCCTGTACTTTATCGACCGCTACTGAAGGCACGACAAGGGTTGTGAAGGATTCGCGGGGAATCGCATTGCGCAGGCTACCGCCATCCAGGCTGGCAATACGCAGCTCGGGGACCTGGGTTAGAGCGGCGTGGATAATGCGGTTTGCGATCTTGTTGGCATTGCCTCGGCCTTTGTCGATATCCAAGCCTGAATGCCCGCCACGGAGGCCGCGAACAGAGAGTTTTACTGCTTCGGCACCGGGCAGGATCGCTTCTGGCGTATAGGGCAGGCTGACATTGACGTCGACACCGCCGGCACAGCCGATATACAGCTCACCTTCATCTTCAGTATCCAGGTTGAGGAGCAGGTCAGCTTCAAAGTAGCCAGGCTTAAGATTCTTGGCGCCGGTCATGCCCGCTTCTTCATCGATTGTCAGCAGGGCTTCCAAGGCGGGGTGGGGAATATCAGTAGATTCCATCAGGGCCAGGATTGCGGCAACGCCAATACCATTGTCTGCGCCGAGTGTGGTGCCTTCCGCAGTTACCCAGTCTCCATCCACGTAGGGTTTGATTGGGTCAGTGAGAAAGTCGTGCTCAGTGTCGGCATTCTTCTGCGGCACCATATCCACATGGCTCTGCAGGGCCAGTGTCTTGCGGTTTTCCATACCAGGAGTGGCCGGCTTCTTGATCACAATATTGCCGATTTCATCCAGCTGAACGCCTAGGCCGCGTGCTTTAGCGAAGTTAACGATATGCTCCACTACGCGGTCTTCATGTTTGGATGGGCGTGGAATTTCACAGAGCTTGGAAAAGTGTGCCCACAGTGGAGTTGGGTTCAATTCAGCAATATTGCTCATGAGTGGCCTCGATTTATTCTATTGGTGCCGGAGCTATAAGCTAGCTGGCCGATCAAAGGCGGTGGGCTTTGGCCCCCGGCAGGAAAGCCCGGCGAGCGCCGGGCTTGGGTAAATGTGCAGGAATTTATTTCTGGGCCGCGTCGGCAGCCTCAGTTTTTTCAGCGTTCAGTTCAAAGGCGATGCGTCGTTTGTCTACATCGACAGACGCTACTTTAACTGAAACTTCCTGTTCTAGGTGGAAGCGTTTTTCATTGTGTGTAAGAACCAGGTGCTTGCCATCGAAGGTGGGCAGGTTCTTCTTATCGCCATTCATGCGCACAAAGCCGTCAATACCAAAGTCGTCGAGTCGCACGCCGATGCCTGCGCCGTTTACCAGGGTAATTTTCCCTGTAAATTCCTGGCCAACTTTCTTCTCGATAAATTGAGCGTAGAGCCATTGCTCCAGGGCTCGGTTGGCCTGGCGACCGCGAATCAGGCTTTCCTGCAGGGATTCAATTTTATCATCGGCCAGTGTGGAGGCTTTCTCTCCCTGCGCAGCAGCGCGCAGAACGCGGTGGTTGTGCAGGTCGTTGTACTTGCGAATTGGCGAGGTGACGGTGGCGTAGGCCTCGAGGCCCAGTCCCAGGTGAGCCCCTACCTTGTTATCGAGCTGGCCCGGGCGCAGCATACGCTTGAGCACGGCTAGCAGGTTGTTCATCTGCGGCTCTTCATGGTTTTCCAGGTGCTTAACCAGTGCAAGGTAATGCTCCAGTTGCCCCAGATCGGCCTCTGCATGCTCAGGTAGCAGTTCTTTCAGCAGGCTGCGAACTTCTCCCATGCGCTCTTCGCGGAAGCCCAAGTGAACAGAGAAGCAGCCCTGCTCAATCTCGGCGAGTTTGCCACCCATGCTGATATTGGTAGCGAGCATGGCTTCCTCGACCATTCGCTGAGCGATATTGCGTTCCTGCTTTTCGATACGCTCGATCTTGCGCTGATCGTTCAAGCGGATTTCATAGTCCGGGCGATCTTCCATTGCCAGTGAGTGGCTGGCACGGTATGCGGCGCGCGCTTCGTAGATCGCCGCCAAATTACGCAGACTGTCCTGTTGCTCCTGGGGCACGGCGGAGTCGTCACCCTCAATAAAGCGGCTGACTTGTTCATAGCTCAGTTTGTGCAGGGAGCGAATAGCGGCAAATTCATAGCGGCTATTACCAATGGTGCCATCGTTATCGATATCGATATGGATAACCAGGGCGGGGCGCAGCTCGCCGGGAACCAGGGAGAACAGGTTCTCACACAGGTTGCGGGGCAGCATGGGTAGGGTTTCGCCCGGTAAATACTGGCTGTGGGCCCGATTAAACGCCTCTTTATCCAGGGGGCTGTTCTCATCAATTAGCGACGATGGGTCTGCAATAGCAATGTGCAGGGTCCAGCCCCCGTCACGGCTGCTTACGGCCAGAGCGTCGTCCATATCGCGAGTGGTTTCCGCATCGATAGTTGCGAAGCCCAGCTCGGAAAGTTCGGTGCGCTCACCGGTAACTGTTGTCAGTTTCTCCGCAATTGTGTCCGCCTGCTTTTGTGCAGCGGCACCAAATTGCTCAGGCAGCTTGAATTGGGCGACAACATAGGCGTGTTCGATACCGGGCATATCGGGCTTGCCGATAACGGTTTCCACCTTGGCCTGGGCTCTGCCGTCTTTAAATGGATGGCGGTTTACTTTGCAGGCAATAAACTCTCCCGGCTGGGCCTTGCCGCGAGCCTTGGGAGGGAGAAAAATCCAGCGGGACAGGCCATTTTGCGTGGGCTGGATAAAGTGGCCCTGGCCGCGCTGTACATACTGGCCAACAAGGTAGTCGAGCTGGCTGTCGATCAATGCATCGAGCTCCGCCGCGAGTTTACCCTTGTTCTCCTCTGAGAGACTTACTCGAACCCGGTCACCGGGAAATACACGCTCCATTTCATTGGGAGGCAGGAAGGCTTCCCTCCCGTCATCCAACTCAACGAAGCCAAACTTGCCGTTACTGCCGCGAACCCGGCCTTCGGCAAACTCCTTACTGGAGCGAATATCTGTTTTCAGTTGCGAAAGTTGTTTTAGAGCGTCGGCATTCAGCATCGAGTTTATCTCTATGGGTCGATTTGGGCGCGGATTCTACCAGACCATACGCAGAGGATGTAACGCGCTTAGGCGGTGGAAATGATCTTAGTTGTCAGTGTTGTGAGGTTTTCAAAAATTTTTGAAAAAGTAGACATATTAAGGAAGGCTTCAAAAAGTGGTTCTTTGCCAGAAGATTTATACAGGAATCGTGTTCTCTTGAGGGGCAGTTATAGGAAATTTATAAGAGAGCCGCCAGCGGTAGGAGAGGGCCCGGTATTCAATGCCAATTGATGGAGAAATAAGAGCGTAGAGCTAGCCGCCTAGATTAATGACTGGGCGGCCCAAGTTATTCCGGGGCAAACGAATATCCTAAAAATGATATTTTGGTGTGATGCTTTAGCTATTCTAATGCTCATGTGTGCAAAATATGCAAACTTTGTCTGTGGGAGCTGGATATAATCTTATTCCAGATAAAAACAGATAAGGGCTGTGGTTGTTCCCCAGCTGTAGAACCGGCCTTCCGGAGAGGAACAGTTAATGAGTATTTTTTCCCATTCCGCCTACGATAAACACGAACAAGTGGCGTTTTACCAAGATGCAAAGAGTGGCTTGAAGGCCATTATCGCGGTACACAATACGAATTTGGGTCCCTCACTGGGTGGCTGCCGTATGTGGCCCTACGCCGACGATGGCGAGGCCCTGAATGATGTTCTCCGTCTTTCCCGGGGTATGACTTACAAGTCCGCAATGGCCGGTCTCAAGCTGGGTGGTGGCAAGTCCGTAATTATTGGTGACCCGCGCAAGGAAAAGACTCCTGAGTTACTGCGCGCTATGGGTGAATTTATTAATACCTTGGGCGGCCGTTATATCACTGCTGAAGATTCTGGCACGAGCGTGGCGGATATGAGTGTTATCGGTGAGACAACCGAGTTTGTCTCCGGCCTGTTTGCGGGCTCCGAGTATGGTGGTGATCCTTCCCCTTCGACTGCTTACGGTGTGTTTGTCGGCCTGAAAGCTGCGGTAGAACACCGCTGGGGCAAGACTGACCTGACCGGCTTAAAAGTCTCTATTCAAGGCGTGGGCAACGTCGGTTTCCGCCTGGGTAAACTATTGAAGGATGCCGGTGCGGAACTGTTTGTCACCGATATTTTCCAAGACAATATTGATCGTGCGGTTACAGAGCTTGGTGCCATAGCCGTAACTGCCGACGAAATCTTTGACCTGGACGTAGATCTGTTTGCCCCCTGTGCGATGGGTGCAATTCTCAACGATGACACCATCAGCCGTTTGAAGGTTCAGGCGATCGCTGGCGCGGCCAATAACCAGTTGGCGGAAGAGCGTCACGCTGAAGTGCTTCGCGAGAAAGGTATTTTGTACGCACCGGACTATGTCATTAATGCTGGCGGTATTATCGATGTTTACTACCAGCAGAAAGGCGATTACGACGCTGCAGAAGTGCGCGCTCATATCGAAGAGATTGGCAACACTATGAAAGAAGTGTTCGAGCGTGCCGATGAAACCGGCCAGACCACCGCTCACGTAGCGGACCGTGTTGCCGAGGAGCGCTTTGGTCACCATACGGTTGTAGGCGAGGCCGAAGACAAGTCTGGTACTGTGGCAGCGTAATGTTTTCAGCGCAGGAGTAGAGCTGGTGACCTGATTCCTTGGGCGATTGTCATCTCGCTTCTCTCTGTGATGTATTGATTTGGGCACTTCGGTGCCCATTTTTTTGCCTGGAATATTTGCTAAATTGCGGTTGGTAAAAGGTTTTGCTGACACTCTGGAGGAAAGCTGGCCTAAACTTGCCATCCTGAAATTGCGGTTTTTTAAAAGGGAGTGACAATATGGACTTGCGTCCGCTACTTATCAGCGTTGCCATCGCTATTACTGGCCTTACCGCTTGCGGAAAGTCTACCGATGATACGCCTCATGCGCTTTCGGTGGATAAGGAAGCAGCAGCCAGTAGCAAGGCTGCTGCATCCGATAAAGAGGCGTATGTCCCGCCACCCAAGTTGGAGATTCCTTTCCATAGGGAAGTATTGCCCAATGGCCTGACGGTGATTGTGCATGAAGACCACAAAGCCCCCGTTGTTTCTACCAATCTTTGGTACAAAGTAGGCTCTAAGGACGAGCCGCCAGGTAAAACCGGATTTGCTCATTTATTTGAGCACTTGATGTTTAACGGTAGCGAAAACTTCCCAGGGGAATATTTCGAACCCTTCCAGCGCTCTGGGGCCACCGATATGAATGGCACCACTAGCAATGACCGCACCAATTATTTTGTCACCGTGCCCAAAGGCGCCCTGGATATGGCGCTGTGGATGGAGTCCGACCGAATGGGGCATTTTAAAGGTGCAATTACCCAGGAGGTTTTGGATGAGCAGCGCGGTGTTGTAAAGAATGAAAAGCGCCAGGGGGAGAATGCACCTTATGGCAAAGCGTTCGATATTATTGCCAAGAGCACCTTCCCCAAAGGGCACCCCTATTCGTGGACGCCGATTGGCTCGATGGAGGACCTGAATAACGCCAGTCTTGAAGATGTCAAAAAATGGTTTGAAGACCATTATCAGCCTGCTAATGCCGTTTTGGTGATTGCGGGTGATGTTACGGTCAAAGATGCGATGGCCAAGGTACGCAAGTATTTTGGTGATATCCCGAGCACTGGAGTGCAACCGCGCATTAAGAATTGGGAACTACCTACCCAGGTGAAAAAGAGGGAGGTGGTTTACGATCAGGTGCCCCAAACGCGAATCTACAAGGTTTGGAATGTGCCTGCAGTGGGTAGTGAAGTGGAAGATGCGCTGGAATTAATGACTTCCCTTCTCGCCAATAGAAAAAACTCTCTTCTTTACCGCCGTTTAGTTCGCGATGAGCAAGTGGCCACCAGTGTCAGCGCTTTTTATTATGGCCGTCAGCTTGCAGGGCAGTTGATGATTATTGTCGACGTGAAACCTGGGCAGTCTGTAGAAAAAGTTGAAGACTTACTGAATAAAGAATTAAAGCAATTCGCAAAAAATGGTGTGAATGCGGATGAGCTGCGCCGGGTTAAACAGAGTGAGTTTGCCGGGCTGGTAAAGGGGTTGGAAAAAACCGGTGGTTTTGGTGGTAAGAGTGACATCCTTGCCCAGTCGGAGTTTTATTTTGGCGATCCCGGAGCCTTGATAGAAGGCGTGGAGGATTATGCAAAAGTATCCGCTCTCGAAGTTCAAGAAGTGGCTGAGCAGTGGTTGAAAGAGGACTCCTACACCTTAATTATGGAGCCGAAGCAGAAGTATACGGCAGCGGCGGAGGGTGCTGACCGCAGCAAGCTCCCCGAGGTAGACAAAAATGTAGAGCTGGAACTGCCAAAACAAAAAGAATTTACCCTCAAAAATGGATTAAAGGTTGTCCTGGCCGAACGTCATGATACTCCCGTTGTACTGATGAATCTGCAATTTCGCAGTGGTGCCTCCGCAGATAAAAATAAGCCAGGTCTGGCTTCAGTTGCGGCGCAAATGCTGAACGAAGGTGCGGGTGATCTGGATAGCCTGGAATTTAGCTCTCGCTCAGAAGAGCTTGGTGTAAATATTGGTGGTGGTAGCGGCCTTGATTATAACAATATCAGCATGAGTGCCCTTAAGACGCAGCTGGAGCCATCGCTGGAGCTATTTGAGAAGGTGGTTACTGAACCTCGTTTCCCAGAGTCTGACCTGGAGCGGGTTAAGTCCAATCGCCTGGATGCAATAGCCCAGGAAAAAGCCCAGCCTCAGGGCCTGGCTATGCGTGAACTGCCGCCGCTACTATTTGGAGAAAACCACCCTTATGGCTCTCCCTTGACGGGATCGGGTACTCCCGAGGGTATTAAGTCCATAACCCGTGAGGATCTGGTTAATTTCCAAAAGACCTGGGTGCGACCGGATAATGCAACCCTGACGATCGTGGGCGATGTTACTGAAAAAGAAATAGAGCCTCTGCTGAATGAAACTCTCGGAAAGTGGACTGCTCCTAAATCAGAGCTTCCCAAAATTGAAGTTGCCAAGGTGCCCCGCCCGGAAAAGGCTCGAGTTTATTTGCTCGACCGCCCCGGCGCACAACAGAGTTATATCATGGCAGGTCTGCTGATGCCGCCTTGGCAGCCGCAGGGAGCTGAAGCTTTTGATGCGATGACAAATATTATTGCCGGAAAGTTTACGTCCAGGGTCAATATGAATCTTCGTGAGAACAAGCATTGGTCCTATGGTGCCCGCGCGGTTTCCCTCGATACAGAAGGGCAGCGTCCTTATATCCTCTTTGCTCCTGTGCAAACTGATAAAACAGCTCCAGCCATTAAGGAATTGGTAAAAGAGTATGAGGAATACTTAGGAGAGCGTCCTATTACTGCAAAAGAGCTTGAGGACTACCAGAATGACGAAGTCCTGAAGCAAAGTGCTCGATTCCAGACCAAAGGGCAATTGCTTTCCAGTATTAATTGGCAGGTGGAGAAGGGGCTTCCAGAGGAATATATTGCCGAATATCCACAGCGGGTTTCAGCACTGAATAAGGAAAAAGTAGAGGCTTCCGCGAAGGAGTATCTTGCGCCAGATCAATTCACCTGGGTGATTGTTGGGGATCTGAGTAAGATTAAAGGCGAGGTTGAAGCCTTGGATATTGGCCCCGTTGAGGTGCTTCCTGCAAAGGACTGATTTGAATTATTTCCCCGCCCTGTTTGGGCGGGGAAATAGGGTTTAAGCTTTAAAACTGGGGCGCTCTTTAAGTTGTTCACGCCACCTGATTAGATGAGAGTGCTTGGACGGATCGGGTCGAAGGTTTTGAACTTTGCCGAAATCCAGTCCGCAAACCATGCTGATATCGGCCACTGAAAAATAGTCACCAACCAGGTATTCATGGTCTGAAAAGTGGTTGTCGAGGGTATCCATAAACTTCAAGGCTCGCTTGCCTGAATCCTCACCAAAATCGGGGTAAACATTCATCCGGTCCTTAAAGAAACCGGAAACGTGCTGGAAACACATCCCGACAGGAAACATAAGGTTAAAGTCGGCACGGCGATTCCACATTTCCACCAGTGCTTTTTCCTTGGGGGTGCGGCCGAAGAGTGGTGGCTCTGGGTGTAGCTCCTCAAAATAACGCTGAATGGCCACTGATTCCGCAATGTAAGTGCCGTCATCCAGCTCCATTACGGGTACTTTTTTATTGATATCTTTGCTTCGAAACTCTGAGCTAAGATTTTCCCCTTTTGTAATATCTATTCCGACATATTCTGCATCTAACCCCTTTTCTGCCATAAACATGCGAACACGTCGACAGTTTGGTGCTGCTGCGAACTCATAGATTTTCATAGAGGCTTCCTCTCGCCTGGGTAATTGCGTAGATTGTGCGATCTTGGTAAAGGACGTTAAGAATCTAAAAGAGATCTACTGGGGACGACAATGACAACAAAGACCAACCGAAGCTACTTTGTCAACCGCGCAGCCGCCGTGGCTTTGTCGGTATTTGCCGGGCTTTTTAGTTTACAGGCTGGGGCCGAGAGCATCGCAATTTACGCTGGCAAATTATTTGATAGCAGTAATGGAAAATTATTGGAAGACCGCACCATTCATATTGTCGATGGGCGGGTTGAGTCAGTACAGAAGGGGTTTGCCAAGCGCGATCGAGAGCGCTTGGTCGACTTGAGAGAATATACGGTATTGCCAGGTTTGATGGATATGCACAGCCATCTCACTTACGAGTTTGGGCCGCGTGCTTATATGGAGTCTTTCAGCTGGAATACTGCCGATTTTACCTTGCGCGGCGTGGATGCTGCTCATCGCACTCTACAGGCTGGATTTACCACGATTCGAAATCTTGGTGATCACGACAATGTGACTGTGAGTTTACGTAATGCAATCAACAAAGGCCTGGTGGAAGGTCCGCGTATTTATACGGCGGCAAAGACAATCGCAACTACCGGTGGGCACGCTGACCCCACCAATGGGCTAAGGCAGGACTTGATGGGGAACCCTGGCCCGGTGGATGGTGTTATTGATGGGCCTATCAGCGCGCGCAAAGCGATTCGTCAACGCTATAAGGACGGCGCTGACCTGATCAAGATCACCGCGACTGGTGGAGTCTTGAGTGTGGCAAAGAGCGGCCAGAACCCTCAATTTATGCAGGATGAGTTGGAGGCAATTGTTGAGGCTGCTAAGGACTATGGTTTCACAGTTGCAGTACATGCCCACGGTAAGGAGGGAATGATCCGCGCAATTCGTGCTGGAGTGGACTCCATTGAACACGGCACCTATATGGATAATGAGGTGATGGACCTGATGCGCCGTAACAACACCTGGTTTGTGCCGACTCTAATGGCTGGCGAGTGGGTGACAGAAAAATCGGCGATTGAAGGCTTCCTGCCGGACCTGGTGCGCCCGAAAGCTGCGACAATGGGGCCTTTGATGCAGGACACTTTTAGTCGCGCTCACAAGCGCGGAGTGAATATTGCATTTGGAACCGATACCGGTGTTACCCGTCACGGCGATAATGCCCGTGAATTCTTATTGATGGTGCAGGGTGGAATGAGCCCGGCAGATGCACTGCGTTCAGCGACTTGGAACGCGGCCCAACTACTGCAAGTACAGGATGAGCTGGGTAGCATTAGCGAGGGCAAGATAGCTGATATTATTGCTGTGGCTGGAAATCCCCTGGAAGATATTTCGGAAATGCAACGGGTTCTGTTTGTAATGAAAGAAGGCGTTATTTACAAAGAATCCAGCGAGCTGCCAAGCGATGTGTTTCTTGAGCAAGATATCAGCGGTTAGTCGGTAGGGAAGAATGGCAGTGAAACAGCAAGGCTGTTGTGCTGTTTCACTGCTGGCAAGACATTAGCTACTACGGGGCAGCAGGGAAGAATCGAAATACGCTGTGAATATATTCAAGCCCCGAATGGCCCCAAGCACCGTGTATCCTTCCTGCCTCCGTATGTGAGTAGCTATTGCTCCGTATTAGTCCTCGAGTTCGTATACCAGATCCAGATTGACGGTAAGAGTGGTTTCTCCCGGCGATATAGGGGTGGAAGCGCTGTCTGCCATCTTGGCCCTTTCAGTGAACATCATGGGGCGTGGCATACCGCCGTTGCCATTTTCTGAAATACTGACAATGCGACGCACTTTTGTACCCAGAGCTTTTGCGTACATTTCTGCACGTTCCTGGGCGTCTTCAAGGGCTTTTTCCCGGGCTTTGGCTTGAACTGGAGCAGGTTCACCAATTTCGAAGCTCGGACCGTTGATCTGGTTGGCTCCAGCGGCAGTAAGATTGTCCAAGACCTTGCCGAGTTCATCCAGTTTGCGAACCTTCACGCTTACGGTATTTCGCGCGGTGTAACCAGTGATCCGAGGTTTTTTGTTTTGTTGGTACTGGTAGCGCGGAGACAGGTTAACGCCTGTGGTTTGAATATCTTTCTTGTTGATACCCGATTTTTTGATGGCGGCCATTAAAGACTCCATCTGATTGGCGTTATCGCGCATTGCCTGTTTGCTGTCCTCTGACTCGGTCACCACTCCGACAGAAATTTTTGCGATATCAGGAACCTGACTTGCCTCCCCCCGTGCAGCGATGGATACCATGGTCCCCCGGTCTTCTGGAGCCCGCTCGTTACCACAGGCGGTGGCGAGCAGGGCGAGAAGGGAAATTACTGAAATTTTTACTGCTTTCATAACGCTTCCTTATCCATTGAGTGCTGATTATTGTGACGAAAATGGCGCCATTATTTTATAGATTGAATCCTGAACCGCAGCTGAGCCCGTGTGCCTTTTAGGTGTGAAATATGCTCTAGCGGCGGTAGTAAAAATCACTCCGTTCTCTTAGCTCTGAAGCTTTAAGAGTTAAAAACCTGCTGGTAAGTTTCATCCTTATCGTGATAGATGGCGAATCCCAGCCTGAGAAACTGTTGTCGGCGATCACACAGAACTGCTCGAGCCTTGAGTTCTTCCTGAACCCTCTGTGAGATTTCTGGTTGTGAGCAGTTAAATGTGAAAAAGTGGCCGTGACCTTCTTCCAGGTCATGACAAATCAAGTTGTTGCGATTCAAGATGGGATGGTCTGAGTTATCCATGCTATTCAGGAATCGGGTTTGCGCATTGAGAACATAGCTGTGTATTTTCTCGATGGTAATGCCTTCGCGATGGAATAAATCGAAAATAGCCAGGGCTTTGTAGAGTGTTGAATAGTCCATGGTCGCCCCGGCAAAGCGCAGCCAATTGTCGCTATATCCGACTTCTCCCGAGCGATTCTCCAGCTCAGCCATTTCTGCGAACCAGCCGGTATTTACAGGGCGCAGTGTACAGTTCGCAGGAATTGTCATAAAACACAGGCCTTCACCGGCGCCTAGGTACTTATATGATCCTGCCGTAAAAAAAACCTTGTCTGCAACGGTTGAAAGATCGATTGGGCGGGCAAAAAAACCGTGATATCCGTCGATAACGAATTGTGTGTCGTGCGGTTTCTGTGCCGCAACCTCCAGCAGCCGGGGAAATACCACACCGGAGTCAAAAAATACCAGGCTGGCATAGGCCAGATGGTATTCATTTTTATGTAGTTCGGTTTCAAATCTTTCCGCCAGGGTGGCGTAGGGTTCTTTGGCAACTCTCGTTACCTCTACTTGAGGACGCTCTTCCAGACGTTGTAATTGGCGAGTAAAACTGTAGAACTCTCCGTCTGTAGTGAGAATGCGCAATGGTTTACTGGGATCGAATGAACTCAGTAGCCGATACACTAGTTCATGGGTATTTGGAGCTATAGCGATCAAGTCTGCCCTGGGTAGGTTGAGGGATTTTGCGATCGCCGCTTGCCATGAGGGTATCTTCTCCTCAAAAATTGGCCCCCATTTTTCATCGGCCAGAAGTGCTGAATCGCGCCAGTACTGCTGTACTGCATCAAGGGTAACATCGGGCCAGTAGTGGTGGGAGTGGCAAGCCATGTGCAGCATGGAAGAGGGGCTGCCACTGGGCGCCTGAAGGAACTCGCGATAGAATTTTTTATACATATGCGTTTAGCTTTAAAAAGCCGATTTATTTGTTATGGGCTGATTGTAGAGCTTGGCAACAAGAAGGAGTAGAGGGTGAAGTACTTACACACCATGGTTCGCGTAACCAATCTGGATGAATCTCTGGCGTTTTACTGTGAAAAGCTGGGCCTGCAGGTCGTTAGTCGAAATGATTATGATAAAGGGCGTTTCACCCTAGTGTATCTCGCAGCTCCCGAGGATCTTGAAGCGGCCAGGGAGAATAAGGCCCCGACACTGGAACTCACTTACAATTGGGACCCGGAAAGCTACACTGGCGGGCGGAATTTCGGACACTTGGCATATCGGGTAAATGATATTTACGGGGTGTGCCAACGCATGATGGATCAGGGAGTGGTTATCAACAGACCCCCGAGAGACGGTCATATGGCATTTCTTCGCTCCCCAGATGGAGTTTCCATTGAGTTGCTGCAAAGTGGAGAGCCTCTCCCACCACAGGAGCCCTGGATGTCTATGGAAAATCAGGGTGAGTGGTAGTCCGGGATAGTTGAAACCTGAGATAAATTTTGACGGCCAAGAAAAAGAGTAAGTGAGTGAAAAATACCAGTTGTATTCTACTGGCCGGAGAGACGGCTGCGCGGCGCATACGTGAAGAGGGATTGTCCCAGAGGCAATTTTCGACGCTGGTCGGCGCTTCCGGCGGTCCCAAGTGGCTGGTGATTAGCCAGTTGGATCGGGTATTGATGGGGGAGTTTTTCAAGGCGCGGAGCGAGCCAATTGTCACCTTGGGATCATCTATCGGTAGTTTTCGCAACATGTGTTACGCAATGGCAGAGCCGCTGTCAGCACTTGAGCGATTAGAGCATCACTACATCTACCAAACCTATTCTGACAAGCCCTCCCCTGAAGAGATTACTGCCGGCGGTCGCAAGATGCTGCAGGCAGTGTTGGGTGCTGAAGGTGCTCGCGAGGTAGTGGAAAATCCCATTTGGCACAGCCACTTTGTGGCGGTCAGGGGCAGGGGGCCACTGGCCAGTGAAAACAAGGCGCTGTTGGCGCCGGCATTACTCGCCTCGGCACTGGCAAATGCTGTATCTCGCAACAGCCTGAGCGCTTTTTGGGAGCGGGTGGTTTTTCATTCGCAAAAGTCGGCAGGCATTCACTTCCAGACTCTGAGCACCGAAAATATTCCGCTGACCGAGCAAAATACCTGTGCTGCTGTACTGGCCAGTGGCTGTATCCCTTTGGTAATGACAGGGGTGCAGACACCGGAGGGAGCTCCACAGGGTAATTATCGCGATGGCGGTATCACCGATTACCACTTTGATCTGCGCTTCCGCCACCCCCGGGGCCTGGTGCTCTACCCGCACTTTTTCCCCTATATGGTGCCCGGCTGGTTTGATAAAGGGCTCTCTTGGCGACGGGTTCGCGGAGATGCCATGCAATCCACTCTGGTTGTGGCTCCTTCGCCCAAATTCGTTGCCTCCTTGCCTTATGGCAAAATTCCAGACCGCAATGATTTCTACAAGCTCGACCGTGAAGACCGTTTGAAGTACTGGGGGCGGGTGGTTGATCTCAGTCGCCGGGTGGCAGATGATTTTTATGAAATTTGGCAAAGTGGCCGGGCGGCTGAACATTTAATTGAGGTGGGTGCGGAGGATGTCCCTCATATGTTGGAGCAGGTTAGGGCAGCATAGGTATGGCGCAGGAATTTAACAGTCCCCAGGAAGAGTACCGCACAACCCAGGAGAGGGTTTATTTTCAGGTGCGGGATGCCATTCTGCGGGGAAAGTTTTTGCCGGGTAGGGCGATTACTATTCGGGGCCTGGCCTCGGAGCTTAATTGCAGTCCAATGCCGGTTCGCGAAGCGTTGCGCCGCCTGACTTCGGAGCGGGCCCTGGAGCTGTCAGATACCCGCCGGGTCAGGGTACCGACAATGACCCCGGAAAAACTGGCAGAGATTTGTGCCGCTCGCGTGGCCCTGGAGTGTCAGGCCGCTGAACAGGCACTGCCATTGGTCGGGGATGCTGAATTAGCGCAACTTCGGGAGCTGGATGAGCGTGTAACAGAAGCTCTCGCTCAGAAAGACATCGAGCGCTATGTAACCACTAATCTGGAATTTCACTTTACCCTTTATCGCCTGGGGCAGCCCCATATCATCCTGTCCCTTATCGAGAGCCTGTGGCTACAGACAGCTCCCCTCCAGCACTTGGTTTTCCAGCGCTTTGGCGTGCAGGAGCTGCCAGACCGGCATCAAGATCTGCTCGAAGCTATTGCCAGTAAAGATGAGTTGAAGGTGCGCAAAGCCATTCAGCAGGATATTGAAGAGGGGCTCGGCTCTATCTCTGCAGAGGAGCTGCTGTAGCGGCTCCTTCCCCCCCCAGTTGACTATTTAGTTTCCACTTTTTCTCCTCGCACTGGCGCAATTCGACCTTATGTTTTCGGTAAGGGCAGATAGACCTTGCGCTTCTGTCGATGGCCCCACTAGAATGTGATCACAAATTAGTGGTAACGATTTGGCCTTTTGAGCCCGATTGGTGGGCGCTGAGCAAGGCCTGTGAAAGCCAGGAGAGAAATATGAACAAGACTGAGCTGCAGCAACACGACCGTGAGCACCTGCTACACCCATTTACTGACTTCCATGACTTGGGCCAGCAGGGGACCCGTGTGATTACCAGCGCTGAGGGCGCTTACATCACCGATATTGATGGCAACAAAATGCTTGATGGCATGTCAGGCCTCTGGTGTTGCAACCTCGGCTACAGCCGCAAAGAAATCAGCAATGCGATCTACGAGCAGCTGAATACCCTGCCTTTCTATAACAGCTTCTTCCAGTGCACTACGGTGCCTTCGATTGAACTTGCAGACGCCCTGGCTGAAGTGACCCCGGCGCATATGAACAATGTGTTCTTCACGGGTTCCGGTTCCGAGGCAAATGATACTAACCTGCGCCTCATCCGCCGTTTCTGGGATATCCAGGAAAAGCCGGAGAAGCGCATCGTTATTTCCCGTAAGAATGGCTATCACGGCTCTACCATTGCTGGTGCCAGCCTGGGTGGTATGAGCGGTATGCACAAGCAATTCCAGCCGCTCGACTACATTGAGTACGTACAGCAGCCCTACTGGTTTGGTGAGGGCGGCGATATGTCTCCAGAGGAGTTTGGTATCCAAGCGGCTCGCAGCTTGGATGAGAAAATCCAGGAGTTGGGCCCGGATAATGTTGCGGCGTTTATCGCTGAGCCAATCCAGGGTGCTGGCGGCGTAATTATCCCGCCGGAAACCTACTGGCCGGAAGTCAAGAAGGTGCTGGACCAGTACGACATCCTGTTGGTGATGGATGAAGTGATTTTTGGTTTCGGTCGTACCGGTGAGTGGTTCGGTGCCGACTATTACGGCATGAAGCCCGACCTGATGACTTTCGCCAAAGCAGTAACCAATGGTTACTTCCCCCTGGGCGGTACCATGGTGAGTGATCGTGTCGCTGAAGTGATCAAAACCAAAGGTGGCGAGTTTACCCACGGTTACACCTACTCCGCGCACCCGGCTGCCTGTATGGCAGGTCTGGCAACTATCAATATTCTGCGCAACGAGAAGATTATCGAGAATGTCCGCGATGTAACCGGCCCCTACCTGTCCAAGCGCTGGGCTGAACTGGCGGAGCATCCGATCGTTGGCGAAACCCGCAGTTTGGGTATGGTCGGTGCCTTGGAGCTGGTAAAAGATAAGGCCAGCCGCGCTCGTTTTGATGATGACTGCACCGCTGGTGCGGTATGTCGTGACCTGAGTATCAAGCACGGTTTGGTGATGCGCGCCGTTGGCGATGCCATGGTTATCGCACCACCGCTGATTATGACCACTGAACAGGTCGATGAGCTGGTAGAAAAAGCGCACCGCGCCCTGGACGACACTGCTAAAGCACTGGCGTAACATAGCGGCAAGATACTCTGTTGCAGAGGCGGTCTGATACCCCGTTTTCCATAGTTTGAATGGAAAAGCGGTGTTGGGCCGTCTCTGCGTTTAGATTGAATCACCCCAGGCACCTTATGTCTCAAGAAAAAGAATTCACCGCCCAGCCCGATCTGCTGGAGCAGTCGCAAAAATTCCTGGCAGAGCACTCGGACCTAAAGTGGATCGAAGGCTTTATGTTCGATATCAATGGCGTGCCGCGAGGGAAGTGGTTGCCGGCAGAAGCTGCGGAGAAATTGCTCAAGGGCAGTCTGCAAATGCCGCGTAGCGCGGTCAGTCTCGATATCTGGGGGCGGGATATCGAAGACAGTCCGCTGGTATTTGCCAGTGGAGACAGCGATGGCGTTTGTCTGCCAGTTTCGCCTATTAGCCTGGCGCCCTGGCATCGCGAGTCCACTGCCCAGCTGCATATGCAGTTGCATGAGGCAGATGGCTCCTCTCTCTATGCCGATCCCCGCAGCCAGTTGCAACGCGTGGTAGAGCGTCTCGGCAAACTGGGTTATACCGCCGTGTGTGCGACCGAGCTGGAATTCTATCTGCTCCGCGATGAGGTGGATCATCTGGCGCGTCCGCGCCCGGTTAGCGATAACGACGCCGAGCTGGTGCCTTCCACCGACGTTTACGATCTGTCCGAGCTCAATGCACAGCGACACTTCTTTGCCGATGTGCGAGCTGCTTGCGAGGCGCAGGGTATTCCCGCAGATTCAGTATTGTCGGAGTGTGCGCCGGGACAGTTTGAAATCAATCTGTTGCACAGTGCCGATCCCGTTAAAGTGGCAGACCAAACATTACTGTTTAAGCGCTTGTTAAAAGGAGTGGCGCGCAGTCACGGCTTCCGCGTGAGTACCATGGCCAAGCCTTTCGGGGATCAGGCGGGTAACGGAATGCACGTGCATATGAGTTTGATCGATGCCAATGGAAAGAACGTTTTTGATGACGGTTCTGACACTGGCTCCGATTTACTGCGTTATGCCGCAGCAGGAATGCTGGCGACTGCCAACGATGCGATGGCGTTTTTCGCACCTCACAGCAATTCCTATCGCCGCTTCCAGGAGAGCTCTCACGCACCGTTGAATCTCTGCTGGGGCTACGATAATCGCACTACAACTTTGCGTGTGCCCGCCAGCGATCCTGTGGCGCGGCGTATCGAGCACCGCATTGCGGGGGCGGATGTTAACCCCTATCTGGTGTTAGCTGCGATTCTCACTGGTGTGTGTCATGGCATTGAGAACCAGATGGAAGCGCCTGCACCTGTGGAAGGCGATGCTTATCAGGTGGAGAGTGAGAAGTTGATCAATACCTGGAGTGGCGCACTGGAGCGCTTTGAGCAGAGCCCCTTGTGGCGCGAGTATCTTGATCCGCGCTTTGTGGAATTGTTCTCTCTGTTGAAAAGACAGGAGCAAGTAGAGATAGCTGCCCGCGTTACCGATGTTGAATACCAGAGTTATCTGCATCGGGTATAAACATTGGCGGTGTGCTTTAGCGCCGATTGCCGTTTTAGTGAACGGCTTTCACGACAGGAGAGTTAGTGGGGGTATTTCCTCTGCTATACCTAAATTTAAGTGCGTAATGTGCTTGAAACTCTCCTCCTGAAAGTGTGTTCGAGAAATCTGGCCCGCCTTTTGGCGGGCATTTTTTTATTCTCGATTGACTTATTTCCACTTCCTGTTCGCATTAATCCCTTCTTTTAAAGTCGCCATGGCTTGAGTGTATCGAATGACACGGTGTGCGGTTGCTGGGCTTTTGTTGCTATTTTGGCTTGCGAGCACACATCCTTGGGCCAGGATACCAAGAGTGTGGACCGCTTCCGCCTAGCAGTCATTTCTCCGCCAGTGTATTCTTCCGCTTTACCAGCGAGACACCCCAGACGGTCGGCTCTTAGACGTTGGCATTCGCAGAATGTCTGTGCGAGAGCGGATAATGTTATGGGGTATAAGAATATTGCAGATGGGGAAACTATGACCGCCTTGGGAAATTGTGCAGACGGTCCAACGGCTGGCGAGACGCAGCCACTAAAAATATGCCTTTTGGGGTATCGCAGCAATCCACATAGTGGTGGTCAGGGCATCTACCTGCGCTACCTGAGTAAAGCACTGGTTGATGCTGGTCACTCCGTGGATGTTATTTCTGGCCAGCCCTATCCAGAACTCGATGAGCGCGTAAAACTCATCAAAATGCCAGGGTTGAATCTCTATGAAGTTGAGCGTCCAGCGCGGGCCTTGAAACCTCGCCACCTGCTCTCGTGGGCGGATTTTTTTGAATGGTGGAGTAAGCTTACCGGCGGTTTTGCCGAGCCTTATACCTTTGGCCGTCGGGTAAATAAATACCTGTGCAAGCACGGCAAACAATACGACATTGTTCACGATAACCAATCACTGTGTTACGGCTTGCTGGATATCGAGAAAAATGGATTGCCTGTTGTCGCGACAATTCATCACCCCATTACCCGGGATCGTCAACTGGCATTAGATGCCGCCCCCGATTGGCGTTTTCGTTTGCTGGTACGTCGTTGGCATAATTTTTTGAATATGCAGATCAAGGTATCGCGGAAGCTTCGCCATATCGTGACCGTTTCCAGGCAATCTGAGCGGGATATTATCGAGCAGTTTGGCGTAGCTCCCGAGCAGATTCACCTGATTTACAACGGTATTGATACCGAATTATTCAACCCAGGGGCAGAGAATAAGCGCTTGCCTCTGCGAATTATGACCACCGCATCGGCAGACCAGCCGCTTAAAGGTCTGCGCTTTTTATTACAGGCGTTGGCGGAATTACGCCAGGAATATGAAAACATAGAGTTGTTGGTGGTTGGCAAATTACGCGAAGGTGGCGCCACGGAACACTTGCTTCACGATCTGGATCTTCAGGATAGGGTTCAGTTTGTCTCCGGTATTTCTAACGAAGAACTGGTCGATAATTACCGCAAGGCTACAGCGGTAGTTTGCCCATCGCTCTACGAAGGATTTGGTTTACCTGCCGGAGAGGCAATGGCATGTGGTGCTCCGGTAGTATCCAGTGACGGGGGTGCTTTGCCTGAGGTGGTTGGGGATGCAGGAATCGTGGTCCCTGCAGGAAATCACGAAGCTTTGGCCAATGCCCTACGCCAGGTTTTATCCAGCGAAGCGCTGCGAATAGAACTCAGTGAGAAAGGTCGCCAGCGCATTGAAAGTAAATTTTCCTGGAAAATCGCTGCAGAGAGTTTGGTGAAATATTACCGGGAAATTCTCGGACATACATTGGCGGAACAGCCCAGTAGTCATGAAATAGAAACTCCGAATATGCGCAGTGCGGAGGCGGCTTGATGATTACTGTAGATCCCCAGCATTTAAATCTTCGCCCTGGCCAAAAAGTCCTCGACTTGGGGTGCGGTGAAGGGCGCCATTCCATTCACTTGATGATCACCGATGAGGTTGATGTTTACGGCATTGACCTGTGTTTTGATGATGTGCGCACTGCCAGTGAGCGAGCGGAACCTTTCCGCTCTCCCGAGCATTCAAAGGGTCGCTTGCAGTTCGGAGTTGCCAATGGCTTGCAACTACCATTTGCCGATGGGAGTTTTGATGTGGTTATCTGCTCAGAGGTACTTGAGCATATCCCCGATTACAAGTCTGTCCTGGCTGAGATTAACCGGGTATTAAAACCCTCTGGTATTTTTGCCGCGACAGTACCGGCATTTTTTCCCGAGTGGGTGTGCTGGAAACTCAGCGATGAATACCATCAGGTTGAGGGTGGGCATATCCGAATATTCCGCGAGCGCGAGCTGCGAGAGGATATTGAAAGGCTGGGACACCACTATTTTGCCCGGCATAAGGCCCATGCGTTACATGCACCTTACTGGTGGTTAAAGTGTTTGTTTTGGGACAAGCCCGATTCCCGTTTGGTCTCTGCCTATCACCGCCTGTTGGTGTGGGATCTGATGAAGAAACCAGCCTTTACCCGGATTCTCGAAAAACTATTGAACCCGCTGTTGGGAAAAAGTATCGCTCTCTATTTTGTGAAACCTGCCGGGTCGACACAACGAGTAGATACGCCTCTCTCTCTGCCTGAGGGAGCTGAAGCATGAGTAAAGTTTCTGTGCCGGCAAAAGCTTCTGGTCTTTTCCCTGAAGGATTTATCCAGGATAGCGCCGCCTATATTCTCTCCCAACAGCTCCCCGATGGTTCAATTCCCTGGTTTAAAGGGGGTTATGCCGATCCCTGGGATCATGTTGAGGCCGCTATGGGGCTCGCCATTGCTGGAGAGTTCAGTGCTGCTGAAAACGCCTATTGCTGGTTGGCTGAGATTCAGCTGGAAGACGGCAGCTGGTGGGCCGCTTATAAAGATGGCGATATTGACAACCGGGAGCGCCGTGAAACCAATTTTGTTGCCTATGTGGCAACAGGAATTTGGCAATACTTTCTGATTAGTAGAGACACACTGTTTTTACAGCGCTATTGGCCGATGGTGGAGCGTGCAATCGAGTTTGTATTGCGTTTGCAAACGGAATTTGGCGAAATTCATTGGGCGGTAGATTCAGAGGGTGCCCCTATGGAAGATGCCCTGATCACCGGTTGCTCCTCCATTTATAAAAGTCTGGAATGCGCAATTAATATTGCCCACCAGCTAGGGGTTGCTCGCCACCAATGGATACTTGCCCGGGAAGCTCTGGGTGATGCGCTGCGCAATAAACCGGAGCGCTTTGATCGCACCTGGGAAAGCAAGGCGCGCTTTTCAATGGACTGGTTTTATCCCGTATTAACCGGTGCCTTTTCTGGTGAGGCAGCGCAGTTGCGTCTTCAGCAGCGCTGGGATGAGTTTGTCGTGGCTGGTTTGGGTTGTCGTTGCGTCAGCGATGAGCCCTGGGTGACGGTGGCTGAATCTTGCGAACTTACTATGTCCCTAATCGCTGCTGGCCAGCGTTCGCGGGCGGAAATTTTGTATCGCGGTTTGCACCGTTGGCAGGATAAAGATGGGGGCTACTGGACCGGTTATGTCTACCGGGATGAGGCCATCTGGCCGGAGGAAAAAACCACCTGGACTGTAGGGGCCATGCTTCTGGCTGCCGATGCGCTCGCCGGATTAACGCCAGCGAGCGAGCTGTTTACATCGGTGCGCCTGACCCTAAATGCGGCGCAGGATTCCCAGGGTGTCGACAGTTTCGACGAGCTCGAATTGAGCGGAAGCCAGGGCTAGTTTGTAAATATCGTAGGGCGCTTGGCCGCCATCGGCGGGGTCCGGGAAAATGTCGTGGATAGCCAGGTAGCCACCGGGCACGATATGGCGGGACCAGCTGCGATAATCGGTCATGGCCGCTTCCAGGGAGTGGCCGCCGTCAATAAATACGAGACCCAAAGGGGTATTCCAGCAGCGTGCAGCTGTTGCGGAGGGGGCGACGACGGGAACAACCCAGTCATCCAATTCAGCCGCGCGAATATTCGCGCGGAAAGTGCGAAAACTGTCCATTAAATTGGCCTGGCCATCAAACAGTTCGGGATCGTGATACTCCTCTCCGGGCTGGTGCTCTTCAGATCCTCGATGGTGGTCCACGGCGAACAGGACGTTATCGGTCAGCTTACAGGCACTGGCCAGGTAAATTGATGATTTGCCGCAGTAGCTGCCCACTTCAAGACAGGGACCCAGTGAGCTGGCTTCAGCTGCCAGGTGGTAGAGAGCTTCCCCTTCATGGGCGGCGAGGAAACCTTTAATTGCTCGAATATCAATAGGTAGATTTAGGGACATGGGTAAACGCTTGCTATTTTTCGTGGCCGAAACACTAAACTGCCGCTAGTACAAAAGCAATTGGGTTTTTACTCAGGGCTCCGTAAATACCATAAAATATAAGTAGAAATTAAATTATGCGTAAGGATCACAGGCCCTATTGGCTCAAGCGACTGCAGCTGCGTTGGCGAAAATGGCGAACAGAGTATTTCCTTCTGCCACAATTCGATGCGGTTGGGGTTGAGCCGGAAGTAATGGACCCGGGTTCTGTCCATGTTTTTGGCGGAAATATTCGGCTCGGAAATTATCCTCACTTAATCTCCAACAACGAGAAGTGTATTCGCTTTACCACTTTTGGGCACAAGGGGGGAGAGGCATTTATTACTATTGGGGATTTCGTATTGATCTCTCCAGGGGTACGTATTTCTGCGGCTCAATCTATTGAGATTGGCGATGCCTGTATGATCGCAGCCAATGTGTATATTTCCGATTCTGATTGGCATGGGCTCTACAATCGCACGCGGCCCTTCCGTTGTACCTCCCCGGTGCGCCTGGGTAACAATGTTTGGATTGGAGATAGTGCAACCATCTGCAAAGGTGTCACTATCGGTGATAATTCTGTAGTGGGAGCCGGCAGTATCGTCACCAAGGATGTCCCCGCAAATATGGTTGTTGCAGGCAATCCGGCAAAACCCATTAAATCAATTAATCCCAAGCGGCGAATGATTACCCGCGAGGCATTATTTGCCGATGCCTTTCGCCAAGCGCATAATCTGGATGAATTGGATAAGATGATGTTGGGTGGGAACACCTTATTGGGCTGGTTGCGCTCGGTATTCTTTCCCCGCCGTAGCGATTGAATGTGCAAGTATTAATAAAATGAAAAAAAGAAAAAGTATCGTCCTGATTGGAATGCCCGGCGCCGGTAAAAGTACGCTGGGGGTGTTGTTGGCAAAGGAGTTAGCACTGGGGTTTACAGATACTGATGTTCTGATCCAGTCCAGAGAGGGCAAGACTTTGCAGCAAATTATGGCTGAAAGTGACTATCTTAATCTCCGCGCCATTGAAGGGGAGGTATTAGCTGAGGCCACCCTCCCCAGTGATGTTATTGCCACTGGCGGAAGCGCAGTCTATAGCGATGAGGGTATGGCGAATCTACGCAGTCAGGGTGTGGTAGTGTTTCTTCAGTGTTCAGCGGAGGAACTGCGCCGGCGTATCCACAATTATGAAAGCCGAGGCATAGCGAAGGCGCCCGGGCAGTCTTTTGCGGACTTATTTGAAGAGCGACAGGCCCTTTACCGGCAATATGCAGAAATAACGGTGGATTGTGACAGTAAATCACTGCAGGAAACCCTTGATCATTTACTTAATGCGCTGCGGGAGCTTGCAGAGTAACCGAAATTTTCTCAGTAAGCCCCATGCGTTAAAGCAAGGGGCTTTACTTTTCACACTTTTGGCTTAAAGTGGCAGCTGGGTGGTGTACTTCACCTGCTTGAGGGCAAAGGTGGAGTTGACTGAGGCCACGTTTGGCAGGTGTACCAGGGAGCGTTTCAGTAATTGCTCATAGTGTTCCACACTATCCACTACAACGCGCAGGACATAGTCTTTGTCTCCGCTGGTGGAATAGCACTCTACCACCTCCTGGACATCCTGAACTGCTGATTCAAAGTTGTTCAGGGATTCCTCATCGTGATTGTGGATGGTAACGTAGCAGTATACGGTAACACCCAGATCCAATTTGCGTGGGTCCAGCAAGGTAACACGGCCACGGATAATACCTTCGGCTTCCAACCGCTTGATTCTGCGCCAGCAGGGAGTATGCGAAAGACCGACTTTATCGCCTAGCTCTGCCATGGAGTAATCTGCGTTCTCCTGCAGCGCTCGCAGAATCTTACGGTCAAAATCATCCAGGTCTGTCGAACGCTTCATAAAGACTCCTATCCTATAAAAATTATCTATATCGAAACTTCTATCACAAATTTACGCATATTTGCGTGAATAAAGCAATGCTCTATTGCGCTTAACGAACTAGTATGACCTGACTAAACCGTTTCGGGATAGGTGCAGTGTGCCCTCAGCCGCTCTGGGACTTTGCGGCAAATATAAAAACAGGCGCATCTGACCACGGAAAACGGACTATTCGGAAGAATAATGACTAATAACTCGAACCGGGTTTCGAGAAGAATAATTAACCGGAAGTAGGTGTATGACTGAAAAAGTAACCAGTCCTCAAAGTACGGCGGATTCCCAAGTAAAAAAACAGGTTTCATTGGACGACCGCTACACCATGCTCAAGGGCCGTGTGCTCCTTTCAGGTATCCAGGCCCTTGTGCGCTTACCTATAGACCAGATGCGAATGGACCGGGATCGCGGCCTCAATACCGCGACTTTTATCTCCGGTTATCGGGGGTCTCCCTTAGGTGGCTACGACCTGCAGTTATCCAGGGCGAAAAAACTGCTGGGAGAGTACAACATCCGTTTCCAGCCTGGCGTCAATGAAGAGTTGGCGGCTACGGCAGTTTGGGGTTCCCAGCAGGTGGGCTTGTTCGAGGGCGCAGAAGTGGATGGCGTCTGCGGGATTTGGTATGGCAAGACACCGGGGGTCGACCGCTCCTGCGATGCATTTCGCCATGCCAACGCCGCTGGCTCCTCTCCCAAAGGTGGCGCACTGATCGTTGCTGGCGATGACCACGGTTGTAAGTCATCCTCCTATCCAGGGCAGTCTGAATTTGCCTTTGTGGATATGCATATTCCAGTACTTAACCCCGCCACCGTGCAGGAAGTGTTGGATTATGGTCACTACGGGCTGGAGCTATCCCGCTTTAGCGGCTGCTGGGTGGCAATGATCACCCTGGCAGAAAATATGGATAGCTCTGCGACCGTGGAAGTGGACCCTGAGCGGGTTAAATTCCACTACCCGGATATTGAACGTCCCGAGGGCGGCCTGAATATTCGCAAGCAGGACAACCCTCTCGAGCAGGAAGAGCGCCTGTGGCGCTACAAGCGCCCTGCTGCGCTGGCTTTTGCCCGCGCCAATAAACTCAACAAGGTTGTACTGGAAAATCCTGAGGCGAGCCTCGGCATCGTCACCACCGGTAAGGCCCATCTGGACTTGATGCAGGCCTTCGAAGATATGGGTATCGATGAGCAGAAGGCCAAGCAGCTCGGTATTCGAATCCTTAAAGTGGGTATGACCTACCCGTTGGATGTGCCGGGTATCCAGGAGTTTGCCCGTGGCTTGGATACGCTGCTGGTGCTTGAGGAAAAACGCAGTTTGATGGAAGTACAGCTGAAAGAAGAGCTGTACAACGTCCACGTGAAGGACCCGAATTTCCCGCGTATTCTCGGTAAAGTGGATGATAGTGATCAGCCGCTGATGCCCGCTTATGGCGAGCTGTCGCCAGCGATTATTGCCCAGGTATTGGGTTTTGTTTTGGGTGAGGACAAGTTGGATGAAGGCGGCAAACACCGCTTGATGCGCCTCAATGCCCTGGCTGAACGTATTTCCCAGCAGACTGGCTCAAGTGTGTCTCGCTTGCCTATGTTCTGTGCCGGCTGCCCCCACAACCGTTCCACCAAGGTGCCGGAGGGAAGCCGTGCCCTGGCAGGTATTGGTTGTCACTATATGGCCCAGTGGCTGGACCGGGAGACTTATACCTTCACCCAAATGGGTGCCGAAGGAGTTAACTGGGTAGGGCAGGCGCCGTTTACAACTGAAAAGCATGTCTTTGTAAACCTGGGTGATGGTACCTATTTCCACTCCGGTATTTTAGCTATTCGTGCTTCCGTGGCTGCCAAGGTCAATATCACTTACAAGATCCTGTTTAACGATGCAGTCGCCATGACAGGCGGCCAGCCCCACGATGGTGAGTTGGCTCCGGATATGATCTGTCGCCAAGTTTTGGCAGAAGGGGTTCAGAAAGTTGTCCTGGTGATGGATAACCCGGATAAATACAAGGGGGCGCTGTCCTTCCCCAGTGAAGTTGAAATTCATCACCGGGATTACTTGCCCGTTGTAATGGATGAGCTGCGTGAGGTTGAAGGCTGTACCGTTATAATTTACGACCAGACCTGTGCCACCGAACTTCGCCGCAAGCGCAAGCGCGGGCTACTGCCTAAAGCCGAGGGGCGCCCCTTTATCAACGAGCTGGTGTGTGAAGGCTGTGGGGACTGCGTCCAGCAGTCGAGCTGTATCGCTGTTGAGAAAGTGGAAACGGCGCAGGGTGATAAACGCAGGGTGAACCAAACCGGCTGCAACCAGGATATGTCCTGCGTTAACGGCTTCTGCCCCTCATTTGTCACTGTGAAGGGTGGCAATATTGCCAAGGGCGCCGGGGTAGGTGACGTGTTGCGAACTGAAGCGGCCAAGTTGCCCTCGCCACAGCTTCCGGGCTTACAGCAGCCGTATAACTTCCTGGTTACCGGCGTTGGCGGTACGGGTGTAGTGACCATTGGCGCCTTGCTAGCGATGGCGGCACATATCGAGGACAAAGCGTGCAGCACCCTTGATCAGACCGGATTGGCTCAGAAGGGCGGAGCGGTTTACTCCCATATTCGCTTTGCGGCTGCGCCCGAGTCTTTGCAGGCGGTACGTATTTCCGACGGTCGTGCCGATGCCCTAATGGCCTGTGACCTGATTGCAGCCGGCAATGTGGCAGCATGTTTGGTTAAACTGGATAAATCTCACAGTCGCGCGGTAGTGAATACCCACTTGAGCCCAACGGCGGCAACGGTTCTCGGGCGTGAGGATGTCCACTCACCGCAAGCGGTATTGGATACGGTGAGTGGCGCGGTTAATGAGCTCAGCTCAGTAGAAGCGCATCGCCTCACCAAGGCAGCTCTGGGTGATACGCTCGCCGCCAACATTTTTATGCTCGGCTACGCCTGGCAGAAAGGGTTGATTCCGCTAACTGAAGCCTCCCTGCTGGAAGCGATCCGCTTAAACGGTGTCGCTGTGGAAGGAAATCTGCAGGGATTTGCTGCAGGGCGGTTGGCGGCAGAAAATCGCAACGCTCTGGACAAACTGTTAACCCACGAAAAAGTTGCAGTAGAGGTACCACAAACTCTTGAAGCGATTGTGGCTCACCGGGTGGAGCACCTCACAGGTTATCAAAATACGGACCTCGCCGAGCGTTACCGCAGTTTGGTCGATACGGTGAAATCTGCTGAGATTTTAAAAGTGCCCGGGAATGTCCAGTTGGCCGAGGTGGTTGCGCGCAATTATGCAAAATTGCTTGCCTATAAGGATGAGTACGAGGTGGCTCGCCTATATACCGATAGCCGCTTTACCGAATCGCTAAAAGAGAACTTCAGTGGTGACTTTACCCTGGAGTTCAATTTGGCTCCCCCTTTACTGGCGCGCTTCGATAAAGCCTTGGGGCGTCCCCGCAAAATGAAATTTGGCGGTTGGATGTATAAGGCATTTGGTGTTTTGGCGAAGCTGAAGTTCTTGCGCGGATCGGCGCTTGATATTTTTGGCTATACAGCTGAGCGAAAAATGGAGAGGGCACTGATTAGCGAATATGAAGAGTTGGTTAAGAAAGTTCTGGGCCAATTAAATTCGCAGAATCACGCTGCTGCAGTTGAGCTACTTCAATATCCGGATATCATCCGGGGCTACGGCCCGGTGAAGGAGGCCAATATTGAGAAAGCGAAAGAACAGCGAAATATCGCATTAAATCGATTTGAAAACCCGGTTCGGGATATAAAACTTTCAGCGGAAGTTGAGGTTTTTGACCCAGCTAAGGCACAGCAAGTAGGTTAATTGCCTGTTTGATAAAGTGGCTTGAGGACTGTCTTGAGTCACTTTATACCCCCCTACCAAACCCCTTGTAATCGTATGGCGAATTGGTTGGTTTTATCTCCAGTAAAATCGTCATCGCCGAGGGTGATGTTCATCATTACCCGGATTTTTGGGTTGAAATAGTAATTGACCCCAAGTGTAAAATTACTGGCTCGTAGCTGGCGAAAATCCCGATTCTCTATAGCGGTATATCTTGCGGCAACTTCCCAGGCACCCTCTGGAGGAGATGGCTTGATAGATTTAAATACTCCGATCTTGGAGTCGTAGGGTTTATGTTGGCCGGTAATTGCCCAGCTTCCCATAATGTACCAGGCATGAACATCCTGCCCGCCAATAAAGCATCCGCTTATGGGATCGCAAAAAAAACTTGGCGGAAGACCGAAGAATTCCTCATAGGTCAATTCAGAGAGGTATATCTTCCCCGTGAAATGACCATACGCATATTCCGCTTGGCCGAATAGAGGGCCGTAAGTCGCAGCTAGCTCGAAACCGGTAGTGTTGACTCTGCCCCCACCATCCCCAAGGAAGAACTCATCGTCACCAAACTCGCCAAAAAAATTATCTGATCCGCCAGGTGTGATTGCTATCAGCTGCTCCGGCCCTCGTCGGCCCGCATAGGCAACTTCAGCAACGATATCGGGACTGTCTTGATTCGCTTTTTCGTAGCTACGGTATACACCCAGGTGAACTGTTGATAAGGCATCGTTAATTGGGGCCCAGGTCAGTCGGGTTGCTGCGCCAAACCCAGAATTTCTGGGGTCACCGGGGTCTCGTAAATTGAATAACGTAAAACCAAATGTATAACAGCACCAATGCGTATGCCAGTCGATACCCTGTTGACGTCCACGTCCAGAATAAATACCTGCAGCGCTGGTAAATGCCCGCTCCATAAGCACTAGGTCATTGGAGCTTGTCAGCTCATTGATTGAGCGGCTGGGTTTAAAATTGCCGATGGTTAGTTTTCCCGTATAGAACTTTGTTGCTAAGTAGACATCCCTCAACCCTCCAGCTCCATCATCAGCAAAGTCTCTTTCAAGCTTATAGTTCCACTTCCATAGATTGCCTTTCATTGTCAATCTAACCCGACGGAAGTCGGTTGTATTGACCGGATCTTCTAGGTCTTTGTCAAAAATGTATGTATCGAAGTGAATCCTTCCGCCGAGTTGTGCGGAGAAATCCCCATCGTCAGAGACAATTTTCAGCCCGCCTTTTGTCTCGGCTTCATCAGCAATAGCCGGGAAGCTAAAAAAAAGAATTGATATGGCACAGTATGCTCCCCAGCATTTCATCGGACGCCTCTAGTTGAGAGTTGTCATTGGTCACGGGAAAAGTGCTATTCGAGTTTAGCAATAGAAAAGACTTTGGACGGGGAGGGGGGATGGGACGGCGCAGAAAATCTGCGCCGAGGGTTACTGGATAGTTGATTAAAGGCGTTCTAATTTGTAACCAGTGTCGCCTAGAAACTCGATAACACTGCGTTCGCCCACCAAGTGGCCAGCGCCGACAATGACAAACAGAGACTGGTAGTTTGGCCCCTTGAGGGCAATTTTCTCAGCCATCCTTTCATTGCGATTAAAAAAAAGTGTGTCATAGAGCGGCTTATATTCAGGGTTTTCAGTTAGGCCGTTGAGGATAATAAGGCGATTCAAAGCTTCTTCATCTCCTCGCTTCCATGCGTTGGTAAGTTTGGGTAAAAAGGTTGAAATATCCCCAATTTGCTCAAGGGTTTGCTGGAAGAGGAGCGCAGGGTTGTCCAGGTCATTTAACATCTTGAATTGTTGCAAGACGCCTTCCAGCTCCAGAACAGATTTCCCATCTTTTTTTGCTTTTTGTAAAAAGTGCCTATCAATGCCTAGTTCTGGGTTGAGGCCGTGGGCTTGCATCTCAATCATGCTCATAGAGATCATGGCTATGGCGGGGCGCTGCCGGATAAACATAGCCTCGGGCATACTACGCTTGTGCATCCACGACTTTAGTTGGCTGTATAGCGCGGGTGGAAGTTCGTCTTTTAAAGTTCGTTCACCTTGGTAGATAGACTCCATCATGATTCGCTGCTGTAACAGGCTGTCGCCTTCTGCAGCGAGAATGTCAGCCTCGACGGCAATGGCATCACTATTGGAGTAGGCCTGTTCAATTTTTGATCTTAGAGGGTAAAAGTCCTCAGTTGCCAAGTGAACCGAGCCTAATAAGTAAACGGTTTTATTATCTTTAGTTGCTTTCCAGAAGATGCCTTTATCGCTCTCAGCGGCTGAAGCTCCTATTGTTAGTAGAAGCAGTGTAAAGGCGAGAAAGTAACTTATTTGTCGCTGAAGCATTGTCGGGTCCCTGAGTAATTTGCCTTTGCAAATACTATCATTAACACCTTCAGGTACCAGAGGGGCTTTTAGGCATCAAGTCACTGACTTGTAAATTAGTGATGATTTACTGGGAAATTATCTTATTGGAAGTCAAAATAGACCTTTTGGTCTGTTTCACGGAAGTCAAATTGAAAGTTGTACAGTTTTTGCCCAGTCTAGAGCCTGGGATCACAGCAACTCTTGCGCTTGAGTTTGCAAATGAACTGGTCAAAAAAGGCCACGAGTCCCTGGTGATTTCTACTGGTGGACCATTGGAGGCGCGGTTTCGTTTGCACGGTAGTGACTTTATCAGCTTTCCAAAAATCAGTGAGTCAATTTGGTCTTTGCGGCACAAATCCCGCCTGCGTAAGATTCTCGCAAGGTTGCAACCGGATATTGTCCATACCTATGGTCGCTCAACGGCTTTTCTAGCTTGGCGCGCCTTAAAGGGTGAGTCAGCTACAAGTCGCCCTAAGCTGGTGCCCCTCGTGGATCAAGATTTTCCCAACAGTTATTTCAATAAAGGTGTGCTGTCAGGAGATGGAATTATCGCAAGCTCCCGAGGGGTTGCAGAGAACCTGAAGAAGTCCTCCCCCAAGATTGCAGAAGACTCGATAGAGGTTATTTATCACGGTATCAATATTCGCGAGTTTGATCGTGAAAAACCGGTAGCGAGCCAGTGGCAAATGAAGCTTTTGAATAGTTATCCCCAGCTGGAAGGGAAAAACTGGTGGTTAATGCCGGGAGAGATCTCTGCAAGTGGGGGCCAGGAGGAGTTTTTACATTTGTTGGCGCAGGCTGCGGCACAAAGCGATGATATTCACGGAGTGATTGCAGGAGCTTTAGTTGAAGATGATTTGCGCTATCTGAAAAAACTTGAAGGGCTCGCACAAGATTTGGACCTCGGTAGTAAGGTTACATTACTCGGTGAACGCCGTGATATGCGTGAACTGTACGCAACTTCTCAGCTAGTTTTTCAACTCGCCAGCGAGAAAGACGGGAACGCAAAACATTCCAAGGAGGCACTGGCGATGGGGCGCCCGGTAGTTGCTTATTCCGAAGGTTGTACAGGGGAGGTTTTGCAGAAATACTTTCCTGAAGGGGTGGTGGAGAAAGGTGATCTGAAATCTTTAATTGAGGCGAGTTTGAATTTGGTAAGCAAGCCAAATAACCTAAACCCTCAAGAGTTTAGCTATGCAGCTTCAGCTGGAAAAACCATAGACTTTTTTCAGAGCTTGCTTAATTAAATTAAAAGCAATCTTAGTCGTTAGCAATCTTGAAAGTATTGAATGGTTGAATTTCTAAAAGTTAAGGTGCCCGTTCAAGGAGGCGAAATCAAAACCGGGATTGGGTGTATTGGTTCTGGCGTTTGAAAAATGACTGTATCTTAAAGAAAGGACGTGGCCTCTGGAAAAACGGTACCCGAAAGCAAAGTGCAGAGAAAAGTTTAGTTTGGTGCTCAATCCAATATTACCAAAGTTCTTTTGGCTTAAGTAGGATGCTCCTGCGCCTGCTTCAGCAAAGCCGCCCCGTAATTCACCTCGGGGGTACCAGCGCAAAATAGGTTTAATTTCGAGAATATTTTGTTGCTGTTTCTCGCTGTGGTGTTCAATTCGCATATGGGAGTAGCTGCCTTGACCCCACCATTGAAGTGAATTGTCGCCAAGGCTAAATGAAGACAGTAGATAGGAGTAGCTGAATCCAGCCATTTCTGAGGCCGAAATTGAGCGATACTGCATTAACTCATTTCCTAACCCTTTACCTGCGCTTGCAATGAGCTCGGATTCTGCTTGGATCGGTGGGGCTAGAAGTAGTCCGCCGACAAAAAAATAGGTACAGCATTTAAAGGCACAGTATTTTTCGTTGAAGACCGCTAACTTACGCATAACTTCGCAGTACTAACTGATAGAACTGTTTTAAAGACTAGTGGGAAAGGGTTCGATGGCAAGCTCTCAGGAGAGGCTTGCCATCGACTTCTTCCTTTTCTAACGCCACTGCCGCTTCAATTGTCGAAGTGCGTCAGAATGAAGTTGTCGCGCGCGCTCCTGACTAAGCCCCAATTGCTCACCAATAACTCGAAAAGAGCAATCTTTGTCAGAAATTAATCCATACCTCAAGTTGAGGACTGTCCTTTGTCGTGCGGGGAGGCGGGCAACAGCTTCACGGAGGCGTTGAGCTAGCTCCTGGTTAGTTACAAGCTCATCGGTATTGTAAAGTTCATCAGCAGGTGCGTAGTCCAGTCGGGTACTGCTCTGGTCGTCTGCGACTGGGTCATCGAGAGACCCAGTTGGTCCTGGGAGTTTTAATAAGCTCTGGATTCTCTCAATATCTAGTCCTGTGTGGCGGGCCAGATTGTCATCGGATGCAGGTTGCCCCTGAGCGCGTACTTCACCAATGGCTCTGTAAATCGCTCTTAAATCATCCTGGACATTGGCTGGTTGTCGGACAAGATCTTCGTTGCGCCTTAAAGCTAATTGAATTTCTTGCTGAATCCACCAGTAGGCATAGGTCGAAAAGCGGTATCCCATTTGTGGTTTGAATCGCTCAATGGCTTTCATTAATCCAACATTGCCTTCTTGAATTAAATCGATAAAGGGAACTGATGGGTTGCGAAAGCGTTTTGCGATGGCAATAACCAGGCGCAGATTACATTGGATCAATTTTTTCCGCTGTTGTTGAAAGCGCTGTAGGAGTCCGGTTAACCTGCTGCGGCCGCGCCTATCCAGGAACTTGCTGGTGAGAAGGATTTCAGTGTGGGCAATTATAAGCCCATGGTCGTAGGCGCCTGTGCTTCCACGCTGCTCCACTCCTTCGCTGCGAAGCTGGACCAACTCGGTGCCGCTTTCCTGAAGGTTGGAAATGAGCTTCTCTTCCAGGTCGCGTAATAGACAGGTGGTACTGTGCTCTTCCTCCGGAGTTAATAGCTCAAGCCTGTAAAGGTGCTTGAGATAGCTCTGCATTGGGGTGGTGCCGCTCTCGGAGAGGGTATCACCCGCTGCGTGAATCTCTTCCGTGTCAGGGTCTCGCTCGACCTGGGGGTCGGGCTCGCTGGCACCCTGGCAGGAGTCAGAGAGTGGTTCGCCTGTATCCTTCAGCCATTCTTCATCCCTTGAGTAAAAATGTTCTCGGGACAAGTGCTTAAACCTTCTGTTGGCTGTGTGAACGAAACTTGTTGATCAGTCTATTAAGCTGTCGAGTGACGCCTATTTCTACTTACTATAGATGTATCAGTAAGCTCAAGAAGGGAAAAATGGGACTTGAAGGTTCTGTTTTTCTGGAAGCGGGGGCAGTTATATCTGCCCCTCTAGAAACTCAGCTTTTACTGGGCGCGCTTGACCCTTACTTTTCGGCCACCATCTTTTGCTTGCATAAAGAAAGAGCCAAGCATTGCTTTCTCTACGACTACTAAGCTTCCAGTTTTCCAATGGATCCTACTATCGTCATTCTGGCGCCATACTTGGCCATTATCCAGTTTGATTAGGGACTTGTGATAAGCGCCTTTGGTTATTGAAACAATTCTAGCTTCGATAAAGCTAGGCGTTTCGGTTACTACGCTCTTCTGTTTCTTTCCAAATTCGTTTTTTGCCCGGTCTTTCAGAGAGTCGGTCAACATGTCATAGCAAGATAACCGCTTTATGTCAGCTTCAATACGACTACATTTTGCTAACTCTTCTGTTAATGGCGTCGCGAAGACGGGGGAATTGCTAAGCATAGAAAATGCAATAAAACAGGTTACAAGTATGGCTTTCATAGTGTTTGGGGCGCTTCTAGTCGAGAGATGTCATCCAATTCTGCCTTACGCGACTTGCTTGAACAAATAGAAATGCAGATGGGTTCACACTTTTTTAGCTGTCAGCATGAAAGAATTTGAAGAGCCACACATGCTGGCTGTCTACTAATTATGGGGATCGAGATCAGTTTGTGGAATATTGCCGTTTTTAGTAGTTGTTGTTTGACAAATGTGATTATCAGGGCTTTTAATTAAAAGCTATTTGCTGTGAGTTGCTTATAAAATTAGACTATCCAGGGGCGGGGAAATGAAAGGGTTGCTAACACCTGTAGCACTGTTTGCTGTTGTGGTTGGGTACGTGTCTTGCGAGGGAATAAGCCTTGCGGTATCTGATCGATCTGCAGCTTATGCTGTCGGGGTCGCGCTTAGTGAGCGGGATGATCAGTCCGTTGACTACAACCAGTACTCGGGAGATGCTCAAGATATAGAGCTGTTTGATGGCTCCAATATGATGGAGTTTGAAGGCGATGTATTTGCCGATGCTCCCGAGCATATGCCTCCAATTGGAGAGGGGGCGGACTCAAAAGACAGTGATGACAAGGGCTTCGGTGAGTAGCTATCAAGTGCAATGCCAATAAGGCTTACATGGACAAGTGCCCGAGACCGAAGCCCGGATTCTTGTCCAGGAGACGGGGTCTCTATTTCTTCTGGGCGCTAAAATGCTTCCCGCTTACGCCGTTACTGTCTCTACCCATTAAATAGAGGTAGGTGGGCATAATATCTTCTGCAGAGGTTACCGACTGTGGGTTTTCTGCTGGGTAGGCAGTTGCTCGCATTGTTGTACGGGTTGCCCCTGGGTTTAGGGAGTTGACCCGGGTATTGGAAACCCCTTCCAGTTCATCGGCGAGTACCTGCATCAGCCCTTCAGTGGCAAACTTCGATACTGAATAGGCCCCCCAATAGGCTCTCCCTTTAACCCCAACGCTGGAGCTTGTAAAGACAACAGAGCCGGCTTCTGATTCCTCTAGCAGGGGCAGCATTGCCTTTGTTAGTCCAAATGCCGCATTAACATTCACCTGCATTACCTGTTGCCAAGTGTTGAAATTGTAATTGCCGATAGGGGTGCGTTGCCCGAGCAGGCCGGCATTGTGCAGGAGTCCATCCAGGCGGCCAAACTCGTTGCGAATAGCTTCTGCGAGGCTCTCGAAATCCTCTATTTTTGCCGTACCCAGGTCCATGGGGAAAATAGCCGGCTGTGGTCCACCGGCAGCCTCGATTTCGTCATAGACTGCTTCTAACTTGGGAGTTGTACGGCCTAGCAAAATTACTGTCGCCCCGTAAGCGGCAAAAGTCTTTGCTGCAGTTTTACCTATGCCGTCTCCGGCACCGGTGATAAGAATAATTTTGCTCTTTAATAGGTCGGAGGGCGCTTGATAGTCGCCAACAAAGTCTGACATGAAATATCCCGATACTGTCACCGGGCTTGGGTGCCCGGTATTGCTTCAAGTTTCAAAAATAGTGTTGTTCTAGAAGGGGCCAAATTTCATTGGCGGAATTTACCAGGTGGTCTGCCCCCCAATTGGCGGGGTTGTCTGTAGAGTCAATATAACCATACCCGCAAGCGATAGTTGGCATACCAGCCTTTTGGCCGGCGATGATATCGCGCTTGTGGTCGCCGATATAAATTGCTTCAGCGGGAGCGCAGCCAATCTGGCTGCAGGCTAAAAATAGGGGCTCGGGGTCCGGCTTGGATTTGCTGACGTGGTCAGGGCAAACAATTGCAGAGGCTGGCGGTAGATGGGTAAAAGCCTCCATCAGAGGAGTGGTGTAGGCCTCCGGTTTATTGGTGACAATCCCCCAGGGAAGGTTTTTTTCAACCAGGTTGTCGAGCAGATTGTCGATACCGGGGAAAGTGGTCGTCTTCTCTGCAAGATGTGCCAAGTAGAGGTCCAGCAACCTTTGCAATAATCCTGGGAAGGCGGGGTCACCTTCTTCTTTGTTAAACCCCAATGTGACTAGCGCCCTGGAACCATTGGATACAGTTCCCCGGATCGTCTCGTCAGGCAGTGGAGGTAACTGTTCCTGTTGGCGCAGTTGATTTAATACAACAATAAAATCTGGCGCAGTATCAAGCAGGGTACCATCCAGGTCAAATAAAACGGCTTTCATTTTGCAGTTCACTTATTCTGGTTTGCTGGCATACATCAAATAATTGACGTCGACATCCCGGGGGTTCAATTTGTAGCTTCGGGTAACCGGGTTATAAGTCATACCGGTTATATCGTGCGCTTCCAGGGACTCATCGCGCAGCCAGGCGCCCATTTCTGAGGGGCGGATAAACTTACTGTATTCATGAGTGCCCTTGGGCAGTAAGCGTAGGACATATTCTGCTCCGACTACGGCAAACAGCCACCCTTTAGGGGTGCGGTTGATCGTAGAGAAAAATAGCTTGCCGCCAGGTTTTACAAGTTTTGCGCAGGCGCGAATGACAGAAGAGGGGTCTGGTACATGCTCAAGCATCTCCAGGCAGGTAACAATATCAAAGCTCTCGGGCGCTTCTTCTGCCAGGTCCTCTACTGCCACTTTGCGATAATTGACGCTGACGCCACTTTCGAGGGCGTGGAGTTTGGCGACATTGAGTGGGGCTTCCCCTAGATCGATACCAGTGACATCGGCTCCCCTCTGCGCCATGGCTTCAGCCAGGATGCCACCACCGCAGCCCACATCAAGGAGCTTCTTACCGGCAACCGGAGCATACCGGTCAATGTAATTTGCACGTAGTGGATTGATTTCGTGTAGTGGTTTGAACTCGCCTTCCTTGTCCCACCAGCGGCTGGCAAGTTGCTCAAATTTGGCGATTTCTGAGGGATCTACATTGCTCATGAACTTCTCTGCAAACTCCGTCGCTCGTAACCGGCATTTTTCAGTGATTGGGCCGGAATCAGTTATCTAGCGTAAATTTCCGCTGATTCTATCACGCCATATTTGCGCCCGCTGGATAACCTCAGTTTCGTTTAAGGTTTGTAGCTGGCGCTCCTTTAAAAGTTGTCGCCCTGCAACCCAGACATCGCTGACATTGTGTCCTCCGTTGGCATAAATCAACTGGGACACTGGGTCATGCAAAGGCTGCTGTTCTAGACCGCCGAGATTGATAGCAGCAATGTCTGCGCTTTTGCCTACTTCCAGGCTTCCGGTTATATCTTCAATTCCCAGTGCTTTGGCTCCGTTGATGGTCGCCATGCTCAGTGTCTGATGCGCGGGTAGGACTGTTGCGTTCCCGCTAACAGCTTTTGCCAGTAGTGCGGCTGTGTTGGCTTCGGAGAACAGGTCTTGGGTGTTATTGCTCGCAGCGCCATCGGTGCCAAGGGATACGTTGATGCCGGCTTCCAGCATGTCATAGGCTGGGCAGAAGCCTGAGGCGAGCTTGAGATTAGATGATGGGCAGTGAGAAACATGGGCGCCACTTGAACTCACTAGCTCAATGTCTCGTTGATTAGTGGCCACCATATGTACACAAAGTGTCTGCGGCCCCAATAGCCCAAGGCGGAATAGCCGCTCGGTGGGCCGCTCTCCATTAGCTTTCAGGGCGCTTTCAACTTCAGCGTGGGTCTCGTGGAGGTGCATTTGCATGGGGATCTGCGCTTCGGCAGAGCAGACTGCAATTTTCTCCAGTGTTTTATCCCCCACGGTGTAGGGGGCGTGAGGTGCAAATACCACCTCAATTCGATCGTGCGCACGGTAATCATCGCGTAACGCCAATCCTTTGTGCAGAGCCTCGTCGCTATTGCGGCTCCAGGGGGTTGGGGCATCCAGCACGGGGAAGGCGATATGGGCCCTGATTCCGCTTTCCCGCGCAGCAATGGCGACGGCTTCCGGGAAGAAGTACTGATCAGAAAAAGTAGTAGTACCAGAGCGCAGCATCTCGGCAATCGCTTGCCGGCTGCCGTCAGCTACAAATTGCGGACCTACCCAGCGTTGCTCTGTCGGCCAGATGTGCTGCTCCAGCCACTCTTTAAGTGGGCGGTCATCAGCGTAGCCGCGCAATAGCGTCATGGGCGCATGGTTGTGAGTATTAATTAACCCTGGAATTAATGCGTGTTGCCCCAGGTCGACTTCATCTTTTGCCTGAAAACGAATTGAGGCCTCAGCTGTGGGTACCAGGGCAGAGATTTTGCCCTTCTCTATCGCGAGCGAACAGTTTTCGTACACTTTTTTCTCGGGTACGACGGGTATGATCCAGCGTGCGTGGATCAGGGTATCGACAGCTTGTTGCATGAGGACTTATCTGGTGGCTGCTGTGGGGGTGTTTTACTGTAGCCGCAGTCAAAGGGGGCGACAACTGTGGTTTGGGTTGCAGTTTTATATCTCATAGTCCTGCGGCTCCAAACATCTCAAACTATGGTAGAATCGCCCGCTTATCCCGGGCACAGTACGTACGCCCGCGCTATAAAAGGAACGCCGTAAGCCATGGGCGAATTAGCCAAAGAAATCTCTCCGATTAATATCGAAGAAGAACTCAAGCAGTCTTATCTCGACTATGCCATGAGCGTGATTGTCGGGCGCGCACTGCCGGATGTACGCGATGGCCTCAAGCCGGTACACCGCCGCGTGCTCTACGCGATGAGCGAGCTTAAAAACGACTGGAATAAACCGTACAAGAAATCAGCGCGTGTCGTTGGTGATGTAATCGGTAAGTATCACCCGCACGGAGACACTGCGGTCTACGACACTATTGTGCGTATGGCGCAGCCGTTTTCTATGCGTTACACCTTGGTAGATGGCCAGGGTAACTTCGGCTCTATCGATGGTGACAGTCCAGCTGCCATGCGATACACCGAGATTCGTATGGATAAGTTGGCCCACGAACTGCTGTCCGACCTCGATAAAGAAACTGTTAATTTTGTCGATAACTACGATGGCTCCGAGCAAATGCCGGAGGTATTGCCTTCGCGTGTGCCGAACCTCTTGGTCAATGGTTCCTCCGGTATTGCGGTGGGTATGGCCACCAATATTCCTCCCCATAACCTGGGTGAGGTGATCAAGGCTTGCCTGGCTCTGATCAATAATTCCGAGTTGACCGTCGACGACCTGATGGAGTACATCCCCGGGCCGGACTTCCCCACGGGCGCCATCATCAATGGCCGCGCCGGTATTCTCCTTGCTTACCGCACTGGCCGTGGGCGCATTTATGTGCGAGCCAAAGCAGATGTGATCCGCGATGACAAGACCAATCGCGAAACCATCATTATTACTGAGATCCCCTTCCAGCTGAATAAGGCGCGCTTGATCGAGCGTATTGCTGAGCTGGTGAAAGAGAAAAAGATCGAGGGTATCTCTGAGCTGCGCGATGAGTCCGACAAAGACGGCTTGCGCGTAGTGATTGAGCTTAAGCGGGGAGAGCTGGGTGATGTGGTTCTGAATAACCTCTATTCCCAGACCCAGCTGGAAAGCGTCTTCGGTATCAATATGGTGGCCCTGGTCGATGGCCAGCCCAAGGTATTGAACCTCAAAGAGCTGCTCGAGCACTTTATTCGCCACCGCCAGGAAGTCGTTACCCGCCGTACGGTCTACCTGTTGCGTAAAGCCCGCGAGCGCGGTCATATTCTGGAAGGTCTGGCGATTGCCATCGCCAATATCGATCCGGTAATCGAGCTGATCAAATCTTCCGCCACACCGGCAGATGCCCGCGAGGCGTTGCTGGCTAAAGGCTGGCCTGTGGGCAATGTACAGCAGTTCCTGGAGCGGGCTGGTGCTGATGCCTGCCGTCCAGATGATCTGCCGCAAGAATTTGGTTTGCGCGACGATTCTTACTACTTGTCCCCGGCCCAGGCCCAGGCAATTCTTGAATTGCGCCTGCACCGCCTGACGGGTATGGAGCACGATAAGCTGCTGGCAGAATACCAGGATCGACTGGAGCAGATTGCTGAATATCTGCATATCCTCGGTAGCTTCGAGCGTCTGATGGAAGTGATCCGCGAAGAGTTAGAGCAGCTGTCAAAGGACTTTAACGATGAGCGTCGTACCGATATCGTTGCGTCTCGCCAGGATCTGACTGTTGAAGACCTGATTACCCCGGAAGACAAGGTAGTAACTATCTCCCACGGTGGTTACGCCAAGAGCCAGCCTCTGACCGATTACCAGGCCCAGCGCCGTGGCGGTATGGGTAAATCCGCGACCCAGGTAAAAGACGAGGACTTCGTCGAGCATCTATTGATCGCTAACTCCCATGACACCCTTCTGTGCTTCTCCAATAAGGGCAAGGTGTACTGGTTGAAAGTCTACGAAGTGCCTACCGCTGGCCGAGCCTCCCGTGGTCGCCCAATGGTTAATATGCTGCCCCTGGAAGAGGGCGAGCGTATCAGTAGCATGATGCCGGTGTCTGAGTACGACGAAAATCACTTTATCTTCTTCACCACTGCCAATGGCACCGTGAAGAAAACCCCCCTCACCGCTTTTGCCCGCCCCCGCAGTGTTGGTTTGCGTGCAATTGAGCTGGAGGAGGGCGATCGCCTGGTAGCCACTGCGATTACCGATGGTGAGCGCGATGTAGCGCTGTTTACCAGCGCCGGTAAGGCAGCGCGCTTCTCCGAGTCCAATGTGCGCTCTATGGGCCGTGTTTCCCGTGGTGTTCGCGGTATTCGTATGCAGGAAGGTCAGCAGGTTATCGCTATGGTTATCCCTGAAGAGGGGGGCTCTGTGATGATGGCTACTGAGAATGGTTACGGTAAGCGCACAGCTATCAGCGAATTCCCCACCAAGGGACGCGGTACCCAGGGTGTTATTGCGATCGCGGAAAGTGAACGTAACGGTGCCTTGGTTGGGGCCTGTCAGGTGCACCCAGGTGAGGAGATGATGTTGATCTCCGATCAGGGCACTCTGGTGCGTACCCGTGTTGATGAAGTCTCTGTACTTGGGCGCAACACGCAGGGGGTGCGAGTGATTCGCCTGAAGACTGGCGAGAAGCTGGTTGGTCTCGGTCGCATTGAAGAGACCGAAGATGACGGTGAAGAAAACGGTGGGGAAGAGTGACCCACCGCTCCAGACCACTAAGAAAGGCTGCGTTTATCGCGGCCTTTCTTGCCTTTGGCTCCCACGAAAAACGCTAAAGGCGCGATATCTATCCCCCTGAATGGCAATTTGTGCGTAGACACATCTAGTTGTATTTGAAACCTTTTTTGTATTGTGGAAATCAGCTCATGAGGAAGTTTAATTTCTGTGCAGGCCCTGCCGCTTTACCGCAGCCCGTACTGGAGCGGGCGCAAAGGGAGTTGCTCGATTGGCAAGGGCTCGGTTGCTCTGTAATGGAGGTCAGCCACCGCTCTCCAGAGTTTGTTGAGGTAGCTGAGCGGGCCGAACAGGACCTCCGCGATCTGCTCAGTGTGCCGAGCAACTACAAAGTGTTGTTTCTTCAGGGCGGGGCAACTGGGCAATTCAGTGCCGTGCCCTGGAATCTTCTCGGTGCCGGCTCATCCAAAGCTGAATTTATACACTCCGGTAGTTGGGCGGCCAAAGCGATTAAAGAAGCTCGCCGCTACGGTGAGGTAAATGTGGTTGCATCCAGTGAGGATCGCAACTTCAGCTATGCACCTGCGGCAGACAGCTGGCAGTCGAGTGGTGATGCGGCTTATTTCCACTATACCCCTAACGAGACGATTGGCGGTGTTGAGTTTGGCTATGTGCCGGAAGTGGAGTGCCCGCTAGTGGCGGATATGTCCTCAACTATTTTGTCTCAACCGATTGAGGTGGAAAAGTTCGGCGTTATCTATGCCGGCGCGCAGAAAAACATTGGCCCCTCAGGTATCGCTGTAGCCTTGATTCGGGATGATTTACTCGATCGCTCACTGGAAAATATTCCTCGCAGTTTGAGTTGGAAGGTGGCGGCAGAGGCGGGCTCTATGGATAACACGCCACCTACTTTCGCTTGGTACTTATCTGGTCTTGTCTTTCAGTGGTTGAAAGATCAGGGGGGTGTTGATGCGATGGCTAAGCAGGCCGATGTTAAATCCAAAATGCTGTACGACTTCCTCGACAGCAGTGACTTTTTCTCCAGTCCGGTTGAGGAGGGAAGTCGCTCCCGCATGAATGTGCCCTTTGTGTTGGCTGACGACCGCCTGGATAAGCAGTTTTTGATTGAGTCAGAAGAAGCGGGTTTGTTGAGCTTAAAGGGGCACCGCTCTGTGGGTGGTATGCGCGCGTCGCTATATAACGCCGTTCCCATGGAGGCAGTGGAAGCGCTTGTGGCATTTATGGCGGATTTTGAAGTGCGCAAGGCTTAGGTGGTTAATTCAATCTTGATGATTTCTAGAGAAAGTAGATAAACGAATGGCAGAGGAAACTGTGAGTGGTGACCAGCGACTGCTGGAGCTGCGCAATCAGATCGACAGTATTGATGGAGAGATTGCTCGCTTAATTAGTGAGCGGGCTCGCTGCGCCCTGGAGGTTGCAGAGGTTAAGAAAGCTACTGGCGAGGATGCTCTCTATTATCGGCCGGAGCGTGAAGCACAAGTGCTGCGCAAGGCTATGGAGCGCAATAATGGTCCGCTGACTGATGAAGAAATGGCGCGACTGTTTCGCGAAATTATGTCGGCCTGCCTGGCCTTGGAAGAGCCCGTCAAAGTGGCCTACCTGGGCCCTGAGGGTACCTTTACCCAGCAGGCGGCATTAAAGCACTTCGGCAACTCTGCTCAGAGCCGGCCGCTGGCGGCAATTGATGAAGTTTTCCGTGAGGTAGAAGCAGGTGCCGTCAGTTACGGTGTTGTGCCGGTAGAAAACTCTACCGAAGGGGTGATCAACCACACCCTGGACAACTTTATGCACTCCAACCTGAGTATCTGCGGTGAGGTGGAGCTGCGTATCCATCATCACTTGATGATCTCAGATGTAACGCGCCCAGAGTCAATCACTCGTATTTATTCCCATGCGCAGAGTCTGGCGCAGTGCCGCAAATGGCTTGATGCCCATTATCCCAATGTGGAGCGTGTTGCAGTTGCCAGCAATGCGGATGCGGCCAAGCGCGTTAAGGGTGAGTGGAATGCTGCGGCGATAGCTGGCGATATGGCAGCGGAACTCTACGGGCTGAAGGTGCTGTCGGAGAAAATAGAAGATCGCCCGGATAATTCCACCCGCTTCTTGATTATTGGTACCCAGCAAGTGCCTGCGAGTGGGGATGATAAGACCTCATTGATGGTATCAATGCGCAATGAGCCAGGTGCTCTGCACGATCTTCTGGAGCCGTTTCGTCGCTACAGTGTCGATTTGACTCGGGTAGAGACCCGGCCATCGCAGTCTGGCAATTGGACCTATGTGTTCTTTATCGATTTTAGCGGCCACCGCGATACCCAGGGAATTGCCGAGGCGCTAAAAGAGGTTGGAGGCTGTGCCTCAGATCTGAAAGTACTGGGTTCCTACCCTCGCGGAGTGCTGTGATGGCGCAAGCTCAAATTGGCCGGCTGCTGGTTGTTGGGGTCGGTTTAATTGGGGGGAGTTTTGCTCTTGCACTGAAAGCTGCCAGGGCTTGCCGAGAAGTTATCGGGGTCGCTCTGGAAGAGAGTGTCTGCGATGAAGCCAGGGCGCTCGGTATTGTTGATCGGGCCAGCACCAGTCTCGAGCTGGTATTGCCGCAGCTGGAGCCGGGCGATTTGGTGTTTGTGGCTGTGCCGACACTGGCGATTGAGTCTGTATTCGCGCAGCTGAAAGAACACCTGCCGGCGGGAGTCACTGTGACAGATGGTGCCAGCGTAAAAGGTAGCGTGGTGACAGCGGCAGAGAAAGTGTGGGGGAGTGCTCCAGATTTTCTGGTGCCAGGGCACCCAATCGCTGGTTCTGAAAAAAGTGGTGTTACCGCGGCGAGAGATGACCTCTATAGGGATCACCGCATTATCCTGACGCCGCTTGCGAATACAGGGGCTGCTCATTTGCAGCTTGTAGAGCGAGCATGGCAGGCCGTGGGAGCTGAGCCCCTGACAATGTCAGTGGAGGAGCACGACGAGGTTCTGGCTGCTACGAGCCATCTTCCCCATGTCATCGCTTTTAGCCTTGTGGACACTTTGGCCCACGATGCGGAAAACGAAAATATCTTCCGCTATGCGGCGGGAGGCTTCCGTGACTTTACTCGTATCGCTTCCAGTGACCCGGTTATGTGGCGAGATATTATGCTCGCCAATCGGGATGCCATCTTAAAGGCCATCGACCTGTACAGCCTCAACCTTTCTTCCCTGCGCGACGCTATTGCCTCCGGTGATAGCGCTGCCCTGATGGGGGTTTTTACTCGCGCCAAAGCGGCACGGGATCACTTTACCAAAATGTTGGCAAAACAAGCGTATTCGGAACCTATGCAAGAACAAGAGATTACTTTTATCGTGCAGCCGGGCGAGGCTGTAAATGGCAAGCTCAGGGTGCCGGGGGACAAATCCATGTCGCACCGCTCTATTATGCTGGGCTCCCTGGCCGAGGGAGTTACAGAAGTTGAGGGCTTCCTGGAGGGTGAGGATGCACTGGCAACCCTGCAGGCTTTCCGCGATATGGGGGTCGTAATTGAGGGACCGGACAATGGTCGGGTTGTAATTCATGGTGTGGGTCTTAATGGCTTGCAGGCACCGCCCGGACCGCTATATCTCGGCAACTCCGGGACCTCCATGCGCCTGTTGGCTGGATTGCTTGCCGGACAGGATTTCGACGTAACACTCACTGGTGATGAGTCCCTGTCAAAGCGCCCGATGAATCGCGTGGCTAATCCTCTGCGTGAGATGGGTGCAAATATTGAGACTGGCCCGGAAGGTCGTCCGCCGCTTTTGATTAAGGGTAGTAGTGCGTTGAAAGGGATCGATTACCCGCTGCCGATGGCTAGTGCTCAAGTGAAATCAGCGGTATTGCTGGCTGGGCTCTATAGTGAGGGTCAAACGTCTACCGTTGAGCCGGCGCCCACTAGAGATCATACCGAGCGCATGTTGCAGGGCTTTGGTTATAAGGTGGAGCGGGATGGTGCTCAGGCTAAGTTGGTGGGCGGTGGCTCACTGAAATCCTGTCGCATCGATGTGCCTGCCGATATTTCTTCAGCCGCATTCTTTATGGTTGCTGCCGCTATCTCTCCCGGTTCCGATGTTGTGCTGGAGCATGTGGGGATCAATCCCACCCGCGATGGGGTTATCAATATCCTCCGTGCAATGGGCGGCAATGTTGAATTGCTGAATATGCGCGAAGTGGGCGGTGAGCCGGTGGCGGATATTCGTGTTCGCTATGCGCCCTTGAAGGGAATTCGCATCCCTGAGGATCAGGTGCCCCTGGCGATTGATGAGTTTCCCGCATTGTTTGTTGCGGCAGCTTGTGCAGAAGGTGAGACCGTCCTGACTGGTGCGGAGGAGTTGCGGGTCAAGGAAAGTGACCGGATTCAGGCGATGGCAAATGGCTTGATTGCACTTGGGGTAAAAGCTGAGCCAACACCGGACGGTATCGTGATCCAGGGCTGCAAAGAGGGTGTGGTATTTTCTGGAGGCACCGTCGATAGCTTGGGGGATCACCGTATTGCTATGGCGTTTGCAGTGTCATCGCTGCGCGCAAAGGATACAATCCGCATCCTTCACTGCGCCAATGTGGCGACCTCATTCCCGAACTTTGCCGAACTGGCAACGGGCGCGGGTCTCAAGTTGCAGTTGGCGTGACACGGGCATTCAGGTTTGGGCGGTTGTGGTTCGCTTGAGTGCATCCGCCAGAGATGTTGAGTTGTAAAGAAAATATGAGTGATACAAACGGGTTGCCACCAGTAGTTACCATTGATGGTCCCAGTGGTTCGGGTAAGGGAACCATTGCAAAGCTTTTGGCTGATCGCTTGAGCTTTTCCTTGTTGGACTCCGGGGCCCTTTATCGGGCTGCCGCTTTGGCCGCACTTAATAAGGAAGTTGATCTCTCCAATGACAAGCTGCTGACCGAATTGGCGAAAGATCTCGATGTGCGCTTTACCGTGAGTGCCGGTCAGTTGCAGGTGTGGCTGGAAGAGAGTGACGTCACCGCAGATATCCGTATGGAGCGGGTAAGCATGGCCGCTTCCAAGGTCGCGGCAATTCCCGGTGTGCGGGCAGCGCTACTGCAACGCCAGCGGGACTTCCGCCAGCCCCCCGGCTTGGTTGCCGATGGTCGGGATATGGGCACTACCGTGTTTCCCGACGCGCCGGTCAAGGTTTACCTAACCGCCAGCGCTGAGGAGCGCGCTAACAGGCGTTTCGCTCAGTTGCAGGAAAAGGGGGTTTCTGTTAGCCTCCGCGACCTGCTGGAGGACATCCGTGCCCGAGATGCACAGGATATGAACAGAAAAGCCTCCCCCTGGCTCCCGCTGAGGATGCGGTTGAGCTGGATAGTACGGGGGTGAGTATCGATGAAGTCCTCGGAAAAGTGCTCGATTTGGTTCAGGACCGTATTTCACCCTGAAGTTCGGGCAGTAAATAGTTTTCTAACGACAGCGGCCGGGATCAGCCAGAATCGCCCGGCCGTTATCGTAATCCGACCCGCGTGCTGGCAGCGCGGTTGGGGTCGCGGCTGGCGGTTGACTAGACTTAACAGTTACCAACGGCTGGACCCAGCACTATAGGTAATGTAATGAGCGAGAGCTTTGCTGATCTATTTGAAGAGAGCCTGAAAAGCGTTGAAATGGCACCGGGCGCAATTGTTACTGGTGTTGTAATCGACGTAGATAAAGACTGGGTTACCGTTCACGCGGGCCTGAAGTCTGAAGGCGTTATCCCTGCTGCACAATTCGCCAACGATAAAGGTGAAGTTGAGCTGCAGGTGGGCGACGAAGTACAGGTTGCCCTGGAAGCTGTAGAAGACGGTTTCGGTGAAACCCGTCTGTCCCGCGAAAAAGCCAAGCGCGCTGAAGCCTGGAAAATCCTCGACGCAGCTCACGCAGCTGACGAAGTGGTTAAAGGTGTTATCAGCGGTAAGGTTAAAGGTGGCTTTACTGTTGATGTTGCCAATATCCGTGCGTTCCTGCCCGGCTCTCTGGTTGACGTTCGTCCGGTTCGCGACACTGCGCACCTGGAAGGTAAAGAGCTCGAGTTCAAAGTTATCAAGCTGGACTCCAAGCGCAACAACGTAGTTGTTTCCCGCCGCGCCGTTATGGAAGCTGCCACCTCCGAAGAGCGTGAAGCTCTGCTGGAAAGCCTGCAGGAAGGCATGAGCGTCAAGGGTATCGTGAAGAACCTGACCGACTACGGTGCTTTCGTAGACCTGGGCGGTATCGACGGCCTGCTGCACATCACCGATATGGCTTGGAAGCGCATCAAGCACCCGAGCGAGATCGTGAACGTTGGCGACGAGATCGAAGTAAAAGTACTGAAGTTCGACCGCGAGCGCAGCCGTGTATCCCTTGGCCTGAAGCAGTTGGGCGAAGATCCTTGGGTATCCATCAAGCAGCGTTACCCAGAGAACAGCCGCGTGAAGGCGGTTGTAACCAACCTGACCGACTACGGCTGCTTTGCCGAGCTGGAAGAAGGTGTGGAAGGTCTGGTACACGTTTCCGAAATGGATTGGACCAACAAGAACATTCACCCGTCCAAAGTTGTCCAGGTTGGCGACGAGGTAGAGGTGATGATCCTGGATATCGACGAAGAGCGTCGTCGTATCTCCCTGGGTATCAAGCAGTGCCAGGAAAATCCGTGGGATGCCTTCGCGCGTAAATTCGCTAAGGGCGACAAGATCTCCGGTAAGATCAAGTCCATCACTGACTTCGGTATCTTCATTGGTCTCGACGGCAGTATCGACGGTCTGGTTCACCTGTCCGACATCTCCTGGAACGAAGCTGGCGAAGAAGCTGTTCGCAAGTTCAAGAAAGGCGACGAAATCGAGACTGTTATCCTGGGCATCGATTCCGAGCGTGAGCGTATCTCCCTGGGCATCAAGCAGTTGGAGTCCGATCCGTTCTCCGACTACGTTACCACCAGCGATCGCGGCAGCATCGTTGTAGGTACTGTTAAGGAAGTTGACGCTAAGCAAGCAGTAATCACCCTGGCGGACGAAGTAGAAGGCGTGCTGCGCGCTTCTGAAATCAGCCGCGACAAGGTTGAAGATGCTCGCAACGTTCTGAAAGAAGGCGAAGAAGTAGAAGCTAAGATCACCAGCGTGGATCGCAAGAACCGCGTGATCAGCCTGTCTATCAAAGCCAAAGACCAGGACGACGAGAAGCAAGCTATCAAGGATCACAGCAAGAAGCAGTCTGAACAAGTTCAGCCCGCTACTATCGGTGACCTGATTAAGGCGCAAATGAACAACAAAGACTAATTGTCTTTGAGTGTTCACAGCTCCAAATGGATCATTTGGAGCGACCCGAAAGCCGGACTGGGGTTGCCCAGTCCGGCTTTCTATTAGATGATTGGTGCTCTACTCCAGAATAATCAATGACTTACAAAGGTTGCGGAGCGCATGACCAAGTCCGAACTGATCGAAAGGATTGCGTTGAGGTTGGATCAGCTGCCAGTTAAGGATGTAGAGCTGGCGGTAAAAGTGGTGCTCGACACCATGTCAGATGCCCTGTCCCAGGGTGAGCGTATAGAGATACGCGGCTTTGGTAGCTTTTCTCTTCACTATCGAGCCCCGCGTACGGGTCGGAATCCCAAAACTGGGGACGCGGTTGATCTCGCCGGGAAATATGTCCCGCATTTCAAGCCTGGCAAAGAGTTGCGCGACAGAGTGAATCGAAGTATGCACGATGAGGCAAGTATCGAAGTATGATTAGACTCCCTGGCAGCAGTGTGGATACTGCCATTAATCGGGGTGAGCTTCGTCGTTAATCGATAAAGTTTTTTGTGGAACGTGGAGGTTCCCTTGTCATTTTTGCGTTGGCTGACACGCATCGTCTATGGGGTCGTCGCCCTGCTTTGCATCGCTTTGGGGATTTATTTCGCAGTTGCCAATCCGGAGACTATCAAGCCAAATATTGTGGGCTATCAATTGCCGGCGGGAAGTGTAGGCTTTTGGTTGATTGGTTTCTTGTTGCTGGGGTTGTTGCTTGGTTTTGTCGTTAGTCTGCAGCCTGTTTATGCCAAGCGTCGCCAAGTGCGGTCGCTCGAGAAGCAATTGAAGAAAATGGAGCGGGAATTACACACCGCCCACCGCAAGGCTTCTGGAGACTGATTTGCTCGATTTTACCTATTTCTTTTTCCTGCTTGCGGCAATCGCGATCGGCTGGGTGCTGGGGCGAGGCAGCGCCAAAAAGAAAGTGGCGGATTATAGTGAGCAAGAGCATGCGCTGGTGAGGTCTTACGCCCAGGGCTTAAACTATTTATTGAGTGAGCGCCACGACGATACTATTGATAAATTTATTGACTCTTTGGAAGTAAGTCAGGCTACTTTTGACACCCACCTGGCTCTTGGCAGTCTGTTGCGCCGAAGAGGGGAGTACGATCAGGCGATTCGAGTCCATCAAAATTTACTCGGGCGCCCGAGCTTGTCCAGGGTTAGTCAAAACAAAGCTCAACTTGAACTTGCCTGTGACTATATTTCTGCTGGCTGGCTGGATAGAGCTGAGCGCCTGCTGCAGGAGTTGGTTGAGACCTCTCAGGAGTTAAAGGCTGTTAGCCTGGAGCGTCTGATTGAAGTCTACCGGGATGAAAGGGAGTGGGCTAAAGCGATTCACGCTGTAAACCTATTGCATGGCCGACGGTTCAAGCGTCTCTCGGCTGACTGGGCCCCGGTTCAGGCTCATTTTTGTTGCGAATTGGCAGAGGAGTCAATAGCGGCAAAGGATTACCTAAGTGCGAGGAAGCATATCGATTCTGCTCTGAGTTATGAGCGCAGCTCAGTGCGGGCAAATCTGCTGTGGGGTCGCCTCGAATATCTGCTTGGCAAGCCGAGAGAGGCGATCAAGGTTTTGCAGCGGATTCCCAAGCAGAGTCCAGACTATATTCCTGAAATCCTTGAACTGTTGATTACTTGTTATGGGGATTTAGGGGATGGCAAGGGGTTGGATCGCTATCTTGAATCCCTGTTGAAAGAACACCCCTCTAATAGTGTATTGATTGCCCTGGCTGAGCGTATTCAGCAGCAGGATAGCGAGGCTGCAGCGGCCGCATTTATGGGGAAGCAGCTGGCGCTGCGCCCGTCTTTGAGGGGGTTGGGACGCTTTCTCGACCTCCATATTGATAGTACAGAGGGTAGGGCGAGAGAGAATCTCTCTCTGCTCAAGACGCTAATCGATCAGCTAATAGCGAGCCGCCCTCACTACCGGTGTAGCAATTGTGGGTTTTCGGGCAATCAGTTGCACTGGTTGTGCCCGAGCTGCAAGCACTGGGATTCGGTACGCTCCGTTAAGGGGATTGAGGGCGAGTAAAGTAATGACTGTCCTATTCACCGGGCTGGCGGCCTGGTCGGGACGGCTTTTGAAATGAATGAGGTTTTTCTTGCAGTCTAAAGTTTCTTCTCCGGTTATCGTTGCTCTGGATTACGACAATGCTGAGTCTGCACTGGCAATGGCAGATCAGCTCGATCCGTCGCTGTGTCGGGTCAAAGTTGGTAAGGAGCTGTTTACTGCCGCTGGTCCAGACCTGGTGAAAACGTTGGTTGACCGGGGCTTCCAGGTATTTCTGGACCTTAAGTTTCACGATATCCCCAATACTGTTGCAAAGGCGGTTAAAGCTGCTGCGAAATTGGGGGTATGGATGGTTAATGTTCACGCAAGTGGTGGTGAGCGGATGATGTCGGCTGCCGCCGAGGCCCTGCGGGAATTTGGCGAAGATAAGCCTCTATTAATTGCGGTTACTGTACTTACCAGCACAACTGCAGAGGAGCTGACTGCAGTTGGCGTGGCTGCTCCACTGGAAAAGCAGGTGTTGCACCTGGCCTCTCAAGCTAAATCCTGCGGTCTCGACGGTGTAGTCTGCTCCGCACGGGAGGCCCAACTGCTGCGAAGTGAGTGCGGAGCCGATTTCTCCCTGGTGACGCCGGGAATTCGTCCCGCGGGCTCTGATGCCGGGGATCAGCGACGCACTTTGACGCCTGCTGAAGCTTTGGCGCAAGGTTCTGACTATTTGGTTGTGGGTCGTCCCATCACCGCGGCTTCTGAACCCCTAGCGGCCCTAAAGTCAGTACTGGCTGAAGTGGCAGATTAGGATGGTTATCTTGCTTCGCAGCTTGTAATGATGTGTAATTAGGCCTGAACCGACAGAAAGTCGCCTGTTGATATCATGGCGTTGCTTAGGGGAGGTAATTGCAGTCCCAAAGTGAAACTGATAATTCACTGGGAGTTGACCATGAAATTGACCTACCGATTGTTTTCTGTTGTTTTTGCACTAGCTGTTTCGCTCTTTCTAAACCCCTCTACATATGCGGAGGAGTTGGAGAGTGTTGATGCCAAGGAAGTTGTGCTGTCAGTCAATGTTAATAGTGCTTCAGCCATTGAGCTTGCTGAGAAATTGGATGGTATTGGCGAGGCGCGAGCGCAACTGATTGTTGAGTATCGAGAAGAGCACGGCCCGTTCACATCTGTAGAGCAGTTGTTGAATGTTAAAGGTGTAGGTGCAGCAACCCTGGACAAGAACAGGGGTATAATTCGGCTCTGAAGATTTACGGGTCCCGACTGGTAGGTTCATAGTTGCCTCCGGTCGGGGTTTTGAGTTGATAGACAAGAGAGTCGCGATAGATGAGCCCCCTTGGTACCGTTCAACTGCTTCCCCCGGTAAGATGTAATTCTTGGATTACATTAGTCACAAAGCCTCGTAATTTATTGTGTTCTGTCCCCCGCTCTGATCTTCCTTTAATCATTAGCGAATGTTCTCTGCTTGGACGACCTCTAGGGTTTTCCTTTAGGGGTGTGTAGAAAGTTGTAATTGCTTGCGGTGCAAATATTTGTCTGTGTTAAGAGTGGCTGGAGGGATTGGCTTGCGTGAAAGTGATAAGGGGTTAGTTGGTTGAGTAGTGTGGCTTGGGAGTGGGTAATTCCACTGTTGCTTGCTGTGGTTACAAGCTATGGCGCTACATCGGTGTTTATTGTAAGAATGCGCAATTTTGCGCTCGACATACCAAATAATCGCTCGATGCACTCGGTGCCGGTTCCTCGTACAGGTGGGTGGGCTTTCCTGCTTGGCTGCTTGGTCGCGGTAGTTGCTAGCCCACTTGATTTGTCCCCGCTGGTTTTGGGGGCGTTTGCGTTACTGTTAGCTGTGTCCGCCTTGGATGACTTGAGGAGTGTGGCTATACATTTTCGCTTTTCAGCTCATCTTCTGGCGGTAGCCTTGCTGTTAATTGCGCTACCGGGAGGGTTGGACTGGTGGCTCTACCCAATATTCATTTTGGCTGGAGCCTGGGCTATCAACCTCTATAACTTTATGGATGGGATGGATGGCTTGGCGGGGTCAATGACGCTGATCGGCTTTTCTTCTCTGGGGTTGGTTTGCGCTTTAAATGGGGACGCTGAGCTAGCTTGGCTCTGTGCACTGCTGGCTGTATGTGCGTCTGTTTTTTTGGTCTTCAATTGGCCTTCGGCGAAGATTTTTTTGGGTGATGCCGGTTCAACAGGTATAGGTTTGGCGGTGGTTGCTGTCAGTTTGTATGGCTGGCAACGGGGAGCGTTTGGACTTTGGATGCCGGTGCTAATATTTGCACCTTTTTGGCTGGATGCTACTTACACGTTATTAAAGCGAATGTTGGGCGGTCAGCGTTGGTGGGAGGCTCATCGCGAGCACTTTTATCAAAGATATGCGATTCGGGTTGGAGCAAAAAAAGCGCTCGTTGTGCAGTTGGGCGTGATGTTGCTCTTCTCTTCAGCGGCATTAGCAGTTGCCGTATTTGAGAAGGTCTGAGTGGCCTCTGTAGAGGATGGTTTTTTGTTTGTAGGTAGATTCCGGGGAGTCATGTGACAAGGGTTTGGCGAGGCGTAAAGAGAATCCAAAAGCCGGTATTGATGTTGGCATTTGATATGCTGATGTTAAGTTTGGCCTTTCTGCTGGCTATGGCAATCCGGCTCAATGGTGTCGCACAATTTCTTGAGTGGCGAATGTTTGCCTGCCTGGGCTTAACGTTAGCCGCTACTAGTTTTATTTTTCTTCGGCTAGGTTTGTACCGGACAATTATCCGGTACATGGGGCAAAAAGCTATTATTGCGGTTCTGCAAGGGGTAACCCTTTCTGCAGTGATGCTGGCGCTCTTTTCCTACTTGACTACTGCAGGGGTTCCTCGTTCTGTCCCTGTGATCTATTGGTGCTTTGCATTTATTGCCGTGGGTGGGTCCCGCTGGTTGGTCCGCCTTTACTATCAGACAGCGCTTGAAATTCATAAAACCCGGGTGGCCATTTATGGTGCTGGTACTGCGGGTCTGCAAATGTATAAGGCGTTGGTTCATGGGCAGCTGTATAAGCCCGTTGCTTTTTTTGATGATAACGCCTCCAAGCAAAAGACATTTATTGATGGGTTGCTTGTGTATAACCCCGCAGACATTCTTGAAGTGGTTGCGGGTAAAGATATAGTAGAAGTTATTTTGGCTATGCCGGGAGTACCTAGGCGCCGCCGCAGGGAGATAACCAAGGCACTCAGAGAGCGAGGTCTGGTGGTAAAGGCGATTCCTGGAGTGGAGGAGCTGCTCGACGGTGTGGGGCGGGCAGAGGATGTTTCACAGACCTATGAAAATATCCTGGGGCGCGCTCCTGTTGAGCCACAAAAGGAGCTAGTTTCTGGCTCCATCAGCGGCAAGGTGGTTTTGGTCACTGGTGCTGGCGGGTCGATCGGGTCGGAATTGTGCCGACAGATATCGCAATGGAAGCCTGCCAGGCTGGTTGTTGTCGAGTCCTCTGAATATGCCCTCTATCAGATAGAGCGCGAGTTGAGACAGCAGCATCAGGATGACGGGGTCCAGTTTGAAGTAACCGCGCTGCTTGGCGATGTGCGTAACACTGAGCGTATGGCGGAAATTATTCAGGGCTTCTCCGTGCATACAATTTACCATGCGGCCGCATACAAGCATGTGCCCTTAGTTGAGCAGAACGTTGTTATTGGTGCCGACAATAATGTTCTGGGCACCCTCTCTGTGCTTGAGGCTGCGGAGCAGTGTGGGGTTGAGCAGTTTGTGCTTATCTCTACTGATAAGGCTGTCCGGCCAACTAATGTTATGGGGGCCACTAAAAGATTTGCTGAGCTGATTTGCCAGGATTTTGGTCGCCGCTTCAACAAGATGCGTGTGTGCATGGTTAGGTTTGGTAATGTTATCGGCTCTTCCGGCTCGGTAATTCCCTTGTTCACGGATCAGATCAATGCCGGCGGTCCGGTAACTGTGACCCACTCAAAAGTAACCCGTTACTTTATGACGATTCCCGAGGCGGCTCAGCTGGTATTGCAGGCTGGGAGTATGGGGCGCAATGGGGATGTATTTGTTCTCGATATGGGTGAACCGGTTCGTATCTACGATCTGGCTGAGCGCTTGATTCGTTTGATGGGGCACACGGTAAGGGATGAAGAAAACCCTGATGGTGATATTGAGATTCAGCTCACTGGGTTGCGTCCTGGGGAGAAGTTGTACGAAGAATTGTTGTTGGGGGATAACGTGCTGGGCACGGACCACCCAATGATTATGCGCGCCGAAGAGGAGCGTCTGGATAGCGAGGCTTTGCAGCTTCTGGTTTCAGAGCTTAGGGATGCGTGCGGCTCTCATGATTGCGAGCAGGTCCGCAGGATTCTATGTCGGGCAGTAAAAGGCTATTCACCCAAGCAGGGGCTGGTCGATGTTGTCTGGTCGAGGCAGGGGCAGGTGCGTAAGGCGAGTGGAGGGGCAACTGTGGAGAGGTTGCCTTTAGCTGGGGAGGCTAGTTCCCGCTAGTGTATATTTTGGGCGGCTAACTAATACGGTTGGCCGCTATCTCACAATCTCCATATAGATTAAAAATATTTGAGCAGAAAAGAAAAAGCCCGGATAGATGGAATCTATCCGGGCTTTTGTTTGGCTCCGCCTGCTGGGCTCGAACCAGCGACCCAATGATTAACAGTCATTTGCTCTACCAACTGAGCTAAGGCGGAATTTAATCTAATTTATAGAGCGCAAATTAAGCTGCGCTTTGAAATTTGGCTCCGCCTGCTGGGCTCGAACCAGCGACCCAATGATTAACAGTCATTTGCTCTACCAACTGAGCTAAGGCGGAATATCTTTTCGGCTGTGCCGTTGAGATGGCGCGTATATTATAGAGCACTTCCGAACAGGTCAACCCCTTTTTTCATCTTTAACTAATTGATTTGTCAGGAAATTATTTTTTGGGGTCATGCGCAAAATGCCGCAGGTCAGAGTTGGGAAGGGTAGGACGCTATTCTCTTGTAATTGTGGGTCGTATGACGACAGCCTACAATCCTGTGTTGCATGAATGATTAAGCGGTTGGGGGAAGTGTATGGAGTCGCGACCTTTTAAGGTGGAATCCAAGTATCAGCCAGCGGGCGATCAGCCTCTGGCGATAGAGCAGTTGTCAGAAGGAATTGATGATGGTTTGAGCCATCAAACGCTGCTGGGTGTTACCGGTTCGGGTAAGACCTTCACCATGGCGAATATTATTGAGCGCCTGCAGCGGCCGGCCATTGTGATGGCTCACAATAAAACGCTGGCGGCTCAGCTTTACGGGGAGTTTAAAGAGTTTTTCCCCAAGAATGCCGTGGAGTATTTTGTCTCTTACTACGACTACTACCAGCCGGAGGCTTACGTTCCCTCTTCGGACACCTTTATCGAAAAGGATGCATCCGTAAACGAGCATATCGAGCAGATGCGCCTCTCGGCCACCAAGGCACTTATTGAGCGGCGCGATGTGGTTGTGGTCGCCACAGTTTCGGCAATTTACGGTTTGGGTGACCCCGACAAATATTTGAAGATGGTCCTGCATCTGGATCGCGGGGATCTCGTTGACCAACGCACTATCCTCAGGCGCCTGGCTGAACTGCAATACACCCGCAATGATGCAGATTTCCGTCGCGCTACTTACCGGGTGCGCGGCGATATTATCGATATCTACCCGGCAGACTCCGATTTGGAAGCGGTGCGCCTGTCTCTTTTTGATGAAGAGATCGAAGAGATCACCATATTTGACCCTCTCACTGGAGAGCAGATCAGGAAGGTGCCCCGGGTCACTATCTTCCCCAAGAGTCACTATGTGACGCCGCGAGAGACCATCGTCAGTGCTATCGATGAAATCAAAGATGAGCTGCGAGGGCGCCTCGAGCAACTGCGTGGAAACAACAAGCTGGTCGAAGCGCAGCGGCTAGATCAGCGTACCCGCTACGATGTGGAGATGATGCAAGAGCTCGGCTACTGCAATGGCGTAGAGAACTATTCCCGCTACCTCTCCGGTCGCGGTATTGGTCAGCCGCCGCCCACGCTTTTTGATTACCTGCCCAATGATGCACTGTTATTTATCGATGAGAGTCATGTGACAGTGCCGCAAATCGGCGGTATGTATCGTGGAGACCGGTCGCGCAAGGAAACTTTGGTGGAGTATGGCTTTCGTCTGCCATCAGCCCTGGATAATCGTCCTCTCAAGTTTGAAGAGTGGGAGGGGTTGGCACCCCAGACGGTTTTTGTGTCCGCAACCCCAGGGGCCTATGAGCAAGAGAATGCAGGGCAAGTGGTCGAGCAGGTGGTTCGCCCGACAGGGTTGGTGGACCCGGAAGTCGAAGTTCGCCCAGCATTGACCCAGGTAGATGATGCCCTGTCTGAAATTCACCGTTGTGTGGATGCCGATCAGCGAGTACTGATTACCGTATTGACCAAGCGGATGGCGGAAGACCTGACGGAATACCTCTCCGAAAGTGGTGTCCGCGTCCGCTACTTACACTCCGATATTGATACCGTCGAGCGGGTAGAAATTATCCGGGACCTGCGTATCGGTGAGTTTGACGTGCTAGTTGGCATTAACTTGCTGCGAGAAGGCCTGGATATGCCGGAAGTTGCCCTAGTGGCAATTTTCGATGCCGATAAAGAGGGCTTTCTCCGTTCCGATCGCTCGCTGATTCAGACCATTGGGCGGGCTGCGCGAAACCTGGAGGGGAGGGCGATTCTCTACGCGGACAAAGTCACCGGTTCTATGGAGCGAGCACTCGAAGAGACTCGTCGTCGCCGCGAGAAGCAGTTGGCCTTTAACGAGGAGCACGGCATTACCCCCAAAGGTATCCGCAAGAGTGTGGCGGATATTCTGGAGGGGGCGGTGGCCCCCGGTGTGCCCAAGAAAGGGCGCCGCAAAGTTGCCGAGGGTAAAGGTGAGTACAAGGTGGATGTTGAGGCCCTTACCGATAAGCAGCGCTGGGCCCGAATTGCCGAGCTGGAAGAGCAAATGTACCAGCATGCGAAGAACCTGGAATTTGAAGCAGCAGCAAAATTGCGCGATGAGATTACCCACTTAAAAGGTGTGGAATAGTCCTTGCTGAAGGGCGGGACTTGGATCTACATTTTGATAGTCCCGCACTGCCTTGTTGGTGCTTGGTAGCTCTTAAAAAATTTCACACAAAAGTTCAGTAAGTTGTTGAAAACACTGAAAAGCGGTGCTAAAGTTCGCGCTCTTCACAGCACAGGGTTCCCCCGCTGTAGAGCTTTAGACCCGTAGCTCAGTTGGTTAGAGCGCTGCCTTGACATGGCAGAGGTCGGCGGTTCAAATCCGCCCGGGTCTACCACCTTTCAAAAGGATGGATTGCCCATCCCGATCAAGAGTTCCATGAAAAAATTCATGGATAGTTTCATGCGGTCTTTGGTAGGGATCGCCACTGAGAACAAAGGATAAACAATGCCCGTTGTTACTCTCCCCGATGGTTCCCGTCGAGAATTTTCTGCTCCGGTTTCCGTACACGATGTAGCCGCTGATATCGGCCCTGGTTTGGCAAAAGCCGCACTTGCTGGCGTTGTAGACGGCAAGGAAGTCGATACCAGTTACGTTATTGATACCGACGTAAATCTGGCAATTATTACTGATCGTCAGCCCGAAGGTCTGGAAGTGATCCGTCACTCCACAGCGCACTTGCTGGCACAAGCAGTTAAACAACTGTACCCGACAGCTCAGGTCACCATTGGCCCGGTTATCGAAAACGGCTTCTATTACGATTTCGCCTACGAGCGCCAGTTTACGCCGGAAGATCTCGAGAAGATCGAAGAGCGTATGGAAGTGCTGGCCAAAGAAGACATCACTGTCAGTCGCCGCCTGATGCCGCGCAAAGAAGCGGTTAAGTACTTCCGCGAAATGGGCGAAGAGTACAAGGCTGAGATTATCGACAGCATCCCCAGTGATGAAGATATTTCTCTCTACCGCCAGGGCGACTTTGAAGACTTGTGTCGCGGTCCCCACGTACCTTCCACTGGCAGGTTGAAAGCGTTCAAACTGACCAAAGTGGCCGGTGCCTACTGGCGCGGTGACTCCAACAATGAAATGTTGACCCGTGTTTACGGCACTGCTTGGGCCAACAAAAAAGAACTGAAAGCTTACCTGCGTCGCATTGAAGAGGCAGAGAAGCGCGATCACCGCAAGCTGGCGAAGAAATTTGACCTTTTCCATATCCAGGAAGAGGCTCCCGGCATGGTGTTCTGGCACCCGAACGGCTGGACCATTTACAGCACTATCGAGCAGTACATGCGTCGCCGCCAGCGCGAATTCGGCTACAAAGAAATCAAGACTCCGCAGCTGGTAGATTTCAGCCTGTGGCGAAAGTCTGGTCACGCCGATAAGTTTGGCGATGACATGTTCACCCTGACCAGTGAAGAGCGTCAGTTCGCCATTAAACCGATGAACTGCCCTTGTCACGTACAGGTATTCAATCAGGGCCTGCGCAGCTACCGCGACCTGCCGTTGCGTCTGGCGGAGTTTGGCTCCTGTCACCGCAGCGAGCCTTCCGGTTCCCTGCATGGCCTGATGCGCGTGCGCGGCTTTGTGCAGGATGATGGCCATATCTTCTGTAGCGAAGACCAGATCCAGTCAGAAGTTTCTGACTTTATGGATCTGCTGCACTCCGTTTATAAGGATTTCGGCTTCCAGGACGTTATCTACCGTCTCTCCACTCGCCCGGAGAAGCGCGTAGGTTCCGATGAGAGCTGGGATAAGGCTGAAAAAGCCTTGGCCGACGCTCTGGATGCCGCTGGCCTGCCGTGGGAAGAGCTGCCGGGTGAAGGCGCCTTCTACGGACCGAAGATCGAATTCTCCCTGAAAGACTGTCTCGGCCGCGTATGGCAGTGCGGTACCATTCAGGTGGATTTCTCCATGCCGGGCCGCCTGGATGCCCAATTTGTGGCAGAAGATGGCTCGCGCCAGTCCCCGGTAATGCTGCACCGCGCAGCCCTGGGTTCCTTCGAGCGCTTTATCGGAATCCTGATCGAGCACTACGAAGGCGCGTTCCCCACCTGGCTCGCGCCGCAGCAGGTGGCGATCATGAATATCACCGATCGCCAGGCTGAATATTGTCGCAATTTGCAAGATCGTTTGGGTGAGCTGCAATACCGCGCCACAGCTGACTTGAGAAACGAGAAGATCGGCTTTAAAATCCGCGAGCACACGCTTCAGCGTGTTCCTTATCTATTGGTAATTGGCGATAAGGAAGTAGAAAGTCAAACCGTGGCAGTACGTACCCGTAGCGGTGAAGATCTTGGTACAATGACGTATGAGTCATTTCTCGAGATCCTCGAGCAAGACGTGAATCGTCGCGGTCGTTTGACAGAAGATAATGCATAACAACTTGGCAACTGGGAGACCATAGCTATTAAACGAGACACTAAGGGACGGTCCAAAAAGGCCCGCATAAACGATCAGATTGAAGCGTCAGAACTCCGCCTGATAGGCGCTGATGGCGAACAGGTAGGCATTGTCTCCCTGGATGAAGCGCTGGAAGCTGCACAGAAAGCTAGCTTGGATCTCGTTGAAATTGCCTCGGACTCCACGCCGATAGTCTGTAAGATCATGGACTACGGTAAGCACGTATTCGAAGCTAAAAAAGCTAAGAATGCCGCCAAGAAGAAGCAGAAGCAGCAGCAGATCAAGGAAATGAAATTCCGCCCGGGCACCGATGTCGGTGACTACCAGATCAAGCTGCGCAACCTGGCCCGCTTCCTGGAAGCGGGTGACAAGGCCAAAGTATCCCTGCGTTTCCGTGGCCGCGAAATGGCTCACCAAGAGCTGGGCATGGAAATGATGCAGCGCATCGAAAAGGACCTTGAAGAGCTGGGCACCGTAGAGCAGCGACCGAAAATGGAAGGTCGTCAAATGCTGATGGTGATTGCTCCGCTCAAAAAGAAAAAGTGAGGTTTGGGGAAGTCATTCCCGGGATCTCCTTTGAGAAGTGGTTGGGCGACGGCTGCCTCCCCACTCTCGCAGTGCCGGTAACTTCGGTTGTCGGCAGTTACTAAAGGTGCCTGTTTTACAGGCGAATATTAACTTTGGAGTACAAAATGCCGAAAGCAAAGACTCACAGTGGCGCTGCCAAGCGCTTCAAGAAGACGGCTGCGGGCTACAAGCACAAGCACGCTAACAAGAGCCACATCCTCACCAAGATGACCACCAAGCGCAAGCGTCAGCTGCGTGGCACCCAGACTATGAACAAGTCTGATGCTGGTCTGGTCGATCGTATGCTGCGCGCCAAGTAATTGGCCCAAATCGCAAAGGTTTAAGAGGATAGAAGTATGGCCCGTGTAAAACGTGGTGTAGAGGCGCGTCGTCGTCACAAGAAGATTCTGAAGCAGGCTAAAGGTTACTACGGTGCGCGTTCACGCGTATTCCGCGTTGCCAAGCAGGCAGTAATTAAAGCTGGTCAGTACGCATACCGTGACCGTCGCGTTAAAAAGCGTAACTTCCGCGCTCTGTGGATTACTCGTATCAACGCCCAGTCCCGTGCTGAAGGCCTGAGCTACAGCCGCCTGATCGCAGGTCTGAAAAAAGCGGACATCGCACTGGATCGCCGTGTACTGGCTGATCTGGCTGTTTACGATAAAGTCGCTTTTGCTGCCGTAGTTGAAAAAGCTAAGGCAGCCCTGGCAGCGTAAGCTGTCACTTCAGTTGTAAAACTGAATACTCAAAATAGGGAAGGGCTGTAGTGGCCCTTCCCTATTTTTTTATGGAGTTTCCGCTATTTTTTACCGGTGGCGGTGCCTGGGGAAATTCCCTCCGGTACAGAGAGTACCGGCCGAACAAAGCAGAAAAAATTAATCGAAGTTGGATTCAAACGGGAACAGTTCGATGCAAGATTTGCAGTCCCTCACCGAGCAGGCTATGGAGCTGGTGGAGAAGGCCGATGGCCTCGCCGCACTGGATCAGGTGCGTGTTGATTACCTGGGCAAAAAGGGCCAGCTGACGGCACTGCTGAAAGGCCTTGGCAAGTTGTCGGCTGAGGAGCGTCCGGCGGCGGGTGCCAAGATCAACGAAGCCAAGCAGCAGGTTCAGGAAAAAATTAACGCGCGCCGCAATATGCTGGAGCAGGCCGCCATCAACGCAAAGTTGGCCGAAGAGACCATTGATGTCACTCTGCCGGGGCGCGGCGAAGAGCAGGGCAATGCCCACCCCATTACGCGCACCTTAAAGCGCGTGGAAGAATTCTTTGCGAGCATTGGCTTCTCTGTTGAGAACGGCCCGGAAGTCGAACAGGACTACTACAACTTCGAAGCGTTGAATATTCCCGCGCACCACCCCGCGCGCGCGATGCACGACACCTTCTACGTAGACCCCACCACCGTACTGAGAACCCACACTTCCTCAGTGCAGATCCGTACCATGGAGAAAAAGTCTCCACCGCTGCGTATTATCTGCCCGGGCCGCGTATACCGCTGCGACTCCGATGTCACCCACTCGCCCATGTTCCACCAGGTAGAAGGCCTGGTAATCGGCGAGAACATCAGCTTCGCCCACCTGAAAGGCACCATCGACCAATTCCTGCGCGCCTTCTTCGAAGCGGAAGTACCGGTGCGTTTCCGTCCGTCTTACTTCCCGTTCACCGAGCCTTCCGCAGAAGCGGACATCCAGTGTACCGCCTGTTCCGGTGAAGGCTGCCGCGTATGTTCCGGCACCGGTTGGCTGGAAATTCTCGGCTGCGGCATGGTGCACCCGAATGTCTTCGCCGCCTGCGATATCGACAGCGAAAAATACTCCGGCTTTGCCTTCGGTATCGGTATCGAGCGCCTCGCCATGCTGCGCTACGGCGTCAACGACCTGCGCTTGTTCTTCGATAACGATCTGCGCTTCTTGAAACAGTTCTAAGCCAAGTGACAGCGCGAATGGCAATGGCCCTTCGCAACAGCAGTCGAATTGTGGAGGCCTGGGAGGCGAAATAGCCCCAGGCGAAATGCGCACCAAGTTGCGCTGACGGAATACAGAAAGAGATCAACTATGAAAATCAGCAACTCCTGGTTGCGGGAATGGGTAAACCCGGAACTCACCACGCAGGAACTGGCCGACCAAATCACCATGGCCGGCCTGGAAGTGGACGGTATAGAAAAAGTTGCGGGCGATTTCTCCGGAGTGGTTGTCGGTGAGATTGTCGCCTGTGAACAGCACCCGGATGCGGACAAGCTGCGCGTGTGTAAAGTGGCAGGCCACCCCGACGGTGAAATGCAGGTTGTATGCGGTGCTCCCAATGCGCGCACCGGAATCAAAATTCCTTTTGCCCTGGTAGGCGCCAAGCTGCCGGGCGATTTTAAAATCAAGAAAGCCAAGCTCCGTGGTGTAGATAGCTTCGGTATGCTCTGCGCACAGACCGAACTGGAACTGGGCGAAGACAATGACGGTATTTGGGAGCTGCCAGAAGACGCACCCACCGGTACCGATCTGCGCGAATACTTGCAGCTGGATGATGAGACCATCGAAGTGGATCTCACCCCGAACCGTTCCGACTGCCTCGGTGTTGCCGGTATTGCTCGCGAAGTGGGTGTATTGAACCGCTGCGCCGTTCAGGGCCCGGAAGTTGCTCCGGTACCCCAGCAGATCGACGAGAGCATGCCCGTATCCCTGCTGGCCGAAGCCGCCTGCCCGCGCTACGTAGGTCGTGTGATTCGCAATATCGATATCAAAGCGGTAACGCCTCTGTGGATGCAAGAGCGCCTGCGTCGCAGCGGCCTGCGCAGTATCGATCCGGTAGTGGACGTTACCAACTACGTACTACTGGAACTGGGCCAACCCATGCACGCCTTCGACCTGGAGAAACTCTCCGGCGGCATCAAAGTGCGTATGGCAGAAGCCGGTGAAGAGCTGACCCTGCTGGACGGCCAGGAAGTCAAACTGAAAGAGGGCACCCTGGTAATTGCCGATGAGGAAAAACCTCTGGCGATGGCCGGTATTATGGGTGGCCTGGATTCCTCCGTGACAGCGGGCACCCAGCATATCTTCCTGGAGAGCGCCTTCTTTAGCCCGCTGGCCATTGCCGGCAAGGCTCGCTCTTACGGCCTGCACACCGACTCCTCCCACCGTTTCGAACGCGGCGTGGACTACCACCTGCAAGAGAAAGCAGTGGAGCGCGCTACCCAGCTGCTGCTGGATATCGTTGGCGGTGAACCCGGCCCGGTACACGTGCGTGAGCTGACTGAAATTATGCCCGCCGAGCGCCACATTACCCTGCGCCGTGCGAAAGTAGAGTTAGGCCTGGGCATCAAACTGGCCGATGACGAAATAGTCGATATCCTCACCCGCCTGGGCCTGGAAAAAATCGACCAGAACGACGAAGGCTGGACCTTCCTCGCCCCCAGCTTCCGTTTCGATATCGCCATCGAAGCAGACCTGCTGGAAGAGCTGGCCCGTGTATACGGCTACAACCGTATCCCCAGCGAAAGCTTTACTGCCGAGTTGGAAATCGCCCCGCGCCCGGAGAGCACCATTGCCCAGGACAACCTGGAGCAAACCCTGCTGAGCCGCGGTTACTACGAAGCGATTACTTTCAGCTTTATCGATAGCGACAGCGCCGCACTGTTTGATCCGGAAGCCGATCCTGTGGCCCTGCAAAACCCGATCAGCGCCGAGCTGGCGGTTATGCGCACCACCTTGCTGCCTGGCCTGTGCAAAGCGTTGCAGTACAACCTGAATCGCCAGCAAAATCGCGTGCGCCTGTTTGAAACCGGCCTGCGCTTTGTGCCGGGTGCCGAGTTGCACCAAGAACAGATGATTGCCGGTCTCGCCTATGGCAGCCGTTACGCAGAAAACTGGACTGGCAGCAAAGACGCCGTGGACTTCTTCGATGTGAAAGCCGATGTAGAGGCCCTGTTGGCTCGCACCGGTGTTGCCGATGAGTTCCGCTTTGTTGCTGGCCAGCACCCCGCACTGCACCCCGGTCAAACCGCCAAGATTATGCGCGGCGACCGCGAAGTAGGGGTTATCGGAGCCCTGCACCCGCAGTTGCAGAAGAAGTTGGACCTGTCCAAGCCCGCGTTCGTATTTGAACTGAGCCTGGAAGCGATCGGCGAGGGCAAAACCCCCGCATTCCGCCCGCTGTCCAAGTTCCCGGAAGTGCGTCGCGATCTGGCCCTGTTGATTGACGCAGAGGTTCCTGCCGCCAGCCTGGTGGAAACTGCTGTCGAAGTTGCAGGTGAAACCTTGACGGACCTCAAGATATTTGATGTCTACCAGGGCAAAGGTATTGATTTAAATAGAAAAAGTGTCGCTTTGGGGTTGACGTTTCAGCATTCGTCACGCACCCTTAATGACGACGAAATCAATGCCGCTGTAGATGCGGTGGTCGGAAAACTAGAAGAAAAATATAACGCTAGTCTGCGCTAGTAGAGCATGATGCTCTCGGGTGCAGGCTGAATTGCACCCCGAGAGCGTCTGCTACCGGGTTGAAAGCCGCCGCGGTTTGGGCCGCTTCCGATCTGGAGTCGACGCCTCTGAATCAATTGGTAGGATCCAATGACAGAGGCACTGACCAAGGCCGGGCTCGCCGAGAAACTGTACGAAGAGCTGGGCTTTAACAAGCGCGAAGCGAAAGAGATCGTCGAATATTTCTTCGAGGAGATCCGCAATGCGTTGGAAAATAACGAGCAGGTCAAGCTCTCCGGCTTTGGCAATTTCGACCTGCGCGATAAAAGCCAGCGTCCCGGTCGCAATCCCAAGACCGGCGAGGAAATCCCCATCTCGGCCCGCAGGGTAGTCACTTTTAAACCCGGGCAAAAACTCAAGACACGAGTAGAAGAGCATGCTGGAACCGAGCAATAACGCTCAGCTGCCTGCAATCCCCGGTAAGCGCTATTTCACCATTGGTGAAGTGAGTGAACTGTGCGCCGTTAAACCCCATGTCCTGCGTTACTGGGAGCAGGAATTCCCCCAGCTGAAACCCGTCAAACGTCGCGGCAACCGCCGTTACTACCAGCACCAAGATGTCATCATGATCCGCCAGATTCGTGCGCTCCTGTACGAAGAGGGCTATACCATTGGTGGAGCCCGCCAGCAGATCGAAACCGGTAGCGAGCGGGCAGAGGTGGTACAGCTACAGCAAGTACTACCCGAAGTGATCGCAGAACTAAAGGACGTGGTGGCCCTGCTGGAAGGGAAAAATAATTTATAAAAAACTGTAAACCTGGGCTTGCAATCCAGCCGCACTCAGGTATGATTCACGCCACATCAAGACACGATGTCTTTAAAAATCAATCACTTAGCGAAGTGAGCGATTTTTCAAAATCGGAGCGTAGCGCAGCCTGGTAGCGCACCACACTGGGGGTGTGGTGGTCGTCGGTTCAAATCCGGCCGCTCCGACCATCTTTCTTTATATCTCATGCGGCTTTCAGCCACTTTTCCCGATTGAGCGCACAAAAACCAATTCCCAAGCGTACAAAAACCCCGTACAAAAACTCTCAATCACTTCCGCATCAGTAATTTCGGGTCGATGCTGATACCCACTTCTTTGTATTCCCGCTCATGCCCTCCGAGATAAAACTTCTCAGTAATTTCTGCATCGGTATGGGCGCATATTTCTGCAATCTCTTCCGGGCTGTGACCAGATTTCTTGAGCAGGTGAGAGGCTAGGGCGCGCACCTCGTGAAATGTAGGCCTGGCGCTGCTGGGTAAGTCCTGGCGAACCTCTGCGGCGTCTCGTGCATCTTTAAATTGGTTTGATAGCCTTGCTGGCATTAATCTGCACCAATGTTCATTTTGCTTCGCTCGGGGCTGTCTTTTCTTTGGTTGATATGAAACCGCAAAAGGGCATCGATAATTTTGCAGGGAGAGCTGTCGGGCGTGGTTAATTACTTGGCGTAATCCAGGGTGATGATTGTAAGACCAGCGCAGATATGTAGCTCTTTCTTCGCCGCGTTGATTAATTGATTTCTCTACCCCTTTATCAATCCCTGCATCGGTTACATGCTTGTCCAGTCGTAAGCTGCTCACATCACCGCGGCGCATAGTTGTAAGCAGTGATAAATCCATAGCAATTTGCAGACCTGTATAACCCAGCTCGCCAGCTGCGTCGTGTATGCGCCAGAAATCTTGCAGGGTAAGCCGTTGACGTACTTTTTCCGGTCGTTGCCTTGGAATTAATTTAGGGACTTCGTCACTGGTGTTAAATGGATTAAATGTAAGTTTTGGAACTGAGCCTTCCAGCATTAAATAATTAACAAAGCTTCGCAGGGCTGCGCGGCTATTTCGCAGGGGATGATAATCCTGCGATTCCCACCAGTCGCGAACCATGGTTAGCGTCAGCTCGTGCGGCATAGGGTTATTAAGCTGTTCACACATACGCTCAACATAGCGCCGCTTTTGACTCCAGCGTGCAGCTGTGGCCTGTTTGGGATGGTTCAGCTCCATCCAGGCAACCCAGTCGCTGTAGCGGTCCAGTAGGCTACCTGCTCGCGCAATCCAAACGGTATCCGTTGTTGCTGGCTGACGCTCATAGAGGTCGCGCTGGCGGTTGGCCTGTTTTGCCTGACGAATTGCTTCGGCTGTTGTGCCGTGGAATGTGAGACTGGAACCATCTGGGCGTAAATAACGCCAATAATTTGCCCGCTTTTTGGGGTCGGTATAAAGATTTTCTGGCAACTCCAGACCGTCCACATATCTAGGTTTTTTTGGTCTAGCCATTATTTTCTTCCGTGTTATCTGCGTGCGAGTAGTGGTGAGATTGGTTCAGCCTCTACTGCCGCGCGCTCTTCCGTGCGAATTGTGTAAGGGTAATGAAACCCATTTCGGTAAATATATAATCTATCGCCTAACCAGCGCCCGGCAACTTCACCAGTTGAAACCCACTTTATAATGGTCTCGCGTGCGGGCTGGGTTCCGGCAAAGCTCTCTCTAGCCAACGATTCATATAGATTTACCCCTGTAATATTGTGAGATTGATGGATCTCTCTCCTTCTCATAGGATGCGCACCTCGTGCATTTCACAGTAGAAATTTCCTACTTTTAGTAGCTCATTGGAGGGGCGTTACCTATGTCTATTACAGTAAATTCTTCATTACGGCGTATTCATAGGTTCCGTATAGAGGTATTTGGGCCTGACTCATTCACAAAAATTCCTCATATAGCTTGTACGCATTTTGCTAGAGGGGTTCGCTTGTCCAAACATGACTTAAGTGATGAAGAAAGGGATGATAGAACTACAATAAATCATGTTTCATTTTCTGGAGACATGAAGTACCCCACTATTGGTAGCTTTACAAGATATGACATACCGGGGCTTGAGGGGAAAAGGCAGTCTTTTAGCTCGAGAATTGGTTCATGTCACAGCATGAAAGAGGATATAGATAAATATGGACACCCTGATTCGATGTTCTTTATTAAGATCCCATTTGCTAAGGACCGATCCACTACTGCGACAATACCGGCCGTTTATCAGTTAGCAGACAGTGAGTTGGGTGCTGGAAATGGTAACAACTGTGTTCATTATGTAAAACGTGAATTGATGTCTGTTACTGAATGTGATGAAACCCGGAAGCTCATTTGGAATATGCCCCCAACAGTAGAAGGTTTTGCCCTTAGAATTAAAGAGAAATTTTCCTATTGATTGGAGGGGGGGCAATTTTTTCGGTATATATCTGCAGAGTTAGACATAATGAATAAGATCTCAACAGGCTTAATTTTACCTATCGCTTTATTCACTGTTTTATTAGGTTGCTCTGAAGTCGAGGCTAAAGAAGAGCGAAGCTATGACTGCCACGAGTGGCTACCGAAGTGGTCTGACTCCGATAAAGATTGCCAGAGCACCCGCCATGAGTTGCTGCTTCAGTTCTCTCTAGCTCCAGTAACCTTCACTAATGACAAGCAGTGTACTGTAGATACAGGCCTCTGGCTGGACCCGTACTTTCAATCTGGCCTCTGACCTGGATGTTGAACACATCGTGCCGCTGTCCTGGGATCACGGGCACGGTGGTGCCAACTGGACTGTAGAGCTTAAGCGTCAATTTGCAGAAGACCCTGAGAATCTATGGTTGGTCGATGATGGCCGGAATCAAAGCAAGGGTGACAAAGGCCCCGATGAGTGGATGCCACCCTATGAGCCCGTCCAGGCTATCTACGTGCAGCGATTCATGGCGATAGTGGAGAAGTATGGGCTGAAATTCTCACAGGAAGAGTCAGCCTAGATTCTGGCACTCCTGGACGAATAACTCGCACTCTGCAGCGCTTCTACCAGCCTTCCAGAGTGCCGCTTGGTTACCCTCTACCTCCCGGAGACCCTGGCTCCAGTTATGTACCTTCACTGAAGTCTTGGGGTTGCTAAAAGGTGATAGGGAGTATGGGGCGCTAGTTACGCGCCCCTAGCCTAATTGTTCATTGGCCCGATGAGTTGATTAGAGCTTTTAAGAGTTAGGGGAGGGTATCCATTTGGTTGCTCACTTTTAAAACCATATACAAAATGATTTGATAGTGAGCTTAAGTCTCGACGTTAGCCTCATGGATATGCTTCAAGCCAGCCCTTCTAAATGAATGGCCAACCCAAAATGAAATTAGTATAAACACCAATAAGGCTAAGTGAGTTTCTTGATTCATTGATGTAAAAAACCGCAGGATGTCTAGCTTTTCTTCGGAGCTAGAAAGGGTATTGTTTAAGATTATTGTAATAGGTATTACTGTGAATAGCAGAATTATTCCTTTAAAAACTGCAATTGAAATATCTATGAGGGTTTTTCCGAAAGCAATTCTAGCTTCTTTATTAAGCTCACTGGGTTTCATATCTGATCCTGCTGAATAAATCCAAAAATTTTTCTACGAGAAAGGGTATATTTCTCGGTCGTAATTTGGATGGGAGAGGTTGCCCCCTCCCAATGGGATTAGCGGATAGGTTGACTGCGCATATGTGCACAGACAAGTTCCCAGACACCATTACGGAACCGCTTATAACTCCGAACACGAACAGATTTGAATCTATGGGTAGCCATGATAGGCCTCCTTATAAAGTTTAAGGAGTGAATAGAAAAATCGGCTAACCAGTGATACACTTGAATTGCTACGTTCAATTGTTTCAAGTTATGCCGGCGGTTAAGGGTCACTCCTGATACCCCGCACCTTGTTACACAAAAAGCCATCATAAGCGCCAACTTATGATGGCTTTTTACTTTCTTGTGTTCCTAAATCTGTATTCTGCTGCTTTTGTTGAAACGTCAAACCTGACTTGTACGTCTCTAGCGCTAGAGCAGTTTGCTTTTACTTCTTCGTACGGCATGAGGAATTCAGCTGCAAAAGTATCTGCTTGCCACTCTGAGTCCTCATATTTTCGATGAGTTTGTACGTGGTTGCTAATATTTCTAGGGTAGGCAGAAAGGCGACGATGCAAGAAAAGGTGTCCGATTTCGTGTGCGATGGTGAAGCGATCTTTTCCAACACCTTGTGCAGCTCCCTTATATACATGCTCGGCCAGAACTATTCTATTCTGATCGGGATATGTAATTGCCTCCGCCCCGTTGAGCAATGAGGTATCGCTCTGTACACATTCATATGTAAAGTTCGGTATGAGCTTTGGGAGATGAAACTCTAATGTGTCAACAACTTCAACTCTGCCGTTTGGCTTAGAGCCCACCTTGGCAAGAAGATTTCTCCATAAGTTGGCGTGTTGACGAATTTTTTGAGTGCTTAAAGGAGGAACTCTGCTACCACCTCTCCTCATTGGCTCATACCGACTTTGTTCCATATTTTCTAGCTCTCCGGCTGATTTTCTAAAATCTCTAGAATTTGTTTAGCAACAGACTCATCAAGTGATGAGGTGTTGATATTCCTTGCGAATGCCGCTACTGCCTGTCGAGTTATGTCACTTTGCTTTTTTAGGTTAAACCGATACTCAGTTTGGGAGCTATCGGCTGAAGCCTGAAGCTCGGATGCTTCTGCTGGTGACAAACTTAAATAATTGGATATATTCTGTACTAATTCATATGTAACCTTTTTACTGCCTGTTTCAACTGCTGATAGGTATGGGGCACTAACGTTAATTGCAGCAGCCATTTCACCCAGTCTTAGTTGTTGATCAATCCGGTGCTTCCTTACCAGTTTCCCGAATGAAGTAAGCATCCAAAATCTCCCTTTTTTCTATTTGTTATCGCATGAACATCTTTTTAAGCGGCGACGGAAAGAATATTAACCTCGTTTGGTTAATATTAGAAGCCATTTTTAGTAAAAAATACTACTAATTATTAAAAAATTGAACCCTTGTACCGTTTCAAAGTTTATTAATGGCATGAAAGTCATGAATGGGTTAGCTGGGGCGTTAAACCTCTAGATTTACTGAGGGGCTTCATCCTTGACATAGAGGCAGGGGAAGTGGAGTACCAGAAATTGACGTTCAGGTTTTGGGGAAGGCTGATTTTGGGGGTAGGCCAGATTATAAGGAACGCTGAGAGGAAGCTACTGGCAGTCACTTACAAACTTTAATCTGCTTTCAAAATATGGTTGCTACATAGCCAGTGGAGAGGTGAGGTATCAAGTATCTCGGATAGGAGGGGTGATTCCGAAAATACTACCTAGTTTTTAAGGATCTAAATACCGGCCACTCCAGTCACTGGCTCCAAATAGTGCTCCAATGGAAAGGGAAGTGCTTTAGGTTCTTTCAAGCGCTCACTACCAATAAATAAAGTAGAGTTTTGGGTTGCTCACTAGATACGACCGTGCGAATGCGTTGTTAAGTACAAGTGTAATCAGAGTCTTCAATATCTTGCCAATACTGGTAAGAATAGAGCTAAGCCAGGAATTTCAAATGACCTCACCAGCGGCTACTTATACGGTTGGTTTTAACCCAAAATAACCAAGCAATAGCACTAATGTGGAGAGGTGACTTGCAAGGTGGTAACTCCATGTTGAGCTCAATATTTATCCCTACAGCGAAATCCCGCTCTTCCAGTATTTAACAAAGGAGTGCGGATACGAGTATAAAACTAATGAACCAATTAAATCATTAATGAACTTTCACATTCCCCGGTTTTGCCTTTAGTTAGCCATGTAATTGAGAATGTTGCTCTTTATCTTTTAAGAAAAGCATGGAGTGTATTTCAATGTGAATTGAGTTTTCCAATGGTTGATTGAGATTTCCTCAGCCGAAAACAACTAAAAATATAGGCGCGAAAATAATCTTATTGGAATTTATTCAGTTTGTTTCAATCTCAAAGCTGCGTAGAATCGATAGATATTTTTAGTATTTTGGTCGTAATTGAGCGAGCCGATAAAAAATGCTCCAGAAGTTTGAATAGTTTTGAAAGCTTCGAGAGAGCCGAGAATTTTCTAAAAGACCCATCCCTCAAAGGAGAACGGTAGCGTGACCTAAGAGTAAGTAAAAGGCGCTGACCCAAGGTGCTAGGAACACCCGGGGCCAGCTGACCAAATTGATAATCGCACTATCAAAATGGCTATATGGATAATACGCTAGAAACCCGCTCGTCTTCAATAAAGTGGAGTACATTCAGCGGCGTGGGACCTGTTCCCAAGCTCTGGAAGCCTAGCGCCCGCCTTTTCCTTTTCTCTGCCTACCGCCCCCGAGCGCCACCCCACATTTCCTCCAAACGTTAAGCCCAAGCTTCCCCACCCCGGAAGCGCCCAAACTTTGACCATCGAAGGAAATAAGTATGTTGATCTTAAAGCGACGGACAGGTGAACTTCTAAGGATTGGAGCAAATGTCCAAGTCACGGTGCTGGAGGTGAAAGGCAATCAAGTGAAGATAGGCATAAGCGCACCCAAATCACTCCCCATCCACCGTGAAGAAATCTATGTGCGGATCAAAAGGCAACAGAAAGCGAATGTCTGAATATCCTAAAGAGGGTAGGGCAACTTGAGGCACCCAATAATTGAAAGCGGGATTCCAAGAAGAATCATTGCGCCTCTGTCCGTAAGGCGATATACGCGCTCTGATTCGAATGCCTTTTGGATGCCAATGGCGACTAGCTAGCGAACTCGGAGTGGCCGTGCTGATGTCTTGGAGGTGTTTAACAAGCAGACCCTCTTATCCGAGAGGAAGAGAGGGTAGGCAAGCCTTGCCAGCACCATAAGATGTGTACTCAATGCTTGGCTTGCTATGCACAGATCCTCCAGATGAATGTTGCCGAGCCCACCAGCTGCTTCAAGCAGCCTTCAGGATTGCGCTAAAGACAGAGCCTACGCTAAGTGAAGATGCCTAGCCTTTTGATGAAGGAGGAATATTCCCAACAATGCTCCCTAGCTCTTGTGTATTGAGTCAGTGATCAATCAACCTGCCAGCAAAGGAGGTTCCACTTTTGGCGGAATCTGTGCTTTGGTTTTTCTGTTCCTCGCCTAACATACAAGGTGTCCCTCCACATCGCTAGATTTCAATTCGTCACGCTCTTCCGAACCTGTATAGTCAGCCCCGCAGAATCGTTACCGCCACGTATAAGAATAGTAGCAACGGAGAACCTGTTGACGCCGTGTGACAAAAATCAGGATATCAATAAGGTCAAGGAAGAGGGGATCGACCAGTGTTTACAACACAGTGAAGTTTAGGCTTACAGCTTGGATGGGAGGCTATGCCTGATGATATGGAGCATACCGCGTGCAAACACATATCAGTGATGGGGTTGCTTAGACGGCACAAGTGGCTAGCAAGCCATAACCCTCAGATTATCAGTTTTGGGCCATGTAAATTAGTTGGCGCTGATCGAGAAGTGTACAGCTGTACTTTCAATAACAAAAGCCAGCAGAAGCTGCACCTACTTCTAGTTGAAACTCAGTAACTCATTGATACTTAAAGGGTGCCAAAGGTGATGTAAAGCTGAGAAAATACAGAATTATAAAGGCGCTGCTTTGTATATATTCTTGCGTATTTACACAAAAATAAGGTAACTTATTGATTTTATTGAGATTTGAAAGGAAATCGGGCGTAGAAATATAAAGCAGGGTGATATAAAGAAGCTTCTTTTGAATTAACTGTTATGCTTTCTAGTCCAAAATTTTAAATCCTAATGAAATATTTTGTAGGTTTTGTTGTTACTGCATTTGTCTATGTATATGGCCTCATGAGGTTATATGATCATAGTCATTACTGGCCGAGAACTGATGCTGTAGTTGATCCTGTAGAAATGTTACTTTGGACGATATCAAGTCTGTTTGTGGTGGTTATTATTCACTCTATAATTTGGAGCTTACATTCAATTTATCAGCTGAAGCTAATGAGTTTTAAGCCATCTTATAGGGGGCTTTTGTGTTCGGTAAATTTCTGTTTTATTTTATTTTTATGGGTGTTACCAGTATTAATATGAACGCAAGCATAACAAACTGTCGTGGCGGGCCAAAGTAAGCGTGGTTCGCTTTCGCTCACTTTACCACGATTACTTTGGCCACTTAACAGGGCGTTATGAGAAATGGTATGAGGTATACATTCAATTTTTTGAATTTGGACGTAGAGTTTGAAGTCCTTTCAAAAAACAACACAATGGCTATATTCAGAAGTAATGGAAAACAGTGGGTTGAGGTCCTAGAGACTAAACTTTCGAAAAAAAGTAGGTTAGATTCATTCTTTTTCACATCCGATTCAATGGGCCAACTACCCAATATCGTGTTTCGCCAGCTATTCTTTGAATAGAAAATTAGTACTTATAAAGCGTAAAGATGAATATGTCACCTGCTTTCTGGTTACCTGGCGAATACCCTTTACATTTTCAGTGAGCTGGCCAATGTCGGTTCGCAAGTCATTAGTAGATAGTTTTATCGGGGAGCTGCGTGAGGGAAATTCATAACAAACTAATTAACTTTACGCGCGAAGGACGCGTGCCGGAGAGTCTGCGCTCCGGCTGCCGGTTTTAGAGTGTTAACTTTATCATGAATATCGAACAGCTTCGCCGAATTCGAAACAAGAATACTGAACAACAAAATGAACTCTCGTTCCTTGAAATGAAAGAGTGCGCGGACAAATTTATAAATGATGAAAGTATGTACCCATGGTTAAGCTTGCTGTTATCCCAAAAGGGGATGTCCGCGAATGAGGGAATTCTATTGAATTGTTCCGATATTTTTGAGCAGTATGGAACTCAATGGATGGGCACATGGCTAACGAAGAAAAAAGAGTTCTACGAGTTTGATGTAATGACAGATCGAGCCAATAAAGAGTTATTGGAAATTGATGATTGGTCTAGGGTTCACCCTGAAGTGTCTGCTCATTCTAAAGGCATTGGGAAAAAGCCTGCTTTTATAGCTCTAGAGCTGTTATCGGAATATGGTCAAAGTTAACAAATACAAGCAGGTTGTTAAGGGGCTTTGGCCCTTCGTGGGACTGCCTACACTACGCAGCAGCCCCCGTGTAGTTGTTAAATATCTAGGTAGAGGTTGATAGAATTAATGTTCTTAGCGATTGGCATCATCCTACAGATAGTGTTTCTAGGTCCGTCATTGCTGATCTGGGCTTTATGCAAGAGGTTCTGGCCAAATATCTTTTCTATCAATCCGTATCTTGCCACGTTCATATGTTTAGTTTTGGCTATCATTAGCGTATTTGTCCTAAACGTTGAATTTGAGGGTGGTTTAATAACCGGGGTAATAGTGTTTGGTGTTTTCTCGTTTATTTACAGTATTGCTCTCAGTGCAGTGATATTTACCTACAAATCAATAAAGACGCGTATAAATACATAACAAGGCACTGTTGTCACAGCCTTTGGCTGCTGGGGCGGCTCACTGCGTGGCCCGCCCCTAAGCTTAGTGCTAAGTTTTATACACAAGTATTTTTGTTTCGTATCGGACCCATGGTTATACTCTAAACTAGTAGAAGAAATATTACCTTACTCAATTCAGAGCCAATTCTGGAGTAAGGCAGGGTGAGATAGAGGGTCTTATTTGTCCTATAACCGTACTAGATCAGAGCGAATCCAATATTTGTTATAGGTTTTTACGGTCCTCAGCTCTGCAAACGGTACTATTGGATATAATCTATGCAACTTTTAGGGCTACATGTAGCTAGTGCTGCGGTGTAGAGGCATTGAGTAAGCTTAAAATATGTGTATAAAACACAGGCTTAGTGTTATATGCTCCAATAAAGAGGTATGAATTTTGAGTAAGTGGCTTTATCTTTTAGTTATTTTTGTACTGGCCGGTCTTCTTTATCCGGTAATCTACCTCCTCGGCCTGGAAAGGTTAGGGGGCGGAGCTTTACTGAGGGTTCCGGAGTTCATCATATATAGCGTACTGATAGGATTCCTCTTGTATCCGTTCATAGAGGGCTATAGACGCTATAAGGCAGGTAGTCGCTCATTGGCTGCTATTTTTTTCATTTTCGGAATAATTTTACCAGTTATAAGTGGCGCTTTTTTCATACTTTTATTTGAATCTATGTTGAAGACTAGAAGCCATGGATAACAAAGCTACACATAATCAGGCCGGACAAGCTTGTCCAGCTATGTACATGTCATAGGCCTGCTGTTTTCATGTGTTATGTGGGTATGGTAGCTACTGCCGCCTTTTGGTAGGCGATTCAGTACTATGCCTAACTAGTAAAAGCACCGGACGCACTGGCGTGCGCTCGGTATATTTATCCCCAATACTCTAAATAGTTGATAAGATAAATGAGAAAATCATCGCCTGAAGCTTTACTTACAATCGGCACTATCATTCTATTGACATTACTTCCACTTCTGGTTGGATGGCTGCTGGTAAAAACCTACAGACTTATAAAACCAATTCAAGAGAAAGATCTTACGGGCCTTGCAAGTATAGGAGCGCCAAGGCGGGATAGTTTTTTCAAATTTGTAGTCGCAGGGTGGGCTGTTTGCGGTCCAATTTACTATTGGGTTTTCAGTTCTGGGATTCTTGCTTAGCTCTGCGTTTGACAATCACAATCCTTTCGCTGCTCTAATTCAGCTCAAAAACCAGTCGTTAAGGCAATCAAGTATCAGAGAGTTATGAAAAATTTAGTATCAGTTATATTTGTACTATTCATATCAACTAACACGCATGCTGGAGATTACTCCGTGGAGGTCGAAAAGTTTATTGAAGGGAGCATTGAAGGTTTAAGAATTCAAACTGATGCTCACGATAAGACATGGGGTCTGGGCTCTGCTAAAACATGGAATGTCGACCAAGACAAAGGCATTATATTTTGGTCGCTTGAGGATGGTCGGATCGCTGTAGCTCCAGTTCAAATAATAGGTACTTACAATCCGAAGGATAGAAGCTTTCTATGGGGGTGGGATCACCCTTCAGTGCTAAAACCTCTTCAGCAACATTCACGTTTAGTTAAAGAGTATGGTGAAAAGCACGGAGTAAAGCTCTTTACCTCAAGAAAGGTCCATGTTTCCGAAGATCAAGCATGGGAATTTTCAGCCGTTGCCAGCCGTTTGGCTGAAGCAAATGGAGCTTACAGGGCTGATGCGGGTGGACCTCTTGTTTATATGATATTTGGTGAAATTGAGCTAAGAAATCAGCGGCCCTAACAATCGGATGCTGTCAGGTGTAAAAGTTCCAGCCAAAAGCAGCCTTCGCTTTTGGTTAACGCAGAGCCGAACATTATGTATAAACCTAGGTGGCGACATGAACATTTCCTTCAGCGAAGGCACGATAGAAGATGTCATACAGATCAATTCTGAGATTCCAGAGTTCGACACTAAAAATAGTAAAGATAAAATAGAACAAAGATTAGAGGGGCGCCTTTACCTATTACTGGTAGCTTCAGTTGGTAATAGGAAAGTAGGCTACAAAATTGGTTATAAAGTATCCGAAACGGAGTTTTATAGTTGGTCTGTTGCAGTCCACCCAGATTACCGGGGCCGAGGTATAGGAAAGTCTCTACTTGAGCTCCAAGAGCGGTGGGTGATGAACAAAGGATTTCAGTTTATTAGCATTAAATCGATGAATAGATTTCCTTCAATGTTGCATCTTCTTATATCTCACGGCTACCAAGTGTGTGGGTATGAAAATAAAGGAACCCCTCTGCAAAGTAAAATAATTTTTATAAAGAAAATAGGTGAAAATAAATAACAAAGGTTGCAGCACATTTCTGCTTCCAGCGGACCCCGTCAAGCTTCGCTTGTCATGGCCGCTGTACCTGACGCTATGTGTGGTAGATGAGCAATGAGTATTAATATACGAAAATTTCCTGTAAGTTACGTCTATAAAGAGAACATTGAAGAAATTCGTACCTTGTACCCAGGCAAAAGAGAGTTTCGCGTGAGTCCGTACGAGTATGATGCTGGTAGAAAATTTTCAGGCTCTTCTGAAAATTGCTTATGCTTTATTATATCTGGTAGCTGTGAATTAACATTTTCTAATACGGAGCCAGTGGTTGTAAAACGCGGAGATGTTTTCGAATGGCCTAGTGGGCGGTATTGGGTTGAGACTGGTGATTCTGCCGGGGTAAAATATGTCAATGTGTGGAACTTAAAAGAGATAATTGAGCGAAGAGCTAAAAATACACAATAATTTATCGCAGTTGATGTTTTGGTCTACAATCCGTTTTGTCATGGCTGCGCCACCTTACGTTAAAGTTCTAATAGAACCAAAATACTGCTGACTAAGTCGTTATATGTATGAAGTTTGAAAGATTAGATAGTAAGTCAATATTAGTAGGCTGGGGAATGATAACGTCCTCATTACACTATAAGCATACCCAAAATGCCTAGAGGTAGGTGCCAATCTACAGGTTCGAGAAGGCTCAAGAGTAATTGGCTATGCTGAGATACAGGAAATATATAATGAGTAACTACGCAAAGGCAGCTAACAATCACAGGTACGTTGCTACTTCCCTTCGGACGGCTGAGGCTGCGCTCTGGCCGCTAGCTAGTAGGGTCATGGAAGGTAAAAAAACTTAACAGGCCCATACCCCGTATATTGCTATATCTCAATCAGCTGTATCAGTTCAACTCAGCCTGTCAAGTGCTTAAAGCGGAAGCCAAAGGGGGGGGAGGGATATCATTGCAATACCTAATAATCTTCAAAGTATAACTCTTTGAGGGGAATTTGATTTAAGTTTGTAATTGTGAGCCGCATTACATTTATGAATCAAAAAATGATATGCCAGAATTTGTCTTAAATAATAAGATTTAATGCCCCGAACCTTGGACGTGCCCGATTCAATATTAGAGTCTGACACGACCACAGTTGGCGATTCGCTTTCTAGCTCGCAGAGAATTTTGAGTATTCTAGTAGATGCTTATACTACTCTTAAATCGATAACCATCAAGAAAAAGTCACTGCACGCTCATTCAAATCATAATACTTGGTATTAACCTTAATTTTGACAGAGCTACCAGTAGCGTCAAACCAACCAAGGTACCCAGTAACCTCTAGGCTTTTATGGGTAGTAGCCATCGCCTCACGTAAACGCTGTGCCCAGGGCCTTAGCCTCTCACCGTCATAACCTGACCCGCAAGCACAGAGATGCAGGTCTACAAAACTACCAGGCAAACCTTCTTTAACCAAAGTAGCTGCTAGTTGCGTGGGAGTGTAGGTTTTCCACTCTCCACCCTGCCACGACTCTACGCCCCTCTCGAAAACTTTTGTTTGTTTATTCTTACCGTTATTGCGTTGAGCACCAATTTGCTCACCATCGCCAGCGCCGGTACCATGAGAAACAATATAAAGAGTATCACCAGACTTTAGGCTACTAAGACATTTATCAATCCATCGGTACATAGACTTACCAATACCGGATGTCACCTTGTTGGCAAGAATATGGTTCTTCGGAATACTCCATGCGCTCGCCATATTCTCCGCAAACTCTAGCATTTCTTCACTGTTTACGGGGAGATAAATATACTTTGCCATTTTTACACCTTGTTATTATCACGACACCTGAATTATAACACCAAGCTCCTCACAGAATGAATTATTCAAGATATTTCAGAATTGGCGAAAGGTGTCAGTTACATGAAGCGTATAAGCATTGGTAGATCTTAACCCGGTTAAGATGTAAGGAAATGCCGTTGATTAATAGGAGATACGAGCTGAAATCTGCTATGGGCGAGATAAAGAAAAGGAAAGGCATCGATCATTTTATCTTCGTAATCGTTGACATTCGTAAAAATCGATCTTATCTGCTTTGGAGTGATGACCAAGATAAAGATGTTGTTATCTCGGCATTTGGAGATTAGGGAAATGAGAGTGGTGGGGCCTGTGTCAGTTGCGCGGCTTCACCACTATCCCTCCTAGAAGAACTATGGCAACCGGTAGGGACTACCATTTGACCGGACGATCTCGGGTTAGTGTTTCGAGCTTGCATATGCACCTATTACTAGCTGAGGAGTAGATTTCTGCTTAAAGCTCATTATTCCTTGATTCGTGGAGCATTGCTATGGTCGAAAAAAATCTGAACTAGAATAACAAGGAGGAAAGGTCGTTAGATTAATTTCGGTGTTTCGGAGTTATAATCTGCTGTGGCGGGCTTCTACTATTAGCACGAACCTATAAAAAATTATCATTCGCGCGTAGGTAAAGAGAAAGCTAGCGAGATGAACTATATTTATTTGACAGGGACTTCAGCTTCTCAGCTGTCTCAAAATCGGAACTAAACCATATCTGTAATGGATAGGACTCAAGAATAACTACATCTTTTACCTTTCCTAATTCTTCCAGACGCTGCACTTCCTGTAAAACTGGATCAGGTGTATTTAGGCTGCCTCTCACCATTATTCGCTGCCATTCGGGTTCATCATCTGCCATCATTCCACATGCACTTAGAAAAAATATTAAAGAAATTAGCGTTCTCATACTTTTAAAAAAGGCGCCCAAGGGCGCCATATCCTAAATTTGGGTGAGGTAATTTTACTTTATGGGTAATTCTCAATCCAATCCTGCAAAGTGTTATAGACGGAGCTGGTTATACGCGTTCCACAGTTTTGCGAGGATGATCCAGTTGTGTGGATTCCGCGAACACTGTTGGACGTGTCTTTAATCCCACTGCCACTCTGACCGCCAGCTGTATCTAATGTGTAACACACTCTGTATGTACTTGAAGACGTGCTACCGGAATCTGTCCACATAGTAGCAAATGGCTTATCTCCTGGGTATCCAGTAACACTATGAGTGCCGCCAGAATAGACACCCCATCCGGAATATCCATTGTGTGGTGGTTCCGCTAACACAATAATTGCATAGTCATAGTTCGTATCTGAATTATTATGCCAAGCTCTGGTAGTCACAGCATTTGTCCAGGATTCACTCCCCCAGGGCTCATAATTACCAGATTGAGCCACTGTAAAATCAAGAGAACTATACCAGTTGCCGGAGCCATCAGAAACACAATGTCCTGCCGTTAGCACATGCTTTGCGGTAATCAATGTACCGGTACAGCCTACATCAATGCGGCCATTGTACCAGTGAGGATTTTGCACGGTATTAGTAATTTGAACTCTATCGTCAGTACCAATTACAACTGTGGGGAGCAGTTGTTCCTCACCACGAAACATGGTGGGCGCCTGTCCTTTTGATGAAAAAATCCTTGAATCCAAACCATGAGATTCAATAATTGCGATCGCTTGCTCCAATAGCGATAAGGATTCTTGATCTACTTCTGCAGTATATTGCCTACCGTCTGGAGTAACCGAAACAGCACTTAAAGAAGCGGTGCGTTCCATTAACGTATATTCTTTTCTTACCGCGGCATCATTGACTACCGGTTGTTTTGCAACATTATGACCGCTTATAAAACTTGCGGTTTGGTCTATCTCAACAAAGTTGTAAAGGGGGGCTGCATGGGATGCCCCTGAGAGCACTACCAATGAAAGAAAAATATGACTTCTGTTCATATCTGATCCCTCTAAATTAATAGGTTTTAAGTAGTGGTACAGCCATTTTTGTTTTCGCACTTAATTTATGTGCGGGCGCATAATATAGTACCATCGTACATGTTTACAACTCGATGATAGTTAATTAGAAAATAACCGGCGCCAGTTTTTATGCGAGGGAAAGCAGAAAATATTTGTCTAAAAGATTATATTAATTGCTTTAGGTGTTGAGGGTTTTGTGGTTGCTAATATTTGTTAAAGTATTGAGTGAATAAGCTAAGATTTTTTAGTATGCGAATATTAAATTAATTGGTTCATAGTGAAGTCTATGTCATTTATCCAATATTTCTCACAGCTGAAGATTATCACTTGCTCAGCTTATGGCTGCATATGATCTTGGTTATTATTTAAATATGGAATGTTTATGTAGGAGGTATAGAGGTCATAAGTGTAGGAGCCAACAAGATAAATAAACTGCTATAGAAGTGCTATTTTCTAAATCAGCTGCGGCGGCAGATACCCGTTAAAATCGTGAAGAACCTTGATGGCTATAAATGGTAGAGGGCGATAATCAAAATAAAGGTTTTTGTGGCGCTGGGCACTAGATATTCAATCATCCTCAAAGGAAATAACTGTTTGGCACTCATATATTTTGTAGCGTCAGAGGAATCTGTGAAGTGTTCGAAATAGGTGTTCCAACTATTTAAAATAGCAGAATCTTTAGAGCTACTAGTTGGAATCAAAGCTAACTGGTAGTAAAGCGATAAAGGGCCCGCATACTGCAGGCCACTCTTATCTATCTCTGAGAATCTCCATAGCAGCATTATGCCCAGGTACTCCAGTAACTCCGCCTCCCGGGTGGCTACCCGAGCCACAGAGATACAGATCCTGTATCGGCGTGCGGTAATCTGCAAAGCCCATAAAGGGGCGATTACTCCATAGTTGGTCCAGTCCTAGGGCACCATGGAATATATCACCTCCCATGAGGCCAAATTTGCGCTCTAAATCTAGCGGTGAGTGAATTTGTTGGGCGATTACCGCATCACGAAAATTGGGGGCATAGTTAGTGACGGTATCGATAATTGTTTTTGCAGCTTGGTCACGATAGTCGTCCCAGCTTTTTCCTTGCGGAAGTTCTGGAGCGAATTGCTGGCAAAATAGGCTGGCGACATGTTTGCCTTCTGGAGCAAGAGTAGGATCGATGGTGGAGGGGATCAATATTTCTACAATGGGGTGTGTTGACCAGCCGTATTGAGTTGCATCGACAAACGCCTGCTCCAAGTAGGTCATTGTTGGACCAATGACTATCCCAGATTGATGATGCTGTTGTAGGTGAGTTCCAGGCTTACAGATGAAGTCTGGGAGTTCAGACAGCGCCACATTCATACGGAAAGTACCGGAACCCACCCTGAATCCACGTACGCGGCGGCGGAACTCTGGCTCTAGGTGTTGTTCGTCAATCATCCGGGAGTAAAGCAGCTTGGGACCAACATTGGCGATTACTTTGTCGGCCGTAATAGTTTTTCCACTGCTAAGTCGTACGCCGTTGGCACGACTGCGGTCTACCAGAACTTCTTTGACTTCAGCATCTGTACGAATATTGACCCCAAGGCGCTCAGCTTCTTTTCGCATGGCTTGAGTGATAGCGCCCATACCGCCCATAGCATGTCCCCAAGCGCCTTTATCACCGTTAGCCTCGCCAAATACATGGTGCAACAGCACGTAGGCAGAGCCAGGAGTGCTGGGAGCTGCATAATTTCCGACTATAGAGTCGAAAGCAAATGCAGCTTTGACATGGTCATTTTCAAACCAGGCATCCAGTACACTTGAAGCACTCTTGGTGAACAGGTCAAGTGCATCGCGACGAGATGACATACTCAACTTTTTCGCTCTTAAGCCAAAGCCCCCAGCACGAACTAAATCCACAAAGCCACCGCCCACATTAGGGGGGGAGCGGAGTAATTCGTCGCGCAAAATATCTGCAACGGTTTCCAACATGGCATAAAAGTCAGGTAAGGTGGCTGCGTCCTTTTCTGAGAAATGTGCAATCTCAGCTTGTGTATCCAAGATATTTTTATGGAAAGAGAGACTTTGACTATTTGAAAGTGGAAAGAAGTTAGCTTGTGGCCGTAACTTGATTTCCAAGCCATGTTCACGGAGATTGAGATCTTCGATGATTTTCGGGTTGAGCAAACTTACTGTGTAGCTTGCTACAGAATTTCTAAAACCTGGGTAGAACTCTTCAGTTACTGCTGCCCCCCCGACTATAGACCGGCGTTCAAGGATCGTTACTTTTTTTCCTGCTTTTGCTAAATAACAAGCGCAGACCAGGCCGTTATGACCACCACCAATAATCACATAATCCTTCATTATTATTCTCTATATGGATAAAGACTAGTATGAATATTTACAGAAAACTATCAGAAGATAAAGAGTGTTTTTTGGGTTTCAGTTTTGGAGCGATAACTTTAGTCATTACTTATCTGTTTTAGGGTATTGGAGAAGCGGAATTTGAATGCCCTAACTCCAGGTAATGTTGTCTGAGTAAGTGTGGAGTAACGGAAGTTGAAGAAAAAGTAATTGCTGAAGTTATTTAGATATAAATTAAAAAGATAGCTTAATTCTGAGTATTATTGTTGTGCCGGATGTTGAAGTTTCTCTAATCTTGATCGGATAAAGATATTGTCACAGGTTGCAGTCACGTAGTACTTTCGAATTTCGCCAACGACTACTTGTTTATGGATGGAGAATGATATCCCTTAAATTAAAAGTCTGTTTATGTGTGTTCTTGTAAAACCTCCTATATATCAATTATTGAGTAGAGTGTTTAAAGCTAACTAGTGCAGTTGATGGGTATTTTTTAATTGTCCGGGTTATATTTGAGTGATAAAGTCAATTAGTAAATGTTTTTATTTGGTGTGTGAAGATTAAAAGGATTTAAAAATATGTACAAACGTATAACTTTAAGCGCTGTACTTTCTTTATGTTCGGTATTTCCGGCTGAAAGTTCAGTAGCGCATACGGGTGACTTGGATAGTCTTTTTGTAAATGCGGTTTCTGAGGAGTCTGTGCCTGGAATTAGTGTGGCTGTAGGAGAAAATGGGCATGTTCGATGGGCAAGAGGTTATGGTTTTGCTGACCTCGAATCTCATGTTCCAATGACTAGAAAAACCAAATTGAGAATCGCCAGTGTTTCGAAAGTTATCACTGCAGCTGCTCTCATGAGGTTGAAAGAACAGGGGATTATTGAGTTGGACACCTATGTCTCTTCGATGGTAGAAGCTTGGCCTGATTCACACGCTGATATTAGTTTAAGACAGATAACAAATCATACTTCCGGCATTCGCCACTACCAATCTTTGGGAGAATTTCTTTACAATGTGGAATATAGTTCCACGATAGATGCGTTAGACCTTTTTAAGGATGACGATTTACTTTTCTACCCCGGGACAGACTCTAATTACTCGACCTATGCTTGGACATTGCTCGCTGCCGCAATGGAGTCTGCATCAGGAACTGAATTTAAGAAGCTAGTTCAAGAGGAAGTATTTGATCCTTTGAACCTCAAAAATAGTACTTTTGATGAAAACTCTCCCATAATTTCCCACAGGCAAAGAGCTTATTCTTACTGGGGAGGAAGTCTAATCAACTCTCCAGAAGTAAATAGTAGCTATAAATATGCTGGCGGAGGTATGCTCTCTACACCAAGTGACCTGGTTAGGTTTGCTATGTCACATCTTGATAGCGGCTATCTGAGTGATGAATCGCTTTCTGAGCTTTTTAGCCCAGGAACTCTAACAAGTGGTGAGGAGGTTAGCTACGGTATTGGTTGGATTGTTGACTTTATCAGTTTAAGCAATTGGTATGATCCGGAGGAGGATGCGGAGCTGATTAGAGTTATCGAGGAGCATCCAAACATTAAATTGATGAGCGGTGAAGGAGTTGGCGGAAGTACCATGCTAATGCTTTGTCCTGATCATGCCCGCTCTATAAGTGTTGTCAAGAATGTAGATAGTGATCAAACGGCTGACTTGATAGAGCTATCTCTGAAAACATTAGATATTTTCCATAATAAAAACTAATCAATTTAAGGTGTCAGAAAGCTAAAGTTGCTAATTTTAAGATTACCCTTCACTCGCTTAGAGCCATTGTCTGGTCTACAAGGAGGGGAAGGGTAATTAAATTCCTCCGCCGTCTTCAGGTAACTATTTAGCTGTTTCTTCGAAAATAATCGCGAGCACATTCCAGTGTCGCATGGGGTGAAAGCATATCAAAAGTAAAGTTCTTTGGAGTCTGATTTTGTTTTATGGTATTTGGCCAGTCCTGATTGGCCAGGGCCGTTTTACCAAGCGAGATAATATCTGCTTCATTGTTTTCTAGGACCTGAGCTGCGAGTTTTGGGTCTGTAATTCCGCCGTTGGCAATAACCGGTAGAGTACTATATTTCCTTGCCAGACATGCTAATGAGTTACTGTTTTCAAAGGCGGGAGTGTCTATTTTTGGTTCGGTGGTATGAATATAGTCGGCACCACATTGCTTCATTAGCTCGAAAACTTCGGCAGCTCCAGCTTCGCCTTCGGGCCAAATATAGCTGGTATCGTTCACTTTTTTCTGAGAGAAACGAACGCCCACTACAAAGTCCTTTCCGACCGCTGTCCTTACTGATTCAAGTGTTTCCTTGTAAATACGTAAACGGTTAGTGAGTACTCCTCCATAACAGTCTTTTCGTTTGTTGGTATAGGTGGTTAAAAATTGGTCTAACAAGTAGCCATTGGCACCGTGTATCTCAACACCGTCAAAGCCGGCAAGTTGTGCCAGGCGGGCAGCCTGAGCGAAGCCCTCAACAACCATTGCAATATCTCGCTGTGTCATGGCTTCCGGCATGGGATAGGGGCCTTCTCCATAGTAGAAGGGCATTTGACTTCCCTGGGGACGAACCATAGAGGGGCCAGCATTTTGATTGGTATAAGAGTTATATTGCGAAAGGGCGCCGGCATGCATCAATTGGGCATATATCCGGGCTCCTTGCCTATGAACTCTTGAGATAATCGGCTTCCAGCTCTGTGCATGATCGTGGCAGGCCATACCAGGTTGATACTTGTAACCCTGACTATAAAGTCTGTCAGTATGTAATCCCTCGGTAATAATCAGCCCAAACCCTCCATGGGCAAATCCCTCATAGTACTCCTCCATCAGTGGACCAACGCGACCATCCAGCCCGGCGCTGACCCGTGTCATCGGTGCGACTGCGAGCCTGTTAGGAATACGTAAGTTTCCGATTTCAACGGTGTTGAATAGATTGTGATATTTGGTAGCCATAAATATTTCTTACCTATTAAGATTTTTTATATTTTGACAATTAACGAATTGTTGTGTAAATCAGACATTAGGTAATTACAGTTTCAACTATTTATTGAATATGGCAGGAATTAATCAATTAGAGAGCTTGAGGGTTTTCAGTGCGGTCGTGGAGTGTGGAAGCTTTACTACTGCTGCAAATCGTTTAGGTGTATCTGCAGCTTGGGTTTCTAAGTCGGTAGAGAGGTTGGAATCTCGCCTGGGAACCACGCTTTTGCGCCGCAGTACTCGGCATATGCAGGTGACTAGCTCCGGGGAACGGTGTTACATGCGGGCACTTGAAGTGCTCAGCAAGTGGGATGCTTTAGAGGATGACTTATGTGAATCCAATGATAGCCCTAGAGGAAAGTTACGGATTGGCGTCCCGATGTCTTGGGGGTTATCCAAGTTCGGTTCCATTTTGAATATGTTTATGGATCGGTACCCGGAAATCCTTCTAGATATTCAAATGGGAGATCATTATGTGAATGTGTTAGAAGAGAAGTTTGATCTTGTGCTACGGCTAACTAATGAACTAGCTGATAGCGCCTTGTTGTGCCGAAAAATTACCAGTTACCATCGAGTTGCCTGTGCTGCGCCTGAGTACCTTAAAAAATATGGGGAGCCAGGCCACCCCCGTGAGTTAAGTGACCATCACTGTTTGGTATATACCTTACCGGGTAAACCCAGTGTGTGGCAGTTTAAAGATAAAGGTAAATGGCTCGATATTTATCTGGAACCTAGGTTGACTTCTAATAACAGTAAATTACTCCATTGTGCTTTATTAGAGGGGAAGGGCATTGCACTGATCCCCCATTTTATTATTGATGATGACCTTAGAGAGGGGCGATTAGTTCCGATTTTGACAGGCTTCCAAACTGCTGAGCTAAACCTTTATTCACTTAGGCCTGGGGACCGTATGTCCTCCTATCGATTAAAATTACTATACAATTTTATATGTGAGCAGCTTGGTGAGTAAGATTGGGGATGTATCAGAGGTAATATCTTTTACCTTGGGTGCATCCCCTATCAAGCTCTACCCTTTTATAGATTACCTATGATCGTGCGGATTAGTTCTAGTTAAGCATTAGGGTTTTACAAACTTATTTCTTGCACTCTCTATCTTAGATCGCGTGACACATCCCTCTAGATGGTCATTAATTAATCCCATTGCTTGCATAAAGGCATAGACAGTTGTAGGCCCTACAAATTTCCAGCCTAACTTTTTCAAATCTTTCGATAATATGATCGATTCATTTGAGGTAGACATGGACTGAGGCTTGCCAAGCATCTCTTTTTTAGGTTCGTATCTCCAGAGAAATGATGCAAGAGATCCTTCTTTCTTTACGATTTCCCTGGCACATTTGGCATTATTAATAACGGCTTCGATTTTACCTCGGTGTCGGACTATTCCCCCATTTAATAGCAGTTTTTCCACATTTGTATTGGTAAAACTGGCTACTTTATTAAAGTTAAATCCATAAAAAGCTTCCCGAAAGTTTTCTCTTTTGGCAAGAATTGTACGCCAGCTTAAACCAGACTGAAAACCTTCCAGGCATAGCTTTTCAAATAGGCGAAAATCGTCACTAACTGGAAAGCCCCATTCTCTGTCATGGTACTCCAGGAAATCTGGTGCAGAAGCGCACCAGTTGCAACGGTATTTACCATCATGACTTTGAATAAGTTGCGCGGCCATACTAATTACCTAACCGTTTGTCTCTGGGTCTAATAAAAATTCAAGCTGCGGACTAGCCTTGGATGAATCAATTTCTATGACATCGGCACTAACCACTTTTTCAGATACGAAAGGGTCTTGTTCAATGCGTATTAGCAATTCTTCATAAGTGGCGTTAAATGCTAGGATACCTCCACCAATTCCAGGTTTTATACTTCCAGACAGTATAAAAACTCCATCATCGAAGCCTCTCTGTAACCACTCTCTGTGGCCAGTCATATATTTTGCTGCTTGTGATTTTTTTTCTGAAAATTTTAACAAAATAACAAACATATACTTACAGTTCCTTGTAAATAGCGCTAAGCTTTCGTCTTGTATGTGTCAACCCAAGAGCACATTTTATTGACTTCGTACTCAACATAGTCCTTGTCCTGAAAAGCATTTGTTAAGGTTGCAACACCCTGGCTCCAAGAGAGAACCTGTAGAGCTAGTTTATCAGCATCAGTATTGGGATTTAGTTGTGTAAATTGTGTTTTTAGCCATTCCCGAAACAGACTGAATATTTTATTGGCATCCTCTCGCCCTACATGGTTCAACTTGGCAAGTTCATTGGATAGAGTACCTACGGGACAGCCGAAATCTCTGATCTTATCCCAGTTGGTAATGACAATACGGATATAACATTTTATCCGTTGCTCAGATGTATTTCCTTGTGCATCCCAATCTTCAAGCATTGCTTGGGTTTTTTGCAATCTTCTCTCTATAACACCAGATAGAATTTGATCTTTAGTCTTGAAATGGTGGTAGAAGTTTCCGCGAGAAATATTTAAAAGATTAGCGATATCCTTGAATGAGGTATGCTCAAAACCCTGTTGATAAAATAAGTCATCTGCTATTGCGATGATTCGCTCGCGAGTGTCTAGTTTTTCCATATCGATTACTTTACTGATTTTCTATTTGGGTAGAGGCAAATGGGTAGTCAGTGTAGCCTTTTTCATCTCCACCGTAAAAAGTTGAGTGATCGGCTTGATTGAGTGATATGCCTTGTTTTAGTCGGTAAACTAAATCAGGGTTGGCTAAAAATGGTGTTCCAAATGCAATTAGATCGGCATTATTACTTTTCAGGGATTTTTGGGCCAGTTCGAGATTATAGCCATTATTCGCGATATACACACCCTTAAAGCATTCGCGTAAAGCTGGATAATTTACGGTTCTCTCTTTTTTCATCATATCGCCTTCCAGAATATGAACGTAGGCAATATTCCGGTTACTTAGCTGCTCTAAAACATACTCGAAATTTTCTTGTGGGTTAGAGTCAGACATTGAGTTAAAACTATTCTCTGGTGTTAGACGCACGCCTATATGGTTTGAAGGCCAAGTTTCCATCACGGAATCAATTATTTCGTTTAAAAGACGCATGCGATTCTCTATATTTCCACCATAGAGGTCGTTGCGATGATTAGTCCCGTCACGCAGAAATTGATCAATCAGATACCCGTTAGCGCCGTGAACTTCAACTCCATCAAAGCCGGCCTCTTTAGCCATTTGTGCAGCAAAGCCAAATTGCTCCACGATTTTTGGAATCTCACTAGTTTCTAGTGCACGAGGAAGAGCAAAGTCCTTATGTCCCTCGTAGGTAACTGCTTGCCCAATTGGTTTAATTGCAGATGCGCTCACGGGAGCCTTTTTATCTGGTTGTAGGTCGGGATGGGAAATGCGCCCGCAATGTTGCAGCTGTATAAAAATTTTCCCACCAGCTTGATGTACTGCATGGGTTAACTTCCTCCAACCATCAACTTGATCAGCGGTGTATATACCTGGCGTGTAAGGGTATCCCACACCTTGCGTAGAGATAGGAGATGATTCAGCGATAATTAGGCCAGCGCTTGCCCGCTGTTGGTAGTGCGTAACCATCATGGGTGTTACGACTCCATTTTTGTCCGCTCGATTTCGCGTCATCGGCGCCATAACCATGCGGTTTGTAAGTCGAAGACCTGATAAATCGAAGGATTGAAATAGATTTGCCATGCTGTACTTCCTCTTTAACTAGCATTACAGAGTCTAGGACGCTTGACCTAGAGTCAATAATGCTAGGTCAGGCGTCCTACACCTGTCAACCGTTTATCATTTGGGATGGGGGTGGAAGCTAAAAGTGGCGATAATTCATACAGGTGGAGTGCCTGGTTGTGGGGTTAAGTCTTTATGGCGACATTTGTTCTGGTACACGGTGCTTGGCAGGGAGGCTGGTGTTGGAGGCGGGTATCAGCGTTTCTTAGGCGGTACGGCCATGAGGTTTATAGCCCAACTCTGACGGGGCTTGGAGAAAGGGCGCACCTTTTAGATGGCACAGTCAACCTGGATACGCATATACAAGACATTCTGGGTGTTATCGCATGTGAAGAGTTAACGGATATTGTCTTGTGTGGCCACAGTTATGGTGGAGTGGTAATAACCGGTGTGGCTGATAAGGTGCACCAGCATATACGATCCCTTGTCTATCTTGATGCCTTAGTTCCAGAGGATGGGCAAAATGTCTTAGATCTTTTGCCTGTAGAGGTCGGGTTGAGTTTTCAGGATATTGCCAGAACTCAGGGTGATGGATTTCGCGTAGCGCCAAGTCCTGCAATAGATTTCGGGGTTAACATTCAAGATCAGGCATGGGTGGATCGGCGCTGTGTCGACCATCCTCTCGGATCATTTGAGCAACCGATTCAACTACAGGGCTTATGGAAGCAAGTAGCTCGGCACCGATACATCTATGCGTCGGGCTGGGCACCAGGAATTGGTAGGCCGTTCTTTGAGAGAGCCCAGAGAGAACTTGGTTGGGAGACGATAAACCTTCCCTGTGGTCATGATGTGATGCTAGATATGCCCAAAGAACTTACCCAAATTTTGATAGCCTCGATATAGCAATAGCTGCGCTACTTTAGCAACTTATATGGGGCACCCCTTATGGATGCTCCAATGCGAGATGGGTCAAGTATGTCTCTGTATAATTGAAGAGCGTGTCGATATAAAAAATAATTGATCTATTGAATCCAAGTTTTGCGTTGACTACGCCTAATTACATAGTGAAGAAATCAAAGAGAAAAAATATTTCCTCGATTGCGGGTGGGTGGCATAAATCTAGGGGAGCAAGATAAGCCATGGTTGGTACTGCATCACGGTGGCGTGACTGATGATGCGGCTACGGCTTACCTTTTAGTTGTTCCTGAATGTAAGGCCTCTATAGCTTTTGCGACTAACTATGTGCCAGAAAAATTCTGGCGGATGCGGGGGCGTATGGCGTCAATCTTGAAAGAATACCTTGATGTTGAAAGATGCAACCGCTGGGATTTCCTTCAGCCCTCTGTATAGTTGCGTTAACTTCCGTTGCTGCATATGTTGAACGTGCCTCCCGGCAGGCAGCCCTAAGCTTTTGGAAAGGCGAGTTGATGCTCATGCCAAATTTATATAAGGCCTTTAAAGGCTTCTATACAATATCTCCATTTTTAATTTTGACTTATACCTGAAGTAGAAAGAGATAACTTACTGTTTTTGGTTGAAATGAACTGGGCTGGCTAAACTAAAGATACTAGTAGCAGGAGCTATCAGATTAAATAGAGAAGACGCCTGCATAACACTATAGAAAACGGTCGATATGGGTTGTGCCAAAGGCGGAAAAAAACGCGTTTCTCTGTTGAGTGCTACGCTGCTTAGTGCCACCTGTATGATAGGTTCGGGCTGGTTGTTTAGTGCGCAGCTTACGGCAAACTATGCAGGTAATTGGGCTTTTGGAGCCTGGATATTAGCGGCGCTTTTGGTCTTGATGGTTGGCTTGTGCCTAAGCCGTGTCGTTGCATTCTACCCAGTCCGAGGAGCCCTCGCTCAATCCAGTGCATTGTCGCACAATAGTATTTTTGGAATGCCATTTGCGTTTGCTAACTGGTTTGGCACATTAATGGTTGTTGCGACCGAGGCTCAGGCAACTACCCAATACCTCTCATCTGCTATAGATTCCTCTTTGTTAATTGACAATCATACCTTGACTCCGTGGGGGAAGGTTCTCGCGTTAAGTATTCTTTTTGTATATTTGCTGATTAACTATTATGGAATACGGTTTCTTGCCAAGATCAATAATGTTGTCACTGTTCTAAAGATATTTACTCCCACCTTTGCAATAGTTGTATTGCTTATAGTTGTATTTAGTAGTGATACAAGTGGGTCAAATTTTTCAATTGACTCTAATCAGGAGTTTGGGTTTGGAAGCGCTTTTTCCGCTGTTATTGGGGCAGGTCTAATATATTCGTTTAATGGCTTTCAGATCAGTGTTGCCTTTGCCAGTGAGATAAAACATCCCAAGCGTAATATTCCTTTAGCCGTTACTTTATCAATTACAATAATGACGCTTGTTTATCTTGCATTGCAATATGCTTTTATGGCCTCAGTGCCGAACGATCTTCTGGTGGAAAATGGTGGTTGGCAAGGGATTAATTTTGACTCGCCGCTTTTGGACTTGGCGACACTGCTTGGCTTGCACTTTCTTGCAATGATACTACTCGCAGACAGTGTGATAAGTCCCTCGGCATCTGGATATACTTATTTGGGGGCCTCGTCAAGAATTCTATTTGCAATGGCCTCTGTAGGGCAAATGCCGCGATGGTTAGCTGTTTTAGATCCTGTACATAATTTATCAAGGCGCTCGATGCTTACAAATTGGTTGATAGCAGCAGTTGTACTTGCTCATGCTGATAGTTGGGCAGCACTTATGGTGATCGTATCTGGCTATCATATAGTTGGATATATGGCCGCCCCCATTAGCATGGGAGCACTTGAACCTGGTACGAGATACTTTGGGGCTGCTGTCTTTGCTGTACTGGGGGTGCTCATGATTACCATAACTTCATCATCCCTTTTGTTGGTGTGCGCCTCTTTGTCAGTACTTATTTGTATTTATGCATCATTGCATATTGCCAGTATTGGGATTAAGAAATTATCTGTGCTAGTTCTGCCGTTTATTATATATTTATGGATTTTATATCTTATTCAGTATACTTGGGTGGTAGTTGTTTTTTCATTTGCTTTTTATTTGTTAATATCTTCGAAGCCCTATGTTAAATTTTGCAGGGTATATAATAAACTGTAGTTTGATGTAAGGTTTTAAATGGTTAGTGTTTGTGATATTAGTATAAAATTCCTGGGTGTTGGGCGCATCCAAGTACATGAGTGAATCCTTTAGCCAAGGCCAATTCTGACAGGATCAGTTTAAGTTTTTGCATGCCTGATAATAGCTATCATTTTATCCGCAGATATATTGGTAGGTGGCAATAGGGGGTATTCGAGTACAGCTCGCGCAGTAGTATCAAGTTGAGGAAGCCTATTAATTCTTGTTTGTTTAATAAGTTAGTACTTTTCGCCAAAAAACTACTACTAAAGTATTTAAGTCCGGGGTAGTGCCGGGTTTTAACTTTTACTATATAGCCCTCATGGAGACTCACTTTCGGAGGGAACATAGCTAGTAGGCTGATGTGATAAGTTGCTCAATTGTCAGAGCTTAGAGAGCCGCCTTACAGCTTTCTCTCTCCACTCTTTGGATAAGGGTTGTAGCTGACTTGCAGCCTGGAGTACTTGCTTGGTATTGGGAAATTGCTTATCAAAAAAAGCTCTGAACATAGATCGTATGTCGATTGAGTTTGGAGCTTCAGCTATCTTACAAATCGAAATCCCTTCTTTAATATGCCCCTCCTTAACAACCCTAAAATATACACCGCAATTAAAGCTACTAGTGAGAATCTTGGCTGCAGCGTCATTATCTAGGGCCATGCTTAACTTAAAGCAGGGTATTCTGGGTTGACTTACCTCAAGGATACAACTGCCTATGCGGAATTGATCTCCAACAAAGATATTTTGTTCTCGAAGCCCTTCTACCGTTAAATTCTCACCAAATGCGCCATACTTAAGGCTCTTTCTGCCTAACAGGTCTTCCCAGTAAGGGTAGTGGTCATTAGAAAACGCATATATGGCCATATCTTTGCCGCCATGATTTTTTAAGTCTGCCTGCTCATCTCCTTCCAAATTATTCTTTCCAACAAAAACTTTTCCTTGGACTGGCTTCTTGAAGATCCCCGTTGTTACAGTTTTACCCTTGTATTCGCAATCTACTTTTTTGGATACGTTTATAGAGAGGATTTTCATATTTTCTTATTGGTAGATAATTTATGCAGGACCTGGATCTTAGCAAAATATACGCTTAATGCACAGCTATCCTATGTTGCTTTGATGTCCTATAGGACGGCTTACATATATCTGTTTATTGGTTAATGGTTGGAAGATTTATCCCGATACCAGCGCCAGCGATCTTCTTCGTACTCATAGCATATATTATCGCAGTGGATCTTCTTCTCTACGCACCAGTCTTGATTTTCATTATCTCTAATGCAGTCATAGTAGCTATTCTTACAGGTTTTTATACACCTGTTTCGAGCCTCACGATCATGAAGTTCTCCAGCTCTTACATTCACAAAGAGGCAGGAAGTCAGTGTAATTAGAATTGTGATTAGATAGCGAAGCTTTGGCATGGTTAAACGCCGTTTGATTTTGCTCCTGAAGAGTAATGTCACTAGCGATAAATCAGTAAAATATTTGTTGGTTGGTTTGCTGGCAGGCGGGTGAGAGGGTGGTGGGTGCTAAGCGTGTATTTTCTGATAGAGTGAATGCCACTGTCCTTAGATTAGGCGGCAACCGTTTTGTTGAGTTGCCGCCTTACATTGTGATGAGATTTTTATCCGTTGGCAGTGGCCAATTGGTCAATTACCTGTTGTATTTTCTGTTTATTGTTTTTAATGAGTCGATCTGAGTGAATCTTGAGTGAATCGATATTGTCGTATTCAAATAGACCGACATGGGGTTCAGTTACCTCTACATTGAGATAGTCATATTTGATCTTTACATTGTTGGAGAGTAATGAAGCAATTTCCAGGGCGTGCAATTGCTGCTCATCCATTGATCTTTGAACACTTGAGATAGCATCTCGTGCCCACTGTAGTATGCCCCAGTTTTTCAGGTCTTTATATTTCACCTGCGAACTGGTTAGCGGGGAGGTGCCGGACCCAAGAATCAGCACATAGTAGTTCTTGTGAGGGAACTCTTTGATGATATCCAGGAGCGCAACACTTGCAGGGTTGTTGGCAGAAATACCTGCGTCGGCAAAGTATTTATGGCCCACTTCTTTGCTGTCAGCCATAAAGCCAACTGGGGGAAACAGTGAAACCCCACTAACTGCAGCTGTGACCAGTTGATATAGGCTGTTGGTAGGAAGCTCACTGGTATCTCCTCCTCGGTTTTTGAAGAGGTGAAGTTCACCAGTATTTACACTGAGTGAGGGGATAATCACATAATTTTTCAAATCGGTGAAGTTAAGCTCTGGTGTATAGTGCTTCTCCATCACTTTGTGAAGGCGGCGACCCAAATATTTTGGAGAAAAAAGACCGGATGCCGTAAGCAGTTTATGATACCAAGGGGTTGAAAACAGATAATTACTTTTCGACTTGTATAAGTTAATAAGCAAGTCTGTTTTTGAATCGACATTGGCATAGTTTTTAGCCAGGTGAGATGAGCGGACATTCAACCCGGTAACAATGACAGCGCCCGTCGAGACACCACTAAACACATCGAAAAGCTCGTCAACTGGTTGCCCCAGTGCTTTTTCCAAGTGCTTAATGACATATAGTGGTATGAGTCCACGGATACCACCACCGTCAATGACAAGTATGTTGATCGTATCTTTATCATTGAGATGATTGCGTATCGCAGTCTCATCCTCTTGCACTGGTGAGCGATAAAATGTTGCGCTTGCTGTAAGAATGTAGTTGTACAGATAGGCGCAGGTAGTGAAAATCACGATGATCACTGTACATATAATAAGGATATAACTGAGTTCCATTTCTGCACCTATAAGGTATTTACGTCGCAAGGATATAGACACCGAATCTTTGATATTGACTAAATGGAGAGGGCGGGTTTTGTCGGGTAAGAAGGGGGGCGGAAGAAACGTATGATATTACTTTTTATGGGTTGAACGGTCCGTAGTTTTTTCTCGGTTGTAAGGGCTTTCGGTGAGAAAAAAGTGCGATTTATAGATCTGTGCGTCTTATTTTCAGTTTTCTGGTAATGATTATTTCGTATATCGATTTTTTCGAAATTATCGATATATCGACGATGACCGAATGGTTTAATATGAGCTGAAGATGACTATTTAGTTAAATATCAATAGTTTGATGCTGGATGGAGTGCTGTCCTAATTTGGGATATTAAACATTCCAAAAATAAGTGTATTTCTGTATTAACCCATTAATTTTTCAGTGCTTTTTGCTTGACTGAAAATTCCGCCTTTAGTTACTTTTCACGAATAGAATCTTGAGTGTCCATAGAGTCCAGCCTTATTGGCTGACTCCCAGCAGAATTGATATCAGCGCTTGGCGTACTGGCTGGTATCAAAGTTTGCCCTTGATAGCGCTTGCCATGCAAATAGCTGAAAAGCTCTCGGTGGCTGAAAAAGAGGTGCTCAGCAAGGGGAGGAATGCTTTTTAAATGTATTAAGCAGGGTTTTGGCTTCTTTAAGGCTTAGCAAATGTGCCCTGAATGAATTGGCCCCGGCATTTACCCCCAGAGAGATCAATTTCATCACTACATTGAACGCGAGTTCTGATTTTAGGTAGGGGGTAAATGCCAGAAAGGCATTAAATATAGACTGATGAACTCTGTTTAGTAACTCTTGTATATCTGGATTGCTAGTTGATATCTTCTCGGCCTTTTTCTCAAAGGCTTTTAGCTGATTGACATACTCTGAAAATAACCTGAGATTAAACACAACCGTTCTGTGCTCTTTATAGCCGGCAATGATGGTGCTGAGTGCATCATTGATCTTGCGTAAGGCTATGTAATCATTTCTTGATAGGTCGGTATAAGAATCGGAGAGATAGCTGATCGTATCTCTCCGCAGCTGACAAAACTCAAATAAGTGTTGATCATGCTTCTTTACTTCCAGAAGCTGATACATTTTTGCGAAAATGAAGACAAGAGCAATTGCCGGCAATAGATAGAGCACTACTCAAACTCCTTTTCATTAATTGGCTTCTTGGGCGCGTTTTTCCTAGTGGGAGGTGAATAAGAGAAGGCGTTGTCCATCAACTTTAAAAACCTGTCCCTATATTCTTTATTATCTGCTGCAAGCCGGTCAATTTCAACTTGTCGGTCCTTCAGGCGCCCACTGTACATCCAGAAGAGGAGGTAATGCGCAAAGATGAAAAATATGACAAAGAGGCCATTCTTAAGCCCCACATTCTGTACGAACTGAAGTATATCTTTGAGGATATCAGTCATGTAGTCCCTTACTTCTGATTTTGACAGCTCCTCATGCATTTTTAACTATTGAGACTCTTGATTCAACTTGGTTTAACTTTGAACAGTAATTTTGGTACTTGAGTCTTATTTGCTTCTGTTTAAATCCCGGATATAGCCTTCGTGAGACTGGAGGTGTCCGGCCTTGCAGCGCAAGCCACGTCTCTAGTTTGGGTAGTTAGTCTAAGCATGTGGGGTCTGAAGTAGTGAACTGGTTTCCACTCCAAAGATTTCTTTCATTGCAGTCGGGGTCAAAGGGATCTGCGAGGTCAAATTGCTGATTGCCGTTTAGGGTATTCCCGGTAATCCGGTTGTTTAAGCTATTCGAGTCAGTAACGATAATACCGCCATTGCTTGGTAGTACCGAGAGCCCATTATTGGATACCGTGTTGCTTGCAATCGAATTGCTTGAGCCGCCACTTAGATTAATGCCCACCTGCCCATTATCCGCCACATTGTTACTTGCTATGTTGTTGAAATTACCGTTTATCAGGATTCCAGCTTCACCGTTATTCTCAATGATGCTGTTAGATACAAATGTGAAGTTGCCGTCAATCTCGAAGCCGTCCTCGCTAAACCCAGAAACGGTAGTAAAGGAGATATTGTTATAGTCTCCCAGGATTTCAATGCCTTCGTCTCCGCCTCCTAGTACCGTACTGCGACTAATGGTGTTGTAATCGCCAAAAACCTCAATACCATCAGAGATGGTTGAAGTAGCAGGACCTGTAATATCGACGTTGGTGATGGTATTGCCGTTGCCGAATAGTAAAATTGCATTTCTTACAGCGCTATTTATTTCCATATTGGAGATGGAGTGGAAGCCTGAGCTGGAGGTGATGACACCATTGGTGCAGTTGGTTAGTTGGCCGTTGCTGAGATATGCTGCGGTGCCCTGGAGGTCTATTGCGTAGAAATCTGTTTGGGTTGGGTCCAGCGATACGCAGCTAAGCTCAAACCCCGCCATATTCAGGCTCCCTGATGGGCCTACAATGGTGAGTGCTACAGGATTGGCGATACTCAACTCGCAATTCAGGTCCTGAGATAGAGTGGTGGGCTCAGATATAGTGTCGCCGCATTCAATGGCCAGTGCGGCCGTAGATAGGGTAAAGACTGCGGCTAACAAACCTAGCTGCTTAAGTACATTCAGAGTCGTGATATCCATGGCGCTAACCCCTGAAAACTTCTCCTTGTTTCCATAGTCCAAAGCCTAGCTGTGTTTTGGTGTTGAGGTTGTCGCAATAAAAAAGGGGCTTACGTCAAAAAACGTAAGCCCCTTGAAAATGGCGCGCTCGGGAGGATTCGAACCTCCGACCGCCTGGTTCGTAGCCAGGTACTCTATCCAGCTGAGCTACGAGCGCGTCGAGGAGGCGCACAATATAGATTGGTGTAGGTAGAGTCAAGCATTTTTTTCATATGAAGCACTTTTTTGGTGTTTGGTGACCGTAAAACCTGTTTGTCTGTTTCTGTTTTCTCACAAAGGGATTTGGCTCAGGAGCCGTGGGTAGGGCTTTCTAGAGGTTATAAGAGGCTTTTGAGGCTTTGCGGCGACTACTGACTGATCGTTCCGCTATTGCTTGTTCCCAGCTGGGTCACATTGGCAAGTTGTGAGGTTCCACTTTGGCTAGCTGTGAGGCTGTTCAGGGTCCCGTTTTGAAGGGATGTTAAAGTGTGGTTCATTCCGCTCTGATTCGACATTACAGAGTTCTCCATGCCACTTTGGGTGGTCCATGAGTTAATTTGTGAGCCTGTCTGAAACAGTGTTTGTGAATTTTGCATGCCTTGTTGGCTTATATTTAATTGGCTAAAGGAACTGTTGGATTGATTGGCTGACACGGTATTTAGCTCACCAACTTGATCTCCAATAGCAAAATTATTACCGCCTGCACTCTGACCAAGGCTGAATATATTTCCAGTGCCAAATTGTGTAGAGCTGGCAAAATCAGAAATGCTTAAGCTGTGAGATATTCCACTCTCATTTTGATCTCCGATTTGTAAAATTTGAACGGTACCCAGTGAGCTTTCAATCTGTATAGATACTCCGACATTGTTAGTGCCATCCTGAGTCATATTCATGAAATTATTGGTGCTATCTATTTGGGTGAGCAAGGTAGTATTAGAATCGCCTTGTTGTAAGGAGATGGCAGTGTCATTAGAAGAGCGAATTTGCGTGCCGGCTGTTCCATTATTGATCCCAAAAAGTGTCTGGGATAATGTCGTTCCAATAGAATCAATCTGAAAATTTGACAGTGTGTTTCCATCACCATTCTGTAGGATAGTCATACTGGATAATTCAGCATTTTCCTGCTCTAAGTTTAGAGTGGTATTTGCGTTGCCTATTTGTGTATGGCTGATGGAGCTATCAAGGGTAGCTCCAAATTGGATTGCTTCAGAGAAATTATTGTTGCCATTTTGCACTTGTAGAATGGTGCTGTTCTGAGTGCTTGAGTCGGATTGATCCGTCATTGCCATGTTGCCGGTACCGGTCTGCTGTACAATGGAAGTATTATTATTTGCCTGTAGATGTGCACTGAAAGTAGTAAGTGCAACTGCCATAACTAAAAAATTTGCTTTCATAGTGCGACCTCTAGGGTGTAAATGGAAATAGTAGTTGGATTGATATCAGTAGGATGCGCATACTTGGTTATGTTGCCCTCTAAGGGGAAGTTGATAGTTTCAAAATTGGGGGCTGTTTTGAGTGGCGCTAAGGGCAGTTGTAGCCAAATACTGCAAAGGAGGCTATCAAATTGTAGGAGGCGTCTGGCGAAAGACTTCACGCAACTTGACCCCATTTATGCTCTGTCACTCGTCTCACGGGAAGCCCTTTGGGTAACCCCGGTGCAGCCATCCTTCTCGCGACATCTTGATCAGGTCAATCGGTGCAGGGAAAGTGTTGGTGATCTGAGTTGAAGTTGCCATAGGAACTCAGTGTTAAATTACTAGGAAGAAAGTTCAGGTTTTAGTGCCCATTAAATTCCAAGTAATATCTTCTATTAAAAATTATCTTAGGTTTTAAGTAGTGGATATTGTCAGCGAAGATGAAAGGCCATTAAGCAGACCTCTCCCGACTTAAATCGTAGTACAATTCGAAAAATTGCTACTTGCTACTGATAAATAATACTTGAATTGGAACTTTGGAAGCTGGATATAGCATGTCCGGCAGTATCTGTTATTTAGGTGGGGCCCTTGTATACCCCGAACAGGATGACTTATGGTTGAGATAAATATTAAGGCTTGGATCTAGTTTGCCCTTAACCTCTTGGCGGTTTATTAGCCTTGGCTAACGTGCGATTCTAGTGAATTGATATAACCCATATATATGTCTCGGTCACGCCTGTCTCCATTTGCATCGACTCCTGCCATAATGTCATTGATTAGATTGAATAGAGTTTCCGATAAGGTCTCTGATGCTTCACTCACAGCTTCAAGTCGGACAGACTGGCTTATATGGGTATAGAAGAAGTCCAATAGCCTTGTATCGTGGAGATTTATCGTTGAGCAAGCCAATTCTATTTGTCGGGCGTATATTTTGTATTCCGTCATGACCATTGCTCTGAACTTGTAGTCTCGAGGAAGGGCTTCCTTAAGGATATTTGCATTTCTATTATTATTGTTCTCCAAATATGCTCTAAAACCCATCATGTCATAGGATGTTGGGGCTTGTTCTTTGTGGGTTATGGTGCTGATAGCCGCGGCACAAAAGTCGGCCATATGAACTCGAAAATAGTGGTATGCATTTTTTAATTGTTCGACTCTTTTTTCTTGTCTTAATTTTTCTTGTCGGTTTGATTGGTATTTTGTAAATTCATTCAATAGTAGCCCAAATGTTGCAATTCCCGTCAGTGTTTCAATGGAGGTTAGTAGGTAACCGAGCTCATTGACAGGGTAAATTTCTCCATAGCCCAAAGTTGTTATTGTTACAATGCTGAAGTAGATACTTTTTGTGAAGTCGAGCTTTTCATTTATACAGGAGTCACATTCACTATATATTGCAGCAAAGATGAAGATTACTGAAAAATAACCGACAAGTATTTTTTTCCATGTCAGAAAAGATAGGAAACGTGTCATGTTCTGTGCTCATTAACTATAAGCGATGTAATTTATGCCTGCGTCATTCCTTTTGGGATAATTATGATCCCGCCAGCAAGTGTAAAAGAGGGCTGCTTGCAATCAGTCAATCTGGATTATGGTGGCTGTTTTGATCTTACGTTTCTATTAGCATAGTAATGTTAGCTAAGTTGTGAATTATTGAGTCGACACTATAAGGTGTATTGCTTATGGGGTGGTGGTGTTGAGAGCATCATTTGCATTCATGAGTTGATGTGGAGGGGATAGGTTATATCATCGAGAAGCTCGCGCCTCAATTTATCTAACATCTAAAATGGTCTGTACGCGAGGGAGTATGATTATTGCTCTTCAGCAGAGAGTGTTGATGCGTAATTCTATTACACCTGATAATGGCTTTTCGTTGGCTATTTGTCGACTGGGGTTCGCCCACTTAATTGTTGCTAATGGGGCTCAGTTAAAACCTAGTACTTACCCAATCGCTGGCTTTCTTCTTGGGAAGGAGGAACTGGCTCAGCCCCTGCTTGTATAAATTTATCTGTAACACCGGCAATTTATGTTTCTGGCAGTGAGCCGCCAATTCCATCACTAGCTCTCAGCAATGGGTTCAAGGTGAGGAATACTTCCCAGAAGTTCTTGTGTTACGGCCCGATGACTGATGCCTAGTGGTGGAGTTCTGGGGGAGTTGATGGCGATGGGGCCGACTCAGGCATAAAGGTAGTACTGGCGGTGATATATGCATGCGGGTTCTACCGCGCTATAACAAAAAAGGGCTTACGCCGTTAAGCATAAGCCCTTTGTTTGTATGGCGCGCTCGGGAGGATTCGAACCTCCGACCGCCTGGTTCGTAGCCAGGTACTCTATCCAGCTGAGCTACGAGCGCGTTACGGGTGCGGATATTATAGATGCCCCTGGTGCAAGTCAACCTAAAGAATGAAAAAATCCTTAAAAATCATTGTGTTGGCTAAAGATTAGGCATTTTGGGGGTATTTAGTGCAGGCCGAGATTTTCTTGGTTGCCGATTGGCTCCCGGCTACCTCTAGGTGGCTGAGAGGCATTTGATTGTTTTTAACTCTGGTAAGTGAAGGGAGCTGCAGCTGCTTTCTCTGTAGCCCCTACTACTTGCAAGGTGGATTAGAAGCGGGCTTCCAGTGATAGGTCAAACCCGTTAACGGCTACAATGTCGTTATCGATTGTCTTCCACTGAAGCTTTCCTGAAAATTTATCGGTAAAGTCATAGGTAGCACCAAGGCCGTAAGTTAGGTCCACATCTTTTTCACTGTACCTTTCAACTTCTGGGGCCCAATAACCGTAAGGTCTGAACTCACTGTCAACCCTGGTGTAGGAAATACCAAGATTCGCACTCAAGGTCAGTTTTTCGAGAACCGGGTAGTGAGCGACACCATTCAGCTGAAAACTGCTGACTTCAAGTGTTTCGTCTTCCTCGTAGTAAAAGTGTCTGTACTCTTCCTCCGATTCGTCATAATAGGTGCCCGAGGCGAAATATTTGTCAGAGGCGCTGCCAAAATTGCTGTATGCAGCTTCCAAAGAGAAGTGAGGGCTAAATTTATAGCCCAAATAAATATTGACAGAATTTGTTTGATCGCCGAAGCGCTGCCCCTCAAGGTAGTTGCCGGATAGAGTTTTCTGGCCATCAAGGTCATAGTAGCCTAGGCCAAAGCCCATATAAAATGGGCTCTCTTCGGCTAAAGAGCCATTAGAGATTGTCAGGGCTAAGGGGACTAATAATAGTTTAGATATTTTCATACCGGTTACTTCTATTCCATGAAAAGTTTGGTGTGGATGTCGAATTGTATCGCGTTTATATTTTTTTTATGAACCTGGTCAAGTTATTTTAAATGAGGTGAAATTTTCTGAGTCTGAATTTTTAGCACCATAGTAATAGTTACAGCTCATGGTGATATTCTGGTTAATGCCGTGAGGGGGTATGTTCGGCGAAGTAGTTTGATAGTAAAGAGCTGGTAGAATTTGGTGTTGAAGTATTTTGGTGAGTTTTACATAAAGCTAAATTCAGTCGGATAGCTGTGGAACCCATCAAAATCGCCTTTACTAAGGGTTACACCACAGTGGCGTGCAATTGCATAAACCATGCTTGTGTGGAATAGAAAGTTTGGAAGTATATATTGATGGATATATTGTGGCTGTGGGAGATCCACGGTTGTAAAACCTGCTTTATCATTGATTCTTCTACTGCTGTCCAGATCGGTTACTTCGGGTAAAGAATCTAGATAATTTAGTGTTTTCTGGATAGTTCTCAGAATAATTTCCTTTGTATCCCCATCTTCTTCAAATGTCGCAATTTTCTGATCAACGAGTGGGCAGTATCCGCGAAGAGAAAAATTGGCTGCAATTTTTGCATTCTCGGCTAAGCTGAACATGTCAGGTGCCAGCTGCTTGTGAAATATTTCCTGTGGAATTTTAGTCGTAATGGAAAGCAGTTGGGAAAGATGATTATGAAGAAGGCTCTTGATAGATATTTGCATTAGGTAACCTGATAACAGCGGAGTGAATTAATTTTTTTGGTACGCACGTTCCTAGGTATTGCTACATCAGATACTGTGACAAAGTCTCCCAATCAAACCGCCGAGCTTTTCCATCGCTAAATAAAACCTCGATACGCTTGTCCTCCCATCCCAAAACCCTTCCATAGCCAAGTTTTCGATGCCGCAGCCCCTCTCCAGGTTCTGGTTTTCGCATTGGTGCCCGGGGTGCACTGATAGTGGGGTTGTAATCGCAAGCTTCTAAATAGTGGAGCGCTTGGCGTGAAACCGGCACATCAGTGTCGATTTTTTCCGGGCGCTCCTTAAGGGAGTCTGCCATCAATTTACTTAAAGGAAGCTGCATTTCATTAATAAATAATGAAGGCTGCGAAGCCTCGGGATCATTCTTTTTGGGGTCTTCTGCAGGGGCCAACAAGAAGAGTTTTGACTTGGCGCGGGTCATCGCCACGTACATCAAGCGGCGTTCGCTCTCCAGTGACGCGGGTGTGCTGAAGTCCCGTTGGGGCTGATAGGGCATATTGTGCTGGGTGAGGGTGGGGATAATCACTTGTTCCCACTCCAAACCTTTAGCCTGGTGCATAGTCGTTATCTGTATAGCACCCGCTTCGGTTTGTTCGCCCTCCCGGTGTTGGCGTTGCAGCTCTTGTAGATGTGCCAGGGCTTCAGCGGGCGGCTGCTTCAGAGTGTCCAGGTATTTGCAGAAAGCGAGGATGGTTTGTTGTCTCTCCTCCCCTTGTTGGCGGGTGAAGGCGTCGTCAGCGATTCCGCTGAGAAGTTCCAGTTCACCGATATGGCGACGCAGTAGCTCTCCAGCGTGACCGCGCCAGCTCTCGATCTGGGTAAGCAGGTCTGCCCGTTGGCGCAAGCGTTTGGTCTGGGGCTTGCTCAGGTTTTCAGGTAGTAGGGCAATCAGCTTCTTGCCCCAGCCTTTGTCCAGCGCTGCCAGAGATGAACAGATGGGCTCCAGGACTTTGCGCGGAATACGCACATGGGGAGAGGTCAGCCATTCGTAAAGTCCCTGCTGGCGACGCTTGGGAGGAAGTTCGGCGAATCGACCGGAGGCAATATTTAAACTCCAAAATAAGGGGCGGAGCTCCCGGCGCGAAAGGACGGTGTTGCGACTTGCTGAGCGGTAGGGAATATTATTGGCCAGCAGTGCCAGTTCAATAGGAGCGGCGATAGACCACAGCCGCACCAATACGGCGACATCCCTGAGTGACTGACCTTGCTTTTGACATCGGCGCAGGTGCTCTACAAGCCAGCGCCCCTCCTTATCGGTTTTTACCAACTCGATTTCTGTTTGCTGATCTTCATTGGCTGAAACACAGAATATATCGGCGCGATCGCGATTGTTCTCAATAAAGTGATTGGCGGCCAAGGATAGCTGGTGGCCATAACGGAAAGTGCGGCTCAGGTGATAAATATTCGAGGGGGGAAAATCCCCATCGAAAAATGTGAGCAGGAAATCCGGTTTGGAGCCGCGCCATTCATAAATGGTTTGGTCTGGGTCGCCAATCGCGATGACGTTGCCAGATTTTCCGTAGAGAACTCGCAATAAAAAGTGCTGTATCTCATTGATATCCTGGTATTCATCCACCAGGATGTCTTCGTAATAACTGCCGTACTGCTCGGCCATCTCCTCATCCATGCTGAGCAGTATGGCTGGGTCATAAATCAGATCGGCGTAGGTAACCGCATTTTGGCTGCGGCGCCAAGCTTCAAAAGTGCGAAACACCTGCAGAAAATACATGTATTCATCACCGAGCTTCAGTTCCTGAAATGCGCTGAGATCTCCCGACAGAATCGTTTTGGTGTAGTCGATAAAAAATTCAGCGGCCTCAATCTCAGATTGCTTCCGTGCTCTAATCTCTTCGAGTTCGTGGGTAGGCGCGCACTCTTCAATGGCCTTCCAGATTTGTAATTGGATTGTGGATTGGGGCAGGGGGGATAGGTTGGCAGCAGCGATTTGATCATTGGCGATCATGCGTTGGTATAAACGATATCCAACACTGTGAAAGGTATGTACCGCTGGTGTCGAGCCTTCAGTCAGCTGCCGTAAGCGGCGGTCGAAGTCCTCCCGAGCACTGCGGTTGTACATTAATACCAGCAGTCGTTCGGGGGCGATACCTGCATCAAGGCGGTTCTTTATGTAGTGCAACAGAGCAGTGGTTTTGCCAGAGCCGGCAACGGCAATGATCTTGGCGTGACCACCGGCATGATCTGCAATTGCCTGTTGTTCAGAGGTAAGGTTATTTCCGCCCATCGCGCTCTTTGCTCAAATACTGGATATTTTGCCAGTGTTTGATGCTGTCTTACAAGTCGCGCAACCTTATTCGGATGGTTTGTCGCTATCGGAGATTTGATGGTGGCGCAGAGCAAGCTCTGCGATGTAGGGGGAGAGGAACACGCGGCCGCTCAATTCCTGCAGTAACTTGGAGTGGCCCAGGCGATCCAGTACAGCCCCCTTTACCTCAGCCAGATGCAGCTGGATATTTCGATTCTGTAAATCCCGGTTTACTTGTAACAGACGCTCTATCGCTGTGCTGTCGATCCGGTTAACAGACGATAAGATCAGCACCATATGGCGGGTATTGCGATGTCGCTTTATCTCTACAAAAAGTCGCTCCTCAATCGCATTGATGTTGCTAAAAAACAGGTTCTCATCAATACGCAGGAACAAAATCTCAGAGTCGGTTTTCACCGTATGGCGAAGTACATTGCGGAATTGCTCAGTACCCGGTACACGCCCCACAACAGCGATATGTGGCCGGCTGGCTCGCCAGATCAATGTGGCGAATGAGAGCCCGACGCCCAGGGCAATCCCGGTCTCCACGCCAAAAAACACTACCCCGAGAAATGTGCCGGCCATAGCCAGTCCATCGGTGCGGTCGTAGCGCCAGTGGTGGGCCATACCCTGGAAGTTGATCAGGTTTGCGGCTGCAACAATGATGGTGGCAGCTAGCACGCAGATTGGCAGTTCGGTAAAGACTTTGGTGGCATACAGAAGTAGCAGGGCGATTAGCACTGCGGCTATCACGCCGCTGAGGGGGGTTTTTGCTCCACTCTCATCATTAACGGCTGTCCGTGCAAAGCTGCCGGTTACCGCAAACCCTCCTGAAAATGCGCTGAGAAGGTTGGAGGCGCCCAGCCCCCTCAGCTCCGCATTAGTGTTGAGCTTCTCGCCGCGCCGCTGGGCGATAGAGTGAGCAATAGATAAGCTTTCGACAAAGCCGAGCAGGGCAATAATCAGGGCGGGCAAAAGCAGTTTGTAAATCAGCCCCGGGTTAATAGAGGGGATACTTAGGTGCGGTAGGCCAGCGGGAATAACCCCCACAACGGGTAATTCCTTCTCCCAGTGAAAAATAGCGGTGAGCACAATGGCAATCACCACGATAAGCATGGGCGCCAACCGCGAAAGCAACTTGGATCGTGCTGGGCCGACCCCGATTTTTCTGAGCAGGAAGGGCAAACCTAGTCGGGCGGCAATTAAGCTGGCCAGTGCAATGAGCCCCAGCAGAGCTGCTTCCCGATCGGTTTCGGGCAGATGGTTAAAGGTGCTGATCAATATCTCGAGAACCGTATCCCCATTGCTTGATATTCCCAGTAAGGGGGCAATCTGCCCGGCAATAATCAGCAGCGCGGCGCCGGAGACAAAACCGTCAACAACTGGAAGGCTCAAGAGGTTGGCGAGGCTGCCGAGGCCAAGAAACCCCATTAGTAGCAGGATTACTCCACTCAAGAGCGCTAATAATATGGCGCCGGAAATGTACTCGGGACTTCCCGGTGAGGCTATGGGGGTGAGAGCTGAAGCGGTCATTAGGGCGAGCACGGCCACCGGGCCGACGGACAGCACCGAGCTGGAGCCAAACAGTGCGTATCCTATTAATGGGAGCAGCCCAGCGTAGAGCCCTAGATAAGGGGGCAAGCCGGCAAGTGCGGCATAGGCGAGGGCCTGTGGGATCAGCATCATGCTGGCCAGGAGGGCGGCAACACTATCTCCCACCAGCCACTTGGGCTGGTAGCGTCGAAGCCATGGAGGGATTAGGTGGAGTAGCCGCATCCTTACACTTGTTTCCGCTCTCTTCCTGCCGCAATTGTGTGAACTGCTCAAACAAGATAGACGGCGGCTGCCTCACCGTTGTGCTTGGGCGCAAGTTACTCCACTGCGGCAGTGCGCTTGATCCCGAAGAGTTGGAATATCCCCATACCCGTGAGCATGGCGAGCGTAAAAATTACCGCTTTAAGTTGTCCCGCCCCAGTAGCGACAATCGCCGGTCCGGGGCAAAATCCCGCCAGTCCCCAGCCGGCGCCAAATAGAAGGCTGCCCAATACCAATCGGCGATCAACCCGGTTACTTGCCGGCAGGTGAAGCGGTTGCTTCCAGATAGACTGTCCCCGCCGTCTGATGAAATGGAATAGTGGCAGGCCCACAGCGATAGCGCCAAACATCACCAATCCCAGAGAGGGGTCCCAGGCGCCGGCTAAATCTAGGAAGCCCAGAACTTTCTCCGGGTTGGCCATACCGGAGAGCAATAACCCCAGGCCGAAAGTGAGCCCGGCCAAAAGTGCGCTGATATTGGTTTTCATCATCATTGCCCCAGCTGGCCGATCAGGAAGTGTCGCATTAGAAACACGGTTGCGAAGCCCGCAGCCATAAATATCAGGGTGGCGGTTAGCGAGCGAGTGGAGAGTCGGGACAAGCCGCAAACACCATGGCCACTGGTACAACCGGAAGCCATCCGCGTGCCCAGGCCCACCAGTAATCCCGCTGCAATTAAGGTGGGATAACCTGCCTGGATATCAATGTCGGGCACTGTTGCAAAGATTTTCCAGGCAAGAGGGCTTATCAATAGCCCCCCGATAAAGGCCAGGCGCCACAGGGAACCCTGGATTTGGTCAAGCAGTCCGCCAATGATGCCGGAGATCCCTGCGATACGACCGTTGAAGGCGAGTAAAGCGGCACTGGCGAGGCCAATCAGCAGCCCCCCTGCGAGTGCGGAGCCTGGAGTGAAAGCGGTCCAATCGATGGTCATGGGATTACTCCGCACAGTAGAGCTGGTAAAGGGTTTGCAGCAGGGCGAGTACTCGCGGGTCTGCAACCCGGTAGAAGACGTTTTTTCCCTCGCGGCGTGTTTCGACCAGGCCTTCGCGACGGAGGACACCCAGTTGTTGGGACAGGCTTGGCTGATGAATACCTAGGCGCTCTTCCAATTCGCCTACATTTAACTCTTCCTGGCTGAGCTGACATAGAAGTAGCAATCGGTCCTGATTGGCCAGGGAGCGCAGCATCGCTGCCGCCTGGCCAGCGGAATCGCGCATTTTGTTGAGATCGAGATGTTCAGTATCAGGCATAGGAACTAAATCAATTTACACAATGACAATATATTGTTTTATATAATATCACATTGTATATTGTTGGTGTAGTGAATACGGGAGAGCAGAAGATGGCTCACGAAGAACACTGTGCCCGGGTGCAGCCGTTCCTGGATCGGGATACAGAAACCTGGAGTTATGTGGTGTACGACAGGGAAGGGGGTTCCGCCGCTATTGTGGACTCTGTGCTGAATTTTGATTCAGCCTCAGGTCGCACCAGTAGCCGAGGTGCTGAGGAGCTGGTGTCATTTATTCAAGAGAAAGATCTGACTCTCGAGTGGATACTCGAGACCCATGCCCATGCTGACCACTTATCAGCGGCACCGTTTTTACGCCAGCAATTGGGTGGGCGTATTGGGATCGGTGAACACATTTGCCAGGTGCAGAAAATCTTCCGCGATGTATTTAACCTTGAGCGGGAATTCCTGACAGATGGTAGTCAGTTTGATCATCTCTTTAAGGATGGTGAAACTTTCCAGGTCGGTAAGCTGGCAGCGAAAGTGATTTACAGTCCCGGTCACACCCCCGCAGATATGGCCTGGCTAATCGGCGATGCGCTTTTTGTTGGCGATACCTTATTTATGCCGGATGTTGGCAGTGCGCGATGTGACTTCCCCGGCGGCGATGCGTCAGAGCTGTATCGTTCAGTGCGCAAGATTTTGTCCCTTCCCGACCAAACCCGCATGTTTATGTGTCACGACTACCCGCCTAAAGGTAAGCGGGGCTATCAGTGTGAGACCAGTGTGGGAGAGCAACGCAGGGAGAATATTCATTTGCGCGATGGGGTTGCCGAGGAAGATTTTGTCGCGGTGCGCCGCAAGCGCGATGCCACTTTATCTGTGCCGCGGCTGATAGTACCGTCTGTGCAGGTGAATATTCGTGCGGGGCAAATGCCCCCGGCAGAATCGAATGGTACGGTTTATTTGAAAGTGCCGCTTAATCAGCTTTAGACGAAATTATTGATCGATATATTTATTCAGTTGAATGCATAGAACTGAGGTGATAATGAATATTAAACAATTAGATGAACAGGTGAGCGTTTCTGAGCATATAGCCTGTGAAAGTATGGCGCCATTGGCTCAGAGTGGGGTACAAGTTGTAGTATGCAATTGCCCGGAAGGTGAGAGTGAGACTCACCCTTCCTATGTGGAAATGGAGCAGGCCGCATTGGCGGTGGGCATTAAATTTGTGGCTATTCCTTTTACTCGCGGACGTTTGATGCGGAATCACTGCGAGGCATTTCGTGATGTTTTGCAGGAAGGAGACAAAGTGCACGCGTTTTGCCGGACGGGAAATCGTTCCAGCCAGGTATGGGCCGGTGCCAAGATCCTGATGGGGGCAGATAAAAAGCAGCTCAATTCCCAGGCACAGGCCGCAGGATTTGATATTGGCGCTGTGCTGATATCGATTGAACCCTAGCTCTAAAGTGCAGCACTTTCGGTGCTGCAATTCACCCCCTTCTTTTAAGGCGATAGAACTCAGGCCGTAAGGCCAGAGCGGAAAACAGATCATGGCGATGCAGCATCTCACCAGATGGTTTCCCATTCTGGCTACTATTCACTCCTATAATCGGCAGCTGCTAACCCAGGACCTACTGGCGGCTTCAATTGTTACCGTGCTCCTTATTCCCCAGTCCCTTGCTTACGCTTTGCTTGCCGGATTGCCACCTGAGGTGGGCCTCTATGCGAGTATTGTTCCGCTGCTAGTCTATGGCTTGTTAGGCAGCAGTCGAACACTATCCGTAGGACCTGTAGCGGTAATCTCCTTAATGAGCGCCGCTGCTCTTGGAAAGGTAACAGCGAGCGGTGAGGTGGACTACCTCACTGCAGCAGCGATATTGGCGCTCTTATCTGGAGGAATTCTCACAGTATTAGGTATATTAAAGTTAGGTTTTCTCGCTAACTTTTTATCACACCCGGTAATCTCCGGCTTTATAACTGCCTCTGCATTATTAATTGCACTTAATCAGGTTACCCAATTGCTGGGGCTATCGGTCCATGGAGATACAATATTAGAGCTGTTGCCTGGCTTGTTTGAAAAATTGGGAGGCTATAATCAGTTGACCTTGTTAGTCGGTTTGGGGGTGGTGCTATTTCTATACCTATCTAGAGCTTGTGCGGCAAAACTATTGCAAAGATTAGGAATCAGAGCTGATACCGCTAATCTTCTGTCTAAGTCATCCCCCGCAGTAGCAGTGCTGATAACCGTGTACTTCTCATATACTTTTAACCTTGAAGCATGGGGAGTAGCCCTTGTTGGCAGTGTTCCTTCGGGGCTGCCTCAATTTAGCTTGCCAAAGCTGTCGCTTTCCCTATTTGAGTCACTTGCGTTACCTGCGCTAATGATTGCTATCATCGGCTATGTAGAATCGATATCCGTGGCAAAGACTTTAGCCGCAAAACGTAGACAAAGAGTTGATTCCAACCAAGAGCTGGTGGCTTTAGGGTTGGCGAATGTTGGGGCAGGTTTTTCTGGTGGATTTCCGGTAAGTGGTGGCTTCTCACGCTCAGTTGTAAATGCTGACGCGGGAGCACAAACACAGTTTGCCAGCCTATTTACCGCAATAGGCATTGGATTCACGGCTCTTTTTCTCACGTCACCACTATATTTTCTTCCGAAAGCTACTCTTGCTGCCACTATTATTGTTGCAGTACTTTCACTGGTAGATTTTTCTATCTTGCGTAAAACTTGGCAATTTTCCAAGGCGGATTTTGTTGCTGTAGCGGTGACAATCTTCGTTACCCTATTATTTGGCGTTGAGTCGGGCGTGCTCTGTGGAGTGGGTGCATCGCTATTATTATTTATTTGGCGCGCATCAAAGCCTCATATTGCAGAGGTAGGATTAATCGAAGGCACTGAGCATTTCCGCAATATAGATCGACACCGAGTTAAAACTGCTTCTGAGATTCTTACTTTTAGAGTAGATGGCCGTCTGATGTTCTCTAATATAAGTTCATTGGAAGAGCGTATTTATAGCCGTCTAGCAGGTAATTCCCAGGTCAGGCATGTTATTCTGATGTGTAGTGCAGTCAATGAAATTGATTGGAGCGCCTTGGAAGTACTGGAAAGTATAAACAGTATCTTACTTAATAGAGGTGTTCGACTTCATCTTTCTGAAGTTAAAGGTCCGGTGATGGACCGCTTGGAGAAAAGTAGCTTTTTACAAAAGCTCTCTGGCGAAGTGTTTTTAAGTCAGTACCAGGCATTTGTAAATATACAGGTGGGTCAAGGAGGTAACACATAGATGCCTGGAAACCTTCTAGGTTTCCCCCATGTTGATTTAAGAGTCGCCTGTCAAGACTTATCACTTGAATTTTTAATGCTCTCACTTTTTAAATGGTCGATAATTAGATCGATTTGGGCCTGATTGTCTTTGATTAGTTGGTCCGAATAGTCCTTTAACTTTGGGAGCTTCTTATGCTCAAATATGCCGATAAAAGGCTCTCGAATTTCGATATTTAGATAGTCGTATTCTATCCTCCCTTCTTCAGATAAAGACTTTGCAATTTCCAGTGTATGGAGCTGGTGTGTATCCATTGAGCGCTGCATATTTGTTAATGCATCTCGAAACCAGTTTATTTGTCCCCAGTTTTTCAATGTGTCGTAGTTTGTTGTTGAGCTAAGGAGTCGAGGGCTGCCAGCACCTAATACCAGGATGTAGTAATTTTTATCGGGAAATTCGTTGATAACATCTCGAAGAATCATACTGGCCGGGTTGTTCATAGCTATAGCTGCATCTGCAAACACACATTGGGATTCGTTTTCCGATTCTGCGAATTCAGGCTCGCAATGCTGGATACCTTCATCTTCCGAATAATTGAATACGACAGGTGGAAAAGCCGTTTCAGCACTTACCGCGGCTGTCATTAATTGATAAAGCCGATCGGTGGGGAGATAATTAACCGTCTCACCTTTGTTCTTGAAAAGATGTATCTGTCCGTCCTTTAAGTTTAAAGAAGGAATGATTACGTAGTTCTCAAGTTCAGTAAAGTTAAGGTCTTTAGTATAATGTTTTTCCATTACCTCATGTAATCGGCTGCCAAAGTAAGAGGGTGAAAACAGACCGCCTGCGGTTAGGAACTTGTGATACCAAGGGGGAGAGAAAAGGTAATTTACTTCGTTCTCATAGATATCAACCAGATAGTCGAGATGGGATAGCTTTTGCCCGTTTCTGCTGGGAATAGCTTCATCAGGAATATTGAGGCCTGTTGCGATAATGGCTCCAGTGGAAACCCCTGAAAAAACGTCGAACACCTGATCAAGGGGTTTCCCTAATTTGTCTTCAATATACTGCAGTACATGTAGAGGAATTAAGCCTCTGACTCCTCCGCCTGCTACGACGAGGATATTAATCGTGTCTTTTTGCTGGAGATAATCGGTATTGTGAGTAAGATCATACGTGACCGACTCTCGGGGGAATGTGGTTGTTTGCGTAAAAAAATTGTTATAAACGTAGGCGAAAAAAGCATAACCAACAGCAATGTACACAAGTGCAATAATAGTCTTTTTGAAAGAGGCGTTGAACTTACTTGCCATGTTGTACCCAAAACCATCTATTCCTTATGGGTTTTGCCTTTTTAAAGACAAACTCCCAAAGGTATATTAACTTTTATTTTATATCTTCAAAGACTGAATGGTAATAAAACAAAATCTATAAGCAATATAGTAAGGAGTTTACGCGGAGCTTAAGTAGAAAGTGTAATTGTTCTAGGTGGTGGTGACTTGTCTCGAAATCCGACGCTGGTAAGCTCCGCCTTTCTATTGATATAGCATATGCAATGATATCTAGCGGAAGTAATGCAGCTAGATTATGTATCTTGGTTTTTGAAATTAATGTGTTTGGATTGTAACAACTAATTCATGCGGTCTTGCAGCAAATGAAACAGCGTGGTAGTGGAGCTATTGTCCAGATATCAAGTATTTTGGGGGAATTCGTATTACCTTTTCTTGGCTCATATAATACTACCAAGCACGCAATAGAGGGAATCGGAGAAAACTACCGCGTGGAGCTGGCTCAATTTGGCATTCAGTCTCTGATTGTTCAGCCTGGTAAGCATTCATTTAGAACAACTGTTGATGGCACAGGCTTAAATCCCACTATAGAGAAAATTAACAAGACTACAGAAGAGGCGATGCAAGAAATTTACTCAGCTTATGGGATGAGCAATATGTTCCAGCTTAAGTAGCTTTGCTAATATAAATAGTTGCTTGGCACTTTAAAAAAACAAGTTGATTTTTAGCGGGTTTATGAGGTGCTTAGTTGTATGAGGGTTTAGCTTTTTTGATTGTTATTTTCAGGGTTTCCCTTTCAAGGCTGTTTACTTAAAGTAATTTATCGCATGGAATACTATTCTGAAATAAGGCTATTTAATATACGCATATATTCATTAACAAATAAATCGATACTATGTCTGCTAATCAATGGTTCACAATACCCAAAGACAAAAACAGCATTGCGGTAGGTGGTGTAGGTTACTGCCATGATTGGGTTTATACCATTGGTTAGGGTGATCATAGGCTTTTGGATCTCAAAATACTGCATTTCATCAGCTAGTAAGCGCATACTGCCCACATTGGAAACAATAATACCTGCTGGAAATGACTTATGTTGGGCTGTTATCTCTGAAGCCATTTGAGTGATATCATCCATCTTATAGTCAGAACTTAGGTTTTTTGTCATAGGACTCTGCTTGAGGAGAACTGAAAGAATCTGCTGTTGAAGTTGTTTAGCAACTTCGATAACCTCAGCGGACTCTATGTTTTCAGGTAATTTTAAACTGGTAGTTTCTGAAAACGCTCCAATGTGCCCTATGGGGATATTGGGAGAGCATAATCCCCTAGCATCCATGGCCAAAATTACTTCAGTTAGATGCTTGTAGATAGGTATGGCTCGAGCTGCTATGGATGCAATAGCACAGTAAATGGCTGTTATTTTAATGCCATTATCCTTGCCCCATTGGGCGAGTTTGTGGATCTTCTCTGGGGGCATCAGGTATGAAACGGCACAAGATATACGTTCTGTAGGAGGGGCCTGCTTCTCTACTGGCCAGCTAAAATCTCCGGTATTCTTGTGCTCGACCTCTTTTTCTCCAAAGTATCCAGCTGACTCTAGCTGGCTCGCAATACTCTCTTGTAGAGGTAGTGACTTGGCCTGTTTAAGTGTTTCGTTAGATTGCAGGAATTTGTCTAAGTCTGAAAATATAGTCATTACTGATCTGCCATCAAATGCTGCATGTATATTGATGACGGAAATCCACTCTACGAGACCTTCTTTATTGAGGTATAGCTTTATGCTGTATACATATTTTTCACTGTCCAGGCAGTTTATGCCGTGAACTTTAAACTCATCCTCTAAATTGAGAGTGTCACTAACTTGGCTTATATTTAATGGGATATCATTAAAGTCAACGTCGCAAATCCAGCGAAGTTTTTCCCCTCTTTGGATACGAGCGCGTAGAAGAGGGTGGCGTTTGTGTAGGTACTTTAATCCTGTGCGTAAAGTGTCAATACTTAACGATTTGCAGACTCTAATGAAAGAAACAAATTGTAAGCCACCATAGGAGAGTCTTGTCATCTCTATAAATAAGGCCTCTTGTGGGCCAAGTTCTCGAGATGGAGTTTCTAAACTCATAAAAGACACCGATCAAAATATCGACGATCTTGATTATTTGGATTCAGAGCAGCATGAATGTCGCATTCGGGAATGTATCCTGACTTGCTGTCAAGGATAGTATTACTCCGCAATTGACTACTTCAGTGCACCAAGCTGCTTTAGGAATCCATATTTATCCCAAGTGACCCAAGCTTCGACTATTTTGCCGTCCTGAATCTTGGAGAATTCCACGGCATCCCAGGTGATTGTTTTTTTGGTTGGAGATTCCCCCATAAACGAGCCGACATGATTAGCGCTGACTGTAACATGGGTTGCGACTAAATCTCCTTCAGCTACTTGCTTGGTACTGACCGCCTTGATGTCTTTGAAAGCCTTGTGAAACTTAGCCACCTCTTCTTCAAATTGTTTGAGGTTACGCTTTTGTGGGCCTGCGCTATCCGTTGTCGCAGAATCCAGGTTGTTTATATAGTTAGGAGATAAAATTGTCTTGGGATCTATCTTATTGCCGCTTAGCCATAACCCCACAGCTTGCATTGCGAGTTTTTTATTCTCTTCTAAGTTATTTGGCTGTGCCGCCACCAAATTGGTGATACTGAATAAAAGGGCTGTTAAAACCAAACAGGAAGCTCGTTTGAACATTTGATAGATTCCTTTCTACATAAATTAGGGTGTGTTTCAGGACGTCTTGTAAACAACATTAAAAATGAGTAAAGAATTGTGTCATCTCCTATTATGGACGCATATTTCATAAGCTGAATCGATATTCAGGTAGTTTGGCAAGCTGTCCATCTTTGGACTTTACTGGATTAAAAGTATGCCGCTAAAATTGATGTTTCAGATTAGCAGCAGAGTATTTATACGAGGTGAGTAATAGAGATGCTGCTGCCAGCATGGTACCTGGCAGCAGGTTATACGGCCGACCTACAAACTTAGCATTTCCCGTAAGCGAGTAGCGGGGCGTCTTGCAGCCTCTATTTCTTTTCCATCGGTCATTGTTATTAGTAGCCCACTATTGACCCATGGTTGAATATCCTGAATAAAATTCAAGTTTATGATTTGCTGGCGATTGGCGCGAAAGAAAACCTCAGGATTTAAACGCTGTTCAATTTTAGATAATGATTTATAAATAAACGGTTTGTTGTTATCAAAGAATACTTGAGCATGATTTCCACAGTTTTCAAAATAACGGATATTTCCTATTTCTATTAGCCAGCAACGCTCTCCGTCCTTGATAAAGATCTTGTTGTTGGTGTCTAGGTAGTTCGATGAGTGATTATCATCCTGTAAGGAAGAATCACTTAGTGTTTTGTTAAGGGCCCGCTTTAATTTTTCCGGGTTGATTGGTTTGAGGAGATAGTCTAATGCGTTGACTTCGAATGCTTGTATGGCGTATTCATCATAAGCGGTTGTGAAAATAACCTGGGGTGCAGTTTCAAGCTGTTCTAGTATGTCGAAGCCAGCCCCGTCCGGTAGATTAATGTCTAAAAAAAGTAAGTCTGGTTGTTCTTTTAGAATCAGAGAAACTGCCTGCTCACAATCTTTTGCCTCTGCAACTAAGTTAATATTTTTGTGAGGCTTTAACAGCTCTCTCAATTCATTGCGAGCGAGTCTGGAATCTTCAATAATAATGGCTTTCACTTATTATACCGCCAACTGTAGAGATGAAGTAGGAACATGGCATTGGGCAATAACTTGCTGCCCCTGTTGCTTTATCTGGAAGGATGTGTTGTTACCATATTGAAGAGTCAATCGTTTTTTTATATTAGCTAGCCCCAATCCGGTATTTTCATTTTTCTTTTTGCTGGGCTTTGTTTCTAGAGGTGCGTTTAGTTCTAAGGTCCCTGGGTTAGCTACCGTGATGACTAGGTGTTCCTCTTCATGGGATACTCTGATGGTTACTTCACCGCCATGCTTGGACTTTTCAATTCCGTGGCGTATCGCATTTTCTGTAAGCAGTTGGATAATAAGAGGAGGGATTCGTTCTCCCATCAATTCTGGATCAGTTGTCAACTTGAAAGTCAAACGATCTTCATATTGTATTTTGAGGAGGTCGATATATTGACAAACAATTTCCAGCTCATCTCTGAGTGGCACGGTTTTCTGTTTATGCGCCATCAATGTATATCTCAGTAGATCAGAGAGGTTTGTCAGCATCGTTCTTGATTTAGTAGCATCCTCGAGAATTAAGGCCCGAATATTGTTTAGTCCATTGAATAGAAAGTGTGGGTTAAGCTGCCCCATAAGTGCTGCCATTTTAACCTCATTGAGCTGTAGGTTAAGTTGAATGGCTTCCTGTTCAGCCTTGAGTAAACGGTCTTGATTAACTGCTGTAATATAAATTAGGGTCCAGCTTACCAATAAAATAGTCATGATAAGCCAGTTGCCAAGTACGTTATGCCAAATTGAATCGGGAATGGCATACCCCATTAAATTATAATATGAGAATAGAAAGATAACTGAAATATAAGCACAGGTAAATGCGAGTGAGATTGAGGATAGAGCGAAGTAGGGCCACTGTTGCCTCCAGTTTTTATCTAAGAGGTCAAAACGATAAATCATTTCTCTGATGATTAGTGTTAAAGCTCCGCAGGTTAATATCAGGGTGAGTGCATGTATGGCGAGCTGCTCAAAATTTTCATCGGTAAGTAACCCACGAGAAATGGAGTTCACTAGGGCGAATATTAGCCAGCCGCCAAAATGGTACACTAAGAATTTTGGCGTAGGTGCGGGGGACTTCAGTAACTTCATAAATTAATACATGTTAATAAAGTGGCCCCTTGTTCTGGGGCCACAGAGTTTAGTTGAAAATAAAATCAGAATCTCTCGTTCAGCCAGATTGACATCGTCTCAAGTGCAATAGGGGAAAAGGTTTCCTCTATTTCCGCATACTCAGCATAGCTACCTGTTTCGGCTGTTTGAAAGAGATGATTCATTTTATCGAGTTCAATAATTTCATAATCCTTATGATTGGATTTAATCAACACCTTTTCTATATTGCCCAAGTTCATTTCCGCATCAACTTGAAAATCCAGTGAGCCGTTAAGAGCCAAAATAGGACATTTTGTACCCTCTAAATAGGGCTCAGGGTTGAAGCTCAATGCATAACGAAACCAAGGGGTGGAATACTGTTTTTTAAGTACCTCAACTTGAGCTTCCAGTTTACCTCCTTTCAAGCCTTCGAGTTCAACAGTCTTATAGAGATATTGGTGCAACTCATCACTGATAGTTCCCCCAATGGGAAGATGAGCAAATTGTTCAAAAATAATTTTATCAAGCTTGCGTAACTCTTGTAGGTTTTTCTCAGTTACACCGCTGTGCTTTCTATCCCTGTGCCACTGGTCGAAAAAGAGCTCTTGTAGTTTAACCCCTGGACCGCCGAGAAGAATTGTAAACGCAATATCATCACGACTGCTGGCTACCATGGGGGCTATCATCCCCCCCTCGCTGTGCCCAATCAAGCCCGTTTTACCCTTGGGGAGATCGTTACGACTGTTCAGATAATCCACAATTGCACTGGTATCATTGGCAAAATCTTCGGTAGTTGCCGTGGAGAAACTCCCGGTAGAGTCACCAATTCCTCGTTCATCATAACGCAATACCGCGTACCCTTGCCGGGTTAAATAGTCGGCAATTACCGCAAATGCTTTATGGCCGAATGCGGTTTCATCCCGGTCTTGCGGCCCCGAACCACTAATCAGGATCGCAGTAGCTTTTATCCTTGAGTTTGGTTTGGTCAATGTTCCAGAGATTATATTATTTGTGATTGTACTTTTAAAACTTACCTCTTCAACAGTATAGGGATAGGGGCCTGTTGGTATTTGTGGACGGTTATCCGGTTTAGCAGTATTTATCTTTCTGAAGTTAAGAGTCTGTGACTTCCCTTGAGTAAATGATCCGAACATAAGCTCAACTACTGGGTTGTACGCCCCCTCGTAGCTGATTTGTAAGTCTTCAATTTCGAAGGATATGTTGTTGCCGCTAATGTCCAAGGATGACATCTCTATGCCATAGGCATTTTGTGAAGGGCTATCCAGTACGCCCGTCCATTTATCGTTATCCTGATCAAAATGGAGGACAATCGGAAGTACCTTGTCACTCTCTGTTTGGATAGTGGCCTTCCATTCTCCATCAATGCCACCAGCACTTGCTGTAGTAGAAAACAGGCCGGCGGCTAAGAAAAGCGACTTTAACTTTGCGTTTGTCTTTGAAAATCTAGTTTGAATATATCGCACAACTATTCTCTCTGTGTTCACCTGCTGAATGCTTGCCATCTTAGAGCTATCTTTTTCTTCTGGATTAAAATTAGGATAAGTGGCGAATAGGGCTGCTGAACGGCGAGGAAGTCTTGGCTATCCTTTGTCTAGTTATGCGTGGGGTAAAGGTATGTTGCGTCATCAGATAGAGGCGACTTATCCTGATAGATGGGACGGAGAGACTAACTAACGGTGCGGATTGTACCTATGACGAACACGAAGTCGCCTATATAAGTTGGTAAAGAACTTGGGTTATTGCTAGGTATGTGGATGTAAGGGAAGAGTTATTTGGGAAATAACTCTTTGGAAGATGGTCTTTCGGTGCCAATGAGTCCATGGGTGCTGCCCATTTATGGGCAGCACTGCGAGATGAAGCGTTTACTGTAGAATCACACCTACGTTTGCGTTTCCGGTTTGATTGGCAAAAGCAGATTGCGCATCGCCAATTTGCGTTGTTGTTTGGGCGTTACCCACACCATTTTGGTAAGTTTGAGCGGAAGAACCAATACCTGTTGCCGTAATATTGGCAAAGTTGGAAGTTCCGAGCTGCTCGGTCAGTGCGTAGTGATCTGAACCCGTCTGGTTATGAATGGCAACATTGTTGTCGCCAATTTGCCAGAGGTTGCTCTCGTGATCATCGTTGGTTTGAATCACATTTAGGGTGTTGGTAGTACCGTCCTGATATGAGTAGGAGTAGTGGGAGTCCCCATTGACTTGATTGTGGGTCGCCAGGTTGGAGTCGCCGAGCTGATCTACATAGACTTCACTGTTTGACGTCAGTGTTTGGGTAACAAATGCGGTTTGGTTTACCCCAGCTTGAGTCACCACAATAACATCATCGGTACTATTGGTTTGAGTTAAGGTTGCACTGTGGCCATCCCCATCTTGGGTAATGGACATGGTGCTACCGTCAACAAATGACTGGAGAGTGAAGACGTACTGATTGTTGTCTCCCTGATTGATCTCGATATAGGCGCCTACAGAGTTATCCTGATAGGACTCGGCGGTATTCATATCGCCAGTTTGGTTATGAATGATCGTGCCACCATCACTGTTAGCGGATTGCTCCGCATAGCTGGTGTTGTTATCACCGATCTGAGTTTGATCGATGGTATTGTTTGTGGCGGTTGGATCACTTTGATCAGCTGTTGCAGTGTTCCCAAGACCTTCTTGGTAAACCGTTGCAGTATTGGTGTCGGCGATAGCGCCCTGGCTAATGATTGCCAGGGCAATACTGGCGGCTAGAGGTGCAATATTCTTCATCATAAACTCCTTTAGTGATGAGACTGTACGACCAATGTCGTTTTCCATTGCATTTTCAAGGTTGAGGTCGTATCAATCACCGTTCACTAGCCTGATCATCGGAATTTGGCCGACAATCTGGCACGTACTCCTTGTGAATGGGGTTGATACAAGTATGAGTTTGATAGATGGCCTAGATAGATGCTATGAGAGGTAAGTGCTGATTTAGTGGGACATTAGTTTAATGGGAGGTTTTACTTATTGTCGGTTTGAAATTCTTGCTGAAGAAAGCTTGATAGAGGACTGCCGGTAACAATGTATGATTTAACTTACAAGGTATTCTATTGCCCAAATGATAGTCATTGAGAGAAGGCGATACAGAACTTGATTATCGCCTTTAGTTTTGAGTTATTTAGGGTTTAATTTATTCTAAACATGAAGGGTCACGGGTAACAAAAGTATTACCTATCCAGGTGTTATCAGTGCAAGTTGGATCGTTGGGTGAGTAAAGGTCAAAGATCCCATTGTTTAAGGAGGAGTTAGATAAGACGGTATTACCGTCGGCGCTTCCACTTTCAATAGATATTCCGTAGTCATTGTTATCACTTACACTATTTACACTAATGGTGTTGTTATCAGCGCTCTCAACCCTGATACCTGTCACGTTATTTGTCACTACATTTTGAGAAATGAGATTAGAGTTGGAATCTATCTCAATGCCAACGTCTGTACTGTTATCAATAACATTCAATATAAGGATATTTGAACGACCATCGGGATCGAAATCAACACCGTCACCACCAGCATTTGTGATTATATTGCTAGTAACATTGTTTGAGATTCCCTCTAGATATATTCCATCTCCACCGGTGCTATCGATAGTATTTCCGATGATTTGGTTATAATTAGCGGGATCTTCAGTTTCTATACCATTTCCGGAGGTTACGCCATCAGATTGTATCTGGATGCCGGTGACAAAGTTACTATCGCTTGAAATAAGTACTCCTACTCCATCAGGATCATCTATATCAACACTTGTAACATAGTGGGACCCATCGTCTTGTAACATAATAGAGTTGTTACAGTTATCGATAACTCCAGAGGTTAAACTAGCAGATAGGCCATTTAGGAGTATGCCGTCGTCTGTTGAGGCAGAGCACGTAACAGTAAATCCATCCATATCAAGTCCGCCCAAGGGACCGGTAATTGTTAGTGCGGGATTAGTGGCACAGACTAAGTCCTGAGTCAGTGTTTCTTGGGAGGTAATGGTATCTCCACAGCTAACAGCATAGCTTTCGAAGGAAATTGCTATTCCAGCAGCGGGCAAAAGAAAATAGGCAAGGGCTAATTTTAGTTTTTTCATACTTTCCATTCCTTGTTCGCGGTTGTTATGTTATTGAGGGTGATTCATTTTCTATGGTTAGATTGGATGAGTGCGTAAGCTGGGCTAGCGTTACTTTTACTATTATTAGCTTTTTTATTTGTTTTCGATAATATTTAATTTAAATTATGGCTTTGATTTTAAAACCCATTGTAAATATTGAATCTTACTTTCAGTAAGGTTTATGGGTGTCTGGAACTTTTGCGTAATACTTTTTTTCTGGTAGAAGTCAGTTTTAGCTTTATCCCATTAGTGCTGGCATGGTTGTAATTTGGGGGCTATGAAGATGTGAGTATTGATTTCACTCTCAATCCGTTATCGGGGAGTATTGGCTACGAATGATTGCTAAGAGATTCTTTACTTTTTTATACTTTATAAGTAAGCAATATACCGCTCGGCTATTGCTTAACTAGATAATTTTATGGATTTAGTTTGGCAAAGCCTCAATCCAAGCAGTTAGGGTCATTAATGGTAGAACTATTGCCAATCCAGTTGTTCGAAGATGTGCAGTTCGGATCATCAGGGGAGTAAAGGTCGAATATACCATTGTCATTGGCTGTATTAGATAAAATGTTATTGAATTCTGCGCTAGTTCCCTCGATCACTATGCCATAGTCAGTGTTATTGTCAGCTTCATTGCTGCTTACTGTATTGCTGTCACTGTTATTGATTCTGATTCCAGTGGTGCTGTTCGATATACTATTTTGAGAAATGAGATTTGAATCTGAACTTACAGATATTCCCACATCTCCATCGCCATTGAGAGTGTTGAATATTCTCGCTTTACTGTCACTGATTATAGTGTTAAGTAGGATTAAGTTGCTCCCTCCATCGGAATCAAGAGCTATGCCAAAATCACCAGGGTTAAGAATTTCATTTCCGGTGACTGTATTGCTTCGCCCCTCGATATATATTCCTGAAAATCCCGGGAACTCTAGAAAATTTCCAGTGATCTGATTGAGGCTTGCGGGATTAGCTGTTTCTATGCCTATTGCATATTGCGTACCATTAAAAGGTATCACGATGCCGGTAACAAAATTACTGTTACTTTCAATACGTACGCCCACACCTACAAGATTGTTAATCTCAATATCACTGACAAAATGAACACCATCTTCCGTAAGTGCTATTGAGTCATTGCAATTGTCTATTACGCCGTTAAACAGGCTTGCAGCTAGCCCTGTTAGATAGATGCCCTCATGTAATGGTTCTATACAGGTAACAGTAAACCCATTTAAGTTCAGCCCGCCACCGGGGCCGTCAATTGTGAGGGCTGGATTGGTTTCGCAGGAGAGGTCTTCTGTGAGGGATTCCTGGGTAGTAATCGTGTCACCACAGCTCACAGCAAAACTGTTTGAGGCTAAAGGTAATCCAAAGGTTGGTAGCAGGGTTAAAAATAGCGTTAGGCTTGGCTTCTTCATGGGGGGCTCCCAAGATAATGAGTCTATTATTTACTCTAAAGTTTTCTTTCGATTAGTAATTGATAGGTGATGCCAAGTGGTATTTTATAGGGTTTAATCAGTTTGTTTTTGGTTTGTTAATAATATATATAAATTAAAGGTGCGGATTTAGTGTCCATTATAAATATAGGTTTATAAATGGCGCATGATATTTTATGTGGGCTCAGGTCTTAGCTTGAAATCTGTTCTCCTATATTGTCCATGCTTAAAGTGAATATAAAAAAGGGCCAGTCAATGACTGGCCCTTTTTAACGCTTTGGTGTTATTCAACCGAAGACCTAATCAAGTAGTCAAATGCGCCCAGCGAAGCAGTTGCACCTGCACCCATAGAGATCACTATCTGTTTGTAGGGGACAGTGGTCGCATCGCCGGCGGCGTAGACGCCGGGGACTGAAGTTGCGCCGCGCTCGTCGATCACGATTTCGCCCATGCGATTCATCTCTATATCGGTTTCGTTAAGGAACTCCGTATTGGGTACCAGGCCAATCTGTACGAAGACGCCTGCCAGGTCGAGTTGCTTGTTTTCACCACTCTCTCGATCGGTATAGGCCAGGCCGTTAACTTTGTTGCCGTCGCCGAGTACTTCGGTGGTTTGCGCATTGACGATAATATCAATGTTATCCATTAACTGAGCCTTGCGTACCAGCACCTCGTCTGCACGCAGTTTATCGGCGAACTCCAGTACGGTGACGTGCTCGACGATTCCGGCGAGGTCGATAGCTGCTTCGATGCCCGAGTTGCCGCCACCGATAACGGCTACACGCTTACCTTTAAAGAAGGGGCCGTCGCAATGGGGGCAGTAGGCTACGCCCTTGGTGCGGTACTCCGCTTCGCCAGGTACCCCCAGTTCTCTCCAGCGGGCACCGGTAGCCAATACTACAGAGCGGCTGGATAGGGTAGCACCGCTTTGTAGTTTGATATCTACCATTTCGTTGCGTCGCAAGTTGGCTGCGCGTTGATCGGTAATGATATCAACACCATACTCTTTTACGTGTTGCTCAAGGCTGGCTGCGAGCTTGGGGCCCTCGGTATAAGGTACAGAGATAAAGTTCTCGATGCCTACGGTATCCATTACCTGGCCGCCGAAGCGTTCTGCCACTATGCCAGTGCGAATGCCTTTGCGAGCGGCATAAATAGCAGCCGCTGCGCCCGCTGGGCCACCCCCTACCACTAAAAGATCGTAGGGTGCTTTTTCATTCAGTTCTTCAGCTTTACGCTCGGCTGCGCCAGTATCCAGTTTTCCAACAATCTCTTCGAGGGACATCCTGCCTTGGCCGAAGTGTTCACCATTGAGGTAAACCGCAGGTACAGCCATAACATTGCGCTTTTCAACTTCCTCCTGGAACAGGCCACCGTCGATCATTTCGTGGGTGATGTTTGGGTTGAGGATTGCCATCAGGTTCAGCGCTTGGACAACATCCGGGCAGTTTTGGCAAGAGAGGGAGATATAGGTTTCAAAGTGGAATTCACCCTTCAGGTTTCGTACCTGCTCCAGTAGCTCCGGGTCTGCTTTTGAGGGATGGCCCCCCGCTTGCAATAGTGCCAGTACGAGTGAGGTAAATTCATGTCCCAGGGGAATACCGGCAAAGCTAACCCGGGGTTCCTCTCCGGCAGGGGCGATGGCCATACTCGGCGTGCGCTTGGCTTGACTCTGCTGTGCAGTAATTTTGTTGGAGAGTCCGGAGATTTCATCTACCAGCGCCTCCAGCTCTTTGGATTTTTCACTGTTATCTGTGGACACACGAATCTCGATCGGTTTGACGATATTCTGCAGGTAAGTGTCCAGTTGTTTTTTCAGGTTTGCGTCCAACATCGGTGTGTCCTTTCTCTAACAATTTAAGGCTTGGTTGTGGCCCACCTTTTGATGGGCCGGGTCAGAGGTATTTGGGTTAAATCTTTCCTACCAGATCTAGGGAGGGGGCTAAGGTCTCTTCGCCTTCTTTCCACTTGGCCGGGCAGACTTCACCGGGGTGAGCGGCGATGTACTGGGCCGCTTTGATCTTGCGCAACAGCTCGCTGGCATCGCGGCCGATTCCGCCGGCAGTGATCTCGACAATTTGGATACGGCCTTCCGGGTCGATTACAAAGGTGCCGCGATCGGCTATGCCTTCTTCCTCGATCATCACACCGAAGTTGCGGGTGATGGTGCCGGTGGGGTCGCCGATCATCGGGTATTGGATTTTGCCGATGGTGTCGGAAGAGTCGTGCCAGGCTTTGTGAGTGAAGTGGGTATCGGTAGATACGGAGTAGATCTCAACGCCCAATTTCTTGAACTCTTCATAGTTGTCGGCAAGATCGCCCAGCTCAGTGGGGCAGACGAAGGTAAAGTCCGCGGGGTAGAAGAAGAATACGGCCCACTTGCCTTTAACGTCGGCGTCGCTGATATCGAAGAAGTCGCCGTTTTGATAAGCCTTGGCGTTAAAGGGTTTCAGCTGGGATTCGATGTAACGTGACATGGATAGCTCCTTATTTATCACTGTCTTGTCGGTCGTTGTTTGGGAACGGGATTTATACTATCGACTAATGTTTTTTAATAGAAATTACCAATAGCTATACATTTGATAGTATTTGGCAATTAAAGCTTATACTTAGATAGCTTTTTATTTGTGAGTGAGTTGAGAGGCGTGGGTGGTAGATACACTGAGCTGTGACGCCGTAAGCCTCCCTCAACGGATTATTTTGCTGATAGCTGTTGGGAATTAAGGGGGGGGGGCCAGGTAGTAAAAACGACAATGCCCGCCAAAAGGGCGGGCAAGGCCAGTTCCAATCCTGTGAGGGCTTGGGAAGACTTAAATTTTGCCTACCAGATCGAGAGAGGGGGCCAGGGTTTCCTCACCTTCCTTCCATTTCGCTGGGCAAACTTCACCCGGGTGAGCAGCGATGTACTGAGCAGCTTTGATCTTGCGCAGCAGCTCACTGGCATCGCGGCCGATACCGCCAGCAGTAATTTCCACAATTTGAACACGGCCTTCCGGGTCGATTACGAAAGTACCACGGTCGGCAATGCCTTCTTCCTCAATCATTACACCGAAGTTGCGGGTAATGGTACCGGTAGGATCACCGATCATCGGGTACTGGATCTTACCGATGGTGTCAGAGGAATCGTGCCAGGCCTTGTGGGTGAAGTGAGTGTCTGTGGAGACTGAGTAGATCTCTACACCCAGCTTCTTAAACTCCTCATAGTTGTCTGCCAGATCGCCTAATTCAGTGGGGCATACGAAGGTGAAGTCGGCGGGGTAAAAGAAGAATACGGCCCATTTACCTTTGACGTCAGAGTCACTTACATCGTGAAATTCGCCATTTTGGTAGGCTTTGGCGTTAAACGGCTTGAGTTCGGATTCGATATAGCGGGACATGGTTAGCTCCTTATTGGGTGCCTGGCTCTTAACTTTGATGCTGTTTATGCTATTGAATGGCAATCAATAATAGAAATTAACAATTTAAATATCTGAGATAGTTTTCTGCTATCTAGGCAGCCTGGCGATAATTTAGTCTTCAATCCGTACCAATTTGAGGTCGCTGGTTACATCGGGGATACTCGGGACCAAAGTATTAATACCCATCCATCGGGTATGGGTAATTTTTCACAAGGCGCATCTATGCGATTGATTCGGTTGCTTAAGCATGACCTGGCCCGCGAAGCCGGAGATTGGGTTGAAGACGGTGTGATCAGTGAAGCTCAGGCTGAGCAGATCTGTGCCCGCTATGAAGTGGATTACCACCGGGCGCAAGAAAGAACACTTGGATATCGTATTTTGATTGGGTTGGCCTATCTCTTTATCGGGCTGGCGGTGATTACACTGATTGGAGCCAATTGGGAGGAAATCCCCAGAGCGTTGCGAATGGGGGGACTGATCGCTTTGACCTTGGTGACCCAGGGAGTGGCGTTTAAGGTTTACCTGTCTGGAGACCGGAAGGCCGGAGAGGGCTTGTTCTTGTTAGGTAACCTGTTTTTTGGTGCGGCGATTATTTTGATCGCACAGGTATACCACTTGGGCGAGCATATGCCAGATGGTATTTTCTGGTGGGCACTGGGTAGTTTGCCATTTGCTTTAATTACCCGCAGCCCGTGGATTGCAGAGCAGTCCTTGCTCTTGGCTTTACTTTGGTTCTTCCTGGAGTCGAGTTTAGGCTTTTACCCCGCCCTGTTCCCAATTTTCCTGCTGGGGGCCCTCTATATTCTGTTAAGTGGTCGTGCGAGCGTGATTCTCTTGCTGACGTTTATCTTTGGCTTAGGTTTTTGGCTGGAATTTTCCCTGTCAGAATTTTGGCGTTTGCAGGATGGGAAATTTAGTGCGGATATTTATCCGGAGAACTTTGCTGTTGCAGTCTCGCTCTTTATCCTGATGTATTGCTTTGCCCATTGGTTGGCAACTCGCCCGTCGGCGGTAGCCAAGGACTACGCAGCAGTAATCTCTATTTGGTGCCTTCGGTTTACTTTAATTGGCTTGCTGATTTTTAGCTTTGAATATCCCTGGGAGGAGATGATAGAAGCCCCCTGGAGTCACCTACCTTCTATGTGGGCGGTAGTGGGGACTATGTCTGCTGTGTCGATAGTGTTGGCGCTGCTGTCTCAGAGGTTACTATTCGGACTGGGGTTGTGCGGTGTTTTTGCGGCAGTACTTGCGCTCGTAACGAATGCCAGCTCCAGTGACTACGCAGTTTGGTTACAAATTTTTACAAACTTCGCCCTGATTGCCTGTGGAATCTGGTTGATCTTCAGGGGTATTCACGATGGTATCTCACACTACTTCTTCCTAGGAGTTATGGCGGTCCTGTTGACGGCTCTGCTGCGCTATATTGACTTGATTGGCGACTATATAGGAGCTGCTCTCCTGTTCATTCTCTTCGCAGTTTTATTGCTGGCAGCAGCCAAGTATTGGAAATATCACCAGGCGGGGGGAAGTTTGCGATGAAACGTAGAGTTGTGATTGGCCTGGTTGCCGCCATTGGCGTGCAGTTTTTTATACTGTTAGGAATGTATATTAAGGCTCAAATGCCGCTGTGGACGGGCCAGCCTGTCTCAGTGAAAACTGTTCCTGTAGACCCGCGCTCATTGTTTCGGGGTAACTATGCCCAATTAAATTACGCCTTTTCCACCTTAGATAAAGCCTTGTTTAAAGGGCAGGGACGACTGCGTCAGGGAGAGGTGGTTTATGTGGGCTTAGAGAAAGGGGCATCCGGATTGTATGAACGCGCCTCTGTCAGCCTTGAACAACCACAGGGCGGAGTCTTTATTCGAGGGCGGGTAGCAGGCCAGAATTTTTGGAATTCATCAGATAGCTACCGGATTCGCTACGGTATTGAAGCCTACTTTGCTCCGAAGGAAAAAGCCCTGGATCTGGAAAAACAACTGCGGGACGGTGGCGTGGCCGAATTGATGATTTCTGCGGATGGGCGAGCGAGCTTGAAGGTTGTCAGAGGCTCAGGAAATCAATAGGCAAAGGGAAAAATCAGGAATGGAAGCGATTGGTCCGGCACGGCGAAGCCTGCCGGTTTTCTTTTTTTTAATGGATATTCAACTGGGCTGTCTATTGCTTGCGGCTCTGGGTCTCTACCTCGTGCCAATGGAAGTTTCATTTGTTGGTGATACGGTATGGCTGCAACTGCTATTGGGATTGTTAGGCGCTATTGTCACATTTGCGGTAGTACTTACATTAGCTCGTTCTGAGACGCTATTTGGGAAAATGCTGCGGCTCCACTGTACTCAATTGACCCCGCTATTTTCCAAGTTGTCCCCATCACAAATGGTATGGGTTGCTTTAGCTGCGGGTGTTTGTGAGGAGCTGTTGTTTCGTGGTTTTCTACAGTCTTGGCTTTCCCAGCTCAGTACGCCATTCCTCGGTTTATTGGGTGCATCACTGATATTCGCATTACTGCACTGTGTTTCCTGGGTGTACTTCTTCCTTACCTTTATGATTGGGCTTATTTTAGGCATTTTCTACCAAATGTCCGGGGGCTTGGTGGGAGCGATTGTTTGGCATGCGGTATACGACCTTTTGGCAATTTTCGCCATAGTGCACTTTCCCCATTTGCTCGGATTGAAAAATCAAGTCTTAAAGCGAGGGTAAGTAGCCAGCTTTGGTCTGGAGACCTACAGAGATATTACGGAGTTACTCGCGGGCTCCTAGGGAGTCTCTGAATAACTCCATAATGCCTCTGCGGGCCTTGAAGGCTACAGATGTTAGGCGCAGCTCGCCGCGAATGGCTCGGTCCTTTGCAAGAGCTGCAACGCAGCAGCTGTGGCCTTCAAGGCCCGCCCTTCGGGGCTTGCAGAGCGATTCACACTCCGCGTTGCGACTTCTTGAAAGGTCTAGACATTCCTGCGAAGCCGCGCCTTGATTGTGAACCGCTCTGCAAGCCAGAGGTATCACGGAGTTATTCAGAGGCTCCCTAGATCACGGCAACGATCACCACTAGTACCAGGGAGGCCGTTAGGATAAAAGCAATAAGCGCTAAGAGTCCGTCTCGAGCTGCCAGCGATAGCCCAAAAATGGTGAGAGCGAGACCAGCAGTTGAGGCAGAGAAGGGGATTACTTCCATTATTGGCAGGGTCAATGCAATAAAAATGCAGGTTCCAGCAATAGCGTAGGTGCCATATCGGCGCACGATAAAATCCATCCGTGGCTGAATCCAGCGGTCGGCAAACCGGGCGGGCTTTTCCATCCAGTGCAGGGCATCCATCAGCTTCTCGCTGGATATGGAGCGGTTGATTAACCACTGTGGAAGCCAGATATAGTTGCGCTTCATCAGCAGTTGTAGGGCAAACAGTAGTAGCAATACGCCCATCGCGGTAGACATTCCGGGAATACCGCTCAGAGGGGAAAACAGGATCAACCCGATAAGGATAAGGAATGGGGCAAAGGATCGAAGCCCCACAGCCTCAATAACATGCTGGATGGAGATTTTCTCCTGCCCCTGACTTTTCTCCTCAATATCCTTCAGCAGCTGGCCCAGTCCTATGATTTCTTGTGTCATGGTTGGAATTAGTTGCTGTGTAGTTTCTTTGCAAGACAATCTACTGATAAGAGGGCTGGAAACCGGGTAGTCTCTACGAGCTATCCGGTTCCAGAGATATTGTCGAGCATAGCACTGTGACTGGCTTTTCGGCTAAAGTCAGGCAGTTTTTCAAAGGGGATAAGCTGTCTGACGTCAAACTAAACGGATAGAGATAGGCTGTTGGCGGAGGATTATGCCTGTCATCATTTTCTGTTAGATTATTGCTGATGGCGGGTGTGCTTATTTCGGCTGATTTAATTTCGATGTGGTTTCTAGTTGGTACGGAATCCTAAGGCAGTCTATTTAGGTACTGAGCCACTCGACTACCTCGATAAACTACTAATAAAAAGGACGGTCACAAATGGATGCTGTTGACCAAACAAAAGGGAATCCACCAGTTTTTCTTTTATTAATTGGCACTCAGGTTGTTTGCTTGTTGCTGGCCCTTCTGGGCTTTTATCTGGCTTCACTCAAGGTAGTGATCATTGGTGATAGTGCAGGGTTGCAAGTAACAATTGGCATCATTGGTGCAATGGCTACCTACGGTGTGATGTTGTCGTTAACTCGCTCAGAAACGACCCTTGGCAAGTCAATGCGGCGTCAATCGATCGCCCTGATTCCGCTATTTTCACGATTGTCTTTCTTTCAGCTGCTGTTGATTTCTGTTGTAGTCGGAATTTGCGAAGAGCTTTTGTTTCGGGGGTTTTTGCAGTCCTGGTTGTCAGAACTTAGCTCGCCATTGTTGGGGTTATTAATTTCCGCAATTGCATTTGCGCTACTTCATTTCTCATCGTGGACCAATTTCTTTCTGACTTTGGGAATTGGTGTGGTTTTAGGAGTGGTTTACCAAGTGTCCGGAAGCTTATTGGGAGTGATAATCTGGCACGCAGTCTACGATGCAATTGTCCTTATTGTTTTGACTCAATATCCGCATTGGCTAGGGATTAAAGTAAAAGAATAACCGCAATATTCGGGAGCGATTTACTTGTTTTAAGCTCCCGAATTTAACCTTTGGGGTTTAAGGAGCCTCCCAGATTCGCCGAGACATTACGGAATTATTCAGAGGCTCCTTAAGTATTGAATAACTCATCCAAACGCAGGGTCTCAACCCCTGTTCGTTCTTGTCGACTTAAATAAACCATTTTTTTGGCTACTTCACGCCCCTCAATGGGCCTATAACGTCTCAGCCCCGGCAGCATACAAATTACTGGTAGGAGGATGCCTCCGATTTTCTCACCGGGTCGGGCATTTGCACGATCTCCGAGGAGTAGGGAGGGTTGCAGTATACTGATACGCTTAAATGGAAGTTTCTTGATTTTCTCCTCCAGCTCACCCTTCATACGTAAGTAAGCGCTGGTGCTATTGGCATTGGCCCCGCTGGATGAAACCAGTAAGTAATGGCTGACCCCTGCCTCCGCTGCCAATTGGGCCGCTTTGTATTGATATTCAACGTCAACCTTGTGCTGGGCGGCCAGGCTGCCGGCTTGCTTGCGAGTGGTTCCCAGGCAGGAAAATAGAGTATTTCCCTGAAAAATAGGGGCAGCCTCCTCCAATCGATCAAAATCGACAATATGATTGTGTATTTTTTGATTTGCAGTGGCTTTGGGGCGTCGAGTGAGGGTAAGTACTTCATCAAAGACTTCTTCACCAGCCAGTTGCTCTGTGAGATGGCCACCGATAAGGCCCGTAGCTCCGAGGATAATGGCTCTTTTGGTCATTGGAGGTCGATTTCCATTGATTATAAGTTCGCAAGGCTAATAGCGTACTTTAGCGCAAAGATGTCTATGTTTGTTAAAAGTTGCCAGCTGGAAAGGGTGTCTGGTGAGCAAAGAAGGCCGAAGCGTAATTAACTGAGGGAAATCTAACCCTGGGATTCCTCAGTAATTCTGGAAGATACAAAAATTCTCTATCAGATTGTGGGTGTTCAATAATTGTTCACTGTGCAGATCCTTGCTGCATTTCATTGCGTCGCATGGGCATACTGTCGATACGTTGGAAAATTTCGACAGCTGAGAATTTATTGGCTTTATACTTTACTTCCCCATCCTTTCCTATAAGAAGTACTTGCATTGCTGGTCCTTGCAGATATTTTTCCCGTATATTTTTAGCAAAACTGTCTGTGACTTTTCCGGGGAAGTTAGTCTCAAGGGTGCCGTTAGAGAATAGGAACCATATTAAGTTTCTCTCTGCAAACTGCGGCGCTAACTTGAGTAATTCATTGATTGTGCTATTGGGATCTTCCGGGATATTCAGTAATAGAATGCGGTTTTTCCACTGGAAATCTTTTAGGTCGTTCACCGTAGATCCCTGGGCGAATGTAGAAGAAGTCAACAGAACCAAGACAAGCACAATGAACTTATGCATTTACTAATCTCATCTATTAGCGTGATCTTAGGGGGCTCAGTAGGCTATCCAATCACTAATTCAATTTTCCGGCGCTTGGATGCCCTTTAAGCATAAGATATGAGCTGCCAGTTACAAGGCAGATGATGATCGGTATCGACAGTGAAAACTGACTAGTCAAAAGGCGTGTAAATTAGCGAGTGGTCTAGGCTCTAGGCGGGAGTAACAAAAATATATCGCAAGCTAATTAGGTTCTGAAGGATTACCTGAGCGGCTCGGGTGTCGAGTGAATTACGCAGTATGGCTAAACAGAGCGGCAAAATTACACGAGATCAGTACTTGGGGTTGGCTGCATTAGTTCTCGCGGCCTTCCTTATTAGTAATGACTATACCGCTTTTGCCCCCGCACTACCTGCCATCGAAAGAGAATTCAATGCAGACATAACTAGCTCCCAGTGGATCATTAACGGCTACGCCTTGGTTTTTGGTGTTTTCATCATAACCGGTGGCCGCTTGGCGGATATCTATGGCCGCCGCAGAGTATTTATGATTGGAGCGGGAATATTCGTTTTCTTTGCCGTGCTGGGTGGCCTGGCAATGGATATGTGGATGTTATTGATATCCCGCGCATTGATGGGAGTGGGTGCGGCATTGATGTGGCCGTCCACTTTGGCAATGACTTTTAACTTGTTGACCTATGAAAGGTCAGGGTTGGCGGGTGGTATCCTGATGGCCACCTGTGGGTTAGCGAATGCAGCTGGACCAGTTTTGGGTGGGGTGCTCGCAGATTTTTTCAGTTGGCGATGGATTTTCTTCGTTAATATTCTCCTCACTCTGGCAACAATGCTGGCTTGCTGGTGGGCAGTACCCCCCGATAAACCGCGTGACACCGAGGAAAAAATAGACTTCTTCGGTGTGCTACTACTGTGCACCTCGCTATTTTGTTTGCTTTTTGCACTGGATGTCTCCGCGGAAATTGGTTTCAAGCATCCTGTGGTTATCAGCCTGATCGTTGTGTTCCTGGTGTTGCTCTGCCTGTTTACCATCGTGGAGTATCGAGTTGGTAAAGATGCCCTGATTCCCCCTGATATTGCAAAGAACCGGAAGTTCCTAGCGGTAGGTGTTACAACACTTCTAATCTCCGTAGTATTCCTATCGGCAATTCTCTATGTCCCCCAATTTTTGGCGAATTTTCGTGGTTACTCAGCATTTCAGGCTGGTTTATCTTTGGTCCCTTTAATGGTTGTATCGGGGCTGGTTGCTATTATCTCCGGCCGCCTCTATGAGCTAGCTGGACCAAAATTACTCGTCTCATTAGGTATTTTGGGGATGAGTGTTGGAATGTTCATGCTTTCGAACCTGACTTCGGACACGGGTTTTCTGGATATGTGTCCGGGCTTGGTTGTGTTGGGAGTGGGTATTGGGCTGTTCAATCCATCCAGTACGACTGCGGGTATTACGGTGGTGGAACCTCACCGTGCCAGCTTGGCAGGCGCAATCCTCTATATGTTTAAAATTGGTGGGGGTGCGGTTGGTTTGGGTATGAATGCTACAATCATTGCCTTCGCTCCAGATATACCTACGGGAATAGATAGAGCTTTTACAGTAAATGCTTACCTAGCCTTGGTTGGTTTGATTGTTTGCATGTTCTTTGTGATCGGTAGGCCAGAGAGCCAAAGCGGAGAGCTTTCTTAATCGAAAGTGAATTGTGTCTCACTTCTTTTGTGTTGTAGATCTCTTTTATTTGCTGGAAGTGCTTTTTTCAAAATTTATCCATTCTTTGAGTTTTTGTGAGATTTGAATTTCCTCACATCTGATTAGCCCTCTATTCAATACAATGCCGCAGCTCAAGGCCCTGTTGTGCCTGGGTTTATTGTGGTCCTGTTCCAGGTTCTCTGGCAGGAATTGATAGTTTAGGGTTGGGTCGGAGGTAGGCCACATGTTCAGAATTCTTCAGATTGTACTTTTCTTTCTGTTGGCCAGTACTGGGCATGCTCAGACTATTGATAGAGATGATATCCGTGGCCTGGATGAGCAGATCCAGGATGTTAAGAAAGATGTAATTGATCTCACTGCTGAATTGTCACAGCTGGAGGAAAAGCTCTTATTCCCCTCTAATACGCAGGTAGCTCTTTTTGTCTCGGTGGCTGATGAAAAGCCCTTCGAGCTGGAGTCGGTTGAGGTCACACTGAATGGCAAATTAGTTGCCCATCATCTCTATACCTACCGGGAAATTGAGTCCCTGCAAAAAGGTGGGGTACAAAAAATATACACTGGCAATGTGCAAGTGGGTGGGCATCCATTAGAGGTTAGTTTTCTCGGTAAAGCCCCATCAGGAAAAGAGTATCGGGCTACAGCTTCCTACACCGTGAAGAAAGCAGTGGGTCCTAAATTTGTCGAGATTAAGGTTCTGGGAACCGAGTCCACGATAAACTTCAAGGACTGGTAATCATGCTCAGGTCCCTGGTAAATGTGTTGTCCTGTCAAACCAGGATGATGCTTGGTGCTCTATCCCTTTGTTCTTCGGCTGCTCTCCCCGCTGTAGCGGCGACTGAATCGCAGGAAGAACTTAAAGACCTGTTTTTCGGTGCGGCAATGTTTCATGCCCATCAGGAAAGTTATTTTGATGCGATTGTGGCACTGGACACAGAACTTGCTCAGTATCACCGCTTAGATCAGCCCGAACTCGATCCTTTCAGTGCGCACTTGGGGCAAGCTGAGTTTTCGGTGGGTGACTTGGAATTGTCCTATCGAATGCACAGGGAGGCCGGGCGGGCTATTGAGGCTGTACTGCAGGGAAATGTTTCCCAGCCGGTGCGTAATGAAGCCGCGTATCGACTGGCAAAAATTCACTATCACAAACAACAACCGCGCAACGCCTTACACGCCCTGGAAATGATTGATGGGCGGGTTCCCGAGAGGGTCCGTGCAGATGAGCAGTTTTTGCGTGCTCGAGTCTATATGCAGCTCGGTCGATTCGAGGAGGCCGTAGAACTGCTGCAAGACCTGAAGGGTGAGGAGTCGCTAGAGGGCTTTGTTTCCTTCAATTTGGGTATTGCCCAACTGAAGGCGGGAGAAGAGGAGCGCGGTGTTCTGGAGTTGACTGCGCTTGGAAGAAAGCGCAGTTCAGAGGCGGCCCTGCAAGCTCTTTACGATAAGACCAACCTCTTATTGGGCTCCCATTTAATGGAGCTGGGCAAGCTGGATATGGCGCGCCCCTATTTTGATCGTGTAAACCTCGATGGCCCTTTTTCAAATAGGGCGCTGCTGGGCGCTGGCTGGGTAGAGGCCCGCGCGGGTCGCTATGACCGGGCACTGGTGCCCTGGAAACTGTTGCAAGACCGCAAAGGCACCAGTGAGCCAGTGCAAGAGGTCATGTTGGCGGTGCCCTATGCCTATGGCAAATTGGATGTCCACAGTACCGCTGCAATTAACTACGGCCGCGCATTAGACGCGTTCGGGCGCGAGATTGATACCCTCACTCAGTCTATTCATAGTATTCGCAAAGGTAAGTTCCTTGAGGCGTTGCGTCGTAAAGAGGCTACCCAGGTACAGAACTGGGTAGTGGCCTTGCGCAATTTACCGGAAGCCCCCGAAACCCATTACTTACTCGACCTGATGGCGTCCAATGACTATCAGGAATTTCTACGCAACTATCGCGACCTCAACGGTTTATATGAGCGCAATGAAGAGTGGCTAAAAAGCCTGACAGCCTACGAAGATATTATTCGTATTCGCCGCAACTATTACGAGCCCCTATTGCCGGAACTGGACAGACAATTCCGGGAGCTCGATGCCCGTATCAAGCTGCGGATGGAGCAGCGCGATCAGTTTGCCAGTCGTATAGAGCAGATGCTGATCTCCCGCCGCCCAGAATACCTGGCAACGGCCGAAGAGCAGGAAGCGCGATTGAAGCTCCTGGAACTTAGCGGAAAAATTGCTGAGCATCCCCAGGGCTTTACTGAAACTACTTTGGAGCGGGTACAGCGGCTCAAAGGTGTTTTGGACCTGCGTCTTTCCTTTGAGTACGACCAGCGTTTGACCGAGGCCTACAAACACCTGGCGGAATTAAACCAGGAGATCGAAAGTCTCCAGTCTGTTTACGATTCCTTTGTGCGCAGTCGCCAGGCGGCAACTCACAGCTATACCGGTTACGACCGCGATATTACTCGTTTGCGCGCGCGTATCCAGCAAACCCAGCGGCGACTGAAAATCCTGATGGCGCGCCAGGGCACCATGCTTGAAGCATTGGCAATTGCTGAGTTGGAACGCCGTCGCGCACAGTTGGAAAGTTATCAAATTAAAGCCCGCTTCGCCCTGGCAGACAGCTATGACCGCGCTAATGAGCTGCAGGAGCAGCGTGAAGATGAATTCAAGGTAGAGCAGCACAAAGCGCTGTTGGAAGAGCAAATCCCTGAGGACAATCCAGCGGAGATGGAGCCGGTGGAGGAAGAAGAATCAGCAGAGGGAGGTGGTTCGTGAGTAAGTTGCTCAAATCTAAATCTCTCAATCGCGCCGCCGGTCTTCTCTCTGCACTTATAGTGCTAGGGGGTTGTGCGGGAAACAGCGGCAAGACCATCGGCAGTCTTCAAAATGTCGAAGTAGAAATCAAGGAAGAGCATATTGATGGGAGCCTGGAGAAGGCTCTGGCCAGCTACCAGAAGTACTTGCAGGAAACCCCTGAATCCAAGCTGACCCCCGAGGCGATGCGCAGGATTGCCGACCTGAAAATCAAGCAGGCACACCGCGCTGAAGATGCAGAATTCGATAACCTTGCTGGAGTAGCTGCTGGAAGCGGGGCGGTGATCTCTGTCGATGCGTCAGAAGCTATGGCTGAAAATACCCTGGATGCTCCAGAGACGTCAGCGCCGGTGGCGAAGGTAGAGCCGGTAGTGACTGAGGCGCAGGCCCCTGGGGTTGTCGAGTCTGATGAGAAGTTTGAAACCCGCGCTAGTGGCAGTATAGAAATAGCTGCAGATGAAACCCCGCTTGAAGCGCCGGGCGTTGATTCTGAAGAGATGATGTCAGCCAATGCCCGCGAAGCTATCGATCTCTATATTAAATTGCTGCAAAAGTACCCCCTGTATCACCGCAACGACCAGGTGATGTATCAGTTATCCCGGGCTTATGAAGAGGCGGGAGAGATTGATGCAGCGGTGGATGTGCTGCGTCAGCTGGTGGCCAACTATCCGGACTCGCGACATATCGATGAATCTTGGTTCCGGTTGGGCGAATACTATTTTACCCGCAAGAAGTTTCTCGATGCGGAAGAGTCCTACGGAAAAGTTATCGATATTGGTGTGATATCCAGTTTCTACGAGCTTGCCCTGTATAAACGCGGTTGGGCGCTGTTTAAGCAAGATATGTATGAAATGGCTCTGGATGACTATATCGCCATGCTGGATTACAAAGTCTCCCAGGGATATGACTTCGACCAGCAAAACAATAAGGGCGAGCGCAAGCATATTGACGATACTTTCCGTGTGGTCAGCTTGAGCTTTTCTTACCTGGAAGGCCCTGATTCGGTTGTCGATTACTTCACCCGCAAGGGCAATAGAGATTACGAGTTCAGGGTATACAGCCAGCTGGGTGAATATTATTTGGAGAAGCGTCGCTACCAGGATGCGGCAAAATCCTATATTGCGTTTGTTGATCGAAACCAGTTACACAGAGTATCTGCGGATTTCTCAATTCGTGTAATTGAAATCTACAGTAAAGGCGGCTTCCCCAAGCTGGTGCTGGAAGCGAAGAAGGATTTCGCCACTACTTATGCACTTAATGCCGATTACTGGACTGTCTTCGATATTAATGAATACGGAGAGGTGGTTGCCTTCCTGCAGACCAACCTGATCGACCTCGCCGGGCACTACCATGCGGCTTACCAGAATAAGAAGTTAAAAGATAAGAAGGCCGAGAATTATCGCGAGGCGATTCACTGGTATCGAAGCTATCTCGATTCCTTTCGGGAAACTGAGCGCGCACCGGAAATCAATTATCAGCTTGCCGGATTGATGTTGGAAAACCGGGATTTCCATGGTGCAGCTCTGGAGTATGAGCGCACGGCCTATGAATATCCTGCGCATAAGGATTCCAGCGAAGCAGGCTACGCAGCGGTTTACGCTTATCGCGAACATCTGGCCAATAACTTAAAAGATGCAACGGATGAGCAGCGTGCACCACTATTGCGGGAAATTATCCGTTCATCGCTGACATTTGCAGCCACATTCCCTGAGCATGCCAAAGCCCCTCAGATCATGCTCGGAGCGGTGGAGGATCTCTACGGGTTAAAAGACTATGCCCCGACGATCGCCAATGGCCGTTCACTGTTGGAGCAGTTCCCCACTGCGGAGCAGGAGATTAGACGTTCTGCCTGGCTGCTGGTGGCTCACGCTTCTTTCGATACTGCGGCCTTTGCTGATGCAGAAACCGCTTACGGTGAAACTTTGACACTGACTGCCCAGGATGCAAAGGATAGGGCAGGTCTGGTAGATAACCTGGCGGCTTCTATCTACCAGCAGGGTGATATGGCCCGTAAGCAGGAGGATCATGCAACCGCAGCGAATCATTTCCTGCGTATTCGAGGTGCTGCACCCGGTGCGACCATTCTGGCTACGGCGGAGTACGATGCTGCCGCATCATTGATCGTGCTTAAGGATTGGGTACAAGCGGCAACGGTATTGAATAACTTCCGCAGTCACTTCCCGGAGCATGAGCTGGCGAAAGATGTCACCAAGAAGTTGGCAGTGGTTTACCAGGAGAGCGGTGAGCTGTTGCTGGCAGCTGCGGAATTTGAGCGTATTGAGCGGGAATCCGAGGACGATGAAATACGCCGTGAGGCCTTAACCCAGGCGGCAGATCTTTATGCAGCGGCAGAAGATAGCGCTAAAGCGCTGTCTGTTTTGCGTCGCTACGTCGATTATTTCCCCGAACCCATGGAGCCGGCGCTGGAGACCCGCCAGAAAATTGCCGATATCTACAAAGTGTCCGGGAATCAAAAGCTTTATATGGCAGAGCTTCGTGAACTGGTGAAAGTTGAGTCCCGCGGTGGTTCCCAGCGCAGCGACCGCACCCGTTATCTCGCAGGTAATGCGGCCCTGCTATTGGCTGAACCCAGCTTTGAGGCTTTCACCCAGGTGGATTTGGTTGCGCCTATCGAGAAAAGCCTCAACCTCAAGCGCAAGCGTATGAAAGCAGCCACCCGTGCATTTACTGACCTGATTGATTATCAGGTGGCCGATGTGACCGCTGCGGCAACCTTTTACCTGGCTGAAATTTATCTCCACTTTAGCGTGGCCCTGAAGGACTCTGAACGTCCAACCAACCTGAATGCCCTGGAGCTGGAAGAGTATGAGTTGGCATTGGAGGAGCAGATTTATCCCTTCGAGGAAAAAGCCATTTCTGTTCACCAGAAGAATGTCGAGTTGCTGGGCGTCGGTATTTATAACCCCTGGATTGATAAAAGTATTGGCAAGCTTGCCAATTTAATGCCCGCTCGCTATGCACGGGCGGAAGAGGCTGGTGAGTATCTCCAGACTATTGTACCCCTGCCGCCAGAACCGGAATTGCCTTCAGCGGGATCAGCAGTTTCGGGTCAGTAATAACAGGCATTTGCCTTTTGGAGTGGAAAGTTATGCAAAAACAAATGCGTTTGTTTTTTCTGGTGGGCTTAGCCTTGTTGTTGGCAGCTTGCGCCAGCACCCAAACCAAGTCTGGAAAAATCTCTGATTATTCTTCGGTGCGGGTATCGGGCAGTGTGAGTCGGGACTTTGAGCGATCCCTGGAATATCTTGCCGAGCAGGATTATGCGAGTGCTATTGAACTTCTGCAGTCAGTGGTGGAGCGCGAGCAGCGCCTTCCGGCACCCTATATCAATCTGGGTATTGCCCACTACAAAAGTGGCAATGAGGCAAAAGCGGAAGAGGCTTTTTTAAAGGCATTGGCGCTGGACGAAAAGCATCCGGTGGCAACTAATGAACTGGCCGTTCTCTACCGAAAGCAAGGGCGCTTTGCCGAGGCGCGAAAAATATATGTGAATGCTTTGGCAGAAAATCCAGAATATCTACCTTTGATAAAAAATCTGGGCATATTGTGTGATCTGTATCTGCAAGATCTCCAGTGTGCTCTGGCACAATTCGAACAATATGTTCAATTGGAACCAGAGGACCGGGATGTCACTATCTGGTTAGCTGATATTCAACGGAGGGCTGGTAAATGATTAAACTTCGTTGGGCTTTGCCATTCTTGGCCAGCTTTATGGTTTTCCCTTATGCCTTGGCTCAGTCTGAGGGAGAGGAGAAAAAAGAATCTACCGATAAAAAGGTGGATTCAAAAATTAAGGAGTTGTCGGGTATTTCTATTATCGGTAACAAGGAAGCCCCTAAGTCTCTCTATATTGTCCCCTGGAAAAGTTCCGAAGTGGGTGTCGAAAGCGACCTTGTCTCCAGCTTGATGGATGACAAACTCAAACCGCTCGACAAGGAAGTTTTCATGCGTGAGTTGGAGTTCTACCAACTCAGCCTGTCCGGCGATTAACGCCATATAGACTCCGGCTATCGCCGGAGTAGCACCAAGTTTTAGCTGTATTTCTCAAGAGGGTTTGTAATGGGCTTTTTCAATAACGTCATCGAGTTTTTCCAGACGGGCGGTACTTTTATGTACCCGATTCTCGTGGTTGCCGCACTGGGTGGTGCTGTGGCTATCGAGCGCTTTATCCGCCTGCATTTGGAGCGCCGCAGCAACCGCAATATGTGGGATAAGCTGCAGCCGGTATTAGCTTCAGGAGACTTCGATCGCGCTCGCAACCTGGTAAAACAGGACGAGTCCAGTGTGAGTAAATTACTGTCTATGGGGCTGGCCCGGCAGGGGGCCGTTCGCCGTCGTGAAGATATCGAAATCGCGATGGAAGAGAGCATGATGGAGATCACTCCACAGCTGGAAAAGCGCACCCCTTACGTAGCTTTGTTTTCAAATATCGCAACTTTGCTCGGGCTTCTGGGAACCATTATGGGTCTGATCGAAGCCTTTACGGCGGTAGCCAATGCCAACCCGGCAGAAAAAGCGGACCTGCTCTCCGCCAGTATTTCCGTGGCGATGAACACCACCGCCTTCGGTCTGATGACTGGTATTCCACTGTTGATCGTTCACGCACTGCTGAACTCACTTACCGGTGAAATTATCGACAGCCTGGAAATGGTTTCTGTAAAAGCATCCAACCTGATTGATGGTGCAACTCGTCGCCGCTTTGAAGTGGAGCCCGCAAAATCCAAGCCGTCTAGTGAAAAAACTACACCAGCTAAAACCAATCCAGTAGCACAGCAAGCGGAAACTGCGTAATGAGAAGGCGGCGCCACGGGCGGGATAAAGAAGCTCCTGAGCTGGATATCACTGCTTTCTTGAATTTGATGGTGGTATTGGTGCCTTTTCTATTGGTATCGGCGGTATTTTCGCGGGTGACAATTCTCGAACTGAATATGCCGAGTGGTGCCGGTGGTGGAGCACCGGATGATCCCACGGTTACGGTGGAGGTGGTTGTGCGAGAGCAAGCCCTGGAAATCAGTGATGGTGAAAAGGTTATCGCACGTTTCCCCAACCTGAATATCGATGGCGAGGGTGAAAATGCTCCTATTGAGGCTCCCGTTGGAGCAGATGCTGAACAGACTGAGATTCTTGCTGTGCTCCCCACAGCAGAGGTGTATGACCTAAAGAAGCTCACGCAGTTTTTGTTGGAAGTTAAGGCCAGTTATCCGGAAAAAACTGATTCCATCATCCTGATGGAGCCCACAATCGCCTATGAGCATTTGGTGGGCATTATGGATACTGTGCGCGGAGCTGAAGTACGGATTGAGGGGAGTGATCCCAGTGATCTGGATGCGGTGGAAAAGGTGGTTTTATTTCCTGATATTTCCATAGGAGATGCGCCATGAGAAATGAAAGCCGACGCATGAAGCGTATGGCGCGAAGCCATAAGCGCAAGAAAACCTCGGGCATGAACCTGACTTCCCTGATGGATGTTTTTACGATCCTGGTGTTTTTCCTGCTGACTAATACCTCCAGCAATGAAGCGCTGGAGCCTCCCAAGGTGATTACCTTGCCGGACTCAGTGGTGGAGACCAAGCCCCGGGAAACGGTGACCTTGATGGTGACCAATGATGAAATCCTGGTGGAGTCCAACTCGATAATTGCCACCTCCGAAGTGTTGGAAAGCGAGGAAACCACTATTGTGGCCATTAAGGAAGCGATGGTTGCAGAGCTGGCCAAGGCAATTGGAGTTGCACAGGCCTCGGCAGATTCAGGTGAGGGTGATGTCGAGGGGGGGCAGGATCCAGAACCACCGGAGGTCAATATTCTCGCGGACAGAGGCATTCCGTTCAGTTTGCTGAAAAAGGTGATGTCCAGCTGTACAGACGCTGGCTATACCAAAGTTTCACTGGCGGTTATTCAGAAAGCATCTCAGGGTTAATGGAAGTTTGTGAGTAATTTTCTTCAACAACAGCGGGCGGTAGGTGAGGCGCTTGAGGCGGTTCACCATCGCATGCAGCTGCTCGAGGATGAGCGGCACCAGATCGAAGAGAAGCTGGCTGAATTACAGGACCAGGGGTCCAAGTACCAGTTGCTCGACGAAATTTCCGAACGCCTGCGCAAGCTTGAAGAAGCGGGCGCGGGAGAAATGTTCTGGGCGGAAGATTATCGGGAGAATGCTTCTGCGCAGGTTATCGAGCGGATCGGGCAGTCGACGCGCAGTTTCAATCAGAGCCTGGAGCAGCTGCGCGATGAGCGCAGTGCTTTGCAGAACAGCATAAGCGAGTGCCAGGAAGAGGTATTTACGCTGGATGAGCGCGCGGATGAGCTGCGCCGCGAGGAGGAAGAGTCAAAGTTCGAGTTCGAGATAACACGGGAATTCGAGCAGCCCAAGTTCCGCCCTATGGTGATGCCATGGCACAAGCAGGGCGAGGACGAAAAGCGTTTTCGCCGCTGTGTCTTTGCCTCACTGTTTATCGCCGCCTTGCTGGGCTACCTGATTCCTCTGTATACGGTGCCCCAGCCCGAGTCTCAAATAGTGGAAATTCCCGAGCGCCTGGCCAAGCTGGTTATTGAGAAGAAAACCAAGCCCAAGCCACCGCCGGAGCCAGAAAAAGCCAAGCCTAAGAAAGAGGAGAAAAAACCGGAGAAGAAGCCTGAGCAGAAGGTAGCCAAGCAGGACCCGAAACCCTCCAAGGCGGAGAAAAAGCAGGCGCGTAAAAAAGCTGAGCGATCCGGTGTTCTCGCCTTTAAGGATAACTTCCAGGACCTGATACAGGATGATCTGGATAACCGCCTCGGCCAGCAAACCCAGCTGAGCACAGCCGGTAAAAAAGAGAACCGCAGTCAGCGCTCACTGATCACTGCAGCATCTACCGCGGGTAGTGGTGGTATCAATACGGCAGAGCTGAGTCGCAATGTGGGTGGATCTGGTTCGGACCTGGGTGGCGTTGCCTTTGCGCGAGTCGAAAGCTCTATCGGTACTGAAGGTGACTTTGCCGGTGAGGACCGTCCTCTCAGTGATGGTGCTGGACCGTCGCGGACAGATGAGGAAATCCAGATTGTTTTCGATCGCTACAAGGCCACCTTGTACCGTATCTACAATCGTGAGCTGCGTAATAATCCCGCGCTGCAAGGTAAGATGGTGTTGAAGATTACTATTGAACCCAGCGGATCGGTTTCTGCCGTGAGTGTAGATTCCAGTGATGTGGATTCGCCGTCGCTCAATGCAAAAATTGTGGCTAGGGTCAAACGATTTAACTTTGGTGAAAAGGCCGGAGTGCCGACCATTACCATTCTTTATCCGATTGACTTCTTCCCACCAACCTAGGCTGATAATTGGCCGGAGCCCACTGAATAGAGGGTTCCGGTCGTTTCAAACTGATGAAATTTTCGTCATACCTGTTCAGTTATTATTTGTCCGTTCTGAACAAAATTTTCCCTCACAGAGGGCCCGCCTGAGAACCACTTGGCAATCCCTACAAAAGTTCCACTTGTCAGCTGGCTAATTATGACTTGTTTCACGGCTACCTAAGTAGGTTGTAATTAAAGTTCGCCCACCGTGGAGTGTCTGGTGTAAATGCCCGATTTATCTCCAAATATCTGTATTAGAAAGTGGCGGCCGTTAAGTGATAATGAAGTCGGAATTTGTTGAGCAAAAATCCTGCAAGTCTGTGATTATTGGATTTTTATTGGTCTGTGCGGTGGTCCTATTAGCTGCACCGCAGGCATTTGCTCAATCCAACTGTCCTTCTATTACCGATGATCCTGCAGGGTTCAATATTCTCAGTCACCGCTCAGGCCAAAGTTGGTGCGTTTTATGTGGTGATGGACAGGTAACCATTGAAGTTGATGTACCCAGTATTTTCAGTGGCCTATCGGGTACCCAGTCCATTCAGGATATCGTTATTACGGAGAACTTCGGGTCCTCCGGTCTCGAGTATGTGACTGGCTCTACTTCAGTGAGTTCTGGGTTTGTTCTGGGCGAACCCACTATTAGTGGCACCACGATTACCTGGGATCAAAATGACCTGTCTGCACTTGCTGAGCGGGACGAAAGTACGACGCTGACGATTACCTTTAATGTGCGCAGTCAGGATGAGGAAGAGGAAGAGCTGGTTGTTAATAATCGCACCCTAAATGCTACCGCAACTTTTGACTACTGCAGTTACCCCACCACTACAGATACTCACAGCATGGAGCTGGCGATCCGTGAGCCGGAACCCTCCATGGACAAGCGCGGCCGTAACATTGATGCGGCGCAAACGAACTACACCAACAATGTCTATGGCAATATTGAAGATGATGTGATCTGGCGTATTCGTATCTCTAATGATGGTGACGCGGATATGCAGGATGCGCGTTTTGATGATTTGATGTCCAACCCCAATATGGATATCAACTACGCCTGTCCGAGTGAAAGTGCCGCTGAAGCTGTTGCCAATAATAATGGTGTTGCGCCCGGTGGCAGTAGCTGCGTTTCCGCAAGTAATTCTATTAATAACTTTGAGCTGGATGGTAACTTTTCCAATGGCTCAGGGCGCACTGACGTTCCGTCTGGTGGCAACCTGGATATCTACTTGGTAGGTAAAGTAAATACTTCCTGTACCAATGGCACCAATACAGTGTCAGATTTACAGTGGGGTTGTGAGATTGATGGTGATACGGGTGTTGGCGGTATTTCCAGTCCCGCAGAAGCCTCAGCTCCGGGCTCTGATACTTCGGCAATGCGTGTTGAGGTTTTATCAGACCTCACTATTACCCAGGAGATTACTGGTACCAACTTGAATCAACCGCTCGGTGCTTCCGGTTACGTCACTATAACGGTAAATAACCGGACAGGTGGCTCGGTAAGAGATATCCAGTTTGTCAGCGATCTGCCCGACGAATATGTGGTTGATACCACCTTTACACCGGAAATTACCCGAGAGCGTCGCGGTATTGATAGCCACGGCGCTAACTATAGCTCAACCTACGATGGCAAAGTCGATACGCTGGAATGGCGTGTGGGTTCTAACTGGAATCAATGGGATACAAATCCACTTAATAACAACCAACCGGAATTCCGCTTGCTGAGTAGTACAGTTCACTCAGTATACTCAGACCAAGAGCATATGATGCGGTATGGGGATGAAATTCAAATTCGTTTCCGCATCGTTACGATCGAGCCGGACTTCTATGACTTGGATGCTGACCTGGATATAGAGGAAGAGTCTTCCACTACCGGTACCGATCCAAATAGCAATATCGCCCTTGCAAACAATGTCCTCACCATTGATTACGAGGATTTCTGTTCTTCAAGCACTCCTGCTACTCAGGTAGAAGCCCAGTCGGTTACTCCCGACCCCGAAGATCTGGACGTCAGCACGGTTCATCCACTTTATATTGTTCGCGATAGTGGCACTTCAGAATTGACGGTGGATATCACCAATAACGGTGGCCACGACGCGGATGATTATTCCGTGTATGTCACCTTCGGTGAGGCGATGACGGTCCTGTCCAATGACCGCAGCTGTACGGCCCTGGGAAATCCCAATCTGGGCACAGTGCCAGGACACCCACTTTGGAACCAGCCTGATTATTTGCCAGATTCCTCCAGGGTGTACCTGTGTGATAGTGGTGATTTGGGGGGTGAAATTGGACCTGGTGATACAGAGCGAGTGGTTTTTGTGGTTGAAAAGAATCACTCGGCCACTGATGACGACCTGACGTTCCGTGCAGATGTCGTAGGTGAAATCACCTTATATGATGGTACCGCGCTAAGTTTCCCCAGTCCTGCATCTCTAACGGATACGACACCAAACCAGCAATTGGCTAATAATTACACCCTTGATGGTATGCGCGCGCGGGTAATGGGTTTTAACCTGGTCAAGGACCGTTCGGATGAATGTACCGAGCTGACCAGTGAAACTGCTTTCCCAAATAGCAGTGTATTGATTGGTGAAGAGTGTAGTTTTGAAATTCAAGCCGGTGGTTGGTTTGGATTCGATACACCGGGATTTACTTTGATAGAAGTGAAGGACATTGATGTTATCGATGACCTTCCCGACGGCCAGGGCTATATTGCGGATTCACCGCTAAATTGTTCAGACGTCAGCCTTCCTGATCCCACCTCACAGGCAAATTGTGTGGTTATTTCGAGCAGTGATATTGTCGAGGGCGGTGGTCTGAATAACTCTCTGAGCGAAACAGATTTACAGTGGGATATTACTACCAATATTACTGCGAAAGATCGCTGGTTCCTTGCGGATATGACAACCCGCTTGTTGAATGACCCAGTGGATACAGAAAACACTGATCCTAATCAACACGCAAATGACAGTATCGATTACGCTCGCGCCCAGTTTACTGCGGTTTTTGATACTGAAACGATTATCGTAGATAACTACAATACCAGTGGAACCCTGACCAATATTGATGGTGTTCCAACCACGGTCCCCGGTTTCCCAGATATTACTGAATGGTCGGAATCTGTCACTGTTACTGAACCCTCGATAGAAGTCGATAAAAAAGTCTGTAATGAAAATCTCTACGGCACTGGAACAAGCTGTAGCAATTTTGTGGATTTTACTGATGAAGGGCACCGGGACCAGACTTATATCTTCCGTCTCACGGTGACTAACCGGGCTGCGGATAGCGGTGTTGATCGCGCTCCCGCATACGATGTTGTAGTAACTGATACCCTGGATTCTTCCGGCCAGATGTGTGTGCAGGCAATGGATTCCGATAGCCTGGATAACGATGCTGATGGCAGTTCGGAAACTGTCAGTGGCGACGATGGCTTGGTGGGAATTACCTCCGGTGCAAATAACTATTCGGAAGCTACCCACTGTAATGATGGTGGCACTCCGGCTATTATTACTTTTTCCTATGAGCATTCCACTGCCCTTGAGCGAATTAACCCGGGTGACTCCGTAACTCTGTATTACCGTGTGAAACCACACCAGTCAGTGGCACCACTGCAGCTGTTTACCAATACTTTCTTCGCTCGCTATGACAGTTTGGAAGGCGATTTTGGTAATCAGACTTCTCCGCAAATTGACAGTGACACGGACAATGATGGTGTCGGTGACGGCACTCCTGCAGCCGGTCGGGCGCGCCACTACCAGTCCGACGATGCCGAAGCACAGATGAGGATTATTGAAGTACAGGCAGAGCCGAAGGAAGCCCTTGAGTTCTCCAACGGCACGGCCAGTGGAACCAGCAGTGACACAGCGGTTGTCGGTGAAGAGGTACGTTATGAACTGACAGCACAGATTCCGGCAGCGAAACTGCGAGATTTTGTGATTCGTGATGAATTGCCGGCAGGTATGCGCTGTATCGAAGGAGAGACCATTGATTTAAATGCCTCCCCTTACGATGCCGCTGGCTTTGTACCGGGAGGTACTTTTAATGCTACCTGTACCAGCACGGGTACTGCAGATTACGTTGAGTGGGATTTTGGTGATCAGGAGCTCACCACCGTATCCGGTAGCCTGTTTGATTTTCCGGTAGAGTTTATTGCCCGTATTGAAAACAGCAGTAACACCAATGACGGTGATGTTTTGGGTAATGGCGGCAGCTATACCACTGCGCAAGTTACCTATGTGGATGAGTCCGGTGCGGCGGTGGCGGTGCCATTTGATGCCCATGAAATAACAGTACTCGAGCCACAAATACAGCTGACCAAATCCTTTGCTGTTACCAATAGTGATGCTGACGATATTTTGACAGTCACGGTTACAGCAGAAAATATTGGCAGTGCCGATGCCTACAACTTGCAGGTGCTCGACGATCTCACCGGTAGCAATCTTATTTACCTGGGAAATGTGGGCGGCAACGATCCTCCCAATAATGTTGATGTCACTACGGTGGGCACCAATGCTCCCATCTTTAGCTGGAATCGCAGTAATAGCGATTACACTATTGCGGTTGGCAATACAAAAACATTCACTTTTGAAGTCCAGGTAGAGCAGGGCGTTGAGCCCCATGAAATTCTGGACAACACGGTTGAAGCCCGCTGGCAGTCCCTGCCGGGCTCGGATGTTGCACTTAACAGTGGCAATTCTATTGGCATTGATGGTACCGCTGACGGCATGCGTATTGGTGTTTTGCCTAATGTCGGCGATCCCATCAACGATTATGAAACCACTGCCAGTGCCCAGACTGAAGTACCGTCATTAGAGTTGACTAAAACGGATTTGGACACCTCGGTAGTTCCCACCATCGGTGCCCATAAACAATTCCAACTGGAAATCAGTTTGCCGGAAGGTATCAGTGAAAATGTAGTTATCACTGATCAGCTGGGTAGCCCTGAGGGTTATGTGCTCTCTCATAATACTGACTACGATATCACTTACGATTTTGTCGGTATTGAAACTATTAATGGCAGCGCGCCATCTGAATCGGCCTTTAACAGTTTTCCGGGGGATAATACTTCCGGAAATCCTACCTGGGATATCGGCACCGTCGATACCAGCAGTGAAAATGACACGGCCGGAAGCACAATTGCTCCGCTGATTCGAATTACCTATTTTGCCCGCATCGAAAATGATCTCGCCACTAATGATGGTGACAATCGCCAAAATAGTGCCGCCCTTACTTACAGCAATGGGGAAAGTGGCAGCACAGAAAATATCAACGACAGCACAACCAGTGTAACGGTAGTAGAGCCGTTACTCGAGATTAATAAGACAGTGAGTAATGCCACCAACCCCGGCAATCTGCCGGTGGGTGGTGATGTGCTGGAATATGTTATTACCGTGGAGCATGATGCGGGCTCCAGTGCCGCAGCTTATGAGCTGAATTTAGTCGATACGCTGCCTTCAGAGTTGACCTTTGATAGCAGCTTTACACCTACCGCAGAAATAGGCGGTACCGCAGTATCCGGCTTTGTCGCCACACCAGCGGCAGCTCCAGCAGGTCCACTCGTATGGGGTCGTGACAATGGCGATAACAGTCTGGATTTAGCGCTGGGTCAAACTCTGGTGCTCACCTACCGAACCCAGGTTACCGGCGTTTTTGGTTCGCCTATCAGCAACAGTGTGATGCTGGACTGGACCTCCCTGGACGATGGCAGTATCAATGACCAGGCCTATGAGCGAGACGGTGCTGGATGCCCCAGTATTTCCGCACCTGATGATTACTGTGTTGGTCCTGCAGAAGCCAGTATCAATACGGTAGATAATACCAGTATTACAAAAACAGTAATTGCCGATACAGATACCGCAACTGCAGTGGGTACCTTGCGTGTTGGCGATACTGTCACTTACCAGCTCACCCTAAATTTACAGGCGGGAACAACACCAGCGGTAACTATTGATGATGCGCTGCCCAGTGGTTTGGAATTTGACACTGTTGTCAGCGTGAACGGGGATACCACTGCTCCCTACGACGATAGCCTGAATGATTTTACCTATTCAGCGATTTCGGTTCCCACTGCCGGCGATACCGGTACAGTTTCCTGGGATCTAGGGGATATCACCAGTAATTTCGGTAATACCAATAACTTTGTTATTGAGTACACCGCTAAAGTAGTAGCGGGTTCGGGAATCACCGCGCCTACCGCAACTCTTACCAATACGGCTCAGCTAAATTACACCGGTGCCGCCAGTACCTTGCAGGACAGCGCCGATATTACTGTACTGCAACCGGTGATCGACAATCTCACCAAGACCGATGCTACCTGGCCCAGTTCCCATATGAATGTGGACCCGGCCAACGATATTATGCAGTTTACCCTGCTGGCCTGTAACTCGGGTCTTGCCCCCGCCTACAACCTATCGCTAACTGACGATTTAGCGACGCAAATGGACGAGAGTTCCATTGCCAATCTCCAGGTGAGCCTCGACGGTGCTGTACTGACACAGGGAGCAGATTACACCTATAGCGCGCCGGCAACGCGCGGTGCTGATATGGGCTTCGATTTCCTGGTGCCGGTCGAAGCGGGCACCTGTTTGGAAATCAGTTACGAGATCGGTTTCTATACAGATATTAGTGGCGGTGAAAGTTGGGTTAACACTTTTACCGTCGATGAATTCTGGTCGCTGGAAGCTAGCAATGGCGAACAGTACTCTGCAGTTACTTTGGGCACTCCCTATCCTATGGGCACTGTTGCGACCAGTGTGACTGCTCCACAAAAAACACTGCAAACAGCGACTACTGCCGCTGTTGGTGACGAGGTCGTATACCAGATACAGGTACCCGGTAGCGGCACCACCTCGGCTATTTACGATATTGAAATTTCCGATGTATTAGACCCCAGCCTGGAGTTGGTGCAATTGCAGGAAATTAATGGGCTTACCTACACCGATAATACCAGTGGCAATAATATCGATATGGCTATCGATATTATCCCAGCCGGTACCGTGGCAATTTTTGAAGTTCGCGCTCGGGTTGCCAACAATGCTACAGCCCAGGCTGGCCACAGCTTTGAAAATGAGGTGACTTATTCTTATGCCGCGACTGATGGTGGCACTTCTCAGTCCGGAGGCACCGGCACTGCAGCGACACTCACCATCGTCGAGCCAGAGATAAGTGCAATTGCCTCTGTCGTAAATCAAACCAATCCCGGTAACGATCCGGATGCGGGCGATGTACTGCGTTTTACCCTGGACCTCAGTGCTGCGGGTAATGCGGAAAATTCTGCAGCTTACGATCTTTCGGTTAATGAGTTGTTATCCCTGGGGCTTGAGTTTGTACCAGGCACCGTGACTTTTGCCGGAGCCTCCCAGGCAGATCCCACCGTAACTGGTGACGGAATTACTACTGCGCAAAACCTGGTTTGGGATCGGGCCAATAGTGATCTGGATATCGCCGCAGGTGATAACAGTGAACTGGTCTTCGATGTGGTTGTACTCGACAGTGTACAGCCGGCGGCGGCGCTGTCCGCAACTGCCAGTGTGGAATGGACCAGTCTCGATGAAGATAACAGCAGTATTTATGAACGTAACGGTGCTGATGGTAGCGGTGGCCTGAATGATTACTTGCTGGAAAATATTGCTGCTCAGCTAGATGTTGCCAATGACAGCACAATTAGCAAAATTCGCTCAGATGACAGCTATGGTAGCGCTGATGAGCAATTGCGAGTGGGCGACTTGGTTGAATACCAGATTACCCTCTCCCTACCAGAGGGCACGGCCTCCAATGGGCTTATTGTCGATACTTTGCCCCAGGGAATGGTGTTTGTAAGCACACTTTCAATTAATGGCCAGACTTCTGCACCATTTACTGCTGCGGCGCCCTTTACCCACACCGATATCGCAGAACCAGTGCAGTCTGGCGATCCTTCTACTGGTGCCACTACGGTTACCTGGAGTATTCCCGACCTGGTCAACACGGGTGATAACGATACCAGCAACGATGAATTTATTGTGCGTTACCTTGTGCGGGTTCTCAATGAGGATTCCCACCCCTGGCCGGCAACGAACACCGCGCTGACCAATACTGCAGAGTTTGGTTTTGATGCTGCCACAGGAGCTGAAACCCGCAGTGATAGCGAAACACTGGACCTGTTACAGCCGGACCTCGCCGTAGCTATTAGCTCAACTCCCGCAGATGGCAGCACGCTTTCCGCCGGTGATACCATTGAATATACCGTTACGATAACCAACAACGGTTCTTCACCAGCCTATGATCCGGTATTCCGCGATGTGATTCCTTTAGGTCTGCGCCAAGGGGGTGTCAGTGTCCAATCCCTCACAGTAAATGGTGCCGCAGCAACAGTGGTTGCACCTACTTTCGATAGCAGTACTGGCGAAGCCTTTTGGGATTTTGCCGCAGGTACGGGTTACGGAATCAACGCTGGTGAGTCCATGGAAATGGTATATCGCGTTGAAGCGGATTCTAATTTGGGGGCTGGACTTAGCCTGCAAAATGCGGCCTATGTTGAAGTTTATTATTCGCTTGATGATAACGATTTGCCGTCTCTGAATTCCGTGGCGGTCACTGACGATTTACGCGAGGATTATGGCCCGACTTCTCCGGTGAGTGTCCAATTTAATACTCCTAATGCCGCGCCACTGTTGATTGAAGTTACCCAATTAACAGCCTCCATTGGCGAGCCGTTTAACTATCGCATTACCATCCCGGAAACGGTGCAGACCACAGCGCTTCACGATGTTACTGTGCTGATGGATCTGACTGCGTCTGCTGCAGACCTGGAATTTGTCAGTGCCAGTAAAGTGTCTGGCAGTGCATCTTTCACTCCGGAAAATAACGGCAGCTCCACCAGTCTCAGTATTGCAGATAGCACTAACGGAATTGATGTGCCTGCCGGCGAGCAAGTCGTTATTGATGTAACACTGCGACTGCTGGATATGGACCCGCCGAATGTGGACGGTTTGAATTTTGCCGCCAGTGCCAGCTACAGCTACAACTACGATAATGATAATTCCTCTGCGGGGCAGGGTGCGGGTAGCGGCAATACTACGGCGGACATGACGGTAGTAGAGCCCACGGCTATTACGCTGACTAAAACTGGCCCCACCAGTGTCCAGTCCGGTGTAGGCGGTACCTTTACTTTAGATTTGCACAATACTGGTACGGGCCCGGCCTGGGATATTAGTGTTACCGATATTTTGCCGGATAATAATCCCGGTGGAATGTGTGAAACGGCCCCAGCCAATTTCACCGCGCAAATTACTGACAGCGCCGGCACCACGACGGCCACCCTGACAGAGGGTTCCGACTTTAGCGCGGTATTCGATAACGATAGCTGCACCCTCACAATTACCTCCATTGGTTCAGTGGCAATGCTGGATGCGGATTACCATCTGCTGATTGGTTACGATGCCTATTTGGATGCCGACACCGTCGATGGGGATACGCTGACGAATATTGCTGGTGTTACTCAGTGGCACAGCTGGGATAGCAGCCTCACTGAAGTTCGCCAGTACACCCGTGCGGCGCCCACCGATGGCACTCCCGGTGTGCTGGATCATGAGGATGCTTATTCAGTTAGCGCCTCTGTGCCGACAGTGACTTTCTACAAAGCTGTGGAAAATATCAGCCGTGGAGAAAACCCGGCCACTGCCGCCAGCCCCACGGAAGTTTTACGTTACACATTGACTCTGACCAATACGAGTGGTGTTGATGTGAGCGGAGTAGAGATTACCGATGACCTGGGTCGATTAAATAACTCTGCACTGTTTGAATCGGGCACTTTACAGTTGGTAAGTGCTCCGACTGGCAGTGACAGCAGTGCTATCGATGCCTCTGCCGGTACCTGGAATAGTGGCTATCTGGAAGTCAGTAATCTGGATCTTACGGCGAGCGGTACCGCGGGAGATTCTATCCAGATTGTTTATGAAGTTACCCTGGCAGCAGTTATTGATAGTGGGACCCAAGTCTTCAACCAGGCCCAGGTTCAGCTTCCCGGGCAATTACTGCAAGACAGTGATGATCCCAACATCAACGGCACCGATGATCCGGATACGGCGGGTGATGAAGATCCCACAGAAGTACTGATTGAGTCAGAGCCATTACTGGTGGTAGAAAAAACGTCGGCAGATATGACTGATGATGCAGATCTGCTGATGGTTGGGGATACCCTGCGATATACTATTACCGCGGAAAATGCCGGTAATGAGAATGCGATCAATGCCCTGATATTGGATCAGATCCCATCTAATACAACTTATGTCAGTGGCTCTACCACCCTGAATGGCTCCACATTGTCTGATGCCAGCGGCACCTCTCCTCTGGCTGCAGGTATGAGCATTAATACCGATGGTGAAGCCGATGGTTTTATCGGCGCAACGGCCAATGGCGCACCTGCAGTGGTCATCACCTTTGATGTCACCATTAATGACGTTAATGATGGCACCGTTATTTCAAACCAAGCGTTTGTAAATGGTGAAGGTGCGGGTAGCGGTACTTTTGATGAAGTGCCCTCCGATGATCCGAATACCGATGCTCCCAATGATCCCACGATCGATATTGTTGGCGATGTACCCCTGTTAATTGCCCACAAGACTGTGGAGATTGCCGAAGACTATATTTCCGCAGGGATTGTCGATCCGGGTGATGTACTTCGCTATACCATCGCGATCACCAATATGGGTGGTGTAGATGCTCTCGAAGTAGCGCTTACCGATCAGGTACCAAATGACACTACTTATGTTGCCGGCACCACCACTTTAAATGGTGAAGTGGTCGCGGATAACGGTGGTGGTAATTCACAGTTGGATTCTGCCCTACCGGTTTCATCCGATGACCTGACTCCGCCGCTACCAGGAGCCAATGAAGGCATTATTACCTCGGGGCAAACTGCCATAGTCACATTTGAGGTAATGGTGAATGCTGGCACCCCGACAGGCACAGTTATCAGTAACCAGGGTAGTGTTGATGCAGATGAGTTGGCACTTACCCTGACCGACGCAGATGGCAACCCAGCCAATGGTGCACAGCCAACTGACGTTGTCGTGGGTGATGCCCAGTTGCTCTCCATTGTGAAAGAAGTTGCGGTTGTCGGTGGCGGTGCCGCAGAAGCGGGTGCGGTATTGGAATACCTGGTAACCGTCGAAAATATCAGCGGTGTCCCAGCAACTTATATTGAGATCACCGATGACCTGGCTATAGCCGGAGATGGAGTTCTTACTTATATCGTTGATTCGGCCATGCTCAACGGGCAGACCGACGGAATAACTGTTGTCGACACGCTAATCACTGCTGACTACGCCACAACTTACGGTGATTTGGAACCGGGAGAGATGGTTACTCTGCGTTTCCAGGCGCAGATGTCAGAAAACCTGGATTATGGTTTTACTGTATTGAATACCGCAGAAGTACAGTGGAATGATCCGGCTTCCAGCGCTCAGGCCAGTGTTGCCATTGACGTTGGCGGTACCCCGGGCATTGCCAACCTGGCTGGTTATCTATGGCACGATGTGAATTTCAATGATGCCTTGGATACGGATGAGAGCCTGCTGCTTAATTGGGCGGTAGACCTGTATTTCAATGACGAATTGATGGAAACAGTTCAGTCTGATGAAAATGGTTACTTCCAGTTCCAGGGGCTGGTACCGAACAGCTATGGTGGCCTTAGCTATGAAATGCGCTACACCGCACCAGATGCTACGGAAACTACGGCTTCATTGGGTAACTCTATTTCTGATTTCACCAACGGCCCGCAGTCCATTAGTGAAATTTATGTAGATTCGGGAGCGAACCCGCAGGACTTGAATTTGCCTCTAACACCCAATGGCGTGGTTTACGATTCAGTAACCCGCTCCGCCATTGAGGGTGCCACCCTCACTATGTTGAGGGTGAGTTCCGGTCAGGAATTGCCTGCGCGTTGTTTTGATGATGAGAAACAACAAGGGCAGGTAACCCAGTCTGGGGGTTACTACAAGTTTGATATCAACTTCAGCGATGCAGCCTGTCCATCCAACGCGGACTACCTGATTCAGGTGGATATCGCGGATGAGGATTATGTGGGTGGCGAATCACTGGTAATTCCTTCTCAGACAAACAGCGAAACTGCCGGTTTTGATGTGGCCGGTTGCCTGGGCAGCAACGCCGATATGGTTCCTGCGACCGCAAATCATTGTGAGGTTCAGGAATCATTCTCTCACCCCTCTCTTGATGTCGAGGCGCGGGATGCGGCAACGGACTACTACCTGCGAATGACTTTGGATGATGGCCAGATTCCAGGGGAAAGCCAGCTGTTCAACAACCATGTCGCCATGGACCCAGAGTTGGAAGGGGCGCTATCCATCACCAAAACCGCGGCCATGCTCAACGTAACCCGCAGTCAGTTGGTTCCTTACACCATTACTTTTGGCAATACGCTGCCAATTCCACTGACAGATCTACAGCTAGTCGATTACTTCCCGGCAGGCTTCAAATATGTCGCGGGCTCGGCGCGCCTTGATGGAGAAGCGGTTGAGCCTGAAAGCGAAGGCCTGCAATTGAGGTGGTCAGACCTGCGCGTGGAAGCGGAAGAAACCCGTGTATTGAAACTGCTTTTGGTTGTGGGCTCCGGTGTGGGCGAGGGCAAATATGTGAACCGCGCCCGTATGTTCAACCAACTATCAGGTCAGGCTGCCTCTGGTGAGGCCTCTGCCACAGTGCGCGTAGTACCCGATCCCACCTTCGACTGCACCGATGTTATCGGCAAAGTGTTTGACGATAAAAATATGAATGGCTACCAGGATGAAGGAGAGGGTGGTTTACCGGGTGCTCGAGTGGTGACTGCTACCGGCCTGAATGCTACAGCGGACTCCCACGGTCGATTCCATATTACCTGCGCAGTGGTGCCGAATGGGGATCGAGGTTCCAATTTTGTGCTCAAGCTCGACGATCGCAGCTTGCCAAGCGGGTATCGTCTCACCACTGAAAACCCGCGTGTGCTGCGAGCCACCCGAGGCAAGATGCTGAAGTTCAACTTTGGAGCCAGCTTGCACCGGGTAGTGCGCCTGGATATTGCCGAAGCGGTATTTGAACCGGGCACAACAGAGTTGCGCCCGCAATGGCATTCCCGAATGGATTTATTGTTGGAAAAACTCAGTGAAGCTCCCTCTGTTTTACGCCTTGCCTATCTTGGGGAGAATGAAGATCCGGATCTGGTGGACGAGCGTCTGCAGGCAATTAAAGATCAGGTCGCCCAGGACTGGGAGAGCCGTGAAGGTGACTACGATTTGACCATAGAAACTGAAGTTTTCTGGCGCCGTGGAGCGCCTCCTGGTAAAGGAGGTTTGGAGTGATGTCCTTTGCAAAACGGAATCGTGATCAGCGAGCTTGCTCGATAAATACTGCCGCGAAGACGACCCGCTTTTTCCCCCGGCGGGACTGCCGTCTCGCCACTGCGATCGCGTTGGCATTAACACTTCCAGCGCAGGCCCAGGAAGCGGGTGCGCAAGTAGATGAGCCTAGTTGGTGGCAGGTCTGGCAAAATATTCCAAGCCTGAGTTCTGAAGAAAGTGGAGCTCAATCCGAACTCGAAGAGCAGTCGATAGGCAGTAATACTGAAGGTATGCTGCTGCGCGCACCTACAAATCAATGGTTGCAGGATGCAACTCAATTTGTTGCACCGCTGGACCCGATTGTGGTGGAAGATTTTATCGACCCAATCCTGTTCTATGGCGTTGAGGATGAAATTCCTCTGGAGGCAGTGGAGTTACTGCGCCAGAGCTTGAATGACTTGGGTGAGACGCCCAATTTTAAGTTGCACTTTATTGGCCATACAGATTCCGATCCCCTTACCGGGGAACAGGTAGCAGACTTTGCCAGCAAAGAAGAATTTACTTTGGCGCGGGCCCAGTTCGTGGCGGACTTCCTTCAAGAGGCCCTTGAACTGCCTGAGCAAATGATTGTTGTTGAAGGGCGAGGGGATATAGAACCCACAGCGGATAATATTACTACCGCAGGTCGTGAAGAAAACCGCCGAGTACAGGTAAAAGTAACCTATGACGCCCTGGATGAAAAAGCCATGGCGGACCGTGCCCGTGCGGAAGCATTGTTGCTCAACCGGGTTAAAGTATGTCGCCAGGAAACGGTGTGCAGACTTACTTATGCCGCAGGCAGTGAGCAGCGGGCACGCCTTAGAAACCTGGTGACGCCACTGAGAATGGAGCCCGGGCAAACAGAATTGCCGGAAGCCTTTATTCGCCGTATCCGCGAGGTTCGATCCAACCTTGCGGATAAAAACAATCTGGTTATTCACTTTATTGGTCACACCGACGCCCGCCCCCTGGACGTGAGTGAAAATCCGGAAGCCCAACAGAGTGCTTATCAGGAGCGATCCTATAGCGAAGCCCGCCGTGTCGCTCAGGCCCTGGGTTCTGCACTGAATTTGCCTGCGGCCATGGTCACCAGCAGTGGCAAGGGGGCAAGTCAACCAATAGCGGCCAACGATACGCCGAAAGGCCGAGCCCTCAACCGTCGCGTAGAAGTGGAATTTTGGTATGACGACCCATTGGAAGTCGCTACAGATTCTGTTCAGGCCTGTCCGGAAGCTGCCGCTGCGGAAACTCTCACCATTGCCTATGAGTCTGCCGGTGGAAAACTGTCGCCGATTCGTTTTGATAATGGCGATCCGATTATCAGTCAGGCACAGCTAACACAAATACGTGCGGCCATGGCTGAAATTTCCAATAAAGCGAATGTTCGTCTGAGCTTTATTGGCTACAGCGATAACCAGCGTATGGATCGCCGCGAAGCGATGGTTTACGGCGATGACCAGGGATTGTCCGGTGCCCGCGCTCAGCGCGCTATGGCACAGGTACAGGAGTTGCTCAACCTCGAAGGTACCCAGGTGGAATTTGAAGGGCGCGGCTACGTCCAGTCCGCAGATGTAGTGAGCAATGGCTTTGAGCAGCGGGATGGCGCCAGGGTTGAGGTCGAAATCCTGTACGATGAACTGGCAATTCTCACTGAAAGTGATCGCTTGGAAATCGAGCGCATTAATCGTGAAGCCATAGCCAATAATCCCTACGCACTTAACTTGATGCGTATTACTGTCGACGGCAGCCCGGAATACGACCCCTATAAAAACTCGGCGGACTTACAGCGCTGTACTGATGTGGCCTTGCAAGAAGCGAATATTCAATTTCGCTTCGACAATAAAAAAATGCAACCGCGCCTGAATGTGACAGCGTGGCCCAACACCATCCGTTACGCAGATAACCCGGATACCGATCTGGCAGAGAACCGGGTATTTTTCAGTAGCTATACCAACTATCCCTCTTTTATTAAAAGTACCGAAGTGCGATTGTTCGAAGAGGGACAGTCTCTGCGCGATACACCTCTGGCAATTGTACCGCTGGATCACTTTGGCAAAGGGGAATGGCATGCAGAATTTTCTGAATTCCAGGCGCCTTTAAAAAAATTACACTACGTACTGCGTGCCTATGACAACAAGGGCCGCTATGACGAGACTACGGAACAGACCCTGTGGTTGGTAGATCAAATTGAAGAGTCTGCAGAAAATGAAGATATCGGTAGGGAATTATTAGTAGGCTACGGCGAGAACCGCTTAGCACAGCGGAACATCCCTCTGGATGGTAACAGTGTATTGGTCAATGGCACTCAGGTGCCGTCCGGGCACACCGTATGGTTAGCGGGCAATCCGGTACCGGTCGATAGTCAAGGCCAGTTTATCGCCGAGCAAATTTTTGAGCCGGGCATGCATACGGTTGAAGTGGCGATACTTGATGATGAGGGTAATGGTGAACTTTTCCTGCGGGATTTGGATTTTGCCAAAAACGACTGGTTTACTGTAGGGATTGCCGACCTTACCGTGGGCTACGATAAAACCAATGGCCCCGCAGCCCTGGTTACCGGTGACGAAACTCACTATGACAATTCAGTAAGTTACGATGGCCGTCTGGCGTTTTACACCAACGGCGGTTTCGGGGAAGGCTGGCGCCTGTCGGCCAGTGCAGATACCGAAGAGGGCCCGGTAGAGGATCTGTTTTCCAACTTTATGGAAAAGTCTCCCGATGCCTTGTTCCGCCGTCTGGATAGTGATTTGTATTACCCGACGTTTGGCGATGATTCCACCGTAGTTGAAGACGCCCCAACGTCAGGCAAATTTTATGTGAAATTGTCTAAGTACGATGATTACGGTCTCTGGGGTAATTTCAAAGCCAACTACGCCGATAATGAGCTGGCCCAAATTGACCGAACGCTCTACGGCGGTAGTGGTCACTTTGAAACGGACGCGATGACCAGCTTTGGTGAGAAGCGCTTTCAAATAGATGCCTTTGGAGCAGAGCCGGGAACCATTGCCGGGCGCGATGAGTATCGTGGAACCGGCGGCTCCCTGTATTACCTCCGCCACCAGGACATTTCCAGTGGCTCGGAAAGTTTACGGGTAGAAGTCCGGGATAAAGATTCCGGGTTGGTGCTCGCAGTTAAGACCCTTACCGCAGTAGTTGATTACGACATCGACTATATCCAAGGGCGTATCCTGCTTAACAGCCCCTTATCTTCCCTGGCAAATGATGAACTGCTCATTGAAGATGGCGCTTACAACGGCAATCCCCAATACCTGGTAGCACGCTACGAATACACACCAGGTTTTGAAGAAATGGATACCCTGGCTGTCGGTGGGCGTGCCCACTACTGGTTGGGCGATCACGTCAAATTGGGCCTCAGCAGTATTCAGCAAGATGAAGATGAGAATGAAAGTTCCTTGCAGGGTATTGACCTGACTTTGCGTAAAAGCGCCAGTAGTTGGGTAAAAATTGAAGTGGCCGACAGCGAGGGCAGTAATCTCGATAGCGTCAGTTCACTCGATGGCGGCTATACCTTTGATGACGAAAGCCTGGATTCCACGGTTGCTGCCAGTGCAACCAAAGTGGAAGGCGTTTTACAGCTGGGAGATTTCTTCGAGAGTTTGCGTGGCTCGGGTAATTTCTACCATCAAGAGCGTGAAGCGGGTTTTTCCGGTCCAGGCCAATTTGTGGATGGCGATACCATCCAATATGGCGGTGGCGTTAACCTGCCGATCGGCGAAAGTTTTGATGTAAGAATCAAAGCCGACACCAAAGAGGAAGAGCAGGGGTTGCAAACCAATGCCATGGACTTGATGCTCGGCTACCGTATCAATGATCACTGGCGACTCACCTCCGCAGTTCGCAATGATAGCCGTGAAGATGAATCCGAAGTTGTCGCCGCTACCCAGACAGAAGGGGATCGCACAGATGTTGCTGTCGAGGCGAGCTATGATTCCGGTGAGAGTTGGAGCGCCTTTGGTTTTGTTCAGAATACGATGGAAGTGACCGGTACCCGCGAAGAGAACAATCGCATCGGCCTCGGTGGCGCTTATCGGGTAAGTGACCGCCTGACCATGGACAGTGAAGTTTCCGGTGGTGATACCGGCACAGCTGCCCGACTCGGTACGGACTTTCTGGTGACTGACAGAACCAGCCTCTATATGAATTATGCGCTGGATAACGAGCGCAGCGATACCGGTGTGCGCGCACGCAAGGGCAATATGAGTACCGGCTTCCGCAGTCGCTATTCTGATACGCTAAATATTTACGGTGAGGAGCGCTACAGTCACGGTGATGTTTCCACTGGTCTGACCCACGCCCTGGGTATGGATCTGGCCCCCAATGACCGTTGGACCTATGGCACTACCCTGGAGGCGGGTACACTCGAAGACCCGGATACAGGAGCCAAGACCGAGCGCAATGCCATGGGCTTTAATCTGGGCTATGGTTTGGATGCTATACGCATCGCATCCGCGCTGGAATACCGTACGGATATATCGGAAACGGTATCGGGCGAAAATATTGTATCGGAAACTGTGCGCGATACCTGGCTATTAAAAAATACCTTCAACTACCAGTTCACTCCGGACTGGCGCTTGGTTGGCAAGCTCAACTATTCAGACAGCAAAAGTTCGGAAGGTGAATTCTACGATGGTAAATTTACCGAAGCGGTAATGGGTTATGCCTATCGCCCGGTGAATAACGACCGCCTGAATACCCTGATGAAGTACACCTATTTCTATAATGTGCCGACTCAGGATCAGGTTACGGTTGAAAATACCTCCACTGAATTTATCCAGAAGAGTCATATCTTTTCGATAGACGCCAGTTACGATCTCAATCGACAGTGGACCTTGGGTGGTAAGTACGCCTATCGTCTGGGTCAGCTGAGTATGGACACGGAAGACCCGGAGTTTTTCGATAGCCGTGCCAGCCTTTATGTACTGCGTGCCGACTGGCATTTTATCAAACGCTGGGACCTCCTCTTGGAAGCCCGTCTGCTCGATCTACCCGATGCCCAGGATAGCAAGAGCGGCGCCTTAATCGGCTTGTATCGCCATGTTGGCGATCACCTTAAGTTGGGGGTGGGCTACAACTTTACCGACTTCTCTGATGACCTCACCCAGCTGGACTATGACAGTCACGGGGTGTTTATTAATATTATTGGTAAGCTGTGATTTAATGGCCCGGTGCAAGCTGGGCCTTATTTCTTATCCCTTTCGTTTGAGCTTCAAACAATAATGTGAAGTTATTAAAACGGAAAAGAATCAGGTTGATTAATCCCACTATTTAACTCCACTTTTTAAGTAAAGAGTAAATGATGTTATTAGCTGTCATTTAACGGATTCAGTCAGTAAGCCTCCCAATCTACTTATCTACGTATCAATCGTCGCCAGATGCAATATATGGAGCTATACAAGCCATGAGACTCTTCCTCTGACCCCATGGACTAGAGTGTCACTAAGTAGGACCTTAGAGAGCTTGTATCGAAAAATGACAAAAATGAAGAGTATCTCAGAGGGGCAAATCTGGGGACTGTTTGTTCTCTTTTTATCAGTATTTTTGATCGCCAGTGATTTTACCGCCTTTTCACCAGCTCTCCCCGCTATCGCCAAAGACTTTTCCGTCCGCATATCATTCGTTCACTGGGTAGTGAATGCCTATGCCCTGGCCTATGGAGTCATTATTGTGACCAGTGGGCGTTTGGCGGATATCTATGGGCGTGAAACTGTTTTCTTAATTGGTGTTGGTATTTTTTCTTGCTCATCGCTATTGGGAGGGCTTGCGAGTGAGGTAGGGGTACTGTTAATCGCCAGGGTATTGATGGGGTTGGGAGGTGCATTAGCCTGGTCGGCAATGCTAGGGATGGCTTACACACTGTTGCCATCTGATCGCGCAGGATTTGTTGGGGGCTTTGTTTTGGCTGCATTAGGTGTGGCTACTGCTTGCGGGCCTGTTATTGGAGGAGTGTTGTCAGATTTTTTGAGCTGGCGCTGGATTTTATTTATAAATATCCCCATTGCTATCTTTGTGGTCGTTTTTTACGTATTGAAGTACCCGTCAGAGCAGTTTGAAAAAAAAGACGAACGAATTGATTACTTGGGCGTGTTAACTCTCTCCGTATCCCTTTTCCTGTTTTTGTTGGCTCTTGACTTAATGACTCAGACAGGTATTTCTCGACTCTTGGTTTTCTGTCTTCTGGCAATATCTTTATTGGCTGCGATAACTTTTGCTTTTGTTGAAGCTAGAATGGCAGATGATGCTCTTATTCCAGCGAGCTTGGTGAGAAATCGTGTGTTTATGGCATCAGGAGTTAGTGTGTTTTTTGTCGCTATCGCCTTCTTTGCAACCCTTGTCTATATCCCTTTACTTTTTATTAGCGTGCATCATTATTCTGCATTTCAGGCCGGATTGGCTTTGTTGCCAGCTATGGTCTCTTCTGGCGTTTTTGCATTTGTATCTGGAGCAATTCATGAGCGGTTTGGCCCCAAATTACTGCTCTGTTCAGGCGCCCTGGTGATGAGTCTGGGGCTTTTTATGCTTTCGGTTCACGGTCATCATATTGTCTACCCAGTCTTTGTGCCGGGCATGTTATTGATTGGCATTGGGTTAGGTATATTTAGCCCTGCCGCTGTGACTGCCGCAATAACTTCTGTGGAGGCCAGTAAATCCAGTTTATCTGGTGCTGTTGTCTATATGTTCCGTTTTTTAGGTGGTGCTGTGGGTTTGGGGATCAATTCAGCCATATTGGCGTCAGCGCCGGATATTGCCACCGGTGTGAACCGGGCACTACTGGTAGATGGATTTATTGTCCTTATAGGGTTCTTGATTGCAATTTTCTTCTTTCAGGAGCCCCAGAGAAGGTAATTGACGCGCTGCTTAGATTCCTCTTAGGCAATACGGTTTCTTATCGGTATTTAGGAGCATGTTTCCTATTTTCATTCTCTCTAAATGTTGACTGCAAGGGATAAGGCGAGTGGTCGGGGCTATCCTTCAACAAGTATTAGCGATGTTAACTCGTATGGGTTGTTAGCCGTTTAATATTGGCGGCTCAGGAAGAGCTGAGTTCTTAGAGATTGCTAATAGTAAATTTATACGAAATGGATCTCGGATATGAAATTGTCTTGGTTGCGGTTCTTGGCTGATAATTCTCTTGTTGTATCTCTTGCTGTAATCTTGATGGTGTCAGGCCCCATTGCTCTGGCAGAGAATTTACGGGGAAGTACCACGGGGCCAACTTCTGCACCTGGATACAGTCACCCGGATCAGTTTCTCCATTTAAAGCCTGTAAAGCTGGCTGACAATATGTATCCGGTAATTCAGCATCCGCAAGAGGAAAAGCAGGCTAGACAGAAGCTGGCTCTTCTGGAGGAGAAATTTGGCAAAAAGCCCAACATATTGATTTTCTTACTTGATGATGTGGGCTGGATGGATGTTGGCTTTAATGGTGGAGGTATTGCTGTCGGCAATGCCACACCCACTATGGATAAATTGGCGAATGAGGGGCTTATTTTAACCTCTGCCTATTCAACACCTTCATGCTCGCCAACACGGGCTACTATTCATACCGGCCAAAATCCGCTACACCATGGAATCCTACGCCCCCCTATGTACGGTGAGGCTGGTGGCTTGGACGGAGCGGTAACTATGCCGGCGGTACTCAAAAAGTTAGGCTACGTGACCCAGGGGGTCGGTAAATGGCATATGGGAGAGAATAAGGGCTCACTACCGCAGAATGTTGGTTATGACGATTACCGAGGGTTTCTCGGTGTATCAGATATGTATACGGAATGGCGGGACGTTTATTTCAATCCAGAAGTGGCGCTGTCTCCAGAGCGCTTTGCCATGATGCAGAAGGAGCCATTTAGTCATAGTGAGGTTCATTGCACGCCGCAGGACACGGAGCGGTGTGAAGATCTCCATCTGATTGACCTGGACACTATCAAAGTGCTTGATGATCAATGGATGGAATACAGCGTAAACTTCATTAGGCAGATGAAAGACGCTGAAAGGCCCTTTTTCCTGTATCACGCTCCCCGTGGTTGTCACTTTGACAACTACCCATCCGATAAGTGGGCAGGAAAATCCAGGGCTCGTACAGTATATAGCGACTGTATGGTTCATATGGATTATGTACTTGCACAGCTATTTAGTGCTTTGCAGGAAACAAACCAGCTGGATAACACTCTGATTTTCTTCACCTCGGATAATGGCCCCGAGTGCGAGGTTCCCCCTTATGGCCGAACCCCTTTCCGGGGTTGTAAAGGTACGAGCTGGGAGGGTGGAGTAAGAGTGCCGACATTTGCCTATTGGAAGGGGATGATAAAGCCGCGCCGAACTGAAGGGTTGTTTGATCTGGCTGATCTCTTTAACACAGCCATTTCAATAGCGGGCAAGCCCGGTAGGGAGGTGGCAAGTTTTGTTAATGAAGATCGATATATCGATGGTATCGATCAAACGGGAATGCTGTTGGCGGATAATGGCCAGTCTGCACGCCGTAGTCGGCCCTATACGATGAATCAGTATTTTTCTGCTATGCGTATTGATGAGTTCAAATATGTATGGACGGCAGAAATCGAAAATGGTGTCGTACAGAGGGGAAACTGGGGCGGGTTCAGTGGTCCCATTTTTGTTGAGAGTGACGGGGCAATATTATTTAACCTTTATTCCAATCCTCAGGAAGATGTCAGTATCGGTGTACGTCATTTGCCAATGCTTGTGCCGGTGATGACAACAGCAGGGGACTACATGAAAGAACTCATCAAATACCCCCCACAATTCAAGATCGGTTTCATATCCAACAATCCGCCAATCTATGACCTTTTACCTCAGGCGAAAGAGAAGTTGGAGCAGTTTGAGAAAGAGGGTACTGGTAAGTATCCCTGGCCTTAGAGTTGATCCCTGAAATGTAGCTTTAACTCTATGAGTGGATTTATGCTTGAGCCGTATAAGTATGTAATATTTTGACGGCTATTAAATAGGGTGGCGGGAGTCATTCTCTTGAGATACAGGCCTCGATAGATCAAACAAAATGGCCGGCCTCGCTCGTGTTTCTGGAGGCCGGCCTGTGGACTACTGCAAGATTGTGCCGGTGTTACTGGTTCCCACTTGCGTAGCGGTTGCAGAGTTCCCAGATGTTGCCTGGGTGGTATCATGGGTGTTTGTTGTGCCCATTTGCATAATGTTGGCGGTATTCATCGTCATTGATTGGTTAATCGTAACCGTATTAGAATCTCCAATCTGTTCCACATCGGCAACCAGTAAATCTCCAAGCTGGAATAGCGTAGAGGAATTGCTTAAGCCATCCTGTTCGATCTCAGCATCGTTACTGTCACCAAATTGAATGGCAAAAACCATATTGGTTGTACCCAGTTGTTCGGCAAAAAGGTTATTACCGAGGCCGTCCTGCTGCCCAAGATCAGCATCGTTTGAATCGCCATCCTGTATTAGCTCAGCAGTACCACCGGTAGATGTAAATTGTGTTATGAGTGAGGTATTACCTGTCCCTAACTGGATTGTGCTCTGAATATTCCCCGATCCGTTGGCGACCTGAAAAAAGGTAGCCATATTTGATGTTCCATCCTGAAATATGGTGGCGGTGCTAGAAGTTTCACTTGACTGGGTACCGTCTACGTCATTAGTCGTTCCCAGTTGGATGACAACAAGTCCATTCCCCGAAGAGTTTGATTGAATAATAGAGCCAGTGTTTGAATCACCATTCTGGGTGATTGTGGCAGTATCGAGGGAGGAATTGAGTTGTGTTGTGGTGAATTGGTTGGAAGTGCCAATTTGTGTGGTTGTCGAAGTTACCGATGTGGTATTGGTTTGAGTGGCATCGAATAAATTAGTTTGACCGTTTTGCAGTACAGTAATTGTCGATGTGGTCGCATTATCTTGCTCAATCGTCGAAACGGTATTGTTGTCGCCAATTTGGGTACTGTTGATAACACTATTTGTAGAGTTGGTTATCTGTGATGTGGTTGATGAGTTGTTGTCACCGGTTTGAGTGAATATCGCAAAGTTGCCCGACGTTGTGGGGTCAGCTTGGTTGGCTGTTGCTGTATTCCCGGTGCCATTCTGATTGACAATCGTAGTATTGGCGACAGCATGCGTGCTGATTGCTAAAGCAAGTGCCGAAGCAATATAGGTGTAAGCTCTCATATCTACTTCCTTACAAATCAACATATTAATCTTTATCAAGCGGATTACCGCCTGCTTGTCGATTTGGGACTCTGCGGAATATCTGGTTAGGCAAAGACGGCTCTCAAATCCCTGGGTAATTACTTGAATTGTTCCCATCCAAAGTTACTGCTGACACCCAAGATACTACCGTTAAAATGATATTGGGTGATGGTGTAGGATGACCTAACGATTTTCGGTCAGGTGAGCAGTATTTTCCTTGGGATTTAACTATCAATCTACTGAGAAGAAATCCCTAAAGAGATAGTTGCAGGCCTATATTGCAGTTTGCCTTGTCTGAAAAGAAGTGGCTAATTACGTTAGTCATTTCTTTCATGCATTTAAAATAGAGGAGGTGAAAACTTGGGAGCTTTAATTATCGAAAGATTTACTATAGCAAATTAAATGTCACGATTTAATCAGGCATGGCCGGCTCCAGTTTGAGGTTCACTGGGGCCGGCCGATAAATTACTGCAAGATGGTACCTGTATTACTGGTACCTAGCTGGGTAGCAGTTGCTGAGTTTCCACTTGTTGCCTGGGTGGTGTCATGGGTGTTGGCGAAACCCATCTGCATAGTACTGGCATTATTGTTGGTTGATGTTTGGGTAATTGTTGCAGTATTCGAAGTCTGGATTTGTTCTATATAGGCTACGAGCAAGTCGCCATCCTGTGATAGATCTGCTGAGTTACTTAATCCATCCTGGAGAATTTCACCATCGTTACCTGCACCAGTTTGAGAGGTCATGACCGTATTGGTGGTGCCTAGTTGTTCGGCGTAGAGACTACTGCCAGCGCCTAAATCTTGTTCAATATCTGCATCGTTTGAATCACCTTCCTGTATTAATTCAGCCGAATCTCCGACACTGGTAAATTGAATAACTAATGAGGTATTGCTCGTTCCCACCTGGGTTGTGTTTTGAATATTCCCTGCTCCAAGAGTCTGTATACTTCCCGATAAATTTGATGTGCCATCCTGAAGTACCGTGATGGTGCTTGAAGTTTCGTTTGATAGGACTGTACTTGCAACGTTGGTTGCTCCAAGTTGGGTGATAAAATGCCCATTCCCAGTGGAGGATGACTGAACCATGGACCCCATGTTGGAGTCACCAATTTGGGTGATTGAGGCGGTATCTAAAGATGAATTACCTTGTACGGCGGTGAATTGGTTGGAAGTTCCAGTTTGTGTCGTTGTTGAAGTACTTGAAGTGGTGCTACTTTGAAAGCCACTGAATAAGTTAGTTTGACCATTTTGTATTACGGTCATGACTGAAGTGGAAGCATCGCTCTGATCAATTGATGAAACAGTATTGTTGTCGCCAATTTGGGTACTGTTGATAACACTATTTGTAGTGTTGACTACCTGTGAGGTGGTCGATGAGTTGTTGTCACCGATTTGTGTGAATATCGCAAAGTTGCCTGATGTGGATGGGTCAACCTGGTTGGACAGGGCTGAATTCCCGACGCCATTCTGATTGACAATGGTGGTATTGGCGGCAGCGTGCCCAGTGAAGGCTATAGCGACTGCCGCAGCAATGGAGGCATAAGTTTTCATATCTATTTCCTTGCAAATCAACATATTAAGTTCTATCAAGCGGATTACTGCCTGTTTGTCGATTTGGGACTCTGCTGAATAGCTGGTTAGGCAAAGACGGCCCTCAAATCCCTGGGTAATTACTTGAATTATTTTCACCCAAAGCTACCACTGACATCCAAAGCACTATCGTTAAAATAATATTGGATGACGTTATAGGATGACCCTCCGATTTTTGATTATGGGCAGAGTGTTTTCCTTGGGAATTAACTATCAATCTACTGAGAAGAAATCCCTAAAGAGATAGTTGCAGGCCTATATTGCAACTTGTCTTGCATAAAAAAGAAGTGACTAATGACGTTAGTCATTTCATTTATGCATTTAAAATAGGGGAGGGTAAAAACTTGGGGGCTTTAATTGTTAAAAGATTTACTATAGCAAAGTAAATATCACTATATCATCAGGTATGGCCGGCTCCAGCTTGAGGCTCACAGGAGCCGGCCGATAAATTACTGCAAGATGGTACCTGTATTACTGGTACCTAGCTGGGTAGCAGTTGCTGAGTTTCCACTTGTTGCCTGGGTGGTGTCATGGGTGTTGGCGAAACCCATCTGCATAGTACTGGCATTATTGTTGGTTGATGTTTGGGTAATTGTTGCAGTATTCGAAGTCTGGATTTGTTCTATATAGGCTACGAGCAAGTCGCCATCCTGTGATAGATCTGCTGAGTTACTTAATCCATCCTGGAGAATTTCACCATCGTTACCCGCACCAGTTTGAAAGGTCATGACCGTATTGGTGGTGCCTAGTTGTTCAGCGTAGAGACTATTGCCCGCGCCTAAATCTTGTTCAATATCTGCATCGTTTGAATCACCTTCCTGTATTAATTCAGCAGAATCTCCGACACTGGTAAATTGAAGAACTAATGAGGTGTTACTCGTTCCCACCTGGGTTGTACTTTGAGTATTCCCTGTTCCGAGAGATTGTGTACTTCCCGACATATTTGATGTGCCATCTTGAAGTACCGTGATGGTGCCGGAAGTCTCAGTTGATTGAGCTGCTCCTGCGGTATTAGTTGTTCCAAGCTGGGTAATAAAAAGCCCATTCCCAGAGGAGGATGACTGAACCATGGAACCCATGTTGGAGTCACCATTCTGGGTGATTACGGTGTTATCCAAAGATGAGTTAGTTTGTACGGTGGTATATTGATTGGAGGTGCCAGTTTGTGTCGTTGTTGAAGTGCTTGAAGTAGTGCTAATTTGAAGCGCATTAAACAAATTAGTTTGGCCATTTTGCAGTACGGTAACAGTTGATGTAGTAGCGTTGCTTTGATCAATCGATGAAACAGTGTTGTTGTCGCCAAGTTGAGTGCTGTTAATAACACTATTCGTAGTGTTGACTACCTGAGATGTGGTCGATGAGTTGTTGTCACCGATTTGTGTGAATATCGCAAAGTTACCTGACGTGGATGGGTCAACCTGGTTGGACAGGGCTGAATTCCCGACGCCATTTTGATTGACAATGGTAGTATTGGCGGCAGCGTGCCCACTGATGGCTATAGCGACTGCCGCAGCAATGGAGGCGTAAGTTTTCATATCTATTTCCTTACAAATCAACATATTAAGTTCTATCAAGCGGATTACTGCCTGTTTGTCGATTTGGGACTCTGCTGAATAGCTGGTTAGGCAAAGACGGCTCTCAAATCCCTGGGTAATTACTTGAATTATTTTCACCCAAAGCTACCACTGACATCCAAAGCACTATCGTTAAAATGATATTGGATGACGTTATAGGATGACCCTCCGATTTTTGATTATGGGCAGAGTGTTTTCCTTGGGAATTAACTATCAATATTCTGAGAAGAATTTCCCAAAGGTGATCGGAGGCTCTTAATTCTTCGTCTGAGGGAGGGGGGAAGAGGCAGGTTCCTTTAAGCGCTCTTTACATCCTTGCCAGATTTTTCAACAAAATAATGGCATAAAAAGGCAATGGGAATTGAGTATAAAGCGATAATAAATGCGAGACCGAAGAAACCTGATTCTGTTGTTGCTATTCCTGCGCAGCAAAGGAGAATGCTTGGAAGAGCACCACCCAACATCATAGAAACTCGGTTGTATCTCTGCATCTTTAACAGGAAGTACTCAATAAGCTTCCCGTAGGTTAGTGTGGCGATTAAGGATATCAGAGTGGTCATCAGATACAATGTCAGCATCGGGACTGTACCATTAAGAATCTGAATTCCGGAAGCACCTGGCAAGGAAAAAACCGCAATAATAGTTGGTAATACGACACAGGTTAGCGCAGTAGCTTTAAGGGCAATAAGGAAGGATATAGTTTGGGGCGAAGGAGTGGTTTTACTTTCCAGGTTGGCCTTAGGCGCTTTGTAATAATTTGTAGGCATGTACTTATTGATGAAGCTCGTTTAAATCTGTGTTTTTCAAGTGGAATGTAGCTTAATCAATGGTAATCATTGGCTGTTGTCATGTAAATACGATAGTGGCTCGAATTATATAGATTTCTGATCGCGAATTGAGGCTTTTGCCGGGGTGGATGTTGGAATAAATACACCATACTGGATATAAAATACCTGTAGATTTAATCGATGGCATCCAATGAAAGCTCTTTAACTCCCACTCACTACTGGGGGCTCTTTGCCCTGCTACTGGCGGCATTTCTTCTTGCCAATGATTATACGGCGTTTTCGCCGGCGCTTCCGGTAATTCAAAAGACATTTAATGTTGATATCACCACCATTCACTGGGTTGTTAACGCCTATACCCTGGTGTATGGCGTTTTGATTGTGTCTACGGGCAGGATGGCTGATATCTATGGTCGCCGGCGAATGTTTATTACCGGCATCTATATCTTTACTGCATCTTCCCTTGTTGGTGGGTTTGCGGGAAATATAGGGACGTTATTATTCGCCCGTGCTGGGATGGGGCTGGGTGGCGCCTTGGCCTGGGCTGCGATCCTGGGTATGGTCTTCTCCCTCTTGCCCAGGGATAAGGCCGGGCTGGCCGGAGGATTGATTCTCACTACAACGGGGTTGGCGAATGCCAGCGGCCCAGTGATTGGTGGCCTGTTGGCTGATTTTGCCAGTTGGCGCTGGATATTATTTATCAATATTCCCATTGCTCTGCTGGTTATTCTTCTGTGTTGGAGCAAATATCCTCCAGCTAATACGCAGAGAAGCACTAAGAAAATTGACTATTGGGGTGTTATTACCCTCTGTGGGTCTCTATTTAGTTTCCTCCTTGCTATGGATCTGGTAGCTCAGTATGGCTTGTCCCACTTCTATGTGTGGGGCCTATTGGTACTGTCCATATTTCTCATGATAGTTTTTGCTCTTGTTGAAACTGTTGATCCGAATAACGCGCTAATTCCTGGTGAGTTGATAAAGAATAGAGGTTTTATCGCCGCTGGACTCAGTATGTTCTTTGTTGCTATCGCATTCTTTGCAACCCTGGTTTATATCCCGCAGCTATTTATCAAGGTGAAGGGCTATTCTGCCTTTGGGGCTGGGTTGGCGTTGTTACCATTAATGGTCAGCTCTGGTGTTGTCGCCTATATTTCTGGCACTTTATACGAGCGGTTGGGCGCCAAGATTTTGATTTGTTCTGGCGCTTTGGGTATGTGTATAGGGCTATTGCTACTGTCGGCTATAAAGCCCCAAGTATCTTATATTTTTTTCGTTCCTGGGCTTTTGATAGTAGGCAGCAGTATTGGCATATATAGCCCTACGATTGTTACCGCGGCAATTAGCGTAGTTGAGCCGAGTGATTCCAGTTTGGCAGGGTCGATTATCTATATGTTTAAATTTGTGGGTGGTGCACTTGGGCTGGGGGTTAATGCGACTTTACTGGCGATGGCTCCAAATATCTCTGTTGGGATTGAGCGGGCCTTTGTGGTTGATGCTTATCTGGCACTACTTGGGTTTCTAATTTCCTTAATTTTCTTTTCTGGACTTTCAACAAAAACGGTTCGTTAATGATAGCTGTTTTCCCTGAGAATAAGCCGAGTGTTTAGGTATGGGTGATAAAAAGGCCTCAGTGGAAAGAAACTTATATCTTGGCCTGGTCGCGCTATCCTTGGCAATCTTTCTTGTAGCTAATGATTTTACGGCATTCTCCCCGGCTCTACCTGTGGTTGAAAGAGAATTTGATTCAGATATTACCACGATTCAGTGGGTTATTAATGCCTATGCGTTAGTTTGTGGTGTGTTAATAGTATCCGGCGGTCGCCTGGCTGACATGTATGGAAGGAGAAAAATATTTTTTGTAGGGATATCAATTTTTATATTTTTCTCGTTTCTGGGTGGGATTGCCGTAAATATGGGGATGTTGTTGTTATCTCGTGCATTTATGGGGGCTGGGAGTGCGCTGATTTGGCCGTCGGTTCTGGGAATGATGTATAGCCTGATGGCGCAGAAGAATGCGGGATTGGCAGGTGGGCTGATAATTACAATATGCGGTATTGCGAATTCCGTGGGGCCATTAGTGGGAGGTTTCCTGGCCGATTACGTCAGCTGGAGATGGATACTATTTATTAATTTGCCTTTGTCTTTAGTGTCTCTTTATCTTTGCTTCAAGGTGATCCCAGCGGATGCGATAGGTGTACCTAAAGAAAAATTGGACTATAGAGGAGTTGTTCTTCTATCGTCTGCACTATTCTCCCTCTTGTTGGCTTTTGATTTTGTGGTAGATGTGGGGTTTAAAAACTACTTGGTATTTGGATTGTTTATCTCTTGTTTTTTCCTATTTTGCCTCTTTTTATTAATTGAGGGGAGAGAGTCAGAGGGGGCATTAATCCCTCCGGATGTGGCAGGAAATAAGTCTTTTATAGCTGCGGCCTGTGCTGCTTTGCTAATTGCTCAGTTCTTCTATGCTGGATTCTTTTTTATCCCTCAATATTTAAGTAAAGTCCATGGAACTTCTGCAACAGTAGCAGGCTTAGGGTTGGTTCCGCTTATGTTAGCTTTTAGTGTATTTGGTTTTTTGGCTGGTAAAGTTTATAAGGTGGTGGGGGCCAAACTAATTGTATCTGTTGCAACATTGTTAATGGCTTTAGGGTTATATATGTTGTCTCACATCTATCAGGACAGTCAATATATACGCTTGGTCCCCGGGCTGATAGTTTTAGGGGCGGGTATTGGTTTATTCAATTCTACTATAATCACATTTGCAATATCGGTGGTTGATTCGCGTCGGGCAAGTCTAGCCGGAGCAATAATTTTTATGGTGCAAATAGCCGGTGGCGCTGTAGGGTTGGGCTTGAACACCACTATCGTCGTAATGGCTGGAGATATATCTTATGGTATCGGTCAGGCATTTACATTAAACGCATATCTGGCAATGTTATCTTTTATTATCTGTGTGTTGTTTATAGGATCTAAAGAAGAAAAATCATAGTGTCATTTTGTATTATCATAGGTTTTTACATATGTAAGTACAGGTTTATGTCATGGAAAGACAAGAGCGTCCTTTAGATAAGGATTTATACCTTGGTATGCTGGCCCTGTCCCTTGCCATTTTCCTTGTCGCCAATGATTTTACGGCATTCTCCCCAGCACTGCCGGCAATGGAGCAAGAATTCAATTCAGACCTTACAACGACGCAGTGGGTCATTAATGGTTATGCCCTGGTGTTTGGGGTATTGATTATTTCTGGTGGTCGCCTTGCCGATATGTATGGCAGGAGGAAGGTGTTCTTTATTGGAACCCTGGTATTTATGGCATTCTCGCTTCTAGGTGGGCTTGCAGTCGATATGGGAATGTTGTTGATATCCAGGGCGCTGATGGGGGTCGGGGGAGCGATGATGTGGCCATCTATCCTCGGCATGACTTATAGCCTGATGACTGAGCGGCGAGCTGGGTTAGCTGGTGGATTGGTAATCACTGTTTGCGGTGTCGCTAATTCGGTCGGTCCCTTATTGGGTGGCGCGCTGGCAGATTATGCCAGTTGGAGATGGATTTTCTTTATTAATCTGCCGGTATCGGCAATTGCTTTATATGTTTGCTGGAGAGTGATTCCTGATGACTCTCCAGAAGCTTGTGATGAACGTATTGACTATGCCGGAATCACTTCGCTGTCGATGGCTCTATTTGCCTTGCTGCTGGCGTTTGATCTTGTGGTTGATGTCGGTTTCAAAAGCCCATTGGTCCTCGGCCTTATCGCTGCTTTTTTCTTACTTATATGCTTGTTTAGTGTCGTTGAGAAGCGAGTTGGGGCTCAGGCGTTGATTCCACCGGATGTGGCTGGGAATAAACGGTTTGTTTTCGCCTCTATTGCTACGTTATTGATTTCAGCACTTTTCTTTGCGGGATTGTTTTTTATTCCCCAATTCTTAACCCATGTTCGAGGTACCTCGGCGATGAAGGCGGGGATGGGGTTGATCCCTATGATGCTCTCCTTTAGCGTTTTCGGCTTTCTGGCAGGGAAGCTATATGATGTGATTGGAGCAAAGAAGATAGTATCGGCAGCTACTTTATTGATGACGCTGGGAATGTATCTTCTATCTCATATCCACAAGGATACTCAATATATGTCTTTGGTTCCTGGCCTGGTGATATTAGGTGCTGGTATTGGTTTGTTCAATTCCACCATTACCACTGTGGCTATAACGGTTGTTGATAACAGTAGAGCGAGTTTGGCGGGTGCAATCATTTTTATGTTTCAAATAGCGGGTGGTGCCGTAGGATTAGGGTTGAATACTACGATAGTGGCGATGGCCACTGATATGCCATCGGGTATTGAACATGCATTTACTGTAAATGCATATCTGGCCATGTTTGCTTTTATTATTTGCATTTTATTTGTCGGGGATAAAAAGCCTGAAGTTTGATTTTAATAATCTATCCGTTGTCTATCTTTCCGTTTCAGTTGTTAATTGATCGGCAGCCTTTAAAGGTGAAGTTTGTGCTTCTTTGTCGAGGTTCCAAAATGGGAAAATTCCCGTTTCGATTGGGAAAACAGGTTTGCATTGGCTGATTGGTACGGCATTAAGTTTTATTTTTAGCTCTCCATAATGTTGTCTATAGGCATAGACTATTGGGATCAGTCTCTGCCGGTCGAAATGCTTGGGGCCCTTGTGGTTTTCGAACGCTTGTAGAAAATTATTTATTCCCTGCTGGATGCCAGCCCCATTTCTTGCTGTGAAGTTCCAGAGATTTTCATCAATTGTTTTTGCGAGACTAGCAAGATAAATCCATGATTGAAAATTGAGGCATTCATAATGAACACTATTTTTACTCTTGGTTTTCGATACTTGGTTATCAGAGTGATCAAACTGCTCTAATATTCGGAAGCGGGAGTCCCTGAGAGTTTTTCTGGCAGCTTGTATTTGATTGAGATAGAGCGCTAAAGCTACAACTTGTAAATCATACTGTGTGCCAAGATGCCCAAGTTTTGGACGCATTGATTGCCCGCGATGACTATCTATCAACCAGCTAAGGTATTGCTCCAGATGGTAGTCTAATCGCTCAACTCCTATCAGACGAATCTGCTGTTCTTGTTTAAGTTCTTTTAAAGTGCAGAGGGTGTGGACCAGTAGGTTGGGATTTACAGATTGTAATTGTTTGCTGTATTTCGTTTCATGTTTGTTGGGGAATAGTTTGATGAGGCTATTGTCGATAAATTGAATGAATTCCGGCTTCGAGCAGTGGGATTGGGCAAGGGCGACAATGGTCAAATCCTGAAGCAGGCTGTTAATCGAACTGGGCCGCGCCCTCTGTTTTTCTTTTACCGATCTTTGCGTGGCCTCTCTTAATAGCATTAGATAGGAAAGGTCGCACCTGTTTACTGTGGCCAACTTGCTGGCAGGGGCGCTTGTATCGGCGGAAAAGCTGGAATCATCGAGTTGATCCAGCATGGCAAGGATAGCTTCAGAGCGAGTTGTTCCTCGATCCCGGCTGGACTGCTGATCTGTTCGCTCCAGGTGCGGCTTTCCGGAAAATAGTCTGGCTACCCAGCCTCCCTGAGTATAGTGACCTGCGGCTTCAGAGTAATCAGGGCAGGGGAGATCCCATGGGAAAATCGCCCACTCATCCCATTTCCCCGATACGCCTAGCCGCCATAAAAGTTCAACCTTGGGTCGCCTGCCATAGCAGTAGCGGCTATCAAATACCTCTGTACTATCAGATCGAAATACTATTTGTGGCTCTTCAGTGGGAGTTGGTTTGAAGTTCTCACATAGAATGGATTGGTTATCCAGCAGTCTTGTCATTGGAATAACATGGTAGGGGTAGGCGTTGTTGTTGAGTACTTGTTGCTTTATTGCTTGCCAGGCTTTTGGTGTTACGAAGCAATTGCCGTCCCAAGGTAAAATCCAATCTGCTTTTGATTTACCATCTTCTAGAGCGAGATTTCTCGCCCCATTATTATTCATTACATAGTTATTTTTATGACGGTATAGACCCAGCTCGGCTTGTATTTCCAAATCCCGTCGCATGCGAAGGTCTTTTAGTTTATAGGGGGCATAATTAATCGGGTAATCCAGGATGTTCCACCCAATTTCTTTGTATTCACCCCAGTGAAAGGGTATTCTCAAGTAACTTTGTTTGTAATTGCAAAGCAGTTTGATAATGGCAGTTTCCTCTCTTGGGTCAACAATTCGGTTGAGGATAAACACCTTCTTGCAGCCCTCTAGTGGAGGCTCATGCTGCAAAATGAATTCAAGGTTTTTATAGGATTGTCCGGCGCTGTGTCGAGGGATTAGGTCGTTGCCGATAATTCTATAAAGAATAAAAGTCTGGGTATTGTCTGATGTGCTTGTATAGGAGTTGCTTGGTATAGTCTTTGGGTAGGGTGGGCGACTATTGGGGAAGTAGAAGTTTGGGAAATGGCGATGCTTGTGAAAGATAGCATTGATTAGGCGACCGGCATACTTCAGGATCTTCCGTTTGAATTTTTGAGTGAAGAATGCCCAGCGATTCTGCCACTGTATTAAAAAAGTATCTTTACTGGGAGTTGTTGGTTTTTGTTTAAAATCTGGGTGTTTATTGGGCATTGGTATCTATATTCTTATAGTTCGATATTTTGGGGGCGTATTTAAGTGAATCTTATTGTTTTCAGGAAAATTCCTAATGGTCTAACTTTTACATTATGGCTTGTAAATGATTATAGTTGACCTGATTTTAGGAGTTGAGAGGGAAAGAAAGCTGTAAATTACGCCATCATTGAAGTGTATCTCCATTAGCCGATACAAATTGAGGTGGTTATGACTGATAACAATTCGCGTCATTCCACTTGTCTTCTCGGGTAGATTTATGGGTGGCTATATTTTAAACAGCAATCGAGAGGTTTGCGCCGTTACGGGTGTGGATGATCTAAGTGATATATTTGGAGGGGGTTTCTGATATTTGTATATGGGTAGCAATATTGCGCTCGTTTTATTTGAATCAGCGTAACTTGTACCGTTCGTAGTCCTCTCCCCCTTTGCAGGGTTATCGTCTTAGTGGGGGCTCGCACGACTTGGTATGTTTTCAGTGTTTTTACATCTCTTTGTAACTCTTTCCAGAAAATATTGGTCCATGCTTATCAGTAAATCTTTTGTAAATTTCCATATCATATTGGCAAATCTTCTCAATTTTCTTGATTGCTTTTGCGTCTGTTTTTATCTCCTGAGAAAGTTTGGTATTAGGGCTCTTGTTAATCTTAGGGATGTCTAGTTTTATATCGAAGTCTTTAGAGATTTGTTGGGTTAGCTTGTCTAAATGATTGGTTGTGCCAACAATTGAGATCTGCTGTAAATTTTTTAAGGCTTGCTCTATGTGCTCTGAAGGATTTGAGTCAGAAAAATCCGAAAAATATCGTATGAAAACTTGTCCTGTCATGACCCCAATCTGGGACTCGATATATTTGTCCAAAGGGAGAGAGTTCTTGTCCCATTGACTCTTCTTGTAGGTGTTATAGGTGTAGAGAGATATCCATCTATCAATTGGGTTTCGTAGTACTGTTATAAAATTCCATTCGTTGGAAAAATTTTTTACAACATTCGGGCGGCAGAATGAGTGCCCGTGTCCATAATAATTAGAATTTATAGACAGATTGTGAACCATTACAGTTTCTCGTACAGACATCATTGGCATTTCTAATACATCAGCTGCTCGCTTGCTAACTGCTCGTTTAATGTTGAAGCTGCCTAATTTATTTGGCTCATAATATTGAGAGCTAATGGCGGAGTGCAGGGAGGAACCTGCACATTTTGGGATGTGGCAAAAGAAGATTTTAGGGGGAGGTACGAGTCTTACAGGAAACTTTTTAAATGTAGGTCGGCTAAATTTCATCAATAATTTTTTCATTTAAAGAAAGTCTATCGAGTAATAGAGGTTGTTTTCCAATAAATCATCGAATTTAATTTTCTAAGGTTTCCCGTTGTAAACTCTGTATAAATGCCAATCTTCAAATCTAGCCGGTGGTAATGAAATGGGCAATATATTGTTTGCCTAGTGGCGGCTTTTATATTATTTAGTCTTTCAATTTAAGGCTCATCTCCCAAATCTCAGTCGGAAGAATGTATGCACTTTCGCAGTAGGGTATTTCAAAAGTCTATTTGTGGGCCAATAGTGGTCGCGACTTTAGGGGCTTGCTTAGGAATTAGGGGGGATATAGTGGTAGGAAAATCTGATTTTGCAGGGTAGGTAAATAGGGATATTTTCACTGGATAAAAAAAGCCCCGCTAGTTAGCGGGGCTTTTCGTCTGGATCAGGCTGTCACTTAGACATTCACTTCCTGGATCTCAGTCGCGGCGATGCGCTTGCCTTCTTCGGCAGACTTCTGGAAGTCTTCAATCTGATCGAAATTCAGGTAGCGGTAGATCTCGCTGGACATGGAGTCCAGGTTCTGTGCGTATTCCTGGTACTCAGCCGGAGTCGGCAGTTTACCCAGGATGGCGCCTACAGAAGCCAGCTCAGCGGAGGTTAGGTACACGTTGGCACCATCGCCCAGACGGTTGGGGAAGTTACGGGTAGAGGTAGACAGTACGGTAGCATTCGGTGCCACACGCGCCTGGTTACCCATACACAGGGAACATCCGGGCATTTCGGTGCGGGCACCGGCAGAGCCGTAGATGTTGTAGTAACCCTCTTCCATCAACTGGTGCTCGTCCATCTTGGTGGGCGGGGAGATCCACATGCGAGTGGAGATGCCACCTTTGTGTTCTTGCAGCAGTTTACCGGCAGCGCGGAAGTGACCGATGTTGGTCATACAGGAGCCGATAAACACTTCGTCTACCTTGTCGCCAGCAACGTCGGACAGCAGGCGTGCGTCGTCCGGATCGTTAGGAGCACATACGATCGGCTCTTTGATCTCGGCCAGATCGATCTCGATCACTTCCAGGTATTCGGCGTCGGCGTCCGCTTCCATCAGTTTCGGGTTGGCCAGCCACTCTTCCATGGCGCGCGCGCGGCGCTCCAGGGTACGCTTGGAGCCATAACCTTCAGCGATCATCCAGCGCAACAGGGTTACGTTGGAGCGCAGGTACTCAGACATGGTGTCTTCGGACAGCTTGATGGTACAGCCAGCAGCGGAGCGCTCGGCGGAGGCGTCGGACAGCTCGAATGCCTGCTCTACAGTCAGGTCTTCCAGACCTTCGATCTCGAGGATGCGGCCGGAGAAGATGTTCTTCTTGCCTTTCTTCTCAACGGTCAGCAGGCCCTGCTTAATGGCGTAGAGAGGAATGGAGTGCACCAGGTCGCGCAGGGTGATGCCGGGCTGCATTTTGCCCTTGAAGCGCACCAGTACGGACTCAGGCATATCCAGCGGCATAACACCGGTAGCGGCGGCGAAAGCTACCAGACCGGAACCTGCCGGGAAGGAGATACCCATGGGGAAGCGGGTGTGGGAGTCACCACCGGTACCTACGGTGTCCGGCAGCAGCATGCGGTTCAGCCAGCTGTGGATGATGCCGTCAGCCGGGCGCAGGGAAACACCGCCACGGTTCATGATGAAGTCCGGCAGGGTGTGCTGGGTGCTGATATCAACGGGCTTCGGATAGGCCGCAGTGTGACAGAAAGACTGCATTACCAGGTCGGCGGAGAAGCCGAGGCAGGCCAGGTCTTTCAGTTCGTCACGGGTCATGGGGCCAGTGGTGTCCTGGGAGCCCACAGTGGTCATTTTCGGCTCGCAGTAGGTGCCCGGGCGGATACCTTCAACGCCACAGGCTTTACCAACCATCTTCTGCGCCAGAGTGTAACCTTTGCCGGTGTCGGCAGGTTGCTCAGGCTTGCGGAACAGCTCGGAAGGCGCCAGGCCCAGGGCTTCACGGGCTTTGCCGGTCAGGCCGCGACCGATGATCAGGTTGATACGACCGCCAGCCTGAACTTCGTCCAGCAGTACGTCGGACTTCAGTTGGAATTCAGACAGGACTTTGCCGTCTTCGGCCAGGATCTTGCCGTCGTAAGGGCGGATCTCGATAACGTCGCCCATGCCCAGTTCGTCAACGGGGGCTTCGAATACCAGTGCGCCGGCATCTTCCATGGTGTTGTAGAAGATCGGGGCAACTTTACCGCCGATACAAATACCGCCACCTTTCTTGTTGGGCACGCCAGGCATTTCTTCACCGAAGTACCACAGCACGGAGTTGGTGGCGGACTTACGGGAAGAACCGGTACCTACTACGTCGCCAACGAAAGCAACGGGCAGGCCCTTGGCTTTAACTTCTTCGATCTGCTTCAGCGGACCGGTAACGCCTGCTTCTTCTGGCTCCAGACCGTCGCGCTTCATTTTGTACATGGCCAGCGCGTGCAGGGGAATATCCGGACGAGACCAAGCATCCGGTGCCGGAGACAGGTCGTCAGTGTTGGTTTCGCCAGTTACCTTGAATACGGCAACTTTGATGCTCTCGGGTACTTTGTTGCGCTTGGTGAACCACTCGGCGTCTGCCCAGGATTGCATTACCGCTTTGGCGAATTCGTTGCCGGCTTTGGCTTTCTCTTCCACATCGTGGAAGGCGTCAAACATCAGCAGAGTGCCTTTCAGCTGCTCGGCGGCCAGTTCGGCCAGATCTTTGTCGTCCAGCAGCTCGACCAGGGTGGAGATGTTGTAACCGCCCAGCATTTGGCCCAGCAGTTCTACAGCGTGTTTGCGATCGATCAGCGGGGATTCTGCTTCACCTTTGATAATGGCGGACAGGAAACCTGCTTTAACATAAGCGGCTTCGTCAACGCCCGGCGGAACGCGTTGGGTGAGCAGGTCAACCAGTTCCTGTTCTTCGCCTTTTGGCGGATTTTTCAGCAATTCAACCAGGCCGGCGACTTGCTCGGCGTCCAATGGCTTTGGCGGAATGCCTTGTTCGGCGCGCTCGGCGACGTGTTTGCGATAGGCTTCAAGCACTGATAAGTCCCTCTTGGTGTGTGGGGTGGCACCTACAGCGGGTGGAATTCCCAGTCTATTAACTGTCAGCCGGGATTTTTTTTTCGAGGCCGCTGATGGCGGGGGGCGAATACTACAGGAAAGCCCTACTGCTGTTAAGTTTATCGAAAAATCAATAATTTAAGTGAATTATGACTATTTGCTAGGTGAATTTTAGTAGTTTGGCAGCTGGTACTTCCCCCCTTTTCTTGGCGGCGGAAACAAAATAGGCTACGCGCAATTTGAAGGCCGCGCGGGCGGCATAAATAGGTTGGTCGGATAGTTAATGTATAAGAAGGTTCGCACGCCCTGTATCGGTGTTTGCTCCACGGGAATTGGCGATGATGTTTGCCGTGGCTGCAAGCGCTTTGCACATGAGGTTATTGATTGGAATGCCTACAGTGAAGAACAGCGCCGGGTAATTGCCGAGCGCCGAGAGGGGTATTTGGTGAATGCGGTGCGCAGCCAGTTGGAGATCGTGGATCGCGAGCTGCTATTGGAGCAGCTTCATCACCAGCGGGTCCGTTTTGATGAAAGTCAAAACCCCTACTGTTGGGTGTTCGAACTGTTGAGGGCAGGGGCCAGCCAGATATCAGACCTCAAGGCTTTTGGGTTGCAACTCACCGCACAGGCGCGCGGCGTCCCACTGGTGGAAATTCGCCGCCTTATCGATGAGGATTTTTACGCACTGTCTGTCGCCTATTACCAGCGCTATGTGGCGCCTGGTATTGCATAGGAAGGTTCAAAAGTTGATGGCAGCTCCATTTGAGATCCTGGGTTTAGCGCTGCTGGCGCAAAAATACTCTGAGCGCCGGTAGAAAGGGCTCACTGGCGATTGCCAGATCCCGCCGCTGGCGCCGCCGGCTCAAGCTCGGTTGGTGGTCAACTCGGGTGAATTCAGGCAGCTGCCCAGCCTCACTGGCTTCTACCAGAATCGGCATGGAGGAATAGCCGACCTGATGATATTCCTCTTCCTCACCTAGCTCGTGCCCATAGAAGATTTCCGCTACCTGGAGATTAGGGCGACTCTGTACCTGCACCTGGCGTAAATCCTCCTGCTGGCTTTTGTGTAGCCCGGCGAGTAGCTGGCGCTGATATTGGATACCGGGATCGGACCCTTGAGGGTCCAGCTGCACCAACTTCTTTTCACACCATTTCACCGTGACCTTGCGAATAGATTTACGCGCCTTGATCCATGAAAGGGTGATGGCATCCGGCCGCTTCGGGCACATCAAGACCAGGCGGTAACATTGGCGTAGATGCGCGCGGGGGAACCCAGCACCCGCAAGGGTTTCCCGCACAGTACGATCCTGCTCTGCCACTGGCCGCTCCGCCAGGGCGCCTCGGAGTTCGGCAATAACCTTGGCGAAGATCTCTTTGTGGTTATTGAGTTGTTGGGCAAGCTCAAGGGTTTTGGTCGGTACCGCCAATAAGCCAGGTACCTGTAAAGTAGCGCGGGCATCTCCTCCGGCGCTAATGGGCTCCAGATAGTCGAGTTGTGAGTAGAGAGCGCCTGACAGTGAATAGGGGCGTTCAAAGCTCTGACTGAGACTGAGTGCGGCATCCTGTGCGAAAGGGGGCTGAAGTAGATAGTGCTGCCAGGGTTTCTCGGCATTTTGCAGCAACTCCAGGGATTCTCTCAGGGCTTGGGCGGCGCCATGGACATTTTCTAGTAGCTGCGGGATAGCTTTTGCCTGGGTTCTGTAGTCATTCATCAGATATGCCGGATAAAAAGTGATTTTTATATTAATACACTTAATAAATCGTTATCAAATTGAGTGTATTTATCACTAGGGACCTTCCTGGATAATTGCAGCCCCTGTTTGTCAGTTGGGGGAGTAGTGCCCGCTGGTGGTTTAAAAGCGGGCGTTTGTGGCTTGGGGCCGCTATAATCCCGCGCCAAGTTATTTTGCTCCGGTTAAGTTTGTTCGTCTTATGAATGCTCAAGTCCCAGATCTGTCCGCTATCAATGAATTCCTGCTGTGTCCCACGCCCGATGCCTGGGTGGAGGCGGCATTGAAGGAGCCGGAAATGATGCTGATCGATCATGCCAACTGCGAGAAAAAAGCGGCGGGTACGGCCCTGAACCTGATGTTTCGCTATCTGAATGACTTTGAGCTGCTGAACAAAATGTCGCGTCTGGCTCGCGAAGAGTTACGCCACTTTGAGCAGGTGCTGGCGATTATGGAGAAACGCGGTATCGCCTATCCCCACGTTAGTGCCTCCCGCTACGCGGCCGGTCTTCGCGCTGAAGTGCGCAGCGCAGAGCCGGGGCGTTTGATTGATACGTTGATTTGTGGCGCTATTATCGAGGCGCGCTCCTGCGAGCGCTTTGCACGGATTGCGCCTCAGTTAGATGATGAGTTGCAGAAGTTTTATCTCTCCCTGCTCAAATCTGAGGCACGTCACTTCCGCGATTACCTACATCTTGCCCAGAAGGCTTCCGATGAAGATATTCAACCTAGGGTTCAGGCACTGCTGGAGAAAGAAAAGGAATTAGTGGAAGGCAGTGATGGACAATTCCGCTTTCACAGTGGTGTGCCGGAGAGTGCTGGGCAGTAATTCTCGCCCGGCCTGCTAAGTTGGCTCAGATTTTCAGGAAGCTTTTGAATTGATGTTTATTGGCTACAAGCTTCCTGATTCTTTAGTGAAAACATCAGAATTCTTGCTGCCTAAGCTCACTGAATTGGGGCATATCGGCAGTAGCTCTAATCGTTTGCTGTGGCATTATCGTAGGACTGCTTGGTAGTTCTGCTGTCTTTACCTGATTCTACGTTTGTGCTCTAAAAATCAGCACAGGTCTCTTTGGGATCTCGCCAGTACAAGTCGATATCGACTGATCAAACGCTATAAGTAAGCTGGATGAGCGGTAGTAAATTAATACTAAAGGGTATTTGTAAGCTGTACTATTGTAAGCTCGCTAGAAGATCAAACTCGTACACTAGGAGTTGTTCATCAATACCCTGCTGGCCACAATCTTGAAAAAGATATGTACTGCACAGTGATTTCTACTGACCATCCTTCCGTAAAAATTATAATTTAGAGCCAATGTGTGGAAGTACAGTTTTTGAGTACCGCCTTTTGAAGGTTTACGTGCCGTTTCTTAATTAGCTTTTATTTTCAATCAGTTATTCTGTAATCAGAAAGCATAAATGGTTTATGGGTATCTTTGTCTGAGTGATTCAAGGAAGACGAAAGTGGCTCGTTGGATGCTTTTTTGTAGTGCATTAAGGGTTAATGAAACTGCTTAACGACATATAAGAGAGAGATACTAGACAACGGGCTAATTTCAGGAAGTTTTAGGCTGCCTGAGAAATGCACCAAAACGGGAAAGCCTGGGGCGGTATACCTATTGGTGTTACTGCTGGGGCCGCATCCGGCGATCTTGGAGCACTGAAGGTTGAGGGGCGTAATGATCAGCCAGGATGATTGTTATGGTGAGTTTGTACCAGGTAGCCCGGTATTTCTCCCCTCCTCCCCCAAAAAAAGTAAGTAATGGAAAAACTATCTTTCATTTCCAAGAAATATACAGATGCTGAGAGAAGCACAAAGACAAGGTTGTCCCGTGCTTTACTCAATAATTTTACACAAAATCTTATAAAGCGAAACGGTATTCACGGTGGGGTTGATCACTTAGACGCCGTAGTATTTTAGCTTGCAGAAAATATAAAGATCTTGGGACGCTCTCCAGTAGATATGACCATGATTTACATTTATCCTTGGCGAGAAGGTTGTATCAATAAAGCCATTAAAGAATTCTGTTAGGGTGTGAGGCTATTTGGCCTTCCTCGAGAAGGACTGAAAAAAGACATGGCAAGCTTCCAACTTTACTCTGGCGAAAAAGGTTATATTTTGCCGTTTGAGCATCAACATAGCTAACTCTGAATCAGTATTGATGCTCAAGATGATCTTTTGTGTGACCAATGATGTTGCCAGGAGCAAGATATTTCAAAGCTGTAATTGTTTATTGGCTCCTGAGGATGTTAAAAAATATTTGCATGCAATGAAATGTAAAGGTTGATATTAAAGGAAGGTTGGGGAGATGCTGTTATTTGGGACTGGTGTTTGACGAAGTGTCTGGTTATGGATAACCAACTATTGGATTTTTTTAAACACAATTCTACCATGTTGGCAGGTGGTGGTCCTCTGCTTTTAGACGTGGCAGAAAAGTACTAGGCGCGTCTCCCAATGATAGCACTGAACTTTTGGAGGTGTTGATACCTTTTAGGTTTCAGGGGGATTGAATATGACGCGGAAGATATTGGCAATCGCAAGTTCGATCTTGCTGGCTACTTTGTTCCGTCAGGGAGTAACACCCAGGCTGATCTCGCAGGTATTTTTTCGTTCATGGAAGCTAATAAGGTTTCATATGAGAATTTTAAGTTTAATATAATAGGTTTGAAGGCTGTTCAAATATCCATTAATGTGGATATTCCAAAAATAGGGAGATTTTTGGAGGATGGAAAGAAGGAAAGGTGGAAAATTTGATCAATTAGGAGGAATGTTAATGAAAGTTATATATAAATTGTTTTTTATGGTCTTAACTGTCAGTGTATGTTTTGCTGGATCAATACATGAGGATGTGATTCACACTCAGATATCTGAAGAAGGGAAAACCATTTCAGCAGATATGTTAATGGCTGGAAGTGATGTGTCTGGTGGAGTGACGGATAGTGTTGGTTATATTCTTGGGGCAATAATTAAAATTCTACTAGGGGAAGCTTAAGATTTAGCCCAGCGGACTTTGGGTGAAATGATGGGTCAATGTTTCGCTGGGCTTCAAAATTCTGTGCTACCCGAATAAGTCCGTAAGATGATCGATTTATCTGGAAGGTAGCTGCGGTAGTATTAGGCTGTAATTTTAAACCGGATGCGTTGGGTTTTCTGAGATTTTTAAGCTTGGTGGTGGATAGTGTCTCCATTTGTGCATACGGTGTTCTTTTAGTGAATGTCGAAAAGTTGCTCTCACCGTGTCTCATTTTTGTGTTTAAAATTTACCTCTGTTTGAGGTTTCTAGGTTCTTTTCTCTTATCCTGAATCAAGCTTTTTCAATAGCCGAATAAACTCTTCGAGCTCTTTGCTGCTGGTGGAATCCACAGAAAATTTATTGTGGAAAAATATGGTGAGTTTTACTTTGGGGGAGTTGATAAAAACCGTATAGCCGTCAAAGTCAGTGCTGACTGCCAGTCCCTGGTAATGCCATTCGTTACCTTCCTTGCGCCCCTCCTTTGTCGCCCTATCAAACACCCGCAGCGCTTGTTTGACGTCAATCTTCTGTTCGGCATCCATTGCTGCTTGCTCCTGCCGCTAAGCTTGTTGTTTGAGACGAAACTGTCTTTGACTTGGAAGCTTAGACGACATGGACACTGACATCCATCACTACCCACCAGTAGATACGCGGCTGTTTGACTGGCTGGCTTACCTTGGTTTGATTCCATTTGTCGCAGGAATCATTATGCAGTGGTTAGGGTTTTCTCTTTGGGGAGTGACTCCGCGCCTGCTGTTCACCGCCTATAGCGCCGTGATTCTGAGTTTTCTCTGCGGTGTTTGGTGGGGTGCTGCACTCAATCAAGTGGGGCATCCGCACAGGATGATTTTAGCGCTACTGAGTAACCTGGTGACGTTGGTGGGGTGGGTGGCGCTGCTGATGTTTCGCACCACTTGGGCGCTACCGGTATTACTAGTTGCTTTCGGTTTTGTGGTCTGGTCCGAGGCCCGGTTGAACCCCAATCTGCCCGGGAGGGATCAGTACTTTCGCACCCGCAGTATTGTGACCTATTTAGTGATGGCCTGCCATCTTCTTATGATTCTGCTGCTCCTTTGAAGTGCCTGGCGCAAACTAAACTGTTACCAGCGAAGATATTTTGGGGTAGCTCTTATGCAACCTGTTTCCTCTGAGGTGCTCGATCAGCTATTCAACAAAGCCCGAACCCATAGTCATTGGCAGGATAAGCCGGTTTCAAAAGAGGTTTTGAAACAGCTTTACGACTTGGTCAAATTCGGACCCACCAGTGCTAATTGTTGCCCTATGCGATTGGTGTTTGTTGTAAGTAAGGAGGCTAAGGAGCGGCTCAAGCCAGCGCTTAATGAAGGAAACATTGAAAAAACTATGCGGGCTCCGGTGACTGCCATTATTGCTTACGATATGCACTTTTATGAACACCTTCCGAGGCTCTACCCCCAGACTCCTGCGCGGGAATGGTTTGCCGATAGCCCCGAATACGCCGAGGTTACTGCATTTCGCAATGGTTCCTTGCAAGGAGGCTACTTTATTTTAGCGGCGAGGGCCCTGGGGCTCGACTGCGGTCCAATGTCGGGGTTTGATAACGCATTAGTTGATGAGGAATTCTTCAGTGAAAAATGCTCAGCACCGGCTTTTCTACCGGAGCACTTCCCCGATTGTCATATTAAGTCCAATTTCTTGTGCAACCTTGGCTATGGCGAAACTGACAAATTATATCCGCGCAACCCTCGGTTGGATTTCGATGAAGTGTGCACAACTCTGTAAATTGTTGTGTTTAACATAATTCGTATTTGTTAATGCGGGTTAATGGCAGTGGATTAAGAATTAGGTGTGATTAAGTGGTTCTTAAACGATCTCAGCGGTTGATTGACCCGGAAGAATATTTTTTACCTAGGCAAGAGGACGCGCTTTATGAGTTGTTTGGCCGGGACATAAGCCGGGCTGTGGTTGAGCGATTTTTGTCGATGCAAGATGAGGAATACTTCCGCTGTGTCAGTTCGGGAAATTTCGGTATCTATGCCGCAGACCAACTGCTGATAGATTGCTACGCAAAGAAAATAAATGAGCAGGCGATTCTCGATGAAAAGTTGTTGTTTAGTCGAGAAGAGCTGGAGCCGATTATTCAGGCATATAGAGCGGAAACACTTTATATGAACCTGGCAATGGACAACGCAGCGCTGCCACACGATGTAATTACCACCGAGGAATTTGTCTTACATCTACAGGCGACCATTCTTAAGGCGTTGGAGAAAAAGCGGGATGCTGATGATTTTATTGTGGTTATCCCGACCACCAGCTACAAAGGGGAACTCATTCCCAAAGCCATTTGCAGTAAAGCCAAGTTGAATGATGAAACCTTTGAGCGTCAATTCCAGTTGGGGCTTGTTCGCAATCAGCACCTGCAATATGTCTTAAGTAAGTCCTACTTGTGGACCCTGGCACATGCCTGGCCCTTTATTACGGGTTCGGAAGTTGGGGAGGGGCTGTTTAAAGGGGTGGTATTTCGGCAGTTTGATCTAGGTTTTGGCACCATAGCCTCGGACCTGGACAGTGATACCAATGTATTTGTGATTACAGATGCAAGTTGTACCGGTGGTGAGGCAGAGCATATTCGCAGCCGTCTGTTGAGAATGGACCGACATGAACGCTCGGCGATTATTGTTCCACTATGTAAGAAAGAAGCGATACACCGTTTGGATAAAAGTGCGGAAGGTAATGCAGAAATCGTGTCTGGGGTCGTCCTGGATGACTTCAAGCGGCAGTGGAAAGATATTGGCCATCGAGCGAGCTATAAGACCCTCAGGGGGGCGAAGAGGTAATGGCCAGGCATGAGTCCTTATAGTGCCGGCTTAGAGACCATCAGATAGACAATGACAACGGTTATGGGAAATGCGATAGCCCCGAGCAGGGACCAAGCCATCATTAGCTTGCGCATTTTGTCTATATTACCGTCCTCTTTGGCATGTTTACGCAGCTGGTACTGAAGGTAAACAACCGGCAGCCACAACAAGAACACGGTTGCGCTGAGACCGGCGGCCAATTGTAACCAGGCTTGCTGCATCCAGCTTGGATTAATCAGCAGCATACCCACCGCGCTTCCGAATAGACCAATTACCGCCGATCCGGTAAATATCCAGTCTGCCTGTACCGTCTCCCGGCTGACCCACTGCATAACTTGGGCATTTCCGGACTGCCAGCCCCTCAGGGTGTACCAAGCGATGCCGGTCCCTGTGCCGAGTACGATTATGGCGCAGAGGATATGCAGTGTTTTCAGTATCAGATAGTAATTCACAGTGCTGCTGGCCAGACTAAAGTTGGAGATAAATTAGTGGCTGCGATCGTTAATTTCAATGCCAATTATCGCTGGTTTGATATCTGCTAGCTCGAGCTAGTAGGACGATGAACGATATGGGGGAGAAAAGTGATATTCCGACCGGAGAAAATTATTAGTGGTGGTCAGACGGGGGCGGATACCGGTGGCCTGCTGGCGGGGCAGCGCCTGGGAATTGCCACCGGTGGCACAGCGCCACAGGGTTACTGGACTGAGATCGGTGATCGGCCGGATTTTCTGAAAGGGCTTGGGCTGATTGAAAACACGTCCCCGGATCTGGAAGAGCGTACTCGTGAGAATATCCGCAACTCCGATGCCACTGTTATCTTCACAACCAATCCCGGTAGTGATGGCACCCTGTTTACTATTGAGTTCTGCCAGGCATCGGGGAGGCCACACTTGGTAGTCAATCCGACTGATGCCAATCGAGTAAAGCTGGTGCGTGACTTTATCCTCAAGAATCGTCCGCAGACGCTCAATGTGGCGGGTAACCGTGAATCCAACTCTCAAGGGATTACTGAAATTACCGCGGAAACCATCGAGAGGGCGCTAACCCGCTGAGTCTAGGGTTCCATGTGCCTCTCAAGATGATGACCCGAGGGGTTGGGTGCGCGCAGGCGCAATTCCAAGTCCGGGTATTGCCCTACGGAAAACCAGAAGAACAGGCACAGGGCAGCAATTGTGGCAAAGAGAGTGAAGTAGTGAACCCAGGCTGGTTCTGGCCCACCGGGTAGAAAGTGCTTTTCTTCAACGCTGCGACGGCGATTTAAAATTAGCGCATAAAAAATGACTGTCGCAATCACAAAGATCAGGGACCAGCGGGTTTGTTGCCCGTCAGATCCCACCAGGGCCACAAGGCAGTACACCGCAGCAATCAGCAAAATCACAGTAAACAGTCCGTACTGCTGAGGCGGCATTTTGCCGTAGGCCAAAACCCGCAAAGCTACCGCAGAATAGATATAGGGCATCAGTGTCATAATCACAGCGACAGAGGCAATTTTGCCAAACTGCTGGCTGGCCGTTGGCGATATAGTGGTAAGTATCAATACAGACATCAACACGGCCACCAGGGTTAATCCGCCGGTAGGCACGCCTTTGTTATTGGTGCGGGCAAATAGCGCTGCAAACAGGCCATCATCTGCCGCGGCCTTGGCAGACTGCCCCACCAGCAGTATCCAGCCGCCCAGCGAACCGATACAGCCAATAGCGGCGCACAGGGCTACGACATTGGCCGCAGTATTTCCCAGTGCCAGGCGAGCAGCATCGGCAAAAGGAGCGGAGGAGCTGATTAATTCCTGATTCGGCAGCATCCCCATAATGACCGATGAGCTGAGCACATAGGCGATAGAAGCCAGGATAACTCCCCCAACTGTTGCGATTGGGACGTTCTTGGTGGGGTCTTTTACCACTGCGGCGGATACAGAGGCGGTTTCCACCCCAATAAAGGCCCAGAGCGTGAAGGTAAGGCTGGCCATAATGGCACTGGGGTCGCTTTTGCCTGAGACATTCCAGCTGCTGGTAAAGTTTTGCTGGTCGAACCAGAACCAGCCAAAAATAGCGGTGCCGAGGATTGGAAGTAAAACCAGGCCGGTGGTGAGGGATTGGATGCGACCGACGGTGCGCGGGCCCAGTACATTGGCGTAAGTCAGCAGCCAGACCATGGCAACCTGGGCCATGGCAAAAGTCAGTGGGTCTTTTAACGGTGGAAAAAAATGGGTCAGATAGCCCAGGCCCGCAGTAATCAGCGCAACATTACCGATAACATTGGCCAGCCAGTAAACCAGATTGGTTTGGTAGCCAATGTAATCGCCAAAAGCGCGGCGGGCATAGGCGTAAGGGCCGCCGGCGGCGGGATAGATAGCGGCGAGTTTGGCAAATACCAGGGCCAGGGAGATAGCGCCAACGATGGTTATCAACCAACCAATCAGGGAAATACTGCCGACTGCAGCGAGATTGGCGGGGAGCATAAAAACCCCGGAGCCCATCATATTGCCTGCAACCATCAGGGTTGCGGGGACCAGGCCTATTTTATGCTCCTCTTTGATAGGCGAGCCTATGGCGAGTCTCCCCGCAGGGCGTAAATATGATAGTGGCCGTCCCGCACCTCTACTCCGTGGTTATCGTGGGTAAAGCCTGGAAATTTCTGGTCGAAGGCTTCCAGAGTTCTCAAGTAAATCAATGCCGGACTGTCTTCATCGCCAAAATTTTCTCCGGGCATTAACAGAGGAATACCTGGAGGGTAGGGTACAACGCCGGTGGCTGCGGTACGTCCCGGTAACTTGCTTAGCGGAAGCATTTCCACATCGCCGCGAACCAGGGTTTCATAAGCTTGTACCGGACTGCAGTCAGCTCTAGGTAAGGCTGAAAACCCTGCAGACATTTGCACTGTGGTCTGTAATTTTTTCATGGAAGCAAACATATTGTCTGCAAGGTCGCGCAGCCCGATATTGCGATAGGCTGGGGACTTTTTTAAAAGGTTTGGCAGGCATTCACTCAAGGGCCGGTTGGCATCGAAGTCGCGCTTAAAGGCCAGTAAAGCATTGATTAGAGTGCCCCACTTACCCTTGGTAATACCGATAGAAAACAGGAACAAAATCGTAAAATCGGTAGTTTTTTCCACGATAATGCCGAGATTGTCCAGGTATTTACTGACGATGTTGGCAGGTATTCCAGATGCAGACAGTTTGCCATCAGGGTTTATCCCTGGGGTGGTAATCGATACTTTAATCGGGTCCAACATGCAGTAATCTGGCTCAATATCACCAAATCCATGCCATGACTCGCCGGGGTCTAATAACCAGCAGCTGGGCTCATGACACAGGAGCTCTGCTGGGGCGCTGTGAAAGGCGTAGTTGTGCCCGTTACTGGGGTCGGTGACATGCTCAGGCTGCCAACCTCCGAAGAACCACTCTTCTTTATCGCGATACTCCTGTTGCAAACGGGACAATACTTGTCGGAACGCTATGGCCTCAGCAATTGACTCCTCTGTTAATGCTTTTCCACCCGGCCCATCCATCATTGCTGCGCTCACATCATTGGAGGCCATGATGGAGTAAAGTGGGGAGGTTGAGGCATGCATCATAAAGGCTTCATTAAAGCGCCCATGCTCAATGGGTTTACGCCCATCGCGAATGTGAATCATCGATGCCTGGGACAATGCGGCGAGTAATTTATGTGTTGACTGAGTGGCAAATTTGCTCGGGCCATTTTTCGCGTCGGCTTCGCCCAAATCATACATTGCGAAGCGATCTCGATAGATAGGATTAAATCGAGCGTATGAGTACCAGGCTTCGTCAAAGTGCAGGCGATCAACGGACTCGCCGAGAAGTTCTTCCACTCTGCGCACGTTGTAACAGAGACCGTCGTAGGTGGAATTAGTAATGACTGCGTGAACGGCACGGGAGTTTTTGGCGTGCTTGGACAAAGGGTTTTGCCGAATAGCATTGGCAACAGAGCTGGCCGTCAACTGTTGGGGAGGGACAGGGCCTATGAGGCCGTAGTTGTTGCGTAGGGGAATCAGGTAGGTTGGAACTGCACCTGACATGGTGATCGCGTGTTCGACGGATTTATGGCAGTTTCGATCGCACAGAGCCAATTGCCCCCGGGTAACCGATGCCATCAATATCACTCTATTCGATGTCGAAGAGCCATTGGTTACATAGTAAGTGCGATCCGCACCAAATACTTTTGCTGCATATTTCTCTCCCTTGGCAATGGGGCCCGAGTGATCCAAAAGCGATCCCAACTCTGTTACAGAAACAGAGAGGTCCGAGCGCAACATATTTTCCCCAAAGAAATCGTAAAAAGCGCGACCCGCAGGGGATTTGAGAAAAGCTGTTCCCCCAGTGTGGCCGGGTGTGTGCCATGAATATTCATGGACCCGGGCAAAGTGGGTCAGGGCGCGAAACATGGGGGGAAGAATGGCGTGGCGGTATCTTTCAATCGCACTCTGGATGCGACCGCCGATAAAGGTCGGGGTATCTTCTAGCATCCAGATAAAATCGTTGGCTAATTCCAGGGCCCGTCGCGGCATGGTGCTGACAGTCTGCTGATCTGCCAGAAGGAATACCGGCATTTGGGGATTGCGGGCGCGAAGTTCTTCCAATACAACCAGGGCGGGGCATTTCGCTTCACCGGGCAGGGTCCAATTAATCAGCAGGCATTGGATCGCGGTGTTAGTACTCAGTATGGCGCAGGCATCACTACCACTGGTGGTTGTTATTACGTCAATTTTTCGCTCTGATAACTCTGCCTGTAGCCTCATGGCGGCGCGGCCGGGAGCGCTGTTGTCGTCGACTTCACTGCTGGCGATCAGGGCCAGCATGCTGTTATGGCGTTGCTGTCCGAAATGATGCATGAGTGCCGCACAAACCTTTTGTTGTGGCCTGCTAAAAAGTCTCAGCGCAGGAAATTGTCTCGCAAAAGATCTACCACCTCATCGGCGCGGCCGTTGAGTATTGCCTTAAGTCCGAACAGTGCGGTGGAGGTGACTTGCTGCGCTGTAACTTCCGGCGGCATCACCAGCTCCACGCGGTTCGTCGGTACGCTGAGTAGTGCCGGCCCGTCAGTGGCGAGCCAGCGCTTCATACTTTCCTCAAGCTGATCCGCACTCTCGATACTGGCACCACTGATGCCACAAGCTTCGGCAACGCGGCCGAAGTCCGGGTTATGTAAGTCGGTATAGCTGTCGAGAAGCCCCTCAATGCGCTGCTCCATCTCTACGAAGCCGAGGGAGTTATTGTTAAATACCAGGACTTTTAATGGGATTTTTTCTTGCACCAGTGTCAACAGGTCTCCCATTAACATGGTCATACCACCGTCGCCGCACATAGCGATGACCTGGCGCCCGGGATAGGCTTTGGCCATGCCCAGGGCTTGGGGGTAGGCGTTGGCCATGGTGCCGTGGGAAAGGCTGGTGAGAAATGAGCGTTTGCCGTTGGCAGTGAGGTCGCGGAGCATCCAAACCATACAGGCGCCGCCATCGGCGGTGAATACGGCATCCTCATCGGCCAGCTTGTTGAGCGTCTGGGCGACAAATTGAGGGTGGATCAGGCTGGGGTCTTTCTCTTTGCCGCGGCTCTTCATCTCTTCCCGATCTTTTTTGTATCGTTCGAGAAGGTCATCGAGGAAGGTGCTATCGGTGCGGGCCTTTAATCGGGGCAAGAGGGCTTCAATGGTGGGCCCCACATGCCCTACCAGGCCCATATCCACAGGAGCGCGTCGCCCCAGGTGCGGCGCTTCCGCATCAATTTGAATAATGGTGGCTTTTTTCGGGTAGAACTGGGTGTAGGCAAAATCGGTACCCAGACACAGTAACAGGTCACAAGTCTCCATGGCCCGGTAGCCCGCGGGATTGCCGAGAATCCCGGTCATGCCCACATGGCAGGGGTTGTCGTATTCGAGAAACTCTTTCGACTTGGTGGTGTGGGCGATAGGAGCGGCCAGGTGCTGTCCCAGTTTTACTACTTCATCGTGAGCGTGACGGCAGCCGATACCGCCGTAAATAGTGATATTTTTTGCGGCGTTGATTTTCTTTGCCAGGGCGTCGAGCTCAGAGTCAGACGGACGCGCTAGCCATTCAGGGCGATGTACCGACCAGGGCAGACTGTCTTTGGTCTTCTCCTTGAACAAGTCGCCGCTAATTTGCACCACCGCGACACCACCGCGAGTAAGCGCAGTTTGTGCCGCCTGCACAATCATTCGACGGGCTTGCTCCGGGTGGGTCATGGTTTCACAGAAGACCGAACACTGTTCGTAGAGTTTTTGCTGGTCCACTTCCTGTGGATAGCCGAACCCCTGTTCCGCACGGTCGATGCGGGATGCAATCAGTACCACCGGGGCGCCATTGCGATGGCTTTCAAAAATGCCGTTGATAAAGTGCAGGCTGCCGGGTCCGGCAGTCCCGGCGCAGACACTCAGCTCACCGGTAAGGTAAGACTCCCCCCCAGCGGCGAAAGCGCCCACTTCCTCATGACGCACATGTATCCACTCCAAGTCGGAAGTGCGTACCGCTGATGTAAAGTGATTGATGGTATCGCCGACAATGCCGTAGCACCGTTTGGCGCCGGCCTTGACCAGTGTATCGACAATAATCTCTGAAACGGTTTGCATAGCAATCTCCACAGATTGGGTGAGGCTAGCGGTTAATAGCGCGGCGGATCGACGCGTACTTGCCCTCTTCGAGCTTGATCGCAGGCTGAAAACTGTCTGCCTGTGCGGCCAGCCACCAGTGCCAGTAGGGCGTATCTTCTGGTGCGTCGATCAGCGAGTTGGTGTCAAGAAAATGCCAGATACGATCTATCGGCCTGGATTCTGCGCCATTAATTCGGTGAATCATGTGATAGGGTTTTAGGTCTCGGGGGTCGGTAAGCCCCGCGCCGGCCACAATATCCTCCAATGCTTCGAGGGTTTTTGCCTGGAAGGCCGCCGCTCGCTTGCTTTGCACATCCACCACTAGCCCACGCTGACGCCGAGGATCTTGGGTGGTAACGCCAGTTGGGCAGGTATCCGTGTGGCAGCGTTGGGATTGAATACAGCCTACGGAAAGCATGAAGGCCCGCGCCGCATTGCACCAGTCGGCGCCGATGGCCAAGCATTGCGCTAGTCCGGATGCGGAATAAACCTTGCCGCTGGCAGCCAGCTTCACCTTATCTTTCAGGCCCGCCCCCACCAGGGCATTGCGTACGATAATCAACCCTTCCAGCAGCGGCATACCCACGTGGTTGGAAAGCTCCAGCGGCGCTGCACCGGTACCGCCTTCGGCGCCGTCTACAACAATAAAGTCCACCAGTTTCCCGGTTTCGTGCATGGCCTTCATTATGGCCATCACCTCGTAGATATGCCCTACACAGAGTTTTATGCCTACCGGTTTGCCGCCGGACAGTTCACGCATTTGTTCGGCAAATTCCAGCATTTCAATGGGGGTGGAGAACATGGAGTGCGCGCGGGGGGATACGCAGTCCTGGCCGGGCGTAACCTTCCGGGTGGAGGCGATCTCCTGAGTTACTTTGGTGCCAGGTAATACTCCACCGTGCCCGGGTTTCGCTCCTTGGCTCAATTTAATTTCCGTCATTTTAACCTGGTCGTTACAGGCCTCGCGGAATAGATCCGGGTTAAAGCTGCCGTCATCGTTGCGCGCACCGAAATAACCGGTACCCAATTCCCACACTAGATCGCCGCCATGTTTGCGGTGATAGGGGCTGATACCCCCCTCACCGGTATCGTGATAGAAGCCGCCAATTGAGGCTCCTTTATTCAAAGCTTCTATTGCGGCGGCGGACAGAGCGCCAAAGCTCATGGCCGAGATATTTAACAGGGCGGCGGAGTAGGGCTGTTTGCAGCGGCCCGTGCCCACTTCAGTACGGCAGGAGGTGTCTGCATGTTTTTCGGGCTTCACCGAGTGAGTGAGCCAGGTATATTCCTCACTCTGCACATCTTTTTCAGTGCCGAACGGATGCATATCAGAAAAACCTTCGGAGCGGGCATACACAAGCCTTCGGGCTTCAATGCTGTAAGGGCGTCCTTCCTCATCACCCTCTACCATATAGGCGCGGAAATAGGGACGCAGGTTCAGGAATATCCAGCGAATGCGGCCGGCAACCGGGAAGTTCCGCGTAATGCTCCAATGGGGTTGGAGCATATCGTAGATTCCCAGTAGTACCAGTGAAACGCTAATCAGTAGAGCCACCAGCCACCAGGCGCTGTTTGTAAACGTGAGCACCAAGAAGAATGGGGTCAGGATAAGAGCGGTAATGGGAATAATCGCGCGCTTTATACCATTCCGGCCGGAATAGGCGCACCAGGGGTTGGAGCTACTCATAAAATCAGGTTCAGCATCGTTACATAAAGTTCCGATACTGAACCTAGATCATTTGTAAGGGTTCTGCCTTGATAAGGTCAACTAAAGGGCTTTTTCCCCTAACTTGCCGCTAATGCAGGCAGTGAATTTTGCTTTGCAGGTAAAAACTCGATGGCAGTGACGATAGAGTAATCCTTTAGTTCATCCAGAATTTCATCCAGCTTTAATAGTTGCCAGCAGGCGCGCGCGCCACTGTCTGAAATTTCACCGCGAAGGAATTTTCTCGCCAAAGCCACTGCGGGTGCTGCAGGAATCCAGACGCCATCGCCATCCATTCCAAGTATTTGCCACTGCCTTCCAGCTATCCTACCCTCAGCATCTTCACCCAGTGCGCGGACAATCATGCCGCCGTGAGAGCTGCCACCAGGCCAGCGGGCACTCAATTTATGGGCAATCTGTGCGATGCGGGAACTCGTGGCGGGCAAATTTAGGCGCGAGAGTTGGGCGCACAAAGACAGGCCGGCCTGGAGAATCAGGGGCTCTGTCCCCGTGGAAAATAGTGCTGTGTTTAAATTTGGCAGGTGTCTTGGGCACAACTCCAGGTCGGGTACTTCAAAGTCGCACAGCCAGCGTTTTCCCACTGGATGGGCAAGAGTTACCGAGTGCAGGTGATTGCCGGCAAATGATTCTCTCCAGCGCCCATCCCGCAATTGGGGGAAGCTCTCCCCCAGCGCTTCAAAACCGGAGCGCACGGTGGCAAGGCCGCGTTCTACCTTGTGTGCTGGAGCAATTGCCGCTTGTACAGAGTGAATGACCGGCAGCTCTTTCTGGATCTCAGCTATGGCTGCTGAGCTGAGGCCGGGTAGACTGCTGGCACCGGATACCATGGCGATACCGGCGGCCTCGGCGGCCGGGGAGAGACGGTGAAAATCACATACAAAGCGGCGCGCATCTGAAATATCGATGTAAGGGGTACGGGCTTCAATGCAGGCTTTGGCCACCCGGTAATCGGTTTCTCTCTGGTAGGGGCCAGCGCAGTGGATCAATAAATCCAGGTGCAAGGCTTTCAATTGCGCAGCCAAGTTGATGGAGTCCCGCTCCAGTCGTAACCCCTCGGCGAGGCCACCGAGTGATTGGGCGCAACGGTCGGCCAACGATTTGTTATGGCCGGCAATAATCAGTTGGATATTGGGCTCAGAACTCAGCATTTGTGCAATACGTGCGCCAAAATTGCCGTAGCCTCCGAGAATCAATACGCGTTTATTCAGGTTATTGATCACCTGGATGGAACTCCTGCCCCTTATAGTTTGTAGAGATCATGCATCGTGCCGGTGACTTAAAGCAAGAGAATCTTGTCTGTGCCTTCAGCATACCGCCGTTGTCATTTCACCGTTTTGTATATTCTAAAAGTAACGTTCCCGATGATCTTGTGCAGTTTTATCAGGCTCATTAGTGATCTCATGTCGGGCAAATGATTTTTGGAGATCAGAATGACCGGTTGGAGTTTATCGACTCAGGTCCCCCTATCGATCACTGAGCAGCGTATTTATGACTTGCATCACCGCAAGGATCTGGTCGACCTGATTACCCGCGCCATGGTTTTCAAAGGAAAATTCGATGTTGAACTGTTTAAGAAGTCTATTTCAGAGGTGGTAAACACCTATCCGATTTTTCGCTGTCGTTATAGCGGGGAGCCGGCTGTCCGCTCCTTTGTAGATATTGAGCTGGACTACATCGACATTCGCCACTTAAGTGATACTCACTTCACGAGCTTTTTGCGTCAATTTGGCAGCTCGCCAATGGATTTGACGCAGGATCAATTGTTGGGGCTCAGTGTTCTTCGCAGTGGAGAGGATGAATACATTTTTTTGACCAAGTGTCACCACATCATTGCCGATGGGATTAGCTTGTCACTGCTCTGGTCTGAATCCTTGACTCACTATTTGGATAGTGCGAAGGGTAAGGATTATCAACCCAGGGTGGAAACTGCAGGCTTTGCTGATTATGTAAATTATGAAAATACCTATCTGAGATCGCCGAGGGGGCATAAGGCGCGAAATCTTTGGCAAAAAAAGTTGCAATCCCAAAAAGATGAGATAGAGCAGTTGCCTCAATCGGAAGAGACCTCGGTTATTTGTAGTGAAGTAATCCAGCATATAGATGAGATTGAGCTGGAGCAGATAAAGACATTGGCCAGCTCGGAGAATGTGAACCTCTTCGCTTATCTAGCAGCCGCATTTCAGCAAGTTTTATGTGATTTCATACCTCACTCTTTTTGGATGAATGGCAATTTATCCCTTCGGCTAAAGAGAGAGTATCGGGAAGTGTTTGGCCCCATGTGCCGGTATGTCAACCTGATGGTTTGTAGGGATGAGTCCTGGCAGGAGAAGCTCACGCGCCTGTCTGCGGAGATAAAATATGCCATGCGCACGGTTTATGCTGCTGATGCAATTGGGCCTCACGGCCTGATTGGCCATCACCTCGATGCATCCCATTGCTACTTGGTGACTTTCCTGCAAACAGAGGAGCATCGGGAAGGTTTTTTTGCAGTTTATACCGGTGAAACTTCCGACTGGGTCAAATTGAATGACCATTTGAAAATTCGCATTGTCCCCCTGGCGACGCGCTTAACGCCATATGGCATCTATCTTTCTATTACTGTCTTTGGAAAGAAGTTGCGCTCTAGCTTTATCTACAATGAGAATTGCTTCGAACAAAAACAAGTAGAGGAAATGGTAAGTCGCTGGTGTGACAGATTATTGTGCGGGCCTGAAGATATTCTACCGCCGCTGTAAATAACGCTGTATAGGGACTGTAGAGCCAATTGTTATGTCAAGATGTGCCTTTGTGACCCTGGTCAATAGTCCGGATTATGTAATAGGTGCGCAGGCACTGAAACACTCACTGGATCGTACGGCCAGTGCCTATCCGTTAATTTGTATGGTGCCACCGAACAGCTGTGATGCAGCGCCATTGGAAGCGGCGGGCTGTAAGATAAAAGAAGTTTATACGCCTCGTTTTTCCGATGAGTTTATCCACCGCCATAAACGCGATTCTTTGCACCGGCGCGCGCCCTTTGATAAGGGTAGTAAGCCCGCTTTCCATGACCCATTGAATAACTTTTGTAAATTGGCACTGTGGCAATTGACCCAATTCGATAAGCTTGTTTTTCTGGATGCAGACACCCTGGTTTTGCGCAATATTGATCACTTGATGAATTATCCGGAATTTTGCGCAGCGCCCAATCTTTACGAAGACTTGGATGGATTTCATCGCATGAATTCGGGATTGTTTACTGCGGTACCGAGTGAAACGACTTACCAAAAAATGCTTGAGCAACTGGATCGACCAGGAGTTTTCTGGCGGCGCACAGACCAGACTTTTTTGCAGTCCTTTTTCCCTCGTTGGCACGGTTTGCCTTATATCTATAACGCCTTGCAATACCTCTACCTGAATTTACCCCAGCTGTGGCAGTGGGACAGTATTCATGTCATTCACTACCAATATGAAAAACCCTGGCAAAAACAGCACTCAAAAGTTGAAAAGCTCAAACCCCTGATCGACTTGTGGTGGGCTGTTTACGAAGGGCGAGATATTGCCGTTGATCTGGATGAGCTGGCCCGTGCTTAGAAAATAAAATCGAGAGAGGGAATTGTGAGAATAGGGATTACTGGCGCCAGTGGCTATGTGGGGCAATTTCTGGTCAGGCATTTTTTGCGGCAGGGCTATGAAGTGCGAGCATTACTGCGCAGGGAGGAAAGAGCAGCTCTTTTTAGCAGTATTGCTTCACCCAGATTGGCGTGGAGCGTCGGGGATATTACTTCTGATAAAACACTACAGACATTCGCCAGCAATCTGGATGTGGTGGTGCATGCGGCTTTCGAGCATCTTCCCGGGCGCTATCGAAATGGGGAGGGGGATGATCTCGAGGGTTTTTTACATGTAAACCTCAATCAAACCCTGGCATTAATCCGATTCGCCTATGCAGCGAAGGTAAAAAAATTTGTGTTTATTTCCAGTCGTGCCGTTTATGCCACTGGAAAGTTGAGCGGTTCTTTAAGTGAGGAGCAGGTTGTTCAGCCGGATACTTTCTACGGCGGCTATAAAGCGGCTGTGGAAGCCATGTTGTCTGCTTGGGCGTATCAGCGTGGCTGGCATGCGGTTTCATTGCGCTTAACTGGAGTTTACGGGCTGGTGAGTCCACTAAGTCGCAGCAAGTGGTATGACATCGCTCGAGCCGTGATATCTGGGGAAGCCTATTTAACTTCCCGGCTTTCAACGGAAGTGCACGGAGAAGATGTGGCGCGGGCGGTAGAGCTTTTACTGGAGCACGAAGATGCCCGGGGACGGGCAGTAAATTGTAGTGATTGCCTGGTTAGCAGTCGCGAGTTGGTGAAGATTCTAAGATCGATATCCGGACAGCAGGGACCGCTACCTTCCCAGCCACAAGTGAAACCGCCGGCAGTGATGGATTGCACTTATTTACGGGGGAAAGGTTTTCAATTTGGGGGTGTACAGCGTTTGTGGGAGACGCTTGGGGAATTGGTAGAGGCTGTGCAGCAACAGCAGAGCCTCATCCAAAACGCCGGTTCCTAACTGATCGGCCAGTGAATCAACTCCAGTGAGTCGTTGTCCGCTTTCAGGCACCAGGCATTCTTATCCCAGTCTCCCAGCACAACACGTTCCGCCGGTTCATCGTTGATTGTCAACGCGTGGCGGGCGGGCCGGTGGGTGTGGCCGTGGATCAGTCGATGCACATTGTGCTCAAGCATCACCCGCTCCACTTCTTCCTGGGTCACATCCATGATGTCTTCGGCCTTGCGGCTGTTCATACTCTTGGATGCCATACGAATCTGCGCGGCAATAGCGCGGCGTTCCTGTAGGGACTTGGTCAATAGCTCTTGTTGCCACTTGGGGTCCCGGGCCTGGCGGCGGAACGCCATATACTCTTTGTCGAGGGTGCAAAGGCTGTCGCCGTGCATAAGCAACACGCGCTCATTACCGAGGGACAACGCAGTCGGGTCCTGAAGTAAAGTGGCTCCCGCGCGCTGGGCGAAGTCGGTACCCAGCAGGAAATCTCGATTGCCGTGCATCAGGTACAACTCTACGCCGGTACCGCTATAGCGACTTAACTCGCCAATCACTTCGCGGGCCAGCGGGGCATCGTCGTCGTCGCCAACCCACGCCTCAAAAAAGTCGCCGAGAATATATAGCGCCTCAGCACCGGCAGCTCGCCCGTGCAGGAAATCAAAAAACGCCCGGGTAATATCCGGGCGTTTTTCGTCGAGGTGCAAGTCAGAAATAAAATAAGTAGACAATGTCCCCGCCTTAGAGTCGGTACTGACCCGTGGAATTACTTATCGGCGTAGGCGTCAGAGATGCTGATACCGGTGATTTCGATAGTCTCCAGGGGTACGTCCTGGTGGAAGCCTTTGCTGCCGGTTTTAACGTCTTTGATTTTGTTGACCACGTCCATGCCGTCGACAACCTTACCAAATACGCAGTAACCCCAACCCTGAGAATCTTCGCTGCGGAAGTTCAGGAAATCGTTGTCCTTAACATTGATAAAGAACTGGGAGCTGGCGGAATGCGGGTCCATAGTGCGGGCCATGGCCAGGGTGCCAGTGTCGTTCTTCAAGCCATTGTTGGCTTCGTTTTCGATGGGATCGCGGGTTTCCTTCTGCTGCATGTCCGGAGTCATGCCGCCACCTTGGATCATAAAGTTGTTGATCACCCGGTGGAAGACAGTGCCGGTATAGAAATCGTCACGGCAGTACTGCAAGAAGTTGGCAGCAGTCTTGGGCGCCTTTTCGAAATCCAATTCGATGGCTATATCTCCATGGGTTGTGTGAAGGGTGATCATAAAATGTCCTATGAGGGTTGATTTGGGGCGGCATGATACCTTGTAGTCTGTAGCTGTAAAATGCTGTGTCGGAATATCTGTGTCAATTGCACAAAAATCAAACGCTTGCAGTGAATTTCTATGAAAAGCGCTCCTTCAAATTCGATATTCTGTCTCTCAAGTAGGTTATAATTCGCCGTTTACGTTCGCACAGCTGTAAATTAAGAGAATCCTATGACATCCGAGAGCAAGCCAGCTCACTTTTTACAGAACCTTATCCGTGAAGATCTGACTGAGGGCCGGGTTACGCAGATCGCGACCCGCTTCCCGCCGGAGCCCAACGGCTACCTGCATATCGGCCACGCCAAGTCCATCTGTCTGAATTTTGGTCTGGCGCAGGAATTCGGTGGCACCTGTAATTTACGCTTTGACGACACCAACCCGGCCAAGGAAGAGGAAGAGTTTGTCGATGCGATTAAGCGCGATGTCTCCTGGCTCGGTTTTGAGTGGAATGGCGAGGCCAAATATTCCTCGGATAATTTTGATCAATTGTACGAGTGGGCGCTGCACCTGATTAAAGATGGCAAAGCCTATGTCTGCGACCTGTCCGCAGAAGAAGCTCGTCACTATCGTGGCACGCTGAAAGAGCCGGGCAAAAACAGCCCCTTCCGCGATCGCTCCGCCGAGGAAAACCTGGCGCTGTTTGAAAAGATGCGCAACGGTGAAATGGAAGAGGGCCAGTGTAGCTTGCGCGCCAAGATCGATATGGCCGCACCGAATATCAACCTGCGTGATCCGATCATCTATCGCATCAAAAAAATGGCTCACCACCAGACTAGTGATAAGTGGTGTATTTACCCCAGCTACGATTTCGCTCACGGCCAGTGTGATGCAATTGAGGGTATCAGCCACTCCATCTGTACCCTGGAGTTTGAAGACCACAAGCCCCTGTACGACTGGCTGATCGAGAACCTGCCGGTGCCTTCACGCCCGCGTCAGTACGAATTTGCACGCCTGCACCTCAACTACACCGTGGTGTCCAAGCGTAAGCTCAAGCAACTGGTAGACGAAGGCCATGTGGACGGCTGGGATGATCCCCGCATGCCGACCCTGTCCGGTATGCGCCGTCGCGGCTTTACTCCGGCTTCCATTCGCAACTTCTGCGAGATGATCGGTGTAACCCGCTCCGACTCAGTTGTCGATGTGGGCATGCTGGAATACAGCATTCGCGACGATCTGGATAAAAATGCACCGCGCGCCATGTGCGTGATGGAGCCTTTGAAGATCACCCTGAAAAATTACCCGGAAGGCCAGGAAGAGATGCTGTCAGCACCCGGCCACCCGGTGCGCGATGATCTGCCGGCCCGTGAACTTCCTTTTGGCCGCACTCTCTATATTGAGAAAGAGGATTTCCGCGAAGAGGCCAACAAGAAGTACAAGCGTCTGGTGCTGGGCAAAAAAGTTCGCCTGCGCAACGCCTATGTGATCTTTGCTGAAGAAGTCGTGAAGAACGATGCCGGTGAAATTGTTGAGGTGATCTGCTCGGTTGATCTGGACACCTTGGGCAAAGATCCGGCCGACGGCGTTAAGCCAAAGGGCGTTATTCACTGGGTATCTGCGGACAACAATGTCGATTGCGAAGTGCGCCTCTACGATCGCCTGTTTAACGATGCGGCGCCGGATGCCGGCGGTAAGAACTTCCTCGACTGCGTAAACCCGGACAACCTGCAAATCCTAAAAGGCTGTAAGGCGGAAATCGGCCTGGCCAAAGCGGAGCCGGAGCAGGGCTACCAGTTCGAGCGCAACGGCTACTTCTGTCGCGACAGCAAGTACGGCAGCGCGGAAGCGCCGGTGTTTAACCGCACCATTGGTCTGCGAGACAGCTGGGCCAAAGAGCAAAACAAATAGCAAAGCGGAGAGCTGCCCGAGCGGCAGTTTTCGCGGCTGGGTCAATGACTGGCCCAGCCACACAGCAAAAAGAATTCGAGAGAAAAGATGTCTCTACAGGTCTACAACACGTTTTCCGGGAAGAAAGAACCCTTCGTACCACTGGTGGAAGATCAGGTGCGCATGTATGTGTGTGGCCCCACCGTGTACAACCGCGTGCATATTGGTAATGCCCGCCCTGTGGTGGTGTTCGACACCCTGTACCGGGTACTGAAAAGAAATTTCAGCGATGTGATTTACGCGCGCAATATCACCGATATTGACGACAAAATCATGAAGACCGCGCGTGATAACGGCGAGGAAATCGGCGTGCTGTCGGCGCGCTATGCCCAGGCTTACTACGAGGATATGGCCGCGCTCAATAACCTGGAGCCGGATATCGTCCCCTACGCCACCCAGCACTTGCCGGAAATGGTCGCGATGATCGAAAGCCTGCTGGAGAAAGGTCACGCCTACGCCGCCGAAGGCCATGTGCTATTCGCCGTGGAATCCATGCAGGAGTACGGCCAGCTGTCCAAGCGCTCCCTCGACGATATGCTCGCCGGTGCGCGGGTGGAAGTGGCACCTTACAAAAAGTACGCCGGCGACTTCGTCCTGTGGAAGCCGTCTGCCGATGACGAGCCCGGCTGGGACAGCCCCTGGGGTCGTGGGCGCCCGGGTTGGCACTTGGAGTGCTCGGCCATGATCAAGAAGCACCTGGGTGACACTATCGATATTCACGGCGGCGGTCGCGATCTGACCTTCCCCCACCACGAAAACGAGCGCGCCCAGAGCTGCTGCGCCAATGGTGTGGATTTTGTGCGCTACTGGATGCACAACGGCTACGTGAATATCAATGGCGAAAAGATGTCCAAATCCCTGGGCAACTTCCGCATGGTCAAAGACCTGCTGAGCCAGTACCCCGGTGAAGTGCTGCGTTTCGCACTGCTGTCTGCCCACTATCGCTCTGAGCTGAATTTCAGTGCTGATTTGCTGGATCAGGCATGGCGCACCCTGGATACTCTCTATGGCGCACTGCGTGAAACGCAAGCGCTTGAGGCTGAAGCGGTAGATCTTAACAACACCGCCTTTATCAAGGCGTTGGAAGACGATCTGAATACGCCGATCGCCATCAGCGAATTGCACCAGATCGCCCGCGACCTGAACAAAGCCGATGAGGTGGATAAAGCACGCCTGAAAGGCTTGCTGCTGGCCGCTGCAGATATGCTGGGCATTCTCCAGCAAGACCCGGAAGCCTGGTTCAAACAGGCCCGTGGTGGAGATGAAGGTATTTCTGCCGAAGAAGTTGAAGCACTGATCGAAGAGCGCGCACAAAGCAAGAAGAACCGTGACTTTGCCCGCGCCGATGAGATTCGCGAAGAGTTAAAATCCAAAGGTGTGGTGCTTGAGGATAGCCGCGAAGGGACCAAGTGGCGCCGCGAATAGCGCGGTCCTACCCTGAGACACGGATAGACTTGAGACACCGATAGATTTTTCCCGGCTTGGCACATTGCGGCCGCCGGGGAAGTGAAATTCGAATTTCATTTGTAGAAGCGAACCATGAAAAAAGTATTTGTCCTGACCAGCGCTGTTATCGCCCTTATCGCACTGACCGGCTGTGAGCCCAAACGGGGTTCCGATGCCTGGTGCGAGAAAATGGATGGCATTCCCAAAGGGCAGTGGACTTTTGACGATACCCGCGACTACACAAAATATTGTGTCTTCAACCAAAAGCCGGAAGAGGAATAAGCGGGCCTATAGTCGTTGTTCTTCGTCGATTCCTACCAGCACTTCTTCCGCCCGCTGACCGGTAAATACCGCGAGCAGGTGGTTGAGTGCTTGCGTCTTTTGTATGAGCGTCTGTACACCGCCAAGGCTGACTACGGTGAGTCTCTGCTGCGCGAGCAGATCCTGGAAATTTTTGCCGAGGCCCTGACCCGCGCGCCCCAACTCGACAGCGAGGACGGTGTGCAGGACCCCGAGGGCCGCTTCCGCAACCTGCGTGATCAGGCCGTCTGGGTACTGAACAGCCTGGTGGAGTTCGGTTGGCTGGAGAAGCAGGTAGATAGCGCCACGCTCACCGCCACCTATCCGTTTAGCCGCCGGGGCCGGCTTTTCACTCAGCCGCTAGTGGAAGTGAATGGCACCCGCGTGCGCACCCGCCACCGCAATACCCGCAACACCTTAAATGCCCTGGAAGCCTTTGCCAGCCGAGGTGAAATCCACGACTTGATCGATGCCTGGGAATACTCCGAGCGTATCGTGGCGGATTTCACCGATATGATCGCCGAGCTGGAAGAGCGCAAGCGGGAAATGGTGCGAGAAGTGGAGGCCCAATTACTGGTGCAGCAGGCCACCGATGAGTTTTTCTCCTTTATGGAGAGCCGCTTCCAACCGGACCTGGCTATTCGTCTGTCTGCGGACAGCGTGGAAAAACATCGCGATTCCATCAACCGGGTGATTGACTGCATTCGCCGCAAGGAGGATGTGCAGAAAGCGGAGTGGGAGAAGCGCCTGCGCCAACTGCTGCCGGAGTTGGTGCAACCGGGCCAGTCCCTGCTGTGGCTGATGCTCGACACCATCGAGGACCGCATGCGCCGCGCCTGCGAGGTGAAGTTGCCCGCTTTGCGCCGCGCACTACAGGGCTTTACCAAGCGCGCGGATATTATTATCCGCCAGCTCAGCTACCTGCACAGCCAGGCCGAAGGTGAATTTGCCGACCTGTGCCAGCGTCTCGGTGAAAGCCAGCAAAAAACACAAATTCTCGAGCAGCTGGGCGAACAGTTAGGCGGCTTCCAGCTGCGCCTGTTTGACCCCAAGCAAACCCAGCTGTGGCAGCGCAACCGCCGCCAGCCGGTGAATACCCGGGTCGAAGATGAAACCCCCATCGGTGAAGAAAACCGCCGCGAGATCGAGCTGCAACAACTGCTCGACCAGGCGTTTAATTTCAACAACAGTAACCTGCGCGATTATCTGAGTGATGCCCTCGGCACCGGCCGCCAAATCAACAGCCGCAACCTGCCATTGCGCGATGCGCGTGATCTGCTCGCTATGAGCCATGTGATCGAAGCGGCGGCGGTGAACCAGAGCGGTGCCGCCGACTTGCAGGTGAAATTTACCGGTGAAATCGCCAGCAATGATTATTTCACCGAATTTGACGAATATATCCTGGAGCTGAAAAACAGTGATTGAACAGGCTTTGGAAGAGGCCCTGGCGCAGTGTCGCCTGAACCGCAGTGAATTCTCCGAGCTGCTGGTGCGCCTGTTGGATTACGGCGTTATCTGCCGGGATGAAAGCGTTATCGAAACCACGCTTTACGATCGCTTCCAGCGCTGCGAGCAGCTGGTACGCGAGTGGTTGGCCCCGTTGGGATTGCGTTTGCAGCACGACAGCCGTTTCCAGTTTATCCGCGTGTATCCGCCCGGCGCCGAAGTGTCGGGACTGCCGGATCAGGAAGAGCCGCACCACGGCGGCTTCCGCGCCCGTCTCAGCCAACAGGAAGTGGCCGCGATTCTCGCCCTGCGCGTGGAATACGATAAAGCGCTGCGGGAAGGGCAGGTGGATGAGAGCGGCTGTGCCGCGCTATCGATGGAAGCCTTGGAACTGGGCATGCGCAACCTGCTGAAAATGTCCCTGCCGGATAAGCACGCCGAGCGTAAAAACCTGCTGAAAAAATTGCGCCAGCTGCGTCTGGTGCAGTTCAGCAGTGAAGAAGTGGAGACCAGTGCGGAAGTCTGGTTGCGCGTACGCCCGACCATCGCCCACTTTGTCAGCGAGTCGGTATTGCACCAGCTGATCGACAGCGAAGCCCCGCCCGCAGTGGAGAGCGAGGCCATTCAAACTGATGAAATTGATGAGGCTGAAGAAGCAGAAGAAGAGCAAGCGCTCGAACGCATCACTCCAGAAGTCGAAGATAACAGCCTGTTTGAGAGTGAAGCCGCTTCCTAGTTGAAAATAGAGGCCGCACTAGCGGCTATAAAAAATCGAAAATATTCGACCGCCCGGGTTTGCGTAAATCGCACCCGGGAGCCTCGGAGAGGGGTGTCGGCTTCCCGCCTGCAAAAAGACCCTGCTTTTGAAAAGACCGTTTTTTTGAAAAGACTATGTTCCTAAAAAAACTGATCCTGATTAACTGGGGCAATATCCCGCAGTTGGAATATGATTTCGGCCCGATCAACTTGTTTTCCGGTGGCAACGGTTCCGGTAAAACCACGGCGGCTGATGCTATCCAGACATTGATGACCGCCGCCCACGATACCCTGTTTACCTTTAACCCGGGGCAGGATGAAACCACCCAGCGCGGGCGGGGTGGCAAGCAGGTGCGGACGCTAGCTTCCTATGTACTGGGTTGTGACGACGGCAGTTACGCTCGGGTAGAGCCCACCGACTGTTACATTGCCGGTATTTTCCATCCCACCAGCGGTGAAGACGATGCTGAGCCTTTTACTGCAGTGATGGGTATTCGCGCACACCTGGATGCCAGCAGCAAACCCGCCCAGGCCCGCCAAAGTGATTTGCGCTTTTTCGTATTCCCCGGCGAGCAGTTGGTGATGGGGGATTTTGTCCGGGATTACACCGATGGTAAACACCTGCTGCCGCTGGATAAATTCAACCAGGTCCTGAGCAAGCAGTTCGAAAAAGTAGAGCAGTACGACAAGAAAAAGGCCTACCTGCGCCGCCTTTACGGCGCCCTGCGCGGACGCCGCGATGCGGTCTCCGATCGCGAGGCCATGCACGCCGCGCGCACTTTTGCCAATTTTATGGCCTACAAGCCAGTAAAAAGCATCAACGATTTTGTCGCCCAGGAAGTATTGGAAAAACGCGATCTGGGTGATGCCATCCGCTCCGTATCCGAGCTGATGAAAACCATTCACAGCATGGAGCAGGAAGCCCGCCAGATTGTGGAGCGGGTCAGTTCCCTGGAGGCCATCGCCCAGTCGGTAGAGCTCTACCGGGAGCAGTGGTTGCAATTGCGGGTGCAGGAATATTTGTGCGCACGCCACCACCAGCAGCGGGTGCAAAAGAGTTATCTGAGCGGCAAGAACGACCAGAAAAAACTGCGCAGTGATCTGGATAACAATGAGCGGGAAGTGCGCGTCGCTTCCGAGCGCGTCGAGCAACTCAATGGCCAGCTGGTAGAGCTTCAAGCCCAGCGCCTGGGTATCGATGCGCTGCGCAATAAGGACGAATTGGAACAGCGTATTAACAATGCCCTGAGCCTGCTGTCCCAGCAGCACACCCCCATGTCTGCCGAAGAGGCCCGCTGGCGCGAGAACCGCGAGGCCGCTGAAGAATTATTAAACCTGCTCAACTCCACCTCCGCCGAGCTGGAAATTCCCGCCTTCTCCGATAAGGCACTGGTGCAGGCAATTAAGCAGGTAGCCCGCGAGGAAGACCTGCCGGATCTGCACAAGTTGTTGGGCAAGGACTGGATCGATCTGGCTGCATTGGAGCCATTGCGCGAACGCGCTGCCAGCAGCGAAGCTCTACAGAACCGCCTCTTCGATCTGCTGGATAGCAGTGGCAAAGCTGGCGCCAGTGATGAGGTTTCTCCCAAAGAGCAGATTGCCCAGCAGGCCTCCCGCTGGGAGCAAAAAGTCCAGCAACTGCAAAAGCAGCTGCGCACCCAGGAGAGCCGCATTCAGCATCTCCAGGCCAACCGCGTGCGTTACCCCCAATCGGTGGAAGCGGCCCTGGCCGCAATTCGCGAGCAGTGCCCTGAAGCGGAGCCCCGCGTCCTGTGTGATTATGTGGAAGTGCTGGATGAGCGCTGGCAGATGGCGATTGAAGGCTATCTGGGCGGCGCGCGCTTCTCGATTATTGTGGAGCCGGAACACGAGGCCCGCGCTATTCGTATCGTGCGCAGCCTGCCCGGGCGCAACAACCGCGCCCGCGTGATCCAGGGGGACAAAGCCCGCAGAGATGCGGAGCGCCTGGATACGCCGTCGGGCTCCATTATCGAACTGATGGAATTCACCCATAAAACTGCCGAGCACTATTTGCGCGCTTCTTACGGTGCCGTGGTGCAGGTGGAGGATGAACACGAGCTGCGCGGCACCCGCCGGGGTCTGACTGCCGACGGTATGGCCAGTGGCAACTACAGCATGTGGCGCTGCGATATGGACGATGCCGAGTTGGTGTTCGGCCAGGGCGCCCGCGCTCGCGCACTGGCGGCGCAGCAGCGCGCTATGGAGCAGTTGCTGGAAGAGGCCGCCCACGTCAACGAGCGCCACCAGCTCTACCGCCGCGTTACCAACGCGGTGCGCGGACTGGCGAATATCAAGCTGTTGTCCATTGTGGATTCCGCCCTGGCGGCACAGCGGGAATGGCGCAGCGCCGAGCGGGCTCTGGAAAACCTGGACCTGAAGGACTTCGAGCAGTTCGAGCAGCAGGTTGATGAACTCAAGGCCCAGCTCAAGGACCATCAAAAGCAGTTATCTGATCTGCAGCGCAAGACTGGCTCCCTGGAAACGAAATTAAAGAGCAACGAAAAACTCTTATACGCCCTGTCTGGCGAGCTTGAGTCCCTGGACGATGCCGCCAGTGACAGCGAGGAAATGGTAAGGCGTATTACCGCCATCGACCCCACTTTCGATGCCGAGCAAGTACTGGTTACTGCTGATGAGCAGGTAGAGCGCGCAGCTGACAACTTCGACTTCTCAGCGGATATCGAAAGTTGGCAGGGGCAGCTGGAGAAATACAGTCGCCAGTTGGATCGCGCGGTGATGGAGTACAACGCCACCTGTGCCAGCGTCGATACCCTGGTATTTGAGCCAGACTTGAGTGGCGGCCACAAAGATGGTTTGTTCAAGTTGATCAGCGGTCTCGGCGATCAGGTAGAGACCCTGCGCAACCGCCTGAAGAACAACCTGCTGGTGGAGCGCCACGATCAATTGCTGGGATTGAAAAAATCCTTTAACACCACTTTTGTAACCCACTTGTGCCACGCTATTTACCAGTCCATTAACGATGGTAAGCGCGTGTTGGATGATCTGAACAAAGAGCTGGAACACCACCGCTTTGGAGCCGACCGCGAGCGCTTCCGTTTCGACTACCAGTGGGTGGCGGAATTCAAGGAGTACTGGAGCTTCTTTAAGGCGGTAATTGAACTGCCGAATCTGGGTGAAGAGCAGAGCCTGTTCGACACGGACTTGGCTCCCAAGCACCGCAAGGTGCGGGATCGCCTGTTGAGTATGCTGCTGAGTGAAGACGAGCAGGTAGCGCGGCGCGAGCTGGATCGGATCAGCGACTATCGCAACTACCGCAGCTATGAGATCTATAAGGAACCGGAAGGCAAGGAGCCGATTGCGCTCAGCCAGTACGGCACCGGTTCCGGCGGTCAGCTGGAAACGCCGGCTTATATTATCCGCTCCGCAGCGGTCACTTCGGCCTTCCGCTTTGGTGAAAGCGGAAGCCATTTGCAAATGGTGCTGGTGGATGAGGCCTTCTCCAAAATGGATGAGTCCCGCTCCAAGGAAGTGATCCGTTACCTGACTGAAACCCTGGGGCTACAGCTGCTGTTTATTATGCCCAGCAGTAAATCCGGGCCTTTTATGGACCTGATCTCGAATCAGTTTGTATTCAGCAAGTGCCCCAGTGCCAAGCCCATCGGCCAGCTGAATACCCGAGTGTATGTTGATCGCAAGGTGTGCAACCAGGAGCGTATCGCCGAACTCTGGGCCAACCACCGCCGCACGATTCGCCAACAGGCATCGCTGGATTTTATGGACCTGGTAGAAGTAGAGGGATAGGTATTTTCGGGGGGAAACCCCTCCATTGGCAGGGAGGCAACCGATGGAAAAGACATTGCCCTATTGGGTAGAGGAAAACCCGTTGTTAATCGGCATCCTGAATTTTATTCTGGATCGGCGGGACAGCCAGCTGGAACGCGGCAAGGAAGCCCGCATTAGTTTCAGGCTGGATTTGCGCGCTGGCAGTAAGCGCTGGTTGGAAGTGTTGGAGCCCCTCAGGGACCCCGATCAAGACGAGCAGGAGCTGTGGAATGAATTGCAGCACTTTGCGCGGGAATACCAGTGTTTTACGGTGAAACCGAATCCGAAAAGGCGGCCGGGTATTGCTGAGTGGCAGGGAGCCCAATTGATTTTTCGGGATGCCAGCGAGGAACAGCTGCGCCTGTGGCTCAATCGCCCATCCCAAGGACTGCGCCGCTATTAATTTAAAAGGTTGCAAATTCTTGAGCCAGGTTTTTCCTGCTTCCTGGCATTTACAAGGCCTCTTATCCTTGTGCCCCATACTGCCAACTGAAATTCAGGAGGAGGGGGGTTATGAAGGGCCCGTGCTCATGGGTTCTGATGAAATAAGGCGGTAGCCTTGTTATTCGCTCCCCGCTCCCTCCGGTATATTCAGCAGCGGAGGGTGAGTGCTTTATGCGTAAGTGGCACTTGGCTTGCCTGAGTTGGGTAGCCTGAGCGTAGCTTACTTTTAGGGTGTAATTTGGCTAAACAGGCCTGATGACCAGTGAATTAAAGATAATTTAACAGAGACCAGCAGGCTATGGTAAAGCCTGCTGGTCAAGCCCTATATCTTAAATTGGGTTGTCTTATGGCAATGGCAGGCTTCCTTCACCGACAGGGGCTGCAATTCCCATTTCCCACTCTATAAGCTGCTTGATTCCGGCCTGAAATCCGGATTGGAGTACCTCAATACTGGATGGGATTACCACCGCTCTCTTCGCCAGATTAAACCCCATGATGCTTTCTGTGCTTGCTTCCCCTGTGGTTTCGACCCCTCTTATCAAAAAGTCACCAGCGTCCCAAACGTCTTCCCCATACAGGTTGACAACTTCAGTAATGGCTTCGCCTTGATCTAGTGCAATACCGATATTCTGCATAGCATTGGCTTCCGCTGTGGGCAGGTAGACTCTAAGCAATTGCCCGCCGCTAAGAGAGGCTGTTTCTTGATCTATGGTATAGCCTGCTGCGACCTCGGGACTGTCAGCAAAGTAGAATCCTCGCCACGCTTGCCCCTCGGGGAAACCGCTAATAGCTTCTATTCCTTGGTTGACTATACTGACGGCATTACTTGCTGTTGTTCCGTGGTACCCAACAAACCGATAACCAGCTCTTTCCAATGCGGCATGTGCAGACTCTATCAATTCAGAAGAAAGGGCTCCTTCAGTACCCGCTGCTGCACCTGTGAATGTTTGGCCGAGTAGCTCCGAAGCAGCTGGGGCTATTTCAGAAGCAGTTGCTGCTGCGCCAGCTTCTTCCAGTGCCGCTAAGCCCTCCTCAGTCGCTATCGCCGTACCTTCAGCGATGCCTTCCGTAACTACTATTTCACCACTGATCAATGCACTATCGGCCTCTAACACGGCGGGTGTTGCTGCGCCCCCGGTTGCAACGATTGCTACTACCGATGCGACTGCTGCAGCGGCCCCTATAGCTATGCCTGAATACGAAAATCCGAGTTCGGCACCGTAGATCATTTTTCCATCCAGGGTTATATCGAAATGATCTCTATATTGCCTAAGCTTGGAATACTCTTCGTCACTCAGTGGTGTAACATAAGGCTCCTGATCTGGATTGCCATGCGCAGCTTCATATATTAGTTGCGCAGCAAGTACACCCTCTGATCCTGTATGCTTTCCGTATGGATTTACGAGGGCGTCAATATGATGCGCGAGTTCCTGAATAAAAATGATTTCTCCTTCTATTATTGGGTCTTTGCTATTTATATATTTATTACTAAAATAGATCGTACCTTCTTTGTATGCTCCCCTAAGCTCTACTGGTTGACCGGTGGATATATCTTTTATAGGTACACCTTTTACACTCGCACTGGATTTTGATGGGTCGAAAATGACAACCTCAGGAAACCAATCCATACTTCCGGAATTAAAATTATTTGCTAATGATTGAGCAATGTTTTTATCATAGTTTTCGCCAAAGACTGCGCTCATCCATTGCTCATCCTCTAAGTAAGGTAGCAATTTTTGTGTGGCTAGATTTTTGTAATAATCAAGACGGTCAATGTCTCTATAATACCCTACTGCACTAGTGGCGCTTCCCCACCAGGGCTTATGGCTACACAATCTAGATGCATCCTGATCATGACTAAATATTACACAGGATTTTGCAGGTAAAACTACCAAATTGTCATTATATTTAGGCACCCAGCCACCATGCGGATAGGCCCAACTATGCACATAGCCATCAACTTTAAATGGGGTAGCATTTACCACAAATTCATAGTTGCCATGGTATTGACCAAAATACCCCTGCTTTTTTGTAAATAGCTCTTTACACTCATCTTGGGAGGTGTTTGGATATATATCTAGGCGACAAAATGCATATAGTTGCTTTGCTCCTTGATATATTAACGCATTATTTTTTGTGTGAACTTCATCTGCAAAAGATAAATGAGAGATGGCTAAGGTCAATAAGCAAAACCTTAGCCTATTTTTTAAATTTCTCATGATTTAGTACACCTTTCTATGTTTGTGACAAGTACAGCGATATGTTTTGAAATAAATTCACTATGCACTTACTAAACTTGCGGTCTAGTGAGAAGTCAGCAAAGCTAAATTTGGTTTTCGGTGTTAACTTTAATATTTTTTTTAAGGGTTGATATCAATATTGGTCATACTTTTTTATATTATGGTCTAAAGGTTATTTTTGTAGATTATTATTTGGTCTGCTTTAATGGAATATAATTGATTTTCTGATTAATGCCCATTCTTAGTGCCTGGGAGCAAAAATATTTAAATTTGAAGAAAACATTTAAGGGGCTTCTGAAAGGCCTGCAGAGATATCGTGAAATTATTTAGAGACCTCTTAATTTATTTTATTGTAAAATATACATGGGGGGTAAGAATCACCCAAAAAATATACCTTATTTCATTAGATTCAATCCATTATAGTTGTGAGGTGGTTTCTAAATTCCCGCGATAACCAACACACTTGCGATAGCGGAGAAGGCCAGTTGGCTATAAGTTTAGATTGCCTAGATAAGTGACACGCGCCTGCCGACTAAGAGTTTCTGCAGGCGTCAGTAATTTAAAATTTTATTGATACGGAATACTGCATTATCAACCTGGTGTTTCGGCAGATTTATAATTTGAACCCCATACGAGAAGAAACGTTTCAATAGCCGTTGATGTTTGTTTAGTTACTGTTTCCTGGAGTGAATTTCTGCCTCGCTCAGGGTTCTTGTATTTGTGATTAGATGGGCAGGTGGTCGTTATTTGAACTGCTAATCAGACAGTAAACGGTTGGATGGCAGGTTATTTTTCATGCTTCTCAGTCCGCATGGATCTATCAATTTGCTTGGCCCTTGTGGGTTGAACTGCTTATTTGCTATGCAGCGCCAGCTAGTGAACGAGCTCAGCGCTATAAGGGTCGTGACAAAATATAGGATCCTTAGTTTGAGGTGGACCTATTATTGGAATGACTGAGCCGTTGCTCAATCGCTCGGGCTGGATAGACCTGCCTGTTGGGATTTCAATCTGGTATGGTTTTGGGGGTAGCTAGCCTTCATCTCCACTATCGCCAAGTTTGTCAGTTATTGTGGGAGTTTAGAGAGAGGTAGGGACACCCGTCTAAATTTGTCGCTATTCGATAAATTTTAATTGTTTGTTTTTATGGAATGGTGACTTTCAAGGCGTCAGTAGGCGTTTGAACTTGTTTTTTATGCGCAATTTCTCGGAAGATAGAAAAAATATGCTGTAAAAATGCCCCTCAGAATAACAAGTGCAGTTTCCGGAGTTTGCTATGCGTCAGTTTTCCATCCTGGTCATTTTTGCGTTGGCCTTTGGCGGCGCCGCCGTGATGTACGAAAAGGAAAGCCGTAAAGTAAAAGGTGTGTTGACCCAGATTACTGAACTTCAGGCGCAGATGGGTGATTTACAGGCGGAGATCAACCGCCTGAACAGTGAGTTGGAAACCGTGAAGCTTGCGGAACGCCGCCGCCCTAATCTCAGTGCTATGGCCAACCGTATTCGCCGTGAAGGTAGCGGCAATCCCGCACAAGTTGCGCCCAAGCCAAAAGTGGAAGACCGCTTCGAAAAGTCGCGCAACCTGATGCAATCAGACGTTACCAGCGCGCCGCCGGCTATCCAGTCGAACACTCGTAGCAACAATGATGAAAGTGAGTGGTCTCGCCCAACTGTAGATGCCGATGAGTATCGCGGTGAGACCGGTGAAGAACCCGCAGTGGTCGATCCCTACCAGTAATTTTGCACGCAGCATATTGATTCCCTCGCCAAAGCCCGCAAAATACCTGCCTCCCGCAGGATACTGTTTTGCGGGTTTGCCAGTTTTAGCTGACACGATTTGAAATTATAAGTGGGCAAGGGGCGTTAGGTATGTCGCTGAACAAGTTTTACACCACCTTAAATGGGCAGCTGGAAGGATTGCTTTCTGGAGAGCGAGACTGGCTGGCCAACACCGCCAATGCCAGTGCGCTGTTGTTTATGGAGTTGGAAGATATCAACTGGGCCGGTTTCTATTTCCTCTACGGTGATGAATTGCGTTTGGGGTCCTTCCAGGGCAAGCCTGCCTGTACCCGGATTCCAGTGGGCGCCGGTGTTTGCGGTACTGCTGTTTCGACCGGTGAATCCCAATTGGTAGAGGATGTGCATCAGTTCCCCGGCCATATCGCCTGCGATGCCGTGTCAGCTTCAGAGGTGGTGGTGCCGCTCTATGACGAAGCGGGTCGTTGCCTGGGAGTGTTGGATATCGATAGCCCCAGTGTGGCGCGCTTTAGCGAGGAAGACCTGGCGGGCCTACAGGATTTTGCCCGGGTATTGCTCAAGTCCTCAGACCTCCCGGCGAGCTGATGGCGCTGCTTTGGCAAAAGCAGGTTGGCGATACCTGCTACCAGGTGCGCAACCATGGCGCCAGTGTGCGCCTCTACAGCAATGGGGTTTTCCATTCTCAGTGGAATCCCCGCGATCCCCTCAAGGGCTCCCTTTGGGAGCTGTTGCTGCTACCGGCATTTTTCCTCCCTGAAGAGCGCTTGAATTCGGTATTGGTGCTCGGCGTTGGTGGCGGTGCCCTGATTCGCCTTTTGCAGGCGTTCACCTCCGCTAAGCGTATTGTCGGCGTAGATTTGGACCCGGTGCACCTGGATATTGCCCGTCGCTTCTTTGATGTGCGCGATGTTGAGCTGGTGTGTGCGGATGCCTGTGATTTTGTGCGCGATCACTTGAAGCGACCCTCTCACAGCACTTTCGACCTGGTGATTGACGACTTATTTGGGCACTGCGGAGGCGTAGCGCAGCGAGCGGTGCCCGCCGATAAGTCCTGGTGCTCCAGTCTGATGCGCCTGCTTCATAAAGATGGCGTGCTGGTCAGCAACTTCGGGGATAGGCCCGAGCTACAGAACAGTGCTTGGCGCGATAAAGCTATGCGTGAGCGACTCGGCGGTGCCTGGATGGCCTATATGCCCCAGTATGAGAATCATATCCTGGCAGTGAGCAGAAGAACTCTGCGCAAAGGTGAGCTGGCGGCCAGGGCCCCAGAAAAGATCAATCCCGCCAACCCCAATCGGCGCCTGGATTTCCGCATGAGCCAGCTTCGCTAATCTCGACAGCCCCCACAGAGGCCGGCTCCTAAAATCCCTGTCACTTTAATAGTGATATTCATTGGCGCCCTTTGTCACCTCGTGACTATACTCAAGGTGAGCGAAGTGTTCTGCCGGGATCGATTGATGCGGTACAAAACTGTTGAGGAAGTGATTCAGGAAGGAAGGGATTTTCATGCCAAGTTGGCGCTGCAGTACGAAGAGTATGAGCAGCTTGCCACCAATGAACGGGTCGAGTTGCTGCTGGATCAGCTGCGACGACGGGAAGATTCCATGAAGCACTCACTGGAAAATTTCCATGAAGACCTGCCCCCTGGAGCCCTACATACCTGGGTGCAATTTGCCCCGGAAGGGCGAGAGAAAGAATTTTTGCAGCGCTTGCGCGGCATTGATATTGAAGACTTGGAGCAGATTGCCAAGTTGGCCATGGATATCGAGATCTACCTGGCCGATCAATATCGGGATCTTGCCCAGGGCGCTGAAACCCCATCGGCACGGGATGCATTCGAACGATTGCGACAACTCGAAGAGTTGGAAGAGCATACGCTGTCGATGAACTTGTTTAATTTGCGCGATTACTAGCCTTTAATCCTGTTTCCAGGCGACTGCTGCCGGCCTGCGCCCCAGCTCTTAGGGGCGCAGTCGGTATACGCAAAATCCTTGCTCTTTGGTGATTAAATCCACCTGGGAAAAATAGCGGGGCCCTTTTTTCGCTAGGGGAATAAATTCATTCACCACAAAAATCGCAGCGCCGGAATCTTTGAGAATCCGAGCACTCTGCTGCAGAAAGCGATCGGTCAAATCTCCCTCCACCTGAAAGCCCTGGTGGAAAGGTGGGTTGCACAGCACCAGATCGGCGATTTCACTTTCCAGTTCAGAGCCTGCATCAGAGGGCACAACGATGCCTTCGACTCCCTGTTCGGTAAAATTCTTGCGGCAGGCCAATAGAGCAGCGGCGTTATTATCCGTAGCGGTAAAATGATATTTACCCAAAGCGGCTAATTGCATACTCAGGTAGCCATAACCACAACCGAGATCAACAATACGAGAACCGTCCTGTGGCAACTCCGTCGTTAATTGCTGGGCGAGTAGGGCACTGCCTTTATCGATTTTGTTCCAGCCGAACAATCCCGGCTTGGAGTAGAGGTCGCCAAGCTCGGGCAGCTTCTGTAACTGGGCGTACTGAAGCTCACCGATTGGATTGCCGGTGTCCTCGTGAGCGACAACATTACTGCTCAGGTAGTCGTTGCCGTTTTTTTGCAGGTGCTTGGCAGTGCCCAGGCGCTCGGCTACTTTCGCAGCGTAGCTTTTGATTCCGCTTTGCTTTTCACCCAGCAGAACCAACTCGCCACCTTCACCGAGGAAGTGGGGTGCACAATCAATAATATGGTGAACTATGGCCTTTTCTTTTGAAACGGCGTAGACAATACGGCGGTATTTGCGGTCCAGTTCTTCAAAGTGGAAATCGTTGAAGAAGCTCCGCTTCACCGTATTTTCGGCGAGTTCGGCAATATCCCAGCGGTTACTGATTAAATCTCCGGCAAAATGAAACCCCTCCTGGTGTAAGAGGGGTTTGCTGTTTTCATCGGCGATCCACAGGGTTTCCTCTGGGGCCTGGATAAGTTCCTGATGTAGAAGGGCTGACATATCTTTTTTTAATTGATAGAGGCAATTTCTTCAGGGGTCAGGAGGCGGTAATCACCTTCCTGAAGTTCTTCATCCAAGATGATTTCGCCGATCTTTTCCCGGTGCAACTCCAATACCTTGTTGCCCAGGGCTGCAAACATACGCTTCACCTGATGATAGCGCCCTTCACCGATGGTGATGCGCACTTCGTTGGCAAAGAGGATCTCCAGCTTGGCGGGCTTGGTTCTCTTCTTTTCGTTATTGAGCCAGACACCCTTGGCAAGCTTGGCCACGGCATCTTCCTCAATTTTCTCGGCCAACAGAGCGTAGTAGGTCTTGTCGCAATGATGGTTGGGGGAGGTCACCTTGTGGGACCACTGGCCGTCATCGGTAAGCAGCACCAGGCCGGTGGTATCAATATCCAGGCGCCCGGCAATATGCAACTTTTCCTTGTTAGGCTCATCAATCAGGTCCAGCACCGTGGGGTGCTCGCCATCTTTGGTGGCACTGACATAGCCCAGGGGCTTGTTCAACATAATGTAGCGGGGCCCCGGTTCGTGCAGGGGCTCATCATCCAGGCACAACTCATCACTGACTTGTATTTTGGTGGCCGCATTGGTGATCACCTCACCATTAACGGTAATGCGCCCCGCCCAGGCGGCGCGCTTTACATCAGTGCGGGAGAGGTCGGTGACCTGGCTGACCGCTTTATCCAGACGAATCAGGTTAGCCAATTTTACGCTCACCGGAATCGACAGATTGATAGATCAGGGTATTGATGGTCATGGGACCAACGCCACCGGGTACCGGGGTGTAAGCTGCAGCGCGTTCGGTCAGTGGGCCCAGCTCGATATCGCCGACACCGCCGGGGTGGTAACCGGCATCCACAACCACAGCGCCATCCTTAATCCACTCGGCCTTGATAAACTCAGGCTTGCCCACGGCGCCCACTACGATATCGGCGCGGCGGATATGCTCGGCCAGGTCTTGGGTGCGGGAGTGGCAGATAGTCACGGTGGCATTGGCATTCAACAACATGGCCGCCATCGGCTTACCCAAAATGGGGCTGCGACCCACAACTACGGCGTGCTTGCCTTCCAATTCAATATTGTAGGCTTCCAGCAGGCGCATAATTCCTTTAGGAGTCGCGCAGCCATAGGCCTCTTCACCCATTGCCATACGGCCAAAGCCCAGGCAGGTTACACCGTCTACATCTTTCTCCAGGCTGATCGCATCAAAACAAGCGCGCTCATCGATCTGCGCCGGTACCGGGTGCTGGAGCAGAATGCCGTGGACGTTGGGGTTGGTGTTGAGTTCTTCGATCTTAGCGAGCAGCTGCTCAGTGGTGGTGGAGGAGGGCAGTTCCACCTGGAGGGAGTCCATGCCGATTCGGCGGCAGGCATTGCCCTTCATCTTTACGTAAGTGGCGGAGGCGGGGTCATCACCTACCAGAATGGTCGCCAGGATTGGCGTTTGGCCACCACTCTTTTCCTTTAGTACGGCTACCCGAGCCGAGAGTTCCTCTTCAGTTTTCTGTGCCAGGGCCTTGCCGTCCAGAACCAGTGCAGACATAGATACTATCTCTAACAGTAAAAAATCGATGGCTAATAGACCGGAATCTGCTTCAGCACCTACTTTATATAGAAGGGCGGAAGCCGGCGATTTTTAAAAACGCTTACTTTTTATCCGGTCGGATTCGCGAAGTGCGCCATTTTCGCACAGGTTGGAAATAATTTCGCCACTTCTGGGCCCAGATAGGCAAAAGGATAAACTTCTTTAAAAATAATAGCTTAGAAGCGTTGACATGGGCCGGGGGTATCATTACTATGCACGCACTTCGCAGCTACAGCGACTTACGCAACCACCTACGGGGCGGTTAACAGGGTCAAAGAGGTGCGAATGATTGGAAAAACGGGGCATAGCGCAGTCTGGTAGCGCGCCTGCTTTGGGAGCAGGATGTCGGGGGTTCGAATCCCTCTGCCCCGACCAATTTTCCGGGTTCACCTTGCGCCCGTAGCTCAGCTGGATAGAGCATCCGCCTTCTAAGCGGATGGTCGCAGGTTCGAGTCCTGCCGGGCGTGCCATCTTTATAAGATGGTGCTGGTTTGGCAAAAAGGACTTAGTCTGAAGTCAGATTGGCTGCAAGAGGTATCCGGTAATCAGTACTGCCACAAGGTGCTGAAGTATATCACTTTTATGGTGGCCGTAGCTCAGTTGGTAGAGCACAGGATTGTGGCTCCTGAGGTCGCGGGTTCGATCCCCGTCGGCCACCCCAGATTCTTCCTTGTTTATCAAGGACTTAAAACCCCGCCGAGTGCGGGGTTTTTTAGTTTTGGGCCTTTGAGGGGTAATTCGAGGGGGTAATTTTTACCACAATCGATTTTTTCAGCCCCTCCGATTGGACATTCATCCAGTGTCCTTTGGCGTATCTTCCTTTCCCTTGATTCTCGCCTTGTTAAGAGAAACAACTTTATCGGCGGTGTGGTTGTAGCGCTCCATCATGCTGCGAGTCTTGTGCCCGCTGAATTCCTGCTTGTCGCCTTCGAAATCTGAGATACCTTTAATCTTTAAATCATGAAATCGGAAGCGGGCGGGTAGGGCGCCGGCCTCATTGGCAGCTCTTTGCTCTCTGCTCCAGGTGGTGTTGAATCCGTCTCGGGTGAAGCGCTGACCAGTTCGGCCGCGAATTAGATACATGCTTTGCGACCTGGAAGTGGTGTTGCTTTTAAGTGCCAGCTCAACGGCATCGTGCAATCGGTCAGTCCAAAGCTTCAGTTGCTTCTTGCCGGTCTTTTGTTGGCAAATCAATAAACCTTCTTCGGTGATATCTTGCCGCTTCAGTGCGAGAACATCTTGCTGGCGAGCGGCGCAAAGATAGGCAATCTCCATTGCGGCCGCGTGGGCAGTATGCCCCTTGGACTCTAGCCAGTTATAGAAAGCTAAATATTCGGAATCTTCGACATACCGCCCAGCCTGCTTTTCCTTGATTGGCTTGACCGCCCTGGCTGGGTCTTCGATTGATACGAGCCCGCGAGCCTTTCCCCATCGAAAAATAATACTGAGAAATGTGCGCTCCCTGTTTGCTGCGGTAGGGTATTGCTGCCCGCGTGTATCCATATACATTTGAATCACAGGTGATGTGATGGAGTCCGGAACTGCTTGGCCAAAGGCGGCCTCTATCTCTTTTGCGTAATATTGCCGAAGTGCTCTACTTCGATGGGCAGCAAGCCTCGGTCCTACAAGAGCAAAAAGGCTGGAGTGTCGATGGGGTAGATTTCAAAGTGCGCCTGGATGCGGCTGCCAAAGCCTGGGACCCCAAAGGCATGGTGAAGACACCAAAAGCCAGCTAATCGCTAGCTCTAACAACGTTCATTGAAGAGGCCGCATCGCGCGGCCTTTTTACTTTCAGCTATTAACCCAATCGAGAGAAAGAGAATGGCTACTAACTTTGTGCAAGACGGACGCATGCTGGATTACACCAATAGCACCAGCGCGGATATTACCTCTGGCCAGGTCGTGCCGGTCGGTGCAGTACTGGGTGTAGCAATGGATGATATCTCCGTGGGTGAGCCCGGTGTGATTGCTATTGATGGTGTATTCAACGTGCCCAAGGTATCCGCCGCAGAGATCAACCAGGGCGAAACTCTCACCTGGGTGGTTTTCTCTAAATCGTTTGATAACAACACAGCCACTGCAGCTACTAGCGATATTACTGGAGCAATCGCTTTCGCCGCAGAGGATGCGGGTTCCAGCGTTACTAGCCTGACGGTTAAATTCACCGGCGTACCGGGCACCGTTAAATCCTAGGTGAACCATGGATCTGGATCAGAGAGCCGACGAGCGCGCGTTTCGCAAATGGGGCAAAGCCGCTACCTATGATGATGGTAGCGGCGGTGAGCCTATCGACTGCCGCGTGATAAAAGATCAGGAGGTTGACGAATTCGAGGAAGATGAGCGTGTGCGGTGCCGCCTATTGAGTTGAGTCTGCTGGTGAGTGAGGTAGGGGCTTATAACTCGGAGGTGGTGATTACCCTTGGTGGTATGGAGTATAGGGTGCGCAAGCGGTTGGGTGATGATGGGGTGGTTTGGCGGGCGTTGGTGGATGTATAGCCTGAGTGGGTAGGTCAGCACAGGATTTATGATCATTGTGATTGTTATTTTTTTGAGTTGCTCAAACATGCAGGAAAATTCTTTAAAATCATTGGCTTAAAAGATCGGTTAAAAATGGGGAAAGTGCTCAAATTGATCATTTTTCTAGATGGGGCGTTGGTGCCAAGTGAGCATAATCTATTGATTTAGTGGAAGAAGACGGTGTGTTGGCCTAAATTTGTCTCAGAAATAGTAGTCAAGATAAAAGTGATCATGATGACCACTATATAAATGTTATTGGTCGCTCGCTCCAGTTTTGCGGGGGTTCAATAAAGAATAGCAGGTAATTATTAGGTTGCTGTATAAAAAAACAGTATTGGCGGGAAAGCCCATAGCCAACGGTTCGACCTTCATGTAAGCTTCGAAGCTTCAGCGACGCTCGCATAACGAAGTTAATGCGGACGGCGCAGCCGCTTCGAAGCAAGGCCGCGAACCTAGTGCTGCTAGTTTCTCTCTCCGAATCGTGGTAGACAATAAAAGAAAGATATTTGTAGTGGATTTGTACACAGTGCCACGAGCAACAAATAACAACCCGATTATGCGGAAACCTAAAAGTTGTCATTCCCTTTGCTTGCACAAAGGCACTGCCAACTTTCTTAACGGTTCCGCATATCTATTTTCGTTAAACGTAAATATGGAAAGAACTGTAGTATCAATAAGCTGGTCCACCATGTTATTTTTAGTGGTAACAGTGGTTTTAGGTAGGGGAGAGCTTCCTGAGCATGCAATTATTCCTGCTCTAAACACCGCAGCTTTTTGGGCGGCTGTTACTGGGCCGTTTTGGCTTATAGGTATTTCTACAGTTTCACTAATTGCAGGTTGCATTGCCATTAGCAAAGGTAAAGCAGCCAAAAATAACTCTATCGCTCAAAAATATGGCTGGGGTTTAGCGGGCGTGGCGCCTATGGTATTTATATTTACAACCTTAATTGTTGCGGCGCTATTATGAGCGCTGAAACGTTTAACAAGGCGCTGTTGTCGCAGCCTTCGGCTGCTGGGACGGCCTGCTGCGCAGTCCGCCCCAAAGCTTAGCGTTAACTGTATTCACTGAGCCATGAGTAAAGCTAAAGGAATTGCAATAAGAACTATACTGGCTGCAGCGTTCGTCATTGCTATATCGTTCTTCTTCGGGGCGAGCTTATATCTGTCTCTTATCATTGTTGCTGGTTTGGGTATGTTTGGTGAAATAATCCATATGCCAGAAAACATGCCGGGCGCTATCGATAATCCAGATGGCAAAGAGTTGCATCCAGCTAAAGCAATCTGTATTGGTTTGGTCGTTGTTCTGGTTTTAATTGGTTTTGGGATTCTTTTTCCGGAGTTATATGGTTATGGTTTTGGTACAAACAGTTAACAAGTGACTATGGTTGCTCGTCAAGTTTTTAAGGCATACTTTCATCCCAGTAGGTGTTATTTTTCACCATCGTATTCAGGATCGTAATCTGCTTTCTCATGCAGGCAATCAGAGCGACCTTTTTAGGTTTGCCAGCGTCGACTAATCGCTTGTACATCGGCTTTAGTTTGGGATGATGCTGTATGGCCGACATGATGGAAACAAACAAAACCGTTCGTACACGATGCCTTCCACCCCGAATATATCTCTTTCCCTGGAAGCTGCCGCTATCACGGTTCATCGGGGCGATACCGACAAGTGCAGCGATTTCTTTACGGTTCAATTTTCCTAGCTCGGGAAGTTCACTCATCAATGTATAAGCCAACACATTTCCAACCCCTTTAGCGCTCAACAATAGGTCCCGCCTTTGCCGCCACTCAGACACACTGTTAACCAGTTTATCCAGTTGCTTGTCGATACCTTGTAACTCTTTCTTGATGGTGTTTAGAATGGCCTGTATAGGTTTGTGCACTGATTTAGGCATCCTCTGAAGCCGATTCTTTTGCATTGTGCTCATCTCTAAACATTGACTTCTTACCGCCAGTAAGTCACTGATCTCCCTAAGTTTTTCTGGCTTTAGCTCCGATAGTCTTGGCTTCATGGCCTCACCAAAATGTGCAATATCCATTGCATCTAGCTTGTCAGTTTTGGCGAGGCGCCCTGCGGATTTGGCGAAGCTTCTTATCTGTGAAGGGTTGCAAACAACAACAGGTAATCCTGCTTTGTCAGCGGCGCAAACAAACTCTAATTCGAGTCTTCCTGTAGACTCTATTAATACTCTTTGAGGTTTAAGAGATTGTAATTGTTTAATGGCATCCTTAATGCCATTTTTATCATTGGCAACACTAAAAAATTGGCCAGTAGGTCTCACATAAATATCGAGTTGTTTACTGCTGGTATCGATACCGACATTGATCTCTTGAGGTTCCATAAGATAAGCTATCTCCGCCTTGCTATTCGGGCTCGAGGCCAACATGACTATCCGAGTTATGCCTAGTGAGTGTCTGTCACGCTCCTACTTGTTAACGGTCTTTATAAACCGGCGCAGCAACGAACTGTGACAAACAAGGCCTTCGGTGGCCGCCGAAGGTGGGTCTCAATTTACCCGTTTGCGAAAAGGATTTTCAACATCAGAATCAGGCAAGAACAACCATACAAGCAGCAGCACCCTCGGCCTTTGGCCTGGACCTCCTTCCGCTGCGCTTCAGTCGGCCGGTGTGCTGGGCGTTAGGTGAAATCGTGGATCGACTTATTACTATAATTTTGTCAATTGCATTATTAATATGTGGCGGCTTGCACGTTTATTTTGGCGGCTTACTGGTGCAAGTTGAAAGAAGAGTCATTTTTAGCAATGAGCTTCTGAGTAGTGGAAGTGATAGTAGCTTCTTAGTCTGTCTTGGGTTAATGATTTTCCTCGTTAGTTTAATCTCTGGGCTGCGCAGAAAAGGAATGTTTTTGTCTTGCACCTTTAGTGTCTTATTCTTTGATTTTATGTTGTTCTTAGCAAACCTGGATGTGCCATTAATAGAATCTGTAAAACATGGTGATTTCACTTTATTGGTAGCATTTATATTGGCACATTTTCTGATAGCATATCACCTAACAAGTAAAGGCATCGGACTGCGAAAACCGCAGCCGCTGCTTTAGACGTTAAGTGTCCGCATCATGAAATACATCGTGCCACTACTGTCCTTATTCCCTTTACCAGCGCTGGCTGAGGTATCAGATAAGATGACCTCTATTCCTGTAATGTGGGCTCAGGGTGCAGTCGGCGCAATAATACTAATGTTCTTAATTTGGCGTTTTATCTGGGCAAGTGTTTTAGGTTTTCTGGTGGTAGCTTTTTTTTCTTATGCGTCTTACGCTACTTTTGATAATCCACATATAGGCCCAGCAATAATCAAAGAGCAAGGTATACCGTATATTGTCGCAGCATATGGATCTGCAGCCCTTATGGCGGTCGGTTTGTGTTGGGGTATCTTTTTAAATCGCAGGCGCTGCAAGTAATGCACTTAACAAGTGACTATGGTTGTTCGTCAAGTTATTAAGCCATACTTTCATCCCAGTAGGTATTATTTTTTACCATCGTATTCAGGATCGTAATCTGCTTTCTCATGCAGGCAATCAGAGCGACCTTTTTAGGTTTGCCAGCGTCGACTAATCGCTTATACATCGGCTTTAGTTTGGGATGATGTTGTATGGCCGACATGATGGAAACAAATAGAACCGTACGTACACGATGCCTTCCGCCTCGAATATATCTCTTTCCCTGGAAGTTGCCGCTATCACGGTTCATCGGGGCGATACCGACAAGTGCAGCGATTTCTTTACGGTTCAATTGTCCTAGCTCAGGAAGTTCACTCATTAACGTATAGGCCAATACATTTCCGACCCCTTTGGCACTCAACAATAGGTCACGCCTTTGCCGCCACTCGGACACACTGTTAACCAGTTTTTCCAGTTGCTTGTCGATACCTTGTAACTCTTTCTTGATGGTGTTTAGAATGGTCTGGATAGGTTTGTGTACTGATTTCGGCATCCTCTGAAGCCGATTCTTTTGCATTGTACTCATCTCTAAACACTGACTTCTTACAGCCAGTAAGTCACTGATCTCCCTAAGCTTTTCTGGTTTTAGCACCGACAGCCCTGGCTTCATGGCCTCACCAAAATGTGCAATATCCATTGCATCTAGCTTGTCAGTTTTGGCGAGGCGCCCTGCAGATTTAGCGAAGCTCCTTATCTGCGAAGGACTGCAAACAACAATAGGTAATCCGGCTTTGTCGGCGGCGCAAACAAACTCTAACTCGAGCCTTCCCGTAGACTCTATTAATACTCTTTGAGGTTTAAGAGGTTGTAGTTGTTTAATGGCATCTTTAATGCCATTTTTATCATTGGCAACACTAAAGAACTGGCCAGTAGGTCTCACATAAATATCGAGTTGTTTACTGCTGGTATCGATACCGACATTGATCTCTTGAGGTTCCATAAGATAAGCTATCTCCGCCTTGCTATTCGGGCTCGAGGCCCACATGACTATCCGAGTTATGCCTAGTGAGTGCTTATCACGTTCATACTTGTTATCGGTCTTTTACGAACCAGCCAAGCAGCGAACTGTGATAAACAAGGCCTTCGGTGGCCGCCGAAGGTGGGTCTCAATTTACCCGTTAACGAAAAGGATTTTCAACATCAGAATCGGGCAAGAACAACCATACAAAGCCAAGCACGACCGCCAGCAAAGCTGGCTGGACCTACATTCCGCAGCTTCGCTGCTCCATTTCGGCCCGTGTTGGCGGCGTTATGCAATCAAAAGAGTGCCCAGAATGAAATACCTACTTTCTCTACTAATGATTAGCCTGCTTCCAGGTATCGTCTATGGTGAGGGTCTTGGATAAGCTGGTCATAACAAAGAAGGTCAGAGTGTCGGTGAAAAATTAAGTGAGTTAAAAGGCGATAAATCTTTTAATGTCTACGAGCAGGGCGGGTGGACTATCGCTAGTTCTCAAGATGGCGTGATATACAGTTTTACTCCAGCAAATCATCCTGCGCATCCAGCGTATGTGGAGCGACGAGTAATTGAACGCGATGGTGCTATCTATATAGAAATGTCGGCACGCTGTGGGGCATCAAAGGCAGCTTGTGATGATCTTGTAAGGTCATTTCAAGAGTTAAACAAAAAAATCATCCAGAACATGGGTGGATAAATGCATAATAAGGCCATTAAAAGCCGGCCGCAAAATGCGCGGCCTACGACGCTCCTATCGTCGCGCGTTTTATGGCGGCGTTATCTGGCGTGAAGTTGAACCAGTGGGGCATTAATCGACCGAGACTCAAATGAAACTCGACAGCGGGATCCGGTTAGAAAGCGACGGCGAGCAAGCTGATTTGTATGCACTCGACGAAATCAACACAGCGCTGGCGCCGATCGGCGCCCGGATTTGGGCGCAGGATTGGTCGGGCCTCTCCAACGACCTTAAGGCCTTTTTGGCCGATCCCGAACCTTCGACGGAGCGTGTCGCGGAAGTGATGCCACACTTTCTGCTATCTCGTGAACGTTTACTGGAAATCATCGCCCAGGCGGGACGCGAGCCCCATATTCCCGGAGGCGGAGAGCTGGCCACACTGGACGAGACCCATGGCGTTTCCTATCCGCAACTGTATGTCGCACAGGAAGGTGAGGACTTTTCGCGTTTTGACCGAATGCATGTGAACATTAGCGCCGACGGGACGCCTGTCGATGACGTGGTACAACTTCTCTGCGGCAGCGGTTTGCTTGTGCACTTCCGTATTCCTTCGGGCGGGACGTTCAAAGTATATCTTGCCTGCCCCACGCCCGATGCTGGCTGGCTTTTAACTTTTGATTGCGCCATCCCATTTATCGGCAGCTTTAGCGGCGCTTCGGCTGGGGCCAAAGCCGTCACCCAAGTTATCGGCCCGGCACGTTGGAGAATGGAGTATCTTGAATAGAGATGTCTGCGCAGCTAACGGACGCGTTCAATCAATGGAAAAGGCAACAGCCAGATAACAACGCGTTGCACCGGAGTAAGGGCGTCGTCCTTCCTCCAGCTACCCAACCAAACGAACGCCACCGTTAAATGTCTAAATGATTTTAGGGATTGAGACAATGGGCATTTTTATTGTTTTAGCCTCGCTTCTTTGCTGGTTTTCGATTTTATGGGGGCCAGCAATTTATAGCTTTAGGAGAAAGGGGTTCCCAATAAAGTCAAAACTAGTGATAGCTACACTCGTAGAGCAAGTTCTCTTGGTGGTTCTCTTGGTAGTATTGGCTGAAGTTGTAGGCCTCTTAAATCCGGGAGGGCTAATTTTAGCACTTACCATAGCTGTTTCAGTTGGTGGCTTTTTTATAATAAGGTGGCTTTGTGCCAAAAACATTTAACAAGTTTATCAACCATTGCCACTGCGTGGCTGGACTGCCAAATCTACGGTTCGGCTGCCGGTTATAAAGGCGTTAGGAGCTCAACAGAGAAATGAGAGTAATTCTATTTTTGTCGGTATTCTTTCTCACTCAATTTGCTCACTCAATTGAATATATTGGTGTCACTCAAGACGGTATTGATAGCGCATACAAAGAAGCTATGTCAAAGCCCGGGATCTCTATCACTGAAGAGTACAGCTATAAAAAGATAGCCGTCCCTAGCGAGCGAACAACTTATTATTTTACTCTACCAGAACACCCCGCCCATCCCGCTGTTGTGATCCAAGAAGTAATCGAGGAAAATGGCGCTATCTATTTACAAGCAACAGGAATCACAGCTGGAGATCGAGATATTTTCGAGCAATGGTTACGTAATTTTGAGCAAATGCATGAACGTGTTCGTAAACAAATGCAAAATCGTGCCAGCGGCTCCTAACAAGTGACTATGGTTGTTCGTCAAGTTATTAAGCCATACTTTCATCCCAGTAGGTGTTATTTTTCACCATCGTATTCAGTATCGTAATCTGCTTTCTCATGCAGGCAATCAGAGCGACCTTTTTAGGTTTGCCAGCGTCGACTAATCGCTTGTACATCGGCTTTAGTTTGGGATGATGCTGTATGGCCGACATGATGGAAACAAACAAAACCGTTCGTACACGATGCCTTCCACCCCGAATATATCTCTTTCCCTGGAAGCTGCCGCTATCACGGTTCATCGGGGCGATACCGACAAGTGCAGCGATTTCTTTACGGTTCAATTTTCCTAGCTCGGGAAGTTCACTCATCAACGTATAAGCCAATACATTTCCGACCCCTTTAGCACTCAACAATAAGTCGCGCCTTTGCTGCCACTCAGACACACTGTTAACCAGTTTATCTAGTTGCTTGTCGATACCTTGTAGCTCTTTCTTGATGGTGTTTAGAATGGTCCGTATAGGTTTGTGTACTGATTTCGGCATTCTCTGAAGCCGATTCTTTTGCATTGTACTCATCTCTAAACACTGACTTCTTACCGCCAGTAAGTCACTGATCTCCCTAAGCTTTTCTGGCTTTAGCACCGACAGCCTTGGCTTCATGGCCTCACCAAAATGTGCAATATCTATTGCATCTAGCTTGTCAGTTTTGGCGAGGCGCCCTGTGGATTTAGCGAAGCTTCTTATCTGTGAAGGGTTGCAAACAACAACAGGTAATCCTGCTTTATCAGCGGCGCAAACAAACTCTAATTCAAGTCTTCCTGTAGACTCTATTAATACTCTTTGAGGTTTAAGAGGTTGTAATTGTTTAATGGCATCCTTAATGCCATTTTTATCATTGGCAACACTAAAGAATTGGCCAGTAGGTCTCACATAAATATCGAGTTGTTTACTGCTGGTATCGATACCGACATTGATCTCTTGAGGTTCCATAAGATAAGCTATCTCCGCCTTGCTATTCGGGCTCGAGGCCCACATGACTATCCGAGTTATGCCTAGTGAGTGCTTATCGCGTTCATACTTGTTATCGGTCTTTTACGAACCGGCCAGGCAGCGAACTGTGATAAACAAGGCCTTCGGTGGCCGCCGAAGGTGGGTCTCAATTTACCCGTTAGCGAAAAGGATTTTCAACATCAGAATCGATCAAGAACAACCATACAAGGCCAGCCAGAGGACGCGCCAAAGCGCGCCCTGCTAAAGGCGTTATGTCCTTCGAAAACTGCAAATAGAAATACAACGAAAATGAAAGCGAAGATAATCGGAAGAAGGATAACGTATTTTCTCTCAGGTTTGATCTTCCTGTTAGGGGCCACAATTAGCTACTTCTTGAGAGATGGTCTCGGCACAGATATGGTTGATTCTCAAGGTATTGTCGCATTAATCCGTACGGTAGAAGGGGCATGGCCCGCGTGGGCAGTTTCTTTATTACTGGCACTTTTAGCTCGCTGGTTAGGACATAGCAATCACAGGCAGTGAGGCTCAGGCCTCTGCTGTGGGCGCTAAGTATAAGACTTACCCACGTTTAGTAGACACCCTGTATAGTTAGGTTTAGGCCTAACACGGAGGTGTATCATGGGTAAGAAAAGAACTCAGGCGTATACGGAGGAGTTCCGCAGAGAAGCAGTTAAGAGAGCGGAAAAGCCTGGAGCAACAACGGCTTCTGTGGCGCGAGAGCTAGGCGTCAGCGCACAGCAGATCTACAACTGGCGTCGTCAATTTAATCGACTGTCTGATAAGCAGTTCAATAGTTTAGACGGTGTCGACTATTCCAAACAGGAAAGCGCTGAAGTTCGCAAACTCAAGAAGGAGCTGCATGAAGCTCGTCAGGAGGTTGAGTTTCTAAAAAAGGCAGCTGCGTACTTTGCGAACCACCAAGAGTAAAGTACGCATTGATACAAGAGCATGTAGGGTCATTCCCGGTTAGCTTGATGTGTCGGTGTTTAGAAGTCTCAAGATCGGGTTATTATCGATGGCGGGGGCGATTGCCATCTGCTCGCACGATTAGAGAGATACGAACAATCGAGAAAATCCGAGAGACGTTTGCTGAGTTTAAAGGTCGTTATGGCGCGCCTAGAATTGCTTGCGAGCTTCAAGAGTTAGGTGAGCCATGCTCGCGGAACTACGTCGCTAAGCTTATGCAACAGGAACATATTAAAGCGAGAAACGGCAAAGGCTTTCGATATAGTCAGCCCGTGGAGGGGAGCATTAACGTCTCCGCCAACTTACTTAAGCGTTGCTTTGATGTGGATCGACCAAATTGCCGCTGGACCAGTGACATTACGTATATCTGGGTTCTGGATAGGTGGCTATACCTCGCGGTAGTTATGGATCTGTACTCTCGACGTATTGTAGGTTGGGCATTCGACTCGCAGATGACCGATGAATTGACACGTCGAGCATTGAAAATGGCCCTAGAGCGACGACCAATAAAGCCTGGACTGCTAGTTCACTCTGACAGGGGTGTGCAATATCGATCGCAGAAATACCAGGATCTCTTGTCCGAAAGCAAGTGCAAGCCGAGTATGAGTCGCCAGGCTAACTGTTGGGATAATGCGGCAATGGAATCATTCTTTAGCAGGCTAAAAGTCGAGCTGGTCTATGCCGGAACATTCGAAAGCGAAGAGCAAGCAAAATCTGAGGTGTTTGAATACATTGAGATTTTCTACAATAGGGTTCGTAGGCACTCTGCATTGGGCTATGTAAGTCCAGCAGAGTATGAGCGAAAATACGCATAGTTAGAGTGTCTACTTTTTGTGGGCAAGACCAGTATGAAAAATGACTAATATACTAATAGGGCTTTCGGCTATTCCTGCGATTCCAGTTGTACTCTATTTATGGTCAATTCTGATAGCAGGGTTTGGCCCAAAGAATGGAATATGGATGCTGCTACTTCTCACTGGGATCTTTTCGTTGTTTGGTATTCTAGGTCTAATTTTGGCAGCCTTCAAAAAAACATACGAAAATAGAAAGCGTCGAAGTGTATCTGTGGCTCTTATTGCTTGCGGATTCTTAGCTGTCGCAACAGGATACGCAGGAATATATGTAGGCCACTATCAAGGACCTCCGGGAGGGCTACACCAAGAGGTAAATGTCTCTTTTCCATGGCTGCAAGTAATATTATTATTCTTGCTTATCTTATGGCCCATTTCTTCAGGTGTTATAGCGCTTATTCAGCTTCGGAGAGCAAAAGCTTAACAAGGCTAGCCAAAATCGCACACTATGTACGCTGGACTCGAAACTAATTGCTCGCTTTTGCCGGCGGCGTTATGAGGTATTAGAAATTCATGGTTAAAAAGCTACTAATTACTTTCGCCTTAATTATAATTTTGTTTTTGATGTCCCCAATGTTTATGTATTGGTGGGGATTGTCACAAATTGATGGACTAGGTAAGCCTGTTGATTTGAATCTGACGCAAGACGAAAAAAATGAAATATGGATTGCGGCAAGGGAAGTGGGGAAACCTAGGCTCAGAAAGCTCAATCCATATAGCTACTTGTTAATGGTAAACTGTGGTGTCAATTGCCGGGATAGGTTTCCAGGAAGTAATATCACAGCACAAGCAATACGTGCTGAAGTTTCTTCACAGCTTAATCATGGTAATAATACTCATTGGCAGTTTACTTGGATGGCTTACACTATTTGGGCCACGAATAATTGGAGTCTAGATGAGGTTGTATCTACTTATAAAAGTACGCGCGCATAACAAAGGGCGCTCGTTACTTTGAGCTTTATGTGTACGGTCTAGATACAAAAGGATAGGGATCTATGAGAATTGATGTTGAATATTTAAAGGAACTACTGGGTATTATACTTGACCATGATAAGCCAGATTTTAATATCGGCCTCGACAAGATAAAGCCCTTGTGGAGCGATGATGACAAGTTGAATAAGCTTGTTTTTCATATGGAGATCCTCAATGATCAGGGGTTAATAAAAAGCTCAAACGGAAGTAGTAGTCTCGGGTTTAGAAGAGACTCTTATGGCGGTTTTATGGTCGGTGTTATTCCTCTCAGATTGACAGCCGATGGACATCAATTTGCTTCTGATTTATCAAAGCCAGGTGTTTTGGAGACGCTTAAGACATCTTTTCAAGACTCAGGGCCGACAGAAACTGTCAAATTGGTTTTTGCCCTCGGAAAAAAAGCCATAGATAGAAAGCTTGCCGAATTGTCAGAGTAGGTAAGGTGGAGCAATGATGTGAGCTGAAGTACCCTAGCAGTTTAAAGTTATCTATTTAATAAGGCTCTACCCACAATATGTTTTCAAACCCGCACCAGCGGGTTTTTTTTTGCCCAAAATTTATAGAACACACCCCAATGACCCAACGCATAACAATCCGCGATGCCGTACTGACCAAGCTGCAAACTCTATCCGGTTATACATTCCCGCCTCCCGGTACCACAGAAGAAATTGATTCCAAAAAACTGCCAGCGATTATGGTGGGCTTTGCAACTGAAAACACCGAACATGAAATGCATGGCGGTACCGAGCGGCAACTGGATCTGACGGTTGCTGCGGTAGTGAAAACTAGCGGTGATGTATATGCAGCGTTAGACCAGGCAGCGGCAGATATTGAAAGCGCCTTGCAGGATGCTTCTCTGGAGGACACTTGTGATTTGTTCCTGCTCAGCCAAACCGAGTTTGCATTGGACCAGGATCACCCATTAGGTGAAGTGCGCTTGACGTATAGCGCCAAGTATTCCACTGAACCCACAGACTTTTAACGAAACAACCCGATGAGGTTATGACTATGGCACAAGGTTATAAAACCAAGTTTTATCGCAGTGATGATGGCAGTTCCTATTCTCAAGTGGCGGGCATGTTGGATATTGAACCCGGTGAAGAGTCTCGCGGTTCTGTTGAGATGACAGCCATTGATGGCACCAGTGGCTATATGGACTATGACCCTTCGGGCTTGCGTGATCCCGGTGAGGCCTCTATTACCTTGATTTGGAAAGAGAGTGATAGCGGTCAACAGGCTCTGCGTTCGGATTACGACTCTGATAGCAACAAGTATTACAAGGTCGAATACCCTGAGGGTACTACCGTCGAGTTTCTTGGTCATATTACCGGTTGGGGTAAGGCAGTACCCAAGGATGACAAGATTACTCGCACGGTTAAATTCAAGATCTCTGGTAAGCCCTCGGTAACTGCAGGTAGCTAACCATGAATTTAGTTCCAGCCCCTATTTTAAAGTCTCAAACAGTGCCTTTCGGTGAGCAAGAAGTAGAGTTGTTTGAGCTGAGTGCTTACCACCGCTGTGAATACCTGCAGAAAACTACTGAGGATATCCCGCTTCCGCAAGGTGAGGATGTTCCAAAAACCGAACTGGAATCCTTTGGCCAGCTCTGGGCTTTTCGTGCCGGGGAAGTGAGCAATAAATTGTTGCTAATTGCCTACTCGATTTGGATGAAGCCAGACTGTCAGGATTCGGTGGAGCAGATTCATCAGGGGCTTATCCGCAGTATCACTCCCGAGTTGATCGATGTGCTCTATGTGCCTGCGGCAAAGCTATCCGGCCTTTTTGTAGAGATACCCGATGAGGGTGAGGGTAGCGATACGGAAGGTGAGGATAAGGAAAAAAAAGGCTAGTGCCGGGTTTCTACTTTGCCCGGCAGCTTGCGCGGGATTTTAATCGTCCCGACTATTTCAATATGTTGCGCTCCATGAGTTCTACCGAGTTTGATCATTGGTATGAATTCCACTCCGAGCGGCCCTTACAGACCGAAGTCCAGCAGTGGCAACTCGCCCATATCGCTGCCGGCACCCTGGGAGGCAAAGTCTCTCAATACCTGCCTCAGACGCACAAACCTAAAACCGTGCAGCAGCAAATCGCAATCTGGAACTCCATGAGTTGAGCAATGGCTAAACAAACATCCATGGCCACGATGGTGGCCAACTTGGAGCTGCGCTCCACTCAATATAAGCGGGAGATGGACCAAGCTACTGCACGCAATAAAAAGCTAACCCGAGAACTGAAGTCCACCAGTGCAGCGGGGGATATGTTCGGCCGCTCCATGCGAGGGGCTGCACAGGGTGTCGCCGCTATCGATGGTCCCTTGGGCGGTGTTTCTGGTCGAGTCGGTGCGCTTAATGGGTTGCTGACTAGTGGGAATTTGGCGTGGGCGTCCTTTGGTGTCGCGATCGCTGGTGCCACTGCTGTGATGTACAAAAGTATCCGTGCTGGTGAAGAAATGGAGCGGGGTCAGCTCAAGATTGAGGCGTTGCTGAAAGCGACCGGTAGTGCCAGTGGTCGAACCGCAGAGCAGCTGGATGAACAAGCGCGCTCAGTGGCCCGCGCAACCCTGGCTAGTGTTACTGGTATCCGTGAAGCTCAGGGCATATTACTCACTTTTAAAGGTGTTCAAGGCCCAGTATTCGATGACGCTATTCGGCTAAGTCAGGATTTGGCAGCGGTGATGGGAGGCGATGGCAAGAATGCAGCGCTGCAGCTGGGTAAGGCATTAGAAGATCCATCGACCGGCTTAACTTCGCTCAAGCGCTCTGGGGTAAGTTTTACTGAGCAAGAAAAAGAACAGATTAAAACTATGCAGGAATCTGGGCGTGTGATGGAAGCCCAGCGCATGATTCTGTTAAAGCTTGAGCAGCAGGTGGGCGGTGCTGGTGCTGCTGAAGCGGGTGGCCTTACCGGTGCTACCGATTCCTTAGCGCAGTCCTGGCAGGAGTTTCTGGAGGGGCTCAGTGAAACTGCGGGTTCCACCAGTATTGCGACATCCGGTATTAATAAGTTAACCGGTGCCGTGGATACCCTGCGACGCGGACTCGCGCCTACCGATGAAGAAAAACAGCGCACACAATTTGCTGAACTGCATAAGCAGTATGTTTGGCATCAGCAGATGCTGGCCAAGGCAGAAGCCGAAGGCATTCAGATTCAGGTCGAAATCCATCGCAACAGATCTGACATGATACGCGGCCAACTTGCTGAGCTACAGAGTGAACAAATAGCCGCGCAAAAAAAGCGGCAGGATGAAGAGAGGAGAGCTGAAGAAGCCGCGGCAGCTGCGAGAGAGCAATCTGAGCGTGATCGTATAGCTCAGCAGCGTGCAATGGCAGAGGAGGCGGGCACTTCTCAGTTAATGCAACTGGATCAGTTCCTGGCCAATCAACAAGGCAAAATAAAGCTGGATCATGAACAGCGACTCCAACAAATCGCTGGGCTGCAAATTGCCGAGGAAGAGCTTACCAGGCGAGGCTTTGAATCCATTGAGGCACTTCGTACTGAATATGCTGATCGTGAGAAAGAGCGCTTCCAAATGGCCCTGGCTGAAGAGCAGGCACGCACAGCCAATGGTGAAGGCGAAGAGGGCCAGGTCGGTGAGGATGGTCTAACGGAAGCAGAACGCCAACGCATGGTGGCCCGCTTGGAGACGTTGCAGCTCTCCTGGCTTACCGAAATGGAGCAGCTACAAGTCCAGCAGGACGAAGAGATGGCCCTGCTGGATCAAGCCTTTGCCAGCAAGTTAATTGCGCACGATACCTATGAGCGCAATCTCACCCTTTTAGAAAACCAACATCGAAAACAGCGCGAGAAGCTTGAGCAGGCCTCCAATAAAAGCAGACTTCAACTGTTTGTTACTGGAGCCAGCCAAGTGCTATCGGCAGCAGCGGCCTATAACCAAAAAGCTGCGAAAGCGGAGATGGCAATGGCTGTTTTTTCTACCGGGGTTTCCCTTGTAAAAAATATCGCAAAAGCCTCTGAAATTGGATACCCACAAAATATTCCCATGATCGCCGGGGCTATTGGTCAGGGCATTCAAATCGCTGGGATGCTGTCTGACTTGCAGGCGCCCAGCGGCGTTTCAGGCGGTGCTGCCGCACCCAGTATTAGCACAACGGGTTCAGCCGTGGAGAGCCCCGGGGTCTCTGGTATTGATGAGGTAGTCGAAGGGGAAGCGCAACAGCCAGCCTCACAAGTGATTTTCCAGTTTATGGGAGATGTTGTTGGCGATAGTGGCGAACGTATTATCGAAGAAATTCAAACCAAGATGAGTGAAGGAGAACTGGTGCTGTTCGATAAGAGCAGCCGCCAAGCTCTTGAACTTAATGGTTAAAGGGGTAACTCATGCTGATTCAGTACACTCCAACTCGCTCACTAGTTGGTGATGGTAGTAACTTCCAGATTGAAGCGAAGTTGAAGCGCTATGACGGCAGTGACCGGCTTGAAGGTAAAGAGCATAAAGCGCTCAGCGGACAAAGCGAGTACACGGTCTATCGCCTCGAAGAGGAATACGTTTGCCAGACAGTGCCGCTCAAGCTTACCAGTACAGAGCTCGCACGCTGGCGTGAATTTAAAAGAAGCTGCGCCTTTGGTGAGTTCTTTACTTTCGATGCCTACGGAACGTCAGCACTTGCTGATGATCCCCAACAAGTGCAGCTCAAATTTAAATCCTTCAAAGAAAAGCGCCAAAAGGATGGTCGCTTTATCTTTTCATTTACCACTGTACAAGTGATTGCTTAATTATGCGCAACAATACTGAAATATTTGATTTGCATAACCAGGCTCCGCAGCGGCAATTGCGATTGGTGATTGAGATTGGCTATGACTTGCCGCTCTATATCAGTAGTCATACGGATATTCCCGGGCTTCCTGCCAATGCGATTCTTGGGACCTTAAAGAAGTGCAGTTCCACCAGCCAAAAAATTATTCCTGAGCAGGGGTTGGCACAGATAGGAGCAATCTCCTTTGAAGTGGTCGATATCGCCGCTCAGTTATCCTATGTACTGCGTGATGAGCTGGAGCAGGGGCGCGGTATTAAGGGAAGTACAGTCCGCTTATATCAAGGTTTTGCTGGCCTTGCTTGGGAGGATTTTAGGCTTGAGCAGACTCAGATTGCTGAGGAGTCTATTTCTTACACGAACGGTATCTACCGTGTGCGTTGCCGGGATATTCAGCGGGAAATGCGCAGTGATATTTTTGTACTTAACAGTACGCGCTTAGCTGCAGACTTCTCTAAATCTGACGTTACCCTACAGGTTTACGATGCAAGCAGCTTCGAACCAAACCCGCACACCTCGGCCTATGGCGATGCTCCGAATCAATCTGTCTATTACCTGAAAATTAAATATCAGGATGGTTTCGAAATTGTTCGGGCTACCGGTAAAACCGATAGTAGTTTTACTGGCTGTAGTCGAGGCCTATTCGGCACCTATGCCCGTGACCATATACTCCCAGAAGACAGCGATGATGAAAGTGGAGTAGAAGTAGAAGAGTTTGTCTACCTGGAAGGTCCAGGCCCTCAGCTGGCGTATGCGCTCCTTACTGGCGCTATCTTAGGTACCGATGATGCACTGCCCAGCAATTGGCATCTAGGGATAGATCCTAGCTATGTGGTCCGCGATCAGTTCGAAAATATAGGTTCAGACTGGTACAAACCCAGTGACCACTCCAAAGGTAAGATTTTAAGATTCGACGGACTCGAAGAAACGGATGGCAAGAAGTTTATCGAGACTGAAATCAATCTGCTGCTCGGTGCATTTATGCCAGTTAATGCTGCCGGCCAGTTGGGGTTTCGTCGTATGGCTGGAGTACTCGCCGACTCTGGAAGTGTAGCGACAATTGGTCCTGATGATGTTACCAGCCTTGGCGAGCTGAAATATAGCTTGGCGGGTGTGCGGAATGTATTTTCTGTTGAATGGAGTTGGTTTGAGCAGCCTGGATTTGATGGCAAGTATCTGCGTACAAACCACGTACTTGATGCTGATTCAATCGCTGTTCATGGTGAAGCAAAACAGCATACTTTGGCATTTAGAGGGCTCCATAATTCACGCCACACCTACACTACGATTAAAAACACTTTTGATGCGCTTAGGGATCGATTTGCAGGTCCGCCGCTGAGCCTGCGCTTGGGCCTACTCCCAAGTAAGAATGACCTGGAAGTAGGGGATATCGTACGGGTGAGCTTACCGCAGCTGCGCGATCACTCGATTCGTGGTGATAGGCCCTACGATTTTAATTTCGCCAGTGATGCTGGAGACTGGATTCCCCGTGATGGCATTACGGTATTCAGCGTTAGTAATGGAGTGCTGTCGGTCAATGTTGTTGGGGTGAATCCCTGGATTAGCCGCAATTTTTCGCCCACTTTTCCAGGGGCTGATCTGCCCTATATTAAATTGCGCATTCGTCGTACCAGTGATGAGCCGATCGCTGCAGGTACCGGCAGTAAACTGTTTTTCAAACACACTGGAAGTAGCAGTTATTTTTCTGCGGGCGCGGATGAGATGCTCGACCTTATCGAGCGGCTCAACAGTGCTAAAGATGAATGGCAAGAGTTTGTATTAGATCTATCCCAAGAGAATGACTGGACCGGCGGTGATATCGAGCTAATCCGTATCGATATAGGGCATGACCACACAGCAGACTATAGCTATGAGCTGGACTATATCCGGCTAGTCCCCACTTTAGGATTAGATGAGTACAGTCTGGACCGGGCTATGGAGGTTCAGAGAGTTAGCATTAATCAGGTGACGGGTGCGGTCAGTGTTGACTTGTTCGGAAGCTACCAACCTGCCGGCATGATTGCCGATCAATCCGAAAGCACCAGCGCTGAATTGCCAGATAATTGGTATGAGAGCGAAGGGACGTCAATGGCGGCCGCAGGTCTCAGCATTGATTCCGATGGTTTCCTTACTGCAGATGGCACGCTTACTGGCAATACTGATAGCCGATCGATTTATTACCACCTGGGCGACCTCACTATACCGGCAGGTCTCACGCTTTCCGTGCTCAACAATGTGGAGCTGCGGGTGCGCGGTGTCTTGCAGATTGAAGGCTCGCTGTCCGGTGTTCCTGGAAATACCGGCGTTGGCTTTTTGGGTTCTTGTCGCGGTGGTGATGGCAGCTTGTCGGGCAGCTTCAATCAGTCCGGATATATTTACCGCTCAAGCCGTGGTGAGGTGGTCACCGGCCGAAATGAAGTCATGCCGCCGCTCAATATCGAAAATTATGCCGGCGACCTTCAAGGGATTCCCGACGATATACGCGGTATCGGCGGTGCTGATGGTGGAGACGGTTATTACTACAACAGAGCGGATATTATCCACGAGCGAGATGGAAGAGGGGGTGACGGCGGCGCAGGTGGCGCGGGGCTTGTTGTAGTAGCGAGGGGAATCGCTTTTGGGGTTTCCGGCAAAATTGATTCCTCCGGTGAGGATGCAAGTGCAGGCTTGGTAGGGATTCGGGGTGTGGCCGGCGGCAGCGGGGGCGGCGGTGCCCCAGGTGGGATTGTTCTTTTGGTGGACGGCACCGACAACCCTATGCCAGTGCTTACTAATAGCAAGATTATCGCCTGCTATGGAGATAGTCCCACCAGTCCCGGTAATGCTGGCCTAGGTAATACTTGTCTGGGAACCAATGCAGTTCGAATTCTATTTGTTCCCCGCTCGCGTCTTCCCTATCTAGATCAGGAAGATCCAGCACTAGACCCCGATCTACAGGCAGCTCTGGATGCAGCAGAGGAGGCCAAGGAAGATGCAGAGGCAGCGCTGGAAGACCTGGGCAATATTTCTGCCGATGGCGTATTGCACAAGAATGAAAAGCTGCAGGTGATTCGCGAATACAATCAGTTAATTAGCGATCAAACGGATCTGGATATCTTGGCCAGTAATGTGGGTACCGTGCTGGATGCTGAGCGAGCTGATTTTACGAATGCACTAACAGCACTCACCAGTTACTTGCAGGGGTTAACACCAGCCTGGGACGACCGCCAAGAAAACACCGCGATTAGCCGCACTATTTTCGACAGCAATTGGGAATACGCCTACGACAAAAAAACCGCATTGCTCAGTGCGACGATAGATGCTACGAGAGAAAAAGCGTTTGACTCCACCCGCAATATTATTGGCTATGACGAAACGACCGGTCAGTTTACTGATGACGGCATCCTCATTGGATCAATGCAGAGTGTGCGCCGGGCCCAGCTGCGCGCACAGCAGGCTTCTGCTTCCGTATTTATTGAAGCATTTGTTGATTCCACGGCAAAGGAAGACTGGCCGATTATTGGGGGCAATACTCAGGACAATATCTACTATGTGAAAACTGAAGATTCTGGGGCCCGCGCTGGTGGTAATGTTTTGCGCATTGGCGGTGATGGTACGGGAACCCTGGCATCCAATGGCGAGGCATTTATTGAGTATATCGAGCGCTTCCCCTTTGATCCGGTTAAGCTCTACCGCCTTCGGGCTCGCGCTACTGTTTTCAATGAAGGCGATACAGATAGAAGCCTATTTATAGGCGTTGCTGGTTTTCGTGCTGATGGCACTCGCTGTAATCGCAATGGGGATGATTCTGTCGGAACGCAGCACTATATCGCCTGCGCAGGCGTCGAGGCAGCAGGTGAGGCGTGGCAAGAGTACACGGGCTACTTTAAAGGAAATGCCAGTGATGCTGCCGAAGTGGAAACTTCTTTGGGCTACAACTCAATTGCCCAGCCCGCTCAACTGCACGCGGACGTGCGCTACTTTTCTCCCACTGCAATTGTCAATTACAACGATAAAATCGGGCGCACTCAGTTTGACTATATCCGCATTGATGAGGTTGAGCCGACCGGCAATGGTCTTTACCTAAAAATTAATAGCGGGACAAACTTGGGGGATAATGAAACCCCTGGTGAAGCCATGCTTTGCGGGTTTGATGCGACTGGAAACCCCAATGCAAACTTGCCCGGCTGGTTTCAGCGGAATGGGCAGATGCTGGTGGTTCCCAGTATTCACCTAAATCCTGGGTATGCTGGGCTGCTTTACATTGTTGTGCGTGCGAGCACTGGCTATTGGGGCAGCAGCTATAGCGCTATGTGTGTCAGCATCGAGCGCGGTGAATTTCGAGCGCATTATTATGATGGCAGTTCCAAGCACGTCAGCTTTAATCCCACTGATGATCATATTGTTATAGGAGAATTACACCTCACTGATTCAGAGAGTGTTGAGAGCGGTGGGATCTATCAGAACCCGCGTCCACTGATTGGGTTTGCCCAATACATGAGTGGACTGAATGAATATGGCCAAATTGCGGACCAGCGCAGCCTTCCACAAAATGTTGGATCGATACCCGCTTTACCAACTAGCAGCAATATCATTTCCGCATCAGATGACGGCTCATCCGCAAAAATCACAATTGCGAGCCATACGGTTCAGTATGGTGGTTATACCGTTACCTACAATAGCGGCTCCATAACCGGTCTGAGTTTTTCTACCAAATATTACATCTATGTTGATGACCCGCACTATACAGGTGGTGGTGTTACCTATTACACAACGACACAGATTTGGAAGCTCTCTGCTGGGATTGGTAGAAGGACTGTAGGTACTATCACAACCCCTTCAGATGGTGGTGGCACTACCACCCCGGTTGATCCCTGGTGCGTTGCAGCCGGTACCTGGTTGCGCGATGGATTGTTAGCAGATAACTGCCACCCTGGAGATTTAATCGAATGCTGGGATGTGGGTGACTCCAATACTCACTTTGCACCGATCCAAGCCGTTAAACCCCAGGACAATGTGCTCTGCGTAGTGTTGACGATGGAGACTGGTGCGCAAGTTATTTGCAGTCGAGAAACCCCAGTTACGGATAGAGAAGGGCGCGTCTACTTGGCTCAGGATTGTGTGGGCGTTGCGCTTGGGACCCTGCATAACTGTGATCCGCTGATCTGGGAAAAAGTCGTTAGCGTCGAGTGCGCAGGCTTGCGCACCGTCTACAAAATCTCTGTTGGTGGAATCTCATTTGCCGCCGGTGTGAACCCCGAGCACCGAGTAATCACTCACAATATCGATATAAAACCTTAGGAGGCGACATGCTCAGTTTTTCCGTTTTAGATGGAGTGCCAGGCCTGGCTGATTGGCAGTTTGCTTACACTATCGATGATGGCCATAGCGCCGGCACCATTGTGCGAGCAACCATCACTCAAAAAACCGAGGCCGCGAATGCTGAAGCCCAGGCGGTGGCCGTGCTCAAATGCGTTATTGCTGTAATTGATAGCCAGAACAATGTGCAGACCGATGCGGCCGGCGACTCTATGGATACGGTGTACGTCACCACTAAGACGTTAACCACGGATGCAGGCCAAACGGTAAATGTTGTTGATGAAGCTGCTGGCTTGGTGTCTGACTGTATTGTTGAAGTGGCCAATCGGCTTGCCGTGCACAGTTCTATTGCGGCTATGGCGATCCCTAACGGGTGACTAAAACAGTTAGGGGCTAATCGACAAGAATTATTACTGATGGTTGTTGGGGATGTAGGCATAAACTTGGCTGAGGTGTTTACGCAATTTTTTTCGCGTAAAGATATTTATTGGGATAACCAGATTAATTAGTAGTGCCGCCTTCAGTTTTTATTGTATCTGGTACGGTTAGGTAGGAAAAAATTTTGTAGGGATGGGAAAGGGTAAAATACAATGCTTCGGGCAGTTTTAGCCTGGCAAACCGGTAAAGTTATTTTCTCGGATTGGAATTGCCAAGACATTCGATAAATACTTGATTGTCAAGGAACTGGTCTTGCTTTATCAGGATTCAACTCTAAAAACTGTCCGAAGTAAGTTGTGTTTCATAATGTATGTAATGGATTTTAATTTTGAAAAAAATGACTACAAATTTGCCTCTGCACAGGGCTGTGTTGAAAAATTCTATCGGTGGTATCGCTTTAATCTGCGCATCGGCATTAGTCCAAGCAGAGACAATAAGCACAAAAATAGACTTAGGTGAACCGTTCCCCTTTAGGATGGAAGATGGAATCAGGCACGCGGTAAATTTAGATGCTGGTTATCAATTCGATACCATTAATGAAGTTTGTATTAGTGGTAAAGTTGATAATGGAACTGCTACATCAGTATCTTATTCAGTGCAAAGTGAACCTGAAGGACCTTTCACTTTGCCTATTTTTGAAGTGTATGTGCAGATGCTTGTTAGGAGTGTAGATTTTCCAACACCGGAAAACCCCAACCCTGTACCACAGCTACAAAAAAACATCAATTTCTGTGGGGATGGAAGTAGTATCTTGGCAAAGAATTTTCTCGATGGAGAAGGTGAGTTTACGTATCATGTATCCGGTGGTTATGTAGATTTCTGGGATTTTGAATTGGTTGTAGAGGGTGATGTCTCTGACATTCAGTTGGCGATTGTACTTGACGAACCTGCTGAATTTTTAGTTCCTTCCTACGGAGGAAGAGTCAATTACGATGCGAATATTCGTAATTTAGATTCTTCGAAATCACTGGTTACATTTGAGCAATGGAGTGTACTCACTCTACCCAACGGCGATAATTATCCCATTCATAAGTCAAGGGATGTGGTGTTAAATTATTCTGAGGCGAAAGATTACACTAGAAATTATCTAAACATACCTTCTTGGTTCGAAGCTGGGGATTACGAACTAACTTGGTATGTAACTGATCCAAGCACCGGTAATCGTGTGAAAGATAGTCTGTATTTTACAAAGAGCGCTGACTAAGTTTTAAGCATACTGGGGCGCTCTTGTGTCCCAGCTGCCCTATTCAGGTTGCATAAATGGCAATATCGAGAGGGTGAGCAAGTCCTGTTGTAGGCGAGATCTGAGAAAGAGTGGATTGGTTGAGGCCTTGGTGCGGGTTTGAGTAGGCTAGTCCAATGGTGACTAAAACGAATATCAGGAAAATAAAGCGTGGCGACAGTAGCGTTAAACAAACAGAAACATAGGCAGCACTGCTTTTCCTGCAGGCTAGGAGCGATAACGTTCACCGTTGCATTGGATGTTAAGCGAAGAAAAGGAATCATATGAAACCTCAAGAATTATTATCAGTTGGTCTTAGAGTTTGCGGCGTGTTGCTGATATTTTTAGGCTTGCGAACAATTTCTAGCCAATATATGTCATTGGGGATGCTTTCATATGAATTGGATGAGCGTATTCAGGTGTACGCAGTGGTGACTGTAATAGAGATCGCTTTGATTTTTTTACTTGCGCTAATATTCCTCAAGTTCCCAAATTCGGTCGCAAAGAAACTATTACCTCACGAGTCTGACAATAATGTTGAGCTCTCAAAGAATGGGAAAGAGTTGCTTTCAATTGCATTCTGTCTTCTGGGGGTATACATCCTTTCATGGGCAATCCCTGACTTAGTTAATAACGGAATGTGGCTCATTCACTTTTCGGAAAGGGCGTACATGAATGATAGTAATTACGCCGAAACAGTTATTGCTCAGATTACCACGGTGGTAGAGGTAGTGATCGGTGCTTTTCTCTGCTTTGGAGCCTCTGGTCTAGGAAGTCTGTTGTGGAAACTGAGGGGAATACAGCGAGCTTAATAAGGCCGGGTGAGAGGCCCCTACCGGCGGCGTTATGCTCTTTGAGGAGAAATTAGTTGAGCTGGTATGGTGTTAGAAGTGTTTACCACTTCGGAATAAGTTCTAAGGGCTTGAATATCTTTGAAGAAAGGGTGGTTTGTATAAGGGCTGAATCGTTCAAAGAAGCCCATAGTAGAGCGAGAAAAGAAGCTGAGGAATACGCTGAAGATAATGGTTTTGATATGCACCCAGAGCAAGTTTGTTACAAGCAGGATGGTGATGAGCTTATTAAAAATTACGAAGTTTTGGTCCGAGTTGTTTCAGTCAAACCTGAACCTTGAGTCTTTTTATAAAGAGCGTTATTTGAAGTATCTATATGTTCCGGAATAAGCATAACCAGGCGTGCGAGGCCGCACAGCCCAGGCTGGGCTGGACAGTTCGGCTGTCAATTCTACCAGCGTTAAGTGGCCATGGAGAGTCATGAGTGAATCTCATTAACAGAAAAAAGTTGTTACTTATTTTTTTGCTGGTATTTCCACTAGCGAGCTATGCCAATGGTGGTGGACCCCTTCTACTCTTTATCAGCGGCAGTGTTTTTCTTTATGGGCAAGTCTGGATATTAGCCTCTGAAACATTCATTTACTGCAAATGTACAGACCTTGATCCAGTAACTGCATTCAAGCAGGTTTTTTTAGTCAATTTAGGCTCAACTATAGTTGTAGGTCTCGGCTTTCCCTTTATATTGGCTATTGTTACTGCATTAGCTATGTCTCTTCCAGAACCATTTAAAGACTACGCATCTCTAATGGGTACTTGGGCATACGAAGGAGCTCCGCATACGGATCTTCTGGGGCCACTATCACTTATATGGTTAACTGTTACTTTTATTTTAACTATTATTTATGAGCGCTGGCACTTATCTAAGCTTTGGCTTAAAGCAAACTATCAGGGGTCAATAACAATATCAGGTTTAATGGTTCGCGCTCATGTAGTAAGTTACACTGGGCTTTTACTAATGAGTATTTACATGTGGGGCGGTATGATTGGCGCACTGCTTGGCATGTAACAAATGCAGGCATTGGGTGTCAACCTTGCGGTTTACCGAGCATGCAATAAGCGCTAAGCATATAAAATATGGCCAGAGAAAAATCAATATCAGAAAAGGCAGCGGGTAAGCTAATTTTGGCAATTCAAAAGGAGTGGGATGAAGAAATTGGCACCATTCAAGCAGATTATAGTGAAGACGTACTTGGGATGGCGCATGAACTCCTGCAGGCTCGCAATGCTAAGGGCATGAAGGAATTACTCAAAAATAGAACGATAGATGAATTTTTAGGTGAATTTTGGGTTCGTAGACATCCAACCATTCGAATAGAAATTCAATGTCTAGAAAGGGCAATAAAGCAAGAATATGCTTAGTGCTCACAAGCAATTTGCTGCTCCTCTTCGGGCCTCTATGGAGCGATCCTACTGTGGGCGTTAATTATTTATGAAGAAATATTTATACATTGCATTATTATTTTGCAGGCCTGTATTTGCTGAAGATGATGTTGATTTATTTAAGCTAGAGATGAATCAAAAAAATTGCGTTGAGTCCACGGTTAATTTTGGTTCTGCATCTACCTCGTATTCAAAAGGCGAGGTAGTGTTTGCGGAGTTATCTACCGTTATAAACTGTGCCGCGAAAGTGGCAAATCCTGAGCTTTACATTGGCAACGATTCTTTAACGCTTGCGGTGGATGAGGTGTTTCCATCTGGGGTAATTGAAATGTGCAAGTGCCGCACAAGAATTGACTTTAAGTTTGTATTTCCTGAGTTTAAGGAGTATAGATTTGAAGAATTATATTTTACGGTAAATGGCGCCGTGCAGTCGAAGACGGCAATACTTAATAAGTAAAGGCGTTCGGAACCAAAGCTGTGGCTCTCTTTTGGTTTTACTGCAAGTGTCTTAGATATAGAGTTTATTTAGGATTTATATGGATATCAGTTGGCAGGGTTTGATTGCGGGTGCGATAGCCTTCTTTGTGGTTTTATACGAAAGAAAAAGGTCTGTTTACGCTGAACAGGAAGGAGTTCTAAAGTCCGGTCTGATCACAAAGGGGTTTGGGTTGGTTACTTTGCTATTTTCGGTAGTTCCTTTCGGAGTATTTTTAACCGGAAATTATCAGGTAGATAAGCCTGGGGAAACAATAGCCCTTATTGGCTTAACCCTTAGTTTTGGCATTGCCGCTATATATTACATAGCTGAAGGTTTCTTTGTGAAAGGGGCTTATAATGACACTTCGATTGTTTTCGTAACTCCTTGGGCGGGTAAGAAAGATGAAAAATGGTGCGATCTCGAATCAGTAGAGTTTAATTGTTGGTGGTCTTGGTATGTGCTCTAATTCAAGAGTGGCAAAATAATTCGGTTATCTTCATTCTTAAGCGGTCATGGCTATTTGTTGAATTTTTTGCGGGAGCGTGGCCATTATTTTTAATAATTAGCTGCGCGATATCCGAAACTGAACGAGACGTGATATAGATTTATAGTTGAGGGCCTTTATGAAGAACAGGGATTGTCCATATTGTCAGGGGAGCACTATATCTCGTAAAAAATTAGCCTTCCAAGCTCTTTGTATACCGGGCATCGTATGTGAGTGTGTAAATTGCAATGCAGTAGTAAGTGTCAAGAGTAGTGATAACCTACTATGGGCAATTACACTTGAGATAGTTGTTTTTATGCTCGCGGTGGCCTCAATCAATTTATTTGGTGGTATATGGTGGGGAGTGTTCATATTTGTTATCTGGCGAATCTCAAAGTTCCTGGCAAGATTAAATGGTCAGCTGGAGTGCATACGTTAATTCATAATAAGTTACTGCATCCTATCGACTATATTCAGGCCGCTTTTCTGTATGCTAGCGTAAAGCGGCTCCATTCCGGAGGTGGTTGCTCGCGGAGGATCGTTGTATATATTTTTGAGAACTCTCATTAATAGTGGCACCAGATTGGAGCGGCGGTTTTCATTTATAAAGTAGACCGTTAGCAAATAAGCCATAGAGTTGGCAGGGTTACCTTGCTAGTAGAGACGGTGATAGGTGCATAATGAGGCAAGAGAATTATTTCTTGCCTCTTCAATTCAGTGGAGTCAGTTATCGGAGGCAGCAGTTTGATTACTGTCCACACATACAGGTTTTGCGTGTGCAAAAAATAAATCGCTGAGTAATCATGGGCTTTAGAGGGCGGTTGAGTCTCCCTATCATTTGCACACAAGCTGCTATAACTGCATGATAATTAATAAGCTTTCTAACTGATTGTGGCTCCTGAGGTCGCGGGTTCGATCCCCGTCGGCCACCCCAGATCCTTCCTTGTTTATTAAGGACTTACAAGCTCGCCTATGCGGATTTTTTCGCTTCTGTTTTGGTGTGGCAATTTGGGCCTTAATCTATATTAAAGCTTTGTTTCTCGGTATCTCGTTAAAAAGATTCAAATATGAGTTAGGTGGGTATACTGTGGCCGATCATAGAGCTTTTGGGTACGGTGGGAGGTAGTGAAGAGTAGTAGATAGAATTTTTTGTCAAGAGAGAGGCTGGGAAGAAGTTTAACTGATCCTACTCCCTTTTGTCATACGACATGAAGGTTTTTTATGAGTAGCTTGGAGGCAAGCTGGTTATCCAACTTCAAATAGAAACTTCTAATCGCTGTTTCTATGCTGCTTTCGCTCCAAAGCCTTCACTTGTGGCTCGTTGAGGGTGAGCCCCTTCTCTACCTTAGCCCCAAGTTCTTTTAATCTAAGTTTAAAATTTTTTTAGTCTGATCTTAGTCAAATGCTTCGAACGCCACGAGGACAGACAAGTGAACTGCGTTTACGCAGTTCACTGAGGACTCGAATCTGTCGGGGGGGCTCCTAGAGGAGGGCATAAGTCAAGGCTGTTTTTTCAATGGCTGTGTCTACGCCGCGAGTTGAAACGGTGTACAAAGAGTCTCTCGATACATCCAGAATCATGTCAGCTTTGGATATATTGCCGAGTTATTTTACTGGATTGAGCTTTGGATTTTGTGTTTGATAATGCGATTATTAGTATGGATCATCGGATTTATCTTTGGTTTTAGGTCTAGGTTTCAGCAGCAAAACCGGTAAACACCTCCTTTTTATAGGGTATTTCAGATTAATATTGAATTAGTCCATGTAAGTGGTTTTTCATGAAATTTCCGTTTCATCGAGATACTCCTATGGTCAGCACAGTTTAACTACTAGTGCTATAAATTTTTATAAGCTTGGATACTCCTGTGTCGAAGTTATCCTTCCGATTCATATGAGTAGCTTTAAGATCGGAGTAATTTCTTCTTTATACTTGCTGCTATTCGTAATTTTGGATAGCGATACCTGCAGAATTGATAGCGCACAAGTATTGTTGGAAAGTAAGAACTTCTTTATTTACTGAATAGCCACATAGGTATCTGCTATTCGATACTGCTAATAAATGTGCGAGGGTTTGCGAGCCTACTTTACGCGGGCTCACAAGCTGGCTGAATACTATTTAACAAAACTCAGTTACAGCCTTCACCATTGATTTGGCAGATTGTTTCGGGTAGTCATTGATTTCACTCTCAATCACATTTCCATCGATAATATTAAAAATTCTCGCCTTATCAGTTCTCTTGTCGAATATCTGTGCCCAGTGAGCAAATTGATCAGTTTTGGCAATCTGTTCTATCTCTTTGTAGGCGTCTTCCTCATTGTGAAATGATCGCTTGAAGTCCTTTATTCCACCCATAAGTAAGTTATAAGTACCTGTAAATAATGCGTATCTTTCCATGGGATTCTCCAAATTTATAAATCTGGGCTCCGAGTCGGTAACCTTAGGTAGTTGCTGTCGGCTAAATACGCCGAAGCGCGGTTAGCTAATTTCCCGGCTAGAAGTATGTTTTATCTTTTATAAAACCTACATGCTAACCATGCGCTCTAATTTAACCCTTTTGTTTATGTATAGAAGCTTAACCAGTACATGCATTTGCATTTTGAGGAGAGTTTTTGTCGTGATCTGCAACATGTTTGCGCAAGAATAATAGGTCTAAATTACTTTAGGCTTTATATTGTTCGATATATTTATATTTTTCCTGCCTGTATAGATGAAGGGGGAGGATTTTCAGGCCCTCTCGACCGCTCTTAACCTTCCTGGCTTAATCTAAATATATTGTTTTAGTTTAAAGGATAAAATTTCCAACCTAGAAGCTTGATCGATATGTCCTTAATTGATAATGGAGGCTTTGTTTAGTTAATGAATTTGGTGGCGATATTTTCTAGATTTGTGCATTGGTACTTAATATTTAAATGTATGATGTTGCTTAAAATAGATGGGTGCATTTAGGGTGGGTTATCAATCAGATTTAAGTGCTTTAATGGTTGATTCTTTGGTTGGGTATACGTGAACAAAAAGAGCCTTGAAGGCTGTAAGAGTTACTTTTGTATCTTTTATATAGTTTAAATAGATTAAATGGGTCAATTCATGCTTTGTATGTGAGAGAAATAGTATACCTAATACTATTTCTCTGTAGTATCTATTTTGGATTGGCTTTTGTTTGTGTCTGAGCAATAGCTCTTCTCTTAAAACATAGGAAACTTCTAAATGAACAACGTGCTCAAGATCGTTACTTGTCTGGTTTTATCTATGATGGCTTACAATAAGGTTTTGGCTATTGATATCCTTGCTCACAGAGGAGCTTCTGGTGAGTACCCTCAAAGTACCACCCTGGCTTTTGATATGGCATTGGAACAGGGGGCAGATATTCTAGAGTTGGATATACATTTGTCAAAAGATCAGTTTATTATTATCAATCACGATGCAGACCTTAAAAAAAATGCAGGTGTCTCGGATAAAATAGAAGATTTGACTTTGGGAGAAATAAAAGCATTGGATGCTGGATATGAGTTTACCCTAGATGTAGTAGTTCAGACTTGATCTGACAGTTACCGGTTTCTCAGGAGATGCTCTGTCAGGTCAAATTCAGTTTACGAGCTTTTCCTTCCAGATGCTTTTTCCATCTTCAAGAGTTGCTAACGGTGTTCGACCGCAACACTTCTTACCCTGATGAGTTCTCTCATTATTGTAATATGTGAGCCACTCGTCCAGATCCGTTTGTAACTCTTCTATTGATCCATAGATCTTGCGGCGTAATGAGGGTTGGTAGAACTCTTGTAAAATGGTCTTATGGAAGCGCTCACAGATTCCATTAGTTTGTGGATGTCTGGCTTTTGTCTTAGTGTGTTCTATTTCGTTCACACTTAGATATAACTGGTAGTCGTGCTGTTCCAATTTGCCACAATACTCCGTACCGCGATCAGTTAGGATACGCAGCACTGGTAGATCATGTAAGGCATAAAACGGTAGTACACGGTCATTCAGGAGGTCCGCCGCAGTGATTGGCGTTTTGGTGGTGTACAGCTTGCAATGAGCCACCTTTGCATAGGTATCGACATAGGTTTGTTGGTAAACACGTCCGACGCCCTTAAAGGTTCCTACATAGAAGGTATCCTGCGAGCCCAGATAACCTGGGTGTTGAGTATCAATTTCACCGCAGGCTTCATCATCATGCCGTTTTCTCTCCAAAGCCTGAACCTGTGACTCTGTGAGGATCAGTCCCTCCTCAGCGACCTTGGCCTCAAGTGCCTTTAATCGCAATTTGAAGTTAGCCAGGTCATGCCGTAACCAGATACTCCGAACGCCACTAGGGGACACAAATACACCGCGTTTACGCAGTTCATTGGAAACTCGAACCTGCCCATGGGCAGGCTCTTGGAGGGCATAAGTTAACACTGCCTCTTCAATGACTGTGTCAACACGGTTCTTGTGGTTGGGCACACGCCGGTTCTTCTCAAGAAGGGCGTCCACATCGCCACTTGAAACGGCTTCCTTATAGCGATAGAAAGTGTCTCTCGACACACCCAGCATCTTGCAAGCTTTGGAGATATTGCCGAGTTCTTCTGCCAGATTTAGCAATCCGGTCTTGTGTTTGATGATGCGATCATTAGTATGGATCATGGGGTTTATCCTTGGTTTTGCTTTTAGGTTTAGGCACCTTCATCAAAACCGGTAAACCCCTCTTTTTCAAGAGGATGTGTCAGATTTGGTCTGAACTAATACACCCTAGATAATGGTGATAGCTGTGTTTTATACACATCATTTAAGTTCATTTAAAGCCTCTGCTGCCTCCATATAATGGAGAAGTTTAGTGTACCCCTGCCAAACGGTTTTAACTCCAGGCTCACCATCGCCGCTCCGCCCCAGAAAGCCTCCAAGTCCTGCCAACATACGAGTTATATCTCTCATACTTGGAGCTTCATTTGGTGGGGAGGTTTTAGCTTGCATTATCCATATCATACGCCACTCTTTTTCAGAGTAGACTTTCGTACACGACGTATCAGGAAGCGTTCGTGCCCGTGTTGTCATGGAGTGTAGACGCCACCCAATAATCATATAGATTGCAATACAGTTCAGCATTCGCTGCTCGGTTCTAAAGCGATTACTTTCTATCTGGCATCCGCCTTTCACCACTCGGAAATAGGTTTCAATTTCCCATCGACTTCGATACCACTCAATAATGATCCTCGCTTGCTTAAAGTCCTCAACTGCAAGATCGGTCAGCAGCATCCATTCAATACCTTTTTCCCCTTCTGGTGGGCTTAATTCCTTAGCAAAGACTGCGTAGAGAGAAAGAGGTCGTTTTGATTTTCCTTTTCCCTGCAATCTTACTTCTGCAATGGATACACTGACCTTAGCTTCCCTTTCTGGCTGTCCATTCCTTTTGGGGATACCTACTGAGTATTTCCCGATGGACTTCTGCTTGGTCATATAGTCCCAAAGTAAAGTCGTATCTTCTCCTTCGATCTCTAAACTACGATTAGCCTTGGCTCGAATAATATAGCTTGCACGCCGCTGTTCATTTTGATCTTCAGCTAATTGAAACCACTCATGAATATCCCCCTCTCTATCCGCGATGCTCACAATCGTGGTTTCAGGGCAGCGCTCTTGTATCTCACAAGCTGATTCATAATGGTCTAGCCAGCGTCGACTCTCTTTATCTTGTATCGACTTGGTATAGCGAGAATTAGCACTAGATTCTTTATCTCGCTGCCACATGCTACCCTCAATAATACCCAGATTATCTCTGGATGGTGTTATAGCGATAGACGTATGTAGGAGCTGCTGATTAGTCTCTTTGCGTCGGAGTGTTCCCATTTCTTTGCTTTCTAAATCGGTAGCAAAATTTAGGAAAGTGGTATCCTGAGGGATAAGAACAACTGGTTGAACCTTGATTCTTTCAAGAGTGGCTGATTTATGGCCACTCATAATGGAGTCAAAGCTGACTTTGTCATTTTCGATAAATCGATAGGCTGCAAAGGTTTCTGCCCAAGACTTGTTTGCACAGGGAATGCTACCCTTTGGGTCGGAACTTAAATTACTGAGAATATTGGACAAGCGCTTATTCAATCGTGTATCACTCATAACCTGATTTTTCACTTCGTCCCTGACCCAGTCCTGCATAATTATCCAGCCAAATTTGTAGCCCCTATAACGTACAAACTGTAACTCATTGATTTTTATAATAAAACTGAAAAAACTTGTGTATAAAACTTAGTGGTGATAGTTACCCATTCCGAAACCAAGGACTCGACCTTTAAACATTAAATGAGCTATTTGAGCGCTACCCCAATGCTATATTTAATATTGAAATTAAACCAAATGACAGAGTCCTCTCAGAAATACTATGGCAAGTAATTGTTGATTATAGAATGGAGCAGCAAGTTACTGTGGCCAGCCAGCACAGTAAAGCCATGGGACACTTTCGTGATATCAGTGAGGGAGAGATTAGAACGAGCGCAACAATCGGTGAACTTATAGAGGCCAGTCTAGCCTGGAGTTCGGGCTTTGGATGGGCTTTCAAGCCGGACTTTGAAGTTGCCCAACTGCCATACAGTATTACCACGAAGCCCTATGTTCGCTTTTTTCAGAGTAAAGGCGTGGCCGTCGATCTCTGGACAGTTAACGATATAGATGACATTGAGCGCAGTATATCCCTTGGTGTAGATGGGATTATTGGTGATTTCCCTGGGCGAGTTTATCAACTACTTGAGAGTGCTGGAGAACGGTAATTTTTCTCGATGCGGGTCAGAATTGTCGAGTACAAAAATTTTCTTGTAAAAGAATAATGAAGTTAGTGTTAACTTGATAATTTCAACCTTAAAAAGTCAGTACTTTATTGACTTTTTAAGGTTCTAGGAGACGATGATATCGATCTTTATGGGCAAAAGTAGTATACAAAGAGTTTGTGTTTAGCCTGGAGGCAAAAATCTACATACTTCATTGAGCCTTCCGAAGCTTCAGATTCAACAATTAGAGAGGGTTGGGAAAGGCCTAGCTGCAATCTATTCTGGCTTACAAAAAAAGTGCTGTTGGGTGGTGTGTTCTGGTACCCACAGGCCCCCACTTTCTGATACTTTCATTGTTAGTCGATAATTCGGCATTGGGTTTGCTATATGTGCAATCCGTAGGTGAGACTGTAATTGTTCCACCTTTAGAAGCTAGCGTTCCGTACAGGCTGCTGTTTCAATTCCTAGAGTTAGCCCACTGACGACAACATTGTTTCTAGTAGTAATATGGTTGGCTATTTTTGGTCTATTTCATTCCATTTTTGTCGTATCTATGGATCCAATTACTGCAATGCCAAGCTACTTAAGTAAGCTAATATTACTGCGCGCATAAACAGTTAAGAGGGGATTGTGAGTGTCTTCTAGTCCATAGGGATATTTGTAATTACCTTGTTGAATTTTTGCTACTTCCATTCTTCAGACTAAAAGAACCCTTTTACTTTCTAGTATGTCTAATTAAGTGAGAGACAGCTTACAAAGAGTTATAGCTGCTACACATGAGGCTTTCATATCAGGTTTCTTTCGGTCTTTGAGTGACACCGCGCATTTGGAATGCAGATCCTGTTGGAGAAACAATTGGCCTCTGAAATGAAGCTTTGTTTGGGTGCAGGGCTGGGAATGTAATGTCATAGTTTTCTTAAGTTATACAATCAGCTCTAGGGGCGAGACTTGTTGAAAGTGATGAGTTGACAGTTTAAAAATAACAGAAAGCCCTGTAATTGATGTCTTCTGGTAATGGATTTTTTGTGAGATAGACTTGTGCCAAAATAGAAGAGAGCTAGGGCTGTAAATGAGATGTTATTAGGTATACATTTTTCTGAAGTTGAAAGTTCTTCTATTGATATCATCTGCGTGGATAAAGATGTCCATCGTATAGTAATAAATTTTTGCTTGCGACGCAGATGTGTCCTATCCGTTTGTTCCTTATATCTTCTCGGCCTTTAGTTTTTTTAGAGCTTGCAGGAGGTTTAGTCAAGAAAATGATAACTTCTGGCCTCCTATGGCTGTTTGAGAGTTGTGCCGTAATCGAGGCTTTAGTCCGTTCGGGTTGAATACATAACAGGTGGTATTAGGTTGATTTTTTAATTTTCCCTCTTTGTGCTTCGAACTCTTTTCATTTAAGCTGTGGTGGAATCGGTGCTCGATAAGTTCAGTTGTTATTAGTCAAATATACTGGAGGGGGAATATGTACAATACTATCCTTTGCGCTATAGAAGCGTCTCAAGAAGGGAGGTATGTGTTGTCTAAAGCGGTAGAATTATCTAAGAAATTTGATAGCAAGCTAGTAGTTTTAAATGTACTGCCTTATAGCTTCCTGCCCAAGGATTATCAAAAAGAGCTGAAAGAGAGTGCAATCCCGAAGTTTGAGGAGATTACGGAAGACTTTGGGGTTAGCAAGAGAAATCGGGCCCTTAAAGTGGGAAAGCCTTATGAGGCTATCTGTAAGGAAGCTGAAAAAAGGAAGGTGGATCTGATAGTTCTGGGAACTCACTCCAAGAAAGGTTTGAGTTCCCTGATTGGTTCTACCGCTAATAGCATAGTGAACTATGCACATTGTGATGTAACTTTGGTTCGAATCTAAGTTATAGGGACATAGTCGACACAAAGTTTGCCTTCTATTCGTTCATTATTCGTAATGACGCTTTTTGTAGGCCGGGCAACCGGAGTTTGCCCGGCCTACTTTGATTGTTGTTGTTTAGTTGGAAGTAGCTTGGGCTGGGTAATCTGGCTCCTCGCCTTTGGCTTCATTGTCTTCTGAGGCAGGAGCGTTACGTAGCACCAAAAAGCCAGCTGTCCCAGCGATAACCGACGCTAATAGAATGCCGGCTTTCGCCTGAATAAGCAGCTCATTTTGTGAGCTAAATGCTAGTTCGGCAATAAAAATGGACATAGTGAACCCAATACCTGCGAGCAATGCTACACCGACAATATGTTGGAAATTCGCCGCTTTGGGTAATTGGCCCCAACCTAGCTTCCAACCTACCCAAGTGGCCCCTACAATCCCAAGCAACTTACCGACCACCAAGCCAAAGATTACACCGAGAGTGACCGGATTGAGTACCGCTTCGGAGCTACTGAAGCTGTCGACCGGAATTCCCGCGTTAGCTAGTGCAAAGATAGGTATCACTACAAACCCGACCGGAATGTGCAGGCGAGTCTCCATGCGTTGTAGCGGAGATTGGGCTAAGTTCACGCCATTACCCAAGCCCATTACGCGAGCTCGTAAATCATCGTTAGCGATAATCTTGTCACCTGGGCGGAAGCAGCGGTCAAAGCTGCGAATGATATCTTTTACGAAGGTGCTAAATGCTACAGGATCGTATTTTGGCTTGGCAGGTAATGCCATAGCGGTAATGACACCAGCGAGAGTAGCGTGGACACCGGCTGAGTGAAGTCCGTACCACAATAGACCTCCAACAAAGACATAGGCTGCGGATCGGCGAATACCTGCAGCATTGAGTAGCCCGAGCACTACAACCAGGCCACCTGATACGATGAGTGCTGTCATGTTTACTTGTTCTGTGTACCAGATGGCAATAACGAGAATTGCCCCTAAGTCATCTACGATCGCCAGTGCGACCAAAAAGGTCACTACTGCTCGTGGTACACGGTTGCCTAGTAGTGCAATACAGCCTACCGCAAAGGCAATGTCTGTTGCCATCGGGATACCCCAGCCTGGGCCGGCTTCGGTACCTAAATTAAGGGAGCTGTATAGTAGGGCGGGCACCACCATGCCGCCGATAGCGGCCATCACAGGTAGTACTGCCTGACGGAGATCTGAGAGTTCTCCCACAAGAAACTCTCGTTTTAATTCCAAGCCTACTAGAAAGAAAAAGATGGCCATTAGGCCGTCATTGATCCAGTGATGTAGGGAAAGGGAAAATATCCAGTCTCCTGCACCTATCGCAATAGGCATATGAAGTAGGTGCTTGTAAGCCTCTTGCAGAGGAGAGTTGGCAATAATCAAAGCGATAAGCGCAGAGAGCATTAGTAATATACCACTGCTGCTTTGGCGATGAATAAATTCCTCAAAAGGAGTAACCAGGCGACCAAATGCCTCTTCTAGCGGGGCTTCAAAAATTTTTCCTTTGCGAATTTTAAATCTATTTAAAACCCCTTTACTCATCGTTGAGCATCCTCCTTTACTGGCTATAGACCCTAAGAAATATAGGGCTGTTTTTTCTCGATTCAGGCCCACAGATTACCATGGAACTTGTATTTTTAACTAGATTAAAGCGCGTCACTCGGTAGCCGGTTGCAAATATGATGAATGAGAAAACCTGCGCAGTTGTCGGGGGTTTAGTCGCGTCGTGTGAAAAATTTGAGGGTGTCGATGACTTGAAATTAAATGATGCTTTTTATCGGCAGGTGACAAGTTTAATCTCATACAATTTTATTTTATTCGGGTTGTAAGGAATAATAGTTTTTTGTGTTAACTGTAATAACCAATTGTCTATGGATTTGAATGGTCTACTTTAGTTTGCCTAGCTAGTCCAAAAGGGTAGTGATGCTCCTAAGTTTCTTTGCTTGAGGTTAAGGAGGGTAGCATTGTAAAGGAGCCTCCTTGCCAAGTTTTCCTACCTGTTTTTGGCTCCTCAACTGATGATGATTCAACGGCATATTGTTCATTGGAGCGAGTAAAAGGAGCTTACATCTCCGGTGAGAATTTATAGGTTTACAAAATATGTAGATGGGTATTGGTTGCGAGCGTTTGTGACTAGTGATACTTCTTACTCCATTCTTTATCTCACTCAATAGCTAATAGAAGTACCTAGTTATAGATGGATTAGTGTAACAATCTGATGTCCCATTCAGCCTTCGCGTAACGAAGGGATGGTAGTGGCAGAATGGTTTAAATGATGCTGCCTGCAGTAGTACCACTGGAGTAGATTCCAAGCAAAAAAGTCCTGTCTATAGGGTTATTTTGCCCATTCGGCCCCACTATTAGAACAATGCCACTTTGTTGCTTATGCACTCAAGACTTTGAGTTGAATAGACACGTTATAACAGAGGGCTTTACGCTTACCGCCCAAATACTCGATAATTAGCGCCCATATCACAGGCAGGCATTGGCACAGAGTGCAATGAAATGCTTGATACCTGTGACACTAGGATTGTATTCAAGACTTGGAGTAATCAGTGACAGCTACAGTTGAGCAAAAAGCGACCAATGTCCATTGGCATGAGGGTGATGTGACCCGCGAAAACCGGGCGAGTCTCCTCGGCCACAAAGGTGTGACTCTTTGGTTCACCGGCCTTTCGGGCTCTGGTAAGAGTACTGTGGCTGTTGCTGTAGAGAAGGCTCTCGCTGCTCGTGGCGTGCTCAGCTACCGTCTTGATGGCGATAACATTCGTTTGGGCATCAATTCAAACCTCGGTTTCTCTGCAGAGGATCGCCAGGAAAATATCCGCCGTGTAGGCGAAATTTCCAAGTTGTTTGCGGATACTGGAGTGGTTGTTTTATCCAGTTTTATCAGTCCGTACCGTGAAGATCGTGATTTAGTGAGAAAGATGCATGAAGCAGGTGATCTTCCGTATATGGAGGTGTTCGTAGACTGCCCACTGAAAGAGGCTGAGGCACGTGACCCCAAAGGCTTGTATAAGAAAGCTCGCGCAGGTGAGATCAAAGGTTTTACTGGTATTGATGATCCCTATGAGGCACCTGTTTCACCAGAATTGCACCTTAATACCTCTGAAATGACTCTTGAAGAGGAAGTAGAAGTGATTCTCTCCACTCTCCAAGAGAAAGGCATTATCGCTAAAGACTAGGCGGTACTGCTTTCGATAGGGGGATCACTAGATCCCCTTTTTTTGTTTTTGTCCTAAAGATATATGCGCTTCTGCGCATCGCTCTACAAGTCCTGCCTCTCTTTAAGTCTTCCTCGGCGCCAACTGCCAGTAGCCAGGGACATCCGTTCATATACTCAAGCTGTACAGAAAGTGATGTTTCCTGTGGAGGCGCTTATGTCCGTTAGGAGAGGCTGGATACTCTCTATTTTGCTCTTGGTGCTAGTGGGCCTGGGGGCAGCAGCTTGGTATGGGTATAACCAGCTGCCAAAAGTCCACGGGAGCGTAGATGCTCCGGTGTTGAAGGTTCCTGAAGGGGTGCTGGACTATCAACCTGCGCCAGCTTATTCCGGCCCTCACCCCCGAATGATGTCCCGCCCGCCTGAATATTTCCCATTTCCTATTGGCTTGGGAGAGGTGGGGCCTGTAGAGACGCTATTTAGTGGCCCAGTCAGGTACCCTCTTTATTGTGGGAAAAACAATATTACAAATAAGCAGCCCCTGGTTGACAATCAGGATGGGGAAGGGGTGTCCATCTTTGCTCTAAATGATAAGGGCAGGAAGACAAAAGAGGTTATTGGGTATAGCCGGGATTGCAGTCACGCTACAGAGGTTACCTATTTTTACCGTAGTACCACTGATGGCCAGTTTCACTATCTGCATGAGGCCAGAAATGATATCGATAAGGTGACGGTAAACGGGAAGCAGGTAGATTTTATTGTTCGTGTAGAGACAGGCACGATCAACCGCCACTTTTATGCAATAGCAGTATTAAGGGGCGAGGGTGAGTCTGCAGGTAGACCAAGTGGTAGTAACTGGAATAAGCGGCTGATCTATCAGTTCCGTGGCGGCGTAGGCATTGGAGGGCGCCAGGGAAAAATCAACAAAGGAGATATCACCACGCGGCGAATGGATGAACTTGCGCGCGGTTATGCGATTGTCTATTCGACCGCCAATCAGACTAGAAACCACTACAACATGTGGCTGGCAGAAGACACTGCTCGTAGGGTGAAAAAGCAATTTGTATCGTTATATGGGGAGCCAATGTACACCGTTGGCATTGGGGGGTCTGGTGGAGCGATCCAACAGTATCTATTTGCGCAGAATGCACCGGGCCTCTTAGATGCCGCTATACCTTTGTATTCCTACCCAGATATGGTGTCCCAAACGATCTATGCCTTCGATTGTGAGCCACTAGAGTACTTCTTTGACATTGTGGATAGGCAGAATCAGCGCTGGAAAAAAGCTGAGGAGCGTACGGTTATCCAAGGGTTAGCTGCCAGTGAGAATGGTTCAAGTAAATTTGGGGTGTTGAGCTTTTTCGCCGGGATTTTTGATAGCCGCTATCGAGACAGGATGCAAGGAACCACTGAATGCGTCGAAGGATGGCGAGGCTTAGTGCCGTTGGTTAATAACCCTAATTTTGTTCATTTTGCTAAGAGTTTTTCTGCAGAGGTTATCCCTAAAGTGCATTGGACACACTGGGAAGATCTTCGCCAGTTTTATGGTGCAAATGCATCAGGGTATGCAAATAGTTCTTGGGATAATGAGGGAGTGCAGTACGGCCTGAAAGCCCTGGTGAACGGCGAAATTAATATAGATACATTTTTACGTGTAAATGCTGCTGTAGGTGGCTGGAAAGCGCCAGAAGATCAGATCCAAGAGCAGTTGTGGTTTATGAATGGGAATATGTTTCCGGTTCGCTTGTCCCTTTGGAGTGAGCAAAATCTCAATATGGGAACCCTCCAAAAGCCGGCGAAGCGTAGTCGCGCAAGTCTGGAGGCTATTAATGGAATATATCGTTCCGGGCACGTTTTCCTGGGGGATGTAGAGATCCCCATTATTGATTTGCGGCACTACCTCGATAAAGAGCCTGATATGCACCACAGCTCAGCCTCTTTTTCCGCACGCGAGCGTATTCGGCGTGCCCGTGGACATGCGGAGAACCAACTGATTTGGATGAGTGACAAAGGCTACAACCCATTGCATGAGGCGCTGGATTTAGTCGACCGTTGGATGCAGAGCATCATAGAAAACCCAGGTAAAGGTGTCGTGGAAAACCGCCCAGATGATGCCAATGACCGATGCTTTGACAAGGAAGGAAATTTACTTGCGTCTGGAGATAAGGTTTGGGATGGCCCCTGGAATAGCCAAGCCCCCGGGAAGTGTATGAGGGTATACCCGATTCATAGTACGTCAAGGCAAGTGGCGGGGGCGCCGGTGACTGATGATGTCTTTAAGTGCGCACTGCAGCCGGTTGAGCGGGCGCTGGCGAAGGGGATCTACGGTCCATTCACCGAGGAAATTTCCAGTCGTGTGGCAGATCTAAAGAGAATATTTCCTACCGGTGTTTGTAATTACAACGAGCAAGACTTGGCCCGCCCAAAAGAGCAGCTGATACCGAGGGGGATACCTGTGAAGATAGCTGGGCATCTGCTAGACCCAGACTATCGGCAGGGTAAGGTCTTGCAGGGAGCAAGTACTGAAGAGGCTGAAATGAGGGGAGTTCCTGTCTCTTTACCAGACGAATCGGATGGAAATTAATCGGACGTGATTATTTGGCGTGAAAATTGTTGACAGGAATCTACAGTCGGGTAATATGCGCCTCGCTCAAGGGGGCACGGCCCCTATAGCAAAGAGCACCGGGTGGTTAGCTCAGTTGGGAGAGCGACGGCCTTACAAGCCGTAGGTCACAGGTTCGACCCCTGTACCACCCACCAACTTCCAGAGAGGAAGTTTACTACCGAGGACCGGTAGTTCAGTTGGTTAGAATGCCGGCCTGTCACGCCGGAGGTTGCGGGTTCGAGTCCCGTCCGGTCCGCCAGATACAAAAAAGCCCTCACATGTGAGGGCTTTTTTGTATCTGGCTGATGCTGCTATTTGCCCTCCTTGCTTTTGCTCTCTATTGAACTCTTTCTGTTGGTTTGAGTGCACCTATTTCGCTAAATGTGGATTAGCCTAGAGGTGCTTTTTTTGAGAGCTGGTCCGGCTATTACATTGCTAGGGGGTATCTAACCTGGTTAATTGCCCTGGATAACCTTTTAACTAGCTTAATGGTGAGAGTTTATGGATTTTCTCGAGCGCTTGGACTTGAAAACCTTTAAGGAGTCAGCCCTAAGAGTGCCTTATGAAAGGGTTGATAGCCATTTGTTTCAGGGGGTTGAGCTTTGGGTGCGTAGGGATGACCAGCTTGATCCCTTACTTTCTGGAAACAAAGCATACAAACTGCTTTTTAATTTACTTGAAGCTACAGAGAGAGGGGTTAAAACAGTCGCAACCTGCGGAGGTGCATGGTCAAATCACATTCATGCAACAGCTGCAGCAGGAGCTCGCTTCGGTTTTTCGACGCTGGGGATTATTAGGGGGGAAAGACCTCCCAGTCTAAGTGCGATGTTGGAGGATGCCCAGCGCTTAGGGATGCAGTTGGTTTTTGTTAGTAGGGCTCAGTATCGCCGAAGAGGTGAGGCTACATTTTTGCGCGAGATTGGTCTTGAGGAGAATTCGATTCTCTTCGTACCGGAGGGAGGCTCTAATTGGGCGGGAGTTAAGGGGGCTGGATTTTTAGGGCAGGTAATTAGCGAAAGCCAACCGGTAGATTTCGATCAACTTTGGGTGGCATGTGGAACAGGCGCCACGTTTGCGGGGTTGGGCTCTACTATCAAAGCATCTCCTGTGGTTGGGGTTGAGATTCTTAAGGCGGGGGCCAGTGTGGCAACTGATTCGGCTTGCTGGTTGGAGAGGCTCGGGATGAGTCGCAATAATTTGCAGCATATTGAGGGGGTGTCTCTTGATCCGCTAGAAGAATACTCGAGGCTTAGGTTGCTAAGTGGGTTTCACTGTGGGGGTTATGGGAAGTATCCAGAAGGGCTTAAGCGGTTTCAGGTTGCCTTTGAGCGCGACACTGGAATCCCACTTGACCCGGTCTATACAAGTAAGCTCTTTATGGCTTTATCGTATTGTGTAGTGGCTGGCAAGGTGCCTGTTGGAAGCAGGGTATTAGCGATTCACACTGGTGGTTTGCAGGGGCGAAGGGGGTATCGTTGAAATTGGCTAGGTTCTTTTTAGTTGAGGAATAGCTGGTTCGTTCGACTCAACTGTGCGTCTCCGGCATAATAGCATATGGTGCGCCGATAGCTTGTTCCTAGTGCTCTGGTTACTAAATATAGTTACGTGCGTTGTATTTTCAGAGGTATGGCCCTTTTAGATTACCCGGGGGAGATGTGTCGGAATTTCAAACTATCGGACTAGTCGGCCGAACAGAGAGCGAAAGTACGGTTGTTTCCCTCAAACGCCTTATGTCTTTTCTTGAAGGCGAAGGCTATACAGTGGTGCTTGAAGAGGGAACGGCTGCGTCAGTAATGGAGCATCGTGTTCGTGTTTCTAAGAAGGAAAAGCTCGGTGAGTTATGTGATTTGGTGATTGTTGTTGGTGGAGATGGTAGTCTTTTAGGGGCTGCACGGGCACTAGCACGGTTTAGTGTACCATTGCTAGGGATTAATCGAGGGCGGCTGGGCTTTCTGACTGATATTACACCAGATCAAGTTGAGCAGAAGGTTGGGGAAGTGTTATCTGGTAAATATATGGCAGAAAGTCGTTTTTTACTAGATATGTCACTTACTCGTAATGGAAAACCAATTGGTGAAGGATCAGCGCTTAATGATGTAGTGCTACATCCCGGAGAATTAATTCGAATGATCGAGTTTGATCTCTATATTGATGGCCAATTTGTTTACACCCAAAGATCAGATGGTTTAATTATATCAACTCCGACAGGCTCCACTGCTTACGCTCTTTCTGGTGGCGGGCCTATTATGCACCCCAAGTTAGATGCCATAGTTTTAGTACCGCTAAATCCACATACGCTAAGCAGTCGCCCAATAGTGGTTGAAGGCAGCTCAGAAATTAAAATTGTTGTTAGCGATCATAGCATTTCTAATCCTCATGTAACTTGTGATGGACATGATCAAATTATTACAAAAAGTGGAGATGTTGTTAGAGTTCATAAAAAGCCACACAGGCTTACCCTGGTGCATCCAATTGAGCATAGCTTTTATGAGGCTTGCAGATCCAAGCTTGGATGGGGGAGTAGTAATCTCTGATCGTATGAGTTTCAAATTAGTACAAGTCATATGATTGATATCCTAGTTGGGGTATTAAGTGGTAAGCACGATATACTGCTGTAGTAAATGTATTTATATTTTTATATATTGTTTTTTGAGTTGTTAAGATAGTGATGAGAAAATATCTTTCTGAGTCAAGTAAATTGAGAATAGGTTTTTTTATTCCCTGGATTACTCAAGGTCGAGGGGGGACAGAAAGTGTAGGAGCGCTTATTGCTAACCTGCTATCAAGGCGTGGCCACAATATTTTCATTTACACATATGATTCGCATCACGGAAAGCCAACGTGGCACCTTGACCCTGAAATTAAATTACGAACTTTTGATGAAGATATCAATGGCGTCTCTTGTGGGCAGACAATATTTGAGCTTGCTGCTGATAACTTAGATGTTCTTGTTGGATTTCATATGAACCGGGAGTTTATCCGGTATGTATATTATGGTTGGAAGCTAAATGTCCCTGTAATTTTATCAGAGCACATAAATCCAGAGTTCCCTAGAAAAATTGGTAATTTTAATAAGCGAGAAAGGGAGATTATTTTCTCAGGAGCCAATCATATTCACGTTCTATTACCTGAATATAGGGACACTTTGCCACCCTACTTGCGGGAAAAAACGACAGTTATCCCAAATACTGTCCGATTACCGAAAAAACAGGCAAACCCTGATCGGGGTGCAGACAACTATATTTTGTGTGTAGCGAGATTGGTAAAGCGTAAGAGAGTTGACTTGTTGATAAGAGGGTTTGCGGCGTCTGGCCTTCAGAGTAAAGGTTGGCGTTTAAAGATAGCCGGATATGGCTCTGAAGAGGCGAATCTTAAAAGCTTATCAAGCCAACTTGCTGTAACTAAGTCTGTTGATTTCTTAGGGAAAGTTGACGTCCCCTACCCGCTTTTTGAACAGGCCAATATATTCGTATTACCTAGTGAAGCGGAAGGGTTTGCCTTAACGTGCTTGGAAGCGATGGCTCATGGGCTTCCATTAATAGGTTATGCTGACTGCCTGGGGCTGAATTACCAAATTCAAGATGGTGAGAGTGGCATTCTATGTTCACCCGAAGACCCTGTAGATAGTTTAGCTACTGCGTTAAAACAGTTGGGAAAAGATAAGTCGATGAGAGCTTTGATGGGGCAGAAGGGCCTTTCTCGATTTAGTGAGCTATTTTCTCATGAGGTGATTGTTGAAAAGTGGGAGTCTATGATAGCAAGTACGGTAGAAGAGGCTGGAAATTCTTTGCGAACATTAGCTCTCACGCAAGAAGATTTGGATAGGGTCAGGCTTATGGAAGTCTTGGGCTCCAATTTTTTAAATTATGGAAAAGAATTTAAGCTTGGCCAAAAGAAATGAAGCAAAACAGTTTTTTTGATCGCTTTGAGCGGATTGTTAAAGCCAGAAGTACACGAGAAGATTATGATTTGCGAAATTATATTCGCAATATAAGTCGTGAAGATGTTGTTTTCGGTTATGCAGAGAGTAATCTGAGTGGTGCATATGCAGCCAATCTCAATTTGATTTTTCCTGAACTGGCTGGTTTCAACCAGGGGGATATAAATAAAGCAAAGTATGCCTTCATCCCAAGAGCGCCATTTGAGGACTTAAGCAAAGATTCACATGTTGGAACTGTGGAAGTCCTGTCAAATATAAAGTCAGAGGACAAGGTTCTGTTCTTTGAGCAAGGGTTTATAGCTGCTGCTGCAAGCTGGAGTCATGCATTTAAGGCAAAGAAAGTTGAGTATGCTTGCCTCTCATATGTCTTCGATGATTTGGCATTTTATTATATGTCTAATTATGAGAGTCGTTTGGCAAGAAAGTTAAATTCTGACGAAAAATTATCAGATGCGGAATTTCGTAGAGCCGATGAGAATATAAGCAGAATTTTAAAAGAAAAGATATCTAAGTATAACTCCCAACCTCTCTCGTTTAATAATATTGGAAGAGATGGTGTTCCGAAAGTTTTGGTTGTTGACCAATCATATGGTGATGCTTCAACAGTCTATGGATTGGCAGATGATTCTACTTTTGAGGATATGTTGATATCCGCTATCCGTGAAAACCCTGAAGCTGATATTCTAGTAAAGACCCACCCTGACTCTATTTATGAGAAAAGTAAGCGGGCTGGATACTACAGTGGTTTACAAGACTTTGATAATGTCTATTTTTATCGCGAGCCCGTTAACCCATACTCAATGTTTGAGTTTATTGATAAAGTATATGTTGGTACAAGCGGAATGGGCTTCGAAGCACTTTTGGCAGGGTGTGAAGTAATCTGTTTTGGGGCTCCATTTTATGCTGGTTGGGGATTGACCGATGACAGAATTCTTGTTCCGCATAGAAGAACGAAAAGATCCCTGCATGAGTTGTTTTATTATACGTATATATGGTACTCACATTATTGTGTGCCCTCTATTGGCCAGGGTAGTCAAATAGAGGATGCAATTGATTATATTATTGAGCACCGCCCTATTAGGGAGATAGGTACAACTAAAACTGACGTCAGTAATAGTGTGGGCAGCCCAAAGGTCTCTATCATTATTCCGACTTACAATGTCGAGAGTTATCTTGCTAAGTGTTTAGATTCAGTCTGCTCCCAGTCTCTTCAAAATATTGAAGTTGTTGTCGTGGATGATTGCTCTTCCGATGATACTAGAGGGATTATTTCGAAGTATGCTTCCTTAGATAATCGGGTTTTGCCAATATTGCTTCCTGAAAATGTAGGGCAGGGAGTGGCGAGAAATGTTGGGCTTGAGCAATCTGCAGGGGAGTTTGTCTGGTTTTTAGATTCTGATGATTACTTCTGTGATGATGATGTGTTGGAACACCTTTTCAGTACGGCTGTGTCAAATAATGCAGACATGGTTCGAGGAAGGAAGCAATGTGAAAGGGTTGAGAGTGCTACAGGTGAATTTAAGTTTAATAGGCCAGACCCGTCCGAACAGTACTTCTCAGGAGGATTTGAGGCTAAAGCTTTTATCGAGTTGCCTTTGCTACTCCACAATAGACATTTTTGGACGTTTTTATATCGAAGAAGCTTTTTAATTGAAAACGATATTAAGTTCCTTACACCTCAGTGGGAGGAGCGTTATTTTCTAACCAAAGCATTTCTTGGTGCGAATAAAATAGCTGATTCAGCTTACGAAGCTGTTGTGTACAGAGTACGGCAGAACTCAACTGCGAGAAGGGAAAAGAATGTTTCTGATGCCTTGCTGTTTTTGCAAAACTTAGAAGGAGTTGTTGATCTATATTTGGATAAGATAAGTGGTGAGAAAAATTTTATTACCGCCCTTGCCTTTAATGTTTCTCAGTTTTTGCATTATATTTTCTATGGATTTGTTTGGAAAGTCATTAGAAATCTAGAGCATGGTGAGGATAGGGATTTTCTTCTTGAAAGACTTGAGTTTATCTTCAAAAAGTCACAGCTTAACCATAGTCAACTGCTGAATGAACCAAGTGCAATATCTCAGGATAGATTTTTAGAATATAGATATCATGTGATATTTGAAGGTGTAAAAGCGGGTGAATGGCAGCTGGTTTCTGATGTTGTAGATGGGAAAAAAATAGATCTAGATGTTGCTTATAGCCACTTGTTGTCCAAAAATAATCACCTCTCGTCAGCTATTAACAAGTTTATCAAGTATTCTAATGGCTCGATAAGGTATTCGACTTCGTTAGATTTAAATGAAGTTGTTTTACCAAAAATTGTTATACATATCGGCTCATCAAAGACAGGGAGTACCTACCTTCAGCACCTTTTGGAAGGAAATAGAGCAGCATTAATTAATGCAGGTGTATATATCCCTGAGTATGGTTTATTTTGGCAGAAGAATAGAAGGCATAAGCAAGCCGGTCATGCAGGCTTTTTACATGCAGCTATTCGTAAGAACTTCGAACTAAAAAAGAGATTGCTTAGCTCCCTTGCAGTTCTCGGAGGGAGGATTCATACAGTTATATTGTCATCAGAAGCGTTTTTTCTTGCTGATGAGCCAGAAAGGCTTGTAGATTACTTCTCTGAATTTGATGTGGAGATGATAGTCTACTTGAGACGCCAGGATGAGTGGGCAAATAGTCAGTACATGGAATTTGTTGCTGGAGGTGCAGTAGGGAAGGTTTCTGAATCTTTTCAGGAGTGGCTTTCCTGCCCGAAAACTCAGTATAGAATGTCGTATGACCTTGTTGTTGATCGGTGGCGTAAAAAGCTGCCACTTAAAAACATTAAAGTCAGGGTTTTCGATAAAAAGCAAATGGTATCTGGAGATTTGCTAGCGGACTTTATCCAAGCAATTGACCTGCCTTCTACCCCAGTTCTCAAAGATGTTTCCCTTGAGGAGCGTAATGAGGCTCAACTTAGCGCAAGGCACGTTGAAATCTTTAGATTATATAATGGTTACTTTTTCCCCTCCCATAATGACTATCTTCTGTTTATTCAAGAGGCCCATGATAAGTTATCTAAACTAGATTTGCCCTCAGACGGATTTTCTGTGATTAGTGCAGAAGAGCGGAAGACTTTATTGGTGAAATATGGTGAGTCAAATAAGTATATTGCTAATCAATACCTTGGTCGTGATGATGGTATTTTATTTGAGAGGGTAGAATCAAATAAAGTGCCGGTTGGTCCTTCAGTGAATTTAACTATTGCTGAAGTGATGGCTGTATCTGAGGCTTACAAAGAAATCTCTAATTCTTGGAGTAATATTCTCAAAGGTGGTAGGGAGCATAACAAAAAAAATAGCTCGTCACATTCTAAGAAAAGCCATAAAAATAAAAGACGTCAAGAAAAAATTATTAATTTCGGTTTTTTCTCTTGGCGATTGCCATTCTTTAAGTTGGCTGATTCATATATTGAAGGAAGGCTTTCTCGGGGCGAGTACGCTATATTCTTGTCTGACCCTGCTGAATTTTTATCCCGATTAGAGAATCCTAAATATAAATATGCCAAGTACTTTCTTGTTTCATATCGTTCTGTCTATGGCCTGATGGGGTGGCGCAAAATTTATGTGCCATTAATTTATAAGATTCTTCGACGGTTTAAAGGTGCCGAGCTGGCGTCAGAATTCTCTCAATCCCCAGTGGAGTTTTGTAGAAAGTTACAAAATCCTGTCTTTGCTGTAGTTGGCCGTTTACTATTTCCTTCTGGTGAAGTAGTTGATGGGGGGAGGGTTGGCTAATAGTTTATGTTTGAGTAGAGTGCATGGTTAATAAGATTTTTGGTGTACCCTGACTTTAGCTAAAGCTAGATATTTCTATTAGTGTTCAGCTTTTACTTTAGAAGGCTTGCTGTTTGAAGGTTGTCTGATATGGCAAGCCGATTACTTAAAACTAGTGTATAGATGACGTAAATCCAGCGTTATGGCTCTCGAAATTTTATTCGTAAAGCTACATGTGCTGATTACGAGATACTACAGTGATAAAGCCTTGTAATGTATAGTGTTTAATAAGCGGGCATGTGTCACTTTCATGAAGGAGATTTTTATGACCTACTACAACCCTTTGATCGGTGAAGAAAAAAAGAAAGGTTGCATTAGGGGCGGCGGACCCTGGGATGTAAAAGGTAGGATTGGAGTTGGGTATCATTCATCAATAAATGGTTCAATTAAAGTAAGAGGTCAGGTTTTAGTAGGTAAATATTGTGCAATTGGCGACAGCTGTAGGCTTATAGCAGCAAGCCATGATACACAAATTATCAATATGCAGATTTGGCTTCAAAATAAACTTGGTCTTACGAAAGGTGGGGCATCAAAAGGCCCAATTGTTGTTGGCAATAACGTATGGATAGGCGATGGAGTGACGGTATTGTCCGGGGTGACGATTGGTGATGGTGCTGTATTAGGGGCGGGTTCTGTGATAACTAAGGATGTAGAGCCATTTAGTATAGTAGGAGGGTCTCCATCAAAGCACATTCGGTTCAGGTTTTCTAAGCATGTCAGGGAGCAATTACTGAGAATTAAATGGTGGGACTGGAGTGATGAAGTCATTCTGAATAATGCTGACTTTTTTAGCCTGTCGATAGGGCCAGAGGAAGACCTTGATTTGTCTGCTTATATCCCTGGATAGAATATTTATTAGGATTTAGATTCCTCTCGAGAGCCTTACAGAAGCTGTTGTGGTCGAGTCCAGCCACTCGGCTCTTCAAGCAATTTTTTTCTAATTCTATGGGGGTATCTCCCCCAGCGATATATGTGGTCTGTATGAGCTGTAATAAGTAATATAGGTTCTCATATCTGTTATCGTATTCTCCCAGTGCTGTAGAGTTTTCGGTTCACCCCCCCCTTTTTTTTTGGCTGCTAAATGAGAGTTCAGTCGGTGTGTTGCCCTATCAAATCCCCCTACGATTCGTTGAGTTGATCATAAAATACTGCTTCAATAGTGCTTGTTGGGTGTGGTTGGCATAATTATTAGTTCAAGCAAGGTAGCCTAGAAAACCTATAGGTGTGTACACAAGTTGACTGCCGTCAGCAATGTTTAACTTACTAAGGTCATTTTCATCTTACAACCTAAATGCCAACCAGTAATCCGGTGTGAATATAAGTCAAGTATTACTGCCAAGCATAGCCAGCTTTGTAAGACCCAGATGTGTTTTATCTGGGTAGTTCAATCTAGATTTTAGTGTCCGGTGAGAGTTTTCTATTTATTAGTTTCAGCGATTGGCAGCCGGTGTTAATTGTCAAGCCTCGCTTTTGATTAGCTTGGGGCTTAATAGCGCCTAATTTTAAGCCCTTTAATTGATTACATGCTGGCATTACTTAGCTATCTATTAAGCTATCATTACCGCGTAATAGCTATTCTTATTTATTTGCCTACCTGACTGAGGCCTCTAACTGGAAAGTTACCTTTCTTCTCCCCAATAAAGCTGTACATTTTTTTATTTCTGCCGTAAGGAATATGCTGGTGAGTTCAACCCGTGTGTGTAGTGGTCTAATCCTTCCGGGCACTTCACTAAGATGGTAAAATTACAACCGAAGTGAAGTATGACAACAAAAGGCACACGTCGAAAATTCAAGCTGGAGCTCAAGAGAGGTGCGGTTGCTTTTGTCTCGGAGCACGGGTATTCGATTTCCAAGGTTGCAGAGGCTGTAAGACCACGGCTAACAACCTGCGATGCTGGATAAGGATTAGAGTAGGAAGAGAGCAGATTAAGGTTGGATACGGGCGAACGAGCTGAACTGGGCCAGCCATATGTGAAGTAACGCAATTGTGGATAGAGAAGGAAATCCTAAAAAAGCCAACGCCTTCTTTGCGAAAGAAATGAAATAAAGTACGAATTTAATAAGAAGCAGTAAGGCAGCTTTCCAGTTAGGGCGCCTCTGTCGAGTGATGCAAGTAAATAATAATAGCTATTACGAATGGTGTCGCCGTAGTGGTGGCCCAATAGATGTTCAGATTTGGCAACTACGCTATCGATTGAAGGCCTTATTTGTAGAATCTCGACAGAATCTAGGAGGCCGTCGGTTACGCAAAGAAGGCTCTGAATTGGGCACTATCGAGCCCGCAAGCTAATGAAAAAGCTAGGTTTGCCAGTAAAGCCCAAAAAGCGATTTACACTAACCATAAATAGCAAGCATCAACTGCCAGTTGCTCTGAATCTTCTGAGCAGGGATTTCTCGCCGAGTGCTAAAAATTGAGTTTGGACGACTGATATTATATATCTGGACTTTGCAGGGCTGGTTGTACTTGGTGGTAGTGATTGATCTATATTCGCGCCGGATTGTTGGTCGGCATCTAGATCGTAATCTGGAAGCGGCCTTAGTAATTAGTGCGTTGATGATGGCTGTCATTTTGTGTTCGCCCCCAAAAGGTCTTCTGGATCACTCTGATCGTGGCATATCTACCAAACATTTTTGAGGCAGCATGGAATAGTGTGTTCAATGAGTCTCAAAGGAAATTGTTGGAACAGCACACCGACTGAGCGTTTCTTTAGCTGCTTGAAGATCTATGGTTGGCGGGCAACCTCTATCCGCCAAGGAAGGGCGCGCTAGCTGATGTGAGAGCTATATTGCTTATTACAACTTGCGAAGAATACATACAGCACTGGCAGAGATAGCCTATATCAAATTTGAGATATGTGCTTAAAGAAGCGTCCGGTTAGATTTGATCACAACCCCCTGCTTAACTACCTCATTATTTTTAAATCTTGATCAAAGCTAAAAAATCCTAAATTCTGTGAAATTGTGATGCGCAATTTAAGGTTTTACGTGAAAAAACGTATCTAGGTTGTTTTGCTCTTAATTTTTCTACCCTGTAGTGGGTGCCCATGATGCAACGCTTGGCGAGCGTATCACACTAGGTGTTAAGTGGCCCGGATCTACCTTTTGATAGTTGATCTATATATAATTTCCCTCTTGTCGACGGGTTTGGTTTTGCACCGATGGTTTATCTTTTGGTGGCAGTATGTGACTTTTAGAATTTAAAGAGCTTAAAACTAACTTTAAAAATATCTACTACCTTAATGTAAGTTTTAAAAAGGTGAGTCAACAGGTATGGAAGGGAGAGAATGGGGGATTTTATTGAATAGTTGGGTAATTTTTTTTGAGTGCTTACTAAAGTACTTAAAAGGATGTTTGCAGAAGCTATGTCGAGAGTGGTATTTGTATCTATTGATTGATTAACCTTTTGCTTGCGGATGGCCTTAGAGGAATCAAAGAGACCTTCTCCTACAGCATAGACTTGCTTTTCGTAAATCAAAGCTTCAAGTAGCACTGTACTATTTATACCAACAACAAAGCTGCACTCTGAAATAAGTTTATGAATATTGGTTTCAGAATCAATTAGCAGCCTGCTGGAAATTTCATTTGCATTTAAGGGTAGACTGCCTTTAGATAGTGGGTGCGGTCTGGCTATAATGCTGTATTCTTTAGGGGTCATAGTTTCCACCCAGGCCAAAAAATCCTGCATTTTTTTGAATGGGGAAAAATTCGTAATGTTTGTGTCTGTTTCTAGCTGGAGTGGAATAAATATATAATTCTTATCCTTTATTTTATAATTTCCATTTGTTCTTCGGTAATTGCTTTTCCATGCCTCAATCTTTTCATTTTCTAGGGGTGATAATTTCGCTTTCTTTTCTTTAGCGATAGAGCTTTTAGCGTTTACTCCCAAAGAGTCAGTGTAAAAAGTTCCCTTTTGGGGGAACCAACCCGCCTCAACATAGCGGTATGCTTGGCAATGATTCAGCCGTTGACTTAGAGATAAAAAGTCTTGTTGATAGTGAGCAAGACCATTCCAAATAACTATTAATTCTGGCTTAAAATTGGCTACAATTTTTTCATAGGCCTTGAAACGGTAGTCCCTAATTAAATCCATTGTAGAGGATGGGTCCTTTGCGAACTTAAGTGCGAACTCTTTATTTCGAGGGAGTGCGTAATAGTTAATACCAGATGCGGCGACTATACTGCCAATTACCTTTCGGCAGCATACAGTATGGGGGGCTGTGTGAGAATTTCGCGTTAATAACTGCACTTCTTCCTCCACAATTAAAAATACTTCATTCCCCTTTTTAATTTCATGCTGGGCAAGAGCACAAATGTTCTGTGCTTTAAGGATGTCTGGCATGGCTTCATAAAATAGTATCTTTTTCATTTATATAGAATCGTAGATACGTATAATTTCATTGGCAACATCTTTGGCTGAAAGTGGGGGTGAGGGTGGTGAGAATTTTTGTGGAGCATCCAAATAGCATTGAAGAATTTTTCTGAGCTCATAGGCGTTTTCAATAGGGAAAATCACATTATCTTCTAAAAGCTCGGCGCACCCTGGGCTAGCGCTGGCAATAACTATTTTACCTCTTGCTGCAGCTTCTAGCAATACTTGAGGTTGGTTCTCAGGGCTAGTGCTTGGAATGACGAGGATGTCAATGGAGTCTATAAAAGAAACCGCCTGGGCTTCAGTTACTTCTCCAATATAATCGATATTTAATTCAAAGTTTGATATCTTATTAAAGTACTGATGGTCATGGATTTTACCGGCCACTTTTAAGCTTACATTGGGACTTTTTAGTTGTTCTAGCGCTTCAATTAAAGTATGAAGCCCTTTATGTGGGGCTAGTGCGCCAAGAAAACCAATGGTAACCTTAGGGTTTGAACCTACTTCTTTTCTTCCCGGCCTTTCTTTAAACCAGTGATTTGATAACCCTGCTGGAATATAGCAAGTATTAGATAGACTAAAAAAGCTCTCTAGCTTTTCCTGTCCGGTTTTTGATAAGCAAATTATCTTCTTGGCAGAGCAGAGGATGTCCCTTAAAGTTTCATTTCGTGAACTCCAGCTAGGAGTTGCTTGCTTTTGGTATATATTATTCGCGTAAATTAAGCCTTGTGCGATTACATTGGTGTATTTAAGGCTTGCGACCTCTCTTACAACCTTCTTGGGGTGAGTTTTTGTGATGCACTTGCGACATATACTAGAGGTTTCGAACCCCTTGCAGAAGGTCCCATTTGGGAGTGTTAGTGTGTGCTTAGGGCAAAGCCACCAAAAATCGGTAATACTCACAAAATAGGGTATATTTAATGTTTCAGCAGCTTTTAATATATTTACTCCTATATGCGCCGGATTAGCCATATGGACAATGTCAGGCTGTAATTCGGTTAACCACTTGACATAGAAGTTGACATCAGCACCTAATAAGCTGCACCAGCCGTTCGTGGGAATTCCAATAAACCCTTTACATTGTTCGTCTTGTTTCTGCTTGATGTGCTCAGGGTTTCCCGCTGCAATGAAGATTTCATATCCTCTGGGCTTTAGCTCGGAAGTTAGGTTTTTAATGTACTTTTCTGTACCTTGTTTATAACCTGCTCCATACTGCATTGTTACAAACAAAATGCGACTGTTTTTACGCGGCAGCTTCATTTTTTAGGGGGTATCTGAAGTTTGAGTGTTGGCGTCTTTTTGGGTGCTGAGTTTCTTACTTAATATATCTAACCGCTTCTTTTGGTGAATAGTAAATTCAGTTAGTAGGTGTTGGGCCTCTTCTATAATTTTTGATTCAGGAGGCGCAAAGCCTTTTGGGATGGGCTTCTTGGTTGGGAGTGGGCACTTAAAATCTTGTGAAATTTTTCTAAAAATTGGGCGCGATATAGCCTCAGCAAGACATCTTTTTTGAAAGCTACTTATAGGGTGCGCCATTTTTTGGTCAAATTTCGAAACCATTAGCTCTGAAAATTGGTGACGTAAAGGGGGGTGGCTAGATCTTGAGAACGCACACATTGCAAAAACTGTGTAGATATTTGGAGTTATATTTCGTTTTTTTCCTGAATAATCCAGTTTGCTAGTTAGGTCGCGTAAACCAATAGCTTGCATGAAATCGGAAATCAATGAGTGACCTATCCATTGCTCACTGCAATAAGGGCGGACTATCATATTCTCTTTTCCGAATACTTTTGCCCAGCAAAATACAAACTTTGGTTTTAATGCCGACCAGTAGACAAAAGGATTGATGATAGCTGGAACCCATTTCACGGCCCGATACAAGCGGAAAAAATCTTGTCTTGACTTGCTGCTTTTAAGTTGTTGCATTATGCCAGACTCTAGATATTGGTCTGCACTTCGGATATATGCGACTATACTGACCTCATGATTAGCAAGCCACTTTTTGAGTAACGCTATTTCTTGCCTTTTAAGAGTGCACAATTTCTCAGAGCTAATAACTAAACATTTTGAGTTACTGTTAAGTGCTGATCGGAGCCTTTGCCAGGCAGGGCCTTGCTTTCCAGCTAGAAGCTCCTCTACTAATAATTCATGATGTACAAACGTTCCAATTTTTGGATAAATCACTTCCTTTTCTTTGAGGATGTCTTGATTGGACGAAAGAGTATTTTGAATGGTTGTTGTTCCAGTTTTATCGGAGCCAATATGCAAAATAACTTTCATGAATGGGCTACTTCTTGAGAGTAACATTCTAGTACAGCCTCAACCGATCCTGACATTTTGATTTGCCCTTTATCTATCCATATAAGCCTATTGCAAAGTTTTCGTAGTGTGTTTGTTGAGTGGGATACTAGCACTACTGTTTGATTGGACTTGATTCTTTTCGTAAGTTCATTATATGAACGCTCTCGAAACCTCTGGTCGCCAACACCTAGGACCTCGTCCAGTAAGAGGATTTCGGGTGCGGTATGCATAGCGATTGAAAAAGATAGCCTTGCCCGCTCCCCCGCAGAGTATGTGCCAGCGGGCTGCTCCATTAGGTGTTCTATCTCACCGAATTTTGCGATACTAGATGCCTGGGACTTCGCTTCCGATATTTTCATTCCTTGAGTTACTAACGAAATTATAGTGTTGTCGTAACCGCTGAGCTTTTTATTGAACCCTAAATTTAGAGACAGCAATTGAGATCTTATGTGTCTGGCTTTAGTAATTTTTCCGCAGTCTGGGTCAATAATGCCTGCCAGCAATTTCAAAAGGGTAGACTTGCCTGCCCCATTATGACCAACTATGCCCAAAGTCTCCCCTTTTATTAGGTCAAAATTTATTTCATGCAGGACCTGCTGTTTTTTTGCAAATGGACTTAAGCTGCGTTTAAGCTTAACACCTACATTTTCAAATGTTATTACCCTATCTGTCACAGGAGCGTCCTTGGATAAAATCGGTCAAATTTCTTTAAGATTAAAATGCCCAGAATGAATGCGCAGAAAGAGAATAGGTATGGATAAATTAGTAGTTCCGCATCCAGTAACTCTCCTCTGAGTAATATGGCTCGATAACTATCGAATATTGTTACAAACGGGTTTAATCGTAAAATGTCCTGTATATGCTCGGGGCGGCTGTTTACATCAAAAAAAATACCAGATGAGAACAGTATTGCGGTCATGCCCAAGCTTATAATATTCCTTACATCTGGAATCAAAGGAACTATGGCTGCAGCGACATAGCTAAACCCAAGGTTTACGAAAAGTTGACAGACTATTAATGGAATGAGCTGCAGCCAATAGATATTTGGTTTGAAGCCGTTGAGTGCGCAAAACATAGCGAGAATAGGTAGTACAATTAAAAACCGTAATAGCATTGACAGGTTGACAGAGGAGGGAAATATCCATTTAGGCAAGTAAAACTGGTTGAGTATCCCTTTATTGTTACTTATCGAAGTGCCGCTAATAGTGATAGATGACGAAGTCCACTTGAAAGGAATAAGCGCGCAAACTAGAAAAAAAACAAAATTTGAGCCTGAATGTCCACCTCGTAATCCGCTTGAAAAAGCAACATAAAATAATGCAGTCAACAGGACAGGTTCTAGCACCCACCATATGGAGCCTAGGTAAGAGTTTTCTGAATCCGCTTTCAGAGCGCCAACTCCGCGAACCCAGACAATGCTCAAGTAATTCTTTAACATCTGATTGATGAGCTCATTGTTGATAGGTCTTACGCCACCAGAAAACTGGCCTCTACCTATATCAGTAGTGACCGTTGTCATAGTCGCTACTAGTTGTTAGTCTTTACCAAACAGCTAAATATACAAGATTTTTAGTTAAAACAGTACCCTGTTGTTGCTGACGTGCTACGGCTGGCCAGTCATCTAGATGCTGGGGCGTTAAGCAGCTCACACATATTTATTGGGCTAGACACGAGAGGTAATTCATTGGATAGCTCGGCCAAGGTCTTACAGTGCTACAGAACATTTTTTCCCGAAAGTCAAGGGGGAGTTGAGCAGGTTATATTTGAACTTGCTCGCAATACGGACGGCGAAGTGCTGACCCTGTCTAGGACTCCGATGTATGGCGGTGTTTTTTTGGGGGTTAAATATGAAGCTATGCGGCGCTGGTTTTCTATTGCTTCATGCTGCGTTGGGCTGGGCTTGTTGCCGAGACTTTTTCAAAAGACTCCGGACATTCTCCACTTCCATTTCCCTTGGCCATTTGGTGATGTAAGTTATTTGCTTGCTGGACGATCTCGACCCTTAGTTGTTACATATCACTCGGATATAATTCGCCAGCGCTTTCTTGGGGCGATTTACCGTCCTTTGATGAATTATTTTCTCCGCCGCGCAGATCGGATCGTAGCGACGTCTAGAGCATATGCGAATACAAGCAAGGTACTCTCAGCATACTCCGATAAGGTGGAAGTAATACCGCTTGGTATTTCTGAAAGCAACTATCCCTGTCCGGACAGTCAGACCATTGAGTCAGTTGAGTCAAGGTTTGGCAGGGACTTCATGCTTTTTGTTGGTGTGCTTCGTTATTATAAAGGCCTCGATTACCTAGTTAGGGCTGCTGTCGGTCAGCCATATCGTGTTGTGATAGCGGGTAGGGGTCCTGAGATGGATCGCCTCATGGCGCTAGCAAAACGTTTGGGAGCTAAAAATGTAGTTTTCGCTGGATTTGTCAGTGAAGCGGAGAAAATGGCCCTTTTTTCACTTTGTCGAGCAGTGGTCTTTCCGTCTCATCTTCGCTCTGAAGCATTCGGGGTGACTCTGCTAGAGGGGTTGATGAGTGGTAGACCTCTAATATCATGTGAGATAGGTACGGGAACAAGCTATGTGAACTCACATGGTGAGACAGGATATGTAGTGAAAGCCGCTGATGTAGATGAGTTAAAGAATGCCATGTGTAAGTTATGGTGTGAGCCCGGTGTTGCTTTTTCAATGGGGTTAGCGGGGAAACGCCGCTTTAAAAGGCTATTCACGGCAGAGAGGATGGCTACCTCTTATCAGCGGTTATATGAGGAGGTGTTGGAGGAGAGAGGGGTGGCTAGTGGTGGCTAGAATAGCTGTGGATGCTCGGCCTCTTGCGGCAGTAACAACTGGAATTGGTCGCTATACATATGCTTTGCTCGAGCGCATGTTTAAAAGTGATCATGAATGGTATCTTTATAGTCACGCACCACTGTTGAGAGATTTCTCGGGCTTAGACAATGTTACCGTACGGTGTGGCAATGTCCCGTGGGGAAGTATGAGCTCGCCGTTTGCGCAAGTTGTTTTTCCAATCTGGGCTCGACGTGATCGAGTTGAAGTTTTCTGGTCTCCCCGCCATCACCTACCAGTTTTTTTGCCAACAAATATTACGAAAGTAGTAACTATTCATGATCTTGTTTGGCGGAACTTTCCTCAGACCATGTCTCGACTTGGGTGGCTGCTTGAAAGTTTGCTGATGCCTCCTACATTGAGGTTAGCTGACTCAGTAATTGCTGTTTCTGAAAGTACGATGCTGGAGTTGGTAGAGTTTTTTGATCACTGCGAAGGTAAAGTTAGCGTGATACAGGAAGCTCCATTCCTAGGTGGGGGTGGTGTTCCTGTAGTTTTAGGGGACTATTTCTTATTTGTGGGTACGTTGGAACCGCGTAAAAATTTAAACCGCCTCCTTTATGCATTTAAAAGATATATCAACTTGGTTGATAATCCTCTTCCTCTTAAAGTTTGTGGCGGTAAAGGTTGGGGTGGGGTTGAGGTTGATGAGATAGTTTCAGAACTGGGGCTTGAGGGATATGTGGAGGTTCTTGGGTATGTTGAGGACTATAAGTTGGCAGAGCTTTATAGAAATGCCAGGGCCCTATTGATCCCCTCATTGTACGAGGGTTTTGGTCTCCCCATCGTTGAAGCTTTTAGTCAGGGAACGCCTGTACTCACCTCCAATCGTGGAGCGATGAAAGAGGTTGGTGGTGATGGGGCTTTCTTGATTGATCCTGAGGCGCCTGAGGCTATAGCTCAAGCTTTAAAAAGTCTTTCTGAAGATATCTCAATTGTTAGAGAATTGCAGAAGTGTGCACTTGTTAGGGCGGGGCAGTTTTCTTGGGGGCGGGCTGCTAAAGATACCCTCTCGATATTGGAAAGGTGATCTTTGCTTGACCGGTAGATTGATTTTGCTACCGTGTATTTTTTCGAGATTGCTTCTGCAAATCTTTTCTTGCGTAATGAGCAATCTCAAATTCTGTTTGATCATACTTTATTGTATTAGATAGTTACTAATGATTTGGTCAGCCATCTATGATGGGTAAATGGCCGAGAAGTGGTATTCTTTCTTCATGCAGGCTTCAAACATCTTTTTCGAATATATTAAGTATCCCAGTAGTTATCCATAATAATTCATGCCCTATCATCTGCTAAGGTCCTGGTTTTTGACGGAGTTGGCTGCCCATATGCCAATCATTACCGGGGTAGAATATATACTTAATACTCCCAAGTTATCTCCGGTGTTGAAGAGTTTTTACTAATGCCCCGGTGGTGACATCTAATGTGGAGCTGCAAGTGAAGTGGTTGGGGGCTATTTTGGTTGATCCTTTTCGGTTTAGGTCTGGTTGATAGCAATAATCAGTTGTATTTAAATATGGATTTGGCCAATAGCCTTCAGCAGGCTGCGGGTACAAGGGGGATAGAGTTCTCTTGAGTCAGGTGGCAAGTACTACTTTGAAGGTGTTGGAATCGGCTGTCCTAGCTGTTAGAAGGCTCTTCAGTCTCTCTTTTGAGGTTACAACTTTTCGAGTTGCGCTTGACTTAGTGTTTGCCCCTGAGATTTTTACTGGCGGCCTAAGCTCTTCGAAGTATGCTTTCAGTCCATTAAAGTTTGGTTATCTACTGCTCAGCGCTTGTTTTGTATTGGAATTTTCTGTTATTAGGTTGAGTAGTGCGCGTAGAAGTTGAGTTAAAATTTAACCGAAAGCATTTTTCTATCAGTATCTGCTGTATAAATTTAACCACTTAAGACCCGCCTTACTCTGAAAGCTATCATAGTTTTTACCAGTTCCTTTTATATCAATATGTTGAAAAGACTGCCGATCCTGCTTGGCAACTGTTGCTGAAGGTTGCTAATTCCAAGTGTTGTGCTAATCGTTTAGTCAGTGCGTGATGATTCAAATGTCTAACAATATCTGCAATTGGTGTTGCTATGCGGGTTAAATTTTCCGTGATTGTTCCGGTCTATCAGCAGTGGCACTTTATTGAGGAGTTGGTTTGTTGCTTGGAGTCTCAAGTCATTTCAAAAGACCTTTTTGAGCTTGTACTGATATCAAATGACGGGAATTCTCCGTCCTTTTTAGGGGGGGGGAGTTTTCAGATTAAGACAGGAAAGTGCAAAAAGCCTGGGTCTTATGCGGCAAGAAACAAAGGGGCAGAGTTAGCTGAAGGAGATTGGCTTATATTTACGGATGCTGATTGCCTGCCGGATTCAAAGTGGATAGCTGGAATTGATAGGGCGATCGGGTGTTGGGGAGGGAGTGTAAAGTTATTTGCCGGTGATGTGCGAAGTCAAAAGCAATATGGATTTTCCAATATCTATGAAGTCTATGACTTTATGAGAGGGATACCACAAGAAGTTTACGTATCTGCAGGAGTTGCGGCTACAGCGAATATGGTAGTTGATCGGTTTTTGTTTCTGAAGTTTGGCGGCTTTAGTGAGAATTTCTTTTCGAGTGGTGATTTTGAGTTTTGCAGAAGGTTGAGGGTGAAAGGGCACCAAGTCTTATTTCTGAAATCCGCTTTTGTCCATCATCGAGTTAGATGTTCCTGGCAATCTGTAGCGACAAAAGCAAGGCGGATAAAGGGAGGGCAGTTTTTCCTCTCTCAAGGGGTAGGGAGGATTAAGCTGATTCTATATACCCTTCTTCCGCCGGTAAGGGTGGTCGTATTTTTTTGGAGGAAAAGGGAAATTTATATTGGTTATAGATTGATGGCAACTTTCGTTCAGATAAGGTTGTGGGGGGTTGAAATACGGGAGATGGCTCGCTTGATGTTAGGGGCGAAACCTGAGCGACATTGATCTTTGTAAATGTTTGGGCGGTATTGATTGTGAAGAGGTGAGCTTGTATACCAATAATTCTAACAGGCTGAGACATGAAAAAAGCATTAATAACGGGTGTAACAGGCCAGGATGGTTCTTATTTAGCTGAATTTTTATTGGCGAAAGGGTACGAGGTTCATGGGGTTAAAAGAAGGTCCTCTTCATTTAATACGAGCCGCATAGATCACTTGTACCAAGGGCCGCAAGATGATAGTAGAAGGTTTTTTCTTCACTATGGAGACCTTACCGATACGAATAATTTGACCCGAATTCTTCAGGAGGTGCGGCCTGATGAAATCTATAATTTGGGTGCTCAGTCTCATGTTGCGGTCAGTTTTGAATGCCCTGAATATACTGCAAATGTGAACGGGCTTGGAACCCTCAGAATACTTGAGGGGATGCGTCTTCTGGGGTTGGATAAAACCAGGTTTTATCAAGCCTCAACATCGGAGCTTTATGGTGCTGCCAAAGTTTCCCCTCAGAATGAAAACACTCCTTTTTACCCTCGCTCTCCATACTCAATTGCAAAGTTGTTTGCTTATTGGACCGTGGTCAATTTCCGCGAGGCCTATGGCTTATATGCTTGCAATGGAATCTTATTTAATCACGAGTCATCACGGCGTGGTGAAACTTTTGTTACTCGAAAGATAAGCCGGGGTTTGGCAAATGTTGCCCAAGGTTTAGAGCGGTGCCTGTATTTGGGGGAGCTGAATGCACTGAGGGACTGGGGCCATGCTAGAGACTATGTTGAAATGCAATGGTTGATGTTGCAGCAAGAAAGTCCTAGGGATTTTATCATCTCTACAGGGCTGCAATACTCCGTTCGAGATTTTGTTCGTAATTGTGCTCAAGAGTTGGGGATAGAGGTAGAGTTTCATGGAGAGGGGCAGAAAGAGGTAGGTGTTGTTGCTTCAATTGTGGGAGAAGATGCTCCAGCAGTTAAGTGTGGAGATGTAATTGTTAAAGTGGACTCTCGTTATTTTCGCCCGACAGAAGTGGTGTCACTAGTAGGTGACGCCTCATTGGCTCGGCAAGAGCTGGGGTGGGCACCTAAAACAACCTTGAAAGATTTAGTTGGGGAGATGGTTAAGTATGATTTGAGGGAAGCGAAGCGGAATTTGTTGTTGGCTGGGAATGGTTATCGCACTGAGCCTATTTTTGAGGAGTAGGTAGTGAAATACTCCCAGAGAGTTTTTGTCGCAGGTCATCGGGGCATGGTTGGTTCGGCATTAATTCAGAGGCTGAAACCGGTAAAAAACTGTGAAGTCATTACCTGCCCTCGAGATTCGCTGGACTTGACAGATGCTGATGCTGTTTCTGATTTTTTTAATTCGGAGTCGATTGATACTGTTTATTTGGCTGCGGCAAAGGTGGGGGGCATATTGGCGAATAGCAAGCTCCCAGCTGATTTTATTTACCAGAATCTGATGATTCAGTGCAATGTAATCCATCAGGCTCACAAGGCCGATATCCAAAATTTGCTGTTTATTGGGTCGTCTTGTATTTATCCAAGGGATTCCCCCCAACCGATACGGGAGCAGGACCTGCTTGGGGGCAGGTTGGAGGCGACTAACGAGCCTTACGCTATTGCCAAGATTGCCGGAATTAAGTTATGCGAGTCGTACTCAAGGCAGTATGGACGTAACTATCGCAGTGTTATGCCGACAAACCTTTATGGTCCACATGACAACTTTGACTCTGCAAATTCACACGCTATCCCTGCATTAATACATCGTTTCCATAAGGCCAAAAATGAAGGGGTGCAGAATGTCAGGGTTTGGGGGAGTGGTGATGTTCGACGAGAATTTCTGTATGTAGAGGATATGGTTGATGCGTTGGTGTTTGTAATGGGTTTGGAAGATCGAGTATATCGATCCGTGACAGAGCCTATGTGCTCCCACCTAAATGTGGGTACTGGGGTGGATTGTACTGTTAAGGAGCTGGCTTATTTAATCGCCGAGATCATTGGGTTTGAGGGAAATATTACATTTGACAGGTCAATGCCTGATGGTGTGCCGCGGAAGTTGCTAGACACCTCAAAGCTATCGAAGTTGGGGTGGGCTTCCCAGACTTCCTTGGGGGTAGGGTTAAAGAAAACATACGACTGGTATAGAAGTATTTTATGTTGATCGAATGTCAGACATTGTAATTTGTACTAAAGTTCTCAGAAGAGGTTTTACTTTTCACGAAACGACAACTTGAGAATTTTTGTGATAAAAATAAGCCTGATAACGGTTTGTCTAAATAGTGCTGACACCATTCGCGACACAATACTATCCGTGTTGGCTCAAGATTATGCAAATATTGAGCATATAATTATTGATGGTGGCTCTACTGATGGCACGCTAGAGATAATATCTGAGTTTAAAGACCAAGTCGCGGCAGTTGTGTCTGAAAAAGACTCGGGTATTTATGATGCTATGAATAAAGGCATATGCATGGCGTCTGGCGATATAGTCGGCACTATTAACTCTGATGATGTCTATTCTGATAATCGTGTAATTTCAAATGTTGTTAATGAATTTTTGGTTTCGGGAGCCCAATCTGTCTATGCAGATCTGGAGATTGTGGCTCGCAACAACTTAAGCCAAAGAGTGCGTTTTTATGGCTCCAGTAAATTTAGGGTGTCTAAATTTCGCTGGGGCTGGATGCCACCCCATCCTACATTTTTTGTGCGGCGAGACTGTTACAAAAAGCTAGGTTTATATAAAACCAACTACCGTGTTGCGGCAGATTTTGAATTGCTAGCTCGTTTTCTTTATCGGGATAAAATCAGCTTCAGGCGCTTGCCAAAATGCATTGTGAAAATGCGTGAAGGGGGTGTTAGTTCCCAGGGCGTTTGGGGGCGGATTCATCAAAACCTGGAAATTGTTAGGGCTTGCAAAGAAAATCATATCTACACAAACTTTTTCCTGATTCTATTTAAAGTACCTCTTAAACTGCTCGAATACACAGGAATTGGCCTTACCCATAGGCGGTGAAGGCCAACCTTTCCCTGTTTGATTTGAAGTGGCTCCTGTTAAGAGAACAGTGAGGGCAGGGCGCTATCCGTTTCACTGGGTTCACTTTCAGGTTTCGCGTTCACTAGTAAGTCGACTATTGCTTTCACCTTATTGATGTCCAAAGGACTAGCCGGTGACTTGTAAATAGCGGCGTCCAGAACTGCTTGGAGCTGATCCAGCTCGGGGATGTTCAGTTGCCTCGCGGTCTCAGCCAAGCTCTTACCATTTACTTGCGGCCACTTTGCAGTAAGCCACTTTAAAGTGGCTTGCTGGATATGGATGGGGTTCTCACTCTCCAGAGCTTTTTTAAGGGCACGGGTTTCACGTTGTAAGTCGGGAGCCTGGGTGTGGTTGCTCGGTATTTGCTGGGCGGGTTTGCGCCTCTGAAAGAAAAAGTACAGGACCCACAGTAAGTGAGAGGCAATCGCGATAATAGCCAGGTTGCGCCAAAAATGGCTCACAGTACCGACTTGTTCGGTGGGTGTAGCTGACTGAGGTACTTTAGCACTGGTTTCATTGTCGCTGGTTACTGCAGCAGCAGTACCGGAAACTGAGAAGCGGAATGCCGGTAGTTGAGTGGTGCGTTGTCGTTGGCTTTTTGTATCCCACCAGGTCACAGTGACGGGAGGAAGCTCGTAGTCCCCGGGTTGTGTAGCCACAATCGCGGTTGTCTCAATACGGCTTCCGGTAACGCCGTTGGGCCCAACCTGGTCTTCTTGTTGCGGTTGATCGGGGTAAGTTTTAAGGCCATCCACGTTGAGTTTGGGAAGTGGGGGCAACTGTGCGGCCCTGAGCCCTTCGGCACGTACGGTAAGAATTCGGGTAATAGGTTCGCCTACGGCAAAGGTGTCCGGGTCCTGGCTCCAGCTTTGAACAATGCCGAGACTGGCAGCGGGCAGCCATTGGCTGCCAGAGTAGTCAGCGGGTTTTGGCAGCACTTCGATAGGCTTCTCTTGGGAGCGAAGTCGAAGCCTTTGGCTGTTGCGATTAAATAGGGAGAAGGGGTCCCTGCGCCCAGCGATGGCCACGTAGGTTAGTGCGGGGATGCTGAGCTTGCCTGAGCTATCAGGGAAAACGGCGTAGGTAACTTCGTAAACCGCATGGCTCACATCATTGAGCTTGCGCTCATATCGCTGCTCATCGACTTTTTCTGCATGAGCGCCGGCAACCTTGAGAGGTTCTGTTGCGATATCGTGTAAGCCGATAGTGGTGTACAGGCGAATTTTTACCAGCAGTTGCTCTTGGACATAGACCTTTTCCTTGTCGAGTGTTACTTCCAGAAAAGCCTGCTTTTCACCGCCGTTAGGTCCACTTTGCGCCTCGGTGACCGTGACGGGAACCGCATCGGAAACCTCTCCTTGATAGTTAAAAGAGGGGATAAACAGTTTGCCTTCCCGTTTGGGGGCTAGCGCCAGTACCCACTCGACAAAACTCTCTGCACGGCCATTGATAACGCGATACTGGTTGGACTGTTGGCGTGAGAGAATATCGAAATCCTGTTCCAACAAGTCAAAGTCCGGTTGTCCACCACTTTTGTCTCCTGAATAGCGCACACGTAAATTGACTGTCTCATCAATTCCAATCTTATCTCTATCGACCGTTGCGCTGAGATCGCTTGCTAAAACCGGTGTCGACAGACAAAGTGCTATTGCAATAAGTAGCAAAGCGAAGGCGTGGCTGAGTGGGAGGCTCCAAAGTTTTATTCGGTTGTTAATGATTGCGTCCATAGGCATTTTTGAAATCAGTGTCCTTGAATCCAGCGACATTGCTCTACTGTTCTTTACCATCTTTGTGTCGCCCCATTTTCCGGTGGCTCCCACTCTCCGCTGCGATAGGCACGGCGCCTTTGCAGGCTCTCGTATTTGAACTTCTCGCGCATCAGGCCGGCTGGATCATCGGGAATTTGACGGAGCCATTGGTCCAGGGCTTGTTGGGTTTCCTGGTCGAGTGGGCTTTCTTCAGCGCCAGTAGGTTGCGATTCCCCTTGCTGCGGCTGTTCTTCACCCTGTTGTTCGCCTTGCTGTTGTTGTTCGCTCTCCTGCTCTTCCTGGCCCTTTTCTTGGGAGCCCTGCTGCTCCTCACCTTGAGGCTGTTGCTCAGAGGACTCTGGTGAACCAGAGGGCTGTTGATTATTGCGCTGTTGTTGCTGCTCGCTGGACTGCTGTTCGTTGTTCTTAGCTTGCTGCTCTTGGTTTTGCTGTTGTTCCTGGCTCTGCTGCTGGCCCTGCTGGTTCTGTTCCTGCTCGCTTTGCTGTTGTTCACCGGACTGCTGTTGGGATTGCTGCTGTTTTTCTTGCAACTCTTTCAGCTTTTCAGCAATTTCCCGATTGTGCTCGGCATCGGCAAACTCGGGCTGCTTTTGCAGGGCTTCATCGTAAGCTTCGATAGCTTTATCGTAGTCCCCCTGTTGCACCAGGCTGTTGCCAAGATTGTACAAGCTCTGTGAATTATTACGTTGGGCGAAATTTTCCTGGGCCTCTGCGTAATTGCCTGCGCGATAGTTGGCAGTGCCTTTCCATTCGGGATTGTGAAATTCTTGCGCGGCCTCTGCCGGCTGTCCCTCTTCTAATAGGCGCTGGCCCTGCTGGTCTTTGCGTTGCCATAAATCCTGCCACTCAATAGCCTGGCTTTCACTTGAAATCCCAGTTAGCAACAGTAAGGGCAGGGCGCATGCCAGAGCTCCCCGACGGAAGAGTAGGGCTGCAAAAGGTAGTATTAAAAGGAGTAATAGCGGCCCTTCATCCCGCCATTGGTCGAACTCCCTTTCAGTGAGCTGCGCTTGTTGCGGGCTGTCAGTTTGAGGCAGTAAATAGTCGATATCGCTGTCATTTACCGTAATTTTGGCAAAACGCCCTCCGCTGGACTGGGCGAGCTGGCGAAGCTCAGCGGCATTGAAATTGGAGATGACGATGGCCCCTTTACTATCGGTCACAAATCCACCGGTATTTCCCCTAGGGATGGGGCTGCCCTCGCCGCTGCCCACGGCGAGTATGCTCATCTCGACTTTTGCGTTGGATAGAGCTTTGGCGACCTCATCGGCGGCCATTGAGTCTATGCCGTCGGTAACGGCAAGTAATTGCCCGCGCCCAGCAGCTCCGTCCTTTAACAGGCGAATCCCGGTATCGACGGCCATTTCGATATTGCTGCCGGGGACTGGCATGATTGAGGGCGATAACGCGGGTACCAGATTGGCGATTGTAGCCGTGTCCTCGGTAAGAGGGGTGACGACATGGGCTTCTCCAGCATAGGCGACGAGTGCGGTGAGGCCGTCTTTTCTCTGGCGCAAAATATCCAAAATTTTAAGGCGGGCGCGGGTTAGTCGATTGGGTGAGAGATCTGTCGCCATCATGGACGGTGACAAGTCTAGCAGTATGACCAGGGCATCCTGGTTGCTGTACACCGGGGTTGGCAGCTTGCGCCAGGCAGGGCCGGCCAGAGCGATAATCATCGCGACCAGCAGCGCAAATATTAATGCGAATAACCAGGGTCTTTTACTGCCACCGCGCAGTAGAAGGTGGGGCAGCAGATCTGGGTCTATGACCTTTTGCAGTTGAGCGCTGTTGAGCACCATCTTTGCTAACCCCCAACAGAGTAGTGCTGCGGGAATTAGCAGCCACAGAACCCCAGGGCGCAGGAAGTGGAAGGATTGGATTAGGTCGAGCATATTCACTGGGCTTGACCTCCATTGTTACGACTTACCTCTTCTCGTCTGGCAGGGAGCTGAAAATTGCTCGCCAGGGGAATCAGGGCCCAAATTCCAGCCAGCAGTAGGGCGATACTAAGGGGCCAGGTGAACAGGGACTTCATGGGGCGGTAACTTTCCGCTTCTTGTTCGACAGGTTCTAATTTATCCAGTTCGGCATAGATTTCTGCCAGCTCCTGCGGATTGAGGGCGCGGAAATAGCGGCCTCCGGTTTTGTCGGCAATTTCCTTGAGTGTCTTGCTGTCGAGATCTCGCGAAGGGTTAATTCTACGGCTGCCAAAACGGCTCCCCAGAAGGCCAGGTTGAACCATTTCGTCGGCACCTACACCGATGGTGTAAACCGTAATGCCCGCTTGTTGTGCCAGCTCGGCAGCTTTGAGCGGGGAGACTTCCCCCGCAGTGTTGGCGCCATCGGTGAGGAGTATCAGCACGCGTTGCTCTGCGGGGCGTTGGGTCAGGCGTTTGACCGATAACCCAATGGCATCGCCGATGGCAGTTCCCTGTCCAGCAAAGCCGATCTGGGCCTCTTTTAGTAGAGTTTCTACCGTCTCTCTGTCGTAGGTAAGTGGGGCTTGCAGGTAGGCGCGAGTACCAAACAGTACCAGCCCCAAACGGTCACCTTTGCGCCGTTCAACAAAGTCACCAACCACTTGTTTTACTGCATTGATACGCATCGCCGGTCGGCCATTAATTACCATATCGGGCGTTTCCATGCTGCCTGAAATATCTACGGCAATAAGGAGATCCCTTGCGCTGCTGGGTTGAGATATCGGCTCCCCATACCACCGGGGGCGGGCTGCGGCGCTAATTAAAAGCAGCCAGATCAGAATCAGCAAAAACAGATTGAGCAGATTGCTTTGTTCGCCGCCGCCGCGTTGGGATAGCTCCGAATAAAATGGTACCTTCAGGGCGCTGCTCATGGGTTTGGAGCGGGGTAGCAGCCAGCGGGCGAGTAGCGGGAATGGGGCTAAAAAGAAAACCCATGGCCAGGCGAATTCAAACATGCGCGGCCTCCCCGCCCTGGTGTTGTGGGCTGTTTTTTGTGGGTTGTCCGTGCTGCTTCACCCATAAAATGGCATATTCCTGTAGCACTCGGTTTTTGTCTGGGTCACAGCTGCCGCGATAGAGGTTTTCGACGAGTGCTTGTTGCGCATCAGAGGGGCACTCGAGTGGGGCTGACTTTTTCAGGAATTCGACCCATGCTGTGCCGATAAGATTGCCGCACTCTGTACGGCTATAGGTTGTAACTGCCACTCGCTTAAGTATTTCATTAATTTCTGGTACTGCATCCGCCTCCTCAGTATTTACTGCGGCGAGCAGTGAAGCTGCTTCGACACGATAGCGATTGCGTTCAACTTTTTTGCGCCGCTGCCGCCACCATAGGACAGCGGCGGCCACACAGACAAGAATTAATACGGCCAACATCCACCAGCCTGGAGCGGGTGGCCACCAATTAACCGCATTGGGCTCTTGTATATCGCGGAGTTGCGATAACAATTCCTGGGCCTCGGGCGAAGGCGCTTGCGGTGTTGGGGATTGCATTTGTTTTGCCAGAAGACTTCCTTTTATCACGACTGGCCCTCAATTAAATTGCCAGTGCGTTTTGCCTTCGCTCCTTGGTTCGCCAAAACATTGGCGACTAGCTTTTTCTGCACTTTCAAACTCATTACTACTTGGGCCTTCTCGTATTTTGCCAGCCATTATTTCTTTGCCGCGAGCCGTAGACGGACATCAGTGCTGGAATAAGCGGTTGGGTGTTATCAAAGTCCAGCAACGGCAGCCGATAACGTCGGCACAGTTGTTCAACCTCGGCGCGGGCTCGGGCTTGCTTTTCGGCAAAATGTTCGTGAACCGGCCGATTGCCGGCATGAAGGAATGTGCGCTGGCGACCGTCAGATATAGTGAGGGATTGGCCGGGCAGATGTTGCTCCAGCGGGTCCGATACCCTCAGCACCTGCAGGTCGGCATGACGGGATAAAAGGTAGAGTGGCTGCGAGCAGCTCTCGTCGAGATCATGGCAATCACTGATTAAAAAGAGCGCACTTCCAGGGCGTGCGATTCTTCGCGCTTCCTCCAGCAATGTTTTTAGTGTTTGGCTGCCCTGTTCGGGGACGGGGCTGCTCAGTTCCGCAGCGCGGGCAACCGTACTGTGAATCATCGAAAGTACGGCGTGGTGGCTGCGGCGCGGGCGCACTGTGTCTATTTCCCGGTCGGAGAAAAGTAGCGCCCCGATCCGATCGCTGTGCTGTAAACCAGCCCAACCCAGCGCCGCAGCGATGCCGCTTGCCGTCACCGATTTAAATGCTCTTTGGCTGCCAAAAAACATCGGCGAGCGCAAATCCAACAGGATAACTACCGGGCGTTCGCGCTCCTCTTGGTAAAGTTTGGTGTGGGTTTGGCCGGTTCGAGCTGTTACGCGCCAGTCAATGGAGCGTACATCATCGCCGGCCTGGTAGTTCCGCACTTCCTCAAAATTCATGCCGCGGCCGCGGTAGCGAGTGAGCAGGCTGCCGGCCTGATCACTGCGGGCCAGGCGCGGTTTGAATAATTGCAACTGCCGTGCGGCGTAGCGCATTTGTACCAACGGCGTTACTTCGGGATAAGCCCCGCGCAGTTCGAGCTCAGTTGGGGATGCTTCAGCGGACATCAGATCGCAGGCACCTGTTGAAGTAATCGCTCAATTACCTGGTCGGTAGTAATTCCCGCCGCTTCCGCCTCAAAACTCAACAGGAGTCGGTGGCGTAAAATATCGGGAGCGACATTCATCACATCATCTGGGGTGACATAATCGCGCCCGGCGAGCCAAGCGTGAGCGCGCGCGCAGCGATCCAATGCAATTGTTGCTCTCGGACTTGCACCAAAATCTAGCCATGACGCCAGCTCGCTGTCATACTTCGCCGGCTCGCGAGTAGCAATGACAAGTTGGACAGTATAGGTTTCCACGGCCTCAACCATCTGCATTTCCAGAATTTGGTTGCGCGCCTGAAGAATGGTTTCTTGGCTGATAATTTCAGTGGGGCGATTTTCGCCAAGGCTAGCCTCGGATCTGGCCAGGCGCAGGATTTTTGCTTCCGCCTCCGCATTGGGATAGGCAAGATTTACCTGCATTAGGAATCTATCTAATTGTGCCTCTGGCAGAGGATAAGTCCCTTCCTGCTCAATAGGGTTTTGGGTAGCCATTACCAAAAATAACTGGGGAAGGGGATAAGTTTTTCGGCCGACACTGATCTGCCGTTCTGCCATAGCTTCGAGCAGCGCCGACTGAACTTTGGCTGGCGCGCGGTTAATCTCATCGGCCAGTATCAGGTTGTGAAACACTGGACCTGGTTGAAAATGGAACTCTCCGGTTTCCGGCCGGTAAATGTCGGTGCCGGTAATATCCGCCGGAAGCAGATCTGGCGTAAATTGAACGCGATGGAAGTCACCCTCAATAGCTTCGCCCAGTGTTTTAATGGCCTTGGTTTTGGCCAGGCCTGGCGCTCCCTCCACCAAAAGGTGGCCATCGGCCAGCATGGCGATCAGCAATCGGTTAACCAATCTCTCTTGACCGATAATCTGCTCTTCCAACCAATCGCCCAAAGCGGCGATATGATCCCTAATAGTCTGGTTTGCTTCCATAGTATCTCTTCTTCTGAGAATTTAGCCGCCGCACGGACCTGGCTGGCTTTCTACCATCTATATATAGTCGCCGCCGAGAAGGTGGCGACTGATGATTTTAGCGGCACCAAATGAAGAGGCAACTCTTGAGACGTAGGCCTCTGCCGAGCCGACTAGATTCTGAGGTGGAATGGACTTCTCCTCACTGTCTGACTGAAAGTGTAATTTTTAGGACTCGACCCTGCAGCTGCGTATGGGCTGAGATGATGACCTTTTCGGATCTACAGTGTTTGGATTCGATGTGACAAAAATGAGATTGGGAGGTTCCCCGTGAATATGGCGACGGTTATTACCGACAGCCGTGAAGAATTAGTTGCGCAGATTTGCGAGCTGATTCGTGACAAGCTGACCAGCGAAGCCGAACCCGTTGTGGCTTTTGCCCAGCAGTTCCTCAATCAGTACCCATTAGAGGATCTGGCCGGTCGTCGTCTTGTTGACGTCTATGGCTGCATATACACCTGGTGGAACTTTATTCAACAACGCCCGGGCGGCCTACCCAAGGTGAAGGTTTTTAACCCCCGCCTCGAAGACGATGGTTGGGAGTGCTCGCATACGGTCATTGGTGTGCTGCAGCGGGATATGCCATTCCTGGTGGACTCCATTCGCATGGAGATCAATCGCCGAAATACAGTGACTCATTCGATAAAGAGTACGGTAGTTCGAGTCGAGCGCGATGCCAAGGGGAAACTGACTCGCCTGTTGCCGCCAGAGGAAGAGTTACTGGGTGAAAAGCCGCAGGCAAAAGGGAAGCGCATTACTAACGAAGCGATGATTTATGTCGAGATTAATCACGACACTTCATCTGAGTTCGCTTCAGGCATGATGACTGGCTTAAAAGACGTACTCGGCGATGTGGAGCTGGTAGTGGACGACTATGTCCCGATGCTGGAAACCTGCAGCGCAATGGAGGGACAGTTACAGGCGGGACTTCCAGACGAAGACACCAACCTATTGGAAGCCAGTGCATTTTTGCAGTGGATGCGCGACGGTAACTTCACCTTCCTGGGGTATCGCGAATACGAGTTCAGTGTTGTCGGGGATAAAAAAATCCTCAATGAAGTTGAAGACCGCAGGCTCGGTATTTTCAAAAAGCTGGAAGAAGCCGCGCCGATGCTGGAAACCTCTTTTAGTGAGGGCAAGCAGCGTTTCTACCAAGGGCCCAATTACCTGACATTTGCCAAGTCCTCCGTTAAGTCCCGGGTGCACCGCACGGCCTATTCGGACTACGTGATGATTAAGCGCTACAACACCGAGGGCGAGGTGATTGGTGAAGCGGCGTTTATGGGGCTTTATACCTCGCCGGTTTACACCGAGAGCCCGGCGAAAATTCCGATTATTCGCCGCAAGATGGCCTCGATCATAGAGTCTAGCGGTCTCTCCGGGCAGGGGCACGATGGCAAAGCCCTGCGCCGGATTCTCGATACCTTCCCAAGGGATGAACTTTTCCAGGGCAGCACCAAAGAGCTGTTTGACGTGGTAATTGGTGTGCTGCAGTTAAATGAGCGGGCTCACCTTCGTCTGTTTATGCGTCGCGACCCCTTTGGTAAATTCGTTACTGCCACGGTATACGTTCCCCGTGAGCTGTTTAACAGTGATGTGCGCGAGGTGATTTGCGCGCATATTGCCAAAGCGATTAATGCGAAGGACTCGGACTTCACCACTTTCTTCTCCGAATCCATTCTTGCGCGGGTTCATTTTGTTTTCCGCGTGTCCCCCGATGAGCCTGTTGATTTTGATGTCGCGCTGCTGGAGGCGCAAATTGTGGATATTACCCGCTCCTGGGAAGATGTTTTCCAAAGATCACTAATTGAAAATAGCGGGGAAGAAGAGGGCAGCCGTCTCTATCGTACTTTTGGCCGCGCCTTCCCGGCGGGGTACCGTGAAGACTTTGAGCCTCGTATTGCGGTGCAGGATGTAGCAGCCGTTCAGAGTCTCAGTGAAGATAACCGGGTAGCAATGAGTTTCTACCAGCCGGTGGGGGCCGCCCAGGGCAGCCTGCGGTTCAAGGTATTCAACTGGGGCAGCGGCCTGACGCTCTCCGACGTGATTCCCGTGCTGGAAAATCTGGGCTTGCGGGTTATTGGTGAATTCCCCTATACGATTCGCCCCCGTGGCTATACCGATGTGTGGATGCACGAATTCCATCTGGAATTTGGTCTGCCCACCAAAATTGATGCGCAAGCATCCCGTGGCCTGTTCCAGGATGCGTTCGCGGCGATCTGGAATCACACGGCGGAAAGCGATGCCTTCAATCGCCTAGTGCTGGCCGCCCGCCTTAACTGGCGCGAAGTATCCATGCTTCGTGCCTACGCCCGTTACCTGAAGCAAACCAAGTCCGGTGCCAGCCAGAGCTATATTGCCGCTACCCTGGCCAGCCACGTGGATATCACCCGCAACCTGGTAGCCTTGTTTAGGGCGATGTTCGATCCCCGTTTAAGCACTGGTAAGCAGGAGCAGCCCCGTGTCGAGCGCTTGATCGCTAAAATTCACGATGGTTTGGATACGGTTGATAACCTGAATGAAGATTTGGTTCTGCGCCGTTATTTGGAATTAATCCTGGCGACCCTGCGCACTAACTTCTTCCAGGTGGATGATGAAGGGCAGCCCAAGGATTATATTTCGATCAAATTCAGTCCCCGGGATATTCCCGGCATTCCCGAACCCCGCCCGGAGTTTGAGATTTTTGTTTACTCCCCTCGCGTGGAAGGTGTGCACTTGCGCGGCAGTAAAGTCGCTCGTGGAGGCCTGCGTTGGTCTGACCGACTGGAAGATTTCCGCACAGAAGTTCTGGGCCTGGTAAAAGCCCAAGCGGTGAAAAATGCAGTTATTGTACCCAGTGGTGCAAAAGGTGGATTTGTCGTTCGACGTCCGCCTACCGATGGCAGCCGCGAAACCATGATGGAAGAGGGAGTCTCCTGCTACAAAACCTTTATTCGTGGCCTTTTGGATATCACTGACAATCTAAAAGATGGCGAAGTTGTACCGCCCAAATATGTTGTTCGTCGGGATGAGGATGACCCCTACCTGGTAGTAGCTGCGGATAAAGGGACGGCAACTTTCTCAGATATTGCCAACGGCATTGCCGGGGAGTATGGCTTCTGGATGGGCGACGCTTTCGCCTCCGGTGGCAGCCAGGGATACGACCATAAGAAAATGGGCATTACAGCCCGTGGAGCCTGGGTATCGGTGCAGCGCCACTTCCGTGAGATGGGGGTGGATGTCCAGAAAGAAAACTTCTCTGTTGTCGGTATTGGCGATATGGGCGGAGATGTTTTTGGTAACGGCATGCTGTTGTCTGAGCATATCTGCCTGAAAGCAGCCTTTAACCACCTGCATATTTTTGTGGACCCCAATCCGGATGCAGAATCCAGCTTTAAAGAGCGTCAGCGTTTGTTCGACTTGCCCCGGTCGAGCTGGAGGGATTACGAGCGTAAATTAATTTCCAAAGGTGGCGGTATCTTCGAGCGTCGCGCCAAGGCCATTGCTATAACGCCTGAAATGAAAGAAGCGTTTGATATCAAACAGGATCAACTGAACCCCAACGAGCTGATTAGTGCCTTGCTCAGAGCGCCGGTGGATCTGATCTGGAATGGCGGTATTGGCACTTATGTTAAGGCTACTGCCGAGACGGACTCCGAAGTTGGTGACAAGTCCAATGATCACTTGCGCGTTGATGGTAGGGAGTTGCGTGCCAAAGTCTTTGGCGAGGGCGGCAACCTGGGTATGACCCAGCGTGGGCGTATTGAGTTTGCTCTCAATGGCGGGCGTTGTAACACCGACTTTATCGATAATGCGGCCGGTGTGGATTGTTCTGACCACGAGGTAAATATCAAGATCCTTCTGGATAAAGTTGTTGCCCAGGGTGATTTGACTGAAAAGCAGCGCAATGAGCTGCTGGATGGGATGACCGATGCTGTCGGTGAATTGGTGCTGCACAATAACTATGAGCAGACTTTTGCCCTCAGTGTGGCGGAATATCAGGTTGCCAAGCGCCTGGATGAGTACCGCAGAACCATCAACACTTTGGAAGACGACGGCCGATTGAACCGCGCGTTGGAGTTTATTCCTGATAACGAGCAGATTTCTGAACGCGAGCACAAAGGGCAGTCCCTGACCCGCCCTGAATTATCGGTTCTAATCTCATACGTGAAGGTCAAGTTGAAAGAAGAGCTGCAAAATGCACAAATCACCGACAATGAGCGGGTGCGTTTTGCGGTTGAGTCTGCATTCCCGGAAAAATTGGTCGAGCGTTATCGCGACCAAGTCTATGACCATCCGCTGTTGCGCCAGATTGTGGCTACCCAGGTCGCCAATGAGATGGTTAACAGTATGGGTATCACCTTCTACAACCGTATCGGTACAGCCACTGGCGCCGATGTGAACGATGTAACTGCCGCTTATGTCAGCGCTCGTGATGTGTACGAGATGCACGACTTCCAGGAGCAGCTGGCTGCGCTGGACTACAAGGTGCCAGCGGAGCTGCAAACAGAACTGCTGAACTCGATGATAGGCCGTGTGCGCCGGGCAACCCGGTGGTTCCTGCGCAATCGCCGCAATGAGTTGGAGCCAGCTACCAACTGCGAGCTGTTCCAGGAGCCGGTACAGCGGGTTATTACAGCGTTGCCGCAGGTCTTAAGTGGCGAGCCCCTTAACGAATGGGAGCAGCGCTACCAGAAACTCCTGGAAGCAGGGGTACCAGAGGCCCTGTCCCTGCTGTCGGCGTCGCCCACCTACCTCTACTCGGCACTGGGTATTTCTGAGTCGGCGCGAGCTAGCGATACGCCCGTAGAGGAAGTTGCCACGGTTTACTTCAGGTTGTCGGATGAGTTGAACCTGCACTGGTTTGGCAATCTGATCGTCGACTTGCCGGTAGACAGCTTCTGGCAGGCGCAGGCCCGGGAGACCAGTATGGATGACCTGGACAGCCAGTTGTCGACACTGGCGGTGAACATTCTCCGCTTGGGCAAGGCTGAAAATCTTGATGTAGAGGGTGCAATGTCCCGCTGGAGCGCTATCATGGCGCCCGCAATTCAACGCTGGCACAATATGATTGCCGAGTTGAAGTCTACTTCTGTCGGTGACTTTGCGATGTTCACTGTGGCTTTGCGCGAGCTAATGTATCTCGCCCACGCCACTGCGGACCGGGAAACTCTGGCAGAACAGTAGCGGAATAGAGCCCAGGGGCCGCTCAAAGGCCCCTGTAGTATCGTCATCACAAGATAGAGCCCTTCGTTTTTCTGAAGGGTTCGCCTCCCCACGTAAGGAAAGGTATGTATTCAACACTGCGTAAAGCCCTGTTTGCGCTTGACCCTGAGCGGGCCCACCATTTGTCGATTGATGCCATTGGCGCTGCAGAGCGCCTCGGTTTGATGTCCCTGTACAAAAAGTCGGTCCCGGATGATCCGGTCGAGTTGATGGGGCTCACTCTACCCAACCCGGTTGGTTTGGCCGCTGGTCTGGATAAGAATGCGCAGGCCTTTAATGGTTTCGGAGCCCTGGGATTCGGGTTTGTTGAAGTGGGCACCGTGACACCGCGCCCCCAACCCGGCAATCCGCTGCCAAGGCTGTTTAGGGTGGAAGAGGCCGATGCGATTATTAACCGTATGGGTTTTAACAACCTCGGTGTTGACTACCTGATTGAAAGAGTGAAAAAGCGCCGTTATAGCGGTGTTTTGGGGATCAATGTGGGTAAGAACTTTGATACTCCAGTGGAAAAGGCCGCCGATGACTACTGCCTGTGTATGGAGAAGGTGTACCGCTACGCCGACTACATCACTGCCAACGTTTCTTCTCCCAATACCAAAGGGCTACGTGACCTCCAGTTTGGTGACAGTCTCAATCGCTTGCTGGGCAGCATCAAAGACAAGCAGATGGAGCTGGCTCAAAAGAGTGATCGCTACGTCCCTGTTGCCGTCAAGATTGCCCCGGATATGGAAGGCGATGCGGTGGCGCAGATAGCCGAGGCGCTGTGTGAGTACGATATCGATGGGGTGATCGCTACCAATACGACGATCGATAAGTCTTCAGTCGCCAAGCTGCCCCATGGTAGCGAAGAGGGCGGTTTGAGCGGAAAACCCCTGAGAGCGCAATCCACCAAGGTCATCGAGCTGTTATCGAAAGAGTTGAGCAAGCAGATCCCGATTATTGGGGTTGGCGGTATTTTTGATGGTGACAGTGCGGCTGAAAAGATTCGTGCTGGGGCGACCGCCGTACAGATGTACACCGGTTTTATCTATCGGGGGCCTGAATTGATTCGTGAGGCGGCAGAGGCAATTGCTTTGGAGCGCCGCCGATCAGAGCAAGGGTAAGCTGTATCAGTTGCTGACTGCTAGGAAAAGGGGGGCTTTTGACGATAAGCCCCCTTGCCATCGCTAAATGGTACTCCACCCGTCAGGGTATTGGATGTCGGTAGAAACGGCGCCATAAATTTCCAGTTTTTGCGCCTTGGTCACTCTGTCGAAGCCATTCCAGTAATCTTCCCGCCCCTCACGCCAACCGTTGATCCACTCCTGATGAGGATCCTCTTCGACAAATGGGCAGCTATCCATAGACTTGTTGTTCAGGGCTGCCAAATAGCCCTTGTAAAATGCCCTGTCGGCGTGATTTCGTTTTTGGCGTTTCATCGTATACGGCACCTCTACTTTGTCGGTCTGTGGACAGTTTGTCGGCAGGTTCGCAAACGGCTCTATTTGGGGGTGTCTCTCAATGAATTTTAGTGAAGGAAATAAGTCTTTGAACGGACCGACCCAATCCACCTTATTAGTAAGAGTAAAGTGGCTGCGTGGGAATCGGAAAACATCTCTAGTTGACAGTATGACTTATGGGGCAGGTAGTAATTAACGGCAGGGCGTATTCTCTTCTGCCACAAAATGGGATAATCGTCCTCTTTTGGGCAAGGCGATAATGCTCAATTTCCCTAGTTGGGGGCGGTAAAGGTTTTGCCTCCAAGTTTTATTTGTGCGTACTGGCGGCGCAGACGTTGCCGGCAGCTTTAAGTGGGCGGTCTTTATTGGCGCACAAAACTTCCTCCACAGGAGGAGCTTAATGAGTAAGTATTTTGACAGATTTACAAACCGAAGAATTTGAGTTTACGGCTACGTGTCCCAAGGGAATAGAGGGACTGCTCGCTAATGAATTACGTGACCTGGGTGCAGGGTCTGTAAGGGAGCAGCCGGCGGCAGTGTATTTTTCCGGCCCCCTGAAGTTGGCTTACCGCTGCTGTCTGTGGAGTCGCTTGGCAAACCGCATTATGTTGCGTTTGTCGCAGGTGCATGTAGCCACCGCTGAAGACCTGTACCGAGCAGTTGCCGAGCAACCCTGGGAGCTCCACATTCGCTCCTCGGGCAAGCTGTGGATGCAATTCTCTGGGACCAACCGAGAGATCCGCAATAGTCAGTTCGGTGCTCAAAAAGCAAAAGATGCCATTGTCGACCGCCTTCGCCGCCAGTCGGGAGCCCGCCCAAGTATTGATAAACATCATCCAGATTTGATGGTTGCCCTGCGCTTGCATCGGGATAAGTTGGATATCGCCATCGATCTAAGCGGTGACAGCTTGCATCGCCGTGGCTACCGAACCCATATCGGTGCAGCCCCGCTGAAAGAGAACCTTGCGGCAGCACTGTTGCTGCGAGCCGGCTGGCCAAAGATTGCTGAGCAGGGTGGAGCCTTGCTCGACCCGATGTGTGGCTCGGGCACTATTCTGGTGGAGGCGGCGATGATCGCTGCGGATATGGCACCGGGATTAATGCGGGATAGCTTTGGTTTTGAGCGCTGGCTAAATCATCAAAGCGATATTTGGAACGAGCTTCGCGAAGAGGCATTGCAGCGTCAAGGCGTTGGCCTGGCGCGCGAACTGCCAGAGATTCGCGGTTACGATGCCGATGCGAAAGTCTTGTTTGCGGCTGAGGCTAATATTGCCCGGGCCGGTCTGGAGCGCCAGGTGCGAGTGAGTTGCCGCCCAGTAGCAGGATTTAGGGTACCGAGCCATAGAGAAGTCAAAGCGGGATTGGTTTTGACAAACCCGCCCTACGGTGAGCGCTTGGGTGAGCAGGAAGCTCTGCGGGAGACCTATTTTGAACTGGGGCGGCAGTTAAAGGCGGAGTTCCCGGGCTGGTTGGTCGGTGTGTTTACCGGCAATCCGGAACTGGGTTATGCCACCGGTTTACGCTCTCATAAGCAGTACCAGTTATACAATGGCAGTATCCCCAGTCAGTTGCTGATGTTTGAGGTTCGCGGGCAAAGCGGAGCGGCGGCGAGTGAAGATACTGGGCCGAAGCTTTCACCCCAGGCGGAGATGGTAGCGAACCGCTTACGCAAAAATCTGCGCACTACGGGTAAATGGGCCGCGAGGGGTGGCGTGGATTGTTATCGCCTCTACGATGCGGACTTGCCTGAGTATGCTGCGGCTATCGATATCTATAAAACCCTGGATGGCGCCGTGTACGCGCATTTGCAGGAGTATCGTCCGCCGGCCACTATCGAGGAAGAGAAGGCTCGGGGGCGCTTGCGCGATTTGTTAAGGGCCCTTCAGTCCGTGCTCGAATTGCCTCGCGCGAATATCAGTATTAAAGAGCGCCGTCGCCACAGCCACAAGGGCGGAGGTAAGGGTGGAAGTCAGTATCAGAAGCAGACCGAATCCAGAAAGGGACTCTGGGTTGGGGAGTATGGTGCTGAGTTGGCGGTAGATCTGTGGAGCTACCTGGATACAGGGCTTTTCCTCGATCATCGCCCGGTGCGCAAATATCTACGAGAGATTTCTGCCGGTAAAACATTCCTAAACCTTTTCTGCTATACCGCCAGTGCGACGGTCCAAGCGGCTCTGGGTGGTTGCAAGCAAAGCACTAGTGTCGATATGTCGCGAACCTATCAAAACTGGGCGGGACAAAATTTCCGTGCTAATAACATGGATCCTTATCGCCATCAGTTGGTCGAGGCCGATTGTTTGCAGTGGCTTGAATCTGCTCAACAGAATAGGAAAGGCCATTACGATTTAATATTTATGGACCCCCCGAGTTTCTCCAATTCCGCGAAGATGAGCGGGGTATTAGATATTCAGAGGGACCACGGGAAATTGATTCGTCAGTGTATGTCCCTGTTGTCGCCTCAAGGTCGCTTGGTGTTTTCCAACAACTTGCGCAGCTTTAAGATGGACGAGGACGTTTCCAGTGAATATTCGGTAGAGAAGCTGAACCTTTTGGATAAGGATTTTCAGCGCAACCCAAAAATTCACAATGTTTGGGAGCTCCGGCTGAAGTAGGGTGGTACTAACGCTTTAGTGATTTATGGCCGGCTTGATTTAATAGCCGGCCTAAAATACCTAAGGTCGAATAGGTTTTGACCATTGAAATTGAGGGATTTTACAAGCTGGAGGTAAATCGCCGTCCAGTGTCAATTTACTTGTAATTCAATTCTAGGTTAATTTGGGCCAGCGGCTTTCAGCTAAAACTTTGCATAAATAAAAAGATAGCGAAAGTTGACGGTACAACCACAGAAACCCGATTCGCTGTGAGCTCGGATCTATTCATTCAGATCCATTACAACCCGTATCCCCACATCCTTTGAGCGCGCGGTTTCATTGAGGCCTTTTCGGTAGTCAGAAGAAATCTTACTAGAGGTATCACGCATTGAGCCGCCCCTTACAGAATGAAGTTGGCAGCCGTTAATCTTTATAGGTGCTGAAGTAGTTTTTGTTGGGTTGTAGCCAGCTTGGTAACAGTCTTCCACCCACTCAGCCACGTTTCCTGCTGTGTCAAAAAGGCCAAAAGGATTCGCCTGATAATGACCTACGGGAGCTGTACTGATGCTGAACAGCTTTGTGAATTCGCTAGAGCAACCTCTGCGACAATTGGCTTTTCCTCGGACGTCGCTGGAAGCCCACCAGTATTGGTGGGTACTGCCTCCCCGGGCTGCGTACTCCCATTCGGCTTCACTGGCCAGCCGATACTGCTTGCCAGACTCCTTTGACAGCCACTTCACATACCTTTGTGCGTCCCGCCAGGTCACATTAATTACCGGTCTATCGCCGCGCCCCCAGCCTGCATCGCTGGGTTTAGCACTACCGGTGGCCTCGGCAAAACGATCGTATTCGGCAAAGGTGACCTCATAGATGGATATAGCAAAGTCCTGCTCTACATTTACTCTGTGCGCAGGGCTGGCCAGTCGCCGCTGGTTATTGCCCATGGTAAAGCTGCCTGCTCCCACTGCGACCATTTTCGGGCCCAGGCCACCTGAGGACAATTCAGATTGAAATCGCTTGCCGATAAAGTAGGCAGGTTCCAGCTCGATCGCCACTTCGAGGTTTTGTTCTTCCAGCAAGACCCACTGGCGAGCTTTACTGAAGCCCCGTTTACTAACTTCCACATCATATTTGCCTGGGCTCAATTCAAGCCCCGGCTGGTAGCGGGGGGCTATGTTCATAATCCGCACACGGGCATCAGAAGGCTGTGTATTAATCGTTAGGCTGTACAGCTTGGGTTGGTTCTCTGCTCTTGGCTCTGCAGGCTCAGGCGTGAGTACTTTTGGGGGCTCAATATTACTCCTGGCAATCAGTGCCTGATTACCACTGAGGGGTAGTTGTGCATCTGCATTGAGCGAGAAAGGTAGATTTAGCTGGGTAACTTGTACCTGTGAGTTTAGGGCATCTGCTGCTGATTTAGTTGGCGCAGACTCTGTATTTGAATTTGGAGCAATATTGGCAGGCTGCTCCGCGGTACCTAGTAGGGTGGCAGCTGTAAAATCGGCAGCGCCGTCCAATATAGGTAGTCCAAGTTGCCAGCCGGCCTTGTGATCAACGATGCTATACAGGCCCCAGGTTGAGGTAAGGCCAACAGCGATAAAGCTGCTCATAAGCCAGGAGCGCTTGTGTTTTGTTGGCTCAGCGAGGAACTGCCGCAGGCGTACAACAGTATCCTGCTCCTTACGCTCTGGCTTCTCGGGCGTTTCCTTCCGTTTCCAACTGGAAGCAACTCTCCCGAGTTGGTCTGCCACACTGCCGTAAATGGTCAGTACAAGTGCTTTTGCCAAGCTGGAAGTTTTTAAAGTTGAATTGTTGAGCTGGCTGATTTGGTTGGCCGGCTTTCCAGCGAGGGCTGCAACCAAATCATCTGCGGCATCGGCGATATCCAGGCCGCGTTGAAATCGCTTATCCGGATCTTTGGCCAGGAAGTGATCAAGTAGAGCCTGATAAAGTGCGTAGCGGGCAGGCAGTCGTGGTATTGGGTCGGTGAGGTGCTTTATTGCAATGGCGACGGCTTCGTCTGCTTGATAGGGAACAGCTCCTGTGAGCATTTCATAGAAAACAACTCCCAGGCTATACAGGTCGGCACGACCGTCAACCGCTGCTCCGCGAGCCTGTTCCGGGCTCATATAGTGAGGGGTTCCCACAACCATCCCACTGTTAGTCATACGGGTGGTTCTCGCGATAGCCCGGGCAACCCCAAAATCGCTGAGCACGGCCGATCCATCTTCGCGAAACAGGATATTCTCCGGTTTCAGGTCTCGGTGTACATAGCCCTTGCTGTGGGAGTGGTCTAGGGCCATGGCTATCTGGCGCACAACATTAAGCGCCTCAAGAGGCTCAAGCCCACCTTTGCTTAAACGCTCTGCAACCGAGCCCCCAGGCATGTAGTCCATGGCGATATAGTTCAGGCTGCGGTAGCGGCCAATATCGTGAATACCGACGATATTTGGGTGTGACAGCTGCCCAACGATATTTGCTTCCCGCTGGAACCGCTCACTGAAGATTGGATCAGCGTTCAGTACTGGCGACATAACTTTTAGTGCCACCTGCCGGCCCACACTGCGCTGTATAGCCAGGTAGACTGAGGACATTCCCCCCTGATTGATCTTCTTGAGGATGCGGTAGCCCGGTATCTGCAGTGAAGAGGTGCCGCTATTGACGACTTCCATGAAGTGCTTTCCCTATCTTAAAGCAGAGTTGAAAGTCCGTAGGCAACTGCGGTGGCTAAGGCGGCTGTGAAGAGGAGAATGAAGGGGCGATACTTTCTGAGTGTGGAGCCGGGCAGGGTGGGCTCGCTAATTGGGGTGAGGGATGCGGTAGAAGAAGGTTGCGCTGTGGATGGGGCATCTATGACCTGAACAGTGACATTATCTTTGCCTCCTGCATCCAATGCTGCAGCGATTAGAAGTTCTGTTGCTCTGTGGGTATCACTGTTTTCCGTCAATATCTGGTTGATTGAGTTTGCTGGTACTTCCGAACTAAGTCCATCGCTGCAGATGAGTAGTCTCTGTCCTGCTGCCCAGCGATAGGAGACTCGGTCCACTTCGAGTTTGGGATTGGTACTACCGCCGATACATCGGGTAATTACATGCCGGTTGGGGTGAATCGCGGCTTCTTCGGAGTTGATAGCGCCTGAATCCATCAGCATCTGTACGTAGGAGTGGTCGCTGGTTAGTTGGGTGAGTTTCCCTATTGTGCCTTCGGGAGCCCAGAGGTAAGCGCGGCTGTCTCCAACCCAGTAGATATGAAAGTAGTCACCTTCTTCAGCAACAACGACCGCAGTAGAGCCCATATTGGCTGTGGTTTGTTCATCGCCCAGTAAAAGGGCGTGCGCTTTTTGCAAGGCACGCTCGTAGTGCTTGTCAGTTTCCGCTGACTTTTGGATTTCTTCAACAACAGTTTTGCTCGCGAGTTCACCAGCGTGGTGACCGCCAAGGCCATCGGCTACAACCCAGATACCTTTGTCTTCCGCAGCCCAATAGGCATCTTCGTTCTGTTCACGCTTATAGCCGGTATGGGTTGCGCCGGCACTGCGTGTAGCGTCTTTGCTATGCTGAACTATCCCGCTGTGCCGTGATACTTCGCGTACTTTGGCTTCACTCACTGGCGTGCAACTACCTGTAATTTATTTAATCTTTCTAACGGTGATAACCCTCCGGTAATCACACGCCTCTTCCCTGTTGTGCTCTCGGCTTATTCAAGTTGCCGATCACTTTGTAGGTCATCGCTGAATCTGTTAAATACTAGACCTTTGGGCCATTTTAAGCTGCAAACCGAATCACACGCTAATGATATCGCCCATGATAAACTCAACTTTATCAATAAAAGTGAGTGTTTCGGCTGCTTTTTAACATTAGTTAAGCTCACTGTCTTCAATAATTGGCCAATTTCACACGGCCATTTTGGCTTTAGGAGCGATTTCGATGCTCAAACTTTGTGATGTCAATGATCTCAGCCAGAGCGTATGGCTGGTATCGCCGGGAGTAACTGTGGGGCGGGCGCAGAGTAGTGACTTGTGTATTACCGATGATTCCGTAGCGAAGTCGCACCTTAAAATTGCAGTTAATGGCGATGTTCTGACTTTGCACAATTTGTCGGGCGCGGCCCGTGTTTTGCTTAATGGTCAGCCAACTGGTACACCGTGCCAGTTAAAAATAAACGATCAGGTCAAAGTGGGCAGCCGTTTACTCCAGGTAATCGACCCGAAGGTAACTAAGCTCAAGTCTGGCCCCCCTAAGGCTGCTTCGAATCAGGGCGTTGCCTGGGCGCTAAGAGCCAATCACCGGGCTATTGCAGGAAAGGTGTTCCCTGTGAAAGAGAGTGCGGTAATTGGGCGCTCCGATGAGTGTGATATAACTTTTTCGCTTTCTCATCTTTCGCGTAGGCACGCTCGTCTCGAAGTAAGGGAGGGCTTACTGTTCGTTATTGACTTAGGTTCGGCAAATGGGACTTTTGTCAATAATAGAAAGGTTAGTGAGAGTCGAGTGCGCAGGGGCGATGAGCTTCGACTCGACACTTTAAGTTTTTCAATTGTCGGCCCAGCTGACGATAACAACCGCACGGCTGTACGCCCGGCTTTGCCGGAGTTCGAATTGCCCAGTTCTACCTCCGTCTCTGGAGAAGCCGATACAGTCCCCTATGCGGTGCAACCCAGTTTGTCTGAGGAGGTACCTGAGGGAGTCGATAAGCCAAAGGCTAAAAGTAAAACGTGGCTTTTAATAGTGGGGCTTGCGCTAAGTGTTGCGGGATATCTCTGGGGCAGCAGCCAGGGGGTTTTTGGATGAGCGATATAAAAGAGCTTTTGCTCTACACCACTTTGGGTTGCGGCCTGTGCGAAAAAGCCAAAATTGAAATTTGGCCTGCGCTGGAAAAATTCAACTTGCGTCTTCGCGAGGTGGATATCGCCGAGGATGAAGCGTTAATGGAGCGCTTTTCTATCCGCATTCCGGTGGTTGGCCTTGGAGACCCCGACGATGTTTGCGGTTGGCCGTTTGACCAGGTGCAATTGCAAGATTGGCTGAAGGAGCGGCTTTAAATTACAGTCGGCTCGCAGCTTCACTCTCCCTTAATAGCTGCAGCTTGGTGCCGCTTCGGTAAGCGTAAATTACTGAATAGGCGAGTACATTTTGCACATAATTGCGCGTTTCCCTGAAAGGAATGGTTTCAATCCATACATCATAGGGCAGCTGTTTTCGGGTCTCTTTTAGCCATCCCGCTACGCGGGTTGGCCCGGCATTATAGGCGGCGGCTGCCAGAAAACGGTTATTGTCAAAGCGGTTAAGTAAGCTACTTAAGTAAAAGCTGCCCAGCGCAATATTGGTGTTGGGGCTCAATAGGTCCCAGCTGCGTCGATAGCGCACCCCCGCTCTGCGCGCAGTAGCTTTTGCGGTCGATGGGAGCAATTGCATAAGTCCCAGGGCCCCGGAGCTGGATTTTGCATCGTGACTAAAGTGACTCTCTTGTCGTGCTACAGCGTAAATCAGATAAGGTTCTAGTGCCGAGCTCTGGGCACCGACCTGTTTGCTCACATCGTGAACAATATCGGAAAAGGCGAGTGGGAATCGCAGTTCCAAGTCGTCGAGGTAGTCAGCCGCAAGCACTGACTGGATTGATTTGTGGTACCAGCCCCAGGCGCTAGCTACTTTGCCGGCCGCAAGCAATTCCTGGTGGTCCATAGTTCTTGTGGCATAGCTCCACTCCCTTCGGGCATGGAAGAGTTCGCCTATGGCTTGTAATTCTCGGGCTCTCAGCAGTTCGGGACGCTTTGCCATCTCCTGCACTTGAATGGGGGTGATTGGTGCCGGCCGGTGCTCAAAGCTGTACTGTTGCCCCAAGGTATCAGCGGCAAGGAAACCGTAGTAACTGCGATTGCGGGCGGCTTTGCGGTAAAGGTGAGAGGAAGCTTCGGAACTTCCTGTGCCATAAAGTTCTTCCAGTGAGCGGGCTTTCCAATATACCCACCGGTCGAGTTGTTGTTTCTCCTCTGGCAGGCGGTCAATCCAGAACGCGACCTGTTGCCAATTTAATTCACGTAGGGATTGTCTGGCTAGCCACTCGATGGTGCGGCTATCGGTCACTGTGTGATGTTCAACCAGCTGTTGCAAGCGCTGCATATTATCCTGGCGAGCAAATTGACGCGCCAAGTGCTTGAACATGGCTTCTTGTTGGGCATCGGAAAACAAGTAGCTGGCCTGATAGCGGTGCCAGGCAGTTTCTGCTTTGATCGCGTCTTTTTTCGCCAATTGGTGCAATCCGTGCAACACGATATCGCGATATTCCAATGGGTTGTAGGCGAATTTGGTGTCAGTGAGAAGCTTCTGTGGGGTGAGATGGACCGAGCGTAAAAGTTTGGCTTTCTCTGCTTGGGGTGGCGTCATTTTTTTGGCGATATAGCGTGCCAAATTGAGGTTGCCTTCTTCGACTGCCAGCAGGTGCCGCTTCCAAGCGAGTTCCTGCGTCAAGCCGCCGTTTTTCATCCAGCGGGCAAAAACGGGGTCGCACTCCTCGACTTGGGACCGTCCAACAAGCCAGAGTTCTGATATCAACTGCTGTGTTTCTGCCTGATAGCCGTCTCGGCGCGATAGGGCATCGGCGTAATAGCAGCGGAGGGAGGTACGACTGTGTTGCGAAGGTTGGTAATAGCGCAGGTAAGTCGAGAACTTTTTTTGACTACCGAGTTGGCGCAACAACCTGACCATCATCCAGTCGCCAATAGCCGTGCCTCTGTTGCTCTCCAGGAATTGATCAACTTCTTTTAAGGGCAGTTGGTACAGTTTTTCACTGAGCGCCCAATAGTCAATATAAGCAGCGAGGGGATAATCTTTGAGCTCAGCTTTAAGTGCTCGAAGTTGCCGTCGATCCCTGTATTTTATCGCCTGCCGGGCCTGGCGGAGCTTTTCTCTCTGCGCCGCACGATCATCTTCGGATACTTCCGGTGCGATAGCGGTTGCCTGAACAGGTTGTGCATTTGTGGGCACGGCTGTGCAGAGACAGGTGATGATTAGGGCAGAAAGAAGCGCGATTCCTTTTGCGTCAGCTGACATCTCAATTACCTCAGTTGGACGTGTGTTTCCAGCTATGACTGACTATACGGTAAAAACGCGTAAAATAGCTGATTTTTCACAGAACCCGAAAGAGCCGACTTCGCTTCTTTCATCAGCGGGATTGAGGTTCGGGTTTGATAATTGTAGTGCCTATTTATGTTGCTTCTATTGGATGGGGTCAGTCTTCGTTACGGGACCCAGGTACTGGCAGACAATGTCAGCGCAAAAGTTGAGCGTGGAGATCGTATATGCCTTGTGGGGCGTAATGGGGAGGGGAAATCCAGCCTGTTGCGCTTGATCGCGGGGCAAGTTGACGCGGACAGCGGCGAGATTGTTCGTGCCAGCGGTATGGTTCAAGCGGTTTTGGAGCAGGAGTTACCTGCCGATTGCGCCGACTCTGTCTACGGATATGTGGCTATGGGGTTGGGCGAAATAGGCGCTGTTTTGTCGGCGTACAGGGACTCCCCCACAGCAGAGCTACAAGCCAAAATCGAAGCGGCTCACGGTTGGGAGCTGCTGCCGAAAGTGGACAGTGTATTAGATCGTTTGGGGCTCGATGCAGACGAAAAGGTTGCCGACCTTTCCGGTGGCTGGCAGCGCCGTGCTGCTCTGGCTCGCGCCTTGGTGGTGGAGCCTGATCTGCTGATACTGGATGAGCCAACCAACCACCTGGATATTGCTGCAGTCGAATGGCTTGAGAATTTCCTCGCCAGCTATCGTGGAGCTCTTTTGTTTGTGAGCCATGATCGTGCATTGGCACAACGTTTGGCCACCAGTGTATGGGATTTAGATCGAGGACACTTGCGGACTTTTCGCTGCAAGTTTGATCGTTACCAGGAAGAAAAAGAGAAGCTTCTCGAAGAGGAGGCAAAAAACGAGGCCTTGTTTGACAAAAAATTGGCGCAGGAAGAAACCTGGATTCGGCAGGGAATTAAAGCGCGCCGAACCCGTAATGAGGGGCGGGTAAGAGCGCTTCAAGCACTGCGTCGCCAAAGGGAAGCGCGCCGGTCCCAGCAGGGTATAGCCAAGATGGCCCTGGATAGCGGTGAGATGTCCGGCAAATTGGTCGCTGAGTTGAAGGGCGTCACTTTTGCTTACCCCGATGAGCAACCGTTGATTAGGGATTTATCATTCACGCTGATGCGTGGAGACCGCGTTGGCCTAATAGGCCCCAATGGTGTCGGCAAAAGTACCCTGATCAAATTGCTGCTGGGAGAGCTAAAGTCCCAGGGGGGGAGTGTGCGCCTGGGTACCAAGCAGCAAGTGGCCTATTTCGATCAGCGCCGGGATCAGCTGAATCCCGATTTGACTGTGCTCGATAATGTCGCCGAAGGGCGCGACTCAGTGACTATTGGTGGTAAAAGCCGCCACGTAATGTCTTATTTGGCCGATTTTCTTTTTAGTGGTGTTAAAGCCCGTACTAAAGTCAGCGCCTTGAGTGGTGGAGAGAGAAATCGCGCCTTGCTGGCAAAATTGTTTAGCCAGCCCGCCAATATTTTGGTGCTTGACGAGCCCACCAATGACCTGGATGTAGAAACCCTGGAGCTGCTTGAGCAGTTACTCCTGGACTTTGGCGGAACGGTTCTGCTGGTGAGCCATGACCGTGCTTTCCTGGATAATGTGGTGGGCTCATGCCTCGCATTTGAGGGGGATGGCCGCATCCGTGAATACGTGGGCGGTTATGGGGATTTTGTGCGCCAAGGTGGCAGCTTTGTCGCTGAGCTGAAAGAAGTTAAGCCAGCTGCTAGAAAACCAAAGGAAAAGCCCCAGTCCCAGGAGGCGGCTCCGGCGAAGAAAAAGAAACTGAGCTATAAGCTTCAAAGAGAGCTGGATAGCCTGCCCGCCTTGATTGAGTCTTTGGAAGAAGAGATAGGGGCTATTGAGCAAGAGGTTGCCGACCCCAGTTTTTATCAGCAGGAGCAGGCGTTGGTGCAGGCTAAGCTGAACACCCTGACGGAAAGACAAGCCCAGCTCGAAGAGGCATTTGAACGCTGGTCAGAGCTGGAGGGGGGAGACGACTAAGTTGAAGGGGAAGCTGCAATTATTGCTGCTTCCCCCTCCCCAATTTTGAAGGATTATTCGTCTTCCATATGTACCCGAATCGCCAGAACATCGCATTTGGCGCCATGGAGAACGCCGTTGGCGGTAGAGCCGAGTAGTAGCGCTAAGCCGTGACGACCGTGGCTGCCAATAATGATTAGGTCAGCTTCGATATCTTTGGCTAAGCGATGAATCTCAGTAGATGGCTGGCCGAGTATTACGTGTTGGCGATCTGCGGGGATATCCAGCCGATCGGCGGCTTTTTGCAATTGCTCCTTGGCCTGGGATTGTAGTTGGTCCTGTACCTCGGAGAGGTCCATTGGGATGTCGCCGCCATAGGCAAAAGTCAGGGGCTCAATGGCGTGAAGTAAGCTTAGCTCTGCACCAAATGCTTCAGCCATATCAGCGGCCCTATCAAGCACCTGAGAAGATTCTTTTGACAGGTCCAAGCCCACGAGGATGTGTCGGTATTTCGCCATAATTTACCTGCTCCTATCCCTTTTATTGACTGTGAAAAACACCCTTGTGACACCTATTTTGAGTCTACCGCAAAAAAAACCGATTGACATAGATCACGCGGAACACCGCACAATAGTCACTTTTTTCCACTGATGAGGAGTGGTTATGTCTGATTGGTTGCCGGTGATTATCGTCGGATTTGCCATCGCTTTGGTGCTGGGGCCGGTGATGTGGCTCAAGCCCAATGCCCGTGACAGCCGTCTTGCAGATTTGCGTAGCCGGGCGGCCCAGGCTGGCATTACCGTACAAATCCAAGCGCTGCCTGCGGCGTTGGGTGATGGGACTGCGGCTGTCTATTATCACCGCTGGCAGAACCGCAAAGGCCTGAGTGTGGGGTGGGTTTTGGATAAACAACGGATTGAGCACGAACTGAATTTTTCCGGTGTTTGGGATTGGGCTGATGGCCAGCCAGCTCCGCAAGGGGCATGGAAATATTTGCGCGAGCTACTGGAGAGAATCCCTCGGGACGCCTGTGCGATTACTGCAACACCAGTGGGTCTCGGTATTCAGTGGCCGGAGTCAGGAGGCAATCAAGCCTTCCAGAAACTGATGGCGTCGCTCGATGAGTACACCCCCTTAATAGAAGAAGCTATTCGAAAAGTGAGTTCACGCGCGGCGACTGAGGGGCTGTCTTGATTGCCGTATTAGCGGTGTAAAAGAGCGTCTACTGAGTCGCATTTAGGCGGACTGCCCAGTGCCAAATTTGGTGACTGTGAGTGGAAAATTGTCAGCTTTGCTTGACCGCGCTTGAAGTGAGGCTTATATATTCGCGCAGCACAAGCCCGATAAGAGGGCTTGAAAGACTTGCAATAGCAGTAAATTTTCATTTGAAATCAAAGGCTTATGGGTAAATCACTGGTCATCGTCGAATCACCGGCCAAAGCGAAAACCATCAATAAATATCTCGGCAAGGACTTTGTTGTGAAGTCCAGTGTCGGCCATATTCGCGATTTGCCCACAGGTGGGGGCAATAAACAACCGGTTGACGCAAAGGAGCGCGCCCGTCGTGCAGCGGAAACACGCAAGCTTTCCCCCGAGGCGAAAGAGGCTTACAAGCGGAAGAAAAACCGCGATCAGCTGATTAAGCGTATGGGGATCGACCCGGATCACGAGTGGCAAGCCCACTACGAGATACTGCCGGGTAAAGAGAAAGTGGTGAGTGAGTTACAAAAACTCGCCGAAGGCGCCGATCATATCTATCTCGCAACGGACTTGGATCGCGAGGGAGAGGCAATTGCCTGGCATTTGCGTGAAGCAATTGGTGGCGATAACGATCGCTACCGCCGGGTAGTATTTAATGAAATTACCAAGTCTGCGATTCAGGAGGCCTTCAAAGATCCCGGCCGTCTGAATATTAATCGGGTAAACGCCCAGCAAGCACGCCGTTTCCTCGATCGAATCGTTGGCTATATGGTATCCCCTCTACTGTGGGAAAAAGTGGCCAGAGGCTTGTCTGCGGGGCGTGTGCAATCTGTTGCGGTCCGTCTCGTAGTTGAGCGGGAGCGGGAGATTCGCGCGTTTATCCCGGAAGAGTACTGGACTCTGTTTGCCGATACGGCGACGGCAAAGGCTTCCAAGCTGCGCCTCGAGGTGAAAAAGCAGGCTGGTGAGGCTTTCCGTCCTACCAACGAAGAGCTGGCAATGAGTGCTGCCAAGCAGCTTCAGTCCAGTGAGTTTGTTGTTTCCGCCCGTGACGATAAGCCAACCAGCTCCAAGCCCAGCGCACCATTTATTACTTCCACCTTGCAGCAGGCGGCCAGTAACCGTCTCGGCTTCAGTGTGAAGAAGACCATGACCCTGGCCCAGCGCTTGTATGAAGCCGGTCATATCACCTACATGCGTACAGATTCCACTAATCTCAGTAAAGAGGCTGTGGAATCTGCACGGGATTATATTGCCGAGAATTACGGCGATAAGTATCTTCCAGAAAGCCCCAATAGCTACAGCAGTAAAGAGGGCGCTCAAGAGGCGCACGAAGCGATTCGCCCGTCCGATGTTCGTATCGCCCCAAATATGTTGTCCGGTGTCGAGCGGGATGCGGAGAGGTTATACAACCTGATTTGGCAGCAGTTCGTGGCCTGCCAGATGACTCCCGCCCAATTTACCTCCTCTTCAATCGTGGTCAGCGCTGGTGACTTTGAGTTGCGTGCGCGGGGTCGAGTTATTCGTTTCGATGGTTTCCTGAAAGTTGCGCCACCGAGCGGCAAAAAAGATGAAGATTTGGTGCTTCCAGATGTGAAGGTCGGCGAAAAGCTATCCCTGCAACAGCTGGATCCCAAGCAGCACTTTACCAAGCCGCCTGCGCGGTTTAGTGAAGCGGCCCTGGTTAAGGAGCTGGAGAAGCGCGGTATCGGCCGCCCCTCCACCTATGCTTCCATTATTTCCACGATCCAGGATCGCGGTTATGTCCGCTTGGAAAACCGTCGTTTTTACGCTGAGAAAATGGGGGATATTGTTACTGACCGTCTCAGCGAAAGTTTCAAGAACCTGATGGACTACGGATTTACCGCAAACCTGGAGGAATCCCTGGATGCGGTTGCCGACGGTGATAAGGGTTGGAAGCAACTGCTCGATGAGTTTTATCAGGACTTTTCCGGGCGCCTGGAAAAAGCCCAGTCTGCCGATGCAGGTATGCGTCGCAATACGCCGACAGACACCGATATTGAGTGCACCAAATGTGGCCGCCATATGCAGATCCGCACTGGCTCCACCGGTGTATTCCTTGGGTGCTCTGGATACGCACTGCCGCCAAAAGAGCGTTGTACCAATACCATGAACCTGGTTTCTGGTGATGAGGCGGTCGATGCGGATAAGGACGAGGAAGCTGAATCCAGGTTGCTGCGGGAGAAGCGCCGCTGCGGCAAGTGCGGCACGGCTATGGATAGCTACCTGTTAGATGAGCAGCGTAAATTGCATATCTGTGGCAATAACCCGGATTGCAATGGCTACGAGATTGAGCAGGGCACTTTTAAAATTAAAGGCTATGACGGCCCCATTATTGAGTGCGATAAGTGTGGCAGTGATATGCAGTTGAAGTCTGGTCGCTTTGGCAAGTACTTCGGCTGTACCAATGAAGACTGTAAAAACACCCGCAAGCTGCTGAAAAATGGGCAGCCGGCGCCGCCGAAAATGGACCCGGTTCCCATGCCGGAATTGGCCTGTATCAAAGTTGAGGATCACTATATCCTGCGCGATGGTGCCTCGGGTCTATTCCTGGCTGCCAGCCAGTTCCCGAAAAACCGTGAGACCCGTGCGCCCCTGGTTAAAGAGCTGCTGCCTCACCAGAGTGAGATCGATCCAAAATACAGCTTCCTATTCTCTGCTCCGACGCAAGATGACAGTGGGCGGGATACCGTAGTTCGATTCAGCCGCAAAACCCAGGAGCAATATGTTCAATCTGAGGAAGAGGGCAAGGCGACCGGTTGGCGTGCTTTTTATCGCGATGGTGGTTGGAAAGTAGAGGCCTCCACCAAGAGCACTGCTGCCAAGCGCAAGAAACCCGCAGCTAAAAAGACAGCGGCAAAGAAGTAGGTAATGAGTAACTCTTACACGATTCATGTCACTTCGGCTCTGCGCAAGAGCCAGCTGTTGCTGCAACAGCCGTGGGACTTGCCTCTCCAGCGCGATGCGCTGGAAGAGGCAGCGTTGATGCAATTGTGCAAGGCCTATCGGGCTTTTCTTGCAGAGCAGGCCGCCCAGCTTCAGCTGGGATTTGAACCGGAGTCTCCGCAGTTGATCATTGATGCGCTGGGCGTTCAGGGTAGGGCTAGTGCGGAGGCCAATGAGCTGTCCGGCCTGGTCGGCGATCCGCAGAGTTGGTTATCCCATATGCTTTACGCCTGGGAAGAGCAGCAGAAAATATCTGTGGGTGCTGATGAAAAACAGCAACAGGTTAATTTAATCCCGCTACACAACGAAGTTGCCAAGCCCGAGTTTGCACATTTGTCCAAAGAGTTATTGCTTCAGTGGCATCGTTCTCTGAGTGAGTTGGTGGTGAGGCAGCGCGCTCACTTGGATGAGTGTTAACTAATACGCTTACTCGACCTCGGTGAACTTCTGAATAGATTCGTAATATTCCTGCGAATTTTGAAGGTTGTTGATATTAGGCGCACCTCTGCGGGAAAGTCCGCTGTCCTTTGAGTGAGTCACAATAGAGTAGTTGTGGCCCACTCGACATAACCCGCAACCGGTGCAACGTGCAAAGCAATTCACTTTTCTCTTGTGATCTCTTGAGTGGTTTAGGTAATTCTTTGATATAGCGTACTGGTAATAGACTGCCTCGAAAGTCAGGAGCCAGAAGCCCTCAAATTGGATGAATGAAACTTATCGCAAGCCTGTGGTACACTGGGCGCAAACTGTTGTGCCGTGAAGGAAAAGCGAATGTCCTCCGAAACTTTTGAAATAATCGAGCTGGCTAATGGCGATGTAGCTTTGCGTCGTGCTGGCCATAAAGAGGACCCTTTGGTAAGCATTTCTTTTTCTGCAGAAAGCCTTCAGTTTCTGCGCAAGAACAAGGTTGCTGTGGCAAGGGCTATGTTGGAAGCGGGCATTGAAGCCGTACAAAATCTAGACGATCTTGAGGCTGGTTACTTCGAGGAAGAAGACGATTTAATGCCGGTAAATCATACTATTCACTAACATCAGCGTTAGTTCGAGTCTTATCAACAGCGGCCAATGGCCGCTGTTGTCGTTTTTAGGGGCTTAAGGCGTTTGGCGAATAACCCCTACGGCTAATCCCTCAATCACAAAGTTCTTATCTCTCATATCGACTTGAATTAACTCAAAGTCATCATTTTCAGGTAGCAACTGAACGGTTGCCTGATTTCCCTTGCGGCGAAAGCGCTTCACAGTGACTTCATCATCGATACGGGCAACCACGATTTGGCCATTGCGCACCTGCTCGGTCTTTTGCACTGCCAGCAAGTCTCCATCGAGAATGCCCGCATCTCGCATACTCATACCATGCACCCTCAACAAATAATCTGCGGGAGGATGGAAGAAGCTCGCGGGCAAGTCGCAATAATCTTCAATATGTTCGCTGGCGAGTATGGGATTCCCTGCAGCTACTCTACCCACAATCGGCAAGCCGGATTGGTGATCCGGAATTCGAATGCCTCGGGAAGCGCCGGCAACCATCTCAATGGCGCCTTTTCTGGCGAGCGCTTTCAGGTGTTCCTCGGCGGCATTGGGTGAGCGGAAGCCGAGCTCCTGGGCAATTTCTGCCCGCGTTGGCGGGTAGCCTGTTTCATCCAGGTAGGACTTGATCAGGTCGAGAACCTGGGACTGACGAGCGGTGAGATTGGTCATAGATTTACCTAGTTTTCTGTATTTATATACAGTTGCTGGAATTATATACAGATTTATTGTTCGCGCAATCCTCAGGTTTTAGTCTTTGTGAGCTGCTACATTGATGGAGAAAGCAAGGAGAGAAGAAAGCGTTGAAGGAACTGACAAAGAGGGAAAAATAATGTTGGATGCAAAAATGCCGGAAGCCTGGAGAGTGCTTCGTATTCAGTCTGAATTGGTAGATGGGATAGAGCGGCTGATAGCGTTAGGTGGTGCAGTGACAGTGTTTGGAGGGGCGAGATTTACAGAGGACAGTCCTGAATATCAGCAGGGGGTAAAGTTGGGAGAGTTGCTCGCGGCTGAAGGGATCCCCGTGATTACCGGTGGTGGGCCGGGGCTGATGGAGGCTTGTAACCGAGGGGCTTTCGGGCAGCCCGGCGCATCAATTGGGTTAAACATAGAGCTGCCTTTTGAACAGGCGGCAAATCCATATCAGGACATCAGTTTGAACTTCCGATACTTTTTTGTACGGAAATTTATGTTTGTAAAACACGCACTTGGATTCGTTGGACTTCCCGGTGGCTACGGCACGTTGGATGAGTTGTTTGAAGCTCTTACCTTGGTGCAAACGCAGAAAGTGCGGCGTTTCCCAATTGTGTTGGTAGGTAAGCGTTACTGGAGTGGGCTGTACGATTGGTTGGTAGATACAGTGTTAGAGCGCGATTGTATCGATGCCAGTGATCTAGACCTTTTTCATATCGTTGATAGTGTGGAGGAGGCTGCGGCCCTGATTATGAAATATATGCAGGTGAAAGAATAATTAATCGGGTGATCTTAAAATACCGAAAAAATTTTCAAAGTTATTTTTGTTAAAGCTACCCCCCGGACTAAAAGGCTATGCCGGCTGGTGGGGTGGCGTACTTGCACAAGTTGGCGGGAGATCAACTCCTGCAGTATTGATCTTACCGCCTGACATACATTTCCCTGTTATTTTTACTCTTGTACCTTGCTGAGTGGAGAGCTTAGCTGGCGGGCTCTAGATCAGTGAGAATATGCTACTCTGGCGTCGATTAAACGTATGTTTTAAATGGTGGTTTGATACTTATGAGCCAGATAGATACGGTCAGCCGGATACTCGATGCAGCGGAAGTGCTGTTTGCTGAACGGGGTTTTCCTGAAACCTCATTGAGAACAATTACGAGCACGGCCGGGGTTAATCTGGCGGCAGTTAACTACCATTTCGGCTCCAAGAAAGAATTGATACAGGCGGTATTTGAACGCTTTCTAACGCCTTTCACTAACGCTCTGGAAGAAGAGCTTGATCGCCGTATTGCCCTGGGGCAGCCCCTGGGGGTGGAGGAGCTGATCGAATGCCTGTATCGAGTTGGGTTGGGAAGCCTCGGGTTGGAGGGAAAGGATCCACAGCGATTTATGCGTCTTTTAGGATTGGCCTATACCCAGTTCCAGGGGCATTTGCGTCGATTTATCGTATCTCGATACGGGGATACTTACCGTCGTTTTGCAGGATTGCTGGCTGAAGCGTTACCGGGCTTGGACCCAGAAACTTTCTATTGGCGCCTCTACTTTATGCTGGGAGCGACCATTTTCACACTGTCGAGCCACGATGCGATTGAGGCTATCCTGCGGGAGGATTTCGGTTCTGACAGTACCCTGACCCAGACTCTTGAGCGATTGGTACCCGCTGCTTCGGCCATGTTGAAGGTAGATAATTAGTGGGCGCACTCTTAAATCGATAAGGAACTTAATATGTCTTTACCACCCGGACCGGTCATGGTGGATATCGAGGGGCTTGAACTCACCGAGGAAGACTGTGAGTTACTTCGGCATCCGATGGTGGGCGGGCTGATCTTTTTTGCGAGAAACTATCGGGATCGCCAGCAGCTTATCCAATTGGTTAACTCCATCCGTGCGGTGCGACCAGAGATCCTGCTAGCGGTAGATCAGGAGGGTGGTAGGGTTCAGCGGTTTCGCGATGACTTTACGCGAATACCCTCAATGCAGGCCCTCAGTGCTGTCGCCAGTAACGAGCAGTTGCAGGATGTGGGGTGGCTGCTGGCCGCAGAGTTGCTGGCTGTAGGAGTGGATTTTAGCTTTGCGCCGGTTTTGGATGCGGATGACAGTCACAGCAGGGTGATCGGCGATCGGAGTTTTTGCCCCGACCCCGCCCAGTTAACCGCACTGGCTCGCCCCTTTATCCAAGGGATGCGCGAAGCGGGAATGGCCACGACAGGCAAGCATTTTCCGGGGCATGGCCACGTGCTGGAAGACAGTCATGTGGAGTTGCCAGAGGATAAGCGCTCGTTGGATCAGGTCTTGGCAACCGATGCACTTCCGTTTATCGATTGTATTGGAACCCAGGAACTTACCGCGGTGATGCCGGCCCATATCCGCTTCATCAACATTGATAGCCAGCCGGTGGGCTTTTCTCGCTATTGGTTACAGGATGTTTTGCGGGGGCAGCTGGGATTTACCGGAGTAATTTTTAGTGATGATCTGTCTATGGAGGGAGCGGGTGCAGCCGGAGGCTATGGCGATAGGATTCGGGCAGCCCTGGAAGCCGGTTGTGATATGGGGATCGTATGCAACAATCGCATAGGTGCTTTTGAGGCCCTGGCGGCACTGGATACCTATGTGCCCAAGCCCGAGTCCACTCATCGGTTGTCAGCCATGAGTGGGAGGTCGGTGATCGGCTCTTGGGAAGAGCTTGAGAAGAGTGCGCGTTGGCACAGAACCAGGGAATGGTTAGCTTCCATAATGCGCTGAGATAAGTTGTTGAAATCCGTCGTCTATTGAGAAGGCGCTATACGGATATTACTGATTGTTGGTTAAAGCGGAGGGGTTCGAGTGGAGTCCGTTGAGAGCGTGCTGTTGTCCTGGCTTGGTGAGAACCGGGTCTGGATAGTTTCTGTTTTCCTCATAGTACTTGCGTCTGGGGTACTGGCCTGGTTATTTGGCCGCTTTGTGCAGCGCATGGCCATTAAAGCGGAAAAGACGGTTAATCCCTGGGATGATGCTTTGGTTGGGGCGCTCTCCCCTCCCGGGCAGGTACTGGTATGGCTGTTGGGCTTGACTGTCGCTGCCCAGCGAGCGGGGGACGCCACTGGTGCCGAGATATTCTCCCTGGCTGCACCGACGCGGGAAATAGGCTTGATCCTGGTGATGGCCTGGTTTGCCTGGCGATTCTCACACAGCGTGGAACACAATCTGTGCGATCCGCGCTATATGGGCAAGCCGATGGATGCCACTACGGTACGTGCGATCGGCAAACTGGTCAGGGCCTCAATCGTGATCACGGCGGGAATTGTGGTCATGCAGTTCCTGGGTTACAGCGTCAGCGGTGTTTTGGCATTTGGTGGTATTGGTGGACTGGCTGTCGGTTTTGCGGCCAAGGACCTGCTGGCAAACTTTTTCGGTGGCCTGATGATCTATCTGGATCGGCCCTTTGCGGTGGGCGATTGGATTCGCTCCCCCGATAAGGAGATTGAGGGGACCGTGGAAGATATCGGTTGGCGCCTGACTAGAATCCGCACTTTTGATATGCGACCCGTCTATGTTCCCAATGGCATCTTCACCCAGATTGCGGTAGAAAATCCTTCCCGTATGTTAAATCGTAGGATTTTTGAAACGATTGGTATTCGTTATGAAGATGCCCATCATATGGCGGCAATCGTGGCGGATGTTAAAAATATGTTACAGGAACATCCGGAAATTGATTCTAATCGTACGCTTATTGTTAATTTTAATAGTTTTGCTTCCTCTTCTTTGGATTTCTTTATATATACGTTTACCCGCACTACCGATTGGGTTCGTTATCATGAAGTAAAACAGGATGTTCTATTAACGATTCTTAAAATAATTGAGGGATATGGGGCATCCTGTGCATTCCCAACCTCAACATTACATATTGCCGATATACCTTCATTAACGCGAGAGGCCGCGTTAGACAGTTGAGGAATGGGAGTGCAATAAGGTACAAATGATTAGTTTCTAATTGAGCACTATTGAAGATTTTGACGGTTAATTACGCATATTGGGAAAAACGTAGTATTTATTTCACATAGAAAACTAGACACTGGCGCTGTTTTATCTAAGAATCAGGGTACGTCCTTTGAGTATATGCTCATCGGATTAAGCAAGATAGCATTCTGCATGGAGCAGTTTGTTAACAATGGGGTGGCGTTTGCCCCTCTTGCCGAATTGAGCAGTGAGGTAAAAGAGGTAGGCGCAATAACAATAATGAGGTTTTCTCAATGAGTGATCGCGTTACAGGTACAGTGAAGTGGTTTAATAACGCACGGGGTTATGGCTTCATCACCTGTGGAGAAGGAACTGAAGATATTTTCGTTCACTATCGCAGCATTCGCGGCGAGGGCTACAAAACCCTTAATGAGGGGCAGGCGGTAGAGTTCGAAATGCAACAAGGTGACAAAGGACTGCTGGCGGAAGATGTTGTTCCCTGTGAGTGATTTATAGATCACTCGTTGAAAGAACTGTTGTCGTGTAGGGTCCTGCGGCTCAATTGACGCCGGCCCTGTCAGCGCCTCTGAAAAGCGGATCTTTATGATCCGCTTTTTTGTTTGCTACTTTGCAGTGGATATAGGCTTTTCTTCTTTAAGTTGCATTTGTGTCCCTCTTTGTAGATTTGGTCATATCCCGCCCCGCCTAAAGCCCCCAATGTAATTGTGTGTATATGAGTGAGTCTATTGTGCTCAATACCGCTGTGCTAATTATTACTTTAATGCTCCCGGAATATTGGTCTACTGATAGTAATTTTTTGTTGTTGTGGGGTGGCGGTATTTGCTTGTTTGTTGGCTGTATTTTGATTAAAGATAAATTGATTAAATATCGGCTGGGGGGTGTGCTTGCAGTGATGGTGAAATTAATTCGTTTGAGGTGAAGAGTTTTAAAGGTATATTTAAAATAAAAGCCCCGACAAGATTTGCTGGGGCTTTTGGCGAAAGTCGATTATTTAAATAAATTAACTTTCCGTGCGGTTATCTTTTTCTTGGTCGGGATTAAGCATATCCATATTTTGCGAATCTTCTTTGGGTTTGGCTACAGTGCGCACTTCAATAAGAATTCCAAATGCAGGGTGGTCGATATAATGAAGTTGTCCGCTACGTAAACGTCTCTCGTGTTGCAGTCTTGCAGCATGGGCTACATATAATGGCTCTTCTTTTATAAATTCCGGCTCGCCCAGTGTGAGTGGCTCAGTTGTGTTAATTGCGCCCTGACTATTTTCGATATCAAACCCGTTATTTTGTGAATATGAATTTTCAATATCACTGTAATTACCGGTTAGGATTTGTAGTGGCTTTTCGATTTTATTTTGTGGGCGCTGAGGAAGAAGAATACTGTGTTCCCCGGGTTGCGTATAAAAATCGCTGAGCCACAAATTAGTACTGATATGTAAATAGCGAGCGACACTCAGGGTGATAGATCCCTCAAGCTGGCTGTGGCCGCTGAGCTGGCTACCGCCATCAATCAGAATGGCCGGGGAGTTTCTCTTGGTTTTTAAAACCTGGCGCCAGGCCTTGTGAAACAGGACCCTGTCACCAGCCCTGGAAATTGCGGCGGCTTTGTTGTCCAGCAGCCTGGGTACTGGTCTTAGCAGCAAGTTTCTTGGTGCTTGCTCAGAGTTCTGCAAGCTAGTAGATGCGTCGCCCTCAAGTTCCGATGATTCAATATCGGCTGGGCCGCTCGTTTCTGGGCTCGAGATGATGTCTTCAAGCGATAACGCCTCATCCTCTGTTGGCTGAACTGGGGTGCGCAGGGTGTCAAAGTCGATCCACTTTGATGGATACTGAAGACGGGGTGCCGTCGGCCAGGTCTCTGCGGTTCTTTCCATCCCCTGGGGGCGCTCGAATACGATCATTTCTATTTCGAAAGTATTGCCAGCGTAGTTGACGGCCTGGGCACTGGTTGCTGCCAGCGTGAGCGCCAGGGTTGAGCAGAGGCTAATTATCCTTTTCATGGGTTTACCACTTAAACAATTCTATTTGGGTGCCGAGGGTGTCATTGCTGACAGGCCGTTTAAGCGGGAGTAGGAGACTAATTAGTTTTGCCGCCAGCTCCCGCTGCTGCCTGCCGGATGGTATCACTGTGCAAGCTTTTCCAGAACTTCGTTAATTTCCTGGAGCTTGCGATCAGTACCCTCCTCATCGAGACTGAAATTCAGTTGGTTTGCGCCGGCCAGCTGGTAGCGTCCCGGCTGGGTTTGCACCATCTTAACCAAAGTGAGCGGATCTACACGGGTATTCTCCGCAAATTCGATACGCCCTCTTGCCGCAGAGGCCTCAAGTTTGCGGATGCCCATATTCTCGGCCTTTAACTTGATCTCCGTGGTGCGGAACAAGTGTTTTACCGATTCCGGCAGTAGCCCGAAACGGTCGATCATCTCTACCTGAAGTTCTTTCAGTTGCTGCCCGTCAGTGGCATTGGCAATGCGTTTGTACATGATCAGTCGGCCGTGGACATCGGGCAGGTAGTCCTCGGGAATCAGCGCAGCAACCCGCAGATTGACGTCCACCGCAGGGGATTCGAGGGGTTCGTCAATATTCGGTGTGCGGCCCTCGCGAATGGCCTTCACTGCCTTGTCGAGCATCTCCATATACAAGTTGAAACCGACACTCTGAATCTGCCCGCTTTGTTCCTCACCTAGCAGTTCGCCTGCACCGCGAATTTCCAGGTCGTGGGTAGCCAGGGTAAAGCCTGCACCTAAATCCTGGGCCTCGCTAATCGCTTCCAGGCGCTTCACGGCGTCATTGGTCATGGAGCGTTTGTTGGGAGTCAGTAGGTAGGCGTAGGCCTGGTGGTGCGAGCGTCCCACGCGACCGCGCAACTGGTGAAGCTGGGCCAGGCCGAACTTGTCTGCGCGCTCGATCAGTATCGTGTTGGCTGTGGGGACGTCGATACCGGTTTCGATAATGGTGGTACAGACCAGGACATTAAAGCGCTTGTGATAGAAGTCACTCATTACCTGTTCCAGCTCCCGTTCGCGCATCTGGCCGTGGCCTATGCCGATACGGGCCTCGGGAATCATCTCCTGTAGCTCCCGCGCGATTCGCTCAATGCTTTTGACTTCGTTGTGTAGGAAATACACCTGACCGCCGCGCAATATCTCCCGCAGGATAGCCTCTTTTACCAGGGCATCATCGCGCTCGCGCACGAAGGTTTTCACGGAGAGACGCCGTGCTGGTGGGGTGGCGATCACCGATAGATCGCGAATACCGGCCATGGCCATATTCAGGGTGCGGGGAATAGGGGTGGCGGTAAGGTTGAGGATATCCACCTCGGAGCGCAGGCTCTTCAGACGCTCCTTCTGCCGGACGCCAAAGCGGTGCTCTTCGTCGATAATCAGCAGGCCGAGATTTTTAAAGTCCAGATCGCTTTGCAACAGCTTGTGGGTGCCAACCAGGATGTCCACCTTGCCACTGGCAACCTTCTCTTTCACGCTGTCCACTTCCTTGCCGGACCGGAAGCGGGAGATCACCTCGATATTGATCGGCCAATCGGCAAAGCGATCCTGGAAGGATTGATAGTGTTGCTGGGCCAACAGGGTGGTGGGAACCAGCATGGCCACTTGCATACCTGCGTGGGCCGAGACAAATGCAGCTCGCATGGCCACTTCTGTCTTGCCGAATCCCACGTCGCCGCAAACCAGTCGGTCCATCGGCTTATCTGAGAGCATATCCCCCAGAACTGCCTCGATAGCCTGTTGTTGATCCGGTGTTTCCTCGAAGGGGAAACCTGCGGAAAACTCCCGGTAGGCCAATTGAGGGTTATCGAAGGCATGGCCAATACGGGCTTCGCGGCGGGCGTAGATATCCAGCAGCTCTGCAGCTGCATCGCGGACTTTCTCGGCGGCTTTGCGTTTGGCTTTTTGCCACTGTTCACTGCCCATTCTGTGCAGCGGGGCCAGGGCTTCATCGGCACCGGAGTAGCGGCTGATCAAGTGCAGGCTGGCTACCGGTACGTAGAGTTTGGCATCGTCGGCATATTCAAGGGTCAGGAATTCTGCCGGTTGCCCGTCGATCTCCAGATGCTGTAGGCCGCGATAACGACCTACGCCGTGATCAATGTGAACGACGGGAGTGCCCATGCGCAGTTCAGCCAGGTTTTTAACCGCGTTGTCCGCTTCATCTTTGGCTTTTTTACGGCGGCGTTGCTGCAGTACCCGCTCACCAAATAACTGCGGTTCCGCGATCAAGTTGATTTGCGGGTCCTTAAGCAGCAGCCCTTGATCGATGGGGGCTACGGTAATCCCGATAGTGTCCTTTGCGGCGAGGAAGTCCTGCCAGCTTTGGAAGCTGGGAGGGCTTAGCCGTATGCCCTTTAATAGCTCCAGCAGCGCTTCGCGGCGCCCGCTACTTTCAGCACAAAATAGCACCCGACCGGAGTATTCCATCAGGTAGCTTTCCAGTGCAGCCAGGGGTTGTTCGGACTTGCCATCTACTGGCAGTGAGGGGGGTACTGAAGTGTCAAAATTACAGTTGCCCTGGGCTTCCGGAAGACTCTCCGCAGAGAAGGTTGCCCGGGGCATGGACTTCAGGGCACCGTTAAGCTCATCAATTTCCAGTAAAATCTGGCGCGGTGGCAATATGGGGCGGGTCAGGTCGCCGCGACGACTTTCATAGCGATTGCTGACTTCGCGCCAGAAATTGTCCAGCGGCTGTTGGATATCTCCCTGTAAAAATGCCTGGCTGCCCTCGGGCAGATAGTCGAACAGGCTTGAGCAGTTCCCATCGAAGAACAGGGGCAGGTAATACTCAATGCCCGCCGGGGCAATTCCTGCACTGATATCCTGGTAAATTGGCACTTGGCTGGGATCGCTATCGAATTCACCGTGCCAATTTTGCAGAAACCCTGACAGGGCAGCCTTGTGCAAAGGGAATTCCCGCGCAGGTAAAAGGTGAATGGTTTTCACCTTGTCGATGGTGCGTTGGGTTTCCGGGTCAAAGGTGCGCAGGGATTCAATTTCATCGTCGAAAAGATCGATGCGGTAGGGCAGGGGGCTGCCCATTGGAAAAATATCCATCAGTGAGCCGCGCACAGCGAATTCGCCGTGTTCGTAGACGGTGTCTACGCAGTGGTAGCCGGCCTGCTCCAGCAGTCTCCGCTGGATATCGATATCAAACTGCTGCCCCTCCTCCAATATCAGCGCATTGCCAGCAATATAATTGCAGGGTGGTAGCCGGTGCATCAGGGTGCTGACTGGGATTATGACGATCCCGGCCCCCATTTTCGGCAGCTGGTAAAGGGTGGCGAGGCGATCCGAGATGATGTCCTGGTGGGGAGAGAAGGTGTCGTAGGGGAGAATTTCCCAGTCGGGAAAATGGAAAATTTCCAGCTCCCCGTTTTCCCCCTTATCTCGCCGCGCTTTGTTAAAAAATTTCAATTGCACCTCTAAACGGTGCGCTTCGAGACTGTCCTTTGTGATTAACAGGGTGGGCGCTTTGTTATTGCGTGCCGCGTTGAGGATGGCGAGCGCGGCAGCTGCGCCATGCAGTTGTCCCCAAAATTGTCGGTCACTGGAGGAGCGAAACTTCGGTGGGGTCAGGGGCTGTATTTCTGTCATCTTTCCTTATATATCCGCGCATTCATTCGAGATGTCTTCGAGGTCGGCTATTGTAGCCGCGAACAGTTTTGCTTGCAGGGAATGTTAACCCTGCCTGTGTTTCCAGTCGGGAACAACTACGCTTTTTTATGGATTGCGCAATGTCGCTCGGGTGGACTACAAAAAGGTAGTTTTACTACATTTTTTTGGCTCTTTTTTGCTCAGTTGCGCAGTGTAAAGCGAACACTATAATGCGCAGCCATGCGGTCCTGAGTGGTTTCAAGGCCGTATTTCTTGCCTACTAAATACATTGCAGAGGTGTCCGATAGTGACTCAGAAGCGACCGAAGCCCGCGGACTTTTTCAAGGACTGGAAACAGCGTGAAGCACTGGCTGAATCCATGATCCCGATGATTGGAAAGCTCAACCGTGAGAGCAACGTCGGTATTTATATGTACGGCCGCAACCTGGTTAATCGCTCAGTTCTGAGCATTATGAAAGCGCACCGTTTCGTGCGTCAGGTTGAGGAAAATGAACTCTCCGAGTTTGAAACCTTCCCTGTATTGGAAGCCATCTGCAAGATGGAGCTGGGTCCCGTACATATCGACCTGGGAACCATGACCAACAAGTACATGCGCGACGATCGCGGCTTGTCTGTGGACGAGTTTGTACGTGAAGAGCTGTCCGACGCAGCGGGTGCCGGCAAGCCTCTGCCCGAATCCAAAGATGTTGTGATCTACGGTTTTGGTCGTATCGGCCGTCTGGTTGCCCGCCTGCTGATCGACAAGGCTGGTAGTGGTGATGTTCTGCGTCTGCGCGCTATCGTACTGCGCAAGGGCAAGGCCCCCAACGACTTGGTGAAGCGCGCTTCTCTGCTGCGCCGCGACTCCGTACATGGCGCCTTCCAGGGCACTATCCGTGTGGACGAGGAGACCAACTCCCTGATCTGTAACGGTAACGAAATCAAGATCATCTACGCCAACTCCCCTCAGGAAGTGGATTACACCCAGCACGGTATCGACGATGCGATTATCGTTGACAGCACCGGTGTATGGCGCGATGAAGAAGGTCTGAGCCAGCACCTGCAGAGCCCAGGCGCTTCCAAGGTGCTGCTGACTGCACCGGGCAAGGGCGATATCAAGAATATCGTTTACGGTATCAACAGCAGCGACATCAAGCCGGAAGACAAGGTACTGTCCGCCGCTTCCTGTACCACTAACGCCATCGTGCCTGTCCTGAAAGCGATGATGGATGGCTACGGCGTTGAGCACGGCCACGTAGAAACCGTACACGCCTACACCAACGACCAGAACCTGATCGACAACTACCACAAAGGTGAGCGTCGCGGTCGCGCAGCAGCGCTGAATATGGTTCTGACTGAAACTGGTGCTGCCAAGGCGGTTGCCAAAGCGCTGCCCGAGTTGAAAGGTAAGCTCACCGGCAACGCAATTCGCGTTCCGACCCCTAATGTTTCCATGGCGATCCTTAACCTGAACCTGGGTAAAGAGACCACCAAGGAAGAGCTGAACGAATATATGCGCGATGTGGCACTGCACTCGCCGCTGCGTCAGCAGATCGATTTCACCAACTCCCCGGAAGTGGTGTCCAGCGATTTTGTTGGCTCCCGCGTTGCCTGCGTATTCGATTCCACTGCGACTATCGTGGATGGCAAGAACGCTGTGCTCTACTGCTGGTATGACAACGAGTTTGGTTATAGCTGTCAGGTAGTTCGCTGCCTGGAAGATATGGCTGGCGTTCGTTATAAGCAGTTCCCCAAAGAAGACTAAGGCGTCAAGCCTCCTTGCCGCAGTCGGTACCCAGAGCCGACTGCGGGGTTCCGGCGACTGTCCCAGTCGCCGCGCCATGCCTCCCCAAATCCCTGTTTTTTCAACAGAAATTTCCGATCTTAGTGCCACTTAACGACTTTCCAGGCTGGTAATGACTCTGGCCCGTCTTTATAATGCGCGCGATTTTGCGGGGCGGCCGTGCGCCGAGAAGTTAGCGCGCACAACCAATTAGTCAGCTTCCTTCCTCCCGGTTCACGGGTGATACGGCATAAGCCCTCGCAGCACGGAATTCCACAATAGGACCCGTCATCCCAGGCATGGGACGGTGGGTCCTATTGCAATTTTTTTAAACTAGAAACTTAGGCATAGGCGTATGAGAAAGATCCGTCGGGGATTGGACTTACCCATATCCGGCGCGCCCGAGCAGGTCATTCAAAAAGGACCTGCGATCAAGACCGTTGCTGTTCTCGGCCCCGATTATCACGGGATGAAGCCGACAATGGCAGTGGCTGTAGGGGATCGCGTCAATCTTGGTCAGCTGTTGTTTAGCGACAAAAAAACTGAAGGCGTGCGCTACACAGCGCCTGCTGCCGGTCGTGTTGTTGCGATTAACCGTGGCGCTCGTCGTGTTCTGCAATCCGTCGTGATTGGCATAGACGGCGATGCAGCGGAACAGTTCCAAAGCTACAGCGCAGATAAACTGTCTGGTCTGACTCGCGAACAGGTCGTTGAAAACCTGGTTGAGTCCGGCATGTGGACCGCACTGCGCACCCGCCCGTTCAGCCGCGTTCCCGCCCTGGACGCTGAGCCGGTAGCTGTGTTTATCAATGCGATGGACACCAACCCTCTGGCAGCCAATCCAGAAGTAGTGATTGCTGAGAATCCCAAAGCCTTCTCCCAGGGCGTTGAGATTCTTTCCAAACTGGCAGAAACCACTTACGTCTGTACTGCTCCAGATACGGATATTCCAGTACCGAACGCAGCGAATATTCGCCGCGAAACCTTTGCCGGGCCCCATCCGGCAGGTCTGTCCGGTACCCACATCCACTACCTGAAGCCAGTTTCTGGCAACCGCAGTGTATTTACCATTAATTACCAGGATGTGATCGCTGTAGGCAAACTGTTTACCACCGGTAAGCTGTTTACCGATCGTGTCGTTTCCCTGGCAGGCCCTCAGGTCAAGCAGCCGCGTCTGCTGCGCACCCGCCTCGGTGCCAGTCTGGAAACCCTGACTTCTGATGAGCTGAAAGGCGATAACGATCGCATCATCTCCGGCTCTGTATTTGGTGGCCGCACCGCTGCTGGCCCGATGGCTTACCTGGGTCGCTACCACAACCAGATTTCTGTACTGGAAGAGGGCGATGAGCGTCCGTTCCTGCACTATCTGCGTGCGGGTAATAAGCGTTTCTCTGTATTCCCGATTTATCTGTCGCGCCTGGTGAAGAACAAGCTGTTCAACTTCACCACCAGCACCAACGGTTCTGAGCGTGCCATGGTACCCGTCGGTAGTTATGAGAAAGTCATGCCGCTGGATGTACTACCCACTCAGTTGCTGCGCTCCCTGATCGTTGGCGATACTGCAATGGCTCAGAAGCTGGGTGCACTGGAGCTGGACGAAGAAGATCTGGCGTTGTGCACCTTTGTGTGTCCGGGCAAGTACGAGTACGGCCCCATTTTGCGGGACAACCTGACCCGTATTGAGAAGGAGGGGTAAGTATGTTGCGTAAATTCCTCGATTCGATCGAACCCAAGTTTCACAAAGGCGGTAAGTTCGAAAAGTTCTACGCCCTGTTTGAAGCGATTGACACCGGTCTGTTCCAGCCGGCAGACAAGACCAAAACCACTGCTCACGTGCGCGACGGTATCGACCTGAAGCGTATTATGATCACCGTTTGGGCTTGTGCCATGATCCCGGCGTTCTACGGTATGTGGAATATCGGTTTCCAGTCCAACACCATTCTGGAAGGTATGACCAACCCGGATCTGTCCGGCTGGCGTCACGCCATTATCGGCGCTCTGACTTCCTACAACCCAGCTAGCCTGTGGGACAACTTTGTCTACGGCGCTATGTACTTCCTGCCTATTTATGCGGTCACTTTTATTGTGGGCGGTATCTGGGAAGTCCTGTTTGCTGCGGTGCGCGGTCACGAAGTCAACGAAGGCTTCTTTGTAACCTCCATCCTGTTCGCATTGACCTGTCCGCCGGATCTGCCTCTGTGGATGGTGGCTATGGGCATCAGCTTCGGTGTGGTTATCGGTAAGGAAGTATTCGGTGGTACCGGCAAGAACTTCCTCAACCCGGCTCTTACCGGCCGTGCCTTCGTATTCTTTGCCTATCCGGCAGCAATGTCTGGAGATGCGGTTTGGACTGCGGTTGACGGTTATACCGGTGCTACTGCGCTGTCTGTTATGGCCAGTGAAGGTATCCAGAACGGTATCGTCAATGCTGCTGTTGGCCAGGTAACCTGGTTTGACGCTTTCTTCGGTCAGATCCATGGTTCCATTGGTGAAACTTCTACCCTGGCTATCCTGATTGCCGGCGTAATCCTGATGGGCATGAAGATCGCCAGCTGGCGCATCGTAGCCGGCACTCTGCTGGGTATGATGGCCACTTCCTTCATGTTCAACATGATTGCTACCGACGCTAGCAACCCGATGTTCCATGTACCCTGGTACTGGCACCTGGTAGTGGGCGGTTTTGCCTTCGGTCTGATCTTTATGACTACGGACCCTGTATCCGCTGCGATGACCAACACTGGTCGCTGGTGGTACGGCATCCTGATCGGGGTGATGGTTGTCCTGATTCGTGTGGTGAACCCGGCCTTCCCGGAAGGCATGATGCTGGCGATCCTGTTCGCCAACCTGTTCGCTCCGCTGTTTGACCACTTTGTGGTGCAGTCCAATATCAAACGGAGGTTGGCACGTGGCTAATAAAGATTCCGTAACCGGTACTCTGATTGTCGCGCTGGTAATGTGCCTGGTGTGCTCCGTAGTGGTATCCACCGCTGCGGTAATGCTGAAGCCTGCCCAGCAGGCGAATGCCGAGCTGGACATGAAGCGCAACGTACTGATGGCTGGCGGCCTGTTGAAAGACTCTCACGCTGATAAAGCGGAAGTCGAAAAGGCCTTCGCCGACGTGAAAATCAAATACGTCGACCTGAATACCGGTAAGTTTACCGATCAGGCTCCGGCTGGTGGCAGCGGTCGCGCTGCTGCCAAGATCCCGTCTGACAGTGAAAAACTGCCGGCTAAAGAGGATACTGCCAAAATTATCCGCCGGGAAAATACCAAAGAGGTATATCTGGTAGAGAAAGACGGCAAGCTGGACAAGATCATTCTACCGATTCGCGGTTATGGCCTGTGGGGCACCCTGTACGGCTTCCTCGCTCTGGAGAGCAACCTCGACACCGTAGCGGGCCTCGGCTTCTACGAGCACAAGGAAACTCCGGGACTGGGTGGTGAAGTTGACAACCCCAACTGGAAAGCTCAGTGGATTGGTAAGAAAGTCTTCAACAACCAGGGCGACGTGGATATCGCAGTGATTAAGGGTCAGGTTAACCCCAACAGCCCAGACGCGATTCACGAAGTAGATGGTCTGTCTGGTGCAACTCTGACCAGTAAGGGCGTTAGCAACCTGGTGAACTTCTGGTTGGGTAACCAGGGTTATGGACCCTTCCTGAAAAACCTGAAAGCAGGGGAGGCATAAGCATGAAAATTAAAGATACTCTGCTAGAGCCGATTTTTAACAACAACCCGATCGCGCTGCAGATCCTGGGTATCTGTTCTGCACTGGCTGTTACCAGCTCGCTGCAGGTTACCCTGGTAATGTGTATCGCACTGACCTCGGTTGTGGCCTGTTCCAACGTTGCGGTATCCCTGATCCGCAAACAGATCCCGAACAGCATCCGTATCATTGTACAGATGACCGTGATTGCCTCTTTGGTAATCCTGGTAGACCAGCTGATCAAGGCCCTGGCTTACGACATCTCCAAGCAGCTGTCTGTATTCGTTGGTCTGATCATTACCAACTGTATCGTAATGGGCCGTGCGGAAGCCTTCGCTATGAAGAACCCGCCGCTGCCCAGCTTCTTCGACGGTCTTGGTAACGGTCTGGGATACAGTGTGATCCTGATCGGTCTCGCGGTGGTTCGTGAACTCTTCGGCGCCGGCAAACTGTTCGGTGTAGATATCCTGACTACCGTGAGCAACGGCGGTTGGTATATCCCCAACGGCCTGCTGCTGTTGCCGCCGAGTGCATTCTTCCTGATCGGCCTGTTCATCTGGGCGATCCGTGCCTGGAAACCGGCACAGGTGGAAGAAGATGAGTTCAAGATTGCGCCTAATTCCCAAGCGCAGGAGGCCTAATCCGTGGAACATTATATTTCTTTGATTATCCGCGCCGTTTTCGTTGAAAACATGGCGCTGGCCTTCTTCCTCGGTATGTGTACCTTCCTGGCGGTATCGAAGAAGATCGAGGCCGCTATTGGCCTGGGTGTTGCGGTTATCGTGGTGCTGACTCTGACAGTACCGGTGAACAACCTGATCTACACCTACCTGCTGAAAGACGGTGCACTGGCATGGGCCGGTTACCCCGACGTGGACCTGAGCTTCCTCGGCCTGTTGTCCTACATCGGCGTAATTGCGGCACTGGTACAGATCCTGGAGATGTTCCTGGATAAATATGTACCGGCTCTCTACAACGCGCTGGGTGTATTCCTGCCGCTGATTACCGTGAACTGCGCCATCATGGGTGCTTCCTTGTTCATGGTCGAGCGCGAGTACGCGTTTGGCGAGAGTGTTGCCTATGGCTTCGGTGCCGGCCTCGGCTGGGCACTGGCGATTACCGCTCTGGCCGGTATTCGTGAAAAGCTGAAGTACAGTGACGTTCCGGATGGTCTGAAAGGTCTGGGTATCACCTTCGTAACTGTTGGTCTGATGTCCCTGGGCTTCATGTCCTTCGGCGGCATCGATATCTAAGCGGGGAAAACAATAGAATGAGTATTGAAATTATCCTCGGCGTAGCGATGTTTACCGTCATCGTATTGGCGCTGGTAGCGGTGATCCTTGCGGCCCGCTCGCGCCTGGTAAACACCGGCAACGTCAACATCCTGGTTAACGGTGAGAAGACTCTCACCGTACCGGCCGGCGGCAAGCTGCTGCAAACCCTGGCTGCCAACAACCTGTTCCTGGCCTCCGCCTGTGGTGGCGGCGGCAGCTGTGCGCAGTGTATCTGTAAGGTGAATTCCGGTGGTGGCGATATGCTGCCGACTGAAGCGGCTCACTTTACCCCGCGCGATGCAAAAGAAGGCAAGCGTCTTTCCTGTCAGGTTGCGGTTAAGCAAGACATGGAAATCGAAGTGCCGGAAGAGGTGTTTGGTGTTAAGCAGTGGGAGTGCACTGTGGAATCCAACCCGAACGTGGCCACCTTTATTAAGGAGCTGACCCTGCGTCTGCCCGAAGGTGAAAACGTTGACTTCCGCGCTGGTGGTTACGTACAGCTGGAAGCTCCGGCTCACCATGTCAAGTTTGCTGACTTCGATGTCGAAGAGCAGTACCGTGGCGACTGGGAGCACTTTGGCTTCTTCAAGCTGGAGTCCAAAGTGACCGAGCCTGTGGTTCGCGCTTACTCCATGGCTAACTACCCGGAAGAGAAAGGTGTTGTTAAGTTCAACATCCGTATCGCGACTCCGCCGCCCCGTACTGAGGGCATTCCGCCGGGTCAGATGTCTTCCTACGTTTTCAGCCTGAAGGCAGGTGACAAGATTAAGGTGTACGGTCCCTTTGGTGAGTTCTTCGCCAAGGAAACTGACAACGAGATGGTATTTATCGGTGGTGGTGCCGGTATGGCGCCAATGCGTTCACACATCTTTGATCAGCTCAAGCGCCTGAATTCCACCCGTAAGATCAGCTTCTGGTACGGTGCGCGCTCCCTGCGCGAGATGTTCTACGAAGATGACTACAACGGTCTGGCTTCCGAGTTCGATAACTTCCAGTGGCATGTGGCTCTGTCCGACCCACAGCCGGAAGACAATTGGACGGGTTACACCGGATTCATCCACAACGTGGTATATGAAAACTACCTGAAGGACCACCCGGCTCCGGAAGATTGTGAGTACTACATGTGTGGGCCGCCCATGATGAACGCGGCAGTCATCAATATGCTCAAGGACTTGGGTGTAGAAGATGAAAATATCCTGCTGGATGACTTCGGCGGATAATTGGAGGGCTTAGCTTGCTAAAAGCAATCACAGGCCCGACAAACTCAAAAACAGGGCCCGTCTTTACGGCCCTGTTTTTGCTTTGGGCGGCTGTAATTTTATCGGCTTGCGCTCCTTCGCCGGAGTCCTGGCAGTTGGCTGGCCGCACCATGGGAACCAGCTATCACATCACCGTCGTTCAGGTGCCCTCTGGGCTGGAGCAGGGTGAGTTGCAGCAGTTGATCGACGATGAGTTGCAGCAGGTCAACCAGGAGATGTCGACCTATATCGACGACTCTGAGTTAATGCGCTTTAACCAAAGCCCGGTAGGGCAGGCGATCCCGGTTAGCCAACACTTGGCAGATGTACTGGAAATGTCCCTGGATATTTATCGCCGCAGTGAGGGCGCTTTCGAGGTGACGGTCGGCCCTCTGGTCAACTTGTGGGGTTTTGGTCCCCAGCCCGAACCGGAGCATATCCCCTCAGATAAAGACATTGCCGATCTGCTAACCGTCGTCGGTTCCGATGCGTTAACCCTGACCCGTAAGCCAGACACTGTTATCAAGAGCCGCCCCGTTGAGGTGGATCTTTCAGCGATTGCCAAGGGCCATGGCGTTGATCGGGTTGCCGAGCTATTGGAAGACCTGGGTATTCGAAACTACTTGGTCGAAATTGGCGGTGAACTGCGAACTAAGGGTGTGAATCCAAAGGGTAAGACCTGGGTAATTGGCATTGAAGTACCCAGCGTGGCAGGTCAGATGGTGCAGGAGCCAATTGCGGTGAGTGGGAAGGCAGTAGCTACGAGTGGAGACTATCGCAACTACTACGAAAGGGATGGTGTTCGTTACTCCCATAGCATTGACCCACGCTCCGGGCGGTCCATCAAGCACAAGTTGGCATCGGTAACCGTTATTGCGGAAACCTGTGCTGAAGCCGATGGTCTGGCTACCGCGATCAATGTCCTCGGTGCTGATGCCGGCATGGCGCTGGCAGAAAGAGATAATCTAGCCGTCTTTATGGTGGTGAAAACTGATTCAGGTTTCGAAGAGCGTTCTAGCTCTGGCTTTAAACCTTATGTAGAGAGGTCTGAGAAGTGACAATTTTCATATTTGCCTTTGTGGCCATGTTGCTCGTTGTTGCCGGTATGGCGATCGGGGCCATGGTTCAGAACAAACCGTTAAAAGGAACTTGTGGCGGGCTCAACAATATCGGCATGAAGCAGGATTGCACAGTCTGTGGTGGCGATGACGATGAGTGTGAAAAGGAACAGGAGAGGCAAAGACAGCAGCAGATGACTGCCGAAGATCTCGCTTACGACGCATCTAAACGCAAGTAAGCTTTCCTTCTCCAACAAGCCCGTGATCAACGGGCTTGTTGTTTTATGTCATTGGCACAAGTGGTGTCGATAACCGTATATTTAGTATTGAGTAAATGGTGTTAGCGCGCTGTGGACTCCGTTTGGAAAATAGAATTAGAGCATTTAATGGCAGAGCAAAAGTTTGACCTGGTAGTAATTGGTTCTGGCCCGGCTGGAGAGGCCGCCGCAATGAGCGCAGCAAAAAAGGGCATGCGCGTTGCGGTTATTGAAAAGCGCCAAGTGGTTGGTGGTAATTGTACTCACAAAGGTACCATTCCCTCCAAGGCGCTGCGCCACTCTGTCAAACAGTTGATGCGTTATAACACCCAGAGCGTTTTTCGCGCATTGGGTGAACCCCGCCGCCTTACTTTCCCCCAGGTAATGCAGACGGTGAATAAAGTCATTTCCTATCAGGTGGAAATGCACACTTCATTTTATGCCCGCAACCGGGTTGAGCTGATCGTCGGCGAAGCTAAGTTCCGCGATGAACATACTGTCGAGGTGCTTATGCCCGATGGTGCGGCGGAAACTATTACAGCGAAGAAATTTATTATTGCTACTGGCTCACGCCCTTATCGCCCCGCCGATGTAGACTTTGATCACGAACGGGTCTACGACAGCGATATGATCCTGGACATGCAGCACACCCCTCACTCCATTATGATCTATGGTGCTGGTGTTATCGGCTGTGAATACGCGTCTATCTTCGCTGGCCTCGGCGTTAAGGTGGATTTGATTAATACCCGTAACAGCCTGCTGGAATTTCTTGATGATGAGATTTCTGATGCACTGAGCTATCACCTGCGCGATATGGGCGTGACTGTTCGCCACCAGGAGGAGTATGCGCGGGTACTGCCCAATGAGCAGGGCGTAATTATGGAGATGCAGTCTGGCAAACGTATTCATGCGGATGCACTGCTCTGGTGTAATGGCCGTACTGGCAACACCAGCTCCCTCGGCCTGGAGAATGTCGGCCTGGAAGCGAACCATCGCGGACAATTGAGCGTTGACGATCACTACTGTACCGAAATTGAAAATATCTTTGCGGTAGGTGATGTGATTGGGTGGCCGAGCCTTGCCAGTGCCTCTTATGACCAGGGGCGTGCGGTTGCAGCAGCGATTGCGGGCCGTGGCCATCGAGTAATTGAAGATGCGCCTACCGGGATTTATACCCTTCCAGAGATTTCCTCTGTAGGTAAAACCGAATCAGAGCTAACCGCAGCCAAAGTACCCTACGAAGTGGGCCGCGCACTGTTCAAGCACACTGCGCGGGCGCAGATTTCTGGTGAGCGCGTAGGCATGCTCAAGATTTTGTTCCATATCGAGACTCACGAAATCCTGGGCATTCACTGCTTTGGGGCAGAGGCAGCTGAGATTGTGCATATTGGCCAGGCCATTATGAAACAGCCAGCACCGAATAATTCAATCGATTATTTCGTTAATACCACCTTTAACTACCCCACCATGGCAGAGGCATATCGCAGTGCTGCGCTGGATGGGCTCAACCGGGTTGCCCGCCTATGACAGAACCCTCACCCAGTGAGTTTCAGGCGTTGGTAAAGGAGTTTTTTGAGCAGATTCCTTTTAATCAACAAATTGGACTTGAGATGCGCGACCTGGACCTGGAGGCGCTCACACTTTCCGCAGGCTTTGAACTGAACCCACAGTTGATCGGCAATGTGTGGAAGAACATCCTGCACGGTGGCGTAATTGCCACCGCCCTGGATACGGTTGGTGGTTTGACCGCAATGGTCGCCGCCTACCAGCATCTGGGAGATGTGCACTGGAAAGAAAAAGTGGACCGCCTATTAAAGCTGGGTACGGTCGACATGCGTGTTGACTACCTAAAGCCGGGCAGGGGAGAACACTTTCTCTGCCATGGCTCAATTCTGCGCACCGGTAACAAGCTGGTTGTAACGAGAATGGAGTTGATTAACGACACGGATGAATTGATTGCTACCGGTACGGCAACTTACCTGTATTGACCTTAGTCCGAGCCAACCCTTGGCTCGGAGACCTCCTTAGATATACCCCTTATCCACTGGCTTTCTTTAAGGTGTTTATTGTTATGAGTGAAATCCTCGCATTTGCTGCAATCTCTCTTTTGTTGGTTATTTCACCAGGGCCGAACAGCGTCCTGATTCTTAAAACAGTAGCTAGTAGGGGGCTGAGGCCGGGAGTAGAGAATATTTTTGGGCTGGTTTCAGCAACATTTGCCCATGGTGCCATTTCAATTTTGGGCTTGTCGGCGATTATATTGCAGTCGTCTGAGGTTTATACAATTATCAAATATCTTGGGGCTGCCTACCTGGTTTATTTGGGTGTGAAAACGATATTAGCCACGCTGTCAAAATCGTCCGTGAAGGATACAGGGGATGAATTGTCACCAATTACAGCAGCTCCTGGGAGCTCGTATCGAAATTTTGGTGAGGGCTTTCTAACCCAGATTCTTAACCCCAAGGTATCGATGTTTTATCTCGCGGCCTTTCCGCAGTTTATCTCAGTTGGCAGCTCTAGTTACTATGAGGCTTTCCTGCTGGTCTCACTTCATGCATCAATAATATTCCTGTGGTTTCTGGCACTTGCGACTATGTTGTCGAAGTGGAAAGTGGCTTCCATTGGTGGGAATATGCAAAGATGGGTTCAGCGTTTTAGTGGTGGCCTATTGATTGGTTTTGGCAGTTTAGTGGTTCGCCAGGATACTTAAGATTCTCTCGTGTAACTGATGTTGCTTCCAGAGCTTCCAGTATTTACTCCTTCCGCCCTAGGTTAAAACTTCCCCTGGCGGGTATGGAGCACAACAGTAGCAATATCCCTCCGAGACAAAAAAGAGCCACGATGTAGTGGCTCTTTAGCCTTTTTGATCCAAGTTCATTGATTCTTACTTCTGATCGTTTGTTTATGTCTCTTTTGAGTACGTTATGCGGTGTAGCGAAAGGTACGGATTGGTGCCTGTTTACCGAGGGTAATTAAATCAATGTGTTGATTTAAAATTAACTGGGTGTTTAGTCAAATTGCTGTACTGATAAGTATATTTAAAACCAGTCTCTATTCAGAGGCCCCTTAAGTAAACCGAAATACCTTGTTGCCTATAGTGAATTTTAAATAACAGTAATTATTTTGTGGTTGTTTTGCCTGATGGCGACATTGATCGCTTATCGTGGACTTGTAGTCTGTAAAAATATAGCATGTTGAAAACGTTATATTTTCGACCATTCAAACTAATATAGTCATTGCTAAGCTGCGTTTTAATTTTAAGGTTCTCTTAAAGGTGGGTGATACCTCAGTGTTTTGTTTGTCACTTTCTTGTGATGAGTTGATCGGTTGAGGTGCATTCTTTGAATTTTGTCGTGGTTTTTAAAGGAAATGTTCGGGTGATATTTTTTCTAATAATAATTAATCACTAAATTTGCACATTGCTTGCATAAAGCCCGGATAATATAAATAAAGCCGAATATTCGGTTGTGATGTGAGGATAAAAAATGCCAAGTTTACTGAATAGTGATGCAAGTGCGTCCAATTACGGTGGGCAGTTAACCTGGAAGTTCAGTCAGGGAAGCTATTCAAAAATTACCAAAAAGCATCCGCATACCAAGGGTGGGATTTGTGAGGCTCTGTCAGTTAGCTGGGTCAGTAAAGCCCTTCAGTCGGGGCTTCAGGATGCGTTAACTACCGGTGGCAGTATTGATGATACAAAAATAGCCGTGGTCGCTCAGAGATTTGCCTCTATGTATCGATTTAAGTTTGCAAATGGAACTGAGGGTAGGCCTAGCACATCTTTTGAGATGATTAAGGAGACTAAACAATATTTGGAATCTCAGGGGTTTCGCAATATTGGGCAGGCGGGTAGCGGTATTGCACAGAAGAAGAAAAGTCCTTCGTTGAAAGATCAGTTTGCTGCGTCTTTTGATGCTCTTGAATCCAAAGATTGCTTCAAGCAGCAGTCTAATACCATCCACTGTATGTTGAGAACTGCAGGTACTGGGTGGGGGCATGCGATGGCATTTCGCATTGAGCCATCTGCGGATAAGGTAAGCTACTTTTTTGACCCCAATAAGGGTGAGTTTAAGTTTCTGAAATATGCACAATTTAGAAAGTGGTATGAGCATTATCACAGTGATTCTAGATTGTATAGAACTTCAAGGGCTCTGGGATTTGATATCTTTGTGCACAGTGACAGATAGTTGAGACTTGTAAGGTAGCGCTTGCGCATTTGCAAAGTGTTTTAGGTAGTTGGGCGGGGTGTTCACAGGTTGTAAGCCTGGCGAAGTCGCTCTCCCTTCTACTTTTGGCTCATACGATTCTTTATTGATAACCCTTCCGTAAGTTTGTTTTAGTATGAGTTTCTAAGGGCCTTTTGTGAGTCAAAGCTCCAAATATTGGCCTAGGCTATAAGACCCATACTGACATGGTTTTGATTTTGAAAATGGGTTTTTAACTCCTTTCCGATACGGTTGTCCGGCTCCTCAATATGTTTGCTCTACTTCTTGTAGATGCCCATTATATATTGGGGGATCTAGCCCTTCACTGGGGTCCATTTGGGGCATTTTCAGAATCTCCTGATAAGACTATCGAGCCAGACTAATTCTTCGATTCCACTCTAACCCCTAAAGAAGCCCAATGGAGTGTGCTTTCTTGGCCAGATTTAAGCTTCACTGCGCCGTTGGTATTCTCATTGCTGTCTATCTTGGAATAAGCGTTTTTGGCAGAGGGTTTCACATCTTTCGCGAGCGGTGTTTGCAGCTAACAATTATCCTTGAGAAAATCACCGGCGCCTTTCTCTGAGAACTGCTAGTACCTTACATTTCAGGGGTTAATAACTTATCAATGGGAATCTCAATCCAAATGCTGGGCGACCTGCTGGTCTCCCGAGATGGCAGCCCAGTTAATCTACCACCTTCAAGAAAAACTCGAGCACTTTTGGCTTTCTTACTGTTGGCTGCGAGACCTCACAGGAGAGATCGCTTATGTGAGATATTTTGGGAGCTGCCCGATGATCCGCGTGCCTCCCTGCGCTGGTCTTTGAGTAAAATTCGATCCATTGTCAACGACCCAGAAATAGAGCGCCTCATTGCTGATAGAGAGCGTGTCAGCTTGGATACGGAAGGCATTTGTATTGATGTTGCCGAAATAGCACTTAAGCTTGATTCCCCCGGCGTTCTGGCAGCAGAGCTGGAAGATATCCATCGACAGCTGCAGGAGCCTTTCCTGGATGGGATCGATCTGCCCGATCAAGAACTATTTCAACGGTGGTTGCTGTCTGAACGTCAAGAGATTGTTCAATTGCAAGGGAGGGTGCTGTCCCGCTTGTCCTCTCACCCTGGCGTTCCTATACCGGACCAGTTAACTTGGGCCCGCAGCTGGGTGGCATTGGAGCCCTATAACCCAAACGCTGCAACGCAGTTACTGCATTTGTTGAGCTCATTGGGATTGAGTGGTGAAGTGGAGTTCGAACGGACAAGGCTTGCTGACCGATTCCGCAAAGCAGGCATTACATGGTCGCCCTGCAGGCTTGGTGAGTCGGTAGTTCAGAAATCCGGTGATGATTTAGCTACGGGGCGTAAACTGCTAACTCAACAGAAGGTTGAGTTTTGTACGGCCAGCGATGGTGTGCGTATTGCCTATGCCAAGATGGGAGAGGGGCTTCCTATAGTTAAAGCCGCAAACTGGTTGAGTCATTTAGAGCATGACTGGGACTCTCCGATATGGAGTCCATTGTTTCGGGAGCTTTCTGTCGACCACCAGTTTATTCGTTACGATGAGCGTGGGAATGGCCTGTCGGATTGGGAAGTTGAAAATATCTCTTTTGAGTCGTTTGTTACAGACCTTGAGACAGTCGTCGATGCCTGTGAAGTTGATAACTTTACTTTGCTAGGTATATCGCAAGGAGCGGCAGTATCTATTGAATATGCAGTAAGACACCCAGAGCGTGTTAGGCAGCTGATTTTGTTTGGGGGTTATCACGCAGGTTGGCGAATAGGTGCCAGTGAGGCCACGATAAAAGAGCGTGAAGCAGTAATGACCCTGACAGCGACGGGCTGGGGGCAGGATAACCCTGCTTATCGGCAGATTTTTTCCACGACATTTATGCCAAGCGCGAATGCCAGCGAATTAGAGTGGTTTAATGAGTTTCAGCGGCTGACTACTTCGCCGGAAAATGCTGTCCGCTTCCTATCGGTTTTTGGCAGTATTGATGTGCGGGACAAGCTCAAAGAGATTAGTGTGCCCACTTTAGTGATCCATTCACTAGGAGACCAGCGTATTCCTGTTCAAACGGGCTGTGAAATTGCTTCTGCTATACCTGGCGCTCGATTTGTTGGTCTCAATAGCGACGGTCACTTACTCCTGGGGCGTGAGCCTGCCTCCAATGTATTTGTGGAGGAAGTTCGTCAATTTATATCAAAGCATTAATTGCCGATAGTGTGACCTATAGAAATAATATGAGGGAGGGCGGTTCTGCAGTGCAGCCACCCTGCTCAAAAACCAACAACTAAAGCTCTTAAGGGTTGGCTATAGGTAAACAGCCAGTTCTTTAGCTGAAAGATAGCGAATAGATGCTTCTGGAAATTTTCGAATGATATCGAGGGCGGCAGAGCGGGCATCGGCCTCATCGGCATATATATTAGGGAGCTTAACATTGGAGGTTGTTCTACCAGATATATAGCGCATTACCACGATATATCGCCCTTTCCATTTGCCCCAAAAAACGTCATTAGGAGCGTTGTTGACTGAGGACTTTTCAGGGGCTGCTTCTTTCTCTTCCTGGGGCTTAAGCTCCAACTCCGCTTCTTGCTCCCACATAAGTTGGGCAAGCCGATTTAATTCTTTAGAGTAACTAGTTGACATAAATCTCAAAGGCTTAAGAGTTTATTGGTTTAGGGTGTTTTGCTGATTACTAATACTGGCAAATTAAAGAGTTAACAGAAAAGATCTTAATAAATACTAATCTATAATTGAAATATAGAAGTTAAGTATTGGTATGATCTTATCCGCTAGCATAGTTTATATATAAAACTTCTCTCAATTTATCAATAAATATTCCACTTGGTTCCATGGCACCTATTTGGTGCAGAGTCCGTCATGACGAGCCGAGGGATATTGTTAAAAGCTATCTTCTCACATTTTAGAAAAAAATCATACCTGGTACAAATCAAATGTTTATTAAGTTTAAAGATAGTTAAGTTAACAGCTGCATTACCCGGCAGTATCTTTGTGATTACCTAGCGGTTTTGGGTGATTACACCAGAGTGAGGGGCTTAATCAGGCAAATTGTTTGGGTTTTCCATAATTTACAAAGCCAGTAGATGGTTATGGGGCCTGTTTTAGATATCTTTTGCCAAATACCTGAGGTCTCTCATTGCCGAGCTACTAGTGAATACTTAGAGTTTTTAAGTCAGTAATTTTCATATGATGACACTGTTTCTAATAGAATAGGCGATGCTTAAACCTCACAATCCCTCACTCTCAGAGACTCTTCTTGTTCCGTTTAAGGTAGTGTAAATAAATGTAAAGGGTGCATTGGGGTGTCTACTTGCTATGTCGCGCATGAAGAATAATTGAATTTTTCGGAAGGGCCCGCTATGTAGTGCAGGATTGTATGCTCCTGTTTATAGGTTAATTTACGAGACTTCCCCCTTATCCTGGCTAATAAAGTTGCCCTTCCCAAAGGGGGTGGCACTTTAGTCCTGCAAATAGTTTTACTGTATCCGCCTTTCAAATGATTCTTCAAACGCTCAATTCAACGATTGTGAGTTTTAATGACTGAACTCGAAAGCGGCTTTGTCTCCCCCTTGGTGACCACGCACCCCGTGCACGGATCTCTTGATGAGTGCTCCCTGAGCACAGTGGAAACAAAAGTGTCGTGATTGGAGCTTGGCTTCAGCTGAGTCAGGTGAAGCGTAAAGATACAGAAGAAGTAAATTTAGTGGTGAATTCCATGATTGCCCCTCGCCAAAAGGATTTGGACGCTCACATAAGGCAAAATGTCTTATTTGAAAGTCAGTATTTAGGTGACTTGTTTCGGTTTCAAAAGATACTTGTTTCACCAAATGGAAATGTTTCAATTGGGTTTTCTTCAGATTTTAATCTGACAATGGTGATTTCAGGTGTTGCTGATATCAATAGTGATGCTTGCGAATTCCCTATGGCTTCGGGGGAGATCTGGTTATCGGGTGAAATGAGCCATGTTTCAGTTGATAATTTGTCTGAGGGAGAAGACCTAATAATCATCTGTGCGAGTATCAGCCCGGTCATGCTGACACGATTTTATGAGCGACACACTCGCGTACTGATTAAAGCAAAGAATGCCCTTGCATCCAGCGTGACAACGCTCCCCAAAAGTGTGCCTTTTGTTTTTCCAGAGTGTGATCTCACACGCTTTACTCTGGACTCACTGAGTGCATTTAGCAAGTTAAATGATGAGAGTTTGAATTATTTAAAGCTGGAAGAATTACTTCTCTTAAAGCTGAAGGGTGCTTGCGGTTGTCGCTTAGCTGACGAGCTGCTTCGGCATGTTAATCCGGTGAACGAGCGTTTCCGTCGATTTATGGAGGAAAATGCTACTCAGCACTGGTCTGTAGCAAATTATGCTAAACAGATTGGGATGAGTCTTACATCATTCAAGAATAAGTTTGGCCAAGTCTTTAAAGCTGAGTCACCAAAGGCTTGGATTAACGAACGTAGGTTACAACATGCTGATATTCAGTTGAAGACTACCAATAAGCGTTTAGTCGATATAGCTCTGGAGAGCGGATTCTCAAGTCAATCTTATTTTACCCAGCTTTATAAATCGATGTATGGGTACCCCCCTTCAGAGGTAAGGCAGAAATCCGTAAAGTCAGCTTGAAAAGGTACTTGTGATTTCTTGTGACCGTATGCGCCTGGCCAGTTCCCGGAGAGCTGTTATAGTATTCGGCACTCTACGAATAACTAAATAATTGGTCCATAGAAATGGAAGTTAGAGAATTAGAAGGCCTGGAATTAGTGGGTTTTTATACCCGCACTAAGAACGCCAATGAGTCTGACCCAAAAACAGCAAAGATAACGCCAATGTGGGATAGGTTCGGCGCAGAGGCGGCCCCCAAATTAAGGGGCAACCCTAAAGTATTTGGTGTTTACTCCAACTACGAATCTGACCATACCGGCTTTTTTGATGTGTATGCATGTTCAGATATGTTATCGAAGGATATGTCTGAGGATTTCAAGTCGATTCAAATACTGCCCGGCAAATACCTGATGTTTTCCGCTAAAGGGGAAATGCCTCAGGTCGCAATTGATTTGTGGGGCGAGGTTTGGAGTTATTTCGCTGCGGAGGATTGCCCCCATCAGCGAGCTTTCACCACAGATTTTGAGCAGTATGTGGATGGAAACGAGGTTCAGATTGCCATATCCATCAAGTAGTTGAATCGCGTATATATACGGGCTATTTAAGGAGCCTCTGAATAACTCCGTAATGCCTCTGCGAGTCTTGAAGGCTGCAGATGTTAGGCGCAGCTCGCCGCGAATGGCCGTAGCCCTTTACAAGAGCTGCAACGCAGCAGGTGCGGCCTTCAAGGCCCGCCCTTCGGGGCTTGCAGAGCGATTCACACTCCGCGTTGCGACTTCTTGAAAGGTCTAGACATTCCTGCGAAGCCGCGCCTTGATTGTGAACCGCTCTGAAAGCCAGAGGTATCACGGAGTTATTCAGAGGCTCCTTAACTCTAGGGTGAATACCAAATTGGCGAGCTGAATGCTCGTCCCTGCTGGGTAAGGGGTACTTTTTCATCCATTTCAATACCGAAGCGTACCTTGTCAAATAGAGTCCATCGGGGTGTGGGTATCTCCAGGGCGCGCAGGTAATAGACGGCTCTTTCCTTGGGGTTAAAGTCGGGATCTTTGAATACCGCGATTAGCTGAGGGGAGCCGATGGAGTTGGTGTATTCCGCCGTCTTCATATCCACAGTAGTCCCAACCGGGGGTAGTTTTCCCTCGGTATCCAGTTTACGGCTTCCAGACCACTTCACATTAAAGATCTTCTCCCGGGTGAGTCCGCTGCTATCCAGCCAGCCCTTGATGATTTGAATACGGTCCAGGTTGGCGCCCTCAGGGTCTTTCAGTGCTGCGATAAGGAATGTCGGTGCCTGTCCCTCACTGGCTTGAGGTAGTTTCCCGCCCATCGGCACGCCTTTTTTATAGCCATTGGCGACCAGATCACCGTGAATATCCTCATCGTTATAGTCATAGCCTCCAAAGAAGCGAACTGAGATCCGGGGGCCTGTGGTGGCGAAAGTCTCCTTGCGGTACATCGCATCCCATATTGCCTCCCGGGTATTCTCGTTGGCCCAGACTCCCGTAACGCCTGAGGCAGCTTGTTCCCAGCCGAAGTACTCTCCACCAACCCCCTTGAGCAGGGGAAATGCCCAGCGCTCCTTGTTGCTGGGTTCCAGGGTCTTGAACTTGCCAAAGAAGTTGCCCTGATCCGGTGTCGAAAGTCCGGTATGGGTGTCGGTGGCTGCGTTTGCGCCTAGCACGAAAGGGTTGGTGCCCAGCTTCTCTTCCAGGCGTAGGCCAGACTTGAGTGCCTCCCTCCAGTACTCGTATTGCAGGGCACCGGGGGGCTTGGGCTTTAAGATCAGGTTGCCTCTATCCCACAGATCCCAGTTGGCAAATTCATCTTCCGGGGAGAGGGCAGGATGGGACTCACTTTGTCCCTTTACCTGTACCAGCTCGTAGAGGGGTTCATAACGGGCGCGCATTTGTGCCCACTCCGGAGTGAGTTCGGAGCCATCAAACTGCCGCTCGATAAACATACGGCCATTAGACATATTGCCGTTGTGGGGAATGGCGAGTACCCGGCCGCCGGTTTTGTCTTCGTAGGCTTTCATCCACTCCCAGAGTTTTACCGGGTTCTCGGTATCAAAGGTGGTTAGGGGGAGCAGGGTCTTAGTGCGGTCTGCGCCATCACGAAAAATAATATTGCGGTGCAGGTTGTCGCCACCATCGGCGTTAACTGTCCACTCAAAGGCGATAAAGGTAGAAAACTCTCCGGGTTTGTAATATTTCTCTGCGGCTTCAACAGTTTTTTCCCAGGCGGATTTCATCCATTTGGGGTCCATTACCTGCTCGGGCAGTTTGCCTTCTGATTGGAGCACGATGACTTCACTTTTTGCTTCATTGGTCGCTTCTTCACTGCCTGAAATTAATGCCTCGCGCCATTTTTTCAAGGTGGCATTGGACATCATTTCCGGATTGCCATCGACGATCTCGCTGATAACTCCCATACCGTCTGAATGATCGGTGATCATGAACCAGTCGTAAGGGCGGCTGAGCTTGGCTTTCAGTCCGCTGTTGGAGGTAACAGTTTCTCCCAGGGCAAATCGATAGGCGTCATCTGGAGTAAGAATTGCGCCATCCAACCCCGCATCTACCGACCAGCCAGTATGGACATGTGTATCGCCAAAATAGACATTGCGAGCGATGCGTTTATTGCTGTCCCGTTGGGCTTCCAGCTCCGCTTCTATCTCCGGTGCCATCGCCGTGAGCGGCCGTTGTTTTTCTGGAGTGGCGTCCTCTGTCTGTCGGGCGTTTGAATTTGTATTTTTATCTCCGTCGGGCTTTTTACTGCAACTATAAAGGCTGAGTACAAGAATAAAGAGGAGCAGGGTTAATCCAGCTTTGCTCTTGTGCATCGATGGCGGCTCCATTTCCTGAATGTGTCGGATCGCTTTTTAACTTAAAAGAATTCGTTGCGAAGAGAAGATAAATTACAGCTAGCATAGTTGAGCGACTCTGTTTATTCGCGAATTGGGCCACACCGGGGGCCTTGTTATCTATCGGCACAATAGATAGTCTTCGGCTCAAGTTGAGTTAGCACATTTATGCAACTTCAAGAACATGGTTGGCTAATTCAGTCATATTGAAATATGGCTACGCAATAATCATCGCTTCGGGCGATAGGCAAAAGCAGGCATATGAGTAACAACGAAAAGCGTCCACTTTACATCCCCCACGCAGGCCCCTCCCTACTGGAAATACCACTGCTCAATAAAGGCAGCGCATTTAGCTTGGAAGAGCGTCTCGAGTTTAATTTGGTCGGTCTTCTGCCGAATACCGTTGAGACGATTGAAGAGCAAGCCAAGCGCGCTTACCTCCAATTCCAGCAGTGTAAGACTGGCTTGGAAAAACATATCTACCTGAGGGGAATCCAGGACGACAACGAGACGTTGTTCTTCTATCTGATCGAACATCATACGGAAGAGATGCTGCCGATTATCTACACCCCCACTGTAGGTGCAGCTTGTGAAGAGTTTTCCAGTATTTATCGCAACCACCGGGGATTATTTGTCTCCTATCCGGACCGGGAATATATCGACGATATTCTGCGCAGCGCCACTAAAGAGAACGTCAAAGTTATTGTGGTGACCGATGGCGAGCGGATACTCGGGTTGGGTGATCAGGGTATCGGCGGCATGGGTATCCCTATTGGCAAGCTCTCCCTGTATACCGCCTGTGGCGGCATAAGCCCGGCTTATACCCTGCCTGTCACCTTGGATGTTGGCACCAATAACCGCACTTTGCTGAATGATCCCATGTATATGGGGTGGCGCCATGAGCGGATTTCCCAGGAAGAGTACGATGAATTCCTGGAGCAATTTATTGAAGCGGTAAAGCGTCGCTGGCCCAAGGTATTGGTTCAGTTTGAGGACTTTGCCCAAACCAATGCCACGCCGTTGTTAGAGCGCTATCGCGACCGCCTGTGCTGTTTTAATGATGATATTCAGGGCACGGCGTCTGTAGCACTGGGTACTATCCTGGCTGCCTGCAAGACCTGGCAAGAGACCCTCGCCGCGCAGAAGGTGACGATCGTGGGTGCCGGCTCAGCCGGGTGTGGTATTGCCGAGCAAATCGTCAGTGCAAAAGTGCAGGCTGGCCTCTCCGATGCAGAGGCTCGTGAACAGATCTTTATGTTCGATCGCTACGGGCTTGTGACTTCCGATATGAAAGGACTGCACGACTTCCAGGCAGCCTTAGCCCAGGACCCAAGCAAGTACGATGGGGTTTCCAGCTGGGACCTTGAGACGCTGATCGGCAATGTCGAGCCCAGCATCCTGATTGGTGTGTCGGGGCAGGGGGGCCTGTTTACCCAGCCTGTAATCGAAGCGCTGCATAAAGGGCATCGCCGTCCTTTGGTGATGCCACTGTCAAACCCCACTTCCCGTGCTGAAGCGACTCCAACTGAGATATTCAGCTGGACCAAGGGCGAGGCTCTGGTGGCTACCGGCAGCCCCTTTGCAGCGGTAGAAATCGATGGTCATCACTATGCGGTAGCGCAATGTAACAATGTCTACATATTCCCGGGCATTGGCCTCGGCGTGATTGCTTCCGGTGCTTCCAAAGTGACTGACGGTATGTTGATGGCAGCATCCAACGCCCTGGCAGAGCAGGCGCCGGTGGTGAAAGATGGTGAAGGCGCCTTATTGCCACACCTGAATGATATTCGCGATGTGAGCATGCATATTGCTCGGGCAGTGGCTGCCCAAGCGCAATTGGATGGCGTTGCGCCCAAGGTCAGCCGCGAGCATTTAGAGCGTTTGCTAGAGCGTAACTTCTGGCGTGCAGATTACCGCTCTTACCGTCGTCGCTCTTTCTAAATAAGAGCGCTGGGCCCGTTGCGACTATCGCATCGGGCCTGCATTTAAGCCAGCTTTTCCCCGGTATAGAAAGAATCCGGCTGGCGCAACACCAAGTAATCCTCCCAGTGGAATCCCTGATTCAAAAACTCAATTGCTGCATTGACGCCAGATAAGAACAGGTGTTCGCAGTGGTGGTCCGGCATGGAAAAATCCAGCCAGTGCGGATTTTCTCCGGTATCGGTGGGATTGATGGGGATTTCTTTTACCAGCGCATGGTATTCCGCGTTCAAGCTCGCGCGCACATGGTTGTCGAGCATATTGCGACAAGTGCTGATCAGCCCCATCGCAAACCTTCCTACCTTATCTGATTTTGGCTGGTATAGATCCACTTCCAGCTTGATCCCAAAGGTTGGCAATTTGGGGGTGCCTATGGGTTTATGGAAGATATCGAAAGGGAAGTTGGAGACGAGGCCGCCGTCGACAAATTCAATATCTTTGGGAAAGCCAGCGCGGAAAAATCGCTTGGGATCACCGATGCCTTTAATGCTGCGCCAATTCTCGGCGACAGTATTGCACTCACTTAATTGGGGGATGCCCTTTACAGTATAGGGCTTAAAGAAGCCGGGTACCGACATCGAGGCACGTACGAACTCTGCTGGGTTTACTGCGCTCGGATTATCAAAGTAGAGCGGCGCCTTGGCTGGAAATACCGCGCGGGTCTCGGTAGTTATATCCGCTGCCACCAGTGCAACCTCGCCGCTACCAATCAGGTGGTCCGGTGTGCCGCGGTACAGAAGTTGTGGGAACTGGTTAATTCTCTGGTTGAGCTGGGCGGTGTTGGTAATGCCCAGCTGTTTCAACTCCGTTTGTAACCACTGGGTAAAGGTATCTCCCGGGTTTAGCCCCTTATGTCTGAGCAGGTGCCGCAAGGTGCGGATAGAATCGAAGGGGTGCAATGCCAAACTACTCATCAAGCCTTTGCCCTTGAGCAGGCGCTGTACCGTTTTGCGCGCATAGCGCTCGCCATCTTCAAAACTGGCAAAGTCCGCATTAGCCAGGATACCCAAGAGCTTTTCGCTCTTGCCAGTGCTCGGTGTACCGGCCGCTGCCAAGAAGAGCGCATTGATGGCACCCGCTGAGGTTCCTGCAATTTTGCGAAACCGAATTCCCGCCTTTTCCAAAATGTAGGTATATCCCACCAGGGCGATCCCCAGCATACCGCCACCTTCCATCACGATATCGACATACTGAAGGCCCTGGTTGTCCTGTACATCACTGAATACTTTTCCTTCAATGGTGGACTTGGATGCCTGCCAGTGTGCATCCGCTTTTGCGATGGCGTTTTCTACCCAGGGTGATTTTTGCATGTCGGCTTTCCGTACTGTGACAGCGATCTACAAGAGAATTTAGACAATTTATCCGCTTGTAGGTGAAAAAGGCAGGGTATCACCCAGAATCAAATTCGCCATAGCATCCAGCTGGTTTTTCGTGCCTTCCCACTTGGGCATCACCTGATTCATTAAACGGTAAAACCGCTCGCTGTGGTTGTGTTCAGCGATATGGCAGAGTTCGTGCAAAATCACGTAATCGATGCACTGGCGCGGTGCTTTTACCAGATGGGGGTTGAGGGTAATACGCCCTTGTGGCGAGCAGCTGCCCCACTGGGTTTTCATACTCAGGGTACGCAGGGGCGGGCGCCCGGAGACCCACAAGGTTTGCTCCAGCAGCGCGTCCAGGCGGCGGTGAAAAACTTCTTTGGCGCGCGCCTTATACCATTCGGCCAATAGCAGGCGCACAGTCTCGGGATCTTTTTTACGCACGGAAACTTCCAGCTTGCCGCGCAATAATTTGACCTGCTGCTGGGTGTCTTCTGACTCAATGACTTTTAGCAGGTATTGCCTGCCCAGATAGTAGTGGCTCTCGCCACTGATATATTGCCGTGGCGTTATATATTCCAGCGCCTTGCGGAAATCCCGCAGCTGTTGGTAAATCCAGCGCCCTCGCTTTTTTACCGCTTTTAATACGGCATCGTTATCGAAAGGTTCGGGTGCGCTGACCACCACACGGCAGTCTGGGTGCACTTTGATCAGCACTCGCCCTTTGGCCTGGGAGCGGGGCTGGCATTCAAAAGTAATGCGCTCATCCCCATAGGCAAAGCTCAGTTGCCGGGAGTTGGGGTTATTTGGGGGGGAAGTAATAGGCACATTCATGCCGGGATTAGTCTCCGCTTAAACCAACGCGGGTGATCTGTAGGATCATCTCCACCATTTTCCTGGTTTGATCCATACCACTGCCGATGGATTTACACTCCATAAATAATTTGGGTGTCAGCTTTTTTTTGATCTCTGACTCGATATTTTCCGGGTTGATGGAGTGTTCCATTACGGCCTGGTTCACAGCCGTATCCACCTCGAAAGCCAGCTTGATCCACTTATCCTGTACCTGGCTATCGCCTACTGCGAAAACCTCCGGCAGGTTTTTCTTGAATACACCAAAGTAGGCCTGGGCGTGGCGATTATCGGCAAAGGCATTGGGAATTTCATCCAGGTTGCGGGCTTTTACCTGGGCTTCCAGCGCTTCGAACAGTAAGTACTGCTTGTGTGGGTGATCGAACAGTTTTTCCGCCTCCTCAATCGCCTGTAGCAGTAATTTGGAGAAGGCTTCCTGGGCGTAGGGATCGTCGCGCAACTCCTGCTCGATCATGCGGGTCACGCGGGTTTTGATAATGTCGGTTTCGTTGCGGGTTTTGTCCTCCCCCCAATCTTCAGGCCGCTCCGCCTTGCCCATTTTATTGACTTCGTATTTGCCTTCGGGCTGTAAGATTTCTACCCCCACCACATGCTTATCCAACAGGTTTTTAACCTGGGCCGCGTAGTGGTCGTAGTCCACAGACTTTTCGGTTTGCTGTAGCGCCCACTGGCGTAGTTTGGCGAACTCTTTAATTGTCTGTTTGTAGTGCTTGCGGTCACTATCGCTAAAGCTTTTATCTTCGAAAAAGGTGGCCGATTGCAGGGCTACTTTCAGGCAGGTGGTGAAGTGGGTGAGTGCCTCGTAGAAGTCCTCGCGCACTTTTAGGTTCACATCGACTAGCTCACCGTTGCGCTGTTCAATTTTTGGAACTATTACTTGGCGCAGTTGCTCGGTGTCCTGCTTGTTTTTTACGCCGGCGAAAATGCCCCAAAGATTTTTATACAGCAGGGGCAGGCGCTTGTACTCGCTGCTCATGGGGCTATAAAGCCCGGCGATATCGTCGATGTCGTAACCGCCCTGGGTGCGCGCGGCCAGATCCTGGTATTTCTGCAGGGTGGTATCCAGCTCTGCCAGGATGCCCCGGTAATCGATTAGCAGGCCGAACTTTTTATCCGGGTGCAGCCGGTTGACCCGGGCGATCGCCTGGATCAGGTTGTGTTCCTTGAGTGGTTTATCGATATACAGCACCGTATTTTTGGGCTCATCGAATCCGGTTAGCAGCTTGTCCACTACAATCAGCAGTTTCAGGGTATCGTCTTTATCGAAGCGCTCAATCACTCCCTGGGTGTAGTGTTGCTCATTTTGCGAGCCCACATTGTCCTTCCACCACTTCACCACCTCCGGCATGGAGGACTCATCCACCGCTTCGTTGCCCTCGCGGGTATCCGGTGCACTGATCACTACCGCCGATTCAAATTTCTGTGCTTCTGGCCAGTGCTGTTGGGCCTCATCCAGGTACTTTTTATATTGGATGGCAGTGGCTTTGCTATCGCAGGCCAGCTGGCCTTTTAAGCCCGCGTCGATGTTTTTAACAAAGTGGGTGGCGATATCGGTAGCAATCAGTCGAATGCGGTCGTCGGCGGTGTAAATCTCCCCTTTGCGGGCAAACTTGCGTTTTAAATCCGCCTGCTGCTCCTCACTTAACCCCACCGTAATGCGCTCAAACCAGCGGTCAATTGCGCGTTCGTTTACATTCAGGTCCGGGATGCGCTCTTCGTACAACAGCGGGGTTACGGTGCGATCCTCCACCGCGCGCTGCATGGTATAGGCGTGGACTATGGGGCCGAATTTATTGGTGGTCTTATCGTCTTTCAATAGGGGCGTGCCGGTAAAGGCCACAAAGGCGGCATTGGGCAGGGCCTGGCGCATACGGATATGGTTCTCGCCACCCTGGCTGCGGTGGCCCTCGTCGATCAGCACAATCAAGTCGGCACTGTCGTTGCGACACTCCGGCAGGGCGGTGGCGCCGGTAAATTTTTGCACCAAAGAAAAGATAATGCGCTCATTGCCGCTGCCAATCTGCTGGGCCAAGCGTTTGCCGGAAGTGGCCATCGCCGCTTCCTTATCTTTCTTGCCCGCCAGTTCCCCGCCGCTGGCAAAGGTATTGCTGAGCTGGCGCTCCAGATCCACCCGGTCGGTGACAATAACCAGGCGGCTCTGTTTGAGACTCGGCTGGAAGATCAGCGCCTTGCTTAAAAACACCATGGTGAAGGATTTGCCGGAGCCGGTGGTATGCCAGATCACACCGCCCTCCCGCGCGCCGTCATTGCCGCGTTGGGCAATGCGCTCCAACAGTCGTTTGATACCGAATACCTGCTGGTAGCGGGCGACGATTTTGCCGGCCTTTTTATCGAACAGGGTAAAGTAACGGACCATCTCCAGTAGCCGCTGGGGCGATAGCAAGCTGATTAACAACCGATCCTGGCCGCCTAAGGCCAGCTCGCCGCCGGCGATCAGGGTCTGGTACCAGTCCAGGTCCGCCGGGGAGCGCTGTTTAAACAGGGTTTGGATTTGTTCGCTGGAAAGGGGGCGGTTTTTGATCGCCAGCATTTCCCCATCGGCAATATCTTCCTCGCGCCAGGCCGCCCAGAATTTTGCCGGCGTGTTACAGGTGCCGTAGCGGCCCTCGGCGCCGTTCACCGACAACAACAACTGGCTGTACGCGAACAGTTGCGGGATTTGATCGTTGCGCTGGTTGCGCAGGCTCTGGGAAATGCCCTCGTCGATAGAGGGGCCTTTCTTGCCATCCGGGCGCTTGGCCTCGATCACTACCAGGGGAATACCGTTGACGAAACACACCATATCCGGGCGGCGGGTCTCTACGCCGCTGGCACGGGTTACGCTGAATTCCTCGGTAAAGGCAAAGTGATTGTTTTCGATGGTGTGCCAGTCGATCAGGGCAATGGTGGGGGTAGCTTTTTTGCCATCGACAAACTCGGTCACCGAAATGCCGTAGAGCAGGTGGTTGTACAGCTCTTCGTTGGCTGCTAGCAGCCCTTTGTTAAGCGCCGGGTTGCACACGATGCCAATCAGGTGGTCGATGGATTTTTGCGAGAGCGGCTGCTCTTTACCGGCGAAATGGAAGGTCCGTTTGCCCAGCTCCCGGCGCAGTATCTCCGTGAGCACCACCTGATCCTGGCGCCCACTACGGGCTTGGTTGGCCTCGGTGGGAGGTAAAAACGACCAGCCCAGATTGCATAACAGGGCCAGGGCGGGGATCTTTGCGGCGTATTCTTCTTGGAATTTCGGTACTGCTGTGTAATCCATTTCCACGGTAATACATGTCTCCAAAGGGAAATCCGTTTTTATTGGGATAAAAGTGTCTCTGTTTCCGGGCTGTGGAGCAAGCTGGGAAAATACGCTTGCCAGTCTCCGGCCACCAATTGTTGGCTATGCAGATTAAAAGGCAGCGCCCAAAGATGTAGGTTGTCGGAAAAACTAAAGCGCGGCAGGGGTTGGCAAAAATCCCCGTGGGCGGGAAAGATCAGGGCCATATGGCCGCGGCCATCCATGTAATAGTTGCCGTAGGCAAAGAGCTGGTAGAGATCAGCTTGGCTCAGTTTGTATTTCTCGTTGCTGCTGGCGCGGCTATTTAATAATTTCCACTTGGTATCCATCACGGATACTTGTGGTCGACCTTTTTCCATGGTGTCACTTTCCAGCAACAAATCCGGGCGCAGTTGAAACCAGCGGTTATCGGTTTCTGTGCCCTCGGGCCTGTGCTTTAACAGGTATTGGCTGCTTGCCTGGGTGCGCAGGTGGCTGCTGGGCGGTAATGTTTGTTGCAGGCTGTGCGCCACATAATTTTCAAATAACCGCTCCATGGGGAAAAGCAGGGCGATACCGCGATGCTCGCCCTGGGTAAAACTGGCGTTGAGGTTTTGTAAAATTAAACGGCACCAGGGTTTGATCGCCTCATAGCTTTGCATCAACCGGTCCGAGCGCCATTTTGGCAGTTCGGCCAGTGGCACCGGGTTTGCCGGCACCGCCGCCATTTGTTGATTAAAGCTATTGGCCAAGCGCCAGTTATCGGCATTGGCGCAGAGCTTCAGGGTAATTTCCAGGGCGCTTTTGAGCAGGCGGTTTTCACGGATTTGAGGGCTGAAAATATCGTGCTCAATATGGAACCAGGTGGCCCTGTCCGGCGTTTGTTGTGCCTGCCGGGCCACGTTAAGGCGGCCACGAATAAACCGGCTCTCCTCCGCCCGGCGCTGGTAGTCACTGCGCAGCCCGCGTTTTAACAGCCGGCTCAGGGCTTGTAAGAACTGTGAAAAAATCCACTCGTGCAGGGGCAGCGGTTGTTGCTGCAAATTGGCCGGGCCGGCACTGCGGGGGGTAATTCCCAGGCTGATGGCGAGCATTTTCTGCAACAGTTGCCGGCTCCGCTGCGCTTCAGTGGCAGAGGGTGGTTGCCGGTGGGTTTTCGGCAGGATTTCGATGGCTTCCCCTGTGGGGCTTTGCAGAAACCCCACATAGCTGCCCAGTTGGATGCTGTGGGCGCCGCTATCCCGAATAAAACGACTACCTTGGCTCTGCCCCAGTTCCCGCAGCCATGCCAGGGTTTGTGACGAAACCCGCGCACTATCCAGGGTGGCGAAGCTGGTTTGATCGCTGTGCAGAGTGGCGTACTCGCGAACCTGGATCATACCGCTACTTCGCTTTCGGCTTTTTCCAATGCTGGCGACTTCGGTGATGCAGTGGCGGTAGCTGGGGGCAGTATGCCGCGATAGGCATCGGCTTGGATAAAGGCCTCTGTATTGAGGGAAAAACGCCGCTCATTGATTTGGCTGGCGATATCCGCAGGGAATAATTCGTTTAAAGGTTGTTGGCCACCCTCAATGATAAAGCGGTTGTGCGGATGTTTCGCCGGGTCATTAAGTACCCAGCCGATGCGCTGCCAGTCATCAAAAAAATACTCTTGTAATAGCGGCAGTATCTGCTGCTGGAAAATAGTGGCCAGTTTACTTTCGCGCTCTTCTAAAGGGAGACTGCACAGAGGCAAAAAGTAGCTGTGGCCAATCAGGTGATCTCGATCTAACAGAGCCTCGATACGCTGGTTTAGGCTTGTGAGCAACTCACCGATATCAATACCGTAAACCTGTGTACCTGCCAATAATTCAGGACTGGGGGGCATTTCTACAAAGCTAAAGCGGCGGCGCAGGGCCAGGTCCAGTTGAGCCAGGGATTTATCGGCGGTGTTCATGGTGCCGATTACGTACACATTGGGCGGCACGGCGAAGGTTTTTTTGGAGTAAGGCAGTATCACTTCGCGGGCATCCTCGGCACCCTTGCGCTTGGCAGGTTCCAGCAGGGTGATCAGTTCACCAAAAATCCGCGAAATATTGCCGCGATTGATTTCGTCGATAATCAAAACTAATGGCTTTTGCTGTGGCTCGCTAATATCCTGCGGTGCCAACAGCTCTGCAAGTTTGTCTATATCAATGGTGGAAGGACGCAGCTCGTAGAGTGTCATTTGTGAGAGTGCTTTTTTAAACAGTTGCTCACGGGGTAGGCTGGGTTCGTACTGCCGGTGCCATTTTACCGGGCGCGCCTGCTGGTAACCGGTGCGCTCATCGGTTTCCAGGCGTTGGTAGTCGCCGGTGATTTCCGCAATTGCGCGAAACTTGCGGTTGCCATCGGAAATAACCACCAAATCCCCAACTCGAAGAGTATTGCGGAAGTTATGTACAGCAGTGATGGGGTAGTCAGACTGCTGAATCTCTAGGCTATTGGCCGTCTCAAACTGTTTGCGCACGGAATCGCGGCTAGTACAGCGAGAAAAATCGATACTCTCGCCATAGCCCAACAAGACATAATTATTTTCCAGGCACTCCTGATAAATATCGTCGTTGTCTTCCAGGGTATTACCCAGGGACATTTTCCAAAAACGGCGGCCATTAAGGTCAATCTGTTCGCCGCTCTGGCGGGTAACTTTGGCATCGGCGGACTCGCATAACTCCTTAAATACACCGTCCTGAACGGAATAATTTAGTTGCCCGTTGTCACTACTCTCCGCGCGGATACCCTCAATAAAGTCCTCGTAGGCAAAACTCTGGTGAAAGGTGGTAAAGACAATGCGCTTTTCTGCCTGTAGAGCGTCGTAGCGCTCTCTCACTGCGCGATTATCGGGCTCATCTTGATTGGCGTACCACTGCGGGTCGGCGATCTGTACGGCCAGGCGGGTGGTATTGTAGGTTTTGCCGGTGCCGGGAGGGCCGAACAGGATTTGGTTGAGAGGCTGGATAGGTAAGTTAGCGAGGGGGAGTTTCTCATCCATAAGCTTATTCTCTTGCGAATCGTTCTCTGCGTAGAGCCGCCAGATCAGAATATTGGTTTGCACATCATCAAAAGTTTCCGGCTTGTACTGGTTGATAATTTTCTTGAGAGCTTTATTACTCGCCAACCAATGCTCTTTTCCATCAGGAAGGTCTATATTCCATCGCCGATGGATTTCATTTAAAAGCAGTCTAAAAATATTGGGGGATACCACAGTGGTACATTGGTTGGGGTGAGCGGCAGCAAAGACCCGGTTAATCACTGAGTGCAATACGCCAATAACCAAGCCCTGGGATTTAAAAGCAATAAAGCTATCGACAACCTGACGGTGTGTTGCTTCTGAGCCATCAGAAAAAATTTGCCAAGTTAGGCTGCGAAACTCTTGTTGTAATTGTTCGAGCGCTTTCCGTGAGAGGGCTCCTGTCTTTATGGTGGCGACGCCATTGCTGCGGGTCCACCATAAGTCTTCCAGTAGCTTATCGGAAATAGTAGCGGTTTCTCGCGCCTCCTGAATACGGGAAAGTAGATCTTTATAATCTGCTTCCCACTGGGCTTTCGAATCGAGAAAGGTTATTCCGGCAGCGCCAAAAAGTGTAGCAACGGCGCTAGAGAGTTTGCGGGCGCTGGTGGTTTCCGTATCCATCTATATCATCCCTGTAACTGGTTATTTTCTTGGTTTGGGCTGCCCCGGATTTCTAGCTGGAGTGCTTAATGCAAACAGCAGCGTTTAAATTTTTTGCCGCTGCCACAGGGGCAGGGGTCGTTGCGGCCGGTTTTGGGTTCTGCTCGGTGGGGGCCGGAATTGGTTGAGAGTTCCGGGGCCCGTTGTTGCAACCAGTGGCGGTGCAGGGCGCGGGCGGCGGGTTCTATTTGGGTGATGCTGTGCTGATGCTCCGTATCGGTGAGGGTGCCGAGGTGATCGAAGTGTTCCTCGCGGCCGTGTAGGGCGATGGCTTGCAGCTGGGTGTCGAGTTCTGCGGGCAGGCTGGGCCATTGGCCCAGGTCGACGGCGCGCATATAGCCGAAGCACCACTCCCCAGGGAAGGTAAAAGAGGGCTCGCCCTCTTTATTGGCCTCATGGAATAGGGCTTCGAACGCTTCGGGGTCTTCCGTTAGCACCATGGCATTACTGTTCATCAACTGGAATAGCAGCGCTATAAAGCGCTCCATCTCCTCCTCGGATTCCCACTCCGGTTCATTGCCGGGGCCGCCCCAGAGGGCGGAGAACCAGCGGCTGGGGGGGATCATCTCCGGGCCGGAGACCAGGGCGGTGAGAAAACCATCCAGCTCGCAGGTATCCAGTATCGAGTCGTCGTTGCCGTATTTGTGCAGTACTTTGTCTATATAATCCAGATCGGCTTCACGGATGGGCGTACTGAAATCGACGGTTTCGCTAAATGTCATTGGGCTTCCTCTACTTGGACCCGGCGCTTGCCGGTGAGCAGCTGCTGCATCAGGGCTTTTTTCTCCTGCTTTAAGCCGTCGAGTTTTTGTTGCAGGGTTTCGATTTCTCGATCGGCGCTGGATAGGGTTGCGGCGATTTTTTGTTGTTCTTCGACGTTGGGCGTTGGAATCTTAATTTTAAGCAGGTCATTTGGGTTTACACGACGTGCTTTCCTGCCCCCGTTGGCGAGCCCAAGGTTGGCTGAATAAAATTCCTCACGAGATATATAGTAGAAAAACCATGAGGTATTGAAGCCAGAAAGAAAGTCAAAGGCTGGAAGGTCTAGAGTAGATTCGTATCCATCTAGTTCGTTTGGGATAATACCAAATGCACCATTTAAGAAATCAAGCTTGCTGTAAATAAACTGCCCAGCTGATCTTTTGTAGTATTTTGTTGAGTTGCTTCCGGCTCGCTTTTCTTCTTTAGGAACTACACCTCGGCCATATAATTTAATTGTTATTTTTTTTGCTGTCTCGCCAGAGTTTCCAGGCACACGACTTTCTTTGATAAAGCTATCTATTGCAGTATTAATCCACTCCCCACTAAACCGAACCCCATTCTTATCCCGCAGGCGCTTTTTGCCGGTCAGCAGTTGCTGCATCAGGGCCTTTTTCTGCTGGCGGCTGTTGGCGAGCAGTTTTTCGCTGGTGTCGATGGCCTTATCCCAGGTGGATAGGATTTGGGCGATCTTTTCTTGTTCGGGCAGTGGTGGCACCAGTAATGGGATTTTCTCAAGTGAGGCTTTGTTGAGTTTATACCTTCCAGCACCTTGACGACTCAAGAAGCTAAATATATCCCTATGCATGAAATAATAATAAAACCATTCTCTCGTCGAGGCAGTTGTGCCTTCGATAATATGAGCGTGGTTGTTTACTGTGCACTTTCCCTCAACTAATTGAGTCATAGACTGTTTTTGATACTTTAGGAAGTGGTCTCCATCCTCGCCTATTAGTGCGTACTTTCCTTCTTGCTCGTAAGACCCAATATATCCTTGAACTTTTGTGGGGCCGTAGTACGGGTACTTGCCCGGGTTTTTTACCCTTTCATTTTCGCTTATAGGCTTTCGTAAATTGTTTTTAATTGTAAATGTTTTACCCACATATGAAAAAGTCCAATCCTCAGGAACTGATTTTACTCGTGCTTGCATAAGGTCAAGAGCAGAGAATTTATTAATTATTGCCATAACCCAACTCCTGCAAATACTGCTCCATTTCCTCTTCCAGTTCGCTTAGCTGGGCCTTAAGCTGCTGCCGCTCGGCGCGCACTGCCAGCAGGTCGATCTCTTCCTCCTCCTCGAAGGTATCCACATAGCGGGGGATATTCAGGTTGTAATCGTTACCCTGAATTTCCTTGTGGCTGGCCACATAGGCGTATTTGTCCAGGTCGGCGCCCTGGCGGTAGGTGGCCACCACTTTGTCGATATTGTCCTGGGTAAGCAGGTTCTGGTTTTTGCCCGCTTTAAATTCACGCGAGGCATCGATAAACATGACGCTGTCGTCCTGCTTGTCGCGGGCGAAGATCAGGATGGCGGCGGGGATGCCGGTGCCGTAAAAGAGTTTTTCCGGCAGGCCGATCACCGCGTCCAGCAGGTTTTCCTCGATCAGCTGCTTGCGGATCTTGCCCTCGGCGGCGCCGCGGAACAGCACGCCGTGGGGCACTACTACGCCCATGCGCCCGCTCTTGGGATTGAGGGTTTCGATCATATGCAGGATAAAGGCGTAGTCCCCTTTGGTTTTCGGCGGCACGCCGCGATGAAAGCGGCCGAAGGGGTCGTTGCCGGCTTCGTCGTGGCCCCATTTGTCCAGGGAGAAGGGCGGGTTGGCAGTGACGATATCGAACAGGTCCAGGTTGCCGTTTTTGTCCAGCAGCTTGGGGTTGCGAATGGTATCGCCCCATTCGATTTTGTGGTTGTCCTCGCCGTGCAGGAACATGTTCATCTTGGCTAAAGACCAGGTGGAGCCGATGGCTTCCTGGCCGTAGAGCTCGTACTGCTTGCTGTTGTGGTGTTCCCGCACCTTGCGCCCGCACTTCATCAGCAGGGAGGCGGAGCCGCACGTAGGATCGCAGATGCGGTCGCCGGGGCGGGGGTCGAGCAATTCGGCGATCAGCTCGGACACTTCCGGTGGGGTGTAGAACTCGCCGGCCTTCTGGCCGCCGCTGGCGGCGAAGTTCTTGATCAGGTATTCGTAGCCGTTGCCGATCACATCCAGGTTGCCCACGCGGCTGGGGCGCAGGTTCAGCTCGGTTTTGGCAAAGTCTTCCAGCAGGTGGCGCAGAATGGTGTTCTTCTGCTTTTCCTCGCCCAGCTTATCGGTATTGAAGGAGATATCCTGGAACACGCTCTTGCCGGCGTCCTTGAGCTTGGTGCCGTTGGCCTCTTCGATGGCGTGTAGGGCCTGATCGATGCGCTCGCCATTGCCGGGTTCGTGGCGGTGCTCGTACAGGGTGTAGAAGCTGGCGCTCTGCGGCAGTACAAAGCGCTCGCTCTTCATCATCTCTTCGATAAGCTCCGGCTCGTCGCCGTAGGTTTCCACATACTCCTCGTAGTGGTCCTGCCACACATCGGAGATGTACTTGAGGAACAGCATGGTGAGGATAAAGTCTTTGTAGGTATCGGCGCTGATGGTACCGCGAAAGGTATCGCAGGCACTCCACAGGGCCTTGTTGATGCTGTCCTGACTGATTTGTTCGGCGGCGCTATTGCTGCTCATGGGGTGCTTCTTGTCCTTTGTGTACTGCTGGGGCGCTGTGGCCCAGTCGAATTCGGTTTGCGCTGGCATTGCTAAGGTGTTGTCGCGGGCGTTGTTACCCGGTTTTCCGGTGCTATCTGTTTGGGTGGCTCGCTGGTCGGGCCTGCTCTGGAACGGTTGCCCGACGGTGTGGAAGCTTCCCAGACAAGGCCGGGACAAACCCGCATTGCGCTAAATGTTGGGGATGGTGATTCAGCTGCCGGATGGCGTCAAGGGTTGGGGGACCGCTTGTCTCTTTAGGGGAATCGGGTTGGTTGTTTATTGCTCAGTGATAAGTGAGGTCAATTAGTGAGATGCAGTCTGGTTTGGAGGGGCTGGCCTGTCTGGTTGCCCCTTTTTAGAGTGAGGGATTTATAACTGCTACTGGTGCGCTATTCAATTTCAGCGGCTATCAATAGATAGCTGCTGTCGAAGAGTTCAAGCCTGTCAGAATTGAACTGTTCGCTTTAATTGGTTTCGGTAGATTCAACAATGATTGAGATAGGCATCCAGCCCAGATAATTGTGGGCATTTTCATAGTGGTCCATGCCAACTTCCCAGGTGCGCGTAATAACACCATTAGAGCTATTGGTGGATTTCCATATGACTCGGACGTAGCCGCGAGAGGTCGCATCAGATTGCTCGGGCAAGCGTTCTTGGCAATTAATCCATTGGGGCAATTCTAAGTTGGGTACACCTTTGGCAGAGGGTGACAGATCTTGGCTCAATGGGAGTCTCCAGTTCGAATTTTTAAGAAATATATCAGTTTTTCTGTCTTTTTCTAGGTTGTTTTTTTAGACGTCCCTATTTTTTATTTTTAAAATTTATTCGGGTATCGCTTTTAGATTTACGGGTTGATTTGTGGTAGTGGTTTTTTTACTTTCAATTTGAAAAAGCAGGTTATGTGTAACCACTTTTTGTTCGGCCTTAAGGGGTAGGTTTGATCAAACTAAAGTGGATGCTTCTGGTATTTATGGTGTATTGAATCTTCAGTTAGGTGGTCGGCTTATTTTTTATTAAAGGAGAGTATTTATGCAGAAAAACTTGGGTGCAGCAGTTTTGGGTTTTGTATTCTTCTTTGCTGCAATAAATTACGCTAACTCTGAAGATAAAAAAGTGGGAGAGTTAAGCGTTCTCACTAGTCCTTTCGACTACTGTGCAGCGGTGGTAAATGATGACAACCCAGTTCAGCGCTTTGCCGGACAAGCTATGCCAGAGGAAATCGTTGATGGTATCAGAAGAGCGGCCAATCTCGGTGCAGAGGCGCCTGAAGATTGGATCGCGAGGGGGACCTATTGGCGATGTATGGATGGAAGTGTCTATGCCTGCTTTGTTGGGGCTAATCTCCCCTGTGATGAGAAAGCTGACACCAGTCGGGAGCCGAGTGGTGCGATGCTTTCATATTGCAACGATAATCAAAGTTCCGGGACCGTTCCTGCGGTAGTGGCTGGCCGTGCCTCTATGTATGAATGGCGCTGTAGGTCGGGTGCCCCGGAAATTATCAGGCAGATTTCTAAGCCCGATGCCCGGGGTTTTTTGTCTAATTATTGGTACCGGTTAGATAGGCCCGTTTCTGTTGAGTAGGGAAAGCCTATAATCAGAACGCTTTCTCTTCCCGCCTATCTATAAGTTATCCCTGTCCTTCCATCTTTTCATTGTCCATGCGCTTGGCGAGTTTGTGGCCTTCGTCTGACTGCCCAATTTTCCAGTAACTGGAGATATAAATATGGGTTTTGGGGATTACTCTTTCCTGCTTAAAGAATTGCCGTAGGGTGCGCATGCTGTCGAACTCACAGGCGGCCCATACGGAGGCCTGTCCATCGAGCCAGGTTAGTGCCTGTAATTTTTCCAGGAGTTTCTCGCCGGATGGAGCCGGATTGATAATCCATTGGATTTGCAGGTTCTCTGGGTGTTCTAGCTCCTGAATATCAGCTTCACTGGAGACCTCAATTAATGCGTATCCCTTTGCATCCTTGGGTAGCTCCGCAAGGTTTACGCTGATGGCTGGCAGTGCAGTCATGTCCCCCAATAGTAAAAACCAGTCTGCCTCGGGATTGGTCATTTTTTTGGGGCCGGGGCCGCGGGTTAAGATCGTATCGCCGGGCTGTGTTTTAAGTGCCCAGCTTAGAGCGGGCCCTTCGTGTTCATGCAGGGCGAAGTCGATATCAATTTCAGTTTCACGCTGGTGTCTGATGGTATAGCTTCGCAATAGCGGGCGCTCGCTTCCAGCTTGTGGAAACAGAAATTTGATATAGGCGCTTTCCTGATTGGGGGCGAGAGTTTTTAGATCATCGCCACCGAGGGTGATGCGCAGCATATTTTCAGTAACTTGTGTCCTGCGAATAACGACCAATTCTCTGGTAACTTTCTCGGCCATAGGGTTTAGCTCCTTTCGTCAGGGGTGGGGTGCTCTTTCATATTGGCGACCATAACGCTGGCAATGCGGGCGAAGTTTTCTAGCTCTTCAGTACTCAAGTTGCGAGTCATTTGCCTGGCCACTTCAGCTTCTTGTCCGCTCACTTTTTCCAGCGTGCTTATTCCGTCTGTAGTTAGTGTCAAAAACTGGCTGCGCCGGTCATTGGGGTTGTCGGTCTTTGCGATTAGCCCAGAGTGCACCAGGTCGTTTAGCACTCGTGTTACTTGGGCTTTGTCCAAACTCATCCGCTGGGCAATTGACCGGGCAGTACTCAGTGGAAATTTGAAGACACCTTTGAGTACCCGTATATGGCTTACCGGCAAGCCAATTTGCTGCTCCTGTATGCCAGCTCGCAAGCGCCGTTTGTAGGCGTGAATAAGCTGGTGGAGGGATTCATTGATTGCGGTATCTTTCATGGCGCCATGCTAACTGGTTGATAGTGTCAACTTTATTGATATTGGTTGACTCTGTCAACTAAGCTCAGATGGAAGGAGGTTGGGTTGATAGTCTGTGGAGGGTAATTTGGTTGGGGGTACAGGGAGGCTGGGAAGGGGGTATCCCCTTCCCGTGAGCTTAATTAGGTTCTACCAAGTCAAGCTGATATCGGTTCCATCAAACTTTACATCTGAATCGTACACATACTTCAAGGTGCCTTTCCAGAAGGAGCCGTGCCATTCCCAGTCGGCATCGTAACTGACCTCATTGAGCACCTTCTGTCTAAAAGCATCAAAGCTGCCGTAGCGCTCTTCACTTCCCATAATGACGACCCAGGTCTGCTCGTTCCAATCACAGGTCACAGTGTTGGAGTCACCATTGCCACAGGGGTAGCGGACGGCCACGTATCCATCATCTTCCCTACCAAACTTCCAGTTACCGCTGCGGGACTCCTCCTCGAACTCTTCGGGCCACTGTAGAGCGACATCGGAGCCGCCGGAGTGAAACAGTTCTATCTCCGGGTAGGGGTTGTACTGGATCACGGCGACATTGTTTACCTGCTTTATTTTCGGCAGGTGGTCATTTTGCATGGTGCTATTGCCGTCACCGACTTTTGCCCAGATAGATTGGGAACCGGTGGTGGCTATCCAGGGGGTTTGCTGGTAGCCCTGGCGGCCTCCCCAATAATTCTGGATGGAGTGCATCATGACTCCGCCATCTTTGTACATGGAGAAGTTGGCCGAGGAGAGGACAGAGCTGCGGCTGAATACAGCCCCGGCCTTGGCGGCCGCAGGGGCGGCTGCTTCGGATAGTCCCAGGAACTGGTCAAATGCTTTGAGCCCCTCATAACCTTCGAGTTGGTATTTGCTGGCGAACCAGGCGGTATCCGCTGCGACATCGGGGTGGAAGTAGGCTCCCTGGCTCCAATAGAAGGGTACGCGCTCTTCCCGGGGAAAGTCTGCATAGATCTCGTTTCTGGCATCCCCCAGCGAATGGCCGACTGAATAATTTATGTTGAGATCTTTACCGAAATATTCGAAAACCTCATCGGTGATTTCCAACCCGGATGTGGCGAGCATTACGCCGGCGGGACTGGGGGTGCGTACTGACTCTTTGCCCAGACCTGTCAGGAGGTAGATAATCCGGTTGATATTCCCTCCGGACCCATTGCGGCGGTAGCCGTCATTACTGCGCCCGGCTGCGGCGAAGTTGATCCCCTGGTCGTTGGTCACCAATAAAATATCTTGCAGCAAGCGATGAGCAGCGCCGATTGCAAGTTCACGCATTTCCTCATCCTCTGCAAAGTCTACGAGGTTTAGCAGTGCCGAGAGGGTATAGGGGTAGTAAACAGGGGAGTAGAACTCATAGAAACCATATTGGTTCTTCACTTCCAGATAGCGCTTTAGGCGCTTATAAGTTCTGTCGTCCTCAAATGCCCCATATTTCTCCTGGAGGAGATATTGGGCAGAGGTGTACATGATCATATGGTTTTCTGAAGCAAAGACATGGTCACCCGTCCCGCCTTCTTTAAACCAGAAGTGATAGCCGTCGAGTGCGGCAAAGAGTTCGTCTTTTATTTCGGGGCGGAAGAATAAGATGCGGATTAGGCGGGTGAGAGTGAAGTCAGAATTTTTCTTGCCGCCGTTGCGGAGTACATCCAGGTTCTTATTTAGCGCATCCCAGTTGAGATCATCACCGGTGTATGCCTGAAGTACGACGGCAGTATCGTTGGTAGAGGTGACTCCTTCCTCAATATATTGCAGCTGCCTGTCAATATAGGCGTTCTCATCAAAGGACTGGGCTTGAGACGTCGCTGACTGAATCGCCAATCCTAATAAAATCGGGTACAGCACTCCTGCTGATGGCACTTTCATAAGTACTAGTTCCTATTTGGTTTTAATTGATTTATAAAATAAATACAAGCGTACCACTTATCTATTACATAAATTTGGCGCTTGAGAAGCTAGTTATTTTCTTTCGGGATTAGTTGCAAAAACGATCAGTGGATATTGCTGGTTCTCAAATTGAAAATATTTTTTAAGTAGTCATTCTTGAGAAGTAGGGGGCTGGTGCTTTATCTAATTTTTCTGGCGTTTCCGCTGTGTCTAATTGGTACGCAGACGTACTCAAGATAAATCTGGTTTATGCTCTGTATTATTGGGTGGGTAAAGTAGAAAAGTTACTCTGTCATCTCGGGTGGGGTTGTGATTCGTACGAGAGGTTATTTTCCGTTGAGTGACGATGGTTCTTCTATATTGTGGTTTGATTCGCCAGTAAATATTGCAGTGTTTCTACAGCTCTAGGAGAGGGAGATGAAAAACCTACTGATATTCTTCGCAGCCGGAAGCCTCGGTGCTTTGGCAAACAGTATTGCGGTGTGGCTATTTGGCCAGTTGGGGATTAATGCCGCTTTGGGCGTATCAATTGCCCCTCCTCTATCTCCTGAGTGGCTTTATCCTCGTATTGTTTGGGGTGGCTTGTGGGGACTGCTATTTATTCTTCCGTTCTGGTCATCAAAGTTACTTGTAAAAGGAGCTCTTCTTAGTTTTTTCCCTCTGCATTTCAATTGTTTGTGGTTTTCCCTGTGATGGCAGGGAAGGGTGTTGCCGGATTTGAGTTGGGAGTCTTAACACCAGTCCTGGTGTTACTTTTCAATTGGATTTGGGGTGTTGTTACTGCCCTAACTATTAAGGCTGCTCGGTAATAGGGTGTTAACTTTGTGGTGGTAGGCTTGGCGCTATAGAAATGTTGGCCGTTGTTACTTCAGGGGCAGTTTGATCTCGCTATATCGCTTTTCTCCTGCAAACTATCGATCTTATGACAAGGTTGTACGTTACTCATGTAATCTATCTATTTCGTATCAAAGTTATTCGAATGGGGAAGTTAAACGTGAGAAAAACGGCAAAAATCTGTAGCCTTATCTGCTCTATGATAATTCTTGTGACGGGCTTTATTACACCTTCACAAGCAGCTGAGACTAAGCGGATACTAATCGTTGCTTCTAATCTTCAGGATATGGGTGATCCGGAGAAACACGATGCGAGAAATAATTTGTGGGAGTACGCTCCGCCTTACCATATTTTTGTTTCCCATGGGTATGAAGTGGACTTTGTTTCGCCAAAAGGTGGCGTGGTCCCGTTTATGATGGATCCACTGGGGATTAGTAGTTACACCATCAAACATGAAGGTTTTTTAGAACGGGCAAATAGTTCACTAAAGCCTGAGCAAGTAGTTATAGAGAATTATGCAGCTGTTTATATCGGTGGAGGCTATGGAACCTTATTTGATGTGGCATCCAATGGTGAGCTGCTAAGGAGCCTCTGAATAACTCCGTAATGCCTCTGCGGGTCTTGAAGGCTGCAGATGTTAGGCGCAGCTCGCCGCGAATGGCCGTAGCCCTTTGCAAGAGCTGCAACGCAGCAGCTGTGGCCTTCAAGGCCCGCCCTTCGGGGCTTGCAGAGCGATTCACACTCCGCGTTGCGACTTCTTGAAAGGTCTAGACATTCCTGCGAAGCCGCGCCTTGATTGTGAACCGCTCTGCATGCCAGAGGTATCACGGAGTTATTCAGAGGCTCCCTAATATTATGGGTGAGATTTACCAGAAAGGGGGAGTTGTGGGCAGCTGTGGCCATGGGGCAGGTGCGTTTGCTGATGTGAAACTGAAAGATGGCCATTATATGGTAAAGGGTAAGAAGGTTGCCGGTTTCCCGGACTCCACAAAAAAAGAGAAGTCTTGGGCTAAGCAGGGCACTTTATTACCGTTCTTGGTAGAGGAACGCCTTCGAGAGAATGGAGCCATTATTATTAATAAGGATAATGTTGCTGATAAGCATGATGTCATATCCGATCAGCGTATTGTTTCTACAATGTTTTTACCTTCTTCTGCCCTGGTTGCAAAAGAAATGCTGGGTTTAATTGAGAGCAACTAAATTGCTCCAGTATTTTTGTGTATTTGCTCTATCGTTAGGCAGTCACTCTGCGGGTCAAGCTCTAACGAGTTTGGCCTCGATGCGACCAATCTCTACCTGTTGGTTTCAATATGCTATAGCGAGGGCATACCAACTCGGGATCACTCGATCGCCCTGTAGCTAAATCTTGTCTCTGCATATTTATCTACCATTCTTTCTAAAGGGAACTGAAATCGGCGGCAGTGAATATGCGTCCATTTATTGTATTAATAATATCGGTAACTTTGGGGAAGCTGGCCTATATGTTTAGCCCCTCTCTGGGGAATAATGTAATAGTGGCCTTATTGGCCCTATTGGGTGTGGTTCCCTATTTGTTAATGCCGATTAGATCCGAGTTTTTCCGGGCGCAAATTCTTCAATGGGCTAAACAGAATGATATTGGCGTTTTGAGACTCGAGAGTAGGGGGTTTTCCAAAGGACGATTGTTTTGGCGTGTATCTGATGCGCAAAGCGTATTCTGTGTTACCTCAAGAGAAGTCACTTACTGGGTGGCCTGCGGCTCGTGGCTGCTGGGTTCTTATAGTCGGAAGCTAATCATATATAAAGAGGTTGGGGGTGCCTTGGATTTGATTGCAGCATTTGACGGAGATAGTTGCCAGGCCGAGTGATTCTGATCGGTGCTTACTGGACTAGAGGGTTTGATTTGATAGCAGCAATGTGAATATAAATGTATTTTTTCTTGCGATTCATTATAAGAAGCAATCTATCTCGACAATTCTGTAGAGGATTCCCTTGCTGACGAGCAGAAAGTTGCTGATCTAAAGCAGGATATCAAGAATTTACAGGCAGATATTAAATCCCTGACTGCCAGCATCGTTGCGCTGGGTATTGCCGATGCCACTGCTATCTCTCTGGGCACGGTTGCTTCTATCGTGGCTTTTCCGGAGGGCTTGTTGACCTGGTTTGTGATGGGGCCGGTGGCTGCTGCAAAAATTGTTGCGGATCAAAAGAGTATTCAGGATAAACAGGCAGAGATGGACCTGATCACTGCTGATGTATCCACTTTACAAATACTGTCTCAGAGCTTTGGGCAGCTAGCAGAAGAAACCCAGCAAGTTGAAGATTATTTACAGGTCGTATTGCAAGAGTGGCAAAGAATTGAAAGTGATATTTCTGATGTAATAAGTGATATTCAAACTGCGATCTCTGATGAAGAGGGGGCAAACTATACAGCAGTTATTAATGGCCTCAACGAAGCGGTGTCCGAGTGGAATGATGCGTATTCCCAAGTGGGAAGCCTTTTTATTGAGCTCAACGTGAACAATGCAGACTTGAAAATTAGAATGAGTTCAGAACAGGTTAAATCTGATTTTTCTGCTGGAAGCACTATTGGTGTGAATTAGTATTATAATACTCTATAAGAAGTATTTTTTAGTTTTACTGAAGGCTTACCTAAAAGGTAAGCCTTTTTTGGCTTTTGATAGGGGGTACAGGTTCGCTTTCTAAGGTGGTTACAGAATGGCCATCGATTCTTATCTGGGGCTCACGCCATTTCTATAGGCACATTTCAAATCGTGTATTTGTAAGCGATTCTAAATTGTTCATCTAATGTTTTTGAAAGCGCTGAACTGAGATACTATAGTCGCACTTCGGCAGCCCCTGAAAGCGTACAAGCCACATGAGTGATATTTATAAAGCCCCTAAAAGTGAATTAAATACAAGTAAGTACCACTCTTTGATTGAGAGGTTACTGAAAGAACAGAGTATGCCCCTCGCGATATTTGCGGTGTTGTTAGGTACTTTGGGTACGCTCGTTTTGCTCTCATTTGCCCGCGGTATTATCCCTTTGTATGTTTATGTGATCCCAGGGTTTATTGCAGGTATCCTCGTTAAGTTTATGGGGCGGCCTGTTACAGCATCCTACCGTGTGATTCCTGGGTTATTGGGTGGGGTGATCGTCTCTATCTGGGTGAGCTTAGGAGGGATTTCCATTTACACATTTTTACTTCCACTATTAAACATCTTGTGTTGTCTGGCTGTGTCAAGGCGCCGATTAAACTATGAGGAAGAGAAAGCGTTGTATAAGTACCGGCATGGATTGGTGAAGTTATGACAATGATTATCTCAGCTTGGTTGTTTAGAGGCCGTATTTAGTTCTATAAGTACGACCTCTTCATAGGCTCTGGAGACCGAAACTACTCCTCGTAACGAATGTCAGTAATATAAAAAGTCTGCCACCTTTCCCCCTGACGGATATCCACTTCATCATCGAGCTTGCGCCCTAATAAGGCACGGGCAACGGGGGAGTCCATGGATATCAAGCCTGCTTTTACATCGAATTCATCGGGTCCTACAATGCGGTAGCAAACGCTCTCTCCCTCATCATCTTCAAGCGTTACCCAGGCTCCAAAAAAGACCTTTTCCTTATCGTCCGGTATTCGATCTACAACAGTAATCTCTTCCAGGCGCTTGGTGAGAAAGCGCACGCGGCTGTCGATTTCCCGCAGTCTTTTTTTACCGTAGATATAGTCTGCGTTTTCCGAGCGATCTCCCAGCTTGGCGGCGTCGCTAACCGCCTGGGTTACCCGGGGGCGTTCCTCCTCCCAGAGGTGCTTAACTTCGGCGCGCATACGCTGCGCGCCCTCTGCGGTGATGTAGCGGGAGCCGCGTGGACGCGGCGGTCTCCATCTTCCCATAGTACTTTTTTAATCTCTTTCTAATACAATATTATTTAATTATAGGTTTTCGATGGTAATTCCCGGGCCGGGTTCCGCGAGAGGGAAATTAAATATGCGGCTGTAGAATTCAAGCTCTCCCTCCAGAGCCAACTTGATACTGTCGCCACTGCGGAAGCCATGCCCCTCATTTGCAAATGTAATATAAGACACCGGAATACCACGTTCCCTCAGGGCATCCACCATGGTTTCGGCTTGGTTGGGTGGTACTACCTTGTCCTCCATGCCCTGGAAGAAAATCACGGGGCAATTCAACTTTTCGACATCGTTAATGGGGGAGCGCTGAAGGTAGATTTTTTCTGCGGAAGGCCAGGGTCCTACCAGTTTATCCAGGTAGCGGGACTCAAACTTGTGGGTGTCTTTGGCGAGGCTGCTCAACTCCCCAATTCCATAATGGCTGGCACCCGCTTTAAAGGTATCGTGGTAGGTCAACGCCGCCAGGACTGTGTAACCGCCGGCACTACCACCTTTGATCAGCAGGCGATTGGGGTCGGCGAGCCCATCTTCTACCAGGTATTCTGCGCCGGCGCAGACATCTTCCACGTCGTAGATGCCCCACTTATCGGCGAGGCGGTCCCGATACTTGCGGCCATAGCCGGTACTGCCGGAGTAGTTAACGTCCAGAATGGCGAATCCCCGGCTTGTCCAGTATTGAACTTTCAGGCTGAGGCCTGCTGATGTAGCGCCGGTGGGGCCCCCATGACTAAATACAATTAGCGGTGGCTTATCGCCACTAGGTGCTTGGAAGTTGGGGTTGTGGGGTGGGTAATAAAACCCGTGTACCGCGCGATTATCCACTTGGAAAGTGACGGCTTGAGCGATGGAGAACAAATCGGTTGGCAGCGAGCTGCTATTGCTACTGGCAATCTGTTCCGTTTTACCCGTCTTTTGGTTAAAGCTAATAACAGCGGGAAAGCTCTCTGCACCTGCGGCAATCATCACCCCGTTGCCATTTTCACAGTGCAGGCTTTCGATATCACAATAAGGCTGGGGAAGAGTTTGATGCTCTCCGCTTTTTATGTCGACCTTTCCAAGGTGCCAAGTGCCATTCTGGGTGTAGGTACAGAGGATTTCCGTGGGGCTAATAAAGCCGTAAGTGGACATTCCAAATACCCACTGTGGTGTGGCGAATTCTGCTTCTTTTTCCCACAAGGGTTCGCTTTGTCCCAGCCTATATAGGTTCCACCAGTTGTTGCGATCAGAGACATAGCAGAGTTCGCCCTCAGGAGACCACTGGGGCTGAAAGACGGATTCATTCTCACCGCCGGCTACTTGGGTGACTTCACCGATATCCCCCACCTGATCGAGTTTGGCGATACAGAGCTCTGTCGCGTCCCAGGGGAGGTTAGGGTGGTGCCAGCGCAGAAAAGCCAGTTGATCACCGGCCGGATTCAGGGTCGGGTTCGAATAAAAGTCTGCGCCTTCTTGAAGGATTATCGGTGGATTAGCCAGTGGGTTGTTTAGGTCTACCGCGATAATGCGCGCACGGGGTTCCTCGCCCTGCTGGTGGCCACTGGTATCTTCCTCGACACAAATTAATCGATTTCTCAGGGGATCGATAATCAGATCGGCGTAGCGGGAGCTATTTTCTGCGGTGATTGCTTCGGGGATCGCATTGTCGAGCTTCATGCGATAAATGCGCTGATCTTCTGCCAGTACGAAATAGGCGGTGTCACCGTAAACAAGATAACTGCCGCCTCCGTATTCATGGGCTTTGGTGCGCACGGCGATTGGGGCGGGGGTGAGATCTTTGCGGCCATTTTTTGGGCAATACTGCACCAGTACATTCCTGCCGTTTTCAGACGGGCGGGACTCCAGCCAGTAATAGCGGCCATCTACTAAATTGGCTTCTGCCAGGCGAACGCTGCCCTCCACGAGAAGTTCTGCGTTGATTGCAGATTTCCAGCTACCGTAAGGGGCGATGGTTGGAGTGATAGTCTCGCTCATGAGGTACTTACTTCCTTATTGGGTTTTTTCGCATTCTGCCGAGATGAATCCGGGGAAACAAGGTGCCTTGGCGGGGGCCCTATGATAGTCTCGTGCAGCCAAGCAAGCGCTTGGTGCTGTATTTTGTCGATGCACTATCCAGAATCAGCTCTTCCACTCGCTATGGTCCTTTTACGATCAGTTGGTGTTGTAGGAGCGACGCGCACACGCTGGATAGCCCTGTAAACAGCGGCCTTAACAAAGATAATTCAGGAGAGCCAGCGATGTCTGATGAAGTGGTGATTACTTGCGCCCTAACCGGAGTGCTTACCAACCCCCTGCAGCACCCGGTCCCGGTAACCCCCAAGGAAATGGCGGAATCCGCCCGTGAAGCCTACGATGCGGGGGCTTCCGTTATGCATGTTCATTTCCGCGCGCAAGAGGAAAATAAAGGCCATTTACCCACCTGGGACCCGCAAATAGCCTTGGAAATTGCCGATGCAATTCGCGATAAATGCCCTGGCGTTATTCTAAATTTTTCAACTGGCACTATCGGACGGGATCAGCAAGGCCCCTTGAGTTGTGTGCGTGCCGGTAAGCCGGAAATTGCCGCCTGTAATGCGGGAAGCCTGAACTATTTAAAGGCGCGATCCAACGGCACCTGGGCTTGGCCACCCATGGTATTTGATAATCCGGTCGATAAGGTAGAGGAGCTGTTGGCAGTTTGTCGGGAGACCGGTACCCGCCCGGAATTTGAGTGCTTTGATATCGGTATCGTTCGCTCTGTGGGAATGTATGCGGATGTAGGGATGGTGGATAAGCCCAACTACAACCTGGTGATGGGAGTGGCTTCAGGTATGCCTGCCGATCCCGATTTGCTGGAAATTATTCCAAAATATATGAAGCCCGGCAGCTTATGGCAGAGCACAGTGATCGGCCGTGAGGAAATCTGGCCGGTGCATCGCAAGACTGCAGAATTGGGCGGCCATTTGCGCACAGGGGTTGAAGATACCTTTTACTTGCCGGGAGGAGAGCGGACTTCAGGGAATGGTCAATTGATTGAGGCTCTTGCGGCTGTAGCTGAAGAGACTGGGCGAAAGGTGGTGTCCCCGAGTCGGGCGCGAGAGATTTTCTGCTAAAAGCAGCATGCGCCAATGATTGCGTCCGGCCCCTTGCTGCGGAATTACTTTCCGAGGCTGTAGACTGTCAGCTATTACTTTTCTTCCTTTTGGGCCGCGTCAGAATACTGATGCGGCTCTGTTATATGGAGCCGATGGGCTCTGTTTTTCCAGCATTAACTCTAAGGTGACTAGTAGATTGGCCTGCTAGTCTTAGAGCCAAATAACAGATTTGTTTAATAACGATAAGTTGTCCTGGGAGTGGTCAATGCAAGGGTTTCTGGATCATTTCACTACCCTAATCGAGTGGGCAAACCTGCTCGCCTGGGGCGGACTCGGTGGCATCTGGTGGCTTGGAATCTTGATTCTGGGTTTGCTGCCGGCGGGGCTCTACTTTTCTATTCGCACTCGCTTTATACAATTTCGTCACTTTGGTCATATGGTCAAAGTCATGATTCGTGGCATCCATAAGGAAAATGAAAACTCGGTAACTGCCTTTCAAGCATTTGCCACCAGCGCAGCTGCGAGAATCGGCACCGGAAATATTGCTGGTGTGGCTGTGGCTATAACCGCTGGCGGGCCCGGAGCGGTGTTTTGGATGTGGCTGGTGGCCTTGCTGGGAATGGCTACCAGTTTGGTGGAGAATACTCTCGCGCAAACTTACAAAGAGTGCGGCGATGTTCCTGGGGCGTTTCGCGGCGGGCCTGCCTATTATATTGAAAAGGGGCTGGGACCACAGTGGAAATGGCTGTCCCTGACTTTTTCAGTTTTTCTCATGATTTGTTACGGATTTACCTTTAATGCTGTGCAGTCAAATACGATGGCTGCCGCATTGTATGGGGCTTGGGGTGTAAGCCCTTTATGGGTGGGTTTTTTTATTGCGCTCTTTGCCGGGATTATTGTTTTTGGCGGTATTCGTTCAATTGCGCGCTTTGCCGGTATTGTTGTCCCTTTTATGGCAATAGGTTACTTGTTGGTAGCATTCTATGTGTTGGTCGCCAATATTGCTGAATTACCTGGGGTGCTGTTGGAAATTCTGGCAAATGCCTTCGGGTTTCAGGAGGCTGGGGCGGGGGCCTTTGGTGCGGCGGTGGCCAATGGAATCAAGCGGGGCCTGTTTTCCAATGAAGCTGGACTTGGCTCCTCGCCCAATGTCGCTGCTGCTGCAGATGTAAAACACCCAATGGTGCAGGGATACGTGCAAATGGCATCGGTATTTCTCGATACCATTATTATCTGCACTTCCACGGCAGCAATTATCTTGGTGGCAGATGTCTTTATGGTCGGTAATTTGGAAGGGGTTGAGTTGGTTCAAGACGCGCTGGCGAGCGAGGTGGGTACCTGGGGAAGCAGTTTTATTGCTACTGCATTGATGTTTTTTGCCTTTACATCAATTATCGGTAACTACTATTACGGCGAAACCAATATTTATTACCTCTACCATACCCGAACATCCATTTTATGTTATCGGCTATTGTTTTTGATGTTCGTACTTTTTGGGGCTTGGGTGGCAGATACGGGAAGTGCAGAAAACTTTGTCTTTCTTTGGCGTATGGCCGATGTCTCGATGGGTTTTATGGCATCGGCAAACCTTATAGCTATCTTACTTTTGTCTGGTGTGGCCTTTAAGGTAATGGCAGATTACGAGAGTCAGTTGTCTTCCGGGGTGCGTGAGCCGGTGTTCAATGGAAGTAAATTTAAAATAAAAGGCATTGAGCACGATGTTTGGGGTTGATACCAGTTTGAGGTTGATACCAAGAGTGCTCAATGCCATCCAGTTACAAGCTGGGCTTGTGCATCGCCAGATAGAAAATAGCGACTACTTGCAGGAAGGCAAGTACACAGGCAGTGATTCTAATTGGCTTGGAAAAGTTGGGGCGCAGAGCAAAGACGCCAGCAATAATGTAGCCAAATACCAGGGCTACTTTCGCAGCTAGCCAGGGTGATGTGCCCGGGTTCCAGCTGCCGAGAACCACTAGTCCGGCAGCCGCAGCTAACAGCAAAGTGTCGTTGAGGTGTGGCACCCAGCGCAGAGGGCCATTTCGCCAGCCCGTGTTGTGGCTGAACTCCAATCCCACTCTGATGGTAAACAGCAGGATACTGAGCGCTGCGGCGGTCATGTGGACGTGTTTTATAAGGGCATAATCAATCATGGTTATGATCTGGCTGTATGTTGACCAAGGTGTTCCGTGTGCCTTCCAGACAAAGGGAAGGTGTGATTCTAGCCGCCAAAGCATAACGACATGCTGTGGTCGGATGCAATATGCAAAGCGGGGAAGGCAAGAAACTTACTGCTAGCGATATCTTATAAGTTAATACCGCTAGCAGTAGGTACAGATCATATCTGTCAGTTTGCTTTGGTGGGACGGCCTCAGGTTTTGGTGCCGGTGAGGCGCATATGCACGAGATTAGTTCAGGTTTCTGATCTGGCCATACTTCATCCGCTGCGCTACGCCATGTTCAGCCCGAATCATATTTTCGTTAATGGCTAGCGGGTCAGTAGGTACATTACCGTCATCGTCACTGAGCCCGACAGTGGCGATCTCCTCACGCAATTCCATGGAGCCACCTACCCAAATCCAGCCGCTAGTTCTGGTTGAGATCAGGTTGTTGCGGTTCGGGATAGTTATATTGTTATAAACAATATTTAGACCGCCATTGGCAATGCGGGCCATGGTTAAGGGGGCATTTTGCTGGCGGAGCACTCTACCCATGGGTGCCTGGCGTTCATCCGCCAGGAAAGTGGAATTAGCACTGCCCGATAGGTATCGCCCACGATTACAGCGGTCAGCGTGAACCAATTCATGGGCCAGGGTGATATAGCTGGGGCAATTCCCCATTGCTACGGTGCCGTTGTTGGCCAGGTTGGCGGTTTGCAGGGCTGTATTGTTCCACATTACTACGCCGCTGGAGCCACTGCTCATCACTTTGGCCATAAAGCCTCTGTCTGGGCTTACTAGTGGGAGGTAGCTCTTAAAGCCGCTCCATACCTGATCCATCAGCCACTGGTCGGGACGAAATCCGAGAGCGTGGTGCTCAGTAATTCTGGTGTCGTGGCGGCTGGTAATTAGTCGGCGTAGCAGAGTGGTGCTGTTTGCCCTCAAACCAGCTGCAGTCAAAATACCAACTCCCTCTGTAATTCGCAGCACATGTCGCCCCCCGGTTCGGTATCGCTCCTGTGTATAGGTAAGCGCGGTACCGACACCGCCGACAAGAGTATTCAGGGCAGCCCTTACTTGTGTGATAAACGTGATATTACTGGAGTCAATGCAGAGTCCCATTGTTATTCTCCCGTCCTGCTCGCAATACGAATTATCGTGGCTGAGAAAAGCTGTGACTTTTTGAAGTTTCTTAAATGGAAATTAATACGTAAGCAGCATAAAGCTAAAGGTATTAATCGATATGATTTTGATAATAGTGTTCTGTACTTGCCTAGAATTTCTGAACTGAAAAGTTCTCTTTGGTCAGGTTGTATGTTTTGTAAGCGAGGCAGGATGAATTCCTGGAAAATTAAATTTTTTTTTGTAATTTTTTTGAAATACATCTTGTAACTATCTAAATGATTATTTTAGGGATGCCTCTACGACTCTACTCCCAACTGGTACGTTTTGCTATATATTTTATTTTCCATGATGATTATTTTAATAAATTTAAATAATTGCCTGTTGAGCAGTGTTGGAGAGCGCTATTTGGCAACTTACTACTGGGGTGGAAGGAAAGAATACACCGCACTCGAGACACGCTGTGAATACATCCCTGTAAGCTCCTAATCGGCATCCATGCCTCATAGGGTCCCAAGCGCGGTGTATTCTTTCCTTCTCCCTTTTTAGTATGTGCTTGTCTGCTTTTGGGTACTGCGAAATGCTAAGTTTGGCTTGCATTGTGTGTTTTCTTGGTTCTGCTTGGGCCTCAAGGGATGTAGCTGTGACGTATTAAGGAAAGTATTTGGGGGAGAGGTGTGGGATTAACCATTAAATTAGCGCTGGTGTTAGTTGTTGTTGCGGTTTTGATTCTGGTATATGCAACTGTTTCCTATAGAAAATATAAATGGATAGCGGTTGAGTATCCTGTTGATGTTACAAAAAAGTGGAGAAGTAAATTTAACTTCCGATCGCAATTAAGTGTGCCCTACGAGCTGGAGTTGCAGACAGAAAGGGTGCTTGATTTTCACGAGCAAAATTGTCGGTTGGGTATTCAATTTCTTGATAAGGAAAAGTGTAAAGATTATTCTGAAACGCTGGCTATCGATTGGGCAATTTTAGAGGAGGGGGTTGAGGTTGCAGTGGGTAAGAGCGGTGACAAGGCCTCAGGATTTTGGAGGTCAACAATGGGAAAAACACTGCATGTATTCGAAACAATAAAGGGCAGGAATTATACCATTCTAGCTTCTGTGATAGAGCCTGACCCTGCATTTGCTGTTGCGGACCCGGTGCTTAAGGCGGTAATTGATCGGGTAGAACACAAAAGTGCCGTTATTTACTTCGGCCTGCTTAATTTAACTTCTTTTCTGCTTATTGTTATCGCTGCTGCAATTTGCTTCATTGGACTTACTACTGGGGTGGAAGGAAAGAATACACCGCACTCGAGACACGCTGTGAATACATCCCTGTAAGCTCCTAATCGGCATCCATGCCTCATAGGGTCCCAAGTGCGGTGTATTCTTCCCTTCTCCCTTTTTAGTATCTTCAAGTGGCTGACTTGAAATTGCTAGCTTGAACCACACATAAGTAGATCCAAATGGCGATTTGTAAATGGGTTTGATTTATCAGGAGGAAGCTAAATGGCCCCACTGTTAATAAGCGTCAAACTCTAGTGTTCATGGTACATTTTGTACAGAGTGAAGGTCGTTGTTCATAATCAATCGGAAAAAGGATACGGCGATATGTTAAAGGCGGAATATCAAGAGCGCGGACCAGTGCCGCAGGATGTTATTGAGGCGGTGTCCTTTGATACCCCTGAACTTCAAGAGGGGCAGGTGTTGCTGGAGATGCTGGCAGCTCCAATTAACCCTTCAGATGTTCTGACCCTGACGGGCGATTATGGGATGTTGCCTCCTCTTCCTGCGGTTGGAGGCAATGAAGGTGTTGCCAAGGTCGTCAAACATGGACCTAATGTTACCGCGCCAGCCATTGGCCAAGTCGTTCTCCTGCCGGTAGGAAGCGGCACCTGGGCTACACATATGGTGGCCAATGCCCAGGGGCTGATTCCGCTCCCGAATAATGTAGACCCCCTACAGCTTTCCATGATAACGATTAATCCGCCAACAGCTTACTTGCTGTTGAGCGAATTTGTAGATCTCAAGGAGGGGGATTGGGTTATTCAGAATGCCGCAAATTCCGGTGTGGGGTCTTATCTGACAACCCTGGCCAAGTTGCGGGGCCTGAAAGTGATCAATGTTGTCCGCCGTGAGTCTTTGATTGAGCCGATGAAGGCCGCAGGCGCTGATGTGGTTCTCGTGGATGGTGAGCACCTGGGTAAGCGAGTGGCTGAGGCTACTGGTGGTGCTGAGATCAAGCTAGGCATTGATGCTGTTGGTGGAATGGCAACTGCTCGTATGGGCGAAGCTCTGTCAAATGGCGCAACCTTAGTGAATTATGGCGCGCTTAGTGGGGAACCCTGCGTTATCGCACCGGGGATGATCATCTTTAAAGATATCACCGTGCGCGGGTTCTGGCTGGCCAAATGGTTCGGCTCGGCATCCCCAGAGCGGCAACAGGAAGTTTTTGGCACTATCACAAAGCTTGTAGCGGAAGGTAAGTTATCTGCACCAGTTCATGGCACATACCCTCTGTCTGAAATTAAAGAAGCGGTACGAATAGCTGCGGCAGGCGGGCGTGACGGCAAAGTACTGGTTGTTAGTGAAAGCCTGACTAGCTGATTGCTCGCGCATTTATTTTTCTAGCGGAAGTGTCACCCAAATAGGCGACACTTCTGCAGATCGCTTCGTCATTCGTACGGAGCGTTACTTCCCAAATGCTACCCTTGATGTCAGTCCTGACATTTCGTCTAAGTTTGTTTGTTGCGATAGTTTTCAGCAAAAGCATTCGTTCGCAAAAATGAACACAAATACATTCTGCTTGAATAATACTTTGATCTCTAGTTCATCCGCCGGAGGCTGCTACCAGATAATGGAAGAGGGTTCCAGTGCTTGTCTTGTATTGTCTCAAGAGGTGCCAAAGTACCTGGGGGATGAGTATCGATCATGGCATCAGAAACTGGTGGATGTTGCGCTAGATTGTGATGGGCTGCTCGAGGTGAATTTGTTAGAGCCCGTTTCTAATATCCAAAATGAGTGGGTTCAAATATTTCAATTTGATACGGTTGCTCACCTTGAAACGTTTCTTGGAAATAACTTACTTAAAGACCTAATTGCTTTTTTAGAGAAGAAATTCTCGGTTGAAGTAGTATCTCAAGTTATCGCTGGTGCAGATCAACTAACAGTGCCCGTAACGATTGTGATATCCAAAAAAGTGAAGCCGGAATTTTTTCGCGAATATATGCAGTGGCAGAAAGAGATTGATAAAGCACTTAAAAAATATCCAGGCTTCTTGGGCGCTGGTCTAACTAAGCCAATAAAGGGTATTCAAGAGGAATGGGTTGCAATATTTCGATTTGACTCCAACAAGCATTTAGACAACTGGCTTAATTCTGATGAACATAAGCGATTGGTAAAACGTGGTGAAGGATTTTTTGAAGATGTAAAAATAAAGCGGATAGGGCATGGCTTTGAGGATTGGTTTTCTCGGGCTCGTGGCCGAGCTCAAGACACTGCGCCCTCGCAGTGGAAAATGGCCATGCTCATTTTATTGATGTTATATCCGATAGTTATGGTTGTTACGATGTGGTTGTTACCTTTGGTAGAGAGTTGGCCCTTTGCGACGACTAACTTCTTTATCAACTTATTAATTGTTACGTCGCTTACTTGGGTGGCGATGCCGCTGATAACTAGAGCTTTTAATACTTGGTTGTCTGACAAGTCAGGAAAGCTAACAAAAATCAACACTATCGGAACCCTTATCATTATTGTTCTCTATGGGGTCTCGATAATGCTTGTTGCTTGGCTGTCGAGCCTGAATTTAAAGTAGTCTTTCATGATGATCAAAAGAGAGCTGTTTATCTGTTTTTAGTTTTTTTCGGACGGGGTATTTTTAGTGGTCTAAGCTTGGCGGTTAACAGAAGGCACTAGGTATCGAGCGAGTCAAAGAATAGATGGAGCACGTATAGTGAGCAACTTAAAGAATCGGTCTGAGAGTAAAGACTGGCCAGAGTTACCCTACGCTGAGTCGGTAAATACGATTGCCACCCTGCATATGTGGATGCAAGTTATTGGCAAGATTCGCCTGGTACAAACCCCTTGGATCAATCACTCCTGGCATGTTCCTTTATATATTACCGCCAGAGGGCTGGAGACATCCCTTATCCCTTATGGAGGGCGGTCGTTTTCTATTGGCTTTGATTTCTATCATCACGTACTGAAGCTGTTGACCACTGAGGGGGGAGAATGGGTATTACCCTTGGAGTCCCGCACAGTTTCTGATTTCTACTGGGAAGTGATGGCTGCACTCAAGCAGCTAGGTATACCGGTTGAGATTAACACTATGCCATCCGAAGTGGCGGATGCGATACCCTTTGAGAGGGATCAGGATAACTACGAGTATGATCCGGATTATGCTAGACAGCTTTGGCAGGCGTTGGTGCAAATTCATCGGGTTTTCACTGAGTTTCGCAGTCGTTTTATTGGCAAGTGCAGTCCAATTCATTTTTTTTGGGGAAGTTTTGATTTAGCACTTACCCGTTTTTCTGGCAGGGAGGCGCCTCCGCACCCTGGAGGCGTTCCACATTTTCCCGATTGGGTGGCCAGGGAAGCCTACTCCCATGAGGTTAGCAGTGCCGGTTTTTGGCCTGGTGGTGGTGGTGTAGATGGCGCTTGCTTCTATTCGTATACTTACCCAGAGCCCCAAGGGTTTCCCGAAGCAAGGGTGGCGCCGGCCTCAGCTTACTATTCCAAAGATTTGGGTGAGTTCTTGCTGCCCTATGATGCGGTGAGAGCTTCACGCTCCCCTGATGAGGCGCTGTTTGATTTTTTGCAGAGTACTTATGAAGCCGCAGCCGATAAGGGAATGTGGGATAGGTCTGCCTTGGAGGAAAGTTTCCCCCCACAAGCCCGGTAGAATTTGTGGGGGGCTTTGCTTATTCTCTGCTTTTAAGCTGCTCGATAAATGCATCAGATGCTTGTTCTATAAGCTGGAGAATATGTTGAAACCCTTCAATACCACCATAGTAAGGATCGGGTACTTCAGCGAAATCACTATCTTGCAACACTGATAAAAATAACCCTAGTTGAGCGTCTGATGAGTCAGGCTGCAAGGATTGCAGTGCTTCCAGGTTATCTTTGTCCATCGCAAAGATATGATCATATTTTGTAAAGTCGGTGGTGGCTACCTGGCGAGCGTAGCTATTTTCAAATGAATAGCCATTTTCTTCACCAATAGCCAAAGTTCGCGGATCTGGTCGCTTACCCGCGTGGTAGCTGATAATGCCCGCAGAGTCGACGGAAACAGGAATACCCGCCTGCTGTGCCTTGGTGCGGAAAACGGCTTCGGCTAAGGGGGAACGACAAATATTACCGAGGCAGACAAATAATATCGAGAGATCTGAATTGGCTGTCAAAATAGCTCCAAGATATTTCGGGTACATTAAAGAGGGGTATTTTAATCAAAATATCGAATGTTTACACGCTGGCTATCAGGGGCAATAGAGAGCACAGCTTCAGTCTCAAGATAAAAGGGCTGATTTTCATTTGAAAAATAGTTGGGGTTAAGCTGCTTTTGTGTGAAAGAGACTGTATTTTCTGTAGCCCAGTAAGCTTGCTCTGGTCCCCAGTTTTCAGGCTTTAGCTCGTATAGCAAGTCCAAAGTATTTTCAGATAGCTTGTAAACTTGTAAGGCATTTTCATTAAAACCGGCATCCAGGTCTTGTTCGGCAACAAAAAGATATCCGCCTTGCGGAGACAGTAAAGGGTAGCCGGCAAGAGAATATTCATTGCTGTTTCTCAAGTCGAGCAAAATATAGGAGTGTGCTTCCCAGAGCTGTTGATGTATCAATAGCAGGTAATCAGTTATTTGATCAATTGCAGAGTAGGCTATATGTTCTGCGGGATTATTAGCGGGAAGGACATCTGTGTAGGTCAGTGATTTCCCGCTATTCAGGGTTATAGTCAGGTGCCCTGGTTGCGTCCGCTGGATATGGTTGACCTGATCACTCAATCCACTTTCGATTGACCGTGCACAGTTTAGAGAATTGTAAATATCAAGGCATTCAAATTTATCTTCAAATACACTGAAATGCAGGCCCAGGCAATAATTGGGAACTACCGCTAAAGCTAACAAGGTAATGAATATCAGTGGACTTCTCAGCCCCAACTTAAACGAGAATTTCATCCTCATAAGTACCCTTGAGATATTCTAGCCAGTGATTTTGTGCCGCGCACTGAATAGTGCTACACACCCGCGAACTTCTATTTTGTACTCTTTAAATCGACTGGCAAGGAATGTATCGAGGTCCTCTTCACAATCCTGAGTATTAGAAAATATCCCTTTCTTATTGTAGATAGCCATTAATTTCTTGGCAGCTCCACTTTTCGGTACTCCTTCAGACAGGATGGTGGAACCAAATACAGTGCCTGATTCCGATAGCAGGGTTGCGACATTGTCTAGCGCAACCAATTTTTCTGACAGCTTGCCGGGGAGGCAGTGAAATAGGTAATTTAAGGAAATTGAATCAAAAACCTCAGTCTCTAAAGTGATTTTATCCAGGACATTGCAGCGGAACTGTGCTGGATTATACCGGGCCACTCTTTGCGCTGATATATCCAGGCTGTTTTGATTCAGGTCCATCAGGGCGAGGCGGACTTTGTCGGAGGGGAAATGGCACCTGTCCATAAAGTAGCCCGTTCCAACACCTACATCCAAGTGGTTGGAGGATATATTTCGATTGAAGTGCTCTAATATTCCAGGAGTTGGGCACTTCCAAATAAAGCGGTTTGATATGCCCAAAACCCACATATCATAAAGCCAAAGTACGGGTTTGGAATAGACAGCTTGGCCTTGTTCGACCTCTTTAGTGATTGTCACTTCAATCTCCAGTGTATGACTGTTGTGCGGCTTTACCAATTAAGGAGAGGGGATGTATCCACAGTGTGCTTCGAGAGTAGTGCTTTCACTCTCTTAGGCCCCAGTAGTAAGTCGCTTATTATTGTTCTATGGTACCACCTAATGTGGTGCTAAACAGCTGAGTGTTTCACAGAGGATCTCTAATCGCTGCAGAGCTCTTTAGTGGCACATTCTCACTCATCAAACAGGCTAAAGTCATACTCCTGCAAGCGCTCTTGTGCAAAGTTCAAAAACACGTCAATTTTCTTTGAATCTTTTCGCTTTACTTTATAGATAGCGCCTACAGTTTTATCTTTTCGCTCCAAGTCAGGGAGTACCTCTACCAGTCGCCCCTTTTTGATATCCCGTTGGCAAAAATAGGAGGGAAGCTTGGCAATGCCATTCCCGTTTAATGCGGCTGCTCGGGTATGGAAAGTTTTGTTGGATATTAAATTTCCATTGAATTGATAGAACTTCCCATCAATTGACCAGCCATCTTCCAGGCCGTCAAGGCGGGTTAGCATGATGTTGTGTTGGCTGAGCTCGGTAATGGATTTGGGGCAGCCGTGTTCTTCCAGATAGGTCGGCGCGGCAATAAAAATAGGGCGGATACTAAATAGGGGCTGGGCGTAAAACTGGCAATCGGGCAGGGTTTCCCAGACGCGAAAAGCAATATCGATATCGTCCTCGATTAAATCTAGGTGATAGGGGCTGAAGATAAGCTCCAAGCTGAAATCGGGGAATGCTTTCTGAAAATCATTGCAGATATGACTGAATACTTTTAGGCCGAGGGTTTCCGGAAAAGTGATTTTTAATTTTCCTCGGGTGAGCGTTGCCGCCTCTGCAATCTGGTCTTCCAGCTCGGTGAATGAGCTGATTATTTTTTGCCCTTTCTGGTAGGCAATCCTTCCGGCGTCTGTGACAGCGATTGCCCGGGTGGTGCGATTGAGTAACACCTGACCAAGGGCCTGTTCAAGTTGGGCGAGAGTCTTGCTTACGGTGGGCGTAGACAGGCCCAAGTGCTTGGCAGCTTTGCTTAAGGAGCCGTGATCAACAACACTGCAAAAAACGTTGATCAAGTGGTATTTGTCGTACTCTCTGCGCATAGACTGTTTCCTTAAAGCTAAAAGATCTTTTCAATATATCCCCTTTGTTAAATTAAAGTAAATAGTAAACTCCTTCTCCATACTAATCGACCAGGGAGATAAGGCTATGAATCCGTTAACTTGTCATTGTGGAGCGATTCATTTCAACAAGCTTATAGATGCCCTGTTTGTACCAGCGGGCCAAAGCGGGCACGCTGATACTGAAGTCGCTATCCATATCAGCGATCCTGAAAAGTCACTGCGCAAATATCACTTTAAAGAGGGGGCTTTACGGGAGAAGGCATTCTGCAAGCACTGCGGTGCGGAAATCTATGCGATCAATCGTAGCGGCGAGGTAGTGCACAACCCATCATCAGAGGCAGCCTCTCGGCCGAACTATGCCGGTGTCCTTAATTACGGCTTTTAGCTAGCGACACCTACTGATTGTGCAGTTTTGTCAGTAGATGCCTGCCGGCTTGCTATCCAGAGGCTCCTTAGGCCTGAGTGGTTAAGTACTTCAGGATATCGACAACCTGTGCGGGGGTCTGTGCCCAGGCCTGGGCGGCACCGTCCACTTCCTTGAGTGCGTGCACCAAGGATTCATCGTGAAGTGTGATATAGGACTTGCCTAAGGCTGCACAAAAGCCGGCATCAAATGCGGCGTTCCACTGTTTGTATTTCTCGCCAAATCGAATCACTGCTAAATCACAGTTTTCAATCAGGTGCTTGATTCGGATTGCGTTAACTTTGGCAGATTTGTGATCCCGCCAGAAAGCGTTCTGCTCCTCACCCAGGCCATCACCAGCGGCATCGCTGGCATCGTGGTTGGTGACTGCGGAAGAGAAGGAGATATCCAGCCCTTCTTTTTGGCAACCTTCGATAATTTGCGCACGCCAATCGGAGTGGATTTCGCCGGAGAGGTAAACTTTAAGCTTCATTGAGTGGCCCTTTAGAACTGGAGACTAATATGCAATTTAGAGTCACATACTAGCACTTGGAAGCTTTGAAATCCGGTAGTTGTTCCAGTTGGGAGGGACCTGAGAGAGATCAAATGGACACAGGCCCTGTGCGGGCAGGGCCTGTAAGGCATTTTATTAGAGGACTTGCTGCTCAAACTGGACGTCTTTGGGGAATTTCTCTGCGGGCAGGCGGGTTGAGTGCAATTGGGCTACTAGCCACTTGCCATCGATTTTCTTAACAATGGCGCTTTCCAACCACACCGCTTCTTTATTGCCATCCTCGGATTTAAAAATGGACTTGGTCCAGTAGTTGATGGTCAGCAGGTTCTCACGCTCTTCAAAATTGATAATGCTGAAGTAGTTGATTCTTTCCAGCTTTGAGGGCTTGGGTTTCATTACGGCGATAAGGTCTTCAATATCCCAGACTTCACCGTGCTCAAGGAGTATAAAATCGTCGCTGACACCGTCTCGCATAGCCTGGTGGTCCAGGTTTGAAAGCGCAGCAAACAGCCCGTCTATCGTTTTAAAACCTTCGGGTTTCTCTACCGCTTGTGCGTTGATAGCGATAAAGGTAAGTAGTATTGCAAAAAATGATCTGATCACAGGAGTACCTCTGTGGTTATTTTAGGGGTGTGAAAAAAGGGGGGGTATTTTAGCCGAGTCGGGCCCTAGTTGAATTACTTCGAAAGCAACTTGGATTGCGCCGTAGTGACTGAAAGTCGCTTCTTGGGGATTGGGCCTATTCTAGCAGGGATTACTCAGCTGAGGCTGTGAGCCGATAGGCCTTTCAATAACTGTTGGGCTTTTTTCCCGATATATCTCCCTTGCCCCGGGGACCTTTGGGTTTGGTTACTCCATTGTACCCCGTGCCAGAGAATACAAAGGTAACCGTAGATCAGCTGCCATAACCCCAAGCGCTGATTGTCTTCAGGTGACACAGTGCGATTAAGATAGCACTCCAGCAAACTATTTTGCTCTCGCTGATTCAAGTTGTGTTCCTCTACCAAAACAGCGAGGTCATAGAATTTATCCCCCATTGCTGCGTACTCCCAGTCGATAGCGTATAGCTTGTCAGAGGGAGCCCAGATCAGGTTGCCAACCGTTAGATCGTTGTGACACAGGCAAAATTCGTCGCCCATCCGATAAGCTGCGTCAATTAATTGCGGAAGTTTCTCTTGCAGTGTGTCGAGCAAGTGGAAATAACTGGCTCGTTTGTCGATAAACTGCCTGTAACTAGAGATTTTCTCACCGATGTTTAATTGGGCATCAATTGCAGGGGAGCCGTGTATACGGCGCAGCAGATCGGCAAGTTTTTCCAAACTGTGGGCGACATTTTTATCCCAGGGAGTGCCTTCAATATAGCGGGTCAGCAAATATCGGTAATGCGGGTCACAGTAAACCAAAGGGGCACAACTATCGGAATATGTGGCAGCTTGTAGCGCCTGCTGTTCAGCAGCCCTGTCGAGATTGAGTTGATCACTGATGCTGGAGTTTATCCGAAGCACCATCCGCTGATCGGCGGACTCAACCAGAAAGGCGTTATTGGTTAGCCCCCCAGCCAGGGCCCTGACCACCGTGGGCCGGGCCTTGCTCCAATGATGCCAATCGTTGGGGGTGATGTTGCTCAAGTCCTGGCTCATATCAGTTGGTCACTATGCCGCTGCCATTGTTTGAGGAGTGCTTGCGGTTTGTAGTTTCTCTTTTCGGAAAATGGCTAACCACTGGAAATAGCCAATCACAACCAGCACCAGGTACAGCATAAACAATACGGCAGTAAGATAGAGTTCTCTGTCCAGGTAGAGATAGATTGAAGCTCCGTCTACGACAATCCAGTAAAGCCAGTTCTCCAGTACCTTCCGGGTGACCATATAGGTGGTGACGATTGCCCCCAGAGTCGTGAATGAATCCAGGTAGGGGAGGGCGGCACTGGTGTTGCGATCCAGTAGGTAGCCGATCAGTAACGTCAGTATCAGGGTAGCGCCAATAACTATTGAGTGGGTTTTTCCGCTCCAGCGATGGATCTTTAAATCGTCCTGCTGGTTGCGGTGATTTCGCCATTGCCACCAGCCATAAACTGCCATCAGCAGATAGAAAACCTGTAGTGCAGACTCCATTAACAGGCTGACATCCCAAAACAGAAAAAGATAGATCGCCGTACTGACAAAGGCGGCATACCAGCAGCTGATTTTCTCTCCCATGGCCAGAAGTAAATAAGCCAGAGCCAGTATTACAGCGGCTACTTCCCAGAGGGACATGGCCGCAATCGAAGCGCTGATTGCGGTGATGATATCCTGGTCAAACATGCGCTTCTCCCGGGGCCAGGTCGCCGTCGATAAACTTGCATACAAAAATGGCGCGGCCAAACTGTTCGTAGGATTTTCGCATTTCCAACTTGAGCATATCCATCAGCAGATCGTAATCGCCAAACACCTGAGTACTCATTGTATTGGTGATTACCTTGAGTTCTGGGTGGCTGTTTAACTGTGCGATAAACGCTTGAATAGCCGGGATGTATTCGTCCTTTAACGGATACATACTGATTTCGACAGAGAGCTGCATAATTTCCCTCTTGATAGAGAGTTCTGGAGCAGCGAAACGCTGCCCCAAAGTCACTGAGTGATTAGAAGGTGTAGGTGCCTGTTACCCCGGCAATCCGTGGCTCACCATACTGATAGTAGGGCTCGGGTGCGTAGCCATTGGCCGGGTTGTTGCCATACTGGTTACTGAAGTAAAACCCGCGCACATAGTAATCTTCGTCAGTGAGGTTTCTTCCCCACAGGGCAACATCCCAGTTATCTCCCTGGTAGGTCAGGCGAGCATTGACCAGTTCGTAGGCTGTGGATTTTTCGTCGTGGCTGTTTGAGAAGTAGAACTCGTCTTTACCCTCAAGCTCCAATCGTAAGATCAGGTTTGGAAGCAGATCGATTTCTGTACCGGTAAAGAACTGGTAGTTGGGGGCGTGAGCGATATCACGGCCATCCAGATCAACCGCAGCCAACACTGTTCCTGCGTAGTCATCGCGGGCATCGACGTGGGAACTGCTTTTGTAGTCTTTAAATTCCGCATTCAGCCAGCCAGCAGAGGCGAAAAAGCGCAGGGCGTCGGTAGCCTGATAGTTCAGTTCCACCTCAAGACCAGTAGTGCTTCCGCCGGCTGCATTGGCAAGGTAGTCACTAAATGAGTAGTCGGCAGGGTTAAAGATAGAAACCTTGGCCTGAACGTCATCTCGATCCTGGTAGAAAGCCGCAACCTGAGCTTGCAAACGATTCTCCAGCCAGCTGCCTTTAATACCTAATTCATAGTTGAGCAGTTGTTCGGTATCGAACTCGAACATGTCACTGTTGATCTCAGTGTTGCTTGTTGATTCTGAGATGATTCTGCCGTTTACCCCGCCGGCTTTATAGCCCCGGGAAACCGTAGCGTAGAGCAGGGTGTTGTCGGTGTAATGGTATTGCAGGGAGATATTGCCGCCCCACAGGTTTTCTCCATTATCTGCATCGATGTTATAGGAATCTGAGTAATCGGCCTCGCGTCTTTCCAGTCTCAGACCGGTGATCAAGTTGATCGCAGGGGTGATTTCCGTAGAGAGCTGGCCGTAGATGGCAGAGTTTTCAGTATCAAAAGTGCTGCGGAAGCTCTGGTTGCGATTCAGGTCCTCGCGCTCCGTGCGGCCATAAAGGCCCATAACCCAGTGACTGCGATCCCAGAATAACTTGGACTCTTCGGTAGAGAGTGCGCGAAGGTCAATGCTGATATTGTCTTTATCGCGCTGGTAATTATCCGTGGAGCTGTATTCCCAGGGATGAAAGCCGACATAGCTCCAATCCTCATCGTAGCCATATTCTGTATCTGAATCGGCGAGGCTGAGGGTGCCTTCTAGGGTAAAGTTCTCGTTACCAGACCATTGAGTAGTCAATGCGCCGGCAAAGGTTTCCTGGCGATCCCAGCCGGGCTGGTCAGATTGGGTTTCGCGAGTGTTATAGAGAGAGAAAGCATCGTAGCCGTTATCAACGTCGATATAGAAGAGGGTAACGCCCAGCTTTAAATCGTCGGACGGGGAGTAGGCCAGCTTACCGCGCAGTACAGACTCATCAATATTGCTGGTGTCATCTCGGTTGAGATACACATTCTCGGTATAGCCGTCGGATTTGCGTTTGCTGGCAGCCAGTCGATAGCCAAGAGCATCGCTCAAAGAACCACTGGTAGTCGCGGACAGGCTCTGTCCATTGTACTCACTCAGCTCGGAGGACACCTTGGTGGTTGACTCACTGGTGGGCGCTGCACTGGTCATGTTGATCAGGCCGGCCAGGGCATTAGCGCCGTACACCGTGCCCTGTGGGCCCCGCAGGATTTCCACTTGATCGATATCCAGGGTGCTGGCTGCGAGCCCCAGGCCAGTAAAGTCGATACCGTCGATGATCAGGCCAACTGAGGGGTTTACTGGATCGATAAACTGGCTGCGCTCACCAATGCCGCGAATCTGTACAAATCGTCCCCTGGAGGCGCCGGAGGAAAAATTCACATTGGGCGCCATGTTCAAAAGCTGGTCCAGGTTGGCTGCGCCCCGCGCATCGATCGCGCTTTCATCCAGCACGGTAACACTGGAAGGAAGCTCCAAAAGGTTGGTTTCCCGTAGCTGTGCCGTAACCACCACTTCCTCAAGCCCGGTTTCTGCGGTGGCGATACCGGCGAACAAGCTGCTGGCAAGGCTGACAGACCAGGCAATAGGGTGGGTGGGAAACTGTTTTTTCATGGTTCTCTCTCGAATAACGGCAGTGAAAGAGACCCGGAGTGCGACGTGGGGAGGTTTTGCTTTGTCTACCTATTCCTACGCCGGTATTAACCGGATCAGGTTCAAGGGTTTGTCGCGACAGACCAATTTGATCCCCGGACATCTCAGGCAAGGCCACCCCTTAGGTTTTGCGGGCGCGATGATAGCAGAAACTGGGGTATAAAGTGGTAAAAGCAAGGAAGGGAAAGCGCTTATGGATCAGGTATCTTACTTCAGTGGCAAGACGGCACTGATTACCGGTGGTGCTTCTGGAATCGGTGCGGCCTTGGCCTGTCGACTGGCAGCACTTGGGGCTCAAGCCATTATCGCGGATATCCAGCAGGACCTCGCTACGCAGGTTGTCAGCCAAATACAGGAGTCCGGTGGGAGAGCATCGTTTGTTCACTTGGATGTTCGTAACTTTGATCAATTTTTTCAGGTCATTAGTGAAATATCTCCGTTAGATTTCCTTTTTAACAATGCTGGTATAGGGGTGGGTGGATATTTTTCCGATCATAATCTTGAAGATTGGAAAGCGGCGATTGATATCAATTTGTTTGGCGTTTTTCATGGGCTCCAATGTGGTTTTCAGGTCATGAAGCGCCAGGGCTTTGGCCATATTATCAATACTGCCTCGATGGCGGCTTTAGTTCCGTCGCCAGCAATGGCTGCCTACTCAGCCTCCAAGAGTGCTGTGGTAGCAATATCAAAGGCTATTCGCCCTGAGGCTGAGTCCTGTGGTGTTCGAGTGAGTGTTTTGTGTCCCGGGGCAGTATCAACGCCGATTTTGCAGGGAGGTGGCGTCAATGGGCGGATGCCAACTCCCATTCCTCTTCAACAGCAAGCAGAGATATTCGAGCCTCTGGGGCCAATATCTGCTGATGCTTTTGCAGAAAAGGCTTTGTTTCAAATAGCAAAGAACAAAGAAATCATTGTTGTGCCAGCAAAACTTAAGTTGCTGTGGTGGCTGGAAAGATTATTTCCTTCTTTGTTGTGTCGCCTTTCCTTTAAGCAGATGGAAAAAATACTTCAGCCTTTGGGACTAAAATAATTGTATCTTTGGAAGGGTGGAGTAAATTGGAAAATGATAATTTCCTGTGACCACTGTGGTGAAGTTTGGGCGTTTTCTGCTAAGACCCTGTCGAACATTCAAGGAATAGCACGGGATTTTCCTGAGGGGCGCATTACTGCAAGCTTAGTAAAGGCGCTGAGAAGGGAACTTAAGCTGCCCATGCTCTACAGTAAAAATTTTGCTGATCATTTGACGATGAGAGAGGGATGCTGTTTTTACTGTCAGGAGCCCCTGGGCATAGAAGAGGCGTTTATAAAACACTGTCGGGGCTGTGGTGCCTTGAATTTGGATCGCAGATTCGCTTAATGGAGAGCAGCTAATTTAGAAGCACCCGGCGTGCCAAATTATCAGCATGCCGGGGTGGTGTAGGGGAATAACGGAAGCGATTACTTCTTCACCAACAATAACCCTGTTTCAGTATGGTCGGTATAAGGGAACTGATCGAAGAGCGCGAAGCGCTCAATGCGATGGGTTTTGGTCAGCGACTCCAGGTTTTCCAATTGGGTTTCCGGATTGCAGGAGATATACAGGATTCTCGGGAAGCGGGCGACCATCGCACAGGTGTCTTCATCCAAGCCCGCTCGGGGGGGATCAACCAGGACGGTGGAGAAGTCGTAGCTATCCAGATCTATATCCTTAAGGCGGCGAAAGGGGCGTACCTTATCGATGGCCTGGGTAAACTCTTCACTGGATAGACGTACGATATCCAGATTGGTGATCTGGTTGTTGGCGATATTCTCCTGGGCCGAATTTACCGATACCTTGGAGATTTCAGTGGCCAGGACCTTGCGGAATTTCTCGCTGAGCGGGATGGTGAAATTGCCATTGCCACAGTAGAGCTCCAGCAGATCGCTATCACTGTCTCCGCAGGCACTTCTCGCCCACTGGATCATGGAACGACAGATCGCTCCATTGGGTTGGGTAAAGCTGCCTTCCACCTGTTTGTACTGGTAAGTTTTCCCATCGATATCCAGTTTTTCGGTAACGAAGTCACGCTCCAAAACCACTTTTTGCTTGCGCGAGCGCCCCAAAATCGGGAATCCCAGCTGTGCCTGGAGTGCTTTGGCTTCCTGCTCCCAGGTCTCATCCAGTTTCTTGTGGTAGATCAGCGTAATCAGCGCATCACCATTCAGCGTGGTAAGAAACTCGGCGGAGAACAGGCGTTTGCGTAGGGCTTCGCTATTATTGACAGCAGCCAGCACCTTCGGCATCAACTGGTTCATCAGCTCAGAGCCGACGGTAAATTCATCGATGATAAAGGGCTTCTTGTACTCTCCCTGGCGGTACATGGCGTAATTGGCTACACCTCCCTCATGCCACACCTTGAATTCGGCGCGCAGGCGGTAGTGAATGGGCGGGGAGGGGAAGAGTTCCGGCTCCAGGTCAGTGAACTTGCTGTAAGCCTCTTGCAGGCGCTCGGCCTTGTTTTGAAGCTGTTGTGGGTAGTCGTCAGTATTAACGCGGTACAGTGCCATATTACAATGCGGTGTCAGTACAAAAAGCGGGCGCGAATTATATAGGAAACCGTATGGCAATAGGTGAGATAAAAATTCCGGTTCATGGGCAGGGGCTTCACGAGTTTACCGGCAGTGTAGTTGATTGGGTCAGTGAACAGGCCCTCGATGAAGGCTTGTGTACACTTTTTATACAGCACACCTCTGCAAGCTTACTGATCCAGGAGAATGCCGACCCCAGTGCGCGCCGTGACCTTGAGAATTGGCTCAATCGACTGGTGCCGGAAAATGACTCGCTTTATACCCATACCCTTGAAGGACCAGATGATATGCCGGCTCATATCAAATGCAGCCTTACCGCGACCAGCTTATCGATTCCAGTGCAAAAGGGGCGCCTGATGCTGGGTACCTGGCAGGGGATCTATCTTTGGGAGCACCGCCATCATCATGGGGCTCGGCACGTTATCCTGCATATCTGATTCAATACCGCGCGTTGGTGGCGATAGCTAGACGGCTACGCCAACTGCTTGGCAGTACTGGTCGATCAATGACTGGGTTGCGCGGGCTCTTTCTATAGCCTTGGTACGCTCAACTTGATTATCTGGGGTTGTTAAGTGGCAGAAGTCTTCGATCATCTGTACCGCCTGCGATCGCTCTATTGGCACTTGCTGGTGCTCGAACTCGTCTGGGGATGCCTCCCCCCGGCGAATCACAAATTCTGGCGTATATTCAGGGTTGTAAAAGACTGCGCTGTCTCTCCAGTCGAGCACAAAGTTATCCAGTTGGATCAGGCCGTTTTCACCCAGAATATCCAGGTCCATTTGCCAAACGCCTGAGTCATAGCCGAAGTCAAAAGTTGAAGTCTGTCCGCTGGCAAATTCAATCAGGCCCGCACCGCTAATAATGGTCCCTGTTTGCGAGTCCCGCTTTATCGCTCCTGAAATTGTCTTTATTGCTCCTGTAGGGCGCATATATTCGACGATTGCACGCATGTTGTACCAGCCGATATCCCCGATTGCGCCAGTGGGTTCTTTTTGTGAATTGAAGCGAATATTGTCGCGGTCCATCATTGGGATAAAAAAGGCGCTGTGAACTCTATTAACTTGGCCCAGATAATTTTTTTGCCGCTGAATAATCTTGGCAGTGCGGGGGTGATGGGTGAAATGTGTGGCATCCATAAATGCCAACCCTTCAGACTGAGCCCGAGCGGCAATTTTGGCGACCGAGGCAGTATTGAGAAAAGGTTTCTCACAGAGAAGATGCTTATGGTTGGCCAGTGCCACGAGGCAGATTTCCTCGCGGCTGGTGGTGGGGCTAGCCACGTAAATGGCATCCGAATCTTCCGCCTCTACCAGTGACCTCCAATCCGGGTAGACATTGGGAATCCCGTGTTCGCGGGCGAACTCTTTGGCTGCTGTATGCCGCCTGCTGGCGACGGAGGAAAGACTGGCGTTGCCAGCCTGGCTGATGGCTCGGGCGGTAAAGCCAGCAATATAGCCTGTGCCAACAACTCCGAAACGTATGCTCGCCATTTAAGGATGCCTTGAGGTAGATTGAGGGATGGTAGGGATCAGTTTAGTAGAGAATAGAATAAGCAAAAATTGTTCAGCTGGTTTTGTGTTTGGTTCTAAAATTTGGCCTTGCTTTTAAGGGTAATTTTTTTCAGTGCTTTATAAAATAAAGTGAAGCAGGCTGATTTTTCAGGATATTTGAAAGTGCATGATTAGGTCTTTTTGCCGTTGAGGTTTGAATGTATTGGTGTTGTATTTTCATTGACTTCCTATGCAAGCGTTAAGCGCGGTTCAATAAAGTCTAAAAAAGCACGAATACGAGAAGAGAGGGCTGTGTTGCGATAGAAAACGGCGTTGACGAGTTCGCGCTGGTTCTGCTTGGATACACTCCCCGGTAGTATTTCTAATAGTTTTTTTGCTTTTAAATCCTTCTTGATCATGAAGTGCGATAATAATGCCAGGCCTTCCCCTTGCAGGCACATTTGGCGAATTAGCTCTCCGTTGCTGCTACTGATATTCGGTTTTACATCAACCCCTTTCCCGATAGGCCAACTATTAAGATGTGTGGATTGAGTAAAGCCGATGATCCTGTGGTTGGTTAATTCATTAATATGGTTAGGGGAGCCGTAGCGCTCTAGATATTGCCGGCTGGCAACAATGGATAAAGGGCTTCGCCCTAAAAAACGCGCATGCAAGTTGGAGTCTTTTAAGGGGCCAATTCGAATCGCAACGTCGGTTCGACGCTCAATGAGATCAATAATGCTCTCATTGCTGACAAGCTCTAATTCTATGTGTGGATAGGCTTGTTGAAATTCAGGTAGTAGTGGCACTAATTGGTGAATCATAAACGGCGTCACTGCATCCACCCGTAGCCGCCCTGACGGCTGTTCCTTCAGTTCTTTCAAAGTGTCTTCCGCTTGACTCAAACATTGCAGCCCTTGTCTCACCCTGTCGCTGAAGAGGCGCCCCTCCTCCGTTAGCTCCAGTTTGCGTGTGGTCCTATTTAGCAGGGTGCAGTCTAGTTCTGACTCCAGGCGGCTCAAGGCCCTGGATACCCGTGCAACCTGAATATCCAGTGCGCGCGCGGCTGCGGACAAGCTGCCAGAGTCAATAGTTGCCAGGAAAATTTCTAGGTCTTCGGTACGTGAGATTATTGCCATATTTGCAAAGGTGATTTGATAATGTTGCGGTTTTTAATAAAATTATCAGCCCGCATACTCCGGCGCAACCTTATTGCTCCGGGAGAAGAGTATGCCTATTGCATTGTTGGCACTCACGCTGAGTGCCTTTGCGATCGGGACCACCGAATTTGTGATAGTAGGATTGGTGCCCATCATCGCTCAAGATTTGAGTGTTTCATTGCCGTCAGCTGGATTGCTGGTCAGCTTGTACGCTGTTGGAGTCGCCGTGGGCGCGCCGGTGTTAACGGCCTTAACCGGCCGTTGGCCGCGGAAGCATGTGCTATTGGCACTGATGTCGCTGTTCGTGCTTGGGAATCTTTTGGCATGGATGGCGCCCAGTTATAGTTCGCTGATTACGGCGCGTATTTTGACGGGTCTCGCTCATGGTGTTTTCTTTTCAATTGGCTCGACTATCGCTACAGGGTTGGTTAGTAAAGACAAAGAAGCTAGTGCCATCGCCGTTATGTTTACCGGGCTGACGGTTGCACTTGTGACCGGTGTACCTTTGGGTACATGGATTGGCCAGCATTTTGGCTGGCAAGCAACCTTCATTACGGTAGCGGGTTTGGGGGTGCTTGCATTAATTGGCAGTGCGCTGTTGGTGCCCAATAATCTCAAACAGTCGCCGCCAGCACGGTTATCTCAGCAGCTCAGTGTGTTAACCCAACCAAGATTACTTTTAGTGTACGCAATGACTGCCGTTGGCTATGGGGGTACTTTTACCGTATTTACATTTTTAGCTCCAATCTTAGAGCAGGTTTCTGGTTTTAAGACTGGTGCTATCGGATTAATAATGCTGGTATATGGCATTTCGGTAGCAGTTGGTAATATTTGGGGTGGCAAACTTGCAGATAACTTAGGGCCTATTCGGGCGCTATCCATTATATTTTCCGCACTCGCTTTTATCTTGTTTATTTTTACGTTCACCGCAGCCAATCCCATCACGTCAGTATTGACAATTCTAGTTTGGGGCGCGTTTGCGTTTGGCAATGTCCCAGGGCTGCAAGTTTATGTTGTGCAGCTCGCCAAAAAATATACGCCACATGCAGTGGATGTAGCATCAGGGCTCAATATTGCAGCTTTTAATATTGGCATTGCATTAGGTTCAATCTTGGGCGGCTTCATTATTGAGGATATGTCACTCATGGATACGTCTTGGGTCGGAGGCTTAATCGTAATTTTGGCACTGATGCTTACCCGATTATCTGGGTCATTGGATAAACATAGTTATTTAAAAATGGCGTAAGCCAATTTATTAAATGTGAAAGACAATCTGTTAAATATCATTGAGAGAGAAGTACTATGAGTGAATTACCAAGTTTGGGAATGGGCACCTTCCGCTTAGAAGGTGATGTCGCAATCGAATCAGTTAAACAGGCACTTGAAGCGGGATACCGCCATATTGATACCGCACAAATCTATGGCAATGAGTCTGAGGTTGGAATCGCCATTGAGCAAAGTGAAGTACCCCGCGAAGAACTATTTATCACTACAAAAGTATGGCTGGATAATTTAACGCAAGACGCATTCATAAGCAGCGTAGAAGATAGCCTTAACAAAATAAGTGTTGAATCGGTCGATCTATTGTTAATTCACTGGCCAGAAAAAGATGGAAGGGTCTCCATGGAAACCTATCTTAAGTTATTAGCCCAGTGTCAACAAAAAGGGCTTACCAAGCATATCGGTGTCTCAAACTTCACAATCAAACAGCTAGACGACGCCATTGATATTTTGGGTGAGGGCAAAATTTACACCAATCAAATTGAAGTGCACCCGTACTTGCAAAATACTGCGGTTATTGAACATTGCAAGAAGAGAGGTATTACCGTAACGGGTTATATGCCGTTAGCGGTGGGAAAAGTTATGTCTGATGATGTGCTATTAAAAATTGCAGAGCGCTACAACGCAAGCCCTTGCTTCAATTGCCATTGCGTGGCAATTGAAGCAAGGGCTTGTAACTATACCTTCCTCAACAAAACGCAAGAACCTGGATGCAAACTTGGAAGCACTTAAAATCACTTTAACAGATGAAGATATGGGGGAAATTAGTGCGTTAGAGGCTAATGATCGTATCGCCAAGCCGGAGTTTGCTCCTAACTGGGATTAAACAAAACATAGCTGGGGTCAAAATATTGATGCGTATATTAGAGGTAATGGTTTCATGTACTAGTTTGTGAAGTGATTGCTATCTTCACGAAAATAGAGAAAATTCTCTCTTAAAATCGAACTTGTGAATTTAAATAGAAGTGATTTTCTATAGTATTTTTAGCTCACAGAAATCATGAGTGTCGTTTTTTAGATGGCGTAGGGCCAAGTTGGAGGCTTTATAGGGGTTCTATCAGCGGTAAATGGCTTCAGTAGCAGGCTGATTTAACGTTTTCTCTTTTTGTATAAGCTTGAAGCTAGATTATGTTTCTGAGTGCTTGGCTGAAAATATAAGTCTAGGTCTTGATTACCTCTGTGGGTTTAAAGCAATTGATCAACTTTGTGATCTGCGTCACACTTTTGACGGTTAACTGAATTTTTCCCTGAACGATTTCCAGTAATCCCTGGATGTATATCTAATCGAAAGCAAAAACTGACGACATCTCAGGGTGAGCACGTCAGTACAGATTAGATATTTTAGGGTAAAACTATGGTCGCCGTTATCAGTGGGGAAGCTCTGGGTCTGTTTAATAGCACACAGGCAGGGGTGGGTTCGGCAAGTTTTGGGCAGGGACGTGAATCCATTTATGTCAACGCCTCCACCGGCAATCTGGTACTGCGCCAGCAGGATGAATTTGTCGCGGCCTCAGGCCTGGATCTGTCATTGCTCCGCACCTACAACAGTCAGGGGCAACTGGATGGCGACAACAACGATGGCTTCCGCTTTAATTTTTCCAACCAGCTGACCAACCTGGTCGGCACCCCTAATCAGCCGGGTAGCCAGATTACCCGTATCGGCAGTGATGGGGCCGAGACCATCTACCGCTACGATGCCAGCCTACAGGCCTATATCTCTTCTGACGGTGCCGGCGCCCACGACCAGATTCTGTTCGACAGCGGCAACAACCAGTGGGTCTGGCGCGAGGGCTCCAGTCGCGTTGAAGAAGTCTACGGCAGTATCAACGGCAACTGGAAAATGGTGGCCCGTGTCGATGCCGAAGGCCGCCAAGTCGTTTTTGGCCACAACAGCAGTGGTCTGGTGGACACGGTTACCGACGCCGCAGGCCAGACACTCGCGATTACCTATAGCGGCACTCGCGTTACCGGAGTGACTGTCAGCAGCGACGGCACCACAGAGCAGCGCCTGCACTACAGCTACGACGCTCAAGGCCGCTTGGAAACCGTTACCGTCGACCTGTCCCCGCAGGACAGCAGTATTGCCGACGGCAATGTGTACACCACCACTTACGAATACGACGGTGATAGCACCCGCGTTGCCACGGTGCTGCAAAGTGATGGCAGCCTGATGCGCTTTTACTATACGGATGTGGACGGGCAGGGGGATTACCGTATCTCCGAAGTGCACAGCGGCCGGGTAGCCTCCAGTGGCATGGCGCTGGAGTTTGATAACAGCGACCGCCGCATCACCACTTACAGCTACGACCTGGGCAGCAATAAGACCACGATCACCCAAATCGACAACCCGGAAGCCGGTGGTGGCAGTTGGACAGGGGTGCAAACCGAACTGACGTTTGACAGCGCCGGGCGCATTACCGAGATGAAAGCCCCCGCCGACCAAAACGGCGTGCGCGAGCTGACCCAATATCGCTACGACGCCGACGGCAACCTGCTGAGTCTCACCGACCACAGTGGTGACACCACCACGTATGAATACGACAGCCGCGGCAACCAGACTTTGGTGCGCGACGCCCAGGGCAATACGGTCGAGCGCGAATACGACAGTGCCAACCAGCTGAGCAAAGAAACGGTCTACCTGCGCCCGGACCCCGATGGTGCCGGCGCCGAGCAACCCAGCGAAGCCCGGGTTACCCACTATGTCTACGACGACCAGCAGCGCCTGCGCTTTGTGGTCGGCCACGACGGCACGGTACAGGAAACCCGCTACAGCGATGCCGCACAGAATGCCGAACACGGCATACCCGCCCGCACCGTCAGCGGCATTACCTACTTACAACACGGCTACTTCGACCAGTTCGACGCCGCCAACTACAGCGAAGCGAGTGCCGAAAACCCCGTCGACTTTGCCTACAGCACCCTCACCAACTGGGTGCAAAACACCCAGAGTGATATCCAAGCCAACAGCTTGCACAACGCCACTCGCCGAAGCGACACCCGCCTGGACTTCCGCGGCCAGGTCTACAGTGTGACCGCCTACAGCGCCGTGGGCAGTGACGGCGAGGGCATTGCCGACGGCAGTGAATCCACCCAATACACGGTTTACGACGCCAACGGACAACTGCGCAGCACCGTCGACCCCCGCGGCGGCGCGCAAGATGCCAGCAGCTATAAAACCAGCTACGTCTATGACGGCCTCGGCCGGCTGCTCAGCAGCACCGATGCCGAAGGGCATACCAGCACCACCCTGTACAGCGACGCCCAATCGCAGGTGATTAGCACCGACGCCGACGGCCTGCAGATCACCCGCAGCTACGCCACCAACGGCAGCCTGATCAGCGAAATCCGCCACGACACCACCAACGGCAATGCCACCCTCGGTGAAACCCGCTTCTTCTATGACACCCTCGGGCGTATCCGCGCCACCCAGGACGCGATCGGTGCTATCAGCCACAGCCTCTACGACGACAAAGGCCAGATGGTAGCCGTGATCAGCGCCTCCGGCGCCATCACCGAATTCCACTACGACGAAGAAGGCCGTCAGGTACAAAGCACCCACTACGCCAACCGACTCAGCAGCAGCCAATTGCAGAGTTTGTTGCAGAAAGACAACGACGGCCAAGTGATCGGTATCGATCAAAGTATTACCCTGGCAGACCTGCGCCCCACAGCGATCCCCGACAGTGATCGCAGCACTTATCAATACTACGATGACGCCGGCCAGGTTCGCTTTCTTATCGATGCCGAAGGTTACCTGAGCGAAACCCAATACAACGCCCAGGGACAGGTGCTGCGCACCACCCAGTACGATGTAAAAATACAAAATCCTCAGGGAGAAACCACAGACACCCTAGCGGCAAAGTACGCCGCCAGTAACGCCCACCTCAACGTTACCAGTGACAGTGCCACCCAATGGCTGGACCCACAGCAGAGTTACGCCCAAGCGGATAGTCTCGGTTTTAACCAGCGCAGTATTGTCAATCAAAGTGGCAGTATCGACCTCAGCCAATCTGCCACCACGCGCCCGGCGCAAAATCCCTACGCCCTGAGTGGCACCACCAATGCGCGGGTCGAAAATACACAGACAGAAACGGTGAGTGGCAGTGCTATTACTACTGCCTATACCCGCCCGCCGGTACAGCCCTATACCTATGCCAGCACGGCGATTGTGGCGGAGCAGTTTACGGACTCAGAAACTCGCACTCTTAACGTCGCCAGCCCGATCACAAGTCGGGATGCACAGCTGGAAGGAGACCTGGGGTTTTCTTCCTACGCGTTACAAAACATTGGCGATGTAGAATCACAGAGCGAGACAGTTACTATTTACCGTGAACACACTAAGGTAAGCTCAACTAATAGTAGTACTAAGCTTAATGCAGGCAGCTATACATCTAGAACTGCATCGGCTGATAGTCAAACTAGCAAGTTCTATAGATGGGGTATTTATGTAACAGTAACGCGAAATGATGGAAGTCTTCCATCTGGTTACGATGGAAGTTTTTCTTATAGTGTTTATTCGCGAACTTGGGATGGCAGTGTAGACCTTACGCAGTTTTACGGTGATAACCTCCCGGCAGGAAACTATACTGTTAAGGTGGTAGCTACTGATGTAAGGCAGGTCTATGCCTGGTCAGAAGGTCTTTTATTACCAAGTGGTTATAAGTCTGGATCTAGCTATACGCAAACAAAAACTTATAATGTTGGAACCCGACTAGTTTGGGCTGATCCAACTAATGGCCAGAATAAAACCACCAAGTTTTATTATAAAAGTGGTAGTGGATCTTGGGTCCCCAGGAGCTTTTCCTCAAGTGGTCACACAAATACAGTTAGTTTTGATAATCCTAGTAATGGCAGTTATAGCTATCGGATAGATTATTATTCTGGTAGCGAATTGATGATGCGTGGTGAGAATACCTTTACTACCATTGCGACTTCCAATCAGTCTCGAAGCACAGTTTTTCAAGCTCAGGTAAAATCTGTTTCTGATTCGACGGCTGTTAATAACTATTCGTCAGCGACAAATATTAAATATATTAAGGCTGTTTCACAAAATCAGGAGACAGGGCAGCTATATACTGCCAAAACCTTTCCGCAAGATATTGAGAATGAAGGATTTAATTGGAATGGAAAGGTCAATTTACGTATTGGGAGCAAATTGCCGACAGGGAAATATGACGTAACTCTGTCGATAACCATGGTTGATGGAAGTACTTCAAACGATAGTTTTGTATATGAGTCGGGCACGCAAGTTTTTTATGAGTCTACAGTAGTGACCTGGCCTGCATATAGTGCCGCGAGTAAGTTTAAATACCGCGTAAGTGGTAGCGACGAATGGATTACTGTTGCCCCGACGGGTCCAGATGAAGATGGTAACCATATTGCTACTCTTGAAGTGCTTGGGTGGGACAGTAATAGAAATACCTATGAAAAAACCACCTATGAGTACCTAATTGAGTATTATGGTGGTGATGAGGACTCTTACAGCCATGTAGTAAAGTCGGCAACGGGAACTTTTGTTATCGATAAAGACGGAAAAACCACGGACAGTAGTTCTCCTACTGCAAGCTTTAAATTTGCCTCCACTCAATATATTGAAGTGGGCGCTGCCTCCAGCGTTTCCGGGTATTTTTCTGAAGGTGTGGCAGCATCTGTTACTCGCGCCGATATTGTTGTGCGCGATAAAATTAGTGGTCAGGTTGTTTATAGCGGTAGCGACTATCCGGCAGATTATTTGGCCTCGCTCAAGGCGAAAAACCCTAACGGCTACACTTATAATGGCAACCTCAATATTTCCACGGATTTTGTTCGCCATAGCTTTAACACTAGTCAGAATGTCAGTACCAATAATTGGGAAATCTATGATAGTGATCCTGCTGGGGCGACTATAAAGAGTGTGTATGACAGCACTCTTAAACGCAATGTTATCGAGATTGCCGGTGATGCTGCTAACAATGGCTTTCGCACTCTACATAATGGTCAGGTTAATGCCTGGAATATTGCCGATGGCACCAAGGCCAGAGCCGAACTGAAACTGACGGGTGATGTACAGCTTTATTACAGACTTACGACCTCAAAGGGCGCTGCTTATGTAAATTATCGCTCTGACCGGCAGGAACCCTCGGTCTATGTCTCTTCATCCAATCAAACCTACTATATTTTCCCACTGGAAGATAAATACGTAGACGGCACTTGGCAGACCTTTGAACGGGATATCCTTGCCGATGTAGCTTTCCTGGACCCGGCTGTCGAGGTACAGGAAATCGAGGCCTTCTATATCCGTGGAAATGGGCGGATAGGTACCATTGAAGTGGATACCAATACCCCCACCGGTACGGGCGAGCTGGACAATGGCCGCTACGAAGTGGAGGTCACGACCTATGCGAAAGGGAATAAAATCGACACCCACACCTTCGACTACGAAATCGGTACCCAAACCGAATACCATCCCACCACTTTCCAGTGGCCGATTAGTTCGCGCCCTCCATCCGTTAGTAAAACCATCTTCGAATATGAGGCATCGCCCAATAACTGGCAATCGGTACCTGTCGTAGAGGATGGCAATAATCTCAAAGTGATCCTCGGGGATGTAGATGATGCGACTATTTTAGAGGGCACTTATGACTTCCGTATTCGCTATGAACAAAACGGTGTAACCGTAAAGCAAACCACAGGCAGCCCATCTCTGACTGTGGGCAAGGGCTCTACCAAAGCCAGCAGTTTCGATTTCGAGTACACCGTAGTCTCCCTGCAAAGTGGCAGTGGTCACGCTATTACTGGTTATCCAGTTTCTATCGGCAGCGACCCCGCCCTCAATAAAATTGTCGCGCAAGTTAAAAATAGCAACGGCCAGCTGGTCTCCAGCGCTGAAACTTATCCGCAACTGTTTGGCAGTTACAACGGCGAAGTCAATTTAGCGATAGGCAGTGAATTGACCGCGGGCCAGTCCTATAGCGTGACTTTAACCCTGCACTACGATGATGGTAGCAGCAGTGTGAGAGCGGCCTTCCCGGTGGAAGTGGGGGAGCAGTCAACGCAGGATCAAGTGATTCGGTGGTCCGATGCTCGAGCGTCAGCCAGTACGTCTAGAAATATTTTAAACTTCAATGATATTGATATTCTCGATAATCCGAGAGATGGCACTCAAGATGGTGTCGGATCCTACTCCATCAATGGTGATGGTGACACCTTACATTTTACCGGCAACGCCTGGAAAGGCATCGCTTTTGATTACACGATTACAGAAGACACCATTGTTGAGCTGGAGTTTAGAAGTGACTCAGCAGCTGAAATCCAAGGTTTCGGATTTGATGTTGATGGGGAGTATCGAGACCAGGGTTTTATACAGCTAGCCGGCACACAAAATGTGTCAACAATGAACTCCACCTATAAAACGTACTCTGTCGGGGATGGCTGGGTGCGTTATCGCATTCCGGTGGGCCAGCTGGGGGAGCAGTTTCTAGGCAAGCATTCAATGCTGTATTTTGCCAATGATAAAGATGTAAACCGGGAACTGGGGGATAGCAGCTTCCGTAATTTCCGTATATTTGAACCTGGATCAGTAGAGGTTTCACGTCTGGAATATCGCCGTATCGGTGGCGATAACAATGTGGTGAATTACCGCTTTAATGATGGCGATAATGTCAGTGCCGACAACTGGCAAATTTATGACAATGTGCCGGGCGGGGCTGCAGCTACTAAAGTGTACGACCCTGAGCTACAACGGAATGTAATCGAGCTGACTAGCAGTGGTATCGATAACGGTTTCCGTTTGCGTAATGGTAATAATGGTCAATTTGAAAGCTGGAATATTTCTGATGGCACTATAGCTGAAGCCGAGATACAGCTCAGCGGCGAGGCTACAGTTTATTACCGATTGAGCACCTCCAGTGGTATTGCTTTTGTTGCATACCGCTCGTCAACCAGTGAGCCGTATACTTTTACTGATAGTAATGGGGTGATTTTTTATAATTTCCCCCTGGAAGAAAAATACCGTGATGGAAACTGGCAGACGTTCAAGCGGAATATTAGGGCTGATGTTGCTTACTTTGACACCAGCGTTGAAGTGGCTCAGATTGATTGGTTTACTGTACGGGGCAGTGGCCGCATTGGCATCGTAGAAATTACCAACAATGACGGTTGGTCAAGTGCGGTAGCTAACCAAAACGGCAGCGACTTCACCGCCAACCTGGGCTATGAACTGTCCGGCGACTACGAATACCGTATCGCCACCTACCGCGATGCCGACGGCAACGGCCTCAGCGATAACGACCGTTTATTGCGCACCCTGTCCGGCACCTTTGCCGCCAACGACAGCGGTACCGAATCCGCCAGCTGGGACCTACCCAGCTATGAGCGCAGCAGCGCCGAAGGCTATGCCCTTGAAGGCTACCTGAGCGCCGCCGAAGCGGCGGACATCGCCTACCTGGAAACCGTGGTAATCGACAACGCCACCGGTTCTCCCATCAGCGCACAGCCGGCACAAACCTGGATCGATCCCGCCACCCTGCGCGACGGCTCCTTTGCCGGGCGCCTCAACCTGCTGGTGGGCGAGACCCTCGCCGACGGCGATTACAGCGTGCAGGTAACCCGCCACTATATCGACGGCAGCAGCCAAGTGGATGCCACCTTCCAACAGCAGGTGGGGCGCCAGCTGCAGTCGGTGACCAACCCACAGCTGAGCCTGGGATTGGATGAAGCCTACAGCGCCAGCGGGGTGAGCCTGTCGATCCGCCCGCTGGGCAGTTCTAACTGGGAGACCCTGTCCCTCGACCCCGCCACCGGCACCGTGGAACTGGACAAAAATGTCCACGCCAACGGCGTGTATGAATACCAGCTGTCCTACACCCTGGATGTGGATGGCGTCCCGGTGAGCAAGGGCGGGGTGGGGCGCTTTACCCTGGCCGCCGGCGAGAGCTATACCCAGGCACTCAGCGCAACGGCCACCGGGGTGGACCTGGCAGATGCGCGCATCGGGCGCAGCTTCTACGACGATGCCGGTCGGGTCTCCGCCACCCTGGATGCGGAGGGCTATCTCACCGAGTATCGCTACAACCGCGCCGGCCAATTGGTATCCAGTACCCGCTACGCCAACCGGGTAGCGGATTACGAGCAGAGCAGCCACTGGCTCAACAGCGGCACCTTGCAGACCCTGCGCCCCGCCGCAGACCCGGCGGCGGATCGCAGCAATTACTGGCTCTACGACGGCCAGGGCCGCGAGGTGGCGGAGATCAATGCCGAAGGCTATGTCACCGAGCACGAATACGATGTGGCCGGCAATCGGGTGAAGAGCACCCAGTACGCCACGGCTCTAGGGGATCTGGACAGCACTTTAGCGGCAGTGGAGGGAGATCCCGCACGGCTCAGTCTGGGCGGGGTGGATTTTGTGCGGCACCGTTTTAATAGCGGCGATAATATCGATGCCAGTAACTGGCAGCTCTATGACAATAACCCTACTGGCGCCAGTGTTGCGCAAGTCTACGATGGCCAGTTGCGCCGCAGTGTGATCGAACTGACGGGCAGCGGTACCGATAATGGCTTCCGCCTGCGTATCGGTGATAACGGCGGGTTTGCCAGCTGGAATATTACCGATGGCACCATTGCCTCTGCGCAAATCAAGCTGACCGGGAGCGCTAACCTCTACTACCGGGTGAGCACTTCTGCCACTAGTAATGCTTATATCGCTTACCGTTCATCGGCCAGCCAGCCTTATACATTTGTCGATAGCAATGGCGTCACTTTTTATAACTTCCCACTGGAAGACCAGTACCTGGACGGCAACTGGCAGACCTTTGAGCGGGATATCCAGGCGGATATCGCTTACTTTGATGACAGTGTTGAACTGAAAGAGATCGACTGGTTTACCGTGCGCGGCAGCGGCCGCATCGGCACCGTAGAGATCCTCACCGACACCCTCGAAGCCGCGGGTACTGATATCCCAGGACAGCTGCGCCCGCAGGCCTCCGGCGCCGACCGCATCAGCGAATGGCGCTACGACGGGCGCAACCAGGTGACCCACGCCACCGATGCCTCCGGCAACACCAGCACCTTTACCTACACCGCCGGCGGCCAGCTGGCGAGCAGCCGCAGTGGCATTATGGCCAGCGGCTCGATCCTGGATAACTACCTGGACAACTACCAGGGCGACCCCACTTTTAGTGCCAACGACAGCGAGGCGCGGGATTACCAGCTGGAGTACGACGTCCAGGGCCGGGTGATCGCCGAGCGGGACCACCAGGGCCGGGTGGTGTTGAGTCACAGCTACGATGACAGCGGTCGCCGCATCAGCAGCACCGATGCCAACGGCTACACCACTCACTTTGCCTACAGTGCCGATGGCCTGCTGAAATACAGCCTGGCACCGGTATTCAACTCCGGTAATAACAGCCTCGAGTGGCAGCTGAGCAGCTTCAGCCACAACGCCTTCGGCGAAGTGACCGGTACCCGCCAGTACGCCAGCCGCCTCAGTAATACGGCGTTTAACAACCTGGGCCTGGCCGGCGATGCCGCCACCCTGGACAACCTGGCGGCGAGCCTCGCCGATGGTGAAGACACCGTCACCCGCACCGTCTACACCCAGCGCGGGTTGGTGGACAACAGCACCGATGGCGAAGGCTTTATCACTACAGCCCAGTACAACGCCTTCGGCGAGCGCACCCGGTTGAGCCAGGCGATAGATATTGCCAACAGCCGCCAGGCAGTCACCGACTTTAGCTACAGCCGCCGCGGCGAACTGGAAACGAGCAGCGCGCAACTGAGCAGCGGTCCCTTCGCCAGCATTACTTCCAGTACGGTGTACAACGCCTTCGGCGAAGCGGTATCCAGTACCGATGCGCGGGGTTACAGCACCCACTACGCCTACGACCGCCTGGGACAGTTGCTGACCCAGACCGATGCCCTGGCGCAGCAGACCCACTTAAGCTACGACGCCTTCGGCCGGGTGCTGACCCGCACCGATGCGCTGAACCGCAGCACCCGCTACGAATACGACGACGCCAACCGCAGCCAGACCGTCACCACCCCGGAGGGCGTGCAGACCCGCACCGTCAGCAATGTCCACGGCGAGACCTTCGAAGTCTCCATCAAGGTTGGAGACAGCTGGCTGCGCCAGGCGCGCTACGACTACGACACCCAGGGCAACCTGACCGACACCACCGATGCCCTCGGCAACAGCGCCCGCAGCGAGTACAACGCCGCCGGCCAACTCACTGCCAGTGTCGACGCCAGCGGCGTGCGCACCGAATTAACCTACGACCCCCAGGGCCGGGTACTGACCCGCACCCAGGACGTGGGCGGTCTCAATCTGACCACCACCCAGCGCTACGGCCACCGCTATGAGGAAACCGTGGATGCCAGCGGCAGCGCAACGCGCACCGAGTACGATAAAAATGGCCGCGTGAGCCGGGTAATTGTCGATGCCAGCAGCGATGGCTCCGGCCTTAATTTATTGACCCAGTACCGCTACGACGGCCAGGGCAATGTGCTGCAAGTGCAGGAGGGCAGCCTCAGTGGCGGTCTCGATGGCAGCGCCAGTATCAAGCGCACCACCGCCTACAGCTACGACGAGCTGGGCCGGGTACTGAGCGAGACCCTCGATCCCAATGGCCTCGCCATCACCACCCGCTACGAGTACGACCAGGCCGGCAACCGCACCGCGATGACCAATGCCCTGGGGCACAGCACCTACTTTGTCTACGACGAGCTGGGCCGTGAGCGCTTTGTGTTGAGTCCGCTGTATTTAAGTGGCGGTACCAGCATGCGATATATCGTGAGCGAGAAGCAGTACGATGCCGCCGGGCAGCTCACACTCAGCACGGGGCATGGGAGTGCCTATGCCATGCCGGCAATCTTGGACATGGGTTCACTGACAGCATTGGTCAGCGCTACCCAGTGGGACCGCACCACCCGTTATGTGTATAACGACGACGGCCAGCTGACCCACAGCATCGACGCCCTGGGATATGTGACGGAGACGGTGTACAGCAGCAGCGGGCGTGTCAGTGCCGTGATCCGCTATGCCGACAGGATAGATCCGTCCAGCGAAACTGTGGCCGACCTGGTGCGCGACACCAGTAACGATCGCGAGACCCGCTACCAGTACGACGCCGCCGGCCGCCAGACCCATACCCTGCGGCTGTTCGAACAGGGCGGGGTGCAATACGCCTATGTCACCGAGAGCCTGTACAACAGCCGCGGTGAAGTGGTCGGCGAGATCGCCTACGCCCGCGCCCTGAATCTGGCCAGCGAGACCACCGCTGACCTGGATGCGCAAGCGGCGGACAATCGCCACAGCACCTTTATTTACGATGCCGCCGGCCGCCGCACCCACACCGTGGACAGCCTCGGCTATGTTACCGAGACCCGCTACGACGATAGCAACGACACCGAGACGGTGATCCGCTACGCCAACGGCATCGCTGTGCCCGCCACCAGCGGCTGGGCGGACCTCAGTGCAGCGGATCTGGCCATCAGTGCCAGCAGCCAGCACGACCAGGTGATCGTCACCCAGTACGACGCCGCCGGGCGCAAGACCAGCCTTACCGAAAAGGTGTGGGCGGAGGGCGCCCTGCAAAATTACGTTGAGAGTTACCAGTACGACGCCCTCGGCAACCGCACCCAGATCAGCGACCCGCGAGGCTTCAAGACCTACTTCAGCTACGACGCCGCCGGCCGCCTGACCCACAAGCAGGTGCCGCGCAATACGACGGAGGGCTACCTGTCTATCTGGAGTTACGATGCCCTGGGGCAGGTGCTGAGTGAGACCCACTACAGCCAGGCCGTAGCGCAGAATGCCGATCCCAGTGCTATCAATACCAATACCCTGGCCCACGCCCAGGATCGCAGTACCAGCTATATCTATAGCGCCAGAGGTAATTTAAATACAGAAACCGACAGTGCAGGAGTGGTGACCCAGCATGATCATAATGCTTTTGGGGAAATCTGGCGCACGACCGAAGCCAAGGGCCTGGCCGAACAGCGCGTAACCTTCCGCGATTATGATCAGCTGGGTCACTTGGTGAAAGAAACCAGTGGCCTGCCTGGTTGGGAGCGGAGCCCGACCGAAGAAGAGATGGGTGCCGACGAGCAAGTGGCCACCACTTACTTTGGTTACAACAGCTTCGGCGAACTGGAGACACTGGTCAGCCCCCGGGGCCCCAGCTATACCAGTCAGCAGCTGCACGACCAGCTGGGGCGCAAGGTCGGTGAAATCGATGCCCGCGGCGGCAGCACCCAGACGGTACTGGACGCCTTTGGCAATATCGTCGCCACCACCGACCCCAACGGCAACACCGGGGTCTTCCTGTACGACGCCAACAACCAGCTCACCCACCAGGTGACCCCGGATGGCGCCGTTACCACTTACCGTTATGACGCCTTCGGCCAGGCCACCGACGTGCGCGCCTACGCGCAGACACTGGCCGCCAGCACCGATATCGCCGCGCTCGACCGCGCCGCTTTGGAGTCTTTGCTCGGCAACTTGCAAGACCCCATTCGCGACCGCCACAGCGCCAGTGTGTACGACAACCGCGGCCAGCTGCTGAGCAATACCCAGTACGGCTACGACCTGGTCAACGGCCACGCCACCGCCAATACCGCCACCTATGAATACGACAAGGCCGGCAACCGCACCGCCGTGATCGACGCCAATGGCGCGCGCACGGATTATCACTACGATGCCCAGGGGCGGGTGATTCAGGAGACCGGCCCGGAGTACGCTGCAACGCTGACCTATCACAACACCGGCACCACCCAGGTGCGCGCTATAACCAAGTACAGCTACAACGCCTTCGATAAAACCTTCGCGGGTGATGGCTACTACTGGGATGTCAGCGCCGGGGAGGAGAAGACCTCGGCCTACGGCATCCAAAACCGCTATATGCGCTACGACCACAACGGCCAGCTGCTGGCGCTGCTGGGCCCCGCCTTTGTCGGTGCCAGCGACAGCGCCCTGGACAGCCCGGACTTCGACGGCAGCATTAGTACGGTGTGGATACGCTCGGTAACCGAGCGCCGCTACGACGCCCTCGGCCGCCTGGTGTACGAAGGCCAGCGCGGTATGCAGAATGCCAGCCCGAACGACGACGGCAGTGTCAGCGGCACCCAGCACGGCCAGGTCCAGGCGACCGCCTACAGCTACAACCGCCTGGATCAACAGGTGTACGCCCTGGATGCGGACGGCGGCCTGACCTACAGCACCTACGACGCCGCCGGCAACCGGCGCAGCGAAACCCGCTACGACCAGCGCCTCACCATTAACGACAGCGCCTGGGATGGCAGCGTCAATGGGCTCAATCTCGACAACAGTGCCGAGCACTGGCGCACCGACGCCCAGGCCCTGCAGGGCAGCGAGTCCAGCACCGGGCGCACGACCCATTACCAGTACAACGCCAACAACCTGGTGACCAAAACCGAATCTGATGCCGGGGTCTTCTTCGATCTCAACAACCTGGTGGACCCGGACTCCACCAGCGGCGACCAACAGGAACTGCAAAACGGCTTTAGCCTCGGCAGCACCCAGAGCAGCCAAGCGCTCTACGACGCCAATGGCAACGCCATTATCCAGATTGACGGCAAGGACCAGGCCAGCTTCGCCCTCTACGACAGCGCCGGCAACCGGGTACTGGAAGTGGACCGCCTCGGCTATGTCACCGAGTATCTTTACGACGGTCTCGGCCAGATCACGGCACAAACTCGCTACGCCGACGCCCTTAACTTTAGCGGCCTCGGCGCCCCTAAAGCGGAGGATGGCAGTGAGGCGCGCCACGCCTGGCTCGACAACCTCTACACAAATAACCGCGCCGCCCTGGTGGCGAATATCGCCAGCGGCGACGAGCGCACCACCGAGTATGTGTACAGCGGCCGCGGCCTGCTGCTGGAAGAGCGCATCAAAGGCGAATCCTTCTCGCGTATCAGCAACTCCGGCACCGCCCTCAATATCACCCAGGTGAGCAGCGACCTGGTCACCCGCTACGACTACGACGGCAACGGCCAGGCCATCACCACCGTGCGCTACGACGGCGATGAGAATGCCGCAGATAGCCGCGTGGAGAGTGCCAGCTATAACGCCCGCGGCGAACAGGTGCAGATGCAAGGCGCCGAGTACACCGACTACCGCGGCCAGAGTGTGCGCGGCACGGTCAGCTACCGCTACGACCTGTTTGGCAACCGCACCGCCGAGATAGTGCACAACGACAGCGGCAACCAGGTCACCAGCCACCACTACAACATGATCGGCAAGCGGGTGGAGACCCGCGACGCGCGGGAAAACCGTGGTGACGCCAACTACGAAGGCAAGACCCGCTTCTACTTCGACGCCTTCGGCAACGCCGTCTACCAGAGCCAGACGCAGACGGATATCGACAACGCCCAGAGCCAGGTGATCACCTGGCTGCAATACGACGCCGCCGGCCGCGAGATCGCCCGCAGCAACAACGTCGATAAGACCGAACTGAACGGCTGGGTACAGCACGATATTGCCTACAACACCCACGGCCAGATTGTTGGCAAGGGTATTAATACCGACGTGCGCGACTCGGTGACCGGGGGCAAATACCAGGAGTACTACGTCTACGACGAACTCGGGCGGTTATTTAAAACCAACGCGGACAACGGCTCCCCGCGTATTTACCTGTACGACCAGAACGGCAATGCCTCGTTAGAAATTACCGCGATCAACAACGACAGCCTGGACGGTATCCAAACCGCGCGGCAGGCGATGAACGAACTCACCCAGAGTGAGACCCAGTGGAAGTACAGCCTGTACGACCAGGAAGACCAGCTAATTACGGTGGTGGAAGCCCCGCTGGCGACGCCCAGCGATAACGCCGACCTGGATCTGAACTGGGAAGTGGGCAACGACAACTCTGAAGTGATCAATGCGATAGACAGTGAAGCGGGCACAGATCCCACGATTACCGGTATCGGCTCAACCACTACAGCGACTAACAGCACCAGTAACTCCACCGTTTGGGTCAACTTCGGCAATGGCGAGAGCGTCCCCAGTACGGCCGATGTCGCAGAGGAAAATGTGCACAGCATGCCCGCTGAACGCGGACAGACAACCGTGCGCAGCACCAATGTGAGCTACGTGGATAGCGAAGGTAAGGGCTACGCCAGCAATCCCGGTGGCGCCACCGCCGTTGACGGCAGCCTTTCCTGGGAGGACAACACCGATGAGTTGTTCTACCTGAGCAGCAATGACCCGCGCCTCAACTTTGAGGAGCTGGGGCTCACCGCCGAGCAGCAAACCGACCTCGCCGGACTGCTGGGCAGCACCAGCTACCAGCTCGGCGGCACCAGCCAGGGCAGCCACCAAGGCTATATCGAACGGGATACCCGGCACTACTACACCAGCCGTCAGGTCACTCTCGACAGCGGCCGGGAAATCACCGTGTTTACCAACCGTATTGAGGTGGAAGAGCAGCTGCACGTGTTTGTGCCCCTGTCCAAAGACGGTACCCAATACGGCTGGCGCGAAGTGGTGATTACCACCAACACCTACAACTACGACATTACCAGCGACTTCCTACAAGCGGATGACAGCGCCGCAGACAGTGCCCTCGAAGATGCACAGAGCAACCCGCTGCAGGTGATGCCGAGCCTGGACTGGTCGGTAGATGGCAACACCCTGAGTCTCGACAGCAGCGATGTGGCCAGTGTGTTCGGCAACAACACCAAGGTCAAAGTGCTGGCGAAGAACAGCAGTGGCCAAGTGGTGATGGACAACGTCCAGTACAACTGGAGCGATGGTATGGACATCGCGCTCAACAGCAATGCGGCAGCAGTATCGCTGACATTCCTGAGCGCAGATGGACTGGTGTTACACGCAGTGGATCTGTACAGCGGTAGCGCCGACAGTCTAAATGGCAGCGTTGGCCTGCCGGGGGAAGGGGTTGGCCTTGAGCACTTGCCGGAGGTAAATAAGTTCTGGTTGTCTGCCGGTTATCAATCCTCGAAGCAGGGCAGTTCGAGAAGTACGAGTCTGGCTTACAGTGATTCGGCGAAAGTCAAAGAGACTACTTATGCTGTGGTTGGTGGGCAAGACACTGTTAAGAAACCCGGAAGTGTTGATACAAAAAGAATTACGGTTGAATTTACGAATGCTGGTACAAACGTAACTGGCAGAAGACAAACTGATAGCGATTCAGGCATTGTATTTTATGAGTACACCTATGAGCAATTAGTAACGATAAAGGTGTTCGGTCTGCCAACTAATGAATCTGTGTACCTATATATTGATGGCAAATCGGTAGAAATACCCGGAAATGGAACGCATATACTTTCTGGTGGGAGAAAAACTGCTCAGGTAGGAGGGACTACCAACGGTCCTATGCCATCATTAGAGCTTGACACTTCCGTTAAAATTAAATCTTTTGAGCAAGAGTGGGGGGAGCAAGCTATTGCTCATGGTTATTCCGGGACAACAAAAACCTCCGATGAATATGTTCGTATTTTTGATCTTGATAGCGCTGCAAAAACAGTAGAGTTTACCGCTGATGGCAAAACTGTAACGGCCAGTGTTGTTAATGGTATGGCCAATGTTGATACCTCTGGTATGTCCAACAGCAGCAGTCTTGCCTTCACCATGAAGGTAAAAAACAGTAGTGGCACGGTCATTAATCAAGCAAAAGGTAACTTCAATAATAATTCTACGGCCAGTGTCACCAACCTGGAAAATGCGGTTACCAAAACAGTAAAAACCAAAACTTACACCCACAGCGTTTCTTCCGAGGGCGACAGCTACACCTCCGTCTTTTACTCGCAGGTGGGCATGTACAACCGCGAGGTTATCCGCAATATTGCCCTGCAGCTGAAGGGCAAAGCCGATACCGAAACCCTGATCTCCCACCATGCCACCTACAACGCCTTCGGCGAAACCGTGGCCTCGATCGACAACAACGGCAACACCACCCTGTATGAGTACGACCAGCGCGGTAATGTGGCCAAGGAGCTGAAGCCGGAAGCGGACGTCTACACCGAGCAGATGACGAAGTTCCGCGCCCACACCGCCACAGAATACGGCGTCAATGCCTTCGGTGAAGTGGTGATGGAGAAGGTGGGGGCGGAGGCTGCCGCCGGCGCCAGCAGTGCCACTCGCAGCGCCGTTACCAACTACAACACCCAGCACGAACAGGTGCGCCTGCAGGACTATGAAGCGGGCTTATTGATTGCCAGCCAGGACGGAATAGGGGATTACGATACCCAGGCTTACGACCAGGCCGGCAACCTCAAGGGCAGCAGCCAGTTGGTGTACCGCGCCAACGAGCGCGGCAGCGGCACTAGTGCCCTCTACTACCAGGTGGCCTACCACTACGACGCCAACAACCAACTGGTGCGAATGAATCGCTTCCAGGATAACTCCCTGGCGATCGACTACGGCTATAGCGCCTCCAATCGTTACGACGAGTGGGACTACGATGAGTTCGGCAACCGCATCCGCCACCGCAACGCCCTCTACGGCGATACCAATTATGTGTTGTATGCCAGCTTCTTGGACAGCGGCAATGCCACGGCCAGCGGCAAGGTAGACCAAGAGACCTACCGCTACGACGGCATGGGCCGGGTACTGCAGTACAAGAGCTATAACGGCAAGATCACCGATTACGCCTACGCCTGGAGCGACTCGGTGAGTCGCAATGTGCTCGCCGCTACCGGCCAGCAGGCCCAGGGCGCCGCCGATGAAGTACAGCTGGGTGGCTATATCACTTCTATCGCCAAGTCCGGTATGGGCGGCGCCGTGGACACCGACTGGAACCAGTCCTCCCACGAGGATGTACTCAGCGACGCAGTCGACTACTTCGGCAAAGCCGTCTGGCACGATGACCTCGGCGGCCACCGTATCGAATACGCCTACAACTACGCCGGCTGGCTATCGCGCCAGACCGGCAATACCGCCCTGAGTGGCGACGGCACCTGGGAGGCGCGCAACAACCAGGATATTCGCTACACCTACTACCACAATGGCAACCTGTTCCGCACCTACGACTACGGCAATAACGGCCTCGCCGATGGCGACCAGACTGCCGCCAACGACGGTGTCGCCCCCGCCGTTACCGAATACCGCTACGACAAAGCGGGCAATCGCACCGGCGAGCTCTACTACCGCTCCAACGACCTGTATAACAACCTCGGCCGCGTGGTGTACCAACACAGCAACGCCACTTACGACGAACAGGGCCGCATCACCAATATCGAAGGCTACGACGAATACGGTAACGCCTACCAGATCGACTACACCTTCGATGTGTTTGGCAACCGCCGCAGCGTCAGCAGTGTTTACGACGGCCGCTATGTCGACAATCTCGATGGGACCATCGACGGCAAGACCCAATCGTTCTACTACACCTACGACAAAAACAACCGCTTCACCCTCACCCTCGGCGAGTTTGAAAACGGCCAGATTGTCCTGGGTAAAACCGGCACCGCGATTGCCTACAACGGCCTCGACCAGCGCTATCTCGCCAGCCGCGCCAGCGACGGCAGCATCCGCGAGAAGTACGCCTACGACGGCAACGGTCGACTCACCACCGTGCATATCGACCAGGGCAGCGGCTTTGTGCTGCGGGCCAGCCGCGTCAACAACGATGCGGGGCAGGTCACCGCCTACTACGAGTACGATTCTGCCGGCAAACTGTCCAGCGCCACCGATAACTACTACAACGCCGACGGTATCCAACTGGGTTACGCCACCACCCAGTACGATGAGAATGGTTTAGCCACCGACGAAGTTATCCGCAGCCGCAACACCTTCCTCGGTGATGGCCAGACGGTGGATACCACCGTCACCAGCGCCTATCCCGAAGACGGCGCCGCCCCCACGGTCACTACCCTGCACAACTCCTACGAAAAGTGGGATAGCTACAAAACCAAGTCGGTGGTAATCAGCGCCGACAACAAGGACCTGCACCCCAAGCAGCGTGACAGCTGGGAGAACGGCGAAGCCTTCTACACCTACGACAGCAACGGCCATATCCGCCGGGTCTACGACGTCGAAGGGGAGCGCGCCATCGCCTATGTGACCGACAAGGAAGGACGCACCCTGGTGCGCGAAGAGGTCAACGACGATGGTGAGAACTTTCTAGGCCGCGAGATGCGGCACTTCTACTACTTCAACGGCCACGCCGTCGGCGATGTGGGCAACGACCAGGTGCCGAGCCGCTACGACTACGTTAAAGCTTTGGCGCAGACTAACAGTGGGGGTAGCCGTCACTCTGGTAGCAACGGCGACCACGTGCAGGCGGTGCAATCGGCAGACTTCGACCAGAACTACCAGCCGATCAACCCCAACTACCCCACGGCCAGTTACTCCAGCTATGAAGCTCAGGGCGGTGAAACCCTGCAGAGCATTGCCGCCATGGTGTGGGGCGACTCCAGTCTCTGGTACCTGCTGGCCGATGCCAACGGCATGAAGGGTGACGAGGTACTGACCAAAGGCCAGCGCCTCGAACTGCCGAATGTGGTGACCAATATCCACAACAACAGCGACACCTTCCGCCCGGTAGACGGCGCCCTGCAGATGGGGGATACCGCCCCGACCCTGCCGGATGTGCCGCCGCCACCGCCGGTGGATGATGGCGGGGGTTGTGGAGTCGTTGGCGTCATTGTCATGGTGGTTGCCGCGGTTATTTCGGGCGGTGCCGCGCTGGCGGCCTATGGCGCCGTAATGAGTTTGGCGACTGGAGCCAGCTTAATAGCCCAAGGGGCAATATTTGTTGGTGCAGTCGCAGCTGCAGGGATTACCTCCCAGGCAATTACGCAGATAGGGGCGAATATTGCCGGCTACCAGGATGGGTTCAGCTTTAGCTGGCGCGATGTTGCCGTCGATGGCTTGGCTACTGCCGCCAGTTTTGGCTTGGATAAGTTGGCAGTAGCGAGCAAGGGGGCTGATTTTGCCAAGGACTATAAAACCCTCGCCCAAGTTGGCAGCTTCCTAGGGGAAAATCGCTGGGCGATGGCGGCCACCAAAAATATCGCTCGTCAGGGCGTCAATATGGCCTTTGACGATGAGAAAAAGTTTGAATGGCAGAGTGTCGCTGTTGCCGCAGCTGGGGCGGAACTGAATGACCGGTTAGCATCATCCGTCACTGGTGAACTTGACGGTTGGATGGATAATGGCAATAGCACGGGCTGGTTTGAAAGCACGACGGATTATCTCGCTGAGACCGCGGGCAGCTTGAGTGCCGGCGCTGTCACTTCCGCTCTGAGTTCAGTCATCTATGGCAATAGCAGCTTCAGCTGGGCAGAAGTGGCAGTCAACACTGTGGGGCAACAAATAGGTGAAGGCCTCAACCAACCCTTTGCAAACTACTACGGACAGCTTCAGGAAAGCTGGAGACATGGGCCGCAAGCGGCAGACGCGGTTGAATCCAATAACGTGATTTCCGCTCGGGAACAGGCTCTACTTGAGCAAAGAAATGCACAGCAGCACAGCGGACTGAATGGCGTTGTGAGTCGTATGTCGACGGGCCGGGAAGGTACTTTAGAGACGGTCGATCTCACTGTAGCGCCCATCAGTTCTGCAGAAAAACTTAATAGAAGTGATTACTGGTCCACTGGCCGTGTGATACAGCGTGAAACGAGTGTGATGATGCACTCAGCGCAATTTAATGCTGCTCTGGATGCGAAAACTGCTCAACGTAATGCTCAGGTAGCCGCTCAGCAAGCCTACGCTGGGCTGAGCTTTGCAGAGCAATATCAACTGGCGACTCCTACAAATACATGGACCGATGCTGGTTTGATAGCACCTGGTGGGACTGATTTTTCTGATCGGATTGCCTCAATTAACAGTTTTTCTGCCTGGCGCGAGCCCCAAATAGCGGCCCATACCGCGCAGTATGGTGCGCGTAATGATGTCGGAGCTTGGGGGCAGGATCTATTTGATGGAGGTCAGTCATTTACTGGAGGCGCAAGTCGATATCTAGTAGAGCTAGGCGCTGACCTATTAGGGTTAGTACTTGAACATAGTCTGAGTTACTCGCCAGATAGCTATCTAAAAGGATATGGATATGCGATCTCAGATGGCTTAAAAAATGCCTATATGGCGAAGGCTGAGAGAGCGGGGCCTAGTCCTTTCAATGGCGGGTACCGCAATGACGAGATGCAGGCTGGTTTTGAAGGCGCCAGTGTTATATTTGGTCTTGGTGAACTAGCAGGGCTTTATAAGGTTGGAACGGCTATAAGGGTCAATGGTAGAGCTGCGGCAAGTTATATAAATGCTGATACAGTTCTAAGAGCCGCATATTTTCGTCAGGCTGATCGGTCTTTAGATGGACTGTCCCCAACAGAAATTGAGCATTTAGCAATACGGGCAGAGACGCTTGCTAAGCAGTACACTACAGATCCTGAAGTTGCTGCTTTATTTAGAAATGATCCAACGAAGTCCTTTGGGGAGGAGGTGCTTGATCCAGATAATCCTGTCTTAAGGTTTGTTCCGGCGACGAAATCGGAGTTAGAGGCGATAGGACGTAACGTCGAAGCAACTTATGGCCCTCATATTTATAGCAATAAATCTCATAAGATTACTTTTTTTGCTGAGGATAAAACGCTATTAGCTGGTTCAGAGAGTATTCAAGCTTCAGGAGGTTATATCAATATATTGTTTGATCCTGAAATTTTGGCTAATGACGCAAGAGCTGTATATGCTTTTACTCATGAAGCTTATGAAGTCGCCAAACTGAAAAATATGCTAGATGGTGAATTCATAAGTGGGCAGCAATATTTGTCGTTAACTAATGCAAATAGGCCGGGTAATATTCACTTTCAGGCTGTAGATTTTGGAGAGAAAAACTCTCTTCAATATTTGCTAGATCAAGGTAAAATTACGATCACTGATTACCTGTCTCTAGTGAGGTGAGAAAAATGGTATTTGAAAACAAAGTGTTATCTATAAAAGAGGAATACGAAGCTTGGTTAGATAGGGAGGGGGAAGATTCACTCCTCCCGATCTTAATTCTTATAGCCATACATAATAAAAAATCTCTGGAAGGGTATGAGTTATTACCGAATTGGGTAAGGGGTTTTCTGGAAAAGGAGCTGGAACATTATCGCGAGAGTAAAGAATTTAAAATTTGGCATGCTGAAGGGGTAGTGGATCATTCTGACAAAATGCAAACTTTTGATCTCCTACGTAGAAAACAAGAGAAGTAGAGTGAAACAATTCTGGACACCCATAGATTAGAGAGAGGCGCCAGCAGCGTTGCTGGCGTTAGTCCCGGTGGCTATTTCTTTCTGCTTTATAGTTAAGGTGAGGTGAAATTCAGAATATCTATGCTTGGGTTTAGAAAAACTGTGGCTTTGAATAAAAGTGGAAAATAGTATCGAAAGAGTGGCAGGGAGATAGCAATGTGTCACAGAAAAGTAGCGCCGACAGTCGCTTATGCCATGTACCCAACGTTTATCGAGTTGTCTGCAAGCGTGTCGTACGGCCTCAGCAGACCCTACCAAACTTTTAAAGCGACTTTCAAAATTTTGGTTGAGATACAGCCAGTGTTTAGGTGAAATACTCAGCCGTTTAAGTATGGGAGGAGTATTTACGGCAGTATAGTTCCATTTCCAGGGAGTCAAATGTCGGTGACTCCAGTCGACTAACGTCAATATTAGTCAGTTCTGTAGCACGACTGGCTACTGGGCCTTCTCGTGCACTGCATTGCTGACTGGCGCCTGAATATATCATAAAGGCAAGCGTGGTGGATGATGGGTGCTTCGCTAAGACGAGGACAGGGGCTCCACAGGGTGCAGTGATATCGCCGATGTTGGCAAATATTTACTTGTACTATGTCTTGGACCTTTGGGCGTATCAATGACGACAACAATCCGCACGTGGAGCCTGTTACATAGTCCGATGGACGATAGCGTGAGACCGTTTGGATATCCAGCATTTCCCAGTGTCAATATCCTAACGCCTGCTTAAATTTGGGTTATAACTTAACGCAGATAAAAACCGGTTACTGGAGTTTGGTCGCTCCGCAATGAGCAACGCCAAATATCGTGAGCTGGAAAGCCTAGAAGCTTTACCATTCACTGGTTTACTCACCGTTGCGGCAAACGTATTTTGGGTGGATGCTTTATGCTCTGGCGCACCACCAGCCGAAAGTAACTCACAGCTAGGATAAAAGCCATCCGGCAGAAGCTGTTTAAGATGTGTCATAAGGGCGTATCCATACCTAAGTCAACGCCTGGATGTTTGATCTATCGTATAAGTTGTATACGTTAGTGGCGCACGTACGGAGCTGTACCGGAGGGGTAGCAAACCTGTAAGGGCGAGCTAGCTCTTTGCGCCGATTAGATTATACAGACATAGTCCTCGCACACAGCGGGAAATGAAGTGATAGCAAGAGGTATTATCTAGAGTAGCCTATCTGTAATTCAGTAAAGATATGAATTTCAATTGCCCCAATAATTTTTAAACAGCTATTGAGGTTTCAATCTGCTTGATAAGTTTTGTAAAAAAATAGAAGTGTTTGGTGGTTATAGATCTGTTAAAATTATTTAGTTGGTTTGAGTTAGTGTGCAAAAATGTCTTCAGGCTTTGAGTTGGCACATTGATGGTTACCAGTTAGATTTTACGGATTTTTTGTATAAAAAATATGGATTTTTAATGAAAAGATATTTACTTCTGGGCTTGTTGGTGCTCCCTTCCTTGGTATTTGCGGGTGCTGGAGATATAAAAATTGTCGGGCCTATGGCGGGGCCAACACCAATAGAAATTAAAACGTGCGATCATGATGCCGGCGCTGTTTGCTCGCTGACCTGGCGTGGAAAACAGTTTATTAATGATTATGATCATGGTCGCCAAATGCAATCTGCATGCCACTTTGATGGGCTGGGAGAAGCATATAATCCAACTGAGGCAGGCAGCTATTGGGATGGTAAAAATCCGAGTCCAAGTAGTAGTGATCTATTAGGTTACTGGTCTATTGATAATAGGTTGGCAACAACTGTAGATATGGCTTTCTGGCGAAGCGCATCAAAAAATGCAAGTCAGCCAAGGGGTTATAAGCTTAGTAAAGATATTGAGATAGGGGTTCATAATATAAATCATGCAATTCGGTACTCTGTAGCATATACAATACCGGCAGGGTACAAGCATGATTATGGATATTTTGAAACTCTGACGGGGTATATGCCTGCAGAGTTTTCAGAATTTTATGCATTTGATAAAAGCAATAACTCACTAAATCGACTGAGTGATAATCCAGGTGCTACCGATAAACCGATTATTGCTTCAACTCCTGATGGTGGTTGGGCAATGGGTGTGTATACGCCCGATATACATGATTCAACTTGGTTCCGTTATTATGATGCTATTACCTATCACTCTCAAGGTGTAGTTAAATGGAATAGTGTGTTTAAAATTGACAGCCCGTCAGCAGGAACCTATAACTTCAAGTCATATGTGGTTGTTGGGACATTAGAAAACACACGAGTCGCATTAAAGCAGTTGCATGCATATTTTAATGAGTAAGTCTCACTAAAAATTTTTAAAGGTCAGACAATATGCTCGCACAATTCTGGATACTCACAGATTAGATAGGGGGAGCTAGCAGTATTGCTGGCTCTTGTTCTAGCGCTTATTTCTTACTAAGGTCCAGAGATATACTGAGAAATTATGAGTTGAGTTCGAGAGTTCTAGTATTGGCTTTATGATCTCTGAGAATTACTTTATTGGCAAGCGTGCGGAGACTATCTCCACCCTTATTACCAAGCAGTGTGAGGAAATTCTCACGAGGAATGGTGTGTAAACTCCAGTTAAATCTTGCTCAATCATCGTGACTTTGTATCGATTGAATGGGTTGCCATTAAATGAAATCGCTCGTGAGACAGACTCTTCTCCTCAGCTTATTAAACAGAAACTTCCCAAGTTACTTAAGCTTTCACTCATAAAATATGAAGATGATTCAAGTGATAAACGAAGAAGACGTTTCTTTTTGACAGATGGAGGAAAGCTACAGGCAGAGAAAATACTTGAAACATTCCAAGAGTTAGAGCTTTCTATGGATAGACTCAATAAATATCTGGGATTCAGGCTTTCTGGCAAGTTAGAGGAAATAAAACGGGCGCTTAATGAAGTTCCACTACATTTAGAAGATGAGCTAAATAAAAGTTTTTAGAGGGAATCTAGGATGTGCTTTTATAGCAGACATGGATTTTAAGCTAAGGGGCAAAGAGCTCGCAAAAGAGAGCTGGCCTTATAGGTTAATTCATTTAGATAGTCTGTCGGCCAGGTTGTTTCGAGCTTACCTGGCCAAGTGTAGTGAGGGGATTACAAGCAGTTGGTCGGCTTAGGTAAGCCGGCAATTTTACTGGCCACTTTTGCTGGGCTTGGGGGGAAGAGTTGCATCAAGTAAATACTGCGACCCTTTTCTGCGCCGAGATGCTGGCCAATATATTTTACCAGCGGACGCATAGCGGGGGAGAGTTCAAACTCGCGGTAGAATTCTTGCAGCAGCTCAATAACTTGCCAGTGCTCCTCGGTTAACTCGATGTCCTCAGCCTTGGCTAACTGAAGGGCTGCATCCCGATTCCAGTCGCTAAGGTTGCGTAGGTAACCCTCCTTGTCCAAGGGGATTTCCTGGCCATTGACTACTAGGTTGCTCATTTTTTGTTACCGAAACCAGCTGACTATGGGTTGATGCTCGGTACAGAGCTGTACCCAGCGCGCATCATCGATCACTTCCACTCTATCCATGTTCACTGCAAGTTGCTGCTGGCCTCGGGCAGTTGCGTCTGCTTCAAGGCAGAAAATTTGGGTACTTGGTACTGTTTCCAGAACCTCGTGCCTCAGCGCATAGACACCATCTTCAATAAGCAGGAGCGAGTCATCCTGGGCAAAAGCACCCAGGCATTCCTTAAGGGCACTGCTGGTATAGGGGGATTTACTGACAATATGCAAAGTCATATCAGAAGCTCAATACAGTGGGATAGGCGGCGATCAGTGAGCCGGTATCTTTTACGGCTTTAGTCTCGGCGCCGGCAACCTGGATCTGCTCCAGGGTGATATTGCGTTCAGCGAGGCTTTTCTCACAAACGAAAAACTGCTCAATGCCAAACATCGGCAGAGCCTGCAAATTGCGTCGCAGGCTTTTCTGGCCGATATCCGCAGGCGATTGCTGGTCCAGCAATTGGAATACCCCATCGCCGAGAAATAGCAGGTCCATGTCCTGTTCCATCGCCGCCGCTGCCAGTACGGCTTCGATACCTTCCCGCGCCAGGGCATTGCCGTAGGGGGCGGTGCGGCATAGGGCCAATGATTTAGTACTCATGCTCAGCCTCCAAAGGTAATCAGGCGATCGGAGTTGGCGACAGCGTCGGTTAGTTGGCCGAGCCCAGCCAGCTCAAAACCCTCTGCCAAGTTGGCGGCGGGTCTTTCCAGGCGCTCGGCCTCTCTCTGATTCAGCACACCGCGCCGTTGCGCAGCGGCAATACAAACTACCAAGTCCAATTGGTGCTGGTGGCCCAGTGCCTGCCATTCTGAAGTCAGATCAGTTTCGTCCTGGGGTGGGGCGGCAATGGCATTGCTGTTTTGCACGCCGTCGCAGTAGAAAAACACTCGATAAATTTCGTGGCCTTGCTCTAGAAGGGCTTTGGCAAATCGGAGTGCACTGGATGAAGACTGGGTGCTGTGGGGGGCTGAGTAGATGGCTAGCGAAAACTTCATAGGGGGCCAAATAGTAAAATGCCCCGCAGTGCGGGGCATTGTGACTTGCTCAACAAAGCTGTTGCTTAGTCGTCAGAAGATGCGAATCCAAAGATGTGCAGCAAGCTGGTGAACAGGTTGAAGATATTCAGGTACAGGGAGGCAGTCGCCATCAGGTAGTTGGTCTCGCCACCGTTGATGATGCGGCTGGTATCGTACAGGATGAAGCCAGACATCAGCAGGGCAACAACGCCGCTCAGGGCAACGCTAAACAGCGGCATGTGGATGCCGAAGAAGCCAGCGATGATAACGCCCAGGAAACATACCAGTACTGCGATCAGGCCAACAGCCAGGAAGCCGCCCATAAAGCTGAAGTCTTTGCGGGTAGTCAGTACGTAGGCAGACAGGGCAAAGAAGATCAGGGCAGTGGTGCCCAGGGCTTGCATAACGATCTGGCCGCCGCCAGCCATGCCCAGGAAGTGGTTAAGCATTGGACCAATGGAGGCACCCAGCAAGCCGGTAAATGCGAATACAACACCAACGCCTGCGGCGGAGTTTGCTGTGCGCGGTAATACGAACCAGATGAGGGCCAGGGCTCCCAGGGAGCAGACCAGGCTCATGCCACGGCCCATGCCAATAGACATGGAAATACCGGCGGTAATGGCACTGAAGAGAACGGTCATTGCCAGTAGGGCATAGGTATTGCGCAACACCTTCGCCGATTCCGAGCGATCCAGTGCGCGGGTTTGAGTATAAGCTTGCGGTTGCATTTAGCGACTCCTGCTATTAAGTGATAGAAGAATCATATAGCTCGCAGTGGGGACCTTCAAGTCGGGAAAACCCTTTTAGCGTCCGTCTGCCAGTCTCTATGAATTCACAAAAACCCTATATTTTTAAAGGATTTATTCAAATATTCTCCGCTTATTGTGGGGGCTGTGGGGCATTTTTCAAGTGTTATCGCTCGGGTTGGAGGGTGCGAAGAGTGTGGGGCTCGATAAACCGAGATCGATTACTTTCCACCCTTGATGGGTAGGTCGATATCCACGATCAATGGCAGGTGATCTGAGGCTTGGCGGGTCAGCGATGTCCTGGGCACCCGTACCCGCTTCACATTGAGTCCCGCACTTAGGAACATGTGATCGATACGGACCTTGAGGAAGGTCCCTTTGGGGTTGTGGCGGGGCGCCTGTTCCTGGGCATCCCTGAGATAGCCTCCGAGTCGCTTGCACTCGGCAGAGTTGGGTAGCGCGTTGAAGTCTCCCAGCAGCACTCGCTCTCCGGTGCAGCGGGGATTGCTAAGCCATTCGGGGCCGAGAAGGGCATCTACCTGACGCAGCCGCTCTGCACGGGATAGCCCCAGGTGGGTGTTGATAATCTGGATAGGTTTGCCATTGGCCTCGATTTCCACCCAAACAGCTCCGCGAGGTTCGTCTGCAGCAGGGTTAAAAAGCCCCCCTTTGCCGGAGGGAGGGCCGGGCAAAATCCCTTTCTTGATGAGCCGGGCGGGGAGATGGGTGAGGATCGCATCACCGTAGCGCTCCTCTTTCATATTTATAGTGGGCTGGAAGTGCAGGTCCATTGCCAGTAGACGAGCAAGTCTTTCGGCCTGGTCGAGGCCTCCGGTGCGTTTGCGCATGACATCCAGTTCTTGTAATGCCACCACATCCGGGCGATAGCGGGCAATTACCCGGGCAATTCGCTGTGGGGAGAGCTTGCCATCCAGCCCTCGGCAACTGTGAACGTTGTAGGTCATGATGCGCAAAACAGTTTTTGGCATCCTGTGGTTATCTACCTTCATGGGGCGGGCGCCACGGAGGTAGGCGCGGGCTGTGGAGCGCAGATCCTGCGGGCGCCAGTAGCCCCGACTGGGGTCTGGGGGCTGGATATCCTCTGGCATCAGGGCGAAGGCATGGGTCTCATTGGGGCCTGAGCCGCCGTGACTGCCATTTTCCATGGCGAAAGTCATGGGTTGCCGCATACCGGCACACCAGCCGTACATCATAAAGTCGCCAGAGTCTGGGTGCCGGCACAGGCTGGCCATATCCTCTGAGGCTTCAACCGGGTAGGGGTGTTCGTCCCCCATCAATTTGCGGCCGTCTTCAGGAAGCTTGATGGGGCCATCTTTCCACCACCCATGCACTGGTGAGGAAGCGGGGGAGGATGGGTCTTCCAGGTAGAGTACTAGGGGCACTTTGGCTTGCTCCACCATCCTTTTGGCGGCATCTGCCCGGCTGGTACCGTTCAGATCAATGTTGTACAGCATGGCGATTGGGCCCAGGGCCGCTATGGCAGTAGGCGTTCTATCGCCCTCTTGCGTGGATTCCTCTTCGATGCTGCTTTTGTCCATCCACTCACTGCCGAACAGTCGAGCTCGCTCGAAACGGACCTTTTTGGGGATGGTGGTAGATTTGATCTTCGGCGCTGAAGGTAAATTGGATAGAGCTTCCGAGAGGGCATCGCCAAGACTGCGCCCGTTGACCTCTTCATAGGCCACTGTTTGTTCCTGGCCGTGGTCTGAAAAAATCCACACATCGTAGTGCCGCCGTTCGGAGCTGTGTGCAGCCTTCCAGATTTTGGCTATCGCACTATCTATGCCTTTTAGCACCCAGTGCGCGAATGCTGACTTTGGCCCGCGCCGGTGTGATTGCTCATCGTAACCGAGCAGGTTGATATAAATAATCGGCAGGCCGCGGGTGATATCAACTTTTACCCCCATGGTGCACAGCTCTCTAGTGAGAATGGTGATGCCTACCCGTGTGGGGATAAACAACAACTCCTTAATCAGGTTTTGGCCGGCGATAATCCCGCGTACGCAATCAATCAGGGATAGAACCAGTTCAATCAAAATTAATGCAGTGGTGCGAACAAGGCTCCAAATATTGGTGACAATCAGGATGGCGATTGCCATCGGGCTGGCTTCGCGTAGGGCCGGGCCCCATCCCTGGTCGGCGGGGCAGAAGTGCGCTTCACCGGTTTTTGTTCCGGCTTTAAATAGGCTGAGATAACAGCTGCCCCCTCGCAACAGAGGATCGCGGTGTTGAGTCTTAATTCTTTTTTCGACCAGGGCGGCAACCTCAGGATCGTACATGCGTCCGAGTTTTTGCGTTTCGTGGACGAGGAAGCCAAATGCAGGTACGGCCTGGCGCACTCCATAAAAAAGTTCGGCTTGCACCGCAGGAGTTGTCGAGGGGACTCCCGGATACATATGCTCCAGGCGATAGTGTTCTTTTCTAATTAGCCGCTTCAGAAACGGCATTCGCCCTCGGGCCAGTGCTTTGAGAAGTTCGGGGTAGGCCAGTCCGTCAATCTGGATCAAAATTAGCCCTGGGGCATGGGGGCTGTTTGGGTTGGTGGATAGTCCGAGTAAGCGAGTAATCCACTCGCTGCGACTGAGTCGGCGGCGCCAGCGTCTGATTGATAGTCCGATACGGCTTAACATAGTTAGTGGACTAACGCTTGGGTGGTTGATTCAAGGCTGCGCCTGCGGCTTCTGTGAAGCCCTCGAAAATCTCCCACTGTATGGTGATTAATTTTCCAGTGCGTATACATCGCGCATAAATAGAGTTATCAAGCGGCCAGTTGTAGTGCACGAGGGGTTGATAGAGATCCAGTGCTCGCTGGGCACAGCTATTCATGGAAAAGTCCTGGGCCGTAATTCTGGCTTCCCTGATCATCTGCTGGCGGCGGTCATCAGGCAGGTTGTGGAACCAACGTATCGCCGCCACAAAATCATTCAGCGATTCTTTGGTTACCAGGCAGCCGTTAATACCTTGCTTCAATATATCTCTTGATCCATTGGCTTCCAGGGCGATCACGGGAACTCCAGAGGCCATTGCCTCAGACAGCACTAGACCTTGGGTTTCAGTAGTGGAAGTAAATAGGAAGGTGTCCATCGCGCTATAGACATCCCGGCGGGCATCACCAATGACTTTCCCTGGCATATGTACACGTTGCATTAATTTTTTGTCGGTAAAAAACTGCTGGAGCTGATTTTCCAGTGGGCCGCTGCCAGCGAGAAGAAAGTGTGCGGATGGATATTCCTGTAAAAATTTGGCGACGGCCTGACAAAGAAAAACCAGGTTTTTTTCCTTCCCGAAGCGGCCCAGATGTCCCAACAAGAATGCTGATGCAGGTATTTTCAGTTTTTTCCTGAGCTTATTTCCTTTTCCATGGGCGTATTGCTCTGGGTGCACTCCCGTAGGGACTTCCGCGATTGGAGTTTGTACCCCTCGCTCCCGGAGAAGTCTCACAATGCTCAGGCTTGGGGCCAAGACCAGATTTGCTTTATTGGCGAAGCGGGTGGCAACTTCCATTACAAAGCGTTTGAGCGCTTGTGAATCTCCCATCAAGTTGTGGGTATAGTGCTCGTACAATGTGTGATGGGTAAAAACGAGCGGTAACTCGCGCTCTCGCGAAAGACGTAGGGCAGTCAGCCCCAGGAGAAAAGGGTGGTGGGCATGGAGGATATCCGGACGGAATTTATCTAGGGCATCATTCAAGACGCCTGAGAATGGCAGTGCCATGGAAAAGTCGGTGCCATTAAAATTCTGGATTGAGTGAATTCTCAGAACATGTTCTTCATCGTCAGACTTTTGCGGGAACTCGGGTGCGATGACCAGTACTTTGTGCCCACGTTTGCGATATTCCTCACTAAACGCGGCGACGGAGTGCGCAACGCCGCCCACGTGAGGTAAGTAGGTGTTGGTGAGCATCACGATATTCACTTGGGGCTCAACTCCGCACTCTGCGATTCGTCGGTGATCAGCACTGGCCGGAAGCCGATGGCCTTAATGGCGATAGGTGGGGGCTTACCATGCCAATCGGCAGCCCAAGAGACCGTTGGCGTGGAGCCTGGTTGAATCTCCAGGGTGACCGAGCCAAACCGGGTTGGCGCGGGCCCAAAGCGGATGGGCTGACCTGAGTCAGTACCTTTGAGCCACTCGGGGGGGAGCCCGGAGATAAGTACCAGAGCGTCCTGCTCTTCGCGGACGAAGCAATTGCGTTGCATCGCCACCCACTCAGCCGCTGCCCAGGCGTGCTGTCCATCCCCCATGCATCCGCCGAGAGAATGGGGGTGGATGGCTTCCGGCCATTGCCCTGTTGGCGATGCCAGTTCTGCGACACTGCGCATAAGGTCAATACAGCGGGCATCTCCAGCGCGAAGCAATACCTGGGCAATGTGGAGAGTGAGGTAGGCGTTAATGCCGGAATGGATCATGTCCTGGAAAAACCCGCCGCTCACAAAGCACTTTTCCATCAGGTATTCCGCCAGGTCTACCAACCTCGGGTCCTCTGGTGGGTAGAGTTGCAAGGGATAGCCTGCGGCGATCGACCCTACGGCACCGGCATCCAGGCGCCGGTTTGGTGAGGCGGGCATCGCGGGGCGGCCCAGGCGGTCCTGTGCATCCTGCAAGCTTTGATCGATAGTGCGCTGGAAGTCGCTGGCCGCAGTATTGAAGCGATGGGCGTTGTCATCCATACCTTCGCGTGTGCAAATATTGGCAGCACTCTGCAGGCCGGCGACGCCCCAGAAGTCGTCCCAGTAGTAGCAGTCGTTGGGCCCCAGGTGTTCTGCACTGAATCCCGCAGGGAGCAGGCCCCCACAGGGGCTACCATCATTCGGAAGGCGCTTGTTGATAATCCATTTGGCACCCCTGACGACAGGTTCGCACCACGGCTGCTTTAAGGGTTTGCCGGTTAATTCACAATAGAGGTTGAAGATCCACAGGGCTTCACCATTGGAGTCCCACTCGCCGTCCTGGGAGTGAAAAAAACCATCCCGCTTTTGCCGGTGGGGAAATTGCTCCAGAGCTCTTTCTGCGCGGTTTGTCAGTCCGGCATAAAGCAGCGATTGAATCATAAATGCCGCGTCCCGAAACCAAAACCGTTTGTAGGTGTAAGGACCTGGGTAGACATCTTTGGGAGAGTGGAGAATAAGGGTGCGTATTGCTGAGTCGTAGAGAAACTGAAACTTTTCGTCGGGAACGGTCAGGGCGCAGTGGCCTTCCAGGACGTGTTCCCAGCAAAGGGGAGAGCGCTGTTTACTCTCCTCTGTGACCAGGGGAATAGCAACCTCAACCTTGCGGGATTTTCGGTCTTCGATGCGAAACATGGCAGCAGCGGAGGCCATGCCAATATCGCAGAGCCCCTCGCGATTGCTCTCTTTGTCTCGGAGATGGAGATAGATATCGCCACGCTTGTAATTGGATGCCAGGTGTTTGTCTACCGGCTGGCTGAACTCTACGGCGGCCTTGTCTTCAATAAGCCAATTGCGCCCGCTATCGCCCAGACGAACCTTGTGAACAAAGCTGACGCCTTCAGGATTGCAGGGGCGCAAGACTACCATTAGCCAGCCGCCTCCCGGGCATTGGGCATTGAGTTCAAGCACACAGCGGGGGTGGCCTTGGAGCAGGCTCGCTGAGGCCCTATTGTGCAACTTAAGGCCCCGGCGATGGGATTCGGTAACTATTGCAATATCATCTCCCAGTTCCTGGTGCTGGTTGCAGAAGCCGAGGGTGGAAGGCATTAGCTCTTCACCGCTATCACTGATGACCCAGACATCGATAGACCAACCATCGTAGTGGGGTGTAAGCAGGCCTCGGGGGTCGACAATCGGCAGTTCTTCGCAGTCGGGTATACCTACAGCAGTCCAGTTGCGGTGGCTCAAATTACAGTGGCTAATGGAAAAAGCCCGGGGGATAAACGACTTGTCATAGGGATCGAACTGACGCTGAATCCAGTAGGGCCACACCCAGTCCAGGTTGTGTTGTATGACTTTGCTGTTGATCAGTGCTCGAGCGTGAAATACCGCCCCTGCGCGTAGCAGCTCGATGGGTTCACTCACCTCTGAAGGCTCGGCAAAGCGCTGTAAATGCGCCATCAATGTGAGTGGATCAAGGAAACCGTGAGCGGTGGCAAAGCGGCGTACGAAGAAGCGCCAAGGTAGCCATTTCATCCAAGGCATCAGAGATCCTCTTCTTTAATAATTCTTTTCAATGCACGGCGAGCCATTCGGGTGAGCCCGATTAGTGCGATGACGGCCAGGGCGAATCCGGCAATATAAAATCCCCACTGAATTGGAGTGCGCTCCTCAACCTTGCCCAGGGAGGTGAGATCTGCTGCGATGGAGCCGATGTAAACGTTGTGCAATGTAAGAGGGATAATTCCAAGGAAATTTCCGATCACAAAGTCACGCAGTCGAACTGGAGTCAGTCCAAAGAAGTAGTTCGACAACTTGAAGGGAAATAGGGGAACCAGTCGGGTCAACATAATCATTTGCCAGCCCTCGCGACGAATTACTTCGCCGACAGTCGCGGGCTTGATATGAGACATAACCCACCGAGAGGGCTTCTCGCCGAGAAGGTAGCGGGCGATAAGAAATGCGAGGGTTGCCCCAAGTACGGTGCCGGCAATAACCAGTAGAGTTCCTTTTATAACGCCAAATACAAACCCCGCCCCCATGGTAAAAATGACGCCAGGGAGTAAAAAGACGATTGCTGCGGCCACAATTAAGATAAATAGCAAACTTGTCTGCCAGCCCTGCTCATTGAGCCACTGCATCAGCTCAATAATCTGATCATCCAGGTCAAAATAAACCAATAAGCTCAACACCCCAGCCACGGCGATAGTGCAAACCGCGAGAATCAATAGAGGAATAAACTTCACCGCCATAGGGTTTTCCACGGAACCAAAGAAATACGGTTTTGATTGCCGCCATTAACTAGCCTAGCTAAAGGATCGCGACAGGTGATGCTTCTTTATGGCGTCTACACAGTTTCTGTTCGGAAAACTGATGGGAGGGGGCTGCCCGCTCTAAGAGGTGCTGGTGTTTTCAAAAATGAATTTCTAGTCGCCAGTCGGTGGAATATAAACTTACTAAGTTATTAAAAATGTGAATATTGTCCAAGGGGACAAATAGGAATCCGCCAGTCTGGGGTCAGCAGTCCGGCCAGTGGCTGTCAACAGATATACTTACTCGATCCTAAATTTATTTGCGCAGTGAGCAGATTTAAATTGTTGCTGGAAATAGAGGTGGCCGTTGTTCGAGTGCGCGCTCGCAATACTGCTGACTGGCGGCGGAGCCTGGAGCTATGCCAGCGAGCCTGTTTTGACCCTGGAAGATGCCGTCGATTTGGCAGTGACAGCTAATTTACGGGTTCAGGCGGCTGCGCTTGAAGTTAATGAGGTTTGGGATGACGTCGAGGCATTAAAAACAAAGCGCTATCCCCGGCTGGAAATGAATGCAGGGATAATCGATAACTTAACACGCCAGAGGTACACCTTTGATCGTGGCGTTTTTGTGCAGAATTCTCCGATAGGCCCTATCCCTCCTAGGGATATAGAGATCACATCAGAGGAAGGTGTGACCAAGACCTTCTCTGTCAGCGCGACCCAACCTATCACACAGCTATACACAATAGAGCTAGAGATTTGTGAGGGGTATGTTGTCACTGAAATGGCGGAGGAAAAGGTTCGCTTGGTGCAGCAGGATATAGGCTACCTCACCAAGATCCAGTATTTTGAAATTGGCAGAATCCTTGGTGATTTACAGGCCGTGGATGAAGCCATTATCTTCCTGACTTCTTTGAGTGAACTTGTAGGGAATTATGTTGCACAACAAGTTGCCCTTGAATATGAACTTTTGGATGTGCGAGCACGCCTAGCCCAGCGCAGGCTGGAGCGCCAGCGCCTTATTGATGAGATGGCGACAGCGAAGGAGCGTCTCAATGCGTTGATGGCCCGGGATGTTGAAACGCCCTTCAATATTCAGAGTCTACCAAACCCACATCATTTAGCGTTCGATGTCGAAACCTCTTTAGGACTTGCCTTTGAGCAGCGTCCAGATCTCGCTGAATCAGAGCTGTCGATTGAGCGGGCTGAATATAGTTACGATGTGAAGAAGTCCGAGTATATCCCCGAAGTAGATTTGAATATTGAATACCTAAAGCTTTATGACGTCAGTTTAATACCCGATGCTGAAGCTTTCATTGCCCTGGAGATGCGCTGGGAATTTTTTGATTGGGGGCGGAAACGGGATGAACTTTCCAGTCGTGCCAATAAAATTCTCGAAGCGGAAAAAAAGTCTGAAGAGGTTCGAAATCGAATAGAAATAGAGGTTCGTGAAAGCTTGCGTCGCTTGCGCACTTCTCAAGAGTCTGTAGGCGTTGCGCGGGAATTACAAGCGGCCTATAGGGAAAAAGTACGGGTAATGACAAATCGTTACCGCGAACAAGCTGCTGTTCTGAGTGATGTCCTGGAGGCGGAAAAACAGCTTTTTCGTGCGAATAGCGACTACAACCGCGCGATACTGTCTGTTTGGGGGTCCCTGGCGGAATATGAAAGGTCGGTGGGGGAAGTGTGATAAATGCGCGTTATCAGCCTCTATATTATCGCTATATTAGTGGTCGTCGGTGGTTGCCACCGCCAACCACCGGAGAGAAAGCCCACACCGGTGGAAGTTTTTGTTGCCCGCTCGCAAGACGCAGCAGCTGGTTATCCTTACTCCGCAGTCGTCAATCCTTATACGCAAGTTGATGTGGCATTTCGTACAGAAGGCTATGTGCGTGTAATTCCCTCTCGAAAGGCGCTCGGGCAGACGCGTTTACTGCAAGGAGGGGACTACGTTAAACGCCATGAAGTACTGGCTAAGATTGATGACGAGCAATATAGAGATCGCGTGGTAGAGGCCGCTGCGAATGTGAGTAAAGCGGAGGCAGAACGGCGTAAAGCTGATCTCAATTACAAACGGGCAACTGCGCTTTTTGCCACTGCCAGTATTACCGCTCCTGATTATGATTCAGCTAGGGAAGAGTATGAAATTGCGCAGGCTTCGGTGGTTGGCAGCAAGGCCCACTTAGATCGGGCAGAGGAAGAGTTGCAAGATACGGTACTGCGCTCCCCGCTTACCGGAATTATCCTGCAGCGCAATATTGAAGTGGGGACTTTGGTTCATTCGCAGTCGGTTGGTTTCGTTGTGGCCGACATCTCCCGAGTTAAGGTGGTGTTTTCAGTGCCTGACATAGTGTTGAGTTTTGCGCCTCTGGGAAGTGTGGTGTCATTGCGCACAGAGTCTCTGCCAGACCTTACATTCAAGGGGATGATCACTGAAGTTTCGCCCATGGCTGACCCCCGCACCAGAGTATTTGCGATTACGGTTACCGTTGACAACCCTAAGGCGCAATTACGGGTAGGAATGATTATGTCTTTGGCCTTGGATAAAATACCGATACCTCCAGATAGGGTCGTTATACCTCTCTCATGTTTAGTAGCCCATCCTGGTAAATCTGAAGGGTTCGCTGTATTTGTACTGGAAAATGATGGGAAGGTCTTGCGCGCAAAACTAAGAAAAGTTCTCCCGGGGCAAGTAGTTGGCAATGATATTGTCATTATCCAAGGGTTAACCGAAGGTGAGGAGGTTGTATCAACCGGTGCTGCCCAGCTCAGAGATGGGGAAGCCATAATTGTCGTGCCTTGAGGGCTAGGGAATGGCAGATCAGGAAGAAAAAAGACAGGCGGAAATTATTGAGGCGGAAAGTCACCACCGCTTCAATACTGCCCGCTTTTTTGTAGACAACCCAAGTATTTCCGCTGCATTACTGGTTACTATCCTGATATGGGGGGTAGTTGCATATCTCTTTATGCCGAAAAGCAAAGATCCAGATATTCCTGTGCGTATTGCTGTAGCAACAACTCATTGGCGTGGACAATCTGCAGTAAGAGTTGAAGAGTTGGTAACTCGAAAAGTTGAAGAGGCGATAGCGCAGAGTGAATATCTTCACGAGCCAGACTCAAGGACCTTTGCAATAAAGTCCCTTACATTAAATGGTGTCTCTATCGTACAAGCGCAGTTGGCACCGAAAACCGATGTTACCAAGGCATTTAATGATCTTAATCTGAAGCTGATTGATGCTCAGCAGCAATTGCCATCTGGAGCTAGCAAAATTTCTCTGAACTCGGAGTTTGGTGATACTGCAGCTATATTACTCAGTGTTGCTAGTCCCCATGCAGGGCCAACTGAAATTACATTACGTGCGGAGGATATTAGGGAAGGTATTTCAGAGGTTCGAGGGCAAGAGTCAAATAGTAAGGGACGGGTGAGTATTGTTGTTGCCCTTCCTTTGTCTTTAGCAGATACGTACTCTGCTACAGGCCTATGGATTTTTGCTAACTGGCTGGAGGCCCAAGGATACGGAACGAATTTTGAAGTATTAAATGGGACTGGCTACCTTGGGCTGGATTTTTTATCTGATAAAAGTAACAGTGAAATACTAGCGGCTACAAAGCTCTACCTATCCGATAGGCTAAGTGCCCAGCGCTTTTTTCCCGATGCTTGGGACCCTTTCGTAGTTCGTAACCTAGCCAATACTCGTGACAACTTAATGAAAGTGGCAGGTGCGAAATATAGCTATCGTCAACTTGATGATTTCTCTGATCTTATTGCAGCAAATATAAGAGCCATTCCTGAAGTGAAAAGGGTGTTAAGAACTGGTGTGCTGACTCAGGAAGTGAAACTTCTGTATTCGCAGGAGAGGTTGGCCTCCTATGGGCTGCGACCTGACATGATTGCCCCTATTCTCAATGCCCGCAATACAACTATTCCCGGCGGTACCATTATTTCGGATGATTTGGGTATCGCTATTATGCCCAGCGGTGAATTTAATAATCATGAAGAAATTGCCAGCGTTCCGGTGGCCTTAAGCGATACAGGAACGCCGGTATATTTGCGGGGAATTGTCGATATTATTATGGGGTATCAAGCGCCACCGCCCCTGTTAAATTACTACGTAAATAAAGATGAAAATGGAGACTGGCAGCGTAGCCGCAGCATTAACCTCTCTGTGCAGATGCTGGATGGCAAACAAATAGGCGAGCTTGGTCGCAATGTTAGCACAGTCTTGGAAAAGGTTAAGGTTGATTTACCAAAAGACCTTATTATTGAAAGAGTTTCTGATCAGCCGCGTCAAGTGCGAGAGAGTGTAAGCCTCTTTCTAGAAGCTTTGATAGAGGCGATTATTTTAGTTGTGATAATTGCATTTATCGGGTTTTCAGATTGGAGATCTGCTGTACTGTTAATGATATCTATACCAGTAACACTGACAATGACCTTTGGATTTATGCAGCTGCTGGGGATAGATATTCAACAGGTGTCAATTGCTGCGTTGATAATAGCTCTGGGCCTTTTGGTAGATGATCCAGTAGTGGCGAGTGACGCGATTAAACGACAAATGGCATCCGGTAAACCCTCAATTATTGCTGCTTGGTTGGGCCCAACTTTGCTGGCTAAGGCGATTTTTTTTGCGACATTGACAAATATTGTTGCGTATTTGCCGTTTTTATTGCTAACGGGTAACCAGGGGGATTTTCTACATAGTCTTCCTGTTGTGATGGTTTGTGCTTTGGTTGCATCCCGCATTGTTTCCATGACATTTATCCCTTTTCTTGGGAATACGTTATTACGCCCGCCGGATCAAACGGAGCGCAGTTTGGAGGTGCGGCGGAAAGAGGGGCTTACCGGGCACTACTACCGAACAGCAGATTGGGCTATTAGTAACAGAAAGATTGTTATATTAATTGCTTTAGGCATCCTTGTATTGGGTGTTGTTATAAAAAGCCAGTTGAGGAATGCATTCTTTCCCGCTGATGTTCAGTATTTATTTTATGTTGATATCTGGTTGCAAAATGATGCGAGTATTGATGCAACGGATAATGTAGCAAAGGTCGCAGAGGAAATAATTAGAGAAACTATCGAAGAGTATCAGCGGGAGCATGTAAAAAATAGTGACGGACCCATATTGGAGGGGATTAGCAGCACTTTAGGTGGTGGGGCGCCACGTTTTTGGTACACCTCCAATCCTCAACAAAAGCAATCCAATTATGGGCAGATTATCGTTCGATTAAGTGATAAGTATCTGACACCTATTCTAGTTCCAATTATCCAGGCTGCTCTTTCTGAACGAATCCCTGGAGCGGAGCTAGATGTTCGCCAGCTACAAACAAGTACAGTTGATCACCCTGTTGAGATAAGAGTTTCTGGGCGAGTTGCTGTTGGGTCTTTGGAGGAGGAGAAGGATATAGCACTTCTGCGAGAATATGCTGCAAAAGTTAAAGAAATTATTGAGAAATCTCCTTATGCTCGTGTGGTTCGCGCTGATTGGGCAGGAAAAAGTCTAGTAATGAATATGAATGTGCTAGAAGATCGAGCTGAGATGTCGGGCGTAACCAATGCTGATATCGCTCTGGCATCGTCTTCAGGTTTTACTGGGTCTACAGTGGATACCTTGCGTCAGGGAGATAAGGAAATACCTATTGTTGCCCAGCTTCGATTGGCGGAACGTGGACAGTTGGAGGATGTCAATAATCTATATGTATTCGCATCTGATAGCGATATTCATATTCCATTGCGACAAGTGGCAACCACTTCCATTCTCTTTTCGACAGAAAGAATATATAGATTGGAAAAGTTTCGAACGATTACTGTTTATGCATTTCCATATTCCGGGTTCATTTCATCAGATATTATGTCTGGTGTTCAAAAAGAGTTAAAAGAACTCTCAAATTCCTTGCCTGCTGGATATCAATTGCAGATATCTGGAGATGCAGCCAGTACTCGTCATGGATTCTTGCAATTACTAATGATCATGGCTGTTTCCTCCAGTGCAATATACCTTGCTTTGGTATTCCAATTTAGTAGTTTGATAAAGCCTCTGGTAGTGTTCGCCACGGTTCCATTAGGTATGGTGGGTGCACTAGTAGCGTTGTTTATATCTGGTCAGCCATTTGGCTTTATGGCGTTTTTAGGGATAGTGAGCCTAATAGGCGTCATTGTCAGTCATATTATTGTCCTATTTGATTTTATTGAGATGCGTCATACTGCAGGAGATTCGCTTCGTCAGGCATTACTTGATGCAGGTATTCTTAGACTGCGCCCCATTTTAATCACTATTGCAGCGACGACCTTCGCCTTAATCCCCTTAGCTATTCACGGAGGCCCCCTCTGGCGGCCATTATGTTTTGCGCAAATTGGCGGCCTTATCTTGGCCACTTTTGGAACACTATTTTTGGTGCCGGTCATCTATACAACTATGGTAGAGGACTTAAAATGGATTAAGTGGATTGAGCGTAAGCCAAAGAAAGGGAGCGATCCCAGTGACTTGGTGACTACCTAAGTCATGTTTTCCCTTCCCTGGGGCATGCTGTAGAGATTCGATGGCGCCTTCAGGTAGTAATACTATTGGCCGGAAGGAAAAGGCTACTTACTGAATATCAGTTGTAAATTACCACTGATATGCTCAGAGAATTGTCACTTAATGCAGCGCAGCTGGATAGTGAAAAGGCTATGTTTTGATCCTGCAAACTCGACAACTGCTAGGATCAAAATGCGCCTATTAATGAAAATCCTGATACCGGCAAAGGCCGGCAACAAGTCCATTGCTGATGATAGTATGTCTGTAGCGATGAATGATTTTATCGCCTCAGCCAATCCTGAGGCTTCCTACTTCTTTTTGGAGCAAGGAAAGCGTGCAGCAATTTTTATCTTTGAGGAGAACTGTCAAGATCAGTTGATGACCTATAATGAAAAATTTTTTGCGGCCTTTGATGCTGAAATATGGATCACTCCGACCTTAAACCTTAAGGAGTTGCAGTTGAATTTATAGGCATTTTTTATGGTTGCAGTTTCTGACTTGAAAATCTGTCAGAACATCGCAATTTTGCCTGCTTAATTCTGTGGGATATTAGAAGGTAAATATATTATCGATTTTTTTTGTGTGTTCTGGTGGGGCTGTCAGCGTATTAAAGGGGTGCTTGTTACGCAGTGCTGAGAAGTAGGGCAGAGGGGGTTTGATGTTCGATGAGAACCCTATTTGAGAACGTATTTGAAGTTATTATTCCCGTATTTATCTGCGTTCTTATTGGATACCTGTTTGCAGCAAGTAAGCAAGAATTAAATTCCAAAATGGTATCCAAATTAATGGCCCATATTGGTTATCCGGCGCTGATATTGGATCATATGCTGGGCCAGCAGATAGTATTGGGTAGATTTCTATGGATGCTGTTGGCCGCCTTCCTGATGTACTCGTTGATGTCAGTGCTAGCCCTTCTATTCTTATCTTTATTTAGGCAAAATATACGTACTTACTTTTCTTGTCTAAGTATGAACAATGTAGGCAATATCGGCCTCGCAGTATGTGCGTTAGCATTTGGACATGCGGGAGTTCTATACGGAATTGCTTTTGTTGTTGTGGGAATGATTTTTTTCTTTGTGGTTGCTCCTGGAGTAACATCGGGTAGCTGGTCGGCCAAGGAAATTATGCTTAGCCCAGCAATTTACAGTGTGGTTTTTTCTATAGTCGCATTGATTTTCAATATAAGTTTACCAAAGCCCGTTATGTCATCTCTTAATATTTTGGGCGGTATGGCAATCCCTCTAATGTTGTTGACCCTCGGACATAGCTTGGCCCAAATTAAGCTGGGTGATACTAAGATTGGATTGGTCTTTGCTATTGGGCACATAATTCTCGGTGGCGCCGTCGCGCTTATTTTGATAAATCTGTTTAACTTTACGGGTGCTATGCGAGGGGTGCTTATTCTGCAATCCCTTATGCCATGCGCTGTTAGTACTTACCTCTGGATATCTATTTATCGCCCCCAAGATACCCCGAAGATATCCGGTATTATTTTCCTCTCAACTATTATGAGCATTTTTATTTTGCCTGTTGTGTTGACTTATTGGGTACAGTAGTTCATAGCTAGTGCCTGAGCTTCAGGCTATTTGGGAGTGATAAGGTGGTTCACTAAACTTCTGTGTGTTGTTCATTTGGCCTTCACAGTACGGAATTCACAGCCGTAGGTAGATTATTTAGGGAGGCTCCAGACTTAAATGCCAACACAGATTTTGACTGGGCGGCCACTCTTGCTGCTGTTGACGTTGCTACTTTTCATGCTGGCTGTGCCACTTCTTGTTATTGCAACTCCCCATCCTCCAGGGCTATTAACCAGCTCCAATGATGATCAATATGCTAATGAGGAGCTATTGGGAGTTACATTTTTTCGAATGCTCCATCTGGATAGTACTATGGATAAGCAGGTGCGCCCGGATAGAAAAATCCAAACACCACCGATCCGCCACTTTGAAGGTGCTACTGCCAAGAACTTTCAGGAAAAGATAGCCCATAAAAAATACCACCAGATTTGTGATCGTCAGTCACCCAAAGGGTTGTCTCTTTGCGAGGAGGCGAACTGGAAGTACAAGCAAGCGAAAGCCTGTTTACAAGCCAGGGAAGCCTGGGAGGCCCGCTGGGGCAGGCCGGATACTCAAGCTCCACATGGGAGAGCCCTGAAGAATGTCCGGGCTCGGCTTAAAAATGCTATTACTGACAAAGAACGCCTTTGTGGTATTGAATAGAGTTCTAATAGCCAGCGATGCTTGGGTAGTTTGTCATGCTCACTATGTAGTTGACGAGATAAAGGTGTGTCGAAAAAGTGGTCCGTGTAAACTAACGTGAATTCTACAGCTGAGAAATAGGCCCCCATTGAAAGGACGTATATTACTAACCGGCGCTAGTGGCTTTGTGGGAACCGCACTCTTGCCGCAGCTTCGCAAAGACGGTTACCAGGTTTTGCCGGTGTATCGCCGCGATGTTGAGGGTGGCTTTCAGATCGGTGACCTGTCAAGCAATACGGATTGGGCACAGGCGCTTGTCGATATAGATACAGTCATTCACACCGCTGCGCGCGTCCATGTAATGGAGGAGACCTCTGCTAACCCTCTGGACGAATTCCGTCGGGTGAATGTCGGGGGTACTATCAAGCTGGCACAGCAGGCGGCTTCATCCGGTGTTAGACGTTTTATTTATCTTAGTTCTATTAAGGTTAACGGGGAGTCTACCGACAACCGCTTACCATTTAATGCGGATGAACAATGTGATCCTACGGAGCCCTATGGGATTTCAAAGAAAGAGGCCGAAGACGCACTGCTTGAGCTGGCTGAATCTACGGGGATGGAAGTTGTTATTATCCGCCCACCTCTGGTCTATGGTCCTGGGGTGAAGGCGAACTTCCAAGCGATGATGCGTTGGCTTACCAAGGGGATCCCGCTGCCACTTGGGGCTATTAATAATCGCCGAAGCTTGGTATCTATCGGTAATTTGATCGACCTGATCCGCGTTTGTATTTCTCACCCCAATGCGGCAAACCAGGTATTTCTGGTATCCGATGATATGGATGTATCGGTAACAGATTTGTTGCGTGGTTTATCCCATGCCATGGGATGTGATGCTCGACTATTGCCTCTTCCCCAATTCGCACTCACCAGTGCGCTGAAGCTAATAGGAAAGGGGGCAGTTGCCGAGCGCTTGTGCGGTTCACTACAAGTGGATATCACTAAAACCAAAGAGTTGCTTGACTGGACCCCCCCGGTGGCCTTAGGTGAAGGTCTGGCGGAGACTGCACAGGCATATTGCCAGGCAGGAAGCTCTCAGACCCCACAAAAGAGCACTTAGTCAACATTTATTGCCTACGGAGAGGGGTAGTCACCCCTCGTAATTGGCAACCGCAGCGTAAAAACCAAGCAAGTAGGTTGCTGGAACCTCAATGGTAGAGCTGTGCCCGGATCTTGCTCTCAGTTTAAGTTTGAGTTTATCTCGATTGCGCACCGAAGCCTGTATTTGTTCCTCAGTGAGAGCAATATCCAGAATCTCTTCAAGCATACATTCATTACCACTTACGCATTGAAGGACATTTTTGTTAATAGGGGCCGTCTCTACTGGTTGTCCGCCATTTAACTCCGCAGACTCATAGTGACGCCACGCCTTGCGATAGGTGATATGGATCTGTAGATGGTACTTCGTTGGTTCGTTAGCAGCGGGTTCAAATGCGCGGAGGTTGTAGTAGTAGAGGTTCAGGTCAGAGCCATCAGTAGTGGCCTGTAATTTCGGCCCTGAGAACTGAGTACCAGAATTTTCCCCACTAGCTTGTATAGATACCGCCTGTCTGATTTCCCCTGCCGTTTTTTCCGAGAGCTGAGTGACTGAACTACAGCCAGCCAATAAAACCGCTACCAGAGTTAGTGTGAATTTAGTCATGGGTCTTCCCTGTTTTCTTTTCACTTCTTTTGGGGCGGAAGTATCGCATAGTTGGAGTGCTGGCTGAAACTCAAGGTTGTCGTTTAGCTGGGTTTTGCCCTGAAGTTGTTATGCAAATGTACGAGTATGTCACTGATTTATCAGAGAGGCAGGTTGGCGCCAAAAGATAATATGTCGTAAGTGCTAGCTTGGGGAGATTACTTTAGGTGTGGCAAATACAGTGAAATATACCTTTTTCAGGCTTAGCTAATTAATCTTGGTGAATTAACTGGAAGAGGTTTCACTGGTTGACAAACTCTTCTGAGCCTAAGCTAGGTATAGTCCCTATATATTATTGCCATGGTTATAACTCAATACACTTCAAAGCTGCTAACACCGCCTTGCCGCGTAATTGTCGGCAAGGGGTATTCTTTATGAGGCTTATTGTTTTTTCAAGATTACAGGTGCGCCTTCTCCAAAAACCAATATGGATCTTCTGATATTTGGATCATTTGGATCATAGGAAACAAACAGATTCCCAGCAGAGTCACCCGTAAAGAAGTTGGCTTCGAAGATCTTCCAGTCTTGATCGTTTTTTACGCGGTGTTCAGCTGCGCATAATTTTGTATTGCATGAAAAAATGCTCTCTACTTCGATGTTGAGGTTTGCGGTAGTGGATCTGGCTAGTTGATTGAAATCCTCAGATTTCATTAAATTTTCTGATAGCAGTTTGGGGATTGTGCTCATTATATCTTTATAGTTTTTACTATTGATGACGAGCCCAATTCCTTCGGATTTTGCCGCATTTAGATTCCCATCGATTAATATTTCAGCTAAGTCAATATCCAGCCTTATATTGCATGAGTGGTTTTGTATTTTATCTGCACACAGCACACTCTCTGCTACTGCCTCAGAGTCTTCGTTGCTTGATTGGGGCAGGTCTACATCTTCTGTACTTCCAGTAAGGGTATATTCTTCCAGTTTGGTATGATTCTGTTTTGATCTTTCAAGTCCTAGATTATTATTTTCTTTGTTCCCTGTTATCGTAGTCTGGGAAGACTGTTTATTAGCATCGTCTGTAGAGTTTTTTGTATATAGGTAAGTTGTTGCGGCAATTAAACCAGCAATCAGAGAAATATAAATTTTGTGCATATCACTTCCATGGATTTTCTTGGTTGAATAGATTCGTAATTGGCGGATTTTTAGTTTTGTTTATTTGTAGGGGCTGCCAATAGATGTTCTAGCTTTAAAGCAATGCATGCGGCGGTATAAAACTTGCTGTGAGTTTTTCATGTTGGGGATGGTGAGGCTATCTATTGCAGGCGTCATCGCCGAATGCTGGCTTGAATTCATGAGAACTATTATCACTTCTGGTTGTTGGTTTTATTTCTTGAGAGAATATACATCTTTATATTTATTTTTCCAGCAAAACCTGGCTTTTGCTGGGTGTTTGTACCAATTGGAGAAATCTGGTGGAGAAATTTTAGGGCATTTATAATAGTATTTTTGAGACGCTATATTGATATCATATGTGATGGAAAATAGAGGGGCCGGCCCAGGGGTGTTCATTAGGTTCTTGTGTCATTTAATTCAATACGATGTTGATTTCTCTATCTGCAGTATATCCATGTTAGAAAATTCCATGTTAAGTAGGGGGTAATAGTTTTTTTCCGGATTCTAATAGGGCGCTCACATTTGTTCATGGTGATGGGTTGCTATTTATCTGACGTGGAGGTTCTGCAAAATTGTTGTCGAGATGAGGTAAGTGTGGGGTTTTCTCTATCCTGGATGGATTTCTCCAGGTCAGGTAAATGAGTAATTAATATTTCTTCCCTGTAATTATCACTGAGTCTGCTTGGATCATAGTATCTCCAAAAGGAACCATTTCCTTATCAAAAAAAGAGGACTCAACAGCGTTAAACCCCGCATCTTTCATAAGAAATTTGATTTCGGCTGTAGTGCGTATGTGAAATTTGAACTGAGTAAAGGGTAATTGTTTAAGCGACTTATCAGATCGAATTCCAAATGCCACTCGGCCTCCAGGTTTAAGCCATTTGAAAATATGCTTGAAAAAAATTGACAGATCTTTAATGAAGTAGAGTAGATTAACCCCAATAACACCATCAATGCTTTCATTTTTAAGTTGGACCTCCAAGCAGTCACCATAAACTACTTTAGTGGTACAATGATTTCCTGCCAAATTTTTCTGAAGTTCTTCTGCCATAATTTCCGACATTTCAATACCCAGATAGTGTCCGTTACGACCTAAGTTTTCCAATATTGGTAGTGACAGAGATCCGTTGCCTGGTCCTATCTCGATAATTGACTCACCTTTTTGGGGAGACAACTTCTCAATGGTTTGACTAGTAATAATCTGGTTGAGAATATTCATTTTATTGCCTATATCGATACCAGCATCCCCCTCAGGGCATGAAAGTTGGTTTGCGATAGATTGCAGATCTTGATCTTGCATTGGTGTTCACTTTGCCGTTGTTTGTTTCGCCCATTAGTATACTCCGAAAATTCCGTAATGCTGAGTTGCTTGGAAAAAATTGTTACGTACATTTTAAGTAGGCTTAGTCCAGTATCACGATGCTGTATAAGTTGTGTTATGCACCATCGGATATTTTTTTGAAATATCCCTTTGTTTTTATCCGGTTTTCTATGTATCTGATATCTAAAGTTGATTTGGGTGCTGCAAATAGAGGGGATTATCTATTTATATTTCGGTCGTTTTTTGGTACACAAAAGGATCGAAAAGCAGAGCGTAGATTGATGTATGTGCTTTGCACTGGATAGGGTGGGGTGATTATCACTTCTTTGGTGTAAATGGGGGCTTATGTAGACTAGGAAACGGTGCGTGGCTTTGAAGTCACATGTACTAGTTGTCAATATTGGGGCTAAACAATAGTTTGTATTTATATAGTATTGCAGTATCGGATATGAAGTTCCTTTCTTTATTCAGTCGTAGTGTTGCCTGCGGCTTTCTCTCGCCAGCAGATGAGCATGCAGAGGCTGCGTTGAGCTTGGACCAGCACTTGATCACGAGTCCAGCTGCCACGTTCCCGGCCAGAGCTTGTGGTGATTCTATGCAGAATCTTGGGATTTTTGATCGTGACCTTCTGGTAGTAGATCGGTCTCTTACGCCTGTTCATGAGGATGTTGTTGTGGTCGCTTAAGTTGGGCAGATAACCTGTAAGGTGCTCGATTGTCATAAGGGCAGGCTGTTATTAGCAAACGATTAATATGAACCAATTCCTATTGGGGATGGCCAGGAGTTGATTGTTGAGGGGGTAGTAAAGGCCTCTATCCTTGTACCATCGCCCCTGCTAATGTTGGCCTTGGTTGATTACAACAGCTGCTATGCCAGCTGTGAACAAATATTTCGTACGGACTTGGGCGGTGGCCTGCTCTGTTGAGGCCAAATCGCTTGGTATTCCCGAATTACAACCTTTCTTCAAAATTGAGCACCTACTGCGGAAGCATGGAGTTGCTATTTTCTCCTGCATGCGTCACCTCACGAATCCAACAATTACCGCTGTAGTACTGTAGTACGACTCCCATACCCAACTGATGACACCCGGCTCATAGTGCAACAGGTAAAGAGGGCTGTGTCGGGGCTATTTCGACAGGCTTGTCGATTCTTTAAAGCTGGAGTGGGGTTGGTGGAGTTAACTCCCTGTTCATTTGGGCAAGGTGATATGTTTTGTTTGGGACAGCCATTTAAGGCCAGTAAAATCATGCAAACCATTGATTGAATTGACCAATGTTTTAGCCGAAGATTACTATTTCTAGGGGGATGGGTATCCAAAAGAATAGGAAAATGCGGCAATAGTATAAGCCTCCGGCTTACACGACTCGGCGGGATGAACTGCCTGAGCTTTTCATCTGTTGGTTAGTTCTACCTTGCCGCAAATGCCTTCAAGATTAGTAGCTCCGATTTGCTGCATAACCTGAGTTAACTGAGCTTTAAGTAGGTAAATTGCATGATTGGCTCCTTCATTGCCAAGGGCACAGACGCTATACATAAAAAATCTTCCCAGAAAGCAAAAGTTTGCCCCTAGGCCACAAGCACTTGCGATATCCACACCGGATCTGATTCCACTATCGATAGCCAAGGAAATCCTATCCTGATAGCTGGAAAACCGTCCCAGTAAGGGGAGAGTCGCTTCGCCTAAATCAAGTTGCCGTGCACCGTGATTGGATAAAATGACTCCATCTGCCCCGAGTTTAATCGCTTGTTGAAGATCGGGTTCACTCATTATCCCTTTAATAATAAGTTTATGGGGCCATAGATCTCTTATGCGTTTTACACTGTCAAAATCCAGTGGGCCCATAGTTGTGGTGTTCATAAACTCGGTTAGTTCAAGTTTTTTGTTATCGGTATCAATGTAAGGCTCTAGATTTTTAAATTTAGGGAGACCGTATCGCAATGTAGATAGGCTCCAATTTGGCCTGAGTATCGCTTGCCAGATGTTTTTTACATTCAACTTCGGTGGCATTGCCAACCCGTTGTGGAAGTCTCTGGGGCGTAAGCCAAATGTAGGAACATCAATGGTAATGACTAAATGTTGATATTGGGCAGAGGTTAGTCGGGATAACAGGTCAGAAAGAATGGCTGGGTCTGTTGGGTTGTAGAGTTGGTACCAGGCTGTTCCCTGTGAGACTTCAGAAATTCGCTCTAGTGCTTCTGAGGATGCAGTGCTGAGAATGAATGGGATATTGTGCTCGTATGCAGCTTTAGCGAGTATGACAGGTGCATTTGGCCACATAAGCCCCTGTAGCCCTATGGGGGCTATGCCAAATGGAGCACTGTATAACTTCCCAAGAAGCTCACAGTTTAAATTCGGAGTAGAGTTTGGACGGATATATTGGGGAGTGAATTTTACGGAGGCAAATGCTTGGCGATTGCGGCATAAGCCAATATCATCCATACAGCCCTCTATTAAGTACTCATAGGAGAATTTTGGAACTCTCTGCTTTGCGCGATTTTTTAGCCTTTGGGAGCTTGCGAAGTGGCGATTGAATCCATTGCTGCAGTTGGTCACACTTAGCTCCTAGGATTGTTATTGACTCAAGATTAGTTAGGTGGGTGATTGTTGCCTCATTTGGGTAGAATGTGTCGCTTTAATAATAATACTTAAAACCGCATCACCACCCCTCTAATAAGTGGTGATGCTGGATTTCGAAATACAGGTAGTTCATTCCAGACAGGCTGGATCAGCAGTTACGAAATTATTGGCAACCCATTGGTTGCTGCCTGTACAGTTTGGATCTATTCTATCCTTTAGGTCGAAGGGTAGATTGTTCTCGGCAGTATTCCCAAGTATTAAGTTATTAGATGAAGATTGACTGGTAATTACAATCCCTCCAGAATCTCCGGAAATACCATCACCATTATTCATTACTGTATTTTGTACTATCGTATTATTGTCTGAGGCTTCCATCTCTATTCCAGCTCTCTGACTGCCTGTTACGAAGTTAAAAGCCACTGTACCGAAATCATTATCGGCCTCAATGCCGTCACGGTCACTGAATTCAATATAATTCTGTATAACGCTACTGAAATCTCCCTGCATGTCGATACCATCTTCACCACTGAACTGTATATGATTTTTTATGGCGGTATTATTGTCGCTTCTTAGATCTATGCCATCTTCTAAGCTGTTAGTGATTGTCATATCTGAAATGGTATGGAATCCAGTGCCAACTACAAATATTCCATAATTGCAGTTGTTTACCGTTCCATCAGTAACAAGAGATGCCATGCCGGTGATACGAATACCCGCTGCATCGGTAAATAGTGGGAGGTTGTCAAGATTGCATGTTAGCGTATACCCATTCATATATAGACTCCCTGAAGGACCTTCAACAATGAGACCATTTTGGTTATCTATGTCTATCGGGCAGGTAAGATTCTCTGTAAGTACAGTAGGGGTTGTAATAGTATCACCACAATTGACAGCAGTTGCGCTGTTGGATGCAACAAACAGAATTGCGGTAAAAGTGCTTATTTTATACGATTTTTGAAAATTAATCATTTGTATCTCCTTTATTGATTTGAAAGTTATTGATGGCGAGTAAGTTTCCTGGCTAATTAGATCTCGCATCAATTTTGCATTCTGTCTCAATAGTCGTTTTTCTTAAAAGTATGATTGGTAATTTACTATCTGTTTTTTATTTGATTTTATTCGGGTTTCTAAAGTTAGGTTTCTTAAGGTTTGGCAGGGTAGGATATATTGTGGTTATTAGGTGAGGCTCTTATTGGCGACTATTTTACAATAAATCTTTATAAGCCATTTTTAATGGGTGATTGCTAGGTGAGTCTGCTCATATTTTGGTTGGTTTTTGGGGGAGGTTTTTTAATTGTTTTAATGGTCAAAGTTCTAGTTTCTTTGTGGGGATTTTTAAGGGTGTGTTTGGGTTTTTGCTGCAAAATAATTTAACTTATATTAAGGTCCTTGAAAATGTTTATACTATTTTTCCGATTTGGATAGTTGCAGCCTGCTATGTAAACTAGATAACAGGGATGCCATAAATTTAGTTTTATTATTCTTAAGGAATACCTGGGGTTTCCAAAGTCTCTTGACGGAAAAAATATTTAATGAGCCCCCAGGCTTTCAATTTGAGGGGCAAGTCGCTTGCTAAATTTCTGGCAGAAGTGGGTGTTTGGGGGGCATTATAGGCAACGTAGCCTCGCTGGCCGTCTGGTTATAGTAGTTATTTCGAGGCTCCTGGTGGTTCGAAATCTCGCCCGAGCAGGTCTAGAGTGATCTCACCAAATCGCGTGAGCAAAATATTTTCTGCCTCATCCATTGCGTCTTTTAATGTGGCGTTAACGGCATGTTCAATAACGCAGTTAGTGTGTTCGTCTGTGAGGCCAATGGTAAAAACTGAGCTGTCTCCCAGTGCTTTATGGATATCCAGAAGTGTAATTTCATTCAGGGGCTTCGCCAGTGACCAGCCCCCATTGTGCCCTTTACTGGAGCGCACGTACCCCTGATCCCGCAATAGCGCCATAGTTCTGCGAGCCACCACAGGATTGGTGAGGAGCATAGCTGCCATCTTGTCTGAAGTAACCGGCTTGTCGGTCATGTTTAAATGAATCAGGACATGAAGTGCCCTGGATAGTCGGCTGTCTTTACGCATAAATCACCTAGGTTTCCGTCCTGTAGCTTATCACGAAACTTTTTCTGTTACGTGTATTGTCTAGGTTCGAATCTTTGTGTAACAATAAAAGTTACATGATATTGGAGAGGTGACTATGGATACGGATGTATTGATCATCGGTGGAAGTTTTGCCGGTTTATCTGCGGCGATGCAGCTGGTTAGGGGAAGGCGTAAGGTCGTTGTACTGGATGCTAAGAGACCTCGAAACCGCTATGCAAAAGCGTCACACGGCGTGTTTTGCCTGGATGGAAAGGCACCAGAGGAGATCCGAACCACGGCGCTTTCTCAACTACAAGCTTATCCGAGCTTCCAGCTGGTTGAAGGGGCTGCGGATAGTGTGGATGTCCAGGAAGAGGGTTTTGTTGTCGCTGCACAGGGAGGTGCCACTTTTAAAGCGAAGAGGCTGATTCTTGCAACGGGTATTACGGACCAGCTACCTGATATCCCCGGGGTAAAGGAGCGCTGGGGTAGGAGTGTGATTCACTGTCCCTATTGCCACGGTTATGAGCTGAGTGATCGCCCTTTAGGTGTGCTGGCTACCTGTGAGCTGTCTTTCCACCAAGCGGCGATGATTCCCGATTGGGGCGCAACTACCTTGTTTACCCAGGGCCAGTTCAATCCGCAGGGGGAAGTGCTCGATCATCTGCTGGCTCGGGGAGTCATGCTGGAAGAAGCCCCGATTACGCAGTTGGAGGGAGAGGGGGATAGTTTAAGTGAAGTTGTTTTAGCGGATGGCCGCAAGTTGCCACTGGAGGGTCTCTACGTGAGCCCCAAAGCGAAGTTGACCTCTCCGTTTATCGATCAATTGGGGTTGGAGCTGGAGGAGTCGTTTACCGGGCGGATTGTAAAGGTGGATCCCTTTAAGGAGACTTCTGTAAAGGGGGTCTTTGCTGCTGGGGATTTATCCAACCCGATGCAAAGCGGAACCTTTGCGATTGCATCCGGCACCATGGCAGGTGTTGGAGCTCATCGCTCATTGATATTTAACCAGTGATTTTTAAAGACCGGTGGGGGTTCGTTGGAGATATGCGACAAAAAGAATTTGGTATCTTCCGGGCTAAGTAAGCGGCAGGAGCAGATTTGTGCTCCTGCCGAAAAATATCAGCAGTTCACAGCGTTTACTGCGAGCCCGCCGAGAGAGGTCTCTTTGTATTTGCTCTGCATATCGATACCGGTTTGACGCATCGTCTCGATAACGCTGTCCAGCGGTACGATATGAGCGCCATCACCGCGCAGGGCCAGGCGCGCGCCGTTAATGGCTTTTACTGCACCCATGGTGTTGCGCTCGATACAGGGGACCTGCACCAACCCGCCGATTGGATCGCAGGTAAGGCCGAGGTTGTGTTCCATTCCAATTTCAGCAGCGTTTTCAATCTGCTGGTTGGTGCCGCCCTCTACGGCGGCCAAGCCGGCGGAAGCCATGGAGCAGGCTACGCCGATTTCTCCCTGGCAGCCCACCTCAGCGGCAGAAATAGAGGCATTCTTTTTAAACAGCATGCCGATAGCGCCGGCGGTGAGCAGGAATTTCACTACCTGGTCTTTCAATTCACCGTGAATATTGCTGTCGTGGACAAATTCCACGTAGTAGGCGATAACGGCGGGAATCACACCGGCGGCACCGTTGGTGGGCGCGGTGACAATGCGCCCGCGCGCGGCATTTTCCTCATTGACGGCGAGGGCAAAAAGGCTAACCCAGTCGAGAATGGCGAGGCCGTGGTTGCGCTCTTCCGGACTCTGTTTACTCAACTCCCGGTAGAGTTCAGCAGCGCGGCGGCGAACATTGAGGCCGCCGGGCAAGATGCCATTCTGGTGGCAGCCTCGCTCAATAGAGGCATCCATTACTTTCCAGATATTCCATAAACGGTCTTTGACTTCCTGCTCGCTGCGGAAGGCTTTTTCGTTTTCCATGGCCAGCTCGGCAATAGTCCAGCCGTGATGATCACAGATCTTCATCAGCTGTTCTGCACTGCTGAAGTCATAGGGCAGAAGGGTGGCGATCTCCTCTTTGTGAGCGAAATCTTCTTCGGAGAGCACAAAGCCGCCGCCGATGGAGAAATAGCTGCGCTCGAACAGTAGCTCTTCGCCAGCGTATGCCTGGCAGGTCATACCGTTGGAGTGCTGGGGAAGAAATTCCTCCATATGGAAAACCAGATCGCGCTCGCGAATAAACTCGACATCCTGGTCACCGTTTAATGACAGGTGGCGCTCGCTCTGGATTTGCGCCATTTTCTCATCGATTGAATCGACATCAATGGTGTCTGGAGATTGACCCAGAAGCCCCATCAGTACCGCCATATCGGTACCGTGACCAACCCCGGTCAGGGCCAGCGAGCCATACAAATGGACTTGAACGCGGTCTGTGTGTGGCAGCTGGTCACGGTCTTGCAAATCCTGCACGAATTGGCGGGCAGCGACCATAGGGCCCACCGTGTGGGAGCTGGAAGGGCCAACCCCAATTTTGAAAAGCTCAAAAACGCTAATACTCATAAATATTCTCTGCGCCGGGCTGCATCCTTCGGCAGCCCTCCCTAAAGGATATAGTTGCACTATTTAGGGGCGCACTTTGCCTTATGAGTCGCAACAATCAAGATGGTGCTCCCCATTCCGTACAAAATTCTATTAGCAGCAAATTTTGCGGAATTTATGAGTTCCCAGACCTTAAGCGTATAGACAAGCTACGGCGCTTCCGCGACCAAAACCGCTCTCTTGGGCGCGGGGTGACCTTCCACGGTTTTGTCTGGCGATTCCGGGTCGAGAAAATCTGCCAGGGATTCGAAGTGCATCCAGTCGGTGCGCCGCTGTTCCTCCAGGCTGGTGGTGTTTAAATCCACGGTCCTGGGGTTGCGGAAACCGCACTTGCGCAGCCAGCTCTCCAGGGTGGCGCAGCTGGGGAAAAACCACACATTGCGCATCTTTGCATAGCGGTCTTCGGGTACCAGGCAATCGCCGAGTCCGCCGTCGATAACCAGTGTCTCTAATACAAGCTGGCCACCGGGGCGGAGGGTCTCGCGCAATTCGCGCAGGTGGTCCATGGGTGAACGGCGGTGATAGAGCACCCCCATGGAAAAAGTGGTATCGAAAGCGCGTAAGTTTGCCGGGAGAGCTTCAATACCCAGGGGCAACAAATCTACCGGTGCTTCCTGGCCCAGGTATTTTTTCAGCGCGTAAAATTGCGCGACAAATTTGGCCGAGGGATCAATACCGATTACCCGGCGCGCGCCGGCGCCGTAGGACCGCCAGCAGTGGTACCCATTGCCACAACCCACATCCAGCACCAGTCGATTTTCCAGTGGTGCCAAGTGTGGAATTACCCGATCCCATTTCCAGTCGGAGCGCCACTCAGTATCAATATTTAGTCCAAATAACCCCCAGGGGCCTTTGCGCCAGGGATGTAATTTGCGCAGTTCCTGCTCCAGGGCTTCGAGTTGTTCCGGGCTGGCATCGGCGGCAGTGCCTGCGCTGACCTTGCTGTTGAGTTCGATAGCGGAGGGCGTGATTTCCGGTAGGGCTTCCACCGCTGCGCGCCAATCGGGCAGATCGCCCCAGCGATGAGGACTCAGGTTTTCAGCCACCTGTGTTGGCAGCTGGGCCAGCCAGGTGCGCAGGGCGGGAACGTGTTGCAGGCCTTGATAGAGTTGGGTGTAGTCGATCACGGGGTACTTACTTTTCCGGCGCGCCTTTGATGGCGATTAAAGAGGCAAAATTAAAACACTGGAACCAGACATCGACACTGGTAAAGCCGACATTTTTCAGTCGTGTGCGGTGGGTATCCAGGGTTTCCGGAATTAATACATTCTCCAGGGCAGAGCGCTTCTGTGCGATTTCCAGCGCGCTGTAACCGTTGGCGGCTTTAAAGGAGTGATGCAGTTCGATCATTAACTCGTTATGGGCTTTATCGGCGAAGTCCACTTTCTCGGAAATAATCAGAATGCCGCCGGGGCGTAAACCATCGTGGATTTTCTGCAGGATTTCTTCGCGCTCTTCCACTGGAATAAATTGCAGGGTGAAGTTGAGCACTACGACCGAGGCATTTTCGATAGCAACGTTTTGCAGGTTGTCGCAGATAAGTTGAACGGGAACCTCGCCGCTATCGGCTTCGAGGACCGTGCGCGCCTGATCAACCATGGCTTGCGAATTGTCCACGGCGACGATTTCACAGTCGGCAGCGGGAATGCGATGGCGCATGGCCAGGGTTGCCGCGCACAGGGAGCTGCCCAGGTCATAGCAGCGGCTTCCTGCTTGGGCGTAGCGCTCTGCCAGGGTGCCGATCATGGCTACGATCGTGGTGTAGCCGGGCACGGAGCGCTTGATCATATCGGGAAAAACTTGCACCACCTGGCGATCGAACTCGAAGCCGGCTACCTGGCCCAGTGGGTTTGCATAAATATTGTCGTGTTTACTCATTGGAACTTCGCTAGAGGATAACGGCGATAGATCGGCGCCGGTTTTTGGCCGGCGCCGCAGAGCTTCCCCGGACAAATTGCCGGGGAATCGTCGAGCTCCAGTTAGAGCTTCTCTTCCTTCAGGTTGAGTTTGGCTGCCGCTTCGCTACCTTGGGGACCGGTAACAATGGCGGTACTGGCCTTGCTCGGGTCCAGATAGGTGGCACCGACGCGTTGCAGGTCTTCCAGGGTAACTTCCGTAACCTGCTTGCGGAATTGTTGGCGCGTCTCGTGGGTGCGACCGTAAAGGCCCGAGTGGAAGTTCTTCTTGGCTTCACCAGCGGGGGAGCCGGGTTTATCCAGACCGCCGACGACGCCGAGGATCGCTTCCTCAACCTGTTCTTCCTTGTGCTTCTCTTCGGCCAACCACTTCAGGGATGCGTCGAAGTCCTCCAGGGTTTCACCCATACGCGGATCGCGGTAGGAGTAGAAGCGGAATACCCCGATATTGCTGTCGTGGCCGGCACCGCCGCCGTAGGCGCCGCCCTGTTCGCGGATGGTGCGATGCAGGAAGCCGTTGCGCAGGAAGCCGCTCAAAACCGACAGCGGTGCCGCATCCGGGTGGGACATAGGCACAGTGGCGTAGGCCTTGGCGCAGAAGTTCACCTGGCTGTTGGCAACCCAGAGTTCCTCGATTTGCTTGCGTTCGAAAGGTGCAGCGGGGTTGGCTGCGGCGATGCTGGAAGTCGAGGTCAGCGGCATCAGTGTCTGGCTGAAATCGCCAATTTTCTCTTCTTCACCCACCAGCAGGAACTGGCGCGGTGCTGCGAGGATTTTCTGGTGGATAGCCTGGAATTGGGTGGAAAGGTCTTGCAGGCCTTCCTCTTTTTCCAGTCCGGCAACCAGGGCTCGCAGGTTGCGCAATCCCAGCAGACCACCGCTGGCATGGCTCTCCCAGGCGGCGCGGTTGTAGCCGGCACTGGCGGCAGCCATGGCGAGGGCGTGGCCGTTGCCGACAACACCCTGTTCGCGGCGGGCGAGGGTTTGCAGTAGCAGTTCCTTGATGCGGGAGTGCTCGTCAAAACGCACCTGCTCCATGGTGGCTTGCATCAGTTCGGTGAGGCCGCCCTGATTGCGGGCCAGCGCTTTACCAGACAGGATAAAGTGGCCGGACAAGTGATCCAGGTTGTCGATAGCAGTGCGGCTGCTGGTGAAACCGTGCAGGGCACCCACCACGCTGGTCTGCCACTGCTGGACTTCCAGGTAGTCTTTTTCACCCAGACCGACTTCGCTCAGTACCTGGCAGTAGTAAGGGAGCAGTTGTTTTTCAGTTTCGGTGAATTCCGGCAGCGCGCAGACCATTTGTTGGTAAACCAGGCCGTTGGTGCCCGCGCTATAGCGAGTCAACTTCTGCGGGCCCAACTCTATTGCTTCGCCTTCGACATCGGGAAGCTCTGCGGGAATATCTTCCACGCCGACCTTGGGCAGGATAGAAGCGTCGTCCTCGCGGTTTTGTCGATCGGCCAGGGCTTTGGCGGTTTCGACAATCTGTGCTTTTTCTTTTTCGCTGAGAGCGGCTTTGATTTCCGCCAGCTGGTCTTTCTCCGCCTGCTCGCGGCGCGCAGCCAGCTGCTCATCGGGACTCAGAACCATACGTACGCGGTGCTGGTTTTCCAGCAGAAGTTCACGGGCTTTATTGGCGATAAACTTCGGATCTTTGATCTGCTCGCGCAGTCGCTCCAGGGTGGCATCGATATTCAGCAGGCCAATGGCATCGCCACGGTGAGTGGCGCCGGTCAATGCGGTGAGAATCAATTGCAAGCCGAAGGGGTAGCCGTCGCCACCAATCTCCCGCTGTTGCAATTCCAGCTGGTGCAAGCTGGCTTCTACCTGTTCGTAGGGGATGCCGTTTTCCGCCACGTCCCTCAGCACGTCGAGAACTTGTTGCTCAAGCTCGTCGGCACTTTCGCGTTCGCTACCCTCAATGCCACAGACAAACACCAGTTCGCGTTGGGAATCGTCCAGGCCAACCAGCGGAGAAGGGGAAGTGCCCAGGTCGGTGGTTTCCAGCAGCTTCATCAAAGGTGAAGCGCTGTTATCCAGCAGTACGCCGGCGAGCAGGTGTGCGGTCAGGGCTTCTTCAAGATCGGTGACATCACCCAGCAGCCAGCTCAATACGATATGGGTCTTGGCCTTCAGAGGCTCGCCATTTAACGGGTAGTGCTCTTCGACTTTCAGCGGCGCCTGGTAGCGGTCTTCGCGCCCAACGGAAATGGTCTTGTCGAGTTTCTCGAACTTGTGCAGCGCTTTTTCTTCAAACGCGGCCTGGTGTTCCGCTGCGGGAATATCACCGAAAGTCATAAAGGTGGCGTTGCTGGGATGGTAGTGGCTGCGGTAGAAGGCAACCAGCTGCTCGTAACTCAGCTTTGGAATATCAGTAGGTTCGCCACCGGAGTTGAAGTGATAGGTGGTGGTGGGGAACAGATATTTGCTCAGGGTGTGCCACAGCTGCGAGGTGACGGAGCTCATGGCGCCTTTCATCTCATTGAACACGACACCTTTGTAGACGAGCTCGCTGCTCGCATTATCCGCTTCGGCAAATTCCAGGCGATGGCCTTCCTGGGCAAAGTCCAGCGGGTCCAGGCGCGCAAAAAATACTGCATCCAGATAGACGTCGAGAAGGTTGTCAAAATCCTTTCGGTTCTGGCTGGCAAACGGGTAGGCGGTCCAATCTGAACTGGTGAAGGCGTTCATAAAGGTATTGAGTGAACGCCGGATCATCATAAAGAAAGGATCGCGCACCGGGTACTTGTCACTGCCGCACAGGGCGGTGTGTTCAAGAATATGGGCGACACCGGTGGAGTCTTCGGGCACGGTGCGCAGGGCGACAAGGAAAACATTTTCCGAGTTGTCTGCGGCGATGTGCAGGTGCTGGGCACCGGTCGTAATGTGTCGGTATTCCTCGACGCGCACGCCGAGAGAATCAATATCTGCGCTGGTAACCAGTTCAAATGCAGGATGTGAGTTGCTCAAAAGACAGCTCCCTGGAGTTATATGAATTTTCTGGCCGGCCACTGCTGCCGGCGAAAGGGCGCTATTCTACCGCTTGCACACATCGGAAAGACAGTGTTGACAAGGATGCCAGTAGGGCGAAGACTTCGCTTGCCGAAGCTACGGCATAAATGTAGACGAACACGGAGATATTAGAGGTTGTCCTGGTTGGATATTGCCAGTGTCATTGGCTTTTTTATCACATGGGTGGGTTACACCGTTTTTGCGCGAAAAAAAGCCAAAGAAACCTGGTGCCTTACTTCATCGCTTCAGTGGTACCGCGTTGAATGGATGATGCGTATGCTCGATAGGGATATGCGCATGGCGGATACCGCTATTCTCAGTAACCTGGAGCGGGTCATTGGTTTTTTTGCCTCCACCAGTATTCTTATCCTGGCGGGTTTAGTCACGGCATTGACGGCGAACAAGGCCGCCATCGAAGTGCTCACCAGTTTGCCTTTTGCGGAGCCCACCACCGTTGAGCAGTTTGAGCTCAAGGTGATGTTGTTGATCCTGATTTTTATCTTCGCCTTTTTCAATTTTACCTGGTCACTGCGCCAGTACTCCTTCGCCAATGTACTCATTGGTGCAGCACCGCCGCCGGAAACCGGTGATCTATCTGAGGAAGAGCGACGCCGGTTTGCCATCAGTACTGCCAAGGTGATCGACCATGCGGGCCACAGTTACAACTACGGTCTGCGCTCTTATTATTTCTCAATGTCAGTGCTGGGCTGGTTTATCCACCCAATCCTGTTTGTTGCCGGCTATCTGTTTGTTGTCTGTGTTTTATACAGGCGTGAGTTTTTGTCCCGCGCACTGAATTCAATTTTGGCGGCCCGGGAGGGCGGGCTGGAGCGCCAGCAGAGGAAAAAATTCGATGAAAGACCGTGAAATCCTGGCGGCTTTTGATGAAGTCGCTGAAATGCGCGGCTGGCAGTCACTGCATACCCCAAAAAACCTGGCCATGGCGCTATCTGTGGAAGTTGCAGAGTTAGGGCGACACTTTCAATGGTGCAGCGATAAAGATATCCAGAATCTAATGGCAGACGACAAGGCCGAGCAAGTTGCCGCTGAACTGGCAGATATTCAGATGTACTTGAGCAAACTGGCCGCTGTACTGGGGGTTGATATGGAAGAGGCGCTACAGCGCAAATTTGCCGAGAACCGCCGCCGATGCAATGAGGCTTTGCAAGGTGAGGGCTCCTCCGATGGGTGATAGCCTGCGTAAAGATCGGAACTTTGACGATCTCGCTCACCGTTTTCGCAACCGTATCTACGGTGGCCTCAAAGGGGATATCCGTCTGGCAGTGCTCAACCGGGATCTGGCGCCGCTGTTGGGGAGCGAGCAGCGTACTCTAAAAATCGTTGACGCTGGGGGTGGCCAGGGCCATTTTGCGATGGATCTGGCTGAAGCGGGGCACGAGGTTTTTCTCGCAGATATTTCTGCGCAGATGCTTGAACTCGCGGATGCGGAAATTCGCCAGCGCCATTTGCAAAAGCAAATGACCTTGCTGCATAAACCCCTGCAAGAACTGCCGCAAATAGAAGCATTAAAGGGCGCAGACCTGGTAATTTGCCACGCTGTGCTGGAATGGTTGGAACAGCCGCAACAGGCATTGCAGCAGCTGCGCAGCCTGTTAAAGCCTGGAGGGCATCTTTCGCTCACTTTCTACAATCGGCGTGCCCTTGAGTTCCGTCTATTACAGCGGGGCAGCTTTCGCCAGCTGGACCGCAATATTGAAGGGGATAATTGGGGTGGCCACCCTGGCAGCCTTACTCCACAGAATCCACTTCTGCCGGAATGGGTGGAAGACTGGCTGACCGAAGCGGGCTTTTCCGTGGTTTGTCACAGCGGTATCCGCTGCTTCCACGACTTTATGACGCCATCAATCCGGGAAAAGTTGCCCGCGTCGGCCATTGTGGAAAAGGAGCTTGAATACTCCCAGGTGGACCCCTATCGGCAATTGGCCAGGTATATCCACCTGCTTTGTAAGGTTTAACCAAGAATGCTTAGTAGTAGCTCCTTGGCGGCGTTGATACGCGATGCCAGGTAATCGTTGCCGCCGCGATCTGGGTGGAGTTTTTGGATCAATTTGCGGTGTGCACTAATGATTTCATCTCTGCCAGCATCGGCATCAACGCCAAGGATTCGGCGCGCTTCGTGTTCCGAGAGTGGCGGGCCCTCGGAGTTGTGTGGCGGAGGATGTTGAGTGGCCCCTGGATTTGGGCGCCTGTTTGAATACTTTTCAAACAGTGGCATCAACCAGGGTAAATAACGGGAGAGCTGACTGAGTAAACGGCCCAACACAGGAAGAATGAGCACCAGCGCTGCTCCTACCCAATGCAGGCGCCCGGTGATAGCCAGCACAACCACTATTACGGCGACGCCGGCGATACAGGCCATAAAAATCTGCTTGCGCCGCTCCTGCGGTGAGCTAGATTTGATTTTTTGCCAGAGATACCAGGCACCGATGGCGATTAAAATCAGTAGGATTAAGCGCGCCAATGACGACTCCTTATAGTGTTGATCTGCCAATGTTTGTTCTGCGTATCATAGAGTCCTCTTAACTACTTGATTCGCGGATTAATATTACTTGATCTGGGAGGATAAGCGCCTTAGAGCTATCCTGACAAAAGAAAATACCTGCACTTGAGAAAACAGTATGCAATACGACAAATTTCAGATACCCGATGCGGACCAGGTGCTGCCCGGTCGGCCCCAGCCGATGGAGATCAGTGGCACCCACTTTGTAAATGGCAACACCATTAAAGAGCCATTCCCTGAGCACTTGGAAGTCGCCATTTTTGGTATGGGATGCTTCTGGGGCGCAGAGCATGTGTTCTGGGATACGGATGGTGTGTTTGCCACTGCCGTTGGCTACACTGATGGCGCCACCGAAAACCCGAACTACGATGAAGTCTGCACCGGCCGTACAGGGCACGCAGAGGTGGTGAAAGTAATCTTTGATCCCAAAAAGGTGAGCTACGCAGAACTCCTGCGGGTCTTTTGGGATCACCATGACCCAACCCAGGGTATGCGCCAGGGTAACGATATCGGCTCCCAGTACCGTTCCTGTGTTTTCTGTCTGAACGAAGGCCAGAAACAGGAGGCGGAAGCGAGCAGGGCGGCTGTGCAAGAAGCGTTGGACGCCAAAGATCGTGGGTCAATCACCACCGAAATTAGCATGGCTCAACCGTTCTACTACGCCGAGGAGTACCACCAGCAATATATGGCTAAGAATGAAGACGCGGTTTGCCCAATTCTTCGCAACCCAATGCATGACTAAGAATTGATAGATTGCAGAAGCAGGCGGCGCGGTGACTGCTGCCTGTTTTTGTGATGCTTGGCACAGTTACTTTCCCGTCACTTTCTTTTTCCCACCTACCTTCACCAAGTTAGTTTTCCTGCATTTGGATGTAGACAAGTTTTGGCCAAAGTCTAAAAAATTAAGCCTGCAATCTAAAGTTATCTGCGCTCTCGGCGCGTAAAGTCTTATCTCTAGGTTAGCGTAGAGAGTGCCTTGGAACGCTTCATTACTTGATGTAGCGGTGGCTTAAATATAGGAACAGGTTACAAGTTTCGCTTTAGCCGCGTACTTAGGCACAGAGACATAGTAATGAAATACGATAGCAGGTTTAAGGAGAGATAATGTGGGTAAATAGAATTGCGAGAGCACATAGAGGGGTTAAAACCTGGGGATTTTCGCAAAGTTCACCTCGGAGCTGGGTGCACTATGCCAAGTATGGTCCGCGTGGAATATGTGCCGCGCTCAGTGCGCACTGGATCAAGACTCATGCGGTAGATGATAAAAGCCTACCAGACAAGCTTGGATTAACTCCATGCTCTATAACTCTAGGTCCAATAAGATATCCCACTTATAGATCGCTTAATACAGGTGAATTAGTCAAGGTGGCAAAGGATTTTCATTTTTGGACTAACGGGGGAGGTAGGCAGAGGGATAATATCGATAATTGGTTAATTCACAATGGTCTTACTAAGGCGAAGGAGTATTGCACTAGTTGGGCAGATTTAGCCCTACAAAACCTTGCACCAATAGTACCGGGCAATCCGCAGCCACCTGCGAACCCCATTCCACCGGTTAATAGATGTCTTGTAAATGCATTTGGACGCTTTCAAGAAACCTATGGATATGTTTCTATTAGTTCACGGCGTGCTGGACATGCAATAGCTGTTTGGATCGCGGATGAGCGTATTCCCACTGAGGTTGGTGCTCTGTTCTTTGACCCAAACTATGGTGAATACCGCTTCCCATCAAAAAATGATTTTCTTAATTTTTTTGATGCTTTTTATCGCCATGCTTATTTGTCACGTTGGCAAGCTTACTCGGGTCAATGGAATGTTAATGCTTACAAGATAAGCGCTTGGTAATAATTTTTAGTTTTGAGTAAGTAGTGTTGAGTTTCAGGTAATGAAATGGCAAGAATAAATCTGATTTAATCGCGACTTGTTGAGGGTGAGTTCACTGGTGTGCACAATAGTCGATCCAGCTGTCGGGATAGGAGGCCGGCAACTTGCCCGCCGTTACCGATAGAAATTAATTTAGGTGTAATGGGTCGCCACTGCTGTAAGTCCGCTAAATGTAATCACAATCCGTAGAGATATTGTGAGATTATTTAAAGGTTCCCTCGGTTATCAGGGGCTCTTGGAGGCCGGTCCCCTTAACTTACCTTTAATTACCCTATGTCGAAAAGCGCCTAAAACCTAAAAATATTTATCCAGTACCCAATGAGGCCGACTTTGTAAATGGCAATACCATCAAAGAGCCATTATATGGCTAAGAGTGAAGATGCGGTTTGCCCTATTCTTCGCAACCCAATGTACGACTAAAAATTGTTAGATTGCAGAAGCCGGCGGCGCGTTGAATGCTGCCTGTTTTGTGCTGAGCAGAGCTCCCCCCCCCCATCGATTTTCTTTTTTTCTGCATTCTCTAAGTTTATTTCCCGTTATTGGGCTGTCTTCAACTTATGTCCAAGATTTAGAAACTAGCGCTCATATCATTGAGTCGATTATGGGGTCTAGGGCATAACAGTGCACCTGGTTGTGGCTGCTTGACCTGAGGAGCTTCAAATTTCGATTAGCTTGAGGCAAAGGTGGTAAAGGAGAGGCTCATCTTACCTTAATTGCAAATCCAGGCTTTAGCGCGAAAGCAGCATGACGAAGCTTGTGATGACATCGGTACCCAGCACCCAGGCTATCTAGGCCCATAGGATACTTCATTATGCCGGATTGCTAAGGAAACCTAATTAATAGTTATGCGCAGTTGCCTCATGATCGGATGTATTCAATCAAAATACCACATTACTGTGGAGGAACTTCTGAAGGACCCTGTATTACTATTGCATCCAATAACTAATATTCTATTGATGCACATCCTAACTGTCTAGGAAGCGAGGTATCGAAGTAAATTAGGGGGATATGAATATGAGCAATATTGAACATGAATGAGATGGGGGACACTTAAAAGCGGACATCTGAAACAAAATAATAACTATATGCGTTATGGTATAACTAGTTTATAGGAATTCTGCCTGTTTTCATTATTTGGTGATTATCTATGGATTTGTTGGGGGTCTTCAGATGTATCTGGACGAGTGCCCCGTATTTTACAATAACGATCATGCTTATTGGGGGGTAAGGATATGGTGGATTATTATCTGAAACCAAGGAGTTAAAAACTAAAGCCCATAAAATAAAGCATTTAGAGGTTCCTCAAGATAAAATATAGAAATTATTAGCATCATAAGAAGAAGTGAAAACAATGGGTGTAAATTCAGTCGGTAGCACAAGAGCAACAAGTGGAGCGCCTCAGCATAAAAATAACACACAAGGCAAGCGATCCGCTGAGCGTAATACATGTCGAAAAAGATTAATCGAAGTGCGCAGGACCGATCTCTGTGCCCGAATTTTTACTAGATTCTGTGGCAGAAAACAAACTGATCACGCCCCAAAGCCGTCCGTCCGAATCAAATAAAGACTAAGTCACTAAGCCTAGGGGACATAAAACCTACGGTTATGTCCACATTAATTTACAAAAGTCCTCACCGTGCAGCCTTATTACTTACACATGTGAGTTCCGATCAACAGAATGGCATGATTGAACAGCTAGATCCAGGCCAGCAAATGAAGTTACTTGGAGGCTGTCGGGACCCAGGAATGGATAAGCTCGCGGACAAGCTTTGTCAAAATTTGAACAACAGTCAAATTTTTGATGGATATCTAAACGCAACCGATGGAAAGTACCTGAGACGGAACTATACATGCTTTATTCATAGGATTAAATCCGATAACAATCTATTCTTTGGGCTCGTATCATATCTTTTTGATGGCTCAGTAGCACTGATGTCTGTGATGATCCATAAGCAAAACCTTGCGCTCGCTGCAATTTTATCTACCCAGCTGAAACCTGAACAGCAACATAATATTTTCAAACAATTATTTCCTGATCGGCAGTTGAAGCTGTTGGTAAACCTTCGAAGTAATAACTTGGGTGCATTGGCAGATAAGTTGTGCGGAGAAATGAGCTATAAAGAAAAGGAATCTCTGATACACTTCAATGCAGTTTTACTGGACAAAGGGAAGCTTGGTGAAAACTGCGCACATGAGGTGAAAGATTTCTATAGTAGGCTCGGTGGTGAAGCACAAGAAAAAAATATTGGATGATATTAGGGTGCTGCATACAGGAAAGGGTGCGAACGAAGATCATTATCGGACAAGAGGGGATATGCTGCTAAATTTTTTAGGTGCATAAATTTAGAAGGTAATAGCTGATACCTAAGCTTTGAAATTTTCATTTTAGCTAATATTGACTCTAATAATTAAGGGGGTAGGCATCTGTAGATGAAATATCGCAGATGCTCCTTTCCCCTAGAAACTGTTTCATAACTTCTTTAGCGTAATTAACATGCAGGCAATATGGAAAAAACTCTGTAAGAAGATAACTATCGATCCCACTGACGACTAAACTGTAGTAGTTCAGATTTGGTCTGAACTAATCCAACTGATGCTTACTACCATATTTCCAACAGTCAGTCAGCCGTTTGACAAAATGCCGCATCAGCAGCACTGTCTGTTTACTGTGATTATGCTGATTCAGCGGTGTGCTGTCTTGTGGCCCAGGTGGGATCTGACGAACAATAAACCCGTTGGTCCCGCATCTTTGTGATTGCGACAGTCATTTTTTATGCGCTAATTTTATATCGCCGTCGCAGCGTTGAAGAAAAACACTTTCTACCCGGTGGGGCAGAATCAGCCTGGGTTCACTACTCCACTCTCATTGCCACAATTGCTGCCCTGTACCTGTTCTGCTGGTTTTCCGTAAGCAATACCCGGACTGGGAATTGCGCCTGTGTGCACCCAACTCCTCGGATCATCATCTTGACAGGTACATTGAACCTAAGACCCCACTGCTCAGTGCCGTCTTATTAGTTTTGTGACTCTGTGACCTATAAAAAATGCCCAAATCCTAAAGAAACAGCACGGGCGATATGAATAATTGAGCTGTTGTATTAAAAAGCGTAGAGATCCTATCACCATGCCCCCGCAGTCCATTAAAGCCATCTTTATAATAACTATCCTCTCCCTCCTTACTGCTTGCAGCAGTGGAGGGTCCGGTAGCAACGAGAGTAACAACGAAGAGACACCTGCCGTAGAAGAGACACCTGCCGTAGAAGAGACACCCGATATTCCTAATCCACCACAGGATTTCACCCTAAGCTTTGAGCCCGTTAAGTTGTTCCGCTTTAGTTGGACCGATACCGGCAACGCCAGTCATTACCATTTACTGGAAAACTCAGATGGGCTATCTGGGTTTACTCCTGTCGCAGAGCATATTCCCCAGGGGAGTGAAACCATAACGCTAGAAGTGCCGCTCTACGCGCGGGCAAATGCTCAGTACCTACTACAAGCTTGTAACGGGGAGGGTGAATTGGAGCAGTGCAGTGACTCAGACCTTATCTCAGTGAGCGACGCATTGGTCGCTGCCATTGGCTACCTCAAGATCGATGATACCGAAGAGCTCTTCTCTGTCAGCCTCAGTGGTGATGGCCACACCCTAGCCGTAGCTAATCACAGTGAAAATGCAGTCTTCCTGTTTATCAGAGAGGGGGGAGTGTGGGTGCAGGATGCCAATCTCAAAGGCAATAATACTGAAGAGGGTGACGAATTCGGGAGCTCTATCAGTCTCAGTGCCGATGGTCAAACTCTGGCTGTTGGTGCTCATTTTGAGGGTAGCAGCGCCCAAGGTATCAATGGCGATCAACACAACAATGATGCCCCAATTGCTGGGGCGGCTTACGTGTTTGTACGAGAAGCCAATACCTGGCAACAGCAAGCCTATCTCAAGGGTAGTAATACTGAAGAGGGTGACGCTTTCGGGAGCTCTATCAGTCTCAGTGCCGATGGCCAAACTCTGGCTGTTGGTGCTGTTTCTGAGAGCAGCAGCGCCCAAGGTATCAATGGCGATCAACATAACAATGATGCCCCAATTGCTGGGGCAGCTTACGTATTTGTACGAGAGGCCAATATCTGGCAGCAGCAAGCCTATCTTAAGGGCAGCAATACTGAAGAGCGTGATGAATTCGGGAGCTCTATCAGCCTCAGTGCCGATGGCCAAACCCTGGCTGTTGGTGCTGTTTCTGAGAACAGCAGCGCCCAGGGTATCAATGGCGATCAACACAACAATGATGCCCCATTTGCTGGGGCAGCTTACGTATTTGTACGAGAGGCCAATATCTGGCAGCAGCAAGCCTATATCAAGGGCAGCAATACTGAACAGGATGACTTTTTCGGAATGGCTATCAGCCTCAGTGCCGATGGCCAAACTCTGGCTGTCGGTGCTGATCTTGAGGACAGCAGCGCCCAAGGTATCAATGGTAATCAACACAGCAATGATGCTATAAGCTCTGGCGCAGCTTACGTGTTTGTTCGAGAGGCCAATATCTGGCAGCAGCAAGCCTATCTCAAGGGCAGCAATACTGAACAGGGTGATCATTTCGGGTTCCCTATCAGTCTCAGTGCCGATGGCCAAACTCTGGCTGTTGGCGCTATTTTTGAGGGCAGCAGTGCCCAAGGTATCAATGGTGATCAACACAATAATGGTGCTATAAGCTCTGGTGCAGCTTACATGTTTGCACGGCAGGCCAATACCTGGCAGCAGCAGGCTTATCTCAAGAGTAGCAATACTGAGCAGGGTGACTCTTTCGGAACGACTATCAGCCTCAGTGGCGATGGGCAAACGCTGGCTGTTAGCGCATATGAATACCCAGTAGACCCGGATGGATCCTCAGCGATAGAGATCTATACTTACTAATTATTTTTGCTCGCGACTCTAATACCCCCTCACATTAAAGCGGGGGGGATTAGCATGCGACAGACAGTTGTATGATTATTAACAGGTTACTGGTATTCTTAATACTTACAGTTTTCAGAAAGGTATAGGAGCAATCCCATATGCACATCCCCTCCGCCGTGCTGTTTATACTCGAGGGTACCTCTAAAAAATCACATCCTCATTTTTTCGCTCAACAGCCGCGTCGCTGAAGTGGTGGACTGGCCTTGAGTCTGCCTTCGCTAGCTCCCCTTTAATATTTCTATAAAGAGTTCTCGCCAGGCGTTCACCCGATACGCTGAAATGCCAACCAAAATCCGGGCCTATCGCATTTGGACTCTACAACCTATGAAAATGCCCGAAAGCATAAAGTCATTATGGTATCCGGGGTTAGTGGGTCACTTCATAAGCTACATTTAAAAGCCAAGAGACTCCAGCACTATACCCCCGCAATCCATTCTGGTGTTGACTCTAGTAATCACAAAGAGGAACCTGCCGTATCAAGCATACCCAGTACGCCACAGGATCCCGCCCTAAGTTTTGAAACCATTAAACTGTTTTGCTTTAATTAAATTGATACCTGCAATGACACAAATTGTTGGTTTCGGATAATAAGAGTAATTGGTAAGAGTGGGCTCAGTTGGTAGAGCCGGAATCTATCTCAATCAAGTGAAAGAAAATGATGAGCTGCTACCAACGGAGCGAGATCGAACGATGCCAGATTTACAGTTTTAGAACATCCATGCATTCTTAGAAAACAATAGCAAAACCGTTAGAGAGGTATCTCGCAATGATCGACTAAAAGCTGCAGTGTAATACTTAGGATATCGCCCGGGACAAGAACATAAGCTTGCAGCGCTAAGACGCTAGCAAGTGTATAAAGCACAGAGGGTGACTGATGGCATGTGGAAACAAATAGAGGCCCTAACTCAGACCACAGCAAGTCGTAAGCTATATGAAGAGGTGTACGGGGTTGTCGTTACACGGTGAGATGATCTACCAACAAATTTATTTAGATCGGAAAATTATGAAGCTAATACAAGCACCTTAGGATTGCATCAAAGCCCCATGGCAAGTGCTACGATAGGTGTGATCGACGCGGTTAATTACTGACTATGCCTGAACGCAAGACACTATTTACTGTTATTGTTACATTGATATGTAAACAATCAGACTTGCTGGCTGAAGCAGCGATTAGTCGCAAGGTAAGTTTCGAAGATAAAATCAAAACGATTACCTTTGATAGTAGTCTCGAATTCGCTGAACAAGAAACAATTGTAGATTGCTTAGAAGTAGATATTTTACTTTGTTCACCCATATTTATCTTGGTAGAGAAGAATCAGTGAGAATACAAACGGCTTGGAGCGAAAATATTTCCCAAAGGATGCCGGTTTTAATAAGGTGATGGCCGAGCAGGATCAATTTGTAATGGATCTTTTGAACAGTAGATCAGGAGCGAGTAAAAGAGGATGGCCGTCAAATGAATTATTTGCCAGGCCACATGGTGATCCACTTGTGGAATAAAGAATCGTAGTTATTCCTTGGAATAAAAATTAATCATCGTGTAAAGATTCTTCCATATTGTCTAGATGGTGGTTATGTAAATAAAAATGTGGAAAAGTAGACCAATGTAAATAAGCTGGAGTATTCCCTGGTTAAATAACATGAGTCGATAAACTTATTGTGTGGCGGTTGTGGAATATATAATCGAATAAGTTCGAATATATGAGGGGGTGTTGGATTCCGGCGAGGGTGTCGATAACTGAATAAAGTTCACAAAAGTAAGAAAAAATACCAAATACCCGTTAATAAAGACCAATTCCTAAAATTATCAGACCAAAAAATAATGAAAATAATGGGTTATGTAAAATAATGACGCCTTCACCATTTGACATCAGGTATAAGCATTTAATCAATATACGTCGAATGAGTGGTTGTATACGCAATATAAGGGTTGTATATAGATGGTTAATTGTTCTATCTGAAGTTTTTATTTCTATGACACCCGCAGTATTTACTTACTGATAGGTTTATGTTTATAGAAAATAATGTAGGACAAAGCCAAACAATCCTAGAGATAGTACTTTGGAGAATATGTGAAAAATATACGAGAGATTGCCGTTAGCATTTTGTTGTCTGTTCTTATAGCCTCATGTGGAGGTGGTGGGGGAAGCTCAGGCCAAGCTACCGATGAAAGTTCTGCTGGAAGTGGCGATAGCGCAGGAGGTGGCAATAACTCAGGAGGTGGCAATAACTCAGGAAGTGGCAATAACTCAGGAGGTGGCAATAACTCAGGAGGTGGTAGTAACTCTGGAGGCGGAGGTTCGTATCAAATAACAGGTGGAACCGGTAGAATTTCAGAAAATATCGAAGAGAAAATATCTGGAAAGCTCATCAGTGATACAAATAGCGGCCTTCAATTCGCTCAAGGCAGTTTTCAGGGAGCATATGGGGAGATTGAAGTAAGTATAGATGGGAGTTGGGTGTATGTACTTGATGAGGCTCTATCAGATCCAATTAAGGGAGAGGAAGTTGTCAGAGATAATTTTGTTATAGGTATTGACTCAAGTAGTGAAACAACACCTATTACGATTACTATTGTAGGTTTTGATGATCCATACGAATTTAACGTAGAGTCTCCAATTGGTACATTAGTCGTTGGCGATACAGAGTACTTATCTGGAACAGTAACTATTACTGATGTCGACGGAAATGCCCCAACATTTACTGAAGATACCATTGATGGTGAATATGGTGAATTTAGTGTAGATAAGAATGGTGACTGGGAGTACCGCCTTAATGATGGAGTTGAAAATATTGCCTCAGGAGAGTCAGCTACTGAAACGATAAGTCTGTCATTAAGCGATAATACTTCTCAGGTAGTATTGCTTTCTATTAATACGATAAAGGTAAAGGAAAGTAGTATTGTATTTGTTTACATGGAGTTCGATGGCAATTCATCCTTAGATAGTCTCGGTATATCTGATTTGGCTAATAGTGTTTTTAATAACCCAAATTCAATGAATAGAGTGTATTATTATAACTCTTTAGGTCAGCATAATTTTGTACGGCATCGTGTTAATGATAGCTCTCTAGATAATTATTGCTATGGAACCTCTGGCCAGGAAAACTCATCAATTGATTGTGTAATCTACAATGTGCCCGATGAAATAAATGGCGACATGCTCAGCTACCAGGAGTTACTCGATAGACAACACCTTGGTGGTCGATATACAGATAAAGGTATGACCTTTCGAGATGAAGCTGACGAATGGGCCAGAGAAAATTTATTAGATGAAAATAATGAACCTCTGGATTTAACAAAATGGGACCATCGAGTATATCTTTATCCGATATCTATATTTGGTGCGGCTGGAGTGGCCGCAACTTGGGGGAACTGGTCGTTTGTAGGGTTAGAGGGCGGGCCAGTTGCAGCCTTAGCCACTATTAAGCATGAGGTGGGTCATAACTTTGGACTAGGCCATGCAAATTTTGATGAGAATAACGATGGAAATCTTGAAAGTTATTATGGGGGAAGAGGAATAATGGGCTTAGGGTGGTCTAACCTATTTGGGAGTGGCCAGCGTGAATTTTTAGGGTGGTATGAGCAATTCCCTGAGTATACAAAGGTAGTCACACCATATCTGGGTGGATTACAAGAAATAGAAATTCAGTCAATTTATCTTGGTCCCGGAGAGCTTTCAAAAAATCTTCCTCAGCAAGTAAAAATAGGAGGTGAAGGTCATAGTCATGGAAAAGAATATTATTATGTTAACTATCATGCTTCCCACCCCATAATGAATCCCTACCAAATTGAGGATGAGTTATTTATCAGCTATGCTGATGGTGGGGCATATAATGATGTGGCGATTGTAAAGGTCGGTGAGTCTTTCACAGACTCCAGGAATGGCCTGTCTATTAAATTTGAATCGGTGGACTCTATGAGAAAGTTTGCAAAATTTACTGTAAAATATAGTAATTAATTTTTAAATACAGATCTTTTTTGGTGTAAATTATGTTTAGAATACTACTGATGGCGATTTCAATTTTTTTGTCGGTGAGTGTCGCGGCTGAAGATTTTATAGTCGGAAAGCTAGAGGAAGTCACTGTAGAAGATAAAAGCTTTAGTAAGGTTGAGCATCTTTTTTTGATTAAAGATGAGGTTTCTGGAAACTATTTTTTCTTAGATAAGAAGAAAATAAAAGGCCTTAGTGTGAAGCACGGAGATCGTATAAGTATTGATGCTGAATATGAGGGTTCTCAGATTGTTGAGGTTAGACATATTAGTTTGCTATGAAGTATATCATTAGGTACGAAATGTATATAAAGTAGAGATTGATGATTAGATTTAATCAATCATGCTAATATATTGCTGGAAGTCGGTAAGCTGCTTTCTACGCTCGATTATAAGTCGGTATAAGATCGGCTTCCAGTTTTGGATAAAATTATCGACTTTTCGATATATTCCCTGCATTGAAGGTTCATTAGGTGGTTGAAATTTATGTGTTTTTAGTTTATCCGATCATGCTGTTGTGGCGCTTTAGTATATTCGTTGTATAAGTTAATTTATGAATCCCGTACGGATTTCCAAACAGAATATAAAAGTTTGGCTAGTGTACTGCTCTTGGACTTGCTAGTCTGTGGGTAATTGCTGCCTCAATTCTCAGCAGAGAGTGGCTTATTCCCGGAGCTATTTTTTAGACCAGCGGCAACCGCCTCGAAGTCTGTCGATGAATCCTACCCCAGTTTTTACTTGATGCGAATCAACGTGATGTAAGATATTCTCCTGCAGTCGCTACGGAAAATACCTTCAACTCGATGAATACTACACGAACAACCAGAATTTAACATCCACTGTTCCTCTGAGATATAAGATCAGAGGGACCCTCTGGCCTTCCATATTGACGCTTAGTGCTTTTTGGGGCAGCGTGAAGCGCAATTTCTTTGAGATGGATAACTGCGGACTTCCAATCCAGAGGATGTGTGTGCCGACCTATCTCGACTTCATAAGCAGCTTAGTACCCTATAGCGCAAAATCTGCAGAAATATAGATCCACAGTTTCCTCATGGGTATTGACGATATTGCGGGTGCATACTGAGCCAAAATCCGGTTATCGATCTGTGTTAGATGGGTTGGCCCTGTATTAACAAGTTGACTTTTAAATTATCCGGTTTGACAGTAGAGACCACTTATTTCAACTCTACTATGTTGCCCTTTAAGGTGAGTGGAGTTATTACCGCTGTGGTTGTTGTCAAAACCTCGAACAGAGGGGGGGTGCGCTCAGCCAAAACCGCCTATTATGTTGATAGGCATCTGGGTGAGTCAACTAAGGGTGTTTTCAGTCATTATTTTACTCATGAGACACTTAGGTGTTGAGTGTTGGAAAGCAATTAGTTACACAGTTAAAAATAAATCAATAGTATCACCATAGTGCTGGCTGGTTGTATCACTAGCCCCTGCCTCAAGAGAACTGTTGCTAGTTACTATATCGGGAATTCAAATTCGTCAGATCAGTTTGCTGCTAGCACCTTTTTAAGATGCGCTTATGAAACCTCTTGTTAACGAACTCATAAGCGCTTAATGAGGTATAAGAATATTTAATCAGTTACCCGTTCAAAAAGCCATTTAGTGCTTGTTGAAGCATTTGATAGATTCCCAGCAGCTGACATATATTTGTTGTTCATATAGACAGACTTAATAGTATTTGCTCCCCCGCTAAGTGACTCGAGCCTAAAGTGTTGAGAATAATTTGATTCAAGCTCTTGGTCATTGTTGGGAATAGCCCTAGTAAAAAATTTCTCCGTTAATGAGTTAGGTTGAGTAAGGATTGTATTCTGGCTAGCAGAAATTATTCGAAACTCGAGTGGGTTGACGGCATCGAGTATCCATATTTGTGAAAGATCATCATCATTGCGCGGCGATATATCGACAATATCATTGTCTCCTGATCTCTTGTCTAAATAATTTCCCGTTTCAACATTTTTAATTCGATACCTGTAACCATTGGTTAACCCGCTAGTGTAGGGCTGGGCAAAAACAATTTCAGACATTTGAACCCGATAAAAAGATGCACTTTTTGCGGTGGCACGTACTGCTTCAGCAGTTAAGTGGTACGGCAGTCCTCTCGTAGTTGTTGGGGTAGATGACGTTCTACGTTCGATGCCACTCCAGCTATCACTATTACCACAGATTGAACTATAATGACTTCCAGTGGATGTGAGAGGTCCCTTTTTTGATAGGTCTACCTTGTGCCTTCCCACGCAAAGTTTATTTACTTGACCATTATCAACATCAAGGCCAAAATTGGTGAAAGCATATGCTTTAGTGTTGTCACCATCTACAAAATTAAAATCATAAAAATGCATATTGCCATTACCGCTATACTTATCACATGATTCAACAGTTGAGTTGAAAATAAAGAATGGCTCTTGTGGTTTATATGTAGGTAGGATTTCTCGTGAAAATATACCTATTTTGAGGTTGGCATCCGTACCAGGAGCTCTAATTACTGATTTGGCCTTCATTCCCACAATGATGGAGTTTGAGGGAATCGCACAATCTACATCACCTGAAAAAGAAGGGGTTTGACCGCGTGGCATTAGTAATCGGTTTCGAATTGGCATTTTGTTCAAGTTGAAAAGAACTTGCTCTTCTGACAGATAAGTTTTATCGAATTTATCTATTGAGTCGAAACACTGGGTTATTGTATTCAGGTTATTATCACATACGGATGAAAGATAAAATGCATCATTATTGATGCCGTCTACTTTTTCTCGCAAGGTGTCAATATCTGATATTAATCCCATTCTTATATAGTAATCTTTATCGGTACTGCTAATCTCTTCCTCATAGTATTTAAGGTGCTGACTAAGGCTAATTGCATAGTTTTCTGCAAAAGTGATTCTTCTTTGTGTTTCTTTGCTATATTTTACAGCCGTGGGGCTAACCGGTGTTTCTGAGATGTTCCCTAAAGTATTTTCTACTTTCAGGGTTAAGTTACCTAGATCGGAAATATTATTTACAGACTTGAAGTAGTTATTACTTCGTTCTCCGGATTCTAGTTTGGGTTTTAATGGGTTACATTGATTGCCATCGCATATCTCGACACTCTTTATTCCCAAATGATCATTAATGACTGCGTGCACTTCTATATTATTAGTAATTCCATTGTCACCATATAGCTGGAAAATATCATAGTTTTTCACTATTGGATACAGTGGGATTTGTTGAGTAATGGTTACAGTTGTTTTGGGTGGCAATCGTATATCCCAAAAATTAGAGCTGTTATTTTTTGAGGTTAGTTGCTCTACAAAATTTGGGTCATTAATTACGTTAAAATTGCTATCTGTAAATGTGAACTCAAAACTGGATGCGCGATCATTGTCGCCGCCAATAATAAAATCACCTTCTGAAGTACGATAACATAAGGCTGCATCTGTATAGCCACTGTTCTTGCAGTCTAGCTGGGTATAGGCTATATCAAATGCTTCCTTAATGGTTACCGACATGTCTGGTAATAAACTACCTTCATCATAGGCATGAACCCAGATATTGTGATTGAAGTCACTACCGTTCGCAGACACGCCTTTTACACTTATACGTGCGAGATCAGAATTGAATGAGTTAATAAGGGCTGACCAGTCCGCATTGTTATTGAGTTGACCTGTAGCATTGTTGAAGAGAGTCACTTTTGCACTTGCAATATTTGTGGCTAATCCAACTGCACCACCATTCGCTAAGTAATCTGTTTCCTCCACACTTAAGCATGACCCTTCTTCACTCCTTCCAAGTACAACTAGTCTCTCACTCTGACCAGCAGCTAGTGAGAACCCATTGCCTTCATAGTCAACGGTTCCCCATAATTGATCGCCAAAATATATATCCCAGAATGGAAATATTTGAGAGGCCGCGTCTGACCCAGTATTTGTTACCTTTAAAGTCAGTGCCATTGAGGAAAAGCAGCTATTTGAAACTTCAGTAGAAGTTTCACTGCTTAAAGACTCAAATGTGCTTGAGCCCGTCTCTATTGCCTCACTAGAGGACCATCCGGTGCTTTGACCGTAACCCCCACCGGTATTTACTCCGATGCTTAGGCCATCGGTACCAGCATTGCCTTCAAAGTTTAATGTAACAAACCATAGTTTTTCTTTGGTTTGACTATTTTCCTTTGTCTGATACTCACCGATTTCCTCGCCGACTTCGGTGCCGTTAGATTCACCAATTGTAGTCATATCATAAAGGGTTATGCCCTCGAGTGTTGTTACAAGTTGTGGCATTGCTCCAATTAGTGGGTGTGATGCTCCATGGACCGGTTGGGAGGCTCCAAAAATACCAATTGCCTCTTCTCGGTCACTATAAGGGTCAAAATCTGTGCTGTATCTAAAAGGGTCTGTAAAGAAGATTTCTCTAGCGGGGCCAAAAGAATCACTATTGATCATGATCGCCGCCATTACGGATGCGATGGTTCCATCTTCGCGGGGAGACCCGGTAATTACCTGATGTGTTTCCGGGTTGGCAACACCAAGTCCATCTAACTTACTGATAACATGGGAGCGGATAATATCGTACATCCCATCAACGATGAGAACTCTGAAGTCTTGCTCGCCTCCTGTATCGAGATTTGATAATTGTTGTGTAGTGACCTTTCCAGCAGCTTCGAGTGCTTTAATTGCCCACCTTGTAGTTCGAATAGTTATGCCGTTTAAAATGACATTATGTGAGGAGTTATCTCTCATATCTAGCCATATATCTGACGGAACAGCTCTTTGTGCCCCTCTCAATAAGTTTCCATCATTATAATACCCGTAGACTTCAGTGAAATCTGTAATTTGGTCTTCGTCGCTATCGATAGATGGGTTAACTAGAAAATGATCCCGGTTAATTGTGCGACCAGTATCGACCTCAATAAAATCTCTAAATTCATAAAACTCATCTGGATCAAGAATGCCATCTTGATCAGAATCGGAATTATTTGGGTTTAACCCTATTAGTTGTTCAACATGATCTTCGAGCCCATCTCCATCGGAATCCTTCGCGAAACTTTGAGTGCTTAGTGTCATTATAATGCAGCTTAAATAAGCTAGCGATTGAGGTATTTTTTTCAAAATTAAGTAATCTTTTGGTAATATAATCATTAATTTTAATGCAGTTGCTTAGAGGAATTTTGAATCTATTGGCCAGTATCAGTGTTATCTCATATGGTTGTTCCTTCCTGACTAATTTAAATATATTAAACATGTCTACCCCTTCCTTTTCTTGCTCTGAAAGGCCCCGTGTGGGGGATGAAAATCAGTAGTTATTGTAATTATGTTTTATTTTAGGTGTTGTTTCTTATTGGTGTTTTAACTATATATTTTTGGGTTTCTGGTTCTATCAATATTGGTCTTTTTTTTTTGGGGTGTAATCGATTGTATTTGTTTAGTGGGGGGCGAAGGTGGTCTTTTATAAAGCAAGTCGTTATTTCTTTGGGTGCTTTATGTGTGGCGGTAGTGTTTGCTTAATATTCATAGTTTCATGGGGTCGTATTGTCTTCGATCTGTGACTGGTAATACTTCCGTATTTACCAAAGAGATATGGATATGCTTTCTACTTTAGAAAAAGAATAAAGGCATAGGTAGAGTGTTGGGGTGAATAATAATGATCAGATCATTAGTATAAGTTCATCAACTTTGTCTGTGTGAGTTCGGACGATGGATGAAATGTTGTCCCCCCTAACTTTTTTTGTGAATATAGTGTTTCTAGGGGCCTTAATTTTATTTTTAATTTTCTTTGTGGTCATCATTTATGTCTGCATTTTTCATGAATGGATAGGTCACTTCCCTTTGGGGGTATGCATGTACCAATTACCATTCTTTCTCTCTATTTCTGACTTTTGGATCACAGAGATCGGTATTTATTTCTCTGCATGAATAAGGGCTTTCTGGTTCGAAAGCTCACATCTTTAATCCAAAACAATTCCTTTCAAGTTTTTTCTGAAAAATATTTTAGTTGTTATCTAGCGTGCAGGCTGTTTATACTGTGTCTTTCCTAGTAGCCAGGCTTTGTGTGTTCTTCGGTCTCAATAGATCGTCCACAGATGTAAATTACTTGAGGATATTCGACCCCTGTAGTTATTCTTCAAAACACCCCCATCAGTGCCCATCTTCTAGTCGGGAGAGGTGCTGACTCTACCAACTGAACCCTACTTTCCCAGCCACACTTATTATCTAAAATCAAGGATCATTAATATCTAAGGATTAAATGATGTGCATTACAACTATTTTCGGATAATATGTTAATTTTATTTTCCATCTCTAGGCGAGATATCCCCATTGTGCCGGTGGGAATGCTCACAGTTGCTGTAAGCCATTAGGTTCTGATTTTAATTTTATAAATGTATAACCTGGAGAAGGAATCCATTCAAATCCGAGGCTCAGAAACAGTCCTTCCATTGGTACACTTCCCTGAGCTTTATTCGTTGCTTCCATATTTTTTAAATGCTTTTAATCAATCGGACTTTTTAACTAATAGCTAGTAGGTCAAGTTCAGCGGCGCTCGATATAAGACTTACCCAGGTTAAGTAGACACCCTGTATAGTTAGGTTTCGGCCTTGTACCATGGGAAACAAAAGAACTCAGGCGTATACAGAGGAATTCCGAATCGAGGCAGTAAAAAGGGCGGAAAAGCCTGGAGTGACAACGGCTTCTGTGGCACGCGAGTTGGGTGTCAGTGCACAGCAGATCTATAGCTGGCGCGGTCAATTTAATCGTCTCTCAGATAAGCAGCTCAATAGATTAAATGGTATCGACTACTCCAAGTAGGAAAGTGCAGTAGTCCGCAGGCTCACGAAGGAACTGCAGGAGGCGCGTCAGGGGGTCGAGTGTCTAAAGAAGGCAGCTGCGTACTTTGCGAACCACTAAGAGTAAAGTACGCACTGATACAGGAGCATGTAGGGCTATTCTCGATTAACTTGATGTGTCGGTGTTTAAGGTTCTCAAGATTGAACTATTATTGGTGGCTTGGGAGACTGGTATCTTCTAGCACTATTAGAAAGTTGCGGGTAGCTAAAAGGGTCCGAGTGATCCTACCCATCAACTATAGTAGCTCAGGTTTGATCTGACAGTTACCGGTTTTTCAGGAGGTGCTATTTACCCTGATGGGTTCTCCAATTATTGTAATATGTGAGCCTTCGTCCAGATCCTTTTGTAACTCTTCTATTGATCCATAGATCTTGCGGCGTATGAAGGTTGGTAGAACGCTTGTAAAATGGTTTTATGGAGGCATTCACAGATCCCATTTATTTGTGGATGCCTGGCTTTTGTCTTAGTGTGTTCTATTTCGTTCACACTTAGAGAGCCTCTGAATAACTCCGTGATACCCCTGGCATGCGGAGCGGTTCACAATCAAGGCGCGGCTTCGCAGGAATGTCTAGACCTTTCAAGAAGTCGCAACGCGGAGTGTGAATCGCTCTGCAAGCCCCGAAGGGCGGGTCTTGAAGGCCGCATCTGCTGCGTTGCAGCTTTTGCAAAGGGCTACGGCCATTCGCGGCAAGCTGCGTCTTACATCTGCAGCTTTCAAAACCCGCAGAGGCATTACGGAGTTATTCAGAGGCTCCTTAGATATAACTGATAATCGTGCTGTTCCAATTTGCCACAATACTCGGTACCACGATCAGTTAGGATGCGCAGCACTGGAAGATCATGTATGGCATAAAACGGTAGTATAAAGTCATTCTGGAGGTCCGCCGCGCCGAGATATCAGTCATTATCTAATGACTTACTATAACTGGGAGCGCCCCCACCACCGCAATGATGGGGTCCCGACTGCAAAAGCGGAAGAAAAACTTAACTTATTTTCCGGAAACAGTTGGTCGCTACAGTCGTACTCTAGTTCCATAGGTTCTTTTCAATGATTGGTCTGGGCACGAGTGCCAAGGTAGATAGTGCCATATATAGATGTTGGGTGCTGAAGATACATAGAGAGGTTGTTGGCCGACTGGTCACATTTGGAGTTGGCTTGGTAGGGCATAGATAGTTTTAGGTTAGCCTTTGGGCCACTTTTCTGGGAGGGGACAGGTGATGCAAGTGCCTCTCAGAGCGGGTGCAGCCTGAGGAAAGCTTTCTAAAAATATTAGGTTTTTTGGAGGCCTTGTTGCGGATTATGAATTGATCATAGGATGCCGTAGGGCCAGCGTAATAACACTTGCAATGACTAAAAAGCTATTTCCTTTAAAGCTTAGCCTATCACCGATATTCTTTGAGGTCCGACGGGAAGTCTAGGCGTATCCAGAGCCCCCTGATTAATGTTTCTTTGTATCTAACAACAATCAAGTAAGTGATGCCAAAAAAGTAATACTCTGAGAACTTTTCTTTGAGACATCATCGATCATGTCTGATGCGCGGAGTAGTAAGAGGGAGATAAAAATCAAGATATTCGACTTTCTATAATACTTTAAGCCTAATAATGCATGAAAAATAGACAATGTGTAGTTTCTTCCTTTTTAACGTGACTTTAGTACCATCTATTACTAGCATACGATGACTGCTCTTGGTCAGGCAGGAGCATCCGAGCTCCTCAAGTTCGTGGTACAAAATATTTATATCAGGCTAATAGGAAAGCCACTAACTGGATATTTTCATAGGTATTACGGGTAGTCAGCTATTCGAGTAGAACCAATGGGTCAAAAAATTACTTTGGATTAAATATGTCTTTTTGATGGCTGCTACGATTGTATAGACGCTTCTTAAGGGCTAAGGCTAGGTGTGGCGAGTTGCGCTTTACGCTTCAGCCCAAAGATGATCTGAGGTAATTTGGGACTCCTTAGGACTTTGTACAAGAATTGGTAAATAGGTTGTTGTGAATATATCAATTCAAATGTTTGGCGAGTTGGCTGTCTACCATGATGGTTCAGCGATAAGTTTACCTCGCTCCAAAAAAACCCGAGCAATCCTCGCGTTCTTGTTATTGGCTTCAAGGCCACACCGTCGTGATCGTTTGTGTGAGCTCTTCTGGGATCTGCCAGATGATCCTAGGGCATCGCTAAGGTGGTCTCTTAGTAAGATCAGGCCTATTGTGAATGACCCGCACAATGCGCGCTTAAATGCAGATCGAGAAAGGGTTCGCATGGATACGGAAGATATTCATATTGATGTGAGGGAGCTAGCTTCAAAGCTTAAAGCTCCTGAGTTATCTTACAGTGAGCTTCTGTCAATTCATGATGAGCTAAAGGAGACTTTCCTAGACGGTATAGATTTGCCTGATCAGGAGCTTTTTCAGCAGTGGTTAGCAGCAGAGAGGGAGGAGGTGGGACGCTTGCGAGGGCAAACCTTATCGCGCTTGTCATCCCATAAAAACAGCCCGCCTCCAGAGCAATTAAAGTGGGCGCGAGATTGGGAAACGCTAGAGCCATTTAATCCTAACGCAGCAACTCAATTACTAAACAAGCTAGAAATGTTAGGGCGTATTGAGGAGGCTGATAGTATTCGCCCAAAACTTTTAGAAAGATTTAAAAGGGCTGGCATATCATGGGCACCAAAGAATAACTTTGCGATAACTTATGTAAAAGGATTTAAGAAGCAGTCATTAGAGCGTACATTAATTAAGAGCCAGAAAATTAAATTTTGTAAAGCATCAGATGGTGCTCGAATTGCCTACGCATCTATCGGTAGGGGAACTCCAATCATAAAAGCTGCGAACTGGTTAAGCCACTTAGAGTATGATTGGGAATCCCCAATTTGGAGCCCTTTGTTCCAAGCTTTATCCGCTGAACACCAGTTTATACGCTATGATGAGCGTGGAAATGGTCTATCCGATTGGAATGTGGATACCATTTCATTTGAATCATTTGTAACTGATTTAGAGACGGTTGTGGAAGCAAGTGGTGTTGATAAGTTCGCCTTACTCGGGATTTCTCAAGGGGCAGCTGTTTCTATTGAATATGCAGTACGCCATCCGGAGCGCGTTAATAAGCTGATTCTTTTTGGAGGGTATGCAGCAGGTTGGCGGACTGGGGCAACTGATAAGATCATTAAAGAGCGTGAAGCTATAATAACACTTACAGAGTCAGGTTGGGGGCAAGACAACCCTGCATACAGGCACATCTTTTCGTCCACCTTTATGCCTAGCGCGAAAGCTGATGAGTTAGATTGGTTCGACGAATTTCAGCGACTTACAACATCAGCGAATAATGCAGCCCGATTTCTTTCAGTTTTTGGTAGTATAGATGTTCGCGATAAACTTAAAATGGTTACTGTACCGACACTGGTTATCCACTCGCTGGGTGATCAAAGAATACCAATACAGCAAGGGATTGATATTGCAGCAAGCATCCCAAATTGCAAGTTCGTGGGTTTGAATAGCGATGGCCACCTTTTGCTTGGGCGTGAACCGGCTTCTAAGGTTTTTGTAAATGCAGTGAAAGAATTCATCTCTACTTAGCTCAAAGGAGGCGCAGATTTGTAAATCTCAATGCATGAGAAAGTTTCATTTCGAGTATAAGGTTGACGGATCAAAGAGGGAGGCAAGCCTTCCTGGACAGATTGGAAACACAACGCAGCAATGCAGACTAAATAATTTCATTAATGACAAAACCTTGAGCTAATGAGTGGTTAGGATTATCTGCTACCCAGTCACCAAGTTTCTGTCGAAGAGATGCATAATTAATCTGAAGGTTATTTAAATATTTAGCTGTTGCTGCAAATAAGCAATTTCCATCTTCTGGGGCATTAGTTGATTCTAGCTGCTTTGCTTTTTCTAACTCAATCAAATCTGATGGATTCTTGACTGCATTGTTAATTAGTTGATAGTGATTATTGTCTAGGAATAAATTTACTGCAGACGAACTAGAAAACTCTTCACCTATCGCCAAGACCTGGTTGTAGCCAGGAGAAATTATATTGATAGGCCTTATTATACATTGAGACAAAAGAGATGGGTGCATATCTGAAAGCTTGGTGTTCCAAGCTCCGCGCTTCTTAATATCATTTACACACTTATGTAAAGCTGATTTTTTTTGTATCGGAGAGGGTGGCTTTTCGATCGATGCAGAAGATGTTATTTCTGAGGGGGTTTCCATATGCTGACCACTATATACTCCACTGGTATCAGCAAAAACTATAATATACGATTTAAAAGTATATCTACGAAGTCTCTCAAAGCTTGATGCAGTGTTAGGTTCTAGTGTGCACTGTAGAGATTTCTTGGATGGTTTACTTGTATGGAAAATCTTAGGTGGACTAAAGTTAAAGGACAGCATAATTTATCCTGTTCATAATTATTAGATTCTTTAAGGGTGGTATAAAATTAATCAGTTCAGCGATTTTTGGGTAATCAAAAGTAGTAAATCTATATACGGTTGAATAAATTGACCGTTGTGCTAATTACCCTTATGATTTGCTATGCAAAATATCATTTTCAACATTCTCTACAATTTTTACAACTTCAGTGAGTTTTTCTGCAATATTTAAAGTGCTGGCCGCTCCTGTTATTGTACTTAGTTGTTGTAAAAAACGAATTAGTGCTCGTTTAGAAGTACTTGCATCAATAGACGCGTCGCCCCCAGTAATAAAATTGGGGGAGGAAAGAGGTAAGCGATTAAAGTTTATATCTATCAATCTTTGCATATCTTTACGCACATGGCAGAACTCCCCCTGATACTGGTCGACAGCAATGTCAGCTGAGTACTTAGAATCTATTTTACCTGTGCTAATTATCTGGTTTACATGAGTTATTTTAGACATAAAGTAGTAATTTCAAACCTTAACTATAAGACCTGCTAAGCTAATCCTATGAAGATCTCGGGTATTTTACAAATTAAAAAACAATATACGGCCCTCTATATCCATACAAAAGGTATATATAGGTGGAACCTAGTTATCATAGAGTGAAAATCCTATAAGTCATTTACTTGAGTTATGGTAACTAAATGCAGATTTTCCTGCTTTAGAATTCTTCGACGAAATTATTAGTTCTGGTCATTTTTAGTACCTCTGGTTACAGTAGATGCCAATTTCAAGCTTGTAAAAAATATATCGATTAAATAAAAAATATTCTAGCGTTGATTAACCAATATTCCGCAAAATATTTTACGGCAATTTTCGTGGGAGGCTTCCGCCATCAAGAATTAGGTGCCTCTGAACAACTTCACGATACCTCTGGATGCAGAGCGGTTCACAATCAAGGCGCGGCTTCGCAGGAATCGCTAGATCTTTCAATAAGTCGCAGCGCGGAGTGTGAATCGCTACGCAAGCCCCGAAGGGCAGGTCTTAAAGGCCACAGCTGTACAGCCATTCACGGCGATCTACGCTTAACCCTGCAATATTCAAGGCCTGCAGAGACATTGCGGAGTTGTTCAGAGACTCTCGAAGAGACTTCTGATTAAGGAGGTCTTATTATCGGACCAGCCTGGGCTGGATAAAAATTGGGCTTCTCACGAAGATAGCTTTAACTTTTGCACAAATCTCCCAAGTTTTTGTCTGAATTCCTCTGTGTACGGATTTCAGGCGCAATATCCCAAGGCAGCAAGATATTTTCTCCCTATCCATAAAATCGTAAAGCCTACCTGTAATTACAGGTGTCAAGTATTTTTCACCAACCCGCGTTATCGAGCATTATTGTAGCCAAGCTGACACTTGATATAGCGGAAGGGGTGACCCTAACCTGCATCTCTTTCTTTTCCACTTTACGAAGTGACATTTGACCTGGAAGGGATTTAGCTTGTTCGGTCTAAACGCTATGTACCAGCCCACCATTGTCTCTTTCAGCTATTCCCGCTTTACCATACCGATGTATCCAGAATCACCTTAGGTGATGCAAATCCAAAGAGCTGGCAGCTGATGTGGTATCCATAAGGAGATACTGATGATAGAGAGTGACAGTTTTAAATACAAACCATAAAGAAATCCGCAGATTAAGGAAGCTAAGATTATCTTTGTAGAACCTGCCAAATGGAAACACATGAACAGTATTGATGCCACGCTGAGTAAGTAGAGTATAAATCAGTCGCATCATCAAGACTGATAACTTGGCGGGGAGGCGGGGCAATCAAGGAGTGATAAAAATTTTCAGCTATCGGCCGTATAGCAGACAGAAGCTCGTAAAGAGCTGACCCCAATTGTTGATCACCGATAGGGTGTGGATGTTTGTGAGGTCGATGACTGAGTCGGGGCTGAAAACGGAAATGGAAGGGCACAGAACAATCAACTGATAGATCAAACGATACTTCAAACGCTAGATCAAATGGATACAGGGTTTAATAGGATTAAGTTGAATGAGGCTTAAATAGGTCAGCATAAATAACTTTGAGAGATGTCCAGCGAAGAACAATAAACTGGGAAGTCTCGCTTCAAAAAAATGTACTACTTCAGCATGAGTTAAATCAAATTTAGAGCGATAGATGTGAAGCAGAATGAACTTTAAGCCTTGCAGGACACTTAATACGCGAAGTCAGACACACATATTAGTGGAGTGATTGAGGGGGCTAAGCTAGATGAAGCACTGTGCCACGAAACAGGGAAAAAAGTCTAAAATCAAAAAAAAAAACAGGAAAATCTAAAGCGTGAATTCTGATACTACGTAACATGGCTACTAAATATTGTACTGAAACAAGAATTTTCCCCGGGGCATTTAGCAAAGCCGAAAATTCTTACTGGGTCACTCGATAACATATAGATTTCGCACAAGATGTATACAAAACTGGTGTAGGCTCAAAGGAGACAGTATGACCGGAATCAATTGGGGGCGAGCCTAAGGGTTATTAGTATGGCCTCCCAGAATAGTATGAAAGCGACCAAAAGTGAAGAAACTAACCTATCTGATAGTGGTGGGGATGTTTGGCTTTTTGGAGCATCGAAATTTCGCTATGACAGTGATGGGAATGTACGTGAAGCAACAGAAGGTGAGATTCTAGGTCAAACTCGAAGTTCGCCTACAGCTATGATTACTGTGCTATCAGAAGGGTCCAAGTTACTTCTGTTTGATGCGAATGGTGCATTCGAACAAGATGTGGATGCAATTACGAAGCTCTATACTCAGGATGATCAAGCACCCGAGCAAATAAGTGAGGAGGTTCGTGCGGCAAGAGTAGCTTTGCGAAATAAGATGAGGGCGGATATCAACGCGGATGTATTTTCGGTCTATGATGCAGGTAAATATTATCATAATGAAATTGAGGTTGCACCAGAGAAAATTGTTTCTGAGATGAATGGGCTACTTGTTGAGCATTTAGTGGATAAACAAAAAGCTTTTACAGATTTAAAAAGCAGGATAAATGCAGTAGATGGTTGGCTTCAAGAGCAGCTTTCACTAAAAGGCGAAATTGAAATGGTCGTAATGTATGACCTACATGAAAGACTCTATTTTGAGCAAAGGAAAGTGAATACTCTGGACCCTGCTTACAATCCCATGCCCTGGAAAAAATCATACAAAAATAACGCAAGTATTGCTGATTGGAGAGGTGTAGGGGACTACCAAACCCCGCTAAGTAAATTTTCCTCAGAAACTTTTCCTAATAATGCGCAGATAAACTTAGTCGATAACCTAAATAGTGCATTTCAATCTATGATTGATGATCTACACTCTCATAATAGTACAACAATTAAGGCACTATCAAAGTCTATTGTATAGATATTGAGTTTGAGCGGTATATTTAAAGAAATAATTTTAGTGAGTTGTTGAAAGTATGAATATTGCCTTGAGTAAAGGGCAGGTATGCTGTTCAGAACGGGAAATAACTATTGAAAGTCACCATAGTGGTGATTTAATAGAATTGATAACTATTTCAATTCCTCAAGGAAAATCTGCTGCCTTCATATTTGCACCGGTTATTAATTTAGTCTTGATGGTAGCCGGTTCTGCAAGTATTACATATAACCAGTCCAAATTTGAGTTATCAGTTGGGCAGGTTTGGCTTGTTGGTTCTGATACAGACTTTAATTTGAGTAATAAAAGTGAGTCCCAGGATATTGTAGCTATTTGCGTTCGTATTCGTGAAGCAATGTTAGCCAGGTTCTATGACAGGTATGACAATGCGCTTATTCTCAAGAAACAGGCTGCTAAAATGGTGGAGTCCTCATTACCGAAGTATGCTTCCCCAATCATCTTTCCAAGCTGTGAGCTAACGAGAATAACTTTGGACTCCTTTAGGCTGCTAGGCCGATTAGACAATGATGGGTTAAATGCTCTTAAGCTGGAAGAATTGCTTCTCTTGAAACTAAATAGTGAGCATGGGGAAATTCTTGCTGACGAACTGCTAAATAGGGTTAATCCTACACATGAAAAATTTAGAAGATTCATGGAATCTAACACTACGAAGAACTGGTCTGTGGCTACATATGCGAAGCAAATAGGCATGAGCTTGACATCTTTTAAAAAAATGTTTGGACAAGTTTATAAAGAAAATTCACCAAAAGCCTGGATTAACGAAAAGCGGCTCCGACACGCAGATATCCAAATTCGTACTACCAATAGAAGACTGGTGGATATTGCCCTAGAGAGCGGTTTTTCTAGTCAGTCGTACTTTACCCAGCTGTATAAGTCAAAATATGGAATATCTCCATCTGAGGCTCGACAAAAATGTACCTGAGATATTTTTTATCATGTCTATTTGGTTCTACAATAATAGGTAGTGCTGTACAAAAGACAAGTGATGCAGAGATAATTTCGACACTAAGTATTGGAGTGCAAGTTGAAAGCGTAATATCAAGTAAAGCGTCAGATGTTTTGTTTTAAAAATATAATTGCTTAGAAGGATTTCCCCCTTTTTCAATTGACAAACTATCAGCTAGAGATCTTCAAAGAAAGCTAGCGTTAGGTAATTATGATGTTGTCATTAGTCAATGGATTATCTCAGATCAGGGGGGTGTGCAACAAGTTGGGAAAGAAGGTTGATTGGTGAGGCATCTATTAATTGCTTTACTCTCAAGGAAAGGTATAACCTAGCAAATATTTCTGACAGGGATATTTTTTCGAAAATAAAAACTATAAGCCATGTTGCTGATGACTCGTCCTTGAGCGTTGATCCAAGTTTGATAAATTTACATCCAGATGCTTTTGCATTTGTTGACTGTAAATCTATAAGTAAGTGTATAGACATGCTTAAAGAGGGCGATGTAGATGTTATTGCAGCCAAGAGTCGGGATTCGATGCATTACATGGAGCATACGGTTCGGGGATATAATTTAGAGTTATACAGGGTGGAATTTTCTGAGCCTGGATGTCTCTATATCGGATTGAATCCTCGAAGTCTTTCCCCAGAAGAGAGAGAAACGATAATGAATAATTTTAGTAAGCTTTGGGAAGGTAGGAGTTGCTTGACAGCAACACACGATAATTAATTGTACGTATAGCTATTAATTTATTTTGTTATATTTAAGGGGGTTAAATGAGCTCATATAACGGTCCGCCACTTGTTGTCACTCATATCGTTTAAAATCCCAAGGCTATAGATAGTATCCAACGTCAAGCTGAGCTGCCCCTTTAGGGAGGGCAATGCTTCAGGCAATAAATAATAGCCTTATAGAATTTTCATCATTTTTGCATAAATATAAGAACCTAAACCAAAATAGAGCTAAAGATATCCCGAAAAGATATTGATGCTAGAACATTAAAAAAATGACAAAAGCTTCTTTAAATGTGAAAGAGGTGAGTAGGGTTTCTGAGCTAGCGAGCGCAATTAATAAGGATGAGTTTACTGAAGCTGGAGCTCTAGAAGAGTTCAAGAGGTTTTCGATACACTTTTCTTTAGATATAACAAAGAAGGGAATAGCCCTTCTTTCATTGAGGTCACAGCTTTCGGAGTCAGCAAGTGCTTCGACTAGTAATTCGAAAATATTGAAGGAAGTTGATAGAGAGCAGGAGCCAGTATTATCATTATTTGAATTCAAAGGAGGAATTTTAGAGCATGGTGCCAGGTCTTTAATTGACGAAGCCGGTGTAGATCATAAGAATGTATACTGATCTATACAAGCACGGGGCTTCCGTATGTAACTATGAAAGGTGAATTTATATTACCCTGGAAGATAAAAATTTTAGCAAGCAAGAATAATGTCCCAATTATTGAAAATGTACCCTTAGCAAGGGCGCTATATTCTAAGATAGGCGTTGATCAAGGTATAACCGATGAATTTGTTGAACCTGTAGCTGATGTCATTCGTTGGCTGAGGGCTCATGAAAAACAAGTTTAACTATTTAGAGATCTTATAAAGAGTACTCACTGTGAATTTAGATTTTCAAAGACTGATCCAGGATTTATCAATTAACTTACAGCAACCATTAATGGAGCCGGTAGAAGATTCATGTCGTATTTCTTGGGATGATATTGATATGCATATCTATCACCATGAAGAGAACAGCCGAGAGTTTGTAGTTTTAACTCTAGATATATGCGGCATACCCCAAGGTCAGGAGTTGCATTTCTGTAACTTGATGCTTCAAGCAAACTACCTGTGGATAGGAACAGAGTATGCAACGCTATCAATCAATCCAGAGTCACAAAAGGTAGTACTTTGTGATAAAGAGTATTTTGAAAATATTGAGGTGGAGTCATTAACAAAAAGGGTTAATGAACTGTATCAGGCAGCTATGTATTGGTATGAATTGATTACATCAAATAATAACTCAATAAGTTCAGGAGCATTAACAGGTAATCTCAGTGTTGATAATAAGCTCGGTATAAAAGTATAATTTTTGTGCACCTTGTTCATGAGGTGCGCAAAATATTGCTGATTGGATGTTAATCAAGCTGTATATTGCATGATCAATAAATATCTTCAGATCGCTATACAATTGTCCTTTGCATAAAAAAGTTAAAATTAAAAGAATTTTTATGTTTTCGCTGTTGAAGTTCGAATAAATGACTATGGCGGTGCTTCGGATCATTATGCCGCTGAATGACAAACTAACAAAATTATGCCTCGATTTTCTCATATCTGAGATCATAGATGGCCCTGATAAATCTTATTGTTTAAATTTTGATTCAAAATTTAGCGTTTTATTTTATGAGTTACGAAATGAATATTTGCTAGTTAGTGTTAATCTGGAACTATCCATAGAGGGGTGCTCCTAACGAATGCTATGCGAAAGGGCTATGCATGGCCTGGGTTTGCAAAATCTATAATAGCTGACGTTGCAAAATATTTCGGTTTTCAGACCATTATCAAAAATAGCGTCTCCTATAAAGAATTTTATGAATTTACAAATTATCATTGTTCATTGTGTGAAAGTGTTTTGCCAAAGATTAACTCTAACGAAATTAAGGAAAATCAGCTATATAAATATATTGCACCTTAGTGTTATTTTTTCTAATTAATTTTTGTGCTGTTTCGGTTAATTATGTATTGGCTGAAGATCTACGGAGTGAACCATTTGAATTTTATGCTGAAGAGCAACCATTAACTGATGTACTAGCAGTAATTGCAACGCATTCTAATTAACAAATAGGTAAACCACCGCCTCAGGCGGTGAGACTAGACAAGGCTCCGCCGTTCCGGCGTGCAGAGTAAAATATGGCCTCCATGAACCGGCAAGTTCTTTAAGGAGGCCATATGCGAGATTGGCAGTGCCATGCTCACGTGAAACATTATTGCAGGTACCATGTGGCATTTGTGCCCAAGTATAGAAAGAATGCGTTATTTGGAGCATTGAGACATGAGATTGGAGCAATATTCCGAGACTTATGTCGTCAAAAAGGTATTGAGTTGGTCGAGGGGTACGCAATGAGGAATCACATTCATATGTTGTTAATGATTCCTCCAAGGTTAAGTGTTTCCAATACGGTTGGTTTTCTGAAAGGGAAATCTGCGATCCAGATATTTCGGAAGTACAGGCATGTGCAGAGAAATTTCACAGGAAGACACTTTTGGGCTCAGGGTTACTGAGTGAGCACAGTAGGTCTTGATGAGCAGATGATTCGAGAGTACATCAAGCATCAAGAGGTTGAAGAACGCCGGCAAGTGCAGATGCAACTGGCGGGGTTGTAAATAGCCCCCTCTGGGGGCTTTCACCATACCACCCGCTATGCGGGTGGTTGCTGATTTGAGGGCCGATCTTAAAAGCAAAGTTCTTACTAAATTCTTAGAATGCGATTTTCTTTGAAAGATACCAGACCTATAACCGAACTGCCTACGCAAGCGCCACTACCCCCCCCCAATCCAAGAAATAAGATGGGGGATTTTACTGGGCGTCAGGCTTCTATCAGTATATATAAACCGCACCGGATCCCTCAGCTTGGTTATTATCCGGATCACCATTAATACCAGTAGAGCTACTGCTTTCATTGGGAGCCCCAATAGCCAGGGTATCGCCATCTGCACTGAGGTTGACGGAAAAGCCAAAAGCATCATTTGCATCAGTATTGCCTGCTTTCAAATATGTTTTCTGCAACCAGGTCCCATCAACTAGAGCAAACATATAAGCTGCGCCAGCATTTTCGGCATTGTTATTGTTTTGGTCTCCCCCTACACCCTTAGCGATACTGCCCTCTCTGGGTGCTCCAACTACCAGAGTTCGACCGTCGGCAGTCAGGCTAACTGATTCACCAAAATTGTCAGAGGCATCTGAGTTGCTGGCCTTGAGATAGGCCTGCTGCGCCCACTGGCCATCTGCACGGGCAAAGACATAGGCAGCACCAGAGTCTTTGGCTGCATTATTGCTTAGATCGCCATCAGTGCCTATGGCATTGCTGTCTTCATTATTAGCACCAACGGCCAAGATGTTACCATTAGCACTTAGGTCAACTGACAAGCCAAACTCATCGTCATAATCAGAGTTGCTCGCTTTGATATACGCCTGTTGCGCCCAATTACCATCCGTACGGGAGAATACGTAGCAAGCGCCCGAGTAAAGGGCATCATCATTGCTTTGCTCGCCATTAATACCCACCGCTTTGCTATCCTCTCCGGTCGCGCCAACAGCCATAGTTGTACCATCCCCACTCAAGCTGACGGAAATTCCGAATTCATCCAGAAGACCGGTATTGCTAGCCTTAATATAAGCCTCCTGCACCCAGGTGTCATCTATATGGGAGAAAACATATACCGCTCCTGAATTCACAGTATTGCCGATTTCCTGACTCTCATTGTTATCCTCTATTTGCCAAGTTCCACTCTCGTCAGGGATGCCAAGTATAACAGTTGGATCTGTTTGATCGCCATTGATGCCAGTAGTGCTGCTATCTTCAAAAGGCGCACCTACAGCTAGAAGACGGCCGTCATCACTGAGGCTTAAAGAGCGTCCAAATAAGTCATAGGGGGATGTATTGCTAGCTTTGATATAAGCATTTTGTGTCCAGGCACCATCTAGACGTGTAAAAACATAGACCGCGCCGGATTGAGGGGCGTCAGTATTGGTTTGATCGCCATTGATACCCGTTGTGCCACTGTTCTCATAGAATGCACCAACGGCTAAAGTGTTGCCATCCCCGCTCAGATCTAAAACACCGAAAAGACCCCCTCCATTATTATTACTGGCTTTGATATAGGCCTCCTGTACCCAGGCGTTATCTACCTGTGTAAACACATAGACCGCACCTCTTGGGCTAGTTCCATCTGGGTTGACTCCATCATCGTTCTCCTGGTCGCCATTGATACCGGTCGCATCGCTTTCCTCTAAGGTAGCGCCTACCGCAAGGGTGTGGCCATCTGCGCTGAGGGCGATTGACACTCCGAAAACGTTCCTAATACCTGTATTACTTGCCTTGAAGTAGCCAATGCTCTCCACCAAGGTGTCGTTTACGCTAAGGGAGGTAGAATCAGTGCAAAGATCTTGCTCTCCCACCTTGTTACAAGCTTGCAGTATATATAGCGCATTTGTTCGGGCGTGCAGTGGGACTTGTACCTCAAGGGTCCCATTACCCTGGGGAATATCCTCAACTAAACGTGTGAAACCGGAAATTCCATCAGGATTTTCCAGCAGGTGGTAATGAGTAGCCCCTTCCGCATCGCTCCAATTAAAACGGAAAACCTTGATTGCCTCGAAGCTCAGGGTAAAACCCTGAACTGCTTCGGGGGCAGCAGGTGGGTCTTCCGCAGGTGGGTCTTCCGCAGGTGGGTCTTCCGCAGGTGGGTCTTCCGCAGGTGGGTCTTCCGCAGGTGGGTCTTCCGCAGGTGGGTCTTCCGCAGGCGACCCCGCTATAGTGGTATCTTCACCGCCAGTAGCGCCATTATTACCCCCTCCGCCACTACAGCCTGCAAGGGAGAATAGAAGCATAGCTATAGCCATGGATTTAAAAAACGGGATAGTCACTTTCATTAACTCTTATAGGTTTCACAAGGTTCAAGTATTATTAGATTTCACCCATATCTCATCTTTAGTTTTTGGTCATTATTTTGTTGATTTCTAAAGATTTCGGGAATAGATGGCCCTAATGAGTCATCGAGAATATCTATTGCCGCGTAAAGGTAAAAAAGGCCCAGGAATGAGCTACAAGTGAGGAGTGAAACACTCAGGCATCGAAAGTCTACAGAAGCTTCAGAGAGGTGGATATAGTATGCTGGGGGCAGGATAAATAATCAGCAGGTTAATACAATAAAGCACAATACATCGTCAGAGCAAAATCAAGCTATTAATTCAGGGGTGGCGAGATTATCTTATTCGCATAGAACAGTACAAATTTACTCCAAATGTTCCAAGCATCTAGTTGACTAAAAACTCAGACGAAGCTTCCCGGTCGACGCAATTTTGTCTCCAGTGGGAACTTTGAAAAAACGTATTTATCACAAGCGGTGGACTAATTACTCCCAGTGAGCGAAGCAAGAATGTAACCACTGTTAGTTTAAGCCTGAATTACTAGAAAACAGGGAAAAAGTAAGTAATTCTAGCTCGTACATGTGGCGTCCTCTATGCAATCGAAGTCATGCGTCGCTTTGCTGGGTTGGCACTGACAAAGCCTATCCCGGATAAAACAATCGTCTTTAAGTTTTGCTATTTGCTTGAGACACAATAATTTGCTCGTCAACTCTTCATGGCTATTCACAAGCAGATCATAGAAAATGGCGTATTACTGAAAAAAGGATGCATCGTAGATGCAACAACTGTCAGTGAACTATCAGTGCGCGCAGTTCTACCAAAAATAAGAAAAGCTCATAATCCAGAGATCTACAAGGTCAAGAAGGGTGGGCAATGGTATTTGATATGAAACTTATTATTGGTGTTGATGATGAGACCGGAATCGTACACGCCGTTGGCACTACATCGGCGTGGAAATGTGGGAAGATCGAAATATGGTCTGTAACATAACGTTGAAGCCGAGCAAGCTAAAAATCTCTTCCGGAGAAAATTTGATTTCGTATAATGGAAAGAAGTACAGGTTGGGACCAAGCTGGAGCAACCCTTTCGCTATATTAAGACCAGTTTAGCTACAATAAGGCACGATATCATAGGTTAGTAGAAGCACTGAATGCTTGTGCTGACAGGCAGGATTTTCGAGCTTATTACCTAGGCAGCAGCAAAGAATACAGACGACTCTTGAAAAAATGATTTACAAGTTTTCTATTTTTCTTGATGCTCTGCAAATCTGCATTTGCACGACTCAGTAGTGTCTCACCTTTTTTCAGCGGCTTCTTTGAGGTCCCTATATTTCTCATATGATTCCAGACCAACTCATCTGGATTTAGGTCTGGTGCATATGGCGGTAAGAACACCACTTCAAGCTTGCCATCCTGTGAATCGATATACTCCAATACCTTTTTCGATTTGTGTACTGGGTGCCCATCAACAATGAGAATCACTGGTCTTTTCGGACTTCTCTGGAAATTTTTGAAGCATTCTACGCACTTTTCTGCCGTGAACTTTTCACTATAAATATGACACCAGAAGCCAACTCTGTTCGATAAAGCTGAGATCGCATTGATTGACTGTCTTTGACCACTCGTTTTTACCACTGGAGTTTTTCTTTTTTCTCCCCATGTCCTTTGGAGTGGATCGTCTGATCTGATATTAGCCTCGTCCAGCCAAAATATTTCTGCCCCAGTTTTTTTCGCATAAGATTTAATCTTTGGGTAGATTTCCTTTACCCATTTATTCACCGTCTTCTCATCTCTATCGTAAGCTCTTCGTAGAGGCTTTTGTGGCGTCAGGCCCAGTGTGCCGACACCAGAAATGCTAAGTTCAACCTTGAATCTCTCAAAAATCAAATCCGATACGATCTGACGTGTCCACAATCCGAAGTCAAAGCCATATTGCCTTGGATCGCTACCAATAATCCATCGCTTGACTTCCTTTTCTTCAATAGCTGATAGTTTTCTACCGCCTCCAGGTCTAATTTTTGGAGATAGCGCTTTAATATTTTTCTCCCGAGCAGTCCTTAACCATGGGAAAATAGTTCTGCTCCCCAGCCCTAAGCTACGACTAACCTCCGCCGCAGATTCTCCATCAAATACTCGCTGAACAGCAATTTTACGTATGAGGTGCTGCTTCTCAGTACTAAGTTTTCTGGCATCGTATTTCATGCAGTTTATATTGCCAGAGTGTACTGATTATTTCTGCCTCGCTAGTAAGTGCTCCCCCAAAAGAGTGAGCAGCTTGTTGCCTTCGGGTAAGCCTAAAATTGGCGTGTATTTGTGCTTGAAGTGCCTGTCGTATTTTTGGTGAAATGTAATCACAATTCGTAGAGATATTGTGAGATTATTTAAAGGCTCCCTCGGTTATCAGGGGCTCTTGGAGGCCGGTCCCCTCAACTTAACTTTAATTACCCTATGTCTAAAAGCGCCTAAAATCTAAAAATATTTATCCAATACCCAGTGGGACCCACTTTGTAAATGGCAACACCATTAAAGAGCCACTCCCCGAGCACCTGGAGGTCGCCATTTTTGGTATGGGGTGCTTCTGGCGCAGAGCATGGGTTCTGGGATACGGATGGTGTCTTTGCCACTGCCGTAGGCTACACCGATGGCGCCACTGAAAACCCGAACTACGATGAGGCCTGCACCGGTCGTACCGGGCATGCGGAGGTGGTAAAAGTAATCTTTGATCCGAAAAAGGTGGGCTATGCAGAGCTCCTGCGTATCTTCTGGGATCACCACGACCCAACCCAGGGGATGCGACAGGGTAACGATATCGGCTCCCAGTACCGTTCCTGTATTTTCTGTCTGAATGAAGGCCAGAAACAGGAGGCGGAAGCAAGTAGGGCGGCTGTGCAGGAGGCGCTGGATGCTAAAGATCGCGGTTTAATCACCACTGAGATCAGCATGGCCCAACCATTCTACTATGCCGATGAATACCACCAGTAGTATATGGCTAAGAAAGAAGACGCTGTTTGCCCAATTCTTCGCAACCCAATGCACGACTAAACGTTGTTAGATTGCAGAAGCAGGCGGCGCGGTGAGTGCTGCCTGTTGTTGTGACGCTTAGCACAGTTAATTCCCCTCCACTTTTCTGTCTTTTTCCTGCCTTCTCTGAATTTGCTTCCCTGTATTTGATTGTCGTTAAAATATGACCAAAATCTAAAAACTTGCGCCCAAATCATAAAGTCGGCGGTGGGATTGGCGCGTAAAGTTCCAACTCCTGCGTCGGAGAAAAGAACCCTTGAGCCTCACTTTTATCTTGAGCAGAAATGGTTACGGTTAATAAGGGGGCCGTTACAGATTTCACTCTATCCGCGTAGTTATTCAGAGGCTCCTTAAGTACAGAGTCACAATAATTTTTTCGTAGGACCTTTTATGTACAGCGTTTACTCTATGGCGCGCCAGTTGGGTGGAGTATGTACTTGGGATTTTTCCCAATCATTTCCTGTGTTGAATATCCGACAGATTTCTGGCGGTGGAATCTGTTTGTCGCTGGTTTCACACTGGATTAAGTATCATGCTTATGACGACTCTTTAGTAAATCACTTGGGTGGTGTTTGGGGTCAGCGAAGATTTATCCCTTTCAATATGGGAAAATACCAACGAATAGCGGCACAACAGCAAGCCTGGCAGCAAAGTGCCAACTGGGAAGCTTCTCATAGGGCCTGGTTACTTTTAAATCGGTTGAGAGTGCTTTCTTCAGCTACCGGAAGATCAAACAGGGATTCCTTGCGACAGCGGCTTAAACAGATTAATGGAGCCTATGCGTTAATTGAAATGCGCTCTAGTCGAGACGAGAATCCGGGCGCTCATGCAGTAGCTGCTTGGGTTGGTGCCCAGTCATTTGGCGGGCAAAAGCAGGATGCTTGTTTCTTTGATCCGAACTTTGGGGAGTTTTGGTTTGAGGATAAAGAGGATTTTTACTTCTTCTTTCACTTGGTCAGTAATATGCATTATCGGGCGGAACATAAATTCGATTCATGGCAGATCGATAGGATATGGAAAAGCTAGCTCTATTCATAAATTGGTTCTGCTTAGTGTTGCAGGAAGTATTTCATCTCGTATAGAGTTTTGCGGTTTGCTTAAGATGGTTGGAGTTCTAGCCATCTTACTTTCCCCATACAAAACAACCCAATCTGCATGTATTTTCCTTTCCCTAAAGAAAGTCCAAAACCTAAAAACATTTGCCCAATATCTAAAGCGCTACTTGATAGTGCCGACATAATATAGATCTAAAGAGAGAGCTATTCTTTTGGCTTTTAGGGATGAATTACCCTTTAAGTTGGAGGTTGAGAGGGTGGAAAATTGGCCGGTAAGGGGTAAGTGTGGTTTAAAGCCATGGAGGCGCAGTTCTTTTCATATAAACAAATTCATTATTTCAGGTTTGGCATATTTAACTTTTACTGTTTTAACAGTGCGCTGGATATAGTGGGCGTTAAGTCTGGGAAAGGGAGTGTTAGAGAAGTAAATTTTGCTGATATTGGAATTACTTAGATCCTGTGCGGGTATTGGGCTGTGAGTCGTTGCTTGTCATAATTGGTTATAAAGAGATATTAAAAGTACAAAATTGGTGATGTTGATCAATTTGGCAATGTTCATTTGAGTCAATGGGTAAAGGATTGATTGATCTATTTTATTGTTGTTGGGTTGGCGTAAATATAAGAGTATGTCAATCTGCGCACCCCATTTTCTAAGAGAGTTATCAGTCCTTGTAGGTAAAAGCCTCTGGCTAGGTGTGGATCAGTATTTATTGTAGGTTTTTGTTCGAATTAAAATAGATAATTTTTGGATTTTAATTGTCTGTTGGGAGGTTGCTTGTATGCGTGTTAGTACAATTGCCGAGCGTCATCGAGGGCAAAAAATTTGGGGTTTTTCTCAGAGTTCGCTAAGAGTTTGGGTGCACTATGCAGGATTTAGCACGTTTGGCATTTGTGGAGCCTTAACTGCACATTGGATACATTGTAGGGCTTCTGAAGGGGTATCTCTATCAAGCAAATTGGGCTTGTATGAAAAGTGGAAAGTTGGAGCAGGTCCATTTACATTCACTCGACTTCGCTCTCTAAATATTCGTGAATTAAGAAGTGTTGCCAAGTCTCAGTGGGGGTGGGCACATGATAAAGATAATTCTTATATGAATAATGTAGGGGCGTGGCTGAGAGAGCGTGGGGTATACCCAGTACCTGGGCTTGGGGATGATTCCAATATTCAAATAGTTAATCCTGGAATTCAGCCTTTATCAATGACCGATTTTTTAATAACATCATTAGATCAATTAAACGATCATTACGTAATAATCACTGTGTCAGGTAAAGTCTTTGGGCACTTTTCAGCGGCCCATGCTGTCTCCCTCTATATTGGCCCCGCTGGGATGGCTCAACAGTGCACTTTTTTTGATCCTAACCATGGAGAGTACTGTTTTAATAACAAACAGGATTTTTTTAATTTCTTTCGCGAGTATTATCGGCGGAAAATCCTGTCGAATGGATTTGGTTCCCTAGGTCTTTCAGATCGTTGGCGCACCCATGTTTACACCTTATAAAGTGCAGAGCGGCGGGGTGTTATGAGGGGGCTTCCTCTAACATGTTATGCGGTAAAGAGGTGCTGCTGGATATCGGTTTAATTAATTTTATAGTCTTTATGTGTAAAAATCGTTGCGAATTCTCTGGTGCCCGACTGAATAAGCATCAAATAGCCCAATTACCGCCCATGCAGGAGTGATCTGACTTGGAGATGGGGGGGTGGGCATTTAAGCAATAGTAAAAACCGTCACTGGCTCATTAGCTTTTTTTTATATATACAGTTTGCATGTGCCTTCTCACACTGCTGTATTTAAGTTCCATGACTCCTATTTTATCTCCACTGATGTGCGCACCAATCACTCCAACTCCCTGGATAGAGTAGTGAGTCGTGGCGACCAGCTAAATATTGTGCATAGAAATTAACGCAGGCAGTAACTCCGGAGCCGCAGTAATTGAGAAGCGGTTTGCCGTCCGCCAAGTTGCCGAATTGCTCTTTGAGTTCGGGAATAGATTTCACTTTCCCATTGTTTTTGTCAGTTATGTTCTGCCAGGGCTGGTTGATGGCGGTGGGTATATGTCCGGCAATCGGGTCGATAGGCTCTTCAATTCCTTCAAAGCGCTGACTGTCCCGGGCGTCTACTAACTGCCAGGGTGCTTTACCCAGGTTTTGTTTGATAGTCTCGTAATGAACCAAAAGATTTTCTTTTGGTTGTGCGCTGAAGTTTCCTTGCTTGGATCGAGTGGGCTCGCTTGTGTCCAATGCCTCCCCTGCATCGAGCCAGGCTTTTAGACCGCCATTCAGAATGCTGATTTTCTTGTGGCCAAAGAAGAAAAACAGGAACCAGGCACGGGCAGCGAAACCCAGGCGGTTGTCGTCGTAGACGATTACCTGTGTGTCACTATCGACTCCCAGATTGCGAGCGTAGTCCTGGAACTGTGCAGCGCTCGGCATTGGGTGGCGGCCGCCGTAGCGTTGCACAGGGGCAGAGAGGTCACGGTGCAGGCAGGCGTAATGGGCACCGGGAATATGGCCTGCCCGATAGTCCCGCTCACCACTATCGTGATCCGCCAGGCTATAGCGGCAGTCCAATATTATGGGTTCGCCGGTCTTTTTGAGCTCTACCAAATCCGCAACTTCAATCAGGGCAAAGTTGTTGTTGCTCTCCATCGGCCTCTCCTCAATCCTTGGTACCGCTTTTGTCGTGTAACTTCAGCTGTTGTTTTTGGTTATTGGCCGCTTTCCGGGGCAGGGACCTCAGCTGCTTGGGGTTCAACGGCCTGTTGTTCGGCTTCTTGCTGGGACTCAGATTCTTCTTCGGTGGAAATCTGGTCTGCCAGCTCCGCTTTGCGGCAAGTCATGGTGGTTTCGGTTTGATCTTCGGCAGGGTTGTCGAGAAAGCGCGCAACTGCCCGCTCCGCGCAGTTGCTTGCGGAAATAATATCGTGAGCCAGGTTGGGAAATAGCAGCCATTGGTGATTCGGTAGCTCTTTGCGTGCGATATCGACATCATCTGCAGCCAGTACCGGATCCAGGCCGCCGTGTAACACTATCACTGGAACTGGGGTGGAGATGGCTTCTGACTCAGTGAGAGGAGCAGAGGGGATTGCCCAGATGCGACACTGTAGCTGCAACAAATTTAAATCTGATCGCACGGCCCCGCCGAGAATGCCGGTGTCTGCAGCGTTGGCCCTGGCCTGATCAAAATCGACAAAAGGAGCCTCTTCATAGCAGAAGTGGCTAACGCCGGCTGCATCCCCAAAGTAGGGATCCAGTACGATCTCCATAAAGTGTGCGATGGCATCCTGGGCCGGCTGTAGCCCTTCATCGCCCTCATTTTCCAGGCCCTCGATCATCTTGGGCAGTTCACTGTAGAAGTTTTCGTTATACAGCGCCTGGAATAGAACTCTCAGCAAGCGCTGTCCAGTAAGCACAAAGGGATAGCTTTGCTTTGAGTAGCGGTGCTTGATCGGAATGGTGCGCGGCTCTTCGTCTAAGGTCTGGATCAGGTTTTCCAATCTGCGACGCAAATTGGGGTAGCGACTGTTACATTTCTCGTCTTCGATGCAATGCTTCAGGCCGCGTTCGTAGGCCGCCAGGGAGTCCTGAGGGAGCTGTTGCGTGTAGACAATATTGGGGAATACCGCACTGTTAAGCACCAGGGTGCGCACTGACTCTGGGAAGTCGCGGGCCACTGTCAGGGCGTAGCGGGAGGAGTAGGACACCCCATAGAGGTCGAATTTATCGAGCTTGAGGGTTTTTCTCAGCTCTTCTACATCCCTGGCGATCACAGAACTGTTGTACTGGGCCAAGTCGGCACCTTTGCTCAGGCGGCTGTAACAGCGCTCCATACTGAAGGAAAAAACACGGGCCTCTTCTTCCGGAGACAGGTTGCGCCGGAAGGCGGTATCGGCATCTTCGATAAACTCGCTGCAAGTGAGGCGCGGCTGGGCCATACCGGTGCCCCTGGGATCTATAACAAAGAGATCCCGGCCATCTTCTACTGTCATGGCGGCATAGTTAAGCCACAACCAATCGCTGGCGTTCTCGGGCTCTAACCCCATGCTGGCTCCGGGGCCTCCGGCGCCTAGGTGGAGTAGGGGGATTTTCTTGGGATCGGGGTTTGTGGCGCGGAAGCGCACGACCGGAAAGCGGATTTTGCGCTTTTCTGGGTGGGCATAATTCTCCGGCACCTCCATCATGAAACACTGGGTGAAAGGCCAGGTTTCATCGGTTTTGAACCAGCAGGGCTTTGCGACCAGGCGAGCGTATTGTTTTTGCGGGGATTGACCGGTTTGGACAGAGTTTGTCGAGCGCTCACAGGCTCCAATCACCATGGAAAAGAGAATGATGAGGAGTATGCGCAATCGGGCTTTTTGCACTTAGATTATTCCTGTGACTGCTACTAAATAGTGGTTTATGGTTCCAGACCTTTGAGCGGGTCAGTGCTTGCCGAAGCGTGCCACTGGCGCGGAGATATTCCAGCGCAATGCCGCGAGGCGAATCGCTAAGGTCACAAATACAGCAATAGCCACCACCAGCTCATGGGGTAGCCACCCTACATTGTCCAAGGCAACGAGTATGGCCGTACCGGTAAGGGCAGCGGTGGCATAGATCTCTCGCCGGAGTAAAAGTGGAATGTCACCGGACAGCACATCCCGAATCACCCCGCCAAAAGTACCGGTCATTACGCCGAGCACGATTGCGATGGTCGCGGAATAGCCCAGTTCGAGCACTTTCTGGGTTCCGAGCACCACAAAAACGGCGAGTCCAATGGCATCTGCCACCATTAGCAGGCGCATAGGGACCTTTAGATAGCGTATCAGGTAAAAGCTTACTACACCGGTAATTGAGGCGATCCACAGGTAATAGGTGTGCTCAAGCCAGAATACAGGGACGTTGAGAATAATGTCCCGGGCGGTACCGCCGCCAATAGAGGTGACGCAGGCGAGTACCACGGCACCAAATAAATCCATCTGTTTGTGGCCGGCGGCGAGTACGCCGCTGAAGGCAAAGACCGCGATACCGATCAATTCAAACCAGTGCAGCAGCTCATCCATATCATCGTTACATCCAGAGATTGGCGGGCAGGGGAGAATAGCACTTCTGTCTACGCAAAGGGAATTGAGCAGCGATCTACTGGTGAGAAGTGTGAGGCGCCGCAATAGATCGGTACCAGGGAGCTATTGAAGCAATTACAAAGGGCCCATTAGGCGCAGAAGAGTAATGGAGGCTGCTACCCTTTGGTTACGTCCATTGTTTACTGGCTGTAGAGATGCCGTATAGAAGCATACTGTTGGCTTTGCTGGCAGTCTCAATTTTTGGACTGAATTACCCGATAACCAAGGTGGCGCTGGCCGACTTCCCGCCAATGTTATTGGCTTCGGTTCGCTTCACCCTCGTCGCTGTTCCTCTGGTTTTCTTTTGTCCATTCCCCAAGACCTCGATCCTCAATGTTGTTGCGCTCGGCTTCTTCTTAGAGTTTCTCTCTCTGGGGTTGATGTACTACGCCATGAAGGCCGATATTCAAGCGGGTGTAGCGTCACTGCTAATGCAGTCGCAGGTGCCATTCACCCTATTGCTATTCGCAATGCTGTTTGGCGATAAGATAAATATGCAGCAGTGCTTGGGTTTGGTAATAGCGGCTGTAGGGTTCTCTGTATTCTTCTACTATGCCGATAAAGGTGGGTCGACAACGATAGTGGGATTTATCCTTATCATGGGGGCGGGGCTGTCTTGGGCGATAGCGAATATCGTATTCCGCAGGATGCCAGGAGTTAACTTACTTCATTTAATGGTTTGGGCTTCATTGGTGCCGCCGGTACCTCTTTTGGTCTTGTCGATATTTTATGAGAGCCATACTCCCTGGGTTTTCTTTTTTCAAGCGCATACGGCCAGTTGGTTTTCAATTGTTTACCAGGTGTGCATGGTGACATTGGTTGGTTATATTTTATGGGGTGATTTAATTCGTCGCTATTCCTCTGCCTGCGTTTCACCATTTGGGTTGCTGGTTCCTATTGTGGGAATAATCGGCTCATCAATTATCCTCGGTGAATATCTTACACTTGTTGAGTGGGTAGCGACCTTTGTCGTGTTGCTGGGTATTGCTCTTTGTGTAGTGAAATTCAATGATCGAAATCCGGGGCAGGAGATTGTTGATGTGGAGGGAAGTTAGGGGAGGGGTAATAATTTTATTCAGCTTGTTGGGCTCTCTGTTTGGGCTTTCCGCGCTTTTCAAAACTTCCTTTTTATACCTTTATTGAGAGTTTAATAATTGCTGAGGGCTGTCTTTACTTGTTTCGCGGTTCGATGGTGCGTAAATGGTCACAGTGAGTTTTGGCCTGCTCTCAAATTATTTTTACTTTAAATTCAAACGTTTTTTTCGGTGCAGTACTTTACTTGGTGTGGGTATTAATTTAATACTGCTCCACAGTCTATGCGCCGCCTTTTTGCGTGATTATTCCGAACTTTAGTTTAATGCTTTTGTGCTACCAACCTGGGGGGCGAGGTAGAAGTAAGGAGATAAGAAGTGATGGGATAAGGGCGATGCCCACGGAAAATACCGTGAGCATCGAACTAGGCGTGTTTTACACGAATGCTTGCAGGCCGGTCTGGGCGCGGCCGAGGATCAATGCGTGTACGTCGTGGGTACCTTCGTAGGTATTTACAGCTTCCAGGTTCATCACGTGGCGAATTACGTGGAATTCGTCGGAGATGCCGTTGCCGCCGTGCATATCGCGAGCAATACGGGCGATATCCAGTGCCTTACCACAGTTGTTGCGCTTAACCAGGGAAATCATGGTGGGGTCGAACTGCTTGTTCTCATCCATGATGCGACCTACGCGCAGGGAGGCTTGCAGGCCCAGGGTAATTTCGGTCTGCATGTCCGCCAATTTCTTCTGGAACAGCTGGGTTTGAGCCAGAGGACGGTTGAACTGGGTGCGGTCCAGGCCGTACTGGCGAGCGGCGTGCCAGCAGAACTCACCGGCACCCATGGCGCCCCAGGAGATACCGTAACGAGCGCGGTTCAGGCAGCCGAAGGGGCCGCGCAGTCCGCCAATTTCCGGGAATTTGTTTTCTTCCGGAACGAACACATTGTCCATCACGATCTCACCGGTAATGGAGGCGCGCAGTGAGAACTTGCCTTCGATCTTCGGTGCGGAGAGGCCTTCCATACCCTTGTCCAGCACGAAGCCGCGAATAATATCGTCGTCATCTTTCGCCCAAACAACGAAAACGTCGGCGATTGGGCTGTTGGTGATCCACATCTTGGAGCCGCTGATGCGGTAGCCGCCATCGACTTTCTTAGCGCGGGTTTTCATGCCGCCGGGATCGGAACCCGCATCGGGCTCGGTCAGGCCGAAACAGCCAACCCATTCGCCGGATGCCAGCTTGGGCAGGTACTTCTGCTTCTGCTCTTCGCTGCCGTAAGCGTAAATCGGGTGCATAACCAGGCTGGACTGAACGCTCATAGCGGAGCGGTAGCCGGAGTCAACGCGTTCAACTTCGCGTGCCACCAGGCCGTAGGAAACGTAGTTGAGACCGGCACAGCCGTAGCCTTCGATGGTGGAACCGAGCAGGCCCAATTCACCCATCTCGTTCATGATTTCACGATCGAAGATTTCGTGGCGGTTACCCTCGAGAACTCTGGGCATCAGTTTGCTTTGGCAGTACTCACGTGCCGTGTCGCGCACCATGCGCTCTTCGTCGGTCAGCTGTTGGTCCAGCAGCAAAATATCGTCCCAATGGGCGAGTGGCTGATGTTTACTCATGGTTTGTCTCTTCTACTTCCGTTATTAATTCCACCGGAGCGTCCAAGAGGGCCGGCTGAAGAAGGCCGAGCACCTTTGTACAGAGGGGAGACTTTTTGGATAAGCTCCGCGTCAAACCCCGATGACTATTCAGTTTAGTGTGCCGCATCATACCGAAGTACTCGGTTTTCGGCACTCCTGCGGGCAGCAATTTTTTGCCTGATTTTACGCATGCTTTGTAAACAAGAGTAAAACGCATTGCGAGCGATTTTGGGGGGCGGATAATGCACGCAATAAATCTCTATTTTTTACGATTAAACGTTTAATTTCGGTGATATTCCTTGTCCTTTTACCGTATTTTGGCAATTTGTGTTCCGCTGCTTGTCAGCTGTAGTTCGCAGCCAATTGAGACCATTCAACCCGATGAAAATTTGGGGTTACCAGAATCTTTTCGTGCATCGGGCACTGTCGCACCGAGTTTGCGCTGGTGGCGAGATTTGGAAGATCCGCAGTTGGACAATTTGGTACAGCTGGCACTGAAAGATAATCCGGATATTCAGGCTACCTATTGGCGATTGGAGCAGGCCGCAGCCACCGCGCGGGGAGCGCGATCGGGACTTTGGCCAAGACTGACCGCCAGTATTGAAAATACTGAGCAGCGCTACTCTTCTGGCGAGTTCACCGATCCCTCTGCGGAGGGCAATAGTTGGAGTACCCGTATAGCCGCCAGCTATGAAGTGGACCTTTGGGGGCGGGTCCGTGCCGGTGCCAGTGCAGCAGAGGCGGCTTACCTGGCCCAGGAACAGAATTTACAGACGGCAGCCCTGACCCTGGCGAGCGAGGTGGCAGCTACCTGGTTGGAGTTGCGGGAGCAGTGGGGGCAGCGGGATTTGCTGCAACAACAGCTGGAGATCAATCGCAAAAGCCTGAAGGTTCTGGAACTGCGCTTTGGTCGCGGCGTCTCAGGTGCAGCCGATGTTTTGCAGCAACAGCAGCTGGTCCAGCAGTCACAGCAGGAACTGGATGAGGCGGAAGCGGATGCCGAAACTCTAAAAGTACAGTTAGCGGTGCTCTTGGGTATCAATGTCGAGGAACTTAGCAGCATTATTCACGAACAGGTCGGGTTGCCGGCCTTACCAGCCCTGCCAGAGACCGGCGTGCCATCGCAATTGTTATTGCGCCGCCCGGATGTTGTTGAGGCACAGCGAGACCTTTTACAGGGCTATCACTTAGCCGATGAGGCCTGGGCAGATCGACTGCCCGTATTTAGTTTGTCTGCGGTAGCCAGCAATGGCACCAGTTTAATTAGTGACGTGACTGAAAACTGGCTCTTGGCCATCGCAGCCTCTATTGAGGGGGTGATTTTTGATGGTGGCGCCCTGGCATCCGCCCAGGAGCAACAGGACGCCGTTCTGCAGGAGCGCTGGGCGCTCTACCGCAGTGCGGTTAATGAAGCTTTGTCTGAAGTAGAGCAGGCCTTGATTCGAGAGAGCCTGATCGAGCAGAGACTCAACCATCTACGTGAGCGTGAGCGTCTCGCAGACCTTTTGGTTCTGCGCCAAAGCCGCGCCTATGCGCGGGGAACCATCGACTTCCTCAATGTGTTGACCGCGACGAGTGAACAACAGAGTTTGGCGCGACAAATCTTGTCTGCCGAGCGCGAACTGATTGAAAACCGAGTTGTACTTTACCGCGCGCTTTCCGGCGGGATCCCCCAGGCGGATCTTCCAGCCCCCGAGCCAGTGGATTTGGAGTTGTACCTGGAGGGAAATAACTGATGTTGCAGAAACTCAATTGGCGCCTGCTGATCCCCATAGTGTTGGTGGTGTTGGCATTCCTGGCCTTCAACTGGATGATGCGGGAAAAACCGTCGGTCAGTCGCGGTGAACGCAAATCACCTCCGCCGACAGTCGATGTAGCTGTTGCTGAGCAGGGTCGTTTTCCTGTAACTCTGAGCGCGCTGGGTAAAGTGAGTGCCCGTGAGTTAGCGGAGTTGGAGCCTCAGGTACAGGGGCAGGTGCAATGGCTCGACTATGATCTGGGCCCCGGAGCCGTAATGCCAAAAGGGCGGGTGCTGTTGCGTATTGATCAGGAGCCCTACCAGTTGGCCCTGATGACTGCCCAGAGTGCCCTCGCCGAACGCCGTGCTGAATTGCAGCAGGAGCAAGGACAGCAGCAAGTTGCTCAAGAGGAATACGAGCTTCTCGGCACAGCCCTGTCTGGAACGGATAAGGCTCTGGTGTTGCGCGAGCCTCAGAGAGCAGCAGCAGAGGCGGCAGTAAAATCCGCAGAGGCAAATGTGGCCTTGGCTAAACGCGATCTTCGGCTTACCGAGATTCGCGCCCCATTTGATGCCCTGGTAGTTGAGCGTGATGCCGACGTCGGTGATCGCGTCTCTCCGGGTGATACTCTCTACAGCCTCGCTAGTGCCGACCGTTTCCAGATAGCCGTTGAGATTCCCGCGTCACAACTGCACCGGCTCGGACGCGGTGATGTTGAAGTTCGAATTTATGGCAGCCAGTGGCCGCAGGGCGTCTACCGCCGCGGTGAGTTTGTCCGGGTTATCCCGGTACTGGAAGAGCAGGGTCGTCTCGCCAGTGTGTTGGTAGAGCTGGAAGACCCGCTTTCCGTCCAGGATCCGTCCCAGCCGCAGCTGCTTCTCAACGATCTGGCGAAAGTAGAGATCGTTTCCCAAAGTGAGGATGAACGTGTGCGAATCCCCCTCACTGCGTTGCAAGACGGCAACAATGTGTGGGTGGTTCGCGAGAACCGCACCACGGTTCTGCCGGTAGAAGTGGCCTATATGAGCGGCGACTTTGCAGTCCTGGAGCAGGGGCTCAGCGGTGGAGAAGCCTTAGTGACGACCCGGTTGGTAACCGTTACTGAAGGCATGCCGGTGCGAATTGCCGGAGACAGTAATCGCCAGCAGCGTCCGCCGATAGATGCGGCTGCCTCTGCGGAACGGCCGCCAAGACGCGGCCCCGGTGGACCCAACGCTGGGGGCGCAGATGACTGAGCAGAATAGATCCAAAGATAAGGTCGATACCCGCACGGGAGCCATCGCCTGGATGGCGCGCAACCACGTAACTGCCAATTTGTTGATGTTGGTCTTCTTGATTGGTGGTTTGATTTTTTCGACCATCGTTAAAAAGGAAGTTTTCCCGGAGTTCAGCCTGGACACTGTGAGCGTGTCCATTTCCTATCCCGGTGCCAGCCCTGAGGAAGTCGAGCGCGGTGTACTGGTGGCTGCCGAGCAGGCGGTGCAGGGCTTGGTAGGCATCAAAGAGATGACCGCGAGAGCCAATGAGGGTAGTGCCTCGTTAACCCTGGAGCTGGAAGGCGATGCTGATGCTGCCTTGGTGTACCAGAATATTCAGCAGGCTATCGATTCTGTTACCACCTTCCCCACAGATATTGAGCAGCCCCAGGTCAGTCTGGCCGAGCGCAAACGGGATGTGCTGGATCTGGTATTACACGGCGATCTTACCGAGCAAAACCTGCGCGCGTTGGCGATGCAGGTTTACGATAAGCTCGAAGCGCACAGTGGTATTACCCAGCTGGAAGCGCGAGGGATGCGGGACTTGCAAGTGGCGATCGAGATTCGCCGCGATGACCTGCGTCGCTATGGGCTTACCCTGCTGGAAGTGGCAAACATCGTAGAAAATGCAGCGGTAGATATTCCCAGCGGCAGTGTTAAGTCTGATGCGGGGGAGATATTGGTCCGGGTGACCGAGCGCCGCGATTGGGCTCGTGAGTTTGGCGATATTGTTATTGCCCAAGGTATTGGTGGCGGTGCCGTTTATTTAAAGGATGTTGCCAATATCAGCGATGCGCTTGAGGAAGAAGCGCGCAATATGGTGTTTAACGGCGAGCCAGCTATCAGCATCAAGATCTACCGAGTGGGCGACCAGACACCAATGAGTGTCAGTGAGGCTGCCCATGAAGTCGTTGATGAGGTCAGGGCAAGCCTGCCCCCGGGTGTGACCCTGACAGTTCGCGATGACGACTCGGAAATTTTCAAAGCGCGTCTGACCCTCTTGCTGAAAAACGGTTTTATTGGGCTCTTGTTAGTATTTGTTGTGCTCGGAGCCTTTCTGGAATTGCGGTTGGCTTTTTGGGTAACACTGGGCATTCCTACCAGCTTCCTGGGGGCATTGCTATTCCTGCCTGGGCTGGATATTTCCATCAGCATGGTAAGTATGTTTGCCTTTATTATCGCCCTTGGAATAGTGGTGGATGATGCAATTATTGCCGGTGAGAATATCCACGAGTGGCGACAAAAAGGCTACAGCAATCTGGAGGCTGCCGTTGCCGGTGCCCGCCAGGTATCGGTGCCGCTCACATTTGCAATCCTGACCAACATTGTCGCCTTCCTTCCATTGATGGCCTTACCCGGCTTTATGGGCAAGATCTTTGGTGTGATTCCCTTTGTGGTGGGCTCGGTATTTATTATTTCCTGGGTGGAAGCCCTGTTTATTTTGCCCGGTCACTTGGCCCACTCTCGTCGCGGCTATAAAAGTCGCCGGGCGCGCCGCTTTGCCGCGCGGCAGAAAATGCTGGCGCGGGGATTGGATCGTTTTGTACAGCAGCGCTTTAGGCCCTTCCTGGATATATGTATCAAGCATCGCTACACCACTATTGCGGTGGCAGTTGCGGCACTGATGGTGGTTGGTGGTTATGCCGCTAGCGGCCGTATGGGCTTCACCCTGATGCCCAGGGTGGAGCGGGACTCCGGTCGCTTTGCCGTCACCTTTCCCACCGGAACGGCCCAATCCCAGCTGGAAAAAGCGCGCTCGCAGATTATTACTGCTGCCGATAAGGTGCTCGAGCAATACGATAAAGAGAAGGTCTTCCTGGGGATTCGCGGTTTGATGGGTGATGACGCGATTATGGTGGACGCTTTCTTTGTTCCCGCAGATGAGCGCCCTTTTTCCACCGGTGAGTTTATTCGCGCCTGGCGCCAGGAAGTGGGGCCCATTGCCGGTGCGCTTAGCGCGACAACAGCTTCTGACCGTGGCGGTCCCGGCGCTGGCTCCTCGTTAACCGTGGAGCTTCGCCATACCGACACGGATACCTTGGAGCAAGCTGCGATACGTTTAGGGGATGAGTTGGAGAAATTCCCCAATGTCAGTGATATCGATCCCGGTATTTCCCTCGGTAAAACCCAGCTGGACCTTACGCTGACTGAAACGGCCAAAAGTTTGGGTATGTCTGCGGAGGATATTGGTCGCCAGTTGAGGGCAGCGTTGTACGGGGCTGAGGCCCTGCGCCAACAGCGCGGCCGGGATCAGGTGAAGGTCATGGTGCGTTTGCCTGAGGATGAGCGGGCCAATATCAATGATGTGAATAGCATTATGATCCGGGCAAGCAATGGACTTTGGATGCCCCTGCCAGATCTGGTAAAAATTGATAAAGGGCGCGCCTATGCCACGATTAATCGCCGGGCAGGCCGCAGGGTTACAACAATTACCGCCAATGTGGAGCCCAGTGACCAAGCGACGCTTGTGATTAATGAGCTGAATGAAAGTGTGGTCCCCCAATTGAAAGCCGAATTCCCCGGCCTAAGTGTTTCCTATGAGGGACGCCAAGCGGAGGAGCGAGAGGGATTGGCAAGCCTGGCGATGACCTTTGCCCTTGCGATGGCGGTGCTGTACTTGCTATTGGCAATTCCCTTAAAGAGTTATGTGCAGCCGTTGATCGTAATGGTGGCGATTCCCTTTGGTGTGATCGGTGCGTTACTTGGCCACTTGGGTATGGGGTACGGACTCAGTATGGTGAGTCTGCTGGGTATGGTGGCACTGGCTGGAGTTGTGATTAACGATACTCTGGTAATGATTGAGTACAGCAATCGTCTCCGAAATGATGGCGCCGATTTGGAAAGCGCGATCAAGGGGGCGGCAGCGCGGCGTTTTCGCCCGATCGTATTGACTACAGTAACGACTTTCTGCGGCTTGATGCCGATGATTTTTGAAAGTTCGGTGCAGGCGCGCTTTATGATTCCGATGGCGATCTCGCTGGGCTATGGAATACTCGCTGCCACAGCGATCTCATTGTTATTGGTACCCTGTCTCTATTTAATGATGGGTAAAGATATTCCCCAGTTGTTTGCAAGGTTGAAAAATATCATCGCTCGCCTTGGTCGTAGCGGTGCAATCGCACAGAAATAAATTCACTAGTAGCCGGTATCTTCTTATCGGCTATTTTCCTCAGAAATTTAATTTTATGACTGATATTTAACTATCAGTTTCCAAAATACGTTCCTGTCTCCCTGAATACCACCTTCATTTAATTTTCCTTTATGACTTGGAACTGCGTTAGCTGAAATACTGCTCCAGTTCAATGTTATGAAATTATTTCCCGGCATACTTCCAATTTAGCAACTGATTTTCAAGTAGTTCAAATAACAGAAAATTTTGACCAAATTTGAAAGACAGAGAAATGAATTGAAAGTTAGTTTTCGGATTTTAATAAGTATAAAAGGTAATGTTCAGTGTGCAGCTCAATAAACAAACATAACGCCCAGTCCTTAGATTTTGAATCGGGAGAAATGGGCGCTGTATCATCAGGAGATACAGTTTGCGATTTGATCGAAAGACAAAAGCTAAAGAATCCTGATCAGGTCGTTATTATCGATGGCAACACAGAAATAAATTTCACTCGCCTGATGAAACGGGTCGATGGGATTGCCGCTGATTTGGTAAATCGAGGGGTTGAGCCTGGTTCCTTGGTTGGAGTCTGTATGAGTCGATCCTGGGAGCTGGTCGCGGCTCTACTTGGCGTAATGCGTGCAGGTTGTGCTTATGTCCCACTGGACCCGACTTATCCGCTAGAGCGGGTACGATATATGCTCGAGCACTCCAGAGCTGCCGCAGCAATCGTTGATTGTGACGAAAATGCAAACTTGTGCCTTGGCGTGAAAGAACTAGTATGGATCGATGAGTTACGAGAGCAGGCACCGGAGTTTTTACCGGAACATACCAGGCCGCAAACGAGTGATTTAGCCTATGTAATCTACACATCCGGCTCTACTGGAAGCCCGAAAGGGGTTGCTATCGAACACCGAAGCCTTATCGCTCTCATTAAGTCCATGAGTGAGCTGTTGAGCGAAGGAGAGCTAGAAGGCGTTTTGGCTTCGACCTCAGTTTGCTTTGACCCCTCGGTGATGGAAATTATCGGGACTCTTTCTCTGGGCGGCCGAGTTATATTGTCGAAGAATATTTTGGAGCTGCCAAAACTTCCCTTTCGAGAGCAAGTGCGAACTTGTATCACCGTTCCATCTGCGATTCAGGCTTTACTTTCGATAGACAAATTACCTCAGGGAGTGCGTTGCCTGATTTTTGGGGGTGAAGTACTTAAGCAATCCCTGGTCGAGCAAATATACGCGGGGGCTGAACAACTGCGGATAGTTAATGTTTATGGCCCCACAGAGGACACGGTTTACTCAACTTATACAGAAGTTAGCCCCGATAGCGACCAAATTACGATCGGAAGGGCGGTTTCAAGTTCCCGCGCATATATTTTGGATGAGAGATTACAGCCAGTTGCTCCCGGCGAGGAGGGGGAGTTGTATTTGTCTGGTGATAAGCTAGCTCGAGGCTATTTAAATGATGAGCATCTGACCGAGGAGCGTTTTATACAGCCTGTCTCCAACCCCCGAATTTCCGACCAGCGCTTGTATAAAACGGGAGACCTGTGCCGATGGACAGCAAGTGGAGAAATAGAATACTTGGGGCGCGCCGATTGCCAGGTGAAGATTAGGGGCTATCGTATTGAACTTGAAGAAATAGAATCGGCAATTGAGTCTATACCGGGTATTGATGTTGCCGCTACTACCGTTATAGATGGCGGGGCGGGGCAGAAGATCCTGGTGGCTTATATTGTTGCTAGCGAAAAGACAATTACCGAGGTAGCAGTAAAAGAGTTTCTTGAACAGCGCCTTCCTAAATATATGGTCCCCCAGTTTGTCAAGCACCTGCAAGAGTTACCCCTGCTACCCAACAATAAGCTGGATCGTAAACGATTAGCCCTCCTTGAAGCGGAGCTTGTCGTTCCAACTGAAAGCAGTTTGGCTGCAAACGATGATATTAATCAAAGCAGTGGAATGCGCGAGCACTTCGCAGGTTTATCAGTAGACAGCGAGGCAATTTTTACTTCGATTATCCGTGGTGAGATGGCTTCCATCATGAACCACCCAGATCCGGAGGTTGTGCTCCCAGAGATAGCCTTCGACAAGCAGGGCCTGGATTCGCTGACAACATTAGAATTGGCTAGCCGATTGAGTCATTGCATTGGACACCCCCTATCTGCGCAAACAATCTTCGATTATCCCACACCGAAGCTATTGGCTGGCTATATGCTTGATTTGACGGAAGGTAAGATCAGTGGTGAGTCAGCTAATGAGGTTGCCAAATCTGAAATTGATGCGCTGGCTAATTTCCAGTCCCAGCTCCAGTTGAGCCATCCAACTTTCCAGGCCGCAAAGGCATCATCCTGGTCTGCCTCTGACAAAAGTAAGTTGGTGCAGGCGGTGATAGCCATGGCAAATAATCAGAAGAGGAATCCTTACAGTAAGGTTTTACGGACAGGTAGTGGGACCCACGGCACTGTTACAGATGTTTATAACGATGATACCCAGGATGCAATTATTTGGACGACCAATCTCTACCTTGGCTTGAATAGAGATAAAGAAGTTATCGAACAAGCATCATCTGCTGTAAAGCTTTTCGGAACAGGAATGGGCACTTCAGCGGCGGCATCGGGCCTGACGGACCTTCACCTCCAGTTTGAAACGGAGTTTGCTGATTTGGTAGGCAAGTCAGGAGCCTGCTTGTTTCCAACGGGTTATACGGCCAATGTCGGGGTGGTGGCAGGAATATTAGGTAAAGATGATGTTGTGGTTATAGACCAACTTTGCCATGCCTCAATTGTTGATGGGGCCCGTCTCAGTGGTGCCAAAATCAGAACTTTCCAACACAATAATGCCTCTGATCTGGAGTCGGTGTTGGAATCTGAAGCATCTCCCTACCGAACAACGCTAGTGGTGCTCGAGGGCGTTTACAGTATGGGGGAAGGTGCTGCGCCGGTAGCTGAAATCGTGCGTGCAGCAAAGAAATACAACGCCTTGACCTTAGTTGATGAGGCACACTCATTCGGTTTTTATGGTGAGCGTGGTGCCGGTATCTGTGCGGCTCAAGGTATTACTGATCAAGTTGACTTTATTATGACAACACTCAGTAAGTCGCTCGGTAGCCTTGGGGGTGTGGTTGCTGCGAGTAAGGAGTACGTTGACTTGCTGAGGTCCTCAGCCAGGGCATATATCTTTCAGGCTTCTATCAGTCCTGCAGATATTGCAGCCGCATTGACTTCTTTGCGTCGGATTAAATCTGACGATGGACTGCGTGATCAATTGTGGGATACGACCCGCTATATGCGCCGGAAATTCGAGCAGGCCGGATACGATTTGGGAACAGGTGATGGGCCTATTATCACACCCCATTTTAAAGATAAAGATAAACTATATGGGATAGTCCAAGCGCTTTATCAGCGCGGTATTCAAACCTCGGCTGTCACTTACCCGATAGTTGAGAGCGGCCGCGGCCGCCTGAGGTTGATCTGCTCGGCAGCTCACACGAGGGAGGATGTTGATAGGACCGTGGAAGCTCTTATTGAGGCTGAAAAAGAGGCTGATGCTCAATCCCAGGAAACAAAAGAGGAGGCTATGGATTTGGGGCAAGCCCTCGCTGAAATTGGTGAGTGGGCAAATACCTTTTCTAACTTCCTGCAGGAATATATCAATCGACTATCCAGCCTTGTGCCCAACTTGTGCTTGTCTGTGAGTGTTACTGAACAGTTTGAGCCGGTGAGAATTTTAATTGATGGCGGCAAAGTAACCTTGAGTGATCTCTCGGCCAACGACGTTCCTTTTTGCTCAGTAACGCTAAGAAACCAGAGGTCTGTCACGGCCTTACGGCTTCACGATGTTCAGTCGCTGCTTGATGATATTTGTACAGGTAGCTGCACCTTAAGCGGTCAGGTTGAGCCATTTATATGGTGGATCGCCCGTATTCTAGATTTAAGTGTGGAGGTAAATAACCCTGTAGACTGTGGATCAACTAGAGAGCGGGCGATTCATTAACTAATGAGGGGCGAGGTATAAAGTTATGGGCCTTTCAGCTTATCCTGAAGGGCCCACGTCTGGTGTCACTGGCAGAGTAGGTCGGTTACTTATTTGCCTGATTTTTCACTATGCTACGCCAGGGAGTTTGCGCCAGCTCCACCGGATTAAAACAAATACTAATATCGATGCAGCTGCTGTAATGTAAAACGGTAGGCGGATATCAACTTCCATTGCCATGCCCCCCGCGAGCGAAATCAAGCTTGCTACCAGCGTGAAGCCCGCAGTAGCTATTCCCATTACCCAACCCTGTTCCGTTTCATCGACACTATTGGCGAATATATTCAAGAGGGCGGGGTAAGCGAGCCCAAAGCAAAGGTACGCGAAGAACACACTGAGATAACATAGCCAAATATGGCTGCTGAATACGAAGACTAACGCACTCGCTCCCATCACTAAGGCGGAAACTGTAACTACCAGGGGTTTAGTCCAGCGGGACAAAACAGGCTTGACCATAAAGAGGCTGGAAATTGCCACCGCAATACCCATAGTCAGCATGGCCATACTGGTTATTAGCAGGCCAGCTTGGAATCTACTGCTTAAATAGTTTGTGATAAATATATAAAAGCTGAGATGCAGCAGCATGAAACAGAGGTAGGCAGGGCAAAGTCGGACAACCCGAGGACGGTCCTTCAGATGTATAAACTGAGTAAATAGATCCAGAAAGCGAAGCCTAAGCTGCATCGGGGCTTGCCGGGTATTGTGATAAAAGGTCAGGATCAAAAACAAAGTAATAGCGACAAGTACCAGAGCAAAGTAAAAGGGCAGTTGGATACTGGCTATGCTCCCCAATAGCTCCCTGTCTGCCAGGACTCCTGCCATAATCGGTCCAGCTACAGCCCCAGCACTCATTCCGGCTACCAATAACCCTAGGTTCTTGGAGGCTTCCAGCTCACTTTGGCTGGCATCAATCATTGCTGCTTGAGCAATAGGTTGGTTTCCCGCAGTAAAGCCGCTGATCACTCGTCCGAGAATAAGAAGCCAAAGGCTATTGCTTAGCAAAGAGAGGACAGTGATAGCGTATCCGGCCATGGCCCCCACCAAACACAGCACCATGGCAGTTTTGCGTCCAATACTGTCAGATAGTTTGGCGATATATACGGACCCAACAAACCACGCCAGAAAGAAGCTGCTGATCACAACTCCATAGTACAAGTGCCGAGTTGATTGTGGCGTATCAGTAGGTAGGAACTGGAATTTTGTCGACATAACCAATTCATTGATGATCGGGAACAGCAATCCCTGACCCATCAGATCTACAAAAACTACTGCCAAAAGGGCTAAACGGCACATGGCAGACATAACCACTTCCTCCCCCAGCTTCAGCTTTGCTGCCTAAAGCAAGATAGCAGGTGATGAATAGGTGACGGGGCCTGTCATTGAGCAGCGTAAGCCAGGTAAGAGCGATAGAGCTATTTGAGACTAAGCGCACGGTTAGTTACCCGGGAATAAAGGCGGTTAAGACAGTTGAGGCTTGCTCTATATATCAGAATTCAAGAGAAGCTTCTCCTATTTCTGGGGGTGACGAACTATCTCTTTGATTTTTATAGGGTTGATAATGTTATAAAGAGCAGAAAAAGCAGGTAGATATATAGCGCCTGCTTTATATCTACCTGTTGAGAATTATGTCAAAGCTCTTAACTTTTTGATATTATTGGGTTTTTGAGGTTATCTTGAAAGAAGTGAGTAGAATTATATAGAAGGGTGATATAAAAACGCTTCTTTTGAATTAACTGTTATAGGGCTAGAAATTGAGCCAAATTCACAAAGACCAAAAATTAAGTGTATATCTTTGGAAATTCATGGTTTGTCTTTTTGCTTCAAGCTTGATTCCCATGGCATATGTACTTTGGGCAGTTTCACCAGGGTTAAAGGGAAACTGGTTTGGTGTTGCTATGGTTTCAGCAGTTTGTTCAGCATTATTGACGGCGGCTTTACCGGTAAACAACGCTCGTTACTATGTTCCAAGTAGTGTTGTGGTGGGCGTGTTATTTTATGGGATAATTCAGGGTTACTTATTATACAATGGGGCCCCATAACTAGGCCAAGCAGGCTCGCCCAGCCCCTATGGGGCTAGGCTGGACAGCCTACGCGGCGCGCTTCGCACGCAAACGCTCCGGCTGCCCCTGTTGGCAACGTTAAGCGATAAAGGAGACTAAATGCCACCGAGCCACCATAGAGAATTAGCAATTTTCTTGAAGGAGATAGTTGGAGGTACTCCTACTGTTACTGCATATCGTGATAACAGTGGTAGTAGACCTATCCCAATTGGTCACTTCGGGGAGGTTTTTTTCTCGACAATTGGTGCATTTGAAATGGGGCTGTCATTACCTGCAGGTAATTTTGAGTTTACTGCGGTGGGTTCTGAACAATGGTTACCGAATTCGTTGGCAAGCTCTATATACTGGTTAGCTGAGCGTAGCTCCGATGAATGGCCTTTGGTTTGTGAAGATGTGATTAGAATAAATGGGAAGAGTGCCTACAGGCATATGGCTTATGTTCCGTCTCCATTTGATTTAAAACTATCAAATGGACAGTCGGTAAAATGGCTGTTGGGCGTGCCTATCACTGACAAGGAAATAAGTATTTCGGAAAAATCGGTTATGAATAAGGCAAAAGAAATATACCCTGATTGGCTGTTCGGTGAAGGCGCTTAACAAAGCCGGGCAATTTACTCCGGGCCTGCGGCCCTCCGCGGGACAGCTTACCTTGTGCACCTTTTGCGCAGGTCGCTTCGCTCCCATTTTCGCGCAAAACGCGCACAAGGCAAGCTGCCCCTGCCGGCGGCGTTATGCATCAGTAATGAAAAAATTCGTACTTACACTTAGTTTGGTCTTTTCTTCAGCGATCTCAGTTGCCCAAGAGGCAGTTGAGGAGGTAGAGCCAATCTACCCAATGCCTCCATTTTGTAGAGAGCTATCAGGATCAGTAAAGCTAGCCTTCCAAATTGATGAAGCTGGAGAAGCTAAAAACATAAAGGTCGTCAAGGCAGAAACGGAAATATTCAATAGAGCTGCCATCAAGACGCTAAGTAAGTACCGGTTCAAAAAAGGGACCTACGTTGTAGGTGACACGTACAACAAAGTCCTAGATTTTAAGCCCAAACATAAGTGCCAGCGCAATGCATAACAAGCAGCGGCAGAGCGACAGCCAACGCTACACACCTTTTGTGTTACTCGCTGGCGCACAAACATTAACACAAAATGCGCTCCGCGCTGGCTGCGCCTGCGCTGGGCGTTATTGTGGCGGTCAATATTTAGATGTTTTGTAGCTGCTGCAAGCATCAATCTCTATCTGAGCACACTTTTCCTGAGAGTTTTCTTGCAAGTTGGTACCGCGATTCCGTTCCAGTGCCTTCGCTTTCAGTCAGTAAGCCCTACAAGCCTGCTAGGCCATCGTTGAGTGCCAATCGGATAGTTATCCGTTGGGAAAAGTATGGTATTTTCTCCTGTAAATTTATCGGGCAATGGCCAGCCAAAGTTGGCTGGCAGAGAGCAAGTAGGTCGTTCAGTGCGCGCCAGCTATAACTAGGCCAGGCAAGATCGCCCAGCCGGAGGCTGGGCTGGACAGCCTACGCTCCGCTTCGGCTGCCCTTGCTGGCAACGTTATGTGTTTTAAGAAGGGACTGAGCTTTGCCAAAATATCAAATCCCCAGGTCAGCCGGAGAATTTGAGATTCTTGAATCTAAATCTGGTAATCCAATGATATGGAATCGGAAAAAAGGTAAAGGAAAGGTTATGATTCCATGCAGAGATCGTAATCATGCTGAAGAAATATTAGGGAAGTTAAAGGATCTCAAAAATGGAGGTGAACTATGGATTTAAAGCTTGAATTAGACGGTTCGGCGGGTACACATAACCAGTTGCTGTAGTACGTTCCGGCCACAAAAGACGTGGTCTCCACCGGACAGCCTGCACTGTGTTTCGGCTGCCGCTAAGCAAGGCGTTAAGCATCACGAGGGATCGAGTGGAAATCTACGAAATAATTACAATGACTTTGCTTTCTACCTGGCCGTCTCTTCTGGTTGCGATAGTCGCCGGATACAGCATCTTAAAGCAAAGCTCGTCCTCCTCCGGGTTGTTTATCATTGGCCTCACCATAATGCTACTGCCTAGCATATTAGCAATTCCTACAATGGAGTGGCTGTGGGCTACTTACCCTGATTCATTATCTAGCTCACCCACTTACACTGCTATTTCCGTAATGTCTTTTGATTTTTTATATTCCGTAGGGCTGGCTATGTGTGCCTATGCATTTTATAAGAGAGGTCATCATGCTTAACAAAGCAAGGCAACACCGCCCACTACGTGGGCTGGACCTACATTCCGCGGCTTCGCCGCTACATTTCGGCCGTTGCTTGCGGCGTTAAGTGGCTTTAGAGAGTATGCGCAAACCTTCGAGATTTATGCCAAAGTATGTCGAGAAATCAACTGGTATTTCAGGTTGGCTGATTGCTTCCGCATTTTTTTTGATGCTAGGCTGGTTTATCTACAAAGCCCCAGTAATTCTCGCGATTGTGCCAGTATTAGTTGCGGTAGAAATTAAAAACTCCAAAGCTAGAAAGTCTCACTTTTCAAAACTACGAGAGAAACGTAATAAAGATTCAATTTGTACATTTTCTCGTTATTTTGACTGTAAATCGATTGATACGTGGGTAATACGTGCTGTCTATGAGCAGCTCCAAAACTATATTAGCTCAGACAGCATCGCTTTTCCAATTAAGCCCACTGATAATGTATTCAAAGATCTTCTGATAGATGATGAAGACTTCGAACTGGACATAGTAGAAGAAATCGCACAACGTACAGGAAGAACGTTAGACCATGCAGAAAATAACCCATATTATGGTAAAGCTAATGTGGTCGAGAATTTGGTGTACTTTTTTAATGAACAGCCAGTCGCCACTTAACAAGGGCCAGCACAATCGCCAAATGCAAAAAGCGCATTTGGCTGGACTCGCTAAAAGCGCTCGCCTGTGTGGCCGGCGTTATGTGAGTACGGCAAAAAGATGAGTGGATTTAAATGGGCAGACTTACCGGAATTTGAGCAGAGAAATTATCTCTTTAGGTGGTTCTGGTCTGAAATACGTGAGGAAGGCGAAGTTAATCTTGTCAATATTCTCAAAGAACATCCTCCTCTGGCTTTGTTAATTCCGGAGGTTGTAAAAGATATCGCGGAACTCTTATGTGTAGAAGCAGATGAAGTAGAAAAACATATAGTGCGTTAAGATCAGTTGTGATATTGGTAGCGGGTACAATAAATTATTATCAATGAGCACATAACAAACCGCTCAAAGTTCAGCCGCGTTGCGGCTTGGACCTCCGTTCCGGCGCTCGTTTTGGGGTTTACGCTACGCTACCCCAAAAAGTTTGCCTCCACTACGGCCCTTTAGCGGGGCGTTAGGCTACCACTTATCTGAGAGCCAGGATTTTGAAAATAATTAACATATCTTTGTTTTTTCTCTCGAGTTTTGGCTTCTTCGCTCTGCTTACAATCGTGTCATATTTGTATTGGCGCATTCAAAGTACTGGAGTAGCGGATGGGACGGTCTATGCCGGTTTCCCGTTAAGGTTCATGTCTAGTGGTGGGATATCAGGTGGGGCTACTTTCTCACTTGTTTATCTGCTTCTAGATATTGCGTTTTCACTACTGGTAGTCGGTGCTCTATGGTACAAAGGTGGCCTACGTGCCAAGTACAAGCCTAACAATCACGGGCAGTGAAGCTCCGGCCCTTCGGGCCTCCGCGGGACGGCTTACCTTATGCACGTTTTGCGCGGTCGCTACGCTCCCATTTTTGCGCAAATCGCGCATAAGGTAAGCCGCCCCTGCCGTGGGCGTTATAGCTATTTAAAAAGCATCTCTTTTACCCAAAAACAGTCAAACACCCATAGCTGCTAATAGGGAGTACAGTGTTGAATCGTCAACCTTATCCGCTATTGAAAAATCACGCCCATATTGCCAGTACCAGATTGGAGGGCAGTTGCAGAATTACCGGATGTTGCCTGACCGATTTCATGCACATTAGATGTGCCAATCTGGGATTGACTGGCAAAGTTGGATATCCCCGTCTGATTGGTTAGTGCCATATTCATCATGCCAGTTTGGTTGGTATCAACTATGCCAAAATCAGAAGCATCTTGATTAACTTCCGACATATTCATCATGCCTGACTGGAATACGCTCACAGTATTATTATTTGAATTATTTAACTGTGTAACAATGCCATCATTGCTATCTCCGTCTTGTTGAATAAGTAAGCTATTAAAGTCGCCGTCGTTTTGAGCCATGCCAGCGATATTAGCAGTTCCATTCTGGATCATAACTGAGGTATTTGAGGTACCGCTAGATTGGAAACCAATAGCACTATTGGCCATTCCTGTCTGGTTCACTATAAAACTGTTAAAGGAGGTATTGAGTTGAGTATTACCGGAAATTTGGGAATCTCCAGATTGCAATACAGAAATAGTATCGCTATCTGACATTATCTGCGCACCGCCATAGCTATTGGTATCCCCAATTTGGTTAACAAAAACAGTACTTAACTGAGAGTCAACTTGCGACATGCCTACCTCATTAAGATTGCCCTGCTGAATTGCCGTAATCTGGGTAGAGACACTGTTATTTTGTAGTAAGGCAGGAGCGGTATTTAGATTTCCAGTTTGAATATGAATAATAGTGCCATTTTGAGTGGCATTCTCCTGTACCGGTGCAGATTCGTTGAAATCACCATCCTGGGTGATTGCGATCAAACTGTCCATCGTTGCGGGATCACTTTGGTCCGGGTTAGCCATATTACCATTTCCATTCTGGTTCACTATGGCAGTATTCCCATTTGCGAATGAATACCCACTAATTACTAAGAAGATAGCTGCCGCTATCGGGGTGAAAGCTTTCATGATGATCCCTTAAAAATCAAGCGATTAATTTTGTTACAGACTGTTGATCGATTTGGGACTCAGCTGAACAGCTAATTAGGCGGAGAATGCTCTCAAATCTTTGTCATTAAAGTTGAAGTGGAGTCACCAATACAGGATTTCATCCTTAGAGAGTTCCTACTGCTTGTCTGGCTGTCTAGGTAAAATAGAGGTGACACGGGAAGTATAGGGCTGGATTGCGGTAGTTATCTTTAGGAAGATGATCTCAAAAAGCTGGGAATAAAGTTTAAACATATAGGGATAACTAGTTTAGTAAGAAATTCCTATATTTATATTGTTTACAGAGTGCCAGGCTTGGCAATTTGCCTACATCATCGACGACCGCCACTGTACTGGTACGATTGTGCGATCTGCAATCACGCAAAAGGCTGAGCCCGCAAGCTCCGAAGCTCAAGCCGTCGCCGTGCTCAAGTGCGTTATTGCTGTGATTGATGATCAGAACAGCGTGCAGACCGATGCCCGATGGATCGGGTCTATGTGACAACGAAGGCACTCACCACAGATGCAGGGCAGGCGGTCAATGTGATTGACGAGGCAGCGGGCCTTGTTTCTGACTGCACTGGTGAAGTGGCGAATCGCATGACTGCGCACAGTTCTATTGCGGTGATGGCGATTCCGAGTGGTGAGTATGGTTGCAATTAACTGCGGTAAGCGAGTTTATGCGGATGATGGTGAGTGGGGTGTTTGTAACGATGAACTGACGCGCTTCTACAGATCGAAGTGCAGGGCATCCAAAATGATCCCCCCGACTCCCCCAGCGATGGCGACCGCTACATAGTGGCCAGCTATACCGGAGACGGGGCAAGCCAAGACGGCCAACTGGCCCGCTATGTAGCAGACCCCGGCTACTGGAAATTCTTCCCCGCTAAGGTCGCACTCAATCAGGCGGAGGGCCTGCTGTATATCAACGGCAGTAGAGGCTGGCAGGTAGCCAGCCGTCCGGCGACTCTGCCGCAGATCACTGGGGATACCAGCACGGATCTGGCCGGGGTGGTTGGGCAGGTGTTGGCAGCGTTAAACAATATTTACTGGGATAACCAAGTCACCTAGCCTGCTTCGTATATCTGGGATCAAAAGCATCTGCATCTTATGCACAGGAAAAAAGGTGTTAACTTTCTGACTTTTAAGGGGGTTCCAAAAATATATAGAGCACCCCAAATGTCTGGATATAATGCAGTTGCAATATGCCCATTTGTGTACATTGGTACCAACTGTCGATAGGTTAATGTTACTTAAAGGCTTTTTATATCGTGGTCGAAGGAATTTTGTGGGTATAGTGGTGGGTGATATATTGCAGCTGCTTTTGAATACACTGTTAAGCGTTCAAGGAAGAGCATTGAAGATAGCTACCATATTAGCGCTAGTAATAATTAGTAATCCTGTTTGGGGGAATAGTCTTAATACAGTCAAGAAAATACAGGAAAGTATTTCTGCTAATCTATCGCAAGGCGATAGCAAAGAAATAATTGAAGAATATTTAGCCTCAGCTAACATTGTGTATTCTTACGACAAGTATTCTTTTAGATATCAGGCCGTAGTACGAGAAAATGAGGCTGACTGTAACGTTGAATCTATATTTCTTTGGCTATTCTATGAATGTGCCATTCAAATATATATCAACTTAAATGAGCGAGGGGACTACAAAGATCATGAGGTTTTCCAAACTTATTCTGGCTTATAGCGTTGCAATGCTTAGCAAATACAAGCAGGTTGCTACGGGCCTTCGGCCGCCCCTGTTGTAGTCGTTCAGGCTGTAGAAAAACTAATTTATGTCTTTGCTTTCTTAGGTGTGATCAAATATTAACCATAAATGGTGGTTCTACGTGAATTCTGATCTAGCTTTCACTGATGAGTAGGCTATTTTTCACGTAGAAGCACAATACGAAAAGAGGGCTGAGTTTTTCTACACCCTCGTTAGGCAGTAAACGAATCCATGACTTCTCTAGATAAAGCGATAAGTAATCTTGGAATTAAACGCACCATAAATTTCTCTGGCAAGCAGATTAAACTAGCCTGCTTACTTCGGGAAGAGGATAGGCGCCCCTTACAAGCAGACTGGTGGAAAGGTAAGCAATCAACCCTGATCGGAGTTGATGATAATGGCAATTTTTTGGTCAGGCATTGCGGTGGCTATATATTCTATTGGTGCCATCAGGCACAATCCGAAGAGGTAATCGCAAAGAGCGAGGGTGAATTCCTCAAATTAATCGAGTTCGGAGAGTAGCCCATGCCTAATATATGCAGCAAGCAACGCCCAAGCAAGCTTGGGTTGGGCCTACATTCCGCAGCTTCGCTGCTCCATTTCGGACCGTGTTGGCGGCGTTAGGAGTAAGACTTACCCACGTTTAGTAGACACCCTGTATAGTTAGGTTTAGGCCTAACACGGAGGTGTATCATGGGTAAGAAAAGAACTCAGGCGTATACGGAGGAGTTCCGCAGAGAAGCAGTTAAGAGAGCGGAAAAGCCTGGAGCAACAACGGCTTCTGTGGCGCGAGAGCTAGGCGTCAGCGCACAGCAGATCTACAACTGGCGTCGTCAATTTAATCGACTGTCTGATAAGCAGTTCAATAGTTTAGACGGTGTCGACTATTCCAAACAGGAAAGCGCTGAAGTTCGCAAACTCAAGAAGGAGCTGCATGAAGCTCGTCAGGAGGTTGAGTTTCTAAAAAAGGCAGCTGCGTACTTTGCGAACCACCAAGAGTAAAGTACGCATTGATACAAGAGCATGTAGGGTCATTCCCGGTTAGCTTGATGTGTCGGTGTTTAGAAGTCTCAAGATCGGGTTATTATCGATGGCGGGGGCGATTGCCATCTGCTCGCACGATTAGAGAGATACGAACAATCGAGAAAATCCGAGAGACGTTTGCTGAGTTTAAAGGTCGTTATGGCGCGCCTAGAATTGCTTGCGAGCTTCAAGAGTTAGGTGAGCCATGCTCGCGGAACTACGTCGCTAAGCTTATGCAACAGGAACATATTAAAGCGAGAAACGGCAAAGGCTTTCGATATAGTCAGCCCGTGGAGGGGAGCATTAACGTCTCCGCCAACTTACTTAAGCGTTGCTTTGATGTGGATCGACCAAATTGCCGCTGGACCAGTGACATTACGTATATCTGGGTTCTGGATAGGTGGCTATACCTCGCGGTAGTTATGGATCTGTACTCTCGACGTATTGTAGGTTGGGCATTCGACTCGCAGATGACCGATGAATTGACACGTCGAGCATTGAAAATGGCCCTAGAGCGACGACCAATAAAGCCTGGACTGCTAGTTCACTCTGACAGGGGTGTGCAATATCGATCGCAGAAATACCAGGATCTCTTGTCCGAAAGCAAGTGCAAGCCGAGTATGAGTCGCCAGGCTAACTGTTGGGATAATGCGGCAATGGAATCATTCTTTAGCAGGCTAAAAGTCGAGCTGGTCTATGCCGGAACATTCGAAAGCGAAGAGCAAGCAAAATCTGAGGTGTTTGAATACATTGAGATTTTCTACAATAGGGTTCGTAGGCACTCTGCATTGGGCTATGTAAGTCCAGCAGAGTATGAGCGAAAATACGCATAGTTAGAGTGTCTACTTTTTGTGGGCAAGACCAGAGTCTCGATGGATCAAGAATTTGAAAATTTTAAAACGCTATATGATGAAGAGCTCCACCAGGAAACACCGACTGCTAATTTTATTGTGGACGCAGCTTTTGGATTTCTCACGGAAGGAAATGTTATAGATATTCTCAAACTTTTAGCCTCAGATGAGGTTGGGGCCAATGAGGTGTTCTGGAAAGAGATTAACAGATCGCCAGTCTCAGACGTAGACTGGGAGAAGTGGGTTTATATAGTGGGGGAGGTAAGCCATGAAGAGTATAAGAGAAACATGCGAGAAAAAATCGAACTCGTGAGGAATAATATTTTTTCGCTAGAAAAAAGCTGCAATTCAATGTTCAGGGCCCAGTGATGTGTGGAGTTCCTAACAAAGTGCTGCTAGGGCCAAACCTACGCTATGCCTCGGTTTCCCCAGAGCACGAGGTTAAATGTACAGAGAGCTATGACAGAACGACTTGACAAGTTGATGGGGCTAGTTGATCCAATAATTGATAAGTATTTGGAGGCTGGATCAGAGAGTCTAAATGAGCATGAGTTAGTGCTAGTTAGTGTATGGGTGTTGGAAGCGGAAGTGAATAACGGAGGGTTTAATCAGTTCTTTTGGAATTCCGCTGGAGATATCTCCAGCGAAACTGTTGCGTCTTTGCATAAAATTGGTGCGTCAAAAACGGCTAGTATTGTCGAAGCGGCGAATGCTAATTTTGGTGAGATGGGTCCACCTAAAGACCGAGAAGTTCGTCAACAGGAACTTGTGGCGCTTGAGGAGAGTGGGGCTCTAAAATTAGATTCACTAGATTCTGATTTTTATAAATATCCTAACAACTTGGAAGAGTTGATGTACGCATATGCAAAAAACAACAATCTCCTGTAAAACATTTAACAAAGCTAGACAAGTTCGCGCTTCGCGCTGGACCTCGTCGCTTAGGCTCCTCAGCCCTTGCTAGTGGCGTTAACACTCATGAATAGATTGGTGGTTAGATCCCTCAGTATTATCTTCTTTCTGTTGCTCGCTTATGGATGCACACAAAGCGGTCAGGTGGTAGATTCTTCGGGCGTAGAATATAGTGAATATTTTCAGTGTCTTATCTACTCAGAAGACAATACCATCAGCTTTGACGCATTCATCACCCTGGGTAAAGAGCGCCTACCAAATACATATGCTCTTTCCCCGGGCCAAGAGGAGTACCTCTCATCCCCGGACACTATTCTCTCGGTGAATGAAGTCTATATCCGAAATCATAGTGAGGATCCAGTTCAGCTGTCCAATTTAGTTATTGGGGAAGGGGTAGGAAGCTTCACTAGGCGGTACCAACCTCAAGCAATTAGGGTGCCATCAGGGGCAGTAGTCTTATCTAGCCCTATCGTAGATGTCACATCAATATATGGTCCGTCCGAATTACCATGCAATATAAGCTACGAAATCCAGGGGGAGTCCTACTCACTCACAGGTAAATGGAAACGGCTTACTATCAGAGAACTTAAGCGTTAACAAAGCAAGGCATGGGACAAAATGCTGCGCATTTCGCCTATGCTCGCAGCGTTAACCAAAAAAATAAAGCATGATTTCTGAGAGAGAAAATACGATTATTGCGGCAGCATTTGAATACTGGATCGAAAAGTGGAGCTCGGAATGTCTGGCTTTGTTTGGTTTTGAGAAAGAAACGCTGGAATCGATAAGAGCCGCTTGGCCACAAAGTATATCGGAGTGCTCATGTGAGTGTGCATTAGCCATAAATAGTTCATTCGGTGAAATCTTGTATGGAGCTTCTGCGCTAAACGTAACTAAGTTCCATTCTATCTTGGGTTTTGAGCGTAATGAGATTGAGGTGTTGTTTAAAGCCCTTCGGCCAGAATTGGAATGTAAAATTGATTAACAAGACGAAGTAGCATCGACCCTCCGGGGCTGGACCTCGCTATGCTCGGCCACTATTGGGAGCGTTATCCCAACCTCTTCCAGAGTTGCTAGCTACTCTCAATGACCGAATGAATATGCTTGCGAAAATTCTCCGGTAGTTGCGAATAGAGTCGAGCAGTAAAAGGGGGAAATGGAATCTGTGCAAAATAGTGCAGGTTCTCCACTCCGTAAATCTCCACCAAAGTAATCCCCACGGCCTCACACCATACCGGCAGCAGGTCCGCCGGAACTCTTTGTACGCCCGTTTCCATTTTCGAAATTTGAGATGACGCAAGCCCCAGCTGTCTTGCCGGCTGTGCAATCATCATCCTCTCCCGTTTCCGTACGTTGCTCAGGAGATCGCCTAGTGATCCGGCCTCAAATATCGAGGTGCGTTTGGCGGCTTGTCGTCATAAGGCAATAAAGATGGCCGGTGTTAGGTGACACAAGATTGAGATAGGGCTAGCAGTTACAAGGAGTTGCGCATGCCTATAAAAGCGCAAGTGGAGCAATTGCAGCGGGTCGCAGGCCTGTGTGTGGCCCTGGAGCGGGTAACAGGCTGCCCTGATTTAGCGGGAATGGATGCCGTGTTAAAGCTGATAGGTGAGGAAGTGAGCACCACTATCCAAGGTGTTATCTATTCGGCTGAGTCAAAAGGAGGTGGCGGCGCCGAGATGGCTTGAGTACAAAAGTACCTGTGAGGCCCTGGAGTCACACTGGCTACTTGTCTTTAGTGGGTGCTCGCTAATACACTGTATAAAGATACAGTATATTGCTAGAACACATGAAACTTTCCCCTCTATACGGCAGTGGCGTTAGCTGCGGCTTTCCTTCGCCAGCGGATGACCACAAAGAAGCGGCACTGAGCCTGGATCAACACCTGATAACCAGCCCGGCGGCGACATTCCTCGCCCGCGCCAACGGCGACTCTATGCAGAACCTCGGCATCTTTGACCGGGACCTGCTGGTAGTCGACCGATCATTAACACCAATCCACGGAGATGTGGTGGTGGTTGCCCTGGATGGGCAGTTAACGTGCAAGGTGCTCGACCGCCAACAGGGCCGCCTGCTATCAGCCAATGACAAATACGCACCGATTCCCATTTGGGAGGGGCAGGAATTGATTGTTGAGGGAGTGGTCAAGGCTTCCGTGCGGTACCACCGGTCCTGCTGATGTTGGCACTGGTTGATTGCAACAGCTGCTATGCCAGCTGCGAACAGATATTCCGCCCCGACCTGCGCGGGCTCCCGGTGGTAGTCCTTTCCAATAATGATGGTTGCGTGGTGGCTCGCTCGAAAGAAGCCAAAGTGTTAGGTATTCCCGACTTGCAGCCGTTCTTCAAGATTGAGCATCTATTGCGAAAGCACGGGGTAAAGATCTTCTCGAGTAACTACGCCCTGTACGGCGATATTTCCCACCGGGTAATGATAACGCTGAAGCAGTACAGTCCAGAGGTTGAAGTCTATAGCATCGATGAGATGTTTCTGGATCTGCATGGGTTGCAAGAGTGTCTACTGGATTACGGCCAGCAAATAAGGCAAACCCTCTGGCGGGATGTTCGCATGCCGGTGGGCGTTGGCATTGCTCCCAGTAAAACCCTGGCCAAGCTGGCAAATAGAGTTGCCAAGAAGATCCCCAAGTGTCAGGGCGTCTGCGTCTTGGACTCCCCCGCAAAGTGGCAATGGCTGCAGCGGCGCACTGAAGTAGGTGATGTGTGGGGTGTAGGCAGGCGCCTATCAAAGCGACTTGGGCACCTGGGTATCAAGACAGCCTATGACCTAGCACAAGCCAACCCGAAAATTCTACGCAGCCATACGAACGTAAATATTGAGCGCACGATAGAAGAGCTAAATGGCATTAGTTGCTTAAGCCTGGAAGAGCAGCCACCAGCCAAGAAACAGATCTATTGCACGCGCTCATTCGGCGAAAAGCTCACCGATCTGCAGCCGATACTGCAGGCGGTCACCTTGTATGCGAGTAGGGCAGCAGAGAAGTTGCGGGCCCAGGATTCCCTGGTGAAGTCTATCCATGTCTTCCTGCATACCTCACCCCATGAACCGCATTACTACAGCCGCAGCACCGTAGTGCAAACTCCATACCCTACGGATGACACACGGTTGATAGTGCAGCTGGTAAAGCGTGCGATTACAGAACTGTTCCTGCAGGGGCATAGATTCCTGAAAGCGGGGGTGGGGCTGGTAGAGCTTATCCCCCGCTCGCTGGGCCAGGGCGATATGTTCACCACAGGTCAGCCAATACGATCAGGTGAGACCATGCAGGCTATCGACCAGATCAATCAGCGGTTTGGCCGGGGCACCTTGTTTCTGGGGGCTGAAGGTATCGACAAGAAGTGGAAGATGCGACAGGAGCATCGATCGCCAGCCTATACGACTCAGTGGGACCAGCTACCGGAGATTACGGTCTAGCTGCTGCGTAAGCGTATGAGGTCTTTGTAAGGTTGAGGGTCGAGCGGTTGTGGAGCCTGCAAAAGAGCTAAATCGATCTGGTGTTTACGTGAAAGGGCAGGCGGTAAAGACGTTGGTGCGCTGCCGCAGTTGGTGCGTATAGAGTTTGCGTCGTCTGAAGCGTTATGGGCCTACAAAAGATAAGTAGGGGAACTAGTGGGGGAATAAAAATAGCAGAAACAAAAAAGCCCTGAAAAATCAGGGCTTTCTGTATGAAAAATGGCGGTGGGGCAGGGATTCGAACCCTGGGACCTGTTACAGTCAACGGTTTTCAAGACCGCCGCTTTCGACCACTCAGCCACCCCACCAAATTGTGCTGCGCATTATACATAGCTTCTCGGGATGTACAAGCGCCATTTTGATTTTTTTTATATAGTTCAATAAGTTAGGTGATTTATTGACCAGCTTAAGGCTTGCTGTCAGGTTGATAAGGCCGCCCCGGCCATTGGCTGGGGCGGCTTGGCAGCTATCGCTTAGCTCGCTTCTGCAGAGTCGCGATCGATATCTGCGTTGGCATCAACTTCCACGGCCTTGCGGCTGATACGCGGGTCGTTGGCCGGGCGGGCGAGGGCACGTGGATTGTGCTCAATCGCTGCCGGCTGCGCGGTATCCAGAGGCTGCTGGGAGCCCACTTCACGGCGCTCAGTAACAATTGAGAATTCACCCAGTGGTTTGGGGTTGATGCGCGGATCATTTACTGCGCGTCCCTGGCTGGGTGCGGTCGGTTCCTCTTCAGAGGCTGCCTGCTCGGCGGCAACAATTTCTTCCTGAGCTTCCGGCTCGCTGGTGCCTGCCTGTTCCTGTAAAGCTTCAGCTGCAGCTTGTGCTTCTTCAAGCACGATTTCTTCTGCTGCTTCTACTTCTGGCTTGGCAGGAGTGGTTTCAGCTTTGGGGGCAACCGGAACTTCTGCCGTGGTGGCTTTTTGTTCTGGCGCTTGCTCTACAGGCTTGGCCGGCTCGGCAGCTGGTCCAGCTGCTTTTTCTACCGGGGTAGCTTTGGGCTTGGGCTGAGTAGGCTGCTGTTGCTGCCCGGAGGCGGCTGCTTTGGCTGCCTGCGGGGCGCTTTGCGGTTGGGCTGCAGGCTTCTGGGTCTCTCGTGCTTCAGATTTTTCCTCGTGAGCAGTTCGCACCGGCATTGTGATGGCGGGCTGAGCTGCTTGCTTGGGGGCTCTCTGAGGCTTGTGAGAGTCTTTCGCTTTTGGCTTGGGCGCCTCGGTACGAGCCTCTTTTACGACTTCCTTGGTCTTGCGGGCTTCGCTTTCAGCTTCGTCGATGGCTTCGTGAACTTCGCGATTCAGCTCTTCCTGGCTGTGAGCTACCGCGGTTGCTGCGGTGTTCTCATTGCGACGTCCGCCGCGACGGCGCGCTTGGGGGCGACCGCGCACATTGCTTGGGCGACGTGCTGGGCGTTGCTGATCAGAAGTGTCTCCAGCCTGTTCGTTGGTATCAACGGTATTTTTGGCTTCAGCAGTTTGAGTGCGGTTGTCGCTGCGGCGGTTGTCGTTGCGGCGGCGGCGACGTCTGCGCTGACCTTCACCTTGGCGATCAGAGGCGCTGTCATGCTCGTCCAGCTTGGCGCTGCGCTTATCTTCGCGTTGGTCGTCGCGCTTATTGTCTTCGCGGCGATCATCCTTGCGGCGCGCGGGGCGGCCACTGCGGTTGTTGCGATTTCCGCGCTGGTTGCGATTGCGATTGCGCTGCTGGTAGTCCTTGCCACGGCCTTTGGACTTTTGATGCTTCTTCGGCTCTTCCTCTTCTGCGGTGAAGAAGGAGGCGATAGCGCTAATCAATCGGCTGAAGAGTCCAGGCTCTTCCTTTTTCTCCGGAGTGGGTGCTGGAGCGGTGTGGGCAATTTGCTGCACGGCCGCTTGCACTGGAGCTGGACGCTGTGGCTTTTCCTCTTTCTTGGTCACTGTCTCTTCGGCAGTGCCAGAAATCTTGTAGGAAGTTTCCAGGGTTGCAGTGTCATCGTCACGCAGGCGCTGAACTTCAAAGTGCGGCGTTTCCATTTCTGCGCTGGGCACAACTACTACGCGAGTGGAATTGCGGGACTCGATCTGGGAGATCGTTTTACGCTTTTCGTTCAGCAGGTAGGTTGCGACATTCACTGGGGTGATTGCACGGATTTCGGCGCTGCGCTCTTTCTTCGCTTCCTCTTCTACCAGGCGGAGAATGGAGAGGGCCAGAGACTTGGTGCCGCGAATGGTGCCTTGGCCGCTACAGCGGGGGCAGACGCGGAATGTGGTTTCACCCAGGGATGGGCGCAGGCGCTGGCGGGACATCTCCAACAGTCCGAAGCGGGAGATGCGGCCAACCTGAACGCGGGCGCGGTCCATGCTGAGGGCCTTCTCCATGCGCTTTTCAACTTCGCGCTGGTTGGACTTGCTCTGCATGTCGATAAAGTCGATGACAACCAGTCCGCCCATATCGCGCAGGCGCAGCTGGCGAGCGATTTCGTCGGCGGCTTCCAGGTTGATATTGCGCGCGGTCTCTTCGATATCGCCGCCCTTGGTTGCGCGGGAGGAGTTGATATCGATAGATACCAAGGCCTCGGTCACATCGATAACGATGGAGCCACCGGAGGGGAGCTTCACTTCGCGCTCGAACGCTGTCTCAATCTGGCTTTCAATTTGATAGCGATTGAACAGTGGGATGGCGTCCTCGTAGTACTTCACCTTATTGGCGTAGTGGGGCATTACCTGGCGGGCAAACTCTGCGGCCAGCTCAAAGGCGCCTTTGTCGTCGACAATAACTTCGCCGATATCATCGCGCATGTAGTCGCGGATGGCGCGGATGATGACGTTGCTTTCCTGGAACAGGAAGTGTGGCGCCTTGGAGGTATCAGCTTCTTCCTTGATGGCGTTCCAAAGTTGCAGCAGGTAGTTGAGGTCCCATTGCAGTTCGTCACCGCTGCGGCCAACGCCGGCGGTACGCACGATGATGCCCATGCCTGAGGGGACATCTACACTGGCCAATGCATCGCGGAGCTCGGAGCGCTCATCACCTTCAATGCGGCGGGAGATGCCACCGGCACGAGGATTGTTGGGCATTAATACCAAGTAGCGGCCGGCGAGGCTGACAAAGGTGGTGAGGGCAGCGCCTTTGTTGCCGCGCTCTTCCTTGTCCACCTGGACAATAACTTCCATACCTTCTTTGACGACATCTTTGATTTTGATGCGGCCTTCGATGTCTTTGGGCTGCTTTAGGAAGTACTCGCGAGAGATTTCTTTCAGGGGGAGGAACCCGTGGCGCTCTTCGCCGTAGTCGACGAATGCAGCTTCGAGGGAGGGTTCTACACGGGTAATCTTACCTTTGTAGATGTTCGCTTTTTTCTGCTGGCGGGTTCGGTTCTCAATATCTAAATCATAGAGCCACTGGCCGTCGACCAGGGCAACACGCAACTCTTCAGGTTGGGTTGCGTTGATTAGCATTCTTTTCATGCGTGTCGTTTTCCTTGCGTTGCGCAAAGGCGTGACACCGCTACTCACAGGCTTGCTTGTTGGCTGCTAGGTGGAGAGGACCACCAGGCAGGGCAGGGAAAATAAGGTATGCCAGCTCTACCGCGCCATGGATCTATGCGGCTTGTTGAGACTGGCGTTTGCCTATTATTCGCTCTGCAAAAACTCCGGATACGCGCTGTTATTGTGCTATCCGTTGGTACCTTTAATACCTTTTGTTAGTACTGCCCTGTACCTGTGCTGCAGGCTTCTGCAGCAGGGTTGGGCGCCGCCCCTTGGTTTGTTTCATGCTGGGCGGCAAGGTTTGCGTCAATCATCAGAGGTTCTGCAGTTCAGCTTTTGGCTGATACCCATTCTTCTTAATTTTTTTACCAGGCTTGCGGAAGCTGTGCTGCCCTGGTTGCCAGTTCGGTTGCTGGCTCGTCGTATTCTGCAAAACCGGACGCAAGTTTGAGTCGTCCTTTCAAGCGCTGCGGGTCACGGCCCGTCTTACCTTCGCGATAATTACCCGCATAACCGCGGGCTGTTGTTGCCGGTGAGCTCTCCTCTGGTTCTGGTAATTGGGGGACATCTCAACGGCTAAGTTTTATCAATGACGCGGCATCCCCGCGCACCGACCGAATGGGGTATTTTCGTTGGGGTCACGGCTATCTCTTCATGTGGGAAGTCGCCTTTGACCGAAAATACGCCGAATTCAGGCCGGCCGAATATAGCATGGGCAGGGAGGTGCTTCAATTGTATCCCTGGCAACGCTATGATGCGCGTCATGCGAAGTATACCCCACCCTAAGAAGGCTCCGGCCGAGACCCCATCAAAGACCTCGAATCCATCTGGCGGCGTGCAGCTTTTAACTGTACCTGAAGAGCTGGCGGGACAGAGGATCGACAATTTCCTCCAGGCGCGCCTCAAGGGTGTGCCGCGTTCACGTATATACCGAATCCTGCGTAAGGGTGAGGTAAGAGTAAATAAAGGACGAATAAAGGCTGAATACAAGTTAAAGGCGGGCGATGTGGTGCGAGTGCCGCCAATTCGTGTTGCCGAGCAGGCTGAGACCCCTCTCGCTGGTGAATCTCTGCGCCAGCTGATCCAAGAGTCCATACTTTATGACAAACACGGGCTTATGGTGATCAATAAACCGTCGGGCCTTGCGGTCCATGGCGGCAGCGGTGTCAGATTGGGCCTGATTGAAGTTTTGCGCCAGATGTTTCCGCAAAGCCCGTTTATTGAGTTGGTGCACCGCCTGGACCGGGATACCAGTGGCGCCATCATGGTGGCCCGCAAGCGCGCGGTATTGCAGCATGTTCAGTCGGAGTTGCGGGCGGGAAAGATCGGTAAATCGTATCAGGCATTGGCGGTGGGCAAGTGGCCCCGAGGTCGCCGCATTGTTGAGGCACCTTTGCGCAAGAACACTTTGAAAAGTGGCGAGAGAATGGTGTCAGTGCACCCCGAGGGCAAGCCTTCAGAGACCCGCTTTAAGTTGATTGAGAGATTTAAGGCGGCGACTCTGCTTTCCGCAGAGCCAGTCACCGGGCGAACACACCAAATTCGAGTTCATGCACAGTTTGTTGGTTGTCCTCTGGCGGGCGACAACAAGTACACCGCGGACGAAGTTAATCGTGAATTTCGTGGTCGCGGTCTGAAGCGTCTCTTTTTGCACTCGGCTTCAGTGCGCTGCTCTTTGCCAGATGGCTCCAAGGTTGAGGTGGAGGCTCCACTCCCTGCGGAGCTGAGTGCAGTGCTGAATAGGTTAAGGGAAGAGTAGGGCGTTCTTTTGTTATGTTGGTAATCCTCGATTGGGACGGGACGGTTTGTAACTCTGAGGCGCGTATCGTCGATTGTATGTTGCGGGCAGCAGATAGAGCCGGTTTGCCGGTGCTTGCCCCGGAAGCGGTTAGCAACATTATCGGGCTTGGTCTGCCGGAAGCGATATCCTCTCTGTTTCCCGAGGCTGCCAGTGAAGAAAAGCTCACGTTGCGCCAACTTTACTTTGATGAGTGGATGGCGGCCCGGGTTGAACCCCTGCCGTTATTTGAGGGAGTCCTGGATACCCTGGACCAGTTGCTGTGCGGTGGTCACCAGTTGGCGGTAGCGACCGGGAAGAGTCGGCAGGGGCTCAACCGGGAATTTGAGGAGCACGGCCTCGGCCACTTGTTTGCCGCCAGTCGTTGTGCGGATGAGACCGCTTCCAAGCCTGACCCGCTGATGCTGAATGAGTTGCTACATGAGACCGGAACCGGTCCGGAGCAGGCGGTAATGGTAGGGGATACCGTATACGACTTGGAAATGGCGGCGGCGATCGGTATGCCCTCTATCGGGGTGAGCTATGGCGCTCATTGCCCAACCCGACTGCAGGGGTGTGGCCCCAAGGTTGTTATCGATCGTTTCTCTGAGCTGCTCCGCTGGCCGCCACTCCTTTAAGTGGCCTGCGGGCCCAGTGGATCTATGCCAAAGTGGTTCAACATATCGGTAAGGCGGATTAGTGGCAGCCCAACCAGGGTGTTGAGATCTGCCCCTTCAAGCCTCTCAAACAGGGCGATACCTAGCCCTTCCACCTTAAAAGAGCCGGCGCAATCGTAAGGTTGTTCCAGCTCTAAATATCGTTCAATTTGCTCTGTGCTCAACTGCCGAAAGTAGACGGTGAAGGTTTCCGTATCGCCCAACTGCTCTCCGCTTGCGCTATTCAGCAGGCTCAAGCCGGTGTGGAATATCACTTTTTTGCCGTTGCAGGCTTGCAGTTGGGCGATGGCGCGCTCCCTACCGCCTGGCTTGCCAAGTATTTGACCGTCGCAAGAGGCAACTTGATCTGAACCGATAATCAGTGATTTCGGGTGGCGGCCTGCCAGGGCGCGCGCTTTCTCTTTGGCGAGGCGCAGGGCGAGTGCAGCTGGCGCCTCCCCCGCCTGTGGTGCTTCATCTATATGGGGCGAATCCTGCTGAAAGGGGATGCCAAGCTGTTGTAGTAGGGTTCTGCGGTAAGGGGAGCTGGAGGCTAGTATCAGAGGGTGGGGCATTCTGGTGGATTTTCCGCTGGGTCGAATAGTGGTTTGTGACCGGGCGATACTGCAATGCCTGATTTGTTTTGACAAGGCTAAGGTGAGTCCATAGAATTGCGCGCTTATGTCGATAGCCCCCTCTAAATCAGTATTGCCAAAGAGCATTGATGCTCGGAAATTGGTACAGCGAGAGCAGTTGCTCGATGGTGTTTTGCCGTTGGAGTCCCTGCCTCGGGTTGGTAGCGCAGTTGAGTCTGTCTACGGAGAGATTTCTGCTGAATTGCAGTTTGAGCGAGACTTGCAAGGTCACCAAACGGTGAGTGGCAAGGTTCAACTTGCAGTTGACCTTTTGTGTCAGCGCTGTTTGTCACCGGTCCATGAGCAGATCGAGGCACAGTTTAGCTGGGGTATCGTATGGACTGAGGAGCAGGGTAAGGCCCTGCCCAAAGATCTGGACCCGGTGATCCAGGACGGCGATGAGCTGGACTTGCACCAGATCCTTGAAGATGAAATTTTGCTCAATTTGCCAATGGTGGCTTATCACCAGGAAGAATGTGTCTCCAAGGAGAGCTTTCATTTTGGTGGCGGGGTTGCCGAGGCGGATGAGCAACAGGCAAACCCCTTTAAAGTGCTGGAGCAGTTGAAGGGTTCGTCGGGTAAATCCTAGGTTTCCCGATGAGTTTGGGCTCGCCGGTAGGCGCCCCGGTTCCAGCGAAATTTGTTTATTTTAGGAGCTAGCAATGGCTGTTCAACAAAACAAGAAGACTCGTTCCCGTCGCGGTATGCGCCGTTCCCACGATGCGCTGGGCGCAGGTGCTACCCTTTCCGTCGATCCGACTACCGGTGAAAAGCACCGTCGTCACCACGTGACCAAAGACGGTTTCTACCGTGGTCGCAAAGTGATCGAAGTTAGCGGCGGCTCTGAAGAAGAGTAAGCTTTGTCCAGCCAATTGCGATTGGCCGTGGATGCAATGGGCGGGGACTTAGGTCCCCGCTCTGTCGTTCCGGCATGTATTAGATTTCTTCAAAACTTCCCTGAAGCGCAGCTAAAGCTATTTGGTCCGCGCGCAGAGCTTCAAGCTCTGGTTCATCAAGAGCTGCAGCGCCATCGCCGCCGCGTTACCCGCCGTCTCGAAATTATCCATTGCGAGCAAGTCATCACTCAAGAGTGCAATCCGTTGCAGGCTGTTCGCCATAAGCGCGATTCAACCATGGCGATGGCCTTGAAGAGTGTTGCATCGGGAGATGTGCAAGCTGCAGTTACCTCCGGCAATACCGGTGCCTTGTTGGCGTTGAGTCGCAGTATTCTCGGTAATATCCAAGGTGTTAGGAAGCCGGCGCTCGGTAAGTCTGTACCTTCGGGTATGGGTTCCTGCTATCTTTTGGACCTTGGTGCCAATGTGGATTGCAGTGCTGAGGATTTGCTTCAGTTCGCCCGTATGGGGATTGAGGCTCAGCGGATTCATACTGCCCGAAAGAGTGTGAAGGATATAAAGGTGGCACTGCTCAATATTGGGGCGGAAGCACATAAGGGTAGCGCCGAAATACGCCGTGCAGCGGAGCTGCTCGATGCGGACCCCGGGGTCAATTATGTAGGCTTTGTTGAGGGGCATGATATTTTTACCGGCTCGGTAGATGTGGTTGTTTGCGACGGCCTGATGGGTAATGTCGCGATGAAATCTGCCGAGGGTGTGATTCGACTAATGGGTCAAAAAGCGTTCACAATCGAGAAAAGAGGGTGTTTCAAGCGTTTTTTTGGCCAATTGGCCATAAAGCTGTTGCGAAAATGGCGTACACAGGTGGAACCTGCTCGCTATAATGGCGCCAGCTTTGTAGGGGTAAAGGGCAACGTGATCAAGAGTCACGGCGGTGCCAGCAGCGAAGCTTTTTATCGGGCGATGGTTACGGCGAAGGAGTGTGCCGATGCTGACCTGGCAGCCAGGGTCGATGCCGCTATGGCACAATCCGGCGAAAGACGCTCCATGGATGAAGGGTAAAAAAGCAGTTTTCCCTTACTGAAATCAGCCACATTTAGGTTAAGGATATCTTATGACCAATGCCGCACTCGCATTTGTCTTTCCGGGGCAGGGTTCCCAGAAAATAGGTATGCTCTCTGAGATTGCCCAAGAGGCGCCTGAAATTCAGGCCACTTTTGCCGAAGCATCCAATGTGCTCGGCTATGACCTCTGGGACCTGTGCCAGAATGGCGAGCAGGAAGCCATTAATCTCACCCAGCGTACCCAGCCTCTCTTACTGACTTCCAGTGTTGCCCTTTATCGCATGTGGCGCTCTCGCGGCGGTGCCCAGCCTGCATTCATGGCCGGTCACAGTTTGGGCGAGTGGTCAGCACTGGTGTGCTCTGGCGTTCTGGCATTTAAGGATGCGGTTCATTTGGTTCGCGAGCGCGGCCGCTTGATGCAAGAGGCGGTTCCCGTAGGGGAGGGCGCTATGGCTGCCATCATCGGTCTTGATGATGCAGTTGTCGAAGAAGCTTGTGCTGCTTCTGCTGAGGGTGAAATAGTCGCTGCGGTGAATTACAACTCTCCCGGCCAGATTGTTATTGCGGGAAGTGGCGCGGCGGTGCAGCGCGCCATCGAAGCCTGTAAAGCTGCCGGTGCAAAGAAGGCTATGCCTCTTCCGGTCAGTGCCCCATTCCACACTGAGCTGATGCGTCCCGCGGCGGAAAAGCTGACCCCTCAAATAGAGACAACAGAATTTAACGCGCCAGAAATACCCATCGTGCACAATGTCCACGCTGAGCTTGAAGCGGATCCGGAAAAAATTAAGACCCTGATGATCGAGCAGATTTATCGCCCGGTTCGCTGGACTGCCTGCGCACAAAAAATTATTGGTTCCGGAGTGGAGCAAATGGTTGAGTGTGGTCCGGGTAAGGTTTTGTCTGGCCTGATTAAACGTGTCGATCGAAGTGTTTCCTGTCACGCAATCGATAGCCCCAGTAACTTTAATGAAGCTCTGCGAGCTACAGCGGTATAAATCGCTCAAAAAGTAGTCCAGTAGTCGAATAAGGATAAGTGAGAATGACCTTACAGATGTCCCTTGAGGGTAAAGTTGCCTTGGTGACAGGTGCAAGTCGCGGTATTGGTGCGGCAATTGCAGATATGCTCGGTGGAATGGGTGCCACAGTTATTGGTACTGCCACCAGCGAATCCGGCGCTGAAAAAATAAGCGCCCGCTTCGCAGAAGCCGGTATCGCAGGTGCCGGTAAAGTTCTGGATGTGGGCAATGCGGAAAGTATTTCCGGGCTTCATGCAGCAATAAAAAATGAGTTTGGTGCTCCTGCGATATTGGTTAATAATGCTGGCATCACCAAGGACAACTTGTTGATGCGCATGAAGGATGACGAGTGGGATTCAGTCGTCAATACGAATTTGACCGCGGTCTATCGCATGAGTAAGGCTTGCTTGCGCGATATGACCAAGGCGCGATGGGGGCGGATTATTAATATCAGCTCCGTCGTAGGTAGTATGGGTAATGCCGGTCAGAGCAATTATGCGGCGACCAAAGCTGGTGTGGGAGGGTTTGCCCGCTCCCTGGCTTCAGAGGTGGGCTCCCGAGGAATCACGGTTAATACCGTAGCCCCCGGCTTTATTGATACTGATATGACAAAAGTCTTGCCTGAAGCGCAACGCGAGTTGCTTCTGGGTAAGATTCCTCTCGCGAGGCTCGGGAAGCCGGAAGAAATTGCTTCGGTGGTTTCCTTCCTGGCGAGTGATGCGGGAGGCTATGTCACCGGCGAGACAATTCATGTCAATGGCGGTATGTACATGGCGTAGTTTGTGTTTCAAAATGTCTCTTTAACTTATTGATTTTAGAGATATTTATGTTTTTGCTGATGGTGTTGAGGGGCCGCACATTACATCCCGAAAAACTTGGGGTACAATGGCCTCTGAATTATCCAAAAGCTGTGTGAGCCGGTCGTTATCACCAACAACATTGGATACGGTGAAAAACAATAGCGACTAAAACAGATTTTTACCCACTAGGAGTTAAATTGAATCATGAGCAGCATTGAAGAGCGCGTTAAAAAGATCGTTGCTGAACAACTGGGCGTTAAGGAAGAAGACGTTAAGCCTGAAGCCTCTTTTGTTGAAGATCTGGGCGCTGACTCACTCGACACAGTTGAGCTGGTTATGGCTTTGGAAGAGGAATTCGAAACTGAAATTCCCGATGAAGAAGCTGAAAAAATCACTACTGTTCAGCTGGCAATGGATTACATCAAGGATAACCTTGGTTAATTCCTGCTGGGTAGTTTAGGCACGGGCAGCTCAATATGCTGTACCTAGCCGAGCGATTCTGAAAGCCGTTCTATGTTTCATAGCGCGGCTTTCTTGTTATTGGTACTACGGAATTGTGACTGCTGACCGGATGTTGTTCTTTTAACTACATTGGTGAAGGACGGTAGCAGAAAATTTCAGGGGGGAGCGCAGTGTCGCAAAGAAGAGTTGTTGTAACCGGAATGGGAGTCGTTAGCCCGTTAGGTAACACCCTAGAGGATACTTGGTCTGGGGTACTACAGGGAGCTAATGGTGCTGCTCCGATTGAGACATTTGATGTCTCGGCTTTTTCAACCCGCTTCGCCGCTACTGTAAAGGATTTTGATCCCACGCCATACATGCCCGCAAAAGAAGCGCGCAAGATGGATACTTTCTTGCAGTACGGACTGGTTGCCGGTATTCAGGCTATGCAAGATAGCGGCCTGGAGGTAACCGAAGAGCTGGGTCCGCGCGTGGGTACCTGTATTGGCTCTGGTATGGGCGGTATCCTGGCTATCGAAGATAATTCATTGCTGATTGCCGAAAAAGGCCCTCGCCGTGTATCACCTTTCTTTGTACCTGGCGCCATCATTAATATGGTTGCGGGTAACCTCTCGATTAAATATGGCCTCAAAGGCCCCAATCTGGCAGTGACAACAGCCTGTACCACAGGAACCCATGCGATTGGTCTCGGAGTTCGTGCGATTCAGCACGGTGATGCTGATGTGATGGTATGTGGTGGTGCAGAAATGGTTACCACCCCGGTAGGGCTCGGCGGTTTCTGTGCGGCAAGGGCGCTGTCCACCCGCAATGATGATCCGCAATCAGCAAGCCGCCCCTGGGATAAAGACCGTGATGGTTTTGTACTGGGCGAAGGGTCTGCGGTACTCGTTTTGGAAGAGTACGAAAATGCAATCGCTCGCGGAGCCAAGATTTATGCAGAAGTAGCTGGTTTTGGTATGAGCGGTGATGCCCACCACATGACCTCTCCTCCGGAAGATGGCGCTGGCGCTGCTCTCTCAATGGAAAATGCCTTGAGAGATTCCGGTATGAGCCCAAGTGATATCCAGTATATCAATGCTCATGGTACTTCTACTCTGCTGGGAGACACAGCTGAGATCCTGGCGGTTAAAAAAGTATTCGCGGGGGTGACGGACTCCCTCGCTGTGAGTTCTACCAAGTCGATGACCGGTCACCTGCTGGGGGCTGCCGGCGCTATTGAAGCCGTTTTCTCGGTATTGTCATTGCGCGACCAGGTTGCGCCCCCAACTATCAATCTCTTCTCCCCGGATGAGGCCTGTGCCGGTATTAACCTGGTGCCCCAAGAGGCCCAGCCGATGGCAATCAATGCAGTCCTATCCAATTCCTTTGGTTTCGGTGGCACCAATGGGTCACTGATATTCAAGCGAGTCTGATTCCCGTGCCCACCGCGAGGTGGGCGCACCTGCCTTGGGAGCTCCATGTACCAGTTACCTCAAATGTACTTTCGGGGGCTGGCCGTTGATCAGTTGCCAGATGATGCTGATTACTCGGGTGGAATCCTCGAAACAATGCGCTGTCACAACAAAGGTCTACCGCTTTGGTCTTTCCACCGCGCTCGCCTGGAGCGTTCGGGAGTGTTGGATGAGGCCTGTCTGGGAGAAATTGAGCAGTCGACGTTAAAATTGACAGCCGGCTGTCGCTGGCCTGAGGCGATTGCGCGCCTGCGTGTTGGCAGTGTGCTCGGGCAGCAATGTTGGGATTTGGTGCTGCGGCCGCTGATTGAAACCGCTGAGGGGCAGGTGGGCACTAGCCTTTTCCCTTGTTCGGCGAGCTTGCCGATCGGTAGTAATTCGAACCAGGGCTGCAAAACTTTACTCCGTAACCGATATAATGCGGCAAAAGCAGAGCTGCCGGTGGGTCAATTTCTCGATGGATTGATGCTGGATTCGGCGGGAAGGGTCATCGAAACCCTGCGCTGTAATATCCTGGCCCGATTTGGTGGGAAGTGGATGACTCCATCCCTGCACCGGTGTGGTGTTCATGGTGTGATGCGGCAGTGGCTCTCGAGCCATATCCACTGGCAAGAGGAAGACATGGAGCTTTCCGAGCTCTGTGAGGCCGATGAGTTGGCTCTCTGCAACAGTGTTCGAGGTGTATTACCGGTAGTAGAGGTAATCGGTTACAAAAACTGGCCTGTGGGTGCCGAGACCCGCAAGCTACAGAAGCTGATATTGGATAAATTGTGGTGAAGAAAAAGCAAGCGAGTTTCGCTTGGAGAGTGTTGAAGCTGTTATTTGGTGGGCTGGTATTAGCCTGCTTGGTTGCAGTTGCCTCTCTATATGTGGCAAAGGAAGCCTTGGAATCCCCCCTGCCGATTGCACAAGATGGGCTTACGCTTCAGGTGGAAAAGGGCGGAAGTTTGTCCCGGACGCTGCGAAGCCTGCAGGGCGAAGGGATAATCCAGTGGCCGCAAATACTTCTCGCCTATGCCTATTGGGAGGGCACAACAGAAATCCATTCCGGCGAGTATTTAGTTCCCTTTGGCAGTAACGCGCGGGACTTGATTGCGCGCCTGAATCGCGGTGAAGTTACCCGCTATCGCATTACGCTATTAGAGGGCTGGACCTTTCGCCAGGCCCTGCGACAAATCCGCTCCGGTGAAAGAATCGTTCAGTCCGAAGAGGGGAGCAATGTCAGTGCCGCTGCCCGGGCTTTGGGTTTAAAGGAAGATGAGGTCGAGGGTTGGATTTTCCCGGATACTTATGTCTACCTGTCCGGTACCACAGATATTGAGCTGCTGCGTCAGGCCTATGATCGGATGCAGAAGGTACTGGATGAGGAGTGGCAGTCAAAAGGGGATGATCTGCCCTATAAGTCGCCCTATGAAGCCTTAATCATGGCTTCAATTATCGAGAAAGAGACAGGGCAGCCATCTGAGCGCAGTGAAATAGCCGGTGTTTTTGTACGCAGGCTGAATAAAGGTATGCGCTTGCAGACCGACCCCACCGTAATTTATGGCTTGGGTGAGGACTTTGACGGAAACCTGACTCGTACACACCTGCGCCAGGCAACACCTTATAATACTTATGTTATTAATGGCCTTCCCCCTACGCCGATTGCCCTGCCTGGGCGAGCGGCAATTCGGGCCGCTTTAAATCCAAAGCCCGGCAAGAGCTTGTATTTTGTTGGCAAAGGGGATGGATCTCATCATTTCTCAGCGACTCTGACAGAGCACAACCGTGCGGTGCGGGAGTATCAGCTGAAAAGGCGCGCGGATTACCGCTCGAGTCCGGCAAAAGGAAAGAATTAGTGTCGCACGGCAAGTTCATCACCCTCGAGGGTGTAGAGGGGGTGGGGAAATCTACCAATTTACTCTTCATCACCGAGTGGCTCAAAAAGCACAATATTAACTTTATCCAAACCCGGGAGCCGGGAGGCACCCCATTGGCAGAACAGCTGCGCGAGCTGTTATTGGCCAAGCGGGATGAATCTGTTGATCCCACGGCGGAATTATTGATGGTGTTTGCCGCCCGCGCGCAACATCTGTCTCAGGTTATACTGCCCGCCTTAAAACGTGGGGATTGGGTGATCTGTGATCGCTTCACCGATGCTACCTATGCCTACCAAGGCGGTGGTCGCAGACTGGATCGACAGTTGATCGAGCAGTTGGAGCAGACAGTTCAAGGGGATTTGCGCCCAGATAAAGTGCTTTTATTGGATCTCGACCCAGAAGTGGGGCTACAGCGAGCTGCACGGACTGGGGAAGCGGATCGGTTTGAGAGTGAGCACCTGGAGTTTTTTCAGCGGGTGCGTGCGGCTTATCGCGATCGAGCTGAAGCTGCGCCTGCCCGTTACGCGGTTGTGGATGCCGGCCAATCTCTGGAACAGGTGCAGATGGATCTAGCCAAGCAATTGGAGCTGTTGCTTTAAGCTATCTTGCCCCAGAATCTATTTTTAAATGATAAGAATTGTGGCTGATGTCTGTGCCTGAAACTTTTGAGTATAAATCGATACCGGTACCTCTTCCCTGGCACTCCGAGCAATGGCAGCGGTTGGGGTTGCAGTTGCAGGCGGGCCGCTGCCCGCACGCTTTGCTGCTGACTGGCCCGGAGGGGTTGGGAAAGCGACAATTCGCGGCTGCTTTTACCGCGTTGGCCCTATGTGAACAACCGAGGGCAGGTCAGGCCTGTGGAAAGTGTAAGGATTGTCGGTTGTGGATGGCTGGCTCGCATCCTGATTTCCTACAAGTTGAACCTGAAAAGCCCGGTGGCCCGCTGAAAGTGGAACAGATCCGTCAGCTGGGCAACTTTGTTTCCCGCACCAGTGGGCGGGGCGGGGCGCGTCTGGTTTGTTTGTCGCCGGCGGAGGCGATGAATGTCAACGCAGCCAATGCCCTGTTGAAAAACCTGGAAGAGCCGGCACCCTCCGTTATCTTTGTGTTGATCACCGATGCTCCCACAGGCCTTTTGCCAACCATTCGAAGTCGCTGTCAATCTATAGCTTTTCCGCCCCCAACTGGAGAGGTGGCGCTACAGTGGCTATACAGCAATGAGCTGGAAGAGCCGCTGGCACAGCGTGTCTTAACTCTGGCAGGCGGGGCACCATTATTGGCGGCGGAGCTGGCCGAGCCCAAGTCGAGAGAAGTACGCGAGCAGTTTTTTAAAGATTTGGTTGCTGTAGCTCAGGGTACGGCAAGTTCAGTCTCTACTGCGGGCCGTTGGGAAACACCGGCCGAGGGTGTTGAATTGGTTCAACTACTGCTTTTCTGGCAGCACTGGTTAACCCAGATGGTGCAGATTCGCAGTTGTGATCTCAGTGGAGATGCCCAGCTAATGGTTCTTTTGCAGAGGTTGCCGGGGTCGAGTGAGCAAAGCTTGCAGCCAGTATTTGCGTTCTACGATCATTTGCTTCAGGCGCGGAAAGGGTTACTGGGCACAGCTAACCCCAATCGTCGTTTGCTGCTGGAAGAATTATTTATTCGTTGGGCGAAGCTTTTTGCTTAGGCGTCTTGCACAAGTCGGGTAGGGTAATTGACGTTGCCTGGACACAGGCAGCGGGCTTAGATAAGTTAGCGCATCATTTAGAAATATAAACATTGAGGTTGTCCATGAAAGCCATGGGAGGCGGTGCCCGCAACGGCATCCTGTCACTGAAAATCCAGGATAAATCTGTGCTCTATGCGGCCTATATGCCCTTCGTAAAGAATGGTGGCTTGTTTATCAGTACGGATAAATCGTACAACCTTGGCGATGAGGTTTTTCTGCTTCTGAGCTTAATGGATGAGCCGGAAAAGATTCCGGTTGCCGGTAAAGTGATCTGGATTACCCCCAATGGTGCTCAAGGCAACCGCACTCCCGGAATCGGAGTTCAATTTGGCGATAAGGACAATATCGCGCAAAACAAGATTGAAACCCACTTGGCGGGAACCTTAGAATCCAGCCGCCCAACCCATACGTTGTAACTCTCTAATGCTTGTTGATTCTCACTGTCACCTGGACAGACTTAAGCTCGATAAATTTGATGGCGATGTGGATGCTGTATTGGACCTGGCCCGCAGTCGCGGTGTTGGCAAGTTCCTCTGTGTCGGTATCAGTTTGGAAAATGCCGATGCGGTTGTTGAAATCGCATCCCGCCATGAGGACGTAGTCTGTTCCGTTGGGGTGCACCCGCTGGATGTCGACTCTGGCATGGCGGATGTTGAGCGACTGGTAGAAATGGCTAACCAGCCCAATGTTGTTGCATTGGGGGAGACAGGCCTGGATTACTACTACAGCACTGACACCCAGGAAATCCAGCAGCAGAGCTTTATTGCACACCTGAAAGCGGCAGGGCAGGCAGAGCTTCCGGTTATTGTGCATACGAGAGATGCGCGGGAAGATACTATCGCTCTCATTAAAGAGCACGGTAATACCAATACTGCAGGTGTTCTGCACTGTTTTACCGAGAGCTGGGATATGGCCAAGGCTGCCCTGGATCTCAATTATTATATTTCTTTGTCCGGCATCGTGACCTTTAAAAATGCCGAAGAGTTGCGGGATGTCGCCCGCAGGCTGCCTTTGGATCGGTTGCTCGTTGAGACTGACTCCCCTTATTTGGCTCCAGTGCCCTATCGGGGTAAGCCCAATATTCCGGCCTATGTGCGTGAAGTGGCAGAATTTATCGCTGATTTACGCGGTATTCCCTACGAAGAGCTGGCCGAAATCACCTCAGAAAACTTTTTCAGATTATTCCCCCGGGCAGTTTGATCCGGGTCTATTGGATGTTCCCCTATGATGAAGCAGCAGTTGCAAGTCATGCTGACTCTGCAAGACCAGATTAATACAGTAGTAAATGAAAACTGGCGTGAGCAAAACTTTGCCTGGTACCGCGCTATTTGGGTAGAAAGTGCAGAGTTGTTAGACCATTACGGTTGGAAGTGGTGGAAGAAGCAACTTCCAGAAATGGATCAGGTGAAGCTTGAATTGGTGGATATCTGGCATTTTGGTTTGAGCCTTGAATTGCAAAAAGGCTCTCCGCAGGAAGTGGCTGAGATCATGCTGAAGGAGTTTGCCGGTTCCGAGCGTACGGCGGGTGATTTCCGTGAAAACCTCGAGTCTTTCACCTTGAACACCCTGGCCACTAAACAGTTTGATGTTGCTGGCTTTGCTCAACTATTGGCCGATGCAGAAATGTCTTTTGCTGAGTTGTACCAGCGATATGTTGGTAAAAATGTACTCAACCGATTCCGTCAGGATAACGGCTACAAAGATGGCAGCTATGTAAAAAACTGGGCGGGCCGTGAAGACAATGAACACCTAGCGGAAATTGCCGGACTTTTGGATTCATCTGCTGCTGATTACAGTGACCAGGTTTACAAGGCACTGCAGGCGCGTTACCGGGAATTGGCGCTGACATAAACACTCGCAAAGAGTGTCCAATACAGTCTGAGAGGTTTTGTCATACAAATTGAGCCGCTATTTCGCTTGTGTAAGATGAAATTTACTCGCGAGGCCCTATAATGCGGCCGCTTACAAACGAGGGAGAACTATCGTGAAAGCACCTGTACGTGTTGCTGTTACCGGCGCTGCCGGTCAGATTAGCTATTCGTTGCTGTTCCGCATCGCCTCTGGCGAAATGCTGGGCAAAGATCAGCCGGTTATTCTGCAATTGCTGGAAATCACTCCGGCATTGGAAGCGCTGAAAGGCGTTGCTATGGAGCTTGAAGACTGCGCTTTCCCGCTGCTCGCGGGTATTGTTCAGTCCGATGATGCTACTGTTGCGTTCAAAGATGCAGATTACGCTTTGCTGGTAGGCGCGCGTCCCCGTGGACCGGGTATGGAGCGTAAGGACCTGCTGGAAGCTAACGCTGCTATCTTCTCTGCACAGGGTAAAGCCCTGAACGACGTTGCTTCTCGTAACGTAAAAGTACTGGTTGTTGGCAACCCGGCTAACACCAATGCCCTGATCGCTCAGCGCAATGCGCCAGACCTGGACCCGCGTAACTTCACCGCGATGACCCGTCTGGATCACAACCGCGCTCTGTCTCAGCTGGCAAATAAAACTGATTCCAGTGTTAACGACATCACCCATATGACCATTTGGGGCAACCACTCTTCCACTCAGTATCCAGACCTGCACCAAGTGAAGGTTTCCGGTGCTGCAGCCATGGATAAAGTGGAGCAGGAGTGGTACGAAAACGACTTCATCCCGACTGTTCAACAGCGTGGTGCAGCTATCATCAAGGCGCGCGGTGCTTCCTCTGCGGCTTCCGCTGCCAACGCTGCCATCGACCATATGCGCGATTGGGCTCTGGGCACCGCTGAAGGTGACTGGACCAGCATGGCTGTATTCAGCGATGGTTCTTACGGTATTCAGGAAGGCCTGATTTACTCTTTCCCTTGCACTTGCAAAGACGGCGACTGGGAAATTGTTCAAGGCGTTGACATCAACGACTTCTCCCGCGAGAAAATGTCTGCTACCGAGCAGGAGCTGGCGGAAGAGCGTGATGCAGTAGCACACCTGCTGCCGTAATAGGGAGTGACAGGTCCCAGGCCTTGGCCGCAGGCCTCTCCCAAAAACCCACACTGAGGTGTGGGTTTTTTTATGCCTGAATTTTGTAAACCCCGGCCCGGACCAGGAAACTTTCCCGGTCAGTATCTTCGTGTGAGCTGCCGCCATCGGCACTACACTGATTTTATATATCTGCCGGATGTCCCTGCTATGGTCACTGAAGTTGGCCGCAACACCGCCCGTTGCGCCTGTATCCTGCTGCAGCCTAACCAGTCCCTGTCCCTCTCCGGCAATCTATGGGTGTTTTTCTCCCTGGTTGGGGTATCCCTTGGAATCAGCCTCGCTTTTGCGATGGCGGGAGCCTGGATGATTCTTCCCTTTGCCGGGCTTGAAATGATCCTGCTGGGCATCCTGTTTACCTACGTGTACCTCGAAGGGACCCGCAGAGAAGTAATACGCATCAATGAGGAGTTGGTAATTCTGGATTGCTGTAAGGGGTTCAGGCAGCAAACGGTGTATCACCGGGAGTTCGCTCGCGATAAGTTGGCAGTACTCGTAAGGATGGGGAGCAGTGCTACCGAAATGGCTTCGGTAAACTTTAGTGGTCCTGAGGGGTGCCTTGAAGTCGGGGAGTTCCTCACCGAAGCTGAAAAGGCGGAGCTGGTGCAGAAGTTAGGTCGTTTTGGCATTTGTGCCAGGAAAGAGAAAGAGTTTCGTCTGCAGCAGTTCTGATTTCTCTATAGAACTGGCGTCTCGTTTGTTTCTTTTCGCTATAATCCCCGCTTTACTCTTAACTGTTCCACAGGGGATATCAGATGGCTTTTCCGAAGATCGGTAATTTGGCTCCGGCTTTTACGCTGACCAACCAAAGTGGCGAGAAAGTGTCACTTAAGGATTTTCGTGACAAAAGTAATGTCGTCCTCTACTTTTACCCGAAAGCACTTACCCCCGGTTGTACCACTCAGGCATGTGGGATTCGCGATAGTGCGGCTGAATTTAAAAAAGCCAATACTGTTGTGTTGGGGGTGAGCCCGGATCCAGAAGCAAAGTTGCAGCGCTTTATCGACAAGCACGAACTGAATTTTGATTTGCTGTCTGATGAAGAACACAAGATTGCTGATAAATATGGCTGCTGGGGCTTGAAGAAATTTATGGGCAAGGAGTACATGGGGCTTCTGCGAACAACTTTTATTATCGATAAGAGTGGGCGCCTTCGCCATATTATCGACAAAGTTAAAACCAAGACCCATGACACTGATGTTTTGAATTGGATTGGCGAGAACCTGGATTAATTGCCAGACTCTGAGGGGCGGGGCTGGACTGGACTGGTGCTTGGTCTGCTGTAGCCCCTACCTTTCGGACTCAAAGGCGACATGTGGGTACCGAAAGTAAGTATTTTTGGCCCTTGGTACACAATAAGATGAAAAAAAGCACTGTCGCCCCTTGCTTTCTTAATTCTTGGTCTATACTGGCAGTTGTAAAGGAAAGGTGCGCCGGCTAGAGAGAGTCTCTCTGCGGGAATTGCCGGAGCGGTTAGTTTAAAAATTGTACATCTCTGTGAAGGATTCGATGTCTGTTTTTTGGTGCATCCCGCATCACGTAGTCGTCCGCCGAAGTTGATGTTGTGTTGGTGTGGGCAGGGGCAACCGGGATTCGCTGGATGCGGACATAGAAAAATAACTGCGGCTCACGGAACTCAATAGGAGCAGCTCGATGAACCATACTCAGCCCGACCAGACTTCGCTCTCTGAAGACAAATCACTTCAGCAGGCCAGAATATCCGGAGACCCGAATATTCTCGACCAGCTGCTGGCCCCCCCCGAAGCAACCAGTTTTGGTATTGCCGCACGGGTAATAGATGTGCTGGAGCAGCGTATCGGTAAGGCCTCTCTCGCTATTCGCCCGGTAGCGTCCGACCTAAGTATGTCCACCCGGACTCTGCAACGCCGGTTGCAGGAACACAACCTCAGTTTTGCATCTTTACGTGACCATGTTCGTTTTCGTCACGCGGTGCATTTCCTCAAAGATACTGCGCTGAGCGTTGATGGAATCTCACGAATTCTCGATTTCTCTGATCGAACCAGTTTTACCAGCGCGTTCAAACGCTGGACCGGGATGTCTCCTACTGGCTACCGCCGGCAGGTCCGCCAGAGGTTCTGAGTGTGGATTGGTTTGGCCGGTCTCTACGGGATCGGCCCAATCCGTTGCCTCGGCGGGGCAAACCCGTTAGAGTTGGCGGCAATTTAATAGGCTGACTCTTTGAGGTTTTGCATGAGCTTTTTTATCCCCTCCGCCATGGCACAGGAAGCGGCGCCGGCAGCACAGGGTAATCCGATGATAACCCTGCTGATGTTTGCGGGTTTGTTTGCATTCATGTGGTTTTTCATTATTCGCCCACAGCGCAAGCGCCAGAGAGAGCACCAAGAGCTGGTTGGCGCTCTGAAAAAGGGTGACGAAGTTGTAATGAGCAGCGGGATGCTGGGCCGCGTCGACAAGGTCGATGAGGACTACATCGTATTGGAAGTTGCAGACAGCATGTCTTTGAAGTTCCAAAAAGTAGCTGTGCACGCAGTATTACCCAAAGGTACGATTAAAAAGATCTAATCCTATTCAGGGTTTATCTTTGAATGTCGTAACTAAAAAAGCCTGGCAATTGCCGGGCTTTTTTATTGCTGCCAGCTTTATGTTTTGAGGGCTTGGTCTAATTTTACCTTGTTGATAGATAGTCTCAGGTGAGTGCTATGTCGTTTACGGGTGAAAAAGAAGAAAAAATCAGTATTGTTAGAAAAGTCCGATCATTGCCCACTTTACAGGAAGTCCAGGTAAAGGAGCCGCAGAAGGATGATGGAAGCTTCTATTTTCAGGTAAATCTTTCCGCTAAAACTTCTGTTGGAGATGGGTTTCTGAAAACAGGGGTTGTTCAGGCTAGTGTGCCAGGTTGTAGTGCGTTTGAATTACGATGTGACGAGGGCAGTATTATAGGTGGTGCGGATAGTGCCCCAGCTCCGCTAGATTATCTGTCAGCAGGAATTGCATTTTGCTTTCTCAGTCATATTTCTATATACATTAATTCAGTCAAGCTCAAGGTTGATAGTGTGCGCCTGGAGCAGCAGATGCGCTTTAAAGCTGAAATTTACAACTTGCAAAACTCCACGGATGACCAGCCTCATAAGGGGCTTTGCGAGGGTATAGATATCTTTGTGTTTGTGGAATCAGAAGAACCAAGGCAGTCTATTGAGAGGATGGTGGCCGCCTGTCGGACTGCCTGTATGGGGCTGCAAACGGCAATAAATTCAGTTCCGGCTGAAGTATCCTTGATTTATAACGACCCTTGATCCCCCAGCTGTACACCTATGTTGGTGCCAGCTTTTAGTTGCTCGCATTTTTAGATTGCTAACATGGTGCTCACATTGCCGAAGAGTTTGCCTATCAAGCTGCCCGATCGCGTTCGCCTTGCAAATCTGCCAACGCCACTACAGCCGCTGGACCGTATCACTGAGCGTTATTCCTTGCCTTTTAATGGGCCGAGAATCTGGATAAAAAGAGACGATCTTACCGAATCCGCAATGTCCGGAAATAAGCTGCGCAAGCTCGAATTTGTTTCAGCAAAGGCGCGGGCTGTGGGAGCGGAGGTCTTGATAACCTGCGGTGGAATTCAATCCAATCATTGCCGTACCACTGCTTTGGTGGGGGCTCGCTTGGGGTTTAAGGTTCAGTTGATTTTACGTGGCGAGTGCACTGCAAATCCCGATGGCAACCTTTTACTGGATGAGTTGGCAGGCGCTGAAATTGCGGTTTACTCACCGGAGGAATACTCCCGGAATTTACAAAGCCTCTTTGACAGCTGGGCTGCTGAGTATCTGTCCAGAGGGCAGAGGTCTTTCTGTATCCCCACTGGCGCCAGCGACGGTTTAGGCATCTGGGGTTATATTTCGGCCTCTCAGGAATTATTGGCAGACTGTGCAGATAGGGGCTTCTCGCCTGATCATATTTTATGCGCTACTGGCAGCGGTGGGACCCAAGCGGGTTTGACCTTGGGGTGCCACTTGCTGGAAGCCGGTACGAATGTTACGGGTTTCGCCGTTTGCGACAGTGCAAATTATTTCCAAGTGAAAGTGCGTGAGGATATTTCGCAGTGGATGGCACAGTCTGGCGTATCGCTTGATTTGGAGTCCCTCAAGATTTTGGTTAATGCCGACTATAAAGGTCCCGCTTACGGGGTGGCGGAGCCAGAGGTTTACCAAACTATTAAAGAGTTGGCTTGCCTGGAGGGGATTCTTCTCGATCCTGTCTACACCGGCAAAGCATTTCATGGTCTGTTACAGGAGTTAAAAAAAGGAAATTACCAGGGCTCAGATAACCTGGTTTTTATTCATACCGGAGGGCAATTTGGCCTCTTCCCCCACCGAACTCACTTCTTCCCAGTGGCCGAATAATACGACATTACTGTTCTCGTGCCGCGTAAGCTGCTAACCTGCGCAACAAATTACAGTTGTATCTGTATATAAAACAAACAGAAATAAGTCAGAGTAGTGGGGGGTTAGTTTGGATTCCTTTAACAATCTGCTGTTGTTAATAGACGGCATGCTCGGCTCAGCACCTTGGTTCCCCTGGGTGTTACTTGGAGTCGGTTTCTTTTTCACCATTTATCTTGGTTTTCCGCAGCTTCGTTATTTTGGGCATGCGATCAAGATTGTACGCGGTAAGTACGACAAGCCCGGAGACCCGGGTGATACCTCCCACTTCCAGGCATTGGCCACAGCACTGTCGGGTACCGTAGGTACCGGTAATATCGGTGGCGTTGGCTTGGCTATTTTCCTCGGTGGTCCCGCTGCGCTGTTTTGGATGTGGATGACCGCATTCCTGGGTATGACCACAAAGTTTGTGGAAGTGACCCTGTCACACAAATACCGTATTAAAGCAGCGGATGGTTACTACGCGGGTGGCCCCATGTTTTACATGGAGCGTCGCTTGAATATGAAATGGCTTGCGGTTCTCTTTGCAATCGCGACCGTTATCTGTTCATTCGGTACCGGCAGCTTGCCCCAGGTGAACAATATTGCCCAGGCAATGCACGATTCTTTCGGTGTCGAGAAGGCTCTGACTGGTGGCATCCTGGCGATTTTGCTGGGCATGGTGATTATTGGCGGTATTACCCGAATCGCTAAAGTGACCTCCACCATTGTTCCCACCATGGCAGTTATCTATGTAATAGGTGCCTTGGGCGTTATTATCTACAACTACGAAAATATTCTGCCGTCCTTTGGGGCTGTTTTCCGCGATGCCTTCACCGGCAGTGCGGCCGTAGGTGGATTCCTGGGTGCGAGCTTTGCCTATGCCTTTAACCGTGGTGTGAACCGCGGCCTTTTCTCCAACGAAGCGGGTCAGGGCTCTGCACCTATTGCTCACGCCGCCGCTCGCGCGGACGAACCGGTTTCTGAAGGTATGGTTTCCCTGCTGGAACCCTTTATCGACACCATTATCATTTGTACCTTAACCGGACTTGTGATTCTTTCTTCTGGTGTTTGGACTGAGAAACACGAGAACCTGTTTGAAGGTGCAGATACCTACGTTGTAGCGGGTAGCTACGATGAGAAGAATACCCAGGATGTTGAGCAGCTGTTCAAGTATTTGAGCGGTCAGGAGAGTGATGTTAAAGCCTATAACGGCTCCATTGTTGTGACTGACGGCCACCCGCTGAACAGCCAGGACTTTACCCTCATCCATGCCCGTTCTATTGCTGAAGACCTGGACTTCCGTGTGGGGGATGACAGCTTCAGCGGTGTTCTGGATGTGAAAGATGGTAAGTTTGCCAATGAAGATGTGGATATTTGGGGTAAGTCCCTGGTGCACTCTGTGGCCCTGACCAATCTTGCCTTCCAGCGCGGTTACTTTGGTGAATACGGTGGTCTGATTGTTACTCTGGGAATTCTGCTGTTTGCTTTCTCTACAGCAATTGCCTGGTCATACTACGGCGACCGCTCAATGATTTACCTTTTCGGCCCCAAGGCAGTAATGCCTTACCGAATAGTTTACGTTATTGCATTCTTCTGGGCTGCGATTGAGGACACCACAGTTATTTGGAACCTCTCTGCGGTGGCCATTGTGATAATGACCTTGCCCAACCTGTTTGGTATTACTGTGTTGGCCAAGGAGATGAAAGATACCGTGAAGGACTACTGGAAAGACCCAAGCCATAAATAATTTGTCTGGGTTTGATTAAAAAAGGCGGCCAATATGGCCGCCTTTTTTGTTTGTGCACCGCCGATCCTTTGATCGGTCTAGAGCTTGCCCACCACCCAGCAGAGACCTGCTGGGTGGAAATCAGCTCAATTACTCAGTGCTTGCACTCAGGGTAACGCCAGAGTAGGCAGAGTAAGCGCGGATACTGATATACCAGGTTCCAGCATCCGGATTACTGATGGTGCAGCTTTCGTCATTGCCCCACTGGTAGGGACGGCAGTCGTACGCTGTACGGGTAGGCTCTTGGCTGTGGCGAACATAGAGATCTGCATCTCCGCTGCCACCTTCCATTACGGCGCTTAGGGTAGAAGCTCCAGCGTCAACCTCAATGGTGAAGTGCTGCCAGCTGTTGCGAGAACCAGAAAGGTTGGTTTCTTCCCAGCTGTCGCTACCGCCACCGCCACCACCACCACCGGTGTAACTGCCTACCAGGGTGACATCGGAGAAGGAGGAGTAGCCGCGCACCATGACGTAATAGGTTCCGCCCTGTAGGTCAGCGTCAGCGATATCACAAGTTTCATTGTTGCCTGAAGTGTACGGACGGCAATCATAAGTGCTGGTGGTTGGAGCATTGCCGAAGCGAACATAGAGGTCGGCATCACCGCTTCCGCCTGACATTGCAAAAGACAGGCCTGTGGCATCTGCGGGTACATCCAGGGTGAAGTGAACTTCATCACCACTGCTGCCCTCGATGTCGGTCTCGGTAACCCCGTTTTCGAGTTCTCCGCCTTCATTACCACCACCGCCACCACCACCGCCGCCACCGCAGCTGCTGGTGGAAACGCCTACCGTGGAGAATGCGGCAACAACATCATCAGTGTCGTAGCCTAAATCTGATGCTGCAGAGAAAACACCACAGGCACCATCTTCAAAATCAGTATTGGCACTCCAATACATCTGGTTGGCAAGAACGAAGGGGTCGAATGCTGTGCGGGTATTCCAGCCACTGGTATTCGCCAGTAGGTAGAAGGCCCGGTTAAAGACGCCGGAGCTGTAGTGCACGTCCATGCCGTTGTAGTAATCATCGGCATGACCGATGGAGCTGCCATCGTCAGTTGGATCTTCAAAGTAGCGGAGTGCTCCGCTGGACTTAAAGATTTCGGCCCCTACCAACCAGTCATTGCTGCCGCGCATATAGTACTCGGCAGCTTCACCGGCAATATCAGAGAAGGCTTCATTGATACCGCCGGACTGATTGTAGTAATTCAAGTCCGAATTTTGCTCGGTAAAGCCGTGGCTGACTTCGTGAGCGGAAACATCGAGGCTAACCAGTGGATAGAAGTAGCTCTGGCCATCACCAAATGTCATCTGGCTGCCATCCCAGAAGGCATTCTCGTAGTTGTTGCTGTAGTGCACCCGCATTCTCAGTTTTTGTGTGAGAGGTGATGTGTTGTACCAGTCGCTATAGAGATCAAAGACCACACCGCCAAAGAAGTGTGCGTCATTGAGTGGTGAGTAAGCGCCGTTGATTGACTTATAGTCATTGTCCGGGCAAGTGAACGAGTGGATACTACCGCCATTCGTGCTGTGGTTCATATCAACGGTTTCTACATTGTCCGTATCCATGGCACAGCTGTCGTCAACAATCATGTGGGGGTAGTCAGTACCGTACTCGTAGCGCCCGGTCTTTGAATTGCCCCCTGGGCCTGTCGCATTTTGTGCAAAGTTCAAGCCGTCCCAATGCTTGAGAACTTCGCCAGTCATTGCATCGATAAAGTAGAAGGGGCGTGTGGGTTCATCGCCGTACTCAACCCAGTTGACCAGGTAAGCCAAGCGGGCATTGTCTTGCTCATCGATATAGACGTAGAGTTTCTTTTTGGGGTTATGTGCTTCCAGCTTCAAAGCCTGAACTGACAAAGCTCCCTGGATAACGCCCTGCTGCGTGCGCCAGTTGATCTGGTGGTCCATTGCCCGCTCAATAGCATTATCTTCATTGATAAATGCTTTGATATTGGGTACTTCCAGTTCCAGCCCAGTGATGACATTGCCGCGAACCTCAGTAATCAGACCCTGCCCGGAGCTGGTTACTGTTTGGCCGTAGACAGGAATGCCTTTGTGAGTCTGTTGGTAGCGGGCTACGGTTTTGCCGTTGACGAGAGTGCGCTCACGAACTTTTTCGAGCGCCATATCCGATCCGCCGGTGGCAGCTAAAGTTTGTGGTGAGAGCATGTCCGCCGTGGCGGGGACGCGCTCAACAGCATGTGCACTAATAGCCAAGGCTAAAGTGCAGCTTAGTCCTACAAAATGCTTCATTGCTAGCTTTCCCTTTTATAGCTTTTTTATATATGAATCCGCCGGTATACAGCCGTATTTCCCTTGTGGGGACCGTATTAAATCTGGTTGGCCAATACAGGCTGGATTTTTATGTGGTAAGACAGCAGAAGATAACCGTCGCCAGGAAGGGACCGCGGTAGCGGCAGTGGCGTTCGCTTTCTCAAACCGGTTGCCCTAATTAATTGGGCAACTTGAGATTACCCTGCATACGCATCTAGGCAACAAAAAGGTGATGGCAAACTAATATATTTGAATTGTTTTCGATATTTTTGCTCGGATCGTCACAAATTAGGAAGTGATGTTCTGCCTGTGAGGTGGAAAAGATGAGTTGTTTTTTCCGAAAAAATAAATTTGGCGATAACAGTTTATTATTTCTGTTAGCTTTTAGTGGAACGGTTATTTATACATTTAATAATAGAAATTCCCTCTCCCACGAACTGATCACACGATTAAACTCTTCATATTCATTTCTCTTGATTGCGCTCCAGGCTTTTACGAATTTACTGCCAAACATTTCTGTCGCTTCATCACAATCTGATAGGAGTGTCAGGGCATGTTCCTGGGTGCGGGGAAGTGTAATTGACTCTTTGGAGCAGTCGCCCTGATAAGGTGCGCTCGGTGCGACTTTATTGGTCATTCCTAAATACCCGCAGGCAAGAGAAGCTGCTATGGCAAGGTAGGGATTGCAGTCTGCTCCGGGAAAACGATTTTCAAGACGTTTACTTTGTGGCGAGCTGTCGGGAACCCGAAGGCCTGTTGTTCGGTTGTCGTAACCCCAGTGGAGACTGGTGGGTGCGGCCATTTCAGGTGTAAAGCGGCGATAGGAGTTTACATTTGGAGCAAAAAAACTAATAAAACCGGGAGTGTATTTCTGCATGCCGCCAATAAAATGCAAGAAATTATTGCTCTCTTTTCCTGTATTATCGACAAAAATATTTTCACCGGTTTTTCTATCCGCCACACTCTGGTGTAAGTGCAGCGCGCTTCCAGGTTCGTCTTCCATCGGTTTTGCCATGAAGGTTGCATAAATGCCGTGGCGCAGAGCCGTTTCGCGCACTGTGCGTTTAAAGGTAAAGACCTGGTCAGCTAAATGAAGTGGATCTCCATGTAGAAAGTTAATTTCCATCTGGGCAGTGCCTGATTCGTGGATCAGTGTGTCGACATCAAGCCCCTGAGCTTCACAAAAATCATACATGTCTTCAATGATGGGCTCGTATTCATTGGCCGCATCAATGCTATAGGATTGTCGGGTTTTTTCTGTGCGTCCCGATCTTCCCACAGGCGCGGATAGCTTTTCATCCGGGTCCAGGTTTCTTTTTACAAGATAAAACTCTACCTCAGGGGCGACAATAGGCTTCCATCCTCTGTCTGCATATTTTTCGAGGACAAATTTTAAAATATTACGGGTGCTGATAGGGTGAGGGTCCCCATCTCGAGAATGGCAGTCATGAATGATTTGTGCTGTCGGATCATTGGCCCAAGGGTTTAGGCGCACTGAGTTGGGGTCAGGGATTAGGAGCATGTCGGTGTCTGCTGGATCAACAAGCTCATTGTGTTCGTCGACATAATCCCCCGTGACAGTTTGCACCAAAATGCTTTCCGGTAAACGGCTGTCTTGAGTTAAGAACTTATCGGTGGGGGTGAACTTTCCTCTGGCGTTACCTGACATGTCGGGAACAAGGCATTCAACTTCTGCAATATTGTGATTTGCCAGCCAGTTTGTAATTTTATCCATTGGATAGCCATTGCTTACTTTTTCTTCCTGAGTGAAATTCTATGATCAGTGCCGGAAAGCGTTGCGCTGAAAATAATTCCTCCTGTGTAAAGGAACTATATACTGCCGATTGGAACAGGGCCGTTTATTTAAATGGCATTGAGGGTATCTGGTAGAAATATGAAGGTGATGAATAGGTTGGATGAGCACACGGAATCCTATTATGCCGCTACAGCTAACGACCTTCAGGAGTATCCATGCCTGGAAGGTAACGTGGAGGCAGATGTCTGCGTTATTGGTGGTGGTTATACGGGACTTTCCAGTGCTTTGCACTTGGCAGAGCGCGGCTACCGTGTGGTGCTTCTGGAGGTTAATAGGATTGGTTGGGGCGCATCAGGAAGGAATGGAGGACATGTCGGTGTTGGACAAAGGCGAAGTCAGGGTGATCTGGAAGCCATGTTCGGATTCGACACCGCTAAGCAGCTCTGGGATTTGAGTATCAACGCTGTTCAACTGGTGGAAAGTCTTATAGTCAGGAATCAGATTCAATGTGATTTAAAACGCGGGATCATGCATCTTGCAGCAAAATCCAGTCACGATAAATATCTGCAGGATGAAACTGAAGAACTCAGAGAGAAATATGATTACAGGCAAGTTGAGTATATAGAGAAAGAAGAAGTTCGAGAGCTTGTAAGTAGCAAACGATATCTCGGCGCACAGCTGGATTTTGGTTCGCTACATCTTCATCCTCTCAATTTTGCATTAGGTCTTGCCCGCGCAGCAGTTTCTGCTGGTGCCAGGTTTTTTGAGTGTAGTGGTGTGCAAGGGTATTCGAGCTCTTCTCCCTTTACGGTGAAAACTGCACGAGGAAAGGTGAAGGCCGAAAAGTTGATTTTAGCTTGCAATGGTTACTTGAAAGATCTTGAGCCCCGCTTAGCGGGGCGCATAATGCCAATAAATAATTTTGTGCTGGCAACAGAGCCCTTACCGGAGGGGCTCGCTAGGGAAATCATAGCCAATGACTTCGCACTGCAAGATACTTTATTTGTTATAAATTATTGGAAATTATCTGGCGATAACCGCTTAATTTTTGGGGGAGGGGAAAATTACACTAGGCGTTTCCCCAAAGATATTCGCAGTTTCGTCCGCAAGTATATGTTGAGGGTTTACCCGCAGCTGGAAAATACTGCTGTTGATTTCGGCTGGGGGGGTACGCTGGCCATTACTATGAATCGGATGCCCTGTATAGGACAGTTGCAGTCGGGCCTATATTACAGTCAGGGGTATTCTGGACATGGAGTGCCTACGGCGACTTTTGCCGGCAAGCTTCTGGCTGATGCAATTTATGGGGAGAGTGAGGGTTACAACGTGTTTTCTTCTCTTCCTAAAGTAGAGTTTCCAGGTGGCACTTTATTGAGGTGGCCGGGGTTGGTGTTGGGGATGCTTTACCACAGTTTGTTAGATAGGTTTGGAAGCTAGTCTTTGAATGATGTGATAGAGAGTGCCGACACACTAATGTGTCGGCACCGGCCTTAAATATTATTGGCTCTGGGCGGAAAGAGTTACCCCTCTGTATGAAATATAGCCTTGCACACTGATGTGCCAGGTGCCTGCAGCTGGATTGCTAAAGCTACAGAATTCATTATTGCCGTCTACGTAAGGACGACAATCCCAGCTGTCGCTGGTTGGGGTGGCACCATAACGGACGTACAAATCGGCATCGCCATTGCCGCCGAGCATTTCGACGGTCAAAGATGATGAGCCTGATGGTACATCCAGAGTGAAGTGCTGCCAGCTATTTCGGCGGCCTGATAAGTTGGTTTCTTCCCAGCCTTCTGAGTTTGAACCACCATCATCGCCACAGTTGCTGGTAGATACACCTACGGTGTCGAACGCTGCGATTACTGTTGCAGTATCGTATCCGAGATCTTCAGTAGCCGACAGGGCTCCGCAAGCACCTTCAATATAATCAGTGCTTTGATTCCAATAAGTTTGGTTAGCAAGCACAAAAATATCGAAAGCAGTTTGGGTGTTCCAGCCGCTTGAGTTGGCGATCAGGTAGAAAGCCCGGTTGAATACGCCGGAGCTGTAGTGTACGTCCATGCCGCTATAGTAGTCGGAAGCATGGCCAATGGATCTGCCATCTTTGGTGGGGTCATCCATATAGCGAAGAGCGCCATCAGCCTTGTATATATCGGCCCCCACCATCCAGTCGTTAGTGCCCTTCATGTAGAACTCGGCAGCTTCACCGGCCATGTCAGAGAAGGCTTCGTTGATGCCGCCGGATTGGTTGGCGTAGGTCAGATTGGAGTTTTGTTCAGTAAAGCCATGGCTCACCTCATGAGAGGATACATCCAAGCTGACAAGAGGGTGGAAGGTTGTGAAGCCATCACCAAATGTCATTTGGCTGCCATCCCAGAAGGCGTTCTCGTAGTTGTTGCTGTAGTGAACTCGCATTCTTAATTTTTGTGTGAGCGGCGATGTTCCATACCAGTCACTATACATATTGAAAACGACGTTGCCGAAGAAGTGGGCATCATTCAACGGGGAATAAGCACCATTGATTTCTTTGTAATCATTTTCCGGACAGGTGAAGGAGAAAACGCTACCTCCGCTTGTACCGTGATTCAAATCCACAGTCTCTACGTTAGCAGTGTTCATGGAGCAGTTATTGTCAACTTCGAGGGCAGGGAAGTCCGTTCCATATTCATAACGCCCGGTTTTTTCATTGCCACCGGGGCCTGTGGCATCCTGGAAGGCAAGGCCGTCCCATTGCTTGATAACTTCGCCAGTAAGTGCGTCTACAAAATAGAACGGTCTGCTCGGCTCATCTCCGTATTCGACCCAGTTAACCAAATAAGCTAATCGCGCCTGGTCGTTTTCATCGACATAGACATAGAGCTCTTTTTTCTGGTTTTGTGCGTTGAAGCGCATGGACGACATTGAGAGGGCTTTTTTACTATCACCATCCTGAGTGCGTAGATTCAACTGATGATTCATGGCTCGATCAATAGCATTATCGGCATCAATTGTTGCGCGGGCGGTAGGTACCTCCAGCTCTAGGCCTGAGAGTACGTGGCCTCTCACTTTTTCAGTTAAGCCTTGCCTGGAACTGGTTATGGTTCTCCCCCAAACGGGTATGCCTTTATGAGTTTGCCGATATCGGGCAACCGTTCTCCCATTGGCAAGCGTGCGCTCGCGAACCTTTTCCAACTTCATATCTGAGCCAGCGATTGAGGCTAGGGACTGATTGGAAAGTAACTCTGGTGTGACATTAATACGCTCCGCCGCTTGGGCGCTAATAGCGAGTGCGAGTGTGCTAGCGGCTCCTAACAAATATTTCATTAAGTAATTCTCTTTATGATTATAATTTAATGGCCATAGTTAACCGGGAGCATAAATTAAACGCTCAGTGGTTAATGCTGTCTGGTTAAGCGGCCAATTGAATCACACCCCAAGAATATCTCGCGCTATGAGCTGAGGGCTGTATGGAGTTTATGTGCAAAATTTTCTTGGGGGTTGTTTGCCGTTGTCAGGCGAAATAACGATATCCCTTGTTGTTATTCCTGACAATAATTTTTTTGTAGTGGATGTAAACTTGAAAGGTCAAATTGTTTTTTTGATGTGTATGTCACGAATTCTGATATTTGCAACTTTGGTTATTTGAGGGGTTTTAATTGGTTAGTTTATAGCTTTTTTCTGAGTGGCAAACTTTTTTTGAATTGTATTTAAACGGTAAAGCTTTCTGTGGTTTTGTTATTTTTGTTTATTTCTGGTGCGAAATTCTTCAATTTAATTCAATTTGCATGAAGAGGGTGCTATATGTTTGTTAAGTTTGAAGGGGTGTATTAGTCTGGGTTCTTTAAGGGGTTGTCAAACTAAAGGATTAAAGTATTAATCCTTTCTGAATTTGATGGGGGTGGATATTAACTCTACCAAAACTTTACTGTAGAAAAATGCACGCGGTAGTTTGGGGCGGTTTCAATTTCGAGTTTTGAAATGTTTTGCTCCATCGTCTTAGTCCCGCAGTCAAAGCAACTTTGACTCCCTGGACACTTGTGCAGCGCTCTGGAGGTAACATCGGGAAGGGCTGGCATTCTTATCTGTACATATCGCTCAATTTGTGGAATATAAGTTTGAGATTTGTCGCAGACTCTCACTGCCCTCAGTGAAGCTGCGGTGTCGGTGGATTAACGATGTAGAGGCTCCCTAATGGCTGTGCGTCCAGATAAGTTAGTAATCGCTATTTCCTCTCGCGCTCTGTTTAACCTTAGCGATAGCCACAAGGTATTTGAGGAGCAGGGATTGCACGCCTTTTCTCATTATCAAGTTGAGCGTGAGAACGATGTTCTGGAAAAAGGGGACGCATTCCCTCTGGTTGAGAAGTTTCTAAAGATCAATGAGCTTCTTGGCGGTGAGCCACGGGTGGAGGTGATTCTGCTATCAAGGAATAGTGCCGATACCGGATTAAGGGTATTTAACTCGATAGAGCACTATGGACTCAATATTACTCGTGCGGCCTTTTGCAATGGTGGAAGCCCTTACCGTTATATTGGCCCATTTGGATGCAACCTGTTTTTGTCTGCTGATGGTGTAGATGTCCGCCAAGCGTTGGAGCAGGGGGTTGCTGCGGCAACCTTGGTTGCCGGAGGAAATCGCGAATATCGTGATGATGTGTTGCGATTTGCCTTTGACGGCGATGCGGTAATCTTCTCTGATGAGGCTGAGCGAGTCTACAAAACGGAAGGCCTGGCTGCTTTTACTGAGGCAGAGCGTGCCTCAGCACAGAAGCCACTGGGGGGAGGGCCCTTTAAGGGGTTCCTTGAAGCTTTGCAGAGATTGCAGGCTGAATTTGAGATGGATACCTGCCCGATACGAACGGCTTTGGTAACGGCACGTTCCGCTCCGGCCCATGAGCGGGTCATCAGGACATTGCGCGCCTGGGATATTAGAGTGGATGAGTCAGTTTTTCTCGGCGGGCTTCCTAAAGGTGAGTTCCTGCGGGCTTTTGGCGCCGATGTCTTCTTTGATGATCAGCCTAGTCACTGTGTTTCTGCAGGTGAGCATGTGGCTACGGGCCATGTTCCTCATGGAATCGCAAATGCAGAGGTATAAAAAGTTCAAAAGTGATAAAGGTGTACGTTATCACTCAGTGCTTTCTATGCTGATAATGTTCGAACTTTTCCCGGTCCTCATCCGAGAGGCTTAGCTCTAATTATTAGAAAATAAAGCCGACAGAAAGTCCGGGATCCCCCAAAGTTGATTGACACTTTCGTCTCTACCACGGATATTCAACCGTCCATTGGCCCTGGCTTTGATTCACTGCTATTCTTTTCTCGTATAACTCAAGATAGTTTTTATAACTATCGATCAAAAAATGGTATTACTCGCTCTCGGCCATGAGCGAACTTAATGAAAGGGAGGATCTATGAAGCTGCAGCAGTTGAGATATATCTGGGAAGTGGCACATCACGACCTCAATGTTTCTGCTACAGCGCAGAGCCTCTATACCTCCCAGCCGGGAATTAGTAAGCAAATCCGACTTTTGGAGGATGAGCTTGGCGTAGAAATCTTCGCACGCAGCGGCAAGCATCTCACAAGGGTGACCCCGGCAGGGGAGGCAATCTTAAAGACTGCCGGCGAAATTATGCGCAAAGTGGAGAATATCAAACAGGTTGCGCAAGAGTTCAGCAATGATAAAAAAGGTAGTCTCGCTGTAGCTACCACTCACACCCAGGCGCGCTATGCCTTGCCCCCGATTATTAAGTTGTTTATAGGCCGTTATCCTGAGGTTTCCCTGCATATGCACCAGGGAACCCCTATGCAAATTTCTGAGATGGCGGCAGATGGCACTGCAGACTTTGCTATTGCTACTGAAGCTCTGGAGCTTTTCAGCGACTTGGTGATGATGCCTGTCTACCGCTGGAACCGCTGCATCCTGGTACCGAAAGATCACCCGCTTTGCCAAGTGAGCAAGCTATCCCTTGAGGACGTGGCGAAGTACCCGATAGTTACTTATGTATTTGGGTTTACCGGCCGCTCCAAGTTAGATGAAGCTTTCTTGGAGAAAGGGTTGTCACCTAAGGTAGTCTTTACCGCCGCCGATGCTGATGTAATCAAAACTTACGTGCGTCTGGGATTGGGAATTGGCATTGTGGCTGATATGGCCGTTGATGGCGAAGATGAGGACCTTGTGGCTCTCGATGCCAGTGATCTATTTGAATCGAGTGTTACGAAAATCGGCTTCCGTAAGGGGATTTTCCTGCGGGGCTTTATGTATGAGTTTATCCAGCAATTTGCCCCCCATCTCAGCCGTGAGCTGATTGACCAGGCGGCACAGGCGACATCCCGTTCTGAGGTCGATGCGCTGTTCGCCGATATGGAGTTGCCCGTTTACTAGAGGTGCTGCTGAATGGAAGTGCCGAATAAAGCTAAGGGATGGAGGCTATGAAGCCTCCATCTCGATCAGGGGGCGCAGTACTTCTTTGGCGAACTTGAAGTAAACAGTGAAAATCTCTGCTTCCTTACCTTCGCGCTCTACGACAAAGAAGGGCGCTCGCTCTACCTTGTACTGCTGAGCCAGCAGTAAGCCCGGGCTTTGCGGGTCACGCACGTCGGCGATAAGTGTCTGGTCGATAAATTGCATTTGGCCATTTTCTTCCAGCTTTTCTTCAACGTCGCGACACTTGGCGCAGGGCGAGCCGTCGGCGAGAATTTTCTTGACCAGTGTGATCTTCACGATAATTTCCTTGATCCAGTGCAATGCTATTAAAGGCAAGATGGACTGAATCTATCAGAACCCCTAATAACTTTGAAATATCAATCGCCGATACCTTTATAACTGAAATTTGTAGTGATGCTACAAAAGGCGCCAAAATAGGCTAATTTTTAGTCGTTTTTCGGCGATTTGATGCCTACTGCAAAAATTGTTCAGTTGTTTCCAGTAGTAAGCGCACCTTGGCCAAGCACTCCTGATGTTCTGAAGTGGGATCGGAATCTGCAACGATCCCACCACCTGCCGCGCAGGTTAGATGTCCATCGTTGGCACTGAAGGTCCGGATGGCGATATTGGTGTCAGCGCGGCCACAGCTGCTGATGTAGCCAATACTGCCGCAATAAATCCCCCGGGGACTGGATTCCAGCTCCCGGATCACTTCCATTGAGCGTCGCTTTGGAGCACCTGTGATAGACCCGCCGGGGAAACAAGCTTCGAGTAATTCGCTATAAACTGACTCTTCGGGTAGCTCACCAGTTACTACGCTGACCAAGTGGTGGACATTGGCAAAACTCGCCAATTGGAATAGCTCGGGAACACGTACGGTGCCACTGCGACACAGCTTGCTCAAATCATTGCGCAGTAAATCGACGATCATCAGGTTTTCCGCCCGGTCCTTGGGGCTTCTCTGCAGCGAGAAGGCGGCACGCTGATCGGCCATCTTATCAGCGTGTCTTGCTGCAGTGCCTTTAATCGGTTCCGTGCGCAAACTGGCGCCGTCAGCTCGGATAAATCGCTCCGGCGACATACTGAGCAGGCTGCCATGGGGCAGGGCCATATAAGCAGAAAAGGGACCGGCAGCTTGAGAGCGCAATGCCAGGTAAGCTGTTAGCAGATCGCCGCTATAAGGGGCCCTGAAACGCTGGGTAAAGTTTGCCTGATAGATATCGCCAGCGGCGATATATTCCAGTATCTGCTCAATTTGTGCCCGATAATCATCTGCACTCAGTTCGTGCTCAAATGGTGAATGCAGCCGGAAGTCCCCAGGCGTAAGCGTGGTCTCCCAGTTGATAGCTTTAAATCGCTGTATCAATTCGCGAACTTGCTGGGGGGGGCAGGCGGGGTGGAAAACCAGGTGGTTGCTGCCCAGTTGGTGGTCGGCAATAAAGGCCCATGTGTAGAGACCAAAAAAGCCTGCGGGCAAGTCCGTAGGGCGCATATCTGCCGGTAGATAATTGCCCTCTACACCGAGTTCATAGCCAGCGTAACCAATAACCCCGCCGCAAAAAGGCAGTTGTGAGTCCCTGTCCTGAGGGCAGAGTTCGCACACGAGGTCATCCAGCCGGGCAAATGGCTCGGGCGTGTCGGCACTTAACTCGAGGGTATTTATCGGGTCGGCACTAATGATGTCATAGCGCCCACCCTCCGCGAGAGGTCGACCGCTGTCGAGCCAAACGGGGATAGGTAAATCCGCTATCGCCGCAAATGCGGCGGGCGTGTTTAATGAGTAGGGCAGAGAGACAATTTGCATATCAAGCTACAGCAGTCCGGAAGACGGCGCACACTACACATTTTGCGGCGGCAATTAAAGGGTGTGTGGCTCTTTAGTCAATCCTGCGCTCAATACCGGCCTGAGACATCAGGCGGGTGGCGAGTTCCTCCACCGAAAGTTGGGTTGCATTGAGGAAAGGCACCTGGGCCCGCCTCAGCATTTGCTCAACTTGGCGCACCTCGAATTCACATTGTTCCTTAGAAGCGTAGCGGCTGTTGGCGCGCCTTTCCTGTCTAATTTGCATCAGGCGCTCAGGCTCGATTGTCAGGCCAAACAGCTTGTTGCGAAACGGGCGCAGGATCTTGGGCAGGGTGGTGGAGTCCATATCCTCTTCGGTGATGGGGTAGTTTGCCGCGCGCAGGCCAAACTGGAGTGCCAGGTACAAGCAGGTAGGCGTTTTGCCGGAGCGGGAAACGCCCAGCAGGATTACATCGGCTTGCTGGAATTCGCTGACTCTGCGGCCATCGTCATTGTCCATGGCGAAATGCACTGCTTCAATCCGGTCGGTGTAGCGGCGGTTGTCGTCAATGCCGTGAGAGACGTTGACCATCTGTGCCGGATCCCGGTTAAACAGATTGGCCAGTGGCGTGAGGTAGTTCTCGAAGATATCGAGCATCAGCGCAGAGCTTTGGTGCAGCTGTTCCCGGATCTTGTCGGAAACAATGCTGGTAATAATGATTGGCTGTAAACCGGATTCATCGGCAGCTTTTTCTATGCGTTGCAGGGCCTGTTTAACTTTTTCGGTGGAGTCGATATAGGGAAGCGTGACCTGCTCAACTTGTTGATCGCGGAATTGTGCGAGTAGGCTGTGGCCAATCGCTTCGACGGTGAGACCGGTTCCGTCGGAGATAAAAAAAGCCGTGCGCTTGTCTTTTGCCATGTTTGTTCTCAGTTTGTCGGCGTGAGGGGGCTATTGTAGGGGAGGAATGGGGCAAAGGTCTTTTATTCTGGCGTTTTGCAATTTTTGTAGAAAATTTACAACATTTTGGCCAATTTTTACGGGCTATTTTTTACAAAACTCATCCTTATAATCTGCCGCCACTCAACCTGAATTTTAGAGGGCCTTCACTTGACGAACTTCACGATCGACTTCGCAAAACTGGGCATGGCCGATGTCGACAAAGTCGGCGGCAAGAACGCATCACTGGGCGAGATGATCTCCTCTCTCGCCGGTGCCGGTGTGAGCGTACCCGGTGGCTTCGCTACCACCGCAGAAGCCTTTAGGGCTTTCCTGGCTCACGAACAGCTGGAGCAGCGTATAGCCGAGCGTTTGCAAGGATTGGATGTTGGTAATGTCACCGAGCTGGCCCAGGCGGGAGATGAAATCCGCAACTGGATTTTACAGACTCCGTTCCCCGAGCAGCTGGAAAAAGAGATTCGCGAGGGCTATGAGGCCCTGGGTGGTGCGGAAACTGCTGTTGCAGTTCGCTCCTCTGCAACCGCCGAAGACTTGCCGGATGCGTCCTTCGCCGGTCAGCAGGAGACCTTCCTGAATATCCGCGGTATCGAGGCTGTATTGAAGGCAGTAAAAGAAGTTTTTGCTTCCCTCTACAACGACCGTGCTATCGCCTACCGCGTGCACACCGGTTATGCGGATGTGGGCGTTGCCCTGTCTGCCGGTATCCAGCACATGGTGCGCAGTGAGACTGGTGCAGCGGGTGTGATGTTTACCCTGGACACAGAGAGTGGCTTCCGCGATGTGATCTTTATCACCGCCGCCTTTGGTTTGGGCGAAACCGTTGTTCAAGGTGCGGTTAACCCGGACGAATTTTACCTCTACAAGCCAGCCCTGGATGCGGGCCGTCCTGCGATTCTGCGCCGCAATCGCGGCAGTAAAGCGATCAAGATGGTTTACGACGAGAGCGGTGAATGTGGTCGTTCCGTAAAAACTATCCCGGTGGCAGACGAAGACCGCCAGCGCTTTGCCCTCAACGATGAGGAGCTGACAGACCTGGCAATCCAGGCTCGCAAGATTGAAGAGCACTACGGACGCCCGATGGATATCGAGTGGGCCAAAGACGGCGACAGCGGTAAGTTGTTTATCGTACAGGCACGCCCGGAAACTGTACGCTCCCGCGATCAGGGAACCAGCATCGAGCGCTACAGCTTGCAGGAGCGCAGTGACGTATTGTGTGAAGGTCGCGCAATCGGCCAGCGCATTGGCGCGGGCCCCGTTCGCAAGCTTGAATCCGTAGAAGATATGGCGCTGATGCAGGATGGTGAAGTCCTGGTTACCGACATGACCGACCCGGATTGGGAGCCGGTCCTGAAGAAAGCGAGTGCTATTGTTACCAATCGCGGCGGCCGTACTTGTCACGCGGCAATTATCGCCCGTGAGCTGGGCATCCCCGCAGTTGTAGGTTGTGGTAATGCAACCGAGCTGCTGGAAACCGGCACCCCGGTGACAGTTTCCTGTGCGGAAGGCGATACCGGTTTTGTAATGGCTGGTGAACTGGAATTCCAGCGCGAGGAAACTGAAGTTGCAGAAATGCCGGAGCTGCCGTTCAAAATTATGTTGAACGTGGGCAACCCGGATCGAGCATTTGCTTTCAGCCATCTGCCGAACCAGGGCGTTGGCCTTGCACGCCTCGAGTTTATCCTCAACCGCATGATCGGTATTCACCCGAAAGCACTGCTCGAACTGGATAACCTGCCGGAAGATCTGCAGCAGAATATTCGCGAGCGTATCGGCGGATACGATTCTCCAGAAGACTTTATTGTCGAAAAACTGGTGGAAGGTATCGCTACCTTGGCTGCGGCCTTCGCACCGAATCGCGTCATCGTACGCTTGTCCGACTTTAAATCTAATGAGTATGCGCACCTTGTGGGTGGCCAGTTGTACGAGCCAAGCGAAGAAAACCCAATGCTTGGCTTCCGTGGTGCAGCTCGCTATCGCTCTGAAGATTTCCGCCAGTGCTTTGCCCTGGAGTGCCGTGCACTGAAGAAAGTCCGCGATGAAATGGGACTGACCAATGTGGAAATCATGGTGCCCTTCGTCCGCACCCCGGAAGAAGCTGAGGAAGTAGTCGGTCTGCTGGCTGAAAACGGCCTGCGCCGTGGAGAAGGTGGCCTTAAGGTCATTATGATGTGCGAACTGCCGTCCAACGCTTTGCTGGCGGAAGACTTCCTGCAGCACTTTGATGGTTTCTCCATCGGTTCCAATGACTTGACCCAGCTAACGCTTGGTCTGGACCGCGACTCCGGCCTGGTTGCCGATTTGTTTGATGAGCGCAACCCAGCGGTCAAGGCTCTGCTTTCCAGGGCAATCCAAGCCTGTAAGAAAGCGGGTAAATATGTAGGTATTTGTGGTCAGGGTCCTTCTGACCATAAAGACTTCGCCCGCTGGTTGATGGATGAGGGGATCGACAGTGTGTCCCTGAATCCGGATACCGCAGTAGATACCTGGCTATTCCTGGCCAACGAGGAAGGTTAATTTTCCTCTTTAAGCGGCCCAATTGTGGGCCGCTTTCCCAATTTTTCCCCCGCTATATTTAATTGTAATTTTTCTGCTGAAGCGATGTTTGCCTTGGTGGAAAATGAGTCCGTTGTTGCGGTTAAACCCGGAAACATCTGATTTTGTTCTGCTAATTGTGTTTGAAAAATTTAAACGACACATTAACCAAAAAATACAAACCTCTATCAGCTGATCCGCACAGAAGAATTCATTCTAAATCTTTCCGCTCGCCTCAATAGAATCGGAAGAGTCTTAAGGTTGCGTGTAAATCGAAAAACAGATTGCGCAATGTGCTCCGTAAAAATGTTCGCCGTGGGCCCTGGCCCCACTGGCGTGCACCTGAAAATTACCGACAGACTGTTTATCTGTTGGATTCAGGGCAGGGTACCCAGACTCGGTGAGGTGAGCTATGCAAATGAGTAGACAGTTTCAAATCCCCATACTTCATGTCTTTTTGATGGTGTGCCTTATGGCTTTAATGGCAGCGCCACCGGCAGATGCAAAGCCACGCGCATCTAATTGGTTTGATGATCGCGCTGCAGCCAGGGGTGGTAGTCCATCAATTAGAATTGATTTAAGTGAGCAGCGCGCATATCTGTATAAAGGTGGGAAATTAGTTGGTGTCTCCCGTATTTCTTCGGGGAAGCGCGGTTACAGCACACGCCCCGGACATTTTCGTGTGTTGTCCAAACACCCTTATCACCGCTCGTCTATTTATGGCAGTTTTGTTGATAGACGCACTGGCAGAGTCGTGAGATCTAATGTAAATACTCGAAAGCATCGTCGCCCTGCGGGTACTGTGTATCGCGGTGCAAAAATGAATAATTACATTCGTTTTAATGGCGGTATCGGTCTGCATGCCTCTGGCCACGTGCCCGGCTATCCCGCTTCTCATGGCTGTGTGCGTATGCCCCCACATATGGCGAGAAAGTTCTATCAGCATGTGCGTGTAGGCACGCCGGTTCGTGTAACACACTAGTTTCAATTTCGTGGCAGCGAAGGCTTGGCCGGGTATTATCCATCGTGGTGATACCCGGTATTTATTTGCCTCTTAGCTCTTCTACTTTTTTCCCGCTATTATTCTTCTCTTCCATAGATTGCTGCGAGAATATTGATGCTCAAGTCAACCCCCGATTTATGTGATGCCTACCCTGATGAGGTGCGAGTAGTTGATCCTATGTTTATCAATTACGGTGGCCGAGATCGTTTTGGTGGGCAGATTGTCACTATCAAATGTTTTGAAGATAACTCCCTGGTGCGAGAACTGGTGGCTGAACCGGGGCAGGGCAAGGTTTTGGTAGTCGATGCCGGTGGATCTATGCGGCGGGCTTGTCTTGGCGATATGCTGGCAGAAAAGGCGGTTGCTAACGGTTGGGAAGGTATCCTGATGTATGGCTGCATTCGCGATGTAGATGAAATCGCGGAACTGGATCTGGGGGTGCAGGCACTTGGTAGCCATCCAATGAAAACAGAAAAAAAGGGAATTGGTGAAAGAGGCCTGGCGGTGAGCTTTGCCGGTGTGGATTTCCGCCCGGGGGAATACCTCTACGCGGATAACAACGGTGTAATTGTGGCGGGTAAGGCACTGACCTAAAAACACCAGTAAGTCCATTAGGTCTGGAAACTGGCAGCCCAAAAGCGCTGCCAGTTGTTGAGAATCAACTCAGCGGGGATCAATTAGATCTTCAGCGGGGTTCTCCGGCATTCTCAGGGACATCAAAAATGCCAAGATCTTATTCTGATCATTTTCACTTAAATACTTGAAATTCTGTGCTGCGTTACTGGCCTCGCTTCCGGGGCTGTCGTGGAGAAAAATGGCTTCTGCCAACGTAGTGGCTCTGCCGTCGTGTAAATAGGGCGCGGTATCGGCCACTCCCCAAAGGCGTGCGGTAATAAACTCACGGTTTTGCTGGTCCGTTTGGAAGAAGGCGTTCTCAGCCAGCCCCTCGCCCATGTCGTGGCGCTTGAGATCAGAGAACATCGCGACCTCTATTCCGCCATTGCGGGTTTGGCGAAAACTTGTCGGTTGCTTGGTGAGGTCCACTTCGTAAAAAATGTCTTCAAAGGGAGTTTCTGGAGAGCCGGTAAGTTTATAAGGGAGGGTCCTTCTCTGGGTGACCATCGTTGGGCGGTGGCAGTCGGCGCAGCCAATATCGGAGAAAAGCCTCCGGCCGTCACGGTGTTCTCTGTCATCGACATCGAATGGTGGTTCCAGGGTGGTAATAAAGATACTCAGTGCGGATAAGTCCCCAACGGTGATTTCGTTGACGACTCCGTCGTTATCAGCATCTGCTGTTGCTCCGCCAAAGGCTTCCGAGGCCTGCATCCCCATATGAAATGCCAAGGCGGAGACATCGAACTCCCTGACTGAGGCGTTGTCACCTTTTCGACCAAAGGGCCTGACAACCAAATCGTGCTCGACGCCTTCGACATTGGTTGTATCCAAATTGCCGTACTCGTCCGCAATGATGCTCCCAAAACTGACTGATTTTGTTTCCAGTTCAACGATGGTGCCGGGGTTATTGAGGGCGTGTTGTTTAAGATTTTGTAATTCATGGGTCATCTCACGACCAACCAATTCAATCCCCCCAGCGCCAAATAAAAATACCGGATTAATCAGCCGCCCATCAAACTCTGCGATACCGTCAAAGTTTTCATCGATAACATCGATATTGGCGGGACGGAATAATACGCTGGTTCCGAATCCTCCACCTCCGCCAATGCCCAATCTGGGTGGCGTTGTTCGATTGCTGATAACGGTGTGGCACTCCAGGCAATTTTGCGCATCAAGGCCATTGACCCGTAAAAATGTGCCATTACCTTGCAGGGTGGGCCTGTTACCTCCGGTGGGGGAATGGTTGTCCGGTTCAGAAAAATCGTGGGGGCCATCACCAAAACCGTCGTAACGATTGAAAGGCGTGCTGAAAATAATCAGCCCCGCTTCACGTATTTCGTCGAGGTGGAGTTGTCCTTGGGAAATTTCATCCTGGCTAATCCTATCTGCAGGGTCTAAGCGCGGTGCTTCGCCGATAAGATCGGCGTAAATTAATGAAGGGAGCATCAGGCTGATGCTGGTGAGAGATATTGCCGTTAATCGCTTCATGTCAAAATCCTTGTTTATTTTTCTTTCCCTTTCAAAAAGTTATAAGGCCAAGTCCCTGGAAAAATGGTTATTTAATTGAAAGGGGGTGAGGGAGTCTCACAATACGAATTGCTGTGGACGGAGTGAGAAAAAGCTAATCTCAATAACTTTTCAATGGCCCTAAAAAAAACAACGCCGGTTTTGTTGAAAAATAAAATGTCTATCCGGGTAGGGGCATGGATTTCTTCTGTGAATTCTTACCTGCAATCAAACGTCTCCTATTATTGTGCATTGATGACTCTCTCGACCCTGCGGGAATTGGCAGTGTTTGTTGCAACGGCTGCCGCTATGGAAGGTGAAAATGAGCGAATTGCGCAAAAAATTCTTTACCGCGCCTCTTTTAAAAATTATTAAACGGGTACTTCCGCCAATTTCTGAAACAGAAAGGGAGGCGATGGAAGCGGGTGAGGTTTGGTGGGACGCTGAGTTATTGTCAGGTAAACCACATTGGGATCAATTGTTGGGGATGGGTCCACCTGCGCTCAATGAAGAGGAGCAGGCTTTCCTGGAGGGGCCAGTCGAAGAGCTGTGCCGAATGATCAACGATTGGCAAATTAGCTATGTGGATCGCAATATTCCGGAGCATGTTTGGGATTTCCTTCGGAAAAATCGCTTTTTTGGCATTATTATTCCCAAGAAATATGGCGGCCTTGGCTTTTCCCCGACAGCTCATGCGGAGATAGTGACCAAAATTACCACCCGCAGTACCTGTGTGGGTGTCACAGTAATGGTGCCTAACTCATTGGGCCCGGGAGAGCTGCTACTGGCTCACGGTACGCAAGAGCAAAAGGACTACTATTTGCCACGTCTGGCAGATGGCACTGATATTCCCTGCTTTGCGCTGACCAGTCCGGAGGCCGGATCTGATGCGGCATCCATGATTGACCGTGGCGTAGTCTGTTACGGCGAATATCAAGGCGAAAAGGTCCTTGGTATGCGTGTTAATTGGCACAAGCGCTATATCACCTTGGGCCCGATAGCCACGGTGTTAGGTTTGGCCTTCAAGCTCTATGATCCCGACCATATTCTCGGCGATGAAGAAGAGCTGGGTATTACGGTTGCCCTGGTGCCCACAGATACACCGGGAGTTTCCATTGGTCAGAGGCATCTCCCAGCGCTGCAAGCATTTCAGAACGGGCCCAACTGGGGAAAAGATGTTTTTATGCCGATGGATTGGATTATTGGCGGCGAGGAGAATGTCGGCAAAGGTTGGGAGATGCTGATGAGTGCCCTTGCCGCAGGCCGAGGAATTTCTCTGCCATCCCTGTCTACCGGTGGGGCAAAAATGGCCGCGCGCATGACCGGCGCTTACGCCCGGGTTCGAGAGCAATTTAATGTGCCTGTTGGCCGCTTTGAAGGCGTGCAACGCCGCTTGGCTGAAATTGCTTCTATCGCATTTGTATTGGACAGCGCCCATAAAACGACTACCCGTGCTCTGGATGAGGGGCGAAAACCAGCGGTGATCACCGCAATTATGAAAGCCAATGCTACTTGTGGTCTACGCCAGGCCATTATTGATGCAATGGATATTCATGCGGGCAAGGCAATTATGGATGGTCCATTAAATTACCTGGGTAATGTTTATCGAGCGATACCGGTAGCAATTACGGTAGAGGGGGCCAATCTTCTCACTCGCAGTTTGATGATCTTTGGTCAGGGCGCAATTCGCTGTCACCCCTATATCTTGCAGGAAATGTTGGCGGCAGAAAATCCGGATCATGAAGCGGGTTTGGATGAATTGGATAAGTTGCTGCCCAAACATATGTGGTTTCAATTCAAAACCCTCTGTCGGGGTATTTTTCACGGCTGGACGGTGGGCTTGTTTGCCAGCAGCCCTCGCAACGTAGGGCACGCTGCCAAGTACTATCGGCAATTGAATCGGTATTCGGCGGTGCTATCTCTGGTCACCGAATTTTCCTTGATGACTCTGGGAGGAGAACTCAAGCGAAAAGAATTAATTTCTTCCCGATTGGGCGATGTCTTGAGTCAGCTGTATCTGCTCAGCTGCACCCTGAAGCGCTTTTATGATGATGGCAACCCTAAGGATGACCTCCCTCTGCTGGAATTTGCCATGCGAGATGGATTGCATAAGATCGAAGTCAACTTGTTGGAGGTGTTTCAAAATTTCCCCCGGCCATTTATTGGCCAAGTAATGCACTTCCTCACCATGCCTTGGGGCCACAGTGTCCACACCGCATCGGATCGGCAAGCCAAAGCCTGCGCGGAATTACTGTTGACGCCGTCGGCGACTCGCGACCGGCTGACCAGTGGAGTTTTTCTCGGAACTCCCGGGGATGGAGTGGATATTGTTGAGCAGGCGTTTGATCGGGTATGCGCTTCCGAGCGGGCTCGAGAAAAATTAAAAAAAGGCGGTATTCGCAACCTGAGCAGGGATAGCGTGGAAGAAGGGTTAAAGAAAAATCTAATCAGCGATGAAGAGGCTGAGATACTCTACGATGCAGCGGATGCTGTGGAGAAGGCAATTCAGGTGGATCACTTCGAGCACTTGGGTGGGTGTGCGGGCACAGTCCAATAGGGTTTGAGGAAAGCTACCTCCGATGGAATCTGCGCACAAGAATTCTCCAGAGAGCTTTACCAGTGCCGAGGAATGTGTCGATAAGCTTTTAGAAGTCGTCGGCAAGAAAATAGTTCTGGCATTACCGCTGGGGCTTGGTAAGGCAAACCATTTCGCTAATACGCTATACGCTCGAGCGGCAGAAGATCATACGATTTCTCTGACGATATTTACGGCCCTGACGCTGGAGCGCCCCCGTGGGGATAGTGATATTTCCCGGCGCTTTATCCAGCCACTTCTGGATACCCATTACAGTCAATACCAAGACCTTGCTTATGTTCCCGCGAGGAGGAAAGGGCACCTGCCAGGTAATATCCAGGTTATTGAATTCTTTATGGAGCCCGGTTCGCTGCTCGGCAACAACTATGCGCAGCAACACTACGTGAGTGCAAATTATACCCAGGTACCCGGTGAGCTGATCAGTCGGGGGGTTAACGTTATTGCGCAAATGGTGGCGCCTTCAGAGTGTGGAGGTAAGTTCAGTTTAAGTTGCAACCCAGACCTGACACTGCCTGTTCTAAAGCTGGCTGCTCAGCGCAAGGACTACCCCCTGTTTTTATTGGGTGAAGTAAATACACAGCTGCCCTATATCCATGGAAGCAGTGAGCTACCGGCCAGTGCTTTTGACTTTTTGCTGAAAGGCGAAACTTTTGATACGCCGCTGTTTGCGGCTCCGGCCCTGCCAGTAACCTTTACCGAATACAGCATCGCCTACCATATCGCCAGTCTGGTTGAAGATGGAGGAACCCTTCAAGTAGGTATCGGCGCCCTGGGAGATGCGGTTTGCCATGTACTGCGCTTGAGGCATAAGGAAAACGCCCTCTTTTGCCGGATTCTGGATGACTTGGTGGAAGAGGATGCTAAGCGCTACCGAGAGGAACTGCCTTTATGCACTGGCACCTTTAAGCGGGGCCTTTATGGGGCCAGTGAAATGGTGCCCCACGGTTTTCTCCATCTGCGCAGAGCGGGGGTTCTGACCCGCAAAGTCTACGCTGATGCGACAATTCAACATCTGCTCGATAGCGATCAGATTACTGATACTGTGCAGGAAGAAACGCTGCTGGCATTAAAGAATGCTGGCCGTATCAGTTGCCCTTTAACCGTGGCAGATACAAATTTTTTACAGCAGCTTGGCATTGTGGACCCCAGCTACAGTTGGCGGGGCCATAAGTTGCTGACTCCTGATGGTGAAGAAGAGGAGTGTGATCTTCACAGTGAACATGGGCGCCGCCGTCTAATTGGTAGTTGCCTGAATAAAAAGATCGCTGGGGGGATCTGGTTACATGGCGGCTTCTATCTGGGGCCGGAACTTATGTATCGAGAGTTGCGGGATCTGGATCCTAAGGAGGGTGCAGGTCTCGATATGATTGACATCAGTTTTACCAATGACCTCCAATCCCAAAGAGACCTAAAGCTGGCGCAGCGACAGCATGCGCGCTTTGTAAATTCGGCCATGATGGTGACTCTTGGGGGAGCGGTTGTCTCGGATGCCTTGGTGGATAACCACGTGGTGAGTGGGGTGGGAGGGCAATATAACTTTGTCGCCCAGGCTTGGGACTTGCCTGGGGCCCGATCCATTATTGCACTCCCAAGTGTGCGAATGCGCGATGGTATCTGCGAGAGTAATATTGTGTGGGAATATCCTCACACGACAATTCCCCGGCATTTGCGCGATGTGGTTGTGACGGAATATGGCGCAGTCGATTTGCGTGGTAAAACAGACCGGGATGTAATGGTGGCTATACTCAGTATCTGTGATACCCGCTTTCAAGCTGTATTGCTAGAGCAGGCCAAGCACGCGGGGAAGATAGAAAAAAGCTTTTCGATTCCCGAGAGTTTTAATAACAACACACCTGAACATCTCGCCAGTGTATTCAATGACGAAAAATGCCTGGCGGAACTGCCTCACTATCCACTGGGTACTGATTTCTCTGATGAGGAAGCCCTGCTAGCGGTGGCCCTACAGTACTTGCGCTCTGCTGATAAAAGCTGGTGGAAAGTGTTGGCCAATATTTTTAAAGGCCGCCGGGTCTGGCACGATAAATCCTCAAGTGCCGACTATATCCAACGCTGCTTACAGCGAATGGGGTACGATCATACAGAGACCTATGAGCACAGGCTGGAAGCCTATACCGTTGCGGCCGCGTTACAAGAGTATATCGACCAGCGAAGGCCCCTGCGCCGTGAGTAAATAAAATCAGTGAAGTTTGCCCTGGGCCTGGATGGCGGTGAGGGCAATGGTATACACAATATCATCCACGAGTGCGCCCCGTGATAGGTCGTTAACCGGCTTGCGCAATCCCTGCAACATTGGCCCAATACTCACTAAGTCAGCGCTGCGTTGAACGGCTTTGTAGGTAGTGTTGCCGGTATTCAGGTCGGGAAAGATAAAAACTGTGGCCCTGCCGGCCACGGGACTGTGCGGGGCTTTTTGGGCAGCGACATTGCGGATTAAGGCGGCATCGTATTGAAGGGGGCCATCAATATTTAGCTGCGGTCTCTTCTGTTTGGCCAGCTGGGTGGCCTCGCGGACTTTATCGACATCGCTGCCGCTGCCGGATGTGCCGGTGGAGTAACTGATCATTGCGACTCGGGGTTCTATACCAAATGCCGCTGCGGAATCTGCTGATTGAATGGCTATAGCGGCGAGTTGCTGTGCATCGGGATCGGGATTGATCGCGCAATCTCCGTAGACCAGTACCTGTTCAGGGAGCAGCATAAAAAATATCGAGGAAACCAGCTCTTCATCCGGGGCGGTTTTGATCAGTTGCAGGGCGGGCCGAATGGTATTGGCTGTTGTGTGAATAGCTCCGGACACCAGTCCATCCACTTCACCCAATGCCAACATCATGGTTCCGAGAACCACATTATCCTGTAGCTGCTCAAGTGCCACTACTTGAGTAAGTCCCTTGTTTTTACGCAGGGCAACCATGGGCTCCACATAGTGTGCCCTCACCGCCTTGGGATCGACAATTTCCAACTTTTTATTGAGCTTTAACCCCTGCTGCTCAGCAATTTTGAAAATATCTTTTTCTTCGCCCAGTAAAACCGGGTGTGCAATCTCTCTATCCAGGCAGAGCTGGGCGGCGCGAATGGTGCGGGGTTCGGTTCCTTCGGGTAGGACAATCCGCATAGTGCGGCGCCGGGCCAGTTCCGTGAGGTGGTAGCGGAATGCCGGGGGTGAAAGGCGTTTGGGGATTTCACTTTGTTGGCTCAGTGATTCCACCCACTCCTCATCCAGGCGACTGGCGAAAAATTCCTGCACCCGGTCCACGCGATTTCTGTCATCTGATGGGGTGCGCAAATTAAAAGTCTGCAGTGACATCACCGTGTGCCAGGTATTGGAAGGCACCAGTAAAATGGGTAGGCCTGTTTCCATGGCCGGGGTGCACAGCTTCAAAATGGCTTTGTCCAAATGGTAGCCGCCGGTTAATAGCAGGCATCCAATTTTGACTCCATTCATCACGGCTAAACATGCGCCCACAACCACATCGGGCCTATCGGCAGAAGTTACCAGCATGGCCCCGGGCTTAAATCTTCTCAACATATTGGGCAGTGAGCGGGAGCAGAAAGTGACGGTATGCAACCTGCGAGTTTCCAGCTCCCCTTTATTGAGTACCTTTGCATTAAAGTGCCGCGCCAGGTCGAGTGCACGGGGGGAAAGCAGTTCTGCATTCCAGGGAATAAAACCGACAATACGCAGTGGAATCTGCTTTGAAAGTATCTCAGGGGTCAGGCTAGGGGGGCTTTCTTTGCTAGATTCCAGTTGTGAATGCAGTCCAATTAAATGAGCTCCGGGAGTATCCATAATTTCCGCTGGCAGACCCACTTTATTGATGATGCAGCCCACTACGCGCTTTGCATCCTCGCCGCCATAAAGACGAACGGCAAATTCCAGTCTCTCGCGAAGTTGCTTGATTGAATCGCTGGCACCGGGAGATGGACAGGCGACGAGTACCACTTCCGCATCTAGGGTTTTGGCAATTTGATAATTCAGTTGGTTAGTCACGGGATTGTCGCGGCTGGGTAGTACACCTTCGATCACGTTAACCTCAGCCTTCGCCGAGATTCGTCTGAAGCGGGCGAGAATCTCTTCCAGTAAATCCGCCATTTTTCCGGTAGATACCATCGAGTCCGCATATTCGGCACTCAGTGAGCTGGGGATGGCTAGGTTGGATGTTTGTCGCAAGATTTCAGTGGTGCGCTCTATAGTGCCGTCTGGGGGTGGGGGCTCGGCAACAGGTTTAAAAAATTGAAGCTCAATACTTTTTCGGTCTAACGCCCGAATTAAACCCAGGCTTACAGAGGTGATGCCGGCTCCCGCTTCCAGGGGAACCAGCATCAGGGTTCTGGCGTTGCTGTGTCGCAGCATGTTTAAGACTGCACCAAGCGCGATGTATCCCGGGCAATAATCCAGTCTTCCTTAGTGGGGATTACCAGGATGTTGGGAGTTTCCTGGGCAGAGATTAACCCCTCTACTTGCGACTTGGTTTTCTGATTGGCTTCAGGGTTGAGCTGGTAGCCTAAGGGTTTGAGCCATTCGATGGTCCGGCTTCGCACCCCGGAGGAGTTCTCCCCGATACCGCCGGTGAATACCAAAGCATCGACGCTACCCAAGGGGATGGTGTAGGCAGCGACATATTTGGCCAGGCGGTAACAGAATATTTCCAGGGCGAGTTTGGCTCCCTGATGATCTTTCTCGGCAGCTTGCTCCAGTGCGCGGCAATCACTGCTCAGGGTGGATATGCCCAACATACCGCTTTCTCTATTTAGCAGCTGCTCTAGTGAGGCTTGGGTATATCCTAGCGATTGCTGTAAGTAGAGGAGTATTCCCGGGTCCAGATCACCGCAGCGACTCCCCATTACCAGTCCTTCAAGAGGTGTAAGCCCCATGCTTGTATCTACACTGCGCCCCTGTTTGATGGCGCAAATAGAGGCGCCGCCACCGAGGTGGGCAGCAATGATATTGAGTTCAGCCGTCTGTTTTCCCAGTAGTTCGGCGCACCGCTCGCCAATGTACTGATAGCTACTGCCATGCATGCCATAGCGGCGGATCTTGTGCTCTTCGTACAGTGGGTAGGGGAGCCCGTATAGATACGCATACTTCGGCATTTGCTGATGAAAGGCGGTATCAAAAACGGCGACTTGGGGTAGTTGGGGGAAGGCATCGAGGGAGGCGTAGATCCCCTTGAGAGCAGCGGGGTTATGCAAGGGGGCCAAGTCACAGCACTCTTCGATACAGGCCATCACTTTCTGATTGATCAAAACGGAGCTGGAGAAATGCTCGCCGCCATGGACGACTCGGTGACCTATCGCTTTTAACCCATCCTGTAACTGTGACCAGGATCGGTCAAACTGTGTTACCAGCTCATTAATTACCGCCGCATGGTCGCTATCCAGCGCAAGTCGGTGGGAATCAGCCGTCCCTTGGTATTGCCACTTAAGCTTGGCCTTGGGGGTGCCCAAAGCCTCGGCGATACCAGCAAGATGTTCTGCACCCGAATCTGGGTCCAGCACGGAAAACTTCACTGACGAGCTGCCGCAATTGAATATCAGAATTAAATTTTGATCGCTCATGGTGCGCGAATTTCAACGAGGGTGCTTTAAGGCTAGCCGAGGAGTTGTCTTTGCGAGGGAAAGAACCGGGGTAGTTCAGTTTCGGAATAAAAAAGGGCCGCAGTAGCGGCCCAAGTAATAAAAATTGCAGAGATCAAAGCGTAGGCAAGCTTGCGGTGCTTTGAGATGAACCCAATGGGTTCAAAAAAAGAGGCGGCAAGTGCCGCCTCAAATTTACTGAAACCGTACCGGTCGATTAACCGAACTGGTTCATGGTGTTGTCTTTACCACCAGCCTTCAGGGCAGCATCACCAGCAAAGTATTCTTTGTGGTCGTCGCCGATGTCGGAACCAGCCATGTTCTGGTGCTTAACGCAGGCGATGCTCTGACGGATCTCTTTGCGCTGTACGCCTTTCACATAGCCCAGCATACCTTGCTCACCGAAGTACTCTTTGGCCAGGTTGTCGGTAGACAGGGCCGCAGTGTGGTAAGTCGGCAGAGTGATCAGGTGGTGGAAGATACCAGCTTCGCGAGCCGCGTCGGCCTGGAAGGTACGGATCTTCTCGTCGGCCGCTGCAGACAGCTCAGAGTCGTCGTATTCGGCGCTCATCAGGTTGGCGCGGTCGTATGCGGATACGTCTTTACCCTCTTCAGACCAAGCATCGAATACCTGCTGACGGAAGTTCAGGGTCCAGTTGAAGGACGGGCTGTTGTTGTAAACCAGCTTCGCATCGGGAACGACTTTGCGGATTTCGTCCATCATGCCGCCGATCTGGCGAACGTGAGGCTTCTCGGTTTCGATCCAGATCAGGTCTGCACCGTTCTGCAAAGAGGTGATGCTGTCCAGGATGCAGCGCGCTTCGCCAGTGCCCTTGCGGAACTGGAACAGGTTGGAAGCCAGACGCTTAGGACGCAGCAGCTTGCCTTCGCGGTTGATGATTACGTCGCCGTTGGCCAGCTCGGAAGCATCGATTTCTTCGCAATCCAGGAAGGAGTTGTACTGGTCACCCAGGTCACCCGGCTTATTGGTTACAGCGATTTGCTTGGTCAGGCCAGCGCCCAGGGAGTCGGTACGGGCAACGATAACACCGTTGTCTACGCCCAGTTCCAGGAACGCGTAGCGAACTGCGCGGATCTTGGCCAGGAAGTCTTCGTGAGGAACGGTTACTTTACCGTCCTGGTGACCACACTGCTTCTCGTCAGAAACCTGGTTTTCGATTTGGATACAGCAAGCACCCGCTTCGATCATTTTCTTGGCCAGCAGGTAAGTTGCTTCGGCGTTACCAAAACCTGCATCGATGTCGGCGATGATCGGTACAATGTGAGTCTTGTGGTTGTCGATCTTGTCCTGGGCAGCTTTCTCAGCTTCTTTATCGCCAGCTTCGCGAGCGGCGTCCACTTCGCGGAACAGGTCGTTCAATTCGCGGGCATCAGCCTGGCGCAGGAAGGTGTAGAGCTCTTCGATCAGAGCAGCTACGGAAGTTTTTTCGTGCATGGACTGGTCGGGCAGAGGACCGAATTCGCTGCGCAGAGCGGCGACCATCCAGCCGGACAGGTACAGGTAGCGGCGGTCAGTGTTGCCTTCGAAGTGCTTCTTAATAGAAATCATCTTCTGCTGACCGATGAAACCGTGCCAGCAACCCAGGGACTGGGTGTACTTGGACGTGTCCTTGTCGTAGTTTTCCATGTCGGCGCGCATGATATCAGCGGTGTACTTGGCGATATCCAGGCCGTGCTTGAATTTGTTCTGGGCACGCATACGGGCAACAGATTCGGGATCGATGGCGTCCCAGGAGCTGCCATGACTTTCACGGAGCTTTGCTACCGCGTCGATGTCTTGAGTGTAAGTGGACATGACTGTAAATCCTTAAACGGTGACTGCGATTAGGTGTTGAGTATCTTAGGAGGAGTGGCATAATTTGCCTAATTTATTGATTTTATTTTCACTATCGATTTGGCGAATAGATGTATGCAACTGGAAAGAGCTGACCTGAACCTGCTGGTTTACCTCGATGTGCTACTGCGCGAACGCAATGTGACCCGTGCAGCCAATTACCTGGGACTGTCCCAGCCGGCCATGAGTAATGGCCTGAAGCGTCTGCGGGAACTGTTTGACGATCCGTTGCTGGTGCGCACCCGTGAGGGCATGATGCCCACGGAAAGGGCTTTGGAATTGCAGCCGATGGTGCGCGAAGCACTCTCTTCCATTGATCGGGTTATCCAGCCAAATCGGGATTTTGACCCCGCCAATACCCGCCGCACCTTCCGCATCATGGCCAGTGACTACGCCGAGTCCACCCTGATACCGCCGCTGTTAAAGCAGCTGCGGGATGACGCCCCGGGTATCAGTCTGGATATCATGACGCCCAGTGATGTGAGCTTTGTGGATGTAGAGCAGGGCAAAGTGGATATGGTGATCAACCGCTTTGACAGTATGCCGCAGAGCTTTCACCAGGCCACCGTATGGCGCGATAGCTTCTCCTGTGTGATGCGCGCTGATAACCCGATACTCCGGGATTACAATCTGCAGAGTTATCTGGAAGCCCAGCATATCTGGGTGAGCAAGACCGGTATGGGGGTGGGTGTCGGGGTTAACCCGGAAGATGTACAGCGCTTGGGCTGGGTAGATGAGGCCATAGGTCGTTTGGGAGAGAAGCGGGATATCTCCGTTTTCACCCGTCACTACCAGGTAGCTATGCTGCTGGCTGAACAGAGCGATCTGATCGTAACGGTGCCCACTCGCCTGGCTCAATTGGCCAGTGATAATCCCCGCGTGGTGAGGCGTGACCCGCCCCTGGATATTCCCAATTTGGAGTTGAAAATGGCTTGGAGCCCACTGTTGCAACAGAGCGCCCCGCACCGCTGGCTGCGCCGTTTAATTCTCGATATTGGCCGCGCTTTGTAACGATGTTGCAGGTGGGCGCTGTGTCTGCGCGGTTCTGTCCGGGCAAACACACATCAACTGCTTTGTCATAAAAATTCGATCTATGAATAGTGGGAATTGTGTCTATAAATTAGCGGTATGTGGAAATGGCTGTTTAGAATGCCGCTATTCCAACAATCTGATGAGAGGCCCTGGGTATGACGGAACGAGTCCAAATCGGCGATCTGCAAATCGCACCAGAACTTTACAACCTGGTTTGCGAGGAGGTGATTCCAGGAACTGGAGTTAGCGCCGAAGCTTTCTGGGCCAAATTGGAATCTATTGTCCACGATCTGGCCCCGGTAAATCGCGCCTTGCTGGAAAAACGCGATGAACTGCAGGAGACCCTGGATCGCTGGCACACGGACAACCCCGAGGGTTTCCGCGATCTGGAAGGCTACCAGACTTTCCTGCGAGAGATCGGCTACCTCGCCGACGAGCCTGCTGAATTTAGCGCAACTACCGAAAATGTCGATGAAGAGATCGCCATCCTGGCGGGACCTCAGCTGGTTGTGCCGGTAATGAACGCACGCTACGCCCTCAATGCGGCAAACGCGCGCTGGGGCAGCCTTTACGACGCACTCTACGGTACAGATGTGATCAGTGAAGAGGGTGGCGCGGAAAAAGGTACGGAATACAACCCGGTTCGCGGCGCTAAAGTGATCGAATATGCACGCAACTTCCTCGATCAGTCAGCCCCGCTTACCTGCGGTAGTCACGCTGAGGCGGTGCAATACCGCATCAATGGTTCACTGCTGGAAGTGGTACAGGCCAGTGGCGACATCGCCACCTTAAAAGATGCCAAGCAGTTTGTTGGTTATTTGGGTGACAGTGAAGAGCCCTCCAGCATCCTGCTGAAGCAGCACGGTTTGCACTTTGAGATCCAGGTGGATCGCGAGAGCCCCATCGGCAAAACCGATGATGCCGGTGTGAAAGATGTGCTAATGGAATCCGCGCTGACCACCATTATGGATTGCGAGGATTCGGTAGCCGCTGTCGATGCTGAAGATAAGGTAGTGGTTTACCGCAACTGGCTCGGTCTGATGAAGGGCGACCTGAAGGAAACCATTAGCAAAGGCGGCAAGTCCTTTGAACGAAAGCTCAATGCAGATCGTGAGTACACCTCCCCGAACGGCAACCAGGTTACCTTACCGGGGCGCAGCCTGATGTTTGTGCGCAACGTCGGCCACCTGATGACCAACGATGCAGTGCTGTTCGGCGATGGCCAGGAAATCCCCGAAGGGATTCTCGACGGCATGATCACCAGCTTGATCGCTTTGCATGACCTCCGTGGTGAGAGCCCGATCAAGAATTCCCGTGAAGGCAGCATCTATATCGTAAAACCGAAGATGCACGGCCCAGAGGAAGTGGCTTTCGCCAATACTCTGTTTAACCGAATCGAAGATGCGCTCGATCTGCCCCGTTACACAGTAAAAATGGGCATTATGGACGAAGAGCGTCGTACCACTGTGAACCTCAAAGCCTGTATTGCCGAAGCGAAAGAGCGTGTAGTCTTTATTAATACTGGCTTCCTCGATCGCACCGGTGACGAGATCCATACTTCCATGCTTGCGGGCCCCATGATTCGCAAGGGTGATATGAAGCAATCCACATGGATTAACGCCTACGAAGAATGGAATGTGGATGTTGGCCTGAACAGTGGCCTGAAGGGCAGAGCGCAAATTGGTAAAGGCATGTGGCCAATTCCAGACCAGATGTCAGCCATGATGCACGCTAAGTTGGCCCACCCAATGGCCGGTGCCAATACGGCGTGGGTACCGTCGCCCACGGCTGCTACCTTGCACGCCTTGCACTACCACAAAGTGGATGTGAATCGCCGCCAGGAAGAGATTCAACATCGCCATCACGCTAAGCTGGAAGATATTTTAACGGTTCCGGTAGCGGCTGAAACCAACTGGAGTGCTAAAGATATCCAGCTTGAGTTGGACAACAATGCCCAAGGTATTCTCGGCTATGTAGTACGCTGGGTAGAGCAGGGCGTGGGTTGCTCCAAGGTGCCGGATATCAATGATGTCGGCCTGATGGAAGACCGTGCAACCCTGAGAATTTCCTCTCAGCATATCGCCAACTGGCTCAAGCACGGTATCGTTAGCGAAAAGCAAGTGCGTGAAACCATGGAGCGTATGGCTGCTGTGGTAGACCGCCAGAATGCCGGCGACTTCAATTATAACGATATGGCACCGAACTTTGATAAGAGCGTTGCCTTCCAGGCTGCTTGTGAGCTGGTATTCGAAGGTTGTGCCCAGCCGAATGGTTATACCGAGCCGGTTCTGCACCGCCGTAGACGCGAGTTTAAAGCTCTAAATGCATAATTGCTGAGCTAGTTGAGTTCGAGAAGGCCCCATTTGGGGCCTTTTTTATTTTGGGGGTCATTGGATTATTAATTAATTGGCACGAGCTTGATTGTTCCGCGTTAACCCACTTTGCTGCGGGTAATCCTGTAGCTTCTCTATTGGCTCTTAAGTTAAATTATGGAACTCTAACTTGCAGAGTTTTTCATCTTTGTTATTCGTTATTGGGTTGGGTGACCAAGGCAAAATAAGCAGTGCACCTTAGAGGGGTTGATGAAGAAGGAAGAATTCTTCTTATGTGTGGTTGGGGATTGGTCTGTGCAGGCATGTTATTTTCTATGGATTGAGATGATGTTCCTATGGCAGGGTAATACGGACAGGCGATACTGAGGTGATATTTTTTTACATTCTTACTAGGGCTCAATCCATGTTTAATTACCCAAAGGATATCTACGCGACTGGATTAGTGATGCTGTTTTCATGTGTTTATTCTACCGATAGTTTGGCTGTCCAGTGCGGAGATATTATTGCCAATTCTCAAGTCCTCACTGACGCATTATCTTGCAGTGATGATCCAGCGCTAATTATTGAGGGGCCGGAGGGTTTCCTTGTGATAGAAGGTGAGGGTTCTATTGAGTGCACTACTAATGGCATAGGAATCCATATGCTGGGGAGATCTGGAGTTGTCATGGGCGGGGTTGTCACTAATTGTGATTTAGGGTTGTTGTTGGATGGAGATGGTTCCCATAAAGTGATTGGTGTAACAGTTGAAGAATCCTCTAGCGCAGCAATTTTTGCACAAAGTGACGGCAATCTAATTCGTCAAAGCACGATGTCGAACACTACTAACGTAATAGCATCTGGTTTGGAGCTAGATGGTGAGAGAAATGTTGCCGTTGGTAATAATGTGTCCGGATTTTTAGAATATGGAATAGCTGGCTTTGGTTTCTATTCATATATTGGAAATAATTATGTAGAGAATAGTGAGTTGGGGATTATATTGGGTGCATTAGTAGTTGATGGAGAGAGTATAGGTGCTTCGTATTGCGTAATTGAAAGTAATACAGTGGTAGGCAGTCTACGTACGGGAATTGGAATAGGCGCACCCTATACATATCCTAACATGGATAATTTAGTGACAGGGAATACTGTAACTGGAAGTGGTAATGATGATATTTTGGATGATAATGAAGAGTCAGATTGTAGTGATGGCTTAAATGTGTGGTCTAACAATACTGCTGACACATCATTTCCATCCTGCCTTAAAAATCTTTAGAAGTTAAGAAAAGATTCCTATAGTGGGTTGATCGTAAAGAGGCGACACTTTGGTGAAGCTATATTCTACTTGCTGAGGTTCCATCAATGTCCTTCTCTCCAAAAACACTCCTTGCTCCTGGGGTGATGATGTCAACTCTATGTTTTTCTTCAGTCTGCATTGCGGATGTTGAATGTGGCGATACTATTACTGACGCGCAGACTCTTACTGGTGAGCTTTCTTGCAGCGAAGATCCAGCAATAACGGTTGAAGGTCCTGACGGTAGTCTTGTAATGTCTGGTGAAGGCGCAATTGAATGCACTACCGATGGGGTTGGGATACTTATGTTAGGAACTTCAGGAGTTGTGACGGGTGGAGTTGTTAGTAATTGTGAAACTGGATTGGAGTTGGCGGGGAGTGGCCTACATAAAGTATTCAGTGTAACCGTCGAGGAATCCAGTGGCGCAGGCGTTTTTGCAGAAAGTGATAGTAACCTTATCCGACAGAATACCTTGTCAAACACCACTAATGTTCAGGCATCGGGTATTGTGCTGGAAGGGGTTGCTAATGTTGCTATTGGAAATAGTGTCTCTGGTTTTTTTGAAAATGGAATAGGTGGCTTTGGTTTCTTTTCTTATATTGGGAATAATTATTTAGAAGGTAATGCTGTTGCTATAAGCCTGGGAGCAAGAATAATTGATGGTGTGACTGTAGGTGCTTCTTTTTGTGTTATTGCCAGTAATAATGTCCAGAATAATGAAATTTGGGGCATAGCGATTGGAGGTCCATATGTCATTCAGAATATGGACAATGTAGTTAGTGGAAATACAGTAGCAAGCAGTGGTTTTGATGACCTTTTAGATGACAACGAGGCTTCAGATTGTAGTTCTGGGACCAATATTTGGTCTGGCAATACAGCAAATACTTCGTTCCCTTCATGCCTTAAAGATTTATAAGTAGTGTATTTGGGGTGTGGCTCAGTTAGTCATAATCTTGATCTTTAGGCTTGCAGAAAGGAAAAGTCTATAAAGATGTACCTGCATGTTTGGGGGGTAGGCGTTTATTTTTATTGTTTGTCAGCTTTTATATTTATTATTATTTGGATTGATTCTTAGATCTGGGGTTGGTTTAGATAAGCTCGCGATAGCGAATTTCTTTAGCTCTTGGTATGCCATACTTCCTTTTGGTTATCCGGTATATATTCGGGGTGAATATATATTGCTGTGTCATAGATCAAAATGACGAATTAATAGTATGTAGAAATGGTCGGAGAAAGCTTTGCAGTTGTCTCGTAATGTTAAAGAGTCGATTAAGCTAGCAACAGCTTTAGTGATCGTTTATGCCATTGCCTTGGGCCTGAATTGGGAGAAGCCTTTTTGGGGTGGATTTGCTGTTATTGTCTGCAGTCAGGCGAATCTGGGGCAGTCTCTTAATCGAGCCATTTTGTGGATTTTAGGGACGCTATTTGCCTTGCTGGCTGGCTGGTTAATCGTCGCATTATTTCCACAGGATCGCTGGTTGTTTATGATCGCCCTATCTATCTGGGTATCTATCTGCGTTTATTTTTTGCAGAGATCAAACTATCAGTATTTTTGGCTTACAAGTGGGTATGTCATCTTTTTGTTGTGGGATGTGACTGGTGGCGACTTCTCTATCTCCTACAAGGCTGGGGTTTTACGTATTCAGGAGTCCTTGCTCGGAATAATTGTCTACGGATTGGTAGCCGTTTTGATCTGGCCTAACTGTAGTCGTGGTGAGTTAAGAAGAGCATCTCTGGATTTATTGAGAGAACATCGGCGATTTGTGGATAATTGTTTTTCTCGGGTTAGAAGTGGCGAGAAAATAAAGATTAGGCGTAAAAAGCGTGTTGCTCTTTTAGAGCTTGATACACGCTTACAAACAGCCATTGGCGATGCGAGCTCAGATAGTTATGAGGTGTGGGAATGTCGAAAGCAGTGGGGTCACTTTGGTCAATCTGCGACAGCCGTCACGCAATCCCTCTTGAAGTTGGAAGAAAGCTTAGCCCTCTCTGGTGATCTGGGTATATCAAAATTCCTTATTGGTGTCGACGAATACATGCCCGACATTGAGGGGCGTCTCGCGCAAGTGGAAACTGCCCTTTCAGAGGAAATGCCTGTAGATAGTGCCAATGGGAGAGTGGTTCGAGGAAATATTGAAGAAGTAAAGAGGTTGTCAACCTTTGAAACCGCTGCTTTAGCCGTTACTAGAAAATCCTTAAATGACTTGGAGGTAGAAACCCGATCTCTGATTGATTCAGTAAATGATATACAAACCCGGGGTGACTCCTATTCGAGACAGGTAAGTAGTGATGGTATAGGGTGGCTTGGAGCTTTGATGCCCGACCCAGACAGGTTGACTAATATTGTCCGTGTTCAGATGGGAATGTGGATCGCTTATCTGGCATATCTTTTTATCCCTGACATGATTGGTGGATTGCTGGTTATATTACTGATAACAGTAATAGGTATTCTCGCCTCAATGACCCCCAAAATTCAATTGTTTGAAACCTGTGTTTTTACGATTTTAGTGTGCATATTGTCGGCACCTATATATTTCTTTTTAATGCCGAAATTGCACGGATTTTATTCGTTGGCTGTCGTGATCTTTGTATGGACGTTTGTAGTAAGCTTTTCTTCAAATAAGGTCTTTGGACCCCAGTCGATGATTCGAACCTTGGTCCTTATCTTTCCCCAGATCATTTTCAATTTCAACAACTCTCAAGAGTATAGTTTTGTGGTTTACACAAATTATCTATTTGTGTTGGCAATAATTTTTTGTATTTTGGCCGTTTCAAGAAATATTCCCTTCACTGCCCACCCAGAAATAAACCTGAAGAGAAGTATTGATAGGGTTCTCAATAGTGCCGCATGGCTGGTGGTGGAGGGTGATATTCCGAAAAAGAAGAGAAAGTCATTGTTTTTCCGGTTATATATATTGTACCACCTGAATATTATTATGATCTCAAGAAAGAGAGTTTTCTATTGGGTGGAGGGTATTTCTGATAAAAAAATGCGGGGTATGACCAGAAGTCAGATGCAAAGTCTTATAGGTTTGGCTATGTTGATATCCAACCAGGTTAAGCTGTTATATAAGATAGATAAGAAGAAAATCAATTTTGTGGCTCCTAAAAGATTACTTCGCGAGGCATTCATATGGAGGCGGCTTGCAAGCAAAATACTTATCTATTTTTCTGGTGGCAACCAAAAGGTTGATATTGAATCCCTGCGAAGAGGTTATAGGAGGATATTTGAAAGGGCAAATATTGATGTCGGTGAGTTGATGGAGCTAAGGGAATGTAGTGAAAAATCCAGAGAGGGTGTAACAAACTTTCTTTATTTCTTGGGTGTTACCCACTGCATCAATAACTATCTGGTAGAGTTTCGTCGCGTTTCAGAAACTGTGGATTGGAAGGCTTTCTGTGAGGAAAGGTGTCTTTAATGTCTGTAGGGTTTTAAATGGAAAGAGTACCGCACGATATATCAATAGGCAGTTTCTATCTATCACCAATATTGGTGATAGCTTTGTTTGGTGTTGTTGCGGCCTTGTTAACCGCTAGGCTCTTGGATCGGTATCGTTTATCCCGATATTTTGCCAATCCACCGGTTGTTATTATCTCCCTCAGTGTAATTTATTCAATTTTCATAGGAAGGATATTCTTGGGAATATAGTAGTGGCTAGGTATAGAAAATATATTTTTACTGGAACAATAGTGCTTGTAGCACTGCTGTTACTTATTATCCAGTTCTGGAGATATCTCAATAATCCCTGGACCAGGGATGGAAAAGTGCAGGCGGACATTATTCAAGTGACTCCCAGGGTAACTGGACAGGTAGTTGAGTTGCCTATTAAGAATAATCAGTTTATTAAAGCAGGGGAACTACTGTTTCAGATTGATCCGAGAATATATGAAGCAGCCTTGGAAGAGGCCAAGGCAGAGTACGAGGAAGCTCTCGATACATACCGAGCGCAAAACAAGAATGTTCTCGCTTATGAGGCTAGGATTAGGGAGTCAATAGCAAATATTGATCTGGCAAAAAGTAATATCGGCGCGCTTGATGCGGAAATTGCAAGAACCAAAGCTGAATATGATCGGCAGAGAGAACTGCTACCCCAGAGAGCGACATCAGTAAGGGCATTGCAAGCGGCTCAGGCTGAGTATGAATCCACAATTGAGTATCGAGCGGGTGCAGAAGCCAGCTTGGTGGAATCTATGGCTGCTTTGGAGCAATCCCAAGCGGAGCTGGAGCAGGTTAGAGCACAATTGGGAGCGCTTGGAGCCGATAACCCGGGCGTTCGTGCGGCTTTTGCGCTGCTGGAGCAGGCGCGGCTTAATCTCGAATACACAACAGTTGTTGCTCCGGTTACTGGTTATGTTACCAATATAGATTTTCGTTACGGTGATCAGGCTGTCGCCAACCAACCTGCACTTTCTGTAGTTGATATAAGCACTTTTCGCATTGATGGTTTTTTTCGCGAAACTTTTGTTCGTCGGATCGCTCCGGGGGATAAAGCGTTTATGAAGTTGATGGCTTATCCTCATCTAGAATTGGAAGGATATGTTGAAAGTATTGGCTGGGGTATTGCTCGCAAAGATGGAACTGCAGGTAATGACTTATTGCCAATGGTAGATCCCACATTTGACTGGATTCGCCTTGCACAGCGTATTCCTGTCAGGATTCATCTGACAGAAGTCCCCGAATCTGTGAAGCTTCGTGTTGGATTTACCAGCTCAGTGCTAGTAATGAGCAATTCTGCGGGCACCGAGCAAGATGAACCGGTGCAATCCCAATAGTTTCAGGAAAGGGTTAATACGGAGCCTACAGGGGTGTCTGTTGGCATTGCTGCTCATCTTCGGCAGTAGTTGTATGCTGGGGCCAGATTACCATCCCCCGCCGGTAGAGGTCGAAAGTGAGTGGATCTATCAAACCAGCTCAAAACTGGATACCTTGGAAGCCGTTAACCCCCTGTGGTGGCAGTGGGCATTTTCAGATGTGACGCTGGACGAGTTAGTCTCACTTGCGATTGAAAATAACCTGGAGCTGCGTTCTGCGGCTCTCAGGGCTCTCCAGGCCCAGCAACAACTAGCTATTGCAATAGGTAACCAGTATCCCCAAACACAGCAGCTTGAGGGGCTTATTGATCGCTCAAAGTATGTTCGATCGGGGATCACTGGCAATCTGCAGACTGAATATTACCCGAACTTTAATTTAACCTGGGAATTAGATACCTGGGGGCAGTTAAGAAGGCTGGTTAATTCGGCCGCAGCAGATTTTGAAGCCAGCATAGCGGACTATGATGGTGTGCTGGTTTCTATTATTGCCCAGGTGGCGCAAACCTATATCAATATTCGCACAACGAAACGCAGACTGGAAGTTGCCCGGGAAAACATTCGTGTGCAGCGTGAAGGTTTAAGGATCGCTAGAGTCAAATTTCTCGCAGGTGAAGTCAGCGCATTGGATGCAGAGCAAGCACTGGCATTGCTAAGCAACACAGAAGCCAGCGTGCCGGGACTGGAGATAAGCTTACAGCAGTTTGAAAATGCCCTGGCAGTCCTTCTGGGAATACCTCCTTATAGTTTGAGGTACATCGTCTCTTTTCCCTCATCCATACCTATGATTCCCAAAGTCGTTACTGTTGGGATGCCACAGGATCTCTTAAGGCAACGCCCCGATATTCGTGCAGCAGAACGACGGCTGGCAGCTCAAGGTGAGTTAATAGGTGTTGCGAGGGCGGAACTCTATCCAAATTTTAGTATCGGTGGAGAAATAGGGGCTATAGATATTAATGGCGGTCAACTCAATGGCAGTAGTAGCGCCTGGGACCTTTTTATTGAATTTGACTGGAATCTCTTTAACTACGGAAGGCTCCGTAGCAATGTCAGGCTACAGGATGCGATTTTTCAGCAGTTAGTATCAGACTATCAGCAAGTGGTTCTGTTAGCGCAAGCTGATGTGGAGAACGCTATTGTCGCTTACATAAAATCTCAAAGGCAATTGGTTCACTATGAGGTGGCTGCTCAGGCCTCCCAGAGATCTGTCGATATTTCCCTGTCTCAATATACTAATGGTCAGGTTGAATTTGATACTGTGATAACTACTCTGGTATCAGATGTTCAACAGCAGGATATTTTGGCGGTAGCGCGAGGTGCCGTGGCAGCGAATCTGGTGCAGGTGTATCTATCGCTCGGAGGTGGATGGCAGATACAGCAGGGAATTCCACCATTTCAACTTCTTCCAGAAGACATTCAGCAGGAAATGCTAGAAAGAACACCGTATTGGAATAAGGTTGAATAAAATTGGTTGAAGATTCTTAGTTTGATGGTGGTACTAGATATATGAATTTAAGTAACCGTATTGTAAGTGCTTTATCTGCACACAGATTATTCAAGCGATAATTGTCCCGTCAAATTCTATTTAGGTTTTGGTTATGGTGGCTAACACTTCGTTCGACAAAGATACAAATTTGATGGCAAAAGCTCTGGTAGAGACTATCCCAGAGCGGGGTAGATACTTAGAGTCCCTAACTGGTAAAAGTCTTATATCGAGCAGTCAGCTTAATAGAGATGGGATATTGCAGTTACTCAGACTTGCCGCTCGTTGTGAGCTAGATAACAGAAAATTCTCATGTCATTTAAACAATAAAATCTTAATCAGCGCATTCTTTGAGTCGAGCACAAGGACGAGACTATCTTTTGAAAGCGCTTGGCTGCGACTTGGAGGGTGCACCGTTTCAATTACAGATAAAGGGACAACACGTATTGGTGTCGGAGAGAGCTTAAGAGACGTTGCAGAGATGGTAAGTAATTATGGTGACTGTGTTGTTTTGAGGGATTCTTGTGAAGATTCAGTGAAAATTATGTCCAATAATTTAAGTATACCAATCATCAATGCTGGTAACGGGATAGATGAGCACCCCACGCAATCCCTTATCGATCTATATGCACTTCTAAAGTGGAATCCCAACCTTCTATCAGGAAAAGGGCGAAAATTCTCCATTGGCTTAATTGGAGCGCCAGCTCGAATGCGAGCGGCGAGAAGCCTATTGATACTCATGAGCTGTTTCCCTGAGTTTTTCTCAGAGGTTTTTGTGCTTTGTGATGAGGAGGAGCAAGAACCGTTTCGGCAAGCGCAATTATCAATGCTTCAGGAAAAAGGTCTAAAAATAAGGTTAACGGATAAGGTTGGAGATATTCTTCCCCGACTCGATGTGGTCTATATGAATGCTATATCCCTAAAAACAATGGGGCATAGAGATTTTGGGTCTGGATATTTTATAGATAATAATTCTCCTTTGAAAAAACAAGCCATCGTGCTGCATCCTTTACCCCGAATGGGGGAGCTTGATAGTGATCTGGATGATACATCCCATAATTGGTATTTTATACAGGCAAAAGGTGGTGTGTACGTCAGGATGGCGCTGGCAATGGCTATCTGTGGTCGCCCTGGTGAGGCTCTAGACATTATCTAGCCTCTCCAGTTTCGAAATTATCCCAATAAAGGGGGCCGTCTATGTGCGGAATAGCTGGAATTCTTCATAGTGCGCGTGCCATGCCTGTCGATGGTCAACTCCTTCTGAATATGGCTGCTATCCAGTTCCACCGTGGCCCGGATGGTGTAGGTTTTACAAACCCTCCAGATCTAGGATTTGGGATGAGTCATGTGCGTTTATCGATCAATGACCTGAGTGAAGAGCGTGCTTCTCAGCCTTATGTGTCAGAAGATGGTCGCTACTATTTGGTTCATAATGGTGAAATCTATGATTATCAGCGAATAAGAGCCAGACTGAGGGTCTCTGGAGTTTCTTTTTTAGGTAAAAGTGATTCCGAAATTATCTTGCACCTTATTGCAGAGTTAGGTCTTATTCGGGCTATTAAACATCTTCGAGGAGAATTTGCATTTACCGTTTACGATCAAATGGAGGATTGCCTTTACTTGGTTAGAGATCGGTTTGGAGTGAAGCCACTTTATTGGGCAAGAATCAAAAAAGGTTTAGTATTTGGTTCTGAAATTAAAAGCTTGTTTGCCCACCCTGATGTCCACAGAAGACTGACAGCGCATGGAGTGTATCACCAGCTTATTCAGGTATCGATTCCTGGAACAACTGCTTTTGAAGGGGTTTTCCAGGTTGAACCTGGGTGCATTACAAAAGTTAAACGAGACAACACTGAACTGGCTGTTACTCAACATAAATATTGGGACATCGATTTTTTGGTTTCAGATGAGTATGCTCGTGACAAGCCTGATGAGTATTACATTGAGGGTTTGCGGGAACAAATAATAGACTCCGTGTCTTTGAGGCTTCAAGCTGATGTCCCAGTAACCTATTATCTTTCAGGTGGTGTTGATTCGGGTAGCTTGCTTGGAGTAGGGCAGTCGCTTTCGCAGCAGGATCTCACCGCCTTTACGATAGCGTTTGAAAATCCGGATTACGATGAGTCTCATATCGCAAAGGAAGCCGCGAGTGAGATTGGTGTCAACCAGTTCATAGTAAAGGTAACTGATGAAGAAATATATGAAAATTATTCAGAAACCATCTGGCATACCGAAAGGACATTTTACAATACATTATCAGTAGCTAAATTTTTGCTCAGTAAAGCTGTTAGGTCTAATGGCTACAAGGTTGCAATAACTGGGGAAGGGGCAGATGAGCTATTTTCTGGGTATCCTGCATTTAAAAAAGATTTTTACTTGTATGGCACATCTGAAACTGAGTTGAAGAAACGAAGAACCTGGCAGCAACATCTAGAAAGGAGCAATAGCTTATTTAAGGGAGCTATGCTGCCAATTGATAGTTATCGATCAGAGGGAATGGAACGGACTTTAGGATTCACCCCTACATGCTTGCAATCTTGGTTAAGCTATCATCATCAAGCAGAAAAATTGCTTAACAAAGAGTGGCGTAAAGAAATATCTGGTTATGATGCTGGGAAGGCAATTGTTGACACGCTAGATTTATCACAACTCGAAGATAGACATCCGCTGGATGTTGCTCAGTATGTTTGGATTAAAACTATGTTTGAGACCCAGATATTGGGCTGGGTAAGTGATCGAGTGGATATGGCGCACTCCATTGAAACCCGTCCGGCCTTTCTTGATCATCACCTGGCTGCGTTTGCTATACAAATCCCACCATCGGTCAGGATTAGCGGAACTACAGAAAAGTATGTTCTTCGCGAAGCGATGAAAGGAGTGCTTCCGGATGTTCTATATAAAAAGCAAAAATTTGCATTCATGGCTCCTCCGGTAGAGACAGTTACCGGAGCTTGGACTTGGGTGCAACGAGTTATTGAGAAATTTCTCAGCCCAAAGGAGGTTAATTTAGCTGGATTACTGCGATACTCGGAAATAGATACTTTAATTGAAGAGTATAAGTTACCGACCCTGCATCGATCAAAAAAGGTTCAACTGGATGCGATGCTTAATCATATCTTGGGAGTGCAAATATTATATAAGCGTTTTATTGAGGCTGATCTGCCATTGTTGGCGCAAGAAAAATCTTCTCTTCTTGGTTGGAGTTTAGATCGTATGGATAAGTATCGTAAAAGTTAGAGGGTATTAGGTGTGAGGTAAATCTCACTACTAACGCAGTATTCTATTATTCAGGATATCCATAGATAAGAGTAGGGGGCGAGATGAGGCACAAGTATCTCCCTTGGCGACTGGTGCCGTGGCAGCGAATCTGGTGCGGGTATATCTATCGCTCGGAGGTGGATGGCAGATACAACAGGTACTTTCTGCACACAAGAAAAACTTGAATTGATAGTGTAGATATCTATCAATATTTTCATAGTATTAGGGAAAATAAAAATTTGTATATGTATTGGTCGGTGAAGAAAACCTTCCTCTACCTAAGTTGCATATCTAACAATTCATAGAGCCTCGTGGTCAGATTAATAATTGCACACTGATCCGGGCGTTTCTAAGGAATACTGAGCGACTCGTAGTGTCAACGATATCTTAAGGGATGGAAATGACCAGAACAATTAAGGATGGAGCTAATTTGATGACTATTGCAGCACAAATTGGGATGAGAATAGAGAATTCTGGTGGTCCCTATGTTATGACGTATAAAGGCAATTAACTTATGAAATATTCTTTGTTTTTAATGGCAATGTTGGTTTTGACTGGGCCAGTTTATGCAGAAGATAAGGAGTTTCGAGATTTGATAACCTCACATGAAAACAATCTCGCTTTTATGTACGACCTGCTTGAAAAAGGAATAGATCCAAATAGAGAGGCTCAGTTATACACTAACTTACTGGTTGGTTGGGTTACTTTTTCATCTGTTGCTGTTAAATACAACATTAAATCAGATATGCTAACACCTCGCAGAGTGTGCGAAATGGCTCAGCTGATGGATGTGACGTATCCAAAGTTATTGAATTCCCCCAAAGGCGTATATCCGATACAAATGGTTTCTTACGCACATAAATCCGCTATTTCTGCGATGAAGTTGATCGCTTTAGAATACCGAATCGATTGCGAGGAGTACTTCAAAGCAAAAAAAGATTTTAAAGGACGATTGGGAGATCTTAAAGAGCATGGAGATTCTTGAATGGGCTTTAATTCGAATAACGTGCAAAAAAGGGAAATTTAAGAGAAATAGAGGCACAGAGAGAGCTTCGTTTGGCTGGTGATGTTGAGCGTTACTACAAAGCACGAGCTGCTGCCGCCTATGCAGCCAGAGTGTTAATGCTGTACAAAATGAGTATGGATGTTGTTCAGCGGAGGAGCTAGACAAAAGTGTAATGGCTTTAGCTAATTTTGGCTTACATGGAAGGGCTCTTATTAACGTTGTTGAAGTTTCTACACGGGATGCACAGCTGCGGTTAATGAATGCCCATTCAGGCTTTACTGCTAACGACAATTAAAGTGTCCAAGGTCTTCTTAATCCTCGACAAATTGCAGTGTATCACCATCAGGTTTTTGGGCAGCTGGGATAGGTTACGCCTTCAACGATAGCAATTGGAGCTCCCTGTAGAACAGAGGCCTGATTGGGGCAAAATCTACCTACTGAACGATAGCCTGAAATAGATCACCATTCATTGCTTTAGCCGCACAGGCCGTAAAAGCCGCTGTAAATATCGGTGACGCTGAAGAATAGAGTTAAATCAAGAAGAGAGTGGTGTGAAATTAGATTTGATCGCAACAATGCTTTCAATACCTACTCAGAAACTTCGAAAGCGTTTTCATCAATCAGTTCACCATCCAATGTTTCACTGCCACCACGATAGCGCATAGTCATTTGGCCGGTAGCAATTAAATTTCCTTCACTGTCGTATACCTCTGTATATGAATAGAATATCTTTCGTCCAGTGCTCGTTAGCTTACCTATCGCAGTGAGTTGATTAGTCTTGGCCTGACCGGTGAAATTTGCTGTTAAAGACAGTGTAAAGGCTCTACGACGGCGGTTGGGGTGGGGGCAGTAGAGGCCGCAGTAAGAGCCAGCGATATCGATTAATGTTGTAATAAAACCACCGTGGGGTACACCGTGGGTATTCAGGTGTTCCGGTTGTACTTCTACGCTGATTGCAACATGGCCTTCCTGCCAATTATCTATGGTTATACCTAGATGGTCATTGAACGGGGGTTGTTTCTTGTTCTGCCAATTCATCCAATTTCACCTTAGAAAGTAAGTTTATGATGGGTCGCTACAATTTGTTTTCTGAGTTGAAAGGTAGACTGTGAGCAATCCTGCACTGATAACGATCAGCGTCCCCACCAGTGCAATAGTATTAGGTAAGTGCTGCCAAATGAGCCAACCTAGAAGTCCGGCAATAACCACACCAAAGTAACTGATTGGCGACACCACACTGGGTTTTGCATAGCTATATGCTTTGGTGTACAGCCAGATAGCCAAGAGTACAGAGACACCGTTAAAAAAAAGATAGGGGAGTGTCCATAAAGGTATTGGTTCCCAATAATAGATACCCAGGGGCAGGCTGCACGCGAACGAGATTAATACGTAGTAAAACAATATAAGGCTGGGCCGGTCGGTACGGGACAAAATTCGTGTTCCGACCATAGAGGCAGCCAGGGTAAGCCCTGAAATCAGGCCGAAGGCATGGCCGCTACTAATACCGTCCACGTTGGGTTGAAGAATCAAGGTGATCCCCAGTAAGCCCAGTAAGATTGGTAGCCAGTGGGCTATGGGGATTTTTGCTCGAGACCAAAGCCAGGCAATAAGGGGAACAAAAATGGGAGCTGCATTACGCAATAGTCCCGCTTCCATTAGTGAAATTTTGCTTAGGGCAGAAAAATATGTGAAAAAGCATAACCACCCTGCAAAACCGCGTATTAGGTGGGTTTTCCAGTGTTGGGTGGTAAGGTGTCGAGGCGTTTGTCGCACTAGCCATGGGGTTAGCAGTATCAGGCAGATACTATATTGGCTGAGCGTAATTAATGGCACGGGTACAGCGGTAGACACCCATTTGCTGGCTGCAGCCGCTGTACTTGCTACCAGCGCGGTAGCCAATGCAAAACCAATGCCCTTCCAGTTTTGGATATCCGTACGGAGTGGCTGACTTGATGGAGATTGTACTTCGACTAAGGCATCAGGCCTACTCATGGTGACACAACTTCGTTATTTGGCTGCAGCGGGTAAAGTGGGAAGCCAGTAGTCATAATGGCTTCCCCTATAGTTTACAAGCTTAGATTTTGCCATCAGCCCATTGCGCAAATGTTTTTCCCTCTTGGGCTAGCCGTTCCAGTAAAGGGGCTGGTGTCCAGTAGGTATCTCCATGCTGCTGGCGGAAAGTACATATTTTTTCGTAGATTTCCTTCAAGCCAATACTGTCGGCATAGTGCATGGGTCCTCCACGATGGGGCGGAAAACCATAACCGTAAACATATACAACGTCTATATCGCTCGGACGTTGGGCTATGCCTTCCTCCAGGATTTTGGCTCCTTCATTAATCAGCGCGAAAGTTAGGCGGTTTAGAATCTCCTCGTCGGAAATTTCCCGCCTTACAACCCCTTGGCTTTTAGCTTGGGCCTCAATGACCTCCAGAACTTCCGGGTCGCTGCTGCGAGCGCGAGTTTCGGGATCGTAGCGATAGTAGCCGGCTCCACTTTTCTGGCCCAGGCGGCCCATTTCAACCAGGGCATCTGCAATACAGTAGGTTTTTGGGCCTCCTCTTTCTGATTCGCTCAGGCCCTGGCGCGCCTTGTAGCCGATATCCAGTCCTGCTAGATCTCCAACGGCGATAGGGCCCATAGCCATCCCCCAAGACTGCATAACCGAATCAATCTGCTCCGGGGTTGAGCCCTCGATTAAACACAGCTGCGACTCTCTGCCATAGGGGCGCAACATACGATTGCCAATAAAGCCGTAACAGTTTCCCGCTAGTACGGGTACTTTCTTGATTGTTTTAGCGAGCTGCATGGCAGTGGCAATTACATCGTCAGCACTTTGCGAGCCGCGAACCACTTCGAGCAGTTTCATTACATTGGCTGGGCTGAAAAAATGCATCCCTATAACGTCTTGAGGCCTGTTGGTTGCAGCCGCGATTTGATCAATATCCTGGTAGGAAGTGTTGGTTGCAAGGATGGTACCGGGTTTGCAGGAGTGATCCAATTTGGCAAAAATTTCCTGTTTGAGCTCCATATTTTCAAATACGGCCTCAATGACCAGGTCTACGTCAGCCAGGTCTGCGTAGTCAGTTGTGCCGGAAATCAATGAGAGACAATGAGTTTTTTGACCTTCGGTGAGTTTCCCTTTCTGCATGCTGATGGTGTAATTCTTGTCGATCACTGCTAGCCCTCGATTTATCGCAGTTTGATCGACTTCTACCAGCTTGACTGGAATACCGACATTGGCAAAGTTCATGGCGATGCCTCCGCCCATAGTGCCTCCACCGATAATGCCCACGCTCTTTATCTCCCTGGTGGGTAGGTCTTTTGGTAAGCCTGTGACTTTGCTTGCAGTGCGCTCGGCAAAAAATAAATGCCTGAGGGCGGCCGATTGGCTGGAGAGCAGGCATTCGATAAACAGGTCGAGCTCTTTAGCAAGTCCTTGATCAAAAGGCTGGTGAACTGCGGCCTCTATACAGGTAACAATATGTTGCGGTGCAAGCTGACCTCGTGATCTCTTTTCAAGGCGCTTGCGGAAATCATCAAATAACCCCTCAGGAATGCTGTCAGGATCTATTGCGATGTCTCTGACTCGGCGTAGAGGAGCTTCATTTGTTATCAATTCACGGGTAAAGGCTAGGGCTCCCTCTAACAAGTCATCATCGATAACCCGGTCTATTAACTTCATACTTTTGGCTTTAGAGGCCGGTATTGGACTGCCTTTTGTGATTAATTCCAGTGCAGCGGCAACACCAGCCAAGCGTGGGGTGCGCTGGGTGCCACCGGCCCCTGGCAGTAATCCCAGTTTGACTTCTGGAAGCCCCACTTTGGCCGATGCTATTGCACAGCGGTAATGGCAGGCTAGCGCGACTTCGAATCCACCGCCGAGTGCCGTGCCGTGAATGGCGGCGATCACTGGTTTACTGGAGTTTTCTATTTCCTCAATCACTTCTGATAGGGCGGGCGCCTGTGGTGGCTTGCCAAATTCCGTAATGTCCGCACCAGCGATAAAAGTTCGGCCTTCACACACTAGCACCAGGGCTTTTGATACATCGTCTTGAGCGTTCTTAATCGCTCCCCAAATGCCCTCACGCAAGCCGTGAGAAAGGGCGTTCACAGGGGGATTGTTCAATCGAATTACACCGATATCGCCAATGAGTTCATAACTTACACTAGACATTGCTATCTCCAGATCTTAAGTGACAACTGTTCGGTCTCGGTTTTATTTACATCTAATCAGGTTTATATGCGTTCTATGATTACAGCGATCCCCTGGCCAATCCCGATACACATGGTGGCTAGTGCATAGCGCCCACCCGTACGTTCCAGCTGGCGCAATGCTGTCAGCAAAATACGGGCACCACTGGCCCCCAGGGGGTGACCAACGGCGATGGCACCACCATTGGGATTTACCCGTGGGTCCGCATAATCAATTTCGAGCATTTTGAGGCAGCCCATAGCCTGTACCGCAAAAGCTTCGTTGAACTCCATTACATCCATATCCCCAAGCTCCAAGCCCGCACGGGCAAGGGCTTTACGGGTAGCCGGTACTGGGCCCAACCCCATCACTCGCGGCTCTACTCCTGCAATGGCGCTGGCGAGAATACGTGCCCTTGGCTTTAGATCTGCTGCTTGGCCTGCTTCGGCACTACCAACAATGAGTGCCGCCGCACCATCGTTGATGCCGGAAGCGTTGCCGGCAGTAACCACTCCATCTTCGAAAAGCGCGGGTAGGGCTTGAAGTCGCTCCAATGTTGCATTGGGACGGGGATGTTCATCCGTATCGATAAGACGCGCTGGCTTCTTGCGGCCTTGGGGTACTTCGATGGGAATAATTTCATCGACAAAGAAGCCATCGGTACGTGCCGACTCGTATTTAGTTTGTGATGCCAATGCAAATGTATCGCACTCTTCCCGGCAAATATTCAGGTCTGATGCAATATTGTCTGCGGTCTGAGGCATGCTGTGGCTTCCATACTCAGCAACAATGTCTGGGTTGGTGAAGCGGGGGCCTAGGGTCGTATCTGCCAATACCTGATTGCGATCAAAAGCACTGTTGGCTTTGGAGAGAACCAGGGGGGCGCGACTCATTGATTCGACACCTCCCGCGATAAATAGCTCTCCTTCTGCGGCGCGAATGCAGCGAGCGGCATCTGCTATAGCGGATAAGCCGGAACCACAAAGGCGATTTACCGTTATGCCGCCAGTGGATATGGGCAATCCTGCTAGCAGGCCTGAAAATCGGGCAACGTTGCGACTGTCTTCTCCCGCCTGATTGGTATTGCCCGCAATAACGTCCTCAAAATGTTGAGGGTTAAAATTATTTCTTTCAGTCAGGGTCCTGATGACATGGGCAAGCAGGTTGTCGGGCCGGATACTGGAAAGGCTGCCCCCATGGCGGCCAAAAACACTGCGGCCGCCGTCATAAATATAGGCATGTGACATAGTGAGATTTCCGATATTGGAGTTCTAAGTGCATTGAGTCATGCGGTAATTTCTTTTATTCAAACTCCAAAGCCACGGGTAAATTTTCCAGGGCTTCCTCTACAGCGGCTTTGCTGGAGGCTTGCTCAAGTTGAACTTTTGCTACCTGGCCAAGGGATGCATCAAAGTGGGCGGAAAACTTAGCGGTAATACTTTTTTCCTCTAATGCCTGGCCTACGACATATTCGGTAGCGCGATTGCGCAGAGCCGGTTTGAATACTTTGGCTACAGCAGTGAGTGGAATCTCATCAATAATTTCCACGCGCTTAGGAATGGCTGCACGCTCAGAAATTTGGCTGCGGCAATAGTCAATGAGTTGTTCTTCTGTGGGCGGGTTAGTGGATGGAAACAGGGTAACGTAAGCTACTGGAACTTCTCCGGCATAAGCATCTGGTTGACCCACTGCAACGGCAATAGCAACGGCAGGGTGACGGGATAATGGTTCTTCGATCAGAGCCGGATCTATATTGTGGCCGCCGCGAATGATTAAATCCTTGGCCCGCCCAGTTAAGAACAGGTTACCATCTCCATCGAGATATCCCATATCGCCGGTATTAAACCAGGACTTATCGACCCAGGCTTTAGCATTATCCTCTTCTGATAAGTAGCCAGAAAAAATATGTGGCCCGCGCGCGAGTACTATGCCCACCTCTCCTGTATTGCAGGTTCTAACCAGTCGGGTACCGTCTACTTCGGCAATTTTCATTTCCATATAAGGCAATCGCCGGCCGACGCTGCCTTCAGGGGCTTGCATATCGGTAGGAGGGCGAGCTAAAAGGCAGCTGGACTCCGTCATGCCGTAGCCATTACTGACAAGGACATTGAACTTCTCCTCAAAGCTATTCTTCAACCCCGTTGGCAGGGTGGAGGCTCCACAGCCAATATCTGTCAGACAGCTGATGTCATTGTCACCCACGGGAATTTGTAGCAATACACCGAGGATGGTGGGGACGGCGGCAAAGCCCTTCACCTGAAAACGCGCAACATGATGCCACCAATTTGGTAGGACATTGGGTGAGCGAAAACCAGAGGGCGTCATGATAACAATTGTGCGTCCGGCCAATAGGGTGCCAATACCCGCAACAACCGTACCGAAAATATGAAATAGTGGAAGTCCGCTCAGGGTAGCGAAGCGCCCTTTACTGGATGACGTATCAGCACTTAATTGAGCGACGAAGGCAATATTGCTGTGAGTTAAGCGGGCTATTTTAGGTCTTCCAGTAGTGCCCCCGGTGTGGAAATAACTAGCGGTTTCATTCCCCTGGATATAACGTTCACTCTTTAGATGATCGTCCGGCTGTTGGGATATAGCCGAGACAAAATTATCTGCGTGAATACCCGCTGGGACTGGAGTATTGCTAATTGGCTTTTTACTGATTAGTAACAGAGTTTTTAATGTGGGAACTTGCTCGAGAATTTGCGTTACTTTATCCCATATTTCCCCGCTAAGATCTTGGCCAAGAGTGACCAGGACTTTAGCCCTGGTGGTATTCATGATTTCGATTATATGTTCGGGTTCCAGCAACGGATTAATAGGGCTGGTAATACCTGCTGCCTGGCCTCCCCAAAGTGCAAAATGGGTTTCTGGCAAATTGGGTAGTAGTAAAGTCACTGTATCGGTCGGCTCAACACCGATGGAGTGAAGAAGATTGGCAGTCTGGTGCACTCGCTGGGATAACTCTAAGAAACTTACTTTAACCGTGTCTTCGTCAGGTGCGGCCGTTGGCAGGAATTCGATGGCCGAGTCATGTTGGTAGAGGCGGGCAGATTGCCGGATTAAATCAAAAGTGCTTTCCCAGGGGTATCGCTGCGAAAGGGGGACTTTTTCATACTCCTGAATTTCAGCAAGTGACTGCAACATTGTATCGGAGGATTGAATGGGCGTGATCGACATGGGGGCTTCTCTCACTTTGGTTATTATGGTGACGACCATAGCAAAAGTGAATACAGCATTCCACTCTGCGGAATAAGGTGTTAGTGTTTTACCTATTAAGAAGTGCCTAATGCATTTTTTAATGGAAAATGGCGCAAAAAAACTTATCAAAAATAAAAAGGCGCCATGTTATTGAGGTTTTTCCAGTTTTATTTTTCGAGCGGTCGATTTGTGTGCCTATCTGGAGTTGATTGGCGCTAGAAATGATCGGTTTTTTATTTCGATAAAGGCATTTTGCGCCAATAATTTAAATCGTTGGGATCGATTCAAAGGCAATTAAGTAATTTGTCGAGGTGAAGCTGTTAAACACTAGTTCCGCCTGTACCGGGGATCTTTCAAAAGATTGCGTATTTTTGCTGCGCAAGATTGTGATAGAAGCAGTTTGTAGGAGCTGCTGTTCAATGCGCCGACTAATAAAGGAGCAGGCGAATGAATATAGATTTTTCTCCCGAAGAGTTAGCTTTTCAGCAGGAGGTCCAGCAGTTTCTCCAAGAGAAACTTCCTGAAGATATTAGAGAGAAAACCCTGAAGGAAATCCCCCTGGAGAAAGAGGATTTTATTCGCTGGCAAAAAATACTCTATGAGCAAGGGTGGGCAGCTACGAATTGGCCGGTTGAATATGGAGGTACCGGTTGGACACCTACTCAGAAACACATTTGGGCAGACGAATGTGCTAACTATGGTGTACCAGAGTTGATTCCTTTCGGCTTAAAAATGGTTGCTCCAGTGATCTTTACCTACGGTAGTGAAGAACAAAAGCAACGATTTCTACCTGACATCCTGGCAAGTAATGTCTGGTGGTGTCAGGGCTATTCGGAACCAAATGCTGGTTCAGATTTAGCTTCCTTAAAAACAACAGCCGTCCGTGATGGCGATGAGTATATTGTCAACGGCACCAAGACCTGGAATACCTTGGGTCACTTTGCAGACTGGATATTTTGTTTGGTTCGTACTGGTGGGCCTCAAGTAAAGAACCAGGCTGCTATCAGCTTCTTGCTAATTGATATGAAACACCCGGGTATTACGGTTTCGCCAATTATGACCTTGGGTGGTCACCATGAAGTAAATGAAGTCCATTTCAATAATGTGAGGGTGCCGGTAGAAAACCGTATTGGCGAGGAGGGGCAAGGGTGGACTTACGCCAAGGTTTTGCTAACCCATGAACGCACCGGTATTGCGCGGGTGGCAAAATCCAAGAAACGCTTACAAATGTTAAAGGATTTAGCCAAAGAGACCTGCGATGGAGAAAATAGTCTGCTTGAGAACCCGGCTTTTGCCCAAAAACTGGCCGAAGTTGAAATTGATCTCTTGGCCCTGGAGTTTACTGAACTTCGTACGCTTGCGGCGGTAAGTACAGGTGGTGCCCCAGGAGCGGAATCTTCCATCCTTAAAATCAAAGGAACCGAAGTCGCTCAACTTATCGATGAACTGTATATGGAGACTGCGGGTTACTACGGAATGCCGTTTGTGAGAGAGCAGTTTAGGAGCGGGTTTGACGGAGAATGGGTGGGCCCCGGTGTTATTGCCAGCAGTGTGCCTCGTTACTTAAATAACCGTAAATCCTCAATTTATGGCGGAAGTAATGAGATCCAGAAAAATATTATCAGTAAATGGGTACTTGGCCTGTAAGTGCAGCATCTAAAGAGGACTTGAGCGATGGATTTTTCCTACAGCGAAGAGCAGCGGATGCTGCAAAGCAGTGTGAGCAAGTTTATCCAGCAGGATTATGACTTTGACCGTCGTTGTAAAATAGTGAGTAACGATATTGGCTTCAGTAAGGAAAATTGGAAGCTATTTGCGGAACTCGGCTGGTTAATGGTGCCGTTTGGAAAGGATGATGGAGGCCTAGGAGGCTCCGCCGTAGACTTGATGGTGGTTATGGAGGAGTTCGGCCGAGGTTTAGTGGTTGAGCCTTTCCTGGCCAGTGTTGTTCTCAGTGGTGGTCTTATCGCTGACTGCGCTAGTGAGGTGCAAAAGCGAGAACTCCTGGGAATGTTAATGGAAGGCCAATTGCAATTGGCATTTGCTTTTACTGAGTCACAGAGTCGCTATAACCTTACTGATATAGCCATGACTGCGGTAAAGGATGGAGACAATTACCTCCTGAATGGACATAAAGCTGTCGTTCTAAATGGTGACGTAGCAGATAAATTCTTAGTTGCTGTGCGGACGAGCGGAGCACAGCGAGATCGTGAGGGGATCACCTTACTACTGGTCGATCCTAATACAGAAGGGCTTCAGCGGCATGGATATGCCACTGTGGATGCACACCGTGCCGCCGAAATTAAATTCAATAACGTGAAAGTACCCATAGCTAATCTGATAGGGGAAGAGGGGGCGGCTTTAGGAGCTATAGAAAAGGCTGTTGATAGAGCGACGTTGGCATTGTGTGCAGAAGCTGTTGGAGCTATGGAAAGGATCTATAAGAAGACAGTTGAGTACACTAAGACGCGGGAGCAGTTTGGTGTTCCTATTGGCAAGTTCCAGGCACTACAGCACCGCATGGTGGATATGTTTACTGAGTATGAGCAAGCGCGCTCAATATTGTTGATGGCTGCGCTACAGCTTGATAGCAATAACGGAGTTGCGCCTAAGGCGATATCCGCTGCAAAAAGCCGTATTGGTAAAGCTGCGCGGTTTATCGGTCAAGAGGCGATACAGTTACATGGCGGTATAGGGGTTACTGAGGAGTTGGATGTAAGTCACTACTTTAAGCGTCTAACAACAATTCAGTACCTATTTGGCAGTACTGATTACCACACTTTACGATTTGCCAAGCTGTAAATCATAAAGCACTGACTATACGGCCAAACTCACTCTCTACTTGCCACTTTGCGAGGGCACACACATGGAAAAAGTTGTCGAGCACACCAGATCTGTGAGCATAGGTAAAGTAGAGAGTGTTTTTAAACTTCAAAAGGATGCATTTAATAGGAACCCCTACCCGAGTCTTCAGGAGCGTCTGGAAAGTTTAAAAAAATTAGAGCAATTGATCCTGGAAAACCAGAAATCCATAGCAAAGGCAATAAGCGAGGATTTTGGTAATCGTGCCATCCAAGAAACTAAAATTGCAGAGATCTATGGGTGTATCGAGGAGATTCGTTACACTCGTAAGCGCTTAAAAAAGTGGATGAAAATTCAGAAACGTCATGTGCCTTTGCTACTTCGAGGAGTAAAAAATCGCGTATTACCTCAACCAAAAGGGGTGGTTGCTATTGTTACCCCCTGGAATTACCCACTACTTCTATCTGTTGGGCCCTTGGTGAGTGCGATATCCGCAGGGAATCGCTGTATGATCAAGATGGCTGCTAACTCGCGTGCCCTTTCTGCATTATTACATCAGTTATTTAATAGATTCTTTTCAGAGGATCTGGTAGCTATTCTTCCTGGAGTGAGCGCTATGGAGTTTACAGCCCAGGCATATGATCACATGATCTTTACTGGATCTGGCAAAGTAGGAAAAGTGGTAATGCGGAGAGCTTCGGATCACCTAACTCCTGTGACACTAGAACTGGGAGGTAAGTCTCCAGCCATAATATGTGGCGACTTTGATGAAAATATTGCTGCGGAACGTATTTTGAGCTCAAAATTCTTCAATGCGGGCCAAACTTGTGTAGCTCCAGATTATTTATTGATTCCTGAAGAAAAACTTTCAGGATTCTTGGAATCGGCTAAGAGACTTGTACCCAAATGGTATCCATCTTTAAATTCAGAAGATTATACTTCGATTGTTGATGAAAAGGCGTTTAATAGGCTGAATACTTGTCTAACGGATGCTCTGGAGAAAGGGGCTACAGTTCTGCCGTTATTAGATGTTGAAAACAATAAGGGTTTGCAAAAAATTGCTCCCACCTTAGTGTTAAACCCGACAGAAGACATGAGTCTGCTACGCGAGGAGATATTTGGCCCTATTTTACCTATTCTTACGTATAGGAATCTGTCTGATACGATAGATTACATAAATAGTAAAGATAGGCCTTTAGCATTATATATTTTCAGTTCTTGCGGAGATGTTCAGGAAAAGATTATCAAAAGCACAATGTCTGGAGGTGTTTGTATCAATGACTGCGCGATGCATGTCTCCCAGGCAGACTTGCCCTTTGGTGGTATTGGGGCGAGTGGCATGGGGCAATATCACGCTTATGAGGGTTTTTTGGAATTCTCAAAATTACGACCGATCTTTACACAAGCCAAAAAGTCAGCGGCGGTGCCTTTACGACCACCTTATGGCCAAAGATTTGATAAAATTTTCAACTTTCTACTGCGTTTCAAACTGTAGCTGTACTGATTGAGAAGATCTGGAGTTTGAGTCGACTAATATCGGATTAACATAGCTTCGATATTGCCTACCAGGTTTTTCAACAGAGGAGCTACTTCATTTTCTAAGTATTCCGGGTTAAGTCTAAAAGCAGGTCCGCCAGCATTAAAAGTGTAAATATGACCTTGGCTTAAAGAGAGAGGTACTGCGATACCGTTGACATCGCGATTCCACTCGCCAAAAGAGCAGCAGAAGCCGCGCTGCTGGTAGCTGTTGACCGCTTCTTCAATACCGGCTTTGATCGTTGGCCATTGATCACCAGCTTTTTTCTCCAGGTAGCCATAAAAATATTCCCGTTCTTCTTGAGGGAGTGCTGCCAAAAAAGCTCGCCCGGAGCCGCTGGAAGCTATGGGTACGCGATTACCGATTTCATGGCGAAAAGTTGTGACATTTGCTGGAGCACAGAACTCAACAAAAATCATATCCAGCCGGTCCCGATCAGAGAGACCAACAGCGGTACCGGTAGAATTGGCCAGATCCTGCATTAAAGGCTTGGCTACCTGTCTGACTGTGAGATTTGAGACAAAAGCATAACCAAGAGCCAGGACGCCACTACCCAGCTGATATTTCTCCATTCGATCAGAGTAGGTCAGATAGCCTAATTTGGTCAGAGTATAAGTCAGTCTGGAAACACTGGAGCGGGGCAGGCCAGTACGCTGGGCGATCTCCAAATTACCCAGAAAGCCATCACCAGGTTGAAAAGCTCGGAGCACATCCAATCCACGAGCTAGTGCCTCAATAAATTTTCGATCTGGTTCGGTATCTTTTTTTCTGGGAAGGTCACTTAGGGAAACCATTGGCTTAGTCCTACTTATTAATTAATAAGTATACAGATGTTCCCTTGCAAGCTGAAGGGAGATATATGAATTCTATATGAGTAAATCTATTTTACTGGAACATGTTGGGGAAGGTGATAGTAAAAGTGGATGAGTAAATATCGCCTGGTTAAACAGTTTGTGGGGTATAGTCTTATATTTAATATATGCCAAGCTGTATGGTGAAGGGTATATATAATTATAATTGGTGGGCAGTTTCTCAACCAAATAGTGCCTAGTGTATTATTAGTCACTATATTGATTTTCTGAATTTTGGAGGAGCTATAATTTCAAGCTAGTTTCAGTGGAGTAGGGTAGCTCCCCTTCTAATAAACCCCAGGAAATTACTATGAAAACGCATTATTCTATAGGGAATGATAAGCTAGCGAAAGGTTTCCTGCGTACGGTTAAAAATGGCAGTTCAAAAATCAAACAGTATTTACTCAATCGTGTAGGGTTGGCATCTCATGAAATAAGAGTAGGTATTAACTCTGATTCTCCTTTCGCATTTGGAAAATTAGTTTGGAATAAAGATCATAGAGATTATCAGTATTACGATAGGTCCTTTGGATCTTCGTTTATATATATGTTAAATACATCGAAGACGGTTCCGGCAATCACTTCGTTTGGTATTATTGTTGTTCTTCCTAAGGATTCTCCTCTCAGGTTTCGAGATCCCCGCATTGCGGATGATAGTGATGACCTTTCAATGTTTTGGCAGCATGACTTCATTGATACTGAAGATGAAAAGGAAATTGCTTTACGTGAAATACCAACTTTGCCTCAGGGGCGTTACCTCAATTTTCCAGAGCATAAATTTCTCACTAATGTCTGGTGGCCCGACATTATCGAAACTTATGGCTACCATGAGTGGATAGATAAGCAAGATATACCTAAAAGTCTTGGCGAGGAGATGGAGGCAAATATTAAACGTACTATTAAAAATATGGAAGTGTGGCTTTATGTTATTTTAGATAGTGATGAGCTTCTGCCTTTTAAATGGAGTTATCAAGATAAGACCTTTATGCCAGGATTTTGGACCGATGGCACTGTGGTAAAATAATTGTTCTGGCGATATGGTTAAAGGTGTTAATCAAGTGAACCCTGTTATCTCCTCTAGTGTTTAATAGTCTATTCGGCAGATCTGAGTACATATACTATGTAAAAAAATGAAATATGCTCTCAAAGGATCCGTTTATGAATGTTATCTGTTCTTTGGGTATAGTTGCCTACTGTTTTTGGACGAGTTGCCCAGATTTTTCTAGAAAAAGATGCATAAAATCCTCAGCTAAATATAGTTGTCCCTTATAAATCAACTGCGCTTCCTTTCTGATAGTATCAATTGAGCAGCTCGCCTTGCTATCTTTTTGGTAGCGTGTGCTGAAATGTGTGAGAACCAGGTTGGGAATTGAAAGGCTCTCGGCAAAAGAGGCTATTTGGGTGGAATAGCTGTGCCCTACATGCCCCGCTTTCTGAGCCAAATCTTTTGCATAAGTCGATTCATGCACTAAGACATTGCAGTTGGCACAGGTATCTTTTAAAAGCTCAGGGTTATCATTGTCTCCACAAATTATAATATTACGTGGAGGCCTCGGCTTTAGAATAAAGTCCGTTGCAGTGTATATTTTACCGTGATGAACGACATCGATACCGTTCTTTATCTTTCCCCATTGCGGTCCTTTAGGGATACCGGTGGCAAGTAAACTTTGTGTATCTAATATAACCTCAACATATCTTTCCGTAAAACTGTACGCATAAGAGGGGACCCTGTGGGAAAGTTGTATAGTGGTTATGGTGAACTGTCCCATTTCTATTTGGGGTAAATCTTCAACAGGAATGAAGTTGAGTTCAAATGGAAAATAGAGTTCTGTGATTGTTTGAGTTGATAGAAGCCAATCATAGACGGCCCTAGGAGCAACAAGTGTCAGTGGTCTTGTCCTTCGTTGCATTCCTGAGCTACCAAGTAGACCAGGGAGTCCGTAGCAGTGATCGCCATGCTTATGGGTGATAAAGATTGCACTTAGCCTATTTAGTGATAAGTTTGTATGTAGAATCTGCTGCTGGGTACCTTCCCCACAGTCGATCAAATACCAGTTCTTTCCCAGGTTTTCTAATAGCCCAATACCAGAAACATTCCTCTGCTTGGTCGGAGTGCCTGATGATGTCCCCAAAAACAGTATTTCCACTTAGTCGCTACCTGATTGTTTAGCAATATTGAAGATTACGGTGGCTAGGGGTCTTCCTGAGCTTTGGCTGTGATTAACTTCTGATTGATAAGCAGTGTAGAAGATGAAAAAAAGCTATTGACCTCAAGTTAGGTTTAGGTATTAAGCTTCCGTCTATTGTTTATGAGGCCGGGTTTTGAGGAGACAATCGAGATGGGTACCCCTGGTATTAACTTGCAGCAATATTTAGACCGTATTAATTTTGATGGAGCCCCGGGTGCTAACTTGCAGTGTCTACAGCAGTTGTTGACCCAGCACGTCCGTACGATTCCATTCGAGAACGTCACTTCATTTTTGGGAAGCCCCGTGGATATTGAGTTGGAATCTATTGAGGCCAAGTTGGTACAACAAAAACGTGGAGGTTATTGTTACGAGCAAAATGCCTTATTAGGGGCAGTGTTAGGGCAAATCGGTTTTAAAGTTACGAACCTCGCCGCACGGATACTGTGGCAAATGCTGATAGGGCATCAACCCGCTCAGTCGCATATGATTCTGATGGTGGAGCTTGAGGGTACACGCTTCCTGATAGATGCGGGATTTGGAAGTAACACTTTGACTGCACCACTCAATTTAGACTCCAGTGATCGTCAGAGCACACCGCACGGTGTTTACCGCTTTACTTTAATAGATGATGAGTACCTGTTAGAGGTTACAACCGATAGTGGTTGGCAACCTATGTACAGCTTTGACTTGAAACCTAAAACTCATGGCGATTATAAAATTGGTAGTTGGTATTGTTCAACACACCCTAAATCCAGGTTTGTAGAGCACTTGATTGTTGCTCGGTCTTTCCCAGAGGGGCGGCATACACTTTTCAATAGACAGTTAAGCTATCAACCACTTTTAGGCTCCAAGAGTGTTGTCATGTTAGCGGATGTTGATGAGCTTCGGGCTACTTTACTGGATATCTTTGGGATAGAAGTGCCGTTTGGCAGAGAAATTGATCAAAAGTTAGGCCGGATATTTGAGTCAGACGGCATAGCGGAGCGAGTCATATGAAGAGGGTAGGTGTTGTTTACCATTCTGTATCTGGTTGCAGTAAAGTTCTTGCGGAGTCCGTGGTGGAGGGGGTTAACACGCTAGAGAAGTGTATTGGTGTTGCCCTTGAGATTCAGGGAGAGAGCATTCTTCACGGACGTTATGAAGATCAGTCATTATTAGCTCAGTTGGATCAATGTGAAGCCATAGTAATGGGTTCGCCGACCTTTATGGGTACTGTCTCCGCTCAATTCAAAGCATTTATGGATGCAGCAAGTGAGCGCTATGGAGATCGGTGCTGGCTGGATAAGTTAGCTGCAGGATTTACTGTTGGTAGTAATTTTAGTGGTGATCAGCTAGGTACCATCAGGACTCTACAGGTCTTTGCTGCACAAATGGGCATGTTGTGGGTTCCCCTGGATATTCTACCGAGTCAAGATTCCCTGGGTAGAAACCGGGGTGGTTGTCAGTCGGGCTTGGTAGCTGTCGCTGAGGGAGCTGGTGAAATTCATGAGTTGGATCGACTTACAGCCGTACATTTAGGACGTCGAATCGCAGGCTTAGCACTACGAACTTCCGATTTTAGGACCACGTTTCTTGACTAGCTTTTTGCTGCTCAAAAGTAGGCTGCTGATGCAGCCTACGATGACGATAATCCCGATTAGCTGAAATCCCGCTTGGTAATTGTAGAATTTCTGTGTTGGTTGTGGAGCAAAGTCAAAAAGTCTGGCTAATAAATCGCTGAGGGAGCGGATATAAGCGAACTCTATATCTTGATCAAGTGAGAGCCCTATGAGGGTTTGAATTACCCCTCCTAAAACAAAGCCCCCAGTTACAATAAGGGCAGAGGCAATGGCGTGCGCCTTTTCAGGAAGTTCAGATTGTACTATCGAGAGAGATAGAATTGAGCTGCTGAGGCCAAATCCTAAGAGAAAATTTGCCGTCAAAGTCCAGGAGTCCGACAAGTGAATACTCAGTAAAGCTGTGACAGCAATAATTGAGAAGAAACTAAAAGTTCTCGCTGGAATTACATAATCTCCCCGATAATGAGACCAAGCACCGACAATAAAGCTGCCGATAATGATACCCGTTGAAATCATCGCATTGAGTAGGGCACTTTCTCTGGATGTTTCACGAAAAAAATCAACTTGGAACTGTATATTCCATAAATCAGAGTAGGCGATAATTACGCCGAAAAGGCAGGAGTAGAAGGTGAGGGCCAGCCAAAAAGCTCTTGATTTGAAGCATGAATTTAGCTTGTCAAATTGAGTGGCTTTTTTGGCAGAGAGTTCATGGGAAGAGTTTTGATTGCTGCCAATAAAAATAAATATCAGCACAGCAATGCAAATAAAAAATAGCGCTGCGATGAAGTAGGGCTCCCGGAATGAGACTTCGGTATCGAACAAACCGATAAGTAATGAGAGTGAAGCTGCTGCGAAGTTAGCTAGTCCTTGGCTAACAGCGGCCATCAGTGAAAACTTATTAGGTAAATCCCGCCCGATAACATAGATAACTCCCAAAAAGCTACTGGATAATCCAAGTGCGACTAAGAGCTGCCCTGTAAGGGCTGTTCCGAAAGAATGACTGCTGGCAAAAATTACACAGCCGCTAGCGGCGAGGGTGGCTGAGATACTCAGTAAATACCGTGGACTTATAGGGCCCAATAGTGAGCCAAGTGTCAGTTGACCAATAGAATAGGCGACAAAGTAATATCCTCCCAGCATCCCTAAGCTTTGATGGTTGAGATTGAGTTCTTGAGTGAGGCTAGGTGATAGTAGGGCAAATAGGATTGAGTTGGTTACGCTGGCGCTGAAAAATATGACTGCAACTGTCCAAGACGCGTAGCGGAAGTGTTTCTGCCCCATAGGCTTTTCTTTATCGGTGTTTATTGCCATGTCTCGGCCTTGGGCTTCACTCCTCAGCTCCTGCTTATGATTGCAGCGACCAATAGGGATAAAGCGCTAGGGTTTTAAATGGATATGAAACAAGTCGCATTAGATAGATCTTAGAGCAATTAGGAGCCGTAGCCCGAACACAAGTAGTTGATAGTAAGCAGGATTGAAATCGATCGGGCAGCTAGGTTTGATCAAAGTATCGCCAACGGCTGTTGAAGTTGAATGCTATTTACTAGGCGGTGCCGTATTGAGGAGCTTCAATAGACCCTTATTTAAAAGAATACACTTACAAAGTCGTTATCATATGATTTCATCTCCCCAATAGAAACATTCCGTGGCTCGTTATCAGGTGGAAGGGATGTGAGTGGTGTGAACGCTGTGGGCATATTGAAACTAGAGGTGAGATCCTGCTTCGGGACTGGGCTTTAATGAGTATGCAACCTTGGCAATCGATGGTGGCCCATGCGTCGAAAGTCTTTCTTGGCTAGCCGTATTAATGCCGTCAGTGATGGCGTTTTTGCCATTGCTATGACGCTGTTGGTTTTTAATATCCAGATTCCCGATCTGGAGGATATAAAGCCGGGCGAGGATTTCCACAGCAATATTCTTCAGCAGTTGCCCCATTTTTTTTCCTGGATACTGAGCTTTGCAATTCTCTGCCGGCTGTGGCTTACCCACAATCATCTGATGTCGGACCATCAATTTAAATCGGTAGCCTTTACCAGTTTTAACTTTTTGCTATTGGGGGCGGTGGCGTTTATTCCTTTTCCAGCAAGTTTGATGGGGGAATATCCTGACCAGGTTTGGTCAGTGATCTTATTATCAGCAAGCTATGCGGTGGCCGCTATAGCAATTGCGGGTATGTGGTGTGTCGCTGCGAATCGAACGAACGTATCCGCGCACCGTGTACTAGTGGTCAGCATGGTGATGTTGTGTACCAGTATCCTGGCGTGCTTGTTGACCCTTTTCAATCCCTATTGGGGGCTCGGGCTCTGGATAGTGTATGTGTTGGGGATAGCGCCTCTGGCTCACTTTGTCGAAAAGCGCTATGTCCCTGCAGAGAGTTGAGATGGGACTGGGCCTGCCATATGGGTGCTGGTGGCAGGCCTCAAAAGATTAAATCAGGCTGCGTACCATTTTAATATGGGGGATTCCCGCTTCGTAAAACACGTCGCCTTCAGCTTCAAATCCAGCCTGCAAGTAGAACCCCTCAGCATGTCGCTGTGCATGTAAATGGACTTGCTGAAAGTTTTGCTCCTTCGCCTGCTCGCAGATGGCCTGTAATAGCTGGGCCCCGATGCCGCATCCGCGTGAAGATTTCTGTACAGCCATACGACCAATTTTTCCGCCTTGGGTGAGGCGCCCGGTGGCAACTGGGATTGTTTCGCGGAAGACGAGGAAGTGCTGGGATGTCTCCTCTTGATCATCCCATTCCAAGTCCGCAGGTACCTGTTGTTCCTGTACAAAAACTGCTTCGCGAATTGAACGAATTGCGTCCCGGTCAGTGTTCCAATCCGCTAGGCGTATAGCTACTGGCATCTCAGAAATCCTCAGGAGGGTAGATCAAGGTGCCCTGTGCAACCAGCTGATCGAGAAGGCCGCTGTCTTCGGCTATTTCCGGGAAGGCTTCGATATCATCCCAGGAAATTTCATGGGACTCAGTAAACTGCTCGGCAAACGCCAGGGGGCAGGGGAAGGCTTCACCATCAACAAACAAAGTGGCTGGCTCGCGGCAAAAGGCGGTGCGGGAAGCGGGATTTAAAACCAGTTGTGCTCCCTGGGGCATTTGTTCGCGCCAGTCTGCAGCATCGTCAGCATCCAGGGCGACAGTATCCGGGTATTTTGCTTCGGTCATAACCGCACCAAACCACTGGGCGATTTTCTCCGGCTGCTGCAGCCATTCGCCGAGTTGTTGTTGCAGGCGGGCAACAGAGGCGGGGTCAATTTCCGCTGGGTTTTTCGCCACTTCAGCACCGGCATCGGTGTATCGCTGGCTGTCCGGCAAATCCATAGCGACTTCAGCGGCGAGATCTTCGAGGATCGCCGCGGCGGAAGGCGCGCGGAAACCAATAGAGATCGTGGTGCACCCACCTTCGGCTATTCCCCAATGGCTGAATTGGGGCGGCAAGTAAAGCATATCGCCGGGCTCTAGTACCCAGCTGTTTTCTGCTTCGAAATCTTTCAGGATATTGAGGGGCGTTCCTTCCAGGCGGGGATTGCTTTCATCCACCTTGGGGCCTTGTTGCCACAAACGCTTGCCTTCGGCCTGGAGAAGAAACACATCGTAGTGATCGTAGTGGGGACCAACGCTGCCCTTATCGGCGGCGTAACTGATCATCACATCATCCAGCCGCCAGTCGGGGATAAAGCGGAAGAAATCTTTTAGTTCAGCAATTTCTGACATCCACTGATCGACAGCTTGTACCAGCAGGGTCCAGTGGGTTTTAGGGAGGGAGAGAAAATCTTCTTCAGTGAATGGACCTGTACGCAGCTCCCAGGGGCCGCTTTCACCATTTTCCAATACCAAGCGAGACTCGACCGCTTCCTCCAGGGCCATACCCGCGAGTTCTTCACCCGAGATGGGTGATTCAAAGTTGGCGAAAGCATTGCGTATCAGCAGGGGTTTCTGCTGCCAGTAGTCACGCATAAAAACTTCGATGGGCATGTCGCCAAGATGGGTAAGGGGGCTGGCCACGGTAACTCTCACTGTCAGAAGGCTGGGGTTGTATCTGGATATTCTGAGGTTCAGAAACTATCCAGCGTACTTTTGTATTTTTTAAAAGATGACCAGCCGCACTGGGTGCGGCTGGTAGCTGGGCTCGGTTAAATTTTGCGAGCCTGTTCCACGGCATTACCGATATAGGATGCCGGAGTCATTTCCAGCAGATCGCTCTTGGCTTCTGCGGGAATCTCCAGGTTTTCGATAAATACTTTCAGGGTTTCACGGGTGATACCCTGACCGCGGGTGAGGGCCTTCAGTTTCTCGTAAGGCTCTTCAATGTTGTAGCGACGCATAACCGTTTGGATCGGCTCTGCCAACACTTCCCATGAATTATCCAGGTCTTCCGCCAGGCGCTCGCGGTTGATTTCCAGTTTGCCCAGGCCTTTCATGGTGGCGGCATAGGCAATGGCAGAGTAGCCCGCACCCACCCCCATATTGCGCAGCACGGTGGAGTCTGTCAGGTCGCGCTGCCAGCGGGATACTGGAAGTTTGGCGGCCAGGTGCTGGAATACGGCGTTGGCAATACCCAGATTGCCTTCGGAGTTTTCGAAGTCAATGGGGTTAACTTTGTGCGGCATGGTGGAGGAGCCAACTTCACCGGCTACGACTTTTTGCTTGAAGTAACCCATGGAGATGTAGCCCCATACATCGCGGTCAAAATCGATCAGGATGGTGTTAAAGCGGGCAACAGCGTCGAACAGCTCAGCAATGTAGTCGTGGGGCTCGATCTGGGTGGTGTAGGGGTTCCAGCTAAGGCCCAGAGAAGAAATGAATTCTTCAGCATTTTGCTCCCAGTCAATATTGGGATAGGCGGACAGGTGAGCGTTGTAATTACCTACCGCACCGTTAATTTTACCTAGCAGCGGCACCGCTTTAATCTGGGCTACCTGGCGGCGCAGGCGCGCGGCCACGTTGGCAAGTTCTTTACCAACAGTAGACGGGCTGGCAGTCTGGCCGTGAGTACGGGACAGCATGGGTACGTCGGCAAAGTCCTGGGCCAGGCCTACGATAGCGTCAATCAGTGCTTCCATCGCAGGCAACATGACGTTGTCGCGGCCGGCGCGAAGCATCAGGGCGTGGGACAGGTTGTTGATGTCCTCAGAGGTGCAGGCAAAGTGTACGAATTCACTCACTTTCGCCAGCTGGGCATTGCTGCTGATTTTATCCTTGAGGAAGTATTCAACCGCTTTTACATCGTGGTTGGTGGTGCGCTCGATTTCCTTGATGCGCTCAGCATCTTCCAGGGAGAAGTCGGCCACAATGCTGTCGAGCAGCTTGTTGGCAGCTTCGTCGAACTGCTCAACTTCGGCGATCTCTTTATGTGCGGAAAGTTTTTGCAGCCAGCGTACTTCCACTTCAACGCGGGCGCGGATCAGGCCGTATTCACTGAAAATTTCACGCAGGGGGGCAGTCTTGCTCTCGTAGCGACCATCAATAGGGGATACCGCTGTGAGGGCGGAAAGCTCAACTGTCATAGTAAATCTCCGGGATTAGTGTTCTATAGATTCGATATGTGCGATCAATTCGTTGGTCGCATTCAAAAGCTTTTTGCGCTGGAACAGAAGGTGCAGGCGACGCCCACCCAGCTGTCGCCATAGGGTTGCCGAGCGGATGCCGGCAAATAGCATGGAGCGAATTTGATTGGCGATACGCTGCTGTTGCAGGTAATTGAAGTCACCCAGTACTTGAATCCGGAAGCGGAAGGTACCTAGCGTATCGCTGTAGATGCTGGCGAGGTTGGAAAATACATTCTCGTGAGTCAGCTCGAAGTGCTCTGCTTGAGTCTTGGCCTTATCCAATCGGCTGCCAATGATTGATAGCAGGTCATTATTCTTACTGAGTTGTCGCTGCAGGTAGATCACCGAGAGGGCGTAGCGCAGACCGTCGGTATATTCCGGGTGTTGCCGGGTCTTTAGTATTTGCTGCGATACTTTTAAGCCGGGCAGCAGCTTGTCTGCACCGGCGAATATATCTTCAGTGCGATCAGGGTTTAGTTGGAAGAGGCTATATACCCCGGTTTCCAGCTGTTCCTGCGGTGCAGAGCCTGTTTTGGCCAGGCGCTCCACCAGTGTTGCGGATTGGAATATTCCTGCCAGTGCCAGTGCCTGATCCCGCCAGTTATTCAAAATTACTCCTTAATCTTTCTTGTATTTTTCCGGTACTGCGGCGCCAACTCCCGTGGCTTTCTCGATCACCGCACCACCGAGACAGGTTTCTCCATCGTACAGTACCAGAGATTGTCCCGGTGTGATTGCGCGTTGTGGCTCGTCGAACTCTACAACCAAATCGCCATTGCCCTGCAGGTGCACGGTGCAATCCTGATCTGGTTGGCGATAGCGGGTCTTGGCCTGGCAACGGAAGGTTTTGCCCGGTGCTGCGCCATTAATCCAGTGGGTCTGTGTTGCTTCCAGACCCGTTGCATAAAGCAGGGGGTGGTGTGCACCCTGGGCCACAATCAAGACATTGCGCTCCAGGTTTTTTCCGACAACATACCAGGGCTGTTCGCCTGCACCTTTGACGCCACCAATACCGAGCCCCTGGCGCTGGCCAATGGTGTGGTACATCAGGCCCGCGTGGCGCCCCATGACTTCACCCTCTGGGGTTTCCATATCGCCGGGCTGGGCGGGCAGGTACTGCTCGAGGAAGTCCTTGAAGCGGCGCTCGCCGATAAAGCAGATGCCGGTGCTGTCTTTTTTGTTGTGGGTGATAAAGCCATTTTCTTCAGCGATACGGCGAACTTCGGGCTTCTCCAGCTCTCCTAAAGGAAAGAGTGAGCGGGCAAATTCGGCTTCTCCCACCGCATGCAGGAAGTAGCTCTGGTCTTTGTTACCGTCGAGGCCCTTCAATAAATAGGTGCGGCCATCGATATCGCGGCGACGGGTATAGTGCCCGGTGGCTATTGCATCGGCACCCAGCACTTCGGCGTACTCAAGAAAGACCTTAAATTTGATTTCCCGGTTACACAGGATGTCCGGGTTAGGAGTGCGCCCGGCTTTATACTCTGCCAGGAAGTACTCGAATACGTGATCCCAGTACTCCGCAGCAAAGTTGGCGGTGTGCAACTTGATGCCCAATTTCTCACAAACTGCCTGGGCATCAGCCAGGTCCGCCTTGGCGGTACAGTATTCTGTGCCGTCGTCTTCATCCCAGTTTTTCATAAACAGGCCTTCCACTTGATAGCCCTGCTGGATCAGCAGGTGTGCGGCTACAGAGGAATCCACACCGCCGGACATACCGACGATGACGCGCTTTGGCTGTTTGTTGTGGGTGGAATCAGGCATAAGAAGGACAGTCACTACTTCACAGGTATGAAAGGGGGGCGAATTTTACCTGCGAACGCCCCGTTTGACCAAGACCGCTTTGATCTTCCGTTATAGATTATCGCTTTCGGCGCGGTCGATTGCGGTTGTTTGCCGGCTTTGTTCGGGGCTTGGGAGCGCTAAAAACCTCTTCCGTTCGATACTCGCCAGGCTTTAATGAGTCGAGCTTCCAGCTGCCTATCGCCACCCGGATTAGCCGTAGGGTAGGGAAGCCTACCGCCGCAGTCATCCGCCTTACCTGGCGATTTCGCCCCTCGGAGATAGTCAGCTCCAGCCAGCTGGTTGGGATCGATTTGCGTTCGCGAATTGGCGGCGTGCGGGGCCAGGGCTCCATATCAGGCAGGCGCTTGGCCTTGGCAGGTGCGGTTCGGCCATCCTTCAGGTCGACCCCTTGCCTGAGCATATAAAGGGCATCATCAGTAATTTCACCCTCCACTTGGGCCCAATAGGTTTTGGGCATTTTCCGCTTGGGGTGACTGATTTGATGTTGTAGCGCTCCATCATCAGTCAGTAGTAGTAATCCTTCAGAATCGTAGTCCAGGCGGCCCGCCGCATAGAAACCCTTGTGCTGGATAAAGTTAGCCAGAGTGGCGCGATCCTGATCATCTGTAAATTGGCTTAATACGCCAAAAGGCTTGTTGAGGAGAATAATCTTTGCCATAAGAAAAATTGAGTATTGTAATCCAACTACAAAAATTAGCCGAGGCTGCTATAATCCCGCCGTTTTTCATCCCCGCCCTAAGGTCCCGGGGGAGCGGTGCAAGCAACGCTGGACCTAAAAAGTCATAGAATTTTGGGAGTTTACGCAATATGGGTCATATCCAAGTGCCGGCAGACGGCGAAAAAGTTACAGTCAATTCCGACGGTTCGCTGAATGTTCCGAATCGCCCGGTTATTCCTTTCATCGAGGGTGACGGCATCGGTGTGGATATCACCCCGGTAATGCGCAAGGTGATCGACGCGTCTGTAGAAAAAGCTTTCGGCGGCGAAAAGAAAATCGAGTGGATGGAAATCTACTGCGGTGAGAAAGCGGCAGAGACTTACGCTGGCGACTGGTTCCCGGCTGAAACTCTGGAAGCGATCAAAGACTACGTTGTTAGCATCAAAGGCCCCCTGACCACTCCAGTAGGCGGCGGCTTCCGTTCCCTGAACGTAGCCCTGCGTCAGGAGCTGGATCTGTACGTATGTCAGCGCCCGGTGCGCTGGTTCAGCGGTGTACCTTCTCCGGTTAAAGAGCCGAACAAGGTAGACATGGTTATCTTCCGTGAAAACTCCGAAGATATCTACGCTGGTATCGAGTGGAAAGCTGACACTGACGAAGCTAAGAAAGTTATCAAGTTCCTGCAGGACGAGATGGGTGTTAAGAAGATCCGTTTCCCTGAGAACTGTGGTATCGGTGTTAAGCCGGTTTCTGCAGAAGGTACCAAGCGTCTCGTGCGCAAGGCTATCCAGTACGCTGTGGACCAGGATCGCGATTCTGTAACCCTGGTACACAAAGGCAACATCATGAAGTTCACCGAAGGTGCCTTCGCTGATTGGGGTTACGAGCTGGCTCGCGACGAGTTTGGCGCTCAGCCGCTGGACGGCGGCCCCTGGCACAGCTTCAAGAACCCGAAGACTGGCAAGGAAATCGTTGTTAAGGACGTAATTGCTGACGCTATGCTGCAGCAGATCCTGCTGCGTCCGGCTGAGTACGACGTAATTGCTACCCTGAACCTGAACGGTGACTACCTGTCTGACGCACTGGCTGCACAGGTTGGTGGTATCGGTATCGCTCCGGGCGCAAACCTGTCCGACGACGTTGCCCTGTTCGAAGCAACCCACGGTACTGCGCCTAAGTACGCTGGCCAGGACAAGGTTAACCCGGGCTCCCTGATTCTTTCCGCTGAGATGATGCTGCGTCACCTGGGCTGGAACGAAGCTGCTGACCTGGTAATCAAAGGTATGGAAGGTGCTATCGAAGCCAAAACCGTAACCTACGATTTCGAGCGTCTGATGGACGGTGCTGAGCTGAAGTCCTGTTCTGCGTTTGGTGACGAAGTTATCAAGCACATGGCTTAAGCTACATCCGTGAGGCTGGGCTGGCTTATAAGTTGGCCTGAGTCCCATGAAAAAAGCCCTTCACATTGGTGAAGGGCTTTTTTATTGTCTGTTTGCTGGGCTCGCTTAGCCGACAGCTTCCGCTTCCTTCTCCCTCGACTTTTCTGTGTGTACTGCATCAGATTCGCTTTTGCTCGAAGTGTTGGGTGAAGTGGTTTCGGAGGTCAATGCGGAGATATTTGCAGCGTGGTAGCCCTTGTCTCCTCGAATAATATCGAAGGTGACTTGCTGGCCTGCCTTCAGGGTTCGGTAGCCTTCCATCTGAATTGCGGAATAGTGCGCGAACAGATCCTCCCCTCCCTCATCTGCAAGAATAAACCCATATCCCTTAGCGTTGTTGAACCACTTTACAGTACCGGTAGGCATAACGATTCCCTCTAATTGCCTGAGTGGCCCCTGGCCACCTTACAGAGTTTTTATATTTATTTGACCTGCTGGTTAGTCGGCTGCGATCCTATCTGCGACTAACGTTTGATGTAGCGGTCACTACCTCTTGTAGTCAACAGCTGGGGGATTGTCAAGGTTCCCCGCTGACCGCTGTGTCAAAGGTCAAATAAGGTTACAATGTCACGTCATTGAAGGTTGCATTGGGTGCAATTTTCAGGCTCGATAGAATTCATTGATAATTGTTATGAGTACTTCGCGAATCATTAAACTAAGCTCCAGTGACTCCGATGGAGACAACCCGTACTTCGATGATTTCGATGGTGGGTTGGCCCTTGAGGAGGCGCCGCCGCAGCTGAAGCGGCCGCCGATGTATAAAGTCGTTATGCTCAATGATGACTACACCCCCATGGATTTTGTTGTTGAGACTTTGGAGTTGTTTTTTTCAGTAAACCGGGAGCGCGCCACACAGTTAATGTTGCAGGTTCACACACGGGGAAAAGCAGTGTGTGGTGTCTATACTCGGGATATAGCGGAGACAAAGGCCGCACAGGTCAATCAGTTCGCTCAAGAGAATGAGCATCCCCTGTTATGTGAAATTGAAGCGGACGAAAGCAAAGAGGATTGATTCTGACAAAAACTGCTTTGAACAAAGGGTCCCGTCACCTGAAGGGAATCAGCCAGGATATAAACGCCGGCGAAGGGTGCGCGCCTACCAGCGGAGTCGGCGGGAAATATTGGCGATTAGGGTTTGAGGTTTAGATGCTCAGCAAGGACTTAGAGGTAACGCTTAATCTAGCGTTCAAAGGTGCTCGAGCGAAACGGCATGAATTCATGACCGTTGAGCACCTATTGCTGGCGCTCTTGGATAACGAATCCGCAGCAGATGTTCTACATGCGTGCGGGGCGGATTTAAGTGCATTGCGCCGTGAACTCCTGGAGTTTGTGGACTCCACAACACCGTTGATCCCGGAGGCCGATACAGATCGAGAAACCCAGCCGACATTGGGTTTCCAGAGGGTCCTGCAGAGGGCTGTATTCCATGTCCAGTCATCCGGTAAAAAGGAAGTTACAGGGGCTAATGTCCTGGTCGCCATTTTCTGTGAGCAGGAGAGCCAAGCTGTTTACTACTTGAAACAGCAGAGCGTTGCCCGGATAGACGTAGTTAACTACATCACCCACGGAATTTCCCGCGTTGGCTCCAGTGGTAACAATCACCATCACGGTTCCGATACTGCACCTGAGCAGGTAGATGAGGAAATTAGTGGGGGCGCTGAGCCAGGTGGTTCCGACCCCCTGGAAAGCTACGCCACCAACCTCAACCAAGAGGCAATTCTTGGCCGTATTGATCCGCTTGTGGGGCGTGCACCTGAGGTGGAGCGTGTCACGCAGGTTCTCGCTCGTCGCCGCAAGAACAATCCACTGTTGGTGGGTGAGTCCGGTGTCGGCAAGACGGCAATTGCTGAGGGCTTGGCACGGCGCATTGTCGATGAGGATATCCCCGAACCTTTGAAAGAGAGCACTATTTACTCTCTGGATCTTGGCTCCCTTTTGGCGGGAACCAAGTATCGCGGTGATTTTGAGAAGCGCTTTAAGGCGCTGCTGGCGGAGCTCAAGAAGCGTGAGCACGCCGTACTGTTTATTGATGAGATCCACACTATCATCGGGGCCGGCGCGGCTTCAGGAGGCGTCATGGATGCCTCCAACCTGCTTAAGCCGCTACTTTCTAGCGGTCAATTGCGCTGCATAGGTTCCACTACTTTTACTGAATATCGCGGTATCTTTGAAAAAGATCGCGCGCTGTCGCGCCGTTTTCAAAAGATCGATGTCAGTGAGCCCTCAGTGGAAGAGACCGTGCAAATATTGCAGGGGCTCAGAAGCTGCTTTGAGGATCACCACAAGGTCCGCTTTACCGATGGAGCTTTGGATGCTGCTGCGCAGCTATCCAGTCGTCACATCACCGAGCGATTCCTCCCAGATAAGGCCATTGATGTAATCGATGAGGCGGGAGCCTACCAATCTTTGCTGCCTGAAGAGGACCGCAAAGAGGTTATTGGGGTTTGTGAGATTGAGATGGTTATCGCCAAGATGGCGAGAATACCTGCCAAGAGCGTGTCTGCTTCTGACAAGGAGCAGTTATCACGCCTGGATGACAATCTCAAAATGGTGGTGTTTGGGCAGGACAGCGCGATTGATGCCCTGGGTACGGCGATTAAGCTGAGTCGCGCCGGCCTGGGTTCTGAAGAGAAACCCATCGGCTCCTTCCTGTTTTCGGGCCCCACCGGAGTCGGCAAGACAGAGCTCTGCCGCCAGTTGGCGAAGGTGATGGGTATCGAGCTGATTCGCTTCGATATGTCTGAGTATATGGAGCGCCATACGGTTTCCCGCCTGATCGGCGCGCCCCCTGGGTATGTGGGTTTTGACCAGGGTGGTTTACTGACAGACTCGGTTACCAAGCACCCTCACAGTGTTGTGCTGCTCGATGAAATTGAGAAAGCACACCCCGAAGTATTCAATCTGCTTTTGCAGGTGATGGATCACGGTACTCTAACTGATAACAACGGCCGCAAAGCGGACTTCCGCAATGTCATCCTGATTATGACAACCAATGCGGGCGCTGAGGTGATGAGCCGTCGTTCAATCGGTTTCTCCCATCAAGATCACTCCACCGATGGAATGGAGGAGATCAAGAAGATGTTTACCCCGGAGTTCCGCAATCGCCTCGATAATATTATTCAATTCCGTTCTCTGCCTCTGGATGTCGTGAAGACGGTGGTGGATAAGTTTATCGTTGAGTTGCAGGCCCAGTTGGATGACTCCAAGGTGACACTGGTCGTTGATGATGAGGCTCGAGAGTGGCTGGCGGTGCGGGGTTATGACGAGAAGATGGGTGCGAGGCCTATGTCCCGTCTGATTCGCGACAAGCTGCGCAAGCCTCTGGCAGAAGCCGTGCTCTTTGGTGAGTTGGCGGAAGAGGGTGGGCGTGTTTGCGTCACTATTGAAGATGATGAGCTGGCGATTAAAACGGCGGTGCCCGCCTAAAGTAAATTAGCTTCAGCCAAGCAATAAAAAAGCCACCGAGAGGTGGCTTTTTTATTTCAGGTCAAATTGCCTTGCGGAATTTGGCCTCTGAGCGAATTAGCGCGCGCGGTACGTAATGCGGCCCTTGCTCAGGTCGTATGGAGTCAGCTCCACTTTCACCTTGTCGCCGGTGAGAATGCGAATGTAGTTTTTACGCATCTTTCCAGAGATATGCGCAATTACCACGTGTCCGTTTTCCAGCTTTACGCGGAAAGTGGTGTTCGGCAGGGTGTCGATCACCTCGCCTTCCATTTCAATATAATCGTCTTTTGCCATGCGGCAGCAACCTTACAATAACTTGATCAGACCTTTACCCCGGAGGCTCTTTGGCCTAGCCGCGGCTTGACGGGCGAGCATTTTGCACGAAAAGGCAAGATAGAGCAAAGGGAGAGTGTGTTGAACTAGAGCGATTTAAGGCTCCAGCGGTTTTCTTTTAACATTTCGATGGGGCGAAATTGGCTTTTATAGGCCATTTTGTGGCACTTCTCAATCCAGTACCCCAGGTAGAGATTAGGTAGTCCCAAGCGCCGGGCCCATTCGATCTGGTAGAGGATGCAGTAACTGCCCAGGCTCCGTTTGTCCTCATCGGGATCGAAGAAAGTATAGATGGCCGATAACCCGGCAGTCAGGATATCTGTTACAGCTACTGCCACCAACTTGCCGCGGGCTCTCAGCTCAATATAGCGAGTAGACCCCCAAGCCTGGCTTAGGAAGCTGCGGTATTGTTCCCGGCTGGGAGGGTACATCTCCCCATCGGCGTGGCGCTGCTCGATATAACGGGCGTAGAGTTCGTAGTGCTCATCTGTATCGATGGATTCGATATGGAATATGTCCAGGTCCTTGTTGCGCTTCCAGCAGCGTCTCTGGTTGCGGTCGGGGACAAACAGGCTTACGGGCACACGAGCCGGTATACAGGCGCGACAGGTCGCGCACTGGGGGCGATAGAGGTAGGCACCACTGCGCCGGAATCCCAGCTCTGACAGGCGGTTGTACAGACGCTGATCCACTTCTGTTTGTGGATCGACAAACACCGTTGTTGCCTCCCGATCCGGCAGGTAACCGCAGGGGTGGGGCAGGGTGGCCAGTAGGCGCACTGAATCCAGCTGAGAGTATTTACCCATAAGTCCACGAAAGCTTCCAGGGCTGCGGGAAAGGCGGCTGCTTAACGCCGTCTGCCAGCAGTTGTTCGAAATCCTTACGACACATTTCCACCGCCCCAAGGCTGCTGAGATGAGGATTGCTCACCTGGCAGTCGATCAGTGGGCAGCCCCACAATTCTAATTGCCGAACGAGGTGGACAAAAGCGACTTTTGAAGCGTCTGTCTCCCGGTGAAACATCGACTCCCCAAAGAACACTCGCCCCAGCGCAATACCATAGAGTCCGCCAACGAGTCGACCGTCGCGCCAAACCTCCACAGAGTGGGCAAATCCCTGATGGTGCATGTCGATATAGGCGTCGCACATCTCATCGGTGATCCATGTGCCGGTTTCATCCGCCCGGGGGGCACGGCAGGCCTCAATTACCTCGGGAAAGGCTTGGTCGAAGGTGACCGAAAAGGTTCCTCGGCGCAATACTTTGCGCAAAGTGCGGCCAATACGAAAGTTTTGCGGGATAACCACGCAGCGAGGGGAGGGGCTCCACCACAAGATCGGCTGGTCATCTGAATACCAGGGGAAGACCCCCCTTTGATAGGCTTCAACCAGCCACTCGGGAGTCAGATCTCCTCCGGCTGCCAGCAAGCCATTGGGGTCATCCAGTGCGAATTCAGTTGGGGGAAAGTCTACAACGGTGTGGTCGAGCCACATCAGGCGGCTTTGGGTGTTCCCTGCCACGATCTGACTCCTGTCGGTAGAGGGGGATACCGGGCAGAAAAGCTCTGCCCGGGGATTTGACTTACTTCTCGGCGTCGAGGAAGCGCTCGGCGTCCAGGGCGGCCATACAGCCGGTACCCGCAGAAGTTACCGCCTGGCGGTAAATATGGTCGGATACGTCACCTGCGGCAAATACACCGGGAACAGAAGTCTGGGTGGCATTGCCGTTCAGGCCGCTCTCCACAATGAGGTAACCACCATTCATTTCAAGCTGGCCTTCAAAGATACCGGTATTCGGTTTGTGACCGATAGCAATAAACACACCGGAAACGTCCAGCTCTGTAGTGGTGTCGTCCTGGGTGTTGCGCAGGCGAAGCCCAGTTACACCGTTGTCGTCACCGAGCACTTCGTCCAGGGTATTGTGCCAGCAGACATTGATATTGCCGTTTTCCACTTTATCCATCAGACGGTCCTGAAGGATTTTTTCTGCGCGAAGCTCGTCGCGGCGGTGAATCAGGGTCACTTCACTGGCGATATTGGAGAGGTACAGGGCCTCTTCTACGGCGGTGTTGCCACCACCGACAACAGCAACTTTCTGGTCGCGATAGAAGAATCCGTCACAGGTCGCACAGGCGCTGACACCGCGCCCCTGGAAGGCTTCCTCAGAAGGTAGGCCCAGGTACTGAGCTGAGGCACCAGTGGCGATAATCAGCGAGTCACAGGTGTAAGTTTCGTTACCTTTCAAGGTGAAAGGGCGCTGTTTCAGATCAACAGATTCGATGTGATCGAAGATGATTTCTGTCTCGAAGCGCTCTGCGTGCTGCTGCATTTGCACCATCAGGTCCGGACCTTGAAGCTCCGGAATACCGCCCGGCCAGTTCTCGACTTCAGTGGTGGTGGTCAGCTGCCCACCCTGTTGCATACCAGTGATAACAACCGGGTTCAGGTTTGCTCGTGCAGCGTAGATAGCCGCGGTGTAGCCGGCAGGGCCTGAGCCGAGGATGATCAGTCGATGATGGTTATTGCTCATGAAGTACTCTTTAAAACTCTCAATTTGCGAAGTTTACCCAATGGGCTGGGAGCCCATATGCCCGTCCATTTTTTGATCAGGCGAGACTATTAAATTGGGCGATATAATAGGCGATATTTACCATTCGGCGAAATAGTTTGCCTTAATTTGTTCGATTGATCGTACCTATTCAACTCTCTTTGACCTTGATAGAGGTTTGGCTCAAATCGGAGTTTGCGCCAAAGCTGGCCGTAAGAGCTGGAAAAATGTAAAAAAGTTCCAATCTGAAACAACTGCTGCTGGCTTTGCTAGGGGGAGAATGGGGTGTCACAAATTAGAATTACGGATTGTTAGATGTATTAGGTGTGTGAGCGTCATAGGGGCCAGTGACTTCGAGTAAGTGCCCAAACCCCAGTGGGTTGAGGATCGTTATGCGCTACAAAAGAAAGTTCATACCCTTAAACCTGAAGCGAGAGCAGTTGGGGCATCCTAAAACTTTTCTGACCCTTAGTGAGGAGGCCCAGGCTTTCGTAGCCGAAATTATCGACGATAGTTATTCGTTGCGTTTTTCCATTGATCTGGAGCCCGATGGCGATCACCGGGCGAGCTTACATGGCCCACCCCACCTGCTGGATCTATTTACCGCGCTCAACTTGCAAATACGCTGTGAAATTGTCTCTGATGGATATGGTGATACAGGAGGTGGGGCGGTTACTTGCGCGGGTGAGCCAGAAGAACTCGAGAAGTTTGCTATGGCGCTGGGCCTCAGCAATGGTTGTCGAGTTCTCGACTTGATGTGTGGCAGGGGAGTCCTGAGTAGCTACCTGCTTAAGTTTGCCAAAGCTCATGGGGTTATTATTCAATGTAGCTTGTGCGATTCCCACCCTTCGCAGCTTGAAAACCTTGACCCAAATATTCAATTGCTAGCTGCCGATATCACTATAGGTGATGGAAGAAACTTGCCATATCCCAGTGAATTATTTGATGCTGTGGCAATCAGAATGGGCCTGCACGAAGTGCCTTATAAAGATCAGCCCCTGGTTCTCCAGGAGTGTTATCGGGTTTTGAAGCCGGGAGGTCCGCTGTTGGTTTGGGACTTGATGCCGGCGTCTGCCGGGGTCCAAGATTTACTGTGTGCCCAAAAGCGAAAACTATCAGCGCTGACACACCGTGAATCGTTGCTCTTGGATCGGTTCTTTTTGCGGGAAGACCAGTTGTTACAATTGCTCAGCGATGCAGGCTTTTCGCAAGCAGAGCGGGTATCCAGAACCTATTACCGGGACAGTACTCAAGACAAATTAAAAACAGAGTTGGGCGGGGATCAATACAAATTGGAAATTCTGAATAGTTACCTCCGCGAGAGAGTTACCCAGGCGATTATTGATGAGGTTTGCTGGGAGGATTCAGGGCAGGATATCTCGATGATGATTCCAAATTGCATCTATCGCACGTACAAACCGATAAATTTAGAAGAGAATACTGGCTAGGAATCGCTCCAGGTTTTCCGATACTGCCGCCAAACAACAAAAAACTACTTGGTGTCAGGGATCGTAAGGCGCAATCTGAAAGCGTAGATTGTAAAATAGCCTGATTGATTTGCTTTCTTCTGTAAGCAATACAGAATTTTGTCAGGCGGCATGGGGATTCAGGTCCCAGGTAGACACCGCCAAGTTCATGTGGACATAAAAAGTACAGCATTATTGAGGTAAGCCATTGAAGGCCGAAAGCGCAACTGAAAAAAGCCCCGCAGAGAGCAATGCATTGCCAGACTCATTGATCGCCCGACTCGTTCGCGAGGGGGCCCTGATCAGTTTGCTGGCTGGTGCCCTGTTGCTCGCCATTAGCCTGTTAAGCTTTAGCGCAGAAGATCCGGGCTGGTCGCAAACTGGCAGTACCCAACAAGTGCACAATGCCATTGGGCCAGCCGGTGCTTGGCTGGCAGATGTGTGTTTGTCTTTGCTCGGATGGATGGCTTACCTGTTCCCCTTGCTGATTGGTCTGCGGGCCTATCACATTCTTCGCGATCGCAATGCCCGCTTCCATTTGCCGCTATTTGCTTTGAGAGTATTTGGCTTGCTGCTTGTTCTTGTCAGCGGGGCGGCAATGGCGACTCTTTGTTTTGATCCCGCAGAAAACCCTTTGCCGTTTACCAACGGGGGCATCATCGGCAGCGCGATGGCGTCTGCCCTGGGCTCTAGCCTCGGCTATGTAGGGGCAACTATTTTACTGCTGGCGATATTTGCTATCGGTGTCACTGTTTTTACGGGTTTATCGTGGCTCAAATTGGCAGAGGCAATCGGAAAGAATGTGCTCGGCTTTTTTGCCTTGTTGGGCAGTTTCTATCAACGCTGGCGCCAAAAGCGCAATGAGCGGAGGGTGGCCAGAGAGGCGATCGTCGTGCGCAAGGCGGCTGTGGAGGAAGAGAAGCAGCGAGTTGCCAAACGAATTCCCCCGAAGATTGAGCCCACTGCCCCCAAGCCGAAGCAGAGTCCTCGGGCAGCGAAGGAAAAACAGCGAGAGCTTTTCAAAAGTGGCCCGGTTACTGGAACCCTGCCGCCGCTGGGTCTTCTCGATCCAGCAGATCAAAATAAGAAGGCCGGTTTCTCCCGGGAATCCCTGGAAGCGCTGTCGCGCCTGTTGGAACTTAAGCTGAAAGACTTCGGCGTTGTTGCCGAAGTGGTATCTGTGCTGCCGGGGCCGGTAGTAACCCGCTTTGAAATTCAGCCTGCTCCCGGTGTAAAGGTGAGCAAGATTTCCAATCTGGCAAAAGACCTGGCGCGCTCACTGGCGGTGATCAGTGTGCGTGTGGTCGAGGTAATCCCAGGCAAGTCGGTTGTGGGTATCGAAATCCCTAACGAAAATCGACAGATGGTACGCCTCAGTGAAGTGTTGTCGGCAGATGTCTACGATAATGCCAAATCGCCGCTGACTCTGGCGCTCGGTCACGATATTTCCGGTCAGCCGGTGGTGGCCGATCTGGCCAAAATGCCTCACTTGCTGGTAGCGGGTACCACCGGTTCGGGTAAATCTGTGGGTATCAACGTTATGTTGTTGAGCCTGCTGTACAAATCGACGCCCGATGAGGTCCGCCTGATTCTGGTGGACCCCAAAATGCTGGAGCTCTCGGTGTACGAGGGCATTCCGCATTTGTTGACCCCGGTCATCACCGATATGAACGATGCCGCCAATGGTTTGCGTTGGTGTGTTGGAGAAATGGAGCGCCGCTACAAGTTGATGGCGGCAATGGGGGTGAGAAACCTCGCAGGCTTTAACCGCAAAGTGAAAGAGGCGGAAGAGGCCGGGGAGCCGCTGATCGATCCTATCTGGCAGCCAGATCCCGCCTCCAGCGTGCCGGAAGATGAACAAACCGCACCGGCCCTGAAAGCACTGCCTGCCATTGTTGTCGTGATTGATGAATTTGCCGACATGATGATGATCGTCGGTAAAAAGGTCGAACAGCTGATCGCGCGAATCGCACAAAAAGCCCGTGCAGCTGGGATCCACTTACTGCTTGCAACCCAGCGTCCGTCGGTGGATGTTATTACCGGCTTGATTAAAGCTAACGTACCTACTCGAATCGGTTTCCAGGTTTCATCCAAGGTGGATTCCCGCACAATCCTCGACCAGGGCGGTGCGGAGCAGCTGCTCGGTCATGGTGACATGTTGTACTTACCGCCTGGAAGTGGTGTTCCCGTTCGTGTCCACGGCGCTTTTGTCGACGATCACGAAGTGCATAAAGTTGTCGCGGATTGGGGCCGTCGCGGTGAGCCTGATTATATCGATGGTATTGTCGACGATAGTAATAACAGTATTCCCGTGCCTGGATTACAGTCTGAAGGCGGTGAGGATGAAGACCCTGAAGCCGATGCGCTCTACGACGAAGCCGTAGCTTTCGTCACTAAATCCCGCAAGGCGTCAATTTCCTCTGTGCAGCGTCAGCTGCGGATTGGTTACAATCGTGCGGCTCGAATTATTGACGCCATGGAGGCTGCTGGGGTGATATCTGCGGCGGGCCACAACGGCAATCGAGAGGTGCTTGCACCACCGCCAGCCTGATAGGAGTTTGGCCCTTGGAGCAGTGGCGGGTTAAGCCACTGTTCACTTAGTCGGGGTTAATCTTTAAGGAAATCAATACGTTGGGACTCCACTATGAAAAGAATTCTGCAGGGTCTGCTGCTTTCAATCAGTGTTACCGCCAGCGCGGCCTGGGCTGATGCCACCGATGACCTGAGCGATTTACTCAAGCCGTTGGAGGCGATTTCGGGTAATTTCAAACAGACATTGATCGACGAGCGCGGCGAGGTCACACAAAAGAGCAATGGTAGCTTCTCTGTGCAGCGCCCGGGCAAATTGCGCTGGAAAACCGGTGAGCCTTATCCCCAGTTACTAGTGACAAACAACAAGACGCTCTGGCTGTACGATCCGGATCTGGAGCAGGTGACAGTTCGCCCAGTGGATGCCCGTATTAAGGATACCCCAGCCCTATTGCTGGGGGGCAAAGTAGAGGAAATTCGGGGCTCGTTTAATGTGAGCCAGAAAGAAGGGGTTTATCACCTGACCCCCAAGAACCCCTCGGCCCCTTTTAAAGCGATGGAAATTCGATTTGCCAAAAATGGCTTGCCGTCGGCAATGACCGTGCGCGATGGTATGGGACAAACCACTGAAATTCAGTTCAGTGGTATGGAGGCGAACCCAAAACTATCCGCTTCTATATTTGATTTTAAGCCCCCGGCCGGTACTGACATTATTAAAGATGAGTGATCTGTTCGATACTCCCAAAACCCACCAACCCCTCGCGGCCCGTATGCGGCCGAACTCCCTGGCCCACTATGTGGGCCAGTCGCATTTATTGGGGGAGGGCAAACCTCTACGGGAGGCCGTAGAGCGTGGCCAACTGCACTCTATGATTTTGTGGGGCCCACCCGGTGTGGGTAAAACCACTTTTGCGCGGTTGCTAGCTGAAGAGTGCGATGCTCGATTTGCCACACTGTCTGCGGTACTCGCCGGAGTGAAAGATATTCGTCAGGCGGTGGCCGAAGCTGAACAGCACCGGATACAGTCGGGCCGACACACTATTTTATTTGTCGATGAAGTGCATCGGTTTAATAAAGCTCAGCAGGATGCCTTCCTTCCCTACGTGGAGGAGGGCACTGTGACTTTTGTCGGGGCGACTACGGAGAACCCGGCTTTTGAGTTGAACAATGCGCTTCTATCCCGGTGCCGGGTCTATCTTTTGCGCAGTATTCCCGAAGAGGAGTTGTTGGGGTTGCTGCGCTACGCCCTGCAAACTGACCAGCAGTTGCGCGAGCGGAGCGTCAACATTCCCGAAGAAGTGTTGGGCAAGATTGCCCGGGCTGCCGATGGGGATGCCCGCAGTGCTTTGAACTTGCTGGAAGTGGCATGCGATCTGGCCAAAGAGGAGGCCGGGCGACTGATTGTCGATGAAGACGTGCTCGCCGAGGTGCTCAGTGCCGATGTTCGCCGTTTTGATAAAGGCGGCGATTATTTTTACGATCAGATTTCCGCCATGCATAAATCAGTGCGGGGGTCTGACCCGGATGCGGCGCTCTACTGGTTTGTGCGGATGCTGGATGGAGGCTGCGACCCGCTATATATCGCTCGCCGTGTCGTGCGTATGGCTAGTGAAGATATCGGCAATGCGGACCCGAGGGCTTTGCAGTTGTCGCTGAATGCCTGGGATGTGCAGGAGCGCCTGGGGAGTCCCGAGGGCGAGTTGGCAATTGCCCAAGCCATTACTTACCTGGCGGTTGCGGCAAAAAGCAATGCAGTTTACTCCGCTTACAATCGTGCCGTGGCGGATGTTCGTCGCGAGCCCAGTTATGAAGTGCCAGTGCATTTGCGCAATGCCCCTACCAAACTGGCAAAAAGCTTGTCCCACGGTGCGGAGTATCGCTACGCCCACGACGAACCCGATGCTTTTGCTGCGGGAGAGAATTACTTCCCCGAAGAGATTGCCGAGCGCGAGTACTACCAGCCGGTTCCCCGAGGGCTGGAGTTAAAAATTTCAGAAAAATTGCAGACTCTGCGCCGACTAAATCGCGAGAGTGACAGGCAGCGTTACAGAAACTCTAAATAAATAGATAGAAAGGAAGCAGCTAAATGCAGTGGCTGGCAGTCGCCCTGGGCGGCGCACTTGGGGCAATTCTTCGCCACCTGGTGAGTATTTGGAGCTTTCCGGTATTTGAGGGCCGGTTTCCGCTAGGAACCATCATTGTCAATTTAACAGGCTCTTTTTTGATCGGTATTGTTTATGTACTGATCGCTCACCGCGCCATGTTGGGGGAGGAATGGCGTCTTCTGTTGATGACCGGTATGTTTGGCGCACTGACAACCTTTTCCACTTTCTCCCTCGAAAGCCTGATACTGTGGCACAATGGCCAGCCGCTGGTGGCCCTTGGCTATATTGTCGGCAGCCTTGTTGGTTGTTTGTTGGCCACCGCTGCTGCTGTCGCTTTGGCGACACGGTATTTTTAATTTAACTTCTCTGTTGTAGGAGCCTGATAACAGGCGAACTGGAAACGATGCTCGATCCCAAACTGATTCGCACGGATATGGACCAGGTGGCCGCTGCCCTGAAAAAGCGCGGTGTAGAACTGGATACTGCCAAACTTGAAGCCCTTGAAGAACGCCGCAAAGAATTGCAGGTGCGCACCGAGAGTTTGCAAAACGAGCGCAATAGCAAGTCGAAAAATATCGGCCGTGCCAAGGCGAATGGTGAAGATATTGCTCCGCTTTTGAAAGAAGTGGAGTCCCTCGGTGGTGAGTTGCAAGATGCCAAACATGCACTGACAGAATTGCAGGGAGAGTTGGATGCAATCTTGTCTGCGATTCCCAACTTGCCGGATGCCTCAGTGCCTGAAGGCGAGAGTGAAGACGATAATGTAGAGGTTCGCCGCTGGGGCCAGCCGCGTACTTTTGACTTTGAAGTTAAAGACCACGTAGACCTGGGCACACACCTTGGTGGCCTCGACTTCGAGATGGCAGTGAAGCTGACCGGCTCCCGCTTTGCGGTAATGAGCGGTGATGTTGCGCGTCTGCATCGCGCGTTGGCACAGTTTATGCTGGATACTCACACCGAAGAGCATGGTTACCAGGAAACCAATGTGCCGGTTGTTGTGAATGCTGATTCCCTGTACGGCACTTCCCAGCTGCCTAAATTTGAGGAAGACCTGTTTAAGCTCGAAGATGATCGTGGTTTCTACCTGATCCCGACTGCGGAAGTGCCCCTCACCAATATGTATCGGGATCATATTGTTGAAGACAGTGCTAGCCTGCCGCATAAATTGGTTGCTCACACTACCTGCTTCCGCTCTGAAGCTGGCTCTCACGGCCGCGACACTCGTGGCATGATTCGCCAGCACCAGTTTGAAAAGGTAGAACTGGTTTGGGTGGCGCGCCCGGATCAGTCTGAAGAGGCATTGGAAACCCTGACGCAAAATGCTGAGACCATTTTGCAGAAGCTGAACCTGCCATACCGCACAGTGATTCTCTGCGGTGGCGATATCGGTTTCTCTGCTCGAAAGACATACGATATTGAAGTTTGGATTCCGTCCCAGGATAAGTACCGCGAGATATCCTCTTGCTCCTTGGTAGGTGACTTCCAGGCGCGCCGAATGAAGGCACGCTGGCGCAACCCGGAAACCAATAAGCCCGAATTGGTGCATACACTGAATGGCTCCGGCCTTGCCGTGGGTCGTACCCTCATCGCTGTTCTGGAAAATTACCAGCGCGAGGATGGCAGTATAGAGGTGCCGGAAGTATTGCGGCCCTATATGCGAGGCCAGGAAGTGATCTCAGCTTCCTGAGCGTAGCACTCCAAAAGGGCGAGCGTAGAGTTCGCCCTTTTTTGTTTGTAGTCATGAGTTTCACTTTGCCCGCTATTTGATGGAATAAGAAGTTGCGTTATTTACCCCTCGCATTTGATGTCAAAGATCATCCCTGTTTGATTGTTGGAGGCGGCTCCATTGCCACCCGTAAAGCTCGCTTATTGCACAAAGCGGGTGCACGGATATTGGTGGTATCCCCGGAAATTAGCGATGAGCTTCAGCAAATGGTGACTGATTCTGGTGGGGAATGGTTTCAATCAGTTTATTCGAGCGAGTATTTACAGAAAGCGGGGCTGATCGTTGCTGCATCCGATAGCGAGTCCGTGAATGCACAGGTTTCAGCCGATGCCCAGGCTCAGCGTCTGCCCGTCAATGCGGTGGATGCGCCAGAGTTGTGCACGTTTACTTTCCCGGCCATTGTGGAGCGGGGAGATCTATCGATCGGTATCAGTAGTGGTGGCGCGGCTCCAGTACTGGCACGCAGAATCAGGGCCCAGCTTGAAGCTCTGCTGTCGCCGGGTCTGGGACCGCTGGTAACTTTGGCGGCGCGAATGCGCGATAGGGTTAAGGCAGTGCTGCCAGAGTCTCGGCGCAAGAATTTTTGGGAGTGGGTTTTTGCCGGCCCCGTTGCCAACCGTATGGAGGCGGGGCAACCAGCAGATGCAGAGCAAGCGCTGGTGGATGCGCTACAAGACTGGCAGGGGAGCCCCAATCCGGTGGGTGAGGTTTACCTGGTAGGTGGAGGTCCGGGAGATCCAGACCTGCTGACTTTTCGCGCACTGCGCTTGATGCAGCAGGCAGATGTGGTGCTCTACGATCGGCTGGTTTCACCGGAAGTGATGGAGTTGGTGCGCCGGGATGCAGAGCGGATCTATGTGGGTAAGCGCAAGGCTTTCCACGCGGTGCCACAGGACGATATCAATCAGCTGTTGGTAGATTTGGCCAGCCAAGGTAAAAAAGTTTTGCGACTTAAGGGAGGCGATCCCTTTATTTTTGGTCGAGGCGGTGAGGAAATAGACAAGTTGTCAGAGGCGGGGATTCCCTTTCAGGTAGTGCCGGGAATCACTGCGGCCTCTGGTTGCGCCAGTTACGCCGGTATCCCACTGACTCACCGGGATCACGCTCAATCTGTGCGCTTTATTACCGGGCACCTGAAAGAGGGTGAGTTGGACCTCCCTTGGCAAGAACTTGCGGGCCCAGCACAAACCCTGGTTTTCTATATGGGGCTTACGGGGTTACAAACCATTTGTGCTGAATTGATTAAACACGGGCTCGATGCGAATACGCCGGCGGCCTTGGTTGAAAAGGGCACTACGCGAGACCAGCGAGTAGTTGTCGGTGACTTGAGCAGCTTGCCGGCCCTTGCTGAAAACAGTGAAGTTCGAGCGCCAACACTCACCATCATTGGTGGGGTAGTGAGCTTGCATGAAAAGCTTCAGTGGTATCAGCCAAATCGAGAAGATTAAGGCAGGGACCCAATGACGCCGAGAGTACCTATACTGAAAAGGTACTCTCAGAGTGGTGTTCAATATGCTGCTTGCATTTATTCGCTTTTATTGCACCAATGCTGTGCGCTTTTTTCTCCCACCGGTCCGTGAAATAGCAATTCCTGCACAGCTAGACAGTCACACCCGGCGCTACACCTACCACTACCAGCAAAAGAAGAGTTGGGTGAGAAACCTCTGGATTACATCGGCGGCACTGATGTTGTGCTTTCCAGTGCTGCCTTTCGTTGTGAGTCTTGCCTTCTTCACCACGTTTCTGTCTTTTGCAATTCTCGATGAGACTGCCTGACTTTAGCGTCCCTGCGGTACCTCTAATTTAACGTGAGTCGGTAGCGAGGCTCGCGTTCAATAAATGATGAAGTGTTTCCCTTTACCCAATCCTGATGGCCGTTGCCGAAAAATGGTGAGAGTGGATGAGCACTCTGACCTGTGGCCATATGGAAAATACCGTCTGCATCCCGGCCCGGTGAAACCACTAAGCGCTGGGATGCGCCATGAGTGGGAGACTGGAAGCGGGGCATATGGGTATCTCCAGCGAGAGGCTCCGCAGGCATTGCCAGGAACCAGTTCAGCGGTGGTATTGCTTTGCCCAGTGGATGCTGGATCTTTGCCGTATTTTCAGCACCCCAGGATTGACGCTTAAGGGGTTGATTGCTGCGATTCATTTTTTCCAGTACTTGATCCAGAGCGGCGAGCTTTATCGCGTTCCAGGATTCAAAATCCGGGTTGAGAAGCTGTTTTGGCTCTTGCTGAGCCATTTCCCAAAGTGGGTATTCAAATTGGCGCTTGAGTTGGCCGAAAGAAAACTTGGGCTGATAGCGGCGCATGTAAGTCAAAATGGGCGCTGTCGTAAGCTCCATCAACTTCAGGCGATAGTTGCGAACGATGCGATAGCCTACGGAGTCGATGGCGGCTCGGCCTCCCCAATTTTGAACCTGTATATATACCTCGCGGTAGTCTTGCTGATCTTCAAGTAAGGTGAGGAGGTGTTGCTGCCACCGCTCGAGAAATACTGCCTGATCGTCGAGCTGGATATTTAAAAGGTCCTGCTCATTGAATTTTTCTTGAGCGAAAAGCCGTTCGCGAATTTGTTGCTGACGTGCGCCGAGCGCATAGCCGTGGTTGCCCATGAGTTTGAGATAGTCCCCATCAACGATACGAGCGTTGGCACTCCAGATTCGGCCGGATTCCGGGTTATACAGGCGGGGGTGCTCCTGGGGGCTTAAATAGCCGTCCCAATAGGCACTACCATCTGCCCAGCTGACTGATCGACTGCCATCAAACCCGACTCGCTTGGGAATAGCGCCAGCCACAGTCCAACCAATATTGCCGTCACTATCGCCAACCACTAGGTTCTGGTGGGGGATGCCTATGGTGGGGCCAAGCTCCAGAGCTTCTTCGGCGGTACGAACAACTTCCATATCAATCAAGTTCATATTGCCGCCCAGAGTGTCGTGAGCAACCCAGCGGAATGCGAGAGGAACGCCATCGTGGTTTGTACCGATAACGGGACCCCAGATAGTTGTGCGAACTTCTATTGTTTTTGGGTCGCTGCCTTTGACGGCGATAGATTCTGTTTCATAGGCAAAACTTCTCCAGCCTTCAGGCGTTTTATATTGATTGCCGTCCTCGCTGAGTTCCAGTGGAATCAGGTCACTCCAGTCGCCACCGGTGTTGGTAAATCCCCAGGCAACTAATTCGTTACTTCCGGCAACCATAATTGGGCCGCCCGGAAGTGTGACGCCACGAACAAATCGGTTGGTGCCAGGTATGCTCCAGCCTGCTCGGAACCAGATATTGGGAACACTCAGCCCGAGGTGCATATCGTTGGCAAGAATGGCTCCACCGTGCGCTGTTAAATTACCGCCGACCACCCAGTTATTACTGCCGTAAATTTTGTCATCACTCTCCAGCGCCTGATAAACGATAGTGTCCTGTTCATCTAAAAGCGCAGAAATCGGCGTTTCTGGGAGGCTGACTTTTTCTCGTGCCTCGCCAAAAAGTGGTGCGTCCCATCGCCCTCCCTGGGGAAAATAGAAAGCGTAGAGGTCTGCTGGAAGCAATTCGGCTAGAGCGGTGTCGCGAAGTTCATAACTACCGCGTTCACTTTGTAGCGTCAGGTACATGCTGTAGATAGTTAACAGGCTGTCGGCAGAATTCCAGGGGCGCGGTTCCTGACCCAATAACAAATACTCCCAGGGTTTTGAGGGAAGCTGGTTGAGGCCAAAATTAATACCGTTGATATATTGATCCAGAAGGGCCTTTTGTTCCGCCGGCATCGCAGCAATGTTTCGCTCTGCTCGCTGGCGAAATTGATGTAAACGTACCTTTTGATCGTGTTTTATAGTGGATGCGCCCAGTAATTCTGATAATTCCCCAGCAGAACTTCTCCGCAACAGATCCATTTGGAAAAAACGTTCCTGCGCGTGTAAAAAGCCCAATGCGAAGGCCGAACTGTTTCGGTTTTCAGAATGAATTAATGGCACTCCCTGTGAATCGCGCTCGATAACAACCGGGTCTTTTAATTCACCCGTGGTAATGGTTCCATCGAGAGTAGGCAAGCTCTGTCGGAGCCAGATCCAGGAGCCAATTAAAAATATAATTATCAAACCCAATAGGCTGATAATTAGTGCTGGCATATACCGCTTGAGAAATGGAAATGTTGTCATTGTGGTGGCCGCAAAATCTCTGAGTTAATGTCGGTAGCACTTTTTTGTGCAATTTTAATTTCACTCGCAAAGTTACTAAGCGATACAAAGAGTAACTTTTAGTGACAAAACCCAAGCTTTAAATTATAGGATTTTCCTGTCATTCACTGCTATTTCTCGAAGAACTGACTGGTCACAAGAAAAAAGTCATCGCAGGGTTTTCAATATGAAAACGCAACCGTAAGATGGCGTGCAATAACAAAAACAACAAGAAATCGAAAACATCAGGCTGTATAACAATAAACGCGAGGACGCGATGATGCACGATGTTGGTAGAGATGTAACAAACCGTAGATTCAATCTTTCCATTCTTTCTGGAACCATTGCTTTCCTCACCGCTGTTGGCTCTCACGTTCACGCTGCGGAAATTGAGGAGGTTGTCGTTACTGCGCAGAAGCGAGCGGAAAACCTACAAGACGTACCTATCGCGATTTCCGCCTTCACCGGGGAAAATATAAAAGAAGCCGGTGTCAAAAATTTGACTGACTTGGGGAAATATACGCCGGGCGTGGAAATGCACAATGATACCGCCCTGCAACCAACGTACAGTATTCGCGGAGTGCAAACTAATGACTGGACCATAGGCTCTGATCCAGCAGTGGCGGTCTATGTGGATGGGGTTTATACCGGCCGCAGTGCAGGTGCCGAGATACCGCTGACCGATATTGAGAGGGTTGAAGTCCTCAAAGGGCCGCAGGGTACACTATTCGGTCGCAATGCCACCGGTGGTGCGATCCACATTATTACCACCAAACCGCAGGCGGATGACTCTACGGAATTAAATCTAACTGCCGGTAATTATGGGCGCCAGTCGTCGGATCTTTTGGTTAATCGCCAAATTAGTGACAACCTGTATGGTCGTTTTTCGGCGTCGACAAATCGTCGCGATCCATTTGCCGATAATTTAGCAAATGGATTCTCTGTAGGGGATCAGGATACTCAGACCTACCGCGCCTCTGTGTTGTGGGAGCCGGCGACGGATACCGAGGTGCTGTGGCGCGCCAATTACGGGATTATGGATCAAGGCAGCGCTTTGCGAACAACCATAGTGCCCAGCCTTAAAGATGAAACGGATGTTTTTGGCGACTACGCCCTGGATACCCCGACCATTGAGGATCGTGATTCCTTTGGCACATCACTGACAATAACCAAAGATTTCGATAATTTCACTTTTACTTCGATTACTGCCTACAGCGAATTCGATGCCCACCTGCAGCAGGATGAGGATGGTACCGCCAACCCGGACTATATGTTTGGGTCAGCTAATACTGATGATCAAAGCCAGTTCTCTCAAGAGTTCCGGCTCAATGGTGCTACAGATACTATCAAATGGACTCTGGGAGCTTCTTACTCCGAAGAAGAGGTGGATCACACCACTTATGCCAATTTCACTACCGGATCGGTGGAGTCCTTTGCCGTTTATGAAGGGGTAAAGGCTGCCTATCCAGACCTGACCCAAACCGAGCAAGAGGACTTAGCGGTTATCACCCGTGCACAGCTGCAGCAGGCAGGGTTGGAGGGAATTGCTAGCGCTTCCTTTGTCTATGACCTAATGCTGCAAACAGGCCAAGTGGATGCGTTACTCGCTCAGTTAGGCGCTGCTGGTATAACCGGCGATATGCTCTATGCGGAAGATGTAGTCGGACAGATGATGGCGGGCTTCAATCCCTGGATAGCCTCGGATGCACATTGGGGGGAGAGTGTTCGCAACACAGGTGATTACCGTTCCAGTGCTATTTACGGTGATATGACCTGGAGCCTTACCGATAAGATGGACCTAACTATCGGTGCTCGTTATACCTACGATCAAAAAGATTTCACCATCCAGACGGCTTATGGCAACAGTATTCCCCTGTCACTGTCCGGCGGAGATGTGCGCTTGGTTGACGGAGATGGCAACGTAATCGGCACTGTAACCCTGCCTGAGGTCGATTTGGGGTCCCAGTTGTTTGGCATTGTGTTTTTCAATAATGGCCAGCCGGTTTTGGACTCCAAATTGAGTGATAGCTGGAGCGACCTTTCCGGTCGTATAGTGCTGGATTACCGCTGGAATGACGATGTGATGACCTATGTCTCCCTGGCGGATGGTTTTAAAGCCGGTGGATTCAATAGCCTTAACTTTGGTCCCGGGGTTGAGTCGTCTTTCGATCAGGAAGATGTTGTTAACCTGGAGGTTGGTCTTAAGAGCAGCCTGTTCGACAACCGAGTACGCTTGAATACCTCTATTTACACCTACGAATACAACAATTTGCAGGAGCTGGATCTGGTGGGTACTCCTATTCCCAGTTATAACCTGCGGAATTCGGATGCGGAGGGTACTGGGGCGGAGATCGAAGTACAGTGGGCAGTAACAGAGAGCTTGTTTGTTGCCGGTAATTACTCCTACCTGGATACAGAGTTTACTGACTACCAGATCATCGAAGCCATTGGTGAGACTGAAGAGGACTCGAAAGTAGGTCAGTCTCGGGTATCAACGCCAGAGAATAAATTCAACCTAATGGCTGAATACACAGTGGACCTTGCATCTGGCGGGGAGTTTATTTTCCGTGGCGATTACAACTGGACAGATGAGCGAATTGGTTCGATTACTGATCGGACACGTATCGTGGAAGACTATCAGTTGTTCAACCTGCGGGCAGCCTGGAACAGCCCTTCAGATAGTTATTCTTTAGCGCTCTGGATACAAAATTTGACGGATGAAGAAATCGCTGGCGGCTATGGTGGTACTGGTGCAGCCATTGGTGCTAGCCCCGCTTGGCGGTTTATGCCGAGAATGTACGGTGCGGATTTAACTGTCCGATTTTAATTAACCCATGGGTTAATACGGCACAGGGATGTGCTGTTGTCGACCTTGGGAGGGTATTTAAAGGCCACAGGGGCATTGTGGGATTATTTAGAACTCCTTATTTCGACAGTAGCCTATAAAAAACGTTTAGACTGTGAAAATTGCGTCTAAATTTTGAAAGAAATAGTACATAAAACAATTTTTGCTCTATTTTATTAAGTTATTCCTGTCAGCATGACGAGAGAGTGGGCCGGTTTATCCGGCCCTTTTTTTTATTGACCCTTCAAGAGAAAAATAAACTGGCGCATATCCCCTTCTGTTGAATAGCTAGCCTCTAGGTTTACACCTAAAACTGCGTATGATGATTTCAATAGAGAAGAAATGTGTCGCAGTTGATTACTAATATGGCAATACACGTCGGTGAAGTAACTTTAGAGGAAGTACAACATCAACTTCTCAGTGATTACCAGAAAGTTCGTGCAGAGACAGAGAACCTTGCATTGCCGTTATCCCCGGAGGATATGCAGTTACAGTCTATGCCGGATGCCAGTCCTACCAAATGGCACCTAGCACATACGAGCTGGTTCTTTGAGACCTTTATCCTTGCCAACCGGTTGCGGGGATATCAAACGTTTAACCCACACTTCAACCACCTGTTCAACTCTTACTACAACAGTTTGGGTACCCCCTTTGCACGCCCTAACAGGGGGCTAATTTCGCGTCCGGATAGTGCCCAGGTTTATGAATATCGAAAGTTTATCAATGACTCCATGCACCGGTTGCTCAGTGAGTACCCGATTCCTGAAAATTTGGCCGCGTTGGTCCAGCTGGGGTTGAATCATGAGCAGCAGCACCAGGAATTGATATTGACCGATATCAAGCATGCTCTATCAACTAATCCCATGGCACCAGCTTACCGGGATATGTTTCCTGAAGATGAAGACGGGGCACTGGAACCACTGCGTTGGTTGAGCATACCCAAGGACTTCTATGGGATTGGGAGTAATGGCGATGCTTTCTGCTTTGATAATGAAGGGCCTGAGCATCAGCAGTTTATCGATGACTTTGTTATTGCCTCCCGACTGGTTACTAATGGGGAGTACCTTGAATTTATAGAGGATGGTGGCTATGAACAGCATCGTCTGTGGCTTTCGGATGGTTGGCTGCATTTGCAGAAAAATCAGCAAAAGCACCCATTCTATTGGAGGCTGAATAGTGATGGTTGGTATCAGTACTCCCTCTATGGGTTGCTACCCTTAAATCCAGCTGAGCCTGTCTGTCATCTTTCTTTTTATGAGGCAGATGCTTTCGCAACCTGGGCTGGAAAACGATTGCCTACCGAATTTGAGTGGGAGGCAGCTGCTTGCCATTTACGCCAGCCGAACCAGATGGCATCAGCTAATTTCCTGGAGAAACGTCACTTCAGGCCATTGCAGGCGCAGCGAGGACAAACGCAGTTCTTAGGGGATTTGTGGGAGTGGACTTCCAGCGCTTACTTACCTTATAGGGGCTTCAGAGCCCGGGAGGATGCAGTAGGGGAGTACAACGGAAAGTTTATGTGTAACCAAAAGGTTCTTCGCGGTGGATCTTTTGCAACCCCGGCTGACCATATCCGGATCAGTTACCGCAACTTCTTTTATCCACACCAGTCGTGGCAATTTACCGGTATCCGTTTGGCAGGAGACTAAATGTGAAAGCAGCCGTATCATCGATGCAGGAAAGTTCACAACAAGACCATGAATTTCTCAATGATGTGTTACGGGGGTTGGCCGGAGATCAGAAAACACTACCGTGTAAATACCTATACGACGAACTTGGTTCTCAGTTATTCGAGAAAATATGTGATGTAGACGATTATTATTTAACCCGTACTGAGGCTAAGATATTCAATCAGTATCTACCGGATATTGCTGAAGAAATTGGCCCAGGGGCGCTACTGGTGGAGCCTGGTGCAGGCAACTGCGAAAAAGTAGAGGGCCTACTGCATCTTTTAAAAAACCCTAGCGGATACTATCCCATCGATATTTCCCCGGAGATTCTCTATTTGGCGGGGCAACGAATTAAAAAAGGCTTACCTCATATTTCTATCTGGCCGGAAGTGGGTGACTTTACTCAAGCCGAAGTATGGGACAATCTGTCAAATATTGAGTCAAAAAAACGTGTGGTGTTTTTTCCTGGTTCGACAATTGGAAACTTTGAGCCGGATAGGGCGGAGCAGTTGCTGGAGACGTTTGCGGCGAATTTGAGAGCGGGAGACGGCCTGCTTATCGGAACTGATTTAGTTAAAGATTCCGTTGTACTGGAGAGGGCGTATCACGATAGTGAGCATATTACGGAGCAGTTTAACAAGAACCTCCTGCAACGAATTAACAGTGAGTTGGGAGGCAACTTTGATTTGTCATCTTTCTCTCATCGCGCTTTCTATCAACCATTACGACAACGCGTAGAGATGCATTTAGTTAGCCTCCGGGATCAGAGCGTCGCAATCGCCGGGGAACAGATCGTCTTTTCGGAAGGGGAGACTATTCATACCGAGAATAGCCATAAATATAAAGTGAGTAGTTTTAATACCCTGTTGATGAAAGGCGGCTTTAAACCTGTTCGCCACTGGACTGATTCCTCTGAATCTTATGCTATTCACTATGCCCAGGCTATCTAGGGAGGTTTTAGGTCTCCTTTTCTCACTGGTGATATTGGCCGCACCAGCAAGTTTTGCTGGTGCGGAGGAAAAAAAACAGTGGGATGCCGATAGTTTTATTGTGTATAAACATCCGCTTTGCTTCTGTTGTAACAAATGGGTGGATTATCTACGGGGTAACGGCATTGCCGTATCTACCAGTTCTGAGCTGAATATGGCCAAAATTCGGCAGCAATGGGGTGTTCCTCGGGGGATGGAGGGTTGCCATACGGCGGTGTGGCACAACAAATATGTTTTTGAAGGCCATGTTCCCGTCAAACATATCCTGCAATTTATTTCCTCTCCTCCAGAGGATGGAATCGGTCTATTAGTACCCGGGATGCCCGTTGGTAGCCCAGGAATGGAAGTGGATGGAAAGTTTGAACCTTACAATATTTATCTGCTGCTGGAAGGGGGAGACTATCGCCCCTTTGTCCGAGTCGAGAAGCCCCAGAGTTAGCTCTTGTTTTTAGGTCTGTAGCGAGCTGTACCAAATAATATAGAGATAACTCGCTGCCACACTGATAACACTTACCGGCAACATCAATAAAAAGAACTGCCAGAAGTTAAATGGTTGCACACCAAATTTTTCCGCCTGCTGCAGCACTATTACATTGCTGGCTGCGCTGATTATAAATAGGTTACCAGCAACTGTAGATATGGCTGATAGCATCATAAGTGTTTGAGTGTCGTGTTCATGTAGCAGATTCAGGTAGATTTCCACTACGGGAACATTGGAAAACAGTTGGCTGGCAAAAAAACTGACAAAAGTTACGGTTTCAGGTTCAGCCAGATTAATCCCGCTCTTGTGCAGAAAAAACTGTAGTGATCCGGACTTGAGTAGTGAGCCGGTCACAATAAACATAGAAATAAAGAAAAAGAGGGTGGGCCAGTCTACTTCTCTCAGTATTCTTCTTCTTTCATGACTCGCCAGATAAATGGGTGAGCAGGCGACCAAGCCTATTTGACCCAAGGTCGGGTGGTAAATACCTTCTACGTTATGAAGTACACTGCCTAATGCTATTAGAATTACCAGAAGGGCTGCCGACAATAGAGGTGGCCATTTTTGTGCTATCTCATTGTCCTCTCGATGCTGAATGCCTACATTGTGACTGGGTTCGTCAACTTTAAGAAACCTTTTTAACCAAAGAATCGACAGCAGCATGGTGATTGCTGCCGGGATAAAGATCCACTCGGCAAATACCAGAAACATATTGTCAAACTGCCCTGCGTTGGCAATCAAGATATTTTGTGGGTTGCCGACTGGGGAGATCATGCTGCCGATCGTTACGGTGGCACAAAGTAAAATAAGTAGGGGTACAACACCACAGTTCATATCCCGAGCCATCAATAGAGCGATGGGTACACCAATCACTGCTGCAGCATCATTGGTGAGAAGGGCGGCGCAGACGGCCATGATCAGGACATAGCTTGCCAGTATGGTATTGGGGTTTTTACGGGAGAGTATTCGCCTGCTGATTTGTGCTGAAATCCCTGTGTCGTACAGAGCGGATGCAATCGAAAATACAGAGAATAAGTAGAGGATTAAGTCCCAATCCACTGCAAAGAATGCATCTTTAAGTGTGATTTGCCTCAAGGCCAAAAGTGCTACTGCGCCAAGGGTCATGATGTGCCAGATACGAACGGCAGATGGTAGCCATTGGCGCACGGCTATTAGGATAAAGATGATTGCCGAGACGGTTAAGCTGATAGACATCTATCGTTATCCGAGTGTCGCTAGTCCCAACTGCTACTCTGGTTTTCAGCATTGCTATTTTTCTGAGGCTCTATCCAGTGCAGCAGAGTGCCAACAAGGCCATTCATAAGAGTTTAAACAAACCTCTTCTCTTTACGAATTTCTTTGCTGGAGATGTGGTTGCGGGTTTGGGACCATACCTGGCTATTTACCTGCTCTCAGCCATGCACTGGAAGCCGGGAGATATTGGGGTTGTCCTGGCAATTGGCGGGGTAACCACTGTACTGCTGCAGACACCTGCTGGCGCATTTATCGATAGTACTCGCTTTAAGAGAGGGCTTATTGCCACTTGCGGGATCATTATCGGTATTGTTTCTATTACTATTGTGGAATTTACCAGCCACAAGCCATTGATTTATCTCTCCCAGGTTTTGATGGGAGGCGCAATTGCCTTCGTGGCTCCTTCTATTGCGGCAATCACACTCGGGGTTACCAGCGATAAAAACTTTACCTATCAAACCAGTGCCAACCAGGCCTCCAATCATGCGGGCAATGTCTTTGCTGCTGGGCTCGCAGCGATTCTTGCCCTGACTATTTCCGGGCAGGGGGTGTTCTGGTTGATGGCGGTTATGGGTGCCCTTATGGCGATCTCGGTAGCCTTTATTCCGGGAAAATCTATCGATCATATCCGTGCTCGGGGCGGAGAGCACAAGGATCTAGAGGGCAAAGCGCAGCCGTCAGGCTTTAAGTCACTGCTGTCTGACCGGCGCCTGGTCGCTTTGGCTGTCAGCGTCTTTCTATTCCACTTTGGCAATGCCGCGATGTTGCCCTTGGTGAGTCAGAAACTGTCGATTAACTCGAATGCGGATATAGCTATTGCCTTTACATCAGCTTGTATCATCGCCGCCCAGTTTATGATGATGCTGATGTCCTTTCTGTGTGCGGCCAAAGCGGATACCTGGGGGCGCAAGCTAATCTTCCTTATCGGTTTTTTTATCAATCCGGTACGGGCGCTGTTGTTCATGTCTACGGACAATCCGTACTTCCTGGTAGCAATTCAATCCCTGGATGGCGTGGCTAATGGTATATTTGGCGTCATTATTATTTTAATGTGTGCCGACCTGACACGTGGTACGGGCCGTTTCAATGTTACTCAGGGCGCTATGGCTGCCTTGGTGGGAATTGGTTCGGCATGTAGTAATTTTTCTGCGGAATATATTGTTCAGTATTTTGGCTATGGCGTTGCTTTTCTTACTTTGGGAGCTATTGCTCTGATCGCCGGTACATTTTTTCTGATTTTTGTCCCAGAAACGAAAGGGGCAACAATCCCTAAATCATCAGCAGGAAACTGATAGCCCCGGTTGTTTCGACTATTGATAGAAATCTATGGTTAATTCTTTTTCTCCAGCCCCAGGCCTTGGCAATCGACATATTCAGACCGTATTCAGTCGTTTTCACCGCGCCACCCCCTGGATTGAGACAGATTGCCGCTGGTACGAAACGCCTGATGGCGATCGCCTTTCTTTGCATTTTCCCAGGCCGCTACGCAATGATCTCGATTATCCTCTGGTACTGATACTTCACGGTTTGGGAGGTTCGGTAGAGTCGCCCTATGTGCAGGGGCTGATGGAAACTCTTCTGGCATACCATTACCAGGTCGCTGTAATGCATTTTCGAGGTTGTGGTGGTGTGCCTAACAAGTTGCCGAGGGCCTATCACAGTGGTGACACTGAAGATCCTCGCTGGCTGGTTAGTGAACTTAAGAAGCAGTTTCCATTAATGACGATTGCCGTGGTTGGCTTCTCATTGGGCGGAAATGTTGTTCTGAAAATGTTAGGTGAAGATGGCGGCCGCGGGCAGGTAGCCGCTGGGATTGCTGTTTCGGCGCCAATGGACCTCCATGCCTGTAGTCGCTACATCAACACTGGTATATCCCACCTTTATGAGCGCCACCTGATTAGCGGGCTTCGTTTGAGCCTGCTTCATAAGGCGAAAGACCCACAGTTGGCTGCGGCCTTACCCGATCTCAATTGCAGTGAGGACTTTGTCGATTTCAGGCATTTCGACAATGCTTTCACTGCGCCGTTACATGGTTTTCGTGATGTGGATGAGTATTACACCCAGGCATCCAGTAAGCCTTTACTCAAAGATATTCGCACGCCGACTTTGATTATCAACGCCGTTGATGATCCTTTTATTTGTCCATCAGCGATACCTGTAACCAGCGAAGTTAGTTCTGCTGTTGATTTGGCGGTGAGTGATCGAGGGGGGCATGTAGGGTTTATAGATGGGACGGTATGGAGCCCCAGTTATTGGCTGGAGAAAAAAATACCCTACTTTTTGGGGGCAGTCGTTGGGTTTCCAAAGGGAGCCCGTTAGGGGGCTCCCATTTCCAGGCTCAGGGTTAACAGCACTGGGTACTCGATTGATCCGCTTCGGGAGTGTCGCTGGCAAATGGCATTTCCTTGCCGCAGCCGGGAAACAGGCCATAGTGCCGCGAAAAATCGCCAATAAACTCGAAGTGGGGTGCGAGACGGGTCTCTGCGAGCATTCTCCAAGTATTACCGCACACAGGGAATACTCGTCCGGTCTCAATAATGTGGTGTCCATCGAGAACGAATTGATCGGCAGAGCTCGGTAGTGTGCCTTTGTAAATCACTGCTTGGCCGTAATCCTCACAGTCTTTTTCCAGTTGCGCTAATTTGAACAAGCGATAAGTGGCGGAAAAAAATCGAATTGAACCACAGCGCTGGGCCAGGGTTGGGTTGGTGATAAGTAATGGCCGGCTCTCCACCAGGCGTGGATCGCGGAAGCCGCTGCCCTGAGCAATTTCCAGAAAGTCATTCCAGTAGAGTGCGCCCCCAAGACACTCGCCAAACAGCTCGGGGTCAGAGCTAATTGCGGGGGGAATACGACGGTCGGCATAGACATCGGAGAAGTAAAATTCTCCCCCTTGTTTCAGCAGCCGGAACAAGCCTTTGAGTACAGCATCTTTGTCTGTGGAGAGGTTAACTACACAATTGGAAATGATCACATCAAAGCTTTCAGGCTCTAATTCCAGTTCCTCCAGCTTTTCGATGTAGCCGTGCAGGAAGCGGACATTGTCATAGCCAAACTTGTCGGCGTGATGGGCTTGGTGCTGCCTGGCCACAGCCAACTGCTCTTCCGTCATATCGACACCTACTACTTCACCTTTTGGGCCTACCAACTGGGAGAGCAAGTAAATATCCCGGCCTGAGCCACAGCCAAGATCCAGTACCCGGCAGCCTTCCAAAAGTGGAGGGCAGACAAGTCCGCAGCCGTAATAGCGGGATAGGACATCGGGATGAATATTGGACAGCAATGGTTTTAGCCACTCTGGCATATCGCTGGGATCACAACAGGCATTGGTCTTCAGGTCTGAAGAGTTCTTTAGTTGGCGTCCGTAGTAGTCCTGTACTAAATCGTGCATTGGCTCTTTACCTATTGCGGGGGTTAACCAAAAAGGCGCAGTTGCGCCGGTATTGGCGCTCTTTGTAATTTTGCTGAGGAAGTGTAACAAGTCTGCGGTTCCCGCGACTAAAAACCAGAGGAATCAGGGAAGAGTCGAGGAGTTAGAGGTTCCTCTGGCCAAAGGTTTCCGCTTTCGAAACTGATATAGAGCTCTATACTGGCATGATATTTCACTCATTCTGGCTCGAGAGGCGGGGTAAAGCAGAAAAGTCTCAATTGGCACAAAAATACCAGCATGATGCACTAGATATTTCAGAATCAGCAAAATTGCCTTTTGGCGCCAGTGGGAATTGGTTTGTAGAGAATCGCATTATTTTCGTTAATATCGACTCTCTCCGCTTCGATATTATGAGGGAACGTAATTGAGCGATCACCTAGCTCCCAGTGCTTCGACAGAGTCCGCCGAGGATTCCTTACAGAATTCGCAGTTCCTGGTGGATTTGCGCCAGCAGATGCTGCGTTTTGCCAGTTTGCAGTTGCAGGATACACAGCTGGCTGAGGATGCTGTTCAGGAAGCATTGATGGGTGCCCTAAAGAACTCGCGAAGCTTTTCCGGTCGCTCGGCTTTGAAGACCTGGGTCTTCGCCATTCTCAAGAACAAGATTGCCGACATGTTGCGACAGAGACAGCGCTTCGTAGATGCGGATCAATTGGTTCGTGGGGATAGGGAAGAATATGATCACGATGAGCTGTTTGATCAGACGGGGCACTGGCAGAAGGATGAAAAGCCCAAACGCTGGGCTGATCCTGAGTCGGCAATTCACGATAAGCATTTCTGGCGGATCTTTGAGGCCTGTCTCAGCCATCTTCCCTCGCGCCAAGCGCAGATCTTTATGATGAGGGAATTTATTGAGCTGGAAAGCCATGAGATCTGTGCTGCCATGGAGATTACCGTTAGCAACTTAAATGTCACATTGCACAGGGCGCGCCTTCGCTTGCGCGAGTGTCTGGAAGATAACTGGTTTGGTGTGGAGAAGTGACAATGATGAAGACCTGCCGGGAAGCCACGAGGCTGATGTCTGAGTCCCAGGAGAGGGACCTGCTCATTTCCGAGAAGGCGAGCCTGAAGTTACATCTGGCGGTTTGCACACCTTGCCGCAATTTCGGCAAGCAGATGAAGACCCTCAGGCATATCACCAAATCCTATGCTCAGGGTGGCCCCGAGAAAGCTGACAACGAAAAATAGCATTTCGCACCTGGGGCCACTTATCCAAAATTGGCGTTCCTAGCGGGGAGGGCGGACCGGGCGGTAGGCGATATGGCCACCGACAAAGTGCGGTTCATACCAGTAGGACCCGCAGTGCTCATAGGTAACGTTACCAACAGTTACTGCAACACAGCTGCGAGGCAACGTATATAACCACCCGCCGACACCTACGGCTGCTGCCGTACCCCAAAATGCTGGTCCCGGGTAGGGCCAGTAGTGGGGGCGCCAAGGGGGCGGTGGGTAGGGTGGATGATGGGGGTGAAATGGGGGGTGATTGGGAAAGCGCCTTGCAAACTCCCCCGGGGCATAGCCACCGTGGAAGCCTCCACCCATCGGACGCATCCCATTAAAATGTCCCCCAATATTGAAATGAGCCCCACCACCACCAAACCGACCAAAGGCTTCGGCTGAGGGACTGGCCAATGCAGTCAGTAGTGCCCCCGTGACCAGGGCAGGCACAACCAGTTGTGCAAGGAAACCCGTCTTTTGACCGTTGCGATGCATCATGGTGTGGCCTCCTTATTGGGTTCCGCCTTCTTAAACTGGATCTGCTTGAGCTTGTCGGTGGAAGGGGTAAATTGCCCGGCGGCACCAGGTTTGGCTTCCATCCATTTCAAGGTGGCAATAAAGCGCGGCTTGGCGGGGTCGCGGGTATTCACTGTTGAAATACGCAGGGGCAGGGGCTTGTCACCAGCCTTGATCCAGATTTCCCAGTCCAGGTTTTCAGAGCGAAATGCCCAGTGCTCGGTTTTTTGGCCGTCAACCATAGGCCGGTTTACCAGAAAGCCTTCTTTGATACCGGACCAAACATTTTCCTTCCTTCCCCATTCGAGGAGGTCGGCAAAAGGAATCTCAATGCCGTAATCCTTGGCGGCTTTGGTCAAAACTTCCGCTGTAGGCTGGGGTGCTTCCATTTCTGCGAAATAACCATCGCGGGGAGCAATCACGGTGAACTTGTCGCCATTGTGAATAAATTGACGGGTAATAGAATCTGTTTTCAGGTCTACACGCAGTTGCTTTGGTGGCATTGCCATATATTTGACGGTACCGCCAATCAGGAGCTTTTCCTGATTTTCCAGAACGACTTCTGTGAATATATCGGCGTTAAACATCATCATTTTGAGGCTGGCGAGGTAGTCACCCATTCGTTTCAAGGTTGCCATCGCCTTGGGGTCTAGGGGCTCGTTTGATTCCATGGCCCCCATTTGGCCTTGAGGAGGTTTGCCTTGCTGCATTTGCCCTGGTGGCTGGGGGGGATTGCTGTCATCGGTCGATTGAGTGGGGTGCCCTGGTGGCGGGGTTTGGCCTTGGGAGCCAGTGCTATCGGGTTGCGGGGGTGGAGTCGGGTTTTGAGCGACAATCGCAGGGGCTAATGCCACCGTCGCTGCAAGAATCAGCGCCCTAGCCAAGCCACCAAAGGGTTGAAAAGCAAGCATTTACCGGTACCTCCCAATACATAGCCATAGTTGTGGCATCTGAATCAGTGTAGAGGAGAACCTTCGCGCCTGCTGTTGCGTCAAATCGAGTATTGAAACGAGACTGGCTATCCAGAATTGCTGGTCAATAAGCTGTTGTTTTACAAAACTTTTGCCGTATTCAATTGAGGCTCTGGTTTATGTTTGCTAGAGTCGGTCCATTATTGATACTAGCCTGCTCCTATGAATGTGGTTCGTCTGTCATTTTTACTGATTGCGCTGCTGATTTTCCAGACAGCTGGCGCCTTCTATGACAGTCATGATGAGCTAGAAGATATCACCATCCACTTCTCTTCAAATCATATTGATCAACTCCCGGGAGTAGCTCCTACTGACGAGCCTGATGGGGGTTCAGTCACTTTCTCGCTGCCTTCCTCCGGTGAAGAGCAATCTACACCGACGTTGGATTTCTGTAATCACTGTTGCCATTGTCACGGAATTAATGCAACCGGGCTTTTGGGGCAGTCTTATCAACCTCTTCTTCGGGGCACTATCAGTTACAGTGACACAATCAGTGCAGCTGTGCCCTCAGGTTATTTTTCTCCACTTTTACGCCCACCTATAACCCAAGTCTGATTAGTTAAATACAGCGTGTGCCGCTATAGAAGTATGTAGCTTTTGCTCGCACACGATGATCGAGTTGTGACTTGGGAGAATTCCATGGATTTTTTTTCCACGCTCTCGCTGAGCGTGATTGGTCGTGCATCCTTTAGATTTTTGTTGACGACCGCTCTACTTATATCTGCGCAAGCTACCTCTGCGCAGAGGGGAGAAGTATTGACGTTGCCAGAGGCAATACAGAAAACTCTGGCACAAAATCCCCAGATTGCAGTTTTTCCACTCCAGCAATGGGCATTGGATGGTGCTGAGTTCACAGCCGGCCTACGTCCTGCATGGGATTTTGGTTTCGAAGCTGAGTATGCGGTATACGGAGATGATGGTTCATCAAGCTCAAGCTCAGGCTCCCCCGGCCGGCCCGGTCCGCCAAGTGACGACGATGATGATGATGACAAGGAACTTGAGCTGACTGCTTCTTTGTCATCAGTTATTGAGTTGGGGGGCAAACGCCAGGCTCGAATTGATGTTGTCAATGCTCAGCGGGATCTCTTAATTGCCGATGAGCAAGCGACAGCACTGGATGTCTTGGCCGAGGTGGTTCGTGGTTATGCGCAAGTTCTCGCCGCCGCAGAATTATTGATTCTGGAAAAAGAGAAGGTCTCGCTGGCGCAAGAAGCGTTGGACGCTGTAATTACAAGGGTCAATGCTGCTGCGTCCCCCATAGCTGAACGTATGCGGGCTGAGTCTGCACTGGCGAATGCCATTTTGGCCGCCGAGGCACAGGAGCGAATGCTGAGCTACTACAAGTACGCACTATCCGCGCTGTGGGGGCAACCTACTCAGGACTTTGCAGTTGACTCCAGCGTGCTCTTCCGATTTGAGCCAAATGCCAGCTTTGATGTTCTGTACGAGCGGGCTCAGGAAAACCCTTCTATTGCCCGTTTTGCCTCTGAAGAGCGCTTGCGCGCATCTCACCTGCATCTGACACAAGCGAAATCGACCCCCGATATTGGTTGGTATGCAGGCTATCGGAACGACAAAGAAGATGATGAGAATGCTGTCGTTGTTGGCTTTAACGTACCGCTTTTTACCGGGCGGCGTAATCGGGGTAAAGAGATTTCTGCAATGGCTGAGCTGGAACAGGTTCAGTTGGATAGAGAAGCGGCATTGCTAAAGCTCTATCCCCAGCTTTTCTTGGCGGTAACGAGCCGTGAACAAGCGCTGGCCATTGTTGACGAAATGCAAAATACCGTTATTCCCACATTGCGCAAGGCGCTCTCTGAGGTTGACCGGGCCTATCGCCGGGGGCGCTATTCCTATGTTGAGTTGATCTCTGCCCGCGAGGAATTGCTCGATGCTGAGCGCTCGAGAATTGTGGCGGCACGCTCTGTTCATGTGTATGGAGCGGAAATTGAGAGGTTAACTGCCCGGCCATTGGGTGTCGTGGTTGTCGAGAGCAGTAGATGAAGTTGAGTTTAAAAATGAGCAGATTAAATAGAACTTTTAAGCTAGCGATGCTGTTCCTAATCCTTTTGGTACCTCAAGGGTGGGTGGCAAATTTTAGTTATGCCAGTGGCTCCCATGGCGGAGGGCACCATGAAGAAGAGTCCAAAGGGCCCCATGGAGGGCGGCTTCTGGAGCGCGGAGACTTAGTAGTTGAGCTGGCTTTGGTAGAGCAAAGTGGTAAGGCTGAGTTTCGCGCGTGGGTTCAGAAAAATGGAGAAGCACTGAATAATGCGGATTTGAGCCTGACTCTAGTTCGACTTGGGGGTGAGTCAGAACGAATAGCTCTTTCCCGTGATGACAGTATTGATTACTGGCGCAGCCATAGAGATTTGCCTGAGCCCCATTCATTCGATATTGAACTCTCCCTGACCTACAAGGGGGGTAGTGCTGAATGGAAGTTTGAATCCTATGAGGGCCGCGTAAAGATAGCCGAGGATATGGCAGCAAAAGCCGGTATTAAAACTGCGATTGCCGCACCGGGAGTTATTCAAGAGCGCGTCACTCTTTACGGCAAAACTGCTATCGATCATCGCAGCCTCAGTCATGTTCGTGCTCGTTATCCAGGCACCGTTGTCACGATTGAGAAAGCGTTGGGAGATTCAATACAGAAAGGAGAAAAGCTTGCAACAATTGAGTCCAATGACAGCTTGCAAACTTACTCCTTGATAGCGCCTATCAGCGGTCAGATTATCGATAAGCAGGCCAGTCGAGGGGAGTTTAGCGGTGACCGGGTACTGTTTACGATTGCGAACTACAAGCAAATATGGGCAGAGCTTCAAGTATTCCCCACTCGCCGGGGACAAATTGCTCGCGGGCAAAAAGTTTCTATTACCGCCGATGGGCTCTCATTTGATTCGACAATTGTCAGCTTGGCACCGGGGGGCAATGGCACGCCTTTCGCAATAGCCCGCGCGATGATTGAGAATCCAGAGGACATTTGGACAACAGACCTGATGGTTCAAGGAGATGTGGTCACCCATGAGAGTCCTGCGCCCTTAGTGGTGGAAAATCAAGCGCTACAACCCTTCCGCAATTGGACCGTTGTGTTTGTAAAAGTAGGGGATGCTTATGAGATTCGCCCACTGGAACTTGGGCGGACCGATGGCAGGGTTACAGAGGTATTAAGTGGACTCAACCCTGGAGACCGCTACGTCACTGAAAACAGTTACTTAATCAAGGCGGATATAGAGAAATCCGGCGCTGCTCACCACCATTAATTGAGGCCAGAAGATGATTGAAAGCATCCTGCGCTTCTCCATTGAGCGGCGTTATTTCGTATTGTCCCTAATTTTTATTCTGGTGGGGCTCGGGGTTTGGAGTTACCAGAAACTCCCTATTGATGCGGTCCCCGATATCACCAATGTTCAGGTGCAGATTAATACTGAAGCACCTGGTTACTCGCCTTTAGAAGCTGAACAGAGAATCACCTATCCGGTAGAGGCGGCACTTGCCGGACTTCCCAACTTGGAGTACACCCGTTCGATTTCGCGCTACGGGCTATCCCAAGTGACCGTGGTTTTCAAAGAGGGGACAGATCTCTATTTTGCGCGAAACTTAATAAACAGTCGTCTGGGTACCATCGAGAGCAATCTGCCCCCGGGGTTGGAGCCGGAAATGGGGCCCATTGCCACCGGGCTCGGTGAGATCTTTATGTATACCGTGGAGGCTTTACCCGGAGCAACCCAGCCCAATGGCCAGCCCTACGACGCCACTGCACTGCGGGAGATTCAGGATTGGATTATTAAACCGCAATTGTCTCTCGTTCCGGGGGTTACGGAACTAAATACTATCGGTGGCTATAACAAGCAATATCACGTAACACCGGACCCCCGCCAGATGCTTAACTTCGGCGTATCTATGGAGGATATTGCCGAGGCTTTGCGTCGCAACAACGAAAGTCGAGGTGCTGGCTATCTGGAAAATAATGGACGCCAACTGTTAGTGCGTTCACCGGGACAACTACAGAATATAGGAGAAATTGAAGACGTAGTAATTACCAGCCGATCCGGGGTGCCGGTTAAAATTTCTGATGTTGCTGAAGTGGCTATTGGTAAAGAGCTGCGTACAGGTGCTGCTACGCGAGATGGTGAAGAAACCGTATTGGGCACCGCTATGATGCTGGTGGGGGAAAACTCCCGCGAGGTGGCGCGCAATGTGGCGGAAGCTTTGGAGCAAGTGAAATCCACTGTACCTGAAGGTGTAAAGGTGGAAGCGGTTTACGATCGCACGACGCTCGTGGACAAAGCCATCGCTACAGTACAGAAAAACCTTATTGAAGGTGCGTTGCTGGTAGTCGTCGTGCTGTTCTTGCTGCTTGGAAATATTCGGGCTGCCTTTATTACGGCCGCTGTAATTCCGCTGTCCATGCTTGCCACTATATTTGGTATGGTGCAAACCGGTGTTTCTGCCAACCTGATGAGTCTCGGTGCGCTCGATTTCGGTCTGATTGTCGATGGGGCTGTAATTATCGTAGAAAATGCGATTCGCAGGCTCGCCGAAGCCCAACAGCGCAAGAGCGGTAAGTTACCTCTGCAAGAGCGACTGGAGCTGGTATTCCAGGCCACCAATGAAGTGATTCGCCCGAGCCTTTTTGGAGTGTTGATTATCACGGTGGTGTATATTCCTTTGTTCACACTGACTGGTGTCGAAGGAAAGATGTTTCACCCTATGGCCGCTACTGTGGTTATGGCGTTATTGGCTGCATTGGTTCTTTCTCTCACCGTAGTACCTGCAGCAGTTGCTGTTTTTCTCACCGGGAAAGTCAGTGAAAAAGAAAATAAGCTGATTGTTGCTACTAAGTCACTGTACAAGCCGCTTTTAATTGCCGCAATGAAAGTGCGTTGGCTGGTACTATCAGGGGCTCTTGCTTTAGTACTGTTTTGTAGTTGGCTAGCTACTACTCTCGGTTCTGAGTTTATCCCTCAGCTTAATGAGGGCGATATTGCACTACACGCTTTACGTATTCCGGGGACTGGCCTTGAGCAGTCGGTGGAAATGCAGCGTCTACTGGAGCAGCGCATTAAGGCGTTCCCCCAGGTAGACAAGGTATTTGCAAAAATTGGTACTCCAGAGGTAGCTACAGATCCAATGCCTCCGAATGTGGCTGATAACTTTGTGATCCTGAAACCCAGAAATCAATGGCCCAATCCAAAACTGCCTCAGGAGCAATTGGTGGCAGAAATCGAAGCAGCCGTTCGAGAGCTTCCAGGTAATAACTACGAATTTACCCAGCCAATCCAGATGCGTTTCAACGAGTTGATTTCTGGTGTGCGTGCGGATCTGGGCATCAAAGTATATGGTGATGACCTGGACCAGCTGGTCGCTTCGTCTAATCAAATCCTGGGAGTGTTAAATGGGATTGAGGGTGTAGCCGATGCTCGAGTAGAGCAGGTTGAAGGTCTGCCAGTTCTCTCTGTAGTCCCCAAGCGTATAGCGCTTGCCCGCTATGGTATCGACCTGAAAACCCTACAGGACTTGGTATCAACCGCAATTGGTGGGGAAACTGCAGGGCTGATTTATGAGGGTGACCGTCGCTTCCAATTGGTAGTAAGGCTGCCGGAAGGTCTGCGCCGGGACTATGAAAACCTTGGTGACTTACCTGTACCTTTACCCGCTGGTAGCCCGCTAGGTAGCTATGTGCCCTTGTCTGAAGTAGCCAATCTTGAAATGACACCGGCTCCCAATCAAGTCAGTCGTGAAAATGGCAAGCGCCGTGTAGTGGTAACCGCGAATGTACGCGATCGCGATTTAGGATCTTTTGTAGAGGAGGCAAAAGCCCGAATCCAGCAACAGGTGTCTTTGCCTGCCGGTTACTGGTTGGTATATGGAGGTACATTTGAACAACTGGAATCTGCAAGTACGCGTCTTTCTATCGTTGTCCCGCTGACGCTTTTGGTAATCCTCGGTCTTCTGGTAATGGCTTTCGGCTCATTCAAGGATGCCTTGATCATTTTTACAGGAGTTCCCTTAGCGCTAACTGGCGGGGTGCTAGCTCTATGGCTGCGCGGTATGCCTCTATCGATTTCTGCAGGGGTTGGGTTTATTGCCCTTTCTGGTGTTGCGGTTTTAAACGGCCTGGTAATGCTGTCATTTATTCGTCAGCTGCGGCAACAGGGCGGTGAGCTTTTGGTTTCGATTATTGACGGAGCAATGATTCGTCTTCGTCCTGTACTGATGACTGCTCTGGTCGCCAGCTTGGGGTTCGTGCCTATGGCATTGAATGTGGGTACCGGCGCAGAGGTACAAAGGCCCCTGGCCACGGTTGTGATTGGGGGGATTATTTCTTCCACACTTCTAACTCTGTTTGTACTTCCGCTACTGTATCGGATTGTGCATGGCAGGGGAGGGGAAGAGATGATTAAAAACGCTATTAAGTAGATGTTTCTGCCTACTTCACCTCACAAAAGAGGTGAAGTAGGTGGAGAACCAATGAGGCAAGATTCAGTTAATTTATTGCCTCCTAGTGACGCTCTAAACAAAAGGTATGAGTGCAGGTCGTTCGGCGTCCTAATAAACTCCCCTATGAGTCTGTAAGATAATCATAGTGTCTAATATATAGCCTGCGTATGGTTTAAATGTATTGCTTTTATGGGGCTGTGTTTTTTTGGGGAGTGGTACATACTGAAAGTGATTCGATAGCTTGAGACGCCTAGTTTATGTGGAGCTGATTCATATCAAATTCTTTAGAGTGTTGATATATTTTTCAGCAAAATTTAAAGCGTTATTTCTTTTTGTCAGTGGCTCACAGTATGAAAAGACAAAAACGGAACTTTTTTCTGTTGAATAAGTGCTCAATGATATTGGATGGGCGCCATGAGTTTGGAGTGAGGTACCTATGATGGGTTCAAAAAAATTCATGTGCACACCCAGGGATTCCAGGTTACCCAAGTTGGATACACATAACCCTTCAAGAAAGTAGGGGTTGTTGGTTTCGTACTTTTCAACCCACTCTATAATACTCCCTAAATCATAGTTCTTGTGAAAGTTAAACTTACAATATTCACCGGACTCTGCCTGCCGATCAAGTTCAGTCTGTAAGTGCTTTGCCAGCTCCCAGGTGTTCTCGATATCGATATCTGGTGTAACCTCAAGAGTAGTAACTGCAGAAAATGTACCAATAACGCTTAATTCGATTCCGGTACCGCATAGGTCGCGGACATCCATGGGTAATAAGATTTTGATCCACTCTCTGTGATTTGGCAGTATGTTTGATGCCTGGATGGCAATAGCACAAAAAAGCGCACTAGGTCTTACTTTGTGTTTTCTGCCAATAGTTGCAACGTGAGAGAGTTCCTCCATAGGAAATTTGCGATATAAAATATGGCCCTCCCTTTCAGTAACAAAAGCGGCTTCTTCTACTGGCCATTTAAATAAATTTTCTTTAATTCCAGATTTTTGCTTGTTTGAGAAATGCTTGCTTGAATCAAAGTAGGTCTCAACTGGGTTGTATAACAGCTGTCTATCTAACCTGAATCTTCCTTGATCCAAAAAATACAAATCTAAAATATAGAATATGATCCCGGCAGACCGGCCGTCCAATGCAGCATGATTGCTGACCATAGATATGTAGCCGACTTTACCGAGTGAATTTAGATAGAAGGAAAGAGTATATGTACATGCTTCAACATTGAGTCCTGTTTTACCTCTGCGAGTATATTCATACTCAATATTAATGGGTATTGAAAGCTCTTTTATTTCTATAGGGATATCCTCAAAGGGTACATCGCAATACCAGCGCAGTTGCTCAGTTGACTCAACACGAGCCTGTAGAAGGGGGTAAATTTTATGGATTAAAGAAAAGGCAGTTTTAAGTTGCTCGACACTCAGTGGAATTAGAACTTTATAAAAGGAAACCAGCAAGGTTCCCCCGCAAGTTCTCCTGGCTAGCTCGGTAAATAATGCTTCTTCAGGCCCCAGCACCCTGGAGGACTCTCGGCTGGACATAGGTGCTCTTTCCAAGAACAGATTGACTTAATGTCAAACTTAATAAAATAGAAGTTAAGATGCAAAAATATTGATACCTAAATATTGCTTGCTTATCTATATATACTTGTTCGGAATACATAAGTGCTGGCTAAGATTTGTCGTGGCTTGATCTAAGATTGACTGGTTTGAGGTGCATTACTTGAGTAGGGGTATGGGGCAATAGCTCCTTTGGTATACATGTATGCCTTTCAATAAAGCTAGTAACGTCGCCTCCTTTCGGTAGGTTACATTAAAAAAAGTACTGAATTTTATATGGTTTATTGGCTTAAGGTTGATGTTTGGTGAAATCTATGAGATGTACATGATATGACAGACTGTACTTGGTTGGCGTTGCCAATATTTCCTTGCATTGATTTTTGGTGGTCACTTGTAGTGACCAATTGATTCTTTGTTGGAGAATCGTATATAAGGTGAAATTGTTTGGGGGTAGCCTTGGCTGATTAGGGAGTAGTGGGCGCCTTTGCTTTTGTTCGTTTTTTTAAGTCAAGGGTTAGTTCTCAGGTTTTAAAAGCCTCTTGATAGTGTTGATGAATTTTTCTGCAAAATTCAAAACGCTATCTCGTTTTGTGAGTGGATCACAGTACGAAAATATAAATACAGAATTACGTACCGTTGAATAGGTTAGTAGTGAGATAGGGTGAGCTCCATGTGTTTGAAATGGAATTGCCGTGATGATTTCAAAGTGCTTCATTGCTGTGCCAAGCGCTTTCATGCTGCCTACATTAGATATACACATTCCTTCAGAAAAGAAAGATTTCTTTTCCTCATAATCCTGAGCCCATTCAATAATATCCTCGAGTTTATATTTCTTGGGGAACATGAACTTGAATGGTTCTCCTTCTTCCGCCTGTTTATCAAGCTCAATCTGTAAGTGGCGCGCTAGTTGCCAGGTGTCTTCTATATCTATATTGGGCATGATTTCAAGAGTGGTTGCTGATGAAAAAGCACCTACTGCACTTAATCCAATTTCAGTGCCGCAGAGTTCACGAACATCCATGGGTAGTAAAATTTTTATCCAATCTTTATGGTTGGGTAATATTTTGGATGCTTGAATCGCAATGGCGCAAAACAGGGCGCTTGGCCTTACCTTGTGACTTTTCCCTATTTTTACCAGTTGTGAAATTTCTGCAATCGGAAATTGCCGATATATAGCATGACCTTCACGTTCTGATACAAAAGCAGGTTCCTCTACGGGCCAATTAAAAAGTTCATCTTTTTGAGAAGATGGTTTTTCATGGGCAAAGTATTTAGGGGAGCTAAAGTAGCTTTCGACAGCTTCATAAAGTGGTTGTCCGCCCAACCTGAATGTTCCTTCATCTTTAAAGAATATGTCCAAAATACAGAATAAAGTCATCACTGATCGGCCATCCAAAGCTGCGTGGCTGCTGACTAGTGAGATCCATTCAACTTCGTCATGGGAATTAATATAGAAAGAAAGTGTATATGTGCATTTTTCAACATCAAGGCCCGTCTTTCCCCGACGATTGAATTCAGCCTCGAAATCAAGAGGCCCCTTCAATTTTCGAACCTCAATTGGAATTGACTCGAATGGTACGTCGCAGCGCCATCGAAGCTTGTTGCCGGACTCAACTCTTGCCTGTAAAAGTGGGTAGGTTTTATGTGCCGATGCGAAACCACGTATCAATTTTTCAACGCTAAGAGGAGTGAGTACTTTGATAAAGGAGATTACTAATGTCCCCCCGCAAGTTCGCCTTGCCAACTCGGTGAACATAGCCTCCTCTGCACCTAATACTCTGGAGAGCTCTGTAGCTGGCACAAAGTACCTCCTTTTTAAAGCCCATCCATATCATGTAAAGTAACTTGAATAGGCTTGAATCGCAAAAAACAATTGCTTAAAGGTAAATGGCTGTAGATTTGATTTTGGATACTTTGTTGCAGAAGAATAGTTAAGTGATGGTAAGTTGTACTAACAATAGTTTTATTGGTGCGGATTTTAATTTAAGGGTTTTTCCAGGAAAATTGTTGTTTATTGGTCTGTAGCGGGTTTAGTGAAGTTCTTTACATTTGCTTTTACCCTACTGGGAGGAAGTAGACTTACAGTTGGGTTTTGGACAGTAGCTTTGTGGTCAGCATGTTGTAGTTGATGTAAGCTGTGGGTGAGTGCTCTTAGTAGGGGGGTATATTTGCTCATACACTGGTTGCCCCTTGCTGAGTAAGATAATTTACACATCTTATATAATTTATTCTGACTGGGCTTTTAAAATATGCCGGAACAACTCTTTACACTTTTACCTTTTTGGCCTGCGATACTTGGAGCTGTAGTACTTTTTTTTCTGGCTAAATCCATCGTGATAGTGGAACCAAAGCAGTACCACTTCGTGCTATTTCTTGGTAAGTACTGGAAAACTGCCACCCCTGGTTTCAACTTGATTATTCCCTACCTTTCCTGGGTAGACAAAAAAGCCTCAACGGCTCTACACGAAACCCCTGTTGAGTTGAGCCTAAAGACCAGTAATCATGTTACATTTGGTTTGATTCTAAAGGTTCAGCATCAGGTGTCATCGGATGTGCAGCTTGCATACAAAGCTCTCTATGATCTAGAGAATTACCAGGCACAGCTGAAGTCGTTTGCAACAGATGCAGCTATTCCTGTTGCCAATGGCATTGAGCTGGAAGACGTTTATAACAAAAAAGAACATATAGCTGACAAGGCTAAGGAGCGCCTTCGCCAATTTTTCCACGATTTTGGTGTAGAGATTGTCGATGTATTATCAGATGAGCCGCGGCTACCCAAGTCGGTAGAAGTTCAGGCTAACAAAGTTATGGAAATGCAGCGGGAGAAGCAGGCCGCTACCTACGAGGCTGAGGCGATCCGGGAGCGCGAAGTGGGTAAGGCTAAAGCTGATGGCGAGTCCGTAAAGATTCGTATGGAGAAAATGGGGGAGGCACGACGGGTATATGCACAAAGTGCAGCCGAGGCTATTAAGGTTCTCACCAGCGCTGGTACCAGTGCAGACGAAGCGTTGCGCTTTATGACTGCCATTGCAGATAATGATGCGCTGGTAACTGCTGCACGTCACGGTAGTACTGTGGTAATGGCTACCAGCCAGGCGCAGCAAGTACCTGTCGCTTTGCCGTTACCTGATAAGTCGGCTGCGGTAGCAAAACAACGGCCGCTGAGAGAGCCCGAGCCTGTCTAGTAAGGTCATCCGAGGGGTAAGCCTATGGGCTTATCCTTTGGTAGCTTCGGGGTATCTTGATAGTACTTTACTCCGATAGTTGATGTCGTACTGCTCAGCGCTACAGTACTTGATATTCTAAGTGGTACAACTACAACATTTTTCATGCTCCTGGCGCTGCTTATATTGCTTTATCAGTTGTCTTTGGTCGTAATTTGAGTCAATGGGCCGATATGATCTTTGCTAGGCATTTTACCGGCGAGTCCAAGCCGGCTAGTCCCGACTATGGTTGGCCCAAGTTAAGGTATGAATTGATTGTATTTATAAAAACACTGTTAGCCTGCGTAATCACCCTAGCTCTCATTCGAGCAATGACATGAATGATCGGTAATCTAGATAAATCATTTGCACTTTATATGTGGGATGATATTTTCAAAGCACTCTTATTTTTTGGCATATTTTTGGCCCTGGATGGAGGACTATGTTTCGCCTGTTTAGAAGGCCATTGAAGCACAGCTCTTAGAGTATTTTGTGCTATTGCTGTTTCGAAGTTCTATTATGACTCCTAGTGTGTATTTGGTCTGCATAGCTAGTGGCGGAAAATTATACGTGATATCGAAGCTGTCAAGTTTTTACCTGGAAGATGATGCTCGTATTATGTCTCGGAAGGGCAAGGTATCGCTATTTTGTAGTTTGTTGGTATTGGGCAGGAGTATTGATGTCCACTATCGCGCCAGTATTGGTCTCACATGAATTGTTGCATCTCAAGAAGTTATTGGTAGGGTAATGCTTGGAGGGGGTCCCAGCTGCTAATAAATAAGAATAATATGGTTTTTTTGATTTTGACCTAAGAGCAAGGGTAAGAGGTGCAGCTATAGTAGCTCATATATATTATCTTGCCGCGGCTGCTTAAAGAACCTTATTTGTCGGGGCAGAAATGCACCATCACAAATTATTCAGTGACAAGAGTGAGCTTTATAAGACTGCTAGGCCAACCTATCCTCCAGAGCTTTATAAGTGTCTCTCAAGCTTGGCTCCATCAAATAAACTTGCCTGGGATTGTGCTTGCGGTAGTGGTCAGGCAGCGATAGGATTGGCTAAACTATTTGGTAGTGTGTACGCAACTGATATTAGCGCCGAGCCAATAAAAGCGGCTAAAGTTCACCCTAATATTCACTATCAAGTAGGACCTGCTGAGCAGTGTGACCTGGCAAATGAGAGTTGTGATTTGGTTTGTGTAGCCCAGGCGTTGCATTGGCTTAACCTTGATGATTTTTGGCCCGAAGTTCTAAGGGTTTTGAAGCCAAAAGGTATTTTTTCAGCTTGGGGCTATAACTGGCCAGTCTTAGATGGAGGTCTGGCTCAAATATTCAATGAACTTATTTTGGGTCCAATAGAGACGTACCGGGCTCCACAAAACAAATTGCTCTGGAATCACTTTAAGGATATAGACTTTCCTTTTAGTGCTATACAGGTTTCGAAGCCAACTATGGAAGCAGTCTGGGACCTGAATGAGTTTTTTAAATTTATACATACTTTTTCGGCCGTGCGGAGATGTATAGATGGCATGGGTGGTGAATTTATGGAGCGGGCCTACCGTAAGGCTAAGGAGGTTTGGAAAATACCTCAAGAGAAAAGAGTGATAGCATTTGATTTTGTGCTCTATGTAGGGTGTAAGAAAGGTTGGTGATAGAGAGATATCGCTATCACTAGATCAGGGCAGTAGAAGTGCTTTGCAAATCTGTATTTAATTTCAATAGTAACTTATCAAATTAGAAAATACCGGGGAGTTAAAAATGTCTTATGCAGATGGATTTGTAGCAGCTGTACCCTCAAATAATAAAGAAGAATATATTAAGCATGCAAAAATTGCTGCAGAGGTATTTAAAGAGCAGGGGGCTCTAAAGGTTGTTGAAACTTGGGGTGATGATGTTCCAGAGGGCGAATTAACCTCTTTTCCTTTGGCCGTAAAGTGTGCTGGCAATGAAACTGTAGTGTTCTCCTGGGTCCTCTGGCCTTCTAAAGAGGTTCGAGACTCTGGATGGCAGGCGGTTATGGATGATCCGAGGATGAATCCAGATCAAAACCCCATGCCATTTGATGGTAAGAGATTAATCTATGGTGGCTTTAATATTATATTGGATGAATAAGGCATGTTTGTGGGTCATTGCGGAATGTCAATAGCTTAGTTTGAGTTGCCTTTGAGGTAGTATTTTATCGTGAATTGAGTAGTGCGAAGGTTCCGTTAATGATTGATACGTAGTTGTATTTGGAGTGCAGCTACACCTGAAGAGGGTGGATATATTCTGCAGCTTAGTTGGGCTTCGTGATTCTCGAAGCTGGTGGCGACTATCCACTGCCTAAAGAAAGTGAAATTGCATTTCACGGCTTCGAAGATGGTCTTAACTTCTTTAGTTTGGTAAATTCGTCAAAAGCCCAATATCGCAATGTGGTATTGTTTAGGTCTCTCCCAGGAAAATTGGGTAATCCTGGTTAATGGTATGACTATAATTCCTACCAATCTTGCACTATTTATCCTGGTCGTTTAGGGTGGATAGTGTTGGGCTGGTGGCTTTGGTAGAGATATTTCTCTCTTAAAGAGTGTATGTTTGTTAAGCGCTTGCCCCCTCTACGGACCCGACGACCTTGGTTACAAGTAATAACGCCATGGTAGCCTCACGACGGACTTGTCAGGTTGGTGTTTGGGGGATAGTAGGAGTTTGCTCTCCGCATCGAATGATCCGGAACATGTGGTTAGTGTTACAACTATATTGCACGTTTGTGTATTTTATTCAATACTCAGTAGATTTAGGGTGATTATTGATATCGGCTTTATTCGGGTCATTGTCGCTCTTTTGGAGTTGAATGTACCTGTATTTAGGGGGTAGGCTTGTCTAATATACATAACTCTGGAAGCTGCCAATCCACGGCTATTAAATTTCTTTTTTCCACTGCCTACCCCCATGATCGATCGCCCACGCTGTAAATGTAGGGATTATCTACAAGTACAGTTATTTGATACGCTAGAGGAATCGAAGACAGTCAGGGTCGGAAGTATTGGCTGTATTGGAGCTCCAAGTATTATTTAAATTAGTGCAGGTGGGATCGGCAAATGGGTCCAGCAAGTCGAAACCAACATTATCTGTAGATATATTGCCTCGAATTACATTGTCGACACTTCCTGACTGCTCTATATATATTCCCTGGTCACCATTATATTGGACTGTGTTTTGGAGGATTGTATTGCTAGAGCCGCTGTCGGAGATCTCAATACCATCATCACCATTATTGGAGGCAATGTTTTGGGATATATAAGAGTTGTTTCCATTAATGACGATTCCGCCACCATCATTGTTTTCAGAAATATTGAATGATATGGTTGCTCCTGATCTGTTTAGATCAATTCCGTCATCTTCACTGCCTGCAGTATAATTTTGGATAATAGAGGCTGAGGCGCCATTAATTTCGATTCCTTCGTCACCTGCCCCATTAATTATATTTTGTGTTACTGTAGTGAAGTCGCCACTGGCATCTATGCCATCATCACCATCCACCCCATTACTAGTAATAATATTGCCCTGTATTAGATTGTTATTACTCTCTGCTCTGATTCCGTCATCGAGGAGAAAATTAGTGATTTGTGTGTGAAGAATTGAGTGTAAGCCGGAGCCGGCTACCAGAATGCCCCCTGGACAATTCTCTACGCTCCCACCGATAACTTGACGAGAGGTACCCTCAACCATTATACCAAATTGTCCAGTTTCTCCAGCTTCGCCGACGCATGTGATTCCGCCATCACCTGACATATACAGGTTTCCTGAGGGGCCGGTAATGGTTAAAGCGTAAGGGTTTTCTGGTGTTAATTCACATTGTAAATTTTCTGTAAGAGTGGTAGGTGAATTAATAGTATCAAAACATTCAACGGCAAGTGATTGAGGGGAAAATATAACGGCTGAAGTGCTTACCATTAAGTAGATGGGCGCAGTCAAAGACTTGGAAAATTTGATATTCATTGATGATTCCTTCCATGTAATAGGGTATTAGTGGGTTTAATTTATCCTTGTTTTTTAGGTGTCCTGAAATGGTTTGTTTAGGGTCTTCAATGCAGTTTTGTGGTTAAAGTGGGTGGCTGTTATTACAGCAACAATTCTGCTTTATGTGGTTGTTTCTTTCAAATATTTATTTGGAGTTTTGAGATTGTTGTAATTATATTTTTTTATAAGTCTTTGGATGTTTCCCTTGGTCTATGAGGTTAGTCTTGTCCGGGAAGTGCTGGTGTTGATTTTTAATATTTATATGGAAATGTTTAGTGTCGGTTGCCCTATATAGATATTGAGAATTAGTGGGTGTAATTATCTTGTCTGATACTTGTCGCCTCAGGTAATACTTTTTGAATTCCTTTAAGGTCAATACTCCGGGTAGTTTTAAATGGCAATCTGGGTAGGGACTATGATCAAGGACTGGGAGTGATAGGCTCTAATAACCATGTAGTTTAGTGCTTCCACATGAATGTCTAGGGGGTGTACAATTTTGTGATGCCGAAAGTTCCATAGGGAAGCCTTGAAGATCGCAGATGCTGCGCTGTGACCCTTGCAATGAGCTGGTGGCATTCGTTGCATGCTGCGCCTAATGTCTGCGACCATCAATGCCTGCAATATACTGCAGAATTATTTTGAGGCCCCTATTAAAAATTTAATTATGGCGCTTTAATAAAACTGTTCCCAGTTACATCTCCTCATTTGATTAGTGTTGTTTGACTTTGTGGTACCTTTCCGCCAATTTCGTGATCACGATTAGAGGTGCCTTATGCCCTGAATTGGCTAAAAAGGTTAAACGGGATGTCCGGAAATCCGGCGCTGACCAAGCAACAGTGATCCACCAGTATTTTGAGTGGTAAGCCCAATACCGGCCTCTTTTTTAAATATAATGGAATGGAGTGCTACCATCTTGCAATGCAATCTTTCGCGCTTCGGCTCTATATCATGCTCTCACTGGAATAGTTGACAAAAATGTAATTATTCATGATGGAAGTGGCTGTAATCTCCATAAATAAAATGCATCTTCGATGTTTTCATTGTTTCGTCAATGTACCGATAAATGTTTCTCGGATTGGATTGCAGTATTTGATAATAATTATAGGGAGTGGCTTATTAATTGCACCTTTTTAAAGCTGTATTTGATTGCTTATTAATATATCTTGCCTATAGCTGATGGCCTCTTGTTCGTAGAATGCTGCCAGGATAGGAGCAGGTATGGTTAGTGTTTCAAGCAGGGAAAGTACGTCTGACTCGCGAGTTAATATACTCAGGGTAATCTATTTGCAAAAATAGTTACCTGGTTTAGCCGAGCTCTGAACTTAGACTGAGGTGATTTTTATATTTTTGTAGGAAAGGGGCTGATAGGTACGAGTTTGAGTGCTGAATAATGGTTATTTAACGATCATGCTTGAAAGTATTCGCTTAGGCAGCGGATAAAATTTGTGATCACCCTGAGTAATAATCGTGCTTGCAAAGAAAAATCTCTCATATTTCTGTCTATATCCTCCTTTCTTCGTGGGTTAATTGTTATTGAGTGTTATCTCAAAAAAATCTCGCTAATGGTTAAATAACCCGAATAAGTTGATGTATCTAAAATTGGAGGAACTTATCCCCTCGAATGGCTCCAGAGCCAGGTGTCTAATGACTTATGACGTGAAAGTTAGTCTTTTTTGGCTTCTGTTGACTTTCCGGTACCTTTCCACTAGTTTCGCGACCAGGATTAGAGGTGCCTTCTGCCCTGAATTGGCTGAGAAGGTTAAACGGGAAGTCCGGAAATCCGGCGCTGCCCCCGCAACGGTGATCCACCTGTATTCTGAGTGGTAAGCCCGATACCGGCCTCTTTTCTAAACACGATGGAGCGGAGGGCTACCATCTTGCAATACGATCTTTCGCGCTTCGGCGTGCCGCATTGCTATTCCTCCCTCGATCCCATGTGCTTTTGTCTTAGGGGTTGAAACTTGAAAAAATCTATATTGAGCCTGGCTGTACTGTCAGCCGTGAGCGCGCCTTCTTTTGCTGAATCCACTGTTACCGAATCTTCAATTCCAGACCTGGAAACCGTGGTTGTTGTGAGCTCCCGTCAGGGCGAGCCGCTGCGCCAGGTAGCTACTTCAGTAACTGTATTGGATGAAGAGCAGCTAAAAGAGCGGGGATTGGTGTCCCTTGCCGATGTTTTGCGCAGTGTGCCTTCCGTGTCTGTTACCAATACAGGGGGTATGGGCAAGACAACCTCCTTAAGGGTACGTGGAGAGTCCGGTTTCAGAACCTTGGTCCAGATAGACGGTATCGACATTTCTGACCCAACCGGTACCCAGGCGGGGGCTCATATTGAACATATTATGAGCAGCAACTTGCAGCGCGTGGAATTATTACGCGGTCCACAAGGTATGCTCTACGGAGCCGATGCCGGTGGTGTACTGGATATCTCGACTCGTCGCGAGGGTGAAGGGCAGCGCTTTGAGGTGTCAGCTGAGGGCGGTAGCTTCGATACTGAACGCTACAATGCCAGCGCTAGCGGAGCCAATGAAGCATTGGATTATTTTGTTTCTGCAGCGGCGGCAGAAACCGATGGTTTTAATACCAGTAGTTATGACACGGAATTGAGAGATGACGACGGTTACGATAATGAAACCTTGCATGGCCGTGTAGGTTGGAATATTTCTGAGCAGTGGCGACTTGAGGCTGTGGCGCGGGATACCGATGCTTCAGGTGAGTATGATCGCTGCGGCTGGCCCTCTCAGGATGATTGTAACTTTGATTTCAGCCAGGAAAGTGCTCGTGTCAGCTTGGCTCATAAAGGCGAAGGTGGTCAGCAGGAGTTGGCTTATACACGTTCTGATTTGAAGCGTACCTATATCAGTGAAGGCGTGCCCTTTTATGAAGCGGAAGGTGATATCGAAAAGTTGAACTTCACCGGTTCCTACGGGTTTAGTCGCGAACATGGGATGGTCTACGGGGTAGAGCATCGTGAAGATACTTCGGGAGACCTGGATCGGGATCAGTGGGCAGTTTATTCCGAATATCAGGGAAGCTATGCCGATCAGGCTTATATCACCCTTGGCCTTCGCCATGACAATAACTCTGATTTTGGCAGCTACAACAGCTTCCGCGCCAGCTCAGCCTATTTATTTGAGGATGTTGCCAACGGTACGGTAAAAATAAAAAGTAGTTACGGCACTGGCTTCCGTGCCCCGAGCTTATATGAAGTTGACTACAACGCTACCGCATTCGACTGGTTAACTTTTACTCCATTAGAGTTGCCGTCCCTTAAGCCGGAAGAGAGCCAAGGCCTGGATCTTGGTGTTGAATACTTTGGTGAAAACTCTCTCTACCTGGAGTTCGTACTGTTTAAACAGGTCATTGAGAATGAAATCGGATTCGATATGGTCGACTACACAGGTTACCTGCAAAGCAGTGGAGAAAGCGTGTCCCAAGGCGCTGAGTTTGTTGTCGAAGCGCAATTGACTGACAGTCTATTGCTCTCTGCCAATTACACCTACACCGATGCTGAAGAAGCCGATGATTCTCCCCGAGCCCGCAGTCCCAAGCACTTGGCGAATCTCGGCTTCACTTATAAGCCTACCAGTGACTTGAGCCTTGTTATGAACCTGCGTTCCAGTGCGGATGTGGTAGATAGCGATGGCACCTCGCTGGATGATTATCAAGTGCTAGATGCCAGTGTCCGTTATCAGCTGAACAACTCCACGACGGTATTTGTTCGGGGTGAAAACCTCACCGATGAAGATTATGTGGAAGTCACTGGCTATAACACTGCGGGCCTCGCCGGTTATGCTGGTGTGGAATTCAGCTTCTAAAACACTTTTTTTATAGGTTCTTGAACTGAGGTGGCCATGTCGGAAGACGAGCAAAAACGAAATGCCAAGCACAAGCAGGCAATGCAAAAACACAAGGAGAAGGTTGATGCCAACATTGCAGCAGCCGATATCCAGCGTGGAGTTGCTGTCCTTCTCACTGGAAATGGCAAAGGGAAGTCGAGCTCAGCTTTCGGCATGGTGATACGCGCACTGGGTTACGGACAGAAAGTGGGTGTAGTGCAATTTATTAAAGGCGCACAGCAATCTGGGGAAGAGCTTTTCCTTAAAAACCATTGCCCGGAAGTTACTCTCTATCAAATGGGTACTGGCTTTACCTGGAATACTCAGGATCGCACCAGTGATATTGCTGCTGCAGAGAGAACCTGGGCAGAGGCAGAAAAAATGCTCACCGATACCACCTATGACTTAGTGGTGTTGGACGAGCTCACTTATATGCTCGCATACAAATACCTGGATGAGTCCAAAGTATTGGAGACTCTAGCCCAGCGGCCACAGGAACAGAGTTTGGTGGTGACTGGTCGAGGTGGTGGTAGTGCACTACAAGAGCTAGTGGATACGGTATCTGAAGTGAAAGATGTTAAGCACGCTTTTAAAGCGGGCATCAAAGCCCGCAAAGGCGTAGATTACTAGGTTGTTTTCACTATGTCCGTGTTGATGGTTCAGGGCACGACTTCCGATGCCGGCAAGAGTACTTTGGTGGCCGGGCTCGCTCGTTACTTTTCCCAGCGCGGAGTCAGTGTCGCACCTTTTAAGCCGCAAAACATGGCACTCAATAGTGCCGTAACGGTGGATGGTGGTGAGATAGGGCGGGCACAAGCGTTGCAAGCCCAGGCCTGTGGGATCGACCCCCACAGCGATATGAACCCGGTGTTACTTAAGCCCGCTTCAGATACCGGGGCTCAGGTTATTATCCAGGGTAAAGTGCTGGGGAATATGCAGGCGCTGGATTACCACCACTACAAGGCTACCGCGCAAAATGCAGTGCTGGACTCCTTCGCACGGCTCGATGATCAATATGAGCTGGTGTTAGTTGAAGGGGCTGGCAGCCCGGCAGAAATTAACCTGCGGGAAAACGATATTGCCAATATGGGCTTTGCCGAGACCGTTGATTGCCCGGTTGTACTGATTGCTGATATCGATCGTGGAGGTGTGTTCGCCCACTTGGTAGGCACCCTCGAACTGCTGTCTTCCTCAGAGCGAGAGCGTGTCGTCGGTTTTGTGATCAACCGCTTTCGTGGCGATCTGCAATTACTTCAGCCGGGGCTCGACTGGTTAGAAGAGTATACCGGCAAGCCAGTACTCGGAGTCTTACCTTATCTCCATGACCTCTACCTTGACGCGGAGGATGCCATTAGTACCCAACAGAGCGGTGCTGATGCTCGATTGAAAGTGGTAGTGCCGGTATTGCCGCGCATAAGCAATCATACAGATTTTGATGCGCTAAGGTTGCATCCGGATATCGATCTGCAATTTGTCAGTGTCCGTGAACCAGTCCCACAGTGCGACTGGATTATTCTTCCCGGCAGTAAAAATGTACGGGCAGACTTGGCCTACTTAAAAGAAAACGATTGGCCTGCACAGTTGGATCGGCATCTGCGCTACGGCGGCAAACTCGTGGGTATTTGCGGTGGCTTGCAAATGCTGGGTAGCGAGGTGCAGGACCCGGATGGGGTAGAGGATACGTCGGGTAACGAACCGGGCTTGGGTTATCTGGATTACACAACTCGCTTGCAACCAGTCAAAGCACTGAAAAATGTTACCGGCTTTTTAGCTTTGGAAAATGAAGTAAAAGAAGCTACTCCTGTTCAGGGCTATGAAATCCACTGTGGTATAACCGAAGGTGTAGCTCTGCAAACTCCGGCAGTATATATCTGTGATAAAGACGGAAATTCCAGGCCTGATGGTGCAATAAGTGCTGATGGACAGATATTCGCGACCTACGTGCATGGGCTGTTCGATTCACCCGAAGCGCTGAGCGCACTTTTTGCCTGGGGTGGGTTGAAAGACTCTACGCCGCTGGATGTGGGTAAACAGCGACAGCAACAATTGGACAGGCTGGCTGAGACTATTGCCGAGAATATCCAGGGAAACTGGCTCGAGCAATTTGAGGGAACCAGGGAGACGGCAATGCTGCAAGAGGATGCTCAGTGACTGTTGCCCGTATCAAAGCATTAAATATTGCCTGGTGGTTACTGCCCACAGCACTTGCCCTGAGTTTTTCTGCTGCCGTTGCTATAGGTGCAGTGTATCTCTCACCCTCACAACTATTTGCCGCGATCAGTGGCCAGGGCGATGGTGGACTCGCTGGGGATATTGTTCAGGCAATACGATTGCCAAGGGCGCTGTTGGCGGCTGGAGTGGGTGCTTTGCTCGCCATCTGCGGGGCAATGTTGCAAGGCTTATTTCGAAACCCTCTAGCTGACCCATCCCTGATTGGTGTTACCGCAGGGGCTTCTCTCGGTGCTTGTTTGGCCATCCTGCTAGGAGCAGAGGTTGCCGCTGCGTTTGGGAGTTTGCCCGTTGTATCCATAGCTGCTTTTTTCAGCGGCCTTTTAGCGGTGACACTGGTCTACAAAGTGGCGAAAAGTATTAATGGCACTTCCGTGGCCACCATGTTGCTAATGGGGATTGCCGTTACCGCTTTTTCCGCAAGCCTGATCGGGCTAATGGAGTACTTTGCTGATAACGACACCCTGCGCCGTATGAGCCTGTGGCTTATGGGAGGGCTGGATGCAGCGAGCTATCCTCGCGCTTTTCTGGTTTTGGCCGTGCTGGGCGCTTTGCTTGCCAGTATGTCCCGCTTCGGCACCTCACTAAATGTTCTTTTATTGGGAGAATCCCAGGCGCGGCACCTCGGTATTGATGTGGAGCGGGTAAAAACCCGTTTGATAGTGCTTGTTGCGGCGGGAGTGGGCACTTCGGTTGCTGTAGCCGGCAGTATTGCTTTTGTGGGGCTGGTAGTGCCCCATATAGTGCGTTTATGGGTAGGACCTGATCACCGGCAACTGTTGCCGCTTTCTGCCCTGGCTGGAGCCAGTTTATTGCTGGTTTCCGATACCCTGGCGCGAACCATTATTGCCCCGGTGGAGATCCCGGTAGGGCTGATCACCGCACTAATTGGAGTGCCTTTCTTTGTTTCCTTGTTGCGTAAAAGCAGGGGGGCAATTTAATGGCTCTGCTACAGGTGGAGGGAGTTGCGGTTAGTGTCGATAATCGGCCGCTGTTGCAAGATATCAACCTGAAGGTAGATGTCGGCGAGCTGGTTTGTGTGATTGGCCCCAATGGCGCCGGTAAGTCGACTCTGCTGCGTGCCCTTTGCGGTGAAGTCAGGATGGATTCCGGGCAGGTCCACTTTAAAGGCAGCTCTTTTTCAAAGTTGTCCGCCCGCAATCGAGCCAGGCAAGTTGCCGTCCTGCCGCAAAATAACCCACTGACATTTGCCTTTACCGGGCTGGAATTGGTCGCCCTCAGTCGAACTCCGCATTCCACTGGCACTGACCGGGACCGAGAAATCTGCCTGGAAGCCATGGCAGCGCTGGATGTTAGTCATTTGTCTGAGCGCCTGTACCCAACATTATCTGGCGGCGAGCAGCAGCGCTTGCAATTGTCTCGGGTGATGGCCCAGATCTGGCGGGCAGAGGATGGTGGAGAGCGGCTCCTCTTATTAGATGAGCCCGCTGCCAGCCTGGATATTGCACACCAATATGGAATGATGAGAGCGGTAAGAGACTTCGCGCGAAGTGGCGTAGCTGTGGTAATGACGGTCCATGATCTGGCCCATGCCAGCGGCTATAGCGACAGAATCCTCGCCTTAAAGCAGGGGCGCAGTATGGCCTACGGAAATCCAGAGGATGTATTGACTGGGGAGAATATGCAGCAGCTTTACGGCTACAGTGTCACGGTGATGCCACACCCGGTAACCGGTAAATCCCTGGTGATTGCCGATGTCTAGCACCAGTGGTGTGCATCTGGTATTAGGGGGCGCACGCAGTGGAAAAAGCCGGCTCGCGCAACAGCGCGCGGAGCAGTGGCTAAGCAGCAGTAGCGATGGTGGACTTACCTACCTGGCAACGGCTACGGCGGGCGATCAAGAAATGTCTACCCGTATTGCTCGACATCGGGAAGACCGGGATCATCGATGGCAGACCCTGGAAGAGCCTATTGCACTGGCAGAGGCTCTGGTTACAGCTCCTGAGTCCCACTGTGTACTGGTGGACTGCCTCACTTTGTGGTTGAACAACTGTCTTCATCAAGGCGTTTGGGAGCGTGAGCAAGAGGCGCTTCTGCAATGTATCGATCAGAGGCTTACTCTCTCTAACGGTAATACCCCACCTTGGATTTTTGTCAGTAATGAAGTCGGTTCGGGTATTGTGCCCCTTGGGCAGTTATCGCGGGAATTTGTGGATGCGGCAGGTTGGCTTCATCAGGCATTAGCCGAGCGAGCTGATAGCGTCACCTTGGCAATTGCTGGTTTGCCGCTCACTGTAAAGTAAAATTACCTGAAACTGATAATGATGACAGATGAACTCAGTTGGCTCGATAAGCCTGCACCAACCCCGGACCAGAGTGCTCGCAATGCCGCGATTGCCCGCCAGAAGCAATTGATTAAGCCGCAAGGCGCACTCGGTCGGCTCGAGAGCATTGCCGTGGATTTCGCCGGATTCCAGGGGAGGGAGCAACCCCAACTGAATAAATTGTCGGTGCGCGTATTCGGTGCTGATCACGGTATTGCAGCTCAGGGAACTTCCCGATTTCCTCAGGCAGTCACTTCTGTAATGCTGAAACTATTTTGCGAGGGTGGGGCGGCTATTAATGTATTGAGCCGCGAGCAGAATGCTGACTTTGCCGCAATTAATCTGGGTTGTGTGGTCCCCGCTGAACACCCTGACCTGATTGATGAAGTTATAGCTCCCTCTACTGCGGATTTCTCCCAAGGTAACCCAGCTATGACCCAAACGCAGCTGGCTCTTGCTCTTGATGCCGGTCGCCGCCAGTGTACCGATGCAGATTGTTTTATTGGCGGAGATATGGGTATTGGCAATACCACTTCCGCCGCTGCCATGTTTGCTGCCCTTTTTGAGCTAGAGGTTGGCAGCATTACGGGGCGAGGAACAGGTATCGACGATGCAGTGCTCGCCCGCAAAGTGGAACTGATCGAATCTGCCTTGGAGCAGCATCGGGCAGCGCTGGGCTCGCCACTTGCTATTTTACAAACTTTTGGTGGCTTTGAGATTGCAGCCTTAACGGGAGCGTTTGTCGCCAGTGCTCAGCGAGGTGTCCCTGTATTGGTTGATGGTTTTATGGCGACTGCTGCGGCAGCTATTGCCGGTGCTATTAATCCGTCAGTGAAACCCTGGTTGCTCTACGCCCATCTCTCTGACGAGTCTGGTCACAAACTAGCCCTCGAGTGCCTGGGGGTGAAGCCATTGCTGAGCTTCAATATGCGCCTTGGCGAAGGCACAGGTGCAGTGTTGGCCATCAGTATTATCAAGCAAGCGCTGAACCTGCATAACAAAATGTTCACTTTCAGTGAGGCAGGAGTGCCAGTTGCGGATTGATCTTTTACGACACGGTGCCTGCGAAGGTGGAAATATTTTTCGTGGCCAGATCGATGTGCCCCTAACCAGTGAGGGTAGGGAGCAGATGTTGCGAGGGCTTGCCGAACTCGATGGCTCTTGGGACCGGATTGTTACTTCACCCTTACAACGTTGCCAACGCTTTGCTGCTCAGCTTGCCCGAGAGAAAAAACTGCCGATAACTGAAGTTCCTGATATCCGGGAAATTGGTTTCGGGGACTGGGAGGGGCAGTCAGTCGATAAGATCTGGACTGAGCAACGAGCACTGTGTGAAGCCTGGGGGCGTGACCCGGAAAAGCACGCACCGCCGGGAGGTGAGCCCTTTCCCGTATTTCGATCCAGAGTTCTTCAAGCTATTGATAATCTAGCCCAGCAATATTCGGGAGAGTCCCTGCTGCTCATTACTCACGGCGGCGTTATCAAGTTGTTGCTCGCATATGCGAATAACTGGCTTCCAGTGAAAATGATTTCACTGCAAGTTAATTACGGGTTTGCCGCATCGCTGAGATACGATTCGGACAATAAGTCCTTTACCGTTTCCTACCCAGAGCAGTCAGCTTATGTTTATTGCCCGTAAGTTGTACAACCTATCCCAAGCATTTCTGTATGCGCTGGTATTTCTTACCCGGCTGCCGGTGGCGGGCTTGCTGCGGGACGTGGACAAGGAAACGGTGAAGCGGTCGATATATTTTTACCCCCTGGTTGGAGTGGTGATTGGTGTACTGTTATCCGGGGCCGCCTACCTTCTGGCTCCTTTAGGTACTCAGTTGCAAGCCGCAATACTATTGGGTTTCTGGGTGGTCCTGACAGGTGCACTACACCTCGACGGTCTTGCTGACTGTACTGATGCCTACTTTGCTGGACATAAATGTGCGGATCCTGAAGAGCAACGTCAGCATATTTTGAGAGTAATGCACGATCCCCACTGCGGCTCTATTGCAGTAGCGGCTGTTGTTGTTTTCCTACTGATAAAGTTCGCTGCAATTGCAGCCCTGCTAGAGCTAATAAACCCGGTAACAAAAGATGCTTGGGTCTATCTGCCGTTGGTGCTCTCACCTATGCTAGCCAGGGCTGCGGCCCTGGCTTTAATGGGAATTTCACAATACGCACGTGTTGAAGGCCATGTACCACCCTCTGGCTCCGAGCGCAGATGGGACCTATTGCCGGTAGTTGCAATCGTAGTTGCTATTGGATGTTTAGCGGCGCCAATACCCATTGCCATAGGCATCGTCTGTAGTTTGATTGCCCTGGTCTTATTCTGGCGTCGCCTGTGGGATAAGACTATTGGTGGTTATACCGGCGATTGTTTGGGCGGTTTGGTCGAGATAAGTGAATTGTCGATATTGATATTATGGGTGGCAGTGGTTGCCAATGTGAGTTACGGAGCTGTTTAGAAGCTCCTTAGTTATAGTCGAGTTAAAGAGATGTCTCGAAGCAGTATTGTCCGTGTTGTTTTAACCTTGAATCTGTTATTGGTTAGTAATACTTGGGCGGATGATTCCGTGCGGGTAAAAGATGCCCGTGGCCAATGGGTTGAACTGCCTGCACCAGCAGAGCGTATTGTTGCGCTAGCGCCAAATATCGTGGAGAACTTTTACAGTGCCGGGGCAGGGGATAAGCTAATTGCTGCGGTAAGCTACAGTGACTACCCCGAGCAAGCCAAGCAATTACCGGAGATAGGTAACTATAAAGCGGTAAACTATGAAAGTTTACTATTGCTAAATCCTGACTTGATTGTTGCCTGGGGATCGGGAAATGGCGATCAGATGATTAATAAACTGGAGGATCTCGGTTTTACAGTTTTCGTATCTGAATCTCACACTCTTGAAGATATCGCTGTGAATGTAAAGCGCTTCGGTAAACTTGCAGGTACAAGTGACTATGCAGATAAATCTGCCGGAGAGTGGCTTGAGCGACTGAATCAAATACAGCTTAGCCATAAGGACCTGGATTTAGTCAGTGTTTTTTATCAGGTTTGGAATGAGCCACTGCAAACACTTAATGGCGACCACCTGATTAGCGATGTTATTCAAACTTGTGGCGGCCGTAATATATTTGCCGATGCATTGGTATTAGCACCGAAGATTAGTATTGAGTCTGTACTCGATAGAGACCCGAGAGTAATTATCGCCAGCGGCATGGGAGAAGAGCGGCCAGATTGGTTGGATGCCTGGGAAGCATACCCAAGAATTAATGCAGTTAAAGAGGGAAACCTGTTTCATGTACCACCGGATATCATTCAGCGACATACTTTTCGGGTACTGGATGGTATGGAGATGGTTTGTGATGATTTGAATCGGGTGAGAGGAAGTTGAAGGTTTCAACATCCTAATTATCTAATCAGAATCTGTGCTTTCTGTTGGCAATATATCTAACGGGTCCACGTAATTCTCGCATAAGCCAGCTGGTGTTGGGATTCTTGGACATAATTCCAATTTGTCTAACCTTTGGTTTAGCTCGATCGGAGATTGAGTTGGCGTGGTAACAATTCTTAGACTGTAAAGTTTTAACGGTGAGAATAGGGGCGAGTCGCTCTGGAAACACCTCTTCTGGGGAAATATTTACCTTTATTTTTTCACTTTAGAAAATAAAGTCACGTGTTAGGTCTGTCCGATATAGTGGAATGGATACTTTGGACTCTTCACTATCAATTTATTCGTAAATAAATTAGTTTATCTGTTATTAGAGGCTTAACTACAAACACTCTGTTGGTCACCAATAGCCAAAAGAGTCTGTTTGCTGAATTTGGTATAGTCCTGATTATTAACTGTTCCGATTAAATTGCCCGGCTTCTTTGTGCCGTGTATTTAAAAATATTATCTGTTTTTGACTATTTAGTCTTCCTGAGCTTTATGTTTTCGTGGTGCCAAACTGTGTATAAATCATTGCTGATTTCTGTATTTTTGTCTGTTACCTTGTCAGGGTGTTCCGCTTCTGGGCCTATGTATACAGAGTACAAGCGACTCAATTCGGATACTGGAGTCCTTTACTTGTATAGGGAATCATCTCTTGTAAATATGGCTGTTGGCCCGAAGGTTTATATTGATGGCGGAGGCGGGCAGATTTTGAAAAATGGTGGGTATTTGGCATATGAATTGAGCCCAGGTAAACATACTATTATCGTAGGTGATGATAGTTTTGGATTTGATAACAAGGTTATGGAGGTTGATCTTAAGCAGGGCGAAAATTTATACATTAAATGGAAGGTTGGATCTCTGACAACTATGGAAATTATGGTTGTAGGGGATGCGGCAGCTGGTTATGGCGAGCGCGATTACCATTTGATAGCTATGCCTGGGAGTGTGGCAGCCAAAGAAATATCTGCTTTAAAATTATCAAAGTAATTGATTTTGGAGCTTTATATCCGTTCAGAAATGGGTGAGATAATTGATATATAAGCTGAGTCGGTTAGAAAAATTAATAAGAGGGATAATGTTGGGTTTTATTCCTCCTATTTTTACGTTATTTACAATTGGTCCAATAATGCCCAGTAACGAGCTTTGAATTCCGGTAAAATACTCAGTGCAAAAGACTGAGTGAGAGTTATGTATGAGAAACCATAAGAGATTTAGCTAATTATATGGGAGGTATAATAGCCTAGGTTTAACTCATGCTCTTACAGTTTCTGCTTCAAAGGCCAATGGCCTAACGCTTTGCTTTCTTCATAGTCATCGTTAAAGATATTGAAGTTATACGTATAGTCTCCCTATACTATGGGCTTATAGAAATTCCTTTTGAAAAAGTACGATCTTATAGATATATACGTTGTCATCTAGGAAGCCAATTATCACATACTGCGATGCCTCTACGAGAATCTTTGCTCCTAGAAATGGAATTGCTGAAGAGTCAGCCACAGAGATGGCCGCTGGACCTCTCGCCTGTTACTTACACGATCAGTGAGTAGTGAAAAAATCACTTTTTGGTAGATCATGGCTAATCAGTGGTAAAGCCGCCCCTAGCTGTATTAATGTTGAGTTCAAGTCAAATAGCCCCTTAATTTCATTGCCAAATATTGGCGGTATTTCCAAGGTGTCTAAATTATTCGTATCGTTATCTAGTTTGCAGTATTGAAGTTAAGAAAGCGGCTATTTTCTTGGGTAGGTATCCTTAGAGCCTGGAGCAAAATTCATCCCACAGTCGAAGTGGGCTGAAATGCAAAAACCTATTGACGATCGGTTTTTGCCGCTCTACCATCATTCGAAGATTAGTTTTAACCTCTGGAATAATGGTCTATGCGACTTGGCGATCTTGAGAAACAGGTGCTCCAATACCTCTGGGATAGAAAATCTGCGGATGCCAAACTGGTCCACTCGGACTTGAGCAGGGCCCGTGGAGGTTCTCTTAATACGATCCAAAGCACGCTGGATCGCCTTTACAAGAAAGGTTTGCTGTCCCGGGAGAAGCAGGGGCATGCATTCCAATACAGCCCGGCAGTGGAGCGCTACGAGTTTGTCGGGCAGCTGATTCAAGATGTTACTCGTGAGTTTGTTGATGATGAGAACGGGCTGGTAGCCGCGTTTACCTCCATCTCATCGGAGCTGAACGAAAGTCAATTAGAGCAACTGGAGCAGTTGATCGAAAGCCAGAAGATAAAGCGCCAGCAGGGTGATCGCTAATGATTTTGGGGCAGGTTGCACTCTGGCTAAACCTGCTGACTATTGCAGCGCTTGGCCTGTTTGTCGGTATTTTACTGGTATCAGCTGCCTGCCTTTCCGTTTCCCGGTATTCACTTAGCTTGTCTGTCAGTAGCCGGCGCTTACTGCTGTGGAGTGCGGTATTGCTGCCGTGGTTCGCGGCTTCCACCGCCGCTGTAATCCTGGCTTTCCCTAGCCTTTTGGGAGGCGTTGCATCACTGGCGCACTGGCACCATATCAATGCTTTTAACCTCTACAGTTGGCACGGTGTTTTTACTATTGCGTTTCTTTTCTTTAGCGGTTTTTTGGCGTTTCAAAGTTTTAAACGAGCTCATCGCCATTTGGCGCAGCTCCGTTTGTTAATGCAACTTTGCGAGAGGGATAAGTCTGACCAGAGTATTATCCAGGCAAAGGGGCCCCAGGCTTTCACCAGTGGTCTGCTCCGTCCGCAAGGGTTTTATACCAGCGGTCTGCGAGACCAGTTAACAGCGGAAGAGTTTGAGGTGGTGCGCCTGCATGAGGAAGCCCATGCGCAAAAATTTGATCCTCTGAAGAAATTAATATTCGCTTTATTTGCCAGCTTTTTCCCTACGCGTTTGGGGAATTACCTGAATCGGCAGATGGCGCTGTGTATGGAGCAGCGTGCAGATGCATATGCTCATAGGCAGGGGTGGAGTGAGACTTTTATCGCCCAAACCCTACTTAAAGTAACCCGTATCTCCAATGAGTTGCATCCCAAAGAGAGAAGTTCAGCAATGGTCTGTTATTTCGCTCTTGAACAATTGGATGCTCGTATTCGTTACTTGCTGTCTGATGATAAGGGGCGCAGCTTACCCCCCTTGTTATTAGCTGGAATGTTTGTGGCTCTTACAGGCACTTGCCTTGTCTCGGTGGATGCGCTCCACCACACCGTCGAAACCCTTTTCTCCCACTAAGGAAGCCGAAGTGTTTAATTGTTTGCGTTTAGTCATAACCAAAAAACCGATTATAGATCGGTTTTTTGTGGCCGGAGCTGTGTTCTTTTTGGCCGCATTAAGTGGGTCCCTTAGGGCAGAACAGGGCGAGGAGTTATCGGGACTTACTTATGAGCAGGCAATTCTTAAAAGCTTGCAAAATCATCCTGAACTGGCGGGCTACCGATATCAGTTTGAAGCTGTGGATGCTCTATCCGAGCACGCCAAGCTAGGACCACGACCGGAGCTTAGTGTTGCCGCCGAGGGGGTGGGAGAGGATAAGAGCAGTGATGGCAGCGGCAGTTCCCAGGTAACAGTAGGTATCAGTTGGTTATTACAGGGTGATCTCGCAGAAAAACGTGTATTGGCTACACGCAGTAAGGCTTCCGTGATTGAGGCCCAAAAGCAGGTTCTTGAGTTAGAAGTTGCCGCTAATACTGCGCGTTACTTTTTCCAGGTCCTGGCTCAGCAGGAACGCCTGGAAATTGCTAAAAGAGCAGTCGACCTGGCTCGCAGGATATCCGCTGAAATTAATCGCCAGGTTAGTGTTGGCAGAACGAATGAAGCCGATTCTTTTCGGGCGGAAGTCGACTTACAGCGTCGGCTCTTAGCTGTGGAAGATGTCGAGCACGAGTTGGATATTGCCAGATATCAATTAGCTGCCCAGTGGGGCTCCAGAGAGCCCAGTTTTCGTGCGGTGGCTGGTTCTCTTTCCAGTGTCCTTCCAGAAGTTGATTTATCTAGATTGCGAAGCTTGGTGGCGAGCAACCCAAATTTGGAAATATTCATGAGCCGCGAGCGCGTGGCGCAGGCGGAAATTGATTTGGCACGTGCAGAAGCTGGTATTCAGTGGAGGATTGATACAGGAATTCGTCGCAACGAAGCGAGCGGAGATTATGGGTTGGTGGCAGGGTTCGCAATCCCACTAGGTAAGGGTGACCGTAATCGCGGCAAGGTATCTGCTTTGAGGGCGGAACAAAATCGTTTCCGAACAGAAAGAAATGCGAAAGAGATTGAGTTGGATACACAGCTCTTTGTGATGACCCAAAGGCTACAACATCACCGGCACGTAGCTACCGCCTTGAATGAAAAGATGATTCCCAGTTTGGATAAAGCGCTCATCGCTACGCAAAAAGCCTATCGACGTGGCCGCTATAACTACTCGGAGTTGGCTCTAGCCCAACAGGGGCTTAGCGATGCGCAGCTTTCACTGCTCCAGGCACAGTACAACGCACACCTTAGCCTGATTGAAATTGAAAAACTTACCGGCCTGTCATTGGCACAGATAAGCGAGAGCGAGATATGAGATCCGCAGTTTTTTCCAGCCTGATATTCGGTGCTTTACTTTCCTTGTTCCTAAGTGGCAGCGGCAGTGTGTATGCGGCCGGAGCTGTCGCAGAGGCAGAACCGGAAAAAGGGCCCAATCGTGGGCGCATGTTGAGAGAAGGTGATTTTGCCGTTGAGCTAAGTATTTATGAAACTGGTGTTCCCCCGGAGTTTCGGGTTTGGGTGAGTAACGATGGAGAGCTGGTTAATCCTCGCCAGGTTGATCTTAAAGTGGTTCTTACAAGGCTTGGAGATGGAGAGGATCACATCGAGTTCAGGCCTGAGGGGAATTATCTGCGTGGCGATATGGTGATCTATGAGCCTCACTCATTTGTTGTGACTCTAACAGTCAAGTACCAGGGGCACGAGTACCGTTGGCAATACGATAATTTTGAGGGGCGAACCCGTATCGAATCCGGTATTGCCGAATCCATGGAAATTGATACGGAAACTGTCGGCCCCGCCAGGATGAGTGAGACCAACCGCGCTTATGGCAGGCTTATTGTAGATCCAGAGCAGGTACGTGAAATCCGTGCGCGTTTCGATGGATTTGTAGAAACTGTGCAGGTGGGATTGGGAGAGCGCGTTAAAAAAGGGCAACCCCTGATTGCAATTAACAGCAATCAAAACCTGAAAACTTACAGTATTAAATCCCCCATTACCGGTGTGGTAATTCAGCGCAATGTAAACCCTGGTGAACAGACCGCAGGTAGAGCTTTATTAACGGTTGCCGATGATACTGCCTTGTTGGCAGAGCTGGATGTTTTTCCCTGGACACGCCCCCAGATTCGCCAGGGCACGCCCGTTTCCGTAAATATCAAGTCCCTGGAAACTCCTCTGCTCGGGGTAGTGAAACAAATTGATACTTTGATGAAGCCCAACCAGGCCACTGCCGTTCGAGTGTCACTGCAAGATATTCCCTCAGGCCTCGCACCAGGTTCTTTTGTAAGCGGCGATATCCAAGTTGCTGAATATGAGGTGCCTCTCGCCGTCAAGCGTTCCGGTTTACAAGCGTTTCGCGATTTTACTGTCGTTTATGCCAAGGTGGGCGATCAATATGAAGTACGCATGTTGGAGTTGGGGCGTGAAGCAGGCGATTGGGTTGAAGTGCTGGGGGGGATTCGACCGGGAATCGAATATGTCACCGGTAACAGCTACATCATTAAAGCGGACATTGAAAAGTCCGGTGCATCCCACGATCACTGAGGGTTCGACATGCTTGAGTACTTGATAAGAACCTCAATTCAAAATCGCGGGCTGGTTATTGCCCTTGTGCTACTACTGTGCGGTTTGGGCATTTGGAATTTCACCCGGCTGCCCATTGATGCGGTACCGGATATCACCAATATCCAGGTGGTTATTAATACGGAGGCACCGGGGTATACCCCTAAAGAAGTTGAGCAACGGGTTACATACCCTGTGGAAAATGCAATGGCTGGATTGCCGAGCCTTGCTTATACCCGCTCCGTTTCGCGGTATGGACTATCTCAGGTTACGGTGATTTTTGAAGATGGCACCGATATTTATTTTGCCCGTCAGTTAGTGAATGAACGGCTCACTAGTGTACGTGGCGCACTGCCTGCTGGTATGGAACCCGGGCTCGGACCTATCGCCACAGGCCTTGGTGAAATCTTTATGTTCACAGTGGACTCCGAACCGGGAGCCACCAATGCTGATGGCAGTGCGGTAACACCCAAGGACTTGCGTTCGGTGCATGACTGGATTGTACGCCCGCAGTTACTGCGTGTACCTGGTGTGGTGGAAGTCAATCCGATCGGCGGGTTCAAGAGAGAAATTCTAATTGCTTTAGAGCCGGAGAAACTGCTGGCATTTGGCCTCACCCAAGAAGACCTGATTCGCTCGATCGAGGAGAACAATCGTAACCGCGGTGTAGGCTTTATTGAACACAGCGGCGCCCAGTGGTTGTTGCGGGTTCCGGGGCAGGCAAGCTCGTTAGAGACACTGAAGGATTTCCTGGTTGCGGAAGTGAATGGCGTTGCTGTTCGCCTTGGCGACTTGGCCAAGATCGAAGAGGGGCGCGAAATGCGCACCGGGGCGGCTACTCAGAATGGCAGGGAAGTGGTGATGAGCACCGTTTTCATGCTGGTTGGCGAAAATAGTCGCACCGTTGCAGGTGCAGTTGGTGAAAAGTTAGAGGATATCAAACAGAGTCTACCACCTGGTATCACATTGACTGCAGTTTATGATCGTACCGGTCTGGTTGACCAGACATTGCGCACGGTCCAAACCAATCTTATGGAAGGTGCGCTGCTGGTTATCGCGGTTCTTTTCCTGCTGTTGGGCAATGTTCGAGCAGCAATTCTTACTGCGCTGGTAATTCCGGTGGCCATGTTAATGACCATCACCGGCATGGTACAGGCCCGCGTAAGTGCAAACCTGATGAGTCTGGGGGCGCTGGACTTTGGCTTGTTGGTGGATGGGGCCATCATTATTGTCGAGAACTGCCTGCGACGCCTTAGCGAATCCGCCCGCGAGCGTGGCCAGTTAGATCTAAAAGAACGGCTTACCCTGGTATTTCAATCGACGCGGGAAGTGATTCGCCCGGCCATGTTTGGTGTGTTCATTATCACAGCCGTGTATTTACCCATTTTTGCCCTGACTGGAGTGGAGGGCAAGATGTTCCATCCAATGGCTATCACCGTGGTGATTGCGCTGCTTTCTGCGATGTTTCTTTCCATCACTTTGGTGCCAGCCGGCATAGCGCTGCTATTCCGCAAACCGGTGATCGAAAAGAAAAACCCTGCACTTGAGAAGCTGAATAGCTTTTATCGCCCGGCCCTAGAGTTTGCACTGCGCCAGCGTGGCATGGTTGTCGCTATTGCTGCGCTACTGGTGTTGGTTTCCGGCTATACGGCAAGCAGAATGGGTAGCGAATTTGTGCCGAATCTGGATGAAGGCGATATTGCCATGCACGCCTTGCGTATTCCTGGCACATCCCTGGAACAAGCGATTGCACTACAAAAATCCCTGGAGGAGCGGATTAAAGAGTTGCCCGAGGTGGAGCGTGTATTCGCCAAAATTGGGACTGGGGAAGTGGCTACCGATGCCGTTCCCTCAAGTGTTGCCGATAACTTTATTATCCTGAAACCCAGGTCTCAGTGGCCAGATCCGGATAAGCCGAAAGAGCAATTGGTAGAAGAGCTGGCAAAGCTGGTAGAGTCAATCCCCGGCAACCGCTATGAATTTCTCCAGCCAATTCAGATGCGCTTTAACGAGCTTTTAGCTGGGGTGCGTGCGGAATTGGCGATCAAAGTCTTTGGCGATGACTTTGAGCAATTAGAGCGTTTGGGCGGTGAAATTGAAGCGGCTATTGGCAGTGTAGAAGGCGTTGCTGATATACAGATGGAGCAAACCAGCGGTTTACCGGTTCTCGCCATTGTTCCTGACCAGGCCGCACTTACCCAGTATGGGCTGGCTATCAATCAGGTACAGGAGCAGCTGGCAACCGCCCTGGGAGGTACGGTTGCTGGCCGCTTTTATGAGGGAGATCGCCGCACCGATATTGTTGTGCGTTTGCCAGAGGTATTGCGCCAGGATTTGGATGCGCTAAAGAAATTGCCGATTCATCGACCCAATGGCAACTATGTGCCCCTGGAGGAAATTGCCAGCCTGGAACTCACTGCCGGTATCAATCAGGTTTTCCGCGAGAACGGTAAACGCAGGGTAGTGGTAACGGCCAATGTGCGGGGTAGGGATCTGGGTAGCTTTGTTGTTGATGTACAGCAGTCCGTTTCCGATAAAGTGGAAATACCACCCGGCTACTGGGTTGAATATGGCGGAACCTATCAAACGCTACAGTCTGCTACTGAACGCTTATCGATTGTAGTGCCGCTGACCCTTGTGTTGATTATGGGACTTCTCCTGCTGGCGCTTCGTTCCATAAAAGATGCGGCAATTATCTTTACCGGTATACCCCTCGCATTAACCGGCGGTGTGCTCTCTTTAATGTTGCGGGATATTCCTTTCTCCATTTCCGCAGCCGTTGGTTTTATCGCACTTTCCGGGATTGCCATCCTTAACGGCCTGGTGATGGTTTCCTTTATTCGCGACCTGCGAGACCAAGGTTACAGCATAGAAAAGGCCATTATTGAGGGCGCACTGATACGCTTACGTCCGGTCATTAGTACCGCACTGGTTGCCTCACTCGGTTTCGTGCCCATGGCGCTGAATACTGGTATTGGTTCTGAGGTACAGCGCCCACTGGCTACGGTGGTTATTGGCGGTATTGTCTCATCAACAATCCTGACACTTTTAGTGTTGCCGGCATTCTACAGAATTTTACATGGCAGGAATGCCAAGTCTGAGAGCTTACAAGATAACCCTGAAGTGGCTCTGGCTGGAGCCAGTTAACTCGGCCTGTGTGCGCTTTGGTTCACAAGAATTTAGAAATTTAATAACGGGAGATAGTAACGTTGCACAATAGTTTAAAAACAGTTTTCGGCTTGATGGCGCTGATAGCAGGTATGGTGATATCTATGCCGCTATTTGCCCATGGAGTGGACGATGCTACCAAGACTTTTCTTGCCGGCAACGAAGGGGTATCTATTATTCCCTTTCTATATATTGGCGCCAAGCATATGGTGACTGGCTATGACCATCTGCTGTTCCTGGTGGGAGTCATTTTCTTTTTATATCGATCAAAAGATGTTCTCATCTACGTAAGCTTCTTTACGCTCGGTCATAGCTTGACCCTTTTATTTGGAGTGCTAAACGACACCCATGTGAATGCCTATTTGATCGATGCCATTATTGGATTATCCATTGTCTATAAAGGCTTCGATAATCTCGGCGGCTTCAAACGGGTTTTTGGCTTCCAGCCTAATACCAAGGCTGCCGTACTGATTTTTGGGCTTTTCCACGGTTTTGGTTTGGCAACCAAATTACAGGAATTCAAGCTGTCCAGCGATGGGTTGGTGGAGAATATCCTGGCCTTTAATGTCGGAGTAGAAATTGGTCAGTTTGTTGCGTTGCTGTTTATTCTTCTCGCCATCAATTATTGGCGTCGCTTTGACAGTTTCCTGCGCTTTTCCACCATGACAAATACCTTGCTAATGAGTGGTGGACTGATGTTGGTGGGTTACCAGATGACAGGCTACTTCGTAGGTTAGATAGCCAGAAAGTGACTTTATAAAGTTAATTGAACAGAAAGAACACAGATTTAGAGCTTACAGAATGAATACAACTGAAATGCCAGTGCAGACTGCACAAACGCTGATTAAATCCACACTTGCTGCTGGTGTGCTTGCAGCCATTATGTTGACCACAGTAATCCTGCCAGCTGAATACAATATAGATCCTACTGGAATTGGCAGTGCACTGGGGCTGACTGAATTAAACAGTCAAGAGCAGGAAGTTGCGGTACCAGAAGTAGTGCAGCGTGGCGAGCAGTCCTTTGCTTATCGGACTGACACTACAACTATTGAAGTGCCCGCTGGCCGTGGAATTGAATACAAATTTCAATTGGATAAATACGGTCATTTGGAATATGAGTGGGTAACGGAGAGTGGTGAACTTTACTTTGATTTTCACGGCGAACCCACAGGCGATACTACCGGCTACTTTGAGAGCTTTGCTATTGCTACCGCAAATAAAATGAGTGGCTCTCTCACTACGCCTTTTGATGGTTCCCATGGCTGGTATTGGAAGAATAACGGTCAGGAATCTGTGAAGATCACTCTAAAAACAAAGGGGTTCTACGAGGTTATTGGACTCAAACAGTAACGTTTTTTATCAACATTCGCTAAAACCGAGAAGAAAGAGAGCATTATGAACAAACTTATTCGAGTCATCTGTGTATCAGTTACCTTAGGCTTCGCAAATCTTGCTTTCGCCCATGGTGATCACGAGAGAGACAATTTTGCTACCGTATCGATGGCTGAAGCTAAGGGCATCGCCAGCCAGGAAGTGGCTCGCCTAATCAAAGAGGGCAAGCTCAACAAGTCCTGGGCCGACATGCCACTCAATGCTGCAATACAGCGTGTTGATAACCAGCGACACTGGGTTGTTACAGCGAAAGAGCAGAGCGGTGTTTTGAACCAGCAGTTGCAAGTCTTCCTGAGTGCTGAAGGATATTTTCTTTCTTTCGAAGTGGTGAATCGTTAACTGATAGGTTTATGTTCAGGTAGCGGCAGATTCGCCGCTACCTATTATTTTAATAGCCTGGCTCGAGCAAGAGTTATAGCTGTTTTTTTGTGTTCTTAAGTAGGTAGATTTGGTAATAAACCCTATTGATAGAGGTGACTATCCAATTTGCCAGTTACTCAGTTGACTCAATACTTACAACAACTTTTCCCATAGTTTGCCCACTTGCCAGCCGCTCATGGGCCTTGCCAATATCAGACAAACTATAGGAAGTTTCATCAAGCACAGGTTTGAGATCGCCTGCTTCAGTAATGGCTTTTAGTGCTTTTAAAATATGTCCGTGTTCCTCACGGTGATAATTGTGTAGCATTGGAATTAACATAAAAATGACATGCAAAGACAAGCCTTTAAAGTGAGCAGGCGTCAGGTCAAGTTCTACCATGGAAACGGTAGTAGCTACTTGGCCGTTGAGTTTTGCTGCCTCAAAAGAGTTCGTTATATTTGCACCACCGACTGAGTCGAATACTATATCGAAGCCTGCTCCGTTGGTGTACTTCAGTACATATGACTCAACCGATTCAGTCCGGTAGTTAATAGGCGTTGCCCCCAGTTTTTCAATCATTGCCAGTTGAGGATCTCCGGAACCTGTTGAGTAAACATCAGCACCAAAGTGACGAGCCAGTTGTACAGCTATATGACCCACACCGCCCGAGCCACCGTGAACAAGAACACTTTGTCCAGGCTTAACCCCCGCACGCTGTAACCCTTCGTAGGCGGTTATGCCTACTAAGGGCAAAGCTGCTGCTTCCCGCATGGTCAGGTTCTCGGGTTTCAGGGCAATTAAGTTCGCGTCTGCAACAATATATTCGGCTAATGTTCCCAGCAAGTCAGCCAGTCCACCTGCGCAGCCATAGACTTCATCGCCCACTTGATAATCGGTTACACCTTCGCCAATCTCTTCAACAACACCAGCGAAATCCATACCCAATATTGCCGGGGCTTTCGGTGAAAGGGGTAATGCAGGTCCCATTTGGCGAATCATGGTATCTACGGTATTGACGCTGGTTGCTGATATTTTAATCAGCACATGGCCAGCTTTGGTGGTCGGCTTGGGTACTTCAGCAGCTTCAAATACGTCTGGGCCGCCAAAGGTATTTACAATCATTGCTCTCATTTTGATTCCCAAAAAGTGTACTTTCTGTAGAGTTTTGTCTAAGTGTCCGAAGTAAGTAGGGCATCGCAGTCTGTAAATCATCGAATGCCCAATTGCTACTGCTAGTTTATTTTTTGTACATCCATAACCAGTTGGTTCCAGTTCCGCTGATTTTCAATATCGTGTTCCAACCCTTGTTCATCTGCGATAGAGAAACGTTTTAGCGCAGGTGTTTTACTGGTTGCTTGATACAGCCAATAGGCCTCCGCTTTTAGCGCTTCACCGATAGGTTTATCGATGGACTCATAGACCGCCTGCTTACAGGCATTGATTGATTCTGCTGGAAATTGAGCGATTCTCTTCGCTAGGCTATCGACATACTCGCCAATTTCATCTGGCTCTAGTGCTTTGTTGATTGTGCCGAGGCTTTCCGCTTCGTCAGCATCGAAATCACGGGCGCTGAGAATAATCTCCAGCGCTTTACCCAGTCCTGTCTGCCGAGCCATCCTTGATGCGCCTCCCCCACAGGGGAGGATTCCCATACCCACTTCCATTTGCATGAATTTATATTTTCCTCGGGCTGCAAAACGCATATCGAGTGCCAAGGCCAGTTCATGGCCACCACCTCTAGCGAAGCCTTCTAGTTTGGCGATCGTTGCTTGGGGCACCTTACTGATGCGTTCACAGATAGCCTGTAAATCCAATAGTTGGGCTTCTTCGCGAGATACAGCTTCGTCAGACATATCTTTCAGTAACTCAGTATCGTAATGACATACCCAAACTTCCGGATTTGCCGACTGAAACACAACGACTTTGGTTTCTCGATCCCGTTCCAGGCGCATTGCCAGGCTGTTTAAGTCGGCCAGCATTTCTTGCCCTTGGACATTCACGGGACCAAAGTCAAGTGTCACAGTTAGGATTCCGTCATCTTGCTTCGCCGTGAATGTGGTAAAACCTTCATATTTCATGGTGAACTCCTTTTAATTGAATACGTTAATGTCTTAGGTATTTTTAATGCCGAGTTTGTCGAGAGTGTTCTCAATTTCTTCAATAAGTACCTTTCTCTTTTTCACATCAAGCGCGTCTGGGTGCGGCTGGGACCAATTGCCTATGTCATTGTCAAAGTATTTACCGCTAGCGTTTGAGAACTCATCATCGAGTGCCGCCCGTACCAATATGTTGGCGCCGATACTTAAGTCTTTCCCTTGAGTTCCGTAGGCATCTTTCACCATTTTGCTACCCAGAAATGAGGCGGGATTGATTGCGATAAATTGCGGGGCCTTGTTACCAAGTGATTGGGCTAGCTGGAAGGACCACATGGTGAGAGCCAGCTTACTTTGAGCATAAGCGTCACTGTCGGATAGTTGTTGGTGACCTTTGAGCGCTTCGATGTTTACAGTTGCTTGCGCTGCAGAGGATAGATTAATAATGCGGCCATTGGCGCTAAACAGCGGCAATAGCTGTGTCGTTAACAAGTAGGGGGCAATAGCATTTACGATAAAACGAACATCGTAACCCGTGTCGGTTATTGGGTTCTGTACTTTAAATACGCCGGCATTATTGATAAGAACATCAATATTTGAATATTGAATTTTTACCATTGAGGCCAGTGCTAACACATCTGATAAATTGGATAAATCTGCTCGGAATGTATCTATATGGGCCTTGGGATAGCTTTGCTTTATTGCTTCTTTTGCACTTTCTAGTTTTGTATCGCTGCGGCCATGTAAGAGCAAAGTATGATCCTTTGCTGCCAGTATTTTTGCAGTTTCTAATCCGATACCGTCAGTACCGCCTGTCAACAAAATGGTCTTTCGCACTTGTTATTCCTTTTCATTAAAATGTGGGAGAATTAATTCCGAAATTGTTCCAAGTATTTCTTCAATATTTACCCGGTTAAATCGGAGGTTAAGAGCAACATGGTTAACTCCGATCTCTTCTCGCGATTTGGGGTATTGATATAATTGGTTAATTCCCAGTCGATATCCCAAGTGTATGGGGTGTGGTAGGGCATCCGGAGTTTCAGTTATATCAATATAGAGAGGTTCCATCACTGGCTTGTTAATGGCAGAGTTATCTCTCAATTGGCCAATAAATTGTTTTTGCGCGATGTGTGGGCGAGGATAGGTGATCCAACCATCTCCGTTGTTAAAGAGCCAGTCTGGGGACTGCTGAGAGGAGCCCGTTATCAATAAAGGCAGCTTTGTTTTTTCTGGTTTGGGCAATATGTCTAGTTCGCCCGAAATTGCTCCAAAGTAACTCTGAAGTTGGGGGTAGGGCTCTGCTACACGGCGAATATATTTATAGCTCTCCCGGAACAGTTTCCCTCGCTCCTGATACGAAACATTCATCGCAGGATATTCTTCCGGGCGATCCCCACTGGCGACCCCAAGAATTAGGCGTCCGCCTGAGATTTGATCAACAGAGGCTGCAGCTTTTGCGATATGCGCTGGGTGGCGTAAGGGCAAAATGATGCTGGCTACACCGAGGGTAATTTTCGATGTCTGGCCTGAGAGCAGCCCAAGGTAGACGAATGGGTCAAAAGTTTGACCCGCATCGCCAAAGGAGTGCACATTGAAGGGGACATCTCTAAGCCAAATCGCGCTAAATCCCAATTCTTCCGCAAGTTGGACTCGTTCAACATGATCAAGCATCGTTGGAACTGGGTTCGTTGCGTAATTCTCTATGGGCACCACAAGTCCCACCGAGAGCTTACCTGGCTTAAACAGGGCGTTGTAACCCGCGTTGATACTGGCAAAACCGCAGCCCTGATCTTTGTATTTAGAGTGCACCGTGGTAACTCCTATGCTTCTCTGATAGGAGAGAATTGGAGGCCAAAGCTGCTAGCTACATCACAATAGACGGCTTGTGTCTGGTTATTTTCTGCGCCGCCATTCATAAGCACTCTTACACTCATCTTTTACCTCCCAGAAAGCCTAGGCCAGTCAGCGATCGACGCTGGCTCGATCTGTGGTTAAAGGCTAAAGCATTGGAATCTATGTATAAACGGCGTATAAATGGAATCAGAATTCGGTTTTTGGAGATAATACGTGGATACAAATGGGGTTCGGCTATTCGTACTGGCTGCGGAGATGCTGAATATAAGCTCTGCGGGGCGGAGACTTGGATTGGCTCCCTCTGTTGCCAGTGCCCGCTTGTCCAAGCTCGAAGTTCATTTGGGGGCGGACCTATTTCATCGATCTACCCGCAAGGTCTCTCTGTCGATAGAGGGGGAGGAGTTCCTGCCTTTTGCTCGGGAGATCATCGCACAAGAGGATGCGGCTTTTGCTGCGCTGGGGCGTGGAAATTCCTCCGTGAGCGGAACGCTCAGGTTTGCGGCATCGAGCACTTTCGTTCAGCGCTTTATCGCGCCTATCCTGCCTGAATTCCTGGAAAGGTATCCTGGAGTCAACATAGAGCTGAAGCTCTCAGACACACAAGTCAGCCTTATCGAGGGCGGCTTTGATTTGGCACTGCGCAATTATGCGGTTGAAGACAGCAGTTTAATTGGTAGGAAGCTGGCGGATGATAAACGAGTTCTATGCGCTTCTCCCAGTTATTTGGATAAATACGGCATTCCTGAAAAACCACAAGACCTTGTTGCGCATCAGCTGTTGGCCTTTATTAATTCAAAGCCAAGAAAACTGATATCAATGAGTGATCGGAGCACTTATGAATTCCCCCCCTCTAACAGTAAACCCCGAGTGATTTGTGATGATGGCGCCAGTATGCGTATAGCTGCGAAATTCGGGGTAGGGATTTGTATGAGTTCTTTTTGGAATATTAAGGCCGAACTTAATGAGGGTTCCTTGGTGAGAGTACTCCCTGGATATCATATAAGTGATCAATCGGCAATTTGGCTCGTTTACCCCAAATCCAATGTTCTAACATCCAAAGTGCGAGTATTTATTGATTTTCTCATTGAAAAAATCGGAAATCCTCCGATCTGGGGGCGATAAACTGGTTGATTAAATAATGAGGAAACTAGAGAAAATTAGACTTCCTCACTTGGGCTACAACTTTATTCTGATCTATATCGGTAAGCTTTGAGTGTTATCTATAGAATTCAGAGGGTATGTAAGGCTAATTCAATAAATCTTTTTCTAATTTGTTGCAAATGTCTTCCAAGAAAAATCCCCCTTGTTTTTCCAGCCCTCTGGAAAGCTCTAATAGCGAATCTGGGTATTGATCGACATAGTTTTGCTGAGTAATGCTATCTCTCGTTTTAAACCTTTTATACCAGGCATTGAGCTTCTTGAAACGACGGGGCAGCCTTACATCATAAAATTCATCCAGGAACATGATTAAAGGGAATGTGACACAGTCGGCAATAGTGGGGGAGTTCCCGTAAATAAATTCGTGACTTTCATTGATAGCGGTCTCTAATACATCCAGTCGTTTAATGAAATAGTAGGCTCCACTATATCCGGCATCTTTAAACTGTAGTTCTCGCTCCTGAAATACCGGGCTGATGTTATGGTTCCAGATTGCCAAAATTGTGTTGGCTTCATCTGCCATGGTGGTTAACCTAATAACGTTGGCATAGTCGATCGCATTTTCCCCGATCATGCTTGGATTTGGGAATACTTTCTCTAGATAGTGAATGATTGCGAGGGATTCTGTAATTGAATTTTCATTATCTATTTTAAGGATTGGAAGTTTGCCATAGGGATTCAGTTCCAGTACCTCCGGCGGGGGCCATTTCTTCTCGACTTTGGGGTCATATTCCCTTGATTTGATATCCAACCCTTTCTCGGAAAGGTAGATATGTATTCTGCGCGGATAGAGCGCCCAGGAAAAGTTATATATCTCTAAATTGTCAGTCATTTGCAGCACCTTTGGTAACGTAAAGCGTCAGAGACTATTTTTGCAAATCCAACCTCTAGAAACATTAAAAGTTACATGAGTGAAGGCATTCATGCAACCTTTAATGTTACGTAATGGCATCTGCTTTTGCAGTGAGAAGAATTACCGGGCAGAGGCTCTCTAGGTATAAGCTGCCGGTGGCTACGAGTTTTTAGGCTTCCTGAGCCGAGCGATCCACGCGCGTCTTTTCTCTACATGTCTAAATTTAAAAGACCAAAATCTAAAAATGTCTGACCAAATTCTAAAGCCGAGAAAGTGGAATCTATGTAACTTTTAAACTGAGAGGCTATTGGGGCTTGGAGCTCATTTGGGGTAATAGATAATGATACTTTGGCCGTGTATTTGTACATACAGGATAGGGCATAGAAAGAGTCGGGAAATCGAAATGCTTAAGTTTTTACAGCTCGCAAGTCTGGTTCAGTTTAAGTTCACGGATATTGGTTTATAAATAGATACAGTTTTAAAAAGGTGGCCATGGAGTTTTAACCCTTCGTCTTTATTAGTGAAAGTTAGAATTTCAGTATTGAGGGTAGGCCAGAATAATTTCTTAGGATTCTTGCCCATTAATTTATTGCTTTCACAAAGCTCCCCAAATTTATCCGGTGACTTATGTTTGTGTAACTTAATTAGACTCAAGTGTAAGCCCCCAAAAAAAGGAAGTTGATATATGGATCTTATATTTAACAATGCTGCATTACGCCAAAACCTTATAGGTTGCCCTGTAACTCATGCTGATGCATTTAAGTCAACGGCCGCTTCTCATCGTTGCGTTATCATCGTTCGCGCAACAGGGCCAACGTGCACTCAATTACTTGAGCAGGGATATGATACAAAGGGATTTAGGATTCATGGGAAGTCATGTGATTGGGGGCCGATGGCTGGTTTTGTTTTACGAGACCCCCGGTTAAATAAACACGGGATGAGAAAAGCGGCCTATAACCGCGCCCAGCATCAAGAGGCATTCACTGATAACAACTCTGGCGCGGGATGGACTGCATCAACAACACCGCTTCGCTTGCATCAGGAACGGGTTGATTGGCTGATTCAGAACGGAAAGATCAATGTTACAAGAAAAACTCAAGATCGTTACGAAGGTATAGCCAGCCACCCCAGTGGCATTACTTTTCACTATTCTCTTATCAGGGTTAACACATGCTTGGGAGATATGTGGGGTGTTTATGTTGATAAGGAAAAGAGCAGACAGTCAGGTTTTATCCAGGAGCGGGGTAATATCGTTGTTCAGTATGACACTAAGTACAAAGACATGTATGAGCCGCTACTGGCGATGACCAATCCAGTGGAGCATCGTCATTTTCGAAATGAGCACCCTCTGAATGCCATTACCGGGGATTACGACTTATTTGCTATTTGGCCATTTAAGCAGGGGGCAAAGAGGTTTGATCGATATGGAGATGATCGTCGTATTCTAGGCACTGCTCAAGCTTGGTCGCAGCGCCAGCATATCGAAAATCAATTGGAGAGAAATTTCACTACTCAGAGGCAAGGCACCAAGCTGGGTAATATAACTAATCGGATTTATGAAGTAAGTCAGACTCTCAATTCCACTATCGGTGGTATCCGCAGCCCGAGAGCTGGAGCTGGCCAGTGGGGGCCATTCCCCAGAAGAAATGTACTTTGGCACAGTGATGAAGCCGCGCGTCCCTATGTCAATGACATAGATTTACCCCTTATTGCATTTACTCCCGCTCGCAGTGAAGTGGTTATTCAAACTTTGCAGGCTTTTAGGGAATTTATCGCAATGTGTAGAATACATGGTGTCCATGTCACTTTGGCAGAGGGTTGGGCAATGAACCCTACCAATAATAAGCCCGACCGATTGGGGCAAGGGTATGGAAGATTTGTACCTCGCGACTGGCACTTTGGTCAGTGGATCGTTCCACCTTGGTACAATGCTTAATAGAGTTATTATGTCGATGTCTGTGGTTACTTGAAAAGTAGCCACTACTTCTCCGGAGGCTGGTTGTTAACAGCGTTTTTTGGAGCGGTCCTTTTAGGTAAAGTAGATGATTCTGTGTATATTTGAGATGTTCAATATATACAGAGAGAGGGTGTGTGCGGAAACAAATACATTTATCCAGGCGGCAGTCAAGTGAAGTGCTCCAATCTAGTCAAGCTCACCATAAGCTTGTGGAGCAAATCATAGAGCATCAACCTACTTGGAAGTCTGATAAGGGGTTTCTACTTCAGGTGGTAGCTCTCGTGGGATGCGCAAGGCTGTAAGGGGGGCGACGGAATAGTACTAAACTGACATCAAAGATAAAATAGGAATTTGTTCCCAATTTTTTGTGTAACTAACTTTGAGTGCTGTTAAGCCATTTAATAATTTCTTTATGTTCGACTTCTCCTATTGTATTCATGCTTGGGTGATATCTGCCAGTAATTTTAATTAACGTTACATTGTCTTTTTTCAAGTTTTCATAATCCACATAAGGAGATATTTGGTCTGAATCTGAGAGTATTAGTAGTGTTGGAACCTTGGAGGACTTTAGGAGTGGTATTATCTTCGTGTCATCCAGATTGATTTTGGCTTTCTCTAGAGCCAGAATGGCACCCTTGCGAAAATCTTTTTCAGGGATAATTTTGCTAAGTAGTGGGTGGTCACGTTTTGCATAATTGTACACAGCTTCATCAAATGATGGCATTGGGGCCGAAAGGATAATTCCGCTAATGTCTTGTCGTTGGGAGGAGATATGGGCTGCCGTTAGTGCGCCCATCGAATTTCCCAGAATATAAATATCCTCATCTTTAATGACGCCCTCTTTTATTAAATTGTCAATGAGGTGGTTAATATAATTGCTGTCATCCACCCCGTATTTTTTATTGCCACCTGAATCACCATGACCGAGAAGATCTGGAACAACAACCTGAAACCCAAGAAAACGGAAGTATAAAGCTGAATTGATCATAAAATCTTTGGAGGTGCGAAATCCATGCAATAAGATTACGGTACCATCGTAACTCCGCTCCATGGAGTTTCTGGTTAAATCGATTTTAACATTGTTCTCTTTGTCGCCTTCTCCATGTTTTACGGAGTACTGAAGTTTGTTATCGGTTAAAGGTGGACCATAGTAATAGCTAATACAGTTCTTTTTTTGCAGAGGGCAATATTTGTCTTTTTTGAAGTCTAAGTCTTTAATTTGATCGGCAGTTAATCTGTTGTTAAAAGAATAATCTTCAGCGTTGTCTATAAAGCTTGCAATCCTTTGGGAGCAGGCTGAAGTAGCTAAGCATGTTAAGGTAATGGAGAGTACTTTAATTAGAGATACTTTGGTTTTCATGGTTTTTGACTTTAGGAGGTTGCCGTAATTTACTCGCAGGATTATTCGTTTTTCTCTTGCCTTTGATATGTGCCATATAGGCAACCAGTTCTTCTGCCTGTAAACCTGCTGTGAGGGGTACTTCGTTCATAATTTAGGGCTTTTCCAACTTTTGCCCTTGTTTTGCGAAGGGGGCTTAGGAGTCTGCTGAGGTATTGTGTTTCGAACCAGCGTACGCCCAAGATGAGTACTAATTACTTGAGCCGGCTTGTACTTCTTCTAGGCTAGCGTGTGCCACTTATGTTGGGAGTCTAGGGTTTTGCCGAATAACTAAAGTGACCACTAAACCCCTTCTTTGGTTGAGAAGGCTGTCGGCTATCCTCTAAGGCAGCATGAAAACCTCCATTCCTCAAGGTGCTACCGTGTTATATCTAGTCACAGCAAAGCGTGAGGCCGAGTATGGTGCTTACCTTTGCTTGCTGTAGTTGCGTTCCAGCATTTCCTGGCGACTTTTTTCTTCAAAAGAGAGTTCTGCAGTGGGCCTTAATAGCAGTCGCTGCAAACCGATCGGATCCCCACTTATCTCACAGTACCCGTAAGTGCCATCTTTAATCTTCTCTAATGCCCGCTGGATCTTGCGCAGAAGTAGATGCTTGCGGCCGGTAAAGCGTAGGTGTTGCTGGTTCTCCTGCTCTGCGGCCGCTCGGTCCAGGTCATCAGCTAAGGCAAGGTTCGTGGTTGCAATAGCCTGCTGTCCCTGTTCAACCTCTGCCATTAGGTCGCTTTTCAATTCCATTAGACGATGCTGGAAGAAGAATAGTTGTTTTTCGTTCATATAGTCTGATGCAGGCATCCCCAGCAGTTCTTGTTCACCGATTTTTGGCATTCCATGAATCCCCTGTTGCATAGCTCGTGTTGACTTGAAATATTAAATTTATGATATAACATATCATTAAGTTGATTGAAGTGTATGTGGTTGTCTTGGGTTCTCGTAGATTAAAAGGATTGTTGTGAGAGATACTTTAGGAATTTTGGCTTCTGGGCTTTGCTTGCTGCACTGTCTTTTGACTCCTTTGTTACCGCTATTGGGAGGTTTGGGGATATTGGGTGCTTTACAAGAGGACCAGTTTCTCCACTTGCTGTTGCTTGTACCCGTGGTAATTCTGGCCTTGGCCAGCTTCCCAGCCTCTTGCCGACGCCATCAGCGCTACGCGGTAATGATTGTTGGTTTCTCCGGGGCATTGCTGTTGGTTGGTGCGCTATATCTCGAGGGGGTATGGGAGCTAGTTGCCAGTGTTCTTGGTGCAGGCTTATTGATTGTTGCCCACTGGGTAAACCTGCGCTTGATTTATCGGGATGCTTTAGTCGAGTAGGTGAGGGTCATGAAACTTGCAGGAGCATTGTTTGTTGCGTTGTTTTGGGCCGGCCCAGTCGCTGGGGAAATGGGAAGTCATGTTCACGGTAAGGCGATGATGTACCTGGTGGCCGAAGCAGACAAAATCATCATCGAGCTGGAGTCACCCACAGTTGATCTAGTGGGATTTGAGCATGCGCCACGTAGCGATGCCCAAAAGCAGCGGTTAGAGCAGGTTGCTCACGAACTATCCAAGCCAGATCATTTTCTTGAGTTTGTCGGTGCCCAGTGCAAACCCTTAAATGTGGAAGTTAAGGCGCCATATAGCGCAGAAGTTACCAGTGACAACTCGGTGCACAGTGGTTTCCGTGCTAGTTACCAATTCAAGTGTGATAATCTGGCACAGTTCAACAGTGTCATTGTTACCCTGTTTGAGAGGTTTCCCGGTATTCATGGGATTGCAGTGCAATGGATCAGCTCCGGTCGTCAGGGGGCTGAACTGCTCACTGGTAAAGACAACAAATTGCAAATGAAATAGGCTATGAAAGCATCCCAAATCAAACAGACCCTGAGTGTGGCGGAACAAACCTGTCGCAGTTCAGGTGCCCGCCTGACTGAAAAGCGTAAGAACGTTCTTACCGTGTTGTTGCGGTCAAAAACTCCGCTCTCTGCCTATGAAATAGCGGAGCATTACAATGGTGACTTTGGCGACTCAATTCCCGCCATGTCAGTCTATCGAATGCTGGACTTTCTGGCGGCAGAGAACCTGGTTCACAAACTCAATTCAGAAAACAAGTACCTGGCCTGTGCTCATATTGCCTGTGACCACAGCCACCAGACTCCACAGTTTTTAATCTGCAATCGCTGTAGCAAAGTGCGGGAAATTGGCATTAGGCCCGAAGTCATTGATGCATTGCGGGATACGGTTGAAAGTGCTGGATATCATCTCCAGACATCCCAATTGGAGCTGGATTGTGTTTGTGATGAGTGCAGCCGGGATGCAGCTTAGTGGCAGCTAGTCAGTTAATACGCGGGGTACCTGCCAACGTTATCACTGGTTTTTTGGGCGTCGGCAAGACAACGGCTATCCGGCATCTCCTGGAAAGTAAGCCCGCTGATGAGCGCTGGGCTGTTCTGGTCAATGAGTTTGGAGAAGTGGGCGTTGATGGCGCACTTTTTGAACCAGAACAGGAAGGCAATATTTATATTCGAGAGGTACCTGGCGGCTGTATGTGCTGTGCTGCTGGTTTGCCGATGCAGGTCGCTTTAAACCAGTTATTGGCTAAGGCCAGGCCCCATCGATTAATAATTGAGCCGACGGGCCTGGGGCACCCTAGAGAGGTGCTGGCGGCTTTGTCTGATGCAGTGCGCGGCGGTGTGTTGGACCTTCGCGGTACGCTAACTTTGGTCGATGCTCGCTGTATTGAAGATAATCGCTACTTACGTAGTGAGACTTTTCGGCAGCAATTAGAAGTTGCTGATCTGGTAGTGGCTAATAAGTCTGATCTCTACGGCCCCGAAGACTTGCAAAACCTTCAGCGATTTCTCTCGTTCTTAGGTGAGGGCGCTGAAAAACCGCTGCAAGTGGTGGAGCAAGGGCGTATCGAATTGGATTGGCTCCAGCTGCCCTGCAGTTTTCAGGTCTCGTCAGGGAGTGACCACCACCACTCAGTAACCCAGGCGGTGGATGAGGTTGAGCTATTACCGGAGTGTGGCTATCTCCGCTCAGAGAATAGCGGAGAGGGATACTACAGCTGTGGCTGGCGTTTTAGCCCTGAATTTATATTTGATTATGATGCGCTCTTTTCACTATTCAGTGGCACTGACGCTGAGAGAATCAAGGGGGTATTTATTACCGAGCAAGGTGTATTTGGATTTAATAAGGCTGACAAAGTGCTTACAGTTTTAGAGCTGGATGACATATTGGAAAGCCGGGTAGAGGCGATTAACCAAGCGCGTTTGGATTGGGATGCAATGGAGAGCTCCTGGATCGCTGCCCTGGCGGATAACCAGGGTACCGAAACAAAAGTGTTTTACGAATCCAAATAGCTATATGGCCAGGTATTCAAATCTGGCCTGGCTTATTAGAAATTTTTGCATAAATTCGGTCATTTTTTCGCGGCCGTATTCCGTAAAGTTTTAATCTGACGTAAATCTCTGAAGTAAACCAATGAATATAAAATTACTCGGCCGCTTAACTGTGGCATGGCTTGCTATGTCCGGAACCTCGGGCAGCTTTGCCGCAGATCCCCTAAATGTAACCGGTGATAAGTTCCGCCAGCTGGAGGAACTGCTGCCGACACCGAATAGTTACCGAACAGCGTCGGGCGCTCCGGGCCATGCCTATTGGCAGCAGCAAGCGGACTACGATATCAAAGTTTCACTAGACGATGATAAACAACTGATAACTGCTTCAGAGACCATCACTTACACTAATAACTCACCAGATACCCTGCGTTATTTGTGGGTGCAACTGGATCAAAACCGTTTCAAGCCGAATTCCTCTGGTAATTTGGCCACGCCAGTTGATATGGAGGCGATTGCTCCAGATACCATTCCATTCAAAAGCTTTCGTCGTGCCGTCGTATCCGACGAATTTCCAGGCGGATACCAGATTACCAAGGTGGCCGACACTCGGGGTAGGGAGCTTCGCCATACTATTGTCGATACCGGCATGCGAATTGACTTGCCCCAGCCTCTGGCCTCAGGTTCCAGCGTGAGTTTCCAGATTGACTGGGCTTACAAGGTTATTGAGCAGAAAGCACTGGGTGGGCGTTCCGGTTATGAATATTTTGAGCGCGACGATAACTACTTATACGAGATAGCCCAATGGTTCCCTCGTATGGCTGCATATAACGATGTTAGCGGGTGGCAAAACAAGCAGTTCCTGGGACGCGGCGAATTTGCGCTGGAGTTTGGGGATTATCGCGTTGCTATTGAAGTGCCAGCAGATCATATCGTTGCTGCAACCGGTGTTCTTCAAAATCCCAAGGATGTATTGACCTCCAAGCAGCGTGAGCGCTTGCGAAAGGCTCGAGTAGCCAGTAAGCCTGTGATGATTGTCACTAAGAATGAAGCGCTGGAGAACGAAAAAAGTCGTTCAAATAAGCGTAAAACCTGGGTATTTGAAGCTGAGAATGTACGTGACTTTTCTTGGGCTTCGTCACGTAAATTCCTGTGGGACGCACAGGGTTACAAGAAGGGTGGAACCGATACGATGGCTATGTCCTTCTACCCGGAAGAGGGCACTCCACTGTGGGACAAGTACTCAACAGAGTCCATTATTCATACAATAGATATCTATAACCGCTACAGTTTTGACTATCCCTATCCGGTCTCTATTTCCGTCAATGGCCCTGTGGGGGGAATGGAATACCCCATGATCACCTTCAATGGTCCGCGCCCTGAAATTGATGAGGAGGACCGCAGCAAGCGTACTTACTCTCGCCGCACCAAGTATGGGCTTATCTCTGTGATCATTCATGAGGTGGGGCACAATTATTACCCTATGATCATCAACTCTGATGAGCGTCAGTGGACCTGGATGGATGAGGGCCTGAATACCTTCGTACAGTTCTTGGCTGAACAGGAATGGGAAGAGAAGTATCCATCCCGCCGTGGCGATGCACGAAAAATTGTCGAGTATATGAAGAGTGAAAACCAGGTTCCGATTATGACGAACTCGGAATCTGTGCTTCAGCTTGGTAACAATGCCTACGGTAAGCCTGCAGCTGCACTGAATATCCTGCGTGAATCCATTATGGGGCGTGAGTTGTTCGATTTTGCTTTCCGGGAATATGCCCAGCGTTGGAAGTTCAAACGCCCTATGCCTGCGGACTTTTTCCGCACTATGGAAGATGCATCAGGTATGGACCTGGATTGGTTCTGGCGCGGATGGTTCTACACCACTGATAATGTCGATATCAGCCTTGATGCCGTACATCATTACACCGTTGGTACACAAAATCCTGAAGTGGAAGGGCCTTGGAAGCGCGCCCAGCATAAACGGGAACCCGAGACTATCACTGTTATTGAAAATCGCGCGAAAAAGTTGACTCGAATCGTCGATGCTAAGCCGGAGTTGGAAGACTTCTATAATACTCACGATGAGTTTGACGTTTCTAATGCGGATCGCAATAGCTACCAAAGTAAACTAGAAAATCTAGAGGACTGGGAAAAAGACATGCTCAAGGTTGAGAGTAATGTCTACGTGCTGGACTTTAGCAATATTGGTGGCTTGGTGATGCCACTGTTCCTGCGGCTGGAATATGAAGATGGGAGTGTTGAGGGTTTGCGTATCCCCGCTGAAATCTGGACTCGCAATGCCAAGAAGACCTCCAAAATGCTGGTGAGGGATAAGAGCAAGGTGCTTAAGTCTGTAGTGCTCGATCCCCATTGGGAAACAGCGGATGTCAATGTGGAGAACAACTTCTATCCACGTCGAATTATCAAGTCACGCCTGGAACTATTTAAGGATGAAAAGCAGCGTAACTTGATGAAAGATTGGGATGAGGAGCTTAAAGAGGAAGATTAGGTCTTGGAAAAAGTGCAGCACGCAGGCGGTCGGCCTGGAGGCTGCACTTTTGTCCTTTTTACTAAAAATATCCATCTGAAACATTCATTGTGTAGTGGTAGTATTTGATGAAAGTTTTACTTTCCTTTTTAGTGATAGTCACAACCTCGGTATTTTCATTCCAGGCAAATGCACATCGCTATCATTTTGGTTTGACCAACCTCTCCGTAAACGGGCGTACTCAAACGCTGGAGGTTTCCCATCGTTTTTTTGTTGCTGACATTGAAAAGGCCTTATCAATAAGTGCCAGTAAAGAGTTGAATGAAGCACAAAGACAGATGGAGAGCTATGTCAATTCAAGATTTCAGATTAGCCAGGAAAATGGTGAGGTGGTGAAGCTTAATTGGGTAGGTATGGAAGCCGACGTTCATGACATTTGGATATATCAGGAAGTGCCTATGGTAGATATTTCCAGTAAAAAATTGAACGTTAAACAATCAATGCTGATGGAGATAGAGCGGGACCAAGTGAACACATTGAATGTCAATAATGGCAGGGGAACTCAAAGCTACACCTTAAAGCCCGGTGAGAGTAAGGTAGGGTTCACTTTATGAGCTGGAAACTTGTCAGATAGTATCTAATTCTGTAGTTGATCGTTCAGGGTTGACCTGACAGAAGACCTTTTGAAAACCGGTAACTGTCAGATCAAATCTGAACTGATGCAGTCAAGAGCAGAATAGCTCAATAGGCTATACGTCACTCTTGAGAAAAGTTAAATTACTTGCCCCGTTACCGGCATATATATCATGGTTGTATGGGAATTGCCGTTATGATTACTATCTTTACCAAAAAAATGAGCCATATCTAGTAGCTCCCAACCGCCTGTATTTCCATCAGTAAAAACACAGTCACTTTTATTGCCTGCTCCATGACCATTTGAGGTATGAATCATTACATGTCTCATAACTCCTAAATTTGATAGAAAACCAACGAAGCAGCCCTCCGGCAAGGTCATCAAATCGTGCAGAGTATTAACTGATCGGGTTCTGGGGGTGGCTCCAAAAATTCTATTGTAGTTATTGTTACCAGTAACATTATAGTTTTTGTTGTCCATGGTTACACTAGGGCAGTTTACACCCTTGGCGCTCCAGGCACAGTAGAGCGCAGCGTCCCAGCATTGCAAACTGCTTAGTTTTGTATAAAGGGAAAGCTCTGGTCCTGTCAGAGTGCCGTTCATGAAAGCGGGTTTCGCATTCCCCATCGCTTCAGCTAACAGACGTGTTCTTCTACCCGGTGTTTGCCCCTCAGGGATTAAGGTCATTAGTGGCATTTTTGTTCCTTATTTTTATGCTTAGAAGTTGTTTTCTAAATGTTAATGCACTAAATGAATCGCATTGAAGCCATGATAAATGAATGGCGGACCTAACTGTTAGAAAAAAGTGCTATTTGTAATACTGTGTTTTAGTCGGCTAATGGCAATCTCTAGATGCGACTCTTTATTTTATATTTTTTGATTAAATGGCCGCGCTTTGTGGGCAGCAAGTCGTAAAACCCTACTTGGTATCAGGGGTTTCATTTTCGTAATTTCCGTTTCAGATCTTTAGTTTGAGTAACTGTGATCTCTGGTATCAATTTCTGGATGTTATTAACGGCTTCTTGTTACTTGTAAAGGCAATTGAGTTGAGGTCGCTATGGTTGTTTTAGGTTGGAGTAATAGCTAGATGTAAATCTTTCTTAAATTATCCGCATCGATGGGTAGGGTGTTTGGGTTTCCTTATAAAACTATTAATCTGGAGTCACATAATGCCAGTCGAGGCTATTGTGTCCATTGGTTTTGGTGGTTTTTAGTTGTCTCCGGGGTCATATTTCTTCACGTACTTGTTTAAACCAGCTGAGTACTTTCTGGTGGTGTTCTTGCCCGTATAAGAGAATAAAATTACGGGTGTGGTAGTTCTTGTTGTCCTGCAGTGCATTGATGCGCTCATCAACAAATTCTGGTGTTAGTTCGATGCCGCACTCTACCGTAATGCAATATAGCCAAGCATTGAAATTCTCTGGCACTACTGGCTGGGTCATAATAACTCCTAATTATTTTCTTGGTGCCTACGGGCCCTAAGGGAAGTTCTTGTGAAAACGCAGGGATTTTTCTAAGTTCTTATTGAGGGCAATTTATAAAATGGAAAAACCACCGGCAATGATTACTGCTGGTGGTTTCATTGATTGACTAAAGCCTTTCCCTGACTAAAACATGCCTCGCAATCCAACATTAAAGTTCCGCCCCGGCAGTGGAGCAAGTTCCTTTAGGAAGGATGAATGCACGTAAGCTAACTCGTCAGTTAGATTGTTAGCCTTCAGATAAACGGTGAGGTCGTGTTGGCTTCCTTGAAAAGTGTATGCAAGCTCAGTATTCAAAAGTGTGTAAGCAGCGGTGCTGGTTTCCAGTTCTGATACTTTGTTTTGCTCAAACGCGTGCGTAATCTCAATTCCTGCATCCCATCCATTGGAGCTATAACTTAACATACCGCCCAATCGTGCAGGTGGAGTGCGAGGCAGGTTACCTCCGTCATCTAACTTTCCACGAACAGTGTCTCCCCACAGTGTTAATGTGAGTGGCTTGGATATTTGCCAGGCAAATTCAGCTTCTAGCCCGTAGAGTGTCGAATCAGCTTGATCGAAGACATAAACGGGTAATTCGCCATGATTGTGACTCTCTTCTTCCTCATCGTGACCATGCTCTTCAATATCTTCGCTGGTGTAGCCCGTATTTCGCTCGTAGTAGAAATTATCAACCTGGTTGTAGAATAGATTCAGCACCCAGCCGATATTTCCGGAATGCCGGCGAAAACTGAGGTCAATGTTGTTGGAAACCTCTTCCTCAACATTGTTCTCGTAGTAAAAATAGGGCTCTTCTGTGTCATCCAGTCTAAATAGTGCGCCGACTTCGAAGGTGCTGGTGCCAATATGGGGACCATAAGAAAAAAGTTCAGCGGCACTGGGTGCTCGTTGGGCGTGGGTAAAAGAGATGCCGGCATTGTAATTAGCGGCAATGTCCCAGACCAAGCCGGCAGAAAAGCTAAAGGGTGTGAAAGCTAACTTATCGAGATTTCCCCCCTCCCAGTCATCATCGGTGGCTTCGATAGTGACTCTTTCGATTCGGGCTCCTAACTGCCATAGGAACTCTCCCGTGTGCTTTTCCTGTATTAGCCCAATCGCTGAGCTTTCCGTTGTGCTCGGCGGAGTGAACGCCTCTTCGCCTATTGCTTCAAAATCGGTGGTTTTGCTTTCCAGGGTTATTGCACCACGCCAGCCGGCCATATCTTGCAGCAGCAGGTTGACCCGTGCTTGCAGTGTTTGATTACTGAATGTCGTACCGATAGCGTTGTTTTCGATCTCAGAATGTTCGTAGTCTGTGTAGCCAATTCTGGCATCCAGGCCGCTCAACCATGGGTTATCCAGTGACATTTCGCTAGCCAATTGCCAGCGGTCCTGTTTCAAGTCAGAGACTACTTCTAACTCTTCTTCATGCTCGTCATGATGCTCTGACTCATCTTCCTCGTGTTCCTCATGTTCTTCAGCGTGCGAATGGCTGTGCCCGGGAATACCGTTAATTCGCTCCAGGCGTCCATAGGCAAGGCCGATTGAACCATTATCTAAAAACCAGTTGCCACCGATGTTGAACCCTTTGCTTTTTGAGTCACTGTTCTCTAATACCCCACTGGATTCTTCGCCATAGTCGCTTGAGGTGGGAATTTCATAGTCGTCACCTTTGCGCCAGAAGCTGTCCACGTGATACGCCAGCTGATCATTGCCGCCGGTATGAGCCAGCGAGGCTTCGCGCTCATCTGCCACGGTATTGCTTCCCAGCGAATAAGCAGTCCTGTTTTCACTAGAGGTAGGGATCCGCTCATCTACCACATTGACTACGCCACCGATGGCTCCTGAACCATAAAATAAAGTGGCAGGCCCCCGCAGGATTTCTATCTGCTCTGCAGTAATGGTCTCAGTGGCGACGACATGGTCTGGGCCAACTCGGGAGGCATCGGCGCTATCGAGCCCATTTTGGGTAATCAGAACGCGGGGGCCGTTGAGTCCACGGATAATGGGGCTACTGGCTACTGGTCCAAAGTAGCTGGAATGAACCCCTACTTCATTCTTGAGGGTTTCTCCCAAAGTGGAGGCTTGTTTTCGACGCAGCTCTTCGCCGGCTACCACTGTTACTGGTTGTGCTGATTCAATGGTGGAAGCATGTAATGGTGTGGCTGTTACGTCAATTTGTTCGATAACAGTGTGTTGCAAGGTAACCTTCAGGGGCTCATCCTGACCAGCTTGTAAAATTACTGTCTTATGGCTGTGCCCCGGGGCATTGATATGGATCTCGCGGAGCTGTGAAGTATTCACCTCAAGTGAAAATCGGCCCTGCGCATCTGTTTGTGCCTGCTGTCTACTTCCCGCGACTTCAATACTAGCGCCATAGATGGGCTCTCCAGAAGAATCTAATACCTGGCCGGAAATCCCATGGGCCAGGTTAGATAGGGTCATCAGTGCGAAAAGGTTCGCAGTAAGTTTCATGAGTTATTCCTTATAAGATTTTTACGTCCAAGTGCACGCTAGTTACTCGTTGGCGGACCCGAAATCGAAAGTGAGCAGTAGTCGCAGTTGGCCGGGATCGACACTGGGTGAGCGATGGATTAGGCCGAATCCTTCATTGCCTTCCCAGAGTTCACCTTTGAGTAGGGCAACCGAGCCGCATGCCAGGTGATTGATGGAAGTTGAAGGAAATTCCTGGTTGGCCTTCAAGTCGAGTGTATGAGGGTCAATAGAGTCTGGTGTCAGCCACTCTGTCCCGGTGCCCAAATAGGTTGTAATCAATCGGCAAGGCACTCGGTCTACGTGAAATTTGGGGCACATTGCACCGCTTAAGGTTGTTAAGCGAATGCCGACTCCGCTTAACTCAAACAGGTAACTGAACATATCTGCCAGTAGCTGGATATCAGCACATAGGTGCGGGTAGGGCTTAAGCTCCGGTAATACTTCAGCGAGACGGTCAATCTTGGTGGTGGGAAGCAGAATCCGGCGGTTGGGATGCACAGCGCTATTTAGAAGAGATTGGCAATTATAGGCTATGTCTTTGGGCAGTTCTCTTTGCCAGATAGCCATATTGATATCAGTTTGGAAAATATCTGCCAAAATTTCTCCGGTATCTGCAGACACAGACCGGCGGGTATTTGGCTCCTTTACCTCAGATACTCCTTTTCCAAGTGGAACCAGCTCCGCATTATTTACCTGTGTAATCAGTGGCTCACGGCTTCTTTCGTTAGAGTAAATCAGGCTCAAGATATGCTCCTCTTAAGTAAATTCGGCTAGCGAAAATGTTTTCCGCATTGTTTATTTGCTTTGCTCTTAATGAGCGAGAGCAGGGTGTTAGTGAGGTTCCTGGCTGAAAGCGTTCAATCTTCAGTTGTGGAGATGATATAACGTATCATATTTGGGTTGGTGAGATTAGGCAACCTCCAGGTATTGAAGAGGAAGAGGGGTTTTGGAGTCAAAATGATCGAGCTGATGTCGGTCGTTGGGATGAGACGGTGGATGTTGTAACAGGAATAGGCTTTCTGAGGTGTGCGGGTATGTGCTTACGGGTAGTGAGTTACTTCGCGATATCTCACAGAGGGTCATACTGTTTATCGCAAATATCTTTCTTGTTGTCGGCGCAACTTACATTTTACTCAGATCTGGTGGATCTAAAATGATATAGTGTATCAATCGTATCTTTGTGGTTTATCCAAATTGGGTGGAAGAGCCAGGAAAATAATGGCGATGATTGGCCGGCTTCAAGTAAGGTCTCAGATTCGTGTTGGTCTACAGCCGAAGAGGGTATGTTACTCTGTCAGCTTGCTGTGTTTGTAGGTGAATTTTCGGTGTTTATGCCGCAAAAAACAGGGTTAGTGTTGGGAAACATCCAAAGCTCACCTGTTATTATTTAAATATTGCTGAGTAAATATGAAAATAAATAATTCTATTGTTTACGGGGTTGCAACTGCTGCACTACTCGCTGGAGCCAGTTACTCCAGCCTTGCTGCAGAGAAAGAAAGTGTTTCGACCGAGGGGATGTGGCAGCCTCACCAGTTGCCTGAATTGTCCAAGGAGCTTCGCAGTCATGGCCTCGAGCTGGACCCAGCCAGCATGACCAAGCTTACTGAATTCCCTATGAATGCGGTGATTAGCCTGGGGGGGTGTTCCGCTTCCTTTGTCTCTCCCACGGGATTGGTGATTACCAACCACCACTGCGCCTACGGTTCAATTTCATACAATTCAACTGAATCCAAGGATTTACTGGCGGAAGGTTTCCTGGCCGGGGATTTAGCGGAAGAGTTGCCTGCTGCACCTGGCTCCCGTGTCTATGTCACCGTTGCAATGAACGAAGTGACGGATAAGGTTAATGAGCGCCTGACTGATGAGATGGATGGTGCTGCACGTTTTGCCGCAATCGAAGAAGCAGAGAAAGCGCTGGTTTCCGAGTGTGAGAAAGAGCCGGGGCATCGCTGTGAGGTTTATAGCTACTACGGCGGTTTGAATTACTACCTGGTCAAGCAACTGGAAATCCGCGATGTGCGTTTGGTCCATGCGCCGGCATCTTCGATCGGAAAGTTCGGTGGCGATATCGATAACTGGATGTGGCCTCGCCATACCGGCGATTACGCCTTCTACCGTGCCTATGTGGGTAAAGATGGTAAACCGGCCGATTACTCTAAAGATAATGTCCCTTACGAGCCCAAGCACTACCTGCCCGTAGCGGCAAAAGGCCCTAAGGAAGGCGATTTTGTGATGGTTGCCGGTTACCCTGGCCGCACTAATCGCTATCGCACCGCCCAGGAAGTGGAAAGTAACTTCAATTGGTATTACCCAAACATGCAGCGGGTATTGGGTGAGTGGTCAGAAACGATTGGTACGGCTACCGCCGACAATAAAGATGCAGAGTTAAAGTATGCCAGTCTCGTGGCAGGCTTGAATAATTACTCTAAAAACTTTACCGGCATGATGGAGGGATACCAGCGTAGCGATCTATTGCAGCGTAAAGAAAAGCTGGAAAAAGATTTGCAGGCCTGGGTGGATTCAGACAAAGCCCGCCAGAAAAAATACCAGTCTACTATTGATGACCTTGAGGCACTGGTTGTAGAAAAAGAATCAACCCGTGAACAGGATCTCGCCATCGATTATATGGATCGTTCAGCTATGCTGGGTGCCGCGAGCAAACTGTATCGTTTGGCTAAAGAGAACGAAAAACCTGATGCTAAGCGCAAGCCGGGTTATCAGGAAAGGGATCTGACCCGATTCACAGAGGGCATGCGTCGTATTGAACGCAGCTATCATCCATCAGTCGACAAACAGATCTGGCTCTACTTCCTGGACCGTTACCAGGCACTCCCGAAGGAGCAGCGTATAGCCAGCTTTGATCGTTTCTTGAACATCGGCAAAGGCAATACAGACTTAGAGGCAACACTCGACAAAATGTATAAGGAAACAGAGCTTTCCGATGTCGAGGTACGTGAAGCATGGATAGGTAAAAAGCCTGAAGACTTTATAGAGAGCAAAGACCCGTTTATCCAGCTGGCAGTGGCCATGTACGAAGACATGCTTACGCGTGAAGAGCATGAGGAGTCCATGAAAGGTCGCTTTGCTCAGTTGCGCCCACAGTATATGGAAATGCTGATTGATTATTACCACTCACTGGGTAAGCCGGTTTATCCTGATGCAAATAGCTCCCTCCGCGTGACCTATGGTTTGGTCAAAGGCTATGAGCCACCACCAGGTACGATTAAGAAGGCCGCTGACGGCAATGACGGTAAGCAAGGTTTTGTACCCTTTACAACTTTGCGTGGCATTAAGGCCAAGTACACAGGTGAGGCTCCCTTTGATGCCCCTAAGGCTTTGATGGAAGCTATCGATAAGAAGAGCTATGGCCGTTACTATGAAAAGCAGCTGGATTCGGTGCCGGTTAATTTCTTAAGTACCGTAGATATTACGGGCGGTAACTCAGGATCTCCGACAATGAATGGTCGCGGCGAGCTGGTGGGAGTCGTATTTGACGGAACCTACGATAGTATCAATGCTGATTGGGACTTCACCGATAGCACCCGGGCGATTCATGTCGACATCGCTTACATTCTCTGGGTAATGGAGAATATCGACGGTGCCGGATACCTGGTTCGGGAGATGGGCCAATAGCCGGCAATCGATGAAGTAGTGTCCTCGGGTGAGCAGCGCTCGCCTGGGACATTATTCTGTGTAAGGTTGAATGTTATCCACTTCCATACTGTAAGCCGCAGTTCCGAACTCGCTTTCTATTTTCAATGTTCTCAGTTTCCCTTCTATAGAGAAAGGTTCATACAGAGCGTCAACTTGAACTCCCTCAGGAAAACTGCCATGGATAACCTGATTTGGGGGTGGGGGCGGCAGGTGGATACAGGCTCCGAAGTAGGGAACAAAAAGGAAATTGGAAATTGTTAATTCGTCATTGAATTCAATTGGAACTATAAACCCAGCAATACGTATCTGTTGGTTGTCGAACTCTGGTTTTATTCGGGTGGAAGTCAAAGCGGCTTGGTAGCGGCTTTCATTTTCGCTCGTAGTGGCAATAGCTGATGAGTTAGGCATTGAGTCGGCAGTGGAGCCTTCAACAATATCATCTATGTATTCTGGTGGGTTGAGTAACGCATCCAGATCATCTTTTGGGATTAACTCTTCCCAGCTGACTTCACGATAACTGATACTTACCTGTTTGACTTGAGTATCTTCAGCGACTGGCGCTGAAACTTGATTGGTTTCAACTGGGCTATCACAGCCAGCTACGAGTAGTACGATTGCCAGGGTGCAGGCTGATGAGAAGAGATATCTGTTCATGGCTGGGGTTTATTTATCGTATTAAATGATTTGATATATCATTATATATCTGTTTGCAAAAATCCATGCTGCAAATGAGGTGCAAGATGAATGCTTTCACTACGAAATTGAAACTAGCGGTTGAAGTGGAGCAGCTGCGCTTCGCCTATCGTACAGGTCCTTCGGTTTTAGAGGTCCCTTATTGGTCAGTACCTGTCGGTGAGCAGGTATTTTTACGTGGCCGCTCCGGTAGTGGTAAATCAACACTGCTGAACCTCCTGGCCGGTATTCTGTCGACAAAAGTTGGAAGCCTTAAGGTTCTGGGTCAACCACTGGGTACACTGAGTGAGCGCAAGCGGGATCGCTTCAGGGCGAGACATATTGGCGTTGTATTTCAGCGCTTTAACCTAATTCCCTATTTGAGTGTGGAGGACAATATTCGTGTCGCTACCCACTTTTCTGGTTTCCGTGGCGATTTTCGCGGCAGGGTTAATGAGCTGCTAACGGGACTCTGTTTAGGAGAGGAAATTTTACCCAAGAAAGTGGCCAGCTTGAGTGTCGGACAGCAACAGAGGGTGGCAATCGTGCGGGCATTGATCAATGAACCGCAGTTATTGCTGGTTGATGAGCCTACATCTGCTTTGGACCCTGAAGCGAGAGATGCTTTTGTCCAGTTGTTGATGACTGCATGTCAGCAAAAGAAATGCACTCTGATCTTTGTCAGCCACGATAGCTCTTTGGAACGACACTTCCCTCTGGTTATGGATATGCGCGAAATAAATATTGCCTGGAAACTTAGGCCCGAGTGGGACACTGCACCGGAGGCTTTAGCCGATGTTTTTTAAACTTGCTTGGCAAAGCCTGATGCAGCGTAAGGGTAGTGTGTCACTGGCCGTATTGTCTGTAGCAATCAGTTTGATTCTAATGTTGGGGATCGAGCAGTTGCGAAGCCATACTAAAAACAGCTTTAGTCGAACTGTGTCAGGGGTAGACCTTATTGTTGGGGCGCCTACGGGACAATTGAATCTCTTGTTATACAGCGTATTCCATATTGGGAATGCCAGCAATCATATTTCATGGGATAGCTACCAGGAACTTACTCACTTACCCCAGGTACGTTGGGCGATACCCCTATTCCTGGGGGATTCGCACCAAGGTTACAGGGTGGTGGGAACCTCAACGGGATTTCTCGATCACTATCGGTATGGGAATAAGAGGCCATTGGAGCTATCAACCGGCCAGAATTTTATCGATACTTTTAGTGTCATATTGGGGGCGGAGGTCGCTCGGGAACTCAACTACCAACTTGATGACACTCTCACATTGGCGCACGGTTTGGTTGGAACGCGCTTCACAGAGCATGGTGAAAACCCCTTTATCGTTAGTGGCATACTCAAGCCTACTGGTACACCAGTAGATCGAGCACTCTATGTAAGCTTGGCGGGACTGGAAGCCGTTCATGGTGCTGATGCGGAGCACGATGATCTGGTGCCTAATAACATTACTGCCTTCTTACTCGGGCTTAATTCCCCTATAGCTACATTTCAGGTACAGAGAAAAATAAACGAATATTCGAAGGAGCCGCTGCTGGCAATATTGCCGGGCATTGCACTATCGGAGCTTTGGCAGATATCCGGTGGTATAGAAAAGGTATTATTTTTTGTCTCAGCTATGGTGGTTTTGGCTGCATTACTTGGCTTATGTATCTTACTACTTTCCACGATGCGCGAGCGCAGACTGGAGATAGCACTACTGAGAACTGTAGGTTCTGGCCCTTTGTTTTTATTCCTATTGATCCAGACTGAGGCATTTTTGGTTTTACTTTTAGGTGCGACAATTGCTGTTTCTGGATTGATAATGGGAGGCTGGCTGGTTGAGCCAATTCTGACAGATAAATTTGGAATCTATTTGGACGGCGTTGTTATAGGCGAACATACGATTGTGCTTTTAGCTTTAGTACTGGTAAGCACATTAATTGTGGCTGCTATTCCCGCTATAAGTGCATGCCGCCAGTCTTTGGGGGATAGTGATCTTCTGCATTGACTAGAAGATGAGGCGGAGCCAAATTCAGAGTAAGACTTTCTCTAGATTTTGATGTCAGAGGTAACCGAATATCTTTTATTTTATGGGCGATATTAGCTTTGTAATTTCTATATATATTTGCTTTGTTGCCTTTCCACACCATTCGTGATCCTATTTCCAGGCTGCGAGCTTTTCCTGTCACTGGGACTATTTATATCCCGTGGCTTGTAGCAGCCTACAAACACTATCTAATAATTTTTCATGACAAGGAAATAGTTTTGAATAGGATAATACTAACAATCTTAATGTTGCTGGGTAGCCTCAATATATTTGCTTCAACCCCAGATATTGAGCAGGCCAGAGATTCCTTAGAGATTGTGAAAGAATTAACCCCCTGGCCTTGGGAAGAGCCGGTAACTCCAATTATTGAAGAGTATCTGGCAGCTGATTTTGATCAATATTCGGGAATGGCAAAATCCCACTACATGGTTGAAGAATTACTGATGCACAAGTGGGGGCAGTCAATCACAGAATTTATTGTATTAGCTGAGCTTCTATACACGTTTCAGCCAGAAGATTACCAGAAGCAATATAGGCCGGAATTTGATGCCGCTATTGCCGACCTGAATCTATTCAGGTTGGCGATTAATGAGTTACTGCTTCCCCATGTGCCCGGTTATAAACTGAAACAGCAAATTTTGACTAAGCGCTTTGATGGCGAGGGTATGGTAATTGCTGTCTTTGATTTGTTTGATCCGACACGCTTACAAGAGCAGCGCGAACAGTATCCCAATATTGAAGCGGAAGTTGCCTTTGGTGATCCCATCACTTTCCTTCATGGTAACACCGTAATTGATATCATTTTGGATATTGCTCCGAAGGCGACTATTGTACCCGTTAGTGCCGAGAGCAAAACTTATAATGATGCAATGGCCTATATGCGGTATCGAGATGACATTAGTGTGATCAATATGAGCCGTGCATTTCATATCACCAATGACCAACTCGACCCAGAGTTTGCAGAGCATCTTTCCGCTATTTTACAAAGTAAGATTTTTACCAAGTCACTGGGGAATACAGGTACAGATCTTGAGCATAACAACACCGATGTCAGAGAGCGCTTGGAGCTACCACCACTCGGCAGCTTCTTTACCTATGACCTGGATTTAATCAGGGCATTCCTTGCTCAGAATGAAGGGCAGGCCGGTGCTGAGAATTTGTTTTTTGCAATCAACCTCCAGCCATTCTCAAATGAGATCTCACTTACGGCGACGGTTCCGGGTTACAACCCCTTGGCTATTAAGCAGAGCTTTGCTATTGCCGGCGATGCAGTATATTCAGCTTCCAGTCAAAACTTTGAGTCTGGTAGCTCTTTTGCCGCTCCTCAACTAGCGGCTGTCAGCCTATTGCTCCTTGAAATGGCAGACTACTACGGCCTTAGCAGGGTAGAAGCTGCTCAACTAGTGAGCAAGTCATTGAAAGATAATGCTCGCCGCAGTTGGCTAGGTGATCACAACACCGGGCTTGGGTTCGTTGACGCCCACCGGGCTATGAGCGCTATTCTGAGAGCGAATAGCAAATAAGCTTGATTTAGTCATCGAGTTGAATGAGAGTGCGCTGGCAGGTTGAATATTTGCAGCCTGCCAGTTACCTGTATAGATGGTACTGTGGGTAAAGGAAGTGAATAGGAATAGGAGTGAATATTGAACATACTTTCCGCTCATATGGGGTCCTCATTCAATGAATTATCTCCACTGTTGCAATTTGCACACACTGGGATGAAGAGGTATGAGGGTTCTGTTGTCGTCAAACGAGGTGGGGTTATTGCGAATACTATTTGTTCAATATTTAGATTCCCGAAGGCGAGTTCAAGTTCGCAGTTAGTTGTTGATTGTGGACACTTTTCCGATCGGATGGATTGGGTGAGAGATTTCGATGGGTTCAAGATGAGCTCATCATTTTATTCAGAAAAAAATTATCTGGTGGAAAGGCTCGGCCCTTTGGAAATGCAGTTTACCGCTCATAATGTCAACGGAGCACTTGAATATCAGTTTTCGAAAACGAAGCTATTAGGTATAGCTTTGCCAAAATTTCTTTGGCCCAAAGTCAAGGCTTATGAAACAGAGAGTGAAGGGCAGTATCAGTTCAGTGTCAGTGTGCACATGTTTTTAGTGGGGTTCATTTTATCATATGCTGGCGATCTGAAAATTACGGAGCCCGCTTGATTTAAAATGCCATTAGGGAAGAGCGATCTCAGTAACAAGCTCTTCCCCAACAACAATACATGATTTACTTACCTGGTATTAGAGGCTTCCGCTAGTCCCTTCAGGAGTTTCTGACTATCTGTATAAGCGCCAAAGACACCTCCCTGCATAGTAATCATCTTGAGAGCCGACTCATGGTTGCCGATGTCGGTAGCCCCAGTGCAGTCTGATAGAAGCAGGCACTCGAATCCTCGATCATTTGCTTCCCTCATGGTGGTGTGTACGCATACGTCGGTTGTAACGCCCACGAGAATCAAGTTATCGATCCCTTTAAGCTTGAGTATTAGCCCGAAGTCTGTAGAAAAGAAGGTACCTTTGCCTGGCTTATCAATAATGACCTCACCAGCTTTGGGCGCTAGTTCAGGGATCACGTCCCAACCAGGTTCCCCTCTGACTAAAATACGTCCACATGGTCCCGGGTCGCCGATACCCGCAGCAATTTGTCGTGAGCGCCAGCGTTTGTTTGGAGGGAGGTCAGAAAGGTCGGGGCGATGCCCCTCCCGGGTGTACATAATGTGATAGTTTTCTGCCCGCATCGCATTCAATACTTGCTGGATGGGTTCGATGGGCTTGCGCATTGCCTCCAGATCATATCCCATCTTGTCGACATAGCCGCCGGGGCTGCAAAAGTCCACCTGCATGTCAATAACCACGAGAGTGGTGTTTTCTGGCCTGAGATCCCCATTATATGGCCACTTGTATGGGGTGGCCTCGACAGGGCCATTTTTGTCCGATGAATCTGAAGTGCTCATTGTCAAGGCCTCTACTTATTGATAGAGAAAGTGATTGCCAATGGATAATAGCGTTGATTGAGAGCTTGATTGATTGGTAAGACTTTATTGGGCGCACAATTCTTGCTTAGGTGAGGTATGACCGAATCCACATAAGTAATGAATGCTCATCTGGTAGTGGGTTTAGGCGTATCTCTCCTATATCTTTTGTTCATGAAAGGCCAAAACATTGCGACATATATTTTGTGTATTCGTTTCTCTTCAACTATTTGATCAAATTTAAAAGGCCGCCTTTATTCGTATATCTAGCATATGAAATTTCGAGTGCGATTTTATTTTGCGCTAAATATCTACAAACAAGATCACGGTTGGATAGTTGAAGCTTACTTCTATATTTCGGTTCAAAGAGTTCGTTCCACTGATATGTGGAAGTGAAACGTCACACTTTTTTTATTGAAAAATTATCTATATTATCCTGCGGGTCATTTTGAGTGAATTTTAGTGGGGCTTATTTGGTACTCCCTTCTGGTTTAGAAATATAGGGATTAAAGAATATCCGCTTATGTATTCATCTTTGAAGTTAAGGAGCCTCTGAGTAACTACGTAATACCTCTGCGGGTCTTGAAGGTTGCAGATGTTAGGCGCAGCTCGCCGCGAATGGCCGTAGCCCTTTGCAAGAGCTGCAACGCAGCATATGCGGCCTTCAAGGCCCGCCCTTCGGGGCTTGCAGAGCGATTCACACTCCGCGTTGCGACTTCTTGAAAGGTCTAGACATTCCTGCGAAGCCGCGCCTTGATTGTGAACCGCTCTGCATGCCAGAGGCATCACGGAGTTACTCAGAGGCTCCTTAAGAACCGTTTTTGGATGTAAGTAGTTAAAGGAAAGTTTGTGGAAAATCTTAAGAAGGGAATTTTCGCTGGTGTTGCATTACTGATTATTCCTATCGCCATGGGGACTGTTTTCACGGTTGACGAGGGGCACGTAGGAATTGTAAAGCGATTTGGTAAGGCAATCTCACAGGTTGATCCTGGAATTCATACGAAAGTCCCATTTATGGATAATGTGGTCGAAATCGAAGTGAGAACTCGGAAAAATGTTGAGACGATGAATGCCGCCACCGCAGAACAAATGCCGTTAAAAGCAGTGACTGCGGTGAACTGGACCGTAACTCGCAGTGCAGCCATTGATTTGTATAAGCAATATGGCGGATTGGAACAATTTGAACAGCGGATTCTCGATCCCAGGCTGAGAAGCGCCAGTAAAGCTGGTCTGGCTGAATTCAAGGCAGAGCAGATTATCCAGAACCGGAATGCAGCAATTCGACGGATTGAGGAGCTCTTGGAGGAGGAAACCAAGGGGTTGCCTATGGAATTGGGAGATGTACAGATTGAGAGCATCAGCTTGCCTCCCAAGTACATCCAATCTATTGAAACCAAGCAGACAGAGTTGAACCTGGCGGCTGCCGAAAAGCACAAATTGGAACGTCAAAAGCTGGAAGCGCAACGTGAGGTTAATACTGCTAATGCGCGCCGTGATGCCACCAAAGCTAAAGCAGATGGTGAAGCCCATAAGATTCGTGTAGAGGCCGAGGCGGAAGCTTTTGCGATTCTGGAGAAAGGGGAAGCGGAAGCCGCAGCGATTAAAGCAAAAGCTGATGCGATTGCCAGAAACCATACCTTGGTTGAATATATCCGCGCGCAGCAATGGAATGGTCAAATGCCTTCAACGATTATGGGTGGCGATCAGCCAATTTTATGGGATATGGGGAATAACTCAGACCGCAGAAATTAAGATGGCCCAAAGCTAGAGTTTTGCTCGCTTTTTACACAAAAGGTTTGGCGTTTATCAATAGGAAACGCCAAGCCTAGTTTGTTCAGTTGGCAGTATTTCCTAAATTCTAAATGATGGTACAGTTATTACTTAATAAGGACTGTTTGTTGGTCTCTTAGTTACTTGACTTGCCAAGTAACTCCTCCCAATATCCGAAAGGTACTTTTCGGTGTGCTAATTACCCAGTTTATCCGGATTAAATTTATTGATGTTCCTCGGGTATCACGCACTCTAAATCAAGGAGATTCCGGTTGAAACACTTTATATGGTTTATCACTGCTGCAATATTGGTTTTTGGTGTCAGCAACTCGGTGATTGCAAAAGATGGGGGCTCATGTAGCGAGTTATGTACTTTTGTGCTCAAGAATAGTCGGACCTCAGAATATACGGTAATTAATAGGGAGAGGGCAGCCAAGCAGTTCACACCATTCTCTACTTTTAAGGTTCCCAATACCCTTATTGCACTTGACTTGGGTTTAGTTGAGAACCTGTTACAAGAGCTAACCTATAATCATGACAAATACCCGGCTAAAGGGTGGTGGCCTACAATCTGGTCAGAAAGACCTTTGACAATTCGCGAAGCATTTCAAAATTCAGCGGTTCCGATCTATCAGCAATTAGCAACGGAGATTGGCGCTAAGAGAATGAATCAGTATTTGGCAGGTTTTAATTATGGTAATCGGGATGCTTCGTCTGGTATTGATACCTTCTGGCTCAATGAGAGTATCAAAATATCCGCGTTGGAGCAGGTAGACTTCCTGGAACGTTTATTTACTGGTCAATTACCTGTATCGCAGTCAGCTATAGATAAAATTAAAGAAGTGATGCTGGTAGAGGAGACTGATACCTATAAGTTATATGCAAAAACAGGAGGAGGGCCAATAGCTAAAAATAAGGCTTTAGGCTGGTATATTGGAATTGTAGAGTCCAATAACAATATTCATTATTTTGCGATTAACATAGATGGCAGCAGTTTTCGGGAAGTACAAAAGAAAAGAATTGAAATTGCCAGAAAGAAACTATCTGAGTTGGGGGTTATTTAGGCTCTTTATAGCAAAGCTGTGGTACGTCTGTTTTGCAATGGTTAGGGCTTTTTGATTGATTGTTGTGAGTCAATCGGCATAATGGCGATCAAATTCACTTTCATATGGGGCTTCCTATGGGAACTCAAGCTGTAAAAGTTATATTTGCTTTATTCATCAGCACCTTTTGCTCATTATGCCTGGCTGCCGATAAAGCAGACAATTTGGATAAGCTTCTGCTTGTATCGGGTTTCACCAAGCAGGTTGAGGGGTTTCCTGAGCTAGTAAAATCTGGATTTGCGGAAGGCGTACAGCAAGGTGCACCAATTCCTCAGGATAAACTGCAAAAGATTCTTGAAAGTGCAGATAATACAATTTTACCGTCCATCATTATGGAAGAAGTGCGCTCGTCACTGAGTACTTCTCTGACCGATAAAGATGTTGAGGTCTTATTGGCTTGGTATGAGTCAGATATCGGTAAGAAAATTACTAAGGCTGAAGAGGAAGGAAGCTCTGAAGAGGCATTCCAGAATTTGATGGCTAATGCACAGCAGTTGATGGCTGACACAAAGCGCGTTGAAATGGCAACTCGTATTGATCAGCTTGTTGGTGCTACCGATATAGCGATGGAGATGCAGGTCTCTACGGGTATTGCTGTCTATTCCGCAGTGATGGCAGTGATGGCTCCCGGCCAAGAGATCAATCTAGATGCTTATAAGGCACAAATGGAGGCAATGAAGCCCCAGATGCGTCAAAATGTTGAGCAATTTGTAACTCTCTCTTTCGTGCAAACTTATCAAGGATTCGACGATGCAAGCCTAGCGAAATATGAGGAGTTCTTGAGCCAACCAGAAGCTAAAAAATTCAACTCCTCTTCAATGGCAGGGCTAAATAAAGCTCTAACACAAGTAATCGGCCGTTGGTCCGGTGATATGGCCTCTATACTTAAGAGTGAAGCGAACTGATTGTGGGGTAGGGAGCTCCTGAATATCTTTGTGCTTTCTAATTAGATATTTAGGGGTTCCTCGGCCTACAGCCTGCTTCCATATTAGCCGTAAAGGAAGCAGGCTGGTATGATCAGCATGTTTTAACTATTTCTCTCTATACTCTAAGGTGAGTTTCATAAGCTCGTCAGTTATTTGATAAAATAGCTTGTCAATTCAGATCATTATATTCTCTTGTACTTCGACAGTCCTGTTAGCCGGGATACGATAATATTCAATAGCACTGCTTGAATTCCTTACCATTGCAGCAAAGATCCGCTCTCGCCAATTTGCCATTTTGCTATAGCCACCTTTAACAGGAAATATATTGTATCGGCAGGTAAAGAAAGAAGACTTACTTGGATCTATATCCAAAAGGTGCATTTTGTTGAGTTTATTTATGGCCCCTTCGACATCTGGGCGTTCCATATATCCATAACGTAAGATTAGCCTGAAGCATCCCTCTCTGATCTTACTAATGATTGCTCGATTCTTTGGTAGTACTTTTGGTGTATTGGCCGACGTAACGGTTAGGAAAAGGTTCTTTTCATGAAGGACACTATTATGTTTCAAATTGTATATCAGGGCATGAGGGACAAAGAGTTGATTGGTTCCCACAAATATTGCTGTTCCAGGTACACGCAATGGGGGGTTATCAAAAAGTGAGTTTAAATAGGGCTCTAATTTATAATTCTTACCCTGCAAGTAACAATTTATTGCTTTTTTTCCATCTCTCCAAGTAATCATCAGCATCGCAATAAAGGCGGCTAAACTAATAGAGAACCACCCCCCGTGGCCAATCTTTGCCAGGTTTGAAGTGACAAAGGCAAAATCAATAAAGGCAAAGAATGAACCAGCGGCCAGGCAAATTATCAGGTTGTATTTGAGGTAGTGGCGATACACGATTGCTGCAATGAAGGAGGTAATCAACATTGCACCACTCACTGATACGCCATAAGCACTGGCCAGGTGGACTGAGCTTCCAAAGAGAATTGCCACCAGTATTACCGCTGTCATTAATAGGTAATTGACACCGGGCATATACACTTGCCCCGCGAGTGCTGATGACGTGTGGCGGATGGCGAAACGGGGCATCAGGCCAAGTTGGATCCCCTGTTTTGTCAGGGAGAAGGTCCCCGAGATACAGGCCTGTGAAGCAATGCAGGTTGCTACAGTTGCAAGAATAATCATTGGGTAGAGCGACCAGTCCGGGTACATCCGGTAAAAGGGGTTGTCTACCGCAGAGGTGTCACTAATAAGTAGAGCGCCCTGTCCCATATAGTTCAGCACCAGGGCGGGGAACACCAAACCTATCCAGGCAATTCTTATAGGCATACGTCCAAAATGCCCCATGTCGGTATATAGAGCCTCTCCTCCGGTAAACACCAGTAATACTGCACCTAATATCCAGAATGAAGCCATGCCATGGTTAGTGAGGAAGCTCAAAGCATGTAGGGGATTGAGGGAATGGAGGATTACAGGGTTCTGGAGCACCCAGTAAAGGCCCGCGAGTAGTAAAACTAAGAACCAGATGGCGGTAATCGGGCCGAACAGTTTCCCCACGGTTTCGGTGCCGAAGCGCTGTACAAAAAACAATCCAAAGAGTATGCCGATAGAAATTGGCAGGATAAACGGTTTTAGAGTTTTGTTGACTATCTCCAGTCCTTCGACTGCGGAGAGAACGGAGATGGCTGGTGTGATAACGGCATCACCAAAAAATAGTGCCGCCCCACAGATCCCGCCGCCGATAATAAGCTTTCTTAATAATTCTCGCCCTTTTGTCGCTTCCAGGGCCAGTGTCATCAGCGCCATGATCCCACCTTCCCCTCGGTTGTCCAGGCGCATTACCAATATGACGTACTTAATAGTGACAATGAGGGTAAGTGCCCAGAAGACAGCAGAGACCCCACCAATAATGGTCTCGGTGTTATGGGGAATTCCAAACCGGGGGTGGAAAATCAGTTTAAAGGCGTAGAGTGGGCTGGTGCCGATATCACCAAATACAACCCCGAGAGCGGCAAGTGAGAGAACCCAGTGTTTTCTTGCGCCTTCTGAGCGAGATTCCATTTGCAACTCTTATCATCCAGTGTCATACAAAGGCAGTGATTTAATACTTATCAGGGAGTTTGCTGTCATCACTTGGATGGTGGGTATCAGCGCGCAAGAAATTAATTTTCCCTGAGACTGATCTTAGCAATACATTGCTAAGGCACCATGTGAGCTACTGTGCAGGGTGCAAACTTATGAGCCGATAAAGTGAGATGTAAGAGAGGTATCCGCGTAATTGAGCAATCGTGTCAGGCAGTTATAAAAACAGCTCTTTTGGCGGGGATCTTATTGTTAGTAAGGCGGGACTACAGGAGCCTCCCCAATGAAAGCATCGGACCTTTTTATTCGTGCCCTAGAGAAAGAGGGCGTTGAGTATATCTTCGCGATTCCTGGTGAGGAAAACCTGGATATGCTGGAATCTTTGCGGGGCTCAAAGATAAAACTAATTGTCACGCGCCATGAACAGGGTGCCGGTTTTATGGCTGCTACCTATGGTCGGCTTACGGGCAAACCAGGTGTCTGCATGTCTACTTTGGGGCCGGGGGCCACGAACCTTGTGACAGCTGCAGCCTATGCCCAGCTCGGTGGAATGCCGATGGTGATGGTCACAGGTCAAAAACCTATCAAAAGTTCTAAGCAAGGCCAGTTCCAGATTATTGATATTGTTGACATGATGCGTCCACTCACCAAGTTCACCAAGACCATTGTGGGTGGCGACTATGTGCCAGCTCATGTCCGTGAAGCCTTTCGGCAATCGGAAGAGGAGCGGCCGGGGGCAACCCACTTGGAATTTCCTGAAGATATTGCCCGTGAACACTCCACCATGCCGGTCTTGGAGCCCAGCTATAACCGCAGGCCAATTGCCGAAGAGAAGGCAGTGCGCAAAGCTGCAGAAGCGATTGAGGCATCCCGTAAACCTCTGCTGTTGGTGGGAGCAGGCGCAAACCGTAAATTAACCGCCAAAATGTTGCGCAAGTTTGTCGACAAATTGGGTATTCCGGTGGTCACAACTCAGATGGGCAAGGGAGTAATTGATGAATCGGGCCCGCATTTTATTGGCAACACCGCGCTATCGGATGGGGATTTTGTTCACCGGGCCATTGAGCAGGCCGACCTGATTATCAATGTGGGTCATGATGTTGTAGAAAAACCGCCTTTCTTTATGCGTCCCGGTGGCCCGGAAGTTGTACATATCAACTTCAATTCAGCGCAGGTGGACCCGGTCTACTTTCCGCAGATAGAGGTGGTTGGCGATATTGCCAACAGCTTGTGGCAGCTGGACCAGCACTTGGAACCCCAGGATCACTGGAGCTTTACCGATGCGCACCGTATCCGTGCCGCGCTTCAAAAGCACATCCAGGAGGGCTCAAATACCACCACTTTCCCAATTCGTCCGCAACGACTGGTAAAGGATCTCCGCGAAGTAATGCCGGAGAAGGGCATTATTGCGCTTGATAATGGCATGTTCAAAATATGGTTCGCGCGGAATTATCCTGCTTTAGCCCCGAATACCGTGCTGCTCGACAACGCACTGGCAACGATGGGGGCTGGCTTGCCTTCGGCAATGGCTGCCAAGTTGGTATGCCCAGACCGCCGTGTGGTTGCAATTTGTGGGGATGGGGGCTTTATGATGAATTCCCAGGAGATTGAAACGGCGGTTCGTTTAAAACTTGACCTCATCGTACTTATTTTACGCGATGATGCCTACGGTATGATCAAGTGGAAGCAGGCCATGATGGAGTTTGATAACTTTGGTCTGGATTTTGGTAACCCTGATTTTGTCGACTATGCAAAATCCTATGGTGCTCATGGCCACAGAATAACGGCCACGGATGAGTTTAAGCCGATGATAGAAAAATGCTGTAGGGCGGGTGGGGTCCATCTCGTGGATGTGCCAGTGGATTACAGTCACAACGACCGTATCCTGAACCATGAAATTAGGGAGTTATCGAGTAAGTTGTAGGCGCTAGCCGGCTCGGGTAAGGTGGTTGTAACAGGGCGGGCGGCTTTCTTTTAAACAAGCTCCTCGGGCCCGAGTACTTTAAAGTAGGGGCCAATATCCAGCCTTATGGAGGACATGGCAATCTTGATCATTTCTCTGCGATCTTCAAGTATGTCCTCCTTAGCTATTCCATGTAGAACCATATAATCTTCATATTTCCCGGTAATAAAGTCCTCTTTCCGTATACCTTCGTAAGCTCTACATAAAACTCCATGAAGGTTCTCTATGAATTGGCGGCGGCTCTGCATTGCTTGTCGGGGCCCATGTTCGACTTCGAGTTCATGAGCATGTTCGTAGTTGATATTAACCAAGCAGAAATTTGTTTTGTTCTCTTTCCATGCTCTTGCCGCCTGGTTGAGTTCTACGATCAGGGTGAAGGGTAGGTCAGCGAACATAGGGTTATGGTCAGTAAAATCGAGAAATGCATAGCCAGCTCTTAGGTAGCTACTGGCGCGTTCCGTAATGTCGTAGCTGTGAATATCCCCGGTGCGTATGGATTCGCTGTCGGTATCTTTCTGGCAGTTGAGGCACAAAAAACCTATCTCCACTTCTGAGCTGGCATGGCCGCAAGCATTGCAAATAAGCAGTGTGCCGGGTTTGTCGTAGTCACTGCCGAAGTGTAAAAGCTCCTTTCGACATTTGGGGCAAATCAGGTCTTCACCCTCCCTGAAGTCAGCTTCACGACCCAAATAAGCGCAGCTGAAATGGTGAAGATAGAAGTCTTCGGTAAGGTTAGAGGATCTGCATACCGCGCACTCTTCACGGACATTAAACTGAGAACCCCCACAGCCGTTACAGATATGGCGTCGATCGAAAAACTTGCCCTGTAGAAATCCTGATTCGATCAGTTTTTCACATTCCGTCACAACCGTCGGGCTATCGAGGATAATATTAAAATCAACAGTAGCTTTGGAGTTGGGGCTATAGTGCGGCGAGAGACTTACGCCAGATACAAATAATCGCGCTAGTATTTTGTCGCTATCTTTCTGAGTGGTGTGGAAATCCAGGTGGACTTGCGCGCGCCGATAGTGAAAGTCGTCAATAACCTGGCTCACAACGGGCATATCCTGCGCACTAAGCTTTGAGCAATCCAGATCTGCCTTTTCGCCGACTGTTCCAGTGAGATCAATAACCGGGAGTAGATACAAGCCACCACGCATATGCCATATATGCGTCAGGTCATCTACTGATGCTGGCTCCTCAATCAAAATAGCGTCTTTGGATTCACCGGTATGCGATGTCACCTTAGAGTCGCCGGGCCAGCGAAAAAAGCTATATTCGTCACTTAAAAAGGAGATGCTGATTCCTCCACACCTATATAACAGCTGGCGTTTGAAAGATTAACTGAGTGTTTTAGCTTATTTCATGCCAGTTATACGTAACTGTGTAACCTGTGGCGTATATGGCGTCCCTTTTACTGAATAGATTGTTGAGTATTTAAGAAAAGATAGGTGAAAAATTGGCAATAGGCAGGGATAGGTGCCCTACGTCCCTGGCAGGAATTAGGAATAACTGTATGACATAAAAGGTAGTCGTCATCTGGGGGGAGTTAATTAATAAATTTATCAATAATGACATCAATCCAGTCAATCTTTAGGGTTATGGTAACTTTCTCGTTCACCGGAAATTTTGATGGGTCAAGTAAGACTATTTTCGCTAACTGATTACGCGATGTGGGCTTGAATGTATTTTGGAACTCCTGGGGTAGTGCTGCTGAGAGGGGGATCATTTCTACTAGTACCCCTTTGTCTTTAAAGCGTCCACCAGTAACCAATACCTCCATTCCAGGCTTGATCACGAATTGATATTGATTGGGTAGATAGGCTAGGACATAGGCTTCCCCGGTGTAGATAGACATAAGGGGCTCCCCAGCATCATAAACATTGCCGACATGGGGGACTGAAGCCCCAACTAGACCAGAAGTGGGGCTTTGAATAATACCGTTATTGTAATGCTCCTCCAGTTTTCTTAGCGCTTGTTCGGAGCGATAAATTGCCTCATCAACAGATCTACGTTTTCCTTCCAGGGTGGCGCTTTCAACTTGTAATTTTACCAGGGTTTCACTGGCCTCGAAGTTATCTTTCAATACATCTTGGTAACCGACTTCGCTGACTACTCCTTTATTTGCAAGTTTATTGATTCTATCTACGATTCGGCCAATTTGTACTTTACGCTCCTTGGCGGGAGTGAGTAGTTTTTTAGCAGTCTCTGCCAATAAAGTGAATTCAGCAGAAATCTGTATTAGGTTAGCTTGGCGGGTGGAGAGATCGGCGATTCGCTCCAGTAGCTCCATTGATTCAATCCTTAAGAGTAGTTCGCCCTCTTTAACAGCTTGTCCTTCATCTACGGCAACCTCTACTACTTTTACTAGATAGCCCATTTCAATAACGCTTTGATCGCGTAGTACTAACCCATCGCTTCGCAGTAAAAACCAGTCACCCCATATATAGCGAATAACGCCAATACCAAATAAAATTAACAAAGCCAGATATATTCGTCGGCTGGCAGATCCTCGGGTTTTTCGCTGCTCGCTTTCGAAGCTATCTGGGCGTAGTCGTTTTCGCAGAGCCTTCATTCAAGCTACTCACGAACACGGTGTACTTTTAAAGGGGCGAAAGAATCTTTATAGGATGTTCTAAAGATCCATTCCTGAACATAAGCATACAGTCTTACGACTCGCATAAAGTTTACATAAAAGATGCTATAGGCAGGAATATAGGGCCAAAGGGGAAGTGACTTGACTTTTGGGGTTGCGTAAGAAGCTAAAGCAAAGGTAATTGTATCGAGTGCAATTAATACAACCTGGGCTCCCGCTAAAATAAACCAGGCATTGTCGCCATAGCGCACAAATATCCAGACTAAATAGATTGGTAAAGCTATTGCGGCAATAACATTGAAAACCAGGAATTCATATTGGTGAAAAAACTCTTTTAGCTGCATTCCTTGGCGGAACGGATTAATAAAATGCAGGTACTTGCGGTAGCGAAGACGAATCGCATCCCGTTCCCACCTAAAGCGCTGGCGCATTAGAACTGTGATGCTGGTGGGAACATCGGTATAACAAATCGCCTCAGGTGCAAATTCCACTTTCCAACCGTAATCCCGCAAACGAAAGGTGATATCTAAGTCTTCTCCTCCGCCGGCATCAAAGCCGCCAATTTGATTCATTGCGGATACCCTAAAAGCACTGAAGGCACCGGAGGCACAACACATTTGGTCGAGCATCGCTAGGGAGTGTCGCCCCAAGCAAATACTGATTACATATTCAATGGCCTGGAAGGAGCTGAGTATATTTTCTGTGGAGTTTCGGACAATTACATTACCTGAAACCACGCCAACCCTGGGATCTGCAAAGCCTTGCATCACGTATTTCATAGCGTGGCGATCGAAGGTGCAATCGCAATCAATTGAGGCTATAAAGTCGCCTGTTGAAAATCTCTGTCCTAAATTAAGGGCTGAGGCCTTGCCTCCACGCAGTTCTGTTGCATGAGCGCCATCCAAGCGGCCCTTGTTTTGCAGGTAATGAATATCGTCTCGGGTTTTATCTGTGGAGCCATCGCTGATTGCGATGACTTCATAGGGGATATAGCTCTGTTCCTGTAAGCGCTCGCCACACTTTTCAATAGAGTTTTCTTCGTTGTGACCGGCGATGACTGCAGTGAGTCTGCCCAAGGATTCAATGTCCTCCTCGTACTCTGGTTTTGTGGCGAAAAAGAATACCGAGGTAAAAAACGACATTAAATATCTAGGGAATTCCAATACCACCACGATCCAAAACATCGTAAAGAGGGTGGCGTAGCTCTGAGTGGCAAAGAAAGTAATTCCATCATCGATCATTTCCCACATTTAGGTCTGCTCCTGAATAGGCGAATACAGACCCCGGCTATTGCTGTTACCTATCTGTGATATGGTAGTGATCTTATTTGGAGAACAGCGAGTGTCTTGCGGCACTTCGCTTGGGTGGACTAGGGGGCGAGCATGGAAGGTTGATCTTACGCTTAGCTTCCATTCACTGGTAAGGGCTATCAGCTCACTGCTTGTATAGGCTAAGCCCAATTTTGATACCCCCTGACTTTGGCCCTTTATGCTATAGAGCCTGTAAAAGAGACCTTGGCTCAACCAGAGGGGCAGCCATAAGTCTCCCTAGAAGGAAATGCTATCTCTGAGACTGTCAGTATAGTCCACGGTGGTTTGAGGTGTCGGGCAATGCAGAGCCCCAGAGCCAGCAGAGGCTCTGGGTTGATTTATTCGCTGCTAATAGGAAGGGGGGAATTCGGAGGCGGCGGTTCAGCCTTTATCGAACCTCAAGGTCCAGATTGTATTGAGCAACCACGCGACCTATGTAGCCCAGTTTTAGAAACGTCGCACTAATCACCATAAAGATATGTCCGGCGACCTGCGTGGGAATTGAAAACAGGTGAGACAGGGGATAGCAAATAACAATCGTCAGAATAAGCAGGGGAACTGACAGAAGCAGCGTAAAGTTACCGGCTTTTAGTAGTAGCTTGAAACGCTCACGCAGTAAGGGGTTTTCCGTATTCAGCATATCGGCCTCAGGTTCAAACGGCGTCAATCTATCTTTAGCAACTGCTATGCCAAATATAAATACCAATAAAAACAACGGGTTACGGCTTATTCTTGGTGTTTATGTGTCAAATTGACCTTTATGATTGCTGTGTCATAATGACTCTTAAAGGTCTTTTGGACTGATTTGGCTATGGTAGATACCAACGCAACCTTACTGCTTGAAGTGGCTCTGGACCTGGCTAATAGCCTTAACAACAGCGATCGTTTTGAGCGTCTGCTCTCTACTATCCGCAAAGCGATCAAGTGCGATGCTGTTGCCTTGCTAGGGCTAAATGGCGCTACACTCACCCCTCTCGCAGTTCAGGGGCTTGCCCGAAGGACTCTGGGGCGGCGATTCCTAATTGATGAGCATCCACGGCTAGCGCAAATTTGCGCCTCGGAACACCCGGTCCGCTTCCCCTCTGACTGTCAGCTACCAGATCCCTTCGATGGTTTGCTGTTGGATAGGGAGGGAGATCTTCCCGTGCACTCTTGTATGGGCTTGCCTCTCTATTCAGATAACCATCTGATTGGTCTGGTAACAGTGGATAGCATGTCTGCGGATGCCTATGCCCGAATCAGTGATCGAACCCTGGAGCTGATAGCCGCGCTGTCTGCGGCCACTTTACGCACAGCTTTAGAGCTAAAAGCCCTGTCACATTCTGCCGAGCACGCTGAGCAATTGGTGAAAGACCTAACCCAGCAGGCACTGGAGCGGGATGGAGGCGAATTAATTGGTGAGAGCGCGGAAATGCAGTCCCTGCGCAGTGAGATAGAGCTGGTGGCTGGGTCGGATTACAACGTGCTGATTCTCGGAGAAACGGGAGTGGGGAAAGAGCTGGTTGCCCGTACCGTCCACAGGTTGTCGACTCGCAAGGAGAAGCCCTTAGTCTATTTGAACTGCGCTTCCCTGACTGAAACCCTGGCGGAAGCTGAACTTTTTGGCCACTCAAAAGGGGCCTTCACCGGCGCAGATCGCGAGAGGCCCGGTAAATTTTTACTGGCGAACGGCGGCACTATTTTCCTGGATGAGGTTGGCGAGTTACCGCTTGTGGTGCAGAGCAAATTGTTGCGCGTATTGCAAAGTGGTGAGATTCAGCCGGTAGGTAAGGATACGGTACAGCATGTAGATGTTCGTATTGTAGCGGCGACTAATAGGGATTTACGTAAAGGGATTGAAAACGGTACTTTCCGAGCTGATCTCTACCATCGCCTCTCTGTATATCCCCTTGAAGTCCCACCGCTATGCCGGAGGGGTAGTGATGTCCTGCTGTTGGCAGACTACTTCTTGGAGCGCTCCCGCAGGAAGTTGGGTTTTCGTCAGTTGCGTCTCAGTTCAGAGGCCACCAATAAGCTACAGCGATACGCTTGGCCGGGTAATGTTCGCGAGCTGGAACATATTATCAGCCGCGCAGCCCTTAGGGCCCGCAAAGGTAGCTCTCCAGAAGCTATTGTTGCCATTACTACAGCACAAATTGAAATTCCCGATGACCTGGTTATTCAGAAGCCTCCGCAGAAACCGGTAGAGTCGCTGTCTGAGGCTATTGATTTAAGGGTGGAAACGGAAAACTATCAGCGTGAACTCATTGGGAGTGCCCTGGCTGAGACCGATGGGAACTGGAGTAAAGCGGCCAAATTACTATCCGTAGACCGAGGGAACTTGGTGCGTCTCGCTAAAAGGTTGGGTGTTTACATCAAGAAAGAGGTTGTTCGAGGTAAGTAATCTATATGAAGCAAGGAGTTGCAACGTTGATTAACGATAAAGGATTACGGTTTGCGCTGGTTGTAGGGGTAATTTCCCTGACTATCGGCTTACTGGCATTTGCGTATAACTGGAAAATAATTGGTGGGGGTTGGCCATATTTCGGTACATTTTTATTTCCAGGCAATCTTGTACTGTCATTCTTCTCTGAAGAAATAGATTTTTGGCCAAAGTTTGCACTTCAGATGAGTGGCCAGTTTCTGGTTCCCTTTTTGCTGGCACGTAGCCTTATTAGTTTTAGACGCTGGTGGAATTGATAAGGGGTATTACGATTTGCATGTGATATTACTCCAAGCATTTGATAGAAGGCTAGAGCTGTAAATACTTATACTTGCGATCTTGTATAAAAATAACTAAATCGCTAGCCACAATAAATATGCAAAAAATGTTTCTTGGCTATCAGGTTGATTCTCGGCAATATTATAAATGACTTTGGTTCTAATGTTATTGAACTCTTCTGGAGTTGCTTCATATTTAAAGTGTTTTGCTGTCTGGATAGCAGATTCTTCAAAGAAACCCGAGGGCTTACTTTTAATAACTCGGGGGTCTACCGGATCGCCGTTTTTATTAATGTCATACTCAACAATTACGTAGCCTTCCATCTGCTTTTCCAGCGCTTCTTGAGGGTATATTGGCAGTGATTTGTAAACAGGAACAGGCCCGCCTTTCTCTCTTGCCATTTCCCTGTCTTCAATGCTGGATTTATAAAAGTCAATGTACTGGGGGCATTCGTCGTAAGAGCTGCAATTTTTGCTTGTTGGAGAGTCAGTGCAACTGCAAAGAAGAAAAATAATAGATATCAGGGCTAATTTGTTCAAAACTTTTAATCTTCTTTGCACTTATTGAAATGGCAAGTGTAACACCCTATAGATTTTCTCTGTAGCTGTTAAATAGCAAGTAATCTATCCGGTATCTAGCGGAGTTAACGGAAAGACTGTATTGCTGAATTAGTACCGTTAACTAGAAAAGCCGTATATCAAACCGGCTCATTTCCTCATCACTCTCAACCCATTAAAAACCACGAGCAGGCTGGTCCCCATATCGGCAAAAACAGCCATCCACATGGTTGCCTCTCCGGCAAAAGCAAGCACCAGAAAGACCGCTTTAATGCCCAGCGCCAAGATAATGTTCTGCCAAAGAATATGGGCCGTTGAACGAGATAGTTGGATAAAGGTGGCGATCTTGCCCAGATTGTCGTCCATCAGGGCCACGTCAGCGGTTTCTATCGCTGTGTCGGTTCCCGTTGCTCCCATCGCAAACCCAATATCAGCACGTGCCAAGGCGGGGGCATCGTTAATGCCATCGCCAACCATGCCAACCTGGCCTTTTCCAGATAGAGCCTCTACCTCTCTGAGCTTGTCTTCCGGCAGTAGGTTGCCTTCAGCCCGATCGATGCCGACTTGTTTGGCAATCGCATCTGCAGTGTGCTGGTTGTCCCCGGAAAGCATCAGTGTTTTCACGCCCAGCTTGTGAAGGCTCTCAATGGCGTGTTGGCTCGATTCCTTCACGGTATCGGCGACAGCAAATATCGCCAGAACGGAGTTCTCCCGGGTCAGCATCACAACAGTTTTCCCTTCTTCCTCAAGGGTTCCCAATTGGCGCTCCAGCTCGGCGGAGCAAATGCCCAATTCTTCAATAAGCCGGTGGTTACCCAGGTAGCACTGATCTCCCTGAATTCTGCCCCTGACGCCGCGCCCGGCCAGGGCTTCAAAAGTATCCACTTCTTGTATGCGTTCGTGGGGAATCTGAGCAAACTCAAGTACGGCCCTGGATACCGGATGATCGGAACGTTCGGCTAGGCTCGCCGCTAGGGTTTGTACCTCTTCCGCGGGCATTGGCGCTAACACTTTAAAATCCGTGACGGTTGGCAGGCCATGGGTGATGGTTCCAGTTTTATCCAATGCCAACCAGCGAATGTGGCGCCCCTGCTCAAGGTAGGCCCCGCCTTTAACAAGGATTCCGTGGCGGGTGGCCGATGCCAAGCCGCTTACGATGGTGACAGGAGTTGCAATCACCAGTGCGCAGGGGCAGGCGATTACCAGTAACACGAGTGCGCGATAGATCCATTCCATCCAGCTGCCGGCAAAAAGCAGCGGCGGTATTACCGCAGTAGCCAGTGCCACTGCAAATACCAGGGGCGTATACCAGTGGGCGAATTGGTCGACAAAGCGCTGGGTTGGCGCGCGACTACCTTGTGCGGCTTCCACCGCATGAATAATTCGGGCGAGCAGGTTATCGTTGGCAGCAGCCGTAGATTGGTATTCGAGTGCCCCGGATTCGTTGATACTGCCGGCGAAAAGTTCATCTCCAGGGCCTTTGTCTACCGGAAGGCTCTCCCCGGTAATTGGGGCCTGGTTTACAGCTGAATTGCCGCGTATTACCTCCCCATCTAGAGCGATGCGTTCGCCGGGGCGCACCCGGATGGTTGTGCCAACCGGAACAGTCTTGGCTGACATGGAAACCCACTCGCCATCTGGCCCCTGTACAGTGGCGGTTTCCGGGGCCAGGTCCATTAACTCCCGAATCGCATTGCGGGCACGATCCAGGGATTTGGCTTCAATTAATTCTGCCAGGGTGAATAACACCATCACCATTGCCGCTTCGGGCCAGTGACCGATAAGCAGGGCGCCGGTGACCGCGATGGACATCAGCGCGTTCATATTCAGGTTGCGATTGCTGAGCGCGATCCAGCCCTTTTTGTAGGTCGTGAGTCCGCCGCCAGCGATAGCGGCCAGGGCCAGTATCATTACCAGCCAATTGTTCCCCCCCTGTAACCAGAATACGACCTCGGAGGCAATCGCCGCCAAACCGGCAGCGCCCAATAACCACCAGTTTGCATGGGTGGTAGGTGGCGCGGAATCGATGTCATCTTCCGTGGCCAGGCGTGCGTCCAGGTCAAGAGGGGTTAGGGTGTTGAGGATCTTGCTCTCCATACCTGGCGCGTGGCGCACCTGTAGGATTCGCTGCACCAGATTAAAGTCCAGCTGGTAAATGCCCTGCATGCCGGAGAGCTTGGCGCGTATCAACCCCTCTTCAGTGGGGCAGTCCATCTTGCTGATGGAGAACAGGGACAGGTCACCTTTGTCGCTATTGTTATTGGTGTTTTGAATTGGCGTCATGGTTGTGGCTTGGGTTGCCCCGCTGCAGCCACAGCTGGAATCGCGCTTGACCATTATTCACTCTCGGATAGATCAGTCAGTGAGCCAGTATTACAATCCCTCTAGTAACTATAGAGTCAAGAGGGAGTGGCATGGCTTACAAGATTGGTGAAGCTGCCAGGAGAGTAGGCTGCAAAGTGGAAACGGTTCGTTACTACGAGCAGGCAGGGCTACTGCCAGAGCCCGCTCGCTCAGAGGGTAATTTCCGGCTTTACTCAGAGTCTCACCTGGAACAACTGCGTTTTATTCGCCACTGTCGTTCTCTGGATATCCCCCTCGAGGATATTCGCAACCTGTTGAGATTAAAAGAGGCTCCATCGCAAAGCTGCACTGATATTGATAGCGTGGTTGATGATCAAATTCAACGAGTCGAAAAACAACTGGAATCGCTCAAGCAGTTGCGAAAAAGCTTGGTAGATTTACGCAATCGATGTGAGGGTGGCCAGGCAATTAATGCCTGTGACATTATGCGGGAGCTGACAGATTGTAGCTGTCATGGCCATCCGGCAAATAATAATGAGTGTTAGTCGTAAATTTTGGGCCTTGTTTTGAGTAAGTGGCGTATAGCTTTTATCGTATTATTTTGTATTGGTTTGTTGTTGGCCGTATGGGCATTTATCATTGAGCCAGCAAGTTTCCGAATTAATGAAGATGATATTGTCGTAGATGCCTGGCCAAAGGAATGTAACGGGCTAAGGGTCGCGATACTTGCTGACCTGCATGTAGGTTCCCCTTACAAGGGGCGGAAGAGCTTACAAAACCTGGTTGAGGCTGTTAATAAAAGCCAACCCGACCTTATTCTCCTACCCGGTGACTTTGTTATTCAGGGGGTTGTTGGAGGTAAATTCGTTCCGCCGGAGGATGCAGCGGGAATTCTTAAAGAACTCAAGGCCCCGATGGGGGTGTTTGCCGTATTGGGAAATCATGATTGGTGGCTTGATGCAGCGCGGGTTGAGCAATCCCTTGAAAGCCAGGGAATTTCAGTGCTTGAGGATAAGTCAGTAAGTCTGGTTAGTAGCGAATGTAAATTACGACTAGTGGGAATCAGTGATTTTTGGGAGGGGCCTCACGATGTTAAAAAAGCAATGCAGGGGATAGATGAAGGTGAGACGGTATTGGCCTTCACTCATAATCCGGATATTTTCCCCAAACTGCCTGCGGAGCTGTCATTAACTATCGCCGGGCATACTCACGGGGGCCAGGTCTACTTGCCGTTTATTGGGCGGCCCATAGTACCTTCAAGTTACGGGCAGCGTTTTGCTATTGGGCATATTGTTGAAGGTGATAAACACCTCTATGTAAGCCCTGGGGTAGGGACCAGTATTTTGCCAGTACGTTTCCTGGTGCCACCAGAAGTAACTGTATTATCCATATTTGGTCCTTGAGGTTTGATCTCTCAATGATGGATTTGGGTAGGTGGTTTGGTAGGAATGGAGCGGGGACCTTCACATATAATTCCAGCCCAGATAAGAAATAACGGGTTGATACGATGATAACAGTCAAACGAAAAGTACTGTTCGGGGATTGTGATCCCGAGGGAATCGTATACACCCCAAGATTCTCATCGTTTGCACTTGAGGCAACCCATGATGCAATGGCTGTTCTGCTTGAAGGGCCTGCTATCGCCAGAATGAAACAACTGGGTTTTCTTACACCTGTAAGAGCTTTTAACCTGGAGTTTCTATCCCCTGTAACCTGGGATCAAGAATTAAGTATCCATGTTTCTGTTGCGGATATTGGTAATCACTCTTTTACGTTTCAAACGAAAGGCTTTTTGGATAATGGGATACTAGCGTTCACCGCTAATATTACCTATGTCACTCTGTCATCCCCTGAAAAGGAGAAGACCCCATTGCCTGGCTATCTTAGAGAAGCCCTGCTGCGCGTCAGTTAGCTGCTAATTCATCGGCAAGTTATTAGAGTAGGGTGCTTCCTAATTATCTTTTTGAAAGACCGTTGTCGGAATTCCCTTAGCACCAGCGTAAAAAATGATGAGTGTCGCAGGCTTGTCGCCTTCATTGCGCCCAAAATGCCACATATCGGTGACTTCAACGTAGGCTTTCCCCTCATCCAAAGTTAGGCTTTTATCCTGGTCAACGAGGGTAACTTTTAAAGTGCCTTCGGCAACATAGACGCTATTAGGTACGGGGTGTTTGTGCACTGGTAGCCGTGCGCCTGGCTCGATTGTCACACGCACCACAGAGAGCTCTGGCTGCCCCTCTGGATATTGGGGTAGGGTATCTCCGGCCCAATCCTTGGTCGATTCTACCAGTGTGTCAAATTTTACCCCCTGCATATTTTCCTGTAGATAACCCACCAAGGGGAGCAGTAGCAATAATACTAGGGCAGCCATAGGCTTCCAGGTGTTCATGGGCTGATTCCTTATCGCTCTAAGTAAGCAGCCGTCGCCATACCGCCGGCAGTGCAGACACCAATAATTGCCCGATGGGCGTCGCGCCGGCCCAGTTCTAATAGGGTTGAACCCAGATAGCGGATGCCCGACATACCGTAGGGGTGGCCGAGCGCAATAGCACCGCCATTAACATTGGTAATGTCCCAAGGGGTTTTGAGTTCAGCCTGGTTGTATAGGGTGGTTACGGCAAAAGCCTCATGTAGCTCCCAAAGGTCAATCATATCCTGGGTGAGTTGGTGGCGCTTCATAAGGCGACTGACCGCTGGCGCTACCGCAATGCTCATCTCTTTTGGCGCTACCGCTCCCAGCTGCATACCGCGAAACAGCCCCAGAATAGGCAGGTTTCTCTGCGCTGCCAGTTCAGCATCCATCATGACGACCGCTGCGGCCCCATCGGATAATTGGGACGCATTACCGGGAGTTATCGTCCCCCCCGTGTTTACGGGCTCCAGCGCAGACAGGGCTTCCATGGTTGTGCCGGGGCGGGGGCCTTCATCTTCTGACAAGGTGACTTTCAGGCGATTGGTTTCGCCACTCTCCTTATCTTTCACTGCCATTACCGTATCAAACGGCGTGATTTCCTCGGCAAACTTTCCGGCCTTTTGAGCTTCGGCAACACGCTTTTGTGATTCAACCACATAGCGATCCTGATCTTCGCGACTGATGTTGTATTGATCGGCGACATAGTCGGCTGTTTGGATCATGGTCCACCAAACTGCCGGCACTTTCTTTTGTAAGGGCTCATAGACAAAATGGTTCAGGTTCAAGTTGAACTGCACCAGGCTGATACTCTCGACGCCACCGGCCACCCCAATTTGCATTTCGCCTGCGGCAATACGATTGGCCACAATAGAAGCCGCGTTAAGGCCAGAGCCGCAGTAGCGATTTATAGTAAAACCCGGCACTTGAGACCCAAAGCCGGCAAATAGTGCCGCGTTGCGCGCGACATTGTGTCCGGTAGCTCCCTCGGGTAAGCCGCACCCCAGCACAACGTCTTCCACTTCCTGTGGCGTTAAACCCGCCTTATAAACCACCTCCCTCAGGACATGGGCAGCCATAGAAATACCGTGAGTTTCATTTAGCGCACCCCGCCTGGCTTTGGCAATGGCAGTTCGGCAATAGGCAACAACGGCGACATCTCTCATGGGTGTAGCTCACACGATCGGGGAGGGGATGTGTTTACATTAGATCAGATAGAGGGGCTTGCAGGAGGGAGGTGAGTTTGGAGTTGCTTTCCAAGGTTGGTGATGTGTTTGTTTTGAGTTCTAATCCCTCATGTTTGACAGCTAAGGCTTTGAGGGAGTCATAAAGATTATATTGTTGATCAAGGAAGTAACTCGTATGAGATGGTTTCCCTCACCCATAATACAATATGAAGTTTCGATATATAGATGATTCGGGTTGCTCATTTTAGGATATGAATTTTGAAGTCTGTATAAACTAAGTTTGTAAGGGAAAAACAACGTGCGCTCGGTATTGCATTAGGTATAGATGTCAATTGTGGGCTTACAAGATGTATTCACAGCGAGCCTCGATTATATTGTACTTTCCCTTCCGGCTAGGTTTTAGGGGGGGAGGCAAGGGTAATGGCTATGAAGAATTTAAAGAAAATTATTACTATAACCTTAACGACTATCTATTGTGGCCAATCGCTCAAACCGTATGGCTTATCATGATAGTGTAAATATAACACCAGAATGCTTTCTAGATTTCGGTCTTTCCCTTAGTGGCTAGGCGAGAATACGTGTAAGGATTATAGAGGGAGGTGTCTCCCAGTGGATTCCTACCGTGAGCGCTACGAATTGCGCTAAAGAAAGCAGCTCTAGTGTTGCTTGGTATGGGAATCCAAAAGTATAAAGTTGCAGGCTTTTTGAGCTTTATTCAAAATGCAGGGGTAAAGATATAAAGTGTGTGAAAAGATAAGTATATGTTCCCTGCATATGTCATTTGCTATACCAATGCTCAGTGAAAGGGGGTAAAGCTACCTGTGATGGGTGGAGAGGTTTGTCATTCTACTAGCAAGCTTTTTGATATTAAGTGGGCATCGTATCTAGATGACTATAACGGTAGAACCGCTATTTACGTTATGAATAAAGATGGGAGTTGTATCCAAGTTACTTTTATCTAAGGCTTGCCTTTGTCCAACCGACATTTCTAACTGCAGTTGCGGGAGAGATCGTGGCGGAAGGTGGAAAGATTGTTTTTGTTAATATCTGCTCTGACTATTATCAAAGTACACTAGTTGCCATTGATCAGCTTCGTGATCAGTTATTATTTTTAGGTTGCAAGGGTATATGATTTAGCGTTTCTCCTGATACTAAGTGGTAATAAGCTTAAGCGATTGCGACGTCCTTATATTGGGTATTTTAGGTCTAGCCTAAATTCATCTCTGGTTTGAGTTGAAGCATATAAAGAGTGAAGTGCAGTTGTGGTGGGGGTAGATTTAGAATTGGATTCGGCTGGCCGTGTGATTTTAAGTTTGCCTACTTTTTGTGATGCGCTTCACATTTCCAGTTGTTAACTGAACTTTCTCCTGAACGATTTCCAGTAATCCCTGGATATATATCTAAACGAAAGCAAGAAACTGACGACATCTCAGGGTGAGCACGTCAGTACAGGTTAGATATTTTAGGGTAAAGCTATGGTCGCCGTTATCAGTGGGGAAGCTCTGGGTCTGTTTAATAGCACACAGGCAGGGGTGGGTTCGGCAAGTTTCGGGCAGGGACGTGAATCCATTTATGTCAACGCCTCCACCGGCAATCTGGTACTGCGCCAGCAGGATGAATTTGTCGCGGCCTCAGGCCTGGATCTGTCATTGCTCCGCACCTACAACAGCCAGGGGCAACTGGATGGCGACAACAACGATGGCTTCCGCTTTAACTTTTCCAACCAGCTGACCAATCTGGTCGGCACCCCTAATCAGCCGGGTAGCCAGATTACCCGTATCGGCAGTGATGGGGCCGAGACCATCTACCGCTACGATGCCAGCCTACAGGCCTATATCTCTTCTGACGGTGCCGGCGCCCACGACCAGATTCTGTTCGACAGCGGCAACAACCAGTGGGTCTGGCGCGAGGGCTCCAGTCGCGTTGAAGAAGTCTACGGCAGTATCAACGGCAACTGGAAAATGGTGGCCCGTGTCGATGCCGAAGGCCGCCAAGTCGTTTTTGGCCACAATAGCAGTGGTCTGGTGGACACGGTTACCGACGCCGCAGGCCAGACACTCGCGATTACCTATAGCGGCACTCGCGTTACCGGAGTGACTGTCAGCAGCGACGGCACCACAGAGCAGCGCCTGCACTACAGCTACGACGCCCAAGGCCGTTTGGAAACCGTTACCGTCGACCTGTCCCCGCAGGACAGCAGTATTGCCGACGGCAATGTGTACACCACCACTTACGAATACGACGGTGATAGCACCCGCGTTGCCACGGTGCTGCAAAGTGATGGCAGCCTGATGCGCTTTTACTATACGGATGTGGACGGGCAGGGGGATTACCGTATCTCCGAAGTGCACAGCGGCCGGGTAGCCTCCAGTGGCATGGCGCTGGAGTTTGATAACAGCGACCGCCGCATCACCACCTACAGCTACGACCTGGGCAGCAATAAGACCACGATCACCCAAATCGACAACCCGGAAGCCGGTGGTGGCAGTTGGACAGGGGTACAAACCGAACTGACGTTTGACAGCGCCGGGCGCATTATCGAGATGAAAGCCCCCGCCGACCAAAACGGCGTGCGCGAACTGACCCAATATCGCTACGACGCCGACGGCAACCTGCTGAGTCTCACCGACTACAGTGGTGACACCACCACGTATGAATACGACAGCCGCGGCAACCAGACTTTGGTGCGCGACGCCCAGGGCAATACGGTCGAGCGCGAATACGACAGTGCCAACCAGCTGAGCAAAGAAACGGTCTACCTGCGCCCGGACCCCGATGGTGCCGGCGCCGAGCAACCCAGCGAAGCCCGGGTTACCCACTATGTCTACGACGACCAGCAGCGCCTGCGCTTTGTGGTCGGCCACGACGGCACGGTACAGGAAACCCGCTACAGCGATGCCGCACAGAATGCCGAACACGGCATACCCGCCCGCACCGTCAGCGGCATTACCTACTTACAACACGGCTACTTCGACCAATTCGACGCCGCCAACTACAGCGAAGCGAGTGCCGAAAACCCCGTCGACTTTGCCTACAGCACCCTCACCAGCTGGGTGCAAAACACCCAGAGTGATATCCAAGCCAACAGCTTGCACAATGCCACTCGCCGAAGCGACACCCGCCTGGACTTCCGCGGCCAGGTCTACAGTGTGACCGCCTACAGCGCCGTGGGCAGTGACGGCGAGGGCATTGCCGACGGCAGTGAATCCACCCAATACACGGTCTACGACGCCAACGGACAACTGCGCAGCACCGTCGACCCCCGCGGCGGCGCGCAAGATGCCAGCAGCTATAAAACCAGCTACGTCTATGACGGCCTCGGCCGGCTGCTCAGCAGCACCGATGCCGAAGGGCATACCAGCACCACCCTGTACAGCGACGCCCAATCGCAGGTGATTAGCACCGACGCCGACGGCCTGCAGATCACCCGCAGCTACGCCACCAACGGCAGCCTGATCAGCGAAATCCGCCACGACACCACCAACGGCAATGCCACCCTCGGTGAAACCCGCTTCTTCTATGACACCCTCGGGCGTATCCGCGCCACCCAGGACGCGATCGGCGCTATCAGCCACAGCCTCTACGACGACAAAGGCCAGATGGTAGCCGTGATCAGCGCCTCCGGCGCCATCACCGAATTCCACTACGACGAAGAAGGCCGTCAGGTACAAAGCACCCACTACGCCAACCGACTCAGCAGCAGCCAATTGCAGAGTTTGTTGCAGAAAGACAACGACGGCCAAGTGATCGGTATCGATCAAAGTATTACCCTGGCAGACCTGCGCCCCACAGCGATTCCCGACAGTGATCGCAGCACTTATCAATACTACGACGCCGCCGGCCAGGTTCGCTTTTTTATCGATGCCGAAGGCTACCTGAGCGAAACCCAATACAACGCCCAGGGACAGGTGCTGCGCACCACCCAGTACGATGTAAAAATACAAAATCCTCAGGGAGAAACCACAGACACCCTAGCGGCAAAGTACGCCGCCAGTAACGCCCACCTCAACGTTACCAGTGACAGTGCCACCCAATGGCTGGACCCACAGCAGAGTTACGCTCAAGCGGATAGCCTCGGCTTTAACCAGCGCAGTATTGTCAATCAAAACGGCAGTATCGATCTCAGCCAATCTGCCACCACGCGCCCGGCAGAAAACCTTTACACGTTAAGTGGCAGTAGCAATGCGCGAGTCGAAAATACACAGATAGACACGGTGAGTGGCAGTGCCATTACTACTGCCTATACCCGCCCGCCGGTACAGCCCTATACCTATGCCAGCACGGCGATTGTGGCGGAGCAGTTTACGGATACGGATAACCGTAAACTGAGTGTTGTTACTCCAATAACAGCAAGTGGTCCAGAGCATCCTTACATAACTTCCACCAGTACTAGTACAAAGATTGAAGCTGGGGCATTTGGCTCCCCGATAACTGCCTCTGACCCTTTCTCTGGAGGGTTTCGAATCAATGTAACGGTGACTCGCAGCGATGGCAGTTTACCTAGTGGGTATGATGAAACCTTTTCTTACAATCATCCTGTGCGCACTTGGGATGGTACCGTATTTCTTACAAATCATTACGGAAATAATCTCCCTGATGGGAGTTACACAGTAGAGGTGGAAGTTGAAGAGATTGTAACAACGTCTATTCCTTCGCCTATGGGTGGTTGGGATTCTTCAATTGAGTATCAGTCTGTTGCTACAAAAGTACTGGATTTCTATATTGGTAAAAAACCTGAATATGAGGAAACAACGATAACTTGGCCGCTATCTACCCACCCAGGTAATGCCTCTGTATTGTTTCAATATCGTGTAGCAGGGGATAGTGATAGACCGTGGATAGATGTTGGACCGACTGAAAATAGCTTGAATCATACTGTTTCATTGCAGCCACTCAACAATGGTGACTATGAGTATTTGATAAAGTATGTCGGCGGCACCGACGATAATCCGGTATTGGTAAAGTCGGCTGCTGGAATATTTACAATTGATAAAGATGGAAAAACCACGGATAGCAGTACGCCCGATGCTATTTTTGAATTTGAATCTGTCCGCTATGTTGAAAAAAGCTCTTCAACAGAAGTCTTGGGGTATTTTTCTGAAGCGTTAGCGAGCACAATTTCCCGTGCCGATGTGCGGGTTTTGGATAAGAAAAATGACGCTTTGATATCTACCGCCTCGACCTACCCGGCCGATTATCTTGAATGGCTCAAGAGTGAGAATCCGAATGATTATTCCTATGACGGCCACTTAAATTTAGATATTGATCGAGTATTAGGCTCAGGCCGTTATGAAGTGGAGGTGACTACTTATAACATTGATGGCGATGAGATCGACTCCTATACTTTCGACTACGAAATCGGCACCCAAACCGAACACCACCCCACCAGTTTCCAATGGCCGGTAAGCTCGCGCCCGGTGAGCAGTGATAAAACTATCTTTGAATATGAAGTGTCTCCCGATACCTGGCAATCCGTACCGGTATTAGAAGATGGCAATAATCTCAAAGTGATCCTCGGGGATGTAGATGACAAAGCTGATTTAGAGGGCACTTATAACTTCCGTATTCGCTATGAACAAAATGGTGTAACCGTAAAGCAAACCACAGGTAGCCCATCGCTGACAGTGAGTAAAGGTGTTACCAAAGCCAGCAGTTTCGATTTCGAGTACACCGTAGTCTCCCTGCAAAGTGGCAGTGGTCACGCTATTACTGGTTATCCGGTCTCTATCGGCAGCGACCCCGCCCTCAATAAAATTGTCGCGCAGGTTAAAGACAGCAATGGCCAGCTGGTCTCCACTGCTGAAACTTATCCGCAATTGTTTGGCAGTTACAACGGCGAAGTCAATTTAGCGATAGGTTCTGAATTGGCAGCGGGGCAGGCCTATAGCGTGACCTTAACCCTGCACTACGACGATGGTAGCAGCAGTGTGAGAGCGGCTTTCCCGGTAGAAGTGGGAGAGCAGTCAGCGCAGGATCAAATATTTCAGTGGTCTGATGATTTGACCACCGCCAACTCCTCCGGGGAAAACTTTAATTTTAATAGCGTTAGCATTATTGATAACCCGAGAGAGGGGACCCAAGACGGTATCGGGTCCTACTCCGTCAGTGCCAATGGCGACACACTGCGTTTTACCGGCAACGCCTGGAAAGGCATCGCTTTTGATTACACGATTACAGAAGACACCATTGTTGAGCTGGAGTTTAGAAGTGACTCAGCAGCTGAAATCCAGGGTTTCGGGTTTGATGTTGATGGGGAGTATCAAGACCAGGGTTTTATACAGCTAGCCGGCACACAAAATGTGTCAACGATGAACTCCACCTATAAAACGTACTCTGTCGGGGATGGCTGGGTGCGTTACCGCATCCCGGTTGGCCAATTGGGGGCGCAGTTTCTGGGTGAGCATTCAACGCTCTATTTTGCCAATGATAAAGATATAAACCGGGAGCTGGGGGATAGCAGCTTTCGTAATTTCCGCATATTTGAAGGTGGAACAGCGGCAGAGGTTACTCATTTTGAATACCGCCGGGTTGGCAGTGAGAGCTGGCAAAGCACTCTGGTCAACCAAAACGGCAGTGACTTCACTGCCAACCTGGGCTATGAACTGTCCGGCGACTACGAATACCGTATCGCCACCTACCGCGATGCCGACGGCAACGGCCTCAGCGATAACGACCGTCTATTGCGCACCCTGTCCGGCACCTTTGCCGCCAACGACAGCGGTACCGAATCCGCCAGCTGGGACCTACCCAGCTATGAGCGCAGCAGCGCCGAAGGCTATGCCCTTGAAGGCTACCTGAGCGCCGCCGAAGCGGCGGACATCGCCTACCTGGAAACCGTGGTAATCGACAACGCCACCGGTTCCCCCATCAGCGCACAGCCGGCACAAACCTGGATCGATCCCGCCACCCTGCGCGACGGCTCCTTTGCCGGGCGCCTCAACCTGCTGGTGGGCGAGGCCCTCGCCGACGGTGATTACAGCGTGCAGGTAACCCGCCACTATATCGACGGCAGCAGCCAAGTGGATGCCACCTTCCAACAGCAGGTGGGGCGCCAGCTGCAGTCGGTGACCAACCCACAGCTGACCCTGGGGCTGGATGAAGCCTACAGCGCCAGCGGGGTGAGCCTGTCGATCCGCCCGCTGGGGAGCAGTCAGTGGGAAGCACTGTCCCTCGACCCCGCCACCGGCGCGGTGGAACTGGACAAAGATGTCCACGCCAACGGCGTGTATGAGTACCAGCTGTCCTACACCCTGGATGTGGACGGCGTCCCGGTGAGCAAGAGCGGGGTGGGGCGCTTTACCCTGGCCGCCGGCGAGAGCTATACCCAGGCACTCAGCGCAACGGCCACCGGGGTGGACCTGGCAGATGCGCGCATTGGGCGCAGCTTCTACGACGATGCCGGTCGGGTCTCCGCCACCCTGGATGCGGAGGGCTATCTCACCGAGTATCGCTACAACCGCGCCGGCCAATTGGTATCCAGTACCCGCTACGCCAACCGTGTAGCGGATTACGAACAGAGCAGCCACTGGCTCAACAGCGGCACCTTGCAGACCCTGCGCCCCGCCGCAGACCCGGCGGCGGATCGCAGCAATTACTGGCTCTACGACGGCCAGGGCCGCGAGGTGGCGGAGATCAATGCCGAAGGCTATGTCACCGAGCACGAATACGATGTAGCCGGCAACCGGGTGAAGAGCACTCAGTACGCCACGGCTCTAGGGGATCTGGACAGCGCTTTAGCGGCAGTGGAGGGGGATCCCGCACGGCTCAGTCTGGCTGGAGTGGATTTTGTGCGGCATCGTTTTAACGACCAGAATAATCTGGATGTCGGGTTGTGGGAGATCTATGGCACCAATGTAGAGGAGGCTAGTGTCAGCAAGGTCTACGATGCGGACTTGCAGCGGGAGGTAATTGCCGTCGACCGCAATGGCAATAGCATTGGGTTCCGGGTTCGCGATAAGAACAGTAGTGGTCAGCATGAAAACTGGGACATTAAAGGTATTACTGGAGTACAAACAGAGCTGAAACTGACCTCTGGTCATTTGTACTACAACCTGAATACCTCAAAGGGGGCCGCTTACGTCTCTTATCGCTCCAGTACTACGGAGCCATTTACCTACGTTAGCTCGGGCACAACTTTCTATGTTTTCCCGTTGGAAGATCAGTACCTGGACGGTAACTGGCGGACTTTTGAAGGGGATATCCTTGCGGATGTGGCCTATTTCGATAGTGAGGTTGTGGTCAATGATATCAACTGGTTTGCGCTGCATGGTGATGGCCGTATCGGTGCCGTAGAAATCCTCACCGACACCCTCGAAGCCGCGGGTACTGATATCCCAGGACAACTGCGCCCGCAGGCCTCCGGCGCCGACCGCATCAGCGAATGGCGCTACGACGGGCGCAACCAGGTGACCCACGCCACCGATGCCTCCGGCAACACCAGCACCTTTACCTACACCGCCGGCGGTCAGCTGGCGAGCAGCCGCAGTGGCATTATGGCCAGCGGCTCGATCCTGGATAACTACCTGGACAACTACCAGGGCGACCCCACTTTCAGTGCCAACGACAGCGAGGCGCGGGATTACCAGCTGGAGTACGGCGTCCAGGGCCGGGTGATCGCCGAGCGGGACCACCAGGGCCGGGTGGTGTTGAGTCACAGCTACGATGACAGCGGTCGCCGCATCAGCAGCACCGATGCCAACGGCTATACCACCCACTTTGCCTACAGTGCCGACGGCCTGCTGAAATACAGCCTGGCACCGGTATTCAACCCCGGTAATAACAGCCTCGAGTGGCAGCTGAGCAGCTTCAGCCACAACGCCTTCGGTGAAGTGACCGGCACCCGCCAGTACGCCAGCCGCCTCAGCAATACGGCGTTTAACAACCTGGGCCTGGCCGGCGATGCCGCCACCCTGGACAACCTGGCGGCGAGCCTCGCCGATGGTGAAGACACCGTCACCCGCACCGTCTACACCCAGCGCGGGTTGGTGGACAACAGCACCGATGGCGAAGGTTTTATCACTACAGCCCAGTACAACGCCTTCGGCGAGCGCACCCGCTTGAGCCAGGCGATAGATGTTGCCAACAGCCGCCAGGCAGTCACCGACTTTAGCTACAGCCGCCGCGGCGAACTGGAAACGAGCAGCGCGCAACTGAGCAGCGGCGCCTATGCCAGCGTAAGCACTGCGACCACCTATAACGCCTTCGGTGAAGCGGTATCCAGTACCGATGCGCGGGGTTACAGCACCCACTACGCCTACGACCGCCTGGGACAGTTGCTGACCCAGACCGATGCCCTGGCGCAGCAGACCCACTTAAGCTACGACGCCTTCGGCCGGGTACTGACCCGCACCGATGCGCTGAACCGCAGCACCCGCTACGAATACGACGACGCCAACCGCAGCCAGACCGTCACCACCCCGGAGGGCGTGCAGACCCGCACCGTCAGCAATGTCCACGGCGAGACCTTCGAAGTCTCCATCAAGGTTGGAGACAGCTGGCTGCGCCAGGCGCGCTACGACTACGACACCCAGGGCAACCTGACCGACACCACCGATGCCCTCGGCAACAGCGCCCGCAGCGAGTACAACGCCGCCGGCCAACTCACCGCCAGTGTCGACGCCAGCGGCGTGCGCACCGAATTAACCTACGACCCCCAGGGCCGGGTACTGACCCGCACCCAGGACGTGGGCGGTCTCAACCTGACCACCACCCAGCGCTACGGCCACCGCTATGAGGAAACCGTGGATGCCAGCGGCAGCGCAACTCGCACCGAGTACGATAAAAATGGCCGCGTGAGCCGGGTAATTGTCGATGCCAGCAGCGATGGCTCCGGCCTTAATTTGCTGACCCAGTACCGCTACGACGGCCAGGGCAATGTGCTGGAAGTGCAGGAGGGCAGCCTCAGTGGCGGTATCGATGGCAGCGCCAGTATCAAGCGCACCACCGCCTACAGCTACGATGAGCTGGGCCGGGTACTGAGCGAGACCCTCGACCCCAATGGCCTCGCCATCACCACCCGCTACGAGTACGACCAGGCCGGCAACCGCACCGCGATGACCAATGCCCTGGGGCACAGCACCTACTTTGTCTACGACGAGCTGGGCCGTGAGCGCTTTGTGCTGAGTCCGATGTATTTTAGCAATGCCAGCATGCGATATATCGTGAGCGAGAAGCAGTACGATGCCGCCGGGCAGCTCACACTCAGCACGGGGCATGGGAGTGCCTATGCCATGCCGGCAATCTTGGACATGGGTTCACTGACAGCATTGGTCAGCGCTACCCAGTGGGATCGCACCACCCGTTATGTGTATAACGACGACGGCCAGCTGACCCACAGCATCGACGCCCTGGGATATGTGACGGAGACGGTGTACAGCAGCAGCGGGCGTGTCAGCGCCGTGATCCGCTATGCCGACAGGATAGATCCGTCCAGCGAAACTGTGGACGACCTGGTGCGCGACACCAGTAACGATCGCGAGACCCGCTACCAGTACGACGCCGCCGGCCGCCAGACCCATACCCTGCGGCTGTTCGAACAGGGTGGGGTGCAATACGCCTATGTCACCGAGAGCCTGTACAACAGCCGCGGTGAAGTGGTCGGCGAGATCGCCTACGCCCGCGCCCTGAATCTCGCCAGCGAGACCACCGCTGACCTGGATGCGCAAGCGGCGGACAATCGCCACAGCACCTTTATTTACGATGCCGCCGGCCGCCGCACCCACACCGTGGACAGCCTCGGCTATGTTACCGAGACCCGCTACGACGATAGCAACGACACCGAGACGGTGATCCGCTATGCCAACGGCATCGCTGTACCCGCCGCCAGCGGCTGGGCGGACCTCAGTGCCGCGGATCTGGCCATCAGTGCCAGCAGCCAGCACGACCAGGTGATCGTCACCCAGTACGACGCCGCCGGGCGCAAAGCCAGCCTTACTGAAAAGGTGTGGGCGGAGGGCGCCCTGCAAAATTACGTTGAGAGTTACCAGTACGACGCCCTCGGCAATCGCACCCAGATCAGCGACCCGCGAGGCTTCAAGACCTACTTTAGCTACGACGCCGCCGGCCGCCTGACCCACAAGCAGGTGCCGCGCAATACGACCCAGGGCTATCTGTCCACCTGGAGTTACGACGCCCTGGGGCAGGTGCTGAGTGAGACCCACTACAGCCAGGCGGTAGCGCAAAATGCCGACCCGAGTGCTATCAATACCAATACCCTGGCCCATGCCCAGGATCGCCGTACCAGCTATATCTATAACCCCAGAGGTAATTTAAATACAGAAACCGATAGTGCAGGAGTGGTGACCGAGCATGCTTACAATGCTTTTGGGGAAATCTGGCGCACGACCGAAGCCAAGGGCCTGGCCGAACAGCGCGTAACCTTCCGCGATTTTGATCAGCTGGGTCACTTGGTGAAAGAAACCAGTGGCCTGCCGGGTTGGGAGCGGAGCCCGACCGAAGAAGAGATGGGTGCCGACGAGCAAGTGGCCACCACTTACTTTGGTTACAACAGCTTCGGCGAACTGGAGACACTGGTCAGCCCCCGGGGCCCCAGCTATACCAGCCAGCAGCTGCACGACCAGCTGGGGCGCAAGGTCGGTGAAATCGATGCCCGCGGCGGCAGCACCCAGACGGTACTGGACGCCTTTGGCAATATCGTCGCCACCACCGACCCCAACGGCAACACCGGGGTCTTCCTGTACGACGCCAACAACCAGCTCACCCACCAGGTGACCCCGGATGGCGCCGTTACCACTTACCGTTATGACGCCTTCGGCCAGGCCACCGACGTGCGCACCTACGCGCAGACACTGGCCGCCAGCACCGATATTGCCGCGCTCGACCGCGCCGCTTTGGAGTCTTTGCTCGGCAACTTGCAAGACCCCATTCGCGACCGCCACAGCGCCAGTGTGTACGACAACCGCGGCCAGCTACTGAGCAATACCCAGTACGGCTACGACCTGGTCAACGGCCACGCCACCGCCAATACCGCCACCTATGAATACGACAAGGCCGGCAACCGCACCGCTGTGATCGACGCCAATGGCGCGCGCACGGATTATCACTACGATGCCCAGGGGCGGGTGATTCAGGAGACCGGCCCGGAGTACGCTGCAACGCTGACCTATCACAACACCGGCACCACCCAGGTGCGCGCTATAACCAAGTACAGCTACAACGCCTTCGATAAAACCTTCGCGGGCGATGGCTACTACTGGGATGTCAGCGCCGGGGAGGAGAAGACCTCGGCCTACGGCATCCAAAACCGCTATATGCGCTACGACCACAACGGCCAGCTGCTGACTCTGCTGGGTCCCGCCTTTATCGGCGCCACAGGCAACGCCCAGAGTAGTGCCGACTTTGACGGCACTATCGACACGGTGCCGATGCGCACGGTAACCGAGCGCCGCTACGACGCCCTCGGCCGCCTGGTGTACGAAGGCCAGCGCGGTCTGCAGAATGCCAGCTTGAACGATGACGGCAGCGCCAACGGCACCCAGCACGGCCAGGTCCAGGCGACCGCCTACAGCTACAACCGCCTGGATCAACAGGTGTACGCCCTGGATGCGGACGGCGGCCTGACCTACAGCACCTACGACGCCGCCGGCAACCGGCGCAGCGAGACCCGCTACGACCAGCGCCTCACGGTCAACGGCGGCCTCAACCTCAGTAGCAGCGAGAGCTGGCGCACCGACGCCCAGGCCCTGCAGGGCAGCGAATTTACTACCGGGCGCACAACCCATTACCAGTACAACGCCAACAACCTGGTGACCAAAACCGAATCCGATGCCGGAGTCTTCTTCGATCTCAACAACCTGGTGGACCCGGACTCCACCAGCGGCGACCAACAGGAACTGCAAAACGGCTTTAGCCTCGGCAGCACCCAGAGCAGCCAAGCGCTCTACGACGCCAATGGCAACGCCATTATCCAGATCGACGGCAAGGACCAGGCCAGCTTCGCCCTCTACGACAGCGCCGGCAACCGGGTACTGGAAGTGGACCGCCTCGGCTATGTCACTGAGTATCTTTACGACGGCCTCGGCCAGATCACCGCGCAGACCCGCTACGCCGACGCCCTCGACTTCGCCAAGCTCGGCGCCCCCGCCGACAACGAAGCCCGCCACGCCTGGCTCGACAACCTCTACGGTGGCAACCGCGCTGCCCTGGTGGCGAATATCGCCAGCGGTGACGAGCGCACCACCGAGTATGTGTACAGCGGCCGCGGCCTGCTGCTGGAAGAGCGCATCAAAGGTGAATCCTTCTCGCGCATCAGCAACTCCGGCACCGCCCTCAATATCACCCAGGTGAGCAGCGATCTGGTCACCCGCTACGACTACGACGGCAACGGCCAGGCCACGACCACCGTGCGCTACGACGGTGATGAAAACGCCGCAGACAGCCGCGTGGAAAGTGTCGACTACAACGTGTACGGCCAGCAGGTACAAACCCGCGGCGCCGAGTACACCGACTACCGCGGCCAGAGTGTGCGCGGCACCATCAGCTACCGCTACGACCTGTTCGGCAACCGCACCGCCGAGATAGTGCACAACGACAGCGGTGGCCAGGTTACCAGCCATCACTACAACATGATCGGCAAGCGGGTGGAGACCCGCGACGCGCGGGAAAACCGTGGTGACGCCAACTACGAAGGCAAGACCCGCTTCTACTTCGACGCCTTCGGCAACGCCGTCTACCAGAGCCAGACGCAGACGAATATCGACAACGCCCGGAGCCAGGTGATCACCTGGCTGCAATACGACGCTGCCGGGCGCGAAATTGCCCGCAGCAACAACGTCGATAAGACCGAGCTGGGTGGCCGGGTACAGCACGATATTGCCTACAACACCCACGGCCAGATTGTTGGCAAGGGCATTAATACCGACGTGCGCGACTCGGTGATCGGCGGCAAATACCAGGAGTACTACGTCTACGACGAACTCGGGCGGTTATTTAAAACCAACGCCGACAACGGCTCCCCGCGTATTTACCTGTACGACCAGAACGGCAATGCCTCGTTAGAAATTACCGCGATCAACAACGACAGCCTGGACGGTATCCAAACCGCGCGGCAGGCGATGAACGAACTCACCCAGAGTGAGACCCAGTGGAAGTACAGCCTGTACGACCAGGAAGACCAGCTGATTACGGTGGTGGAAGCCCCGCTGGATACGCCCAGCGATAACCCTGACCTGGATGTAGGTTGGGATGTAAATAACGACGACTCCGAGGTGATCAATGCGATAGGCAGTGAAGCGGGTACGGATCCAAGGATCACAGGTATTGGTGATGCGAAGATAGCTGCCAGCGTTAAGGACACCAGCTTCCCCTTAGAGTGGTTTGACCTCAGTAGCGGTATGCCGAACGCTACCTATACCTTTGCGGAGAACAGATACGGCATGCCCGCTGAGCGTGAGCGGACAACCGTACATAGCACCAATGTAAGGTATGTAGATGGCGAAGGTAAAGGTTACGCCAGTAACCCCGGTGGCGCCACTGATGTGGACAGCAGTCGTTCCTGGGTTGAAAATACCGATGAACTGTTGCACCTAGAGTCTGATGACCCGCGCCTTTATCTAGACGGTCTAAGGCTCACCGACCAGCAGCAATCTGATCTTGTCGAGTTGATGCCGGGTATCGCCCTTGGTAAGTCGTTGCTCAGCACCGACTCATCTAGCACCGACTCATCTAGCACCGACTCGTCCGGCATTGGCTCGCCTGGTATCGATCCACCCGTCCCACCCACCCCAGATCCCGATGAATTGCTACCTAAGCCACAAGGCTATATCGAGCGGGACACCTGGCACTACTACACCAGCCGCCAAGTCACCCTCGACAGCGGCCGGGAAATCACCGTGTTTACCAACCGTATCGAAGTAGTAGAGCAGGTGCATATTTTTGTACCCCGGACCGTAGGTGATACCGAGTATGGCTGGCGCGAAGTGGTGATCACCACCAATACCTACAACTACGACATTACCAGCGACTTCCTGCAGGCGGATGACAGCGCTGCAGATAGCGCTTTGGAAGATGCACAGAACAACCCGCTGCAGGTGATGCCGAGCCTGGACTGGTCGGTAGATGGCGACACCCTGAGTCTCGACAGCAGCGATGTGGCCAGTGTGTTCGGCAACAACACCAAGGTCAAAGTGCTGGCGAAGAACAGCAGTGGCCAAGTGGTGATGGACAACGTCCAGTACAACTGGAGCGATGGTATGGACATCGCGCTCAACAGCAATGCGGCAGCAGTATCGCTGACATTCCTGAGCGCAGATGGACTGGTGTTGCACGCAGTGGATCTGTACAGCGATAGTGCCGACAGCCTAAATGGCAGTGTGGGCCTGCCAGGGGAAGGGGTTGGCCTTGAGCACTTGCCGGAGGTAAATAAGTTTTGGCTGTCCGCGGGTTACCGCTCCTCGAAGCAGGGTAGTTCGAGCAGTGTGAGCCTAGCTTACAATGACTCGAAGAAAGTCCATGAGACTACATATGCCACCGAAGGGGCTGAGTCTGCGAGCTATCCGGGGAAAGTGGAGGCCTATGGGGATGTCACGGTTACTTATGACAGCATCACAAGAATACAATTTGGCGGGGGGAACGGTGAACCTGTAGAGTACAAGTGGGATATTCAGTTTACGGTATCTGGCCTACGTGACGCTACAGGAGCTGAAATAACCATTGAGTATGGGAATGGGTACCGCCGTACTGTGGCCGTTACTAGAAATGGAACATTCACAACTAGCCTTTACCCTTCAGATAATATTTCGACAATTGATATATCTATGACCACGAATGGTCAGGAATGGGGGGCGTATAGCGCCAAGTCTGGCAGTGGTGGCATCACCAAAACCTCCCCGGAGCGGATCAAAGTTTACGATCTGCCTCCCGGCACAGAGTCGATTAAATTTGTTGCCGATGGCAAACCCAAATATGTCGATGTGCCCACCGGGCAGAGCTGGGTATACGTCGATACCTCATCGATGAATAACAGCGCCACCAGTCTGGAGTTTGAACTGTGGGCTTACAGCGGCAATAACCAAAGTGGTACGCTGCTGAATCACGCCAAGGGCAAATTTAATAATGCCAGTGGCGGTACGGTGACAAACATCACCAGTGCGGTAAAGAAAACCGTCACTACCAATACCTATACCCACAGCGCTTCCTCCGAGGGCGACAGCTACACCTCCGTCTTTTACTCACAGGTGGGAATGTACAACCGCGAGGCCATCCGCAATATCGCCTTGCAACTGACCGGTGCCGCCAACGATGAGACACTGATCGCCCACCATGCCACCTACAACGCCTTCGGCGAAACTGTGGCCTCTATCGACAACAACGGCAACGCCACCCTGTACGAGTACGACCAGCGCGGCAATGTGGCCAAAGAGCTGAAGCCGGAAGCGGACGTCTACACCGAGCAGATGACGAAGTTCCGCGCCCACACCGCCACCGAATACGGCGTCAATGCCTTCGGTGAAGTGGTGATGGAAAAGGTGGGGGCCGAAGCTGCCGCCGGCGCCAGCAGTGCCACCCGCACTGCAATTACCAACTACAACACCCAGCACCAACAGGTGCGTCTGCAGGACTATGAAGCGGGCTTATTGATTGCCAGCCAGGACGGAATAGGGGATTACGATACCCAAGCTTACGACCAGGCCGGCAACCTCAAGGGCAGCAGCCAGCGGGTGTATTACGCCAATGAGCGCGGCAGCGGCACCGGTTCACTTTACTACCAGGTGGCCTACCACTACGACGCCAACAACCAACTGGTGCGAATGAATCGCTTCCAGGATAACTCCCTGGCGATCGACTATGGCTATAGCGCCTCCAATCGTTACGACGAGTGGGACTACGACGAGTTTGGCAACCGCATCCGCCACCGCAATGCCCTCTACGACGATACCAATTATGTGTTGAATGCCAGCTTTAACAGCAGCGGTAACGCCACGGCCAGTGGCAAGGTAGACCAGGAGACCTACCGCTACGACGGCATGGGCCGGGTACTGCAGTACAAGAGCTATAACGGCAAGATCACCGATTACGCCTACGCCTGGAGCGACTCGGTGAGTCGCAATGTACTGGCCGCTACCGGCCAGCAGGCACAGGGCGCCGCCGATGAAGTACAGCTGGGTGGCTATATCACTTCTATCGCCAAGTCCGGTATGGGCGGCGCCGTGGACACCGACTGGAACCAGTCCTCCCACGAGGATGTACTCAGCGACGCGGTCGACTACTTCGGCAAAGCCGTCTGGCACGACGACCTCGGCGGCCACCGTATCGAATACGCCTACAACTACGCCGGCTGGCTATCGCGCCAGACCGGCAATACCGCCCTGAGTGGCGACGGCACCTGGGAGGCGCGCAACAACCAGGATATTCGCTACACCTACTACCACAACGGCAACCTGTTCCGCACCTACGACTACGGCAATAACGGCCTCGCCGATGGCGACCAGACTGCCGCCAACGACGGTGTCGCCCCCGCCGTTACCGAATACCGCTACGACAAAGCGGGCAATCGCACCGGCGAGCTCTACTACCGCTCCAACGACCTGTACAACAACCTCGGCCGCGTGGTGTACCAGCACAGCAACGCCACCTACGACGAACAGGGCCGCATCACCAATATCGAAGGCTACGACGAATACGGTAACGCCTACCAGATCGACTACACCTTCGATGTGTTTGGCAACCGCCGCAGCGTCAGCAGTGTTTACGACGGCCGCTATGTCGACAATCTCGACGGGACCATCGACGGCAAGACCCAATCGTTCTACTACACCTACGACAAGAACAACCGCTTCACCCTCACCCTCGGCGAGTTTGAAAACGGCCAGATTGTCCTGGGTAAAACCGGCACCGCGATTGCCTACAACGGTCTCGACCAGCGCTATCTCGCCAGCCGCGCCAGCGACGGCAGTATCCGCGAGAAATACGCCTACGACAGCAACGGCCGCCTCACCACCGTGCATATCGACCAGGGCAGCGGCTTTGTGCTGCGCGCCAGCCGCATCAATAACGATGCGGGGCAGGTCACCGCCTACTACGAGTACGACTCTGCCGGCAAACTGTCCAGCGCCACCGACAACTACTACAACGCCGATGGTATCCAGCTCGGTTATCAGACCACCCGGTACGATGAAAACGGCATGGCCACCAATGAGGTGACCCGCAGCCGCAACACCTTCCTCGGTGATGGCCAGACGGTGGATACCACCGTCACCAGCGCCTATCCCGAAGACGACGGCGCCGCCCCCACGGTCACTACCCTGCACAACTCCTACGAAAAGTGGGATAGCTACAAGACCAAGTCCGTGTGGATTAAAGCCGAGAATAAAGACCTGCACCCCAAGCAGCGCGACAGCTGGGAGAACGGCGAAGCCTTCTACACCTATGACAGCAATGGCCATATTCGCCGGGTCTACGACGTCGAAGGTCAGCGCGCCATCGCCTATGTGACCGATAAGGAAGGCCGCACCCTGGTGCGCGAAGAGATCAACGACGACGGCCAGAGCAGCTACGGCCGCGAGATGCGCCACTTCTACTACTTCAACGGTCACGCCGTCGGTGATGTGGGCAACGACCAGGTGCCGAGCCGCTACGACTACGTTAAAGCACTAGCCGAGGCCGAAGGAGCGGGCAACCGCCACCTTAATAGCAACGGCGATCACGTACAGGCGGTGCAATCGGCAGATTTCGACCAGAACTACCAGCCGATCAACCCCAACTATCCCACGGCCAGCTACTCCAGCTACGAAGCCCAGGGTGGAGAAACGCTGCAGAGCATCGCCGCCACGGTGTGGGGCGACTCCAGCCTGTGGTATCTCCTGGCCGATGCCAACGGCATGAAGGGCGACGAGGTACTGACCAAAGGCCAGCGCCTCGAACTGCCGAATGTGGTCACCAATATCCACAACAACAGCGACACCTTCCGCCCGGTAGACGGTGCCCTGCAGATGGGGGATACCGCCCCAACCCTGCCGGATGTGCCGCCGCCACCGCCGGTGGATGATGGTGGCTGTGGTGCGCTGGGTATGATCCTTGTGATTGTGGTTGCGGTGGTGGCCACGGTATTTACGGCGGGGGCTTTAACGGCTGGGTTAAGTGCAGGGTTTGGGAGCATCATGAGTTCTGGAGCAGCGCTATTAACTGGTGGGATGGGCGTTGGCTTAGGAACAGTAGCAACAGCCTTTGCAGCCGGAGCCGTTGGTTCAGTTGCCAGTCAAGCAACCGCAATTGGCCTCGGGATGCAAGAGGACTTTAGCTGGAGCGATGCGGCCGTTGGGGGTTTGACGACGGTTGCCACTATGGGCGTAGGCAGCTACCTCCAAGGGTTTGATAGTCTAATGGTCAGCGGCACCACCAGGCTGAACTGGGCCGGTTCCGCCATCCTGGGCGCGAGTAGTACGGTTACCAGTTACGGCATCAACAAAGCGTTTAACAAGGACGTGAGCTTTAGCTGGCGCAATGTGGCCACCTCCGCAGTAGCCTCTGGAGTCAGTTCTGGTCTCGCCGATGGCTTTGCAAACCCCTCTGACGGAGGTGGTGCACTGGCCGGAGTCATGCAGGGGGCAGAGACTTTTGGTGGGGACATTGGCCGGGAGCTGACCAGTGCCCTGATCAACGAGTCAGTGCAGAGTGCTATCTGGGGCGACAGTTTTGACTGGGGTGGGGTGGCAATTGCCACTGCTGCAGGAGTCGCTCAAAGTTCGATCAAGCGCTTAGGCGGTGATGGTGAGCCGGTTGCCGGCGGCGGTCTGGATGCGGCTTCTGTTACTGGTGGCGAAAAAGCCAGTGCTAGAGAGCGCGAGTTACAGGAGCGCGTTGATGCACACGTAACAACAATTACGGGTTATCAAGGGCGCGAAGGTGATCTTGAAACTGTACAGGTTATTGCTAGCCGAAGTGATATTTGGGGCAGTGAGAGGGACTACTGGTCTAACAGTTCGGTGATCCAGCGGAATACGCAGGTGATGATGCACTCGGCCGGTTTTAATAGTCGGCTAGATGCGAAGATCGCAAATTATGAAGCACGCACCCTGCAGGCCAGGGCCGGTGTGCAGGCAGTTTGGGATGACTTCCATGCGGGTGTTGCAGCGTCTGCTGCGAATTCGCATTTTGCGAGTGTGGGAGGGACTGATTTTTCTGGGAGTACTAAAGCGCTAGGAGATTACAGCGTTCAACGAGAACTAGAAGTAGCTCAGCTAAAAGGTGAGCTTGGGCTTGCAGCGGATGCTGAGCACGGAACGTTATTAGATACGGCTGAATGGTCTGTAAAAGGAATCATTAATGAGTCTTGGCAAGGCATACAGTTCTTAGGTAAGGCGGGTGCCAATATCTTTACTCATGGGTTGCTTAGTGATCACCTGAGTCCATGGAGTTCTGACTATCACTCACTGATAGGGGAGGATTCTTTCTTTGGTGTGCCTACAACCCTTTCGGGGGCCATAGGCCTTGAAGGAGGTGAAGTTGCTAGTTATGTGCTTGATCCTGCGGGAGTGGCTACTTTTGGGGCGTCTAAGCTTTCCAAGCTTCGAACATTAAATAAGCTCAATGAAACAGAAGGTCTCAGCGATCAACTACGTCGTTTTGATGAGCGAGCTTATATGGGGGATAATTATGAGTATCTTCCGGTTGAGGCGAAGTTTGATCTTGAGGTTGGGGGGTTGGTTTCTGGGGGAGGGAGGGTTCCAAACAATGTGGAAGTAGCTACAGGGGCAAGGAAAATAGTTACTGCTGACGATTTCTTTAAAGCGGAAGCAGAGGCTGTCAATTTCTACGATGCTGTTCGCGCATCGAATTCTAATTCTGATGTTGTTTCCATCGCTAAAAACTCCGGCATGCCGGAATTTCAGGTCGAAAGAATTAAGCAGCATGTCTTTTTTGACGATACACATATCCTAGGCGACGGCAGTGTTGGCCGTTTCCATCCAGATATTGAAATTGCAGATTCTTGGAAACGCTTGCAGGGTGGTACGCATACAGATAACGATCTGATTTTGTTGCAGCACGAGTATTTTGAATCAAGATTTGAAAAAATCTTCAAAGTTGATTATGACACTGCTCACAACAAAACAGAGAGTACAGGTAGAGTCTGGAGACCATAATGGCTTTTTCTATACATGTCGTTAAATTTGCTGACGAAGGTGAATTTGTCGTTTATGAATATGGAAGTACGGGTAAGCAATTTGGAAAAATAAAGATTCGTAAAGACAATGGGGATGTTTTAATTATTGAACCCGCAGAAGGTGATGAGAGGGAGGCTCAGGCGCAGCGAGCAGGCTTTGCTCTCATGAAGCATTGGAGGCAGGGTGAATTCCCCGATAAAACCTATTGGGCATCTTGAAAAAATCCCAGCCAATTGGCTGGGATTTTTACGTTAAGGGCAACTATCTAGAGCAACTATCTAGGACACCCAGTGCGCCGAGCTAAATCGGCAAAAGATTGGAGGTGAAAGCCCTCTACCCGGTAAGGTTTAGCAAGCCGCTGGGGCCCCGAGTCATGGGCGTTGTCCGGTAACGGCCAGGGTTAAGCGTTGACAGGGGAAGGTGCAGGCTCAGTATTGAGCTCCGAAAACAAGATTTGAGATCGCCGACCTTGTTGGGTGATGGGGAAGGCAACAGAGGTAGATACGTTTCTTGCGAGTATCTACATCGGTCTCCGGAGTCAATTGACCTGATGCATGTACTGATGTCTTTTGCGCGGAACTCGGGAGATCCTGTAGGTGATTCGTGCGTGTCCCGCACGGGTCGGGTCCGGCGAAGCCAGTTAGGAACAATTCTAGACACCCATAGATTAGAGAAAGGCGCCAGCGGCGTTGCTGGCGCTAGTCCCGATGGCTATTTCTTTCTGCTTTATAGTTAAGGTGAGGTGAAATTCAGAATATCTATGCTTGGGCTTAGAAAAACTGCGCCTCTGAATAAAAATGGAAAATAGTATCGAGAGAGTGGAAGGGAGTTAGCAAGGTGATGCAGAAAAGTAGCGTCGACAGTCGCTTATGCCATGTACCCAACGTTTATCGAGTTGCCTGCAAGCGTGTCGTATGGCCTCAGCAGACCCTACCAAACTTTTAAAGCGACTTTCAAAATTTTGGTTGAGATACAGCCAGTGTTTAGGTGAAATACCCAGCCGTTTAAGTATGGGAGGAGTATTTTCGGCAATGGCTCCGCGCTTTCTAAGATCTAGGTGCCTCCCGCTCCAGTCGACAAGCTCTAGATAGTGATCTAACTGAAAGGGTAAACCCTTTGGCATATTTAGTCGCTCACCGCCCACAAGTGGCAGTAGCTCTTTGGGCTGCTCGCCTGAGATTGCTGCGCGAATACGCTGTTGAATGGAGGTGTGATCAGAATCTTCAGGGGTTTTTGCCATATTGGCGCGGATGGGGTTGAGATCGACATAGGCCATACAAGCGGCAAGGGCTCTTTCATCCAGTAAAGCCTGGGATTTAAAGCGCCCCTCCCAGAAGCGGCCTGTGCAATTGTCTTCTGCATTAGCCTTACGAGCAATAGATTCGTTTAAGCAGCGCATAAACCAGCTGATATCCATCAATCTTTCTCGCCACAGAGCAATAAGCTCTTTGAGCTTTCCCATCTCACCGTGATCAAGGGTATGACCTTGAATGTAGCGTTGAGCCAGCTTGGAAGTATTAAAAAGTTCTTGCCAGCGATGAATGACTTCAACATCGGACCAAGTTTTCGCTGTGTGTGCGTCAATATAGAGCACTACATGGTAGTGATTACTCATTACGGCATAGGCTGCGATATCAAGGGCAAAGATGTCGGCCAGTTTTTGCATTCTGGCCTCAATCCAGTGGCGCCGGCACTCATAGTTCTGTCCTGATAGGGTATCTTTTCCGCAAAGGAATGCCCTGCGTACACAGCGAGAGACACAGTGGTAGTAAGGTGTTCTATCAAGAGAAATCTGCGAGTATCGAGGTAGGGTCATAGAATCAAAGTTTAACTGTTTTTATATACAATATGTTGGTGAGGTTTCCATGCTGTGTCAATGGAGTAGGCGTTTAAACCTTTTTCTTTGATGGGTGTCGAGACCACAAGAAGCTGGAGTAAAAGTTATTCTGCCTGGGTAATGATAGTAAGAGCAAATAGAATGGGCTGGTATTAGTGAATCTTAAAAAGCTCTTATTACGCGGTTATTGGTTGATCATATTTTAAATGGTTATGTTGATTGATTTAACGAGTGTCATAGCTTATGTGTGTTCATTTTTGTTTGATTTAGAGAATCAAAAGGCAGTGGCTCAATTCAGATGGGGTGCATGGTCGGAGTTATAGTTGTTGCTTATCATTTATATGTTTTTATTGAGCGGAGAATGTTGAGCGGCGTTGATAGTAAGTAACAGTGCATGGGGGTCCACAAAGACACCATCAAAAAAGATAGGTGGAAAGGGATCCCATTAACTACGGCGCCGATATCTATGAGGTTTGTGCAAATCTTGTAGTTATGTAGAATCGATTATTATAAATGTTGCGTGGGTGTAGCGCGTCCTCGTTCTATACTATTGGCAGTAATCTCCCGACTGGGAAGAGCCTGCAATGAATAAAGTAAAACCTTTTCGGAAGCTTGGGGCTCAGGAAGCACTCTTTGTAGAGTTGACCGAAAAGTCTAACGGTGCAGTTCAACTAGCCGTCTTCTTCAGGACCTGTAGGTCTCTGGGTGTTGAGGAATTACTAAAGGGAATGGAATATCTCCATAATCTGCACCCAATGCTCCGTTCTCGTGTAGAAAAAAATCATCATGCTTATTGGTTCTGTGATGTAGCTTTTAAAGCTATTCCTTTTGAAATAAAGCATGATGCATTGCCTTTAAATTATCAGGAAGAGTTTAAGCGATTAGGAAGTAAAGTTCTTGAGCTGGATAAATATGCTTATCGTTTCACGGTTTATGTGAATGAGCATGAAGAAGTAAAGTGGATTGCTTTTATGGTAAGCCATGCTGCCATGGATGGACGCTCCTTATTACTCCTAGTTAGAGATTTGGATCGGTACTTGAGAGGCGGGGCTGAAGATGAATCCTCTGCTTCGATCATGAAAAAATCGGTGGTGGATTATGTTAGTTCCATAAAACACCTTAATAAAAGACAGTTGGCAGTTGGTGACGGAAATGATATTTCTCCAAAGTGGCCTGTAGAGCAGGCAGTAAATGCTTCCCTTCGAAAGGGATGTTCTATGTACCGGGTCCTACCCAAAAAATTATTTTCTCTTTTGTATTTACTTTCAAAACATGAGAATGTGCAGGTCACCTCTATCTATAATGCTATTGCGATTATAGCCGCCCAGTCATTACCAGGTTTTCGCTCAAAAGCAGAGTTAATGTTGCCTATAAATGCACAATGTTTGTGTAAACACCAGATAGAACGGGATGTTATTGGGGAATGTACAATTGCGCTAACTATATCCTTATCATCAAATGAAACTAGTCTTGACTTATTGAGCCTCGCACGTTTAATTCAAAGAAAATTCTATTTACAGGTGAGGCGAGGGAATTTTTTTAAACCTCCAATTGTGCCCGATTACAGCCTTGTTGATATTGAACATTTGGCTAAAGATTCTAGTACTGCTAAAGGTTACTTTCCCTCTGGGATTTGCGTATCCAATGTAGGGGATATAGGTGAGTATACGGGCCCTTTGGAGTTCTTTGACTTTGGTGTAGTTATGACGGTACAAACACATGGAGAACACCCGATCATGCTAGTGACTTGTACAATAGATGGAGAAGGGGTGTTCGTTTTTGGATATTGCGAACCGCTAGTTAGCAAAGAAAGTGCTCTAAAGTATGTGGAAAAATATATGAAGATATTGAGAGAGTTTTCCGAGAGTAATGATCTTTATATAAGTTAGCGACCGGCTGGGCAAATGCGAGTTTACTAAATAGGGGGAGGCACAACATTAATATAGAGGTCAAATTGATTCAGGACTCCTTAGATTAGAGAGGAGTCCGGGAGCCCTGAATCTATTGATAAGTTAGGGTCCAAACTAGGTGAGAAGTAGGCCTTAGCTGAAATTACTAAATATTTTTATTTTATTTTCATCCTGGATTCTTAAAGGGCCAGGTTTTTCCATCCTGATCCAGAACAAACATAGAGTAGTGAGTCAGACTGATGCATAACCATTCGGCCTACATCAGATGAGCTACTACAATCTGATTCAGGAGGTGTTCCTGCAGAAGTGTCCAGCTGCATGTACCCTGGTGACTCATCATTTTCTACTGGGTTATTGATTGATAAATTTCCTGTATGCGTAATTTTAACTACTTCATTGAATTCACCAACGATAGTTTCTTCATGATCGACAAACTCTGTGGATGTACTCCATGTTCCCATTTGAAGATATTCGCCTTCTTTCCACGCAATATCACCTTCAGTTGAGCTGGCGCCTTCGATATATAGGCCTGGCTCATTAACAGGGTTAATGATATTGAAGCGTCCTTTGAAATGATTTTCGTAATCGTCAAGGAGATTTTCAGAGCCCACACCCACTCGGCCCTGTTGGTTTATAGATAATCTTGATTTACCGCCAGTAAAAAAGCTAAGCCAGCCGGCATGTTGACTGTCGGCATCACCATAAAAGTGAGCTCCTGCCCCGTTGCTACCTTCACCTACGCTATCGGAGTGTGCCTTCAGTGCAAGCTCTTCCCTATATTCATAGGGTATACACTCTTCGCTCTCGTCACATGACTCTTCCTTTGGATAAGTAAGATCGAAGCCTGAATAATGATAGATAGTTGATTGACTAACGTCCCCCATTATTCTTAATCTTGTCTTTGTGGTGCCAGGCGCATAACCATTATTCTCGGACTCAGCCACATCTACGGAATCAACCTGTAGCCAGTTAATATAGCTATTAGTAGAATCTTTCCAATTGCCGAGTTGAAATGTGTCATCATTCAAGACGGCGATATCACCTTCGGAAGAACTTGCACCAGTTATTAGGATTGCAGGATTGGTTGATCCTGAATCTTGAATATGCAAAGTGGCCATCGGATCTGTAACACCAATCCCGACATCCCCATCAAAAGTTTCTGCAGCGGCAACATTAGAAGCTAAAAGGCTAACTAAAAAAATAGCATGAACTTTAAGCATTAAACTTCCCTTATCTTTGTGAAAATCAAATTTATGCATTCCGAACATAAATTTCTGTAATTATAACATTATTATGATCCAAGAAAATTAGTCAGAATCTGTATAACTAAAAAATAAATACTGACAGTTTTATTGATGCTCTTCCTAGCTGTAACTCTTTGTAGCCTAAAGGCTAGGATACAGTGAAATATTTTTAGATGCTTGGCAGTTGGTACGGTCGGGCGGGAAGGGAGCGACCGCAGTTCTCCTTGCTGTTCATTTAGTATCTATTAACTAATACTCGTGTTGTTCTGCTTCTGCTTCTGCTTCTGCTTCTGCTTCTGTGATCGCAGTTTACACTGAGTTTGTGATGCGACTTTAAAAGGGCTAGTGATTGGGTGAAATACCCAGCTGCTTGAGGATTGGAGGTGTATTCTGGCCAATGTGCTCCACGCTCTGAGACATAAAAAATTAACCGCTCCAGCTCACTAGCACTAAATAGTGGTCTTGTGGAAAAGATGGCCTGCTTTGCAGAATCTGACCCTCACTACTTACAAGTAGCAACTAACCCAGCTTTCGTCTTAAGATCATCATATTGGTAGGCTGGAAAAATCACATATCCAGGCATGCGATTGTCGCAACAATATCTTTGGTCAGCCCAATAGGAAATAAATCAATCGGGGGGCTAATGTTACATAGAGTCCCGCTCTGTAATGACTCGCACGATGCATAAATGAAGGCATCATTATTGCCTCTCAGGCAGGTTTGACCTCTATTTGCCAAAGGTAGTGACAGTTTGCCATCTTCTTATCAAAATCATTCCCTGGGTGTTGGGCTAGCTCTTCTTGGCGGAGTGTTGATGGGGTGTCTTGGTATTGCCGGTAAGCTGGGTTCTGGTGCAGGCCTTAGCCCATTTCTGCTATTGGCTGCACAGGTCATATTGCTTGCTCCATTGTCGGGTATGTTTCTTCTGATGCGACAGGGGATGGCGGGGATAAGGCCGGTGAATCCCCAGATCCTTGTCCTTCGCTCCATATCAGGTTTTGTCTATTTTGCTGCCTTCTATTGGGCGGTCAAGGGCATACCCATCGCAGATGCGCTGGTGCTGGAAAGCACGAATCCATTCTTTGCCATGTTGATGGCCCGAGTATTCCTCGGTCACCGGGTTAGTATCGCCACTATCTTTCTTGCGATATTGGCATTCTTGGGCGTATGCCTCATTTTGATCCAGCACAGTGTTCAGGGCATTTTCAATCCCTACTCACTCCTTGCGTTGCTAGCGGGAGTAGCGCGTGCAGCGGGTAGTATCACAACCGGTGTCGCAGGCCGGACCGAGCCACCTGAGCGCATCATGTTCTATTTCGCTGTTGGGATGTTGGTCTTTAGCTTATCTATTGTATTCTGGGAGGATGCGAAGGTAGAGACATCGTCGCTATGGATTCTCGCGATTCCCGCACTGCTGTTTGTTCCACAGAACCTCGCTTATACGATCGCTAATCGTGTCGCACCTGCTTATCTCGTTGGGGCACTGTTTTACAGTGCGATCCTCGTCGGTGTGTTAGCCGATCGTTTTATGTTTGGCACAGAATTCGGTATCCGTGGTGTGATAGGCATGGGTATTACGGTTGCCGCTGGTCTCGGGTTGGCCTGGTTGCGGGCGAAAGAACTCAAAGAGTAACCTGACGTTTAGTACTCCTGTGTCAATCAAGTGTCTAAATACTAAAGAATCCTGGTGGGTTAGGGAGCGGTTTTTTGTTGGACCTTTTTCCTCAATAACAGAGGCCTCTTCAGAGCTTCAATTTGTTACCTTTTTTGCCTGGTATATTGCTAAGTCTGCTATTAGACGATAGGAGTTTTCGGAGTAGCCGCCACTGGTTACGGTAACCATAGGCACATCCAGTAATTGAATCTGGTCAACCAGCCATTGGTCCCTTTTTCTAGCCCCATCGATACTGACTTGTAGCCCCCCCAGCTTGTCCTGGGCAATAATATCTGTGCCTGCATTGTAGATAACCAGTTTAGGCAACGGGCTCTGCTTAATGAAGTCCGAAAATTCTGACTCCAATCTACTGAGGTAACCTTCAGTATCTGTTCCTTGCTTTAGGGGGACTAAAAATGGCCAGCGAGATTCCTGCTCATCGGGGTGCAAGCCGGGGTAGGCTTGCATATTGTACATATCAAAGATATGTATATTGGGGTCCTCCATGGCCCAGTCAGCAAACCCATTCCCTCTATGGGCATCAAGGTCAATTACCCAGATATTGTCATCTGGTGAGAGCAGGGGCTGTTCGCGAGCACGATTAATAGCAATGGCTACATCGGCGAAAGCACAGAACCCTTCACCGTGACCAGTGAATGCATGGTGATAACCTCCACCGAGATTCAAAGCAGAGGTTTTCTTGCTCAAGGCTTCCAGTACCGCCAAGCAAGTGCCTTCTGCTGCAAAGCGCATTGGTTTCATGAAATATTTATTTAAAACGCCTGCGGGCAGCAAGTGCAGTAGCGGCACCTCTATAACGCGAGCCAGCGTTTTCGATTGATGCAAGCTATCTAAATAGGGCTGCGTATGTACAGATAATAGCCAGTCTTGACTAAGAGGCTCTGAAACAACTTTTAACTCAAAATTCGCTTCTGACTCGGTATTAATCAGTGCCAATGCTTTCTCATATTTGCAGCCATCAAAAGGATGCAAGCTGGAAAGCAGCGGCAAGCTGATGTTGTAATTTGGCGAGTAGAATAGCGGTAGGCTCATGAGGTTATCTGGCTTCGAATTTGTAGCGCATAAGCTAACCCATCATTGGGTGTCCACATATCAATATGATTACCAAAAAAGCGTAACTGGAAGAGAATATGGTGAATAGGATTCGCTGCCCAGTCACTGATTTTGTTTCCTCCTTTTCCAGGTGATGCGAACCCTGAGCCAGTCTCAAGTAGCCAGGCAACGACCGTCGAGCAATTCTGATCCTTCATATTGTAATGCTTCTGTTCGCCCTTGAAGTTTTCCCAGGCTTCAATCATTTTTGTTTCATTCAGCCCATCGATAAGAATGTTCTGATCCGCATCACCACCCTCGAGGCGCCTATCAACTCGATAATCATTTGGAAAGGAAGGGCTGTGCGATCGCCCGATTTTAAAGTCCTTTTTTCCTGCTGCTGAAGAAGGCCAGCAGCTCATATAGGTGTTATCAATGGTGATGGAAGCATGTCCGACATTCCCGGTCTTTTGCTTCCAGACATGAACAGTAATAGCCATCGCGATCTCCTTATTGCGTCTTGGCTTCTAAATTCAAAACTCAATGAAGAAAGGGCGGTTAATTTTTTGTATTTCAGTGACTAATTTTATTTAGGCGGGAGGTTAGCATACTTGTATCTGGGCACGTAGTTTCAAGCAATTACACTGAACTGTTGCCGTATTATTCTACCGATCCAGTAGTCATTGTGTGAAGAAACAGTGGTTTTGATTTTTTATTCGACAAGCTTTTGCTATCGGTCGATAAATAGGTGAATAGCACTTCTTTATTATTGTAGCTTCTGGAGATCTAACAGTTGTGTGATAAAAATGGAGAGCAAAAACCTCCATTTTTATCACAGCTGGTTTTACTTTTTATGAATGAATCAATTGGCGCTATTTGAGTGATAAATCATCGCTTGCCAAATGTTCTGCTTGCCGCCGCCGTAACTATCAATTGTAGGGTTCTTGATATATGACCAAGCGACTTTGCCGTTGCCTATGAAGACAGGCTCGTCAAGCCCGCCCCAACCAAAATTCGTCAACTTTACAGGGCCTTCCAAAACCTTTAGGTCTGCATCAATTTCCATAACATAGTAGGCTTTCGGAACAAGCATCCGCATTGCCCCATTTTTAGCGGAACTCCGGTTATAAGAAAGGTTGTCGGAAATACACTGAAATTGAGCATAGCCAAATAGGTAACGCCCATTTTTCAAGTCGATAAGTTGTGGGTCACTGATTTGACAGTCGGGCTCTTCTACAAGCCATTTATAGCCTTCCCCCTCAATACTTCCTTCACCATCCACTTTAGCAATGCCAATGCGAGTCAGGGATGAAGATTCCAGAGCATCCCCGCTGCGTAGTCCCTGTCTTGAAATGGTTGGATTATCGCTGTTTGACATGTAGGAAAAGAAGCAGTTCGTATCATCGGAGGAGCATTGCTGGTCAAATGGCCCTTCAGTACTGGTATCAATGCCGTATTCGCTTTGCAGGAAGCGATTCATTTCTTCGTCATCAATGTACTTGGGGGACACGATGAGAGATAAGTTAGTATCTTCATTTACAGGAACTACAGTATGTCCACCTCCGTTAGAGAAAAATGCGTTGTCGGAAGGGATCAGATAATTGTAGTAACCTTCAAAACTACTAGTTGATGAAGTATCCTCCATCTTGATGGCAATAGTGTTTAATCCGCGCGATTGATTATATTGACCGCCATCGCTAGTGCAAATTGCCCCGTATTTTTCGTTACCAGGGTTGTAAAATGCCCGGATATTCAAGACGTGACCGTAGCCGCAAAGCCAATACCAGCCTCTGTTATTGCTGCCACTCATATTTAAGGACCAGTTATCGCGATCAATAACAGTCATTCCAGCAGAATAGTGGGAGCCACCATAGCTGCTATCAAAAACCCGAGCAGTTACTGAGAAGGCGTAGCTGGTGCGGCCTTGGCTATCATTCTCGACATAGATAAGCTCTTGGGCTCCGGCGTGGCCGCCACCATGCATCTTGTTTACAACGTAGGCAGCAGGCTTCTCGCTAAGCGCTAAGTTATCCCACTCCATTAGCCAGATTTGATCATTATATTTGTAGCCATTCTCGCGAATATACTCGACCATAGCGTTATAGTCGGCATCAGAGAGTTGATCGACAATATAAGCCATCTCCTCTTGCATTTCGTTACCTTTAATTGTCTTAAAGGTCGGGGAATCGCCGAAGTCGGTCTCGGGGAAATTTTCTTTTAGCCCAGGTAGGAAGTCCTCGAACTTTAGTGTGAGATGGTCCGTAAAATAGCCAATGTATTGACTGTGATTGGTAGATATCATCAGGCCGATATCCCTTTCAATACGTCCGTCAATAGCACTGATATTATTTTCCATCTTCATCCAGTCGCTACCGTATTGCTCAACCAGATCCCCTTGAACATCATAGCGCTCGTTTGCCTGGTATTCAGTGTTGCATAAGACCGCAACCCGTGAGCAATCAGCGCTAGCTGCGATACCATGGGCTTCGTAGCATTGTTTTAGAATTGTGGTATTGCCGGTTTGGTCGAAGCTTAGAGTTTCAGGATTATATTGCAGCTCATAAACAGTGCCATAAGTGATTTCATCTTCTCCACTACCTTCGCTAAGGGTTTTGGAAACAAACATCCTGGGTCTATCAGTATCGGTTGCGCAAGCTGTGGTGTAACTTCGCATGGGCACGGACTGTAGATTGTCATCCTGATTACTATCTGTTCTAGCTATATAGTGTGGGAGTCCATGGACTTCTTCGGCATTGGTTTGGCCATTCGGCAATGTGATATCCCGGGAAGTAATCTGGGCAAACCCCAGATCTGCTGTTTCTATATCGCCAACAGTCACGGTCCCAGGTTCGTTGTCTGGAAGGGTCCCCGATCCGCTATCCCCAGAGCCGCTACCACTACCTGAACCGCCACCATCTCCAGAGCCTTGGCCCCCGCCATTGTCGCCAGATGATTGGGCTGGGTCCGAATCTGAAGAAGAGCCTCCACCTCCTCCACATGAAGCCAGTATGACTGTAAATGCCAGTGCCAAAGTTTTCTTGCTGAATAGCTTGCTCATAAGTTTGCCCGTAAATGTGCGATTGGAATCGATTGTTATCTGTGAAATTGTCGACAAAATCTCATTTTTGAGTTATTAGAATTGGGAGCGCCATTCTAGTTCTCTGGATCTACCTTTCTGTGGATCACTTAATAATTTCTCTAAAGGGGCATTATTTTGATAGGAAATCTGGTGAAGCCTCTCTGTTTGAGTATTTGAAGAAGCTTTACATGGGATCACTAGAATTTTTGTCGAAGGCCAAGTGGGGCGTCCGCTATCTTAATTGGTATTGTTGATCCTATAGTTTTTACCAATGATTCTGGCTAGCGCTTTGATAAGGGTTTCAAGAGTGAAAGGGTAGGGGGTTAATCTATTATCGGAATAAATTCCATTAAAGCTAATGCGGCTGGAGGTAAATGTATTAAACGGTTTGAACTAAGTTACAGCGTGCGCAGGGGAGGAAGCATCGGCAATAGCCCGCGCTAAGATATCAGTATTTATTGAGGCAAATATAAGTTTTCTGTACTGCTCCCACTATCTCACAAAGTCTGCGCAAACCCTCAAAAAATTCCGGTTCAGAAATGGTTGGTGCCTGGTTGATATAGTGGGCTGTGCCGAGATAGGCGCTGTGCTCTCGGCAACACGGTATTCTTGTCTGAGGCCTACATGCCCTCTACCTTGAGTGTAAAATTCAATATGACTTTTTCGTGCCTATATTTTAATGGAGTTCCATCTTTAAAATTTCAATTACCTGCTGGCAAGTTTAACGCGGAACGAAGCCTTTCCTAATTTGAAGGTAGAGATTGTCAATGGCTAAAAATAATCTTTGCTACTTTGAGTACATAATGTTTGGTAGGCATGCATTAGGAGTAAATATCAATCATTGTGTTACTAATTCCCTATAAGTATGGTTCAGTCGCGTAATCCGAAGGGCTGGCAAGAGTAATTCGACCGGGAGTTTTTAAGACCACGATGGCTATTGCGAGCATCTGAAAATAGATGTTTGGAGGGGATAGACTATTTACTTCCGATCCGTTAAAAGCAACCCAGAGAGTAGGTCTAGCCTAGCCGAGATAGTAGATTGAAGTTTTGCCAGATAAAGCGAACCCCGATAATACAAAGCAGTAAGGCAAAACACAGCTTTAAGCGCTTAGCAGATATCCTGTGAGCAACACTGGCACCAAGCCTGGCAAAGAGCACGCTGGTAAGTACAATTCCCAGAAAAGCCGGCCAGTAAATATAACCACTGCTCCACTTCGGTAGTAACTGATTGTCCCACCCTTGCACGGCAAAGCTGACTGAACCAGAAATCGCGATTGGCAGACCAAAGGCAGCAGAGGTTCCGACAGCGCGCTGCATTTTTGTACCGAAGTGCGATAAGTAGGGTACCACCAAGGCCCCTCCACCAATACCAAAGATCGCTGCGAGCCAGCCGATTACTCCTCCGGAACATATCAAAGGTGCTGCCCCGGGTAAGTGATCGCCATTTTCTTGTGAGGTTGCTGAGGCCAACCCACCTAAGCCCATACGCACAGACATAAATATGGCAAACACGCCAATCAATAGCTGCAACCAAGCACCAGGTAACAAGTCTGCTGTCACGCCGCCCAGCCAAGACCCCACAAGTATCCCTGGAGTCATAATCCAAAATAGGTGCCAGTCAACGGCACCTTTTGCGTTATGTGCCCAGACCGAACTGATTGAAGTCACGATAATGGTTGCCAACGAAGTCCCCACCGCCATATGGGTCAGCACCTGGGGGGAGATGCCCGTGGCAGAAAAAATCAACACCAAAGCAGGCACGATGATCAAGCCTCCACCAATCCCCAAGAGGCCTGCCGCTGTACCCGCGATGGCGCCGAGTAACAAGTAAACAAATAGCATTTCCATAGTCTAATAGTTTAGTCACTCTTAAAGGCAACCAAATACACTGAGTCGCGCTGTTTGATACATTAAATTGCTTCATAGGCTTTTTGCGTCCCAGCTAATTGACTTTTAAAAAATCTATTCGATCCCCCATTTAAAAATAGATGAGGGTGCCTCTGTAGGATTTGTACCTTTCAAGTTTGAGCTCTAGACGGGGTTTATATTGGACTGTAAAGGTGTGGTGTTTGGTTGGCACTTGAACTAGATCAGAAAGCTATTTACTCATTTCCTGGCTCCTAACTACTAACCCGGTGTGTTAGCCTCTATAAGTATTGAAACTATTGGCTATTTTTTGCATTTAATGAAGTTTGCTTTGATTATGTCTTTGTGTGGTTAGGTCTGAGCAAGGATGGGAATCATAGGCATAAGTATTTTGCCAGGATCAAAAAATATACTTACCTTTCCAGGCTTAAAGAAATTTGAAGCTTCCCTATCTGTATAATTCAAGATGCATTTCAGGTTAGAGTGAAGGTGATTTATTGAGTTTAATAAAGGTTGCTTTGAGTATTGAAATATTTACTTCTCATATAAAAGAACAATTTTCCATTGTGTTTAACGGTATTGGAACAGGGCAATGCTTTACTCAACAGGCTCAAACGATTTATAGCATGTTAAGGTTCTATGGGGCTACGTGGGCACATGCAACAGTATTCAGGATTGATCCAAGTGCAGTTGTTGAGTCACTTTAGAAGCTTGGTCTGCCAATTATTTAGATGGTGAAGCTTATCATCAGATAAGGCTTCGTTAGCTTTAAATTTAAGAAAATAATTTGATTAAACATGCGTCTTGCGACAACCCTGTCAGGTATCTATGGGCGTGTAGTTTTTCTTTAGTTATTATTTAGATATGGACCCCGGCGCATACATAGTTGTGTTAATGGTTGTTAGCTGATAATAACTACTTGTCTTATTTTTTTCTACGTCCTCTTTATGCTAAGTTGCTCAAAGGAAAACCTTGAAGTAATTGTGGCCATAAGGGTAGTTGACTAAATTTAGATGGTATGTGATCGACTGAAGTGACAATCCCTTCCTTGTAAGGTGGTATCGTGGCCGACAAATCCAACTTTCTGTCCAGATTATTCACGCCGATAGAAGCGCCAGAGAGCTTTGTCCAGCAGCACTTAAAAGGTTATGGCTGTGTATCTACTCTGCTTATAAATGTTGTCACTAGAAGTAACCAAGATGAAATTACTGATTGTCTAGACAAGCTCTATGACTTAGTTGCATTGACTACCGCGCCTCACCCGAAACGCTTTTACTTAGAAAAGATAGAAGCGTTGAGGGAAGAGCTGACAGGTGTCGTTGGAAGGAAGGTCCTATATAAGAGGTTGGAGGTTGAAAAGATCCCCTTCTACATCCATTTTGATAGCACGTCTGTGTGCTTTATAGCAAATCATGATTTTTTTTCCGGTTACACTGGCTTGCTCTTTTCTAAATATGCCAATTGCTTGTTGAAGAAAGATCAGGAGAAGTCAGATGCATATTGCTCTTCAATAATGCATATATACAAGGGTAATGGGCAATACTCGAATTTTCACCGAGTAATAGGGCTGGCCCAAGCTATATTTATAGGTTTAAGTCTGAGAATGTTTAATAGGAAGGAGAGCAAGCCAAATCCATTTCTCTTGGAGGAAAAGGGTTGTATAAAAGGAGATCTCGATGACATCGTATTGGTGTCAGCTAAAGTTGAATCTAGCGAGATATCTTTCGAAAATGTCTTGAAATCTTTTATAGATAATTTTGTCAGTACTTTCGAAAGGCAGCGAGCAAACATATTGATTACCCAAGAGTTTATTCACAACATTCCGGATCAGGGTGAAAGACTGGCCGGGGTAGGAAATACGGCGTCTGGTTTCTATTTTTCTCTAAATAAACTCTCTAGGTATCAAATATACCTATTGAAAAGGTACCACATTGCATATTATGCAATGGTACTCCTCAATATGTTAAAAGTAGAGAAACAAGTTACATCAAGTATCAACGAAGACTTTACATTTAGTTATTTGCCTGCTCGAGAGGTCGACTGTATCGCGACCTATTCAATCACAAGAGATGCACTGGTTTTTGTTATTAGTAAAGCTTCTGATGGTTATCATATTGAGGTTGCTGTTAATGAGGCTGTTTTCTCTCTTGATAAGGTTGTTCTATTTCTGAAATCTTTCTCCAGTGAGATTGAACTATCAGATATCTGATAGATGCTTGAAAAATGTATAATAATATTTAGGCGCGTTTAAGTTGGTCACTCAGGTCAATTGTTAGCTTGCAGTAGTTGTTAGCCCAAATCGTTTGAATTCGCGATTACTAAACTCATAATACCCGGAAATTCTCTTGCAGATATATTGATAGTTTGGGTTGCTCAAATCTTTAATTTTGTTCCTCTTGCCATTGATTGTCTCTGTTAAATTTATGTTGTCTTGGTGGTAGACAATGGCTTCTTTCATAAAAATTGGCTGAACTTTGAGCTCATTGATAACTCGATAAGCCAGGTCTATGTCATCGTAACCCCAGGTTCCATCGTATTTTTCATCGAAAAAACCAACTTTAATGACATCCTGCCTTTTAAACACCATATTACAGCCATAAAAGTGCCCCCAGGGGTGTTCTGTATTGGGTAATTGCTCTATTTTCCCTAGGCGCCTATCTTTACTGAGCCCATAATTTGATGGGCTATTAAATCTAGGGCATGCATCAAGGTACTTGCCGTCGCCGTCCATTTCTGCTGGGTCAATATCTTTAGAGTGAATAAATTCCCTTATCCCGGTCATGCAGATACTAGGCCCATAATCATTGATTATTTTTTGAATCTCTGCCAGATAGTTCGGGGCGGGGATACAATCACTATCTGTAAATACACACCACTCGTATTTAGCAATCTTTACCCCTAAGTTTCGCGCCGAGTTAAGTGCGAATGGGTTTGGTAATTGAGGTCTGAATAATAAAGTTAAAGTAAGGTGGTTCTTAAACTGGTTGTAACATGACAGGATGTTGGGGTCTTGCGAGTTGTTATCTACAATAATGATTTCAAAATTTTCCTTTGGAAAGGTTTGTAAAGTGTAGCCTTGTAATAGGTTATACAGAAGGTCAGAATCGTTGTAGCATGGCATAATAATACTGAATCGATCAGACATGCACTTAAACTTCCTGTTGTCTATAGCTCAAAATCATTTTAAGTGAATCAGGTGAAATATAAGATAAGCGATAAATCAAATCTCCTTAATTTGGCGATTGGATTGATCGGCTATCAAACCTGACCCTTGCATTTTAGAGTACTTAGAAGTTTTAGCACTTTTGATAGTGAATATGAGGATTATTGGCAGGGTATATTTTTGTGCATCTCACTTGGACATTTGCAGGTAAAATAGTGGAAAGCTAGAGCAATTGTCTGCCATGTTATTTGACTTTTTGGTAAAGCTACCTCCTTTCAATTCATAAACTGGAACATCAAATCTAACTATATAGGGCTATATAATTAAGGCTTTTAACTTGCTCTAGTCTTTAGGGGGTGGTAAGTGTCGAGAAGTGAATATTCAAGTCAATTTACTGCTCTTGGAAGGAGGAAATACCTGTTAGGGATCAACTTGTTAATTACCTCTCATGCGATAGACCGGAAGTATTGGGCGGAATTTTAACTTACCCAATAGTTTGTGTTGAATTACACGGGGGAACCTTTGAATAGATGATTGAGGCACAGCAAATCCCCACTAACGATGGGATAGTGCTTGGTGCAAGGCTATTCTCGCCGAGTGAGGTGCCCAAAGCCGGCATCATTATTAATTCTGCTATGGCGGTTAAGCAGAGCTACTATCGGGATTTTGCTTGTTTCTTAGCCCGGAATGGCTATTTGGTTCTTACTTATGATTACCGAGGTATCGGTAAGTCCGCTATCGAGAATCAAAGGGACAAACGGCTGACCTTAAGAGCCTGGGGGGAGAGAGATTTGGCGGCAGTGATTGATTGGTGTAGCAAACGAGCTAAAAGCTTGGAGTGGCACTGCATTTGCCATAGTGTCGGTGGTCAAATTGTAGGTCTTGCATCAAATAACACCCGATTCGCGAGTGTGTATTGTGTTTCTTCTCAGAGCGGCTATTGGGGGTATTGGGATGCAAGGTATCAGCCAAAGCTATTATTCGGATGGTACTGCGCATTTCCTTTGCTATCGAATGTTTTGGGATGGGTGCCTGGAGTACTTTGGGGGGGAGAGAACCTACCTGCAGGAATAGCTCGTGAATGGGCTTACTGGGCTCGACATAAGGATTACGTTGTCGATCAGCATGGTCGGCCGATTCGTGAGGGATTCGAGCGCTTGCAGTGTGATATGAAGTTCCTGCTAATAGATGACGATAAGGACTTTGCACCAGAGAAGGCTGTCCATGCATTGCGAGATTTTTACTGTAATGCGAATACAGATATTGAGGTTATTCAAACCAGCTCTATTGGAAATACATCAATAGGCCACTTTGGGTTTTTCCGGAAGGAGTTCAAGGAGAGTCTTTGGCGAAACGTATTAGGTTGGCTGGACTAGCCCCTCCTGGCGTTGATACGCCCTCGTATCACAAATGATGCCTTTTTAACCAATCCGAGTCTGTGGTCGTTAGCATGGAAAGACAAGTACTGTGTAGATGCTTACAAGAACCAGAAGGGCCCGTCTGTCTGCCTGATGGCCGCATTTATGTCACTGAAATGGCATCTGGACGGCACTGTATAAGCCGTATTGACTTGCAGGGTCAATATCAACAAATAGGCTATCCTGCTCGGCGACCTAATGGCATGGCAATCGATGGGTATGACAATTTATGGATTGCAGATGGAGGGGGTAAGCAGCTTGTTCGCATGGGGCTAAATGGGGATCTTATTGAATCTTATGACGGACCAGAAGATCAGCCCTACTTATGGCCCAATGATCTGGTTTTTGGTGAAAATGGCTTACTTTACCTAACCGATTCCGGGATTGACCCGGATATTTTTGTTCAGGGGCAGGTGATTCGAGCTGATTGCCGATCTTGTCGCTACGATGGACAGGTATTAGAGATAGATCCTCGCAATGGAGATGTGTTGCGACAGCTTGATTCCGGATTACGTTTTCCCAACGGTATTGCCATTGATGATCGGGGCCAGCTGTATGTAGGGGAGACTATTAGCGGCAATATCTACCGCTACGATCTCGCTTCGTTAACGCACCCCAAGCGGGAGCTTTTCGGCAATGTGGTTGTTGGGGCGCCAGAGGGGTTTGTAGGGCCAGATGGGATGGCTTTCGGTAGCGACGGGCGATTATATTGTGCAGTTTTTGGTCAAGGTGACGTGACCGTTCTTGATGGTGAGGGAAGTGTGGCCGAACGTATACCCACCTGTGGTAAGCGTCCCACGAATATAGCCTTTTGCGAAGACTCGAGAGGTGGGGCGGTAGTAACGATTCTGGATGCAGGGTGCTTAGAGTGGGTAGGAATACCGTGCCGTGGTAGGCAGCTATATCGCCCAAAGATATAGACTGAGTGGATTGTCTACCTAATGATATTGTTTAGGGCCAAATAAAAGCAGCTTCAACGTCAGTTTTTAGATTTCTGTTGTATATAGTTGCGCCATCCATGAAATTGGGAAATGTCTTCTTGTTGCTGAGTCAAATAGTTTTCTCCTAATATCCCTAAAACTTGCCCGCCCTTTTCTAAGACTACTTTACCCAAAGTTAGTCCCGTTGCCTCTAAATTAAGCACTTCAATTAAACTAGCCTTGGGTAAGGACCAAATTTCAATGTTGAACCATGTTCCACCAGTACGCACTCTCTGCATCGAAGGATATTCGCCTTTGATTGCCCACATCCGGTAAATGGCTTCTGTTTTAGCCTCCCTGACAAATGTTGCATTGTTTTGTATTAAGTTTTTATCTAACGCCAGGCCACGCATCAATGGTCTATTTACTGCGATTTCTGTATATGTACTCATTTCGATTGTCTAAATCAAATATTTGATATTAGTGCTACTGACCGGTTTTATTACTACTCATACTCTCCGCATAAGCTCGCCAGCCATGCCACTTGGATATATCTTTCTGGTTTTGGACAATATAGTTTTCACCCAGTATGCCTAATACTTGTGTTCCATCCGCTAAAGCAACTTTACCTAAAACTAACCCTTTGGCCTCCTCCTCTAATAGATTGACCAAGTTGGCTTGCGGAATCGACCAGATCTCCAGTGTAATCCATGTGCCGCCGTTGAGAACTCTTTCCATTGCGGGGTATTTGTCTCCAATTGACCACATGCGATAGATCGACGCCGTTTTAGCCTCTCGTACAAAAGTGGCATGGTTTTTAAGCATATGTTTTTCGAGGGCGAATCCACGCATTAGCGTGCCATTAACTGCGACGTCAATAGATTCAGCATTCGCTAGTGACACCAATACCATTAAACTAGCAGCAATATATCTGAGTATCCTGAGCATTTATTTATCTCGAGTTGGCACCTTATGAATTTAGCTTAGATATGGAGGCAAGAAGAAACTAAATTATGCTTGTGCCTCCCTTATTATTTTAGAATGCTACCAGAGATATATTTTGTCGTTTATCAATAAAAACCAGTGGAAACATATTATGAACCTGACAGATTTGTTATTACCTACATATATACAACTATTGGAAGCCCTTTCTAGTTGGTTGGAAAAGGCAAAAACAGAATTTCCAGAAGATGAGTCTGAAGCCCTCCTTAAAGCGAGGCTTGCCCCAGATATGTTTCCTTTATCATCCCAAGTGCGGTTTAGTTGTTTACAGGCGCAAGAGGCAATATTTCGATTGAAGCGGTGTGCGCTTCCAGATTTTCTGGAGCAATTGGCTCGTGAAGGGCAGAGAGCTGATGAAAACCCCGGGTCCATTTCCGAAGCTCAAGAGCGAATTCGAGAGGCACTGGTATTTTTAAGAAGCGTTACGCCAGAAGCAGTGATGGTAGCAGTGGATGAGCCTGTGACGATTAAGCTCCCGAATGGGATGACTTTCGATATGACTAATGAGCAATATGCCAGGGACTGGGCGCTACCTCAATTTTATTTCCATATCAACACGGCCTATGCAATCTTGAGAGCCCAAGGTGTTTCCTTAGGTAAAGCCGACTATGTACAGCACGCTTTTGCTTATCTCAGGCCAGAGATGATTTCAGATTGCTAATGGTTAACAACGCTAAGTTTTTCAAGTTCATAGCTGATGGGGAGGGGGACTTTGCTTTTCTCCATCTGACTTTTGTGTATTAACTCCATAAGTGTTAATTTCGAGAGAAAAAGAGATTACTAGATAAAAAGTCAAACTTCTTTGTTGGTACGTTCTTCTATAGAATCCGCTCCCTTTCCGATTCTTCATGCGTACGATAACAGGAAGTTTATTTATGACCATCTCCCGCCGAACCTTTGTCCAGGCCATGGGTGTTGCACTTTTGACCCCCTTTACGGTCCGTTCTCTCGCGGACACTGATAGTGAAACCTATGCACGTTTTGTACTGGGTGGCACCACATTTGCTGATCAAATTGATAACGACGGAATTGTTTTTGATTTATCAGTAGCCTCGGGAGATCCCAGTCAAACTGGAGTGGTCCTTTGGACGCATATTAACCCTGATTCTTATATCGCGGGTCAGTCTTTGTATGTAGATGTCGCACTGGATGAGGAATTTACCCAGCCAATTCTAAGTGCTGAGATTAATGCTAGTGATATCACTGCAGACCGTGATTACACCGTTAACATCGACCTGGAAGGCTACTTATCTTCTGACCAACGTTACTATTACCGCTTCAAATACGGGGCTGTCAGTAGCCGCGTTGGGCGTTGTCACACACTGCCTACCGGTAGCCTAGAGAATCTAAAGATGGCTGTGGTTACCTGTCAGGATTACACCACCGGTTATTACAACGCCTACAACCATATCGCGGACGAAGATGTACATTGCGTACTGCATTTGGGTGACTTTATCTATGAATATGCCCAGTACGAGGGCTTTGAAAGCTCGATAGTGCATTCACTCTCGCTGCCTTCTGGCGGCTCTGTTGCGATGGATCTTGAGGACTATCGTCATATTTACAGAGAGTATCGCAAGGACAAGAACCTGCAGCGAGCGATGGAAATGCACTCATTTATCATCACCTGGGATGATCATGAAACTGCAGACAATGCTTACTGGGATTACGAGCGGGATACTCTGGGTGTGCCATCTCATCCCTACCAGACCGGCGATAACAACCCTGACCAGCTGCGCCAGTTGCGTCGCGATGCTCAGCAGGCCTGGATTGAATATGTCCCTGCACGGGTAAAAGTCGATGAATCCGCAAGCCACGCTTTTGACTACTTACAGATTTATCGTTCTTTCCAGTTCGGTGACTTGGTTGATCTGTATATGACGGATAGCCGCACCTATAGAACCAAGGAGCCGTGCAAGGATGGTACAGCTTGGGAAAACTACTGGTGCACAGATTATGAAGAAGATACCCAAACCATGCTGGGTAAGACTCAGAGGGATTGGCTGATTGATGGAGTTGTTAACTCCAGTGCCCGCTGGAAAGTGTGGGGGAACCAGACTTTGCTGGCACAATTGGCTGGTACTATCCTGGGGCGTTCGCTTGTGTACGCCAATTACGATGCCTGGGATGGTTACCAGTGGGAGCGGGAAAAAATCCTGTCATCTGTTAAGGACAGCAATGTCGATAACTTTGTAGTGCTGACAGGGGACCTCCACTCCAGTATCGCTTCATACCTGAAAGTTGATTTCAGCAAAATTAGCAATTGGGACTACGACAACCTGGTCGGCGTTGAGCTGATGACCCCTTCCATATCTTCTCCCAATATGAACGATACGATTGAGAAAGGTATTGATGTTGGCAGTGTGTTTACATCACTGCTAAATGGCGGGGTTCAGGTCAATAACCCACATATCAAAGATTTTGTTAGTAATATCTATGGATATGCAGTGATCGAATTCAATGTCAATGAATTAAACTGGACCGTATACAACATCGATAAGAAGAGTGATAACCCGGATACCGAAAAAGCGGTATATAAGAAGTTTAATTATGAGCCTGTTGGCATGTGGTTAACCGAAAAGTAGCTGGTTCTCAGTCAATATGAAGTTGTGGGGCGCTTGCCCCCAACTTCACAAGATTCCACTGTTTCGATTCCTTCTTCATCATATTTAGCTTGTACGAGTAAGAAAGTCCTTCCCCGGTAGCAAAACTAATAAGCCAATGAACACGCATTTGATATATGCCTGCGGGTCATCTATACCCGACGATGGGCACAATGCTGTATCTGGCGTTGGGGTGCTCTTGATAGATCAGACATCAAGTCAAAGGATATTACTTTGCTGCAAGAATCTTACCCTTACTACCTGGCCAATGAAGCAGTGCATGCCAACACCGATCTGGAAGTTACTGACAAGTATTCAGGGAAAGTAGCTACCCGGGTTGCAATGGCTGATGCCAAGGTTATTGACAGTGCCATCGACTGGGCGCTTTTGGCAGAAAAACCGATGGCTAATTTGCCGTCTTACAACCGCCAGGAAGTTTTACAGCATTGTGTTGTACGTTTTCGTGAAAGGTTTGAAGAGCTGGCCGAAGCGCTGTGTATTGAAGCTGGTAAGCCGATTCATGATTCGCGGGGCGAGGTGCTGCGTCTAATCGATACATTTCATGTGGCCGCTGAAGAGGCAGTGCGTATCAATGGTGAGATTATCAATCTTGAGATATCCAAGCGCTCACGGGGCTATCGCGGATATATCAGGCGAGTGCCAGTAGGCGCATGCTCATTTATATCGCCGTTCAATTTCCCTCTGAATCTTGCTGCTCACAAGGTGGCACCTGCCATCGCTGCTGGATGCCCCTTCGTACTAAAACCCGCTAGCCGTACGCCCATAGGGGCATTGATCATCGCCGAAGTTCTGGCCGAAACACAGCTGCCGAAAGGTGCCTTTTCTGTATTACCCTGCCATAGAGAGGGAGCAGAGCTGTTTACTGTGGATGATCGATTCAAACTACTCAGCTTTACTGGCTCACCGGCGGTGGGCTGGGACCTAAAGGCCAGAGCCGGGCGAAAGAAAGTGGTTTTGGAGTTGGGAGGTAATGCAGCCTGCGTTATCGATCGGGATACAGATCTTGATGATGCTGTGGAGAGGCTGATTTTCGGTGCTTTCTATCAGTCGGGCCAAAGCTGTATCGGCGTCCAGAGGATCTATGGGCATTGCAGTCTATATGAAGACCTGAAGCGACGACTGGTTGAGCGTACTAAAAAGCTTAAGAAAGGCGATCCTCGATCAGAAGATACATTTATTGGCCCAATGATTTCTGAGGGAGAGGCTACCCGCTTGCATACCTGGGTGGAAGAGGGGATTCAAGCCGGGGGAACCCTGCTTTGTGGAGGTACACGAGATGGCGCCATGCTTGATCCAACGCTATTGGAAAACGTGCCCCATGACTGCTCCATTGTACAACAGGAGGCATTTGGCCCAGTTGCAATTCTGGAGCCTTTCGATAGCTTTGATGATGTTTTAGACAAGGTGAATGACAGTGCCTTTGGTCTGCAGGCTGGCATATTCACTCGTGACCTTTACAAAGCCCAGCAAGCCTGGGATACCTTGGAAGTGGGTGGTGTAGTTATTGGTGATGTACCCAGCTGGCGGGTAGATAATATGCCCTATGGTGGTGTTAAGGATTCGGGTCTTGGTCGGGAGGGGGTACGTTGGGCTATTGCGGATATGACCGAGGAGAGGTTGATGGTGGTGCGAACTCCAGGGTAGGGATTTAGAGCTTTCCTTTTTAATCGAGTCATTTAACTGCAGAGTGGAATGAAAAACTAAATCTTATTTCTGGTATATACCGATTGTGATATTGTAGATCGATCAATTTAATTTAATGCAGTAATTGGTACGCTATACATGTTTCCTTTCCTCTTTTGCCTCCCTGTTTATTATTTCTCAATTTGCTAAGTTTCTTAGAAGTCTTCATGGTGATGGAGTCTATTGGTTCCGAAAATAATTAAAGTTGTACAAGGTTTTTATTCATGGAAGATCAGCTTAAGAAGAAAGCTAAGATAACACCAAGATCCCTACTGTTTTTCACTTTTTATCAAGTTGTATTTATCAGTTTTTTATATCCTTGGGTGCTTTCGCCAATATTTGATAATGTCAGAATGTTAAATTGGTATCCAATGGATGCTCAACTGCTTGACGTTGGTATGGAAAATTACAAGAGTGAAGATGGTACACAGAAACAGGTTGTAGCTAGCTATGAGTACTCTATAAATGGAAAGACCTATTGGAATAATCGGGTCGATATACACTCAAAGCCAAACGATACCGAGCACGATAGCTATCATACAACTATGTATAGATTGCTCCAGAGACATATAAAGCAGGGGAGCATGTTTAGCGGCTGGTATAACCCAAGAGATCCATATGATTCAGTGCTAGACAAAAACATACGGTGGTCGGAGATAATTATTCCAGGATTGGTATGTTTTGGGTTTATTTTCATGGGGTTGGTCGTTTATCTGGCCTATATTTTTCGAGAGCAGGAAAAGAGCCCCGATGTGGTCAGAAGAACACCATGGTTAGCAAAAAGTAAGTGGAAACCTGAAGGGATACAGTCAGAAACCAAAAAAGATATACGAGGGCAGCTTTTGGGAGGCACGCTAGCAGCTTTATTGGGTGTGATTTTTGGCTATGTGGGGATGATGCTTATTTTAAATAGAGCTTATAGTGGCCTGTTCTTTATAGTAATTGGGACGGTTGGTTTCTATGTGATGTTCAAGTCAGTTAGTAGTTGGCTTAGATTCAAGTCGATTGGAGATGTCTTCGTTACTATTACACCTTTCCCTGGCCAGATAGGTGGAAAAGTATCTGGATATATTCAATTTCCTCCACTGCTAGCAATAAGAGATAAATCTATACGTATATTGCTAAAGCAATCCAAAATTGTTACAAAGCGTACGGCTAATAGCAATAATAAAAGGGAGTTTGTAAACTGGGAAGCAGTTACTTTCGGCAAGCTGAAGGTTACTAAATTAGGAACTCGCATATATTTTAGTTTCAATGCTCCTGATGACTTGCCTGAATCCAATACAGATGTCTACTGTGGAGATGGGGAATATTGGTTCTTAAATGTTAGTGGAGAGATACCTGGGGATCACTTTGAAAGACGGTATGAGCTCCCAGTGTTTAAAGGAAGCCTTTCAAAGAAAGCTAAAACTACCGTAAAAGAGCAAGACAGAAATTTCGGAAGTGATAGAGTTAATCGCCTGCTAAGTCCGCCTCCTAAGAAAGGTCATGCAAGTAATGCTGGCAAAACGCTAATTACCGTGCCTGTGGGTGAGCCAGTTAAGGATTTTTCTGGAGAACTGTCAAGGAGAGTTGAAATGGAAATATGTGGAGCTACGACAATAATAAGGCAAAGGCCAGTTCTTTATGATTTTTGTTTGTGGATGATGGGGGCGTCTCTCCTTATTGTATTCATTGCCAGTGTGATTTCCATTATAAAAGCTGAGTTTTATCTTTTTGCATTTGGGGTTGCATTCTTGATCTTTGCTTTGGCGATTCCGACAATATTTTCGATGAGGGAGGTACACATCACGCGAGACTATTTGATTCGAAAAAATATTCGCTTTGGCATTCTCCGAGATATTGAGCAGGTACGGCGTGGCTCAGTTAATGAGTTAGCGACTAAAAGTACTGGATACACAATTTGTGTAGGAGGCCAGGATCGAAAATACTACAACCTATTTGCCAGCAGTGAGTGTGGACGGGATATTTTGATCGCAGATTTTATTCCTGGTTTTGGAGTAGTTGAACAATTACGAAAAAGAGTGAGCCTAATAATTGGGCGGCGAGTACGCCAAGCGAAAAAGAGCCCTAGTAGCCTAGATTCGGTAGAGAAAGGTTAGCAGGCGGTAATATGAGTAAGTTTAATAGGTTCTATTTTTCTTTCAATCCTTACTTATTTAGCATTGCAGGAATATTTTTTAGCTTTGCTTTTGCGGCATTTCTCTATGAGGTTGTTGGTCCTGTCCGAGATTTTTTAAAGATGCATAGTTGGAAGTCAATGTCAGCAGAGATACTCGAAGTTGAATTGGCAGAGAGTTGGGGAGATGGAGGTTCAGTAAGTTATCGAACTTTCTCAGCATATGAATTTATAGTAGATGATAAGGCTTACTGGAACAATCGAGTGGGTAACAATGATCGTTTTGAGAGCCTTGGGCAATACCAGATACATATTTACCATAGATTGAACAATGCCAAAGAGAGAGGTCTTCTAGTTGAGGGGTGGTATAACCCCAAAAATCCATCTGAGGCCGTGATGGATCGAAACTTGAGATGGATGCAAGTACTACCCTTGATCTTCTTTTGCTTGCCCGTAATGATTTTCGCACTCATGGTTATGGTTGCTTCAGTAACGCGAAAAAGAGATGCCGATATCGACCTGGAATCAAGTGATTTCCTTTTTAAAGAAGAATGGAGGAAGAGCGGGATCTTATCGATAGAGCATAGAAGTCAATGGTTTATGTGGCTATTGATCATGCTCCTGAGCGCTCCGGTTATTACTTGCATATATGTTGCCATTGATAAGCTAACTAGAGGGGTATACGATCTTGAAATAATAATGGCGTTGTTTTTTTCAATATCTCTATTGATTGCGCTTTATCGCCCTCTTAAGGGTAATATACAGCAACTTCGATATGGGAGAGTGCCTTTGGTGCTAGTTCCATTTCCCGGTATCCTGGGACGTACTCTTTCTGGATACTTGCAGTTTCCGAGCGAAATTGATGCTAACAAACACAACTTTCAGTTTTCACTTCAACAAGTAAACACATATGAGAGTGGTTTGGGTGAAAACACTAATCTTCAGAATTCTGTCAACTGGGAAGCTGGGGGGATAGGTCATCTAGAGTTGGTCGATAATTGTTCAAGAGTCTATTTTGCAATTCAAATCGCAGGTGATTTACCCCAGTCAATAATTGAGGGGTATATTGGAGATTGGTGGCGGCTTAAGGTCAAGGGCGGCATGTCAGGAGCTTGGTTTAATCGAACCTACGAAGTTCCAATTTTCAGTGAGGGCTATGAAGTTCAAGAGGCTGATGTGTTTAGTTCTGAGGTATTGGTTAAAGTCCCACTTGGGCGAGAGAAGTTGGACTACTCTGAAGATCTGAAAAAACTTGTATCGATCGAAAGGTTAGATACCGGTTACCAGATCCGTCAGAAAATTCTCACCACGGTACCCACCGTAATTCAGTTCGTTGGTGGGCTGATCGTGTCTGCTGTTGGATTGGTATTAGTATTTACCCACGTACCATTTATTTTCGCTGCTATCTTTGCGATAGCTGGGTTACTTCCTATTAATTCTGCATTAAAAAGGACGGCCAGATTCTATCAAACATATATAGGAGAAAGTAAGATTACTTGCCTTTTCTCTTGGATGTGGGCGAAGCACGAACAAAAGGTATTCGAGAAGTCAAAGATAGTTGGCGTCTATATGAAAAAATATACTGGTTATGAAGGTAGGGACGACAGGAAAAAGGAGTACTTTGATTTTTACCTTGTTGTTGATAACGGGAATAAAGTGAAAATAATATCAGACTTGCTGGGAGAGCAGGTGGCTAATCTGCTGCTTAAACGAATTGAGGATTTAACTAATCTAAAGTCAATCAGTGAACTTGAGCTCCTCTCTCTTGAGCATAAAAGAAAACTTGAGGTCTGAACTCATCTCTCTGCGGGTATCCCGCTTTCTATATGCCTCTCCCATGCAATTTGGAGAGGCAGTATTTTGAATGCCGATCTTACAAATATAATTAAGAAGGTTTAATTTAGGTATTTGCCATGAAACCGAAGATGTTCCTCAATAAAGCTGGCGATAAAGTAATAGCTGTGGTCATAACCGGAATGGCGGCGAAGTTGGAGCGGGTAGTTGCTTGCTTTGGCAGCTTCTTCGAGCGTCTCGGGTTTCAGCTGTTCAACAAGAAAGCTATCGGCTTCCCCTTGATCCACCAACATCGGCACAGGCTTGTCGGCATTTTTGAGCAGTTCGCTGCTATCGTAGTCTCGCCAACTATCCCGATCTTTGCCCAAATAGGTTTCAAAGGCTTTTTGTCCCCACGGACACTGAGAAGGATTGCTGATGGGGCTGAAGGCTGATGCGGAAACATAACTTGCCGGATTGCGTAGGGCGATCATCAGTGCACCATGGCCCCCCATTGAATGTCCTGCAATGGCGCGCTGTGTTGTCACAGGGAAGGTGGTCTCGATAAGTGCCGGCAGTTCCACCATATAATCATACATGTGGTAGTGGCGACTCCAGGGCGCTTGGGTGGCGTTGATATAAAATCCAGCACCTTGCCCCAGATCATAGGCTTCATCATCGGCAACAGATTCTCCACGGGGACTGGTGTCGGGAGCAACGATGGCTATCCCCAGTTCGGAGGCAATCCGCTGGGCTCCTGCCTTTTGCATAAAATTCTCATCGGTACAGGTCAGACCTGACAGCCAGTAGAGCACCGGAACCTTGTGCATTTGTGAAGCTTGCGGTGGCAAATAAATAGCAAAACGCATTTTGCAGTTAAGTGACTGTGAGTCGTGAAGGTATTGCTTGTGCCAGCCGCCAAAACTCCGGTTGGCACTGATATTTTCAATAGACATGATGGATAGCCCTAATTGGACCACCTCCAAGAGATGGCCCAATTGATTATTGCTGGTTATTGATCGAAGTGAATGACGGTGCGGATACTTTCGCCTTTATGTAACAGATCGAAAGATTTGTTGATGTCATCCAGGCTCATGGTGTGGGTGATAAAGTCGTTGAGCTGGAATTCGCCATTCAGGTAGCGCTCTACGTAGTCTGGTAATTCGGAGCGTCCTTTAACGCCGCCGAATGCGGACCCGCGCCAGACTCGGCCTGTTACCAGCTGGAATGGGCGGGTGGAGATCTCCTGGCCGGCACCAGCTACACCGATAATGACCGATTCACCCCAGCCCTTGTGGCAGCACTCCAGAGCGGAGCGCATCACATTGACGTTGCCGATGCATTCAAAGGAATAATCAACACCGCCCTCGGTGAGTTCGACAATGACTTCTTGAATTGGCTTATCGTAGTTGTTGGGGTTGATGCAGTCCGTCGCCCCCAGTTTGCGGGCTAATTCAAACTTGCTTTCATTGATATCGATAGCAATGATTCGCGAGGCCTTTGCCATGGTAGCGCCGATAATCGCCGAAAGGCCGATACCCCCAAGGCCAAAGATCGCAACGGTATCGCCTTCTTGAACCTTGGCGGTGTTCATCACAGCGCCCATACCAGTAGTGACACCACAACCCAGCAGGCAGACTTCCTCTAACGGCGCAGCCGGATTTACTTTTGCCAGTGAAATCTCTGGCAGTACGGTGTACTCCGAAAATGTCGAGCAGCCCATATAGTGGTAGATGGGTTTGCCATCTTTATAGAAGCGTGTGGTGCCATCGGGCATCAGGCCTTGCCCCTGAGTTTCACGGATCTTTTGGCAGAGGTTCGTCTTGCCGGACTTGCAGAATTTACACTCGCCACATTCCGGGGTGTACAGGGGGATAACATGATCACCCGCTTTGACACTGGTAACCCCTTCACCGACCTGCACGACAATACCGCCACCTTCATGGCCCAAAATACAGGGGAATTTGCCTTCCGGGTCGTCGCCAGACAAGGTGAAAGCATCGGTGTGACACACTCCCGATGCAATGACCTTGATCAATACTTCACCAGCCTTTGGCAGCATGACATCCACTTCTTCGACCGATAACGGTTGGCCAGGCCCCCAAGCGATGGCGGCCTTCGACTTGATAAATTGTTCAGACATAAGATTACTCGCTGTTAAATCATGTCATTCAGGGCCTGGAGTTGGTTGGCCCCGCTGTGACGACTGGGGAGCCATTATATTGATTGCAGAATTGATTATAATTGGGTGTTTTTGAAACTTACTTTTACATATTTGCAATAATGAAAGACTGGGAAGGTATTACAGAGTTTGTTTATGTCGCTGAAAGCGAGAGCTTTACCCTCGCAGCGCAGAGGCTGGCTATTTCCACCGCTAAAGTCAGCCGCCAGGTCAGTGCTTTGGAGAGCCGCTTGAATGTCAAACTGCTATATCGAACCACGCGCAAGGTGTCACTGACACAAGAAGGTACGCTGTTTTACCAGCATTGCCGGGGGGTGCTCGATGGGCTGGAGGCGGCGGAACGAGCAGTAACTCAATTACAGAGCCACCCACAGGGCAAAATCAAACTGACGGCACCGGTCACTTATGCTGAAAAGAAGGTTGCACCACTGATCAATGATTTTGTGACTCAAAACCCCAAAATTGAGGTCAATGCCTATTTCACCAATCGCCAGGTTGACCTTATAGATGAGGGTTACGATATCGCCATACGCCTGGGTAAGTTGCAGGACTCAACCTTGATGGCAAGAAAGTTGGCGGACCGGCGAATTCATCTGTGCGCCTCACCGGATTATCTTGAAGAGCACGGGACCCCGCACTCGTTGTCGGAATTGAACAGGCACAACTGCCTGCTGGGCACACTGGATTACTGGCGATTCAATACCAGGGAAGGAGAAAAAAACCTTAGGGTCAAAGGTAGCCTTCGTTACAACAACGGCGGGGCGCTTTTAGATGCTGCGCTTAAAGGCCTGGGGGTTGTGCAGTTGCCCGATTACTACGTCGAGCAATATATCGCTGAAGGAAAATTAATCACCCTCTTAAGTGATCTCGAAGATAGGGATGAAGGGGTATACGCAGTTTACCCCGGCAATCGATATATCGCGCCGAAAGTCAGGCTGCTGATTGATTATCTAGCCGAGTATCTCACTTGAGAAAAGGGAGGAGGCAGATTAAGGGTTTAGTGTAGCAAAGGTTTCACAGTAGTTTATTGCTAACAGAGGTAGTTTTTTCAAGCTGTTGGCTTATCCACTTACTGCAGAATTCTGCAACCCGCTTCCATTTTGGCTCCAGCATTAAATAGTGGCCATAACCTTCCGCCCGGTAGAAGGTGGTATTTTTACCTTGCCGCTCCGCAATTAACTGTGATGTGGAAGGTGGAATTGCCAGGTCATCGGTTCCCGAAACCATTAAAGTGGGGGAATTGATTTTTTGATAGTCAATTCTGGTTGTTTTATTGCTGTCAAAAATCCAGAAGAACAATTCAAATAGGACTTGCCCAGATTCAGGACCTAATCGATGGAAGACCTTATGCTGGTCGTCTGGATTAAGTTTATTCAACCCGAATTTCGCCATTGTCGCGAAATCCGGTAACAGGACATCATTCCAAAATTCACCCGCAGCCATAAACAACTTGCCCAGCGCACGCTCTTCTTCTGTGGTGGGCAGTATTCCCCAGTTTACGCTTCCGTTAAGCAGCACGACTGCCCTTGCCAAATCCATAGTTGCCAATTTTTGTGCAATAACACCGCCCAGGGAGTGGCCGACTAGAACAGGCTGTTCATCTAAAGATTGTACAAATGCCCTGATGTCATCAACGTAGTCGGCAATACTCAGTCCTTTAAGGTGTTGCTGATTTTGTTCTGACTTTAGATCTTGATGGTAGCGGTAGCTTGGGCTGTGACAATAGAATCCTTCCTCTTCAAAATGCTGGTGGAAGTTCTCCATTGTCCAGGGGCCGGCATTGGTTCCGTGGATAAAAACGATAGGGGTATCCAAAGCCAGCTCCCGGTTTTTCAAGGCTTCCTTAGACTTTAGATGCGAGGATATCCGCAGTCATAATTTGTGGTTCTGATGCGAGCAGTTCATCCGCTTTGCCAAGCAATGCTGCAGCGATCTTGCCGTTAAGATGTGCAGTTAAGCCGTCTTCATCGCTAAACGTGTCGAAAATAGCAAATCGCGTAGCGTTGATTTGTACGGCATACCAGCTCAGGGTTCCTTGCTCTTCCACAGCGAGTGGTTGGGCTGAGGTGAGCAGCGCCTTTACCTCATCAGCCTTATCCGCTTTGGCGTCGATCAGTGCTACGATGGCCAGTTTAGCTTCAGTCATTGTTTTCTCTCACGTTGTTTGGTGATGAGTATCTTAGGAGAAGCTTAGACTTGACTATCAGTGTCCAAAAAGACAATGATCAGACAAAATTCGCCACTTTGAGGATTTATGGCCCAGATAGTCATTTTGTCTATGCCTGGAGTTTTGCCGTCGGCTCTGGCTGGCGTTCAGGATATGTTTGCCCTGGGTGGCCTCCGCTTATCTGAAAGCCAACACTCCCTGGACCCTGCCTATCAACAGTCCTGGTCCCCCGAAATCCTGGTCGCCAGTTCTGATGGCGCCGACATTATAGACGGGCAGGGCAGGTACTTTGCTGTAAGCCATGGGGTATCACAAATATCCAGTTGCGATGCCGTGATAGTCCCCGGATTTATGCCCAACCAGTTTGGTGTGCCCCCTGAAAAGTTACTGGACCAATCGACTTGCGAATGGTTGCGAACCCAATATAGGCGCGGGGCAATTATCGCGGGTTCTTGTAGTGGCGTTTTGGCGCTGGGTGAAGCGGGTCTGTTAAATGGACGACAATGCACAACCACCTGGTGGTTACACAATGAGTTGAAATCCCGCTTTAGCAATGCCTGCCCTCTATGGGCCAGTGGACTATTAGTAGATGAAAATATAGTGACAGCGGGTGGCCCTTTATCTTGGGTAGATGTGACTCTACAAGTGATCAAGATGCTAGCTGGCGATGAAGTCGCTACCAAAGTTGCTGATCTCGCCGTTGTGGACTCCCACCCGCGTTCGCAAACTTTGCATGTACCAAAAGGCTACCAGGTATCAAAAGATCAGTTTCTGGTGGATGCTGAAAATGTGGTTCGTCAATATTTTGGTCAACAGTTAGGCAGCCAGTTGCTTGCAAAAGAACTGTCGATATCCGAGCGAACATTACACCGGCGGCTAAAACAGTTAACAGCGCAAGCACCCAAACAATTTATCGATAGCGTCCGTATGGAGTACGCTCGCAGCCTTTTACTAAACCCAGCCAATAAAATTGCCAGTGTTGCGCAAGAATTAGGCTATTCCGATGATGCAGTATTCCGACGTGTATTTAAGTCGCATGTGGGGGTGAGTCCCAGTCAATTTAGGCAGAAAAATCAGAAGAGTTAATTTGTTTGGCAGGCTACCGTCAGGGCTGGGGTCAAGCTAAACGGTAAAGCTGATAGTTGAGATAAAGAGTATTCTGAAGGTAGATATTATTGACCTCTTCTCCCAAAGATTGGCTTAGATCTTTCCTGGCAGAAAACCAGTAGCATCAATATTTATAGAGGCTCGTTTGTAGTGGTTGTCTTGGCGTGAGTGAGAATTCTGGTAGGAGATCAACAAATTACTTTTAAGATATTAGAAGCTATATCAAGGCTGAAGCTAGGGGTGAATAGAAGTTTAACCGGCTTCGATATTCTGGGTGGTGCCAAGTAATTGTTTTTTTTGTTTTATATAATTTTATGCAACCAAAAGATTTATTTCGCTGGGTGGGTTGTGCCTGTAGTTGTACCAAGTGAAAAATGTGAAGTGCTTCTAATTTGAAGTGGTGATTTGAATATTTTTAATTTTTGTCATTATTGACAGGTTGCTGATTTAAATCAAGGTTATGTCATTATTTGCACATTCTTCGACATTTTTTTTGGTATGCTAACGATAGTTGCATCAACCAGTATTTTGAAAATACGTTGGTTGTAGTTTTAAGGAAGGAAACACTCAAGAAGCTTGATTGAGTGTGAATGCATGAAGGGTGCATGGATTGCTGTTAGAAGTGCAGTTTTGAGCAAGTGGTATCAGTACCTATTTCGTTCTTTTAATTTCTGCAGAGCTTTCTTTCAGTTGACTGCTTGGATAGCCGAGTTGCTTGGCTTTCTAGCTGCCCGTTGTGCGTCGATTAGTTCAAGGTGCAAATTGGGAAGGCATGTTCATGCGCAGCGCGGCTTATAATCATTCACGGCTTTTGGCATTTAAAAAAGATGTTCGACAGCTGTTGCAGTACTTGTGTGTTTCATTGCTATGTGCTTCGGCAAATACATACGCCGAGGTTGCGATGGATGAGGAAGTTTCTCCCTGGCGGCTCTCAATTGTTGGTGCCAGCACAGGTGATGTAGTTCTAAGTGGTGATGAGCGAGCATTAAGCCTAGGAATTTCAGAAATTTGTGTAGCTGAAAACCAGGTTTCCGAAGAGTTTTCCTCCAGTTCTAGTGAAGATCTCTCCTCGCTTGGGTTTCATAGCTTTGGTAGTGAAGCTCTATCGTTACGTAATGAGCGCGCCACTGTAACTGCCCAAACTGATCAAGTCCTGCTGGCCCCAACGGTGCTCAGCGATTCAGATGAAATTACTCTCAGTGCCCTCATTAATTCATCAACGGACGCTGGAGCCGGTACTGATTCACTCACTATCTATCTGACTGATTCTGAATATGTTGGCTATGGAGTCCAGTATCAAGGAGATGGTTCAACCGGCGTATGGGCTCTGGTCCAATTTACAGATGCCGAGAGTCAATCCAATTTAGCTCAGGTGGCTGCAACTGATAATCATCCAACAACTGGGCAAGCGGTTACTTTAAATCGTTCTGGCGATACGTTGACGGTTACTGTAGACGGAAGTGATATTGGTCTTACCTATAATGTAGGTGAGGGCATTGGTGATCTTTCTCGCTACGGCATACGTTCTACCTCACTTGGCGTTAGCGATAATAATTACCTAGATGATCTAACGCTTACTTTCTCCTCTACTGCTACTTGTCCAGCCTTGGCTGATACAGGTGAGTGGGATGATGCCTATTCTCTGCACTTTGTATATCAAGAACTATTGCAGCAGGGACAATTGATTGCACGTTTATCCAGCCATACCAACAGTGGATCTGGCATTGCTGGTATTGCGCTACGAAATGGCACGGAAGCAACTGATAAAGCCATTGCATTGGTAATGGACCCGTCTGATAACAGTATTGGACTTTTCACCCGAGATACGGATGATACAGCAAATACACTAATTACCACCGGACAGACTGGTGCCTTACCCCAGTGGTTAAGATTAGTACGTGATGGTGACACGATTACAACTTATATTTCCGCTGATGGTGCAAGTTGGACCCAGGTTGATAGTGTCTCGATCAGCTTCGACGATATTGTTAAGGCTGGAATTGCAGTGGCAGTTACCGGCGGTGAAGCGCAAACGCTGGAATACGATAACCTGAGTGTTTTAAATGAACTATCTGGCGATATTACTTCAGACATGGAACTTGCCGCACATCAAACCTATGTAGTGACTGGCGATGTGGATATCAATAGCGGGGTAGCTCTAACCGTTAATGAAGGAGCCACCATTTTATTTGATGGTAATTTTAAATTTGAAGTGAATGGTAGTCTCACTGCTTCGGGCGAAGAAAATGCGCCAGTAGTATTCACCAGTGCACAGGTTTCGCCAGCCAAAGGTGACTGGTATGGCATTGTAGTGAATAGTGGTGGTTCATTGAGTTTAAACCATGCTGTTATCGAATACTCTGATTATGGGGTTTTTGCAAAACCAGACAGTACCTTCAGCCTTAGCAACAGCACCTTGCAGTACTTTGATGTATATGGTATTTACGCCGAAAACGCCAGTGGTTCAATTAGCAACAATATCATTCAGTATACGGATAATGCTGGGGTGTACCTGTACGGTGTGGCAGATGTCACGGCTACTGGCAATACGGTTATAAATAACAAATACGGATTTTATATTAAAGGGCATAGCAGTAGCGACACCACTCCTATCATAAACAGCAATACGATTACGAGTAATAGTAGTTTTGGTTTTTATATCCAAGGTTATAGTGGTGGTATCACCAATCCAATTATTACAAATAATACGATTACGGGTAACAATAGTTACGGTTTTCATTTGGCTGGGGTCTATGATGCGGACTATGATCCGCAACCAGTGATTACTGGTAATAGTATTTACGCAAATAATGGTTATGAGATAAACACTTCGTCTTACGAAAGTGGCGTACTCACGGTGAATGCCACAGGTAACTGGTGGAATACTACCGACTCGAGATCGATATCAGCAGAGATTTACGATTATGGTGATAGCAGCTCCTACTATCCGATAGTGGATTATCGTGGTTATCTGGATGCCGAGGGTGATATTGCAGAGCCCAGTAACAGTTTATTAGGTTATCTGAGTGAGGACACCACCTTAGTGGCGGGGACCACATACACTCTCTTGAGTTCATTGTATGTACAAAGTGGCGTAACCCTGACGATTGAACCCGGTGCTCGTCTTGAGATGGGGGGAGATTTTAGTCTCAAAGTGTCGGGCACTCTGGATGTACAGGGGACTAGTGATACCCCAGTTGTATTTACCAGTGCTGAAAGTGAGCCCAGTGCCGGTGATTGGTATGGTATTGTCGCGGAAAGTGGCGGCACGGTAATTTTGGATCATGTGACGCTAGAGTATGGAGACTACGGCCTGTATGCAGGCTCGGGTAGTAGTTTTAGTCTTAGCAACAGTACTTTACAGTATTTCAAAGAACGCGGTGTTTACGCTTACAACGCCAGTGGCTCAATTAGTGATAGCACTATTCAGCATGCAGATAAAGCTGGGGTGTACCTGTACGGTGTGGCAGATGTCACGGCTACTGGCAATACGGTTATAAATAACAAATACGGATTTTATATTAAAGGGCATAGCAGTAGCGACACCACTCCTATCATAAACAGCAATACGATTACGAGTAATAGTAGTTTTGGTTTTTATATTCAGGGTTATAACGGTGGTATCACCAACCCAGCTATTACTGACAACACGATTACGGGAAACAATAATTACGGTTTTCATTTGGTTGGGGTTTATGATGCGGACTATGACCCGCAACCAGTGATTACTGGAAATAGTATTTACGGAAATAATGGTTATGAGATAAACACTTCGTCTTACGAAAGTGGCGTGCTCACGGTGAATGCCACAGGTAACTGGTGGAATACTACCGATTCGAGATCGATATCAGCAGAGATTTACGATTATGGTGATAGTACCTCTTACTATCCGATAGTGGATTATCGAGGTTATCTGGATGCCGAGGGTGAACTTGCAGAACCCAGCAATAGTTTATTCGGATACCTGAGTGAGGACACGACCTTAGTGGCGGGGACCACATACACACTTTTGAGTAGCTTGTATGTGCAAAGTGGTGTGACCCTGGCGATTGAGCCCGGTGCTCGTCTTGAGATGGGGGGGGATTTTAGTCTCAAAGTATCGGGCACCCTGGATGTACAGGGAACTAGTGATGCTCCGGTTATATTCACCAGTGCTGAAAGTGAGCCCAGTGCCGGTGATTGGTATGGTATTGTCGCGGAAAGTGGCGGCACGGTAATTTTGGATCATGTGACGCTAGAGTATGGAGACTACGGCCTGTATGCAGGCTCGGGTAGTAGTTTTAGTCTTAGCAACAGTACTTTACAGTATTTCAAAGAACGCGGTGTTTACGCTTACAACGCCAGTGGCTCAATTAGTGATAGCACTATTCAGCATGCAGATAAAGCTGGGGTGTACCTGTACGGTGTGGCAGATGTCACGGCTACTGGCAATACGGTTATAAATAACAAATACGGATTTTATATTAAAGGGCATAGCAGTAGCGACACCACTCCTATCATAAACAGCAATACGATTACGAGTAATAGTAGTTTTGGTTTTTATATCCAAGGTTATAGTGGTGGTATCACCAACCCAATTATTACAAATAATACGATTACGGGTAACAATAGTTACGGTTTTCATTTGGCTGGGGTCTATGATGCGAACTATGATCCGCAACCAGTGATTACTGGTAATAGTATTTACGCAAATAATGGTTATGAGATAAACACTTCGTCTTACGAAAGTGGCGTACTCACGGTGAATGCCACAGGTAACTGGTGGAATACTACCGACCCGAGATCGATATCAGCAGAGATTTACGATTATGGTGATAGCAGCTCCTACTATCCGATAGTGGATTATCGTGGTTATCTGGATGCCGAGGGTGATATTGCAGAGCCCAGTAATAGTTTATTAGGTTATCTGAGTGAGGACACCACCTTAGTGGCGGGGACCACATACACTCTCTTGAGTTCATTGTATGTACAAAGTGGCGTAACCCTGACGATTGAACCCGGTGCTCGTCTTGAGATGGGGGGAGATTTTAGTCTCAAAGTGTCGGGCACTCTGGATGTACAGGGGACTAGTGATACCCCAGTTGTATTTACCAGTGCTGAAAGTGAGCCCAGTGCCGGTGATTGGTATGGTATTGTCGCGGAAAGTGGCGGCACGGTAATTTTGGATCATGTGACGCTAGAGTATGGAGACTACGGCCTGTATGCAGGCTCGGGTAGTAGTTTTAGTCTTAGCAATAGTACTTTACAGTATTTCAAAGAACGCGGTGTTTACGCTTACAACGCCAGTGGCTCAATTAGTGATAGCACTATTCAGCATGCAGATAAAGCTGGGGTGTACCTGTACGGTGTGGCAGATGTCACGGCTACTGGCAATACGGTTATAAATAACAAATACGGATTTTATATTAAAGGGCATAGCAGTAGCGACACCACTCCTATCATAAACAGCAATACGATTACGAGTAATAGTAGTTTTGGTTTTTATATTCAGGGTTATAACGGTGGTATCACCAACCCAGCTATTACTGACAACACGATTACGGGAAACAATAATTACGGTTTTCATTTGGTTGGGGTTTATGATGCGGACTATGACCCGCAACCAGTGATTACTGGAAATAGTATTTACGGAAATAATGGTTATGAGATAAACACTTCGTCTTACGAAAGTGGCGTGCTCACGGTGAATGCCACAGGCAACTGGTGGAATACTACCGATTCGAGATCGATATCAGCAGAGATTTACGATTATGGTGATAGTACCTCTAACTATCCGATAGTGGATTATCGAGGTTATCTGGATGCCGAGGGTGAACTTGCAGAACCCAGCAATAGTTTATTCGGATACCTGAGTGAGGACACGACCTTAGTGGCGGGGACCACATACACACTTTTGAGTAGCTTGTATGTGCAAAGTGGTGTGACCCTGGCGATTGAGCCCGGTGCTCGTCTTGAGATGGGGGGGGATTTTAGTCTCAAAGTATCGGGCACCCTGGATGTACAGGGAACTAGTGATGCTCCGGTTATATTCACCAGTGCTGAAAGTGAGCCCAGTGCCGGTGATTGGTATGGTATTGTCGCGGAAAGTGGCGGCACGGTGACTTTGGACTATGTGACGCTAGAGTATGGAGACTACGGCCTGTATGCAGGCTCGGGTAGTAGTTTTAGTCTTAGCAACAGTACTTTACAGTATTTCAAAGAACGCGGTGTTTACGCTTACAACGCCAGTGGCTCAATTAGTGATAGCACTATTCAGCATGCAGATAAAGCTGGGGTGTACCTGTACGGTGTGGCAGATGTCACGGCTACTGGCAATACGGTTATAAATAACAAATACGGATTTTATATTAAAGGGCATAGCAGTAGCGACACTACTCCTATCATAAACAGTAATACGATTACGAGTAATAGTAGTTTTGGTTTTTATATCCAAGGTTATAGTGGTGGTATCACCAACCCAATTATTACAAATAATACGATTACGGGTAACAGTAGTTACGGTTTTCATTTGGCTGGGGTCTATGATGCGGACTATGATCCGCAACCAGTGATTACTGGTAATAGTATTTACGCAAATGATGATTATGAGATAAAAACTTCGTCTTACGAAAGTGGCGTACTCACGGTGAATGCCACAGGTAACTGGTGGAATACTACCGACTCGAGATCGATATCAGCAGAGATTTACGATTATGGTGATAGCAGCTCCTACTATCCGATAGTGGATTACAGTGAATATTTAGGTAACGCTAATGGTAGATCAGTATATGATCACTACCTTCGCTTTGATATTAATTCGGATATGAGCTTAGCCGCAGGTTCATATATCGTCGTTGATGACATAAATGTTAATAAAGATGCGATTTTAACACTTGAAGCTGGAGTAATACTGATCTTCCCTGATAGCTACTCTCTAACGATAGAGGGTAATCTGGTTGTCAGTGGTTCTAGTTTTCAACCAGTTTTTTTCACTAGTGAATCTGAAAACTCTACTGCTGGAGAATGGCAAGGTATTGTGGTAGCAAGTGGCGGTAGTGTCAGTATTGATAATGCTTACATCCAATATGCTGAAACTGCAGTCTCTGCGACTTCGCCCTCTGCATTCAGTGTCACCAACAGTATTATTACTGACTTTAGCGAAAGCGGAATCAGCATTAATAATTTTGCTGGCGGCACCATTTCTAATAACTTGATCCAAAATACGGATTACATTGGTGCAGGGATAGCCCTGGATACGGCATCGCCAGCAGTAACTGACAATGTTGTTACCGGTTTGAATTACGGTGCATATATTACCGGAGCATCTTCACCGAGCTTAATGGGTAATAGTTTTATCAATAATAATTATGGTATTTACTTGAATGGTTCGGGCAGTGATGCTACCAATCCAACACCTACAATTACTGGCAATGATCTCTATGGTAATACCAACGGAAGCTTGTATCTCAATAGCTATGGTAGTAGCTCGGCGGTGGTGTTGAATGTTACTGGCAACTGGTGGGGCAGCGTTACGCCAGATTGGGGGGTAGATATTATCGGGGTTGATTCACCAGAAACTGCTGTAGATTACAGTGATGCCCTGGATGCAGAGAATCGCGTAATAACAATTGACTTAAATGGTAGTTACGAATATTTTTCTCCAAATGGTGATGGTCGCCAGGATATATTAGCTGTTACTGCTACCTTGAGCTCGAGTAGTAGTTGGGATTTGGAAATCAGTAGTGAATCCGGAATGATTGTAAATACTTTCTCCGGGATCGGTACAGAAATTAGTGTTGATTGGAATGGTACTGATAGTAGCAGTACGGTATTGGATGACGGCCGTTACTATTTATTCTTGAAGGTTACTGATTCAGAGAATATTAGCTACCAAGCGGGTACTATTTGGGTGGAGCTGGATAATACTGTGCCAGTAGCCGAAATCACTAATGTGAGTAATGGTGATATCTTAACAACTGGGGCTACTACTCTGGATATTGAGGGTAGTGCTACCGACAATTTCTTTGTGGACTATAGAGTAGATTACCAAGTGAGCGGCGATACCGATAATTGGGTAAGTCTCGAGTCTTCAACGTCACAGGTAAATAAAAGTACTCTAGTTGGGTGGGCAGTTAGCTCCACCGATGGGACTGTTGAGGCACCGGCAAATGGTGAATATCAGGTACGCCTGGTTGCCAGTGACAGGGCAGGTAATATCTCTACAATTATTCGCACGGTTACCCTAGACCTAATTAATATTGCTAATGTCAGTCGAAACCAAACTACCGTTAATCCAGTCGTTGGAGAGAGTCTGGTAATTAGCTTTGATTTGTCGGTCGGTGCTACTGTTACGCTGGATATTAAAGACGAGCAAACAGAAGTGCTAGTTCGGAGCGTGGTCGAAACCTTCGATAATGCAGGAAGCTACTCGTTGAGCTGGGATGGAAAGGATGAAGAGGGCAATTATGTTCAGGAAGAAGCATATACTTATTTTCTCACTGCAGTGAGAGGTAGTGTGGAAGGAGTGTATGACATTGAAGATAGTGATAGCACCAGTACTATTTTAGCGGGCAGTATGGATGCCACTATGAATGCAGTACAAAACGACTTTATGAAAACTGAAATTGCCCCCACAGAGAATATCCGCATGACTATGGAGGTAACGCCAAATGGCGGCGACACTCTTGTTGTGTATGACAATGTTCCCATGGAGGCCGGTACCCACTACTTGGCATGGGACGGACGCAACGCAGATGGCGTACTTACCACAGGTTCTTTTTATGCCTACGTACCTTCGCATGAAATTTTGCCCACCAATGTGGTAATTATTGACGGCATAACCCCAAGTATCAGCGGCACACTGGACGCACCCAATATCGAAGTTAAATCCGATCCTTATCTGATGTATCACAGCTACGATCAAATCTCGAAAGTGGCTTACTTGTTGGATCAGGACTCCTACGTAACCTTCAAACTGTTACCGCCGGATATCGGTGACCCGACAGATGCGGGAGCGATCACCTTGATCGATAACCAGCTGCAAGCCGCTAATGACAGCGACGGTGCAGTAGCCACTCACGAGGTGGAGTGGACCGGTTATGAAGAGAGCGATGGCAACGCGATTATGGTCTCGGATGAAGGTGTGTACAGTTTCTGGATAGAAGCGACTTCGGCAACTACCGGAGCCAGTACCACTTACTACGGCGCATTGCAGCTGTATCAATAATGGTTAGGGTGCTAGCGGTGTTTTAACTCACCGCTAGCGCCGTAACTGTCAGGTCGGCACTAAATCAAAAAACAACCAAGAGAACAACGTGAAAGCCTTACTAAAGTCCAACGTGGTCATTGTGACTTGTGCATTGCTATGGTGTGCCTGCGTTCACGCAGAAGAGGATATAGCCTACCTGGCCCCGGGCAAACAGGGGTATTGGCAGGTATGGGTAATGGATACCCAGGGTCAACAACACCGGCAACTCACCCACTCAGCCTTCGATAAAAACAGCCTTAGTTGGTTTCCCGATGGTAAGCGTTTGCTGGTGAATGGCAGCCAGGGTGAACTGCATGAGGTCGGGCTGGCCACCGGCAAAGAAGTACCGTTTGAAATGCCACTAAAGGGTTTTATTGATGCGAGTTTAGCGCCGGATGGAAAATCCGTAGTTTTTTCTCTCAGCACCTCCGACAGCGTTGACGATAACAACTTGTGGCACTTGCCACTAGATGGCAGTGACCAGCAAAAACTCACCAATATGCGTCATATGCAGCACGAACCCCGCTGGCATCCGGATGGTAACACCGTGTATTTCTTATCCGGGGATGGTGGCGAAGCTCACGATATTTGGGCGCTGGATTTGAATTCCGGAAGCAAACGGCAGCTGACCTTTAACAGTCTCTACAACTTTGATGTTGTCGCCGATACAAAAGGCCGATTGGTATTTTCCAGTAACCGTGCTGGTAACTACGACCTGTGGTTGCGGGAGAGCAACGGAAAACTCAAACAGCTCACCACCGATGCCGCACTGGATGCCGCCCCCAGCTGGTCCCCGAAAGGGGATGCCGTTGTGTTTCAGTCTACCCGCGATGGCGCCTACAACCTGTGGAGGTTAACGCTTGATGATGGTGAGTTAACCCAGCTGACCCAATTTACCAGCGGTGCCCGTAAACCCCTATGGCGGCCGCAGTCCGCGCAAGGCAAGTCAGTATTATGAATAAGATGTTAAAAAAAATCGGCCTCACCGCAGTATTGGCCGCTCTGCTTACGCCCTTGGCTGGCTACGGACTGTCTATTTCCGGGGTCAATATTGAATCCCGCTCATTTTCCCCGGCCCAGGGAGAACAGTTCGCGCTGAATTACCATATTGATACGCAAGCCAACGTCACGATTAATATCTACGATGCCCGAGATCTGCTGATCAAAACGGAATACCGCGAACAGCTGGCGGCCGGCGATCACCAGTGGCAGTGGGACGGCACCGACCAGCAGGGGCGCCCAGTACCCGCAGAGGCTTATCACTACACCATCAGTGTAAAAGCCGGCGAGCAAACTGCCGAGTACGACCTGACCGATATTACCGGTGGTGAAAGTGTCGCGGTAAACGATCTGAGTTGGAATGCGGAGCAGGGCAGTGTGGATTACACCCTGCCACAAATGGCCCGCGTCGCAATTCGGGTGGGATTAAAAAATAACGGCCCACTGCTGAATAATATTATCGACTGGGTGCCGCGCGCATCTGGCCAACAAACAGAAGCCTGGGATGGGCAGGATGCCTCCGGCGCCCTGAATTTAAAGGGCCACCCAGCCCTGGAATTAATTCTCAATGCCTTCGCGTTACCCCGCAATACCATTCTGGTGAGCGGAGAAAAATCATCTTCTGACGCCCGCTTTGTGCAGGATATGCCGTGGGGACAAAGCTCGCGACAAAAAAAGAAATCTCATCGCCCGCGTATTCACGCCCCCGCGCAACGGGACGCATTGAGCCGGGGAGATTTCCCGCTGGAAATTTCCCTGGTGGGGGACTACCCCAAAAATAGCGAAGGCACCTCGATAGTTAGCGGCACTGTACCGGTACGCATTAATGTACAACCGGAACATATCGCGCAGCTGGCCTCAAAAAGGTTTGAGCCGGTGTATTTTGTCGATGGCCAGTACGTTTATGAGAACGAAGTGGGTTACTTCCCCACCACTTATCGCTGGGACAGCCACAACCATAATCCAGGCGAGCACTATCTCACCGTCAATTTGCGCGGCTACCTGGGCAACTTTGGTATGGCCACCCTAAAAGTGGTGATTGAAAAGCCCCAAACTGAAGGCTCAGCAAAAACTCTCGCTCATAAAGATTAACTCTAATGAGAATTAGATATTCAGAAGGATGTGAACCATGAAGCGAACGACGGAATTAATCCAGATTCTATCCCTGGCAATCATTGCGCTTTTTGCCAGTACTGGGGCTTATGCCGCCAAGCCGAGCGCCCATATCCAGCAGGTCTCCCAAGCTGAAGCCCAAGCGGCGGTTGAGCAAAAGGATTACAAGCGGGCGCAAGCCTTGTATAACCGCCTGCTGCGGCAGCAACCGCAAAATTACCCGGCCATGATTGAACTGGCCCAGCTGGAAAAAAAGCTAGGCAAGTACGAAAAAGCCAAGCAGCACGCTTCAGTGGTATTGAAACAAAATAGAACCCATCGCCAAGCCCTGCAACTGTTGGCCCAAATCGCCATTCAACAGCAGCAGTGGGCAGAAGCGGAAACCTATTTCAGCCGCCTAATAAAAAACCACCCGGAGCACGGCCACGCCTACCTTGGCCTAGCCCAGGCTTACCAGGCACAGGGCAAGGATGAGCAGGAACAAACCGCTTTGAAAGATTATCGCCTGTGGCGTGCCGCACAATAATATCGTCTGATTTGTACTGAATAAGAATCACACTCCTGGCCAGTAGTTGGGGGATAGGGAATACCCATGAGCAGTTTTGCCAACAAAATACTAAAAACACCGCTAAAAGCCCTCGCAGGATTTAGCAAAACCTTGGAAGGCGCCCGGCGCGTCTGCGCAAGCGCGAACTCCATTCGTCCGCCCCTAGCTTCAGCGATGCTGGCTTTAACCCTGGCCATCGCCGCCAGCCCTACCCAGGCCCACACCTTTGGTGGTGGTACCGGTTCTAACAGTGATGATAGCGGTGGCGGTGATAGTGGTGTTGGGGGAGGCTGCCCCAAAGAGTCCGTTGAGGGGGGGACGGTCGTACTTTTCAGCGGTCAGGAACGCCACAAAGAAACTGATATGGTGGTGAAAGGCAGCTACCCGATTCAAATTATACGGAAATACAATAACCAATCGGATTATGACAGCGCCCTGGGGTATGGCTGGGCCTTCGATCACGATTACCGCTTGTATGAATACCCCGATGATAAAGTCATTATCCGCTATTGCGCCGGGCACCGCGCCGAGTTTGTTTACAGTGGTGGTGCCTATGTAAGCGATGTGGCCGGGCTGCGTGGAACCCTGAGTGAAGATAGTGATGGTACCTACACCTTTGCCCACAATAATGGACGCAAGGATTACTACGATGCCGAGGGCCGCCTGACGGCGCGGGAAAGCAAAGCCGGTCAGCGTCTGGAGTTTACTTACAGCAGTGAACGCTTCCCTATCGTCGGTACTTCTCTTTATTCCGTCGATCCTTCTAAGCCGATGACGGTGGCCTACAGCTACCAGTTGCAAAAAATTGAAGAGCGCCTGGCAGATGGTAGCCTGAGTGGCAACTACGTTAGCTTTAGTTATGACAGTGATACCGGTCGTGTCACGCAAGCGGTGGACCACACCGGCCGCACCGTTGTTTATAGTCACGACACGCTGGATGATAGTGAAGGCAATACCTTAACTTCAGGCAACCTGATTAAAGTCACTGGCCTGGAAGGGTTGGTGTCTACCTATAAATACGAAGATAGCAACGACGGCCACAATCTAACCTACTTCCAGGTGGGTGAAAATGCTACGCCCTATGAGGAAACCTACGATTCTGAAGATCGAGTGATCAAAGAGGTCTACGGCAATCTAACCTTTGAGTTTGACTATGTCACCGAGGGTTATGAAACCAAAGTTACTACCACCATTACCGATGCTGATGGTAATAACCCCTATACCACGACTGAGCGCTACGTATTTAACGAAGATGGCCGTACGGTGGAGTACGAGGACCAAGCGGGCTACCTTACCGTAAAAACCCGCGATGCCAATAACAACATTACCCGTGAAGAGCGCTATGAACTGGCCGATGACAATGGCGATCGCACTCTGGCGCGCGCTATCGATTACACCTACAACACTGATAACCGTCGCCTGAGCAAGGCGGTCAACCTGGCTAGTGGTGAGGTCATTACTACCAGCTGGACTTATGAAGGTGGATGGATATCTAGTAAAGAGGTAGTTTCCTCTGCTGATATCACCACGGTGTTCCGCATCGAATATACCTTTAATTATGATAGCAACGGCAATCCCCAGACCCTAGCCAGCATCAAAAAATTAAAGGCTGATGGAAGCTATCAAACTACTAGCTATAGCTACAATGCCCGCAGCCAGCTCACAGCGACTACCTATGCCGACGGTAGTCAGAATGTGCTGGAATATGAGGGTGATAGCCTTTATCCCACCCGTGTGTATTGGAAAGATCGTGATGGCAATGCCCTGACTACTGGGGAGCAGCGCTACACCTACGATCAGGCGGGTAATCGCCTGACTGCCACTGATGCCATGGGTAATATCACTACCTACACTTATGACGATAAAAATCGCCCGGTTCAAGTAACTAATGCCCTGAGTGAGGAAACGCACTACACGTACGAAGACAATAATTTAGTACAGGTGGAGTCTGGGCGCAGTACCGATAGTGTCAGCCAGGAGGTTACAGCCGGACAGATTATTCTACTTAATTACGACGGCAAAAACCGTATTACCAGTATCGAGCGCCAAGACAGTGTCGGTGCCGAAGCTACCTACCAAAGTTATACCTATGACAGTTTGGGGCGACGCCTGAGTGTGAGCGATGCGCTGGGTAATGGCAGCAGCTATGGCTACGATCTACGCGGTAACCTGACCAGTTTCAGCGATGTCGATGACAATACTACCACCTACACCTACGATGCTTTGGGCAACCGTACCCAGGTTACTGATGTCAAAAACCGCATAACCCTATACAGCTACGATGAGATGCACCGCCTGGTACAAACCGAGAACCAGGCCCTGAGTCCGAGCTTGGTGACCAGTTACAGCTATGATGCAGCTGATAACCTCCTCACAGTTACCGATCCAGAAAATAACACCACTACCTACACTTACGATCGTTTACGCCGCAAAACTGCCGAGCAGCGCCCGGGGGGAGCGGTAATTACCTACAGCTATGATGAACGCAATCGTCTGGCCAGTAAAACGGGGGCTCGTGGGCAGGTACTGCAATACACCTACGAGGACTGGGGTGGGTTGGCAACTATTGGACACTTTGCCAGCGCTACGGACTATATCGGCAATAATGCCGAGCGTACTCAAAGCTTTGTCTATAACAATAACGGCCGGCTCACCCAGGCCATTGATACAGCGATACAGAACGCGGCGCTTTACACTCAGAGCTACGATGCCCTCAACCGCCTAAAGCAAACCATCAATCACTATATACCCGGCGGTGACCGCACCCTGGCTTACAGCTACAACAGCAGGGGTAGCCTTAGTGGTATCAGCCTGGATAATACTGCTGAATCCGGCGGCACTTTAGTAAGTCACAGCTTTAGCTACGACGACTATGGTCGCTTAAATAGCGCTACTTTGGCTACCAGTACTCATACGCTGGATTATGACAGTGCCGATCGCTGGACAGGCGTCACTTATGCTTCTGGCGTCAGTCGTACCAACACCTACAACGATGATAACACCCTGGCCAGCGCGACTCTGGTAGATGCCAACAGTACCACTCTTGAGGCGCTTAGTTACGCCTATGATGCGATCAACAACATCGAGGGCTATACCGATAATGACGGCACCCAGGTATTTACCTATGACGGAATGGACCGGCTTACAGGTGCTGATTACCCGGATGCCACCGGTCTTACAGACGAACAATTCGATTACGACGGGGTAGGCAATCGTGAGGACCCGAGAGACAGTACCGCCTACGAATATAACGCTAACAATCAGCTGATCAGCCAAAATAATGAGGCATTGATTCGCAGCTATGACGATGATGGTAATTTAATCTCCATTACCGGAACGGAAAATACAACCTTTACCTATGACCGAGAAAATCGTCTCGCCAGCTACACGGATGGCAGTACTTCTGCCGGTTACGGCTATGGTACAAGTGGTCGGCGCTTATACAAAACTGTTGACGGCGTCACCACCTGGTTTTTGTGGGACGGTACTCAAGTAGTTGCGGAATATACCGAAGCCAGTGGCACAGCCAGCTTAAGCAAACGTTATGACTATCTGCCAGGCGCTTATGCTCCGTTGCAGGTGGTTGACGGTAATGGCACTTACGAGGTGTTTAGCGATCATCTGGATACGCCACGTGTATTGGTGGATGCGACTGGTCAGGTGGCCTGGCGCAGTGTGCGCACCGCTTTTGGTGAAACCGCCGTTAATGAAGATGTGGATGGTGATGGCACGACGGTGGTCTTTAATGTGCGCTTTCCAGGGCAGTATTATGACTCGGAGAGTGGGCTGCATTATAACTATTTCCGTGATTATGATCCGAGTATTGGTCGGTATATTCAGTCTGATCCTATTGGGTTAAGTGGCGGATTAAACACCTACGGATACGCGCTTCAAAACCCTTTATCTTATATAGATTCACTTGGCTTAATAGCATGCAGCTGGGGCGATACAACATTTACGTGCTCTTGTAAAACACGTACTCGTACAGCACAGGAAAATTGTAGGGCTGCTGGTGGTGTTCCATTATTTCCAGACCTGTTAAAGGATGATAAAACTGAAACTGAACCTGAAAGTTGCCCTGTTGATGGAAGTGATAGTCTCCAGTCATCTCCTGGTTCCCCTGACAATGATCCTGACAATGACAATGACAATGACAATGACAATGACAATGACAATGACAATGACACCAAGCATGGTGCAGGACGGTCTGACGAGCGCGGATTTTCTCCTGAAAAAATTAAGGATATTAAAGATAATTATTCACAGAAATACTATCAGCCTGGGGGGCGAACTGTTTATGCGAAAAAAAATGGCAACTATTACGATGTTGTTATTACAAACCGGGATGGGCAAGCAATTACTTACGTCGGTGGGAATACGCGATCACTAAAAAATCTAAAGGCTGTTCAAAGAATGCTTGGTAATAACGGTGGTTACTCAACTCTGCCCTTAGATTAGAGGATTGTAATGCCTGACATAGTTAATCTTGAGGAAAATGTTTCTTTAAGGCTAGAGCTGCTTAATAGTCGAAGTACGGATATTGTTATTGGTCGTTCAGATTTTGAAAATTGGGTGGCATTTTATTTTCGATTGGAAGTGGGAGGAATAGCTTATGAGTTCGATGAAAGCTTTGGTGCGACATTTACATTAGCTGAAGTGAAAGACTTGATGCTAAACATTGAAAAAATAATACAGATAAAAAAAGAAGGTAGGAAGGCAGAGGCCTATTTGTTTTCGACATTAGAAGGCTATTTTGACTTAATTGTTGAAGACCCTTTAGAGGAGAATCAGCATGAATTAACAGTTTGGATATCCAAGGGTAGTTTAAGTAAGGGGAGAATGTATGGTTATGATGTTGGCGTTAGATTTGACTGCTCATCATCTGTTTTGAGTACGTTTAAAAGCACTCTTGAAATGCAATACAAAAAACTGATAGGAAATAACGGGTTTGGAGGGTAATAGCAGGGACAAACTTCTGTGTTACAGGACAGGTAGATGGAGTGCCTGCAACAAAGTACCAAATTCCAGAAACCAAACTCTTGGACAGCCATAGATTGGAGAGATAAAACCTCAGAAAAGATTTTTGTGCCACCAGTAGCTAAGTAGCACACCTTTTCTGAGACCTATGCTAGGACAGCAGAATTCTTAGACACCCAAAGATTGAAGATTCGAAATCTTGGCAGAAATTTTTACGCCACTTTCTAGTATTTAAGGTATCTATTCCAAAATAGATATCTATTTGACACTAGAAATTATCACGGGGTGTTATTCAGAAATGGATCAGGGGTCCGAGGTAGGCACGCTGCTTGTTTAGTGCACTTTGTAAGAAGTTTTTATGCTATTTAAATGGGGCTGGGGCTAAGGTAGCGTTGACAGTCCCGCAGCCCGTGCACCCAGTGCTTGTTTTATACAGACCTGCCTGACTAATTCTTCCGAGCCTATCAGGTGTTTATAGCGACTTTCAAAGTTACGGTTTAGGTAGAGCCAGTGTTGTGCGGGTATACCTAACCGTTCGAGGATCGGAGGAATATTTTACCTGAGAGGGGCATCAAAAAGTAACGTAAACGGATTCACTCCTGGAGTGGTTAGGTTTTCAAAAAATGGGAAATATATTGATCTTGCACCAGATGGTAGGATAGTTTCTTTTGGTCTGAAGTAGTTCAGAGAAGACGAGTTATGACTGATTTTAAAGATATAGATTTGAGAGGGGGGACTTGCATTAGGAAGCAAGTTGCCCTGTTTGAAATTCAAGACCACCATAGGATTCCATATGGAAAGTACAAAATAAAAGTTTTAATGGATGCTAACAACCACTATTACGCTTTTCCTAATGTGGCCTTCAAAGATTCAAATGATAATGTTGATTGGGTGTGTGGCATGGGGCCAACAATCTTGACAGCGGTCCAAGAATCAATTGATAGCCTTGTGCGGTCAATACCAAGTTTTGCTTACTCTGATAATCAGTGTTTTGAGTGGTCCTCACCGGAAGATTTCTAATTAAATAGAAATTACCCTGGACACCCAAAGATTGAAGATTCGAAATCTTGGTAGAAACTGTTACGCTATTTTCTAGTAATTAAGGTATCTATTCCAAAATAGATATCTATTTGGTGCAAAAAATTATCACGGAGTGTTATTCAGAAGTGGATAGAGAGTCCGAGGAACCAAAGAAAGGACAAAAGAAGGATAAAAGAAGGACAAAAGGACAGCCATGGATTGGCATGGATTGAAGGGTAAAAGCTAGGTGAGAACTTCTGTGCCATAGGACAGGTAGATAGAGTGTCTACAACAAAGTGGGTGGCGAATTGGCGCTGATAACGTTTTTAGATCGTAGGTAAAAAGATGCGGGGGCAGGTAGGGATACCAGTACTCTGGGGATAACTAGGGTTTGAAATTATCTGTTCAGCTGGGCGCGGGGCTAAGAAATTGTTGGCAGTCTCGCAGCCCATGTATCCAGCGTTTATCGAGCTGAACACAGGCTTTTCGTACAGCCTCTGCTGATCCCACCAAGCTTTTAAATCGGCTTTCAAAGTTCCGGTTGAGGTAGAGCCAGTGTTTTACTGAGATACCCAGCCGATCCAGGATCGGGGGTGTATTTTGAGAAATAGCGCCCCGCTTCCTCGGGTCTAAATGCCGACCACTCCAGTCCACTAATGCCAAATAGTGATCCAGTTGAAAGGGCAGTCCTTTCGGCATATTAAGGCGCTCGCCGCCTACAAACGGCAGTAGTTCCTTGGGCTGTTTACCTAAGACCGCAGCACGAATGCGGTGCTGAACGGAGGTGTGATTAGAGTCTTCTGGAGTGATTGCCATCTTGGCACGGATAGGATTGAGATCGACATAGGCCATGCAGGCAGCCAAGCCGCTTTCATCCAATAGTACTTGAGGCTTGAAGCGGACCTCCCAAAAGTGACCAGTGCAGCGGTCTTCTGTATTTGCTTGACGGGTGATAAATTCATTTAAGCAGCGCATAAACCAGCTGATATCCATTAATCAATCCTCCATAGTTCGATCAGCTCTTTAAGCTTTTTTTCACTACACATCTGACCAACTTTAGGCTGCGATATTGAGAGCAAAGACTTCAGCCAGCATTTACATTTTGGCCTCAATCCATTGACGCCGGTGCTCATAGTCTTTTCCAGATTCAGTATCCCTACTTCAGAGGAATGCTCTGCATACACAGCGATAGTAAGATGTCGCATCGAGAGAGATCTGTGTGCTACGAGGGGGAACCATGCTCTAAGAGGGTTGATCTGTGTTATATACAGTATCTTTCCCATAGCTTCTGTATTGTGTCAATGGGGCTGACGTATTAATCTTCTTTGTTGGTGGGGGGGCCAGAACTGTTGATGTTCTTGCTAGAGAGGTATCGATTTTTGAATGCTAGGGTTGGTTTAATGAGTAGGGTTTGGGCGATATGTGTATTTGCTTTTTTTATGGGGTTATATTTATTGTTGAACATATTTATGAAGATGAAAATCCACCATTAAAAACATTTTCTTATAATGAGGGTTATACGGCAAAGTTACAGAAGCTGTGCCTATCCTTGGATTCAACATACCATGAAAATAACATAGATAACTCTACTGATTTGAGTGTTAGGCAGCTTTCATTTGAGTCAGAAGCCGGGAGAAGACTTTATTATTGGGTTCCTGAAGTCCCAGATGACTTGGGAGTGCCAAGGAAAAATTATTGCCAGGTAATTCTTGATGGTAAAGGATATGTTTTGAAGGCTGAGTTCACCAAATGAGAGACTATATTGATAGCTAGCCCAATTAAGTAGTCTAGCTGACTCTTCCCTGAAAGGCAGGTAAATCTAGGCTTCCGAAGATAAGGATGTTTGATTTTTTACTGTTCCCCGCCGATCAAGGGTTACTCTGAATAGAGTCTTGGAGCAGTGTTCATGTATTTAAAGTTCTAACCGACTGAGTCAAACGGGAAGAATGTTAAATTACTCAGGTGGTAGATAAACATTCACGGTCTCCGCAATTGACTGCGATTTTTCTTTCCCAAATAAACAAGTGACAAGTTCAAAAGCGAACTCTATAGCGGTACCGGGCGATTGGCTGGTGACTAAATTCCGGTTGATCACTACTCTTTGATCACTGGTTTCCTTCACATATTGACTAAGTTCGCCGCGAAACGTCTTGTAACAAGTGGCTGTAAAATTGGTTATCAGCCCCTGCCGCCCAAGAACGATCACTGGAGCGGTACAAATTGCTCCTAGCCAGCGACCCGATTCAAGTTGCTTTTGGATGAGCTTTATTAGGGGGGCTGAGCTATACATTCGCTCGGCACCTTCCTTGCCGCCTGGTAGGGCTATTAGATCCCACGTGGAGTCCAAGCAATCCTCTATGGAGTAGGGGGCTTCAATAACAAGATTGCGTAGGGTAGTTATACGTCTACTCGGCATAATCGATGCCAGTGCCAGCTCTGCATCCGTTCGGCTCAAAATGTCGTAGATGGCAATGGTTTCTATATCCTCGTTACCATCAGCGACGGGAATCAGTATTTTGGGCACGGTTGCAGCTCCAAACGATGGGGTTAACCTATTTATAGGCTTTCTGGGCTAATCCTACCTCTTTGAGCTGACCTACAACTTTGGTAGGTGAGCTAAGAGCCCCCCTGATATGTCGCACCAGATGCTCTTTCAACTTTGTGTTCTCAATGCTCTTAAGTACTTGTACTGCCGCATTTTGCTTAATCACAACATAGGCGGTCATGTGCAGCACGTTGAACTTGCCAACATCTTTACCGTTTAACGGACGATCGCCACCTTTAGGGCACCCACGATATCCTCAGGGTGGACCTTTTGCTTCTTATCACCATCGATTTGTAGGGTGGCAATCGGTGTCTGGAAAGGGGATGCATAATTTGCTGGTCGGTGGCGTTGTATCTGGAGCGAATAGTGGGGCAGATTCACACGAAGCCGCTTGCTCAGCAGCGTAACCGCACTTAATAGCACGGCCGGTCCGGTTGGTATGTACTTCCGGACCTTTGGCGATATCCAGACTGCGAACTGTCACATCGGTGGCCACTAGAATTGAGGCGATCAGGCAATTGTGAGCCTCAGTGTTGCTCCCTTTCCCCTATTCATAATTCCAGCAGTCCTGCTAATGCCGTTTGCAATGATAGCCACTCCAAGAGAGTGGTTGCCCAGGGTAGTCGTAAGCGGAAAGAAGCGGGCTAAATTTGTTAGTTGTGATTATTTATGATGTATTCCAGGTGTCTTGAATCAGTACCGCAGCAGCCGCCCAATATATTGAATCCGTGATTCTGATTTAAGTGGAGCATATGGTTGCCCCATTCCGATATGCTGTCGGAGTGCGTTGTTTTGCTGTTTTCTAGTTCATTGTGCGTTAGTGATGAAGCATTGGCTTGTATGCCGATTAGTCTGTCAGGTAATTGACTTGAAGCGTTTAGAAAAGAAGGATGAGAACAATTAATAAAGTACCCAGAAGGTTTAGGCGAAACCTGGTGATCAATATGTGAAATTGCTTCTTGAATGGTATGGCCATCTAAAAGGCGACCATCTGAGCCAATGACAAAGCTAATAAAATATGGCTTAGAGTGCTTTGACATTAGAGATGCAATGCCAAGTGCTTCTGGTATAGCTGGTAGGGTTACTCCCATGAGGTAGTCAGCATTAGAGGCTCCGAGCTTATCAATTTGCCAACGATGATAAGAAAGAGATTCTTTGTAAGTTAGGCCTTGTTCTGGTTTGTAGCAGTCATTTTTACAGCCGACTAGGCCCCCTACATATACATTTCCTTCTTTTGGCAAGATATTAGAAAGAAAATTAACTGCGTCTTCATTGATAGACGTAGGCGCCTTGGCTAGAGAAACTCTCTCTGAGCTGGCCCTCCATGTGGGAGTTGCAAGCAAAAGAGGGAGTTTTGCATCAATTGCAAGGTTGATGTATTCACTGTAGATTCGTTTAAGGCTTTCAGCACCAGTTTTGCTATAGATTAATTTAGCATGATCGACATGGCGGCAAAGGCTTATATCTTTATTGCGCCTGACTCTTTCGAGTATGGCTGCTTCAGTAAGAATCAACTTTTCTGAAAGAATTCCTTGCATGGTGCTCTCCGGTGTTAGCTGTCGGGCGTCAAAGGCGCGAAGTGAGTTGAATTTTTACGAGTTACCTCGCACCTTGTCTTTTACTCCAGCTAGCTGCAATGGTGCGACATACATTTTCATAGTTTTTGATACAACTGAAATGACCAAAGGTGCCACCAAAAATGTCACCACTACAAAGCCAATTCGATTAAATCTTGCATCTTCTAGAAGCGTCAGAGCCGCTTGAAGTATCAAAAAATATAGGAAGCCGGCTCCAACAATCTGCACAAATTTGAACCAGCCACGAACCTTAAAGATAGATACACAATTCCGGCAGATAAAAGTTGTCGAGAACAATGGAATCTCCAGAGTCCTTCTCTTACATTCTGGGCAAGTTCGTTTAAGCACTCGTAATTTCACCAGCGGAAGCAGCTTGATTTGCGTTCACTTTGTGCGAAAGATGTACAGGGTAAGCCGTCCCGCAAGGGGCTAGATGAAGCGACTTGCGCAAAACCTGCAAGCTGTCTCACGGAGGGCCAAAGGACCGGAGTAAATTGTCCGGCATTGTTATGCATGGCCACTACACTACCAGCTTCTGTCCTGCCAAAACTATGGCAACAAAGAGCCCAAGGTAGTACGCACTCCACAAATTGAATTGCCTATCACGTAACTTCTGGATAGCACCAAACAATAGGAAAATGGAAGGTATAAGAGCGAAGTTCATTACAAAGGCAAATATTGCAAGTAAGACTGCCTTCTCATTTTGAACAATGGCAATTGGTGCAAGTGAAACTAGTGTAGCGACTATAGCTAACGCAATTGCGATTTCCTTAGGGAACTTCTTCTTCTCTTGTATCTCTAATGTATTCATTTTAATTCTCTAAAATGCATAATGCTTTGTTATGCATTTGGCACCACGGGAAAGCCTGCAGGTTGTACTGGCAAATTTTTAACCGGGTGCTTACTATTTTTACCTGACCAATATATCTTATTATCAGGATTAAATTGAACCGCAATATCGCAAAAGTTCTTGTGCAACTTGCCGCAATAGACGTTTGAAAATAAGCCCTCGGCGCTCTCAAACCCCAGATGATACGTTGCAGTGCTGCCTTTTTGTGTGATGCTATAGATAAATGCATCTCTGCTAATAGTATAAAGTGGGACTATTCTTTCATTTCCTGGAGGCACTTGGTAACACTCCGCTTCCTTTGCGCCCAAGTTGCATATTTCCAAGCTTGATTCTGTTGAGTTAAAAAAAACGAGATTGGCTCGGTACATACACCCTTGTATAGCCAACACCATTAAAATTATCAGACCAGCTCGCATCATCTACCCGTTGCATAACATTTATACAGTAATCATTCTGATCACTATTATCCCGATTGTTATTTCAGAATCAATTTCTCCTTCAAAATGGAAATACTGTTATAAAACCATCGGGTTAAGCTTAATTTTTACTACCGTGCGAACTGCGAAAACGATCACTTTGACCACTGTCCCATTTTTATATCACTCTGTAATCCTTAGATTTCCAGCTGATTGTTCTATAATTCTTGCCAGCTCTCGAAATAACGGTCAGGAGAGCCATAAACCAGAAGCGAGCGCAAAAGGGCAATCCCCCGGCGTCGCCAGGGGATAATCACTCGACTTACCCTCGAATACGCCGCACCCGAAATTTACGTCCTTTCAACTTGCCGTTTTCTATTTTCTTCAGTGCTTGTGATGCCACATTGCGTTTAATCGCAACATAGGCGGTCATGTCCAGTACGTTGATCTTGCCAACATCTTTACCGTTAATCGGGCGATCGCCGCCGGTTAGGGCACCAAGGATATCGCCGGGGCGGACCTTTTGCTTCTTGCCGCCATCGATTTGTAGGGTAGCCATCGGTGCCTGGAAAGGGGGTTCACTTAATATGCTGGCAGGTGGCGGAGTATCTGGATCGGATAGTGGGTCCTGGGTTAGATCCATACGAACCAGTTTGTGGCCTTCCTTCTCGGCAAAAAAAGAGTAAGCGCAACCGCGCTCACCGGCGCGGCCGGTCCGTCCGATGCGGTGGGTGTGCACTTCCGGGTCTTTGGCGATATGAAAGTTGATAACCGCATCCAGCTTGTCGATATCAAGACCTCGTGCAGCCACATCAGTGGCCACCAGAATAGAAGCGCTGCCATTGGCAAATCGAATCAGGGTTTCATTGCGCTGGCGCTGCTCCATATCACCATGCAGGGCGAGGACATTGAAGCCAGCCTGTTTCAGATCATCGGCCACCTCATCGGTTTCGCGTTTGGTGTTGCAGAAAATCAGGGTATTGATGGGTTTGTCATTGAGCAGAACACGCCGAGTCATCTCCAGGCGATCCTCGAAACTCTCAGTTCTGTAAAAGCGTTGTTCGATCACCGCGTCACTATGGGCAGAATCAATTTTAACCATCACCGGTTTTTGCATCACCCGGGCGCTGAGCTTTTCAATTTCATCGGGGTAGGTAGCGCTGAATAGTAACGACTGTCGCCCAGTTGGCACCTGCGCCAGAATGGTATCGATAACGTCCTGAAATCCCATATCGAGCATTCGGTCGGCTTCGTCAAAGACCAGTGTATCGACATGTTCTAAGGAGAGTGTTCCTTTGCGCAGGTGTTCTTCGATGCGTCCTGGAGTACCAACGATGATATGGGCACCATGGGCCAGGGAGCCGATCTGCGGACCGAAAGGCATGCCGCCGCAGAGAGTCAGAATCTTAATGTTGTGAATTGCCCGTGCCAATCGGCGCAGTTCCTGCGCAACCTGGTCTGCCAATTCCCGTGTTGGGCACAGAATCAGCGATTGAATCCGAAAGCGGCTGACATTGAGCCGATGCAGCACCCCCAAACCGAAAGCGGCAGTTTTACCGGAACCGGTTTTTGCCTGGGCGATAACGTCCTTGCCGTCAAGAATGATCGGAAGCGTTTTGGCCTGAACCTCGGTCATGGATTTATAGTTGAGTGACGCCAGGTTTTTCAGCAGGGCGGGGTTTAGGGGGAGATCGGAAAATGGTGCAGTCAAGGTGAATCCTGGAGTCGTTAAATGTCAAATACACGTATTACACAAGCAGTAGGGAAAGTGATCGTCACCTACTTAGCCTGTGTTATCGCCGCAATTTTGCAGATTGTGCAATACAAAATTTGTATGGAATTTTAACAGTTAACCTTGAAGAAACCTATGAATCACCTTGTTCCCTTCAAAGGCTTATCTATCCAGATTACCGCTTTGCAAGAAGAGAACAGGGGCACTGGGTAGCATAAACCCAGTACCCCAATTTACTAACGTCAGCTTTGCTTTCCTTCGCGGGCCTTCCACTGATAGAAAACCCCGGGCATCACTAACAATACAAATAGCAGTGTGGTTATGGTGCCGCCCACCATTGGTGCTGCGATCCGTTTCATAACATCTGCGCCGGTGCCATCGGAAACCATGACTGGTATCAATGAAATTAGCAGTGTCAGGCTGGTCATTAGCATCGGGCGGATACGGCCAGCTGCCGCTTCGGCAACAGTCGCAGTATTGCCGCGCTCAGAGTTATTTCCGGCGGCAGATAAGTAGTGCAGCATTAACAACCCCATCTCAGCGGCGAGACCAGCCATGGCAATCATACCGACCCATACAGCAACGCTCAGTTTGTAGTCGAGCAGGTATAACAGCCAGAAGGCGCCGATCAGTGCCATTGGCATGGCGGTGAGTACAAACAGGGTGTCGGATAGCCTGCCTCGATGCAGATACAGGAGGAAGCACACAGCCAACAAGGTCAGGGGCACTAACCATTGCAGGCGGGACTTGGCGCGCTCCAGGTATTGGTATTGGCCGGCCCAGGCGATACGTTGCCCGGGAATCAGATTAACCTGATCGGCAACAACCTGCTTTGCGCGATTAACATAATCTGCAACGCCGATATCGCCCTTCAAGTCGACAAATACCAAGCCCACCAACTGCCCATCCTCATTGCGGATCATGGGCGGGCCAGTGCGGAAGTCCAGATCAGCCAGCTGGTTCAGGGGCACTTGGGAACCATCAGAAGCGGGGACCAGGATTTGTTCCAGCTGTTCAGGAGTATCCCGGTAGTCGCGGGCATAGCGCACTAACACATCGTAACGTTCGCGGCCTTCGATGGTCTGGGTTGCGGCCAGGCCACCAGCAGCTGCGGCGATCACATCTTCGATATCCTGTACATTCAAGCCGTGGCGGGAAGCCCGTGCGCGATCGATATCAAAGTCCAGGAAGTAACCGCCGGTTAGACGCTCGGCGAAGACGCTTCGGGTTTGTTCCGAAGTGCGCTGGTCACTGCGCAGTGCTTCTTCGATGGCCAAAGCGGTCTGTTCGATTTCCTCCAGGTTATCCCCAAACACTTTGATGCCGAGCTGGCTGCGAATACCGGTGGCGAGCATCTCAGTGCGGGTTTGGATGGGCATCCACCAGATATTGGGCATGCCCGGATAGCGCAGCTTTTCATCCATTTCCGCCAGCAGGTCGTCCCAAGTCATGCCGGGACGCCACTCACTTTTAGGTTTCAGGGTGATAACAGTTTCTACCATTGAGAGCGGTGCAGGATCGGTGGCGCTATTGGAGCGGCCAATCTTGCCAAAGACATGCTCTACTTCTGGGAAGGCTTTCAGTTCCTCGTCCATTTGTTGCAGCACCTTGCCCGCTTCGGTAACCGACATGCCGGGTAGGGCGGTAGGCATATACAGGATGCTGCCCTCATTGAGTGGCGGCATAAATTCACCACCTAGTTTGCTAATGGGGTAAGCCACAGAAACCAGAGCTAGTACCGCAAGAGTGGCTACAACCTTGCGTTGCCGTACGCAAAAGTGAATCACTGGTTGTAGTGTATGGACTAAAACGCGGGAAATCGGATTTTCCCTGTTGCGAATTTTGCCGCGCATTAGCAGTACAGCAAGAGCTGGAATCAAGGTGATTGCCAATAGGGCGGCGAAAGCCATGCTGTAGGTTTTGGTGTAGGCGAGGGGTTTGAACAGGCGGCCTTCGGTAGCTTCCAGCGCGAATACCGGCAGAAATGAAACCGTGATAATAATCAGGGAGAAGAAAATACTCGGTCCGACTTCCTGCATTGCCCGAACGATTAGCGTTCTTTTCTCGCCTGGAGACAACTCCTTATCCCCATCGGCTGCCAGCTTTTTGTGGATGTTATCCACCATTACCACTGCCGCATCCACCATGGCACCGATGGCTACGGCAATACCTCCCAGTGACATAATGTTGGCGGTAAGCCCTTGTAGGGACAGTGGAATAAAGGCCAGTAAAACAGCAATCGGTAGAGTGATTACGGCTACCAATGCGGAGCGGGCGTGGAGTAGGAAAATAGCGATCACGGCGGCGACCACTAGCATCTCTTCAATCAAGGTGCTTTTGAGATTGTCGATCGCGCTATTAATCAATTGTGAGCGATCGTAGGTCACTACCAGTTCAACGCCTTCCGGTAGGCCTGCACGGATTTGCTCGATGCGCTCTTTAACTCTCTCAATAACCTTGAGGGCATTTTCACCGTAGCGCATTACTACGATGCCACCTACGGTCTGCCCCTCGCCGTCCAGCTCGGCAATACCGCGCTGCATTGCAGGCCCCAGGGTAATATCCGCTACCTGATCCAAAGTCACCGGAATTTTTGCCGCATTGACCCCGATCACCACGTCTTCGAGATCGTCAACGCTGCGGATATAGCCCCGGCCACGCACCATATGTTCGTGGCCCGCGATCTCAAGTACCCTTCCTCCTGTGTCATTGTTACTGCGGCGAATGGCCTCGACCACTTTGCCGAGCGGAACCTTAAACATCTGCAAGCGATGGGGGTCGATTTGGACCTGGTACTCCTTTTCGTAGCCGCCAATGGAGGCGACTTCGGCCACGCCCTCAACAGAAGTGAGCCAATAGCGCAACTTGAAATCCTGTAGCGCACGCAGTTCTTGCAGGTCGTTGTTACCGCTTCGATCAACCAGCGCGTACTGGAACACCCAGCCCACTCCGGTAGCATCCGGGCCAAGCTTTGGCTGAACACCTTCTGGGAGCTGGTCGGCTACTTGGTTGAGGTACTCAAGAACCCGTGAGCGGGCCCAATAAATATCGGTGCCGTCTTCAAAGATGGCGTAGACAAAGCTGAGACCAAAAAAGCTCTGGCCCCGCACATATTTGACTTTGGGCAGCCCTAGCATTGCGGTGGAAAGCGGGTAGGTGATTTGATCTTCGACCAGGTCAGGGCTGCGCCCCGGCCAGTCTGTCATCACAATCACCTGGGCGTCGGACAGATCCGGAATAGCATCCAGGGGGACACTGGTTAGCGCCCGGTATCCCGCCAGGGCTGCGATCGCTACAAGGATCAAAGTGATGCCTGGCTTACCTGCGCAGGCCCCAATAATTCGGGCAATTAGCCCTTTGGGTTCAGAATTTACCACTGCTGTACCCCCGACTTCAGGCGGCTTTCCGCCGCGATCAGGAATACTCCAGAGGTGACAATTTTATCTCCGGCCTGGAGGCCAGAGCGGATAACAATCCTATCGCTGTCGCCATATCCGGTGCGTACTTGTACCGGTTCAAGACGACCCTGGCCCAAGTCGCGGAAAACAATGCGTTTCTTGCCGGAGATCAATACTGAATCCCTGGGTACCACCAGGAGATTTCCCAGTTCGGCGGTTAACATGATGTCCGCAAACAGTCCCGGGCGCAGTTCACCATCGGTATTGGGCAGGGTCACACGCAGCCGTGCACTGCGGTTATTGTGATTCAGGAAGGGGTCAATCTGGGTGAGGGTGGCTGGGATTTCCTCGTGGTAGACGTTGGTTAAACGCACTTTGGCCGGCATGCCTTTTTCTATCAACGGCAGCTGATCTTCGTAGGCGTGGGCTTCAATCCAAACCTGGCTGAGATCGGCTATGCGCAGCAGGTTGTCGCCCTTTTCAAACGCAGAGCCCGCGACAATATTCTTCTCAATTATCACACCACTGGCGGGTGCAAAAATCGGGATATAGTCCTGCGCTTTTTGCTGTTCAACCAGCCAGTCGATTTGCTCTTCAGATAGGCCCCACAACAGTAGACGCCTTCGTGCTGCTTTCTCCAGGGCGTCGCCACGTCGGCGGGCCTTTAGATACTCGTCTTGGACTGCGAGCAACTCCGGGCTGTAAACAGAAAACAGTACTTCGCCGCGTTTAACCTGCTTTCCTTCAAAATCTGCATCTAACTCACCAATCCAGCCGTCGAAGCGTAGGCTGATATCGCGCAAGCGGGTTTCGTCATAGGTAACCTGGCCGTGTAGGTGAATGGGCAAAGCGAATGGCTGTCGCTCGACGATACCGGTTTTGATACCAATGGCCTGGCGCCGGCCGCTATCCACCACAATGCTGCCACTTTGCAGTTCATCGTGGCTCACAGGTTGCAGGTTCATACCGCAAATAGGGCAAGTACCGGCTTCGGCAGCTCTTACCGATGGGTGCATTGAGCAGGTGTAATAGGCAGTATCTGAAGCCTCAGGCGCAGATTTCAGGCGCAGGCCTTTGCGATTGGTGCTCATATCAAAGGCCAAATCGACATGCTTATCGTGGCCTGTCGCTACATCTACCACCATGGGCCAGGAGCCCACCATGGCCAGCTCAATTTCACCGGTGAAGATACCGGGGCTGGATTCACTGATATCTGCCACGGCACGCATAGCTGGCATGGCGCCCATGGCGGGCATCTCGGCTACCGCGCGAACTTCAGCTCCAGATATCGGCTCATTGTCAGCATTACGAACTTCAATTCGAATTTGGTTTTTACCCGCTTGGGGTTGCAACGGGTCGACAGACACGGCGATCTGGAAGGGGCCAGCTTGCACAAAATCGGCATTTGGAGCTTCGGCTTGTGCAGAAATTTTCTTCCAATAAAAGGCCGCGCCGGTAGCCGCTAACATCAGGGTAAGGGCGATTAAGCTCAATGTTTTTTGCTGGCTCATAGGGCACCCTCCTGAGTGAAGGAAAGGGGCATCTGCGCGCAAAGCACATTATCAATAAACGGGTCAACGAGCAGGCCACCAATGGCCGCTATAGCTTGTTGGGAAATCAAAAGGTTCACTCCTAGAACAATCTTTCTGAAGCCGCCAGCATGGGCTGGGGGCATATTTCGCTAGTCAGAGAGAAAGGGAGTGATCAAATACGCAGGCGCAAAGTGGCAAGCCAGGTTCGGTTGCCGGGGTGGGATTCTGTCGCAGTAGGAGATAATTCAGGCGTACCGAATGGCGGAGCCAGAATTTGGGGCCACTGGTAAGTTGGCGGTGGCGCCAACTGGGGAAGTTCCAGATTCAAGTATGCGGCGGTGACGGCAACTTGGTGGTCGTCCAGCGAAGTCTTCAGGGAGACTTGGGCGTCATAGCCACAACAGTCATCACCTGAGTCTGACCCCTTGGCCATATCATCGCAGCAACATTCCGCTGATGGCTTGGGGTCCTCCATCATTTCGCAGGCGAGCACGGTCTGTACCTGCAACATCAGCAGGAGCAGGGCCGCCATGGCTATCAGCTTGGCGCGAAATGTGGACGAATAGTTCTTCATTACTGATAAATCATACACCAGAGGCCGGTTGCTCGACAAAGGTTGCTTTCGCTATGTGACCAAGAGGTATTTCCAAGTTTTTCTTTCTTCTACTAGGGGTAATTACGGCACAGGTTAACCCTTCGGCAGAGATTTCTTGACGATAGTTAGTAGATTCCCTTCGATAAATGCGACTACAACAGCACCACAAGGTGTCTCTATGAAATTAACTCCCCCGGTTTGCCTCCTTCTGATCTTCTTATTGGCGGCACCTTCTTTTGCAGATTCTAAACGCACATCTCTCGAGGAGTTATTTGCGACTACCTATAAACATAATGAAGAGATTAACAGTGAATGGGTGCTGAGTAGGGAGCGGAACTGGGCTGCCTGGCAAAGAATGAGGGCTGTTAGGGAAGCTGCTAATAGAGGGGAGGACTTGTCATACCTCAGTAAGTATGGGCTTGAGAGAAAGTCCGCGTGGTACGAGATTGATTTAGGAAAGCAACGAGCGTGGCTGACGTCATTTAGACTGCTAGGGGTACTCTCTTCTTGGTATATGTTAAAGACGAATCAGGAGGAGCTTTATGAGCTTGGTATGACTGTGGCTGAAGTGGAAAAGTTGGGTCGCTATGTTATCGCCAATGACATCAAAGAAATAAACATCCAGGCAAGATTAGATTATTTCCACAAAGAGGAAGCTGGTTACATAGGCCGGATCCTTCAAGGAGGTGAGGACTTTGCCGCTATCTATTTAGAGCTTCAAGGTAATCTTGAAGCTCTTGAACACCTCTTGGAAACTAATTGGATCATAGATCTATTCAGTAAGTTTGATAGTGAAGCTCAAGAGATATTACTGACCTATAGCTTATCGAAATATAACTCACGAGAGGGAATGGGACGTAGTAGTTACAGTCTGGATCAAGAAGCCGAAATGTTTGTTGATAAATTTCTTTCTGGGGAGATAAACGCAATGACGAAGGAGGCTTTGGAAAGGCTTCAAGAGAAAAGGCTGGCTAAAAAAGCTAAGATCAATGTGGAATTTAAGCCCCCGGTTGATTCGCCCGTAAATGAGTGCAAGTGTCCTCCCGATCAATGTTCCTACAATAATTCTTGATTATACTTAATTTAATAGATTTCCCGTCATAATCGACCGCGTGGCATGGTCTTCACTTCGAGTGGTAGTTGTAATGACTGTAACAAGGATCTGTTTTTGGCTTGTCGCGCTTTTCTATTCCTTATCCCCCTTTGCAGATGAGTACATAGTCCAGAGCGAGGACTACGACCCGTTTACCCAGATGACAGAACTCTGGCTAAAGGGTGAAATTTCAAATCGTCAGATAAGGGACTTGGCACTTAGAGGGCGCTATCAAAACAGCTCTGCCGCTAATAGTGCTCATGTCTCCTTCTTTCTTGATGAAATGCAGGTGATTGCGCGGGGGAACTCTGTATCGGGTCGTTCGGCCCAGATATCCGTCCAGGTTGATGAGTCAATTTTTGACTTGGATTATGACCTTGTTTCTATGCATATGATGATCAATGGTCATGGAAATGGGTTATCAAGCAAGCAGAAATTCCTTTTGGTTACTTTTATGTACCGGTTAGCAGCAGAAGGCTGGAGCAAGTCTTCTGGAGTCGATGAAATGGAGAAACATCTTATCTATCGAACTCTCGATTACTTATCTGAAATGCCTGCAGATTATAAAATGTGGGTGATTGCCAAAGAAATACAATACCCGGTTCATTAGGTTGTTAATCTATAGCTTCATTAAAGTTTAAGTGGCTTAAATGGCCACAACAGAGTTTTACTGAAGGGCTAAAGGATAAGATTCCTGGTAGTTATTCAGATTATTGGTAGAGGTTTAATTTATTCAGTTTTTATTGCTGTGAATAGCAATATATCAACTATTTAAGGATTTGTTTAATCTAAAGTTCCTAGTCACGTGGAATATATTGTAAAAAGGAAAGTTATGGATTTGTCCGATAAAGTTGCTGTTGTTATAGGGGCGGGAAGTGGACTAGGGCGGGCTTTAGCAATACGTTTGGCCGAAAAAGGAATGAAGTTGGTATTAGCCGGATATACCCTAAGTCATCTCGAATCAACAGCCAAGTTGATAGCACTAGAAGGTGCTGAGTGTATATGCGTACAAGCAGATGTATCTAAACTTGGGGATGTGCAAAACATAGCTGATAGAACTTTAAAACACTTTGATAAGGTACACTTGCTCTGTAATGTGGCCGGAATAGGTCCTTTGGGGGCTATAGCAGAAACCTCTATGGATGAGTGGGAGTGGATTTTATCAGTGAATTTGTGGGGGCCTATTAACGGTATTCATGTATTTCTCCCTCATATCGAACAGAATGACGAGGGCCATATATTGTCTGTAGCATCGGAATCCGGCCTATATGGTATAGGGTACTTAGGGGCCTACAATGTTTCAAAATTTGGTGTTGTAGGTTTAATGCAAAGTTTAGAGCGGGATCTTCGTTTAGCTAACTCGCCTATAAAAACTTCTGTATTTTGTCCTGGTGCTATAAAAACTAATATTCTCGACTCTTCACGTAATAGGCCTGCAAGTGTAGCGGTAATTCACCCTGAGTCTGAAGTCGAGAAAAAAGTTAAAGCCAAAGTTGTCAAGGTGGTTTCTGAAGGTATGAAGCCAGAAAAAGCTGCTGATATCATTACTAGTGGTATAGAAAGCGGGCAGTTTTGGATTTTCTCCCATCCTTATGTACCCGAAACTGCATTTCAGCAGGCAAAGGCGATGTTGGATAGTAATACGTTAATTGATATTTAGCTTAGTTAGGAAACCTCTGATTAATTTCGAGCCAACTTGGTAGTATTCCGCTATCCGTCAAGATCTTGCCCCTAGCTACCTTTGCCGAAGCTGCATATAATCTGAAGCGTCATGGAACTCCCCGCGAGAAGTTTCTTTCTCAGATGCATCCTCTCATCCCATGGGGGTGGCTAGAAGTCCATTTATCAAAGCTTCCCTAGAAAGGCCCTAGTTGGTACCTACGAGCAGAAAAAATATAGCGATTTCTTCCTTTTTTCCTGTAATCTCCACCTCAGTATATATCTGTAACGTATTTTAGTTTTAAAAGGACTTATATGCAGGATCGAATATCACAGTTGGATTTGTTGAGGGGAGTCGCTTTATTGGGGCTTCCTTTAATGAATATGATAAATTTCTCTATGCCTATGGCGGCTTATTTGAATCCAAAGGCCTATTTGCCAAATGGCCCTTTGAATGATTTTCTCTTTAGCTTTTTCCATTTGTTTGCTGATCAAAAGTTCATGGGGCTTTTTGCCATGCTTTTCGGCGCAGGCATCATACTTTTAGCTGAGAAACGTGAGCAACAGAATAAGTCTGCTGCAAAAATTCATTACAGTCGAAATTTCTGGCTGTTATTGATAGGCCTTTGTCATGGCATCTTCATTTGGGAAGGCGACATCCTGATGATCTATGCCTTTATAGCCATGTTTGCCTATTTGTTCCGCAAGTTGCGCGGAAGCTGGCTGATTGCATTGGGGGTGATTACTCTTGCCTTGTCAGCATGTAGCTCATATCTGGCAGGAGCTTTTATACAACCCCTAACAGGGGAAGCTCGATATGCAACGGCAGCCATTTTTGCCCCTGATACAGCGCAGATCCAGCAAGATATAGAAATATATCGAGGAGGGTTCTGGGATCTGGTCGGGAGTCGATTAGTTGCTGGTAATTTAGCTTCTAGTCCGGAATCAGCAATCGTTATTTCCTACTTTAGTCTCTCCATTGTTTTAAAAGCTGCCGCTATGATGTTGCTGGGAATGGGCCTGTTTAAGTTGGATATCCTACGTGGCAAAGCCAGTTCGTCTGCCTACAAAAAACTAGCTATTGCTGGGGTGGCTATTGGGGTGACATTGACCGGTATAGGGCTTATCTGGAACTATAGTCATGACTGGAGTATGGATGATTATTTCACCTATGGTGCCATTTTTAATTTGGTAGGGTCCACATTTACCAGTATCGGTTATATCGGCTTGATCTGCCTTTGGTTCAAATTAGGTAAACACCTATGGATCAAAGGCAAGATCCAAAGTGTTGGGCGGATGGCATTTACCAATTACTTGGCTCAATCATTTATTTGCATTTATATTTTTTATGGCTTTGGATTGGGTTTGTATGGTGAGCTGACACGTATAGAAGTACTTGGGGTCTGTGTGCTGCTGGGTCTGTTTCAGCTGGCCTATTCGGATCTTTGGCTTAAGGCATTTCGTATGGGGCCGCTAGAGTGGTTTTGGCGAACTTTAACATATTTCAGGTTTGCACCGCTGATAAAGGAAAGGGGCGTACCGGCGACCGAACAGCGCTTATAGAGTTTATAGCTAAAATTAGGCGGGCTGCGGTTAAACTTGAGAATAGGAGTTATCGGTAGCTCGTTACCTGTACCACAGATTTTTTATTGCGAGATCTTTTAAATATTTTTATAGGATGATTGGCCGTAAAGATAAGATGTTATCACATTAAAAATAGGCATGATTGAACTTGATCTGACAGGGCTTCTTCTAAGAAGCGGGTAACTGTCAGATCAAGTTGAAAGTTAGTAGATCTCTAATTACCTTAAGACAAAGAACCCTACAATATCTTTTTAGTAATCTACAGTTGTTATTATAAAGTCACCTTCAATTGTACCTTCACTATCCTGGTCAGTATAAGCAATCCAGGCTGCTGTCTCACTGGCAGCTGCCAGCTTACTTTTCAATGCGAGTGCTTCCATCATATTGCGAGGCACATCGAAGTGCCATTGAGTACCCAGTGCCTGACATTCACTCTCTCCATTCGACCAGGTAGACTTCCTCGTAGTCAGTGACCACATAACAGGGTAATCGATAGCGCCATCATCTTTTAAGTCGTTTACATGCAGTTCTCCATTTAACCGCCTTTTACAAGCAAATGAATAAGAGCGATCACATTGACGGTCGTTAAAGCGCCCGTCGCTTCTGATAACAGCGCAGTCCTCTCCGTTACCATGATCATTGGGTTCTCCCTCTCCCCAAGACCATAGTCCTTTATTTTGAAATCTGCTGTCTGTAGCACTGACATCATAGTGTTCTACGGTGTTGATACCGTCATCCCAGTTATCCAAGGAGTCGTCATCGCCACTCTTCCAGTGCCGGTCCAGTCCTCCCCATCCATCGAATATTACATCGAATGACTCATTATCATCACCAATATCGCTGTCATTCTTTGTCCAGAAAAATACGAATCTCTTTTTTCCATTTACACCATCATGTTTACGGACTGTCTCCCGTGATAACTCCTGAGAGGGAAGTGAGGTTCGTTTATAGCTTGTGACTTCAACCCCATTGGGAAAGTCCTCTCTATAGTCTTCGGGTGTGTAAATGTATTCCAGGCCTATCTGATCTAAAAGATGATTTTTAAAAGTTACCTGGGCACCGGACGATACCGCATTTTCAATATGTACGATTACTGTACGGTTAGTGCCATATTGATCCTGCTTGTAAGCCCAATCCCTCAAATCTCCCAATACGGTAGAGATAGGAACGCGTTGAGGATCAAGCCAGAAATTACAATAGAATGAGCCATGACAAAAATATTGTTCACCGCTGAACTGATGTAGGTCCAGCTCAATAATTTCAGCACCAATATCAATTTGGTCTTTAACCCTGGCGGACTGTTCAGAGCCTACCCAGATAGCACCATAGGCATCGGAGTTATAACTGTTGTGTGTTGCAAGGACTTGTGTATAACGAATTGGCGTCGAGTAAGTCAGGCGCCGTTGTAGCTCGAGTGCATATTTTGCGTGGTCATTGGTGCCTTGTTCTGTCTCGTAATCGTAATAGAGGTTGAATTGAACCAACATGGAATAAGGATCGGTCTCCGCAAATAGAGGCGTACTCATCAATGTTGTATAACTAAATAAAGCGACACAAATCTTCTTGAGCCTTTTCGAGAGTGGCCATGAATAGTTTTTTTTCATTATTATTCCTATTGTTCGTCTGAGTTTGTTATTTTTTAAACAGGTTTAATTGCGCTCTCTATTATGACTGCCGAGATTAAAGTAATAGTATGCAGGAATACTTGTATCTCTAAACATGTGAAATTTATTTTCACCCAGCTTCCTTGTGAGGTTGGATGTCGGGAACTTCAATAATCTTCAATTTTTTTAAGCATAACCCCCTGAAGGGCAATAGAGTGCGAAAGCAATGATATCGAATAGACATAACCCGTTAGCTATTTTAAATGTATTAACGAGAAGCACCTCACAAAGTTATAGTTTTATATTGCTTAAGTCGAAAACTATTTACTATTATTTTAAGGTTTAACACTCTCTAGCTTATACCCTAAAAATCAATCGGTGACGAAATGGTAACCAAAAAATGAACGGCTCGTGGAAGTAGCGATAGATAGCATATAAGTAAAATAGGATAATAAGGGTAAGGCTAGGGTTTCCTAGCCGATAATACCGAGAAATAGCCGAGTGCCTGGTATGATTGAGGATTTACAAATCCTGCTGTCTCAAGCATCCGATATAGCGCTTTGGCTGAATATAGTTGGGAGCCGTGGTTCATAAACAAATGAAAGCAGAATAAGCTTGGTGTTAAGCGTGTATCATCGAAGAGCATATCGTGAATAAATACCTGTCCGCCTTTTGGTAAAAGTGCGAAGGCTCTGTCGATCAAGATTTGGCATGTAGCATGCTGCCAATCGTGCAACACATTGCTAAAGCAAATGCCATCGAACCCCTCAGGCCATGGGTCTCTAAAGAAACCTCCCTTAACTATCTGGATTTGCTGGTTTTTCTTGAACTTATTTATATACATTGCTGCTATATCGCAAACTGGCGGCAGGTCGAAGAGCAGCGCATTGCGCTCAGGATAGGTATCGCAGAAGGCGAGAGCAATGGTTCCAGAGCCTCCACCGGCATCGAGTAAGGTTTGAGCGTTTTCAAAAATACCGCAGGAAGCAGCCTCAACTGCGGAGGCAAATCCCTGCGAATGCATCAGGTGAGTAAAAGCTGCTGCCGAGTCATTGTCCATGTCATTTTTTTGCCACATGTCGGTTACAGAGCGGCCTTTACATTCCAGCTCATATTCTCTTTGTAAGCTGGTGAGTATCTTTTTATCCAGGTGATTGATGTCATAGATTTGAAAAGGATCGAGTAAGACTTCCCCCCAATAGTAGTGACTACTTTTGGAGAGGTAGCATTTCCCCAGCTCTGTATTTTTCACTTGTTGTTTGTCGAAGCATATATACCCCAAATGACTCAGAATCAGCAGAAAGAGGCCCATTCCTTTATTGCTGAGCTGCAATTCCTTACTGAGTGCTTCGCAGGAATCGTAACCGCGTTCAATTAGCCCGGTGATATCCAACCTTGCAGAAACCATCAGGCAGGCAAAATTATAGTTTCCCATAAGACGGTCCCACATAGGACAGTCGGATGCGCTAGGGGGAGTTATGATTTGAGTTCTACCGCTATTTCCCATCGCTCATTCTCCAAATAACCCGGGGAACTTTGTTGGTGCGTTCGATACGCTTAAGTCGCTCGGCTTTTTGTACTGTGAAGGACTGAGGGTACTGTCTGACAACAGAGGCGAGGTTGTGAATGTTGTTCGAAATATGCTCACAGATGCTGTTGGCACTTGCCGTGCCTGTGAACTGAACGACTATTGAATCGGCAGACTTTTTTGTTTGTGTGTCGCCGCTGAGAAGTAGTTGAACTTCTTCGACGCCTTCACATTCATAGGTGAGTTCTATGATCTTATTGAGGTCCAGAAGGGCGCTGCATAACCCGACATTGTCATCTGCTCTCCCCTGAATAGATAGGCCATTAGGGCGACCACAGGGACAAGTTGCTTTTTGGATTAGGTCACCTAACCGGTAACGCACTATCGGTACTGTCCACCCTGTACCTACACGGGTAAGCAGGGCGCCTTGATCGTCAGTTTCGATCAATTGGTCCGCTAAAAGGTGATATATGTTCAAATCACACTCAGGGGAATTGACAGCAATGCTATTGGTTTCTACCGATCCATAGTCGCACCACAGCCCAGCATCAGGGAAAGCCTTACGTATGACCTTCAACTTTGCTTTGGTCCAAGGTTCCCCCATCCAGATAATTGTCTTTATTGGGAGTTGGCTGCCTGAATCTAGTATACCTTCGGCAAAATCTGCCAGTCCTGTGGGTGCGCCAGCAAGTGAGTCCACATCGATGTTATGTAGAAGTTCCAGCCAATTCTCCACCTCACCTGATATAAAGGGGCCTGTAGGTGCAATGGTGCATTTGGAAGCCTCTGCCAGTGTTTGAATGAAGTAGTGTGCACCCCATAGCCGCCCAGGATTAAAGAGATTAAGAAGAACACTTTGAGAGCTGAGCGGGCGCCATTCCTTGAGCAATCTTTGAATTGCCTGGTGATAAGGTGTATAGGCCAGCTTCGGCTTTCCAGTTGTGCCGCCGCTAGACATGATAATGGCTCCGTGTTCCTGCGCGGCATTTTGGCTGATATGTTTCAGTTCAACGGGGCCACAAACGGGGATGTCATCGAGACATACGGCAGAAACAGGTATATCTGGTCCGCCGTAGAGTGAAAGACTGCGGGCGTGGGCGAGAATGGCATTCCAATCCAGGTGGCCGATTTTCATAGCGTTAAGGTAGCTCCCGTTCAATCCCGTCTTCCTGGGGTGGTGAGGTATCGGGTGGAACTGAGGAAATTGTAGTAACAGGGCGCCTAGGTAGAGAGTGGTCTGGCCAATTGGGAGTTATCCTCATCAGTACCGATGCATTTCAGCAGCAATAGATCACGCCAGCTTTTGCCAGGGACTCCACTTCATCTTGTGGGATACCCAAGTCACCAAGGATCTCTCGAGTGTTCTCTCCGTAAAGTGGTGCTTGCTGGAAAGGCACTGGAGGAGTGTCGGGAATAGAGAAGGGGGCGTTTATAAATTGTATTGAGTCACGGCTTGTACTGCGTGCATAGGGAATTGATACAGTCTTGTCGTTATCTTGGACATAGGGGTTGTTAAGCGCCTCGGCGATATCATAGACCGGGGCACAGGGGATTTTACCCTCCATTTGAGCGCACCATTCTTTTGTTGTTCTCTTCTGGAAGTGCTGGTCCAGAGCTTCTGTCAGCAGCTCTCTGTTTTGCATCCTGCTTTCATTGGTCAAAAAGCGGGCATCAGTTTGTAATAAATCGGAGCCTAGTTCGTGACAAAGCATTTCCCAGAATTTCTGGGTTAAGCAGGCAACATAAAACCAACCATCTGCTGTCTTTACTAATTGGCAAGGTGCTTGGGATGCGTGGGCTGAGCGAGGTTGCTTCCCTGGGACTATCCCCTCGTTGAGAAACCATAACCCTTGGTAGCAGAGGCAATTTAGCGCAATATCGAATAAGTTAGTGTCAAAATCACCGCCTTTTCCTGTGACTTCGGTCCGCAGTAACCCTGAAACGGTACAGAGGGCTGAATAGACACTCCCCAAGAGATCCACTACTGACACGCCAACTTTGGTTGGGATAGATCCTGGTTCTCCAGTCACTGACATCCAACCAGTTTCTGCCTGCATAAGGAAATCATATCCTGGCCAGTGTTTTCTATTGTTGTCTCTGCCGTACCCTGATAGATGGGTACAAACTATTTTGGGGTTCGCCACTTTGAGGTCAGCATAGGTAACGCCTAACTCTTCGGGTAAAGAGCCTCTAAAGTTGTCGATAACAGCATGTGAGTTATTCACAAGCTTCAAGAATACCTCCCTGCCAGTGGGATCCCTGATATCCAGGGCCAAGCTCTTCTTGTTGTGGAGCGTCGATTCACTTGTCTCATTGTCTTCGCGAGCTTCATCAAGATAGATAGATCCCATTTTTCTAAGTGGATTCCCACCTTGTTTGGGGTCTTCAATATTGACTACTTCTGCGCCCAGAAAAGCTAGTAAAGTGCCATGAAAGGATCCTGCGCCCCAGGTTTCGAATGAAAGGATACGCTTTCCGTGGAGAGGGAGCATCATGATATACCTGATTTGCGCAAACAAAATTAATGGCCAGCCAAGTTTTGCCACTTAGTTACAAGTGGGTATTAGTTTATAGATCACTGTGTAATTCTGATGTGGGAAAATAGAGTACGAAGTTTGCATTGGTTATTAGGATCTATTGAAGTTACGGAGGACATTGAGTGTTTAATTATTCCTCATAGGTTTGATTGGCAAATAATATCCTCGAGCCGAGAAATAGTTTGTGCCTGGTAGTAAGTCTAAGTATGTGCCACCAACGCACAACCGGGTATTGCAAACTAGACTCTTTGAGATCCAGTTAATGGCTTTTAAGGATGTGAATATGGATCGTTTTCATATCAGTAGGGTGGAGTTATATGCGATAGCCGATAAATGTGCGCCGCCAAAATGATATTGTTTTGCGTGACAACCCTGGACGCAATTTCGTATTCATTGACCGGGGTTGCCACAAAGCATCTTGATGCTGAGGTAAATGTTATGCCAGCATAAAATAGTTGGTCAAATGACATAAAACGGCAAGGGATCGCGGAGTGTCCTGATTTTCAGCCCTCCTCCTTGTGTTGCTCGGCATCAAAGTATGAATAATATAAGAGTATCGTTTTTGATTGTTGTTTATATCTGAAGTTCAGAGTATTTAAACGGCGTGTATAAATCTAACGGCTTCGTTCTTACATTGTTGGTTTATGCCCGTTCATCACTTTGCTAACACCTTTCGCTACCCTGGCAGTAAATTGAGCCCTGGAAGTTAGGAGTAACTGCTATTTTTAAATTTATATGAGTACAAGTTTACTTTGAATCCATAGTTTTTCATTGCATAAGAACACGATTTGTCGATATTAACATGGGAGCTTTGACAAATAGTGTTATGTACCGCTGTAAAGGACTGTTGGTCATATCGACAAATCAATGTATTGGATTCTGTGAGGGGTTTGAGTTGTGTAAAGCGACAAGGAGGTTACTATGCGCCTGCACTCAGCTGTCATTCTTGGAACACTTATTTTTTCCATGGAGGCCATAGCTGCTGACTATGGCAGTTTAGAAAACCCGTGGGGGTTTCGTCCATTTATTTCACTGAATGGTGGAGTTAATAGGGTGGAGGTTAAGCAGGATTATCGTACTGTAGGGGTACTTTATGACCCATATTTCTACTACGATTATTTTTACGAATATAGTTACTACAAAACCTCAAGTTCAGGAAGTGAGCCTTGGGGCAGCGTCGATATCGGGATCGACTTCAATGGCTACCCGTTTGAACTTCGCTTTAGCTATGGCAGAACAAATTTAGGGCGATCGATATCGGTAGAAAATATCGATTATATCGATGACGAAGTTACGGTTATTGAGCGATACCAGGTCGATCAGAAACATCGCTTGGATGTATTTTCAATTACAGGAACTCTGGATTTATCTTGGTATTGCGACAGGTCCTGCATGTATTTGTTGTTGGGCTATAGTTTTGCGCAGCTGGACTGGTCATATACCATGGATGAATTTTACGCTGGTGGTAACTATTATGGGTCAAATGAATTCAGTAAAAGCTATTTCCATGTAGGTCTAGGTGCGCGATACAACTTTAATAACTCTTTCCGTATAAGTGCCGAATACATGCTGCATAATGTTGGTAAGGTGGGGGAGTATTATATAAATGACTTTGACCATATAGAATTTGATTTAAGGAACCTTAATGTGTTGCAAGTTGGTATATCCTTTATATTCTGATTTATACTTCTTGTTCATTTAAAATGAAAGTATGGGTTAAAGCCATACTTTCATGAATATGGGTGCTCAATCTCTCAAATAGTACTAATCGATAAGATCTAAGAGCTTCCTCTTATCAACTTTCCCGACTGCGGTAACCGGCAGACGAGATAACACTTTAAGCTGCTCAGGTAGCTTAAAGCTGGCCAGGCCCCTTTCGGTTAAGAAGTCGCGCAACGTTTGCAAGCTTGGCGCTTTATCCGTACATACGATAGTCGCTCCAACTTGCTCTCCCATCTCTTGGTCTGGCAAAGCAATGATAGCTGCTTGTTGGATGCTGGGGTGGGCGAGTAGATGCTCTTCAATTTCGTCACATGCAAATGTTTCCCCGCCCCGATTTACAACATCTTTGAGTCGTCCAGTAACTACAATATTGCCATTGTCCAGAATGCGTACACGATCCCCGCTGCAATAGAATCCATCTGGGGTAAAAGCGCGTCGGTTATGTTCTTCTGCACGGTAATAGCCTCTCAGTGTATAGGGGCCGCGAGTAAGCAGTTCTCCTTCTTCTCCGGCTTTCACTTCCTGCCCGTACTCATCAACCACTTTTAGAGTATCGAGGGAACTCATAGGTCTTCCTTGAGTATTGGTGATGGTTTCATTGTTATCTTCGCGATGGGTGTAACAAATCAACCCTTCGGCCATTCCGAATACCTGCTGTAGTGCACCGGGAAAAGCATCTATCGCAGCATTGGCGTCAGTTGGACTCAGCTTTGAGCCACCAACTTGAAGTAAGCGGAGAGAGCTTAAATCAGCATCTTCCCATTCTGTCGCTGCAGTCCAGACTTGAGCCAGTGCTGGGACCAGGGCTGTGGCGGTTACGCCGTAACGCTCTATCAGCTCAAAGCAGTAGTCCGGGCTTGCATCTTTGGTGAATATTACCTGCCCACCCATGGATAGCGTGCCCAGAATGCCGGGGCAACCCAATGGAAAATTATGGGCGGCGGGGAGTACTGCCAGATAGATTTCATCTTTTCCTAAATTACAAGCAGCCGTAGCGCAGGTAATGTTGTAGCGATAGTCATTGTGGGAGCGTGGAATAAGTTTCGGAAGTCCTGTAGTGCCACCGGAAACGAGGAATAGAGCTGGGGCGTGGGGGTCTACGGGAACAGGGGTGAAGCCTTGGCATTCTGTTCTGGGCAGGGAGGGGAATGTGTCATTTTCATCAGAACTGTATATGCCTCGCAAAGTCGGAGATTGCGAAGCAATTTGTTCTATCATGCTGTGACGGCTTGCATCACTTTCCGCTCCTGAAGTGATATAGATACTGGCACCCGAGACCTGTGCAAAATGGCATATTTCATTTTGGCGATGCGCAGGCAAAGCTAGTACAGGAACCAGTCCCGCTCGAAATAAGCCGAGCAGGGTTGTAATAAAACTGACCTGATTGCTCCACTGGAGTATTGCCCGCTCCCCAACTTTGTAGCCTTGTTCCACCAGGCCTGCAGCAATGCTATCGGCCTCATTAACCAATTCAGCATAAGTTAATTGATCCGATAGGTCCCGAACTGCGCATTGATTGGGAAAGTTTTTCGCATTACGTGTGATCAGCTCCCAAATAGGTTGGTTATCCCAAATTCCTTGTTGCTGATAGAAATCCTCTAGTTCCTTTGGGTGAGGCGTGTAACCATTAAGTAAATTATTTTCCATGCTGGTCTCCTGAAATGTTTGGGTGGAGCAGGGGAGTGTTTTTTTGAATCTTCTTCAGATTTCTAAATTAAGAATTAACAGTTAGTATTCACGGCTTCAAATTTCTTATTGAGATAAATCTATGTCCGGCGCTTGGCTACAAATCCCTCGCCCTCAACCTAAAGCGGCTATCCGACTTTTGTGTTTGCCTCATGCTGGTGGTACAGCATCACTTTATCGACCTTGGGCGAAATTATTGCCAGATTCCATAGAATTGGTTCTCGTATGTTTACCGGGTAGGGAGCAACGCTGTAATGAAACTATGCCCACAAATATGCAAACTTTAATTGCTTTGTTAAGTAGGGCTATCAAACCTGTCATCGATAAACCCTGGGCAGTATTTGGGCACAGTATGGGAGCTACAGTTGCTCATGAATTGGCTCTCTCCTTGTATCGCGAAAAATTGTGCGGTCCTGAACACATATTTGTCTCTGCGCGCGAAGCGCCACAATTTCAAAAGATTGGAAACGTACACCAGTTGAGTGATGAATCTCTGTGCCAACAACTCATTGAGCTTGGCGGCACCTCTCCTGAATTATTGGAAATTCCTGAGTTAAGGGCTCTACTACTTCCTACTATACGCCAGGATTATCGATTGATCGAAACCAGCAAGATGTCCTCGGACCAACTTTTAGATTGTCCCATCACCGCGATGCTAGGACGGGATGATCCTGAGTTGAGCACCGATGAAGCTCGGGGTTGGCAGCAGTGGACCAATGGTGAGTTCCAATTGAAAGAATACGCAGGTAACCATTTTTATCTGTCAGATTGTCCTGATCTGGTGGTTGGCCATATTGTTCAGAAGCTCCGCTTGGCCTAACTGCATGTAAAGTTAAGTTGGCCGTATAAAATCTTTCTGTTTTTTGTAACGCTATCGAAATTAATTGTCGGGAGAATAGGGCTGTTGAGCGGCCCTATATTCTCCATCGTTCAATAGATAGCGGATCTCTGCCTCGATTAATCCGGGATCATTATTTTTGATGATGTTCGAATTATTTCTCTTTAGTAACAAGTAGCACACACTCTCTCCACCCTGACGCCCAAATCCAAAACAAACATCCCGTTGATTTCAGAAATGATATGTTATAACGTTTCATTATCGATGGGAAGATGAACAGCTTAGGTGATGGAGTTTCTATGCAAGCAACGAAGCTACCAATGGAGTGTGAAAATCTGAATGAGATCCGCCAAGGTATCGATTCCATTGATCGTGAGATCATCAGGCTGTTGCAGCGGCGTATGGGGTATGTTTTGTCAGCAGCCCAGTTCAAGCCGGATGAAACGAGTATTCCTGCTCCAGACCGGGTTGCGGAGATGTTGATTGACCGCCGTCGTTGGGCTGAGAAAGAACAACTTTCCGCAGATTATATAGAGCAGCTTTTTACCGGGATTATTCGCTGGTTTATCACTCAGCAAAAGCTGCATTGGCGCGCTGAGCGCGGCTTGCCAGTTGAGGAAGGTGTATGAAGGGCCGCTCTAAATATGCTGGCCTGGAAGCCTGTTTGCAGGAAGCCAAGTCCAGGGTAAGCCAGGGACAGCCAGAGGTTCTGGCATCGTTTTCATCTCCATGTCATAGACGCAACCCAATAGGGTTGTTTGCCTCCGGCTATCAGCATGAAAGGTTCGCGTCTCTGTGGGGTGTGCCCTCTAGAGATGAATATGCTGTGACCTTTGGCTCTGCCTGTGAATTTAGTTGTGCCCCAGGGGAATCTTGGTCTGAAATCCAAGCCAATTGGCAAAAATTGATGTCCTCCGCTGTGGTAAGCGGGGGGCATCGGCCGGTTTTGTGTGGTGGGTTTGCTTTTGATAGCCAAAAAGATTCCTCATCCTTGTGGCAAGACTTTCCCGCAGGGGCGCTTACGTTGCCCGAGTTGGCCCTTTACTGTGAAGGGGATCGCAGTTATCTGGTAATGAATTTTATCGTTACCGATCAAACAGAATGCAATCAGACTGCGGAGCGGCTGAAGGCGCGGTGGCAGCATATTTTGTCTCGTAGCTCTGACCTTTCTGCGAATGACAATTTGTTTTCGATGGAGTCTGATTTTAGCCAAAATTATGTAGGCCAAATGGCTTGGCAGCAGCGTGTAGTAGGCGCGGTCGAATCAATCAAGCGCAACGAATTTCAAAAAGTAGTTCTCGCTCGTTCTGAATCACTGAGCGCGGATTGCTGCCCGGGAAGTATTCTCGGATATTTACAAGAATCTTACCCCGATGCCTATTTATTTGCCTTTTCCCGCGGAAAAAGTTGCTTTCTTGGGGCTTCGCCTGAGCGCTTAGCGGCTGGTAAAGACGGGCGTATTAGCACAGTGGCTTTGGCCGGTAGCGCACCTCGGGGAAAAGATCCGGCAATTGATTATAAATTGGGGATATCTCTGCTTGACAGCGATAAGGACCGATTTGAACACGACCTGGTTGTCCAACATCTCCTTTCTATTTTGCGCAAATACTGCCACAGCGTAGCGGAACCAGAACCGCCCCAACTCTGTAAATTAAAGCAAATTCAGCATTTGCTGACGCCTCTAGAGGGCTTGGTGAAAGATGGCGTAAATCTGTTGGATATCTTATCGGATTTACACCCCAGTGCTGCGGTGGGAGGCCTGCCGAGGAAAAAAGCACTGAAGTATATCCGTGAAAATGAAGGCCTGGATCGCGGTTGGTATGCCGGACCTGTTGGTTGGCTCAATGCCGAGGGGGAAGGGGAGTTTGCTGTTGCACTGCGTTCTGCACTTATTACTCCGGGCACGGTAACACTATTTGCCGGTTGCGGCCTGGTTGAGGCTTCCCTTCCTACCCACGAGTATCGTGAAAGTTGCATCAAAATGCGTGTTATCCGAGACGCAATAAGGAGCGTATCTCTTGTCGCCGAAGCCGCAGAATAAATTAGAGCCAATCAGCCCGGCCAGCTTGTTAAAGGATTTAGTTTGTCAGGCTATTGATGCCGATATTAATGGTATTCATCCGCAGGCTGACTTAATTGCACTGGGGCTCAACTCAGTACAAATCATGAAGATAGCTGGTCAATTAAGGCAGAAAAAGATCAAAGTAAAATTTGCTGATCTTATTGCAGTGCCTCAATTGGAAGCCTGGCTTTCTCTACCTCAGTTGGCTACTGGAACTGAAGAAAGTACCAGTGAACATTTATCTGTGCCGGGAGCCTTTGATGAAGGCACTCCCTTTGATTTGGCACCGATGCAACATGCCTATTGGATTGGACGAGACCCGAATCAATATTTAGGGGGCGTTGCCGCACATTTTTATCATGAGTTTGATGGTCAGGATGTAGTACCTGATCGATTGGAACAGGCTGTGCGCTCCCTATTCGAGCGGCATGGGATGCTGCGTGTTCAAATCCTCGATGATGGTCGACAGCAGATTCCCGCAGAAGTGAGCTGGCCCGGTTTAAAGGTTCATGATTTCAGGCATCAGGCTGCCGCAGAAGCGGAGCAGAGTCTTATCGCTGTTAGGGAGCAACTCTCCCATCGGCAGCTGGATATATCGCAGGGCGAGGTTTTTGATGTACAGCTCTCAATGTTACCTGCTGAATTAAAAGCTGGCGGCACACGCCTACATATTAATCTGGATATGGTAGCTGCAGATGCCTTTAGTCTGCGCGTGTTACTGAATGACTTGGCCAAGCTCTACCTGGAACCAGAACAGTCTCTGGTTCCGCTTAATTACAGTTATCCGCGCTACCAGGCTGACCGCAGCGCTCTTCACTCAAAGGAAGAGCGCCGAGCTGAGAAGCAGCAGGCCAAAGAACACTGGCAGGATCGCCTGGCAGATTTGACTGGTGCTCCTCAATTACCCACTGCAATAGGTATTGAGTCTAAAGACACTCGTCGCGTTGTTCGTCGCCACTATAGTCTGTCTGCTGATCGGAAAAACCAGCTAGCGGAATTTGCGAGTCGTCACGGTATTACTTTATCCATGACCTTGGCAGCGGCGCTTGCGGAAGTGCTTACGGCCTATAGCGAAGAGTCAGATTTCCTGCTGAATCTCCCCCTGTTCGACCGGGAATCCCTGCACCGGGATGTCAACTCCCTGGTAGGAGACTTTACTTCTTCGATCTTGCTTGCCTGGCAGGGCAGCCAGAGTGGAACCTTCGTTGAGCGTGCACAGCGTTTACAACACAACTTCCGTCAGGATGTAGCGCACGGGAGTTATTCCGGCGTAGAGGTGCTGCGTGACCTCAGCAGGCAACAGGGACAAACGGTGTTTGCGCCGGTTGTCTTTACCAGTGCGCTTGGGCTGGGAGAATTATTTGGCGAGTCAGTTCGCAGTGCCTTTGGAGATGTCAATTGGATTATCTCCCAAGGGCCACAAGTGTGGCTGGACGTACAGGTTATGGAGCTCAAAGGCGGCCTGTCTGTAAACTGGGATGCGCGGGAAGCTGCTTTTGCTCCCGGCGTTCTGGATGGCATGTTTGCGGCCTTTACGCAGTTACTGGAATGCCTGATCGGTAGCCCGGAATTCTGGGCCCAGCCCATACCATCGCTGCTGCCAGCGGAGCAAAAGCACCAGCGGCAGCAGGTAAATTCCACAGCCAAGCCATACCAGTCTCACCAATTACACGAACATTTTTTTAGCAATGCTAAAAACTGCCCGGAAGCAGTGGCTCTCTATTGGAACGGTGAACAAATCCGTTACGGGGAGTTGGCCCACAGTGCTTTGGCGATGGCCGCGTATTTACAGCTTCAAAGTGTTGAGCCCGGTGATTTGGTCGGTATTTTATTACCCAAGGGGCCGGAGCAGATTATTGCAGCCTTGGGCGTATTAGCGGCAGGAGCGGCTTATCTGCCACTGGGTATAGACCAGCCACCGTTGCGTAGAGAGCGCGTACTGAAACTTGCTGGAGCCAAGCTGGTTATAGATAACTTGTCTGTGCTCTCCGGTGTCGCGCCTTTATCCAAGCCTGTTGTGGGAGAGGCCAAAGATCTCGCCTATACCATTTTTACCTCTGGCTCTACCGGTGAACCTAAGGGCGTCGAAATTAGTCACGGGAGTGCCTGGAACACCATAGCGGACATTAACGCGCGCTTTTCGGTTAATGAAAATGATCGCGTGCTCGCCGTATCAGCATTGGATTTTGACCTTTCCGTTTACGATATTTTTGGGCTCTTGTCCGCCGGCGGTGCATTGGTATTGGTTGAAGAGGAATCCCGGCGGGATGCTGAGCGCTGGCATCAGCTGGTGTGCCAGCATGGCGTTACTGTGTGGAATACGGTGCCGGCGCTTTTGGATATGCTGCTGACCACGGGTGGTAATACCCCAGCTGGGGAGCTGCGCCTGGTATTAAATTCTGGCGACTGGATCAGCCTTGACCTGCCGGAACGATTAAAGCGCGTAAACCCAGGTTGCCGCTTTATCGCTTTGGGCGGGGCCACCGAAGCTTCTATTTGGTCGAACAATTTTGAAGTCAAAGAAGTTGATTCCTCTTGGCGATCTATTCCCTATGGTTACCCTTTGGCCAACCAGCAATTCAGAGTGGTGGATGCCCAGGGGCGTGATTGCCCTGACTGGGTGACAGGGGAGTTATGGATCGGTGGTGCTGGCGTTGCTTTGGGGTATCGCGGTGCTCCCGATATCACCGCAGCCCGTTTTGTGACAGACGAAGGCGAGCGCTGGTACCGCACCGGAGACTTGGGCCGCTATTGGCCGAACGGGTGCCTGGAGTTTTTGGGCCGCGCCGATAATCAGGTCAAGGTGCGCGGACACCGCATTGAACTCGGCGAGATTGAAGCGGCACTGACTGCGCACAAAGGGATTGCGCAAGCGGTCGCACTGCTGACTCAGCGAGGTGTGGTTGCGGTTGTCGTTCTGGAATCCAAATTATCGCAAGGGAATATAAATCCAGAAAAGTGCTTTGTTGATTTGCAGCAGTTGCAGGAACCTTTGAACGATTTGCGGGAGTTCCTGAGTCAACGATTGACCAGCGCCATGTTGCCCAGTGAGCTTTGGTGTCTCACTGAAATACCGCTTACCGCCAATGGCAAAGTTGATCGCGGCGGTTTACAGCAGTTTGCCGATGAATCCCTGTCGCAGTACCAGACAAAGCAGAACCCACCGCAAGGTAAATTAGAGCAGCAGGTGGCTGCCGCCTGGTGCAAATTCCTCGATGTTAATGATATAGCCCGGGACGATAACTTCTTCGCACTTGGAGGTGACTCCCTGTTAGCAACCCGTGTTGTGCGAGATCTGCGCGAGTCTGGCTTTGAAGGTGTCACACTGTCGGAATTATTTAGCCAGCCCAGCTTGGCCGACTTTGCTGCGACATTAGTTCAAGATCCAACTGAGAACCCACAGCGAAATAAAGACACTACCGAAATTACTGTTACACCCTGGCAATCGGATAAGGCCAATCGGTACGCCGCTTTTGAACCTACCGATGTCCAGCGGGCCTATTGGCTGGGAAGGGACCCGGAATTTGTTTTGGGTGGTATCGGTTGTCATTTTTATCGCGAATACGACGTTGTTGATCTCGATCTGGAGCGTTTGGAGTCTGCACTAAATGCGATGATTGCCCGCCATGAAATGCTGCGGGCTGTATTCGACAGTGAAGGTCGTCAGCGCATCCTTGCCGATGTGCCGAGATTTTCCATTGATGTTACAGAGGTAGACCGCGATCCAGCTTCTGCTTTTGCTCAACTGCGACAGGAGTGCGCTGAGCAGGTGTTTGAGCCCAGCCGGTGGCCACTGTTTGATGTCCGTGCTGTGCGCTGTGGGCGCAATACCCGATTGGCTATCGGTTTGGATAATTTGATTCTCGATGCCTTCAGTATTCTGCTGTTTTATCGTGAGTTAAATATTCTTTATCAAAGCCCTGAAACCCATCTACCTTCTATCGAACTCTCTTTCCGCGACTATGTGCGCAATGTATTGCCGCAAACTACCGCAGTATTTGATAGTGATCTTGCCGAAGGTCCCCTGGCTGCCGCAAAAACATTTTGGCAACACAAATTATCGGAGCTGCCTCCCGCGCCTCAGCTGCCCATAGTGCGGGAGCCGGCATCCATTGAGCGCCCGCACTTTGTGCGCCATCAACAGCATATTGATAAGCGGACCTGGCAAAACCTGGTTGCGCGCGCGGCTGAGCAGGGAATCACTCCATCAAGTCTGCTTCTAACAGCTTTTGCCGAGGTGCTTAGTCGTTGGAGCAGTCGCCCTGACCTGAGTTTGAACCTTACCCTGTTTGATCGCCGTGAAGTTCATCCAGATATCTATCGGGTAATGGGGGATTTCACCTCCCTGACCCTGGTGGGTTACCGACCTGAGGCCGGTGACAGCTGGTTGGTGCGAGCGAAAAAAATACAAGGGGAAGTTGGCGCGGCCCTGGAACATCGCGATATTTCCAGTGTTAGCTTGATGCGGGAATTAGCCCGCCGACAGAGCGACGCGGAAGCCACAATGCCCGTGGTCTTCACCAGTGCACTGGGTATTCCCGGTGGCACAGCGGCACCGGAGGATGGGCCTCTGCGGGAACCCATCTGGGCCCTGACACAAACGCCGCAAGTCTGGTTGGATCACCAGGTGGTCGAAGTCGAGGGAGGCGTTTTCTTAAATTGGGATGTGGTCGAAGCGCTTTTCCCTGAGGGGATGTGCGCGGAAATGTTCCAGGCCTATATCGGCTTGCTCCAATGGACGGGTGACGCTGAATGGGATTCCACACCGCCTGATTTATTACCCAAGTCTCAACGGGAATTGAGAACCCAGCTTGAAAAGCGTACCGCAATTGACCCAACAGATAATTTGTCGCAGCGATTTTTCCAGCAAGCAAAAGCGAATCCCGACAATATCGCCTTATATTGGGGTGACGATAATTCCCTGAGTTATGGCGTTCTGGCTGAGCGTGCTTTACGCATCGCTGCCTGGTTATTGGAAAGCCAGATTTCACCTGCCGAGGTGGTGGCCGTTAACTTGGCGAAAGGGCCCGACCAGATTGCCGCTGTTTTGGGGGTGCTCGCAGCGGGAGCCGCTTACTTACCTGTTGGTATCGATCAACCGCAGGCAAGGCGTGAGTCAATGTTGCGCCGTGCTGATGTAAAAGTGGTACTCGACCAAAGTGCAATTCAACAGGCCGAACAGTTCGCTCCTATAGATGAGCCTATTGCAACAGAAGCTGAGCAACTGGCTTATATCATTTTCACTTCCGGCTCTACTGGCGAACCCAAGGGCGTCGAGATCAGTCACGGTGCCGCCTGGAATACCATTGCCGATATCAACGAACGTTTCTCTGTTGATGAAAATGATCGTGTACTGGCCATTTCAGCCCTGGATTTTGACCTCTCTGTTTACGATATTTTTGGACTGCTATCGGTCGGTGGTGCGCTGGTCTTGATTGAGGAGGAGGACCGACGGGATGCCGAGTGCTGGCATCAACGAGTATGTCACTACGGCATCACCATCTGGAATACGGTACCGGCGCTATTGGATATGTTACTCACTGTCGGTACCGGTACGCCGCCTGGCAAATTGCGTTTGGTATTAAATTCCGGGGATTGGATTGGCCTGGATTTACCCCAGCGATTAAAACAAATACAGCCCGATTGCCGTTTTATCGCACTGGGGGGCGCCACGGAAGCTTCTATTTGGTCCAACAGTTTTGAAGTTATAGACGTTGACCCAAGCTGGCACTCGATCCCCTACGGATACCCCCTGGCTAACCAGAAATTCAGGCTGATGGATACCCAGGGGCGCGACTGCCCTGACTGGACAACGGGAGAGCTGTGGATCGGTGGTGATGGTGTCGCCATGGGCTATCGCGGGGCGCCCGAGTTGACCGAAGCGCGCTTTGTTTCGGCCGATGGTGAGCGCTGGTATCGCACAGGGGATCTTGGACGCTACTGGCCGAATGGATGCTTGGAATTTTTGGGGCGCGCCGATAGCCAGGTCAAGGTCCGTGGCCATCGCATAGAACTGGGTGAAATCGAAACCGTATTTAATCGTCAGATGTTTGTGCAGCGCGCCCTGGTGCTGGCCACAGAAGAACAACAGCTGGTCGCTGCCGTTGTGCTCAAACCTGAATGTCCTTCAACTTTTAATACTGATGACTTACGCGAGTATCTTCGCTGTTACCTGCCTTCCTACATGGTTCCGGATTTCATAGTGACTTTGCCGGAAATGCCCCTAAGTGCAAACGGCAAATTGGATCGGGCTTCAGTATTAAAACTCGTGAATGCGGTGGAAAAACCGCAACAGGAAAAAGCGGCTGAACTGGTGACGGATAACGAGCGTCTGGTAGCCCAGATTTGGCAAGAGCTTCTTAGCCTGCCCGTAATAAACCGCGATCAAAATTTCTTTGAATTGGGTGGCGATAGTTTATTGGCAACCCGGTTTATTGACCGCCTAAAACAGCAGCACCGTTTGCTCCTTCCCCTCAGACGTTTATTTGCCTCTCCGAGACTGGCAGATGTTGCCGGTGCCCTAAGCACAATGGAACCGCCAGTGGATATAGATGCGGATATGGTGGAAGAGGGCGTGATATGAATTTGATAAGTAAATTATTTTTCAGCGATTGGACGGAGTTTTAACCCCATGACGGCTATGGAACTGATCGACGAACTACAAGGGCTTGGGGTTGAACTTTGGACCGAGTCTGAACAATTGCGTTTCCGCGCAGCCAAAGGCCTGCTGACCGAGCAGCACAAGCAAAGGTTACGGGAGCATAAGTTACAAATTATTGAAATATTAAACGCTGCTCAATCAGGCGCTGACAATGACTCTGGTTTGGGGGTGGTGGTCGAGGCCGACACAGAAAATCGGCATGAGCCTTTCCCTTTAACCGATGTACAGACTGCCTATTTGTTGGGGCGGCAAAATGCATTTGGCTATGGTGGCGTTGCCTGTCACGGCTACCTGGAGCTGGAATATCCCGGATTAAACCCAAAAGGTTTGCAGGAAGCCTGGAACCAGCTGATTGAGCGTCACCCTATGTTGAGGGCGGTTATTGAGCAGGAGGGATATCAGCGGGTCCTCCAGGAAGTGCCGCACTACCAGATGATCAGTCAGGACCTCACCGGCATGGATGAGGAAGCCTTGGAACTCGCCCTTAAATCGGTGAGAGATGAACTGGACCACCGTGTGTACACCATTGGTGAGTGGCCGATGTTCGAGCTGCGCCATACCCGCACGGATAAAGGACATATCGTACATTTCTCTATGGATGCACTGATCGCAGATTGGGCCAGTGCGGGCATACTGTTCAGCGAGCTTGATACTCTGCTAGCGAATCCCAGTGCCTCCCTACCTGCACTGGAAATTGATTTTCGCGATTACCTACTGGCCGAACGGAGTCTACTGGACAGCCAAGGCTACCAAAACGATCGCCGCTATTGGTTGGACCGCCTCGATCAACTGCCGGCAGCACCTGAGCTACCGGTATTGCCGCCAGCCTCAGAAGCGGAATCTGTGCGCTTTAATCGCCATCACTACCGCTTGGATATTACCCATTGGCAGAAACTGAAGCAGCGAGCCGGTGCTGCTGGACTGACCGCATCAGTTGCCGTACTGGCTGCCTACGCCGGGGTATTGCAGCGTTGGAGTCGTCAGCCACGCTTCAGCCTGAGTCTTACATTATTAAATCGATTGCCCTTACACCCTCAGGTCAACCAGTTGATCGGGGACTTTACTTCGGTCAGTGTGTTGGCGATTGGTGATTCCAATGGAAAAACCTTTCGCGATTGGGCGGCAGGCATTGGCGAACAGTTGTTCAATGATATTGATCACCGCTTGTTCTCCGGCGTGGAATTACTGCGGGAGCTATCCCGTGCACGAGGACCGGAGGCCGCATTGATGCCGGTGGTATTTACCAGTGCTATTGGCCTGGGAGATACCGAAAAACCTGCCAGCGGTAGAAAGTCCGGCAGGGGAATTACCCAGACACCGCAAGTCACCCTGGATTGCCAGGTGAGAGATGATGCCGATGGTCTGGAAATTAATTGGGACGTGCGCCAGGGTGTTTTTCCATCGGGCCTGGTGGAGGATATGTTCGCAGCCTTTACCGGCTTGTTGAATGAGCTTGCCGCTAGCAGCGACGGGCAATGGCTTGGCACATCTCCAGTTTCTTTACCCGAGTGGCAGGTGCAGGAGAGGCATCAGGTTAATCAAACCGATGGGCCTGTTCCTTCAGAGTTATTGCATCAGGGCGTATTTGCCCAGGCAGCGGCAACACCGGAAGCTACTGCCATTATTGATAGCAATGGCAGTGTGAGTTATGGCGACCTGGCGAAAAAAGCGGCGGGTATCGCCAAATCGCTGAGCAAAGAAGGTTTCCAGCTGGGTAGCCGCGTAGCCATTGCAATGCCGAAAGGGCGAGAGCAGATAGCGGCGACCCTCGGTGTGCTCCTGGCCGGTGGTATCTATTTGCCACTGGACGCGGCACAACCGGAAATACGGCTCAACAAATTGTTGCTCAGTGCAGAGGCGGAATACGTCCTGACACTTAGCAACCTCGCCAGCCAAATTAAGTGGCCATCAGAAGCGCAGGTGATCAGTGTAGATACCCTGGCACCTGAAACCGAGATCCCGGTAGCCAGTAACGGTGACCCCGAGCAGCTGGCTTATGTTATCTACACCTCCGGCTCTACCGGCGGACCCAAGGGTGTGATGATTAATCATCGGGCCGCTTTAAATACGGTGCTGGATATTAATCGCCGCTTCGAAGTGGGCCCGGGCGATCGCATTTTGGGTTTGGCCCAACTCAGTTTTGATTTGTCGGTCTACGATATTTTTGGCCCCTTAGCAGTCGGTGCGATTTTGGTATTGCCCGATCCGGCCCGCGGTGCAGACCCTTCACATTGGGCGGAGGTCATGGATGAGCACCGGGTGACATTGTGGAACTCCGTCCCCGCGCAGTTGCAAATGCTGGCCACCTATCTGGATACAGAACCTCGTCCATTGTCTGAGTGGCGATTGGCAATGCTGTCAGGAGACTGGATTCCGGTTACTTTACCGGAACATATCAGGCGCCATGTGCCAGCACTCGACCTGATCGGTATGGGTGGGGCTACAGAAGCTGCGATTTGGTCCAATTATCACCGTATTGATCGGGTCGACTCTGCTTGGACCAGTATTCCCTATGGCGTGCCGCTGACGAACCAGGGCTTCAGGGTATTGGATAGCCAATTGCGCGATGCCCCTGTTTGGGTAGCGGGTGAGCTGATGATTACTGGCCTCGGATTGGCCGATGGTTATCTCGGTGATGCGGCGCTCTCTGAACAGAAGTTCTTTTCTCATCCGGTGGATGGCCAGCGCCTTTATCGCACTGGTGACTTGGGCCGCTATTTACCCGGTGGTGAACTCGAGTTCCTGGGCCGTGAAGACGGACAGGTAAAAATTCGCGGACACCGTATTGAGCTGGGAGAAGTGGAGTCTGCATTGCTGGCCCACCCCGCAGTGTCAACAGCGGCGACGGTGATTGAAAAGAAAGAGGGAGACTCGCGAGCGGATTTAAATCTGTTGGGTTTTGTGGAAAGCCGTCGCTTAGATGATGCAGAACCGGCGACTATTGATCCCGAGCTGGTAAATTCAGTGCGTCAGTTTGCGCACTATCAGGCTGGTGAGCCAGAAGCTGTCAGTGTCGGCGATTATGTGCAGGCACTTGAAAATGCATCCCTGTTATCGATGCTTCACGGTCTGGTGGAATTAGGGGCGTTTACAAATTGTGAGCAGGGATATAGTTCAGAAGAAGTTCTCTCCTTAGCCAAAGTACATGAAAAGCATCACTGGTTAGTGCGTCGTTGGTTGGACCTTCTCGTTAACGCAAAGCTGCTCAGCTTATCCACTGCCAGCTCCAGTACTGAGGAAAAATACACGCGAACCCAAGAAATTGATGCTTCCGCTGTTGATGCTGTGTGGAAGCGAGTTGAGCAGGGGATTGAAAGCGGTTTTTGTAATCGGGAATTCCTGCAATATCACCGGGATCATATCGAGTTATTACCCCAGTTATTATCGAATCAACAAAACCCATTTGAATTGTTGTTCCCCCAGGGCGACCAGCAGGTGGCTTTGGCTCTCTATCGGGATGATCTTATTGCCCGCTATAACAATGCCGCCGCTGCCGCATTAATTAACCGTATTGCCGCCCAGAGCGATAGAGGGTTAAGGGTTCTTGAGCTGGGTGCGGGCACAGGGGCTACCAGTGCTTCTGTTATTCCCATGTTGGATGGATATGACGTCGATTATCTATTCACTGACATGACCGCATTTTTCCTGACTGAGGCTCGCCGCCAATTTAAAGAGTGGCCTTGGGTACGCTTTGGATTAATGGATCTCAATACCGACTATCGCGCCCAGGGTTTGGCTCCTAATAGCGCAGATGTCATTTTATGTGCAGGTATGCTCAACAGTACCCGAGATCCAGAGGCGGCTATTGCCAGTGCTGTCGAATTGCTGGCGCCCGGAGGCTGGTTAATCCTGACTGAGCCAACGATGGATCACGCTCATATCCTGCTTACCCAGGGTTTTATGATGGACCCTGCTGGTGATGATCGTGCTTGTGGGGCGACCAAGTTCCTTTCTATCGAAAAATGGCAATCGCTGTTAAAAGCCCATGGTGCTGGCCAAGTGCTCTGCCTGCCGGAAGATGAGCATCCTTTGTCGGCTTTTGGTATGAACTTATTGGCCGCGCAGATGAAAACTGATCGGCAATATTTGAGTGCCGGGAAACTGCGGGACTTTTTAGCGAATAGATTGCCCGCGCATATGGTGCCCGCCCATTTACAAGTTCTCGACCAGCTGCCGCTCACCGCCAATGGCAAAGTTGATCGCAAAATGCTCGCCGGTTGGCGCCCTGCGACTGGCGATGCACAAGAGGCTGCGCACTCAGAACAGATGGACCCTCTGGAAACGGCTCTGTGCAAGCTATGGGCTAATGCACTGGGTCTCGATAATGTGGGCCGACAGGACAGCTTTTTCGATCTCGGTGGTGACTCGCTGATTATGGCGCGGGTTGCAGGGCGCTTGTTGGAAGAGATTCCCGAGGCAAAATCGTTTACTTACGACGCCTTGTTGCGCCACATGCTCAATGGACCAACGGTTGCTGCATTGGCCAGAGCACTGAGAGTTGAGCCGGGTGCCGTTGCCGAGGAACAGGCAGACACGGATAGCGACAACCTGGTTGCAACTACCCGCGAGGGCAGCAACTCCTTGATGGTGCCTTTCAGCCATAAAAGCGAGGGTAAAGGGGTATCTAAAGAAGAGGCGCCGGTACGGATTATGTTCCATGCGGCCCTGGGTACCCTGGATTATTTCCAGCACCTGGGCAAAGCGCTTGCGGCCCAGGATTTGGGCCAGGTATTCGGGATTGCTGTCGCCGATACTGAAATGTATCTGTCCATTGATGCCAAAGAGTTAATCGAGCGCACCGCCGATGATTACGCACAAAGAATCATCGACGAGGGCTATCAGCGTTGCCAGTTAATTGGCTACTGCTTGGGCGGCCTGCTGGCAACAGAAGTTTCGCGCAGACTGCTGGAGCGCGGTGTCGATGTGATTGACCTGAGCCTGATCGACAGTATCCCAATGTTTGTCGATACCGATGAAGAGCTGGCTTTCGAAGCGATTTTTGCCCCCAACCTGAATCTCGACCCGGTAAAAGCGGTATTTGGTGAGCATATCGAGAGCGAAGATATTTCCCGCGCGATCGAGACCTTAATGCAGAAACACAACGGTCGTGTTCCCGCCGGTGCAATGGCAGAACTCGACGGTGATGCCGGGCTTAAAGCGGTAGCGGAAGCCGTGCGGCAACGCTCTCAACTCACCCAGGAGCAGCGCCTGGCCGGTTATACCGAGATGGCCTCTGCCCAGGCGGGTGTGCCGGTTGAAGCTGCGATGATACCGGGACTTTTCCGGGTGTGCCGACACAGTATGCGCGCTGCCTGTTTTGACCTGCCTCCCTATATTGGCGATATGACCTACTTGCGCTGCCAGGAAGAGCAATCCTTCGGTGTCACTGCCGGCGTAGGCCATATGGCTGCGCCTTATTGGCAGGATGTTTGTCTGGGGGATTTTGAATTAATCGATGTACCGGGTAATCACTTCAGCGTGATGGAGCCGCCGCAGGTTGCCACTGTCGTTGAGCATTTGGCAAAACCATTACAGCGCGGTAAAGCGGGCGAATAGATGTCTGAGCACATTTTGCCAAATTCCAACTTGCGAAAGCACAACCTGCGGGAACTGATGCGTCCATTTCGTAGCCTCGTGTGGCTGGGGGTGGTGCTCGGTGCCTGTGGTGCGCTCACTTCACTGATTCCTTTTATCGGTATCGTTGAGTTGGCTCGCCTGTTCCTGGCGCCCGATATCAGTGATGTCGCCGAGGCGATTATTCCCGTTGTATTCGCGATAGTTGCCGGGCTGGCGATGGGTTGGATCTGCACCGTAATCGGCTTGTGGTTAACCCATATTGCCGACCAGCGTATGCAGGCGGAACTGCGACGGGCCCTGGTGCGGAAATTGGGACAGGTGCCCCTGGGTTGGTACAGCGAACACACCTCCGGCGCGGTGCGCAAAGCGGTGCAAGACGATCTAGATGATCTTCACCATATGGTTGCGCACCATCAGGTGGAATTGGCCGCTGCGTTTGCACTGCCACTGGCGGGTCTGGGTTATTTAACCTGGCTCGACTGGCGCTTGGCCCTGTTGGCGATATTCACCCTGCCAGTTTATCTAGTGTCCTACGCCTGGATGATGCGTGGTTTCGGGGAAAAAATGCAGCAGCTGGATAAGGACTTTGGTCGGGTCAGCGCTGCGATTGTCGAATTTGTTCACGGCATTGCGGTGGTTAAGGTTTTCTCGCAAACCGGCCGCGCTCACAGAAATTACCAACAGGCCGTCGAGGATTTCAGCCGCCGTTACACGGGCTGGGTGACACCGCTTGTCCGTTTGGAGGCCGTAACCTCTCTGGCCTTGTCGGTGCCAGTCATTATGTTGGTGAGTCTGGCCGGAGGCGCTTGGCTGGTGGTGAATACAGCCATACAGCCGATTGATGTTCTCGCAACAACGCTGATCGCCGTGATAATTCCCCAGACCATCCTGACCTTGAGCCAGGGACTGACCGCCCAGCAAAAAGCCAAAGCTGCTGCAGGTAGGATCGATCAATTATTGGAGGTTGAGCCTCTGGCTGTTACCTCTGAACCCAAAGAGCCCAAAGATGCAGGGCTGCTTTTTAAGCAGGTCAGCTTTGCCTATACCCAGGATCGGCCTGTATTAAGCGATATTACTTTGCGCTGTCGCCCCGGCTCGATCACAGCTTTGGTTGGGAGTTCCGGTGCCGGGAAATCCACCCTGGCCAAGCTGGTGCCCCGTTTTTATGACGTGACCCAAGGTGCTGTACTCCTGGGGGACGTCGATGTTCGTGATATTGCTCCAGACAATTTATATCGACATGTGGGTTTTGTACTTCAGGAGACCCAGCTGTTGGCTGGCACTGTGGCAGACAACCTGCGCCTTGGGCGCCCGGATGCCAGTGACCAGGAGTTGGAGGATGCAGCGCGAAGTGCCTACATTCATGAACACATTTTAAGTTTCCCCCAAGGTTACCAGGCGGTTATTGGCAAGGATGCCTTTTTTTCTGGTGGAGAAGCGCAGCGCTTAAGTATCGCGCGCACGCTTTTAGCAGATGCCCCTGTGTTGATTTTGGATGAAGCCACAGCCCATGCCGATCCGGAGTCCGAAGCGCAAATTCAGCAGGCATTGTCCTGCCTGGTGCGCAATCGCACGGTACTGGTGATCGCCCATAAGCTGCACACCATCACCGGTGTCGACCAGATTGCGGTCCTGGACGGCGGCCGCTTGGTTGAATACGGGAGTCACCGGCAACTGTTGGCTGAGAGCAAGCACTACGCGGAACTATGGCGTTTGTACAACAGTGCTGAACAAAACGAAGAAGCAATGAATGGTGGGGCTCAGGTTATTAGCGGGGTCTCATCATGATTCGTAGTTTGCTTGCCATTCTCGGACCCGCGCATCGCCGTGAAGTTGGCACTTATACAGTATGGCTTCTCGCCTATGGCGTGTTGCAGGGAATCGCGGTGACGCTTCTGGTACCTCTGCTCAGCGCACTGTTGGCATCTGAGATGGAGGCGGTTGGGTATTGGTTGCTTTCCCTGTTATCGGTAGTTGTGATTGCTTGTATTGCCCGTTACCAGCAAACCGTAAAAGGGGCTGCACTGGCCATCCTGGTATTGAAAACCCTGCACAATCGCTTGGGTGAACACCTCTCTCAACTTCCCCTCGGTTGGTTCAGTGCAGAAAAAGTCGGTCGTTTGTCCCGCAGTGCAACCGGGGGCACCTTGATGGTGACCAATATCTTTGCACATCTGCTACCCCCTGTTGTCAGCGGCGTTGTCACTCCGCTTACCGTGGGGGTGGCGATGTTGTGGTTTGACTGGCGCTTGGGGCTGACCGCTTTGTTGTTTGTGCCCCTGATTTATATCGGCCATCGCTGGTCCGCCCAGTGGATAGGCGCCATGGAAACAGAAGTGGATGCTGCCGGTGCTCGCGCCAGTAGCCGGGTGGTGGAGTTTGCCCGCAACCAAGCGGTACTCAGGTCTTTTGGCAAAAATGTCAGCGGTTATCCCCCGCTGGAAGAGGCGATTGCCGGGCAAAGCAGAGCCGCTGGGTCCATGTTACGGCAGACCTTCCCCCGTTTGTTTGCCGGTGGATTTATGGTGCAACTCGCCTTTGCCGCAGTGATTGCCGTGGGTATTTGGCTCACGCTCAATCAACAACTTCCCCCTATTGAATTGGTGGCTTTGCTAGCTTTGGCGGCCCGATTTACCGGTCCTCTGGCGGAACTCGCCGGGCGCAGTGGTCTGCTGCGTATGGCCGGTAATGATTTACGCAGGCTGGCCGCTATCTTTTTTGAACAACCGCTACCAGAACCACCGAGATCTCAGCCATTTACCGAGCAGATCGGATTGGTTGAATTTTCAAGTGTGAATTTTAGCTACGAGCCGGGACAACCGGTATTGAAGGATCTTTCCTTTAGGGTTTCTCCGGGTACCACTACAGCGATAGTCGGTGCATCAGGCTCAGGTAAAACCACCATCACCCGTTTGTTGTTGCGTTTTTTTGATACCGACCAGGGCCAGGTAAAAGTGGGCGGGGTGGATGTGCGGCAACTGCGCACAGAAGACCTGATGCGGCAGATCTCTATCGTTATGCAGGATGTGTATCTGTTCAGCGACACCCTGGAAGCGAATATTCGCTTGAGCTGTCCCGAAGCCAGTCAGAAAGAACTGGAACGTGTGGCGAAACTGGCTGGCGTGGATGAGATTATCGAGCGTTTGCCCCAGGGATGGCAGACGCAGGTAGGTGAGGGGGGCGCTGCACTTTCTGGTGGCGAACGCCAGCGGGTTTCTATCGCCCGTGCCCTATTAAAAGCTGCACCTATTGTTGTGCTGGATGAAGCAACAGCAGCACTCGATCCGCGTAATGAAAAGTACCTGAACAGTTCCCTGCAGCAATTAAAACAAGGGTCCACTGTCATTGTGATCGCCCATCAATTATCCACCATTATGAACGCGGATCAAATAATCGTACTTGAAGAAGGTGCGGTGGCTGAAGTTGGCAATCACCGCAAGTTGTTATCACAGCAGGGTCTGTATGCACATTTTTGGCAACAGCGCAGTCAAGCTACTGGCTGGCGTTTGGTTGAGTCCGATATGGGGGTAAGCCTATGACAATTGCGATTTTAGGTGGTTATGGCGATGTGGGCGCAGCGGTTACCGGTTATTTACAGTCCCTCGAGTTGGGTGCTATGCGTATCGGTGGCCGCAACGCACATAAACAGTCGCTATCCAGTGATTCGGTAATTTCTTATCAGACGGTGGACTACCTGGATACAGCCTCACTGGATCAGTTTGTAACTGGCTGCGAGGTTCTGATCAATTGTGCAGGACCTTCACATTTAATTGGCGACAGGGTTGCCAAAGCTGCGGCACAAGTGGGAGCTGCCTATATCGATGTTGCTGGCGATGAAGCCCTCTATGAGCAACTCGATGGATCCTATTACCAGAGCCATGGTTTGACCGCAGTTTTATCAGCCGGCTTACAGCCGGGGCTTAGTAGTCTGCTACCACGCTGGCTGGCAGAGCAGGAGTTTTCACAGGTAGAGAGCCTGATCAGCTATTTCGGCTTGCGCGATCGATTTACCGATGTCGCCGCCGATGATTATTTGCAAGGTGCCAATGAACAGCACAGTAAACCCTTGGCAGCCTGGCGCAATGGACGCCGGGTGAATGGAATATTGAAACGCCGTTCCGATGTCGAGCTGCCCTTTTTTCCTGAATCTACCACTGTGCTTCCGTATTTAAATAGCGAGGGCGAGCGCCTGGCTCAGGATTTATCCCTCTCCGATGGTGATTGGTATAACGCGGTTAGCGGCTCTTATATTTTATCCGCCTTTAATACTGCCCATGGTTTTAGCCGCGATGAAGCGCGTGCAGCCCTGTGTCGGGCCAGTGAATTGGATCTGGCGGGGCGCGATCCTTATGTGCTGATGCTCTTGCAACTTACCGGTAAATACAACGAGCAAGAGCGCACTCGCACAGCCGCGTTGCGGGGCACTGGCAATGCAGATCTAACAGCAGCGGTAGCCGCAGTCACCACTATGGCTGTACTTCGCGATGAAATCCCACCGGGTTGTCATTACTGCGCCCAAGTATTGCCGCCGGCATTGGCGATGGAACGCATGTCGAAGATCGGGGCATTGAGTTTTTTAACCACCCTGGAAACAAATATTGAAGATATGGTGTGCCTTGAGGAGGGAGCCATTTGAAAAACCTAACACCTCCACCCGCCTATACCGCTCATGAGGCTGGGCTGGCAGCTTTACCCGCTGAGCTTGCTACAGACAGTGGTTTGGCAAAACTGCCGGCTGCAATGCAGAGGCTTGAGTTCATCAGCCTGCGGGCGATTATGGAGTTATTTTCCTCCAGCGGAGCGCTGACTCCAGAGAATGTTCGGCGCGGCAGTGAGGAAATTATTAATACGCTAGGTACCGCCTGCCGACACCATTGGCTGGTTCGCCGCTGGCTGGTGGCCTTGGTTGAACGAGAGTTTTTGAAGCTCAGTAATGGCAACTACTCCTGGGAGAAAATTCCCGAGAGTGCAGTCGGAGCAGATAAATTACCGGAGGCCTACGGTGCGTTGGGATTTCCCCCTGAAATGGCCGAGTCACACCAAAAGCTCCTGAGGCATTTGTCTGAATTGGTGCGGGATCAAGTCTCCATTAATCAACTGCTGTTTGAGAATGGAGAAATACTAACGGCACTGGCCGCCTATCAGAACAACTGGTTTACGACGTATCTCAATTATGCCGCAGCGTACATCGCAAAACAGGCCGTCAAGCCAGGGCCTATGCTCAGGGTGCTTGAATTGGGGGGAGGTGCTGGCCTAACCACGTCGGCAATTTTAGATACTTTAGCTGGAAGGCCGGTTAATTATCGCTTTACCGACGTATCACCAGTATTTACCACTGCTGCACAGAAGAAATTTCGCAATCATATCGGTTTGCGTTGCAGTCTGCTCGATATCAATGTCGATTTTTCTGCACAGTCAATTGCGCCGGCAAGTACCGATATCGTTGTGGCTGGCAATGTTTTGCACAACGCTGCTCATATTGGCCAAACGCTAAAGCGTATTCGCAGGTCGCTTGTCCCTGGTGGCTGGCTATTGTTTAGCGAATCCACTCGGGATAACCACGCCATGTTAACGGCTATGCAGTTTCTGCTTTCTCCTGTTGAATCGGGGGCTCTTTTAGGCAGTGAAGATCGGCGAGGGGGCTCGGATCAGGTATTTATCGATAGCGCAGCCTGGCAGGAAGAGCTGGTTAGCGCTGGCTTTGAGATTAAGTATTTCCTGGCACCCTCGACATCGCCGCTATCAGTAGCCGGCCAAACCTTATTTGTTGCAAGGGCGGTTTAAGGGACTGTGATGAAAGTAGAAGCAATAGCAGCAAATATTTTAAGTGGTTTGGAACAGTTGGGTGAAGATCCCGCATTATCACTTGAAGGCTGTGACTGGAGTGGCAGTCAGGTGCTGACTTGGACTGGTTCCGTGGTTGCAAAGCTCAGTGAGCAGCTTGCAGAACAGGGCTCACAGCGAGGCAAAACACTACTCTGGCAAGCTGATAATTCTGGGAATGGATTGCCTCTGCTGATGCACTTGGTGGCACTAAGGCTGGGCATCGGGTTTGAACTTGTGCCTGAGGCGAACCCAGAGAAGGATTGCTTGACCTTAGAGGTACAAATCCCGAATGCGTTAGAAGGTCATCGAGGTGAGTTTTCGGTATTGCTGGCAGAAAACATCACCGTGGAGACAAACCTTACCTTACTCGAAGCGCAGCAAGAAGCTTTGGGGCCTATTCAGGGAAAGGTCGCCGTATTTTCTTCGCTCAATGAATTTGCTCGCTTTGGTATTTTCGCAGCATGGAGTTGTGGGCTACCTGTGCGATTGCAGGACCCCGCTATCAACCCAGCTAAAGCGCTGGTTGCTCTGGAGCGTTCAGGGTTTTCCGGCGTGGTATTGACGGCAACTTTGCTAAAAGGCTTGGTCGCACACCCGGCATTAGCCCTGACCAATCTCAAAAGCCTGCAATGCCTTTTGTATGAAACCGATGTCTTGCTATCACAATCTCTGTTGCGAGATATTCAACGCTTATTGGCAAACGATATTTCCGGTTGGGTCTGTACCGATAAAGGTATAGAACCTGTTGCAAAGGCCCAACAAGCCCAGACCCAAAAGCTTGCGACTCTTGTTGAAAGTGTTGCGAAACACCCTGCGGTCGCCAGCTCCGTGACAATTCCCCTTACTGGAGAGAATCGCTGGGCGGTCTTTGCGCAGCCCAAAATGCAGGCAGAGGCCAGTAACCTTGATATGGCAGGGTTGTTCGAGCGAATTAATACCGAGCTGGATGCAGAATTTGCCCATATTGATTTGGAACATGCGGTAAAGGTAACGGAACAACTTAACGCTACTGCTTTGCTATCCATGCTGAATGCTTTCAGTCACCTGGGATTGTTTTGCGATCGACATTCAGTACACAGCTTAGCGGAAATACTTGAAGCCCCTCCGGTGGCTCAGCAGCACCGAGCTTTGATCAAGCGCTGGATCAAGGTTTTGCAGGAGCAGCAGTTACTAAGTACTGATGGCGAGTATTGGTCGCCAGAGGTAGATCCAGACAGCTACAGTGATGCTGCCCTGGCTCTAGCATGGACTCGGCTGGAACAGGAATGGCGGAAGTTGTCTGGAGCCAGTAAAACGATCGATTACGCCCGCGCTAACGCGGAACAATTACCGGATCTGATTCGGGGCAAAGTCCAGGCTGTGCACCTGCTGTTCCCCCGTGGTAGCACTGAGTTGGCGAGTGCGCTTTACCGGGAGGGTATAGCGGCCAGGTACCAGCAGCATTCAGTAAGAGCTTTATTGAAGTCCATCTTAAATAATTGGGAAGGCCAGCAACAGACTCTGAAAATACTGGAAGTTGGCGCTGGCACTGGGTCGACTACCCAGGCTCTACTGCCAGTGTTGGATGGTGTCAGTGGCCATATCAACTTTGAATACCAGTTTACGGATATCTCTGCGGCTTTTCTCGACAGCTTTTTCGCAAAACATGGGGGGCAGGAGCAGCGCCCTTGGTTGCACCGTGGATTGTTTGATATTGATCGTTCACCGCGCAGCCAGGGATTTTCCCCCAATAGCTTCGATGTAATTATTGCTGGTGGTGTTTTTAACGCCGCCCGCGACACAGATGCGTCATTGCGCAGGGCAGCCGAGTTATTGCGCCCAGGTGGTTGGTTCATTATGACGGAGCCAACCAGTGAGGAGTTTTGGGTGATGGCATCACAGGCGTTTATGTTGGTGGATGCCGTCGATGAGCGCACAGATACCGGTGCAACCTTCCTGTCACTTTCCCAGTGGCACAACGCCATGGATGCCGCCGGCTTACAGCTGGTTATGGATTTGCCTGTCTCCGAACACCCTTTGTCCAGACAGGGGCACCGCTTCTTTGCCTGTAGAGCCAAGCAACATCAAATGCGACTGTCAGCAGATTGCCTGGCCGAATATCTCGATCACTTTAAGTCAGAAATTTATATCGAAGTTTTGGACAAATTGCCTTTGACTCTTGAGGGGCAGATAGATAAGGACCAATTAGAGAAATGGGCCGTGTCCATGGCTGAAAACCGAGGAGAGTCAAATGGGAATTGATAACCGCAAGCGGGTTGTCGTTGCAGGGACAGGTTTTGGTCGTATTTATCTCGAAGCCCTGACATCGTCCAGATTACCCGGCCGAGAATATTTTGAACTCTCTGGATTATTGGCTCGTGGCAGTGATTATTCCAGGAGCTGTGCCGAGCAATATGGAGTACCGCTCTATACCGAGGCAGAGCAGGTCCCCGATGATATCGATATTGTGTGTGTTGTTGTGCGTTCTGGTGCAACCGGGGGCGAGGGTTCTGAAATAGCACAATCGTTTCTTAAACGAGGCATTCATGTATTGCAGGAGCATCCGGTCCACACCAAGGAAATTACCGCCAACCTGCTAGCTGCAAAGCAGGGGAATTCGGCCTATGCCGTTAACACCCTCTACCCCAATTTGCGCCCCACCAGGCAGTTCCTGGCTGCGGCAGAATACTTGCGTCGGCACCAGCGCCTGGAAATGATCGATGCTATTTGCAACAGCCAGATGGCCTATCCGCTATTGGATGTTATTGGTCGTGCAGTGGGCGGGCTTCGCCCCTGGTCTTTTAGCGAGCCGGTGCAACCAGAGGGCCATCCTTTTCAAAGTCTGTCGGCTACCTTTGGTGGTGTGCCCATGACTTTGCGTATTCAGAATCAGGTTCATCCACAGGACCCTGATAATCATTCCCTGCTATTACATCGGCTTGCTATAGGTGGCGAGGCTGGGGTTTTGACTTTGACTGATACTCACGGCCCCGTGCTCTGGAATCCCAGGTTGCATTCACCAAGGGACCAAACCGGCCGGCTCATTTTAAAGGGTGAGGGTACAGAGCGGCTGGCCGTTCCCAGCATGGTTACCCTGGGCGATACGGAAATGCGTAGTTACCACGATATTTTTGCCCTCACTTGGCCGGAGGCGGTTATTGAGGCTCTGCACTCCCTTTGTACTGATATCGCACAACCCGAGAAGCGCAAGCAAAGTGGTCAATGGGCATTGAGTGTCTCAATGGCGTGGAGTGATTTAACGGCCCGAATCGGTATGCCGACTTTGATCCAGCCAGGGGAGCCGGAGCCGGTATCAGTTCAGGCACTCGCGGATATTGTCGGCCAGGCTTGCGACTAGAGTTTTAAGAAAACACGAACAGCACAAAAAAAAGTGATTACGGAATTTTTACTTATAAAACGGGGTTAGGAGGAGAGATGCAAAATCAATCAGGGTTGATCATCGAAGGGCTCTTTAAGACATATAAAAATGGGGTGAAGGCGTTAAACGGCGTTAACTTGGAAGTTGGCCCCGGCATGTACGGATTACTTGGGCCTAATGGTGCCGGGAAAAGTAGTTTGATGCGTACCTTGGCTACCCTGCAAACCCCGGACAGTGGTCGGATCATGCTGGATGGTGTGGATGTGCTGGCAAAGCCGGACTTTATGCGCAGTAAACTGGGCTATTTGCCGCAACATATCGGCGCCTATCCTGGAATTGCAGCGCGGTCATTGCTGGAGCGTTTTGCCTGGCTCAAAGGCTTCACCGAAACAAGCGCAAGACGCCGTGAAGTGGATAGGCTATTGGAGCAGGTCAATTTGGCCGATGTAGCCGATCGAGCCGTATCAACCTATTCCGGCGGTATGCTGCGTCGTTTTGGTATTGCCATTGCATTGATTGGCGAGCCGCGCCTGATCATCGTTGACGAGCCAACCGCTGGCCTGGACCCGGCTGAACGCAATCGCTTTCACTGTGTTTTGGCGGATGTCGCGGCGGATGCCATTGTATTGCTCTCTACTCATATTGTTGAAGATATCGAAAACCTGTGCCAGCGCCTGGCCATATTGGCCTCTGGGCGTATTGTTGTTGAGGGCACAGCTCCGGAGGTCACAGACCCTCATATAGGCAAGATGTGGCAAGCACTGATTCCCCGTGGCGAATCACTTCCCGCATCCCTGCACAATATTGCCAGACCCGATGGTACCCAGGTAATCGTACACGGGGAAAAACCCGAAGACTCTCGTTTTACTGCCCACACGCCTCGCCTGGAAGATATTTATCATCTGGCTATTGAGCAGGTAAAAGACCAGCGGGAGGCTGCATGAACAAGCTGGCGCTTATTGCCCATGAGGCAAAGCTGGAGATAAGAGCCGGATTTAGCAGCGGCATCGTGGCTTTAGCCTTCTGGGGGCTGGTGATCTACCTGCTTCTGAATTTGGTCAATGCCGACTATATGCAGAAAATGGGGGCCACAGATATTCCCCGGAACTCACCGTCACTCATTTACCTGATGGGTGCGGGATGTATGTTCTTTCAGTTTTTTGCCTGGGCCTGGGTTTTCTCGCAGCCTATTTTGCGGGACCGCAAAGCCAGTCTGCATGAAGTGATCTATACAACACCGAATTCCCTGAGCGTAATGCTTTGGGGGCGGTTTCTTGGCGCTGCGGTAATAGGAGCCATATTAAGTGCATCTGCGCTGGTAGGGTTTTTGGTCTCGCCGGTATTGGTGTGGATGGGCTTGTTGCCCGAAACAGCGATTGGCCCAGCCCCCTGGAAAGCCCTTGGATTTGCATGGATCTGGTTACAGATTCCCGCGAGCATCGGTATTGGCGCTCTGTATTTTGTCGCTACGTTGCGAACTCGCAGCCTGGCCGGTCCTTTTGGGCTTGCAGCGGCTTTAATGATGTTGTGGATGTTTGCTGTGATCGTTCTTCGGGGTGGCAATATTAATCCGCAGCTGGCTGCGGTAATGGACCCCTCGCTATTTACTTTCGTTTATACGGAGGTTACTTCCTGGACACCTCTGCAAAAATCAACCTCGCTATTGCCGTTTACTTTGGGTTCGGTACTGAATCGAATTCTATGGTGTCTTGTTCCTTTACTTGCCTTGGCGGCTTGCCTGAAATACTTGCGAAGGGAAACACTGGTACTGGAAGGGGCTGCCAAACCTGCCCGGGCTAAGGCCGCTAAAAAGGCAGCCACTCGCAAGGTTAAAGATTTCTCTCCATCTAAGCCCGATACCGCATCGGTTGGCCGCTCCCTGCGTCAACTCATGCTGGAAGCCCGCTGGAGATTATTTCACGTATGGAGTAGTCGCGCTTGGTGGGTCGGTGTTGCGGTCCTGGTAATAATGGGGGTGGCTAGCTCGTTTACCCAGATCATCTGGCACGCTGAAGGGCCTATGGCACCGCGCTTGGAAATGCTATTGCCGCTTCTCAAGGATGTTATTTTCCTGGTTATTGCTTTTGTAATCGCCGCATTGACTGGCTTGGTGTGCCGCAGGGATCAGGTGCCTGGGTTTGACGACATGCTGTCTGCAACCCCCGCGCCCGACTACACACGATTATTTGGCGTTGCCCTTACCGTATTCGCCATGACGGTGCTGTTGGCCCTGTTGCCGGGTCTATCGGGCATTATTGCTGTGCTTCTCACCGCTCCGGCATCTGTCGATATCGTACAGGCGTTCACTTATCAATTGCTGATAGTGACAGCTCCTTTATTGGAGTTGTCGATGATGGTGCTTTTGGTGCATGCATTGTTCCGCCATGCGGGCTTTGCCTATTCCATGTCAATGTTTGTGACCTTTATCCTGGTCCTCAATCATGAGCTGGAGCTGGTGCATTACCCGCCCTATGAAGTGGGTATCACTGCTCATATTCAACTGTCAGCACTCAGTGGTTGGGAACCCTGGATCGGTTATTTATTGGCCTTGGATGGATTTAAAGTTGCGCTTGCCCTATTGATGATCGGCCTGGCTGCTCTTTTGATTCCCCGTGGACTGGATAGCCGCATGTCTCAGGGTTTTGCCCTGATACGTTCACGTCTTATGGCCCCTCAAGGCGCCCTGGTGGCTTGTTCCGCTTTATTTCTTCTTGGACTGGGTACTGTACTGGAAGACAAGTTGGTAGTGCAGGGAGGTTATCAATCACCGGAGCAACTGAAGCGGGAAGATGCAGCCTGGGAAGCATACTGGTTGCCGAAAGCTAGTGAGTTTGAAGTATCTGGAGGTGATCTGAAAATCAGTATCAACCCGGATAATCAGACAGTGGAAGCTGAGTGGCAATTGCTCCAAGTCCAGGTTGATGGACAGAGGCTGCATTTTGAATTGCCTCAGGGATTTGTCCTGGTGAACGCTTTAGTGGATGGGCGTGAAGTAACGGCTGAACAACGTTACGACCATATGTCCCTGCCAACCTCAGGCTGCCCTGAGCCAGGTTGTAATATCAAACTATCGTGGCAACTGACTGTGCCCGGCTGGTCAGCTGAGGGGGAGCCCTCGGGGCTGACACCCAGCGGAGTCTGGTTACAAGCCAGTGATATTGTTCCGCGTCTAGGCATTGATCCCGAGCGTATTTTGCGTGTGCCAGCAAAGCGTGAAGCACTGGGTTTAAGCCGTGAGTTCGCCCTGCCAACTGCACAGCTTGCCACACCCCTTGAAGGCGCTGCCCCTTCAGGAGATTGGCGCTGGCAAGTTCGTATTGAAAGCGCTGACAAGCCTGTCTTCAGCGAACAGGGCAGTACTACTGGCCCCTTGGATTTCGCCATTCATTGGGCACCGTATACGAAACTTGCGGTATTCGATGGTTTTGAAATCCCCCATGATTCCAGCCGCTCTACTATGGTCTCCGCCATTGCAAAAGATGTGGGCCAGATGCAGGCCTGCGTTAATGATCGGCTGGGTACAGATATCGAAATTAAGCGGATTGCCCAGTGGCCGAGAGGACTCGGCGAGACTCGGGCCAGCGGTACCTTGTTGCAATTGTCCGAAGGGCCTCACTGGGATATCGCCGATGAGGGTACAGGACGCTGGCTGAGGCGGGTTGATATTGCCCGTGCCTTGGCCAGGCAGCATCTAGTTGCGAAGTCGGATTTACGACGTATTGCCGGTTCTGCATGGCTCAGCGATGGGGTTTCTGGAGCGATTGGCCTGCTGTGTGTTGCAGAAATCGACGGCATCGAAGTACTTGATGATGTACTGGTCCGCTACTCCGACAAAACGACTAGAGATTTGGCTGGCAGCGAGATCCCTGTTGAACGTTTAAGCACAGCGCCGATTTCTGGTTGGGCTCGCTACTACGCACCGGTCGCCGCACTGGATTGGACACTTCATCAAACCCCGGAATCCCTGTCTGCATTACTTGATGATATTCAGCAGCAGAAAAATATCGAGAGTGTGTTAAACGCCTATGTGGGCGTGACACGCACACAAAATATGCTCGGGGCTCCTCTCTCGTCAGCTTTGACGGTCGAATATTTGGAAACAGGCCAGATACGCCTGGATGGGCAGCGTTGGCGCTGGGAGAAAGGCGGGTGGCAGCCGGTTACCGAAACTGCCACTTACCGTTTGTTAGCCGATATCAACGAGATGGATGCAAAGGTCATCAATGGAAATGCACTGATCGATCGCTTGCCTTCCGAAAAAGTATTGGCGCTGGATATCTGGCCATCTTATCAGCGGGACCCTGCACAGAATTTACTGGCTGAGAGTTCTGAAGTTTTGAATAAAGATTAATCATGGAGCCTCTGAATAACTCCGTGATGCCTCTGGCTTACAGAGCGATTCACAATCAAGGCGCGGCTTCGCAGGAATGTCTAGACCTTTCAAGAAGTCGTAACGCAGAGTGTGATTCGCTCTGCAAGCCCCGAAGGGCGGGCCTTGAAGGCCACATCTGCTGCGTTGCAGCTCTTGCAAAGGGCTACGGCCATTCGTGGCGAGCTCCGCCTAACATCTGCAGCCTTCAAGACCCGCAGAGGCATTACGGAGTTATTTAGAGGCTCCCTCTAGGTAGAAAGGAAATTAATTCATGCTCAGCTTAATCCGAGATAAAAAAGAACTCAGTAAACAGATTTCATTGCTGTCCGCAACTTTAATGTACGCCTCTGGAGCCTATTCTGCGGCGGAAAACGCAGATAAAGAGAGTGCTTCTGAGAACGCGATGGAAGTTGTTGAAGTCACTGCACGGCATACAAAAGAGAAAGCCAAGGATATTCCCTTCAGTTTAAGTGTTATTGGTGAAGAGGAGATAAAAAACCGGCTGCATCTCAACGTTGAAGATGCTTTACGCAGTGCACCTGGAGTTGATGTCTACTCATCTAGTGGTGCGGTGGATGCAAATATCCGCATCCGTGGTGTTGGTTCACTCAACCAGGTAAACAAAGACGATGGCTCCGTCGTGGTTAATATTGATGGGGTATCTATGCCAGCAGGGAATGTATCCCTCGGGACCCTGGATATTGAACGCCTGGAAATATTGAAAGGTCCGCAAGGTACTTTGTTTGGTCGTAACAGTGAAGCTGGAGCGGTCAATATTACCACCCAGAAACCAACTGAGGAGTTTGAAGCTTATGGGCGCATTGAGCTGGGTGAAGATAACCAGAGCCTTTATGAAACTGTCATCAGCGGCCCGTTTTCTGAATCACTCCGAGGTCGCTTGGCAGTGCGTCATACCAGTGAGGATCATTGGGTTGAAAATACCACTAACGGTGAGCCAATGACCGAGCCTGAAGACCTGGCTTTTCGGGGGAGCTTGTTATGGGATTTGGGCCCGGAGACCTCTGCTTTATTTATCGCAGAGAGGCAGCACCAGGACGGCTTCCTGAACTTGCAGTTGTTGCAACCTTTTGGCGATGATCCGAGCAGTGAACATACCTTGGGGGCATTTGACGATAACGAGAAAACAGTTGAGCGTTTTTCCACGGAAATCAATCATCAACTGGGTAATAGTCAATTGACTTCAACCACCGCATTGGTCAATACAGATTTTAGTTACTTAACCGGATTTGATCAGGAGACAGCCGCCGCTGTTTTTAATTTCCCTGTGGAGTATCTTCGTGGCGACAGCCAGGATGAACAAACTATCAGCCAGGATCTGCGCCTCTCCTCACTGCCTGATGCATCTACTTTCTGGGTAGTTGGGCTTAACTTGCAAGATGGCGAAAGAAGCTTTGATTCGATTGATTTGGTGTCCTACGCCAACCAATACCGGGATTATGAAACTGATAGCCAGGCTATTTATGGTGAGACTACGGTTCCTTTAACTGAAACCATAAAATTTACTGCTGGACTGCGCTACACCCAAGAGAGTAAGGACTACGCCGGTGAGTACGCCAGCTATGGCACGGATGGGAATTTTTATGTCACCCAAGATCAAAGAACTTTGGATGATGATTATACAACTGGGCGATTGGCTCTCAGCTACTCGCTGACTGAGTACACTAACCTATACACAATGGCCGCACGAGGCCATAAATCCGGTGGCTTCAATGACTTTGCGTTACAGTCCGCTGACAGCGTGGCGTACAAGCCGGCAACCGTTGATAGTATCGAAGTTGGTTTCAAGAGAGAGTCAGACAGCTTGAATATCAGCGGTGCGATATTCTTTAACTCTGTGGAAGATGATCATTTGCTTGGCTTTGATTTCGCTTCCTACTCATCGGCTGCGGTGAATGCGGATACGGAAACCTTTGGAGCGGAGTTTGAAGCCGATTGGTTTATTACTGAGAGATTCAGTATTGCCGGAGGCTTGAGCCTCCTCGATACGGAAATTACCAAAGATGTGTACGGTGTTTCCGGTGGTGATGTTATGGCGGGTAATGAAGTACCTGATGTACCCAGCTGGAGTGCAAGTTTGGCATTAAACTACTATCAGCCGTTACCAGACTTTATGGGTTTAAGTGCACCAGCTCTCAATACCAATTTGACTGTTCGCCACGTGGATGAGCGCCCGGCAGATGCACAAAACCACTTCAACCTGGATGCTTATAGTAAAGTGGATTTACGTGTAGCCTTGCAAACTGACTCGATGGAACTCTACTTGTTTGCCGATAATCTGCTGGATGAGCAGTATCAGCTATATGGCTACACCAATGCGATATTTGCTCCTGATGCAAGAATTGGGGCACCGTCAAAAGGGCGTCGTGCGGGAGTTGGAGCACTCTATCGTCTGTAATGAGGTTACGACAGCTTAGTTAATAGCTGTTTTGTATTGCTTGATGGTTAATGGATCAATCTCTTTACAAGATTGATCCATTAATTTGTTTAATTTGCGGGGTTGATTTTACTTCCATGTAATAGAGTAGGGTCTAAATTTTCTTTCAGCCCGCTAACTTCTATGCCTGTGACTTTGGTTGTGGGACCGGGTTTGATATTAAATACTGAATCTTGATCAGTTAAACGTCGCACAGATTTCCAGTCCCGCTCACTGACTTCCATATGCACTTTACTCAGACCAGTAGCACCATTTTTATGATTTGTTTTTTGGGGGTATTGAGGTGGGTTGTACGGACTCACTAAGAATGGCAGTCGCTCAGAGCGAGGATAAACAAAGCGGAAACTGGTTTTTTCTCCGTTTGGCTTGGTGCGTTGCCAGGGAATTACTCGTCCGGTTTGAACCCCTTCACGGTTCATTGCCGAAAGATCATTATCGAAATCGTCACTGACTAAGGCAACATCACAAAAACCTTCTCCTTCTTGTGACCAACGTATCATCCTGCGTCCCGCGCCTCGGCCGGCAAAGATATCAATAAGCCATTTGAAATAGTGGGCATTGGATGGAGATGTTAATAATTCAATAATAGCCCCTTCACTAAACCAAATATGGGCGTGCTGGGCGTTCTTTTCTTTTGTGGCGTAATCCACGGAAAAACCGAGCTGACGGAAATCTTGTACAGCTTGATGAATATCCTTCACCCAGAGTAAAACGTGGCTACAGCGTGTTTTCATAAGAGTGCCTTTTGTCTAAAAATAGTGTTGTTTGTTTGGTTTTTATTTTTTAGGCGGCAGTTGTTAGTTAATCATTTCTTGTGGTTGATTTAACCATACCAGAAATTACGATAAGGGTGATTTAACTTTTTCCGAAATTTCAATAATTATGAAAGTAATATAATCTACTTGGTGATTCTTTCATGAATTGTATGGCCTCTAAACAGAGTAGGGATCAACGCTCCGTACTGCGAATTGGGTATCTATTTCTAAAAAGCACAAAAGACTGATGTGACTTGGATCGCGCAGAAATTACTCTGAAACCTCAGGTTTCATCCCCACGCAATATTTGGCGGGAACCTCATCTAAGCTAAATGCCTTCATCAGTTTTCTGCTTGCTCCCACATAGGACTCTGCCGTTGCACCTGACCAGTAACCCGTATCACAACTCAGGGAAACACAATCGCCTCCAAAAGTTACAAAAGACTTATCCCGTACAATCTTGCATGTGCATATGGCTTTAAGTGGATTCATCGGGTCGACAATGCAGGGTTGATCCAGGCAATCAGTCCACGGTTTACCTTCGGGGCAGGAAAGTACAGGCTTGGTGGGAGCCTGCGCGAAAGAAAATGTCGATAAGGCTTTTTTGACGTCGTTTGAGTCAGTCACAGGAGTTCGGTTTTTACATTCAGAAAACCCGAAGTTCAACCCCTTATTAACGTCACATCTGCAAACTGCATTTGAATCTGGATTACTGGGATCTGGAATGCATGGGGCAGATGTGCATAGAACATACTCATTATTACAAATGATGCCCTCACTATTCTTGATTGAGTTATGACTATTCTCTTCTGCTGCCGTTTTAGCTCCCATAAAAGCAAGGGAAATCAAAATTATTGTGAATAGAAGTGACAGTTTCATCATGAGCAGCTCTTTTATACGTTAATCGCCAAAATAGAATGTAAGCTGATATTTCTCAGATGAAGACGATTGAAGTGTCGTTTTTTCGATTGGACTTGACTTCATCCCGCTCGATATCTCATGGACTATCAGCCCGTTTACGGTGCCTCTGTTCTATTCGACAAGGGATCTTTGGAGTTAAAAGATACACTGGGGCCGCCGTGGGAGTATGGTTGGGAGGCTGAAGGTTTTAGCGGTAAAATTTAGGATTGAGCCCTGGCTCCATCCTTGGGGCCACAAAAGAAGTGGGTAGCGGCTAGGTCAATGACATATAGATAAAATTCAAGTTAGCTTGCGGTGGTTTTGGCCAATTTCAATAGTCCAGCTTTCAGAGACACCGGAGGCTTCAGCGAACTGCTCCCAATTTGCTACCGCACTTGCGACCTGATCAATTATCTCCATTGGACGCTTAATGCTGATGGATTCCCCTAATGTTATTAAGTCATCTAAATTGAAGTGATCACGCTTTCCGTTAATACTTATCTGGTGTTGACTTGTCCAAGCTCCGCCAGGATTGTGGGCATAAGTCAGGTCAAAGGCTGGTGAAAGAGACCATTCTCCGGCTGGGTCCATAAGAAATGCAATATTCTTTGTATGATCATCTTGATTCCTGGCCAATACGTTGAAGACCATACGGCGATATTGCTGAACGGCTTCATTTTTAGGCAGATATAGTTCACGCATTATGCTGAATACTTGCTCATAGGAGTGGGCGCCTGCCATGTTGAAATCCAAGTGCGCAATACCACATAGAGACTGCATATGAAGCTTTTGCCCGTTTACCCGATCAAAGCGCCGCGTCATAAAATGCGCTCGGCCATTTTCCTCCAATAGCCTGCATTCCGCCATATTGATACCCGCTTCGCGAGCCATACGATGATAGGCGTATTCAACCCGCCCGTAGCCATCGCTTACCCCGAGTTCAAGATCTCCAGCGCCGTCAAATTTGAGAAGCCAGTAGTCATAGCCTTTAGGGGCGGGGACCTGACCAGAGCGAATATCCCCCATAGCATTCATGGCAATAATTGCTTTTGCACGGGCGCCTCCGGCACTGGTTCCTACGCGCAATATGTCCAGCAAGGAGCCTGATTTTTCAGTATCACTATGTCCAAATTGCGTGTTGAGATCTGTCTGCCTATTGGTAATTGCGGCAGCTAGTTTGACTAATTCTTCAACGTTCAGGTCGACAGAATCTTTGAAGGTGCCGTCCACCGCCGGTTGAAATTCAAGCGCTCCCATGCCACGAGTACCGGTGTAACAGAGTCGCTCAATAGGGTTGAAGCTCTCTGGAGTTCGCCCTTGGCGTGCGAGCCAGGCATCAATCACCGCATTGCCGAACTTGTCAGGCAGGCAATCGGCGAGGAGTCCCGGTAATCCTTTAAATGTTTCCCGACCGAGGCCGCGAAATGTATATGGCTCATTTGAAGCTTCAATAGGCATGGTTATCGGAGCTATATCCAGCCCCCGACGCAAGAACTCCGGTGCATACTCGAATGAACCATAACCACTGTCACCCCAGTGGACAGCGCCTACCAACTCGCCCCACAAGTGAACTGTTGCGGCATTTGTCTGGTTTACCATTCCGGCTTGCTCCTTTTCTTATTGCTGTTCAAGGGCAGGGTATCGCGCTGATTCTGTGAGCTGCGGCTGGCTCTCTGCCGCTGTTTACCTTGAGTAGCAATTTGCATCGGACTTACTGCCGGTTCAGGTAAGAAGCTATCCAATGAATCAAGTTGGCGAAGTACTCTCAGCGCAGCAACAAGGCTATCAAGCCTGCCACGACCAGCCTCCAGCCCTTTAATGGTGGAGGTGGATAGGCCTGCACGCTCAGCCATGTCATCCTGAGTAAGGTTCATTCGTAAGCGGTAGTTTTTGAGACGATTGCCCAGCGACTCAAGTATTTGCTTATCTGATTGACCGTGAAATCCCATAATAGTTGCCTTTCCACCCTTTGATTAGGTTTTGTCGAGCTAAAGGGTGCTTTTTGAGCTATTATAGTCTACAAAGGTCAAAAAGTGTTAATAGTTGGAGTTGCAGCTATTAATGCTTAAATTGATCGTTTACAGGTGTTATTCAGGCTATTATTTGTATTAATCCTATTATTTATGGAGGCCGCCTCTACCGGAAGCTCAACTTCTGCTGGCGATAAGAGAAACACCTGTTCTACATAAGATTTGATGCCATAGGCGGGCGACTACTTTCCTCGGGGATGATTAGGCTCCACTGCTGCTATTAGATTTCTTGCCGTTGCCAAATGGGAACAACTAAGAGGTTTCTATGGAGATTTACATTAGCTACTGCCATGAACAGTGGCCGCAAATTAACTAGAAGCAAATTGTTTCCCTATATTGTTCTATGGGTAAACCAACAGTAGCTGACCGTTACAAAATTTATCCCTGTTAACTCCTAGTTAATAGGAAAGCTTATTTATAAGCTTACTTGTAGTTTGTGGGGGAAGTTTGGTTGTGATTAAATTTTTATAAGCCTGAATACCAGTTTTAGTATAGAGAGTCTCAGCTCTTCTAAATCTTATATCTTCTGCTATTTACGTTGTCTTAGATTCTTAGTAAATGGACTATCGTACAAAAAAGATCGGGATAGCTCGTATTGTGACTCCATATTGGACTTTCGAGTGAAAAAAGCCTTTACTAAGCCCCTTGTATAAGCAGGTATTGAGTTAATTGGATTCGCAGCCTAGTTTCACTGGTGCGCATTCATATCGTATTTGAAAGCCACTCTAAGTATTGTAGAAAAGTAGATAATGAAGAAAAAGATTGATGCGGCTATATCAATAGTTTTAGTGATTTGTTCATTCTTGGCCGCAGGTAAGGTTTGGGCAAGAGAAGAAGTTGCTACATCTCCCATACCAGATTGGGTAACAAAGGTAGTAGTTCCTGAAGTAAAAGAGCGGCCGATCGATAAAATCCAGGATGGGGTTCATTATCTTCTTCTGGACTCGCAGATCAAAGCGGGGGATAAGCCAGAATTTGAATACTTCTTTCGAATGGCTGAATACATTATTAACCCAGAGGGGGTTGATGAAAGCTCACAGATAAGTATTGATTATGACCCAGAGTATCAAAAGGTTACATTACATACTCTTAATGTGATCCGCGATGGACAGGTTTTAAATAAACTCAATACTGCGCGAATAGATCATATTCGGCGCGAAGAGGAGATGGATGAGTCAGTCTACCATGGTCAATTAACACTCAATATTTTGTTAGACGATATCAGGGTGGGTGATGTTGTAGAGTATAGCTACACGCGTTCGGGGGTGAATCCTGTTTATCAGGGGATATTTGCATATAGCTCCAGTCTGAATTGGTCTGTCCCACTTGAGAGACTCTATTTGCGTATATTGTGGGAGAAGCAAACACCTCTCTATAGTTCAATTTTAAATAGCGATTTGGAACTCAAACAAAAAGATCTGGGTGGTGCCAGAGAGTATGTCATCGAGGACAATAAACTTGATCCAGTTAAATCTGACGATGGGACTCCTTCCTGGTTTAGTCCTTGGGGCGCTATTTACTTTAGTGAACTGGCAACCTGGGAAGATGTTGGTGTCTGGGGATTAGGGTTATATCAAGGAGTTTTTAATGTTGATGCGGAGATAGCCAAATTAGTCGCTGACATCAAGTTAAATCACAAAGATAAGAGTTCTCAAATCTCTGCCGCACTTCGGTTTGTCCAGGGGGAGATACGTTACTTAGGGATAGAGTTGGGGGAAAACTCACACAAGCCCAGACCAGCGAGCACGACTTTGCGGTATAGATATGGAGATTGTAAAGATAAAACCGTACTGTTTCTAACTCTATTGAAAGAACTTGGAGTTGTTGGCTACCCGGCTCTAGTCAATACCGAAACAAGACTTAAAGATAGAATCCCCAGCGTAAGGTCATTTGACCATGTTATCAGCTATTTTGAATTTGAAGACAAAGAGTATTGGGTAGATCCAACGCGTAGCTATCAGCATGGTGACTTGAGCAGTATTTTTCAGCCAGATTATGGAAAAGCACTAATACTCAGGCCGGGCATTGATGACTTGGTAAATATGGAGCCAGATGTCGCAAAGTATGGAGTATTTGTAAAAGATGAGTTCACAGTACTGGATGACGGCCCTGCAACCTTTACAACCACTACTGTAAATTATGGTAAGGACGCTGAAAGGCAGAGACAGCGTTTAGCTAGCAATGGGCGAGATCAAATACAGACAGAATACTTGGAGTTCTTTGAGGATTATTATTCCGGGATTGAAGTCGCTGCTCTAATTGAGCTCGAAGATAACCCAGAGCGAAATATATTCACCTCTCATGAGCAATATAAGCTGGAAAATTTCTGGGAAGATAAACCAGATAGAAAGCGCCAGGAGGTTGATTTTTATGCAAACATTGTTAGCCCATGGGTATCTGAGCCGGATGATCAGGATAGGCACCATCCCTTGGCTTTATCGTATCCAGAGCATATAGAGCAGGTTATTGAAATTCACTTCGAAGGAGACGATTGGTTTTTTGATAGTGAGTATTTTGAGGAAGATAACAGCTTTTTCTATTTCAAAAATGAGGTTTCCTATCAGGAAACCAGTAAGACACTTTCACTGAAATACATATACCGCAGTAAGGTTGATCATGTTAAGCCGAGTGAATATCAAGCCTACGTAGAAGCTATTAACAAACTCAAGAATCAACTGAGTTACGGTATCTATCAGTCTTATGCAAATACCTCAGGAGATACTGAGAGTGGTTTCTTATCACAGTTATCGACCGCTACGTATATCTATATCTATGCAGCAATGTATGTCTTCCTGGTCTTTATGTGGCGCTTTGATAGATGGAAGAACCCTGTAAAGGAAGATACGATTTTTTACCCTGTCTCCCTGGGTAAGCTGACGGCGATGTGGGTTTTTACATTCGGAATTTTTGGTGTTTATTGGTTTTATAGAAACTTCAAATATATCCGGGAGCAGGAACGTAGTGCGATCATGCCGCTCGCTAGAGGTATTTTTAACAAGTTCTGGTACTTCCCCCTTTGGAATAAACTCCGTGAAGATAGTGAAAATCGATATGGTAAATCATATTTGCCAAACAAAGGATTTGCAGTTGTATTGGCCATTACCTTTTTGATCTCACCAGTCTTGGGTAGATATACGGGCTACCCCCTGGTGTTCCAGCTTCTAACCGTGCTAACAGTATTGCCATTGGCAAACTATTTACTGTTTGTGAATGGCGATAAGTCACCAGCGGTAATTGAGGGTTCCAAATGGCGTGCTAGGCATGCTTTGTTAGTGGTGTTGAGCTTGCCGGTGTGTGGGCTGGTGGTCGGTGGAGAGTTTGGTATTTTAGCTAGCGACAAGGTTGTTGAAGGAAGTGAGATATCAGATAGGGACCTCAAGTTTATGCAGAGAAAGGGGATCCTAAAGGCTACTGATGAGGTAGCATATTTCTATAGTGACGCGCTTCTATTCGTGAGTGAAGATGGCAATGGTTTTACACAACGCCATGTATTTTCCTATTGGAAAGATGGGGATATTTTGGAAAAGGAAATGGCATCTTACGAGGATATTGAGGATCTACAGGTAGACTGGTCCAGTTCTTTAGGTGATACCACTACGGTAACGGTTGTCAGAAAAGATGGTAGTGATTTTATACTTTATGTTTCCAATCTTGGGGGGAAGGATAAGGTGTTTATATCCTCCCTTAAAGAGCGATTGAAAGCTGTTCTATAGGTAGGTTGGGAGCTGCTGGAGCTTAAATTTATAGAATAGCTCCAGCTGTCCTACCTTGAATTTTTTAGACTTGGGATAAGGTAAAATTCATAAATACCTCTTGTACTTTTTCAGTCTTCAGGTTTCATACCTAAAGACTGAAAAAGCCTCTGATGTTGTTCAGGTTCCATTTCTTCAAACTTATGGTGCTATGCGAGCGTTGAGGCTTCATCAATCCCTTCGGCTCTAATGATTTCTACCCATTGGCTCTTTGTGACCATTATTCAATAGAGAGTTGTCCGCTTTCTTTCCTACGCACCCAGCTTGCTGCCAGTAAAAATTGCTGATAGATTCTAAATGTGATCACATTTCAGTTGGGCAAAAATGTAAATAAGTTAAAGGGAAGGGATAGTTTATGGTGAGTCCGATTGTAAGGGCCGGGGTGGAGCGGAGTAATGAAGTCGCAGGACTGGTAACAAAATTGCTGCAAGCCCTTGTCGGTCATAAGCGCAACATCGATCCAGAGGTGATGGCAGTAACGGCTAAGAAGCTGTTATTACAAGATAATGGATTCCATGCTTTCCTATATCATGTCGATGGAGCTCCTGTAGGAGTTATTACCCTATCCAGATCTGCCGCTATTTATGCCGGAGGCAACTACGGGGTAATCGAGGAGCTGTATGTTGAACCAGAGTTCCGCTCGCAGTTTATTGGCAAGGCTCTTTTGGCTGAGGCGATCAGCTTTGCGAAGGAGGAGGGCTGGCCACGGTTGGAAGTTAGTACTCCAGAAAGAGAAAACTGGCAACGAACAATTGATTTTTACCTCCGAGAAGGTTTCCTCGAGAATTCGGTCGGGGAGAGGTTGAAGCTGGAGCTGTAGCTCTTAACCTGAAAAGGAAAAGGCCGCTTTGGAAAATGAAAGTCGTATTGGTTGAGTTTGATCTGACAGGGTAATTCAAAAAGTAGCGCTGTCTGCCAGATCAAGCTTGAGCCAAAGGGCTCAGTGGTGTGTCAAACCAGAGCTGCGACTAGCCTCAAACAAAAACCATGACCGCTTTTCTGCCTGATCAATATACTCTTCCAGCAAGCTTGCGGTAGCAATATCTCTATGCTCATCACAAAGTTCGTGGACTTTACGCATACTTGAGATCATTTCCCGGTTATCTTCGCCTAGCTCTAACAACATATCTTGCGGATCTACATACTCGGCATCATTATCTGAAGATCGCTGTAGCTTAGCGATATGGCCAATGGAGCGAAGTGTAGTGCCTCCTAGTTTGCGCACGCGCTCCGCCAGTGCATCGGTCATCTCAAATACTTCATCGGCTTGATCATCGAAAAGCAAATGATAGTCCCTGAAGTGGGGGCCGCTAACATGCCAGTGAAAGTTCTTTGTCTTCATATATAGGCTGAAAGTATCTGCCAGCAGGGTATTAACGGCGATAGTAATGCTGGCCCTCGCACTCTCACTTAAATCAGACGGGGCGGCTAGCCTGGATTGTGTGCCTACCGCTTCTCCAGTTGCTTTTCTCATATCAAACCTCATAAGTTATGACAAAGGGACAGGTGTGGCAGTCGTTGTCTCCATGGCACTAGATTAGACACCTATATGGCGACTAGCCATTCATAAAAGGTTGGAAGCCAGAGAGAACCAGCACATTATTTTTTCATCGGTCTTATACTGGTTGATATATCTCAAGCGTATATGGAGGAGTCTGTTTGAGATATAAAGCGGATCAATCTGATTTATTCTGAGGCTCTTACGATAAGTAATGCAACTACGGAGAATTTCTAAGTGGTCAGCAGCTTCCGCAAAGACGAGTTATCTAGAGGATTGTGTAATCTTTTGACGGAAGCATATCTAAAGGTAAAAGACCTTGGTTATGATGAGATAGTTACTGAGTTTGATAAGGTTGAACGCACACATGCCCCGCATATTCAAGAATATCCAGATTTAGTATTAGAAACAAAGCGGCGTGTCGCTGAAATGAAATTCTTATTGCTCTCCTCAGATAAAGGCTTACCTTTTGAAGTTATTCAAGGTCTTCACAAGGATGTGCGCGACTTGGGGTATTTAAACATTGATAGCGAAGATACGCTGGAAACAATTTTTTGTCGGCACTGCTTAAACCACCAAAAGTATGCTCTTGCGATTGAAGTTGCTACTGCTCTTAAAAAGAGTGTTCTCTCTGAGCTTGATAGCTCTCGTGACAGCAAAGAGGCCTATGCCTATAAAGCTATAGCCAGGTGTGATCGTTTAATTTCACTGGCGAAAGAACACCTGTAAAGACCAAGATATAGCAGCTATACAACTCGGAGAAATTAGATTTGCTGCTGATTTATCAAACGGTGAATGGTTAGCTCAAGTAAGTGGCTGATAACTAGTGTCGATTAAAGTAGTAGATTTTTTCTTTTCTTTCATGCTCGCAAGAGCGCCCATCCCTCATTGAATCAACTTACCAGTCATCAAAAGTCATAGTTAAATAAAATATTTTTGATGTGATATAACATCGCCTTATACTTAAGAGATAAGGCCGTATTTTTTGTCATAAGTGATCTGTTAATCCTCTTTGGCTATGTCTCTCGTGAACCATTCCACACTTTTTTGCGGAAAAATATTTATTACCAAAGTTTTTTGTAGAGATTTAAAACTTGTCATCGCAGTCCACATGAGTTTCGAGATCTCCATTGAGGACAACAATTTCCAAGTCGTTATACATTTGTACCAAGTTGAAACAGTGGTACTAATTTCGCTCAAGCTAACTAAATGATCCTAAATTCAGCAGTTTTTGGGCTTTCCCTTTATAGAATTTATTTAGCCAAAGCGGGGCGGTTTAGGAGTAACCGATATCGAATAATTTTTTGGTATTGGAATAAATATAACTTCGGAGAAACCACAATAATGAATTTATCTTTAAAATTTCTTTTACAAAAGACGGCTTTAGCAAGTGCATTCTCATTGCTATGCACTGCGCCTTTTGGTGCCTATGCGGAAGAAGCGGATAACAAGCTGCTAACTGATCGCATTATCGTTAAGTACAAAGAAAGCGCTAAAGTTGGACGGGCCGCTACTATGGCTCAGGAAACTGTGGAAAAAGCTTCCCGTCGCGCTGGCCATAAAATGCACCATCTGCGCCGCATAGCTACTGGCGCTCAGGTAATGCGCCTGGAAGGTCGAAAAAATAGAGCCGAAGTAAATGCAATTATCGATCGCCTGAGGCAAGACCCGGATGTGGAGTACGCAGAACCAGATCTGATCTTGAAAGCAGTGGCTGTACCTAATGACCCAAGTTACCTCAATCAGTGGCACTACTATGAATCTACCGGTGGTTTGAACCTTCCATCAGCCTGGGATACCACTGCGGGTAATGGGGCTGTGGTCGCGGTACTCGATACTGGTTATCGACCCCATGCAGACCTGGCGGCCAACATTTTGCCGGGCTACGACATGATCGACGATACCTTCGTTTCCGTAGATGGCGATGGTCGCGATAGCGATGCCACCGATCCGGGTGATTGGTATAGCTCTGGTACTTGTGGAGATAGCTCCTCAAGCAACAGTAGCTGGCACGGTACCCATGTTGCCGGCACTATCGCTGGCGTTACCAACAATAATCTTGGTATCGCTGGTGTTGCCTATGAGGCCAAGATCGTTCCTGTCCGTGTGCTCGGCCGTTGTGGTGGCTATACGTCAGATATTGCTGACGGCATCATTTGGGGGGCTGGCGGTTCTGTCAGTGGCCTGCCAGCCAATGCGAATCCCGCCGACGTACTCAATCTCAGTCTTGGCGGCAGCGGAAGCTGTGGTACTACCACACAAAATGCCATTGATGCCGCTCGCAGCCTGGGTGCTACGGTTGTTGTAGCTGCTGGTAATAGCAATGCTAATGCAAGCCAATTTACTCCTGCCAGTTGTGATGGGGTGATCTCAGTGGCTGCGACTAATCGCAGTGGCGGTCGTGCTTACTACTCTAACTACGGCAATGTAGTAGATGTTGCAGCGCCGGGCGGAGCACAGAGCTTCGCCAATGACTCCGACGGCGTCCTCTCTACCTATAACAATGGTGCTACTGACCCAAGCAGTGATAGTTACTATTACATCCAGGGCACCAGTATGGCGGCGCCTCATGTGGCCGGTGCCGCAGCATTGCTCTACTCTGTAGACCCTACCTTGACCCCAGATGAAGTTGAATCAATCCTCACCAGTACCGCACGGAGCTTCCCGGCTTCTTGCAGCAGCTGTGGCTCAGGTATTGTCGATGCAGCAGCGGCCGTAGCCTCGGCCAATGGTGGCGGCGGTGGTGGCGGTAACGACGGCGGTGAACTTGAAAATGGTGTTGCTGAGACTGGTATCGAGGGTAACAGTGGTGATGAAATTAACTTCACCCTAGAAGTGCCTAACAACGCTACAGACTTGTCTTTTGTAATGTCCGGTGGAAGCGGCGATGCTGACCTCTACGTTCGCCATGGCAGCGCCCCCACAACCAGTACCTATGACTGCCGCCCCTATACCTCAGGCAATAATGAAACTTGTGATATCGATAACGTACAGGGAGGAACCTATCACGTCATGGTACGTGGATATAGCTCCTTCTCTAACGTAAGTCTCGTGGGCAGCTATACCGCAGGTGGTGGCGGCGGTGGCGGTAGTGACAGCTGGGAAGAGACAAATCTTAGTGGTTCCCGCAACGGCTGGCAGCATTTCACTATTGAGGTTGATAGCGGAGCTTCAACGCTGAGCGCCGTAATGTCTGGTGGCAGTGGGGATGCAGATCTCTACGTCCGTTTCGGCCAAGAGCCCACCCGCACAGCCTACGATTGTCGCCCTTACGAGTGGGGTAATGATGAAAGCTGCAGCATCAGCAATCCAGGCGCGGGTACCTGGTATATCAGTATCCGCGGTTACTCTGACTACTCTGGCGTTTCTCTGAGTGCTAGTACTGAGTAAATGGGCTAACTCCCACTCGACAGGTTCCTGTGGGGTGGGTAGATAGCTGTTCTACTCAAATAATGCCAGTCAGTTAAGCTGACTGGCACTTTCATTTAACACGTTGATCTCTGCAGAATCCTTTCCTAGTGATATCACCGGCAATATCACCAATTCTGTGATGATCATTTCCACTGTTCGATTAAAGCTCGTTTTATCAGAGTGAATTACCTTCAAGCTCCAGCCTTTTCTTTAAAGTTGATAAATTTTCGAACGGTATTTTGCAGCCTTTCTGTGCACAGTGATTGGAAAGCCCTTAGTTATCTCTATATCGGTGCAAAGACAGATAAATAAGTTTATTTAGGTGGAGGCTGTCACAAGAATAGAAAGAGGCCGGCAATCACCCAAGAAGGATACATCGGTTGCCACTACTATCCCTGTGGGCAAAATTGAAACACTGGTACTAATTTTGTCTCGATATCCAGCCATGACTTGCTCAGGCACATATCTTGCGTAAAGCCTAACGTGCCCTGTCACAACAGGGACAGTGGTACTAATGGTTAGGATGTTACACCCCGTCGGCTAAATCATCATGGAGAGATAACAATAATGAAGTCACTGTTGAAAAAATCCACTCTAGCAGGTGTGTTTTCACTTCTATGTACAGGCTCATTCGCCACCCAAATGGATAACATAAGTAGTGCCCCAATAACTGACCGGATCATTGTGAAATACAAGCAGGATTCCACGATCGGACGGTCAGCGAGCATGACTCAGGAAACCGTGGAGAAGGCCTCTCGCCGTGCCGGCCACAATTTGCGCCACTTGCGGCGCATGGCGACGGGTGCACAAGTCATGCACCTGGGGGGCCGAAAAAGCCAAGCCGAGATCAACCTGATAATCAACCGCCTAAAACAAGACCCCAATATTGAGTACGCTGAGCCCGACTTGATGATGCACCCTATGGCGGTTCCCAATGACCCCAGCTATTACGACCAGTGGCACTACTTTGAAGCTGATGGTGGACTGAATTTGCCCGCAGCCTGGGATATAACTCAGGGGGAGGGCGTGGTAGTAGCAGTTATTGATACCGGTTATCTCGCTCACTCAGACCTCATGGACAACTTGCTGCCTGGTTACGACATGATTTCGGATTCCGATATCGCTGTAGATGGGGATGGTCGTGATAGTGATGCCAGTGATCCCGGGGATTGGTATACCGATAGTTACTGCGGAAACCCACTGTATCCCGAGTTTGATAGCAGCTGGCACGGCACTCATGTGGCCGGCACCATTGCTGCCGTCACCAACAACAATATGGGTATCGCTGGGATAGCCCATAAAGCAAAGGTGCTCCCCGTTCGCGTGCTCGGCCGATGCGGCGGTTACACTTCTGATATTGCCGACGGCATTGTCTGGAGCGCTGGCGGCTCGGTTAGTGGTGCACCAGCCAATGAAACTCCGGCTCAAGTGTTGAACTTGAGCCTGGGGGGCTTTGGCCTCTGTGGAAGCACAACTCAAAGCGCCATCAATACAGTCCGTAGTCTGGGCGCCACCGTTGTTGTTGCCGCGGGTAACTCTGGGCGGAATGCCTTCTGGTTTTCGCCAGCTAACTGTTCAGGAGTTATTACAGTATCCGCAACTAACCGCTCCGGTGGGCTTGCTTACTACTCCAACTATGGCAATGTGGTCGATGTCGCCGCCCCCGGAGGTGAAACTAACTCGGTGGAATCCGATGGCGTTCTCTCTACATTAAACAGCGGCGCGCGAACTCCCGGTAGTGATAGCTTCGCTTACTACGCCGGCACCAGCATGGCCGCTCCACATGTTGCCGGTACAGCCGCACTTATATATTCAGTCAAGCCCGATGTTACACCAGATGAGGTTGAATCCATTCTCACCAGTACAGCCCGAAGTTTTACAGGCTCATGTCGGCGCTGTGGGTCAGGCATTGTTGATGCGGCGGCAGCCGTTGAGGCCGCTATAGAGAATTGAACTGTCGAAAGGCGCTAGCTTAATAAAAGACCGACATTTCGTCGGTCTTTTACACTTTCCCACTAAAGGATCTAGCCAAGTACAGGGGTGAGGTTAATATTCATTCTTGTTCCCATGCGGGAAATGGATCATTCAATGTCGCCCAGTATTCTTTGCCTCGTAGCACTTCGTCCTCGCTTAGCAGGCAGTCATCAAGCGCTTTTGTCATGCTGGTTTGATTCAAACTCTGGCCAATAAATACTAGTTCTTGCCGCATATCACCAAAGGGTTCTACCCATTGTTTTTCAATGGAGCTGCGATAATTTTCGTCTGTGGGCCAGTTTTCTTTGGGTATAGCTTTCCAGAACATCCCAGCGAAACCATAGTGGGCAATGCCTCCCGCTTGACTCCATTCGCCTGCAAACTCAGGGCGGGACGCCAGCCAAAAATACCCTTTGGAACGAATTAACTTGCCGTGCCTCTCAGTATTGTGCAGAAATTGATGAAATTTTTCTGGATGGAAGGGTCTACGTGCTTCGTAGCTGAAACTGCTAATGCCATACTCTTCCGTTTCAGGAATATGTTCACCTCGCATCTCTTTAAGCCAACCAGGTGCTTGCTGCGCGCGCTCGAAGTTAAATAAGCCGGTACTTAGAACCTCGTCAATATCGACTTGCCCTTGAGAGACCGGAACTATTTTTGCCTGCGTATTTAGAGTTCGCAGAATGGCCTCTAGGCGCTCAACATCAGAAGGGCCAGCTAAATCTGTTTTACTGATCAGAATGACATCTGCGAACTCGACCTGGTCGATCAGCAAATCAGTTACACTGCGTTCGTCGTCTTCACCTAATGATTCACCAGCATCCTGTAAAAATACGGCCTCGTCATAGTCCTTTAAAAAATTGACTGCATCGACCACCGTCACCATTGTGTCCAAACTGGCAACATCAGAGAGAGAAACACCATTTTCGTCGGCAAAAGTGAAGGTTTCTGCAACGGGTAAGGGTTCAGAAATCCCTGTTGATTCAATAACGAGATAATCAAACCGTCCTTCCTGCGCAAGCTTAGTGACTTCCTCCAGAAGGTCTTCCCGCAGAGTGCAGCAAATACAGCCATTACTCATTTCAACAAGCTTCTCCTCACTACGGTTAAGAGAAACTTCGCTCTGTACTTTCGTCGAATCAATATTGATTTCACTCATGTCATTGACGATTACAGCAACTTTTTTGCCTTCGCGATTGTTCAGTATGTGGCTAAGTACGGTAGTTTTACCGGCACCTAGAAAACCTGAAAGGACGGTGACTGGGAGTTTGTTTGTATGTGCCATTAGTCTCTCCACACTCTGAGTATTCATCCATGTGTACTAGGTTAATCAGATTGTGCGCAATGATATATCGTATCTTTTATGGGTCAAGCTATTTCATTTACATGAGGGTAGGGCGGTAGTATTACCGCTCCTCCTTTACCCGCTTACTCCGCCCACTTTCATGCCGCTCCCGCATATCGGAATCAATGTAGCGATCGGTCGTAGCCATACTTGCATGGCCCGCATCATCGCGCACATGCTCGCGGGGGCGGTACTTCACATCTTCAGAAATACCCGTATGGCGGAGCCAGTGCACAGTGGCAGCCTTAAGATCTTCAGCATCTTCCCCTAAGCCTTCTTCAACCATCCGTTGGTGGGCAGCATCAAAGCAGTTTTGAACAATCAGGCGAACCTGCCGGGTACTGGTAACCGGTCCCTTGCCACGGGACTTGTGCACCAGAGGTGTCTGCTCATTAATGCTGGGCAGAGCAGGGAGCTGCAAATAATTTCTGTAGCGCTTCAAGGCCTTGAGCATTTGGTCGCAAACAGTGATTGCCCGGCCTTTATTACCTTTACCCGTAACGTGAAACCACCAGCTTCCGTCGCGATCTTTCTTGAAATCACCCATAACTGGTGCCGATCTTTCATCTGCAACCAACTCAGAGATTCGCAAATACATAGCGAATAGGGCGTTCATAATGAATAAAGTTCGCTCGTGATCTGTTGGTGATGTCTCGGCCATGATCTCAGCAGTCTCCAGGACATAGTCCCACTGCAAGTTGCTGATTCGACGTACAACCTGGCTTTGTTGCTCACGTCGAACAAACTTACTTTTCTGGCGAATCAGTGCCACAGGATTGGCTGGGACCAAGCCTTCTTGATAGAGAAAATCGAAGAAGGATGACAATGCAGTAAAGATGCATTTGATCGCTGCCTGGGATGGCCGAAACTCCTTGGGGGAAGCCGTCTTGCCAGCACGAAACTCAACTTTGGACACACTGACTACGAATGGCCGCCAATCGGCATTCACAACGCGCTCGCCATTTTGTGTTTTGAATCTGGCAACATTCTTAGTTCCGATCCAGGCAATTGGCGGCTCAATGCAAAACTGCACAAACTCCTCAATGTGTTCGCGCTTCAGAGTCATTATTGAAGCTTCTTCAATGCGCCACGCCCATTGCAGCAAGCGCTCAAGTTCACGGCGGTAGCTGTTAAACGTTGCCTGGCTACCGTTGTAGCTGTAAAGAAACTTAAGCGTGAACTCCAGATCGGTATTAGCACCAGGAATCTGCTTGCTGAGATAACGGCTAGCTGAAAAGCTGGTGCAGCGGAATGGATTCTCAAGATTGCTCAGGTTGTCGATGATTGGTGCTGGTGGCCGGTTGGAAGCAGACATAGAAATATGGAGTTGTTGTTGGAATGCGGCAAATTATACGGAAAAACGGGCATTTATAAAATATCCGATATTCACAAATATCGGAAATAATGGGGCTCCTGGTGGAGCCTAGGTTTGAATTTTTTGGACGTCCAACTAATGAGCCTGTAGCCACAGGATTATTAACGTTCAGGTATTAGAATTAAAATTATAGGCTGTCGTACTATCTACGCTGACTGTATTACCAACGGCCCTACTCCAACGGTAACTGGGTCACCATTTTCATCAAAATAGGTTCCTGGCACTGGAGAAAAATTACCGTTCGGCCCCTTTTGTGCAAGAGAATTACCTATTGATCACCTTAGCTGAGCCAACATATACAACTGAGCAAAAAAACAACGCTAGAGTAAACCCTACCAAAAAGATTGTAATTCCATAAAGTAAACCGCTGCTACCGCCATATTCTGACATCGAGTTAGTAACCAAGCCCGACCATAAAAGGAGCACCCCAAAAATTAAAGAGGTAATAATTGATATAGCTATACCTTTTCCTCGTGATCGAACAATTACAACCGAGGCAGTGAAAGACAATAAAATGACCGCCAGTGATCTAATTAATATGTAGATAACATCTAAATGCCCACTTTCATCAATATAACCAGTGCCGGCTTGAGAAAAGCCAAACCATGAGACCATTGCCAAATTTAGGGTAATTAGAGTCCAACGGAAACCTAATTTGTAATTCATTGTTATTACCCTAGCCGATCGGTTAAAATTTGTGCGGCGAAGAGCTTTAGTTGATCAAGGTTGTGATAACTTATTGATTAATAACGGACTTTTATGAATACTGATTAAGTGCTTTACTTGGCAGTCCACTTTTTCTTGGCGGTTTTTTTTCCGATATTCACGTGTCCCCTTGCTGTGGGAATGCCTGGTTGCTGCCATGACACTCTCCGTTTGTTTTGGGTCCTGGTTAACCAGGTCGGTGTTTATGCTCGCGAGGTACTGCCGGTGCGGCTGAACTTCGTTAGCAAATATCGTTAGCTGCAAATCAGACATGGCTGGATTATCTACCAAAATTCCAGCTCCTGCACATCCGTCACAAACTCTCCATTGTTGATCAATGCCTGTCCCTGCGCACGTACTACAAAGCCTCACAGAACCTGGACCATCATCAACTTTGGTCTTGATTTGAATCATTTCGGTCTTGCCGACTTTAGAGGAAGCTTCTTTGGAGGAGGCAAAATATAATAACAGAGTATATCTGGCGTGTGAGGCTTACAAGAAAATGTCAAACTAAAGGGGCCACTCTTTCAGCATATCACTAGTAATATACTGGTCAGGCTCATACTTACTTAGAAATCTTTTGAAATCCATCCCAAGCTTTCCCGGCGAGGATTTGGACATCGAATCTAAGTCTTTCAGTACAAAGCCTACCTTCACAGCCCCCTCGATATTAGCTTGGTACTTAGTCAACACTGCATTCCAGAGGAAGGAAATAGGACGAGCCCATTCTCTCAAATTGCCGCTATGAGATAAAGGTACAAACTTCCCGCTAGAGTCAAGTATCCAACCATCTTTTGCTTTTGATCGCCGATTCTCCAGAGTGACAAATGTCTGCTCGTCCAAAAAACGAGCCCCTAATGCTTTGAAGCTACTCTTTGTGTGCACTGTAATTTTTCCATTTAAAAAGCACACTACAGGAAATGTAATAACCGAATCCATTTATTATCCTCGATTACTCGCCCTTTCCAGCTTTAAGGCTTGCCCCAAATGGTAACGCATACACCATCAAATTTTCGCTCCTCTCGGTAGATAAGTGGCCCTCTGCAATGCACACTTAAATTCAAATGAGCCACTTTGCACTTGAGTCACATGTGTTTGGGTGGGTTGTGCCCACCCTATTTCGTTATGAATTATCTGACACGGGGTTACAGTCGATTGTCCTCTAGGTACTTTAGCGCAACACTTAATGCTTCATCAGGCTCTGTATTGATGTGGGGTTGAATTTTATATACTGGTTCGCCGCGTATCGAGGCTGACTGCCCTATTGGCAGCGCAATTGTCGTACCGTTTGTAAATTCAAATGTATAATTTGTAGACATTAGGCCTGCTGTCTCTGATCCTATCAGAATAGTATTTTCTCGATCTAAAAAAGTTTGGGCGAGCATCTCTGGCGCACTACCAGTATCATCACTTATCAGTACAATTACTCTTGCTTTTGAGAGTGGATGATGCGCAGTAGAATTATCTTTCCGTGATAGAGATCTTTCCATTGACGTCCTATTACCGGCCTCAACACTACCGTCTTTCAACCAGAAAAATTCTTCCGATCCGTCAACCAATTGGCTTGAGTAGAGCTGCTGATCTGAGAAAAACTGTCTGGTGAGATAAAATAGCGGGACCAGATTACCCCCTGGTTGATCGCGCAAATCAATAATCCAATTCTGTACCCCGTTTTCACTATATTTCTCGATTAGTGCGCCTGTGCGGGTAAATTCCGCCTGTCGAGCTGTTTCAGAACCAAACTTCTTGGGGAGAGAAATTAAGGCAGTTTTATTGCCAACTAAACTTAATTCACTCTTCAGTTGTCTTGTTTCTCCATACGCGGAGGTATCTGCCCGATTATAGATTGTAAGATGTTTATGATTGAGTTTTGAAAATAATGCAGTGAGAGCCGCATCTGCTTGATCATCGTTTTGAATTCCCATAAAAACGTCGTCTGCAAATTGTTCGAACTCTGTAATATCGATCGTGTCGCGCAAAATGTAGTGATCTTTGATTAGTGAAAGCGCATATTCTTTGAGTTTGTCGTAAGACTTGTTCGATTCAGCCTCAGTTTTATCTTGTAATAATTGCACATCTCCCAGCCACACTTCTCCAGATGAAAACATAAGATAACCGACTATTGCATTTGTCGCTTTACTAAGGCGTGGGATGCTCACGGAAACTGTGCGCCAATCGTGAGTTCCACTAACTGGATCATTTCTCATTTCGTATAGATAAAGGGGTGATCCATTGCCTTCAACCTTAACGATAAAGTGGCCAGTTTTAGTGACTTCATTCGCCTTGATTTTGAATTTTAATTCTGTTGGCCCCTTATGGAAAATTGATGGATCAATATCAAGAGTCATAAATAGTTGGCTGTCAGCTTGAGCTACTATATGCGCCAAAGCCCCTTCTGATGTTGAAACAATATTGCGAGTAGCGTTGTTAGTCTGAAATTTCCATTCCTCAGAAATTTGTAAGGTCTTCGAGTCTGATACAGATGTTGAAAGAGCATTTTGTGATAGAGCCAAAAAAGTCAAAACTGCAGTATTAATTATTGTTTTAAAGTGCATGGTCGCCGCCTTTCCTGTCGCATCCTCAAGTAAAGTTAAATTGATGCTAAAGTTTTAAGAAATGGATATTAGAATAGGTGTGTAACCATCTAATCATTGCAGGATGAAAAGTACAAGATTTTATTGCGGTAGCAAATAAATTTTTATTACCTGAAAAAGGTTCATTCGTACTAACTTATTGCGGTATATATTGATCCATTCTTAATCGGCACCTGGATTAAATTCTCATTTGATGTATCAAGGGTAGGTTTTAAATATTACTTCGACGCCACATGATAAAGGTCTTATGACATGGAATATCATCATATTAAATACGAGCAAATTGGCCCTGTAGCCATCGTTACTTTTAACCGTCCAGAGGTTAAGAACTGTATTGGTACTCGCGCTCACCGTGAGCTGGTGGATGCATTCGATCGCTTTCGTACCGATGACGGAGCAAAAGTTGCGGTAATCACCGGTGCTGGCGATTCTGCATTTTGTGCAGGGGGTGATTTGAAAAGCAATCTTGCTGCAACCGAACCCACTAATCACCCCGATCCTGACGTGGCTGTTTTATGTCCTGTAGAGCCCGCTGATATTGCCCGGCATAACCGAGGAGAAGCTCCAGGTATTATAGGTCCATCCCGCTGGACCGATATTTATAAGCCTATCATTGCGGCTGTGAACGGAATTGCTTATGCGGGTGGCTTTGAGTGGGCATGTTTTGCCGATATGCGGATTGTAGAAGAGCAGGCATCCTTTGGAATGACTTGTCGTCGTTGGAATATCGGCCTAGCCGATGGTGGTACTCAGCGTTTGCCGCGTATTGTTGGTATGGGGCGAGCGCTGGAGTTAATCATCACGGGAAAAGTTATCAATGCTGAAGAAGCTTATCGCATTGGGTTGGCCAACGAAGTGGTGCCAAAGGGAACCGCATTAGACCGTGCCATTGAGTTAGCACAGTATATCTCTACCCTTCCCCAGCCAGCGATTCACTCTGATAAAGAAGCTGCCATCCGTGGTTATGGAAAGGATCTTGATGAAGGTCTACGAATTGAGGCTGAGTGCTTTAACCGATTATTCAGCGACTCTGAATCCAGAGCAGAGCTATCCGAAGGCTTGAGGCGCTTTAACGAGCGCGATCATCCTGACCGAGTACGGGGACAAGCCAAAACACCCGGCATTGTTCGTAGCGAAATGGAGTAATTGCGATAAGCCAAAAGAAGGCTGTATTTAAGAGAATATATTGTTTAGGGCTTAGATACCACGAATATATCTCGGACAATGTAGTAGAGGCCCATAGTGGCTATATGGGCCTCATTACTTTGGTGAATCAGTGGGGTTCTTATCGTCACTTTTATGATTTGGACAGGCGCCCTCTTCCCAAGGCCCACTCTTTATTAGACGCATGAATCGGATACATGTTTTTTATTTGCCTTTACGCTCAATCATTCGAATCCATATCCTTACTCCAAGCCATCGGCAAAAATGCATCATCGAGACTGACATTCAGATTGTGGGTAGAGTAATTCGAGAGTACTTTTAGACTGGTTCCAACTATCACCTCTAGAACTGTCTCTTTCGTATAACCTGCTGCAAGAAACGCCTCAACCTCCTCTTCTGTGGCCCATCCACGTTTCTCATTGATAATGACACTGAATGCTCGGAGCGCTTCGAGTTTAGGATCATCGAGTTTTTTGCCACTACGCAGCGCCTTGATTACATTTTCATCTACACCGGCCATTTTGCAAACGGCGGTATGCGCAGCCATGCAGTAGGTGCAACCGTTTAGGCGGCTGTTTGTCATCAGGATTATCTCTCGCTCCGTTTCACTCAAGCGAGATTTATCAAATAATCCCATAAGTGTTAGGTAGCTCTCTACCATTACAGGTGATTCGGCCATGGTTGCCATTAGATTGGGTACAAATCCCATTTTCTTTTTAGCGGCTTCTAGAGTGGGCTTAGAGGCTTCTGGTGCTGTTTCAATTGTGTAACGTGTAAAATTGACCATGAGTCTTACCATATAAGTTGGGTTTTACGGTGCTCGATATCTATTTACATTGAGTGCTTGCACCTCTTTGGCGCCAGTCAGCGCAAAAGAGGTGGAGGTGTTTACATACTATGCAGTTGTAAACTGACTCAGCTTTTCAAGTACGGGAAATAAGTCGCTGGGTTCTGGGCGACGCGTATAGTCAGGATTCACCTCCGCATATGCGATTGTTCCATCGGTATCTATGACATATCTTGCTGGCATAGGTAAGTTCCACGCGCCGTCACGATGGATGGTCGGGAGTTCGACTTTGAACACCTTGTGGAACTCAATTACATAAGGTTGTAATGTCCAGCGGATACCAAGCTTTTCAGCAAGCTTTCCGCTTTGGTCAGTCAGAATTGGGAAGCTTAGCTTGTTATCTCTCTGAGATTTACGGCTTTCAGCGGGCCCTTGCATGGAAATAGCAACCAGGGTTGCGCCACGCGCTTTGATCTCTGCAGCAACTTCTTCTAACGCTTGCAGCTCAATATTGCAGTAAGGGCACCACACGCCTCGATAGAACGTTAGAATAACGGGCCCTTTGGCAAGGAGCCCTTCCAGGGCAACGTCGTTACCCTCTGAATCTGGCAATGTAAAGTATGGGACTTTCTCCCCTACTTTAATCGAGCGTTCAACTTGGCCACTAGCAGCCAATTCCTTGGATGATCTGGCAAAGGCTTCAAATGCTCCTTCCGGGGCCTGTTGCTTAAATACTTCTTTGAAAGCATCTAGTTTGTCTTGAAGAGACATAACCTATTCCTCTAATGGTTTAAAGTTTGGAAGCGCGAGCTTTGGGTAAGCCTTAGATGTGACCTGGCTAATTCTCCAATTGGTCTCTATGCAGGTACTTACGCCAAACCACTATTGGGAAGATTAGTTACTTTGATTTGCGCTATAAACATGCTATTTTGATACTCATTGTATCCATTAGGGACACAATCTGTGTTTCAACAAGCCCATTTGAACGAAATAGTTGTATTTATTGCCGTTGCCGAACATGGAAGCTTTACAAAAGCGGCGGCATCATTGAACTCAACCAAATCAGGCGCTGGTAAGGCAGTGAAGAAGCTTGAGGAGGAATTGGGTCTTAAGCTATTCAACAGAACCACACGAAGTATCAGGCTGACAGAAGAAGGCAAAATATTTCTAGATGCCGCAAAACATGCGTTAGAAACAATCAATGAGGCCAGGCTTTTGCTGCATGCCAGGAAGGATGAGCCTGCTGGACGATTGCGTATCAATTTGCCAATAGGCATAGGCCGAAATATTGTCAGTGCGTTAAAGGGGTTCACGCAGTTGCATCCCAAGGTTACGGTCGAGGTCTCTCTTTCAGATAGCCTGGAGGACGCTATTAGAGGTGAATGGGATGTCGTCGTGAGGATTGGTGAACTGGAAGATAGTTCTTTTATCGCAAAAAAAATATGTGAAACCAGACGTATCCTGTGCGCTTCACCTGAATATCTTTCACAAAAGGGTATGCCAAAGACTTTGGAAGATTTAAAGGAGCATGATTCTCTTGTTTTCCGCGCACCTACAGGAAAATTGAGAGGCTGGTTGTTCCAAGAAGATGGAGGCCCAATTACTGAATTTTCCCCCTCACCGCTAGCAATATTCAGAGATGGACGAACTCTGATTGACGCAGTGGTAGCCGGTATGGGAATAGCTCAGGTATATGATAAAGCGCTTGGCTTTTCTGTTCAAAATAGTGAAGTTGTTGAGTTATTCCCAGAGAAAGTAGTTCCAGGACCGCCTGTTAGCGCACTGATTCCCAGTGGTCGAGCGATGCCGGCAAAGACCAGAGTCTTTATCGAGTTTCTAAAAAAGGAACTGAGTTAAGCCCTGGATTATTAGGTGGACTAGGAATAACCTAAATTCCATCTAGTGCTGTTTCTATTGTTCTTTACAGCCCAGCTCTCGACAGTTGACGGTTCTTTAATGTTGCAAGGCTTTAAAGTTCGATATTACTCTCTGTAACATTCGATATTAATTAATGTATCTTTGAACCCAGGCTCCAATAACATTACCGACATATTCAGCATCTGATTTTTTCATAAGCAAATGATCAGCTTTGTCTAAAGAAATAAAACTTTTAGGATGATTCGCAGCAGCGAATATTTTCGCCGCATGCTCAATTGAAACAGTGCTGTCTAGTGGTGAATGCATTACTAGCAGCGCTTTCCTTAATTCCTTAAGGTTAACCAAGACGTCTGCTTCATTTATATCATCAATGAACTGCTTCTTTAGCGTAAACTCTCGGCCAGCCAGAACCACTCTTGCCTGACCTGTTTTATTGATGCTATCGAGTTCCTCTTTAAACATATGCTGGATGTGTTTAACATCACTTGGGGCAGCTATAGTAACAACAGCTTTAGCTGTCTTTATCATACCAGCGGCTTTCAAAACGGCAGCACCTCCAAAACTATGCCCAATTAACAATTTTGGTGCCTCGAAGCGGTTTTCGATTTCATTGTAAGCACTAAGTAAATCTTCAACATTGGATGAAAAATTAGTATTGGAAAAATCTCCATCACTATTACCCAATCCAGTGAAGTCAAACCTTAATACTGATATTCCTTTACTGGTTAATGACTTACAAATATTGCTTGCTGCAATAATATTTTTTGAGCAAGTAAAGCAATGTGCAAAAATTGCATAAGACTTTGGGATTCCAGCAGATTCTTCTAACTTACCCTTTAATTCTACGCCATCACGATTTGGGAAGTTAAACTCCATGACGTTCTCCAATTTCAATTACTTACAGAATACTCTAATCTCAACAAGGAAAAACCCCTGTCTATCATAGAAAGGGGTATGTGAATATGTGATAGTCTTTTATATGTCAACTGATATAAGGTGGACCTGTATTTGCTTAGGCATCGATAGAATCTTCAGGCTTTATATAATCCATATTGGTTGTTCTAAGGCATTTACTTAATCCCGGTTCAGGCCTGCGATAATATTGCTAGCTAGACAGTTATCTTTCACTCTTCATGGGCCTATCGATAAGCTCTATGAGAGATTGATATTTTACCTCACTAGGCGGTACCTTTGAGAGTTGGGTTAGCATCTAAAGTCTGCGGCTTTGAGCCTTCAAAAACATGCAGAAACGTTGTCGGGTCTGGGCGTCTCCGATAATTGTCGGTCTCATCACCGAATATAACCGTACCATCTTCATTCAGTGCTATCACTGTGGCCATAACGGTATCTTTAGGGTACCCAGGCATTCCTGCAGGGGAACCGTCAATATCTTCAATGCCTAGGGCTTTAGCACCCATTAAGTTGTCATCTTGAAGAATTTCAAAATGACCAGGTAGGTCAAGCTTGTCGGCTAACTTCCTTGAGTTGTCGTAGCCTTGGTTAGAGATAAACTTTACCTTCACATCATATTGCTTAAGTGTCTCAGCATACTTCTTCACTTCTTTTAACTGGTTCATACAAAATGGGCACCAGTTGGCTCTAAAGAACACTAATAGTGTTTTAGATTCGTCAAAAGAAGTGGAAGACACAGCCGATTTATCTAATCGATTAAAATTCATTTCAGGCAGTTTTTGGCCTTTTGATATGGCCTTGCTCTTTCTGCGGTTGTAAACGGAGAATGACCAGACATACCAATGAAGGGATACGAAGCCCAGGGCAGCAGCTGCAATAGGAACGTACTGAGGCAAGGACATTGGAGCCTGGTTCGAATAAGTTGAATAAGCAACCAGTGCAACTCCTATAAAGTTAACGGCTTGAATAACTGGTAACCTTTCTGACGTTCTTGAAATGCTGAACACATTTGTTAAGACCATCAAGAAAAATGGTAAAGGCAGGGTCGCTAAAAGTGCGCCGACCCAAACCGGATTGCCACCAGATATATAGATCATGATGCCGGACCCTACTCCGCCAAGCATGTTTAATAGAATCATTGGTAAAATAAGTTTTGCTTTCATTTCAAGCTCCTGAAGCGTTGGGTTAATGTCCAAAACTTGCGATCTATCCTAGTACATCACTTTGACTCAATAATCAGTTCGAATAGAGAAACAATGTTGCGAAAACGGATACAATTGAATTTATTTTATCGATCTATTAGTTGTGGCTGGCATGAGTAACTTACACTCAGTTCTAGCAGGAATTTAGTATTTTTTAACAAATAAAGGAGCTAGTAAGCTGGAAGAAGGTGTAAAGATATAGACAAGATCAGACCATGATCTGACAGTTCGTCTTGAATAAGAAGGGTTTACCGGTTTTGATGAAAGTGCCTAAACCTAAAAGCAAAACCAAGGATAAACCCCATGATCCATACTAATGATCGCATCATCAAACATTAACTGCTAGGTGATTTCGATTGCAATACCACTCCAAACGTAACTATGCCTTCCAGCGTTTTGATGGCGCAACGTTCGCCATCCAATATCAGCCCTCCAAACTGGTTGATCTTCATTCGGGTTATAATATTTGACTGTGGACCCATCCTTGGCAACCAGGATATTATGGAAACCCATTTCATGAGCAGACCCAGGGGAAGGGCCTCGAAACATCATAAAAGCGCAATTGTAATAGGTGTCGGTAAGCAAGTTCCTCGGCATTCCCCCATTACTAGCTGGCTGTATGAGATTTGTAAACAACGCATTATAATCAACTCTATTGCCCGGCTGCGCGAATTGAAGGCACATGTCTTTCTGGGTCGCGTCATATAAAATCCGACTGGTACGCCCAGGGCACTGGGTATTCACATAGTTTCGCACACGCATCGGCGAACTATTGTTGGCCGCCACTAAGGGATGGTCAACACCGTTTGGCATAGGAGGTAGGTCCGCATTCTGCCATTTGATAGCGCGCCACAGAGTGTCTTCCACAAAACTCTGTGGCCTTGGCGCACGGATATCAAATCCTGATACTGCGATCTCGGTGCAGTGAGCGGCGCAAGAATTGCCGTTCTGACTCGGTAAAGTTTTAAGATTCAACATCAAAATTTCCTTTTTCGTTGTGCTTGACAGTGAGAGTAGTGAGTCCAATGTACCAATTTGATAGGCAGTAATATATAAAATGGAGTGAAAAATAATATTACGAGTTATTACGTAACCATCAGTAAAACCATGTACTTCCCTTTCCTGATTTAAGGTCTATTTTTTTTAATACAACTTTCAAAGGACTTCGAGACTGAAGCAGCTCTGTCTTAGTAACAACACAGAGATATAAGTTCTTAAATCAATCGCTATAGCAGTTCTACGGTCGTTCGTAACCATAGAAATTTTATTAATAAAAAGGGTAATGTTTTTAGTCAACGTTTCAACCTCCACATCCTAGGCATAATCGTAAAAATTTAATAATGCCGTTAGGAAGGCTATAGATGTTTCATGTGGCCCATACACTTCAAACTATTTTTTTATTTATAGATAACGCAGAAGACGGGCCCTTAACTTTTCGGGCCATCCTAATCTTCCATCTATGACAGTTACCAGCTGGAGAATAGCCTCATAAGGACGAGATTTTCAGGAGTGTTAACTCGCTTTCCGTCAGTGCCTTCACTCTACCAATAACCTAATATTTTCTATCAAACTCATTCCAGAGTTTTTATGAACATGCTTTACTAGTGTAAAAAGTTCGGTTATTCCCTGAGCCTCTTTATCCAGCATCACAGGTTATTGGCGGTAGTTCTTTTTGAGAATCTAACTGTTCTAATTTTACTGGTTGCACAACCAGTTCCATAGTTCTGCTTATCCTCCATTAGGCTCCGTTTGTCCAAAATGCGTTTATCTCTGTTAGTGATCAGCGTATCTATCACAAGAACTTTTATGCCTTTCTGATAGTCAAAGTTTGCCAACTAAACTCTGGAAAGTTTTTGTATAGGTGTTGATTGCCATGGAACGACGTGATTTCGCAAAATTATTTCTTGGGGCTACCTCTGTATTTGCTGTCCCTCGACCACTCATCGCTTTAGATGCTTTATCAAGTCATTCAGTGAATGATGATGACGAGTTTCAACGTCTCATTCGCCATCGTATTCTTAAGCAACACGCGGCACATGCAGCAGTTGCAGGTACCCTAAATTTTTCTGATCGTCGAATTTTTACTGTCCGAGTGCCTGAAGCCAAGGATGCTTATCAACTAGGGGACGATACGATTTTTGAAATTGCGTCGTTAACTAAGATATTTACGGCCTTGCTATTGGCTGTTGAAGTTGTACATAAGAGAGTGAAACTCGATGATCCTCTCCAGGATTACGTACCAGCCGGTGTAAAAGCTCCAACTTTTGAAGGGCAACAAATCACTCTCGCCGACCTGGCTACCCATGCTGCTTCTCTTCCTCTAAGACCAAATAATCTTGCTGCATCGGCGCCCGATGCGCCCAATAAGTACGCTGGTTACTCCTTTGAGCAGCTCTATGGTGGCTTGCCAAGCTATCATCTGAAAGCTAGCCCGGGTACTCAATTCAGCTATTCAAACCTGGCTTTTGGGCTCTTAGGTCAAGGACTTGCTTTGAAGGAAGGCCGCTCTTTTGCAACGATACTGCAAGAGCGTGTGACGGGACCTTTAGGGCTAAGTGATACCACTTTAGAGGATGATCCCAAGAAGTCTGCTCGGCGAGCTCAAGGCCATGACTTTTATCTCAGTCCGATCGGCCCAACAAGCGATGGAGTGCTCTCACCGGCTGGTGGTTTACGATCTACAGCCAGCGACCTCCTCACACTTCTCGACCTGTTTATCAACGGTCGAGGTCCTAAGGATTTGGTTGCAGCATCGCGGTTAATGCTGTCAATTGATAGGCCGGGAGGCAGTGATATCACTCGTATGGCCCTGGGTTGGCGCAGGACAACCACCAATGGAGAGACTTACTATTGGTCCAATGGCAGCAGTGATGGATCGCGTACATTTATGGGCTTTAACCCAGCGCGGGGAGCAGGTGTTGTTGCCTTGGCAGATACTGCCAGCGGTGAAGGGCTGGATGATATTGGCCATCACTTCTTGAACCCCGAGCAGACGGTATCTACCAAGATTGTCCCTGTCCCAGACTTCATCACTTTACCAGAGGAGGTGCTTTTGAGAGGTGTCGGGCGCTATGGGCACGGAACAGATGATATTGTCGAAATCAGCCGTGGCTATACAGGTCTTATAGTTTCAGCGGAATATGGAGAGTTCGTAATTCGACCGCAATCGTCCACAATCTATGCATCGAAGATGGTCCCAGGGTTGACTATTGAGTTTGAGGAGGGCGATATGAGCCCTGCCCGCTCGTTTATTCTTCGTCAAGGCGGAAAAGCTTATTCCTATAAACGACTGCCCTAGTTTGAATGGTCGGCTAGTTACTATTGGGGTGGAAGGAAAGAACACATCGCACTCGAGACACGCGTGAATACATCCCTGTAAGCTCCTAATCGGCATCGATGCCTCATAGGGTCCCATGCGCGGTGTATTTTTCCCTTCTCCCTTTTTAGTAAGTGCAGCCTGGGGGAATATTGGAAGAAACAGTTTTAACTTATTGATTAATTGAGATTTTTTATGTCAGTCAGGTCATTGCTGCAAATTGATTTATCAATGCCACGTCTTAATTGGGCTGGATTAGGCAGGGTTTTGTAGTCGCCAACGCTCAGTAATTACTAGCCGAGTTAAAAATCAGCAAAAATCAGTTAAAGTGACTCAAAATACTGCGAACTACCCCAATCCCTCCACAATATTAATCTATGAGTAATCTCCAGAAGAATTATTGCAAGACACTTTAATTCGAGGTGGATTGTTAAGAAGTGCTATTCCTGAATAATTTAAAGAATATTAATGTACAGTCGTGCTAAGTAATATTATATATTCTATTTTACTCTGGTTTGGCATCAGAGCAAAAACAGTGAATTCCATCGCTGAAAGTAGCAGGAAAAGGCAGGAGAATAATTATGACAAAAATAGTGAGCCGCAGTATCAACCGGGAAGTGAGTTTTACCGTGTTGGTAGAGGATAATTCGCCGATACTTTTTCAAACGAAGGTCAAAAAATCACTCGAAAACTGGCTGGATGAAGCACAGACTATCTTAAAGCGAGCGATAGATATGTGCACTGTAGCGATTACATACCCTGATAAGGTTCCTGATAAGTTTAAAAATTTAGTCTCCTACTACTTCGGCCTTCCTATGGATTGCCCGCCACAAAGATATTCAAATTGCGTAAATGCGATACTCCAAAAACTCAGTAAAACCCAGATAGGCTTGAGTGATGATGTAGAGTGTGCGGATGTAAAAATGATGCCCACCTTATGTAAGGTTCAATGCTCTACCATATCGACGATAGGATATCCATTTGGTATTGAGGACCCTTCGAAAAATGCGGCCGGGTTTGTGTTTGTGCCCTTTACGGAAAGTTGGGGCAGATCAATTTCAAACTTCTGTAAGTTGTCATGGGCTGGTGGAGGGCAACTTAAGGGGGGGAGCTTTATGAAGCCCAATCAAAATCCTATCTGCTTGAGTTTTAGTAAAATTTGGGAAAAAGGTGAGGTATTCTGCATTGTTACTCTGATCCATGAAGGAACACATAAATATGCTCAAACCGTGGATCATAAATATTTTAATGATGAAGGCATTGCGGATAAATTGGATAAAGCTATCAGTGAAGGTGGCGCTATATGGATGAAGTTCCATCAGGACAATGGTAAAACCCATGAACAAGCATTCAAGCTTGTTGTACAGCAGGCATTCAATCAGTTACGCGGACAAGATGCAGCGGCAACTCTTATGGCAGAGCTCACTGAAGTCAAAGCGGTGGAAAATGCAGACTCAGTGGCATGGTTCGCGTATGACGTAGCACAGCTTCCCTCTGAGCAGGAAGTTGGGAGAATTGTTACCGGGATGGTAGGTAAACGAAAAGTGCACCCAAGCCTACTTAATCATTAGAGGAAAACCCAGGGGGCAGTCTAATTAATTGAGACGATTACGTTTCCTGCAATTTGGGGTCCTATCCCGAAATCAGAGAACTGTCCCTGGAGACCCAAGGGTTTCTATATTTGGGGTGTAGATGCTCGGGCAAATGCGTGAGTGGTGAAGGATTGGTTGATATTGGTCACCACTTCCCGTACGCCGAGTACACGGTAACAATTTACACTGTTACTACCTCAGATTTTATCGCTGGAATTGGAGAGGTACTTTAGGGAGTTGGCTAACGCGTGCGAAGCAGGTGATACCATCGAAATCAGTCGTGTCCATGCAAACCCTATTGTTTCAACGGGATCTGGAGAGTTCGTAATTCGGCGGCAATCGTCCACAATTTATGCATCGAAGGTCGTATCAGCGCTAACTATTGAGCCCAAGTGAGGTGACATGAAGGCTCGCTGTTCGCGCTTCAGGCTAATACCTTGAAAGGAAAGATCAATGCCCTATCCAGAAGTTACGATGTCTAGTGACACAATCCACAACCCGAAAGAACCCCGACACCTTATGCGCGCCAAGATTGTGCCTAGGACAGTGCGTGTGCGTCGTGGTGGCAAGGTGATTGCCGAGAGTAGAAATGCTTTGAGAGTTACAGAACTCGCAAAAGATATGTTCGACCCCGTATTCTACTTCCCAAAAGAAGATGTTCTTGCTCCCCTCTCCCTTATAGAGGGAAAGACAAGCTATTGCCCACTGAAAGGCGATGCCAGCTACTTCTCAATCGATGATAGCGGAGAAGCTATTGCATGGGCCTATGAAGCTGCTTTTGACTTTGCCGGGGTGATCAACGGGCGTATTGCCTTCTATCCAGATCAAGTGGCAATCGAAGAGGTTGGAACTTCATCATGACCCTCTTCCCATAGACTCTTTTAGGTTAATGATACAAACCATGCCTAGAAGCTGGCTGCAATAACGCTCCGCCCTTTTATAGGCACTTGTAGCGAAGGACTACTCCGCCCGTTTCAAGGGTATCTGCCCGCATCAACTTAAAATTTTTCTGGATACCGTCAGGTTTGAAGAGAGGTGAGCCAGCTCCTAGTACGATAGGTGCTAGGCATATCCGGTACTCGTCTACTAGACCTTCTCTGAGCAGAGTAGCTACAAGATTCGAACTACCAAATACGAAGATTTCCCTCTTCCCGGTCTCTTTTTTCAGCGCGCGAACATGTTCGGCCGCCTCGCCTTTCAGTAGACGAGTATTTGACCAATTGGCGGTTTCTAGCGTGCGAGAGATGACGGCTTTTTCAAGCGAGTTCATCATGTCCGCAATAGCCCCAGTTTCGTTTTGCCAATAATCGGCCATTCCTTTATAGGTGCGACATCCGAATAGCAAGGTGCCGATTTCATCACCCTGTCGAAGAGAGAAGGCTTCTAATTCGTCGCCCCACACTGTTGCGTGATGGTCCAATGACCATGGGGCGGTGCCTTCAAAGCAGCCGTCCAATGACATCACATTCCAAACCACTAACCGTCTCACAATCTGATCCTCATATATTTGTCTCTTGCATTGTCTGTTGGGACTGAGCTTGATGAGGGCAGTGTCACTCAGCTTGATGAGGGCAGTGTCACTCAGCTTGTTAGGGCCTTGCGCTAGTAGCTCTGGGCTTCCGAGGCGGTTTGGCCATGCGTAGTTTAAATACTCTTTCGCGATATCTCTCTGTTACTTCAAACCGAATTTGTAGCAGCTTGAATTGTCGCAATATCGATCTTTCTCATGGTCATCATCGCGGTGAAGGCGCGCTTTGCCTTGTTACGGTCGGGGTTCGTTGTAAGATCGAGTAACAGTTTTGGCGTAATTTGCCACGAATGGCCCCAGCGATCCTTACACCAACCGCAGGCGCTCTCTTGCCCACCGTTATCCACAATCGCATTCCAGTAACGGTCAGTTTCTTCCTGGTTTTCGGTAATAACCATAAAACTGACCGATTCATTCGGAGTAAAATTTGGGCCGCCATTCAGTCCTATAAACTTGCGCCCGAGGACAGTCAATTCAACAGTTAGCTCACTGCCCTCATGGCCGCCGGGGTAGTCAGCGGCAGCCGTATTAACACGGTCGACATGACTGTTGGGAAAAGTTGCTGCGTAGAATTCCGCCGCTTTCTTTGCTTCGCCGTAGTCGAACCAAAGACAGGTAACGAGTTCTGTCATTTTGATATCTCCTTGGGATTTAAACGGGTCGAATACTTACTCTGCTGAAAGGCTCTGGCATTGATAGTTATGTCGGGACATCTGGTGGGCGTTCCAGATCTGATCTTACTGCTGAGCGTATCGGCATAATGTGCGCAGCTTTCCTTGAATACCAAGTCAGTGATGGGCTCCATAACTTTCGAGTTCCTATCTCTGCTTATCTATCCCAAATTGCGCTTAGACTGCCGGCCCTACTCTCGTTGCAGGGAGAAATCGCCAGTCGTGATACTTCCGCCTCGAACATAGGTCACACAAATTACACCGCTATTTGTCGTTATGGCTTGCTGTACATGGAACGCTGTAGGGATCACACCTGAACCGAAAAGATGTTTCCCGTTACCCAGGACCAAAGGAAAAAGCAGTAATTTAAACTGATCAATTAAGTCCGCTTTGAGTAGAGTTTGAATAAAGTCAGCACTGCCTGGAACCAACAAATCAGGGCCATTGCTAGCCTTGATTGCACGAAGCCTCGAGATTGGGTCATTCCCCAGCCACTCGCTGCCTTCCCAAGTAAACTCAGGTTTCGTGCGAGAAGCCACGTATCGTGTTGTACCGTCGATTTTTTTGGCCAGCTGGATTTCACTTTCATCAACACCCTCAGGCGGAGGGTCAGCAGCAACTTTTGGCCAATGCGCAGCGAAAATATTGTGAGTCCGATGGCCAAGTAGTAACTCAAATGGCGCTGCGAACACATTGCCCATGAATTCACCAACACCTTCATCAAAATAGGAAGCTACCCATCCACCAAGCTCAAAGCCCCCTGAAGAGTCCTCTTCCGGGCCGCCAGGGGCCTGCATCACACCATCCAGGCTAATAAACGTGTTTACAATTATTTTTCGCACAAGTTCTTCCCTGTTGGTTCTATTGGTCCAAATGATGCTGCGGGTTGTACTTGGACTGTTACTCAATGGCTATTGAAGCCTGAAGAGAAGCAATATTGCCCTTCCTATTCGGCTTCTACTTTTCTTGCTTCCAAGTATGCAGTCAGATTGGAAAGAGCGCGCTGCCACCCATTGCGAGTTCCCTCGATTATTCCCGAGCCGACCAGGGAGGCGATTTGTATCGTTACCTTGAGTTCTGTCACGCTTTCACTATTGCCGATCTCCACGCTAATCAAAGAGATACTCAGTGGAGAGCCATCCGTAGTTACACGTTCGGTGAACAGAAGCCGATGTGGCCTTCTGATTTCGTAATAGTGTGTTTCAACCCTGAATCGCAGATCGTTACTTTGACCGCATCGATGTATGTCAATGCCTCCTTCGCGAAAGTCATTTTCGAGAAATTCAATTGTTTCATCTTCAGAAGGAGGCCCCCATATCGAGCGGGCTTGCGGGTCTTCCCATGCGGAAAATACCCGCTCTCTCGGTGCTTTGATCGTTCTACTGATCGATATGGTGTCGTGGGATAAATCTTGGCTCATGCGAATCCCTCTGCGATGTTTGCAAAGCGTGAACAGCCGAGTGCAAAAAATAACGATAGTTAGCTTTTTGGATAACTATAGTTAACAGTAATTGTTAGGTCAATGGATAACCCGCGAAAGGCTCCGCGCGGTTAAAGCTTCAGTGCTAGGTGGGGTGGAGGGAGAGAAATTGGTTTACGCCTATGGGATCCGTACTGTTCGGGCATTTACCCCTTTTGTACTAAGTCATCCTGCTCTTCTGCATCGAGCGTTTCGACATAGCTCGCCATCCGAGCCATCCGGCCTTCCCATATAGCCGTTTGTGTATTGATCCATTTTTGTGCGGCAGTCAGTTGCTTGGGTTTTATCTCACAGGTTCGCACGCGACCGGTTTTCTTGGAGCGAATCAAGCCCGCATCCTCCAGCACACCAATATGCTTCATGAATGAAGGGAGTGCCATCTCAAATGGTTCTGCGAGCTCGGTGACCGACGCTGGTCCGCTTATCAAATGCTGAATGACAGCGCGTCGTGTTGGATCAGCCAGAGCTTGGAAAACAGTATTCAGGTTGTCGTGATTTTCTTCCATCTGAATAAGTATATCGCTGAAAAATTGTTAGGCAATGGCTACTGGGTGTAGCTACGTATTAAAAGCAGCTTAAGGTTACTTGGAAACTGCTTATTCAGTCATTCGATTAGCCTCGCCACCTCAACGATAATGGATATGCTATAGAGCGTCTGCAAGCGCTGGTTTGGCTCCCTACTATGATCATAGAATCAGGTGGAGTCGATTAAATGGTGTTATAGGGCAAAGATAAAATGTTTCAGTGTTAACAGGCTACTGGAACCCCATTACTTAAAAGAATAAGGTGCAACAGTGATCGATTTTACTTATCAAAAGGATGTTCAAATCGAACCTATCTCTTATACAGTCCGGGCAATGCCAGAGAAGGTCTTCGATGCCTGGATCATACCCAACATGGTTGAAAAATGGTGGGGGCCTGACAATTTCACGACACGTGTACTCAACCTCACTGCCAAGGTTGGTGGGTGCTTTGCTTTTGAGATGACTGCTCCAAGCGGCAGTTCCTGTATTATGTCTGGTGTGTATCGCAGCGTTGACAGGCCAAAGCGATTAGTTTTTGAAGTCCACGAGCATTGCAATCTTAATCTGCCAAACAGTACCGAGCCGCAAGAGAATGCATCTTTGGTCGAAGTTGTTTTCAGGGGCAGTGAGCTTGGTACCATCGTTACTCTGACACATACGCTTCTCAACACTGACTACGCAAAACTGGCAAAAGCCAGTTGGACTCAATCAATTTGCCAAATGGAAGCTGTACTTACCGAATCTATCACGAGCTAGTGTTTTCTCTAATGGGCTGGATTAATGAGTTAATGTAAGTTTTCTTTGGATCAACAATATAATCCAGCTAGCGATAACAAATGGTGCGGTTAATACAATAATATCAGCGCTCATAAAAGCCATTGCGATTGGAACGGTTAATATGCTCCCTGCAATTGGGGCTAGCCATCGCTTACGACCATTTGATAATGCAATAGCGCTCAAAGATGCATTGTAACCGAAGAGCCCGGCAAGAATTAATGTGGGTGATAAGGCCAGGAACATGGCCAGTGATGTGGCCAGCATTCCACCAATAATACTCCAACACGCATGAGATTTATTCGAGATAAAAATCCCAATTAAAAAACAAATACCTGTAATGGCATTGTTCTGAAAGATAATTTGACCAATACCTTCGAATATCCCCCAGGTTGAGGTGTTTTCGTTAACGAATGCTGCAGTTGGCGCTAGATCTAGTGCTGGAGCCAATATCCATATAGCCCATATCACCAGAATGTAGGGTGCAGTATAAGGCGGAAGGATAAAGTGAAGCAGCATAAAGCGCATGATTAAGACTGTTAAAGCACTTCCACCGACAATCAATAAAAAAGTCATTAGGGATGGAGCATATAATAAGAATATGACTACACCGATCAAAGCTCCATTGTACCCAAATAGTCCATCCTCAATTTGTTTTACGGGATAATTAAGGATATTTGCACAGGCAGTTGCGGTGATAACCCCAATTACGACCCCTATAGCCATGGTAATAGAGTTAACTGTTACTCCGAGTATGAATAGAAAGCCACTCAAGGCGTTTCTTTGTAGGATGACCTGGCTAATTCCTCTGAAGATACTGACAAGACAATTTCCGAGTTTTGTAGTTATTGGCTTTGTCATAGTATCTCTATTACAGCCTTAATTCGAATTAGTTAGTGTGGCTGCCAGATTTTGAGCCAAGTGAAATTAGAATATATTGTGTATGAGATTAGCAAAGGGGTTATCCATTATCTTTCTTAATCTGAATAAGTTGTAATTGACCCTACCCGCTCACTTGTTCACGGTCATAAATATACTATTAACTTTAGGTTATCCAGAATAAGCCATGGGCAATACACAGTTACCAGGTAAGCTCGATATATTGTAGTGCTACTTAGTTGACTGTCACGTTCTGACCAGAAGCCTGTAGTCTGCTTTAGCTTATTAAATTTTCTTCATACCTGTGATTGAATGTGCTTCCCCAAAAACCATCTACAATTCAACACACCACTTAAGCGCCGTGGGTAGTACTTTAAGCTATTCCGGTGTATATGGTTAAACGATACTTTCGGTAGTGAGGTAGCAAGCATGTTTAACAACGTAGGTTGGATTATCGAGGGAAAGATAAGAAAGGGGCATGAAGCGGAGTTCAAAGCTGTTGTGAATGAGATGGTCGCAGCAACTAAGAAAGAAGGTGGAACCCTGAATTACCAGTATTACGTAACCGATGATGGAAACGTACTTATCTATGAGCATTTCAAGGATTCCAAATCCGCTCATAAGCATATTGACTCGTGGGACAACTTTGCCGATCGTTGGATAGCAGCTGCTGAACCGACTCGCTTAGTCCACCTGGGAGATATGCCACAAGATCTTCGGGAGCGTCACTCAGGCCTGCAATCAATTCTGTACCACCCTTACGCTGGATTTGAACGTTCAGGCGGTAAGGCTCACTAACCGTTTAGGGAAGAAAGTAAAGGTGTAAGACTTTCACCAGTTGAGTTGATAACTACATGTTTCAAGACAACTGGTGAAGGTTGGGTACCCTTTCATTTACAAAAAGTTACTCCAGCAGCTTCATGGAATCCCATATTTCTCAGCCAATCGATCGATTTCTGCTTGTGATCTGGAATTATCTGGACACTTCGCACCAAACCATGGGTTTAGATCACTATCTGTATTTGTAGCAGGTAGCTCTTTAACATCAAAACAACGGTCTCCAACTTGAACAAAGGTTCCTGTCGAGGTCTGGTATCTGTTTTCTGTAGGCTGATATCGACGGACTTTGTTGCGTTCCCTGGCTATTTTTCTCTCAAGAGCGGGATTGAATACAGTCGGTTGTCGCCCTGACCTTGGCGCAGTTGGGAAATCCTCGGAATCGGGTCTTGCCTCTAATGCTCCTTCCAATTTGGGTGGTGGCTCTTCTATTTTGGTTGGCTTCACATTATTCAAACTATCAGGTATTGGCGGGCTAGTAACGGTTACTACATCTGTCGGAGCGGTATCCTGCTCTGATACTACGCTCGGTTCTTCAGTAGTTGGCGGAGACGTAGAAGGCAGAGGAGTAAATGGGGCCAGTAATTTGACTTCTAGCGACGTGTTGGTCCTAGGAGTTGGGCCTGGAGCTATTGATACTGGAACAACTATCAGTGTTATATGGGTTCCAATAGCAATCAGTACTGACACTGCAAAGCGCAAATTTTTGGTGGTTTTGATGTTGGAGAGTGAAGGTGTCGTCGTATTAAAATCCATCTACTTCGTAGACCATATCTCTATAGACCTGGCCAAAATCCTTTTCCGAAAAACTCAGTGATTAGTGCGATAACAGGTAGGACTCCCACAGATCTTATAAGTTCTTTGGAGCCTCCAACTTCACCTGGTTGTTACTTTATGACAATGATGCCATCGCCCTCCTCCAGTTAGCCTTCTTCGCTCCTGAATACATCGAGAATCGCCCTAGGGTTCCTAGTCAAACAAATCCACTTGGCCTCATTGTAAGAATTTGCACTCCAGTACGACCAAGATGGGTATCTAAACAGATTGTCTTCAAATTAGGGCTTATACCCTGCCACTAAGGATATGGATTGTATGAAATTTATCCGCTTAGCTCTTCGCACCTTGATCGCCGCTACATTAGTTTTTTCTATGCCATTCGCTCTAGCATCAGAGCCATTTTCCGAAGAACGATTCAAGGAGTTACAAGCTGCCAAACGATCCATTTTGATCGATGTGAGAGCAGATTGGTGCCCAACCTGTAAAAAGCAGGGCGAGATTCTGGCGCAGTTTCAGAGGGACAATGCCCAGTGTGGCCTTACGATCCTGAATGTGGATTTCGACTCCCAGAAAAAGTGGGTTAAGCACTTCCGCGCTCCTCGGCAATCAACGCTACTACTGTTTAATGGGGAGCAACAAATGTGGTTTAGTGTTGCCGAAACTCGTGCCGATGTAATTCAGCAGAATATCTTCGATTCAGTTAAGGCTTGCACTGACAATGCTTGAGCTTAGCGCCATCCCCCTGGCTTTGATCGCGGGCACTCTCAGTATTCTCTCTCCCTGCGTTTGGCCATTGGTGCCAATGGTTGTCGGGGCTTCTAATAGTGCCGGGCGCTGGGGGCCGTACGCGTTAGCTATTGGGCTGAGCTTGTCATTTGCATTGGCTGGTACTGTGCTGAGCTTTCTATTGGTCTCTTTAGGATTAGACCCAGAACTCTTCCGCTATATTGCCGCGATAATGTTAGTGGCGGTTGCACTAGTCTTGTTGATCAAACCACTTTCCGATTGGCTGACCTTGCGTTTATCAAAAATCACCGCAGGGGCGAGCATTACCGGTGATGGAGCTTGGGCTGGGCAGTTTGGTATTGGCTTCCTTACCGGAATCATCTGGCTGCCATGTGTTGGCCCTACCCTGGGTGCCGCTATAGCACTGGCTTCCATGGGCCAGCAATTGGGGCAGTCATTTATGGTGATGTTTGCTTTCGGACTAGGTACCGGTGCAGCGCTTTTAGTGGCTGGGGGGTTATCGAGGCAGATTTATACTCGACTGTCACCATCAGTTGGGGCTTTCGCGATTGGAGGCAAAACAGTACTAGGTCTTATACTATTACTACTCGGGGTACTGGTCTTGAGTGGGCTTGATAAGGTAATGGAAGCCTGGGCTTTGAATTGGATTCCCGAGTGGACTTTCAGTTTTTGATGGTCTTTTAGTGGTAAGCCAAGCCATATTGGTTTTTACGGGCCGGGTATTCTTATTCGGCCTTCTTAACTTGGAATCACAAAATTAGCCTTACGACTCAATAGGTACTCGCTCCCTTCATCGGCGTGAATGCGCACTTTTCATATTGGAGGATTTACGGTGGTAGAAATCGAGTGTCTATGGGAGTGCAATGATGGATTGGGCGAGACACCGATTTGGTCAGCGGAAGACAAGTCTATTTATTGGGCTGATCACGTTAACCCCGAACCTGACCCCGCTGATGCCCGGCCTCCATCCATAAGAAGCTTCAATATCGAAACAGGCGAACGCAAGACCTGGGAGATGCCTGAACAAATAGGCTCCTTTGGCTTCCGCCGTGGAGGCGGAATGATCGGAGGTGGATGCTCCGGTTTCTTTGCGATCGACTTGGAAAACAGGCGTGTCGATACAATCGTTAATCCTGAACCCGGTAGGCCCCACAGTCGTTTGAATGATGGCAAAGTGGACCGCTATGGACGTTTCTGGTGCGGTAGTATGGATGTGCGTTTTAAAGACAAATCTTCCTATCTCTATTGTTTGGAGCCCGATTTAACTTACCGAAAGGCCGATAAGGATTTTCGCTTTGTTGTAGCCAACGGCATTGCTTTTGACCCTGAAGATACGCGAATGTACTTCGGGGATACCTTTGGACATATGGTTTACGTATTCGATCTGGATATCAGTGACGGCCGGATTAGTAACCGGCGCCCTTTCTTCTCCATTGAAGACCGACAACCAGGAATTGTCGACGGTGCAACGGTAGATACGGAGGGGTTTTACTGGTTTGCGTTGAATCTTGGGGGCAAAATATTGCGAGTGGATCCCAAAGGAAGGCTTGATAGAGAGATCGACCTGCCGATTCGCAGCCCTACCTGTATCGCTTTTGGCGGTAATAATTATGAGACACTGTTTGTCACATCTCAGCAGTCATTCCTCACTAAAGGGGAGCTGGCTCGACATCCTCAACCGGGCTGTATCTTAGCCGTTCACGGGCTTGGAGTTCAGGGGCTTCCTGAGCCAAAGTTCGGCAGTTAACTAGCTCTTAATTGCAACTCTTCAAACAGGCATCCCTATTCTTGCGTTCTGTCGGGCTAGAATCTTTGTGTGTGATAAATCTGAATCGCCAATTGGACAAGAGAGGTGTCAGTTGCGTATCCCTGCCATCCCACCAGAAGAGCTCAGCGAAGAACAGAAACCTCTTTACGATGATATGAGTAATGAGATGAAGGGGTATTTCACAGGTTTCATCAAGAAGCGCAAGGATGGCGCTTTACTGGGGCCCTGGGCACCAGCACTGCAATATCCCAGGTTTGGAAAGCCCTGGTGGGACAATATCAAGGCTATTGCAGACAAACCCACGCTTCCTAAGGCTGCTCGGGAGGTTGCGATTCTAATCACCGCAGCTCATTTTAAAGCGGGTTATGAGCTGTACTCCCATACGGTTATTGGTGAGAAAAGTGAGTTGGCCAGGAGCAAAATTGCCACTATCGCAGCGGGCCAGCGCCCAATAGACCTAACTTTTGAGGAAGCCGCTGCTTATGATGTCGCCGCATCACTTGCAGCTGGAGGCCGCCTGCCAAAGGCTACTTGGGAGATGGCCGTGAGTGCTTTCGGTAACGAGGGCGCCGCCGAACTGGTCTTTCTCGTGGCTGGCTATCATCAGGTCTCTGCCATTTTAAATGGTTTTGATATTTCCATACCTGGTGACGGGAGTTAAGGAAAGTCTCGGTTCGGGAGGGGGCAAGAATGTTCTGGGTTTATCCAGCCCAACGACACACTCATCCCATATGTAAGTTGTGAAAAAAGTAGCGTCCTCTGAATGCTTGAAAGCAAATACCACTCTCTTCGAGAGTAATTGAGTGGAAGGTAAAGTGTGTAGTTGGGATAGGTTGCAGCGCCCTATTCCAGTGCTGTACAGATTCTATAGAGTTTACGAGATGGCATTCGCCATCTCGCAGGAAATAGCCCGTTATTGGGCGGCAACAGCTTGAGGTATATCTGCAGACTGCTTTGACTGGGATACCTGCCTATAGATATATCTGCTCGAATAGAGGCAAATGACCCCCATTACCAGGGCGCCCAAGTCAGTGAAGACCACTGGCAAAGTGACGGACTTCCAGGGGATCAGCAGACCATTTTCAGTTACCAGTGCATTCAGCAGCGGGATACCGCACAGCAGCAGGCCTGCGCAAAGTGAGAGATCTGCTAATGCAGGTTTTATCTGGCGGCGCAACATCGCCCAGGCTATGGCCACTCCCCATACAGAGAGATACACCATTTCAATCCAGTGAAAGCGCTGATCGCCACCACCACCGGGAGGTAATAGCTTATTGGCATAGAAAGTGGCCGCGGTGGCGACAACCAAACCGGCACAAACCCCTACCGTGAGCAAACTGAGGAACCAGCCGGAACCTCGGGTATTAATATCACCAGAGGGAAGCTTCTGTCTCTGTGCCTTGCGAACCTGCCAGATAACGGTGCCCGTTACCATCATCAAACACAATGCCAACCCCAACACAAAGTATAGGGCTTTTATCAGGAAGCCACCGTAGAGTGCGTAGTGAAGTGGAGTCAGTGAAAAATACACCCGCATAAACGGACCTGAGTCCTGCACGGGGTTATTGATATTAACTACTTCGCCATCTTCACTGCGGTATTTGACATCAACAAAGCGCACCAGCGCCTCGTTTGTTTGGCCCGAGACTTGGACAACCTGATTGCGATCCCCGTAGGCCTCCACATAAATGGCTTTGGGTTTCGCATTAGGCACTTGGTCCTGGTAGCGCAGCAGTATTTGGTTATAGCTACTGGATTCCAAAGGCTCGCCAGTTATCTCAGGATGTTCCCCCACTACCGAGGCGACTGCTGCTTCCACATTACCTTCAAAAGCAGAAAATGCAGCAACCTGAATCATAATGCCATTCAGGCCAAGTATTGCGCCGGTAAAAGCAATCACTATATGGAACGGTAGCGGCCAGACCCCTAATACTTTGTGCAGGTCTGTCCATTTGAGCCGCCTGCTGCGATCCACACGGAATTTAAACATCTCTTTAAAGATTTTCTTGTGAATGATGATGCCACTTAATATGGAGAGCAGCATCACCAAGCCCATCAGTCCAACCAGGTAGCGTCCAAAAGGCCTGGGAAACAGTAGATCAGTATGCATATACGTCAATAGCTCAGCGAAATCAGAGCCGCTGGGCGGCAGCACTTCACCGGTATTGGGGTTTATATGGCGTACCTCGGTTTCCTCGCTTTCAGCATCAGTCCAGAGCACTTCCAGCATAGGATGGTAGTAGTCTGGCATTGAGATCATAAAAAAGCTGTCCTCGCCGATATTTGCCTCAGCGAGCACCGGAGCGACCAGTTGATCTACATCCACAGGCGCTTCAGCATCGAAGGCAATACGATGCTCGGGGCGTTCCCATTGGGTCAGCTCGTGGCCAAATAGTGCGACCACGCCGGAAAAGGAAATTACGAATAGCAGAATAGAAAATAACACCCCAATCCAGGAGTGAATTTCGTAAAAAAGGATATTGCTACGCTGTTGCATTTAAGTTGGCTAGACCGAAAATTATAAAAAAGAAAGAGCGCTTAGTCCGAGCATGACCAGCAACAGGGATAATAGGTATGCCGCTGCGCGCCAAGTGGAGGCGGCGAGTAACCCCATACTCATATACCCGACCCATAAAAGTGTCGATAACATAGATCCCGCTGCCATCCGTTCTGTTGGCTCGGCGGACGGCCAGTAAATCGACAACATCACTGTGCTGGAAAACATCAAGATAATGCTCAGCACAATGGTCAGGGCGACCTGTTGCCAACTGATTTTTATTGAAGCAGCCATAGAGTTATCCGATAGTCAGAAGAGCCTGCTCTAATACCAACAAGCCCACTACTGACAGCGGAAAATGGCGAAGCAGCCAATTAGGTTTGATTGGGGCGAGCAGTGCTTGTAATAAAGCGCAGAACATCGCGACACAAAGCCAGATGGGTATCCCTACCTCCCAACCATATAGGAATCCATAAGGAATTGAACTCACCGGAAGCACCCACCAGGTAATTCTTTGTAAGCGCTTAAAACTACTGAGCTGTAGATCTTTATGTCTGGTTACAAAAATAAGTAGTACAGCCAAATAAGTAAGTAGGAAAGCCACCAGGTTAGACATTGAAGTTTTCCAGCCTTCTTTGCTTAGAGGTCGCGGATTTTTTGAACATTGCGCTTAATCTTTACAGAAATGGAGTTTCGTAGTTGCAAATATTGCCTTCAATACTGGGAAGCTTTGTATTTAGCGATCTACCGGGTTTAAATTTAAGTCACAAATAATAATCATTATCAGTTGTAGTCTATCTTAAGATACATGTTTGTTCAATTGGCTTGAAAATGCAGACAGACTGGAAGGTGGCAAGGAAGAGGTGCTAAGTTCTTTTACCTTTCTTCCATATCTTATCGTTCTTACCGTGTGGATTATTGACTTCGAAGCCAGTGGCTTATCCAAGCAGAGTTACCCTATAGAAGTTGGCCTCTGCTCTGAAACAGTGGAATACCAAGCGCTAATAAAACCAGTGCCACACTGGTCTTATTGGTCCGATGGTGCTGAATCAATACATAACATTTCCCGGTCAAAGCTGGAATCCGAGGGTATAGATCCAGCTATAGTGGCTTATAGCCTAAACAGGATTCTTTCAGGCCAAGTTGTCTATTGCGATGCCCTGCACTGGGACAGTTTTTGGTGCAATGCCCTTTTTTCTGATACTGGTATTCATCAGGAGTTTGAACTCAGGGATATTCAGGAGCTAATAGGTGGCTCTGAAAATCACCTAAGAGCATTCATTAATGAGCGCGAAAAGCTGGAGGACTCTGACAAATTCACAGTTCATCGAGCGCTGGATGATGCAAAAATAATCAGGAAGGCACTAAAAGTAGCATTAGCAGGCTGATATGAGTGAGTAGCTTTGGAGTTAAGTAAAACGGTCGTCCTCCTTAGACTAACTAACAGAGAGCAGTAATTAGGGAGCCTCTGAGTAACTCCGTGATACCTCTGGCATGCAGAGCGGTTCACAATCAAGGCGCGGCTTCGCAGGAATGTCTAGACCTTTCAAGAAATCGCAACGCGGAGTGTGAATCGCTCTGCAAGCCCCGAAGGGCGGGCCTTGAAGGCCACAGCTGCTGCGTTGCAGCTCTTGCAAAGGGCTACGGCCATTCGCGGCGAGCTGCGCCTAACATCTGCAGCCTTCAAGACCCGCAGAGGCATTACGGAGTTACTCAGAGGCTCCTTAGGTCTATTACTTCTGCACCTTGTGGAGGCACTAACTTTTTGCCGCAATAAAAACACCACTTCCTATAAGTAAAGCCCCGGAGCCGTATTTTAAAGCCGGGGTCTTTCCTGATTGACTGACTGTTGACCGTGCCTTGCAGGCAAGGTACGCATAACCGGCCATCACACTGCCTACGGCTAGCGTTGCAATTGCAAATATAATTGCAATGTCCAAAGAAGCAACGCGAGTTAGATCGAGGAAGGCTGGAAAGAAGCTTACGTAGAAAAGAATAGCTTTCGGATTACCCAGCGTGGTGACTAAGCCCAGTAGAAAACTTGAAAAGCTGCTATGGGAGTGGCTTGTTGCTATTTGGTTTTGGTCGACTTGTCTTTTCTTTGCTGAGAGAAAGAGATTCACTCCCAGCCAGATAAGATAGGCTGCTCCAGCATATTTAATAACGATGAATAAGCTCCCCAAGGTTTCGGCTAGCGTTGCTAAGCCAAGCAGAGCTAACAAAATAAAGAAATAATCACCTACAACAATTCCCACTACTGTAATTAACCCCTGGCGCAAGCCGAGTGTCACTGACCGGGAAACAACAGCTAATACTCCCGGCCCAGGTATCAGTGCTAGAACTAGCATTGAAATGAACAGAGCTAAGGATGTAGAGATTGTCATGAAGTACTCAGTGATAGTTAGAGCTTTTATGCAGTGATTCTATATGTTCAAAAGCTGTACGTAAATTGTACTTTTGAGGCTTCTGGCTAGCAAATCCTTGGCAACTGCTCCCCAGGTAAACGCTGCAATAACCGATCACATCCCAAATTGTTTTTTAAAATAACCTGGGAGCTACCTCCTCCCCCAACAGTACCAATAACCGCAAAGCTGCTATATGCGGTTGCTTTTCGAAGAATGGAAAGTGCCAACTTAACACCTGCTTCGGGGACAAAAGACACAAAACGCCCCTCATTCGCTACATAGAGTGGGTCTAGCCCCAGTAGCTCACAAGCGCCCTGCACGGCATCACAAACAGGTATCTTGCTCTCCTCCAAGACAAAGGTCCGTCCGCAGTTTTCCGCTAGCTCCACCAATGCGGTGGCTAGCCCACCTCGTGTGAGATCTCGCAGACAATGAACTTCAATTCCGGCATTGATCATTTGTGCAACTACACCATTCAGTGGCGCACAATCGCTGAGGAGATCACTTTCAAACTCGAGTCCCTCTCGGCTGGCCATCACCGCTATGCCATGGCGGCCGAGATCGCCGGACAGGATAATAGAGTCACCTTGGCAAATACGGTTGGGATCAATGGGTTGTTCTCTTATCAGGGTACCGATGCCACTGGTATTGATATAGAGCCCATCCCCCTTCCCTTTCTCTACCACTTTGGTATCGCCGGTGACTAAGGTAATTCCTGAGTTCCGGGCAGCCTCAGCCATCGAGATCAGAACCCGTTGGAGAGTTTCCAGGGGCAACCCCTCTTCGAGAATCAAGCCGCAGCTTAGAAACTTGGGTTCCGCGCCTGCCATGGCCAAATCGTTGACGGTGCCATAAACGGCGAGCTCACCGATATTTCCTCCGGGAAAGAAAAGCGGTGAGATGACAAAGGAGTCGGTGGTAAATACGAGCTGATCCGGTTTCCATGGAAGTGTTGCACTGTCATGGGCCTGGGATAGCCAGGGATTAGAGAAGACAGGTTGAATATATTGATCGATCAAGCGTTGGGTCATCTCCCCACCGCTGCCATGGCCAAGGCGTACGACCTCGTCAGCGGTTGGTGGAATTGGACACTGCAGATTCATTCGATTCCACCTGGTTCTGGTAGCGATAGTAGGCCGCGCAAGCGCCTTCAGTGGAAACCATTGACGCCCCCAGCGGTTGCTGGGGTTGGCAGGTCTTAGCGAAGTGAGGGCAATCCCCGGGCTTCTTTAGCCCCAGCATAATATCCCCACTGATACATCCCCTGTTTTCAGAAATGCTCAATGCTGGAAGATTGAATGTTTGTTCTGCATTGAACCCTGAGTAATCGTCCCTCAATACCAGACCGCTAGCGGGAATTTCACCTATACCGCGCCACTGTTGTGTTGCTACTTTAAAAACCTCTTTAATCAAGTCCTGGGCAACGGTATTACCTGTTTTAGTAACCGCGCGCTGATATTGGTTTTCTACTTCACAGCGACCATTTTCTAATTGACGGACACACCGGAGTACGCCTTCAAGAATATCCAGGGGTTCAAAGCCTGTGATCACTATTGGAATCTGGTGTTTTTTCACCAAACTGCGGTACTGACGATATCCGGTTATTGCACAGACGTGACCGGCAGCTAGGAAACCTTGAATCCGGCAGTCTTCACGGGCACATATCGATTGAATCGCCGGTGTAACCAAAAACTGGGATATCAATGCGTAAAAGTTGTCGATTTGCTTTTGCTTGGCGAGGGACAGCGCCAGGGCATTGGCGGTAGCAGTCGTTTCAAAACCCACCGCAAAGAATACGACCTGCTTGGTGGGGTTCTGCTCTGCCACATTGAGCGCTTGCAGCGGCGAGTAAACAATACGGACATCGCCTCCGGCAGCTTTGACCTTTAGTAAATCTCGATCTGAACCGGGGACTCGCAACATGTCGCCAAAGGAGCAGAAGATAACATTGGGCATTGCAGCAATCGCAATAGCTCTATCGATGATTTCCTGAGGTGTGACACAAACCGGGCAACCGGGTCCGTGTACTAATTGAATCTCCTCGGGCAGTAATTGCTGCAAGTTATATTTTGCGATGGCATGGGTTTGCCCTCCACAGATCTCCATTAGAGTCCATGGGCGAGTGGTGACTTTCTGAATCTCTGCCGCAATTAGCTTGATGTTCTCGCCGTTGCGGTATTCCTTGAGGTATTTCATTACAGGCTGACTCAACCCAATGTTTTGAGGTACTCGAAAACCTTATTTGCTTCTTTTGCTCTCAACTTGCTGATCGCGACTCCAGCATGAACGATCACGTAGTCTCCTACTTCAGCCTCGGGTACCAGTGATAAATTTACAGCTTTACTGATACCGCCGAAGGAAACTTTTCCAGTGCGCTCCATGGCTGATTCTTGCTCTATTAATTCGATTCTTCCGGGAACTCCCAGGCACACTAGGAACTCTCCTCTCCCAATGATTGCCCAGCAGCATCCATACATTGTGCGTAGTGGATCTGGCCCAGCGATATTCCGCCATCATTTGGGGGGACCTCGCTATGGCTGTGAACGGAAAAGCCCTGACTTTCCAGAAGCGCAGTGACGGTTTCGGTAAGCCGCTTGTTCTGGAATACACCGCCAGACAGAAAGATATTCTTTTCACCTTGTTGCATTGCTACTGCCAGCGCCATCTGCGCGAGTGTGTTGTGAAATGCAGCGGCTCTTTGTGGCAGTGATCGGTTTTCATCGTAGATCAAAGCACTAATACAGGGTGTCCAATCCAGTTCCAGCAGGTCCCCTTTTTGAACAAGGCTAAAGGGGTAGCTGTCTTTAGAGCTGACGCCACGGGCACACTGTTCTAGAGCCATGGCTGCCTGCCCTTCAAAGCTGGTATGCGTAGTCAGTCCCAGGAGTGCGGATGCCGCATCGAAAAGGCGGCCGACAGAGCTACACGGTGGACTGTTAATCTCACCTTTTAGCATGGTGACCAGGTTTTGACGCTCGCCACGGGTGAAGCAGCGCTTTAATTGTCGATTTTCCAGGGCGACAAACCCGGAGATTTCATACAGAAGTCCAGCCGCAGAGCGCCTGGGCTCCCGTACGGCCTTTTCACCGCCTGGCAGCGGGAATGTGCGAAAACTTGCGATGTGTTTGACAGGAGATTGTCCATTCCAGTGAAAGAATTCTCCACCGCGAACAATGCCACTGCGGTCGTAACCAGTTCCATCCCAGCAGATTCCCAGTGCAGGCCCTGAGTGAGCGTGTTCTGCCATGCAGGAGAATAGATGGGCAATATGGTGCTGAACGCCAATACGCACAGCTCTTTGCTTCATAGCCCAGCGGTGAGAGGTATAGCCTGGATGGAGGTCGTGGATTAATTTTTTCGGGCGGCACTGCTGTAGTTTGGTGAGGTCTCCAATAGTTTGGTTGAAGTGCTTCAGGGTATTGGCACTTCCTAAGTCGCCAATATGTTGGCTGGGATATGCCCACCCGGCGTGAGACAGTGCAACTGTGTTTTTCAGGTCCGCGCCCAGGGCCAGAAAGCTCTCTCGTTCACTTTCGCCCTTTTGGCCTGGGCTAGGCAAGGTAATGGGAAGTGGCGCGTAGCCCCGGGCTCGACGCAACATCAGCGGACGGTTATTGACCACCCTGAGTACAGAGTCATCCAGCGGGCGCAAAATTCGACGATTGTGAACCAGAAAGTAGTCAGCGATTTTACCCAGGCGCTCAAACGCCTCATCATTTTCTGTACAGATAGGCTCTTCCGCAAGGTTGCCACTAGTAGCGACAAGGGGGGCTCGATACTTACGCGCAAGCAAGTGATGTAAGGGTGATGCAGGTAACATCACCCCCAAGTCGGCAAGATTTGGAGCGACCAGCGGATGTATCCTGGAGTGACTGTCATCCTTCGCTTCCAATAGAACAATCGGTCTTTCTCGGGTTGATAGTAGCTGCGCCTCTTGCTCCGAGACGCAGCAATCCTGGCAGACACTTTTCAGCTCGTCATATAGAAGCGCGAATGGCTTATGCGGACGTTGTTTGCGCTGGCGCAAGTTGGCGAGCGCCTTACCATTGGAGGCGTCGGCTAACAGTTGAAAGCCGCCTACCCCTTTAAGGGCAATAATTTTCCCCTGGGCAAGGGCATCAAGGGCTTTGGATAGTGCCCGACTCTTCTTCGCAATTGTAACGCCGGCAGTATTACAGAAAAGTAATTGAGGACCGCACTGTGGGCAGGCATTGGGTTCCGCGTGAAAGCGTCGATTGAGGGGGTCCCGGTACTCCCCCGAGCATTTTCCGCACAAAGGGAAGTGGTGCATGGAGGTGTTGACACGATCGTAGGGCAGTTTGTAAATGATGCTGTAGCGGGGGCCACAAAGAGTGCAGCTAATAAACGGATAGTCGTAGCGGCGATTATTGGGGTCTGACAATTCCTTGAGGCAATCATCACAGGGAGCCAGGTCTGGTAAGACGATGGTTGAGCTGCTGGCATCACGGACACTGGGTAAGATTCGAAAACCGTATTCTGCTTGAAGAGCCACCGGATAGGATTCAATGTGAGTGATGCGACTGTAGGGAGGCTTCTCTGAAGATAACTTATCGATAAACTTCTCGATTTCCCGGCTTTTGCCTTGGACTTCAATTCTCAAGCCGCCGCTATAGTTGGCCACCCAACCTTTTAATTGAAAGCTATCGGCCAAGCGATAGACAAAGGGCCGGAATCCTACTCCCTGCACCAATCCGGCGATTTCAATCTGGCGGCGTTCAGTGGCCATCGGTCTCCTCAAACTTTAAGCTCTCCAGGATTACATCCTGGGCTTCCTTGTGATTAATATCCTTAAGCTCATCAATTTCCAGCTTAATCCCCTCGAGAGAAGTCCCGAGTATCTCCCTGTCAAAATGCTCCCTCAGATGCGCTGCAGACATATGCGCCAGGGCACCTAAGCGCAAGCGAACGCCGATCGGCCTGCCAGGTTCATCTGAGGCCAGTTCTTGGATTTTATCGATCAGGTTTTTGATGAGATTCTGTTCGTGCATAGTGGTCTCCGCTGTATAGCGTTAGGTGCGCGATAATCATTTGCTCTGCTCGATGGGCTGCACTGGCCACTTTGGGCGATAACCCCTGTCCTTTTGCCAGACTTTCTGAGTTGATCGCAAAAACATCCAGATGTGCCGGCAGCGAATCAATATGTTTTCCCATGATCAGCGCTTCGGTCAGTCCAAATCCATGGCTTGATGTATTGCACATCGATGGAGCAAATGCGTTGCCTAGACCATCAATGGCGACGACTTCCCCAATAGGGTGCTGATCGCTTACCATGGCGTCTACAAGGCAAACCCATCGACCTTTCCATTGCGAGAGCAAATGTAAAATATCGCCACCGCTTTCGAGGAATTCCACCGCCCCTCCAAGTTTTTGGCGAAGTCGAGCGATGATATGTGGCCCTACTCCATCATCACCGCGCAGGGGGTTGCCCAGGCTTACCAGTAACCATGGATTGCTTACTTTGCACTTGCCCATAATTCAAATGTAGCTGTAGGAAGTGAGTGGAGCAGGAAATGCAAGGGTCGTAATTCCTTATCGCCCGTTCACATAGCCCCTGTAATTTATCCTCAGGAAAGTGCATAAAGCTCGGCAACATCAAGCGGAGGTCATCTTCGATGGTCTTCTGGTTTTGTGAGGTGGGAGCGACAATTTTTGCCGTCGTAATCTTGCCTTTCTCATCAATATCGTAGCGATGATACAGAAGCCCACGGGGTGCTTCGGTGGCTGCACAGCCGCTTGCGGTTCTCGGCTCTGTCTTTAAGTGAGGCTCGGCTGGGGGTTGGTATCTATCAATAATATGCAGGGCTTCTTCAAAGGCATGTAGTACCTCCAGGCTCCTAACGAGGATGCTTTGGAAGGGATTTAAACAGGGGGCGGTAAAGTTGATCTCTTCAGCCAATTGCAATGCTCGAGGCGACAGCTTGTCGCGATTAAGGTTGTATCGTGCGATGGGGCCCACCAGATAGGCACCCCGCTCCCGTAAAGTACAGTGCAGCGCGGTGCTGTGAGCGACGTGCTCTTCTTCAAAGTGGTTCTCATAGTCTTGGGCGCTAATATTGAGTCCCGCACTGGAGGTGATCCTGCCCTCGTTCATTGGGTATTCTGACGGGTGCGTTAGAGCGACAAATTCGTAGTGATTATCCCTTCGCCATTCGTAGCTGGGGAAAGGCAAAGCTGCGGACCAGCGCACCAGTCGCTCGGTGAGATCCCGGGCCATTTCCAGCTGCGCTACCAAGGCTGTGAGTTCACGAGCTTCTGGAACCTTGTAGAAACCCCCTACCCTCACATTAATCGGGTGTACTTCCCTCCCACCAATAAGGCGAACCAGGGCATTGCCCGCCTTTTTAATCTCCAGCGCGTTCTTAACAATCTCTGGATGATCCTTAGCCATTGCGACTGCATTGGGGTAGCCGAGGAAATCTGGTGCATGGAGCATGCTGATATGCAGCATATGGCTCTCGATCCATTCACCGCAGTAAAGCAATCGACGAAGCATACGCAAAGCGCCGCCGGGCTTTAGGTTCAGGGCATTCTCCATGGCATGCACAGCACTCATCTGGTAGGCCACCGGGCAGATCCCACATATGCGTGCGGTGATATCTGGGGCTTCCAAGTAATCGCGCCCTCTGAGAAGGGCTTCGAAGAACCTTGGGGGCTCAAAAATCTTGAGCTGTACATTTTGTACGCCGCTATCGTCGTAGTCGATATGGAGCGCTCCCTCCCCTTCGACCCGAGCGAGATAATCTACCTTAATCGTTTTGCTGCGATCCGCCATAAAGCTCACCTGGAGGCAGATTTATCACCAATGTTTGGGGAAATTAACGCTCCCCATCTTCTTGCCTATCTTCACTTTGTACTTTAAAAGAAGACGCTAGTGGATTGAAATTCCTAAGGTTTTCAACAATTAAAGTATTTTCTACATTTAGTTTTTCATTCCACCAGTGGCACAGTGATTCGGTGTTGGGATTTTCCTTGGGACCGTAGCAAGCGTAGCAACCGCGGTTGTAACTGGGGCAAATAGCGCCACATCCCGCGTGTGTAACAGGCCCCATACAGGGGGTGCCATGGGCAACCCAGATGCAAACATTGCCGCGCAATTTACAGTCAATACACACCGAGTGATTGGCAACCTGGGGTGCTCGCCGGTGCAGGAATGCACTGATTACTTCGAGCAGTTGATGCTTGTTGATCGGACACCCCTGCAACTCAAAGTCCACTGCTACCCTCCCTGATATTGGTGTGGATTCCTTGAGAGTGGCGATATATTCCGGGTGGGCATAGACCACATCGGTGAACTCCTGCACATCGGCAAAGTTGCGAAGTGCCTGAATCCCTCCAGCTGTTGCACAGGCGCCAATACTGATTAGAAAGCGGGACTGACGTCTGACCTCTAGGATTCTCTCTTCATCTGCTGGCGTGGTAATGGAGCCTTCAACGAGAGAGATATCAAAAGGACCCTCTTTCACCTCACTGGAGGCCTCCAGGAAATAGGCGATATCTACCTGGGCTGCCAAAGAGAGAAGCTCATCCTCGCAATCCAATAGGCTCAATTGGCAACCATCACAGGAGGTGAACTTCCAGACGGCAAGCTTGGGGGTAGGATTACTACTCGCTATAGGCTGTTGATTTGAAACCATGAGCGAATATCCCGGTAGCAAAGGACAGGGCCATCTTTACAAACAAAGTTAGGTCCCCACTGACAGTGGCCGCAGATACCAATGGCACACTTCATGTTGCGCTCCATGGATAGATAGATATTGGATTCAGTCACACCTTTATGGAGAAGAACCTGTATGCAAAAGCGCATCATGATCTCGGGTCCACACACAAACACTAAAGCATCATTGCACTCCAAATGAGTGACACGCAGAGGGTCGGTAATCACACCAATATGCCCGTTCCATTCTGTGCTGGCGTGGTCCACAGATGTCACCAGTTCAAATGAGCTGTGCCAGTGACCAAGCTCTGGCTGGTAAAGCATTTCTTCGGGGCGACGAGCCCCATAGAAAACTTGTAGGCTCCTGGCCGGCAAGTGCCCCTTAAGAAAGCTGTAGATCAGGGGGCGTAAAGGCGCTAGCCCAAGTCCGCCGGCGATAATCACTAAGGGACGATTTGCCGCCAGGTGAGTTGGCCACCCCTGCCCGAATGGTCCCCGGATGCCCAGTTGCGTTCCAACTTCCAGTTTGCAAAGCGCTTGGGTTGCAAGTCCCTGGCCTTTAATCGTATGGGTAAGTGGCTCAGCGGATGACGCACTGGGGCCACTCAAGGAGATAGCAGCCTCCCCGGCACCAAAGGCATAAAGCATATTGAATTGCCCGGGCTGAATGGGTGATGGGGTCCCAGCTACTCGCGTCAGGGATAGAGTGACAGTGCCAGGAAATTCTTCGTGCCGATGGGTAACACGCCATAATTCAGGGATCACAGCGAGGGATTCCCTGTGACGGATGTGGCCCGTAAAGGTCCAACAACTGTATTCGTGCTGCCTGCAGTCGTTCTGTAGCAACTTTGGTAAACCGTTTCATCAATTCGAAACCGAGTCTCGGTTCTTTTTCGCACTTATCTCGGAGGCACTGCCCGCCAAGTTTAAGGCTGCGAACTGAGGTCAGGGCCCGGGCATCGAAAGCACTCAAGTAGGGAGGATACAGCCAGGACCAGCCGAATATATCTCCACCATGCAGTGTCATCAGGCAAAGGGGCCCATAGTTGGGGACAAAGGATTCTACGGCGACACGTCCAGATCGAATTAAGAAGAAATGGTTAGCCGGAGAGTTTTCCCTGGCAAGGTATTCGCCTTCTTTATAGTGACTATTGCTTGTACACCCGGAGAGGAATGCCAGGTCCTTGTCTGCCAGCCCGGTAAAGAAAGGGTGCTCCTTGAGTAAGGTGGTGACAACTTTCATTTGTGTTCCTGGGAGCGAATATTCTGTATCTCTTCAGTGATATCGATGCCTACGGGACACCAGGTAATACAACGTCCACAGCCGACACAGCCAGAGCTGTCAAATTGGTCAAACCAAGTGGCCAGTTTGTGAGTCATCCACTGCCGATAGCGGCTGCGGGTATCCGCTCTTACCGGGCCGCCAGACAAATAGCTCAACTCAGCCGTAAAGCAGGAATCCCAACGCTCCCAGCGCTGTGCTTCATTTCCGGTTAAATCTGTTGTGTCCTCAACGGTTGAGCAGAAGCACGTGGGGCAAGCCATAGTGCAATTGGCGCAGGAGAGGCAGCGCTCCGCGACTTTATCCCAGCTGGGGTTGTCATAATTGCGATAAAGCAGTGTCTTCAGGTCAGAGCTGTCAAAGCTGCGGCGACCGTTACTCACTTGATTTTCGGCTTGCTGAACGGCAGCTTGCCCCTCTTGTTTCTCCGCTTCTGATGCGTCAACAGTGGGTAATTGCTTTAACACTCTGTCGCCTTGAGGGCTGCCGCTGCGTATGAGGAAGAAGTGGGCATCGGAGGTCAGAACTTCGGTGATTACCAGATCACTGGGCAGTTGCACCTGCGGGCCTGTGTTCATTGAGGTACAGAAGCAGGTATTTGCTGCTGTTGTGCACTCCACCGCGATAGTGAACAGCTGTGCTCGATGTGCCTTATAGCTGCTGTTGGCGTAATCTCCCTGTGCGAGGACACGGTCCTGGATAGCAATGGCGTGTAGCTCGCAACTGCGAACACCGAGAAACGCTAACTTGACCGGAGGCTCTTCAATTTCCAGAATCTGAACATCTTCTCCAGAGCGGCTAGCGCTCCAGAGCTGGCGCTGGGGCGGCTGAAGAAACTGCTTCCAGGAGTGGGGACCAACGGCGTAGCCAAAATAAGCCTTGTCATTGCGGTGCTCCACCCGGTATTGCCCCGCCTCTTGCTGATCCGTCCATCCTTGGGGAAGATCTGTGGGAGTTTCAATCTCACCATAGGTAATAGCCCCGTTATGCAGTATCGGGCCAAAGAGCTGGTATCCTTCACTGCGAATTGCCTGAATCAAACAATCCAGGTCATTCGCTGCCAGTTTAAGTATTTCCACGTATAGCCGAGAGCCGGCTCCGAAAGAGCAGTAGTTGGTGATCTACTGATTTTTAGGTCTGTACTGGCTAATTGCACTAAGACAAAAGTGCCAAAATGCTAAGAAGAAAGTTTAGAGAAAAGCTATAGCCCTGACTACTTATTGAGGTGGGGTACATCCTTTAGGCAAAGTATTTCATAACCTTCTGATACTTATATACGACATACCATCTAAGCAAGATGATTGGCGCAGTACTTGCCATCACAAGGGCTACACCTGCCCCGAGTTTGTTTAAGTTGATGGCGAGTAAAGAAAATTCAAAAATATCGATAAGCACAATAACTGGAATAAAAAAGATCCAAAGTTGCTCGAATCCTATTCTTTTGGCAAACGCTAATCCAAACAGTACGACGTAGAAAAGCGTGGAAACAACCAAGCTGATTACCAACCACCAAAAGGGGATGCCTGTGGAGCCATCGGTCAAAACCGTATATTGGGAATACAGCTCCAGTGGTAGAAGGATAAAAAAGACAATTTTCCAGCCTTCACTAGGGCTATAGACGGGGGGGCGATTGTCGAGTTCGCTCTCAGGTGCTTGATAAGGATTTTGCACGCTCTGCCCTTTTATTGGCCTTTGAAATTTAAAACTGTCAGCGACTTCAATCCTATGGATTAGTGCATTTATAAGCAATTCTTGCCGGCTTTTAATTACTGCAGCCCAAATGTAGAAGTAGTTTGCCGATAATCGTTTAGTCTTTGGCATTCAGAGCTTAAAGATTGACATCATGGCTTTACCTTGCTAACACTACAAAAAAGCAGGTTAAGTTGTCACATTTATGCGATGAGCTGCCTCACACTATCGATAAACTATATGTAGCAACTATTGACTTTGAAACTGCAGACAATATCCTCGCTGTTCAAATTTTGATAGTCAGAGAGTCTAACTGGTAAGTAATGATGACCTCTATTTAGCTCAGGGAATGGCGAGAAGTAACTTTCGGATTGGTAATTGGTGCCTATCTGGAATAGTGGTAAATAATAAGGACGTTTCGAGATGCAGGATATGTATCAGACACCAGATAGCCCTCTTACAGACTCTATTCCACACTACAAACCCAGTGTAGGTTGGAAGGTACTCCTTTTTATTCTCGCCCCGCTGGAAGTCTATTCCCAATATCTTGGTTTCGCCGCCGATGAGTGGGATCTTCCTATTTGGTGGATGATTTTTAGTCTGCTAGTTTATATTGCATTTTTTGTTGCTTTGTTTGGATTGGCTTTCTCGAAAAGGATTGCCTTCCCAAATGCTTGGCGTATCTATTTGCCTATTTTAATCTGCACTGACGTATTTGAATTTTTCTCCGTCATCGATGAGTTCAATATGTCGGTACTGGAAATCCAAATCATTACTATGATTTGGATTTCAGTGATATTTTTTACTTGGTACGTCGTGTACCGGTATCAAAAGGTGATGCGATATTTTAAATAATATCTACGCTAGCCTTAACCACTTTCAGCAGGTGTTTTATTGGAAGGTATTGCCAACATTACCTGTGCCAGTTTGCGTGGTTAATACGATTTCACCACTGCCAACCTGCAAAGTTGTTTGAGTATTGGAAACACCGTTTTGCGTCACCAGAATGCTACTACTAATACCGCTATGTTGATTAATCTGGGAAGAATTAGAATCACCAAACTGATTGAGCACCAGTGAACTAGTGAGCAAAGACCCGTCCTGCCCCTGATCTATTTGTGCTGTATTGGCTGAGCCATCTTGGATTACTAGGGTGGTACAGGAAATAAGTTCAATAGCGGCAATATTTTCGTTCCCTTGATCAAGATTTACCGTATTAGAAGAGCCGGTTTGCATTACCTCACCGCTGCTTGAGGTAATATTCTCCTGATCCACATTTGCAATGTTATTGTCACCAATCTGGGTGACTATCCCAGTAGCAGCTGAAACATCAGTTTCCTGTTCTATTCTTCCGGTATTCGAATCACCTATCTGCGTTATTATTGCAGTGCTCGTCGTCGTGACTTCATCCTGCTCGATATCTAAAAAGTTGGAAGAGCCAGTCTGGCTGGCCATGGCAAAGGTAAAGGTTACATCTCTATCCTGATCTATGTTGGCGAAGTTGGAGTCACCAACTTGGGTGAACATGGCGCTAGTGCTATCCACCCTTATACGCTGATCTAAAACCAATGTGTTAGACATTCCTTGTTGAGATGCGACAAGTGTGGTGGAAGTAACATCTTCCTGTTGCAGGACTTGGATGTCGTTTAAGTCTCCAGACTGAGTGCCGGTGAAGGAGCTGAATTGCGCATCGTCCTGCAGCAAGGTCGCTGTATTATCACTGCCATTCTGGGTCAGGGAGGACGTAGTAAGCTGCGTTGCATTCTGTTGCACTGCTGAGGCCTGATTCAAATTTCCCGTCTGTACCAGTTCAATAGTGCTTTCAGAAGTGCCTGTAGTTTGGGATGCATCCGAGTCATTGAAATCGCCGATTTGGGTCTGAACAATCAAGTTGTTATGCACAGTACCATCGGACTGATCAGAAGTTGCACTATTGCCAGTACCTTCCTGGAATACCAGGGTGACATTATTATCAGCTAGAGCAGATACGCTGGCGGCAAATAGCGCGGCTGCAGTCACAGACTTTGTCACTTTCATAGAGGTAATCCCTTATTGGTTAAATCTTATGGGGCGACCGCTTATAAGCCTCGACTGCAAGCCTGGATGAGCATCAAGGGAGTTGCCATAGGAAAAAATGGCTGAATAACTAAGAAGAAAGCTTGGGATTGTTGTTTGTTCACCGGGCTAACTTGCTGTATAACCATACAGCCCCAGAGTAACCTCTGCCTCATTGTTTGCATATCACGTCATAAGGAACTGGTGTGCGGCATCGACGATAGATAGATCGAAAAACTAGCGCTTGTGCCATGACCCAACCGATAGAATTGCCAACTGGCTACTACCTGGACAACTTCAAAGCGTTGATTGAATTTGTTAGCCAACATTATTCCCGGCTTATCACCACATCTGAGCAAAATTTTTTTAAAACCTTCCAAGAGTTGGATATTTATAGCCAGCGGCTCTATGTGCGTTTGCTGTCCCGTAAAGGAGTACCCTCCTCTAGAGGATCGCTTTTCCGCATGGAGAAGCTTAGCTATGGTGAGATAGAGAGCATTGAAAGTGCTGCAGCTGTTTTGGATCGCGTTGGACTACTTTGTTTTAATCCGGTGCTAACGGCACAAGAATATCTACCACTATTTACCAAAGCTGAATTGCTTACGGCAGGACCCTTGGGTATACCCAAGTCTCTCAGCCGGCCTTCTCTCGAACAACTATTGCTTGAAGACTCCAGTTCGAGTGACTGGTTTGTGAAGTTGCTTTCTCAGGACAGGGTACTAGCTGTCCAGGGTGCCGAACATTTCCAGACTTTTAAACTATGTTACTTTGGCAACTTGAATCAGGATCTTACTGATTATGTATTACGGGATCTTGGGCTTTATCGCTATGAATCCTATCCACTGGATAAGCAAAATCTCCCCTTTCAAAGTCGGGCACAAATTGATCAGTATCTGCTTTACTACCAATGCCTGGAGCTGTTAGAAGAGCCATTACTGGAAGATGCAGAAGCCATAATAGCCTTATCTGCTCAACTGCCAGAAGGTATTGATGGTGACTCAACCCTGGCTCGTCGGCTGGACAGGATACGTCTAAAGTTGGCACGGCAGCTTGAGCGGCTCAATGCTCTTGAGCAGGCCGATTCACTATATCAACTTTGTAAAACCCCTCCCGCCCGTGAGCGCCGCGCACGAATTGCCGTAAAGCAAGGGTACGACACTCTAGCATTGGAAATATGCGAGGAAATAATAGCCTTCCCTATGGACCAGGCAGAAAGAGAGTTTGCTCTTAGCTTTGGTTACCGCACAGCCAAACGAAGTGGAGGCCTCAACAATTGGCAGGCACCTCATAAAATCCAAGCCCCCACTGAAGTGATAAGTTTGGCGCAGGGGGAAATCTGTGTTGAGCTACAGGTGGCAGAGCACCTTGAAGGTTCTAGCGGTGGTGAGTGTTTTTATGTAGAGAACACCCTATTCACCGGTGTGTTGGGCCTCTATATTTGGGACGTACTGTTTGCACCTGTGCCTGGTGCTTTTTTCAACCCCTTCCAGGTAGCCCCAGCCGATTTTCGCACCGCGGATTTTTACTATTCCCGACAAGCGCTATTCACCCAGCGATTGGCTGAAATAGAGCATGAGCCCTTGAAGTCCCGTGTCCTCGCTACCTTTGCTGAGAAACAAGGTATTGCCAACCCTTTGGTTACTTGGGAGGCTTTGTCTACAGAACTACTTGAGAAGGCGCTGGATAGAATCCCCCTAAGTCATTGGCGTTCAATTTTTACTCGCATGCTCAGTGACATCACACAGAATAGAAATGGGCTGCCAGACCTTATTTGCTTTACTCCCTCCGGTCACTATGAACTCGTGGAGGTTAAAGGTCCTGGGGATCGCTTACAAAAAAACCAAGAACGCTGGCTGGCGTTTTTTGCTGAAGAGGCGATCCCTCATCGGGTAATTCATGTGGAGTGGCACTAGCTTTGGATAGCTTAGAGTCGGCTGAGATTTTGAATCTTTCTGTGGGAGAGCTAGTCGCTTTTTCCTGCCGCAGCGGAGATTTGATTCGGGAGCCAACTTCAGGGCCCTCTGCCCAGGAAGGGATTCGAGCCCATCAGAAGCTACAAAAGCAGCGGCCCAAAGGCGCTGAGGCAGAATACAAGCTCAAGACCCAAATGGATTGGATGGAACAGCAGGTTACTTTGAGCGGCCGGGTTGACATTTTTCACCCGAAAAGTGATTTGCATAAACCGGCTCAGCTGGATGAAATTAAGACCACTTATTTACCCCCATCGAAGTTGTCCGATGCCGCCAAGCAACTGCATTGGGCCCAGCTAAAAATTTACGGCTATTGCTACTTGGTAAATGAAGACGCTACAGGTGATACAGATACAGTTGCCCTGCAAGTTGTCTGGTATAACCTCAAGGAGCGCAAGGCCTATCCAGAGTGCATAGAGTACCGCTTTAGTGAGTTAGAGGCCTTCACTCTTGAGGCTCTCACAAAATATTTGTGTTGGCACAGGGCTTGGCAGGAACATCGGCAACAGCTTACTGATACGGCGAAACAGCTCGCTTTCCCTTTTCCACAATACCGCCCCGGCCAGCGCCAACTGGCAGTGGAAGCCTACCGGTGTTTCCGGGACGGTGGTGAGCTGGTGGCTGAAGCTCCAACGGGAACCGGTAAGACAATCAGCACCCTATTCCCAGCCATAAAGGCAATTGGCGAGGAAAAACTGGATCAGCTGATTTACCTGACCGCAAAGAATTCCGGTCGGCAAATGGTGCGGGAAACCATTGAGGCACTTCAGGCGAGTGGTTTGCAGTTATCTTTACTTGAAATTCAAGCAAGGGAAAAAACCTGTGCCTGTAACCTGGGGCTTTGTACCCGTGATGATGACGGCATCTGTCCGAGAACAAGAGGGTTTTATGATCGACTTCCAGTTGCAATGGATGCCCTGCTCGGCCGGCCCCAGTTAACTCCCAAAGAAATTGCTGATGTGGCGGATCAGCAGCAAATCTGCCCCTTTGAACTCTCCCTTCAAATATTGCCTTGGGTAGACTTGGTGGTATGTGATTTTAATTATGTATTTGACCCTTTGGTACGCCTGACCAGTTTTCAGGACCATCGCAATCGCCGCGCACTATTAGTCGATGAAGCTCATAATTTGATCGACCGCGCCCAGGAAATGTACAGTGCAAAGTTATCCCGCCGTGATAGTCGCCGCGCAGCTAATGCTTGCAAAGGGCACTCTCCGACATTGCAGAGAAGTATCCAGTCTCTGGTTCGGGCAATTGAAAATTGGATCAAGCGATTGCGAGAAGTTGGTGTAGCTCAAAGCCGCAGTGCTTTTGAGGGGGGCGAATTTTGGGCCACTGCAGCAACAGGTGAAGCAGAGCATCCAGAATCAGTTTCTCGAGCCGTGCAAAAAGTGCTCTCCACGGTCAGCCAACTTATAGAAAGCTCTCAGTCGCCCCCGGAAGAAATAGCGGAGTGGTTAAGGTCTGTCTATCGTTACGCTGTTATTGAGCAGGAGCTTTCCGATCAGTATAAAGTCGTCACTCGGGTGATTGACCGGGATGCTCCCTGGCAGGAGCAGGAAATTAAGCTACTTTGTTTAAATGCTGCACAGTTTTTACAGCGATCCTATCAGCAAAACCAAGCCGCTATACTCTTCTCTGCGACTTTGCGCCCAGCTAGCTATATATATAGTCAACTGGGCGTAGAGCATGAGTCGCCCTACTTAAGACTGCCCTCGCCTTTTCAGCCGCAGCAACAGGGCGTTTTCCTGTGTCCATATATAGATACGCGCTACCAAGCCCGCGACCGCTCAATAGAGAACCTCGTCGACATTATTTCCCGTACCTTTTACAGGCGAGCAGGAAATTACCTGGTATTTTTTCCCTCTTATCGTTACCTGGAGCAAGTTGCTGAGAGTTTTAAGGCGAGATTCCCGGAAGTGTCCTTGTTACAACAGCTGCCGGGACAGGGAGAGACAGAGCGCGCTGAGTTTTTGTCTGGATTCAACGAAGGTAACAAGAGCCTTGGGTTTGCCATTATGGGGGGCATCTTTGGTGAAGGCATTGACTATGTTGGGGAGAAGCTGGTTGGCACTATTATCGTCAGTACTGGGCTCCCGCAAGTTAATGTTGAGCGGGAGCTGCAGCGCGATGCTGCGGAAACCACTGGCATCTATGGATTTGATATCGCCTATCGCTATCCAGGGATGACTCGTGTACTGCAAACCGCCGGTCGGGTTATACGCTCCGAATCTGATAAAGGTGTGATCATTCTGGTAGATAGCCGCTTTTCAGAACCTTTTTATTGGCAGCTTTTTCCAGAGCACTGGCAACCGGCGGTTTGTCGCAACACCGATCAATTAACGGGCAACTTGGAGCAGTTCTGGAGTTTAAGCTAAATCAGGTTTTTAGGATTTGTACTCCCTCAGCCCAAATTTTCCCAGCACCCAAGCGATAAGTGTGCCGCTCAATATCCCTGCCGTATTGGCCGCGAAATCCAACCACTCACCCGTTCGATTCACGTAAGATTGAAGTAACTCTATGCCACCGCTCCACAGTACAAAAAATAATCCTATTAGCCACCAGTAACTAGGCCTGCGTAGGGCGACGGGGAACATCAGTGCACTATAGGCAATTAAGTGATTGGTTTTGTCGGTGCCAGGTATATTGGGTACTTCGGGAAGCGGAAACAGGGATAGGCTCGTAATAATGCACAAAAATACCACTGTTAGCAGAATCCAGTAGTTGTAAACGAGCCTTAAGGGAAGTTGAATTATCATTAGTTCCTACTAATTAGGGTTACATTGTTAGCCTAGTGGCACTGCATCTAAACATCTTTAACTCTCCATAAGGATACCCACCAAAATCTGGAAGGGAAAAGAGCGCTTGCTCGAAGCACTGAAGAGATTCAGGAAGATTGGTTGTTTCCATTAGGTTGATCCAGTTTTCATTCTTTGGGGAAAACTTATCTACTGTGAATCACAAGAGGCCCAAGTCAATTAATTTCAGCAGGATTTTTAGTATAGATGCCATGATATTAAAAACGACTATGGCCTTTATTATCAGCTGGCGACAATAAACCACTCATATTTAGTACCATAATGCTATTAATCAGGTGGGGTCCCTAATAACTCGTATCAACGTTCATCACTTGGTATAATAATCATTAGTCTAAAAACTGTTTAAACCTCGGAGGACTTCATGGGAAAGATAATCACTACTTTGTTTGCCGTGCTCTTAAGTACGACCTCATATGCATCAGATACGGCCGTCTATTGGACTGTTTATGCCTGGAACGCTGTACATGTCACATCATCTGGCACGGCAGCTATTAATATCGGGAATTCAAACCCATATAATCCTAATCCGTCTGAAACCCTGTGGGAACCATGTAAAGACAATATGATATATTTTCATCAATCTGCAGATGGTACACTTATTGAAGAAAAGTATGTTGATCGGATGCTCAAAGTTGCTTTAGCAGCAGTGGATTTTAATGGGAGCCGTATGCGGGTCGCTATTGACCGAGATGAAAATGGAAACTGCTTTACATCTCAGGTTTATATGATTGCTCGCTCGTAAAGTTAGGTTTCATAAAAACTGAGCGGCTGAAAATTTTTGATTTGCTGTGCGCTATTTGTTAATTCAGCCGCTCTAAAAGTCACTTGCTGCGTATGCTAAACATCATGCTGACGTTCTATGTGCACGGCATTAACCAATGGGTCTACTTACAAGCCTCGAGTTAATACTGCCATTAACTTTCTACCCAAAACCAAAGCCTGTCTGATCGAATCCCGGTGCCTTTCATCAGCAAATTCCTGGTACTCTGCATTGATTTCATGAAACTCCTCAACCCCCAAATAGTGGCTTAAGGTTCGGATATGTGGCCCCAGGTGATTCATTTGCTCACGGATTCCTCCTTGTCCAAAGCCAAACTCCCCGGCAGAGGTGATAAGCACCAGCTTTTTGCCAGACATAATAGGCTCTAAGGGGAAGTCACCACGGTCTAAATCAAAGGTGAACGTCTTGTTGATACGAACAACTTGATCGAACCAGGCCTTGAGTGCGGCAGGCATGCCGTAGTTATACATCGAAGTGGACATAACAATGATATCCGCCTGGGATAGCTCATCAATTAAGATGTCAGAAAGCGCGACCAGGGACTGCTGCTCCTTGGTGCGATCCGCTTCAGGCGTAAAAACCGAGGCAATCCAATCTTGATTAATAAAGCCTGGTGGGTTTAAACCGACATCTCTATGGATAACTTTATCTTTAGGCCTCTTTTCTAGCCAGCTGCTTACAAAACTCGCGGCAACTGCTTTGGAGATTGAGGTATGCCTGGGGATATTCGCACTTTCATGTGGTGCTACTAAGCCGCTCCACTTCTGGGCACTAGCGTCAATATGTAATAGTGTTTTCATGGTCTGGAACCTTTACTAAACCGCCTGAAGGTTCATCTATGGTGATGCCGGGGAGTATCCTTGACAAACGAGTTATTTCTTCTTATAGATGAGGAAAAATCATCTATAAGAGATTCTGATCGGTGTACCCAAACCTGCCTTCCCTCAACGCCCTCAAAGTATTCGATGCCGCCGCCAGACTGGGCAGTTTCAAGAGAGCTGCGGAAGAACTCTTTATAACGCCGACAGCCGTATCACATCAGATAAAGGGTTTGGAGGAATCCCTGGGTACAACATTATTCGAGCGCAAAACCCGTGCTGTGCAGTTGACCAGTGAAGGGCAGATGCTCGCTCAAACTACCTCTCAAATTTTTCAGCAGCTCACTGAAACGGTGAGTGAACTAACGTGGTCAAAGAAAACACTGACCATTAGTACGACTTCAAGCTTTGCTGCTATGTGGCTTGTGCCCCACCTGGAGAATTTTTATCAGAAATTTCCAGATATCGTTGTTTCAGTAGTGACCGGGGAAGAAGTGAGTGATATCGAGCGAGATAGACGCATCGACATCGCTATTCGGTACGGGAAATATGATGAAAGTACAAAAAATGCTCTCCACTTGGCTACCGAAACAATCGGTGTCTACGCTGCACCAAGCTACCTGACTCAGATTAGGGATATTTCTGAAGCTCAACTTCTGGAAACAAAATGGGTCAACTCATCACTTCCACCGCTGAACTGGCAAACTCTCCTCAAAAGAAAACTTAATGGTATTCGCGTGCGGCAGTTTGACCAGGAGCATCATGTAATCCAGGCCGCCTTGGCTGGCCAGGGTATTGCGCTAGTAAGTTCGCTTCTTGTTCAAAATCCTTTGCGCAATCAATGGCTGGTTCCTTTTAGAGGAGGCTCCATGCTTTCAGGGATTGAGGGATTTACCTATTCCGCATTAATACCTAGCCGCCATTCAAGAAATGGAAATGTGTTGGCTTTCGTAACCTGGCTGAAGGAAGCACTTCGCGATTCTCCCTATAGTTAGGTACATCCGACTGGCACTGAACTCGCCTCCGGACTTGCCGAGAGTAGGTATGTACCTAATCTAAGTTCACACCAAGAGCACAACATATTGTGCTCACCTATTAATCAATGCGCCATATATAGTGATCTGGATCAATTGGCGTTCCTGTCTCTTCGATATGCTCTCCCCACAAATTGTGAGGAAGTCCGATGACCAGTACCGCTATACCCGACAGCGAAGCCGCACCAGCTTCAGAACAGATTTCGCAAGTAAGTTCAGATCAACTGTTGGTGCGTAAGCGAGATGGCAGGACACTGGCTTTTGATGCTCGCAGGATCACTTTGGCTCTTCTCAGTGCTGGCCAGGCAACGGAATCTTTTGATCAACAGGAAGCGGAACAACTTACCGAATCTGTCCTTAAAGTGATCAAGCACCGCTTTGATAGTGGTGAGCCCATTGATATTGAAGAGATTCAGAATATTGCTGAACAGGTATTGATCAATAACGATTACATTGATACTGCCCGCGCCTATATCGCTTATCGGGGGCGGCATGCGCAAATGCGCACTGATCGGCAAACACTGGTGGATGTCGGTGCTTCTATTGAAGAGTATTTAGAGCAAGCGGATTGGCGAGTTGCAGCCAATGCGAACCAGGGATATTCCCTAGGGGGATTGATCCTGAACAGCGCAGGTAAAATGATTGCCAACTATTGGTTAAATCATGTTTATTCCCCTGAGATCGGCGCAGCACATCGGGATGGCGATTTACACATCCACGACCTGGATATGTTGGCTGGATATTGTGCAGGTTGGTCGCTGCGCACCCTATTACATGAAGGGTTGAATGGTGTTCCGGGAAAAGTCGAATCGGCACCGCCGGCCCACTTGACCAGCGCGGTCGGACAGATTGTTAACTTTCTTGGAACACTGCAAAACGAATGGGCGGGCGCGCAAGCATTTAGCTCTTTCGATACCTATCTTGCGCCTTTTGTGCGCAAGGACCAGCTGGACTACGCGACCGTACGCCAGTGCATTCAGGAGCTGATCTTCAACCTGAATGTGCCATCCCGCTGGGGCACCCAGACCCCTTTTACTAATCTCACTTTCGACTGGGTTTGCCCCCAGGATTTGCGCGAGCAGGTGCCTGTGATTGCCGGTCAGGAAATGCCCTTCACCTATGGCGACCTGCAAGAGGAAATGGATCTAATCAACCGCGCCTATATCGAAGTCATGAGCGAGGGGGATGCACGCGGTAGGGTATTCACCTTCCCTATTCCCACATACAACATCAGTGAGGATTTCCCTTGGGAGAGCGAAAATGCTGAGCGGCTGTTTGCCATGACCGCTCGCTACGGTCTGCCCTATTTCCAAAACTTTATAAATTCAGACCTGAGCCCAAACATGGTTCGCTCCATGTGCTGCCGCTTACAGCTTGATCTACGCGAACTGTTAAAGCGCGGCAATGGCCTCTTTGGCTCCGCCGAACAGACAGGTTCGCTCGGCGTAGTGACTATCAACTGTGCCCGCCTTGGATATCTCTATAAAGGAAACTGGCAGCTTCTGCTCACCCAACTGGACAAACTGCTGATACTTGCCCGTGATTCCCTTGAAGTGAAACGGAAAGTCATCCAGCGGCATATGGATGCAGGTCTGTTTCCCTACACTCGCCGCTACCTGGGGACTCTGCGCAACCACTTCTCCACGATTGGGGTGAACGGCATCAATGAGATGCTGAGAAACTTTAGTGGCGACAACGAAAGTGTGGTTACGGAAGATGGGAAAGAACTGGCTGAGCAATTACTCGATCATATCCGTATGCGGATGACTGAATTCCAGGAACAAACCGGGCATCTCTACAACCTGGAGGCAACTCCGGCAGAGGGCACTACTTATCGGTTTGCCCGCGAAGATCGCAAACGTTACCCGGATATTATGCAGGCAGGTAGTAGTGAAGCGCCCTACTACACCAATTCATCCCAGCTGCCAGTGGGCTTTACCGATGATCCCTTCGAGGCCCTGGCTCGACAGGAATCCCTCCAATCCCGTTACACCGGTGGCACTGTACTTCATCTTTATTTGGGCGAACAGTTGCCAGATGCCGATAGTTGCCGCCGCTTGCTGCAGCGTGCCCTGGAAAATTACCGCCTGCCCTATATCACAGTGACTCCGAGCTTCTCAATTTGCCCGGTCCATGGATATCTGAGTGGCGAACACCAATTCTGCCCACGCTGCGACGAAGCTCTCCTGGCCCGAGAGCAATCCTGTTGTAGCGACTAAACCATACTTTCAAGGAGAAAGACCATGAGCCAACAAAACACTTTATTGAGAGAAGAAGACCGCACCCGCTGCGAAGTATGGAGCCGGGTAATGGGGTACCACCGCCCAGTTTCATTTTGGAATCCGGGAAAACAATCAGAGCACCGGGAGCGCCAATTCTTTGTGGCGGACAACAGCAGGAATGCACTAAAAACTTATGAGTAATAAGTTACGTGTCGGTGGATTCACGTCGTTTACGGCAATCGACTTCCCCGGCGAGTTGGCAGCGGTGGTTTTTTGCCAGGGATGCCCCTGGCGCTGCCGCTACTGCCATAACGGCGATCTACTGCCTGCGCGAGCACCCAGTGCCTATGACTGGGATCAGATCCTCACATTTTTAGACAGCCGCCGGGGCTTGCTGGACGCCGTTGTGTTTTCCGGTGGAGAGCCCACCGCCCAGAGAGCCCTGGAACCGGCGATTGTCCAAGTTAAGGATCTGGGATTCAAGGTCGGGCTTCACACTGCGGGAATCTACCCCCGCAGGCTGGAACGCCTGATCCAAAGTCTTGATTGGGTGGGGTTGGATATCAAAGCGATGCCGGAAACCTATCCATCCATTACTGGAGTCGATGGTAGCGGTGTGGCCCCTTGGCAATGTGCGGAACTGCTCGCACAGTCGAAGATACCTTTGCAAGTGCGCCTTACCAGGCATCCGAGCCTCACAACTGATACTGAACTGAACCAAATACGGGAGAAACTTAGCGGTGTTGGCATTGAAAAGTTGGAGATCCAGCGCTGCAATAGTGAGCAAGCGATTGATCAGACGTTGAGCTTCTCAACTTGAATGATAAAACCTAGTTTAGCTGTGCTAATGCCTCAGGAATCGGGGTTTCGCCCCCAATAAATTCAAAAACTGCACCGACCGTTTTGGGCTCATCCAACGCAGTAGTAATTACCTCGGCAACATCGGCTCGGCTGATCTCTATGTCTGGCCCAGCAAATAAATCGCTTATGCTGATTAACCCCGTTCCCAAGGTGTCAGTTAGGGCACCAGGTCTCAATATCGTGTAATCGAGGCCAGTGTTTTTTACATATTCATCCGCAATATGTTTGGCTTTTAGATAGGGTTGGAGTTTTTCAGGCCCCTGCTCTGGTCGCCCGGCAAAAATGGAACTCAATAGAATAAAGCGCGATATACCCGCGCTTTTCGTTGCATCACAAAGATGGATAGCACCATCCCGATCCACAGACTCCAATGCTTTACCCTTGGAGCCTGCAACAAAAATGACTGCATCTTGCCCCTTTACCGCATTGTTTAGGGACTCCTTCCTTGTCAGATCTCCAAGAATGGGGCGCGCACCTGTACTACGCAAATTATCTTGCTGGGATTCCGTGCGGACCATAGCGGTTACCTCGTGCCCCTTGCCGACAAGTTTACCCACAAGGATTTGACCGATTGCACCGTTAGAGCCCGCCACAAGTACTTTCATTGCTCTACCCACGTCTATATTGCGCTACTTAGAAGTACCGTATCAGCTTTTGATTGACAAACTCTTTAATACCTAGTTCTCCCAGCTCCCGGCCATAGCCGGATTTCTTCACTCCTCCCATAGGCATACTGGCGTAGCTTGAAGCGGCATGGTTCACGAAGGCAGTACCACATTCCAACTGTTCCGCGACACGGCGCCCCCTTTCATGGTCCTGGGTATAGACAGAACCACCCAGGCCAAAGGGGCTATCATTGGCCAGCTTAACCGCTGCCTCCTCATCGGGAACTACCCAAACACAAGCGATGGGGCCGAACAACTCCTCTACGGCTGCCGGGGAACCAGCAGGTATTTCAGTTAATATACCTGGCTCAATAAATGCGCCATTGCGCTTACCTCCCACTAGCAAGTGAGCGCCAGCCTTAACGGACTTGCTGACTTGATCCTCCAGTTGCTCGGCAGCCTTTTCAGTACATAACGGACCGTAATCTGTGCTTTCTACAAGAGGGTCACCGGGTTTCAACGCTTGGAACAACTTGGTAGCTCGGTCTAGGAATTCTTCAGCAATGGGCTCAGTTAGAATAATTCTCTTCGCAGCCAAACATATCTGCCCGCAATTGCCCAGCTTTCCCTCTGCAAATCGCTGTATCGTTAAATCCATATCCGCATCTTCGAGCACGATAAATGGATCAACACCACCCAGCTCCATAACAGTTTTCTTTACATTGCGGCCAGCTTGCTCTGCGACCATTGCCCCGGCGGCATTGCTGCCAGTAAAGGAGATTCCTTTGACCCTATCGTCATCAATAATGGAGGCTGCTCCACCGGATGTAATCGGTAGATTGGTATAGACCCCTTCCGGTACCCCTGCGTCAAACAACAGCTGTGCGAAGGCTTCGGCACACTGGGGAACATTAGAGGCATGTTTAGTAAGTACAACATTGCCGGCGATTAAGTTGGCGGCGGTAAAGCGAGCCGGTTGGTAGAAGGGAAAGTTCCATGGCTGAATGCCGTAGACCACTCCTAAGGGCTGGAAGACTAAAGTACCCTCCCCTTCGCGGGTGGAAAGCTGCTGTGGAGCTAGGATTTTTTCGCCCTCTTCGGCATAGTAGTCAAAAATTTCAGCACAAAGTGCCAATTCACCTTGACCATCACTGAGCTTCTTACCCATCTCTAACGCCATCAGGCGGGCAAGTTCTTCGGATCGCTCCTCAAATAGGTTGCTTGCACGCTTTAGTATCACTGCTCGATCACTAAAACTTCGGTTTCTCCAGATTACAAAGGCTTTGTCTGCGCGACCGATCGCCTTGTCGAGATCCTCTTGTGACATTTCGTGATAAGTCTTCAGAGTTTTACCGTTCAAGGGGTTGACGGAAATCAGTGGACGTTTTGACTTTGTCATGAATAGACTTCCAACGGTTGCTTTGGGAACCGCTAAAGAACTATTTGGAATAGTACCGTGCGGCACCTACGAGTGTTTGCAAAAGTGTAGTTGCTGAGGTTTGGCATACCACTGCTTGATGAATCAGCTAAAGTCACATCATTCTTTCTTATAGATAGCTGATAGGCAGTAATCTTTGGTGAATAGCACTTAAAGCTAGTGGAACACCATTAAGAGATTTAGGTACTTTACGAATACCACCGTGGCATAAAGATCAACTGCGGAGCTTTTAGAACATACCTACTGCATAAAACCGAATCTGCTCAAACAAGCTGCATGATATTCATCGTTAAGTCACTAGCCCTTCTGAAACAAGCTTTAATTCACAAACTATAATCGCAGGGCTTAGTAGCTCTTACTTCCTTATTAGTGCTTGATTGCAGGTCTATGAACGTTTTCTGCTTATTAACGCCTTTGTAACAGGACCGTAAGAGCGACAGCAGCCGCTTCAAGGATCACAGTGTGGCCAAATAATCGGTTAATCTGCTATGGATAACAACGCCCTGTATAAAAAGAAACAGCTACTACCTGAAGAAGCAGTTAATTTAATCCCAGACGATAGCGTTATTTCTATCGGCATGCGCACCGCTAGCCCACCAGCCCTACTTTCAGCACTAGAGAAGCATATTCGAAATGGATTTATTACACATTTAAAAGTCTATTATATGCGTTGTGGGAAGGTCGCGACGGAAACTATTTTTCAAGAAGATCTAATGGGCCGGGTAAGGCCTTACTCTTCAATGCTAACTAAAGACGAAGTTAAATTAGCAAATGCTGGATTTTCAAAAGGGGAAAAATATATTAACTATGTCCCTATATCTTTTAGTCGATACCCTCAAATAATCAGAGAGCAAGTTAAAATAGATGCTTTCCTGGTAACTGTGGCGCCGATGGATAAGCATGGTTATTTCAATTTTGGTACTAATGGTGATTATGCTATTGAGTTGTCGCGCCACGCAAATCGATTAATTGTGGAAGTGAATGAAAATATGCCACGTACAGCGGGGGCCACCCTGTTGCACATTAGTGAAGTGGATGCCATTGTTGAAAACACTATGGAATTAGCGGAGGAATCTCCAAAAGAGATTACCGATTTAGATAGAAAAATTGGTGACTACATTGTTCCGTTAATACCTGATGGCGCATGTATCCAAATGGGTATTGGTGCTATTCCGAATGCAGTTTGTGAACAACTAACTAAAAAGAAAGATCTGGGCATTCATACCGAGGTAATAACACCAGGTATGATTAAGCTTATTAAGTCTGGAGCAGTAACTAATGCCCGAAAGACAATTAACCCTCATGTGAGCGTATTCACTTTTGCAGCTGGAGACAAAGAACTATTTGACTTTATAGATGGCAATCCATCTATGTTCTGCCTGCCCGTGTCATATGTGAATGAACCCCAAATAATAGCCCAGATCGATAATATGATTTCAGTTAACTCATTTATTGAGATTGATTTCAGTGGACAGGTCAATGCGGAATTCATTGGACATCAATTCTCGGGTGTTGGCGGGCAACTGGATTTCGTGAGGGGAGTTTACTACTCAAAAAATGGGAAGACTATTCTGGCCAGTAGCTCAACGGCACAGCGTGGTAAAACCTCCAGGATAGTTCCACGTTTGAAATCTATCACCACAGACTCTCGGTTAGACATCGATTACGTGGTAACCGAGTACGGATCTTGCAGACTGATGGGGAAATCAACTACAGAGCGGACCCTTGCCTTGATTGAAATCGCACACCCTAAATTCCGTAAGAGCTTATTGGAGCAGGCCAAAGAGCAGAACTTTATTTGAGCGATAAAATGATCAATTTAAAGCTTTTCCCCGCATTGTTATTCACCCCAGGAAACCAACCGAAACGCTTTGCTAAGGCGTCTGAAGTTGGGGCGAATGGAATAATCATTGATCTTGAAGATAGCGTACCAATGGAGGACAAAGATAGTGCCAGGGATATCGCGATCGATTTTTATTCAAGGCCAAGCTCGAATGGTGTTATAAGCGCAATTCGGATAAATAGTTTGTCAACGATCAATGGAATAAAAGATTTGGCTGAAATTATTGATAAAAAGCCATTTATAGATGTGGTGCTTTATCCGAAAACAGAATCTCAACATGATATCAACCTTATCAGTGAGCTCTTGAGCGAAGCCTATAAGGATATTTCGATTATAGCCTTAATTGAAACCGCTCAGGGAACATCCAATTTATATGATATTGTTAACTGTAGTTCTGAAAAGTTGCAAGGTTTGATGTTTGGGGCCGCTGATTATGCAGCCGATCTGAATTGTGAATGCACCCCACAAGCACTCATATGGGCGCGCATGAAATTGGTCGAATCTGCCGCACTCAAACAGATAGCTTGCTACGACTCCCCTTGTTTTAACTTTAAGGATGAAGGTGGACTAATTAATGAACTCAATGAGGCTCAATTGCTTGGCTTTAGTGGCAAGGCAGCTATTCACCCTAAACAGGTAAAAACTATCAAGATATCTTTTAGACCCACACTAGACCAGTATAAGGAAGCAAAGGAAATCGTTCGTATCTACAATGAATCCTCAGGTAAAGCCTGCCAATATGAGGGCCGAATGATAGATATCCCGATCTACTCTAAAGCCCAGCAAATAATCTCAAACTTTAATAATCTTAGCTAAAGGCTACTCCAGCAAAAATCTACAAGTGCTCTGGGCATAACCAAGCGAACTTAGAGACACTCAATCAAGGAGGCAATATTGATGGAATTTAACCCCTATAAAAAGATTGACAACAATCGATATCGCGAAGATTTTGGCTTCTACTTCGAGGACTTTGTAGAAGGTATCATTATCGAGCACCGCCCAGGTAGGACATTGACGCGAACAGACAATACCTGGATGACCCTGTTAACTATGAATACGGCGCAACTCCATTTTGATGCCCATTACGCAGAGAGCACTGAATGGAACCTTCCATTAGTAGATAGTACTCTGACATTGGCTATTGTCACGGGTATGACTGTAAATACTATTAGCAAGAAAGTTGTTGCCAATCTTGAGTGGGACAAAGTTAAACTGCTCAAACCTGTTTTTGAAGGTGACACGGTTTATGCAGAAAGTGAGGTCATTTCTAAGCGTGAATCCAAGTCTAGACCAACACAGGGTATTGTTAGCGTAGAAACCCGTGGTATTAATCAGCGAGGAGATACTTTTATGAGCTTTCAGCGAACAGTTCTGGTTTATAAGAAAGGCCACGCTCCTAATTATGAGATCAAAAAATAACCTAACAGAAAGGCTGTCTCATTGGTATATATGCACTTCTTTAAGCCGATGTCCGATTAGACTCACTTCAATGAAAATGAAGGTATTGATGTAATAAAAGTAAGATTACAAAAAGTTGCAATATAAAATAACGGTTGTGCTAGATAGTTTTTACCTCCGTATATTTTTCGATTCTTGCCTCCGCAGCAAGAAGTGGATTCAACTTTGCAATGATGGTTTTTAAGTGATCTGTATTCCAATGCTTCATTTCAGTTTCAGAAGACTCCCAAACTTCTAGTGTAGTGAAAACATTGCCTTCATCCAGTGAGGGTAAAATTTTATAGGATAAACAGCCAGACTCTTGTTCTGACTTACACGCCAGCTCGATTAAAAGTGCTGATGCCTGAGAAGTATATTGTGGGCGGACTGTGACTTTTGCCATAACGATTAAATTAGTCATATGATCTCAGTACATAACGATTTGTATTGTGAAATTAAGGAGCCTCTGAATAACTCTGCGGTCTTGAAGGCTGCAGATGTTAGGCGCAGCTCGCCGTGAATGGCCGTAGCCCTTTGCAAGAGCTGCAACGCAGCAGCTGTGGCCTTCAAGGCCCGCCCTTCGGGGCTTGCAGAGCGATGCACACTCCGCGTTGCGACTTCTTGAAAGGTCTAGACATTCCTGCGAAGCCGTGCCTTGATTGTGAACCAGAGGTAGAGGTATCACGGAGTTATTCAGAGGCTCCTTAAGACGTGCGCTTTACTACCAACAGTACGCCAACAACCATCATGGCGAGACCGATAAGGCGCTTGGTATCCAAACTGGTTTGCTGCGCACCCAGTAACCCAAAATGGTCGATAACGCTAATGGCGAGCAGTTGCCCCAGAAGAACGAAAGATACTGCATTACCCACGCCATACCTTGGCGACACCCAAGTCACACTCAATATATAGAAAGCCACCAGAATCCCACCCAAGTAAAAGTACCAGGCAATATCTTTGCTAAAAACAGCACTGGGTAACCCCTCCGTTTTCAAGAGATAGGCCGCGGAGATTACAAGTCCAACGAGAAATAGCAGTGTAGTTGCCAGGGCTGAACTACCAAGCTTAATACCGAGACCACTATTTAGCGTTGCCATTATCGGTATACCAATGCCTGCAATAAGCATTAGAGACGGGTAGATAACTGCATTTTGCACTACGGGACACCTCTACTTAGAATCACGAGCCGACCCCAAAGGGGCCGGCCAGGCCATGTACTAGCTGGCAAGCTGTTTGGCGATGGCAACACCAACACCGTGTGCACTTGCTGGGTTCTGGCCGCTAATCACTCGCCCATCTTCAATAACAAACTCCTGCCAAGGTTGTACTTTGTTGTAGCGGGCAGCGCCCCTCGCCAAAGATTCTTCCAGCAAAAATGGGATGTCATTAATGGTGCCGAAGTCAATCTCCTCCTCACGAGTGAAGCCGGTGACAGACTTGCTAGCCAAAAGCTTTTCGCCATTGCTCAGGGTGATAGGTAGGAAACCAGCGGGGCCGTGGCACACTGCGGCCAATGTGCCACCCTCTTCGTAGATCTCGGCACTTAGCTTTGCGAAGTCTTCGTTAGTTGCCAAGTCAGAAAGCAGACCAAATCCGCCGGGGTAGAATACTGCATCATAGTCTGCAGTATTCAGCTGGCTCATAGGGATGGTGTTGTTGATACGGTTTTGGAAATCTGAATCATTAAGCACCTTTTGGTTGATGTCGTCACCTTCGAGGTCAGTGCCATAGAGTGGTGCTTTCCCCCCTTTAATAGAGGCGATGTCATAGTCGAGTCCACTCTCCATAAGTACGTGAATCGCGTGAGTCAACTCAGATGAGTAGGTGCCATTTGCCTGGTCAGTTTCACCAAGAGTGGCGTGGTTGGTCACTGGAATAAGTACTTTCTTCATGTTTCTTTCCTCTGTTGGTCAGTATTCAGTGGGGAGGGATTATAGATTGTCCCTCTCGTGCTGATAATGCGTAAAATCTGTTAAATACCTTTGCAAAATGGCAACAATCGAGTTTGAGAAACATGGAAAATTTTGACGGCATAGTCGAGTTTGTAGCGGTGGCAGAAAGCCAAGGTTTCTCAGCAGCTGCCAAGCAACTTGGCTGCAGTACTAGCCATGTGAGTAGGCAGGTCTCCCGTCTGGAAGAGCGCTTGGGTTCATCCCTTTTGGCCCGCTCAACACGTCAGGTAAGTCTGACCCAGGCCGGGACCGCCTATTACCAGCGGTGTAAAGAGTTAGTGATTGGCCTGCAACAGGCGAATGAGCAGGTTAGCCAGCAACAGTTTCAGCTCAATGGAACACTAAGAGTTAGCGGGGCTGGTATCTTTGCTGAGCAATATGTTGCCCCTGCCCTGATGGAGTTTGGCTTGAAACACCCGGGGTTGAAAATCGACATGGACTTCAATAGCAGGATGGTCAATTTCGTCGAGGATGGGATTGATTTTGCCATACGCTATGGTCGCCTTGAGGATTCTGGCTTAGTTGCTCGTAAACTGGCCGACCGCCAAATGATGGCCGTCGCAAGCCCGAGTTACCTGAAAGAAAATGGTATTCCCAATCACCCCGATCAACTAAAAACGCAGAGTTGCTTGGTGGCTAACAATGATGAATGGGTTTTTGACCTGAATGGAGAGCCTGTAAGCGTAAAGGTTAGTGGGCGCTGGAGAACAAATAATGCCCATGCGATCGTGAAAGCTTGCGAGCAAGGCTTGGGTATAGCTTATATGCCCAAAAGCAGTTTCAGTGGTTCAATTCAAGAGGGCTTACTGGAGCCTATCTTGGAATCTTTTTGTGGGCGCGGAGCCAGTAGCTGGATCGTGTATCAGAATCGTCGCTTTTTACCGATGCGAGCGCGAATGGCGATTGACTATTTGGTTGATTACTTTTCTGACTGGGTTGAATAGAAAGCGATTGGATTCGTTGAAAGGAATAGAAGCACTTCTCATTTCTTGCAAGCCTTCAATCCGGAGGATTAATATCCACCCTCGTCTAATCGGCTGGCATTGATTATGGTTCTGACCAGGGCATTTCATCGCAGTGGTCACACTGCAACCCAGCAACGACAACCCGTTTCGTTTGTGGATGTCAGGAAGCGATTTGGCTTTCGCTCGATTGCTGTTGGCCGATGGGTCACTCGCGAGGAGCGCAATCGGGCCGCAGGGCTTTTTTACGATGCACTTGTTGATCTAATGGCCATTCTTCAAGGACCGGAAGTATTGATATCCCTCAGAGGTACATTGTCTTTTCAATATGGAATCGGCGGGCGCCCGGGGATGGCTGCCTTTTATGACCCTACTGCCCGGAGCTTTTCTCTTGCCAAGAACGCGGGGCCTGGCTCTATTGCCCATGAATGGTTTCATGCATTTGATCATTACTTAGCCCAAAAAGCGTTCAGTGATACGTCCAGTACCATGTATGCCTCAGAGGCCTGGTTACGGAATGCAACTCCAGTGCCCCACCCGCTCAATGACTTACTTTTTGCGTGCTTTAAATCTGTGATGCTGGATGAGAGTGGTAATAACCCCAGTGACTTGGTGACTGCTTCCATCAGTGCCGATAAAACAAATGGTTCACTCTACTACAGTGAGCCTGTAGAGCTGAGTGCTCGGGCTTTCGAAGCATTTATTCAGGATGCCAGCATCAACAATAATTTTTTGGTTGCTGGCTCAAAGGCTAGTCAAGAGGCAAAGTTGGGACTGTATCCACAGGGGCAGCAACGCAAAAGAATTAATCAGGCTTTCACAGCATATTTTTCCTATTTAGGACGAAGCCTTCAGACTTCCACGGGTGGAGACAATGACGTCAACCCTTAGAAATACCTTTCTTCTGGGCACGGCCCTTCTCGCTGGTGTAGTCGCTTGGGTGTGGGCTGAACTTTCAAAAAGCTATGAATTGATTGCAATAGCCAGCGATCCCGTGCTGTCAGCGGAGCGTGGATTCATTGATGCGGAAAATGATTTCATTCATAACCGGGCTAAGTTCGTGGATGTTTATTCTCCAGGGGTTGGCCATGTAACGCCCGGGATACTAGAAGAAGACTTGCAAGGTAAGTATGCTGAGTTCAGACCTCAGGAAACATTTTTCTTATGTGGAACCGGCTTCCATATTGAAGATTACGCTCTGGATAGCGAGCAGCACGAACACAATAAATTTTACGCTCAAGCATACAATGCCAAGTTATTGGAACTCATCAGCAGTTCAGCCCAGCGCTATGACTGAACGAATACACATCTCTTCAACTAACTATATTAGGCATTGGTCATTGTGGTAATTTGCTCCACAACCAGTTTGCATACAGCTAATGTCTTCATGAGCCAAAAACCTCCCACTCAATCCAACATCCTGATCGTTGAAGATGATCGCGGTCTCAACGACCAGCTCTGCGAAATGATCCAAAGCGCAGGATACCAAGTCAACGCCTGCTTTGATGGCAATACCGCATTGCTGGAAGCTGCCAAGCAACAACCTCAATTAATCTTGCTCGATTTGATGCTGCCGGAAATGGACGGTATTTCTCTACTCAAAATTTTACGCAAAACCAGTCAGGTTCCAGTCATCATCCTAACTGCCAAGGGCGCTGAAGAGGAGAGGATCGCAGGCTTTCGCCATGGAGCAGATGATTATGTGGCGAAGCCATTTAACAAGACCGAACTGTTACTGAGAGTTGAGGCTCTATTGCGCCGCAGTCAACCAGTGATGATGGAAGCCGTCCACCATACAGAAATCGACAACCTGCAACTCGATTTGAATGCTCAGCAAGCATTCACCGGCGGTCTGGCAATTGATTTTACCGCTACCCAGTTTAAATTGTTGTGGGAGTTAGCGGTTCACCGGGGAGAGGTATTGAGCAAAGCCTATCTCTCACAGCAAGTTCTCAACCGTACTCTGGGTGCCTATGACCGCAGTTTGGACATGCACTTGAGTCGAATCAGGCGCAAGCTGACTGGAGCAGGGTGGCGTGGAGACCGGTTACAAACAGTACATGGCAGAGGGTACTGTTTGAAATGAACCGCAAACTTTTTTGGAAACTATGCCTTCTGATTACTGCAGGCATTGTCTCTCTCTTTTACCTGATCAATTCCCTGACTATTCGCACCGAGGAGCAGATGAGCATGCTGGGGGCATCTCATCGAGCGGAATTGAAACAGTGGGGCAAGGAGGCGGAAGCGCGGTTTCTCTCCGGCAACGAAGGTGAATTGGAGCAATGGTTGAAAGAATTGCAGGAAAAAGAAAACACCTGGGCCACAGTTACCCAATATGAGTTAACTCATGTAGCTGGTGCGACGGGTAATGAACATCGTTACATCGGCTATAACCTCGGCCGGGATGTGGATTGGAAGGTCCACCTGTATTTTGAAGAAAACCCGGTGATGGAAATTCCTTTTGCAACCGAGCAAACCAGCCTCTTAGTACTTCTTCCAGATAGGATGCGCCCTGGCAGCTACTGGAAAACAACGCGACTCCTGCTGCAAATAATCCTGCCAATGGGAATCTTAGCTTTAGTTTCCGTGATGCTCTATCGCCATATTATGCACCCGCTGCGCAAACTTGAGCAGGCAACACGGGAGTTTAGTCGGGGTAATTTTAACGTACGAGTGCATCGTCAATTGGGCAACCGCGACGATGAAATTTCTGAGTTAGCCAAAACTTTTGATCAAATGGCTACTCGTATAGGAGAGCAGATCGTCAACCAGCGCCAGCTAATCGCTGACCTATCTCATGAACTCAGAACCCCCCTCACCCGACTGGATATTGCCATAGAGGGAGCTGGTGCAAGTCACGCTAATGATAAAAATATCCAGAGGATTCAGCGGGAGTCTGCTCATATCAGACGCCTGGTAGACGACACTCTCACCCTTGCCTGGCTGGATAATGAACAGCCTTCTATAGGTATCGAAGACTTGGACCTGGTTGACCTTATCGATGTGATTGTCGAGGATGCCCGTTTCGAATTTCCCGATCGCACTATCTGCACTCATTTGCCAGACTCGGCTGAATTAAGACAGTCTAATCACAAGGCGGTAGGACAAGCCTTGGAAAATATCTTGCGTAACGCCATGCGCTATACCCCGAAGGGACAAGCCGTTCATGTCCTTCTGGAGGGAAATACGAAAAATAGATTTGTTATTGATATTGAAGACTCTGGCCCCGGAGTACCTGAAGCACTACTGGACAGTATCTTTAAGCCTTTCTTCCGAGCTGATCAGTCTCGCACATCAAAATCGAAAAATTTTGGGCTGGGCCTGGCGTTGGCGCGACGCCAGCTACATAGCGTGGGCGGAACCGTAGAAGCCTCCAACCGCTCTGTAGGAGGGTTGTGTATGAGAGTAACCCTCCCCACTCAATCTTTGGAGCCTGCATAAGGTAACTCTCCAACACACTTATGCAACTAAATGTAACAAATGCAACACTGCTGTACTTCACCGTCGCCAATAGGAATAATTCGCATTTGCAAATAAGTAACTCTGTGAAGGACAGCCAATGGCCCGCAACATTTCCCGCAATAAGTACGCGTTACTCCCCTTGATGGTATCCAGCGCCCTGGCCTCTGGCATCAGCCAGGCACAGGAAGTGCAGAAACAAGAGGATGCTGCTGAAAACCCAATGGAAACCGTAGTTGTTGTCGGTGTGGCAACTGATACCGAGATTACGCCTGAAGAGCTTGATATGCAGCAGGCAAATGATCTCAGCGATATATTCCGCCAGATACCCTCCGTATCTGTTGGTGGGTCACTGGGGATTGCGCAAAAAGTCTATGTCCGAGGTATGGAAGACACACTTCTTAATGTGACTGTTGATGGTGCTCCACAAACAAGCACCCTCTTCCATCATATTGGTCGGGTATCGATAGAACCTGAGCTGTTGCAAAAGGTTGAAGTGCAGGCTGGAGCCGGTGAAGCTACCAGTGGGGCTGGCGCCATTGGCGGTGCTATCCGCTTTGAGACCAAAGATGCGGATGACCTACTTGATGACGGTGAGCAGTTTGGCGCAATAGTGAAAGGCGCTTTCTTTAGTAATGATGGTGAGAAAGCCAGTGCTTCAGTTTATGGAAAGATAACTGACAACTGGGGACTACTTGGGTCATTTGTAACCGTTGATCGCGACGATATGGAAGATGGCGACGGTGACACTATCTATGGTACAGCTTCCGAACAGGATCTCGCCTTTATAAAATTAAGTGGCGATTTGTCTGAAGATCAAAAACTGAGTGTCAGTTTTGAACAGCGGGAAGAATCAGGCGAGTTCAGTAGACATCCCAACTGGCCCGCCCTTCAAGGCGATACTCTCTACCCGATGGAAGCTGAGCGCCAGACCTTTGTTGTCAACCATCAGTTTTCTCCCAGCGATCTGATCAATCTGGAAACAACGGTTTATCATACAAAATCAGAAGCATGGCGGGAGCTATGGGACTACGTTGCTTCCGTGGAATCCATCGGTTTTGATTTACGTAATACCAGCAGTGTTGGTCAACATACCATCACCTATGGCATTGAAGCCCGTGAGGATGAAGTGGAAGGGGTGGAGGGAGGCCTCAACTCCTGGCTTGAAGAAGGACATGTTCGTGGAGCTTATATCCAGGATCATTGGCAGGCTACGGACGCGCTATTGCTAAGTTTTGGACTTCGTTACGACGAATACGAGCTGGAACAAGTGACTCATGATGACGAGACGGATAGCCAGGGTTTCAGTCCCAATATTGGAATGAGTTATTCGCTTACCGATGCACTCACCTTTACTGCGGGTCATGCAACAGCGATGCGCGGCAAGGAGGTTGGAGATGGGTTTACTCTGTGGTCGGCAACTCTTGATCCTGACCTGGATGCTGAGACGGTCGACAATACCGAGTTGGGGCTAGAATACAGCCTGGACGGCCTTCAACTAAAAGCCGCTATCTATCGCAGCACTATCGATGACGTTATTTTTGATCAGGTCGGGCGTCCCGTTTATTATGAAAATATTGGTGAGCTGGAAACTGAAGGGTTTGAACTCAGCGCCTCATATGTTTGGGATCAGTTAACTATCAGTGCCGCATTCAGCCACAATGATTCGGAATTGAATGGAGAGACTGTAGAGGGGTATGAGCACAACGGTTTAGCAAATGCTCGCGGCGATACATGGAACCTGACCACCAGCTATGCTATTACACCGAAATTAGAGTTGGGCTGGAATTTTACACTGGTACAAGACTTAAATGATATTGAGGTTTTACACCGCTCAGTAGAGGTCGACGACGATGTCGACAGTATCCAAGAGGTTGACAAGCCCGGTTACCAAGTACACGATCTTTACTTGCACTGGGAACCACTGGCAGATGACAGTCTGAATGTGAATTTAGCGGTTCAAAACCTGTTTAATGAGCACTATCGGGATCACTCCAGCGTAGCAGATTATACAGATATTACCGGGTTTGGTAGCGTAGCCGGAATTTATGAGGCAGGCCGCGATATCAGGTTATCAGTAGACTACCGCTTCTAATTTCCTTTATTTGTTTTATTTACTATCAGGGCGCAATGCATTTGCATTGCGCCCTTTGTTGCCTATGAAATCCAGATACCGTTTACTGTGGATCAAGCTCCACACCTATTTTTCCTGCTTTTTTCTACCTATTGCCATTTTGTATATCGCCACGGGCGTGCTCTATCTATTTGATATAGAGGGGGGCGTCGATGAACAATTTGAGTACACAGTTACTCTACCCAAGGGCCTGCCCAGCAATGAGCAAGAGACTCTGGATACCATATCTCCGTTTGTTCAGCCCACTGAAGTATCATTGCCGGCAGATTTCTATTTGGAAGATGAGTGGATTGGTTGGTATGGCTACAAACGCCAAGTCTATTTGGAACCAAGCCAGGATAAGCTGTCAGCGATACTTCATGTAAAAGAACACGATCTATGGCATCAATTTCTGCTGATTCATAAAGGTCATGCCGGTCCTCTCTTCTGGTTCTCAGCCATTATGCTTGGTGCAAGCCTGCTATTTAGCCTGATTAGTGGATTAGTGGTTGCCTTTGCGGTACCAAAATTCAGGAAGACCGCTATACAATTTACTTCTCTCGGTTTTGTTGCGCTGGTAGCTGCCTTTTTTATAGGGGGCTGAAACCCGTTACTTAAGGGAGTTTTAGTTAGGGAGCCTCTGAGTAACAATCTAGTACCTCTATAGCTCTTAAAGGTCTGCGATAAGCAACTTTAAGAGCGGGTTCATGGAATTACTCAGAGTCTCTTAGATCAAGCTTAAAAATTTTAAGCAAGTTGACAAATCTTATCTTCCAACTGCTGTTTAAATTGATAAAGATGGATGCCATCCAGAAAGCAGTGATTAACTTCAACATACATCGAGGTGACAAGGCGCCCCTCTTGGCGATGGTATTTACCCCAGAAAATAAAAGGTATTCCTGGATCACAACCTTCTTTCTGTACAGGCTTTACCTGTAGACCAGAGAAGTCACCCCAGGGGTAGCAGCTGATATTCAAGATATCATGGCGACTGATGAACTTTTCTACAGGGAGGTACTCAGATTGCGCCCGTGAAAGTTCCCTTGCCTTGTGGACGAACTCTGTCAGATTCGTCTCCATTCTGGCCATAACGAGTTTGAATAACTCATTATCCCCTAAATCAGAAAATAAAGGGTGCAGCATATCGTGCTCGATGGGCTGGCCATTGACGATACGATGCCTGAAGCCCGCTATTTCATTTCCCACCTGCGTGACCAGAAAAATAAGGCTGTAATAAAAAGGGAGTGTATTTTTTTTACAGAAAGATACCAGATTTGTCACATCGACCGGCTGGGTTAAGCCTATCCGAGTTGACCCTGCACTGCTCATAAAAAATTCAAAGTGGGCCTTTCTATTCCAGCGTTCGATATCTATAGGAGTCATGGACATATGAATATCGAGTCTTCAATGGATATTCATAGTTTAGGGTAGATTATAAGCAGCACCGGTGTTGCTAGTAGCTTTTATCTAGTTGGGACACCTGGAATATATTTAGAGGCTTTAGCTAACATGCTGTAATCGCCATTTCAAAACGCTCTTCCCTTCCGACTAATACCATTTTAGTAACGCTACTATTTCTCTCTTTCGCTCCTGTTTGAGGCACTAAAATAAGTCCCAACAACAGACTGTGCCACCTCATAAAAAGCGTTCATCTGTGCATAATTTGCAAAAGTGATGTTCCTGCTTATAAGTTTTAAGAAGGATAGAGCTCCCTATAATAACTTCCAGCTGTTAAAGCGAAATATCATCTAGATAACCAGGACTATTAACTATGACTACCAAGTACGAAAATGCCGTTTTGGATGATCAAGCATTGATCGAGGGACTTAAGTCTATTAACCCGGTATGGGGAGATCTAGCTGTACGAGTCGCAGGCGAGGTATGGGGAAAGCCGCTTCTGGATCAAAAAACCAAAGCACTAATCACTATCGCTATTGACCAAATGGCGCTCAATGTAAATGGTGAAGGTAACCCGTTTGGAGCCCATGTTGATATGGCACTCAAACAAGGGGCAACGTATGAAGAGATTGAGGAATTGATTGTTTTTGCCTCAATGTATACGGGCTTCAATAAAGGGGCTACCACCATGGGCGCACTGAATAAGCTTCGCCATGATCGAGGAGACATCTAATGGCTATCCCCGGACTTAAAAAAGCAGATCATATAGGATTCACCGTCCCCGATGTTGATTTGGCCGTTGAGTTCTTTAGTACACACTTTGGTTTTGAATTGGCTTATACGTTTGGGCCATTTGCCTCAGACGATACCTGGATGACGGATCACCTTAATGTAAATCCTCGTGCAGAGATCAAGAAAATTGCTGTTATGAATGCTAACAGCATCAATCTGGAAATATTCGAGTATGCCGACAACATAGATCGAAATAAGGTGGCACCAAACAATGCTGATGTTGGGGGGCATCATTTAGCATTCTATGTTGAAGACATTGATGCTGCGGTTGAATACCTCAAGAAACAGAATATAGAGGTGCTCGGCGCCCCTACGGTAATGACTGAAGGGCCAACTGAAGGAGAGACCTGGGTATATTTCATGGCTCCATGGGGCATGCAACTTGAACTCGTTTCATACCCTAATGGAAAGGCCTATGAGCATTTGACTAACGTACGCTTATTTGACCCTCGATGAATATTCTCGCCACTATTTTGGTTGTTATTGCAGGTATGGGGCTCTCCGTCGAGGCGGGATTGTTAGGGCCCTTAGGTATGCAGGTTGGTCACTTGTGGGCCACCTTAAGCATATTTGGTGTTGGGGCAGCCCTACTTTGGCTCATCAGTCTATTTGTCCCCAGTGCAAAATATATAAGCTGGCGAGAGGTTCCAAAGTGGCAGCTTTCAGGTGGCTTATTGGGACCTGTTTACGTTGTTGTTCTAACTTTAGCCACTCCTATACTTGGAGTAGCTATGACCATGATCGGGATTCTTGTGGGGCAAACAGCCAAAAGCTTCCTAATTGACTCACTGGGGTGGTTTGGGGTGCGTAAACAGCCCATTAATCTCCTGAGAGTATGTGGGGCAACATTTTTATGCCTTGCATTATATTTTACCTACTTGGGAGCCAAATTATGATTGGGCTGATGTTACTCGCAGTACTATCCGGCGTAGCGTTGAGCTCCCAGGCGGCAATTAACGGAAAATTTGGAGAAAGTGTAGGAGTTGTCCAAAGCGCCCTATTTACCTTTGGTATCGGAGCTGTAGTGATGGGCTTACTGGTGTTTTTCTTTGGAAAACACAGCGGCCCATCAATTCTTTCCGTACCTAAGTGGCAACTAACAGGTGCACTTTTTGGTATCTTCTACATGATAGTCGTAGTTGCTGTTGTTCCTAGAATTGGTGTGGCATCAACAACAATTGCAACGATTTTTGGGCAGATGAGCATGAGTTTGATTATTGATACCCAGGGATGGTTTACGAATCCGTCTATCCCGTTAAGTTCCTGGCGAATTGCCGCAATGGTTTGCGTAGTTCTAGCGTTGATCTGTAATTACCTTGCTAATCGGAGAGCGCCAGTTCGTAGTAATGAGGCACTGCAGCCCGCTATCCAAAGTTAGCTGAATATACAGGAGTAAAGCACTACTCAGAGGGGCCATAACATCACTCAACAGTTACCCACTATCGACCGCTAGCTAATGAATTACGATATATCAATATTAGAGTTAAAACTGTTCTTAATGACGGCCCAATTGGGTAACTATTCTGAGGTTTCTAGGCAGCAGGGAATGACACCGTCCTCTGTATCGCGAAAAATGGCTCAGCTAGAGGGGAAAGTGGGAACCAAACTACTGCACCGTCATACCAGGGCAATATCACTGACGGATGAAGGTACGGCCTTTGCAAAGTACTGTAGCGATATCGTTCGTCAGTATGAGTTAGTTTGCGGGCAAATTGAGCAAAGGGCCAACACACCACGGGGGGTTGTTAAAATCAGCGCCCCCGTTGCTTTTGGGCGGCTTCATATTGCTCCTTATATTCCAGATTTGTTAGAACTCTACCCACTGCTTAGGATCGAAATGCAGCAGACAGATAGCTTTATTGACCCTGCTAAGGAGGGTGTTGACTTACTTATCAGAATTGGAGCGCTCCAAGATTCAGGCTTGAGAATGAATCGCTTTGGCAATCAGAACTTTGTATTGGCAGCCAGCCCGGAATATCTAAGGGTAAATGGGGTTCCGGAAACCCCAGAGCAGTTAATTGCTCACAACTGTTTGGTATTTAAGGGAACCAATGGGCTACAGCGCTGGTTTATCGGTAAAGATGGTTTGACACCCTATGAAGTTAAGGGATCACTTTACAGCAATAATGCAGAAACGCTGGTTTCCAGTGCTATAGGGGGAGCTGGGGTTGTTATGTTCCCAACCTGGTTAATCAATCAAGAGATTCGGTTGGGCAAGCTGGTTCCTATTTTGACTGACTACAGCGCATCTTCATCGGCAGAAAACCAGACTATCAATGCACTCTACTTACCTACGGATAACCTGGCTCCCAAGGTACGTGTTGTTATTGATTTCCTTAAGGAGAAATACGGTAGTCCCTGCTATTGGGATGCTAAATAGAGAAGCCTTCTCGCTATGACTCGGTGGGTATCGTGTACATTGTACTGCAAACAGGTTGTGGTTACAGGCAGGGGCTCTTGCCTCGGCCTGTAATTTCTGCCTGGTATTGATAAACCGGCTAGTCTAAATAATCTACACTCATCAAATATCGTAAGAAAAGTTAAAATTTATAACTCACCATTAATGACGTGCGTCTAGAGCTATCAGTGTCTACGATTGGGCTATTACTAATCTCATCGCCATACCAGGTTTGATATACGCCCCCCATAAGAATAAGGTTTGGGCTAATGTTGTATCCCACTTGTACACCTAACCGGGTAATGATATCTGCATCTGCTTCATACGCTGCCCTATCTTGAGTTACTTCATTTAGGTCCACGCCATAGTAGTAATCTAACGCACTATCACTTTGCCAGCTAATAGTGAAGTCGGGTTTGATGATCCACTTTTGGTGCTTGTAAGGCAGACTATATCCAGCCGATAGACTGTATCCGTCGTGGGTATCACTGATATCTTGTGAGATGCCAACCTTCCAAAGGCCTACAGGGCTTTTATAGTTCATTGATAAGTTGGCAAGAATCGCCAGGTCAAGCTTTTCCATATCGCTGAGCTTATCACTGTCCCCTCTGTCTCTATCGCCCGCCAGGTCACCGCCAATGCCAAACTTCACTCGAAGTTTTTCATCGTGGTACAGGTCAGCACCCAACTCAAAACCCTGAAAGTAAAAGCGCTTGTAGCGGGCTGAGATCAGTGGAAATATGTTGTTTTGGTCCTCACCATCAACGTAGATTGACTCAACGCTAAAGGTTCCAATACCTACAGAAAGTGCTGTCTCATCCCGCTTTGGCGGCTTCTGGGTAACTTCATCTGCAAAAGCCAGGCTGGATAATGCCGAACCCACCAGCGCGGTGCACATACTCAAAGTTAATGGCAGAGAACTCTTATGGTTTTGATCTCGCAAACTAGACATATTGAATCCCAATTTGAACTGGTTGAAGTTCCGTTATTTCTGGAGTGGATTCTATGCCGGTAAAGGTAAACGCCAGGTAAATAAACTCATGCCCAGGCCAGGTTAACGGTTAAGTATTGTTCATTTTTGTTGTAAGAAAAGATCCATTGCTGCTGATCGGCCACTTGCTTCAGGATATGAAGGCCTAAACCAAAACCCTGTCCTACCCCCCTGTCAAAATGCACCTGCTGCTCCGGCAGTATGGGGTTCTGAACCCGGATTCCATTTGCATCAAAATCAATATCGATAATTCCCTCAAGGGTATGCTCAAAGGCATTTCTGAGCAGATTGGTTATGGCGATATCCAATAGCACTTGTACTTGCTTCAAGTTAACCAAACTATCCGAATTAAGATGAACCTGTACATCTCGCTGACCCAATAGGTATTTGAGCTGCTCAACTCGAGTTTGAATCATATTGCTGAAATCAAATTCTGTTGATTCCAGATTTACCCTGCTTTGAGATAGCAGCAGAAGTGCCTGTGTTAGCCGGGTCATCTGTTCATAGGAGCGCTCAATCTGCTCCAGTTGAGTGTCGATTGGCTTACCTTTTTTTTGCCTTACCTTCACCACATGCAAGGCACTGCCAATGGTTGCCAAGGGGGTTCTCAATTCATGGCTCGCATTCTGTAGAAATTGCTTTTCTTGCTCTTGATGATTCCATACCTGCTGTAGCGACTCTTGTAGTACTCGCCCTACACGACCAAATTCATCCTTTCTTTGCTTTAAAGATTCCGGGATCGGAGTCAACTTATGCCGGCTCTTTTGTGCAAATTTCTCCAGGTCCTTTAATGGCGATATCACTTGTCTCGCAAGAATAAGAGGCACACTCAATGCTAAAGTAAGGGTTAGTAAGACACCGATAAGAACTTCAATTTCTACCTTTTTGTACTTGCTGGGTATTGCAGCCTCTTCTATTTCCAGCACGTAGTAAGTTGTCTTAAGGGCGCTTTCAGCATAAGGCATAATGGCTAAATAGTAGCGATCATCAATTAAGTCTTTGCTAAAGTGCACCCTTTTTTCTTCGCCGTCAGCTTCCTCTAACACGCGCTTTGCCGTATTTGGCAGTGAACTGTACTCATCATATGTTTGTAACTGGGCAAAAAAAGGATCATCAATAACCCCTCCGGCCTCAATGATACGTTTTTCGGCTACAGATATCAGTGTCGCACCTAAAGCGTGCTTAACCATTTTCACTTTGGATCTCTCGACGACAACTGCACTGCACGCCACAATTGCGGCAAGAATCCAAATATAGTGAAAGAAAAACTTTCTGCGAATGGAGCGATCAAAGGCTTTCATCACGCTTCCCTAGGATAACGCCCTTCCCTCTGATCGTGTGCAGTAGTGGAAAACTGAACCCCTTATCGATTCCCTGCCGCAACCGATACAGATGTACTTTGATTACGTCGGATTCGGGGGAAAGAAACTGCCATAAATGCTGTTCAATTTTTTCTTTAGTAACCAGCTTTGGACTCTGTTGCATCAAAAACACGAGCAATTCCCAACAGATTGGGGGCAGATTTATAGATTTTCCCTGCCTGGTGACTTCATGGGTCTCTAAATTAACTTCCAGGTCCTCAACTTTATACCGGGTTTGGGTAACGCGTCGTTTTATTGATAGAGACCGAATCCGCGCGACCAGCTCAAGCATTTCGAAGGGTTTAACCAGGTAGTCATCCCCTCCAGATTGGAAACCGGTGATTTTATCGTCCAATTGGTCCAGCGCGGTCAGCATCAATATTGGTGTCGAGCTTCCTGCATTGCGCAACTTAGAACTCACTTCGAAACCGCTTCTACCCGGCATCATGACATCAAGTACGATTACATCGAAGTCATGCTTTAAGGCCAGCTCAGTGGCCATTATTCCATTGTCAGCGAAGTCACATCGAATATTGTACTCTTCGAGGCTCTCAATAATATTGGACGCCAGTGCGTGATTGTCTTCAGCTAAGAGTACCAATAATGGCGTTTTGCAGTCAGGCCCCATTGATCTAGTCACTCAAAAGTTCTCGATAGACCTGGAATAATAAAAGCCATTGTGTAAACGGAAAGTAAATAAGTGTAAGATTGTCCACTTACTGATCACCTATGGGAAGCTTGCCTGTGACAGCTACTGCCATATCTAAAAATGTTGGGGCCATCACGCTTGACAAGAAATGACCCTATCAAATCTTCAGAAGTTCTTTCAAAAATTTGCCCTCTGGCGATCCTTGTTGGTACTGCACCCTTCATTTGGATTGAGTTGATCCAGGTAGATCTGTCGTCGAGTTAAGAGAGCTGGAGGGGAAAATCGTCAATGCGTGATAGACCTAAGAGTTGGCTGTCACTACAGAAAAGAGAGGGAGGTATGTGGTTGAGAAAGCACCTCCCCAGCACTTGTGCGGCTGGGGAAGCGGACGGTCTCGCCCCTTATTGGGGGCGAAGCCTAAAGTTTACAGGCAGACAATGTTTTCTGCTTGTGGGCCTTTAGCGCCCTGAGTCACGGTAAACTCTACCTTCTGGCCTTCGGCCAAGGTTTTAAAACCGCCACCGGAAATTGCGCTGAAGTGAGCAAAAACGTCGGGACCGGATTCCTGGGCGATGAAGCCAAAACCTTTCCCTTCGTCAAACCACTTAACGGTACCAGTAACTGTATTAGACATAATAGATATCCTTGATTGAACAATTGCGCTCCAATTGAATGGAGTTGTGCGGGCAAAAAGTATTATTTTAAACGAGACCGAACGAAGGATTATGACTAAAACTACGAGGTAAACTGCAATAAAAAATGGCTTTTAAACCGGCGGACGAATAGTAGCACTAGCCTGTCACCTATGTCCACTTTTGCCTAAACCTACCCTCGACATTGGTACTCAGACCGCCGTCCACTGCCGCATAAAGGCGCGATGAACTGGAGGCACTGAGGCGATACAGTGGGCCGATAGCCACAATGCCGATTTTGCCAGAGGATTGCTCGAGGAGATCAGCTTTCTCGCCAGCTCTGTTTTCTTAACCACAGACTCTCCGGCCTCATGCCGGGAAGTGGAGTAGCTATCGACCGCACCACTAGCGATAGCAGATGCTGCGGCTATGGCATCGGCCATACCCAGATTCATCCCCTTTCCTCCCACTGGAGAGTGGCAATGGGCTGCGTCTCCAGCCAATAACACCCGGTGCTTTCGGTAAGTTTCTGCCTGTCGGATGGAGATTTTAAAGGCCGCTGTCCTTCGGATGTTGGCGATTTCTATCGGTAGCCTGAGGGTTGCCAGGGCATCTTCGGTTGATGATGCGATGCGAGCGCGGCGCCGTTCGATAGGGAGCACCAAGGTGAACTCACCTTCCCCGCCGTACAGGTCCAGGGCAATCTCTTCCGGATCGAAGTTTCCCCTCAAATCCACATCCGCAATTGACCACTTATTGGGCAAATCAATACCAGGGTACTGTATTTTCAGCTGTTGTCGCACAGCGGATTGTATACCGTCTGCGGCAATCACCCAGTCAAAAGAGGCGCTGGTATTGTCTGAGAAATTGACGGCCGCCTTGTCTGGGGTGGTTGTGATGTTGGTGACTGAGACCCCGTACTCAACTTCGACGCCCCTCTCGGCAAGAGTGTCCCGGAGGATTCCCTCGGTCCGGTTTTGCGGCAGCCCCAGAGGCACCCTATCGCGAAACTCATTCCCGCTGTTGTCGATATAAACCAGGGTTCTCTCATCGCGCAATATGTGCATTTTCCTCAGGGGCATCGCCTCTACAAGAAAGGAATCTGCGGCGCCCAGTTCACGAAGAGCATCAATGGTGGCTGGCATAATGCCAACAGCGCGGGAGAGTTCAGAGGGGCTGTCTTTGTGCTCAACAATACGACACTTCAGCCCCAGGGATGTGAGAGCGACTGCAGCAGTCAATCCGGTCGGACCGGCACCAATTACAAGGATGTCCATCGATACAACTTGTAGCCTGAAAGCTCAACCGGTCGACACAGAATGCATCGATCGCTACAGGGAGCTTGCTGCTGCAAGCTTAGACAAATTTCTACAGCTGTAGAGGGGCGTAATGGCCACTAAATGCGTGCACAACCGCTCTTCTCCGGTGTCGCTACTTAAGTGCTTTTATCTCCGTCGGAGGAGTCGGGGATGTCACTGTAGCCCAGTGCCGTTGCGGGCTTATCCATTGAGGCACCCTGGCGATCCAGAACACCGATATCCAGTACTGGGGAAGCATCGATATGTTGAGCATCCATCATTTGGGCAACGCGTTGTAGAGAAGCAATTATCATGCTTTGCTCCCAGTCTTTTAGATCGCCAAACTGACGAGCAAATTGGTCCTGAAGCGGGATGGGGGCATCGCGCAAAGTCTCCGCGGCCTCCTCAGTAAGGTAAGCATGAACTTTGCGCTTGTCCGCCTGGGAGCGCTGGCGATAAACCAAGCCTCTCTTCTCCAGGCGATCCAAAATATTAGTTACTGTTGCCTGGCTCAGGCTTACCTCGTTGGCCAGTTCGCCGATCGTCACTTCACCCTTATTGCGAATAGCTTGTAGCAACAACACCTGCGGGGCGGTTAAGCCGGTGGTTTTAGCCAGGTGTTTGGAGTGCAGGTCCGTGGCTCTTATTACCCGCCGCAGGGCCACTAGCACTTGTTCGATACTGTTCAAAGTTACCTCTCAATCATGGAGTCAGGGTGATTGCCGGAATTATATCGCCGTACCCCTCAATCACTAAGCGCTTATAACCCGACTGCGAAACATCACCCCCACAAGAGTCTCAAGCTCCATCACAAAACTGTCCATTTTATGGCCAGGCGATCTCTCAGCCGGCATCTCCAATAGAAAATTTTATCGACCTCGAAATATTATTTTTACCTGCCTATAGGCTGTATATCCCACATATCTAGGCATTTCTAGGTCAGATATTGTGACTTGATTCGCCTCAAGTATCCTGGACTTTGAATTTAATTTGTGTACGATATTTAGCGTTCAAAGCATTTTTAATAGTAACCCGGCATAAAAATGCCTCTAGAAAGCTATATTTACGCCATTTGCTCAACACTTGTGCAGGTAAATATTTAGAGGTGAAAAAATATTTAGTCGGTTGGGAAGGTTTTTTGTCTAGCTCAGAAAATATTTTGTTGCGCAGTCCATTGATTGAAGATGGGATGGCCACTTACCGATTGATCAAACGTTGCCCTCCCCTGGATACAAACTCCAGCTACTGCAACCTCCTCCACTGCAGCCATTTCGCCAACACCTCAGTCGCCGCAGAGGTTGATGGAGAGCTGCTGGGCTTTATTTCCGGGTATATCATCCCCGACCGTACAGACACCCTTTTTGTCTGGCAGGTGGCCGTCGACGAGAAAGCCCGGGGGCTTGGACTGGCCTCCCGGATGATAAGTCACATCCTTGAGCGCCCTCACTGTGGTTCGGTCAGATTTATCGAGACCACGATTACAGAACACAACCTGCCGTCTTGGGCGCTCTTCCACAGTGTCGCCGATAAATTATCGGTCGATCTTCACTCCTCACCCTGGATGGACTCTCAAGCCCACTTTGATGGGCTGCACGACTCCGAAACCCTTGTCCGCATCGGGCCTTTCGCCCTCGAAGAAACACCATAAAAGAGAAAATCATGAAGATCTTTGATGAGATTGAATCAGAAGTGCAAAGCTATGCCCGCTCCTTTCCGCGAGTCTTCAATCGCGCAAAAGGCGAGCTGATGTGGGATGAGGAGGGAAATCAGTATCTGGATTTCCTGGCGGGTGCCGGCACGCTCAACTACGGGCACAACAACCCGCTGTTCAAGCAGGCACTGCAAGATTACATCGAGGCCGATGGAATTACTCACGGCCTCGACATGCACACCAGGGCCAAGGGTGAATTCCTACAGGCACTGAATGAGAAAATTCTCAAGCCGCGGAATATGGAGTACGTGGTGCAGTTTACCGGTCCGACAGGGACGAATGCGGTAGAGGCTGCGATGAAAATTGCCCGCAATGTAACCGGGCAGCAGAACATCGTCACCTTTACCAACGGTTTCCATGGCGTAAGCCTTGGCTCGCTGGCCGCCACCGGCAACTCGCATCACAGGGATGCTGCCGGTGTCAGCCTCAATGGTACGCACCGCATGCCCTTTGACGACTACCTGGGCAAAAATATCGATACCACAGAATACCTCGATAAAGTCCTCTCAGATTCCAGCAGCGGTATTAATTCTCCCGCAGCAGTGATTGTTGAGACAGTTCAAGGGGAAGGCGGTATCAATGCGGCCAGTATCGAGTGGCTAAAAAACCTTCAGTCCGTCTGCAAAAAACACGGCTTACTTTTTATTGTCGATGATATCCAGGCTGGCTGCGGCCGCACGGGCAACTTTTTCAGCTTTGAAGAGGCCGGTATCGAACCCGATATCATTACGCTATCCAAATCCCTCAGTGGCTATGGGCTGCCATTTGCGCTGGTGCTAATGAAACCAGAACTGGACCAGTGGAAGCCCGGTGAGCACAACGGCACTTTCCGTGGCAACAATCTGGCTTTTGTAACTGCGAAAGCCGCTATCGATCATTACTGGTCTGACGAAAACTTCTCACGGGAGATTAAACGCAAGGGCAAATACATTTCCGAGCGTTTGAATGAAATTGTCAGCCGATATGGTGAGGGTAACTTCACCACCAAAGGCCGGGGGATGTTTCAGGGTATCGACTGCATCAGCGGCGAACTTGCAGGAAAGATCACCAAACTGGCATTCAAGCAGGGGCTGATTATTGAAACCAGCGGAGCCGATGACCAGATCGTTAAGCTCCTTTGCCCACTGATTATCACCGATCAAAACCTTAAAAAAGGGATCGACATTATTGAATCCGCTATCCGGGAAGTCTGTGCCGGAGAGCGGGATATGCCTGAGGAAAGAGTCTTTTTTGAAGCCTGCTAGACTTTAAGGGCCTCTGAAAAGGTTCACGTAAAAGACCCAACTGTGCAGGCTGCAAACTAAGAATATTGCTGACCAGCCAGACTCGAATACACACGAAACAGCGAAATACCAATGATTGTCAGAAGTTTACAGGAAGCTAAAAAATCCGGCCGCCGGGTTGTTTCACCGGATAGCAACTGGGAGAGCACCCGACTCCTGCTTAAAGATGATGAAATGGGCTTTTCTTTCCATATCACCACTATTTATGCCGGTGCTGATTTCCAAATGCACTATCAAAACCATTTGGAAGCGGTTTACTGCATTTCCGGCAGAGGTGAGGTAGAAACTCTTGAGGATGGCAAGAAGCACCCTATCGAACCTGGAACTATCTATATTCTCGATAAGCATGACCGGCACATTTTAAGAGCCTTTGAAGAAATGACTATGGCTTGTGTATTTAACCCCCCTTTGAATGGCAAGGAAGTACACAATGCTGAGGGAGCCTACGAACTTGAGGCTGACAAGATTGATGAATAATTAGTCAGTCATAGGGCAGTATCCATGAAGTACCTTCCAGATAGCTCAAGTGTTACCAGGGAAGATTGCTACCCCTCCCGAAAACCGGGCCTTCTGGGTGGTACCAGGGTGCGCAAAGATCCAATTGTGTATGGGGACTGCCAGTCCCTCTCCCCACTGGCACCATCGCAACTCAAGCGCTATGCAGAACAGGGCTTTGTTGTACTGGAGAATATGTTTTCCCAGGCGGAGATTAACCTTTTTACGCAAGAGCTGGCGGAGATTAAACAGCGCAGACACACTGATAAGTCGGAAGAAATTATCACCGAGCCTGAAAGTAACGAAGTGCGCTCAGTCTTTCGTATCCACAAAAGCAGCCAAATTTTTAACCGGCTTTCCAGGGATCAACGGCTATCAAGTATTGCGAAATGTATTTTGGGTGATGAGGTTTATATCCATCAGTCTCGCGCGAACTACAAACCTGGTTTTCGCGGGAAAGATTTTTATTGGCACTCCGATTTTGAAACCTGGCATGTCGAGGACGGCATGCCCCGTATGCGGGCACTCAGCATCTCCATTACCTTAACAGAGAATCATCATTTTAATGGCCCATTAATGCTGATTCCCAAGTCCCACCACCATTACATTGCTTGCGATGGGGAAACACCAAAACGGAACTACCTCAGCTCACTGAAAAAGCAAGAACTTGGTATTCCCTCAGATAGCCATTTGAGGTCCCTGGTATCCAATGGCGGAATATCAGCTGTTACAGGCAAGCCCGGCTGTATTGTTGTGTTTGACTGTAACTTAATGCATGGCTCCAGCAGCAATATCAGCCCCGACCCGAGGTCTAATTTGTTTTTTGTTTTTAATGCCCTGAGCAACAAGGTGGAGGCTCCGTTTTGCGGCTTACCTCCCAGGCCGGAATACATCTGTGCGAGGAAATCAATTTCTACTATCTGAAGCAAATCTCAATTCAAAGCACTCACCCAGTTTTTAAGAGAAAGAAGGACCAGTAAGAGACGATGCATACGATAGAAAAGATTGGCGGCACCTCTATGACGGACTACGAAGCGGTCCGGGATAATATTATCAAAGGTGACTCCAAGGGGATCTACAATCGTGTTTTTGTAGTCTCTGCCTACGGCGGTATTACTGACTTGCTTCTAGAGCACAAGAAAAGTGGTCAACCAGGTATCTATGCCCTCTTCTCCAGCAGCATTGAGGACGATAGCTGGCTGGTTAAGTTTGATGAGCTTCGGGCAGCACTGCGGCAAATCAACGAGCGTCTTTTCGGGCATGGCGATCTTCTCGCGGAAGCGAACCTGTTTTTGGATGAAAGGCTGGAGAGCGCCAAAAAATGCCTGAGAGACCTGCAAAGCCTCTGTCAGCACGGCCACTTCTCCCTCGACGCCCACTTGGGCACGGTAAGGGAGATGTTAGCCAGCCTCGGTGAGGCCCACAGCGCATGGAACACTTCGAAACTATTGCAGCGGGATGGTGTAAATGCCTACTTTGTCGATCTGACTGGCTGGCGCACCAACAAGCACATTCCCCTGGATGAGCGTATCCGGGATGCCTTTGCCACTATCGACTTAAGCAAACAGCTGCCTATTGTTACCGGCTATGCCCATAGCGATAAGGGCCTGCTGATCTCGTTTGATCGGGGCTATAGCGAGATGACTTTCAGTCGTCTCGCCGTCCTCACCGGGGCAAAGGAGGCGGTGATTCACAAAGAGTTTCACCTGAGCAGTGCAGATCCCCGTCTGGTGGGAGAGGGAAATGCAGTGCCCATCGGCCGCACCAACTACGATGTGGCCGACCAACTGGCAAACCTGGGGATGGAAGCGATTCACCCCAAAGCCGCCAAGGGGCTGCGCCAACAAAATATCCCTCTCAGGGTGAAAAATACCTTCGAGCCCGAACACGCCGGCACCCTGATTACTGGTGACTACATCAGCGACTCTCCACGAGTGGAAATTATTGCAGGCTGTAAAGGGGTTTACGCCCTGGAGTTGTTTGACCAGGATATGGCGGGCAGCATCCACGATTATGATCGCGAAGTGCTACTGGTGATCAAGCGCTTCAAAGCCCATATTATTTCCAAAAACACTAATGCCAATACCCTTACCCATTTCCTCTCCACCAACTTGAAAACAATCAAGCGGATTCAGGCTGCATTGGAAGAGCATTTTCCCGAAGCTGAACTGAACCAGCGCAAAGTCGCCATAGTTTCAGCCATCGGTAGCGATATGCAAATCCCCGGCGTGTTGGCCAAAGCGGTGCAGTCGATGTCCAAAAGCAATATCCGCGTGCTCGCCATGCACCAGTCCCTGCGTCATGTGGATATGCAGTTCATCGTTAACGAGCCAGACTATGACGCAGCCGTTCGGACACTACACGAGGCACTGGTAGAAATTTACAATCACGGGACGGCGATATGCCTCGCATCCTGAGCCTTTGTGCCCTGCTCTTTTTATTTACTTCCGCCACCTCTATTTCCCAGGAAGCGGAAGAAAAGAAAAAAGACAGTGCGCAAAGCGAGGTCGACACCCTTGAGAAGCCCTTATACACACCCTTCGTCGAGCGCTATATGCTCGACGAAATTAAGCAGCTGCGAATCGATCAGGCTAATGCCAAGCAGGAATTGATCCAGCAAATTGTCGATCGTGAACACAACTCTGTCGATCGAGCCGTAGCCTACGCAACCGATACGGTTACCTACTTTTTCTACTTGATAGCCGCCGCCACTTCAATTTTGGTTTTAGTTGGTTGGCGGTCATTCCAGGATATTAAAGAGCGGGTGCACTCCCTGGCCGATGAGGAAATCTCAAAGCTGGTCCAGGAATACGAAAAGCGTTTGGAAGTTATTGAGAAGCAGCTTCAACAGAAAACACAGCATATTGAAGAAAACCGCGAGGAAATCGAGCTAACCCAGGAAGTACAGTCCCTGTGGCTGCGCGCCCAACAGGAATCCTCGGTGGCAAATAAAATTGCCATTTACGACGAGATTCTGCGCCTTCGTCACGAGGATGTAGAAGCCCTTACCTATAAAGCTGATGCAGTGCTGGAGCTTAATGAACCCCAGTGGGCCGCCAATCTTTGTCACCAGGCCCTGGGTATTGATCCAGATAACAGCCATGCCTTCTACCAACTGGCATGCGCCCATACTGCCATGGGTCAATTTGATGAAGCGCTACGTTATCTGGCGGAAGCCATTAAAAGGCGGGAAAGCTACCGCGATGAAATTCTGGTTGATAGTGCCTTACAGCCTCTAGCGGAAAGTGAAGTATTTGAGGAACTCGACCAGGTTATTGCCAATACTCCCTCGCCGCAAAGTGGTGGCAAGGGGAGCTAGAAATATTCGGATAACCTCTGAAGACCAACCCATAAAATAATACGGGATAAAAATAATAGGATTGCCGATGATCTATTCATTTCTTGGTTTTTTACTTTTGTTCACTCTGGTCGGCCTCTCTTCTGCGATGTTCAGCCGTCAAACCAAAGCCGACTATTACCTTGCCAGCAGTGGTGTCTCCCCCTGGCTGGTGGGGTTGTCTGCCGTGGCAACGAACAATAGCGGCTATATGTTTATCGGGGTTATCGGCTATACCTACACCACTGGGTTGGCCTCAATCTGGTTGATGGTGGGGTGGATTGCCGGTGATTTTCTGGCTTCCCTCTATGTACACAAGCGATTGAGGACCGCTACCAGTTCAAGTGGTGAAGTCAGCTACGCAGGTGTTCTCAGTAACTGGCACGGACAGAAGTACTCAGCCCTGCAGCGCCTGATCGGCATCATTTCCCTGCTGTTTTTACTAACTTATGCCTCTGCCCAAATGGTTGCCGGCAGCAAAGCCCTGCACGTACTGCTGGATTGGCCTCTCTGGTCCGGTGCTGTAGTTGGAGCTGTGCTTGTATGCCTCTATTGTTTAGCTGGCGGCATCCGCGCGTCCATTTGGACTGATGCGGCCCAATCCATCGTTATGATGGGGGCTATGGCAGCACTTCTAGCCGTCGCCCTTGCCAACTTGGGTGGCATCACCAGTGCGGCGATACAAATGCAGGCTATTGAAGGTTTTACCCATTGGTTTCCCGAGGGGCTCGCCTTTGCGGGCTGGGGCGGGGTTATACTCTTTGTGATCAGTTGGGGGTTTGCTGGATTGTCTGTGATTGGACAACCCCACGTTATGGTTCGATTTATGACCCTGAAGGATTCCAGCAAGATGAACCGGGCAAGGGCCTGGTACTATCTGTGGTTCATCCTTTTCTATTGTATGGCCACCGGGGTCGGCCTGCTATCCAGAGTGTTTATTGCTGACACAGGGAGCTTTGATGCGGAGCTTGCTCTTCCCACCATGGCTATGGATTTGTTGCCCCCTGTTTTTGTTGGGCTGATCCTGGCTGGTATCTTTGCCGCAACCATGTCCACCGCAGACTCCCTGCTTCTCAGCTGCTCCGCAGCCATTACCCACGATATTCTTCCGCACAAGATTGAAAAAACCTGGTTTCTCAAGCTTGTCACAGTTGCGATAACTGGCGGCGCATTGCTGTTGGCGCTCGCCAACAGCCAAAGTGTGTTCAGCCTGGTTATTTTTGCTTGGTCGGGACTTGCCAGCGCATTTGGCCCCCTACTCCTGGTATTGTGTTTTGGGGGTAAGCCATCCCAGGCAACCGCTATCGCAGCAGTGATTATCGGCTTTACAGCAGCGATTACCTGGCGGCTACTGGGGTATCACGGCGTGATCTATGAGGGATTGCCGGGTATTGCAGCTGGGTTAGCAGTGCTATATCTGGCCAGCCTGAACCGCCAAACCTCCACTTTACGCGAGGCAAACAGTTAAATTCACTCAACGTAATTCTGGGGAGGTAGTGCCTCCCCACCTGCCAGACCTTCACCAGCTAGAGCCTCCTCCCCCAAAAGCGACAAATCCTATCTCCTGCCGCCCGAAGTCCCCGCCTTTCGGGCACCTGACTTGACCCCGAGATAGCCGGGTTGAGCAAAATTCATACAGTGCTTTTTATAGAGTTCAAATGAGATTTTTGGCCCAACCCAGCCCACTTTTAACCCTTGAAAATACGGATTAACTCTGTAGTCGCTGAAAAATAAATCCTCCTACGAATCCGCCAGCTTTGTTGCATTGAGTGCTAACAATTAGAGTTCAAATTAAAAATATGTTACATTTTGTGTCATATCGCTCGATAAACGACTATCGAGCCCGGGCTGGAATCTGACGATTAGGGACAAATGTCTTCGTCAGACCGGCCCTTTTTTATGATGACTGGACCTTCACGATCGGCCCATTGCGCCCTTCAAGTCCATCGCCAACGAACAACCGACTGACCCTCTGTTAAAGCAGTATGGAGAGACAGATGTCACTGGACAAACAACGGAATTTTGTAGACGGCCGCTACCTGTCGAATGAGAGCGGCGAGTGCTTTGATGTATATAACCCGGCGACCAACGAAGTCAGCTATCAGGTTGAGGTTGCCGACGAAAAGGTACTGGCAGAAACTATTGAGAGCGCCAAGCGCGGTTTTGCCCAGTGGTCAGCGATGATGCCGGTCGAGCGCAGTCGCATCCTGCTGAAAGCAGTAGCACTGTTGCGCGAGCGCAACGACGAACTGGCAGCTATCGAAGTGGCTGATACCGGCAAGCCCTGGCAGGAAGCCAGTGTTGTGGACGTAGTGACTGGGGCCGACTCCATCGAATTCTTTGCCGGCCTGGCTGCAGGCATTGAAGGCAATCAGCAGCAAGTCGGTGAGGACTTCTACTACACCCGCCGCGAGCCCCTGGGCATCTGCGCCGGAATCGGTGCCTGGAACTACCCCTTACAAATCGCTTGCTGGAAAGCCGCCCCGGCCCTGGCCTGCGGTAACGCCATGATCTTCAAGCCTTCCGAAGAGACCCCCAAAGGTGCTTTGAAGTTGGCTGAAATCTTTATTGAAGCGGGCATGCCTCCTGGTGTGTTCAACGTAATCCAGGGTGATGGCGCCGTGGGTGCCTGGCTGACTAACCACCCGGATATCGCCAAGGTTTCCTTTACCGGCGAAGTGGGTACCGGCAAGAAAGTGATGGCCGCAGCAGCTTCCAACCTGAAAGAAGTTACCATGGAGCTGGGTGGCAAGTCCCCGCTGGTGATCTTTGATGATGCCGACCTGGAGCAAGCCGTTTCTGCTGCCATGCTGGGCAACTTCTACACCCAGGGCGAAATCTGCACCAACGGTACCCGGGTATTTGTACACCGCAGCATCCACGATCAGTTCCTCGCTCGTCTGAAAGACCGTGTTGAGCAAAATATTATTGCCGGTGATCCGATGAATCCGGACACCAACTTCGGCGCCCTGATTTCTGCCAAGCACCAGCAACTGGTAATGGACTACATCAGCAAGGGTAAAGAGGAAGGCGCGACCCTGTTCTGCGGCGGTCACACCCTTTCACCAGAAAATTCACCTAACGGTTACTTCGTTGCTCCCACCGTATTCACCGACTGTCATGACGATATGACCATCTGCCGCGAAGAGATCTTCGGCCCGGTAATGTCGGTACTGGTTTTTGATGATGAAGACGAAGTGATCCGCCGCGCTAACGATACCCGATTGGGCTTGGCCGCCGGCGTATTTACCCGTGATATCACTCGCGCCCACCGTGTGATCCACCAGATGCAAGCGGGTATCTGCTGGATTAATGCCTACGGCGCTTCCCCGGCAGAAATGCCGGTGGGCGGATACAAGTTATCCGGAATCGGACGCGAAAATGGACTTGCGACCCTGAAGCACTATACCCAGCTAAAAGCGGTGTATGTGGGCCTGGCACCACTGGAAAGTCCATTTTAAGCGGTACCCTGTATGAGTGAGTTTGACTACATCATTGTCGGCGCCGGCTCTGCCGGTTGCGTTCTGGCCAACCGCCTGTCTGCCCAGGAAGATAAAAAAGTCCTCCTGGTAGAGACAGGAGGCAGCGATCGCAGCATCTTTATCCAGATGCCCACCGCGCTGTCCATCCCCATGAATACTGAGAAGTACGCCTGGCAGTTTATGACCGAGCCAGAGCCTTACCTGGACAACCGCAGCATGCATTGCCCCAGAGGCAAGGTGCTCGGGGGTTCATCCTCGATTAACGGGATGGTTTACGTGCGCGGGCACGCCAAAGACTTTGATGAGTGGGCACAGCACGGCGCCGAAGGCTGGGACTATGCGCACTGCCTACCCTACTTCAAACGCTCTGAGACCTGGGCTTTCGGCGGTGACGATTACCGTGGCGACGAAGGTCCTCTGGGGGTCAATAACGGCAATGAAATGGCCAACCCCCTTTATGGAGCCTTTATCGAAGCTGGCAAAGAAGCTGGCTACGACTACACCGCAGATTACAATGGTGAGCAGCAAGAGGGCTTTGGCCCCATGCATATGACGGTAAAAGATGGTAAGCGCTGGTCTACCGCCAACGCTTACCTGAAGCCGGCAATGCAGCGCCCCAATTTGACGGTATTGACCCACGCCACTGTGCATAAGGTGATTCTGGAAGGTAAACGGGCAGTCGGAATCAAACTTGAACGCAAGGGAAAGATCCTGGAATTCAAGGCGCGGCAGGAAGTCATCCTCAGCGCAGGTCCCATCGGCTCCCCTCACCTTCTTCAGCTCTCCGGAATCGGAGATCCCGACACACTGGCAGAAGCCGGTATCGAACTCCAACACGAACTCCCCGGCGTCGGCCAAAACTTGCAGGACCACCTGGAGTTCTATTTCCAGTTCCGCTGCAACCAACCGATTTCCCTGAATGGCAAGCTCGATCCGTGGAATAAATTCCTGATCGGCGCTCGTTGGATACTGAAGAAGGATGGTCTCGGAGCCACCAACCATTTCGAGTCATGCGGTTTTATTCGCTCCAAAGAAAATGTGGAGTGGCCGGACCTGCAATATCACTTCCTGCCAGCAGCCATGCGCTATGACGGCCGCGAAGCTTTCGACGGCCACGGCTTCCAGGTGCATATCGGGCACAACAAGCCCAAGAGTCGCGGCAGAGTCAAAGTGGTGAGCAGTGATCCCAAGCAATCCCCTTCCATCCTGTTTAATTATTTACAGGAGAAAGAGGATATTGAGGGTTTCCGTGCTTGTGTGCGACTAACTCGCGAGATTATCAATCAGCCGGCTTTCGACGAGTACCGGGGCGATGAAATCCAGCCCGGCACCGATATCCAGACTGATGAACAAATTGACGCTTTCGTACGGGAATCCGTCGAGAGTGCATACCACCCATCCTGCTCCTGCAAGATGGGAACTGATGCAATGGCAGTGGTAGACCCGGAAACCCGTGTACACGGATTGCAGGGCTTGAGAGTTGTAGATTCCTCCATCTTTCCGACCATTCCCAACGGCAACCTGAATGCGCCCACCATTATGGTGGCGGAGCGGGCTGCTGACCTGATTTTAGGGCGCCCAGTATTGGCGCCCTCCGAGGCACCGGTAGCGACCAAAGCTACCAGCACTCAGCGACCTGGCCGCCCTGCGCGCTCAGTTAGCTGATTTTTCGTCGGCGCTCTGGCAGAGATTTGACTGCCCCCTTCAAACACGACGGGGATACTCAAATCTCGCACAGCAACGCCCTTGAGGGGCGCCGGCATACCAATAACTAGCTGGAGACTCAGCATGACAGCTTGGCTTTCTGCGGGATTATTATTTACCTTCACGGCAATAATTTTCTCGCTGATTAAATGGGGAAATGTGAAGATGGTCGGGGTGACCCCGGTCAAAACCTTCACTTTTATAGCGATCCTTTTCACCTCCGGCCTCGATGTAGGCCTGATCATGTTCCCCCTCACCGAGTTCGGTGGCTATGCAGACCTAGCCGCAAACCCAGAATATGGCTTCACCAACGCACTCGCGATTGAGTTTGGTTTTTGGGCCTTCCTGATCTGGGGTTTCTACTTCCTCACCTGTTTTTACTTCTGCATTATCGAGCCCAAAGTTAAATTCTTTGAGATCGGCCTGGTAAAGCTGATCAACAACGTGGTGATTATCGGTACCTGCGCGTTTACCGCCTACCTGCTGCTCAGCAACTTGCCCTGGTATCTGCCACAGGTTGGCGATGGTGAAACCATTGTTGGTACCTTCTACCTGATCGTATTTGCCGTGATCGCCGCTGCGGTCTACTCATCCACCAGCCTGCGCTATGTGCGCTTCCTCAGTCTGGCGACTACCTGGATGTTTATTGGCTTGATCGCGGTAATGTGGGTCGGTGCCTTTACCGGTGAAAACGGCAGCGTTGGCGACTTCGCTTCCACCTTTGCGCTGCTCGGCGGTTACTTCGGTAATATCCACCAGTTCGTGCTGCCGCTGAATGACTACCACGAGTTCTACCTGTTCTGGTGGTTTGCGTGGAGCATTATGATTGGCCAGTTTACCTCCCGCTTTGTGGGCGGTCTGCGTACTTACCAAGTGCTGGCGGCGATGCTGATTTTCCCATCCATCCCCATCGCACTGTGGTTCACCGTGCTTTACTACTATTCCAGCCAGGGCCTGGATACTACTGGCTTCTATAACCTGGCCATGATCATTGTGGGTGTTACTTTCGTGATCAACTCACTGGACTCCCTGATTCGCCTGTACACCGACAACCTGGGTATGACCGTTGCGCGTCTGGGTAAGTGGAAATACTTCGTACTGAACCTGGCAGCGATGAGCCTGCTCACCCTGTTGTTCAAGCTCGACTTCCTGCAAATCCAGTGGATCGGCGCTCTGGTAATTGGCATCTTCTTCTGCTGCCTGGGTTACATCCTGGTGAAGCGCTTCAGGGCGGTAGCAGCTATCGACTCCTCGCCTAAAGAAAACAAGATCGACTTTAGCAAGATCGAACTGGCGAGCTAACTGTTGAAATCCCCCGCCTGGTTTGGCGGGGGCTACAAAATATAAATAAGTGGTATTTGAACAATGAAATCAACTTTGAAACTTTCTGCACTGACCTGTGCTTCCCTGCTGGTGCTTGCCCAACAATCCCAAGCGGAGCTGTCTTCTACTGTTAATCTGACTACTGACTACACCTTTAACGGCGTCAGTCAGACTCAAAACGACCCAGCACTGCAAGCCAGTCTGGACTACGGGTTCGATAACGGCTGGTATATCGGCACCTGGGCTTCCAACGTAGACTTCGGTGAAGATGACGATACCAACCTGGAGTGGGATTTCTATGCAGGTAAGTTCATGCAGCTTACCGATAAAGTAAGCCTGGACACTGGACTCGCTTATTACACCTATCACGGTGATAGTGACCTTTCTGAAGAGTACGCTTACCCGGAAGCTTATGCCAAGCTTGGCTACAGCTCTGCTCTAGGCGAATCAGAAGTCAATGGCTGGTACAGCTGGGATTACTTTGGCCAGGGTGGCGGCCACTACATTATGATGCTGGCCCATACCTTTGAGTTTGCAGAAGGACACAACGTTCGCTTCAGTGCTGACCGCTCTACAACCGTCAATAAAGACAACTGGACCTGGGAAGGTAAAAAATCTTACAACCACTACCGAGTGGAGTATATGACTTCCCTGGAGGGTTTTGATTTCAATATTGCCGCCGAGAATACCACTCTCGACTCAGGCACTGCTGACGAGCGTATCGTCTTCTCTGTTGCCCGCACTTTTAGCCTTTAAACTATAAGTGCAGCCGGGGCTTTAGATAGCCCCGGCATATCTTACTAGTCTGCTCTTAGGGTGTTTCTTCTTTTCCGTCCTGGCCAGACTTCTCTGCAGATTTCATCACAACTTGCCCTGATTCAGTATTCCCACTCCAGGCACCTTCCTCAGTCACCCCTTCCAAAACGATTTCCCTTTCAAGGATAACAGGGTGCAAATTCAAGTCATGCCGTGCAACTTTAACCATTGAGATACACAGCAAGAGGGCAATCAGCAGCAAAGGGACACCGGCGATAATGCTTGCCGCCTGCAACGCTTCCAGCCCCCCAATGAGCAACAAGGCAATAGGCATTACTGCCAGCGCGAAGGCCCAGAAAATTCGATTCCACCGAAGCGGCTCGCCATGGACTTCTTTCTGCACAACGGCGGCAAGAATATGAGATATGGAGTCAAAAGTAATGATCGTAAAAACCAGTGCGATCAGCGTATACAGCAACACAACTAACTGGCTCGCCGGCAACTTATCCAAAACGGCAAAGATCACGGTATTGGCCCCCTGCTGATTTAGTATTTGCACCAAGTCCAGCTCGCCCGAAAAATGCAAGTAAACGCCGTAGTTGCCTAGCACCATAAAAAACAAGAAGCAGCCAAAAGTTCCAAAAAATAGTGATCCAAGAATCATCGCCTTGATAGTCCGCCCTCCGGAGATGCGCGCAATAAACAGTCCAATACTCGGTGCAAAAACCAACCACCAAGCCCAATAGAAGATGGTCCAATCCTGAGGAAAACGAGTGTTGGGGAACTGTTGAAAATGAGAGAAGGACTCAGTCCAAGTGGCCATTTGCAAGAAGTTCTGCAGCGCTCTACCCAGGGAATCCAACCCACTATTGAGCATAAATAGTGTTGGTCCTGCGATAAACACGAAGAGCAGCAAGGCAAGCGAGAGAAAAATTGTAAAGTTTGATAGAACGCTAAGGCCCTGCTTTACCCTGACAAGAGCACAATAACCAAACAATAGCGCACAAAATATCAGCACCCCGACCTGAAATCCCACCCCAGTAGGAATTCCAAATAGCTTGTGCAATCCCAAAGTAATCAGCGGCGCTGCGATACCAAGCCGTGTAGCCGCACCTCCTAGCATGCCAAATACCAGAGAAGTATCGATAAGCTTACCAATGTGCCCACTCACTCTACGATCACCCAATACTGGCGCGAGCGCTTGGCTTAACTTTAGAACCTTGCGTTTACGCACATAGTAGTAATAGGCAATTGGCAGTGCGGGGATTAGATAGATAGACCAAGCCAGTGGCCCCCAGTGAAAGATACCGTAGGAAACTGCCCATCGCGCAGCTTCAGCTGAGCTTGCTTGAACCTGGAACGGCGGCTGTTGGTAATAGTAGATCCATTCAACCATCGACCAATACAAAATAGAGGCGCCAATACCGGAAGAAAACAACATGGCAGCCCAGGATAGAGTTGAGAATTCGGGGCCCTCTTTCCCCCCTCCCAACTTTATCCTGCCAATATCACTAAAGGCGATATACAGCACAAATAACATCGCACCTAGGCCTAGCAGGAGATAAAAGACCCCCAACTTCTCTGTCACCAGATCTTTAGCTGCCAATAACCATAAAGAACCCGCCTCGGGAAAGAGGATTAAGGGCACTGTCGCCACTAGTAGCAATGCAAAAGAGCCCCAAAAGGTGGGCTTGTCTATGAGATCCTTTGTTCCCTTATTCAACAAGGGTTCCTTCTGAAAAGATGTTCTTACAAAACGGGAAGGAGTTGGGAGCTAAATTAACTACAGTCTGGCTATTTTTTGACCAGCCGGAACAAAGTTGCTGAAACTAAAGACGCCAATCTTTAAGGCGAGCACTGCACTGCCATTTACCAACCGCTGGCATGACGTGATTAGCATCCTTTTGAGTACTGATTTAACAGGCCAAATGCAATTCAAGTGTGAACAGGATGTGCATACTCAAATACTATTTGAAACGGGGCTTTCCCAAAGGAATACAGAGAAGCGATATATATAAGAAGGCTTTCGCCGCCATTGCGGGCCTGGCGCTATTTGCATGCACCAAGGACCAGGATAGGAATATCGATGTTAATGATTTTGAACCTGAAGCAAAGACAGGGATTTACGACATTTCCCAAGAAGACTGTGAGCTGATGAAGCTCCGGCAGGTTCTTCGGAACAATTCCCCTATTGGCTGTGAAAGGCTGAAAAGAGTCGTCTTCAACTATACGCCTCTCTTAGATCCCCCTGCTCAGGATAATGTTGGCATCGAAGCTGATCTATACCGCAGAGGCGCTGTTGTTGTACTTGATATCGTTGCCGAGAACGTCCTGTCTCTATTTGGCGAGATCTACCGATCTCGCTTTCCAATACAGTCAGCCATTCCTGTCGAATATTTTACTCTGCAAGAGCGAATGGCAGATGATCGAAACAACACGCTGGCTTTTGATTCCCGGCCTATTACTGGCGGAAGCAGATGGTCTGAGCACTCTTATGGTGTTGCTATTGATATTAACCCCCTACAAAATCCCTACCTGTATATTGATAAACACACCCGAGCCAAAGTAATCCCTAAGGATGCAACAGAAGGATATTTAAACCGGGCAAAGTTTCGCCCGGGAAAGCCAAGCCGTATGGGAATGTCTGAAGATGTAACCACTATCTTTGCCAGGCATGGCTTCGCTGTCTGGGGTGGAGACTGGAATGTCCCGATTGATTATATGCACTTCCAGGTTGGCTCCCGTCAGTTCATTAACCGCCTTGTAACTTTGCCAAAGGAGAGTGCAAAACAACTATTTGACCGATATACCCAGCAGTTGAATCATTGTTTTGAAGAGAACAACACTATAAAAAGTGCTGCTCAACTCAGGAAACATTGTGTCGAGAAGACCGTATCAGAATTTGATAGTGAGCAGGAGTGAGCACGGTTGCCCTCCTCCTGCCGAACCAACTGTTATAGTCGAGAGGGATGGCTTCCCGGATCGCCCTCTATATGGGGCTTGTCATCGTGGGAGACACCGTGTTCCGATTGGGTTGGAACGTCCCAGTTGCCCTCTTCCGTCCAGGGATCATCCTCTGGGAACTCTTCAATATAGATTTCCTTCTCTTCGTAGCTCGGCTGGTAGCGCAAGTCATAGTGAGCAGCTTTCACAATCGATATGCACAGCAACAATGCGACAACCAAAAGCGGCACTCCACCAATCACGCTGGCAGTTTGCAGCGTATCCAGGCCGCCCAAAAACAGCAGCGTTATCGGCATCAGTGAAAGCGCAAATGCCCAGAACAGGCGGTTCCATCTAGCTGGCTCTTCATCGACCTCTTTCTGCACAACAGCGGCAAGAATGTATGAGATGGAATCGAATGTAGTTGCAGTAAAGATGAGGGCGAGCACCGTATATACCAGAATCACCAGTTTACTGCCGGGAAGTGTCTTGAGTGTGGCAAAAATTGCAGCGGTTGCGCCCTGCTCATTTAGCATCCCCACCACATCCAGCTCACCGGAAAACTGTAAGTAGACGCCGTAATTCCCCAGCACCATAAAAAACAGGAAACAGCCTAAGGTGCCATAAAAAATGGAGCCAACCACCATGGTCTTAATGGTCCTCCCCCGTGAGATACGCGCAATAAACAAGCCGACACTGGGAGCGAAAACCAACCACCACGCCCAATAGAAGATGGTCCAGTCTTGGGGAAAATGGGTATCCGGGAACTGCTCAAACTCTGCAAATGGCTCAGTCCAGGCGGCCATATGGAAGATGTTATCCAAGACACGACCCAGGGCATCCAAGCCGGTGTTCAACATAAATAAGGTGGGGCCAACCAGGAAAACAAACAGAAGCAGTACAATAGACAGCCACATATTCAGGTTGGAAAGTGCGCGGATACCCTTCTTAAGCCCAACAAAAGCGCTATAGCCGAAGATTGCCGTGCATATCATCAGCACTACAACCTGGGTTCCCAGCCCGGTGGGCACGCCCAAGAGTTCATGAGCCCCCTGAGTGATCAGCGGCGCAGCAATTCCCAAGGTCGTAGCACCGCCGCCCAACATACCAAAGATAAACAGCACGTCGATCAGCTTGCCGAGTCCGCCCTGGGCGCGCTGCTCCCCCAAAACGGGCATCAGCGCCTCACTAATTTTCAGCACGCTATGGTTTCGAACGTAGTAGAAGTAAGCGATCGGCAAAGCGGGAATCAGGTAGATGGACCACGCCAGCGGGCCCCAGTGAAAAATACCGTAGGCAACTGCCCAGCGCGCAGCTTCGGGGGTGCCTCCTTCAACCTGGAAAGGTGGGGTTTGGTAATAGTAGATCCACTCGACCATAGACCAATAGAGAATCGATGCACCGATGCCGGCACAAAACAGCATTGATGCCCAGGATATGGTGGAGAACTCAGGGTTTTCTTCAGGTGTTCCCAGCTTGATCTGGCCGATATCACTAAACACGATATAGACCATAAAGAGAATTGCCCCGACACCCAGTGCCAGATAGAAAACCCCCAGCTTGTCAGTGACGAAACCTTTAGCGGCTAAAACCCAGGCGGCACCAACTTCGGGGAACAGCACCAGTGGGATTGTCACTGCCAACAACAGCGCCAGCGAACCAAAAAACGTGGGTTTATCGATGATTTCTCTGAAATGATTGGACAACACTTGCCTCCCAAATGCCTTATGAACCGCGGCAAATAAAAGCAAGGGGGACTTTATATAAGGAACTTTATTATGCGGTGTTAGTGAGTAGGACTTATATAAGGATAGGTAGATCAACTACAGCTAAATTTGCTCTTACTTATCTTTAATAGTACCAGCTAGTCAAAGTATTTCAATTTGACAGTTGTCACATCTGTTTAGATGCGACAACCAATTGAACTGGGGCTATCAACTGACGACGACCCCAACCTGCCGGGTTCTGAACTACTGCTTACCCAAAGATTTTTCCAGTTGGGCAAACTGCCCTTGCAGCATTGCCTTCTCCTGTAGAAGGATACGATTCTCGTCTGACAAGGTCTCTATCCGGTCTTTTGTAGCACCCAGTTCAGCATCCAGCCTTTCCAGAGATACTTGCTGAAGCTGAATCTCTTTCGCTTGTCCTACACCGCTGCTCTGGAGGCGGGCAACCTCATCCTGTAGTCGTGTAATTTCAGAAGATTGGAGTTCAGCGCTTGCCGCCTGCTCTTCAGCCTGCCGCTTATAGTTTGCTGCTTTGGTTTGAGCGGCGCCTATATTTTCACGCAACTCCTGCTTTTCCCGGTTGAGTTCAGTGATTAATGCCTGCCCCTGCTTATACAGAAGGCCCTGCTCAGAAAGCTTCTGTTCCGCCAGCCCGAGTTGCTCCGCCAGTGAAGCCACCTGCCCCTTAAGTTGCTCACTGGAAGATCGAAACTGATCTCGCTCGTGCTGCCGGTCTGTAGCTGTTCGTTGCTGGAAGTGCTCAAAGTGTTCGCGCACATCGCGATTCTCCTGCTTCATCTCTTCAATTGAGGCCTTCTGCTCCTCAGCTCGAACCGAGGCCTGCTCCAATTGAAACTCACTTTTTTCCAGTTCTGACTGAGTTTCACCCAGGGTAACTTTGAGGCGGCGCTTCTCACCTTCAGAAGCTGAAAGCTTCTGCTCCAGCTCGCGAATCAATGCGGTTTGCTTGCTACTGGTCTCTTGAGCTTCATTTAGTCTCTCTGTTATCTCCAGCTCTTTAGCTTCAAATTCCTGCTGAACCTGCTCCACTCTTTGGTCCGCATCGCCCTGGATACGCTGATGAAGCCCTTTCAGTGCCTCCACCAAATCTTTAGGCAAGCCGCTGACATCAGTGCTGCTGGAACTCTCGCTTTTCCACCGCTTTAGAAGCGGCGCAATTGTACTTTTACTCCCAGTCCCCAGATGAGCGCGCACTCTATCAACTGTCGGCTCCTCGCCCCGGGCCTTAATCGCTTTTGCTGCTTCAAAAATGTCCAGATAGGTGACCCCTGTGCGCGCCATTAATCATTCCTCAGATTATTTTGTACCAAATTACGTATTACGTAATAATACATAATATTAAAAAATAAACCAATTCTTGAATTAACCTAACTAACCTTCGATAATGATTCTTATCGAAGGTTATAAAAGTAAGGAAACCCCCATTTAACGTACCCTCAGTACAAATAGTGGTTTCCGGGTGACACAGAATTCATGAGAAAACAGCCTCTAGCCTCAACCAAAACCCAACCTCAATCCCCGCTCAGCAGTACATCTACTGGGGCTGGAGCACTTCTGGCTGAGGATGACATCCAGAAGTACCTGAAAGCAGCAACTTCAGACAGCACTCGCAAAGCCTATCGGTCTGCCATTCGCCAGTTCGAGAAATGGGGAGGCCGACTCCCCACCGATAGCCATTCACTGGTTAGCTATTTATTGAGTCGGGCCAAGCAATTGAACCCACGCACCCTGGATTTGCACTTAACCGCTATAGGCCAGTGGCACCTTTATCAAGGCATTGCCAACCCAGTCGCTGAGCCGCTAGTACAGAAAACCATGCGCGGTATTCGCCGCACCCACGGAAAGCCCAAGCAAAAAGCCAAGGCGCTGAGCCTCGAACACATTGCAGCCTTCACCCGACAGTTGCGCTCTCAGCCTGACTCCAAGAAGAAGGCCCGTGACTTAGCATTGGTGCTGGTAGGTTTCTTTGGCGCCTTTCGGCGCAGTGAGTTAGTAGCGATCCAGGTTGAAGACCTGATATGGGAGGAGGAAGGCTTGATCATTCGCCTCCCCAAATCAAAAACGGATCAAAGTGGTCAGGGAATGATGCGCGCCCTTCCCTACGGCACCCTTGAAATCTGCCCCGCACGAGCACTTAAGTCTTGGCTAGACGTTAGTGGCATTAGAACTGGACCAGCATTTCGGTCAGTCAATCGCTGGGATACGGTGCAAAGTCGACAGTTAAACCCCACAGCTATCAACGATCTACTGAAAAATCTCGGGGAGGCCTGCGGTTTTGATTTTGTTGCCGAACTCAGCAGCCACAGCTTTCGCCGAGGCCTGTCTACTTCCGCTGCGCGAGAAAAAGTTGGCTTTGAGCTGATCAAGAAGCAAGGTGGCTGGAAGAGTGATGCCACTGTCTGGGAGTATATTGAGGAGGGGCAACAGTTTACCGACAATGCCTCAGCTATCTTGATGAAGAAGATGTCGGAACTGATCGATTAGTAATGACTTATGCACTATTAGCAATAGGTCTTTACCCTAAAATAAATGCAATAGTTAAAGCACTTGAAGGTTGCAAATACTCAAACCTCTACTTCTTGGCATGAATATTACATCGCCACCTAGACTGGATTCAAATTCCATTGGCGGCTCTTATATCTCGCTAAGGCGGTGCCAAGAGGCTTGAAAAGCGAGCAAATTAAAAGATACGGGGCCCTATGCATGGTTAATTGATTCAACTGGGCAAGCGAAAAGTCAAGCTCAAGCATTATCCAACACTTAATTAATACTTATTTACAATTATATACATATCAAGCGTTGTCTAAGCTAGTAAGGATTGATATTAATCGATCTATCAGTTGTCTGATTATGGAATAAAAATAGATGAAGCTAAAAAAACTAAGGTTCAACAGTAATGACTTAGCGAAAGTTTCAGGCTATCTATTTTTTATTCAGTTCATATTGTTTGTTGGGTTCATTATTTTACTACCAAACAATATACAGTTCTTTAAGCCCAGCTCTACAATTCAAATGGGCGATTTTTTGATCGCGCTTGGCCAAACCCCAAATGAATTTATTATCCTGAAATTGATTTTACTCGCATTAAGGACCTGTTATGCCCTTTCGTTTGTATTTATTGCAGTCCTATTTTGGGAGAATAGTAAAGTTGCTTCAGCGGCATTGATTTCATTCACCCTGGTCTCCGTAGCTATTATCAATATTGCCCAGCTCTTGGGATTAGCACTTATACCAATAGCTAATGATTATACAAGCTCCTTGGCACTAGGCGATAATATCAGGACGATCTCATTAGAAACGTCAGCTTTCGGAATTTATGTAGCTCAAGAATTATTGGATACGTTCGTAAATACGGTGACTTTTAACGGTATATTTGTATGTCTATTCGCAATCTCCTGTTACAAAGTAGAGTTAAAATATACCAAATGGCTTATCCCTATTATGATGATCCTCCCATATAACAGGTTCTTTGATTTACCTGCTGTATTGAGCTTAGTCTCAGGGTTGCTCAATGTCATTGTTACAGCAATTTACTTTCTATTGATGGGGTTTTTCTTATTAAAAATGAGCTCACCAGAAACCTCCAAATCAACTGTTTAAGTAAAATAGAGTTTAATCTGCTCAGATTGTTTGAATTGCGAGTAGCCAAAAGTACATTTTCTGTCAGTTTAGCCTGAATAGAGCACATGATACTGCCCCTCTACCTGTGCAATGGTCAAATTGAGTGCCGTACAATCATTGTTGCCAGGTTGTTAGGCAGAGTCGAACTCACAAAAACTTGAGCCTCAAGCAGTACATGAGAGATCTATCACGATGGATGATCTAATGCCTGTATCCCTACTGCTTGGTATGGGTTTCATTGAAAATTGATTCCCAATCCTGATCAAAGGTCTCGGGTATCGATGAGGATGACCTCCGAAAGAACAGAACCCCAACGTGAGCTTCATGACCCTGCCCGGCAGAATGATCAGCTGTAACCTCTTCAATAAAGCCGCGCATGGTGCCACTGCCATCTAAGGTCAAATTTGTAACGCTCTCATCGGAAACATCAACAGCTACCAACTGGATTCTATTGCCACTCTTCATGTAGGCAAAGATACCGATATCCTTGGCAATAGTGGCCTCATTCACCGTCTCTTCAACCGCAGTCAGCTGGTGTTTAACATTCGGTTTCTTCGTTACCTCAAGATAACGGCCGCCACCGCCTACACCTGTTTGCTTGAGAACCTTAAAGGTCCGGCAAATTTGCCCCTTCTCCAAAGTAAAGGCGTCCGGGCTGTGCTCATAGAAAATAAACGACTCTCCTTCAACCGCACACCACACCCCCTCCAGGGAATCTTTGGCTTCCGGCTGAGCATTGGCATGCATGTTCACAAGAGTCATAAGTCCTGATACGAGCAAAAGTAATAGGTGATTTTTTATTTTCATGGAGACTTCCAAGGTGGTTATCAGTCAAATATAGGTGCAGCTTTATGGTTAGTTAATCTCTGAGCAAGCTGATTCACGCCAAAAGTAACGAGCTCTAAGGATCTATAGTCCTCAAGTTGACCTCGGGCGAATAAGTCAAAACGATCCTCTTTGAAATCACGGGATTAGAACTCGGGCTATTATCTAAATTGTGGCAAGGAGGCCTTAAATGACGAAGCTAAATCAGAAGCAAATTGAAGACTGCAAGTCTAGCAAGTCGGACTTCTCCGACCTCAAGGCGCTATTCCTCAACTGCACTCTAAAGCCTACGCCTGAACTCTCCCATACAGACGGTCTAATTCGCATATCCAGGGAAATCATGGAGCGCAACAAAGTCTCAGTAGAGGTTTTACGCCCCGTTGATCACGACATCGCTTTTGGTGTTTACCCGGATATGACGGAGCATGGCTGGGACACTGATGAGTGGCCACTGCTCTATCGCCGGGTTGAAGACGCAGATATCCTGGTTATTACCACGCCGATCTGGTTGGGAGAGAAATCCTCTATTTGTACCCAGACCATAGAAAGGCTCTATGCGAATTCAGCAGACCTGAACTCTAAAGGCCAGTACGCATACTACGGCCGGGTGGGAGGTTGCCTTATCACCGGCAATGAAGATGGCGCAAAGCACTGCGCCATGAATATTCTCTACTCTCTGCAACACCTTGGCTATGTTATCCCTCCCCAGGCAGATGCGGCATGGGTGGGAGAAGCTGGCCCCGGCCCCTCGTATCTTGACCCCGGTTCCGGTGGCCCACAAAACGACTTTACCAATCGCAACACCACGTTTATGACCTGGAACCTGATGCATATGGCGCGAACGATAAAAGATGCTGGGGGCATTCCCGCCCACGGCAATCAGCGCTCTGCCTGGGATGCCGGCTGTAAGCCCGACTTTTCTAACCCTGATTATCGATAGGAGAATCCCAGCCCATTGTTGGCCGGCCACATGGGCATTCCCTTATGGATATCTAGGCGCACAAGGATTCTCTAAAGCAGTGATCCTATTTACGGCGGAGAATTGTAAGTGGGCCTTGCGGGATTGTGAGAAAAGCCCTTGAGCCAGAGCTTGTACCAATCAATATCGGGTACAGTTGAAGGCAGCCCCAGTAAACCTATATCAACAGCCTATTAGGTTCTATGGATCGCTTACCCACATATTGCTAGATATTGACAAATTGATTGTTTTGAACTGGTTAACTATCGAAACTGCCTGCCTTTAGCGTGAGCGTTTTATGAACATAGACTGGTTTATATGCGGCTTAAACAAGCCGATCGCCTATCAAATCAATAGAGAAGAAATTGCGTAGGTAGCTTTAATAGTGAAAAAGCCCCTGCCGCCTGTATGATCTTTGTCGATAGCAACCCTATCTATGACAGAAACACCCGAAGAGTCTGATCAACAACTTATACGTGCAGAAATCTCAGACGAGTAACCCGAAGAACTACTGCCACTTTTTAGGCGGTGAGTGACTGAATATGCCGAAAGGACTTCCCTTTCGGCTGGATCACTATTTATGGATAGTAGATTGGAATGGTCAACATTTAGCCCCCAAAAAGCACGGCACAATTTCTGAGAGTATCCCGTCCATTCTTGAGCAACTGGGGGTTCTCACCAAAACACTGATTCTATCTCAATCGAAATTTTGCAAGCCAATTTATTTGGCGGGGCTGCTAAGGGTACTTACCAGTTACTAAAATTCCATTTTTTGACCAATACCATACTTGCTTACCCTCAGTAAATGCACCATTTCCGTTACTGAATCGGTATTCAAGCTTGCCATCATCATTAGCATTTCTCACCCCAAAGTCCGTTACCCCATCGCCATTAAAGTCGCCACTAAATGCTTCCGCGTTATCATAACGGCCATAGTGTGTAGCCGTCTGTCCATTAAATAGATACTGGTTGTCTCCATACTTTATATAGATATTTCCAAGCCTATTGGGGTTGTAAAGCCCAATGTCCCACATACCATCGCCATTAAAGTCACCAGATATAGCCTTAGAGGAGTTAGACTTACTCCAACAGTGCCTATACTCGCTGCTAAAGGAAGCTAACCTATAGCTTCTAAAATAAAAACAACCATCTCCGGACGGGCTATACAAACCAAGCTCATCCTTCCCATCCCCGTCATAGTCACCAGAGAGCAGTTGGCCCAAGCCTGGAATTAAGTTTGCATACCAATCAAATTCTACCGAACCACCAAAGGCTCCCCCGCCTTTCCCAAACCAAACTGTAACCTTCAAACCATTGTATACAGCGAAATCAAATATACCATCCCCATCAAAGTCCCCACCTACTGCATCCTGTGCAGAATAGGAATAAGGCAATAAAAATGCAGTCTCATCTAAAAATACCCCTTCGGCACTCCCTCGTCTGATATATATTGGACATACCATTCGGATTAAAAAGTGCAATATCATAACCATCAAGCAACCAATTTTTAAAAACTCCGCCCTGCCCTTCGGTGAATTGAGCATACATTACTGGACCTTCGATAGAACAGGCAAACTTACACTTTGCACCACTATCATCCCATGTGGCAGCCATAAAGACTAAACTATGCGTGCCGCCTGAAAAATAACCACCTAGTTTTTTTTGAGAATCTGTGAGGACCCCAACTCCTTCACCAAATCGCCAACCAATATTCTTCTCAAATACAGTATTGCCTACGTAATTCCAATAACGGTCGTAATGAGTTAATTTCACACGCAACTTATTAACATCTTCACCACTGGAATTATTCCCAACAATCACAAAGTGATTTCTAGATGGATTCCATACCAAATCAACACTCCAGCTGGAAGGTATTGTCGGGTCTATAGTGGTGACATGTTCAATAGTAGAGGGAGTGAATTCTGGAGTGCTTGACTTTATAACCTCAAGGGTTTTAATTGCACCATTTTGATTGGTATAAATCATATAATACCAACCATCCAATGGATTTTTAACAACTGAAGGTTGCCCCACGCCATAACCACCCTCCCATGGTAATCTCGGCTCTAGAACAGGAACCCCACCATGGAGACGATAAAAGTCCCTTCCACCATTATACGATACGGCTACGCCAATCTTTGCAACTTTACTATCAAGTGGCTGACCACCATAGTAAAGGTAAATATTATTTCCTTCGCGTAAAACGCTAGGGTCGCAAGTATGCTCTCCATCAAATTTATCTTCCAAACCTGAAGGCTTAAAAGCAGAGTACCACCCCACATCCTTCAACCTTTCAAGCCTAGGCGACTCTTTGTAGATAATATGATCGCCAGCAACACCACCACATGCCCAAAGTTTATACTTACCTTCCACCTCATCAAACATTACCATTGGTGCATAGAGGTAGGTGTCATTATCATCTATTACACCACTCTGGCTAAATTGAATAGAATCCTCATAAATTGCAAAAGCAGGAGAGACAACTCCAGCTAAAAATAACATTAAGCTACTCACCCTAAACAGGGCACTCAATTTTCCTTCAAACATTACCTATCCTTAACAATAAAATATTAAACGGGAGAAAAGTTAAAAGCACTAACTATCAACCAGACTCATCCAATATGCCTTTTATTAAAAGCTCTCAGAAAACTAACACTGCGCACTTGAAATTTATTTGTATTTCATAAAAACACCAGCTCTATCTCAATCAAAATTTTTAAAATCTATTTAAAGACTGGTAAGAAACAGTCAGCTCAACAAAATCAGGGGATACAGCATAAGCCTCTGCCAGCATTTTCTTTCTATTACGCTCTGGAATTTTCGGCTCTCAAAGTTCTGGACACAACACCCTCGGTGCTTGCAAGAAGTTTTTGTAAGTTTTAACTTCAGAGTTAGATAATGACCTTGGTATCGCCGCTCGCGGATTGAGGCCAGAATGCACAAACAGGCTAGCACCTTTGCCCTTAAGATCGCAGCCTATGCCGTAATCACTAATCACTAATCACTAATCACTAATCACTAATCACTAATCACTAATCACTAATCACTACCATATTGTGCTCTATATTGACGTACACACAGCGAAAACTTGGTCCGATGTTGAAGTCATTCATCGCTGGCAAGAACTTTTTAATACTTCCAAGCTGGCTCAACGCTACGTTCAAGGTCATACCCTTGATCACGGTGAGAGGGGAAAACTCAAAGAGCTTATTGCTCTGTGGCGAGAACGATTGATGGATATCAGCTGGTTTATGCGCTGCTCAAATGAATCTATTGCTCGTCAGGCTAATGCAGAAGTCAATTGCACCGGCCGCTTCTGGGAGGGGCGCTTCAAATCCCAAGCTTTACTAGATGAAAGAGCCCTGGCCGCCTGCATGGTCTACGTCGACCTCAACCCCATCCGCGCCAATATTGCCAAGACTCCTGAAGATTCTGATTACACATCAATTCAACAGCGTATTCGTGCAGCAATCTCCGGTGAACAACCCAAAAGCTTGCTGCCGCTGGTAGGTGGTGAGCGCCTAAACATGCCTAAAGGCCTACCTTTTCAGCTAGATCACTATTTGGAACTGGTGGACTGGAGCGGTCGGCATTTGGACCCCAGAAAACGGGGCCTGATTGCCAAAGAAACGCCACCCATTCTGAAACGATTAGGTATCGCTCCCAAACACTGGCTTTACCTCAACCGAAACTTTGAAAGTCGTTTTAAGGGCTTGGTAGGTTCAGTAGAGACTGTACGACTGGCCTGTATCCGGCTCAACAAGCGCTGGGTACACGGTATAGGCGACTGTCAACGCTTCCTCTCTTCAGCTTCCTGCTAATTCCTATCCAATCTCTCGATACCGCTACTCCCACTTTCTATCTACAAGCACCACTTTCGAGCTTCAACCTTAACTCCTCAAGGTTTCATCGCTCCCACTCCCTCAAATAAAAAGAACAAGCTGTCAGAGATGGGTGTCCTAGATTGTTCTTCCTCTCTAATCTGTGGGTGTCCTAGATGATTGATTGTCGATAATATCAAGTTTGATCAAACATGCTTCAAAACCTTGCAAGTCTTTAAAGGGCCCATCTCTCTTTCGTTCAACGTACCAAGCTCTATAAATAGTTGTATCCTTCAACAAGAGAGAGGATTTCCCTCTAGAACTGAGCCTATTATTTATACAAGGGGGGGGCGATCTGTATACGGAAAAGAATACCCCACCAAGACTAGCAACAACCATCTGAGGTCCGTCAGGAGACTTTCTAGAAAATGGAATTGTACTGTAATGCGGAATACCCTCTGTGTATCGAACTTCACCTGCTCTCAGTTTGAGTAGGTCCCTGTAATGATTTACCGAAAAATAATCAACGATCAGAATCACAAAAAACAGCGTAGTTAAAGCCCCAAGAACACCAATTAAAAACTTTACCGGCCAAAGCTCCCAGAGCCTATCCGATTTAGACTGAACAAAAAAAAAGTACAGAAAACACGACAAAGTAATAGCTGCAACTGCAGCCATTACTATCACCCAAACACTACGACTTACCAAGTAACTTTCGTAACTGCTTATTTCCACGCCCATTCTCCGCCATCAACTCCCATCATATTTTTTACCGCATCTTTTATTGTCCAACTTTCGATAATATTTTTAGGTGTTTGTATAGCCAGTGCGTAGACGGCCTTACCTATCAATGTATTGTCAGTACTTGCTGCCCATGGTACATGCTGCTTAGTTATATCAAGATCTGGAACTAGATCGCCGAATCTATTTTTTAACTTATCATTACTTTTTGAATCATCTTCAAAAGTGAATCCTCCGGATACTCCAACCGTTATCGCATCAGCACGCCCCATAGCTTTAAGAGGGCCGCCCTCATAATCCCTCCCCTGCAGAATACTATGCTCATACCCCACCACCCCATCTAATCCTTTTCCTTTCAGCAGCTTCCCAATTTTTTCCCCTAAGATTTTTTTGGTCAACTCGTCTTTAACACCCCACTCAGCACTAGTGATTAATGCCTCTCCACCTTTTGCTGCATAACCTTCGAATTCCAAATCAGCTAGGGCAATATTAACCTCTGCACCAGCGGCAAAACCAATACTATTTAATGCCGCACCATATTCAAGGCCCGTAGAAACAAAGAATTTTCCATTTGAGTCCAACCCAAACATTCCTCCAACATTCGAAGCAATTTTCAAAAATTGAAAATCAGCTGATCCACCCATAGAAATAGAGCCTGGCTGATTGTATTCATCAAGCCAATTCTCAAGTCCAGTTACACTTTGCTCTAACTTTCCATGTACATATCCAAAAATATTTGGCTCATCTATTAATACCTCTTGCCCTCCAAAAGTATCAACTGAGCCTATGTAACTCTCTAAATTAGATATCTCATCAGAAAAATCAGTCCCACCAGGTGCAATCAAACCAGCATCGGTCCATGTATTTGTAGGAGTCGCCAGTTGATATTGCTCTGCAAAACTCAGCTCAGCGTAGTCTTGCTGAGCGGCTATCTGTGCACTACGTTGCGCAGTTTTCGCATCCAGCACAGCATTAAATTGCGCCGAATGCATCATCACCTGCGTATTCCGCTGGATCACCGAACTGTTAGACCAGTAGTCCCTCTCACTGCCCCAAATATCACTTCGGCTAGCAATAACCTGTACAGTTTCAAGATCACCTTCGCGCCCTTGATAACCCGTAATTGTTGTTACGTGTGCATCAACGCGCTCCTGTAACTCGCGCTCTCTAGCACTGGCTTTTTCGCCACCAGTAACAGAAGCCGCATCCAGACCGCCGCCGGCAACCGGCTCACCATCACCGCCTAAGCGCTTGATCGAACTTTGAGCGACTCCTGCAGCAGTGGCAATTGCCACCCCACCCCAGTCAAAACTGTCGCCCCAGATAGCACTCTGCACTGACTCGTTGATCAGGGCTCCTGTGAGCTCCCGGCCTACATCCGCACCAAAGCTGCTGCCGCTCTGCAATACTTCACTCAGCACACCGGCTTCACTGGTTTGGGAGAAACCATCACTCAGGCCTGAGGCAACTCCAGAAGCAACCGCAGAAGTCGCCACGTTGCGCCAGCTAAAGCTCACATCCTTATTAAACGCTTTGTTAATACCGTAACTGCTGACCGCAGTACTGGCTCCCAAAGCGGCAGAACCGGCCCAGTTGAGTTTGGAGACCCCATCCACCATTTTGGTAAAGCTGTCAATTCCATTCAGGTAGCTGGCGGCGCCCACCGTTGCCACAGTAGTAAGACCGCCTATGGCGACATCGCTCCAGCTAAAGTCCTCCTGCATTCCGAGGCCGATTGCGGTTGCTTGGCTGGCAATCGAGCCCACGGCACCCGCCACAAAGGCAGCCCCTAAACCCAGGGTACCTGAGGCAATAGCACCGGCACCCGCTGCCATCATGCTGCCGATGCTAGCACCGGCAACTGAAACAAAAGCACCTGCTGTCAGTACCGTGGCCACCACCGCAACCACAATCACCAGGATCATACCCAGCGCACCACAACCTCCATCATCCGCCGGTGGCGGTGGCACATCCGGCAGAGTCGGGGCGGTATCCCCCATCTGTAGGGCACCGTCTACCGGGCGGAAGGTGTCGCTGTTGTTGTGGATATTGGTGACCACATTCGGCAGTTCGAGGCGCTGGCCTTTGGTCAGTACCTCGTCGCCCTTCATGCCGTTGGCATCGGCCAGGAGGTACCACAGGCTAGAGTCGCCCCACACCGTGGCGGCGATGCTCTGCAGCGTTTCTCCACCCTGGGCTTCGTAGCTGGAGTAGCTGGCCGTGGGATAGTTGGGGTTGATCGGCTGGTAGTTCTGGTCGAAGTCTGCCGACTGCACCGCCTGTACGTGGTCGCCGTTGCTATTAAGGTGGCGGTTGCCCGCTCCCTCAGCCTCGGCTAGTGCTTTCACATAGTCGTAGCGGCTGGGCACCTGGTCGTTGCCCACATCGCCGACGGCGTGGCCGTTGAAGTAGTAGAAGTGACGCATTTCCCGACCGAGGTCGTTCTGGCCGTCGTCGTTGATCTCTTCGCGCACCAGGGTACGCCCTTCCTTGTCGGTTACATAGGCGATGGCGCGCTCCCCTTCTACGTCGTAGACACGGCGGATATGGCCATTGGAGTCGTAGGTGTAGAAGGCTTCGCCGTTCTCCCAACTTTTACGCTGCTTGGGATGCAGGTCTTTGTTGTCGGCGCTGATTACCACCGACTTGGTTTTGTAGCTATCCCACTTTTCGTAGGTGTTGTACAGCGTGGTTACCGTGGGGGCGGCGCCGTCTTCGGGGTAGGCGCTGGTGATGGTGGTGTCCACCGTCTGGCCGTCACCGAGGAAGGTGTTGCGGCTGCGGGTGACTTCGTCGGTGGCTAGACCATTCTCATCGTACTGGGTGGTGGCGTAACCCAGCTGGATACCATCGGCGTTGTAGTAGTTGTCGGTGGCGCTGGACAGTTTGCCGGCAGAGTCGTACTCGTAGTAGGCGGTGACCTGCCCCGCATCGTTATTGATGCGGCTGGCGCGCAGCACAAAGCCGCTGCCCTGGTCGATATGCACGGTGGTGAGGCGGCCGTTGCTGTCGTAGGCGTATTTCTCGCGGATACTGCCGTCGCTGGCGCGGCTGGCGAGATAGCGCTGGTCGAGGCCGTTGTAGGCAATCGCGGTGCCGGTTTTACCCAGGACAATCTGGCCGTTTTCAAACTCGCCGAGGGTGAGGGTGAAGCGGTTGTTTTTGTCGTAGGTGTAGTAGAACGATTGGGTCTTGCCGTCGATGGTCCCATCGAGATTGTCGACATAGCGGCCGTCGTAAACACTACTGACGCTGCGGCGGTTGCCAAACACATCGAAGGTGTAGTCGATCTGGTAGGCGTTACCGTATTCGTCGTAGCCTTCGATATTGGTGATGCGGCCCTGTTCGTCGTAGGTGGCATTGCTGTGCTGGTACACCACGCGGCCGAGGTTGTTGTACAGGTCGTTGGAGCGGTAGTAGAGCTCGCCGGTGCGATTGCCCGCTTTGTCGTAGCGGTATTCGGTAACGGCGGGGGCGACACCGTCGTTGGCGGCAGTCTGGTCGCCATCGGCGAGGCCGTTATTGCCGTAGTCGTAGGTGCGGAACAGGTTGCCGTTGTGGTAGTAGGTGTAGCGAATATCCTGGTTGTTGCGCGCCTCCCAGGTGCCGTCGCCACTCAGGGCGGTATTGCCGGTCTGGCGCGATAGCCAGCCGGCGTAGTTGTAGGCGTATTCGATACGGTGGCCGCCGAGGTCATCGTGCCAGACGGCTTTGCCGAAGTAGTCGACCGCGTCGCTGAGTACATCCTCGTGGGAGGACTGGTTCCAATCGGTGTCCACGGCGCCGCCCATACCGGACTTGGCGATAGAAGTGATATAGCCACCCAGCTGTACTTCATCGGCGGCGCCCTGGGCCTGCTGGCCGGTAGCGGCCAGTACATTGCGACTCACCGAGTCGCTCCAGGCGTAGGCGTAATCGGTGATCTTGCCGTTATAGCTCTTGTACTGCAGTACCCGGCCCATGCCGTCGTAGCGGTAGGTCTCCTGGTCTACCTTGCCACTGGCCGTGGCGTTACCGCTGCTGTTAAAGCTGGCATTCAACACATAATTGGTATCGTCGTAGAGGGCATTGCGGTGGCGGATGCGGTTGCCAAACTCGTCGTAGTCCCACTCGTCGTAACGATTGGAGGCGCTATAGCCATAGTCGATCGCCAGGGAGTTATCCTGGAAGCGATTCATTCGCACCAGTTGGTTGTTGGCGTCGTAGTGGTAGGCCACCTGGTAGTAAAGTGAACCGGTGCCGCTGCCGCGCTCATTGGCGTAATACACCCGCTGGCTGCTGCCCTTGAGGTTGCCGGCCTGGTCGTAAGCTTGGGTATCGTAATCCCCTATTCCGTCCTGGCTGGCAATCAGCAGACCCGCTTCATAGTCCTGCAGACGCACTTGCTGGTGTTGGGTGTTGTAGTTGGTAATTGCAGTGCGGGTGGCACTGCTGGCACCGGCGGCAGCTTCGGCCCCCACCTTTTCCATCACCACTTCACCGAAGGCATTGACGCCGTATTCGGTGGCGGTGTGGGCGCGGAACTTCGTCATCTGCTCGGTGTAGACGTCCGCTTCCGGCTTCAGCTCTTTGGCTACATTGCCGCGCTGGTCGTACTCGTACAGGGTAGCATTGCCGTTGTTGTCGATCGAGGCCACAGTTTCGCCGAAGGCGTTGTAGGTAGCGTGGTGGGCGATCAGTGTCTCATCGTTGGCGGCACCGGTCAGTTGCAAGGCGATATTACGGATGGCCTCGCGGTTGTACATGCCCACCTGCGAGTAAAAGACGGAGGTGTAGCTGTCACCCTCGGAGGAGGCACTGTGAGTATAGGTCTTGATTTTTAGGGTTTTGGTCACAGCATTAGTGATATTCGTCACCGTACCGCCGCTGTTGTTATTAAAATTACCCTTGGCGTGGTTTAGAACCGTGCCTTTCTGGCTATTGCTGCTGTAGGCCCACAGTTCAAATGCCAGGCTGGTCGCGCTGTTATTCATCGATGAGGTATCGACGTATACCCAGCTCTGCCCGGTGGGCACATCCACATTTTTGGTTTTACCATCGGCAACGAATTTGATCGACTCTGTGCCGATAGGCAAATCGTAGACTTTGACACGCTCTGGGGAAGTCTTGGTAACACTATTACCCGTACCATCATCTGTATAGGTACCCCAGTTCTGGCCATTAGTGGTCATGGAGACCGTTACCTCAGGTAAATCACCTAAACCGAAGCCGCCGTGACGATTGGCAAAAACTTCAGTACCTTCAACTGTATAAGTACCATTCTTGGTAACGGCAAATGATTTTGAATAGCGCTCTCCATCATAGGAAAAACTGGTATTTATCTTTGCACCGGTAGCATCGTTTAGCCCAGAGACTGTAAATGTAATCTTCGGTACAGCGGATTCACCAAGGGGGGGCTTTGTTTGCATCCCCACATAAGAATAAATAACTTTTACATCCCCATAGGCTTCCACTTTCCCCGGGTAACTCTCAGACTTGGTCGCCTCTGTGGCATAAGTGGTCTCTAAGACTTTGGCCGAATCACTGTAAGCCAGGCTTGTTTTGCTCGAGCTGCCCTGCTTCGAGGATTGATAACCGGCAGACAACCAGAACTTATTTACCTCCGGCAAGTGCTCAAGGCCAACCCCTTCCCCTGGCAGGCCCACACTGCCATTTAGGCTGTCGGCGCTATCGCTGTACAGATCCACTGCGTGCAACACCAGTCCATCTGCGCTCAGGAATGTCAGCGATACTGCTGCCGCATTGCTGTTGAGCGCGATGTCCATACCATCGCTCCAGTTGTACTGGACGTTGTCCATCACCACTTGGCCACTGCTGTTCTTCGCCAGTACTTTGACCTTGGTGTTGTTGCCGAACACACTGGCCACATCACTGCTGTCGAGACTCAGGGTATTGCCATCTACCGACCAGTCCAGGCTCGGCATCACCTGCAGCGGGTTGTTCTGTGCATCTTCCAAAGCGCTGTCTGCGGCGCTGTCATCCGCCTGCAGGAAGTCACTATTGATGTCGTAGTTGTAGGCGTTGGTGGTGATCACCACTTCGCGCCAGCCGTACTGGGTGCTGCCTTTGAACAGGGGCACAAATACGTGCAGCTGCTCTTCCTCTTCAATGCGATTAGTAAACACGGTGATTTCCCGGCCGCTGTCGAGAGTGACCTGACGGCTGGTGTAGTAGTGACGGACATCCCGCTCGACATAACCTTGATGGTGGCCCTGGCTGGTGCCGTCGAGCGGGTAGTTAGTACTGCCCAGCAGTCCGGCGAGATCGGTTTGCTGTTTGGCGGTGAGCCCCAGTTCCTCAAAATTGAGGCGTGGATCATCGCTGCTCAGGTGCAACAGTTCATCGGTGTTATCTACCCAGGAAAGATTGCCATCCACAGCGGTAGCGCCGCCGGAGTTGCTGGCGTAGCCCTTACCTTCGCCATCCACGTAGTTCACATTGGTGCTGCGCACGGTTGTCTGCCCGCGTTCAGCGGGCAGACTGTGTTTGTTACTCACTGCGGTATCGGCGGTGGTCGGCATATTACCGCTGTTGAGGTTGACCCAGACCCTGGAAGTGGCAGTGCTGTTGGTGGCTGTTTTGGCGGAGCCGATACCGGTAATCGTGGGATCTGTGCCCGCTTCAGAGTCCACACTATTGGTTACTTCGGAGTTGTCGTTATCCACATCCCAGCCTACATCCAGGTCGGCGTTATCGCTGGGCGTCGCCAGCGGGGCTTCCACCACCGTAATCAGCTGGTCTTCCTGGTCGTACAGACTGTACTTCCACTGGGTCTCACTCTGGGTGAGTTCGTTCATCGCCTGCCGCGCAGTTTGGATACCGTCCAGGCTGTCGTTGTTGATCGCGGTAATTTCTAACGAGGCATTGCCGTTTTGGTCGTACAGGTAAATACGCGGGGAGCCGTTGTCGGCGTTGGTTTTAAATAACCGCCCGAGTTCGTCGTAGACGTAGTACTCCTGGTATTTGCCCCCGATCACCGAGTCGCGCACGTCGGTATTAATACCCTTACCAACAATCTGGCCGTGGGTGTTGTAGGCAATATCGTGCTGTACCCGGCCACCCAGCTCGGTCTTATCCACATTATTGCTGCGGGCAATTTCGCGCCCGGCAGCGTCGTATTGCAGCCAGGTGATCACCTGGCTCCGGGCGTTGTCGATATCCGTCTGCGTCTGGCTCTGGTAGACGGCGTTGCCGAAGGCGTCGAAGTAGAAGCGGGTCTTGCCTTCGTAGTTGGCGTCACCGCTGTTTTCCCGCGCGTCGCGGGTCTCTAACCGCTTGCCGATCATGTTGTAGTAGTGGCTGGTAACCTGGTTGCCGCTGTCGTTGTGCACTATCTCGGCGGTGCGGTGGCCAAACAGGTCGTAGCGGTAGCTGACTGTGCCGCGCACGCTCTGGCCGCGGTAGTCGGTGTACTCGGCGCCTTGCATCTGCACCTGTTCGCCGCGGGCGTTGTAGCTGGCACTCTCCACGCGGCTATCTGCGGCATTCTCATCGCCGTCGTAGCGCACCGTGGTGATGGCCTGGCCGTTGCCGTCGTAGTCGTAGCGGGTGACCAGATCGCTGCTCACCTGGGTGATATTGAGGGCGGTGCCGGAGTTGCTGATGCGCGAGAAGGATTCGCCTTTGATGCGCTCTTCCAGCAGCAGGCCGCGGCCGCTGTACACATACTCGGTGGTGCGCTCGTCGCCGCTGGCGATATTCGCCACCAGGGCGGCGCGGTTGCCACCGTAGAGGTTGTCGAGCCAGGCGTGGCGGGCTTCGTTGTCGGCGGGAGCGCCGAGGCCGCTAAAGTTAAGGGCGTCGGCGTAGCGGGTCTGCGCGGTGATCTGACCGAGACCGTCGTAAAGATACTCGGTGACATAGCCGAGGCGGTCCACTTCCAGTACCCGGTTGCCGGCGCTGTCGTAGAGCGCGAAGCTGGACTGGTCCTTGCCGTCGATCTGGATAATGGCGTTGCCATTGGCGTCGTAGAGCGCTTGGCTGCTCTGGGTGCTGCCGAGGCTAAAGCCGTTTTGCAGTTCCTGTTGGTCGCCGCTGGTGGAGTCCGGGTCCACCAGGTTGTTGAGATCGAAGAAGACTCCGGCATCGGATTCGGTTTTGGTCACCAGGTTGTTGGCGTTGTACTGGTAATGGGTCGTGCGCCCGGTGCTGGACTCGCTGCCCTGCAGGGCCTGGGCGTCGGTGCGCCAGTGCTCGGCACTGTTGTCGAGATTGAGCCCAGTGAGGCTGCCGTCCCAGGCGCTGTCGTTAATGGTGAGGCGCTGGTCGTAGCGGGTCTCGCTGCGCAGGTTGCCGGCGGCGTCGTAGGTGCTGTAGGTCAGGCCGCCGTCCGCATCCAGGGCGTACACCTGTTGATCCAGGCGGTTGTAGCTGTAGGCGGTTGCCTGGACCTGGCCGTGCTGGGTGCCGTTGGCGCTGCCGTCGTCACTTAGGCTGGCATTCTGCATACCGCGCTGGCCTTCGTACACCAGGCGACCGAGGGCGTCGTAGCGGCGCTCGGTTACCGAGCGTATCCACACCGTACTAATGCTGCCGTCGAAGTCCGGGCTGTCCAGGGCGCTGTCGCTGGCACCGACAAAGGCGGGGCCCAGCAACGCCAGCAGCTGGCCGTTGTGGTCGTAGCGCATATAGCGGTTTTGGATGCCGTAGGCCGAGGTCTTCTCCTCCCCGGCGCTGACATCCCAGTAGTAGCCATCGCCCGCGAAGGTTTTATCGAAGGCGTTGTAGCTGTACTTGGTTATAGCGCGCACCTGGGTGGTGCCGGTGTTGTGATAGGTCAGCGTTGCAGCGTACTCCGGGCCGGTCTCCTGAATCACCCGCCCCTGGGCATCGTAGTGATAATCCGTGCGCGCGCCATTGGCGTCGATCACAGCGGTGCGGTTGCCGGCCTTGTCGTATTCATAGGTGGCGGTATTGGCGGTGGCGTGACCGTTGACCAGGTCGTAGCCGTGCTGGGTGCTGGTGAGCAGCTGGCCGCGGTTGTCGTACACACTAACGCTGTGGCGGTCGCGAATGGGGTCTTGCAAGTTGCCGAGCAAAGACTCCAAAGCGGCGCGGTCGAGCGCGGCAATATCGGTGCTGGCGGCCAGTGTCTGCGCGTAGGTGCGCACGTCGGTGGCCTGGCCGAAGGCGTCATAACGGTAGGTGGTAACGGCGCCATCCGGGGTCACCTGGTGGGTGAGCTGGTTGTTGGCGTCGTACAGGAAGACCCCGGTGTTGCCGTTGGGGTCGGTGGTGGCGACGATATTGCCAAAGGCGTCCAGTACCGTCTGGGTGCTGCCGCCGCGGGCGTCGATTTCACCGACCTTGCGCCCCAGCTGGTCGTGCAGCTGCTGGCTGGTATAGCTGGGGCCGCGGGGGCTGACCAGCGTTTCCAGTTCGCCGAAGCTGTTGTAACCAAAGTAAGTGGTGGCCACTTGCTCGTCGGCACCCAGCTCCGCTTCTGTGAGGTTGTGGCGGTTACTAACCGTACTTGCGTCCCTATCGGGCAGACCGCTAGTCTCCTCCACCAGACGACCTAACTGGTCAAAGCCGCGGATAGTGACCCGCTGCTCAGCCAAATCCTTGGCTTCAGTCGTGCGCCAGATTTCTCCAAAGGCGTTGTAGTCGTGCAGGGTCACCACCCCTGCGCTGTCCGTTTCAGTGCGCAACTTGCCATTGGACATATAGGTGTAATGCGTGCTGCGATCCTGGGCGTGGGCCAGGGTATTGGTATTGATAGCACTGGGGTCGGCATTTTGCGCTACGGCCTGGCTGTAGTGGGTCTCACTCAGCACCTGCCCCAGGGCGTCGTAACTCCAGGTCGACAGGTAGCCCTGGGTCGTATTGCGCGGCACCTGCTTGTGGGTCAGGCGGCCGGCGGCGTCGTAGCTGAAGTAGGTCTTGAAGCCTCGCGGGTCGCTGATCTGGGTGCGATTGCCGAGGGCGTCGTACTGGTAACTCTCAACGTAATTTTGCAGGGCGCCCTCCGCCCACACCTTTTCAGTAAGGCTGGCTTTGCGCCCGGCGGCGTCGTACTGGGTGACGATCACCTGGTCGTGCTGGCTGCTGGCACTGATGGCCAGATCCGCGGCACTGAGGTCCGCCCAGCCGCTGGCGGCGGGTACAGCGATGCCGTTGGCATAGCGGATCACCGTCTCGGTGTCGTTGCTATCGTCGTAGCGGGTCTCGGTAACATAGCCGAGGCTGTCCACGGTGTGGGTGCGGCGGCCGGCGGCATCGTAAATAAAGGTGCTGTGGCGATTGTCCGCCGCTTGCGCATCCAGGTCAGCGGTGGTCTCGCTGGCGAGATTCAGGGCGCGGGCGTAGGCGATCTCGCCGACCACTTCACCGCGGCTGTTGTACAGGCTCTCGGTGACATAGGCGTATTGCACCCCACCCTGTTCGAACAGCCGCAGGGTATGGGTCTGGCGGCCGGCGGCGTCGTACTGGTAGCGGGTCTCGCGATCGTTACTGGTGTCGCGCACCAGGTCGTCCACAGTTTCGCTGGACGGATCTATCCTGTCGGCATAGCGGATCACGGCGCTGACACGCCCGGTGCTGCTGTACACCGTCTCCGTCACATATCCCAGGGCGTCGATGCTGTGGGTCAGCTGGCCGTCGTCGTTGTAGACGTAACGGGTGGTGCGGTCCTCATCCACGATAAGGTTATATATCGCTGCCACTGAAGGGATATCCAGAGTCTCCGGCAGATTGTAAGTGCTGCGGTGCTCTGTAATAGCTGACAACTGCCCGGCAGCGTCATACTTCTTTTCCAGGGCCGAGTACCAGGTGGCATCCGTAGAGAACGGGCTCAACACATAGCGCTCACGGCCCAGCTCGTCGTAGACAAAGTAGGTGCTGTGCCCCAGGGCATTGGTCATCGCGGTGCGGTTGCCGGCCTGGTCGTACTCGTAGCGGGTGGTGATGGCGAGGCCATTGGGGTCGAGGGTCTCGCTCAGTACCCGGCCCAGCTCATCGTAGCTGTAGGCGGTGGTGCGCTTGATACTGGCGCTGCCATCGATACCGCCACTGAGGCTGCCCTCCTGCACTTCCAGCACATTGCCCTGGCCGTCGTAGCGGTACTGGGTCAGCAAATTAAGGCCGGAGCCATCGCTGCTGGCATCGACAATTACCCGGCTCACGCGGCCATTTTTATCGTACTCGGTGCGAGTTGCGCTGCCGCTGGCATCCACGGTTTCCTCATAGCGGTGGCCGTAGCGCTGGGTGGTGGTCAGGTTGAGACCGCCCACGTCCTGGGTGCGGGTCAGTACCCGGCCCTGGGGGTCGTAGGTTAATTCGGTGCGCACGCCGCTGGCGTCGACACTGGCGGTGAGTTGGCCGGCGGCGTTGTACTCGCTGCGGGCGCTGTTGCCGAGGGCATCGGTGGTGTCGGTCAGGTTGCCCTGGGTGTCGTAGTCGTAGCGCGCCTGGCGCAGCCAGCTGTCTCCAACCTTGATGGAGACTTCGAAGGTCTCGCCGTGGACATTGCTGACGGTGCGGGTCTGCACGCCCTCCGGGGTGGTGACGGTCTGGCTGCGGTTGGCGTCGTCGTATTCGTAGCGGGTGCTGCGGTTCAGCGCATCGGTGCGGGTCAGTACCCGGCCGAAGGCGTCGTAGCTTAAGTGGGTCTGCTGCGCCAGGGCATCGGTCTGGGTCAGCAACTGTCCCAGGCGGTCGTAGGCGTAGTCGGTGCTGTAACCCCGCGCATCGGTACTGGATACCGCTTCGCCGAAGGCGTTGTACACCGTACTGGAAGTAATACTGGCGAAGGGACCACTGCTCAGTTGCGCGCTGCTCGTTTCCAGTTCGCCGCGGCGGCTGTAGCTAAAGTCGGTGACTGCCTGGCGGCTGTTGGCAACATCTATCGCCTGGCTCAAGCGGGTGCGCTCGCCGAAGGCGTTGTACTGGGCTGTAGTGATAAAACCTTCGCCATCGGTGCTGTTGTCCACCAACCCGCGCTGGGTGTAGACGGTGCTGGTGACGGTGTCGTCACCATCGGCGAGGCTCGCCGCCAGGTTGTCCAGGGTCGCGGCATCGCCGGCCAGGCCCAGGTTGTTAAACGCCGTATTGCTGAGGCGGCTGGCGTACTGGCGGGTGCCGGTCACTTCGCCGAAGGCGTTGTGGCTAAAACTGCTCAGCTGCCACTCGAGGCTGTTATTACCGGGGTTGAATACCGGTGCCAGGCTGTACTTCAGCAGGCCGTCGGCACTGTAGGCAAAGTGGGTGGTGTAGCCGTTGGCATCGGTGCTGCTGATGCGGCGACCGCTGTCATCGTAGCTGTGACTCAACACCACCCGGCCCCGGTGGTCCCGCTCGGCGATCACCCGGCCCTGGACATCGTACTCAAACTGGTAATCCCGCGCCTCGCTGTCGTTGGCACTGAAAGTGGGGTCGCCCTGGTAGTTGTCCAGGTAGTTATCCAGGATCGAGCCGCTGGCCATAATGCCGCTGCGGCTGCTCGCCAGCTGGCCGCCGGCGGTGTAGGTAAAGGTGCTGGTGTTGCCGGAGGCATCGGTGGCGTGGGTCACCTGGTTGCGCCCGTCGTAGCGCCATTCGCTGATGCGGTCGGCGCCGGAGGCCTGCGGGCGCAGCTGTCCTGGGATATCAGTACCCGCGGCTTCGAGGGTGTCGGTGAGGATCTCTACGGTGCCAATGCGACCGCTGCCGCGCACGGTAAACCAGTCGATCTCCTCTACGGTAACCGTTGGATCAAGGTAAGCAACGTCTGCTTGGATATCCCGCTCAAAGGTCTGCCAATTGCCGTCCAGGTATTTGGCATCCAATGGAAAGGTATAAAAATTGTAGATACCGGAACTGTGTACGTGGATATAAGGCTCGGTTACCGTTGAGCTGTACTGCACATAGGCTGCACCTTCCGAGGTTTCGATTCGGTAGTAGAGAAAAGTTTTTCCGGAAAGTTTAAGTTCTGCTTTTGCGGTAGTGCTATCGGTAATATTCCAGCTTTCAAACTGCGAGTTTTTACGCAAAATAAAGGCATTATTAACATCATCACCAGACACTTCGACAACATCGCGCTGTAAATCCGTATCGTAGACTTTAACAACGGTGGCCCCCGGTGGATCACTATCGGCAATCTGCCAGCGACTGACATCGACGCTATCACGGTCGTTAAAACGGTGACGCACAAAATCCACCCCAGCCAGACTGAGCCGTGCGGGATCCCCCTCCACTGCCGCTAAAGCGCTGTCCAGATCCCCTAGAGCCGTGGCGTACTGAGTGCTCTTCACCCGGTTGCCGGCTACATCGTATTCGTGCTCGGTGACATAGCCTTCGGCATTGATCTCCGCCACCTCGCGGCCCTGGCCGTCGTAGAGCCAGTAGTTGCTGCGATCCGCCGCCGGATCTGCGGCGGGGCGCAGGGTCTGCAAGGTGCCGCTGTTGAGCCAGTGGCTGCTCTGCTCGTAATCCGCTACCCGGTTGGCGTAGCGGGTACTGGATACCAATTGGCCGGCGCGGTTGTAGCGATACTCGGTGAGATAGCCCTCCGCATCCAGGGTGGCGGAGACCCGACCGGCATCGTCGTAGAAGCTGCGCCCGATGCGCGCATCTGCCAGGTCCACCCCGGTGGCCGTTGCGCTGAGTGCCTGGGTATAGCTCTCGCCGGCGGCCAGGGTAAAGCGCCCCACCCCGCTCTTGCTCACCGGGACGCCGTCCACATCCAGGGTGTAGGACAGCTGGTACTCATACACGCCGTTGGCGTGGACATCTTTGTCCAGTTCCACGGTGCCGGTGGCGGGGTCGAGGGACAGGGTCTCCCACTGACCGCTTCCCAGCGGGCGGATCGACAGACTCACTCCGCTGGCGCTGTAGGCTTCATCCAGCCCCAGGCTCAGCTGTGGGTTGGTCACCGACTGCAGCTGGCGCCCCACCTGCTGTTGGAAGGTGGCATCCACTTGGCTGCTGCCGTCGATAGAGTGGCGGGTTACCTGCACGCTGTAATCGCCGTCGGCGAGGGTCTCGCCCACCAGCAGGTTGAGGCGCCCGGCAAAGGAGCCGTCGCGCAGGGTGGCGGGATCGATCCAGGTTTGTGCCGGCTGTGCGCTGACGGGAGAACCGGTGGCGTTGTCGATTACCACGGTTTCCAGGTAGGCGATGTCCGCCGCTTCGGCGGCGCTCAGGTAGCCTTCAAGGGCATAGCCTTCGGCGCTGCTGCGCTCATAGCTGGGTAGGTCCCAGCTGGCGGATTCGGTACCGCTGTCGTTGGCGGCAAAGGTGCCGGACAGGGTGCGCAATAAACGGTCGTTATCGCTGAGGCCGTTGCCGTCGGCATCGCGGTAGGTGGCGATACGGTATTCATAGTCGCCGGACAGTTCATAGCCCAGGTTGGCAGTGAAGTCACTGCCGTTTTGGTTGACCAGAGTGCTTTGCCAGCTCTCACTGCCAACCCGGCGGTATTCAAAATGAGTAACCTCTGCCGCTGTTCCACCTTCAAATATGCGGAAATTACGAAAGCTGCTATCCCCCAGCTCCCGGTTTATATCTTTATCATTGGCAAAATAGAGCATTGAATGCTCACCCAGAAACTGCGCCCCCAATTGGCCAACCGGGATGCGGTAACGCACCCAGCCATCCCCGACAGAGTACGTTTTATAGGTGGAGTTCATCGTTGACACATTTTGTGTGCCGGCTAGCTGCACAAAACCCTGGTCCCGATACTCCCCATCAACATCAAACCCGAAACCCTGGATTTCAGCTGCTGAGTCACTTCTAAACTCCAGCTCAACAATGGTGTCTTCTGTAATCGTGTAATCAAAAGCGATGCCTTTCCAGGCGTTGCCGGTAAAACGCAGTGTGTCGCCATTGGCACTGATGGAGTAGGACCCGATACCGTCTTGGGTCCCCTCTCTCGGGTTATCAATAATGCTAACGCTATTAAAATTAAAGTTTTCCCCGGAGGAGTTGGCGGTGGTCAAATTATCAGACCATTGAAATATTTGATCCTGCGCTGACTGCTCTCCCACTTCCACCGGGAAAGCCGCTCTCACACTGCTGCTACCATCGTCGTAGTGCAGGGTTAAGGTCACGCTATAGGCCTGTCCCGCAGCCAATTCAGAACCTATCGCTAAATTGACTTCGCCGTTGTAACTGCCAAACAGTTGCGGATAAGTTTCAGCAGTGGAGACCAGCTGGCCATTGCTGTCTTTAACCTGCGCAACAATTTTATCGAGGGCGGGGTCGCTGCCGATAGAAACTGGATAACCACTAATAGCGTGGCCACTGCCACTTTGCAGGGAAACTACGGTGTATTCAAAATCAAAACTACTGTCGTTGGTAACACCTTTACCCACTGTCAGTGATGGGCTGCCTGTGGTTTGCTTTACGGTTACACCGTTTTGTTCGTAGCGAATACGGAAGTTATAAGTGCCCTCTAAATCAGCTTTGTCATCTACATCCCCGAGGATCACTTTGAGATTATTGCCATCTTCTAATACCGGTACGGATTGCCAGGTATCGGGAGACACTTCATATTCAAAGATAGTTTTATCACTGCTCACCGGGCGCGAGCTTACCGGCCATTGGAAACTGGTGGGGTGGTGTTCGGTTTGGGTGCCGATTTCGTAGTCGAAAGTATAGGAGTCGATCTCATCGCCATCAATGTTATAAGTAGTCACCTCCACTTCATAACGGCCTGACCCCAATACTTGATCAATATCTAAATTTAAATGTCCATCATATGAATAGTTATTTGGGCTAGTGTTTTTTAGCCACAGAAGATAATCAGCAGGATATGTCGAAGCGGTAGATACAAGAGCACCACTTTTCTTATCCAGAACCCGTACATCGGCACGGGAAATTGTGCTCGCCAGCGTTTCAGAAAAGTACCCTAAAATTTCTGTAGAAAAACTTTTCTCGACATAGCGGACAGATTCGAACTCAAAGGAAGCATTAACCGCGCTACTGTCTGTAGTTTTTCCATCCTTATCGACAACAAATGTCCCAGTAGCCGATTTCACAATCTGGTTGCCGTCGACATACTCTATCAGGTATTCATAGGTTTTTTTTGTACCGACATTACCTATGACACCGAGGTCTGCAACATGATTGGCACCTTCTCCAGTAGGGGAAACGATGGTGAACTTGCTATTACTACCATTTATACGATATTTAAAGAAAACAGAGCCGCGACCAGGCTGAGTCGAAATGGGCCAAGTAATCTTCGTTGTTTTATATTCGTATTGATTACCAATTTCATAATAAACTTTTTTGGACTGTACAGCTCCGTTAATCGTCAGCGTAATGTCATATTGGCCATCTGGGAGCTTGCTACCAGTTCTAAGGTTTATTTTTCCATTCCAATTAAAGCCATCACGCTCAATATCTTGCGGGTAGGTATAGGCAGTATACGAAGCTCCTGTCGCCTTATTTACAGAAACTGCCTTAATAGTTTTAATATTAGAAGGAAGACTATCTGTGTAATACTTAATAACTGAAGAGTTACTGCTAGTATTTGTAGTGGCAACCCCTTTAAATGAAGTGCTTAAGCTCTGGTTTGAAGTTGCAATAGTAGAGAATGTGCCTTCACCACGCATCCCAACTTCATGTACGCCCCCTTGATAATTACCATTCCGGTAATCAATGCGAAAATTATAATTACCAGAACCAGGGTTATCAAAAACTACCGTATTGGTATGGCCACTAGAGGTAAAGCTCCTAGATAACCAATTGGAAGAGGAAGTTGATTTATAATAAAACTTGGTAGTTTTAGACTGTCCATAAGTGGGATCAGTCCATTTTATTCGGGTGCCAACGTTGAAAGTTTTTGTTTGTGTATATGTATTCGCTTTATAACGAACACCAGCGTCACGGAATTCTTCGACTACTACTTTTACCGAATAATTACCTGCAGGCAGGTTATCCCCATAATATTTAGTTAAATCAACACTGCCATCCCAGGTTATAGACCTAGCCCAATCAGCTGTAACATCATATGAAAAAGTGCCATCATATCCACTTGGTAACGAACCATCAGTTCTAGTTACAGTTACGGTGATAGTCCAGTAATCAAAGATATCGAGCCCGGCACCTCCATTGTAGGCTGTTCTAGGTGTAAAACTTCCAGCCTTTAGTTTCGTAGCACTATTTGTCGAATTAACATTACTATGTTCACGATAAACAGAAACCGTCTTGGTTTGGTTAGAAGGCGCGCTAACCCGTGTATGGGCCGTTGTCGAATAAGTATAAGGCTGTGAGGGATCGTTTTTCTCTATTTCCGATCTAACCGACAAAGTGCGGTTATCCGTATCCGTAAACTGCTCCGCCACAATCGCCGTGCTGGCATAGGTATAGGGCTGTACCGGCGGACGGGTATAAGCAGTAGTAATGGCACTGCCACTCACCGTTTCTGTGTGCGTATTTTCGACCCGCGCATTGATGGTGCCACTCAGGACATAGGGATTTTGCGCCGGGCGCGTGGTGGCAGATTGGCTGAGGTCGATACTGCCGTTTTGATTGACAATACTGCGCTGGTTAAAACCGAGACTATCCGCTTGGGCGTAACTCTGCTGTGGGTCCAACCATTGGGTGGCGCTGTCGCTGGTAACGCTGAGGTGGGCGTTACTGGCGGCGTACTTTGCCGCTAGGGTGTCTGTGGTTTCTCCCTGAGGATTTTGTATTTTTACATCGTACTGGGTGGTGCGCAGCACCTGTCCCTGGGCGTTGTATTGGGTTTCGCTCAGGTAGCCTTCGGCATCGATAAGAAAGCGAACCTGGCCGGCGTCGTCGTAGTATTGATAAGTGCTGCGATCACTGTCGGGGATCGCTGTGGGGCGCAGGTCTGCCAGGGTAATACTTTGATCGATACCGATCACTTGGCCGTCGTTGTCTTTCTGCAACAAACTCTGCAATTGGCTGCTACTGAGTCGGTTGGCGTAGTGGGTGCTTTGTACCTGACGGCCTTCTTCGTCGTAGTGGAATTCGGTGATGGCGCCGGAGGCGCTGATCACGGCTACCATCTGGCCTTTGTCGTCGTAGAGGCTGTGGCTGATAGCACCGATCGCGTCCTGGGTGGCGCGGATACGCCCGAGGGTGTCATAGAAGAAGCGGGTTTCACCGAGGGTGGCATTGCCGTTGGTGGTGTCGTGGCGGATTTCGCTGATCAGGCTGCCGTTGGTGGCGTAGCTGCGGGTGATCTGCAGGCCGTCGGCGTCGGTGCTAATCACCTGTGATTGGGCGTCGCTGTACAGGGTGGTGCTGGTATGTCCTTCGGCATCGGTGCTGCTGAGCAGCCGGCCGAGGCCGTCGTAGATGTAGCTGGTTTTATAGCTGCTGGCATCTTGCGCGCCGCCGCGGGGGTCGACGGTGCTGCGCAGTTGTCCGTTGGCGTCGTAGACGGTGTATTGGGTGGATTCACTGCCGTCGGCAATGCCCTCGCCGTCGCTGCCCACGGCGCTGTAGGCGGTCACACTGTAGACCTGGCCGCGGAAGTCCAGGCGGGTGTCGCTTCGGCGAGTGGCGTTGTGCAAGCTGTTGGCTTGGATATCACTCTGGGTGTTTTGCACCCAGCTGGTGAGGGTGCTGTAGGCAAAGTCGACGGGATTTTCGGTACTCGCTTCGCTGTAGTTGGCGGCGTCGAACTGGTCGAAGTAGCCGTGTTGTAAGTAGGTAATGCCGCTGACGGTGCGGGCGGGTATGCCGTGTTCGGCATTCTGTGCGGCATCGCTGTAGCGGGTTTCCTGTACCGTGCCGTCGTGGCCGACCACAAAGCGCAGGCGCTGCTGGTCGTCGTAGACATAGTGGGTAACCCGGGCTTCGCTGGGTTGCTCGGCGCCGGCACCATCGGGGTCCGGGCGCAGGTAGACCGTTTCTTTGCTCAGCTGGTTGGCACTGTCGTATTCGCGCTCGACCGTATTGCCCTGGGCGTCGCGCACCAGGGTCTGGTTGCCGCGGCTGTCGTATTCATACGTGGTGGTGTCACCACTGTGGTCGGTGAGACTCAGCAGGTTGCCGTCGGCGTCGTAGCGATATTGGGTCAGCTCGCGCACGCCGTTTTGGTCGGCGGGGGCTTTCATCTCGGTAATGCGCCCGGCGCTGTCAAACGTCAGTTCGGTTTGCACCCCTGTCCAACTGCCACCACCGGCTTCCGGGTTGTCGATTTGGGTGATCGTGGTCTTATTGCTGCCCAGGTCGTAGCTGTAGGTGGTGATGCGGCGGTCGCTGTTATCAAACTCCAGCGCCATGCCACTGGAGGCTACCCGGCCGCTGTGCACTTCGGAGATACGGTAATCCCCCTGCCCGTCCACATCCGTATAGTAAAAGCGCATCAGGCTGCCATCACTTTGCAGCACCGTGGCAACGCGGGTGCTATCACCGTCGTATTCGTAAGTGGTGGTGTACACATTGCCGTCGGCAATACTGCTGTCCTGCGGGGACAGGTCGACGGTAACAGCTTCCAAACGGCCTTGGGCGTCGTAGCTGTAGTGCAGGCGCTGCTCTGTGGTGCCGTCGCTGCTGACAGTCACTCCGGTAACGCGAGTGCCGCTATAGGTAATCGCGAGTGTCTGGCCTGCGGCGTCGGTAACCGTGTCCACCAGACCACTGCTGTTGTGGCCAAAAACGACTTGGCGGCCTTCGGCATCGACACGGGCCACCATTTTCCAGTTGCCGTTGATACCGCCGTAGACTTCTTCAACGCGACTGGAGCCCTCGCGCCAGACCCACTGGTTGTTGCCGCTGTCGAACAGAATCTGGTCGTGGGCGCCGGCACCGTCAGAAGAGATATAGGCCTGCAGGCTGGCATCGTAGCGGTAGATGGTCTCGGCCCCATCACTGCCGATGCGCGTAATCTGGCTACCCGGCTGATTAGGGGTGCCGACCAGGTTGGTCAGCTGGTTGGAAAAGTTAAAGCGGAAGCCATCGTTGTTGTCGCCATCCAGTTGCCCCTGGCTGTTGTAGGTGCGGAGCAATGACAGATCCAGGCCTGAGGCCGCGACAAATTCATCCTGCTGGCGCAGTACCAAATTGCCGGTGGAGGCGTTGACATAAATGGATTCACGTCCCTGCCCAAAACTTGCCGAACCTACTCCTGCCTGTGTGCTATTAAACAGACCCAGAGCTTCCCCACTGATAACGGCGACCATAACTTCTCCAAATACATCTAGCCAGTGCTGGCCGCCTCTCCTTATGAGGTGCGGCCAGTTTCATCTTCGTTTAGATATATATCCTGACAAAGCGGGCAATCGTGCAGGGGAAAAAATTATATTATTCACAAAATGTGAACCGCATCACAAAATGCGGACTGTTAGATTTAAATTTGTACAATCTAGCGCACACAACCCCGTTCTGGGTGAGCACCTATCAACTGCACCTCACCCTGTGTACAAGAGCCAAGCTTGTGAGTACTCAAAGTTGAGGCCACCATGTATGCAATAACTACAATGAGTACTAAACCAAGCCACTCAAAATCGGAGTTGCTCACAGACTCATCTAGGCCTCTTCCTTCCGCCACTGTATTTACAAAAGAGAATTTTTGTATCGTGAAGATGTGAGATCTAATCTAAGAGTGAATATTACTAAGAGTGAGCCGATATCGAAACACGTGCCCAGTCACAATTTTTACATTTGATATTGTTGGATATGTGTTAACGAACGACCATAAACAAGTTATGCCTCATATTGACAAATAGAGTGCACCTTTAATACCAAGCTATCCATAAGGCGGCGAGCCCGATCCTGGTGAATAAAAAGTAACCTATCCTCATACACTCCTTAAAAATCTTAGACTTTTTAGATTTAAAATGTAATAAAGCCCATTAACAATGGGCTCAAAAATTTAACCCCAGAAGTAACACTGATCAAGCTCCAGCCTAGTCAACTAAAGCAATAACAGTCAATAGCTCAACCTTCTAGTTGGAAAACTCAACTATATTGGAAGCTTTGCCTTGATTTAAAACTGGCGTCCCACAGTTATAACAAATATTGTTAGAGCCATTAACATTTGAGGATGTTGACTTAAGCCAAACGGCAGTACCCCTATTCTTATTATTGAATATATTGTTAGAAATGATCCCATAATCTGACTGAGCAACAACCATATTGAAGTCGTCAGAGGAGTGATTCACGAAAGAATTACCGGAAATATTAAAGGAGAAAGAGCCCTCCGTTAATAAAACCCCGATAACATTGCCAGAGGTCTGCTCCCGCGTGTATATGAGATTGTTGTTGACATTAACTTGATTTGCTTCTTTAGCCCAAATGCATATTTTTCTACAAGCAATGTGCGAATTTGACACATTTAGCTGGGGCTGAATGGAGCTATTATTCGTGTAGACCCCATAATTTACTGCTACAAAATTACTTTGATCAATGAACACCCCCTCATGGCTCACTGTTTGAACAGCAAAATTAGCATAAAAAATTCGAGCATCTGATATTGTTACAATAACGGGATCACCAGAACCCCGCATCAATATCGCACTATCACTGAAGGATGAAAAATCTGAATTTGTTTTTCCAAGAAAATTGAAATTATTAATTACTGCACCGAGGCTAGAGTCAATAATCAACCCGTTCTTCCAACCATGGTTTTGCGCACCGTTGTACCCCTTTATGAGCACATCATCAATGACGATTTTACCCTGACCTCGCGGCTGGATATAATTTTCATTAATGGAATTTGACCCATCGTACCAATAGGCATTGGCGGCATTACTTGACTTTGACAGTAGCGTAATACCTTTTAGGTGGACCGGGTTTATACCGGCAGGAGGCTTGACATATATCCCACTTACACCACTCTCCCAGACCATTTTAGAAAGGCCTGCACCATCCCCAACAATAGATGTGATTTCCCCAGTAAAATCTAAGCGAGAAGACAAATTAAACTCACCAGCTGGAACATATAAATGTGACTCTGCTCCAGCAATAGCTGCTTTAAATGCGGCAGTGTCATCGACACCATCATTTGGAATTGCACCATATTTAGTGACGTCATTTGTATCGTTTGCAAGTGCTGAAACACTCAGGAATGCGAGAAAAACCAACACACAACTTTTAATCATCATTAATAATCCAAACCAAAGCTCATTTGAAATGTATTTAATTTTCTATAACAGAAAGACAACTATCGATTTGAGCAAACCTCCTTGTTAGCTAAAGTTATTGAAAGACTATCACATTAACACCACAACATATAGGCAACTATTTCCAATAAGTGAGGCTCAAATTAAGTAGGGCAGAATGGACTTTGACTTAGACAACCATAACAATAGCCTGTTATAGCCAATAAAGCCTGTACAATAAAATAACTCAACAGACCACCGTATATCAATTGCGGACATCAATCTGAAACAGGCAAGGCGGTATGGAAAAGTTAGTACTGATCATTGGCTTTTCCAATGATCAAAATGGATTTATCAAAAGTAACGCCCCTTTTGCTAACACTCTAAATAATCTGCAACCACCTGCATAGTAAGTGGTTTGGTGAAAGCTCCTAAAGGGGGCTAGTTACAATCCCGCCAGCTGCACCTGCTCTTGACGACGCTATTCACCCTCTTGATTCTTGACATGCTATCAAATTATCTGCTCATCAAGCTCCACTGTACTAATACAGTATCCCCGGGCCCAAAAGTGTCTTCCAGAAAAATTTCTCTGTACATGCTTGTACTTCCGAAATATCTGGATCGCAGATTTCCCTTTCAAAAACCCAAGCACATTAGAAACACTGAATTTCGGAGGTATCAGTAACAACATATGAATGTGATCCTTCATTGCGTACCCCTCGACTAACTCAACACCCTTTAGACGGCATAAATCTCGAAATATCGCTCCTATCTTCCGTCTCAATATTCCAAATAATAATTTCTTTCGATACTTAGGCATAAATACCAAGTTGCACCTGCAATAATGCTTCACGTTAGTTTGGCACTGCCAATCTCTCATATGGCCTCTTTTATTGAATTTGCCGGTTCATAAAGGCCATATTTTTCATTCTACACACCGGAACGGCAGAGCCCTGTCAAATTTCACCGCCAGAGGCAGTGGTTTACCTATATATATTAATTCTTGGTAAAGCCTTAGACAATCAGAGTAAGTCCTGCTCTGGTTCAGTAATGGGTTAGCTTTTTATTTTGTGGATACTCTAATTTCACTACTCGAAATACAGCGTCACGAGCACCCACTAGCCTTTCAAGACCACTTTGTGACTCCCTTACACAACAAGTTAATGCTATATGGAATTATCCCACCCTGTATTTGCCTTTACCTGGCCTCAAGGCCATTTTCCCTGGGAACTGAAATGTACTAGGTTTGCCCCACCCGGACGCCGCCTGGGTGCCGAAATAATCCTAACCTCTCTGAACACTACTACTGACGTGATATAAAGATCCTACAGCTTGAGTTTATAGAAGCTAAATCGCCTAAGTTCTGGGGCATTTGGCCACATCTGTCCGTATTTTTCCTAGGCTATTTACAAGATGGGAAACCGAGGATAAATTGCCCGACTTCTTTATTTTTAGCAATCCCCATCTGTCAGGCTAAGCACTCCTTCCTTCACAGGGAAAAATCGTAGTAATCGCATGACGTGGTGGCTTAGCTATTTCCGCGAGGTCCCTTATCATAATGAAACCAGAGTTCTTAGCGCATATCCTGGATAGCAAATTATTTATCACCATATGCCTGATCTCAGTAGTGATGTTATTACGTGGCCTGCTCACACTAGTAATAGCACGAAGTAGTTGGCAAAAAGCGGATAAGCGCCGCCGTATCAATACCGTACATAACCTTGGCAACTTGTTATTGGTTGTTGGCCTGATAGCCATTTGGGTAAGCGAACTCCGGGACTTTGCCCTATCCATTGCCGCTTTCTCTGTGGCAATTGTATTGGCACTGAGAGAGGGGGTGCAGTGCCTCGTTGGTGGCTTGTATCAGGCAAACATGCGCTCGTTTACTGTAGGAGACTGGATTAAAGTCGGCAATCAATTTGGTGAAGTCACCGATAGTGACTGGCTAAGCACCACCCTTTTGGAGATCGATCCGCACGGTTTGGGCAATGGCTATACAGGAACAACTCTGTATATCCCTAACAATGCCTTCTTTACCCAACCGGTAAAGAACCTGAACTTTATGCGCCGGTATATTGAGCATACCTTTTCGATTACTCGGGAAAGCAAAGGAATGAATCCATTTGAAGCCAAGAAGTTTATTTCTGAGCGACTTAAAGAACACTGCGAGTCCTTCCGTGAAGTTGCCGAACGCTACTGCAACCTGATCGAGAATCGCATGGGCGTTGAGCTGTCAGGGCCTGATGCAAAAGTCTGTATTACAACGAATGAACTCGGCCACGATGTAACCACGGTAACCGTATTTTGCCCCCGAGAGGAAGCCACCAATATCGAACAGCTGGTGACTGAAGACTTCTATAACTTTTGGTTCGAGAAGACCAAGGACGTGGAGTCTAAAGCTTAACGCAGTCGTATTAAAGGGTATCGGCGATTGAAGCCGCTAGCAGTTCTGCATTGCTAGCGGCTATTGTATGAATTTGCCGTTAACTTTCCCCATCGACCCGGAAGTTGGCAACCTCCCAGGCGCGCTCACGGATAACCCGCGCATTATCCTCTAGGTTGGAGGTGCCTGTAGGGTCTCCATCTATTGTGATATCCGGGTTGGACCACTGCTGAATTCTGGGGCCGCCTCGATCCGACGGGCAATTGTAGGCCATCACACTCCTCCAAGTTGAAGGGGTGGTATTACAGTAGCCGTGGCCATATTCGAACGGCTCCATATTCGAATCACTGTAGATGATATGTCGGGCTCCCAGAAGGTGGCCAATTTCATGGGCAAAGCTGAAGTACCCCGTTGCGCACCCTTCCCTTGCGAAAGCAAAGGCTGTTGATTCCGATGCGTAGATCGTCTTAGCCAGTCCACATGATCCGCTGTACAAATCATTGCCGGTTAAAACAATCATTACATCTGCACTATACAAGTCTCTAAGTTCGTATAGTTCTTTAGTTTCTGGATATGCGTCATTCGAAAAGTACTCGCGATCAACATAGAAGCTACCGCTTTCTGCATAGCCAGTTCTATAAGCGTGAACAATTTCTACCGAGGTATCGACTTCACTATTGGTAAATGAAATATTGGTTTCCTCTTCCAATAAATCCATGTAGGCGGGTACATCACCGGCATCTGCCTCAAAGGCATCGGTATAAGCGACTATGACAGTTATTTTTCCACCAGAGTCAGTAGTCGCAATTCCTGAGGTTGTGTTTAGCGCACCAACCTTGGGAGTAAAATCCATCTCTTCGAAGTAGTTACTATCATGGTCGACAAGTGAATTATCTGGAACCTCAGTGATTGTAACCGCACCTTTTCCGGCAGGTCTCACTTTGTAGAGCCTACCTTCAGATTGTATTGAGCCAACAATTCTACCGTTGTTCTCGGCTAAGGTGATAAACCCTTTTCCATCCTCAGAAAATGCAGATAATGAAGCCCTATTTTTTATTGATCGAATATTTTGCAAGGTAAACCGTTGCTTGCCTAGCTCACTGGGAACCTCAAGGGTATTACCGGGCTTTAAGCTAAAAATCTTATTATTTAAACTTTTTTTAGTTTTATGTGAGATTAGATTTGATCTACTTTCATTCATGGAAGATTCAAAAATAATATGCACATTTTCTTCTGAATAAGCGCCAAATGTAGAAAATAGCAACACGAAAGTCGCAAGAATTTTAAAGCTTTTCACAGACATACTCCCTGTATCTGCTTCTCGGAAAATCAATTTAGAAAAATCCACACTAAAGATAAAAATAAATCTGTTAATGCAGCCTTTAAAAGACTGAATAGAAATATTTATTGAAATCCATAGTGCGCGGCTACTCTATATGATTTTTAACTTAAAAAATATTCTTACGCCTACCAATAATTTAACTTCGCAAATTTTTGACAAGTTACTATCTGAAGAGCAGATAACTTTTTGGAAAATTAAATTCAAATGAAAGCTTAATCACAATCCTTTAAATGGAAACTGAAAATATTTTACTTAACCACTCAATAAATGCTCTAACCCTGGGAGATAAAAAGCGATTCTGGGTGAACACAACCGATACCGGCTCGCTGGGCGGGCGAAAATTGGGCAATATTTCAACTAAATTTCCAGCATCCAACTCTTTTTCCACATGAAACTTTGGAAACTGAGCTAATCCGAGCCCCCGCTTAACGCCATCCAAGTAACTCTCTGTCCCAGTTACCGTCAATTGCGCCGGAACTTGCAACGTCTCTATCCTATCGCCAAGACAAAAAGAGAGCGGCGTAGACTTGCCAGTCGTTATAGAGCGAAGCGCTACAACACGGTGACCATTCAGTTGTTCCAAAGAGCTTGGGTGGCCGTAGTGTTCCAGGTATTGCGGCGATGCGCATGTAAGCCGTTCCAGCATGGTTAAACGCCTGGCAATCAGCTCACTATCCGCCAAGTGTCCATAGCGAATAGCACAGTCGACCCCTTCTTGGACTAAGTCCACCCATCGATCCCCCTCACTCATTACCAAAGAAATGTCAGGATACTGGGCAAAAAATTGGGGGAGTTGCGGCATAACAAAATGACGGGCAATAGTCCCTTGTACGTCTACCCGCACCTCACCGCCTGGCAATAAACCTGTAAATGCCCCTTCTGCTTCCTCTACGTCCGCAAGTATTGAAATACAGCGTTGATAATACAGTTCTCCATCCAGTGTTGCCCTGACCTTGCGAGTCGATCGCTGCAACAACCTGACTCCCAGCCGTTTCTCTAGCCGGTTGATCACCTGAGTCGATGTCGACCTCGGAATCCCAAGATCAGTAGAAGCGGCTGTAAAACTGCCCCGCTCCACAATCCGCACGTACAAGCGCATCGCATCCAGCTTATCCATATCGCCCTATTGTTTGTTTATTTGGAACAATAGATTCCATTTTAGCCGGATTATCTACATGAATAACACGAATAGTATGGAAATACAGCCAAATCAGGGAGCAGCAAGGGCAGCTCCAGTAATCACTACGGAGATCATTATGAAGAAAGTGGCACTGGTAACAGGAGCTTCCCGTGGCATAGGCGCGGCGATCGCCTCTCGCCTGGCAAAGGATGGCTTTACCATTCTGGTGAACTTTGAAAGTAATATTTCAGCTGCCGAAAAGTTGGTAAACCGCATTGAAACCGAGGGTGGCAAGGCGGTTACTGCCCAAGCCGATATCAGTGATCAACAGGCGGTTTCACGCCTATTCAACTCTGCAGAAGTCACCTTTGGCGGAATCAATACTGTCATTAATAATGCGGGCATTATGAAACTAGCCCCTCTGGCAGAATGTGAAGAAGATGATTTCGATCGTCAGGTAGCTGTAAATCTTAAGGGCACCTTCAATGTCATGCGTGAAGCCACCGCAAGGCTTCAAGAAGGTGGCCGGATTGTCAACTTATCCTCGAGTGTCGTCGACTTGTGTATGCCGAATTACAGCGTATATGCGGCGACCAAGGCAGCTGTTGAAGCTCTGACCCAGGTAGTCGCCAAGGAAATGCGGGGGAGAGATATCACTGTGAATGCCGTCGCCCCAGGACCTACGGCTACCGAGCTCTTCCTATCCGGAAAGACTGATGAAATGGTGGGAACTCTTGCCAAAATGTCGCCACTTGAGCGATTGGGAAGGCCTGAAGATATTGCGAATACCGTTGCCTTTTTAGTTAGTGAGCAAGGTGGCTGGATCAACGGCCAAGTTATACGAGCCAACGGTGGAATTATCTAGCTTCACAGCCAATGCCCGCTTCAACTTAACAATCTCCAACTGATCGTTATACCAGTTGGAAAGAGGACTAAAAACCAATGGTCGATCAAGCCCAAGTACCGTCGGCTAAATACATCAGGGATACCCTTATCGCTGCAACTATTGCCAGTGCAGCAGCATTCACTTGCTCTATGTTAGAACTACCACCCTGGGCTATGTTTGTTGGCTGGGTTGCTTTCTTTTCACAGCCAGGCTCTGCCTTCAGCGCAATCTCCAGTGGGATTTGTGTTGCTCTGGGAATATTGATGGGGATGACAGCAGCTATAATTAATGCCCTATTGCTACCAATAATGGGCAATATTGCCTTCGCAGTTATAGTGTTTTCCGTTGCATTTGTGGTGGTATCACTAAGAGGACTGCCACTTGTAGATAATATCATTGCCTGGTTTTTAGGGTTAATCACTTTCTTTGCAGCCCATCCAGCCAACGTTCTATCTGGAGTGATTGGGCTGACAATAGTGACCGCTCTAGGCATCCTCGCTGGCTATTGCTGCTCCTACCTACAATCTCTTACTGGAGAAAGTAAAGCTAATTGATAGTCAGGGAGTCTCGGCATAATTCAGTAATATCCTACAGGACTTAAGAGGCCCCCTGATTTTAAGCTGGTAATCCCAATTTATGTTCAAAACTATATAAATTGAGCGCTAAGTCGTATCCCCCCTCTCTCAATTCACACCGCAAATATCCAGTATCCTATTCATTAGGTCATTATTTCTACTACTTAACATACGCGATACGGTATAGTGGTTTTTATTTTTCAAAAGTATATATTCGCACGGGCTTTTCGTTTGCTGAAGCTTCCCACAGTATCTTTTTGACTGATCAATAAATTCCGCAGTCTCATCATCACCTACTGCAACAATTGCTTTGGTGAAACATCTAATATCGCCAAAAATGGGACTCAAATTAATAACGTCATCTTCTGATAAACGCAGAGATTCATTGAGGTAAGATTGCCTCATCTTTGTTAAGTCATAGAGCCCGCTTAACATAATGGCGCCGCTAATTGAGCTACGGATTTTAGGTGTCCACTCAAATTCTAAAATTTTAGCAACAAGGAAGGCCCCAACAGAGTGACCACAGATTACTATATTATTGGGGTTGCCATTCCAGCGATCAATATTCTTATATATCCATAAGAATGCCTTTATATTTTGCTCAATAATTTCTTTAACACTGACGGCGGGCGCCAAATCATAGTTGACCAAAGCAACTGTACACCCGGCCTCTACAAAGGGCTTGGCAATGTACCGGTATTGCTTTTTATCTAGCGCCCGGAAATACCCACCGTGGATGAACACAAAAACCGGTGCATTAGGAGATTTAGCAGGGAATATATCAACCTTTTCACCGGGGCTATCTCCGTAGCTGATATCCAGTGAGTTTCTCAGGGTTTGCGTGGCCAAATAGCTTTGTAGCTCATTGATTAGCAGATGGACTCTACCAAATGGGTGCCGCTTGCGCAGATTAAACTGATCATCATACTCACTCATTCTATGTTTCGACTCCGCAAGTGCTGGCATAAACTGCCTATTTTACACTAAAGGTTCTTTCTAGAGTCTAAGGAGCCTCTAAACAATTCCGTAACTCCCCTGGCTTGTGTGGCGGGCCTATTTAGCACAGAAAGCATCCTATAAAGGAAGAGACCCTATAATAATAAACACCTGTAGAGGCCTAAATATGTGTCAACTATTTCAACAACTCAGATATTGCGGACAAATGGTAGAAAGCCATCTCAATTTTGCTAGCCCAAATAGAGAAATACAATTTCTTCCAAACATTCTGATCTATATATAACGCCTATAGTTAAACTTTTAGTTTTATCCTACAAATTTTGAACTACAGATCCGCAGAGGACCAAAAGAATGTTAAAGCGTTTAACCGTGTCTATTCTAAGCCTCGTAATTCTGTGCGGCGTACCCTTCGTATTATCTCAAGAAAACCCAAAACCTTTTGTTTTCACTGCCATCCCAGACCAGGACCCGGAGCGCTTACAAAAACGCTTTGGCAAAGTTGCAAAGTATTTGTCCGACGCGCTTGGGGTTGAAGTTACATACTTACCAGTCAAATCCTATAGCGATACGGTTAAAGCCTTTAAAAATAACAAAGTTCAATTGGCCTGGTTCGGCGGATTTACTGGAGTACAGGCCCGTATTGCGGAGCCTGGCGCCAAGGCCATTGCCCAGGGAGAAGGAGATCAAAATTTCACCTCCTATTTTATTGCGAATAAAAGTACTGGGCTCACTCCCTCAAAAGAGTTCCCCCGTGGTATTGAGGGTATGACCTTTGCTTTTGGTTCAGAGCACTCCACTTCTGGGCGGCTAATGCCGGAGTATTTTATTAGAAAAGCACTGGGCAAGCCCCCGGCCGAGGTGTTCAGCCGTGTAGGCTTTGCCGGCGACCACTCCAGTACCCTCGATCTAGTGCAGTCTGGGAAATATCAGGTGGGCGCCCTGAATCACAAAGTGTGGGAGAACGAAAAGAAAGCCGGCAAAGTGGATGAGAGCAAGGTGCAAGTAATCTGGAAAACCCCAGGATATCCAGATTACAACTGGACAATTCGTGGGGATGTCGATGAAACCTGGGGCAACGGTTTCTTAGACAAGGTCCAGCAGGCGATTTTGAATATGCGGGACCCTAAACTACTTGCCGCATTTCCCCGCAAAGGGTTTATCAAAGCCGACAACTCAATGTACCAACCAATCGTCGAGACCGCTCATGAAATTGGCTTGTTGAACAATGAGTAAGCGAATTAGATTCAAATTGCCCCTGCTAACTAGTTCATGGCCTAGCTAAGAAGCCTCCGGGGGTGTCAGATCCTGCAAACGATCCCTGATAATATCCGCCAATCTCCGTGCGCCGGGACCAATATCGTCCCGGTTAGGGAAGATCAGGTACATAGGGACCTCCCTTTTACTTCCTCCTTGGAGGGGCAAGGGTTTTAAGCTTCCCTCAGTGAGTTCATTCAGAATTTTGTCTTCTGGCAGCCATGAAAAACCATAGCCTTTACAAGCAGCGCCAATCAAAGAAGACATGCTACTTAGAGTCCACCGCTTAGCCACTTCAACCGTGAGCGTTTTACTACCACTCTGGGGGTTCGTATCCCGAACCACCAGATGACGATGATTGCGGAGATCATTCATAGTTAGCGGGCGGTCCAGTTCATGCAGGGGGTGCTTGGGATGGGCCACCGGGATTAGACGTGCAGGAGATGGCAGTAATTCACCGTTGTAGCCCAGCGGTATTCTGGGGCTGATTGCAAAATCAACTCTCCCCTCATTCAAGGCTTCTAAAGTTCCACTAATCACCATCTCATGCACTTCAATACGAGTTTGAGGGCTCTCTTCGCCAAAAAGCGCTAGGCAGTCCAACAACAACCAAATTGGGAATAGCACCTCCACGGAAATCGCAATCTGGGACTCCCATCCAGCCGAGGCCCGGCTGGCGGCCTGCTCCAATGCAGAAGCATCCTCCAGTAATTGCTTTGCGTGACGGTAGAGCATCTCACCTGCGGGAGTCAGAATCGCCTTGCGTCCACTAATGGTGAAAACCGCTACAGCCAGTAGTGATTCCAACTTCTGCACCGAATAGCTTACCGACGACTGACTCTTGTGCAGTAGCTCGGCGGCCTTTGCATACCCTCCCCCTTCAACTACCGCTATCAGGCAACGCCACTGCTCAAGAGTGATCTTTGGGTTTGATAATTGCGCCAACTGTTGTTTCATGATCGAATTTTTCGATGTAAATAAGCAGATAATTCTAATTTTTAATCAATTTAATGAATGTTTCAATAGCTTCATACAAAGTTAGTTACGAGGAAGCAGTCATGGCAAAGGTACTCAACATCAAGTCCAGCCTCTTTCAAGAGAACGGCCAGTCATCTCAACTTACGGACAATTTCATAGCGAGCTGGAAGGCTAAGAACCCGCAAGATGAAATCATCCATCGTGACTTGGTATCCGAGCCTGTACCTCATCTGAGCCTGGAGCACTTTCAAGCCCACAATACGCCAGCTGATAGCCGTTCAAACAAGCAAAGTGAAATTGCAGAACTTTCGGACAAGTTGATAGAGGAGATATCATCGGCAGATCTGCTGGTGCTAGGTATCCCGATGTATAACTTCAACGTCCCGTCTAATTTGCACACCTACTTCGACTTTATTGCACGTGCCGGGGTAACATTCCGATATACCGAAAACGGCCCTGAGGGCTTATTAAGGAACAAAAAAGCCGTCGTTTTTATTTCACGGGGTGGTATTTATGGTGATGATCATCCCCAAAGTAATTACCTTCGACAGTTCTTGGGGTTTATTGGTATTACTGATGTGGAGTTTGTCTATGCTGAAGGCTTGGCAATGGGAGATGAAGCAAAAGAAAAGGCGTTGGCAGCTGCGAAGAAGCGTATTGCTGAACTTGTGTGAGATACGGAGATAAACAAGCTCTTATTTGAGTTGTATTAGTTCAGACCAAATCTGACACATCCTCTTGAAAAAGAGGGGTTTACCGGTTTTGATGAAGGTGCCTAAACCTAAAAGCAAAACCAAGGATAAACCCCATGATCCATACTAATGATCGCATCATCAAACACAAGACCGGATTGCTAAATCTGGCAGAAGAACTCGGCAATATCTCCAAAGCTTGCAAGATGCTGGGTGTGTCGAGAGACACTTTCTATCGCTATAAGGAAGCCGTTTCAAGTGGCGGTGTGGACGCCCTTCTTGAGAAGAACCGGCGTGTGCCCAACCACAAGAACCGTGTTGACACAGTCATTGAAGAGGCAGTGTTAACTTATGCCCTCCAAGAGCCTGCCCATGGGCAGGTTCGAGTTTCCAATGAACTGCGTAAACGCGGTGTATTTGTGTCCCCTAGTGGCGTTCGGAGTATCTGGTTACGGCATGACCTGGCTAACTTCAAATTGCGATTAAAGGCACTTGAGGCCAAGGTCGCTGAGGAGGGACTGATCCTCACAGAGTCACAGGTTCAGGCTTTGGAGAGAAAACGGCATGATGATGAAGCCTGCGGTGAAATTGATACTCAACACCCAGGTTATCTGGGCTCGCAGGATACCTTCTATGTAGGAACCTTTAAGGGCGTCGGACGTGTTTACCAACAAACCTATGTCGATACCTATGCAAAGGTGGCTCATTGCAAGCTGTACACCACCAAAACGCCAATCACTGCGGCGGACCTCCTGAATGACCGTGTACTACCGTTTTATGCCTTACATGATCTACCAGTGCTGCGTATCCTAACTGATCGCGGTACGGAGTATTGTGGCAAATTGGAACAGCACGACTACCAGTTATATCTAAGTGTGAACGAAATAGAACACACTAAGACAAAAGCCAGACATCCACAAACTAATGGAATCTGTGAGCGCTTCCATAAGACCATTTTACAAGAGTTCTACCAACCCTCATTACGCCGCAAGATCTATGGATCAATAGAAGAGTTACAAACGGATCTGGACGAGTGGCTCACATATTACAATAATGAGAGAACTCATCAGGGTAAGAAGTGTTGCGGTCGAACACCGTTAGCAACTCTTGAAGATGGAAAAAGCATCTGGAAGGAAAAGCTCGTAAACTGAATTTGACCTGACAGAGCATCTCCTGAGAAACCGGTAACTGTCAGATCAAGTCTGAACTACTACATTTGAGTACCTGTAGGGGGAAACTAATCCTCCCCCTCTATTAAAAAAAACCGGCAGATTATTGCTTAACCTATCTTACATATATCAAATCTTATTTAGAGCTTCTTAAAATAGAATGTTACCCCAAGCGCACCGCCATGATCTGTAAAATCCAAATAGCAATGTGACATAGCCTCCCTTTGAATTTGGGAAAGCAACTTATTTAAATCATAGTTGTTCATCTGCATTCTTGGAGCCATAAAAGGCTCGCCTTTAAGAAGGTTAAGGATATTTCCTGAAAAAGGCACAGTACTACTCAAAAATGAAGTCAACCTTTTTAGTTTTGAAGTTATGGCATATGAAAAATGGGCAACGCAAACCCCGCCCGATTCTAACTTATCAAGCAGAAGACTAAATAGTCTTTGCCCTTTTTTAACAGGGATATGTTGAAACACTATAAAGGAGTGGATGAAGTTGAATTTCCCTTGAACTAGAGAGAGCTTCTCATCAGCTTTCACAAATTCAATATTCTTTAAGCCTTGCTCATGACTATTTTTTTTAGCCTCCATAAGCATCGAATCAGATATGTCAACACCTGTAACATCTTCAGTAATATACGCTAAAGGGATCGCTACTCTTCCAACTCCACAGCCAAAATCAAGCGCCCTCTTGACGACAAAGCCATCATCTACATGTTGTTTCACTTTTGTCAGTATATTGTGAACATGGCTTTGTCCCGTTTTAAAGAAATCTTGCTTTGCGCTATCTGTTAAGTTTTCCTTCCTAAATTTATCTTCGGTTAGAACACCGTAATAAGCATCTTCTTTGCCAAACTTTTCCCACTCTTTGTCAGAGTCAGCAATAAACATCGACATTCTCCCGCTACTACCTCACTCACTCCAAATCTAAGGCCATTTGAAATAAGCAATTCCATTTCACCACGAATACGAGACGATTGTATCAAGAAATGTCTTTCCAAAACGAATATTTATAGGGTACCGGTGTACCACTTCATCCTCAGGGAACTCAAAGCATATTGACGGCCTTGGCGAGCCACGCCCTACTCAGATTGAGTAGTTTCAATAGCGGCTCTAATCTATTTAGCTGCACCTTCATTCCATAATATATGGTTATATAGCTAAGTATAAGCAATCCACCCAGGCACTACTTTTTGCCAACTGAATTATTTAAGTTTGCGGTCTTGTAATAAAAACATAGCCCCCCCTTCTTAATACAACCCAATGCGTTGAGCCCCTGCAACTCTATTTAGGGGCTATAAGTTTGAGACGGTTATCACATAAAAGGATATTTGTTTTTGAAATGTAGTAAAAAGGCTATTGTTAGCTATTCACCGCATCATCCATATACTTCACTGCCTCTCCTATAGAAATAGTGAACACACCCGCTTTACCGTTATCATATTCTCGCTTCCACGAATCATAGCCCTCCTCAAAATCAGGTATCTCAGACTCCCCCATCAGCTCATTTAAACTCGCCCCTAGTGCCTCAATTGAAAACGGCATATGAGTAATTTCCTCAATGACCTCTCCATTATTAGGGTTATAAATTTTAATGCCTGAAATCTGAGCATGTACCACCATTGAATCGTCCTTAGACTCTTCAATTTTTAATATGATAACCCGCGAATTCTCCTCGCCCTCTCGATTATCATATTTCCACACTTGACCTTCTTTAACTTTTAAATCCATCCCGACTCTTCACTTTAAATTATCTGCTAATAACATTTATGCAATATCGGTGCTTCCTTGCATGCCCCATAGAAGTAATAATCTATAACGTCTATATCAGGCTTCTATACTGCGCTCTATCTAGCTTGGAAGTGAGGCTCAATCATGTATGGATAGTTACTCACCTTACCTGGGATTAGCATTTTGACTCCAAACACTATTCGGCTTCTTGATTTAAATCATTGCTGATGCTTCATTACTTCAGCGAATAATTTAAAACGATGACATGTTGGTGGAGCTGGAACTAAAGAGGTTCACTTTGTATCTTGAGACTCGCAGTAGCACCCTATTCAGGGATCTTGTGACTTATGGGGGGCCAGAAAGTAAAAAGCCAGGCCCATTAACCTGGCCTGGCTTTATTTACTTTATAGTTAAAGCTCTGTTAAAGCGCTTCGGCCGCTTCTGCTCTCTCATTTTTTTCTGACGAAATGTCTTGTTTAGCCAGCTCCACTTCCTGCTTATGCACTCTCTTGCCAAACAACCGCTGCACCACAACAAAGAACAGCGGGATAAAGAAAATTCCCAGTAGAGTTCCAACAATCATGCCGCCGAACACACCGGTACCGATTGCCCGCTGGGCACCTGAGCCAGCTCCGGTTGCTATGGCTAAGGGCAACACCCCCAAACCAAAAGCGAGAGATGTCATTAAAATCGGGCGTAACCTGTCCCGTACAGCTCGCATTGTGGCATCTACCAGTTCCATACCGTCTTCCAGATTCTGTTTCGCAAACTCCACAATCAGGATGGCATTTTTACTGGTTAGCCCCACTGTTGTCAGCATCGCGACTTGGAAGTAAATGTCGCGCTCCATGCCCCTTATGCTATTGGCCAGTACTGCACCCAGAATCCCCAAAGGAGCCATCAATAGTACTGCTGTCGGTACTGTCCAGCTTTCATAGAGAGCAGCCAAACACAAGAACACGATCAAAAGGGACAGGGTATACAGCAATGGGGTTTGTGCTCCAGCAGAGCGCTCTTGATATGAGAGACCACTCCACTCCATACCAATACCTGCGGGTAGCTGCGCCACTAGGCGCTCAACCTCTTCCATTGCTTCACCAGAGCTGACTCCGGATGCAGCCTGCCCATTAACCTGCATTGATGGAACGCCGTTATAGCGCTCCAAGCGGGGGGAACCGTACTCCCAGCCAAAACTGGCAAAGGATGATAGCGGTACCATATCGCCCTTATCGTTACGCACTGACCACAATTGGAAGTCTTCCGGGACCATCCTAAAGGGAGCATCAGCCTGCATATACACGCGTTTTACCCGCCCGCGATCGATAAAGTCATCAATATATGAACCGCCCCATGCTGTACTCAAAGCGCTGTTAATATCGTCGATAGACAAGCCAAGTGCAGCTGCTTTTGCATTATCAATTTTTACACGGAATTGCGGGGTATCTTCTTGGCCATTGGGGCGAACATTAGCCAAAAGTTCACTCTGCCCGGCCATTCCCAGAAACTGGTTCCTGGCTGCTGTTAAAGCCTCATGACCCAAACTGCCATTATCCTGAAGATAAAAGTTGAAACCACCAGAAGAACCCAACTCGGGGAGCGGCGGAGGTGCGAAAGCGAAAGCCATCGCATCTTTAATTTGCATCAAGGCACCCATCGCGCGCATAGCGACAGACCCAGCGCTCTGTGACTCTTCTTCGCGCTGGGACCAATCCTCCAAATTTACAAAAGCAATACCGGTATTTTGCCCACTGCCGGCAAAGCTGAACCCCTGTACCGAGAATACTGATTTCACGATACCCTGCTCATTGTTCAGGAACTGGTCCTCTACTTTTCGGATAGAGTTCATAGTGCGCTCCTGGGTTGCCCCCACCGGCGCCTGCACCATGGAGAACAGCACACCCTGATCCTCATCCGGCAGGAATGAACTGGGCAATCGCAGGAATAGGAAGGCCATGACTGCGGAAAGCGCAACAAACAACAGCATAAAGCGACCGCTGCGCTTCAAAATACCTTGCACTCCACCTTGATAGCGCTGGCTACCTCGATCAAAGTTGCGATTGAACCAACCAAAAAAGCCTTTCTCCCCATGCCCCTCCCCTTTGGATAGGGGTTTCAGCAAGGTCGCACAAAGCGCCGGTGTCAGGATAATCGCCACCAACACTGACAACGCCATAGCTGCAACAATCGTGGCGGAGAACTGACGGTAGATCACGCCGGTGGCGCCATCCATAAATGCCATAGGTACAAACACTGCCGACAAAACTACGCCAATGCCAATCAGTGCCGCAGTAATCTGGTGCATCGACTTCTTCGTGGCTTCTTTAGGGGAGAGCCCTTCCTCCCGCATAACCCGCTCGACATTCTCCACCACCACAATGGCGTCATCCACAAGCAGGCCAATTGCAAGCACCATGGCAAACATCGTGAGCATATTGACTGAGAATCCCAGCGAAGCGAGTACGGCAAAAGTACCCATTAGCACCACTGGTACCGCAATCGTCGGAATCAACGTGGCACGGAAGTTCTGAAGAAACAGATACATCACCAGAAATACCAGGACGATCGCTTCAATCAAGGTAGAGATAACACCCTTAATAGATGCCTCAACAAACGGTGTCGTATCAAATGGTACTACCGAAGTCAGGCCACGGGGAAAGTAAGCCTCCAGCTCCTTCAACTTGGCTTTCACCCCATCAGCAGTTTCCAGGGCATTGGCCCCAGTCGCCAAGTTAATTGCGATGCCGGTTGCGGGCTGGCGATTGTAACGGGAAATAAACTCGTAATTCTCCGCACCTAGCTCGACTCGAGCAATATCTCCCAGGCGCAAGAGCGAGCCGTCGTCATTGGCTCTGACGATAATATCCCGGAACTCCTCAGGGGTTTGCAAACGTTCCTGGGAAGTAATTGCCGCATTTAGCTGTTGCCCTGGAATAGAGGGAGCAGCACCGAGGCTTCCGACCGTAACTTGTGCATTTTGGGCCCGCACTGCGTCGGTAACATCACCAGGGGTAAGTTCATAGGTGGTGAGCTTATTGGGATCGAGCCAAATCCGCATCGCGTACTTGGAACCAAATACCTGCACATTGCCCACGCCTGGCACCCGGCTGATCGGGTCAACAATGGCCGAATTGATATAGTCAGCAATATCATTGCGGTTCATACTGCCGTCTTCAGACACAAAGCCGGCAACCATTAGGAAGCCACCGCGAGACTTACTAACATTTACTCCTTGTACCTGTACCTCCTGTGGCAGCAGCGGCATCGCCAGTTGCACTTTGTTTTGCACCTGGACCTGGGCTGTATCCGGGTCAGTTCCATTCTCGAAAGTTAAAGAGATTGAAACACCACCGTTGGATTGACTGGTGGCGGACATATAAAGGAGACCATCGAGGCCCTTCATGTTGCGTTCGAGGATTTGAGTAACCGAATCCTCAACCACCTTGGCGGAAGCGCCCGGATAATTTGCCTCAATATTGATCGACGGTGGCGCGATATTTGGATAGCGCTCAACTGCCAGCTCGCCGATAGACAACACACCTGCCAGTATCGTGATAATTGCCAGCACCCAGGCAAAGATGGGCCGATTGATAAAAAAACTTGCCATAACCCCTATCCTTAAGACCCCTGCTGTGCAGGCGCTTTGCCAGCCTGTTGATCGCCTTCAGCCGCCGGCAGCTGCTCATTTTCGCGCTCGCTGGCCTGTACCGGGGCTCCCGGGCGAATTTTCTGCAGACCGGCAACTACGACCCGGTCCCCGGCCTCGAGCCCATCTTCCACTAGCCAGCGATTGCCAATCGTACGACTAACCCGCACAGATCGCTGGGCAACCACATTTTCCTCATTAACAACCATGGCTGAGGTGTTGCCCTTAGGGTCCCGCGCAATTCCCTGCTGAGGTACCAGAATTGCGTCTTCACGGACACCACTACCGACAATTGCGCGTACATACATACCCGGCAACAGCATGGTGTCCGGGTTTGGGACAACTACTCGCAACAATACGCTGCCCGTTGAGGGGTCGACACTGGCTTCGGCAAACTCCAGCTTGCCCTGGTGTTCAAATTTGCTGCCATCTTCTAATAGGATTGTCACAGGTAGATGAGTGGCGTCGGCCAGTGTTCCCGCTTGAAGCGCTCGACGGAGGCTAACAAGTTCAGCTGCCGACTGGGTAACCTCAACATAGATCGGATCTAGTTGCTGCACAGTAGCCAAAGTTCCGGCCTGATTGGCCGTTACCAGAGCGCCTTGAGTAACAGTAGATTTGCCAATTCGGCCTGTAATCGGAGAGGTGACCCGCGCATATTCCAACTGGATTTCCGCCCTGTGCAGCTCCGCCTGAGCTGCGGCTACATCGGCTCGGGCCTCCTGAAGATCAGCTTCCGCAGCATCATTTTCCTGCGTGCTAACAGCACCATTCCCCACCAGGTTCGCAGTGCGCTCGGCTTTGAGGCGAGCAATGTTCATAGCCGCCTTTGCGCCTTGCAAACTTGCTCTGGCACTATCGACGTCAGCACGATAAAGAGCGTCATCTAGCTGGTAAAGCGGCTGATTTGCACTAACTTGGCCGCCTTCACGGAACAATTGGCGTTTTATGATGCCATTTACCTGCGGGCGAACCTCGGCCACTTTAAAGGGTGAAGTCCGCCCCGGCAGCTCCCTGGTAAGGGTGACGGATTCCGGCTGAAGTGTGACTACGGTCACTTGGGGGGCGATTCCCGGTGGAGCCGAAGCTTCCTCGTTACACCCCGCCAACAATGCGGAAGCGACCAAAAGGCTGGTGAGAGCTCGGGCTTTTAACATGGTTACCTCTAAAAATGACTGCGCAGACAAAATATTGGCAGTTAGCGGAATTTTTAAGTGACAAGGAAATCTGAGCAAAGTAGCGTGGCATTTTATGAGTACGTAGGAAATAGGATCAACTGTTCATAATCGTGCAATTTTCATCTAACATGCACTTTCACCCAGTATATTCAGGGGTTTGCACATAAAACCCCTTTGCACACTTGCGGTTAAACGCTGCAAAAATGAGCCAGAGTGAAACTAATAATTGATTAAAGAAGCCGCTGTTCCTTATGACCAAACGCAGAGATGAGCAAATTTTGACCACCCGTGAGCGTATATTAAACGCCGCGCTCAATGTGTTTCATGAATATGGAGTGTGCCGCCCTTCCCTATCTGAAGTCGCAAAGTTGGCTGGAGTTAGTTGCGGTGATGTTGCCGACCACTTTCACAACAAAACCGGTTTGCTACTCGCTCTGACAGAACGCATGGTACTACCCGGCGAACAACTTTGTAATAACGCCGGCGAGCAACTCAACGCCAATCCCCTCGGTACACTGCGAACCCGCTGGGTGTGGCTGTTTCAGGAAATTGCTTGTAACCCAGAGTGGCAGCAGGTACTTGAGATTATCTTCCATCCCTGTGAAGAAAAGGTTACCGAGAACAATGAAGCCCACTTGCGTATGAAGCAAGGGCGCACCCGCGGGCTTGAGCGAATGGCACAACTAATTGCCCTCGCAGTATCCGAGCGCCAACTGCCCGAAGATCTTGATACAGACCTCGCGATGCAGATGTTACACGGTGGCCTGTTCGGTGTGATTGAAACTTGGCTCTTATCCTCAAGAATTGAAGATATAGGCGAACTCGGAGAACGCTATATCGACTCTCTGATCGATATGATCCGCTTCTCCCCCACCATGCGCTTAAGTTCACAACTGGTCCACACCCTGCACTGACGCACCTTATCCTTATCTACTTCGGTGGGGCATACTGCTTTGCAGTTTTCGCCTCACCATAAATACCTTTTCTCTTTCACGCTCATTGGAAATCCCAAACTGGTTATTTTGGCCCTGAAATCATTGATTACCGCAAAGTCAAAGTTCTTTTTTCAGACAAAACAATTAACTTTTACTCATTAAGCCAATTTTGTTGAGTCAGAAGGCAAGTACTCTACCGGGAAACAGGCATGCTCTCCTTCCCCAATAGCCATAAAAAAAACCATGGCGCTGTCCTTATCCAGCTTCAATAGGTTCTCAAACTCTTCATCATAAAAAGCACCGGCTATAAACACGTCTTGTTCTAGGGAGTGTGCGTAGAGAAATATATTCTCAGATAAATGACCCGCTTCAAGGTAAGCCATCCGATAGATACGGGAATGACGATACTTGGACCAGAACCGATTAAATTTGCAGACAAAGCAAATATTAACTGCGGCACCCTCGGCATAGGGCTGACCGACAAGCAACCGGCGGATCTTATCATGGCTAACAGCATCGCCGACTTTGGTTAATCCATGATCAATCGGATTATAGAGGTAAATACCGGGATCAATCCCCTGTACCGAGTGCACTATCAGGTATATATCTGTAGCTTGTAAGGCGCCGCCAGCAGGGCTGCTGCGAAAATATCCAAAATAATTTATTTTGTCTGAGTGGGCCTTATAAAACTTTTCAACAAACGGAGAAGTACGAAATTTTACACAATGAAAAAGTATTTTTTCCAAAAGCTCACGTTTTAAAGTGGTACCCGGTACAAATTTTCGTGAAGAAAACCGGGTCCCAAACACAGACTCCAACTGATTGGTGGTAGGAAAGCTATTCAGTGGAATATCCACTTCTGGATAATTGTACTTGCCTTTAGCCTTTTCCGGCACCTGTTTACAGTAGTCAACATACTGTCCTACCCAAGATACCCTGGGATCTTCACTAGCCCCTTCTTTGCCCTCAGTCGAGGGCGGTAACGAAAGCTTGGTACCATAATGGTAAAACCAGGATAGTACATCCCAGCCCCATTGTTTCCGAGCTAAATCACCACTGATGAAGGCTCCATTACTTTGAAGGAAATCTGCTGCCTTAGTTTCTCCTGTCTGCACATCGGAATAAAATTTATCCAGAATATTTATGAGGGTTTCTTTATCCAAAGCCCACTGATCGTGATGAACAACATCCCACAAGATGACTTCATTTTCACTGAAATAGAGAAAGAAATTATCTAATAAAGCAGCGCCTTTCATCATCGATTAACCATCATATTTACTAGAAGTGGTAAAAAAACTAGAAAGGCAGAATCGCTAAATTCTTGATTTGTCTGTATTAGCCCTGAATGAGACGCCCCTCATTTTCAAGGGCCATCTCATTTTTTGTGAAAAACTACCTTCTATTAACAGGTAGTGTAGACTGTGACACAAACTCCCAGAGCATAGGGTGTTGCGTCTTCTATATATACCCTTTTCATGATAAATCCCTCCATTCAAACTACTTTAAATTACTCCTTCAACTGAGTACTAGTATAAAATGCACACATTTCCTAAATCGAATTGATATATGAGAGCTAATAAAATACTCAATTGCGCCTAAACTGAGTACGCTGATATGAAATTAAAAATTTACAGAAAGGTGCGGACACCTCCCTGTGTCCGCGTGACTGGGAGGCAATCAGGTTAGAAGCTATAAGTCAGCCCCATATAAGCTCGTCGGCCTGAATATGAGGAGCCCCAAACCCTATTTTCCTCGCCCCAATATCTATCCACTTTCTCTTCGGTAAGATTGATTATGGAGGCGGTCAATGTCAGGTTATCCATCAAACGATAAGACGCATTAACATCCAACTGATCGTATTCATCAGTGAAAGTGTTCATGCCATTGTGGAATCCGTCTGCATAGTCACTGCGATAATTGTAAGAAGCGCGAATGCTAAAGTCGGTATTTTCATAGTAGAGGGACAGGTTGTACTGGTCCTTCGAAGTGCCGGCAATTTCTGTTTTGGTCTTGATACCTTCAGAGTCGATCTCAGCCAGCTCTGTATCTGTGAAGGTATAGTTTGCATAGACTCCAAAGCCACTATCAAAGGCATACTGAACAAAAAGCTCTATACCTTGCGCAGTAGCATCAGTGCCATTGACCGGCATAGACATAGACACTGTCCGGATAACACCATCGATATCCCTTGTCACCATGGAACTGCCGTTGATTACAAACGAAGCAATATCCTTTCTGAACAAGGTCAGTCCTGCAGCAGAGGCATCATCGAAATACCACTCCAGACCCAAATCAAACTGATCAGCTCTATAAGGCTCCAATTCAGAATTGCCCGCATACCCCTGACTGAATGTTGAGCCGGGCAAAGGAGCGTGGATCACTTCAGAACCACCGAGATTATCGTATTCCACTCTCGCTACGACTCTGGCGAGAGCTGCGCGCATAACCAGTTCATTGGAGATATCCCAAGCGACATTAGCACTAGGTAAAATATCAGTGTTGCTGCTGTCACGAATATTGGGTTCGTCCTGTAAGACCCCATCAATATTGTCGTAGGTGCTCGCATACTGCTTGGTCTGGACTGCTCGAATGCCAAAGTTTCCGCGCAGGACTGCCGAGGCAAAATTCTGCTGTACATAAGCAGCCGTAATTTCCTCACCAACCCGGTAAACCTGATTTTTCTCGACGATTACCTTAGGGTCACCATAGGTTGCGTATAGAAACTCTTTTAACTTATCAAACTCCAGATAAGCGAAATTTGGCACATTCACACCGCCGATAATATTATCGAGAGGGCCGCTTGAAAGGATATCGATTGTGTCGGGCACACCATCGGGATCAGTGTGGAATGAATCACTTGGCCACCAGGGGTAACAAGCTCCATCAACATCACCCCAGTTAATCGTTGGACAGGGAGGATTATCATCATCCCAGGATTGTTTGGTGATGCGGCGGTTTATCTCGTGGTCCCGGTACTTAACCCCAACATCCAGGGAGGTAAGCCAGGCATAATCCATATCGATGGAAACGTCCAGCTGGTAGTAACTCTCCTCGTCCTCGCTGCTGGTCCAATGGGATGAGAACCAGTCATATAAAGGATAAGTGTTGGGATCTCCCAGATCTGCACTGGTATCAATTTCAGCAGTACCACTGCTGAGATCCCAGCTCCAATCGGTTGCAGTGCCATAACGGGAATTGACTGATGCAAACAATTTCTCAGAGGGGCCGCCCTCTGCACTGGTATTACCGACTACCAGACGAGCACTATATCCATCTCCCTCGTAACTGATATTGAAATCCAGCGTGTCCGAAACATATTCCGCTCGTGTGTAGTCACCAGCTACCTGTGGAGACTGTAGCTCTGCCTGGCCCCGATCGAGCATACCAATACCGAGAAGAGTATCACCATCTTCATCAAACTTGAGACTGCCCGGGGCTATTGCATCCCCGTAGTTCCACTCAGGGAATACGATACGATAATTCTCTGAGTTGCCGCCCAGCTCAAAGCGGAAATAATTGACACCAAATTCCAGCTGTTCTACCGGACGCCATTGGGCACTTAGCTGCATGCCATCCCGGGTCCGTTCCTCTTCCAAGACACTACCGACAACGGCTCGCGGCGCATAGAAATCCCGGTATTCATTACCATCGATATCCACCATCGGCCCCCTGGCCTCTACGCCAGTCTGGGGGGACTCATCTCCCTGCCAACCCCAGTTTTCTACCGAGGTGCTAATTACCCGGTTCTGACGATCCTGCTTTGAGTATCCAAACAATACGCCAAAGGTTTCCTGATCATTTTTCCATGAGTAAAAACCGGTGTACTGAGGTTCGTACTCCCCAGTAACATCAGCATAAGTACTCTCAATGGATAACATGCCCTCCCCGGAATCCAGGTCCAGTGGCTTGCGGGTGTGTAAAATTACAGTACCACCTATCCCGCCTTCATCCAGTTTTGCTTCTGGACTTTTATACACATCCGCTCGGGAAATCATCGCTGAGGGTAGCAACGCATAGGAAAATGATCGGGATGGATCATCGCCGGGAGTAGCTATGTAGTTTCCATTTAGCTGGGTAAAAGTGAGCTCAGGTGCAGTTCCTCGGATACTTACTTCGGCACCCTCGCCGCCGCTTCGAACGATGGATACTCCCGGAACCCTCTGCAAAGAGTCTGCAACATTCTTATCGGGGAATTTACCCATATCTTCAGCGGTGATTGAGTCTACTACCGCATTGGAAAAACGCTTTACATCGAGATTTTTCTCCATGCTCCGGCGAATACCCAATACCTCTACTTCCTCTAGCACCAGACTCTCTATATCAGATTCACTGGTGCTCTGGGCATTTGCCATACCAACAACACTGCACAACACTAGAACACTTACGGACGTCCGCAATAGATCTAGCTGGCGATTTGTATTTAAGGGTATCTCTCTCATTGCTCAAATTTCTCTTTTATTATTTTTTTCTAGCTTTCCGTTCACCCTAAAAGCCCGGCATATCATTTGCCGGGCCAACGGAATATGCCCTACTCTTATCGATCCAGTTCTGTCTCGATATTTTTATATGTGCGTATAGCGCTATAGCAAAAAGCGTCTTTAGCTATCCAAGCCAAGTCGCTTGAGGACTTCAGGGGGTGCTCCAGGGAAACTCGCCATTGGTCGGTTACCCACATAACCGATATCCGCCATACCTTCCTCGGTGGTGTAGAAAGCGGTGGACACGAGAACTCGAACTTTGGCAAAGAAACGAGCACCAGCCTGGAACTCTGGCTTCGCCGTGCGAGTCCACTTGATATCCTCACAGATGGCTACTTTTTGAGGTTCATTCAGATCGACAAAGGAACCTCCAAATCTGCGCTTGGACTCACCCTCCAGCCAAACAACCCCTCCCCGAATCGTGACAAGATCTGCTTTATTATTGGAATATGGGGCGCTGACATATTCGTTGATGTAGTGATGGGCCCCTACTGAAGAGGCACTCGGAGAAGTTTCATCTGCGGGAATAATGACGTCGCACAGTGCTGCCAATACCGCTAACTCACCCATTTCAAGCTGCATCTCCCAAGGCACAACGGGATTAAGGAGATCCGGATCTGTCGGCGTGCCCCTGGCAAGAGTCTGCTTCGGGGCGTCCAGGTTCTTTACTACCGGTTCAGCCGCTGGCACCTCCTCTTTCACTACAACTTTTTGCGCTACTTTCTCAGAACAGCCAATGACTGGAACTGCAGCAGCGGTGGTAGCAATCAAACGCAGGGCGTTGCGCCGACCCAGATTGGTTTTTTCCTCGCTCATATCAGATATTCCTCTTCTTGAACTGGTCCACGATGTAGTCGCAGGTGCGCCAGGCCAGCGCCATAATGGTCAGGGTTGGATTCTTATCAGCATTGGAGACAAAGGGTGCGCCGTCAGTAAGGAAGAGATTCGGTACTTCCCAGGACTGGCAGTAAGGATTGAGCACGGAATCATTCGGATTTGAGCCCATGCGTGCGGTGCCGACTTCGTGAATAATCGCACCGCCGTTGATAATTGCCTTGGCACCGTCGGTTTGCACGGTAGAGGTGACCTTACCGCCCATACCTTCAATGATTTCAGCAAAGGTTTTGTGCATGTGAGCGGCCTGGTTCAATTCCTGGTCACTCCATTTCCAATGGAACTTCAACACCGGGATGCCCCACTGGTCTACCTGATCCTTATCAATTTCACAGTAGCTGTCCTCGTTGGGAATCATTTCCCCGCGACCGTCAAACCACACAAAGGAGCCGTAGTAACGCCGGCAGGCTTCTTTCAAGTCTTTGCCATAAGCGCCACTGGTAAAATCACCCATACCGCCGAAAGCACCTGCGCCCGGCATACTGCGACCACCGCCGAATTCAATGTGGTAACCACGGGCAAAATCCAAGTCACCACGTAATTGTTCCTTGTACAACCACCAGGGCATATACATGTGCATCGCCGATGCGCCGTCCTCGTTGTGGGCAGGCAGACTCTCCAAAGCGGGAATCTGCCCGCCGATACCAGCTCCCACTGTATCCATCAGGTATTTCCCTACGGCACCGCTGCCATTGGCGATACCATCGGGGAATAAAGTGCTTTTGGAATTAAGGAGAATGCGCGAAGTTTCAGCTGCACTGGCTGCAACAACCACAGCGCGGGCACTGGCAAATCTTTCCTGACGGGTATCTTTATCAATATAAATAACCCCGTTTGCCTTACCTTTTTTATCAACGGTAACTTCACGCACCATGGCATCAGTAATGATATCCAGGTTGCCCGTCGCAAATGCCGGTGGCAGTAGTACAGTCGTGGACTGGAAATTCGCCTTAATTGAGCAACCGCGCCCACAGGGCGTGGCCCAAAAACAGGCTGCGCGAGATTTCATTGATTCCCGGGTGACGTCCTGAGCCAATTTATTGTTTGGGAATAATTTCTGCGGAATATTTTCGTGATCCAGACGCTCACTGAGAATAGCCAGGTGAGAGGGAATTACAGGGATCCCCAGCCTATCGCACGCTTTTTTGGCCAGAAGTTCATAGGCACGGGGCTTCGGGGGTGGCAGCAGTACTCCTTCGGAGGAGTCAGGAGTGTTTTCTAACCCCTCGTTAGTACCATAGACACCAATGAGCATCTCGGTTTTATCGTAGTAGGGAGCGAGATCGTTGTAACTGATCGGCCAATCAAAACCGAGCCCATCCCTTGAGTAGGGTTTAAAATCATACTCACCCATTCGCAGGGAAATCCGTCCCCAATGGTTCGTACGGCCACCCAGCATACGAGCACGCCACCAGTCAAAACGGCGGCCTCTTTCCCTGGAGCCCTGAGTGTAGGGTTCGCCGGGTACCTGCCAACCTCCGTCAACCGTTGCATCATAGAAACCGAACGGCTTTTCCGGTGTGCTCCCCCCACGCAAAGGCGCATCTTTTGGGAGGTTAAACATTGGGGTTTCCTTAACCGGGTCATAGGATCTCCCCGCCTCCAGCAGTAGAACCTTTAGCCCTGCAGTGGCTAGTACATAGGCAGCCATACCACCGCCAGCACCAGACCCAACAATCAGTGCGTCATACTCTTTCTTCTCGAAGTCATCATTCGGCATCGCCTCTCTCCTACTTCATCAATTATTTTTGCTTTACTCGTTTAATTTTAAATAACTTATAAGATAAATCTGTAACCGGTTACATTTTTTGTCAAAAATTTTTACTTATCCGTTACATCTAATGCCTAACTTATGTTTTTTTAACCAAAAAGATTAATTTTTATGAATATTTTTAACGAACCTAGAAATCCCTAAACACTTTGATCAAAAAATGAGAGTAACCGGTTACATTTTCAATCAAATAATTATCACTTACTTACCATATAGCTCACCCTGTCGCGACAAGCGCAGCAAAAGCTCTTTCGTTGCTTTGATCCCCCAGTCTTCATCGCCGGCGCCTTCATACTCAATACCGATATACCCCTTATAACCCGCCTTTTGAATTATCCGCAGCATCCGGGCAAAATCCGTATTGGTCTCATTTCCCCGCTTATCAAATGAAAAACTCTTTGCGCTGATTCCGCGGGCAAAGGGCATCAACTGCTCTACTCCCAAGTAGCGGTCGTAGTCACCAAAGTTTCCAAAGTCTGGCAAACTTCCACAGTTCGGCATATCCACTGACTGTAATAACTGGGATAACCAAAGTCCGTTTGAGGAATAGCCACCGTGGTTCTCCACCACGATATTGATGTCGAAGTCCAAGGCAAACTCTGAGAGGGCTCGCAGCCCATCTCTACAAGCAGAACTAACCTCCCTGCTACTACCCTGTCCGCCAGCATTCACTCTGATAGAGTGGCAACCCAAATATTTGGCAGCTTCAACCCACTGGAAATGGTTTTCTACCGCTTGTTGTCTTTCGCTAGCATTTGGGTTGCCAAGATCACCTTCTGCATCAACCATAATCAAAAGGCTTTTAACCCCGTGATCTATTGCACGCGATTTCAACGCTAAAAGAAAACTCTGATCCTTGGCCTTATCGGCAAAAAACTGATTGACATACTCTACCGCGTCAATTGCAAATGCCTTTCTTGCCTTAATAGGGAAATCCAATACCTTGAGAGCGCCACTTCGCAATTGCCGATGCAGGGACCATTGGGCCAGGGAAATTTTCACAGGGCCACCCGGGGTATTGGTAATGATTCGCCCACTATTGCCAAACAAGGGGGCGGTAAAAGCAGCTGCAGCCAAGCCTGCACCAACCTGTAGCAAAGCTCTACGCTTCATTCCCGCTCCCCAGCTTGGAGTAGATTGCCAGACAAGTTACCTGGGGAATCTTCTCTAGTGCCATCCTTATCGCTTTGATGCAATGAGCGGCGGAAACCACTAATCGCTCCTCCAAAGTCTTCTCCCAGACGGCGGATCTTGCCACTACCAAATAGTAGAACCGCTAACACAAGAACAATAAGTACCTGCCAAATACCCACGCCTGAAATACCCATGATTTACAGCTCCCGAATTCTGATATTGCGGTACCACACTTTGTCGCCGTGGTCTTGTAAAGCAATAAAGCCACTCTCACTACGGGCAAAATCGGGGTAAGAGGAAAACTTACTGTTGGCAAGACGTGTATCCCAATCTTCAGACCAAAGTTCATAACTGACAATCATGCTTCCATTCAGCCAATGTTCAACCCGGCCATTCTCCACTCGAATACGCGTTTTATTGAATTCTCCCGCCGGCTTTACCTCATCTTCGCTGGGTGCATACAAGTCGAAGACTGATCCCGCGCTGTGGCTCAGTTTTTCCAGTTCGGGAAAAGCACTGTTATCAAGTACTTGGTATTCCATACCTGACATCCAGACTGGTGCATTGCCACCAGCTACCCGATAAATAATGCCGCTGTTGCCGCCTTCAGATATCTTCCATTCCAGTTCCAGCTCAAAATCAGAAAACTTCTCTGCAGTGACGATATCCCCCGCTCCACCAGCAGTGAGCACCAGGTTGCCATCAACGACCTGCCAAGCCTCTCCTACATGAGAGCCATTGGCACCGGTCCAACCCTGCAACGTTTTACCGTCGAATAAATGCCTCCAGTCCTTATCCGCTTGTATACCGGACTTTTCCGGCATCCGTTCACAACCCCCTAGTGTGACTAGTAGTACTGCAGAGGCCAATAAAGACGTGCAAAATTTTGTCCCAGTGAATTTTTTCATCGTTGTTATCTCCACATGAATTGGTGTTTATCTAATCAGTTTGCCGCGATGGTTTTACATCCGCACTTTATTAATCCTGATAGCGGGCCGTACTTCCCCTTGCCACTAAATCAAAGGGCAAAATAGTTCGGCTCGCTTTTAACTGTTTTCCATCAATAATGCGGCGCAAGGTTTCCATCGCATATCTGCCCAGCTTCTCTGCGGGCTGGTCAATTGTTGTCAGGGGCGGGTCCGTAAATTGCGAAAACTCAATATTATCGAAGCCCGCCACCGACACATCCGCAGGCACCTGCAAACCCATTTCCTTCGCTTGATGAACAGCGCCAATAGCCATTTCATCATTCATACAAAAAATGGCAGTAGGCGCAGAGGCTAAAGAGAGCAGTTTTTTTGCACCCTTCGCACCAGACGGCATAGTGAATTCTCCGTTTACAACCAGGTCAGAATTCAACTCGAGACCGTGCCGTTGCATCTCCTCCTCAAAACCGGCCAGGCGATCACGCACAATCGGACTATTAAGCGGGCCGGTCACTATGCCGATCCGGCGGTGACCCAGCTCAATCAAATGGCGAGCCATGGCTTGCGCCGCGCCGGAGTTATCCAGTTCAACAACCGGATAGCGGTCGTCTTCAGCAATGCGCTCACACGCATTTACCATTGGAATCGACGCTGCTAAAGCTGCATCTTTCTCTGCAAATGGATAGCGGCTATCCAGTTGAATAAGCCCATCTGCCTGATTCGTCAGCGCCATTCCCGCATAGAACTGCTCATGAGCTGGTTCGCCCTTGGTATCTCCCAGTAAAACGGAGTAACCCTGGTCTTGAGCTGCCTTTTCTATCCCTCGGATGACTTTGGAAAAAAATGGATTGGCGATATTTGGAACCAGAACCATCACTGCAAATGACTTACCGGAACTAAAGTTTCTCGCCAACATATTGGGCCGATAACCGGCCTCTTCCACCGCCTTCAGCACCCGCTCCCTGGTCCGCGGAGAAACCATTTGCGGGTCTTTCAGGGCTCTGGACACGGTCGCGACGGAAACACCGGAGCGACGTGCAACTTCGCGAATATTTGACATACTTTTCCGTTACTTTGTTGTTAGTAGTCGACTATTTTCGCACAAATGGAAAACGCCTACTGGTTGCCTACTGCAGTGACACCTTGCACTTTGCTCGCAGCCTGCCTACGATCCCAAATCCAGATAAACGCAAAAATCGGCAGCAAGATAAGGGGAACCATGGCCAGTGACTGGAATGATTCGATAGAGGCAGTTGCCAACACAGCATCCAGTTCATCGCCCGTTAACTTTTCAAAGGCTTCCAAACCACCGGCAGCCTCAATCTTGGCGCTGTCAAAAATTTCTCCAAGCTTCGGCAGAACAAACTGAATAGACATTCCCCCAGCAAACCCCAGCAACCCCAAAAACAGTGCGCCACCGCGTACAAAACGCTCGGATACCGTAGCGAGCATGGTAGGCCACATATAGCAGACACCGATGCCCCAAACTGTTGCCGCTAAGAATGCAGTTACCGGGGTTCTCGCCATTCCTAAGCAATAGAGGCCAACAGCTGCAAGTAAACTACTGAGCCACAAGAGTCCAATGGGAGAGAGTTTTTTGGCCAGCCTTCCGGCAAAGTGGCGCATTACAAACATCAACATGCTGACATAAACCAGAATGAGAATGCCCTTCATACCGACTACTCGAGAGAGCGTCAGGTCAACCCACTGCCCTGGAGCCAGCTCTGTTGCAGCGGTTAGCCACATACAGATCCATAGCACGATAAACATCGGCTGCCTGAAAACTTCTTTAAACATCTCGCCATAACTGATGCCAGAGGAAACCCGTTCAGTTACCGGGAATTCCGTTCTGGACACAAGCCACGCCATGACCACAGCCGGTAGGGCCAAAACAATCAGGTTCAACTGCCAGGGAAGTTCAAGCGCAGAAATGGCTAACCCTAGTAATCCGCCCACCACAATCCCGGCAGGCCACCAGGCATGTAGTACATTTAGCCGCTGAGTTTTATTTTCAGGGTCAACCGCTGCAACCATTGGGTTACTGGCAGCCTCCACTGCCCCCCAGCCCAAACCGGTAAGTAACAGCCCCGCAAGAACCAAGTTCTCAACGCCCTCCCCGGGGGTTACTAAGGATGCTGCAATAATAAGCAGACTGCCCAACACGTAGCCTATTGATGAGAGCATTAACATCCGTTTGATACCGACCAAGTCCACCAATGCGCTGCCAAATAGCAGGGTTAGGGCAAACCCTGTAAAGGTAAATCCAAGCGCTTCTCCAACCATTGCGGTGGAGTTGGCAAGATCAATATGATCATAAATGTCCGACTGTAAGTTGCCGGCGATCGAAGCCCTCACAGCAAACCCAAGACCAATCATAAAGATTGACAGATTTCCTACCAGGAAGACGTTCCTGTGCAAAGCCTTTGTCTGTGTACTCATCTATCCAGTCTCCGCATGATTTATTGTTATTCGTTGTTCACTGGGATTGGCAAAAATTAGTCCAGCCCTAAAATCCTACGATTGCGAGCGCGATCTGTTTCAGCACCGGCAAAATCATCAAAAGCTTTGTCAGCCACGGTTATCAGGTGCTCTCGAATAAATGGTGCACCCTCGCTGGCCCCCTGCTGTTGATCCTTAATGCAACACTCCCATTCCAATACCGCCCAGCGATCGTAACCGTACTGGGTCAGTCGGCTAAAAATCCCACGAAAATCTACCTGACCATCCCCCAGGGAGCGAAAGCGACCGGGGCGGTCAATCCAGGGGGCGTAACCGCCGTATACTCCAGCCCTTCCACTCGGGTGAAACTCCGCATCTTTCACATGGAAAGCCTTGATTCGCTCGTGATAGATATCGATAAAGGCCAGGTAATCCATTTGCTGCAAAAGCAAATGGCTTGGGTCATACAAGATGTTGGCTCTAGGGTGATCTTCCACCTCGTAAAGAAACCGCTCGAAGGTCAAGCCATCATGCAGGTCTTCACCGGGGTGCAGCTCATAGCAGACATCGACCCCCGCGCTGTCAAACGCATCCAATATCGGACGCCACAAACGGGCCAGTTCGCGAAAACCTTCTTCAACCAACATCGCTGGGCGCTGGGGCCATGGATAAAAAGTGTGCCAGAGTAAAGCGCCGGAGAAAGTTGCATGAGATTTGAGCTTCAGGTTGGCACTGGCCCGAGCTGCAAGAACTAACTGATTGCTCGCCCACTCTGCACGGGCTTGCAAGTTTCCGCGTACTGCCTCTGGAGAAAAAATATCCAGCATTTCCTTATAGGCTGGGTGAGCTGCGACCAACTGCCCCTGCAAATGCGTAGACAATTCAGAAATCTGTACCCCAACCTCCTCACAGATTCCCAGTACATCATCACAGTAAGCTTGGCTTTTACTGGCCAGCTCAAGGTCGAAAATCCGCTTGTCCCAAGTGGGAACCTGGATGGCTTTGTACCCCAGGTCTGATGCCCAACGAGCCATAGATTCAAGCGAAGCTGGCTGTTCGCTCGATGGGAGAAACTGGGCGAGAAAAATTCCGGGCCCCTGAATTCTGGGTGCCTTCATTTATTGTTATCCTTTTTACTGCTGTACTTATTAATTCTGTAACCAACCCTTTCCAAGCGATTGGTTTGCACCTTTTGAGAAAACTCTTCAAAAGGTAACTGGCCGCAGGCCGACACCGGCACCTCCCTGTGCCGTACTAGCTGCCGGACGCCCACCCTGCCAGAGATACCTAAATTCTGTGAGGTTAGACCTAGCCACTCACTTCCAATAAGGCGCCAGGGAAACCCATGAGGATTTTGCGCGACTGCTCTCCAGCACACCGCGCACAAATGCCATTGCGCGAACACCTGCATCAATGTTGCCAACGGCAGGACTGTTCTTTGAAACTACCCCCTCGCGGCGGCCTCGGACTTGACCAGCAAAATCGCGATAGATATTGGCGAAGGCCTCTATATAGCCCTCCGGGTGCCCTTGAGGTGTCCGGCAGAAAGACCTGACGCCTCCATCCAGATACTCACAATCCGCACCGGCTTTCCAAATCGCCACAGGCTGCCCCCTGCGCTTTACTAGCAATTGGTTTGGGGCTTCCTGCTCCCAAAACAGCGAACCGTCTTCACAGTAAACGCTGATATTCAGGTTGTTCCCCTCTCCTCCACAGACTTGACTGGCTGTAAGTGTTCCTCGGGCGCCCTGATCTAATTTAAATAGCGCTGCACCGTCATCATCCAACGCTCTTTCATCAACTACCGCTTGCACGTCTGCGCAGACTTCAGAGATATGCTGGCCAGTAAAAAACTCCACCAGATGATGAGCATGGGTGCCTATATCCGCAAAGCAGCCACTTTCTCCCGAACGTGCAGGATCTGTTCGCCAACTCGCCTGCTTACTTCCCGTGGAATCACCGGCTAGTGCCAGCCACCCCTGCGGATAGGCAACGGTAACTCGTCGAATAGACCCCAACTCTCCCCTGATCAGGATTGCTCTCGCTTGCATAACCAGAGGGTAAGCAGCATAAGTGTGGGTCAAACCATAAAGATGCCCGCTTTGCTCCACCTCCTTTTTAAGCTCAAGTGTTTCTTCCAAAGTGGAGGCGGCTGGCTTGTCGGAGAGGACATGGAATCCCGCCCGCAACGCAGCAATAGAAACGGGTAAATGGAGATGGTTGGGAGTTACTACAGATACAAATTCAACTCGATCATCAGTACTGCGACGGGATTCCTCTTGGAACATCTGTTGATAGCTTTGGTAAATCCGGTCCGGGTGAAGCCCCAGCTTGTCACCAGTTTTACGACTGCGTTCGGAATCGCTACTAAAGCAGCCGGCGACTAGCTCTATCTCACCGTCGAGAGCTGCTGCCATCCGATGGATTGCACCAATAAAAGCACCCTCTCCACCGCCAACCATGCCCATTCTTATTTTTTTAACCAAACCCCATCCCCCCGGGCCACTCAAAGAACCAGCTGAATAAACAGCCTATTTATTTTTATTTCCGTGTTTTGTAAGCGGACACGCTGTTTCCAGATCGCAGTTTTCGTAGCACTCCACCGTTTGAAACAGAATGTAACCGGTTACATTTCAATTTAAGATACAGAAAAAAAATGTCTTTGCAAGTGAAATACGCTGTTAATATCGCCTTATTGGACTCATAGACTGATGGCTCGACGCTGAAATACTAAGCAAATCACCTGATTGGCAAGCCCATTTTCTGGACAAACTCAGCCCAAGAGTGCCACTTCAGCTCGTCGCTTTGCCATTTATTACAAATAGCTTGATGACCAACTGACTGCGACAGCAAGCTACCTATCGCTTCAGGTTGAGGATGCCGAGACTTAGCTTTTGAGCGAACCCATTTCCCGGCTTCCTTTGCAGCTTCCACGGCGAGACCCCAGTGATTCGGCCAAACCGCCAAGAAATTGGCTATATCAAAGCTGTGGATGTGGTATGGACGCGGATAGTTTAACTGCACAAGAGCATCCCCATCCGGCCCTGGAGCGTCAGTTTTCCAACCTGCGTAAACACCCCAATGGCAGCCGGCTGCCCAATCCTCAAACCCGGTCATACAATTTGCCAATCTATCCAGGGTATCCCGGATTAACGCCCTCTCTATGGGCGGGGCCACCCTCATGTCAACCACACCAGAGCGAAACCTGGGGTGCTCTGGATTGAGGGTGAGTATCCAAAGTCCCTCTCCACTTTCCAGCGGGTGATATGCCACTACCATGTCCATCAGGAAGGCTGAGATTGGAGGGGTATTAGCACCCTTAGCCAGCAACATATGTAGGGGCCGAACAACTTGGCTATCACGCACACCTTGAGCTGGCACTCCAAGACTTTCGAGTATTGCTGCATTGCCCGCCCCGCATGCTGAGAGAACCAACTGGGGTTTTATTTGGTGGGAACTACCACCGATATCGGCAGAGACCTCAGTCACGCCACCACTATCTTTGTCGAATTTTCGGATACTCCCTTTCACCAACTTCTCGCTAACAGGAGCACTAAAACGACGATAGGCTTCAGCGCCGTCAAACATGAGGTCATCAGCAAATCGAAAGCACTGATGCGATGGCAAGCTAGTTGTTACCAGAGGAGCTGGTATCGGCACCTCTTCCACTGGAATACCCGCCGCAATCCAGTTGGGCTCGACAGTATCTAAAAATTCTCGGGGAAGCGCGGCATAGAAATCTGTTATGTGGCTATCAACACCATCTCTCTCCAGTTGTGTGCGCCAAAACTGTGCGGCCTTTAAGTAAGCCTTGGCCGCACTTGGGTGTGCCGCATTCCAGCCTGAGGAGAAATAGCCATGAAAGTGTAACGACTCAGCATCGTCTAACCCCTGATCTATTGCCAGCACAGAAAAATCTGTTGATAGCTCTCGCAACAATGAAATCGCTTGAATTCCGCCCCCTAATACCAGGACGTCTACGTCTACCGTTTTAGCCATGGTCAGCCTCAAACAAATCCTATCTATCACCACTTAGCAAAGGCTGGCCTTCTGTCAACTTTTGAGACCTCAGCTCATTCACCTAGGTGACACTTTTTTGAAATTCAGATTAAACACAGAACTTGGTTAATCCGTTCCAGTTATATCCTCGTAAAGAGATTGTCGCTCAGCTATGAAGCTGGCGGCCTAAAAAACTGCGAACACAAGGAGCAAGGAAATGAAGAGCTTATTGAGAGGTATAGGAATTGTACTGTTTGCACTCAGTACCCAGGCCGTTCTGGCAGATGATGAACTGGAAACGGTTCCCTATGTCGATGTGAATCAGTATCTCGGCAAGTGGTATGAGATTGCCCGGCTACCGCAAATTTTCCAGCCGGCTTGTACTGCGGTAACAGCGGACTACGGCCTCAATGATGATGGATCTATCAGTGTTTTCAATTTTTGTCGAATCTTACACCCAAAATATGGGTTCCCGATCAGTGTTCAGGGTACTGGAGTCCCCATTGATGAGACGAACAGTAAACTCGCTATCACCTTCTTTGAGGGTAAAGCTGCCGGCGACTACTGGATACTAGAGCTAGATCCTGGCTATCAGTGGTCACTCGTTGGTGATCCAGACCGCTCCAGCCTCTACCTGTTAAGCCGCACTCCCCAGCTGGATGAAGCTATTACAGACTATCTACTAGACCTGGCAGTTACAAAGCATGGTTACAACATTGACCACATCATCATGACCCGCCAGCTTACTGAGTAAACAAGAAAGCGGGTGTCACACTTCTGGCACCCGCCACTTAACAAGCTACATTAACTTTTAATTAATTCTTTATAATCAATAGGTTAGCTCATTATGTTAATGTATTTTCTTATATTTTTGTGTGCTTTATGTTCGCCAGAGCATTCCCATCAGCTAACAACCCATATCAGTTATAGTTACCACTCCATTTAATAGAGCACCCCATACTTGGCAGCTGCTTTTCCGGCCCTGCCCCAGTCTCTGCGATCAACTTCATTGCATTGACCAGCTCCCTGGTTCGGCCTGCCGGGTTTCCCATTCCCGCATCATCGATTCTGCCTCGATATTGGAGCTCTCCATCCTTATTCAGCCCGAAGAAGTCCGGTGTACATACCGCTTGGTAAGCTCTCCCTACGGATTGATCTTCATCAACCAAATAGGGGAAAGTAAACCCATGGTCTCGGGCAAACTTCGCCATATAAGGAGGACTGTCAATCTGGTAATCGCGATAATCGTTTGACATAACGGCCAGAACATTAATGCCCAGCCCTTGTAGTTCTCGCACATCCTCAGCTAAACGATTTGCAATCGCCTGAACATAGGGGCAGTGATTGCAGATAAATGCAATCAACAGCCCCTTGCTTCCCAGATGGTCCGACATTCGAAAGCTCTTGCCCTCAGGGTCTTTCAAGGTAAAGTCTGGGGCTTTCCATCCGAAATCACATACTGGTGTATCTAGTAACATTGCCCGATCCTCTCTTGGGTTCTAAGTTAGCTTTCGATCTCAAGTACGCTCTTGGCAAAGGGAGCGTAAATTTTTGCGACCTCTTGAGCCATCTCATCTGGATAAACAAAAAAATCACCCGTTGTTAGTGCCTTCATAATGCCATCGAATACGATGCTCGCTGGAGGGGCTCCCTCTCCCATACCTGCGGAGTCGGCCATATCCGTCTTGATTGGACCAGCAATAACACTGATAACTTGAGTCCCCTGCTCGACCCAGGCCTCCCTCAAACCCTGAGTTACTGCATAGGCAGCCGCCTTTGAGCCGGAGTAACCAGTAAATGGGAGAAAATTTTTGATGGATGCCAGTGAGTTCATTTGGACAAAGACACCCCCACCATTAGATTTCAAAACAGGGCCAAACGCTTTGGCCAGGTTTATCAGTGGGTAAACATTGCCCTCCATTTGATACTTGAAGCTCTCCACAGCATCATCGTCCAAGGGTGTCGATAGCTTCACTACGCCCGCATTAGAGACAACCAGATTGACATCACCCGCAACCTTTACAGCGTTTTGAATGGTTTCTTTACGTGAAAGATCAAATTCAATGGGGACGACCCTTTCACCATACTTTTGAACGAGCTGCCTCACCGAGGCTAGGTCGCGAACAGCGGTATACACTTTAACCGCGCCCGCATCCAACAGCCCCTCTGTAATAGCCTTGCCGATACCTCGATTTGCCCCTGTGATTAATGCAGTGATATTGCTAGCTTGAAGAGTCATTTCGTATACCTCAGTTACTTAAGCCGAATAAATTCAAATTTCGATTCGCAACACAGTTGCGGGCTCCGCTACGAATTGTTGATGGCCACCCCATGTCTCCTCAGTGAGGGCTGGATGGCCAATCAAGCCCAGGCCAGAAATCAGGCCACTGCCTCTCCTTCGGGAGTCCACTCATTAACTGCAAAGGCACTATCCAGGGCGGTCTCGGCAATGTGATTTGTATAATTGGACATAACTTTTAAAGCGGTACCTAGAACCACTTCCAGTATGCTCTGCTGCGTGTAGCCAGCAGCAAGGAAAACGCTAACTTGTTCCTCCGTCGGCCAGCCACGGCTTTCATTCACTACCGCAGAAAATGTACGTAATGCCTCAAGCTTTTCATCTGCAATCGGTGTGTTACTACGCAATGCTTCAATTATTTCCGCTTCAACACCGGCCATTTGGGAAATGGATGTGTGAGCAGCCATACAGTAACGACACCCGTTCAGGCGGTTGTTTGTCATTAAGATGATTTGGCGCTCTGTCTCGGAAAGATTGGTTTTATCGAAAATTCCCGCCAAGGTCGTATAACCCTCAAGTAATACGGGGGCCTCTGACATAGTTGCGAATAGATTGGGCACAAAGCCCATCGATTTCTTAGCGCCTACAAGAAGAGGCTGAGCAGCAACAGGAGCGGATTCAATCGTGTGAGTCTTGAAAGTAGCCATCATATTTCCTAACTAGATAGTTTCACTTGTTTGTAGCGATCGGTCCAAACCTCGTTAAAAAATAAGGGGAGACACCCCTGTAAACTGTATGTACCGATTGCTACAAACAATACTAATGAGTTTGTACCGATCGGTAAATATGATTTATATAACTATTTGCTATGCATTAATGCCTACTGAGAATGAACAGAAAAAATATGAAGCCCCATCCAATGCAAAATTGACAGGAGGATCAATGGAGGTCAGGAGAGGGAAATCACTGTGCAGCGCTGGCGGCAACCCAAAGGACGGCGCCAAGGCCCTACGAAAAGCTTTCAACACCAGAAGAAAGATCAGGTCAACGCAGCAAGTCTAATGCCTGCACCTTAATTCTGGAGAGGCTTCCCTTATTAAAAACTCCACGTGCCAACACTCGCAAGCCGACTAACAGAGTCAGTAAACTATTGGCGCAGACTTCCGGGTCTACTCGATCAGATATCACACCTTTCTCTATCCCCAGGCGAACCTGCCTTGCAAAAAATGACTCGGTATCCCGCAAGCCCTTTTTTACAGCATCCCCAATATCGCTATCCAGGTTAGGCATATCAAGTGCGGTATTAACCAAAAAGCAGCCCTTCTTTTCCGGATCTGCAAGGCTTTGTTCAATTAGGGAGTCGAAAAGCTGACTGATAGCGCCGATAGGATCTTCCAACGACTCAAGCCGGGCCATTACGTCGCGCCGCTGCTCTCTCTCATACTTGAGTAAACTCAGGGTAAAAAGCTGCTTTTTACTGCCAAAGGCATTATAAAAGCTCCCTTTAGTCAGCCCAGTAGCTTTGAGCAGGTCGGCCAGAGAAGTCGCTTCAAAGCCTTTCTTCCAAAAGGCTTCCGTCGCTTTATCGACTGCTCTATCGACATCGAAACTTTTCTCCCAAGGCATAAGCACCTCACCTCAAACAAATCTACTGGCCATGTTACCACTGTTTGGACCAAGTGGTAAAAACACGATTCGCAGATACTGGCACTCGCCCGATATTCGCCTATTGCTCCGAAATCAAAACATCATTTTTGCGGTCGCAGTGATTATTGGAGCAACACTTCTAGCCGAGGAGCGCTCACTCGAATTAATAAAGTGGTAACTGGTGCAACTTCATGACCCTAAAAGCCTTCAAAGTCATCAAAGTGGTTCTGACCTATTAGTCAAATTGCTTATTTTTAACGCTTTTTTACAGTTGCAGTTACACAATAGTTATGATGACCATACATACTCAAGCCTTCAAAACGAGAAAAAATGCCTCAATTTTACATTCAATAGGAAAGCTATTTTGCTAAATACAGTGTTAAAGAAAAAGATCCATCTCTGATTAGAGGTATTTCATGCCCTTTGGAGCTTTCAGCCTTTATACTTGTCCTAAGCTATAGGTCGCCGAGCCATAAGGGCCGGACGCCTATGAAGTAGGACGTATAAAGAGACTCCCTATGCTTACCAATCGGATCGCCGCTTACTTTTCCGGCTTCTTGGTCATTGGCCTTCTTTCCACAAGTGTTCTGGCAGAGCCAGAGCGAATAGCCCCCGAAGAGGGTCAAGGTGGTACTGCACAAGAGATAGTCAGCAAACTTGAAATGCTGCACTACAACAAAATCAAAATCGGCGACGAAATGTCCGAGAACTTGTGGAACGAGTATATCGATGCACTCGACCCCACTAAAAGTTACTTCCTCGCCTCTGATATCGACGAATTCCGCGCGTGGGAAGCGGAGATGGATGACCAGCTTCGCGCTGGTGATGTCACCGCTGGGTTCAGTATCTACAACCGTTTCCGCCTGCGTATGGGGGATCGGCTAGATAATATTCTGTCCCAACTAGAGAAAGGCCTGCCCGCCTATGACTTTTCTCGGGAAGAGACCCTTGAGCTGGATCGAGAGGAAAGCCAGTGGCCCAACTCGATCAGCGCTGCAGATGAACTGTGGCGCAAGCGCTTAAAGAGCAGCATCCTGAACCTTCGCCTTACCGGTAAGACCGATGAGGAAATTCAAGACCTTCTTGTGCGCCGCTATAAAGGCCAGAAGAAGCGCCTCGAGCAGCAGAAGAGCGACGACGTATTTGAGCTCTATATGAATTCGCTGACTCGTCTCTACGATCCACACAGCAACTACCTGTCACCGCGCTCATTGGAAAACTTTAATATGAGCATGTCCCTCTCCTTGGAGGGTATCGGTGCTGTGCTGCAGGCAGACGAGGAATACACCAAAGTTGCTCGCCTGGTACACGGTGGTCCAGCCGATCGCACTGGCAAGATCAAGCCCAACGATAAAATCGTGGGTGTTGGCCAGGATAAAGAAGGCGAAATGGTCGATGTAGTGGGCTGGCGCCTGGATGATGTTGTCGACTTGATTCGCGGCAAGGCCGGTACCTATGTTCGCCTGGAGACCATCCCCACTGGTGGTGACGGCACTCACAAGACTATCTTGATCAAGCGCAGCAAAGTGAAGCTTGAAGATCAGGCGGCCAAGAAGGCAGTGTTTGAATTCTCTGACGGCAGCAAGAATTACAAGATCGGTGTGATTAACCTGCCGACCTTCTATATCGACTTCGATGCCTATCGCCGCCGCGACCCCAACTATAAGAGCACCACGCGAGACGTTGCCCGTCTTCTGAGTGAACTTAAAGAGGAGAAGGTTGACGGTATTATCCTGGATCTTCGCAACAATGGCGGTGGTTCACTGCAAGAAGCCACCATGCTCACAGACCTGTTTATTGATCAGGGTCCTGTTGTGCAGATCCGCCATGCCAACGAGCAGATTTCCCGCCACAATCGCTCGCGCTCCCGCGCCATGTACCGCGGGCCGCTGATGGTATTGATTAATCGCTTGTCGGCCTCAGCATCCGAGATTTTTGCCGGTGCAATCCAGGATTACAACCGAGGCCTGGTAGTGGGTAACCAATCCTTTGGTAAGGGTACTGTGCAAACTATGGCTCCCCTGAAGGAAGGCCAGTTGAAAATTACCCAGTCCAAGTTCTACCGGGTTTCCGGAGACAGCACACAGCATGCGGGTGTGAAGCCGGACATCGATATGCCACAGTTGATTGATGCCGAAAATGTGGGTGAGAGTGCTTACGATACTGCCCTGCCCTGGGACCGTATCCACGCTGTGCCTCATGCGAAGTATTTCAACTTGAAGATGCTGATCCCGAACTTGATTACCAAGCACAACAAGCGCACGGAAACAGATCCAGATTTTGTTTTCCTGCGCGATCAGTTCAAGTTCGACGCCGAGCGGGCTGACAAGAAGTATGTCTCTCTCAACGAATCAACTAGAGAGAATGAGCGCAAGTCCGTTAATCAGCGATTGCTGGATATGGAAAACCGTCGCCGCAAAGCTAAAGGCCTTGAACCCTACGAGAACTTTGAGGCATACGAAGAAAGCGAATCTGAAGAGGTGGCTAACATTGGTGGTCCTGTAGAGATCAAGTTGGAAAAAGATCCAATTTTGAATGAAGCGGGCTATATAATGGCGGACTTTATCGGCCTGGCCGATAAGGCCAGCAAGGCCCCGCCCCAGGTTGCCAACTTCTAAATACTGATAGGCACTGGGCGCGGCGTGCGCCCGGTCCGCGAACTAACTCTTAGGTCGGGCTAGCCCGACCTTTTTTATTTTGGGGGAAGAGATGAAGGTTGTTTCCTTTAACGTCAATAGTATTCGCACTCGCCTGCACCAGATGCAGGCCCTGGTAGACAACCATCAGCCCGATATCATCGGCCTACAGGAAACCAAAGTCACCGACGAAGATTTTCCAGTAGATGCGATAAAAGACCTGGGCTATGAGCTGATTTATTTTGGCCAAAAAACACACTACGGCGTTGCCCTGCTCTCACGCTTGCCTTTTATTGATCGTGAATACGGTTTCCCAACGGATGCCAGCGACGCCCAGCGCCGTATGGTTGCCGGCAAGTTTGATATCGGCGGTCCTGAGCCCCTCACGGTTATTAATGGCTATTTCCCGCAAGGTGAAAATCGCGAGCACCCGGTTAAATTTCCGGCAAAGCAAAAGTACTACGCCGACCTGGACACCTACCTGCAAACCACGTGTAAGCCGGAAGCGCCTGTATTGGTGATCGGCGATATGAATATTTCACCCAGCGACCAGGATATTGGTATTGGTGAACCCAATCGCAAGCGCTGGCTGCGCGATGGCAAATGCAGCTTCCTTCCAGAAGAACGCGAGTGGCTTCAAAAAATTGAAGGCTGGGGGCTCACCGACACCTTCCGCGCACAAAACCCAGAAACAGACGATGTATTCAGCTGGTTCGACTACCGCAGTCGTGGGTTCGATCGCGAGCCCAGACGCGGCCTGCGTATCGACTTGATTCTAGCCACCAACCCTCTTCTGGAAAAATGTGTCGGGACTGGCGTGGACTACGATATTCGGGCTATGGAACGCCCATCAGACCACGCTCCTGTATGGGCCGAGTTTAAGCTATAAGCACAGGTTACAGCCCGCTGGTTCAGTGGGCTATTTTTAAGACTATGAATATATGGTTTTCCATATATAATTGTTAAAAAGCCTAATGGAGCCCTCCAATGAAAAGGCGTGTTCTGTTTGTTTGCGCCGGGGACTCTGCCCGCTCACTGATGGCTGAGGCACTGTTGCGGCATTTTGGAGGCAATTCATACGAAGCCGTTGGCGCCGGAACCAATGTCCATACAGTGGACCCACGCGCTCTGCAAGCGCTGGAGCGACTGGGGGTTTCAACAGAGGGACTCATTCCCAAAGTTGTAGAAGATGTAGCCGATCAACCTTTTGACCTGGTCATCACACTTTGCGACAAAAGCCGGGAAGAATACGTACCCTCCCCAAAAGTTGACAAGATGATTGCCTGGAATTTTAAGGAACCGACAAAGCGACACTGCTTCTGCCCTTTTTACACCACGGCACGTGAATTGAGCACTCGCATCAAACTACTGGTCTTGGCCCAAGCCGAGGCGGATTTACGAAAAAGAGCGGCATGAACCCAGTACAGTTTTACAAATGCCTGGCCGATGATACGCGGCTACGCACATTGCTCCTTATTGCTCACGAGGAAGAGCTTTGCGTATGCGAGCTAACGGCAGCCCTCGAATTGAGCCAGCCGAAAATTTCCAGGCACCTCGCCTTGCTGAGAAGTTCAGACCTGCTCCAGGACCGCCGCCAGGGGCAGTGGGTGTTTTACCGAATCAACCCGGACTTAAATGCCTGGGCAAAGTCTGTACTGTTCGACACCTTGCAGGCGAACCAGCACTTTATTACCGAAGACCTCAACAACCTAATTCAAATGGGAGAACGGCCAGAGCGCACAAGTCTGTGCTGCTGATACTGCCTGCCGACCTAAGATTTAAGCTATCCAGATATATATGATTTTTCATATGTGCCTGGCAGAAACGGAGCAAAATTAACAATGACCATCAAAATTGGGATCAATGGATTTGGCCGAATTGGCCGGCTGGTACTGCGCGCTGCTTGGGATTGGCCTGAAGTTGAGCTTGTCCAGGTTAACGACCCTGCCGGTGATGCAGCCACTCTCGCCCACCTGCTCAACTTTGACTCTGTACACGGGCGCTGGCACAGAGAGGCGAAAGCCGTTGATGACACAATTCAGGTTGATGGCAAAACAATAACCTGTAGCCGCAATACCGCTATTGCAGATACCAATTGGAAAAACTGCGACCTGGTTGTAGAGGCCTCCGGTAAAATGAAAACTACCGAACTTCTTCAACCCTACCTGGATCAAGGGGTAAAGAAGGTGTTGGTCTCTGCACCAGTTAAAGAGGCTGGAGTTCCGAACATTGTCCTTGGAGTGAATCAACATATTTACCAGCCGGACAAACACCAGATTATTACCGCCGCTTCCTGTACGACTAATTGTCTTGCTCCAGTAGTAAAAGTTATTCACGAAAGCCTGGGTATTCGTCACGGTTCAATCACCACTATTCACGATATCACCAATACCCAGACTATCCTCGACGCACCCCATGGAGATCTGCGCAGAGCCCGCGCCTGTGGTGCCAGCCTGATTCCCACAACAACAGGTTCAGCTACAGCTATTGCCACCATCTTTCCAGAGTTGTCCGGCCGCCTAAACGGCCACGCAGTTCGTGTTCCCCTCGCCAACGCATCCATTACCGATTGTGTTTTCGAAGTGGAAACCGCCACTACCCCAGAGGCAGTAAACCAGTTATTTAAGGACGCTGCAGAGGGTGAACTAAAAGATATCCTCGGCTATGAGGAAAGGCCCCTCGTCTCCGTGGATTACAAAACCGACCCCAGGTCGAGCATTATCGATGCTCTATCGACCATGGTCGTTAACGGCACCCAGGTAAAAGTTTACGCCTGGTATGACAATGAATGGGGTTACGCCAACCGCACGGCGGAATTGGCTCGAATGATTGGCACCATGGGCTAAGCAGCCAAAGTACAACGGGGCCGGAAGGAAAGAACACACTGCACCTGAGGGGTACGCCTCTCCATGAGCTCACATTTTTTCCTCCTGCTTTTAGTAAGTAGCAGTACACAGAACAAGATCATGCAGTTTCTTCACAATTTATCGTCGCCAGTGCACCAATACTTGCTGGTAACAGGCAATTACTGGGCATTTACTTTGACTGACGGCGCTCTGCGCATGCTGGTGCTGCTGCACTTTCACGAACTCGGCTACAGCCCTTTGCAAATAGCCTTGCTTTTCCTTTTCTACGAATTTTTTGGCGTAGTCACTAATCTTGTCGGCGGCTGGCTCGGTGCCCGGATTGGACTCAACCGGACCATGAATTTGGGACTGGCCTTACAGGTTGTTGCTCTTTCCATGCTGCTGGCACCCAGTCAGTATCTCTCGGTCCCCTTGGTTATGGCTGCCCAAGCCCTCTCCGGTATCGCCAAAGACCTGAATAAAATGAGTGCGAAGAGCTCAATCAAGTTACTGGTGCCCGATCAGGCCAGTGGCACCTTATATCGATGGGTCGCCCTTCTTACCGGTTCGAAAAACGCGCTTAAAGGCTTGGGCTTCTTTCTCGGCGGTGCCCTACTCGCCTCACTTGGCTTTCAAGGCGCGATTGCATCGATGGCCCTAGCTCTTGGAATAGTTTGGATATTGAGTCTCAAATTTCTTAAGCGGGACTTAGGGAAAGCCAAAGCAAAAAGCCGATTCAAAGATATCTTTTCCAAGAGTCCCGCAGTCAACATATTGTCGGCCGCGCGCTTACTCTTGTTTGCTTCCCGGGATGTTTGGTTTGTTATTGCCCTACCGATTTTCCTGGCCAGCCAGTTCGGCTGGAGCCATTGGCAGGTAGGTGCCTTCCTGGCATCCTGGGTGATCGGATACGGCATAGTGCAAACCCAGGCCCCAAAGGTCACGACGGCACGTTCAGCCCAGGCTCCGGATGGTCGAACCGCACTATTCTGGGCAATAGCGCTCACTGCAGTGCCCGCATTAATCGCAATAGCATTACACAAAGGGGCGGACCCACAGCTCGCCGTACTAGGTGGACTTTTGATGTTTGCTGTACTCTTCGCCGTAAACTCATCTTTACACAGCTACCTGATAGTAGCTTATGCCCGTGAAGATGGCGTCTCTATGGATGTGGGCTTCTACTATATGGCAAATGCCGCTGGGCGATTGCTCGGGACACTGCTCTCGGGGTGGGTATTCCAAACTCAGGGGTTGGTGGCTTGCCTACTTATTTCCAGCGCTTTTCTGCTGTTGACCGCACTGGTTTCACTGGGTTTGCCCAGACACAAAACCGGGGCTCAGGAGGTTGGCAGCTTAAGTAGGAGTTGATCCGATAGCAGCATGAGTGCTACTTGCCAGCGAAGGCTGGCAAGTAGGCTGAGGGACCATTTCGACCTGCGCGATTCGATACAGTTTGGACTCAGGTATGCACCCCATTTGAAATAGAATCAAAGCAAGGACCAAATACCTCATATAACACCCACCTCAAGTCCAAGTGCACAGCTCCACAGGAGCTGCAAAAACTCGAGATTAAAATGTCTGGATTTGGCACTCAATGCCTATTTGCCACTACTTTCTGCCAAAACCATCGCAAGAATTATGACTTTTTAGTCACAGTCATTCTTAGCAAAGTCCGATCCTTTTTGATGTAGTGGTGATATAGAGCGGCCATTACATGCCCCAGGATTAAGATCCAGACCACCCACTCTCCCAGGATCTCTTTATGGATAAAATCGACCGGCTTCTCAAACTGTTCGAATGTCATCCCCATCCGATCCTGAACTATCGACACAAAGGCTTGGGTGCTCTCAAACTTAGGAATTTCAAACAGGAAAAAGTAATCCGTATCCACACCTGTTCCGATATACCCTGTTAGCGGAGCGACGATCATAATCAAGTAGAGAAGAACATGACCGGTATGAGCGGCAAAATGTTCCAGGGAGCTACCTGGTTCTAATGGCGGTGGCGGATTAGTGAGACGCCATACGATTCTTAGGATGACGATCACCCCAATGGTGACACCAATAGATAGATGTAACTGCAAGGCAGTCCAATTCGCCGGTGTTTCCTCTTGGGTAAACCATTGGCGGTAGTAGACTGAAATATAGGACCCCAAAAACAATAAGGCCGTTAACCAATGTAGCCACTTGGCTATTGCGCCGTAACCATCAGGTTGATTTCTCAAGCTCATCTTTTTCACTTTCCCACGTCCAAAAGCTATATTCTGCCTGCAATTCGCCAACTACCTCGCTGAGTAAAATCTGTGTAAACCCAGAATAAAGAGCACAACACCAAACGCCTGGACAAAATGGTAGATAATATTGTGATTAAGTTCCCAAATAATACTAATTGATAAACTTCCATCTAACTGGATAGCCATTGCAACAATACTAACTATCGAGCCCAGTGCCATAAACCAACTACCACGCAGTGAATTCTGTCCCCTTAAGGCTAATATAGAATACCCTATAAAAGCCACTGCACTGATTAAAAACTGATAAACAGCAAAGGCAAAAATTTTATCTTTAAGTGAAAACGAGTAAACAAAAACTATCAGAAAAACAAACAATACTGGCAAAACAACCCGTTTAGAAAAATTTTCATTCACCAAATCTGCACTAACCGCAAGAACAAAAGAAGAAATCAGCAAACCAAGTAAAACAAGTACTACATACCATAAACAAACGCGAAAATATGGTGGAATTTCAAACCCGTGATAGACAGCTGCCACTAATGAGGCGATAAACATAACAGTAAAAAAGAAAAGCCAAATATTTCTTTTCCACTGCTTTCTCCTTACAAACACTGACAAATAAAGGGCACCAATAAATGCGACTAGAGCCAGCCCGACATTAGTAATTGCAGTTAGAAGGTCTATTTCGCCATGTACTAGATTCATTCTATTTCGTATATCATCAACACACTATCATATATATTCTCTATCTAAGTCAAATCGTAATTCTTTAGAGCAATATATCAATCCTTCTGAAAGTCAACTGAACTTATGTGTGTCATCTCCACGAGCTTAGCCATGCCAATTTCTCAAGTGCAACCTCAAAGATGAGGCAGACGCAAAGTGTAAAACAACAGCCAGCACGCCACTATATTTCAAGGCAACACTGGCACTATTGATCGTCTCAACTCTTAATTAACTGGCTCTAACAGATATAATCACTTTGCCTTTTGCGCGTCCCAAAGCGAGATATGAGAAAGCTTCTTTGCCTTGCTCTAAAGAATAGATCTTGTCTATCACCGGGGATAGTATCTTCTGTTGGTACAAATTTCCTAGCTCACTCAGATGCTCTCCATTAGCTTCCATAATAACCATTCGATAGAGCGCAGATTTGTCCTTCGCTGCCTTCATTATCTTTCGTGACTTAAGCGCCAATAGCTTGCGGAGAAACCAACCTAGCCCAAGCTCTTCAGCTGTCTGCGGATCTAAAGCCCCTTTAACAGAGACAACACGCCCACCAGTTTTCAGGACCTGAAATGCATCAAAAGCATACTGGCCACCCAAAGTATCGAACACGACATCCATATCAGATAGTAATTGTCGGTAGTCATCTTTTTTATAATCAATAACAAGGTCGGCACCGAGTGCTTCCACCCACTCCACATTCGCACTACTTGTTGTAGTCACCACATAAGCGCCTACAGACTTCGCCAATTGGATCGCCATAGAGCCAACACCACCTGAGCCTGCATGTATCAGCACTTTCTCGCCGGACTTCAAACCCGCAACTTTGATCAAAGACTGATAGGAGGTCAGCCCAACGAGCGGAATACCCGCCGCTTCACTGTGTGACAAGTTTTCGGGCTTTGCAGCCAAGTGGGAAACACTAACGGTGAGATATTCTGCAATAGTGCCCACATGATCCTCCCCCACCCTGGAAAACACCAGGTCCCCTACACTGTATCCAGTAACATCATTCCCCACTGATACAACTTCACCGCTGACATCCCGGCCAATACCAACCGGAAATACTTCCCTTCGTACCGATTTAAGCTCCCCCCTCAACATCATGTTATCAACTGGATTTACGCTAGCCGCATGCACCCGAAGCAAAACTTCACCAGCCCTGGGGGTGGGAACCTCAGCTGACTGAAACTCCAGGCTGCTATCAATATCCCCATAGCGAGTCATTTTCAAAGCTTTCATTGGTCATCCTAACAATCGGTTCAACAAACATTGAAAGCGATAGTGCCCATACTGCGAGCATAAAAACAGGTGGTAATAGGTATAAGTCTTTTGTCATTTTGGCAATAATGGGGAATATTTTGAGCCGATGACAGACAGTTAGAAGTTGATTATGGACAAAATCAGAGCATTGCGTTACTTCAAGCGGGTGGTAGAACTGAATAGCTTTACTGCAGTTGCTGAGGAATTCGAGGTTCCCGCTTCATCAATCTCCCGCCGCGTAAAAGATCTGGAGCAGTCCTTAGGAGTGGAGTTACTGCAACGCAGTACCCGCCAAGTCAAGGTTACTGAGCTCGGAAAACTCTACTATTCGATGATAAGTAAAGCAATTCGCCAGCTTGAACAGGCTGATGAACTGGTTAGCCAGACTTTTGAAGCGCCCAACGGTCTGATACGCATCAGCTGTCTCCCAACTTATGGAGAGCAGCATTTAACCCCCCTTCTTGAGAAGTTTGCCCAACGTTACCCCAATATCGTATTCGACTTAACCTATAACGATGACCTCTCCCAGTTAGGGAAAGATCCCGTTGATATTGCGATTCGCGGAGGGTTTGCCCCGGATGAGCATGTTATTGCCAAACGCCTATCGGATAATGAGTTCACCCTCGTGGCCACACCGCAGTTTATCGACAAGTTGGAGTATAGCTTCCCATTAAACAAGTCGGCGATTGAGTCAATTGCCACCTTGCAATACCGGGGGCCGCGTGGCGTCATTGAGTGGTACATACTCAATGACGAGCACTGGGAGCCCCTGAAGTTGACTCCAAAAGTTATCAGCAATAACGGTAAAGCATTAACAGCAGCCGCCCTCAATCACCGCGGTATGTTCTGCGTACCTTCCTGGAGTATTTGTAACTATCTAGATACAGGGGAGCTTGTACAGGTACCTTGCGAGGGTAAAGTCTCAGTCAGCCCCAGTGGCGATCTGGGAGTATTTCTTCTTTATGAGCGCACTAAATACCAAATTCCCAAAATAAAGCTTTGCGTAGATTTTATCTATGAAAATTTGAATGAACGATAGAAGAATACCAAAATTTTTCGCATTGCTACTTAAATTATATGGGCCAATAATACTATCTTGAACAAATCTGCCTTTAAAAAAATCACTCCACCCTCTTTATTGTTCGAAAAAATTTATATTCGACTACAGGCTTATATCCCGCACCCTGTGGACATATAAAAACCTCATAAAACTAAAAATTGACCTACTTCAAGCTGCCCTTAGATTTATTTGGAGGCATATTGATAGGTATGCTAGTTTGAAAAGTAGAAATCATGCCAAAAGTACCTTTAACTATGAATAACTAAATGGAGGAGTTAGCACTGATAAAACCAGGTCAAACCGCTTATATCAGAACAGCCGGCGACATAAGGATTGAGCCATGCCAAGTTATGAAGACTTCATCAGCCTATTAGAAAAAGACATTGAATCAGCCTTCAAAACCTATGAACTTGATTTTAATACGGAGGCCTTCGACAACAAAGCAGGAGCCTACGAAACTGAGTTTGATTTTGAATTTGTAAAACCCAATAAAATCATGATGGTAAAAAGCGGAGATTCTGGCAAGAAAGCAACATACCTCACCTGGGCTCGACAAAAAGCTGTGCCTGTAACTCTAGATAGTAAAAGCCCCCCTTACTTCTTCACCTCTCATCTCAGTAATTGTCGAATGACCTTCAAGTACCATGACGACCAAAGCAAAAGTGTAACGGTTATCCATGTTGCAGGTGATGTTTCCCAGGGGGGGACCATCAAGGGGAGCGAACAAAGAGATGAGTTGGAGAAGATGGTGAAAACTCCCGATGCAACCAAGGAGAGGAGACTCTCAATAGGTGGCCCCAAAGGGGGTAGAAAAGGAGCAAGCTTCAAGAAAAAGCAAGCAAAACTTGGTACCTCATACTACGATACTTGTGCACGGGTATTCGGGGTGAGAGATGGAAACGACCAGTGGGCATTTTATACGCAAAATATCGGTCGTAAGGATGAGCTGCTGGGCTTTTTCGAAATCACATAATTCTTGCAACAAACAATCTAAGCTCAGCCCCAAAATCTACTCGAATAGAGCCGCACGAAAAAAATCGTCGCGGCTGCCCCAATCCCCCGCATAATGGAAACTGCATTACCAGCATTAGAATGAGTTAGCGAAACTCCCTCTTGGCAGTAGATCCCCTATCAATTTCTATACTATTGAATAAATTCCCCTAAATGCCATCAACACTGAGATGGGTGACCTAGATATCAAATAATGCCTACCCCCCCTTTAGACTTGTGAGCACCCTCATCAGTATAATGAGGGTGTCGATCAATACATTGAAAGAGAATGCAGAATAAACATAACTCTTATATCAGGTATCTAACTCTGATAAAAAATGCACTATAAATATCTAGTTAGCTAAATAACTGTTTTCGAGCAACGACCACTCTCTAAGAACTGCAGTAAGGTTTCACCAAGTTCTTCATCGGCATCAAAAAATGGAAGATGATGGCTATCTTTAAGTATAGTGAGGCACTTTGGCCCACGATATCGCGCAAAATCATCTTTAACTTGAGAAGGAGTGGTTATTGTATCCTTTTCACCTACCATGAATAATGCTGGAATCTCCAAGCTATCGACTTCAGCATTAACATTTAACGTCTGAAGCTCCCTCTCCATTTTATCCGCCAAGTTTCCCCGCTGCTGTTGCCACCCAGGAAACTGCTCATTTATCTTTTGATTTGCTATAAAGCCATGAATATCTACCCCGTTTGCGATACCATCATTCGCCCTACTTGCCCACTTTGCGAGTAAAAGATGGTTCTCTTCTGGGTTCTCTTGATATTGCTTCAATTCGTGCATTGCATGTTCATTATTTTCCTGCATTGCCCATTTTAGGGTTGCATCAAGGCTCGTTTTAGACTGAACCTTTCCATTTTGGAATGAGGAGATAAATACTATGCCATCTAATTCTTCTGGATATTTCCCTGCATAGAGAGCAGCTAAAGCGCCACCCCATGAATGGCCAATCAGAGTAAACTTGTCTTTTTTATAATGGGTCCGGAGAAAATTAACTACATTGCGCACATCCTCAATATTATTATCAATCGTTAAGGTATCTTCCTTAACTTCAGGGGATTTCCCTGCCCCCCTTTGATGCATATAAGCAACTAAATAATCATCTTCCAGAGTTTTGCCAATTTTTACCTGAAATGGAACCAACCCCAACTCCACATCCCCAGGCCCCCCATGTAAAAATAGCAATAAAGGCTTGCCTTCATCTTGCCCTGCAACTTCCACATACAAATTTGTATCATTACTTTTAATACTCAGGATATCATTTACTTGCTCTCCAACCGCCATATTGGAAAGCAAGGCAACAAATAGAGGAACTAACCGAGCATGCTTAAACATCGATGTAATCACCATATCAACTATATCCTTAAGCAAATGACCTGAAGTGCCATTCGATGGCACACTACCTTTTGTGAAGAGTCTCACAGTTATATGTCAAAGATATAGGAAAAAGAGTCGAGTTGAACTACTCCAAAGATAAATAGTAACTTCAAGCCTCATAACATCAAAGGGCAACCTTACTAGAACACCTCTGAAGCCCTACTCATAAAATAGATTAGCATCCAACGATAATTGATTAAATGCACATAACTAACCCATTACTGGAATAAGTAAAAGCGAAAAAAGACATTCCTAGTGGATATATAGATCAACCATTCTATCCATTGCTAATCAAACTAGCGTAAAGCAGAATACCAAAGCAAGTATGTCAATCACTAGATAGATGGCTTCTACCTGCACAGCACCATGTAATCAAGCTATAGGCCTGAATAAGTTAAAGAATAAAGCTGACCCGTCATCAATTGATAACTTGAAGGCCCGGCACAGCTATGCCATCCGGTTCATGTTTTTCCTACTGCCTAAGAAGCTATTATTCGGTGCTATTGAAACAACAATACAGCCCAACTCTCCAGTATAAGGCTTGATAATACTATCCAATCAAGCTTTTAAGTAACTTGATTTGAAAGAGGTACACAAGTCCATGTGGCAGGTATTGCCAGCCATCGTCAACTACAAATAAAGGACGCTTGATAGCTGGCATGTATTGGAATTACTCAAAATTATGGTTCAAGGCATCCTCAAATGAAACAGACTTAATCACGCTCCTAGCTGTAAAACGATTCATCCTTGCGGTATACGTTGACTTACATCTCTGTGAAGTCCCCAGATCCCTAGCCTTAATCTCATTAGCTATAGCCCAGTGCCATTGAGAATGATATTTAAAAGTTTTATCGGCCAGCTTTGTGCAAAGCTCCCAATCACCAAATCGCTTAACTCTAGTATCCGGCTCTCCAAGAAAAACTGTACAACCAGTGAACAGAACCGAGCCCGATATGACCAAAATCTTTAGAATTCTCATACTCAATAAACCCAAATGATACTTCATGGATGAGCTTTTCGATCTCCTGAACCAGGTCACAGGATCGTACGACATCGCCAGCCCTTATCCATCTCAATTACTACCAGATGCTCGTAGGCTACCTATAAGCATTCTAGGAATTCATTAAAATATTAACATATTGTTGATATTTGGTCATATTATTCTGTCTAACATATATAATGTATTTGCATACCAGTTTAAGTACTACTTGGGTGGTTAATTTTAGATACCTACTAAGTTTAGTGAACGGCCCTTATTAGCTATCCTATCACGCCCACTGAATCGCATGTTACTCAACACTTAAGTCAAAGAAGGTGACTCTAAGAGTGACCATTGAAATATCGGCGATTTAGCCTGCTATTTATCGGTTACTTGGTTAAGCGCGGAGAAGTAATATATGAGCTCCTTTTATACTAATTCATTAATCTAGTTAAACTCTAGAGAATCGGGCCACCTTAATTCGCAAAGTTACCATAATTAATCACAAACTATATAATCAGCTTATTGTTTTCAACATGATTATCAGCAAGAAGTCAAAGGTCTATCAGATTCCAGCGAGCATTATTTTGGCAATCTATAATCTGTTGATCAATGGCGGCTATTCGACCCCGAATACGCTCCCAATTACTTTTCTTCATTTTCAGCTCAGCAGTAATACTTGCACTGTAATCAATAGCTTGATTATCAGCTAAACTTGCTGTCCGAGAGTCATGGTGTTCTTGCCGTATAGTAATCCAAATATTAGGGTCCAGCTCCGATGTATATGTGATGGCCTGACGGAGCTTCGTGGGTACAGATTCTACTCTGACGCTTCCATTTCGATCCGTAAAGTTAAGTACTTTTTGTTTGTCCACATTGACAATATAGAAAAATTTACGATTTTGGTTTAAGACCCAGTTCGCAATACCCTCAAAGGGGATCATCGCAGTATTGAGACCATGACTGCCAATGATCGTATTGTAATTAGAGTAACGGCGTTCATGTAAAATACCCGCGCTTACTCCAATTAGGTGAAGTCTCTCCCAGCTGCGCCCCAATCCAGAATCTCGATCCCCAATTATTGCTCCCAAATCACCGCTAATTAGCCCCATTGTGGAGCGAGCCATATCTCCTGGCAGTGGACCTATAACTCCTGCTTGGTTATGCAGTGATCTATGCACAATCCCTTGTGGAGGATTGAAAGGCTTAGAGCTCGCAAACCAATCAATATCGCCTGAAATATCATACCCCGCAGAACTAACTCTAAAGTACATTATGTCGTCCCTATAATTGAGGAAATTCCGTTAGCAACTAGTTGTCAACTTATAAAGTTGGAAAGCGAGGGAAACTATCTGCCTGAAATCAGATAAGCAAATAGTTAAACTGGGGGAAAACTAACAAACCCTCCCATGCCCTGAATATAATATCAGCAATCCTGAGGACACAATCACCTGTGTACTGCGCCGTAAGAAATGACTCAAATTTTGTCCGGCGAAAACCAATATAAACACCGCCGACACATTATTGGGTACCTATTTAGTTTGACCCAATAACTGCAATAGAGACATTATACGCCGACGATTTCTGTAGAAGTTAAAGTTCGCCCACCGACTTTAGCAATGACATTCTCACTACTGATTTGGCATGCTGATCATTATCGGCCACAACAAGCATCGTGACCGAATTTCATAGGGTTTAAAATTTAGAGGAGTATCCAAAGTGCGGCTATTAGATTCAGTGACATCATTATAAAGTCAGTGATAAAGATAAAACGCATCACACCTTTAACTTGCCACGGCCCTTCACCTTTTCGGTTTTGTAGGGCTACCGGAACATTGTAAATAAACTGTGTTCCGTGAGTGACAGCAAACACCAGCAGCAACGTAGCGCGTTGCACCTCCGTAGCAAATACTGAGGGGCTGATTAGCAGTAGTATATTGAGTAGCGCCAGCGACAGGTTAAAACCACCCAGAAATTTTCCCGATTCTGCCAAGATATTAAATACGGGGGTATCCCTTTGTTCCCTGGGTACCAGTAACTTCGCAAATATATGGTTCCTCAAAGAGAAAACGTTAAATCCCATCAGAAACCAAATCGTGTTTAACACCAAAACAACTTCATAGATCATCAATATCTCCAAGACTTGTTGTTTACCCGTCACTAAGGTCAGTACGTTTATTAAACAAGTTTGTACTTACTCCATTGTAGGGGTTGAATCCTCAGGAATTACTCATTACCGGCCAGAGATCCACTATCTCGCCTTTGCTATAGACCGCAATATCACCAAACTGCAGGAACACGGACTCACTCTGTGTGGGCCGGAGAAAGACCCAGTCGTCTTCATTCAGCAGTACCTTTTTTGAGCCATTCAGCATTTCTTGGTTGCTGGAGCGGCCATAGATGGGGTTGATCGATAGACCTTTTGGTGATTCTGGCTCCGCCTTCCAATAGCCGCCAGATATAAAGAAGCTATGCTCCCGATTTGGGTTCAACCAACTAAAGGGTCCGGTGAGCCCTTCTATGCCGGGTATCTGTGTCTGTGACAGTTTCTTCAATACAGGACTTGCGATATACGCCGCTGGTAAATGATCAGACAGAGTGGGAATATCAAAGCCCACCGGTTTAACCAGGCACGAGCCAGCGGCAATCTCGTTACAGGGAGCCCGGTCTACTCGAGATTTGTACAGTTGGTAGGTTGGGCTACCGGCAGCGTTCAAAGTGGCCGCCTTCGGGAATGCACTTCCCAGCTGGATCTTAGCTTGCTCCACCCTGCTTTGGTAAATATCCAACCCCCGAGTGATTGCCTTTTCAGGTCCACCGAGAACACCTGGCATTTTTGCGGCGTGGGCGTCGTAACCCATAAAACCGGAAAATTCCAAATAGGGTTCCCGCTGAATGATACCGAGCATCGCGGAGAGATCTTCCGCATTGGCGATGCCACCCCGGTGTAGGCCTACATCAATCTCGATATTAATTCGCAAGGATTGTTTGAGCGATCGCGCCAAATCGGCGTATTGATTAAGTCTGCGGGGGCTGTCAACCAGCCACTGTAACTGCCGGGTAGGATCAAAATGCTCCGCCCTAGTGCCAGAATAAAAGGCCTTTGCCGCAGTAATCGGGAGAGGTTTCCCCAGCAAAATATCACTCGCTGGATAAGATTTAACCAGTTGCTGTAGAAATGGCAGCTGGAATACCATGATGCGATTAGTATTTGTTCGCTGAGTAATAGCGTCCAGCAGGTTTAGCGAGGGCAAAGATTTAGCCACTACCCGGTAGTCATAGTGACCTCTGAGGTGGCCGGCTAATATATCGGCGTTCTTTTGCAGATTCTCCAGGTCTACGAGCAAGGTGGGACCAGAAAAGCCGGCATTATCCAGAGCTTTAGAAACACTGGAGAAGTATTCGCTGTGCCCTCCCTGCCCTTGCGCTTTAGGGCGAAGAACGGCGATACCTGCCACCGCTCCTAACGCGACCCCACCTAGTATTAGCTTTCGTCGCTTGATATCCATTGTGCTTTCCTCTTTGAGGGGTCACTGCTGAGCAGCGTTGCTCAGGTAAAAAGCGTTTTCAGATAGGGGTTTAAGAACTTACCACTGGGGTCTAGCTCTCGGCGAACCTCAAGAAAATCCTGCCACTGAGGGTAGAGCTCGGCAAAGTCCGAGCCTTGTAGCTTGTTTAACTTGCCCCAGTGCGGGCGGCCCCCATATTTGCGCATAATGGGCTCAATGGCCTGGAACAGCGGTAGGTGGTCCTCTTCAAAGTAGCGGTGTATGGCGATGGATACGGAATCTTGCTTATAAAATGGGCTCAGCCAGATATCGTCAGCTTTAACGAAACGCACCTCGATAGGGAAGAAAACATCCAGGTTATTTTCCTCAATCGCTCGACGTATTTCCGCGAAGGCTTTCAAACCGTCCTCGCGGGGCAAGTGATACTCCATTTCATTGAAACGTACGTTTCGCTCACTGGCGTAATTCCGCCAGGAGGACTCGACAACGACTTCCCTCTCGATATCTTCCATCGCATTTTGCAGCGCAAACTGACGCAACTTCGGTGACCAACCCAGCCAGTCCCGCACAGATTTCAGGGTCATTACTGCTTCATTAGTATCTTCCCGCTCCGTAGAGAAGATTTCCTCTGTGGTCGGCTGGTGGGAATCAGCCATGCACATCCCAGAAAACGGGATATAGTAAAATTCAAAGTTCCGATTGGCCTCTGCCAGTGCTGGAGCCTGATCCAACACCTCTTCCAGGGGCGCTACCCAAGATTCACGCCGCAAACGGTAGCTGGGCTGGTTCTGCATACGCACCTTGGTCACCATACCCAGGCTGCCAAGGGATACTTGCGCTGCCGCGAACACCTCGGGGTTTTGCTCACCATCACACCAGAGCGTATCCCCTCCTGCGGTCACCAGTTCCATACCCGTTGCATAGCTGGACATACAACCCAAGCCTGCACCTGTTCCATGGGTCGCGGTTGCCAGGCAACCACCTAAAGTCTGCTCATCGATATCTGGTTGGTTAATCAGCGCTTGACCGATATCCTCTAAGGGTTGGCCAATGTCTGCTACACGGGTGCCAGCGTAGATTGTCGCCTGGACCTTGTCGGAATCGTGGTCGGCGACGCCAGTAATACGGCCCAATGAAATAATTGTATCGTCAGTGGGTACCAGTGCAGTGAAGGAGTGACCCGCACCTACCGCCCTGACCGTACCTTGCGCTTCCGCAATTATCGTTTGCAGTGCAGAAATATCTTTCGGTGCCAGACGATGGGCCGGCAGACACTCTTGTGAACCAGACCAGTTCCGCCATCGAACACCCGCTTTTTTTGTCGGTGGGGCTGCAGCTTGCAATAAGGTGCGTGCAACTGATGAGATGGGCGCGGCCGCTAATGATGCGGAGCCGATCGCAATAGAATTAATAAACTGGCGACGATTGAACCCCATATCCTTTACTCCGCTGTAGCCATAAAGACAATCAACTGTTCAAACTGCTCGGGGGAGCACTCAAAACAAAGGCCTAGTGGCGGCATACCCTGGAACCCATTGATCGCATTTTCCACCAACACATCCATCCCCTTCTCCATACGGGGCTTCCAGTTGGCCAAATCTCCGGTAAGGGGTGCGGCGCTGGCGCCAGTGCTGTGACAGCTGCGGCAAGTGCGAGTATATATTTCAGCGATTTCCGGATCAGTGGGCGCAAGAGACAGCGCTCTTTGGGTCAAAATTGCCCGGCTTTTTTCACGATCCTGTGGAGGCTCAGAACATCCTTGAATAACATTTAGTACCAAAAAAAGAGACAAGAGCTTAAAGCTCCGGCGCAAGACTTCCAGTTCCATATGCGTACACCTACTACATTATTGTTGTTTATTTCTTTTTGGCTATTGCCAAAGCTATCGTGTACATATCGCTGGCACTATTGTTAATCATGATGACTGCTAAAACAACTACTTGAGTTGCCTGTTCTCAATTATTTCTATCGTAATTTATTTGCGTACCACTTAGAGAACCAAAGCCTATGCACATCTCGAAGTTAAAATCAGCATTTATTACAGAGATAAAATGACTCTTGTTAACAGTAGACAGGCTTTGCAAACATCAAAAAGAGCTATTTATATTTACGAATATATAGCCATAAATAGAAACCGCCGACCAAAGTGCCCAGCGGAACATTTAGTACACTCACTGTTGAAAATATTAAAGCTAATTCTGGGGCATACCTTTTATCCAAAAGGACAGCAATGTCAGCAAAGACCCCCAAAATATTCAAAGACGCAAACAGTATTATCATCAACCCCATAAGACTGAATATATTGAATGGCATACTTAAAATTGAATTCCCAAAAACTGCGTATAGGAATAACAATATTGCGCTGGATATCAATAACATCAAAATTGAGTAAGTAATTATCAACCAGCCGGAAACTTTTTCCTCGGTACTAACCATGCGGTGCTCCTGTGAAGGTAAAAGCCCAAGCCTCTTTAGTGATCCTCAGAACATCAGGGCATTGAGAAATGACTCTAAAGTTGCTCCGGTTTCAGTTGTCAGCTAGCTCAACGATCAACATGACTCAATGACATTTATGACACCGATGGCGACTTTGGGCTGCCTACCCTTCTACTTTAGGCGTTGAGTATCAACAGGAACAGGAATACCCTAATGCTTTTCGATCAGGTAGGTATTCAGTGGTTAATAGAGTGCTAGCTTCTCCAAAAGGACCAGAACTGTCAGAGTTGGTCCAAGGCTACTGGCGTGTGAGTGATTGGAATTTAAGCCCTCAGGAGCGCCTGACATTCCTAAAGCAACATATAGATAAAGGGGTTACCACCGTAGATCATGCTGATATTTACGGAGATTACTCCTGCGAACAGTTATTCGGCGAGGCCCTTAAGCTGGATAGATCTGTTCGCAACCACATCGAGATTGTCACCAAATGCAATATCAAATTGCTTTCTGAAAAATATCCAAACAGAAAAATTAAGTACTATGACTCCAGCGCTGAACATATTCAGCACTCGGTTAATAACTCCTTAGCCCACCTCGGTGTAGAGCACATCGACATCCTGCTTCTTCACCGACCTGATGTTTTGATGGATGCAGATGAAATTGCCAGCACATTCGCCGAACTGCAGAAGTCCGGTAAGGTATTACATTTCGGCGTTTCCAACTTTACCTCCCAGCAATTTGATTTGTTGCAGTCCCGCCTGAGTTCACCACTGGTGACAAATCAGGTCGAGATTAATCCTATCAATTTTAGCGCTGCGGAGGATGGAACTCTGGATCAACTGCAGCAATATAGAATTCATCCTATGGCTTGGTCCTGCTTAGCTGGAGGGGAAATTTTTCGTGGATCAAGCACCCAGGCAACACGGTTACGAATCACCCTGGAAGATATCAAGGAGGAAATCGGGGCAGCCAGTATTGACCAGGTAATCTATGCGTGGGTACGACGCTTTCCCTCCAAGCCCCTAGCAATTATGGGGTCGGGAAAAATTGAGCGCGTTCAGTCGGCGATAGAAAGCCTGAAACTCAATTTGAGTAGAGAACAGTGGTATAGAATATGGACCGCCTCTAAGGGGATTGAAGTTCCCTAGATCCAACTTTCAGCCTAACAAATTATTGATTACTTGGCTTACGCAAAAAATAATTTATTAAGACTAATCTCTTGCTTAACAATTGGGTGGTGTAACTTTAATTCGGTTACACCACCCATCAACCAGACAAGTATATTTATTCTACGGCCCCATCTGGCTTGACCACTGCATCAAGCGCCCCTGGGACATATTTTTATTTTTCTCATCCCCATTATTCATAAAAGATGCCAGTTCGGTTACCAGATTTGCCTTTCGCCACTCATAAAGAAAGCTTGCAAGCACATGGAAGGCAGCATCTGAACAGTTGGAAATGACTTGCAGCTGACCATTATTATTCCCTTCCAGGGAACTCAAACGCTCCATCCACTTCCCTGGGGCAAATGCATAATGGTATGAGACTCCGATATTATTGAGGTGGGGCCCGAAACCCTGGGTACCCAAAAGATCTTGCTGCAAAAAATCTCTGAAATTATCATGCTGTGTCTGGCTAACTTGCAGGCCATAATACTGAGCTGTTGGGTCTGCATTCATCCCTGTGTCATCACGCCAACGACCAGCAATAGGCCTCATACTATTGTGACGCCCGCCCACTGAGCCTTTAAATGCATCCCAAGAACTGTTGGGGTCCCAACCTACAATAGTATCGATAACACCATTGTGACCTGATATTAATGCCGTGTGACCATTCCATGTTCTACCCAGAGAACTTTCCACCCCACCATTATTCCACCACTGCGCGTAAAACCTGGAAAAAAGAGAACCGTATGACCTCAAACTGGAGACAAAACAAATACCTGCAAAGTATCCTCCACACGCCCTAGGATTAAAACCTCTTCCGCTCATCGCCCACATCCTCCATAACGACTATGAAATTTTTTGCCAAAATTGTTATTTAATATTTTGACAATTCAAGAACTCTTTCAATTCATCGCTAAAGCCACTGAATTTTTATTTTTATTACTCAGGACCTAATGAAAATTGACAGACTTTCTATATAACTCGATATTATTTGATACCAAATCTGGCACTACCGTGTCAACACGGGAAATATTTCAAGCTGAAGAGAAGAGATAACTGAGAGGCAAAGTAAAATAGGAGTTATGCATCCTCTAAAATTTATCAGAGAATCGCAAACAACCCAATGGGTCCACAATAAAACTCAAGATATGAAAGGATATAAAGTAGTTATTAGATATTATTTGCTTATCACCAAGTATAGTTGAATCATGAAAATTATTAGGAAATTACAAAACAACAACCATAAGAGAACTCACATACTAAAAACTCCCGCATAAAGGATTCCTTTTACAGGCATACCTTTACAAGGAAGACTCAAAAGGCTGAGGGGAAGCTACTCTAAAGATCCTTTCTCTCATCCACAATCACGTTTAACTTTCCCTCTCCAACCTGCTCAATCGCATTACTCACGAGCTACTTGAGCTAAAGATTTCACTCCCCCCTACTTACTTGAGCAAATATTTAAATGGGGATAATGATTGCAAATTTCAGCTATCTTTCGAAATAGATAACTTTACATATCTACAGTTCTAGGCAATTACCGACTGATTATCGGACAAATTGATGACATTCCAATTAATTAGCCAATAGACATCAAGAGAACAAAGATAAAAGAGGATAATTCGACTGATTTTGAAACTTCACTTTTGGCTCACCACATCAATAGCGTAGACTGAGGCGAGCCCCAAGAAAGAATTTACTTATTAGCCACATCGATCGCAGGGTTACCAAGTGCACTATTTAGAACAGAGGCCAGGCGAACTCCCCCCTGCTGCAAACGCTTTTCAAGGGAGTCCTGACAGCGCAGAAAGTACTTTTCCCCAAGTTGTGTTTCGCTGGTATAGGCGAGACCATGGGCTAAGTGATGAGACTCCTGGGCCCAAACTTCGGCCGAGGTAGACTGCCAGATCTGCCTCTCAGCCGCACTAATTTTATCCGTTTGCTCCTGAGCATAATCTTGCCAGTCTAAAAACAAACGGGCGACCATATGGATGTCCCAGAGCGCGTGTAAATTCGTTTCGACCCCATAGAATTGGACTTCCACATCATTACCCCCTTTATCTGAAAATAATCCGGTATGTAATGGCTGATGAAGGTCGCCAACAAAGTGGGCAATAAACATCAGTGCTTCTGCACGCTCCGTCTTGGTGCGCGAGCGATCGGCCAATACTTCCTGATATCTTTGAATCGCCTTCAATATGCATCCTGCAGCTGGGCAATCCCGCTCCTCAACATAAGCAGACCAGTCTCGAGACAAGTTTATATAGTGAAGCGGCGCAGCCCAGTTATAAGTCTCATCAGACCTAATTCGATCAGCCCAAGTTGTGGATTCAGCTAGGTGCGGCTCACCGACTTCATCAAGGAGCAACTCTATTTCGGCGGCTACCTCCGGGTCCAGGTAATGCCATGCAATTTCTCCAACGACCCTGTGACCATCATCTCCCCAAGCGTGTGCTTGTGTCATAGCTGTGAGTCCGAATAGTGCAACTGCTATACGGGCAATTATCAATCGTATGCTCATTGGGCATGTCCGCCAGAGTGAATTTGCTGCGTACTTTAACGCCAGTATGTGACAAGTTCACGGCTGTAATAATTTATTTATATGTGCACTACATAATCGCTTCAGCTCTTAGACGGTACCCAATAAAAATCACATAACAGTCTCCATTGGAACTTGGAACCTAAGTTGCAAGAGCAAAACTCGATAATTACTTGGGCCACTTGAGTTGGCAATTCTTTAGACCAGGAAAACCCTATGAAACCTTCTCTGTTCCCGCGCGTATTACTATCTGCGGCAATTATTTCTGTTGCCAGTATGGCGCAGGTATCTCAGGCACAGGAAACTGCAGCCGGCATTCGCGGCTCTATTTCCGCAAGCAACGGTCAAGCAATTACCAATGCGACTGTAACAGTGGTTCACACCCCCTCCAATAGCCGCCGTGAAGTAGAAGTCAGCGATGCGGGGCAATTTAACCTGAGTGGCCTGCGAGTGGGTGGCCCCTACACCGTCACCATCGATTCCGAGGAAGGCCAGAGAGTTATTGAAGATATCTACCTTTCCGTTGGTGATATCCTCCCCCTGAGCCTAACCCTCGGCACTAGCAATCTGGAAGAAGTAACCGTATTAGGACAAGCGCTCAGCACCTCCCGCTTAGCTGTAGGTCCATCTTCGCACTTTAACAGTGACGACCTTGCCAGCGCCCCTTCCATTAATCGCGATATCAAGGATGTGCTACGTCTCGATCCGCGAGTTTATGTGGATGAAGCCAATGTTGATGCTATCCAATGCGCCGGCGCCAACCCTCGCTTCAATAGCCTTACGGTTGATGGCGTACGCATGAATGACAACTTCGGCCTGAATAGCAATGGCTACCCCACTGAACGTATGCCGTTCTCGTATGATGCTATCGATCATGTCGCCGTCGAACTGGCGCCGTTCGATGTTCAGTACGGCGGTTTCAGCGCTTGTAATATCAACGCAGTGACCAAGTCCGGCACCAATGAGTGGCATGGTTCATTTTTCTACGACTACACCGATGATGGTTTCCGTGGTGACTCCCTGGAAGGTGACGATATCGATGTGGCCAGCTTTGATGAGAAGCGCTACAACGCAACTCTCGGTGGAGCCATTATCGAAGATAAACTCTTTTTCTTTGCAGCCTATGAGAAGCTGGAAGGCGTTGCCACTTTTGACCGGGGGCCGGCAGGGAGTAGTTCTGCCACCGAAGTCCAGGGGGTTTCCCAGGAGCAGCTCGATGAGATTGTTCGTATTTCAAACGAGGTCTATGGCTACAATCCAGGAAGCCTACCCACCAGTATTCCAGAAGAAGACGAAAAGCTATTGGTGAAACTTGATTGGAATATCTCTGACGACCACCGCGCTGCGTTTACTTACAACTACAACGACGGTTTCTCTATAGCCGAGGCCGACAGTGACCCCGATGAGCTGGAATTGTCCAACCACTACTACAAGCGCGGAGCCGAATTAAACTCCTATGTTGCACAGCTTTTCTCTGATTGGAGTGACATATTTTCTACAGAGATGAAAATTGGCTACTCCGATTTGGACAACCGCCAAAACTCCCTGGGCGGAACTGATTTTGGTGAAGTTCAAATCACCACTTACAACGATCATGACAACGACGGCAATGACTCCCGTGCGACAGTCTATCTAGGTGCTGATGATTCTCGCCATGCCAACAAGCTGAGCTATGAAAACCTGACATTTAAGCTCGCCGGTAAACTGCTGCTGGGTGAACACAACATAACCACCGGCTATGAACATGAAAACTTCGAGGTCTACAACCTGTTTATACAGGAGGCTGCAGGAGAATACCGTTTCGATAGCATCGAAGATTTTGAAGCCGGGATTGCCAACCGGGTAACCTATGAGAATGCAGCTGGCACCAACAATATTTTAGACGCCGCCGCTGAGTTCAGCTACAGCATCGATACACTATACGCCCAGGACGAATATACCTTCGCAAATCTGGACCTGACAGTGGTTGCGGGACTGCGCTACGACCGCTACAGCAGTGATGACAAGCCAGTAACTAACGCAGACATAACCTCTACTTATGGCTTTTCCAACCAGCACAATATGGATGGTCTGGACCTGCTACAGCCTCGCCTGGGCCTGAGTTGGAACCTTGACGATAACCTGGAGTTACACGGTGGTATCGGCCTTTACTCCGGTGGGAATCCCAATGTATGGATTTCCAATAACTACTCAAATAATGGTGTTCTGCAAATCGAAGCCCAAGATAGAAGCGGCACCCCCCTATTTGATATGGATTGGACCAATAATGGCGATCCGATCTATGAAATCCCACAAGACCTCTATGATATGGTCGCAAATAGTGATGGTTCTGTAGGTGGGGTCAACCTGATGGATCCGGATTTTGAACTGCCATCCATCTGGAAGTATGCAATCGGCGGTAGCTACGAATTTGAATCCGGTTATTTAGCATCTATAGACTATTTGTACAGCGATTATCAAGATGCCGCAATTATTCAAGATATCTCTCTTGAGCAAGTTGACTCGACTGCTGATGGGCGCCCGATTTACGGCAGTGCCAATGGTCGCAGCGAAGACTTCATGCTGACCAATGTGGATGGCGACTCCGGTTATTCCAGCGTACTTTCTCTCGGACTCAGCAAGTCTTTTGATTTTGGCCTGAGTATTGCCCTTGGCTATGCCTTCACCGAAGCTGAAGATGTTAACCCCATGACCAGCTCGGTGGCTTACTCCAATTACACCAAAATCGCTACCGCTGATGCACAGAATCCAGGCACTGCAACATCAAACTATGTAGTTCCCCATCGCTTCACTTTGAAGTTGGATTACACCCAAGAGTTTTTCTCAGGCTACGAAACACGATTCACCTTGTTTGGTTCTGCCAATGAAGGCATTCCTTACAGCTACACGTTTGGTGATCAGATCTTTGGTGATGCGGGCTGGGGTCGAGGCCTACTCTACGTACCCACGGGCACCGATGATGCCAATGTTGTATTTGCAGATGACTTCGATACTGAGGCCTTCTTCGCCTGGGTTGACTCTGAAGACCTGGATAGCGGGACTATGGAACGCAATTCACTTAACAGTGATTGGTGGACCAAGTTCGATTTGCGTATCGACCAACAACTACCGGGGTGGCGCGCGGAAGACCGGGTTAACGCGTACTTTGTTATTGAAAACCTGGGCAACCTGCTAAATGACGAATGGGGCGTTATGTATGAGGGCGGATTCCCTCGTTACCAGTCAGCGGTTACGGCCAGCATCGATGACCAAGGGCGCTACGTATTTGAGGAATTCCTGGATCCAGCGGGGCAAACCCGGGTGACCGATGCCTCTCTATGGAGTGCTCGTATGGGAATTCGCTACGAGTTCTAACCCACACTTTATCGAATGCCGCAGCATTTGCTGCGGCCATTCCTATTTCCCCTAACCAAAACCGTTTCTCGGTGCCGATCATTTGAATAGCGACTGATAATGAGTCTTTGGAATAGCACTTTTCCCAACTTCCAAAGCCACAAGACGCCCACCTTGAGTAAATGGGAAATAAAAAAACCGCACTGAAGTGCGGTTTTTATACTGAATATCAAAGCAAGCTCTGTAAGCTAAGCACTACCCAGCCAACGCGCCAAGGTTTCCCGAAGAAGATCCTTGCTCAGAGGCTTAGTCAGAAAATCATCCATACCTGCTGCCAGGCAACGGCCCTCAAATTGCTCTTCAGTAGTACTGGTTACAGCAACAATAGGCAGGCGATCATCCGGGCGGTGCTCAGACTCCCAGCGACGCAGTATCTCGATAATCTGCGCACTATGATCCGTATTTTGCTGGCAGTCCACTAACACCAAATCATAATGACCTTCAGACAAGCGAACTAAAGCATCATCCGCATCTACCGCTATATCTACCTGGTAACCCAGGGCCTGAAGCATTTCCTCAGTCACCCATTGATGAGGCCTAGACTCCTCCACCAACAACAAAGAGTAGTGACGCGGCTGATCCGCCCCACCGGTAACCACTCTTCGACAACTTCTTTTCGCACCGCCAAACAGTAATCCCACTAACGCATCGTGTAGCTCTTTACGGGTCACCGGTCGACTCAGATACTGTGCCGATGGTAAGAGTTGCTGCAGGTGAGCAAACTCACTTTTCTGGCCAAAGCCGCCCAGGCATACCAGGCGACTCTCTTTTTCACCAGCTTCTTGGGACTCTTCAAAGAAAGGCGTAATGGAGTCGAAAAGAGTCGAATCCCCCATTGCCGGTGCCATCATTACCAATTGGTTGCGTTCTACCGCTTGGCGAAGTAGCTGCTGGACTTCGCACTCACAACCTTCACACCAGCGGATCGACTTAACATCCATCCCAAAAGAGCGCAGCACCTGCACCAAACCTGAAATAAATAGGCCCTTCTGATGAATTAACAGGACTTCAATATCCTGTAACTTTCTGTCCGGCGTGAGGTAGGTTCGCTGATTTGGCTCGGTGGAATACTTGATCACCACCTGATAGCGGTTGCCATCTGGGGTTGAATGCAGTTGAAGGTAACCGCCCATTGCTTCGGCTAGGCCTTTAGCAATCGAGAGTCCGAGACCTGTAGTTACCTGGGTGGTATCCATACGGGAGAAGGCACCGAAAAGTTCGCTCTCGTCCGGCAATATCTCACCGCGCCCATCATCCATCAAAGTGATCGAGAGCTGCCCTTCTACCGTGGTGATCGGGTTATAAGATACCTCACCCCACAGCTCGCCTCTTTGGGCAATGCCAGTAGCGGAGTCCACCAGATTGCGAATCAGCTGGGCCGTTTTGCGATTATCCCCTGTCACCATCACCGGGAGATTGTCATCAATCTGGAAGTTAAATTCTAACTCCTGACTGTGGGCAGCTCTCGCTGCAAACTTGAATGATTTTTCTACAGTCTTAACTAGGTTAAACGGGCCCTGGCGCAACCGAATATCTTTGCGAGCCACCCGGGTAAACAAGCCCACATTATCAACCAGTTTGAGTTGTTGGCTACTGGCAACCTTGGCCAGCTCTACCCATTCGCGCTGACGGTCACTCAATGGCTCAGCTTCGAGCAGCGCTAAGGCACCAAGGGAATCAGACAGCTGACTGCGGAATTCCTGTCCGATATTAACTATGAACTCATTGGTCAGTTCAACTGCAGCTTCAGAGTGTTTGCGGGCTGCAGCCAGGCTACTCGCTCTCTGTTGCAGCTCCTGCATCGCAGACAGACGCTCCCAATAGTTCTCCGATTCACGACGGCCCTGGTGGGCAGTCAGCCAAATAAAAGCGAGGGTGAGAGTTCCGTAGATGGTCCCCAGAATCATGCCCGAGAACAGTGCCATTAGCGCTGCTGGTAGTAGTGAGGTTGCGGTGAACCAAGTCAGAAAACGATGGTAGGGAGAAAATACGGTGGTAACACTGGAGCAAAAGATTACTGAATAGATCCACAGGAAGTGGGTCTCAGGCGCAAACCCCATTAAGTAGACAAAGTAAAATAAGGTAATGCCCCACCAGGCTGAGCCGATAATCGAGAACAGAAAGTAACGATTGCGCCAACGATTTGGTCCCGAGCCATACAGGTGGTCGAAGCGAAAAACGTAGTAGCCCCTGATCAGGGTTAGTACTACCAGGCCGATTCCCATTGTTAATAACAGGCGCGGAGCTTCTAGGCGCATGTCGCCAATAGAGGCTGCGATCAGAAATGCAAAAAGGGAGAGCACCATGCCGCGCCGGGTATATTTGGCGATACGCATGTCAGTTGCGCGGCAAATACGTCTGTCTTTTTGAACCTTAAGTTCAGGGCGATCAAATATAGACATTGCGACCTTCCCTGAGAGACTGGGTATCCGGTGCCATTGAAGCTCCCTAGCCTATCCCGAGTACTTCAACCAAAACGGTCTTTATTAGAAACCCCAGCAATCCAAGCCCCAGAGCGAGGAACAGAATAAATGTCCCAAATCTACCAGCCTTGGAGTCTTTTGCCAGGTTCCAAACAATAAACACCATAAATAGAATTAGTGCACCGATTCCCAACCACAGGGAATACTCTTCAAACTGCTCAAATGTCATGCGTGCATTCGCTTAAAAAATTGGCGCGCATTGTACAGTGCTTGAGGGCAACTGGTAAGTCATTGGCAAAATCTAGTCGACCACCGTACCATTTGGTAAAACTATAAATTCAAGCACCCTGATAGTAGTCGCCATCCTCTGAAGCGTGAGTGCCGCAACGAAGCCTGCGAACCTCTTTATCCCGGTAGCGGCTATCATGCCAGCATCTAGGAAGTGGCTCACCAGAGAGGAAGCATAAGTCAGTTTTATCGAAGACTTCTGGGTCCTGAATCTCTTCACCCCACAAATAACGGCCTACCACAGTCAGCTCGTAGGGATTCGAAAGTGTGACGATATCAGCCACTTCTACCAAATGCTTGGTGGATATGTCTTTAAAAAGCATAGTGGCACCTTTTTCCTCGTTACTAATCCAGTATAGGGCTAAAGATGACATTTCCGCCTAAAACCGCCCGACTTCTGTGGGGGCCGCACGAATGGGAGCGTCGATATTCGAGTGTACTTAAGGGGTGGTTACTGGGGAGAAGCAGGCCCGAGTTCTATATTCGAGCCTGTCAGTAGGGAGGTTACTAGCCTTCGATCGTCAATCGAGCGGAGACCATACCTTCATCGGCAAGGGCATCCAGATTAATCGTGCGAACAGCCATTTTCTCCTGCATTAGGCGATTCAACCAGGGTTGCAAATCCTGATAACGGACTTCTTCAATCCACAATCGGATGCGGTTTTCACCCTCAGGCTCAAAGCGCTTAATCACAATCTGGTTTTGTTTTGCCGCACCAGTAACGCGCTGCAAAAGAGTACCTGAAGCACCGCCAGCACCACCGCCTGCGGGCTTTATTCGCTCCAGCGTCGGACGCTGGCCCTCCATCCAGTTAACCAGCTCACGATTTTCTTCCGCTCGCAAGCGGGACTCATCAAAGAAGCCCTTTGCCGGGGAATACAGGCCATAAACTATAAAAATTACGGCTCCGAATATACTCAGCAAACCCAAGGCTCTCTGGTCATTGGGCGGAAGTGCCTGCCATTTCTGGCGCCACTGTTCGATCTGTTCTTTCATTATATTGCTACCACCAATCTCTTCTTACGCCTGGCTGCTTTATATAAACCGCTGGCTCTAACGTAAGCGAATACGGCCTGAAACGCCTTTTTTCAACTCGTTCGCACCTAACAGGTCCGCCTTGATCCCACCGCCAGATAGCTTGCTGACAAATGCATCGAGATCAGACAGGTTTTCTGCCTGAAGCTGCAACACCATTTCTCCACGCTGGCCATCAAAACGAAGGGACTGTAATTTTAATGCGCCCCCTTTGTGAGCAATCCAGACTTTGCTCAACTGCTGCATCTGGGTAGAGAAAGCACCACCCTGATTACCCGCGCCTTTCAGGAAACCTTCAAGCTGTCGGCGCATCTGGGCAGACGGTCGAGTATTCGGGAACAATTCCGTAAACATCGCCCGAGCCTGCTCTTCAGACTGGTTGCCCTTCCACTGGTAAAAAGCACCGGCACCGACAAAAAACAGTAGCTGGATAACAAAACAGGCGGCAGCAACTTTAGCCGGGCGCATCCACCAAACCGCAGCGCTCTTATTACTCGATAACTGATAATCTCCAGTTAGCAAGTTTGTTAGCAGCCCCAGTTTGAACCGTTCAACAAAGACTTCTTCCGCTGAGCGCTGGTTTAGCTGTAAGCCATCGCCAAACTGGGATTCCAACTCAGCAATCAGCAGCCCATCCTGCTCGCCAACCCCCAGCAGTACTACCTGTTTATTATCGATCGGCTCGCCGCTTTCTGAATTGTCTTCGCCTTCGGCCTCATCGCTTTCATCAACTAATAGCGAACCAAGAAGAGGTTGTAAAAAATCGCGATTAACAGTTAGACCCTGCCCGGCACCTTTCCAGATATGCGCTTGGCCACCATCGAGCCACAGGCGAATGTCACCTTCGATCAAGCTAAGTAATTCATACTCCGGCACTACAGCAGCCAGCGGCCACTGGAGCCGCTCCAACTGGGAGTGAAGCGCTTCTATTTTTTCAACATCAATGGCGTATACGCTGCAGAGATCACCGGTGCGGGGTCTGCAGGCAAAGTGTAAGTCCTCGACATCCTGGGCCAAATGCTCCTCAACCATGTAACCAATGGCACTTGCCTGGCGACGAGCTGCCTTAGGTATAGTTTCGAGACCGCTCCATACCCAGTTACCAGGCACCATCAGTAGCGCTTTGGCTCCCTCAGGAAGGTTGAGCTGAGGGAATTCAGGCTGCTCTTCGACAGCTTCAAATTCGGGATTAAATGCCTGAGCAAATTCTGAATCCAAGGCTACTTGTTGCCAATTACCCTCTTGCCACTGATGCAAGCGCAGAGTCAGGTCAGCAGTTTCGCTCAGCCGCAGCAGAACCAGAGACGACTGAGGAGGCGCTGCAGGGGCTTCAATCTCGTTAATGCTTTTCTTTTTAAACATACAATTTCTAACTATTCGCTCTCTTCAGTGCTTTCGTACTCGAGCAACTCCTGCATCATTTGACCAGAAAAGGCCCGGCGCTGGCGCTGGCGCACCCGAACCTTGCCATCTGTACTGTTCCGAACCAGGGCGGACTCCCAATACTGCCTGTATTCGCCATCGCTTCCGAGTTGGACAGCAATTCGCGCCAGAAAGTGCTGGCTTTGAAAAGTAAAAGGCCCCGAGTTAGCGATTTCATAATCTGCATATTCACTCGAGTCACTGATATAACCACCCGACTCGCGAAGTTGCACCAACTTGGAAACACTTGCGGAAGGCTCAATCGCCTCGATTAACTCCTCAGAAGCCGTGTTGATATTCACCAGGGTTCCTGTCTCCGGGAGGGCACAAAGGAAAGGCACAAGTTTCTCCCAGTCCTCTAATTCCATATCTACTACCGATGACAACTCAGTAATATCAGTGATCATCATGTCCGGTGTTCTGTGGGCAAGTTCCCTTCCCAGGTAGCCGTCATCCTCTGTCCCCGAGGTTCGCGGGGTATCGCCATCGTCCACCCAATCTGCAATTGACTTGGCCAGGTCAGACTTGCCGGTAACATTATTCACCAGGCGCTGGAAGATCTCGAATTGATCACTATCGCTGCTATCAGACAAATTATTCACGTTAAAGCATGAATGTAAGTCTTTGATATTCATGCGAATTTTGCCATTATCAGGATTGAACTGCAGAACGGGGAATGCCCAGGCCTCCAAGGCATGGTCTGCGGTTTCCTCCTCTTCCTGGTCTTCCTCGAAATCCTCCAACAGCGCTACCCGTGTCCAGGCCTCAGCCGCTTCAACAAACTCTGCCAACTGTGTGTTGGCCAACAGTGCACCGCTGCGGGAAATCGCAATCTGATCGCGCAAGATAGCGTGGGATACCGCCGCGATGGCAATCACCATTACCAGCAATACAACAATCAGAGCCACCCCTTTTTGACGAGCCAGCGACCTCGGCATATTTCTACTCTTCATAGCCTAAGGCTCTTCTTCGCCAGAGGTTCTGTCTTCCCCTGCCAGTATCTGGAAGACACGCCGGATCTCCCCGTACTGTCGGGTAACGATGACAAACTCAATCGCTTGTGGAAGTCGCGTATCCGCGTCTGTATTGGGGCCGCCTGAGCTGATCGGAGGCCACTGGGCAACCCAGGCTTCAGTGTCTGGGTCCAGATATTGAAGACTTAAACTTTCGACCCCCATTAGCAGGGGCTCGGCGATGGGCGCAGAATCGGGAGACCGATCCAAGACCTGCCAGCGGCTGCGCAGTAATAACCCACCTATATCGTCATCGCCCTCCCGGCCTGTGCCGGTGGTCAGGGAGTCGATCTCAAGATCCTCGGCGTATCCGATGCTATAACTCAAACGCAATAGCTCGCCCCGAGGTTCCCCGGTGAGATTTGCCGCACCAAGGCGCGTAAATTCCAACTCATCTTCATCACCACGTAACGCATGCTCATAACCGCTGTAGGCATTCTTAACAGCGCGGGCAGTTACCTGGCGAAAATCATTGTCTATACGGTACATCGCCATAGAAAAGCGACGTAGCTGCTCGGCCCTCTGGTCCACCATCTCTTCCGTGTCAAAAAAGAGTCCCAACAGCGAAAAGGAACCGACACTGATAATGGCGACAAGAACTAAAACTATGAGGACTTCAATGAGGGTAAAGCCCGACTGGCTGGAAAGGCGCAAAGACATATCAGTTACTCCTCAGCAGCCCAAGCATCCAGAGTCAGAGTTGGGTACTCAGCATCCAGGTGGCCTACTTCAATAATGATATGGCGCAAGCGCTCATTACTGGTGGCCTCCACTCGGGCACTAACCTCCCACTCCCTTTGCCCCAAGACCACCTGATCTGTTTGTTCCCCTAAAGGAGGCCAAGGAGTTTGCACGCGGACTTGGGAGAGCACTTGTTGGGCAACCCAGTTTGCCGAGAGGCGATCCTCCATCACCCGCTGCTGGCCAACACTGCGCTGCATTGCCTTCAGAACACTGGCGGCAATAACCCCAAAAATAACCAGGGCTATCAAGACTTCTACCAATGTAAAACCGCGCTGGGCTCTCTTAAAATTCATCGGCCTGCCACTCTAGCTGCAATCCGTTCAGGCTGGTGTAAGAAATAGTCGCACCTCGAACGTCGTCGCCATTCTCAACAAGGTACATGGCAACTTCCACGGGAAGTACCTCTCCACTGGAGAGAGCAACAAATTGCGGAACGACTCGATCTTCATTGGTCTCTTCTGCAAATTCCGTGGATTCTGTCGACGGCAGCTCCGCCTCAGTTATCACTTCAAGGCGAACGATTTCCGGCAATTCATGGGTGGCAAAACGCGCAGCACGCCTCCCCGACGCAACCGAATCTATCGGCAACCAGGTCATTGTTTCTTGCTCAAAATGCACCACGCTATAAGTGCCTTGCTCAAAAACAACGCCGTAATGCATTTTGTCAATCAGGGCTCGATCCGCAACCAACTGCAAAAGGGCCGACAAGCGCTGGGCTTCTTTTTGCCACACGCGCCCGCCGGAATTCCCCATCGATAGAGTCGCCATGCCAGCCAGAGAGGCGATGATGACAATCACTACCAACAGTTCGATCAGCGTAAAGCCACGGCTTCGACCGATGCTATACATCAAGTGCAAATTTCAGGTGTTACAGGTCAGTAACGTAGATATCAGCAGCTTCGCCCTCACCGCCCGCTTTGCCATCGGCACCGAGGGTGAATAGGTCGTAGGCACCGGCACTGCCTGGGCTGATGTACTGATATTCATAGCCCCAGGGATCTTTTGGCGCTTTCTTCAGGTAGGGCTCAGTCCAGTTCTTCGCTTCGGGGAAGCCGGATGGGCGGGATACCAGTGCCATCAGGCCCTGATCAGAGCTGGGGTAGACAAAGTTATCCATGCGGTAAAGGTCTAGTGCAGTCTCGATAGCTTTCAGGTCAACCCTGGCCGCTTTCATTCGAGCTTCGCCGGTCTTGCCAAGAACATTAGGTACAACCAGTGCACCAAGCACCCCGAGAATTACGATCACCACCATAATTTCAATCAGGGTAAAGCCACCACTTTTACGTAGGGTTTTCATTTTTCTCTCCTAGTTCACTCTAACTCTGGGAACCCCAAGGGTCACGATACCCTTCGTGACCCCAATTATTTAAAAGTCACCAATTCAGTAAATTACACGATTCCCCAGCCTAAAGCAGCAACATGCCCAGCAAAACTGCCGCTCCCAGCCCAACAAGAATCTTCGACGCCTCTAGCAGTGTAAAGCCGGCGCTGTTGCGCAAGGATTTCATACCAACCTCCTGAAGCAGCTACGCAATTTCTCTTTGACCTACACCTAATTTGAGCATTAAACAACCAATTCGTTCATGCTCAGAATTGGCATCATAATAGCCATAACAATGAACAACACGATGGCAGCCATTATCAGCAGCATCAGAGGTTCAAAGATGCTCACAAAGGCAGTTACCGCACCCTGCAAATCCTGCTCTTGCGAATCCGCCGCACGCTGAAGCATTTCATCGAGAGTGCCCGAAGATTCACCACTTGCGATCATATAGATCATCATCGGTGGGAAATAGCCTACATCTTCCAGGGCTTTACGAAGGCTCCCGCCCTCGCGCACGCTCTTTTGAGCCGCATCGAGTCGGTCTTTAAGGAAGGTATTGGTCATTACTCCACCGGCGATACCCATGGCTTGAACCAGCGGCACACTGCTGCCCGTAAGAATCGCCAGGGTTCCTACATAGCGAGCACTCTGTGTCCCTCGCATCATCCAGCCAATAATTGGCAGCTCCAGCAAACGGTGGTGGAAACGATACCGAATTGCCGGGCGCCGCAGCATCATCACAGCGCCAAAAATGAGCGCCCCAAGTGCCGGCGGCACCAGCCAGCCCCAGGCAGAAATAAAATCGCTCATGGAGACCAGGATGCGGGTAGCCAGCGGCAAAACCTGCCCGGTGCCGGTAAATACCTCGATAACATCTGGTACTACGTACACCATCAAACCGGTTACAACCAATACACAGATAAATACCAAAACAACTGGGTAGATCAGAGCCAGCTGCACCTTCTGCCGAAATTGCTGCTGCCCTTCCGTGTAGTCACCAAGGCGATCCAGCACCGCATCCAAATGACCAGAGTGCTCCCCTGCTTCAACCGTAGCGCGATAGAGTTTGGGGAATGCCCGTGGAAAACTGCTCAGGGCCAAGGCGAAACTGTGCCCTTCAAGAATTTTGCCCCGAACAGCCAATACCACGCGTTTGATTTTTTGGTTGCGTGTCTGGTTGGCAATGGCCCCAAGTGTTTCTTCCAAGGGAATTCCCGCTCGAAGCAAAGTGGACATCTGCCGAGTTAGCAGGGCCAGGTTTTTAACACTCAGCCCAGGGCTACCAGATAGAAAGCTGGCACCGCCCTTCTCTTCTTTCTCGGTGGCTGCACTGACTTCCAGAGGCACCATACCTTTGGCGCGCAGCTGCTGCCGCGCAGCGCGCGCGCTATCCGCCTCGAGCGTACCGCGGCTCTTGCGGCCGGATGCTGCCAGCGCTGTATACTCAAAAGCTGCCACAATCAGGACTCCTGCGTAACTCGTAGTACTTCCTCAAGGGAGGTCCTACCCGCCAGTACTTTCTCTACGCCATCGTCACGGATGCTGGGGCCAAGCTTGCGGGCTTCAGCAACCAACTTGCTCTCTGAAGCGCGATCGTGGATCAATTGGCGCATCACTTCGTTGAGCGGTACCAATTCATAGATACCGATACGACCGACATAGCCACTGTGATTACACTCTTCACAGCCATTAGGCCGATAGATGATGGCTTCCTCATCGGGCCCGACGCCCAAAACCTCCCGCTCGCTGCTGTCAGCCACATGAGGTTGCTTGCATTCAGGACACAGAACTCGCACCAGACGCTGGGCAAGAACACCAATCACGCTTGACGACAGCAGGAAGGGCTCAATTCCCATATCCACCAGACGGGTTACCGAACCCAAAGCTGTGTTGGTGTGCAGGGTTGAGAGCACCAAGTGTCCGGTCAAACTCGCCTGGATTGCAATCTGCATAGTCTCCAGGTCTCGAATCTCACCGACCATCACTACATCCGGGTCCTGACGCAGGATCGCGCGAAGCCCCCGGGCGAAAGTCATATCAGCTTTGGTATTTACCTGAGTCTGCCCAACTCCTTCCAGGTTGTATTCCACCGGGTCCTCGACCGTCAGAATGTTCTTCTCACGGTTATTGATACTACCGAGGCCAGCATACAAGGTGGTGGTTTTACCGGAGCCCGTTGGTCCGGTCACCAGGATAATGCCGTGGGGATGTCCCAACAGGTCTGTCATCACGCGCAAGTCGCGATCTGCCATCCCCAGCTTACTCAGGTCCATTTTGCCCGCTTGCTTATCCAGCAAACGCATTACCACCCGCTCACCCGCCGATGACGGCATGGTGGAGACACGTACATCTACCTCTCGGCCAGCCATCAAAAGGGAGATCCGGCCATCTTGAGGCACGCGTTTCTCGGCGATATCCAGTTTTGCCATTACTTTAATACGGGATACCAGTAATGGAGCCAGAGCTCGCCGGGGTTGCAGTACTTCACGAAGTACACCATCGACCCGGAAGCGCACGACGAGGCGCTTCTCAAAGGTTTCAATATGAATATCCGAGGCGCCCTGCTTGAGCGACTCGGCAAAAATTGCGTTGATCAATTTGACGATAGGTGCATCGTCTTCCTGTTCCAACAAGTCCTCAGTCTCAGGCAGCGAATCGGCGACCGCTGCAAGATCCAGGTCTTCACCCAGGCCCTCGACTTCGGAGAGGTTGCCACCCTCCCTGTTTTCATACAGACGCTGCAAAGCACCCTGGAAAACATCTTCCTCTACAGCCTCCAAAGATACAGCCGCACCACTGATGCGCTGTACTTCGGCAACCGCTGATGGACTCAGCGGCGCCACATATTGGCAGAGGGGTTTGCCTTCCTGCTCGGTTAACAGAACCTTGTGACGCTTTGCGAAAGCGTAAGGAAGGCGGCGAATTGTTGGAGTCCCTGTTCCTGTTTCAGCCGTCATTTAGCTTCTTCTACCTCCAACACCTCAACCTCAACATCCACGTCTTCTTCGACTGATTCAATGGCAGCACCATCTATAGAACCATCTACTGGCGCAGGGCTCTCGTTGTAGGTGCCTGTTGGCGGCATCAGGTCAGGTAGTACATCACCGCGGTGCCAATCCCAGATCAGGCTGGTGCGGTCTTTCAGGAATATTTGCTTCTGCTGCATATCCATGTAGCGCTTGCGCGTCTCCTCATAGCCAGCAACCTGACTGCTGAGGATTCTGGGACGCAGGAACACCATCAGATTAGTTTTGCTAACACTCTTCTCAGTGTTTCTGAACAGGCGACCAATGCCGGGAATATCACCGAGGAGAGGCACTTTGGACACGGTTTCATTCACCTGATCCTCCATCAAACCACCCAGTACCAGGATCGCGCCATCATCGATCAATACTTTTGTGCGGATCTCACGCTTGCTGGTAACGATATCGGACGCACCTTCCGCTGCAGCCGTAGCAGAAGACAAAACGTTTTCAACCTTTTGCTCGATCTCGAGAGTTACCGAATTGTTGTTATTCACACGGGGAATCACTTTAAGAGTGGTACCCACATCCTCACGCTGGATGGTGGTAAACGGATCATCGTTACTACCAGACAGCAACTGTTCACCGGTAATAAAAGGTACGTTCTGGCCCACCAAAATCTCAGCTTCTTCATTATCCAAAGCCATAATTGTTGGTGTAGAAAGGATATTGGTATTGCTCTCTGACGCTACGGCATTAATCGCAGCACGGATATCACCGCCACTGAGGTAGCCCAGGTGCAATGCGCCAGCTCCCACCAAATCAGTCACAGGAAGTGAAAATGGGTTGGGTTCCCCATCGGAATCCGTGCCTAACTGGTTATTCCAGCCGGCAACAGCATTACTGCCGGAACCAGCAATCCAACTAATACCCAGTTCGCTACCTGTACCTTCAACTACCTCTACAATAATTGCCTCAATCAAAACCTGCGCTCTGCGCACGTCCAACCTGGCAATAACACCTTTCATGGTTTCAAGGAGAGCGGGAGGAGCAGTTAACACCAGTGCGTTGAGCGACTCGTTAACTTGAATGCTGACTTCAATATTCGCCGCTTGCTGGTCTTTCTCTGTGTTCTGGATGCTACCGCTCATACCCTCGAGGATAGGCTTCAGATCTGCTGCATTGGCATACTGGATATAAACAACTGCGGTGTTGCCTTCGCCATCCAGCGGTGCATCGAGACGGCCTATTACCGTCTTAATCTGCTGGCGGGTAACGGGATCTCCGGTCAGGAGAATACTATTGGAGCGTTCATCAACAGAAATACGCAGCGGTTGCACTTCCTTACCCGCTTTGCCTCCACTCGATTGAAGTAGATCGGTAAGAACTTGCTTTACTTCCTTCGCAGAAGCAAACATCAACGGCACCACTTCAATATCAATAGCGCCGGCGCGGTCAAGTTGCTTCACCAGGCGAATAATCTGGTCAATATTCGCAGCGCGGTCAGCAATTATCAGAGTGTTGGTATCAGCATAGGCAGCCAAGTGCCCAGTTTGCGGAATCAGCGGGCGCAACATAGCAATCAGCTGTGAAGCGGAAATATTCTCAACCCTTATAGTGCGAACAACCAGGGATTCCGCAGGAGCTCGAGTGGCCTCATCTGCGACAGGTATCGCCTGCTGCTTGGCCAGCGCATCGGGAACTACTTTCCAGGTTCCGCCCTGTTCCACCAAACTAAAGCCATTGACTTGAAGCACCGACATAAATACATCAAAGGCTTCATTGTGTGTCATTGGGTCACCGGCAACTACGGTGACCTTACCCTTAACATTCGGGTGGACAATAATATTTTTGCCAGTGAAATCAGCAGCCCAATTGATCAGATCACGAATGTCTGCATTGTCGAGAGAAAGGGTAACCCGCTCCGGGCCCTGAGCCAGCGTTGCAGTACAAACAAAAAAACTCAATCCGACCGCAAGCAGCCGTCGATAAAACATCTTCATCATTATTTATCTGGCTCTAGTAAATGTTCAAAAAATCAAAACAATCTAGGTAGATAGTTTTTATTTAGGCTCACGCTGAGCACGACGCTCGCGGGCCAATTCACGCAGCTGCTCCATTCTCTCCCGAATGTTCTGCTGGTTCTCATCTCTTTGAGCAGTTCTTCTGGAGGAGCTGGAACTTGACGTTCTCTGTCTGGAACTGCTGACGCCTCTCAATGGTACGTTTGGCCTTCCGTCCACTTCTGGGTATGTCAGTTTTTCCATCCTGCCATTACGACGAAGAACCACATGGTCAACCTCAACAGAATAAAGTTCGGCGCCACCTGGAAGCCGATCACCGACATACAAACGCTTGGAGGGTTTACCTTTCTCCGACACCAGAGCACTGGCTTTGGTTTTATTGGAGCTGTCAAAAACACCGGATAAAACAATATTCAGCTGGGTCAGAGGAATATTTTCGAGGTCGACTTCAGGGACTTCTGTAGCCTTTTTAGGTTCAGCACGTCCAAAGAACGGCGTGCTGGGAAGACTGGCAGCGCTGGGGGGAGGAGCACCTCTCGGGCTTTTGCGCTCCGCGAGCAGGGATTCCTGAGGATCGCTTGGGACCAATAGGGAGCCATAGGCAAACAAATTGCCAGACAACCACAACAGGCCAATAGCTGACGCCGCCATAGTGCCACGGGAGAGTCCTTTGCTCGGCTCGCCCTGGGCAAACTTATTGCCAATTGAGCCAACGGCTCGCGCTAGAGGGGACATGAACATACCCACATACAAGTTCAACTTTCTGAGGTTATTGGTTTTTGACGCCTATTTTCTTGCCTCAGCCCGGGAAAGGCAACGCTCTTTCAAGTTAAACGCCGCAAACCCTCATTTCGTCCCTTAAATTGCACACTAGTTCCGCAGGTTGTCACCAAAAAACGAAAAAAGGCGGCATGACGCCGCCTTTTTCAATGCCCGCTAGTATAGCAATCGGGCATTACAGCTTTGTTTCAAGCTCTGGTACAGCTTCAAACAGGTCAGCTACCAGACCGTAGTCAGCAACAGAGAAGATCGGTGCTTCTTCGTCTTTATTGATGGCTACGATAACTTTGGAGTCTTTCATACCTGCCAAATGCTGGATTGCGCCAGAGATACCAACGGCAATATACAGGTCAGGAGCAACGATCTTACCGGTTTGGCCAACCTGCATATCGTTAGGTACGAAGCCTGCATCCACAGCAGCACGAGAGGCACCAACTGCAGCGCCCAATTTGTCGGCCAGCTTGTACAGCATTTCGAAGTTTTCGCCATTCTGCATGCCCCGGCCACCAGAAATGACTACGCTCGCAGCGGTCAGCTCAGGACGATCGGATACAGCCAGCTCTTCGCCGACAAAAGAGGAAACACCAGCGTCATCCGCGATATCTACAGACTCAACCGCTGCACTTCCACCTTCAGCCGCCACGGCGTCAAAGGCAGTGGTACGTACAGAGATTACCTTGATGGCATCGGAGCTCTGTACAGTGGCAATGACGTTACCCGCATAAATCGGGCGCTTGAAAGTATCTGCACTTTCAACAGCGACGATGTCGGAAATCGGCTGAACATCCAGCAGCGCAGCAGCGCGTGGCAGCATGTTCTTACCGGTAGTAGTGGCTGGAGCCAGGATATGACCGTAGTCTTTACCCAGGTCCGCTACCAGCTTGGCAACGTTCTCAGCCAACTGGTGCTCGTAAGCAGCATTATCTGCCAGCAGTACCTTGGAAACGCCTTCAGCTTTAGCAGCAGCCTCCGCTACAGGGCCGCAGCCAGATCCAGCAACCAATACAGCAACATCACCACCAATAGCCTTGGCAGCAGCGATGGTGTTGAGCGTAGCGCCCTTCAGTTCGGCGTTGTCGTGTTCAGCAATAACCAGAATGCTCATCAGATTACCTTCGCCTCGTTTTTCAGTTTCTCTACCAGTTCAGCAACGTCAGCAACCTTAATGCCTGCTTGACGCTCAGCCGGCGGCTCAACTTTCAGGGTTTTGGTGCGGGGAGTAATATCAACGCCCAGCTCATCCGGGGTCGTGGTATCGAGAGGCTTACGCTTTGCCTTCATGATGTTAGGCAGGGAGGCGTAACGCGGCTCATTCAGGCGCAGGTCAGTAGTAACAATGGCAGGCAGTTTCAGTTCAACAGTCTGCAGGCCGCCGTCAATTTCACGAGTTACCTTAACAGCGTCGCCTTCTACGGCAACTTCAGAAGCGAAGGTACCCTGCCCCATGCCAGTCAAAGCACCCAGCATCTGGCCGGTCTGGTTGTTATCGCCATCGATGGACTGCTTGCCCAGAATTACCATTTGAGGCTCTTCTTTATCAACAATCGCTTTCAGGCATTTGGCTACTGCCAGAGGCTGCAGCTCAGCATCGGTCTCAACCAGGATACCGCGGTCGGCACCCAGGGCCAGTGCAGTGCGGATTTGCTCTTGGCATTGCTTGGAGCCCATGGAAACGGCGACTATCTCGCTGACAACGCCTTTTTCCTTCAAGCGCACCGCCTCTTCTACTGCGATTTCGCAGAAGGGGTTGATAGACATTTTGACGTTGGCTGTATCAACGTCAGAGCCGTCCGCCTTGGGGCGAACCTTGACGTTGTAGTCAACAACGCGTTTCACAGCTACAAGAACTTTCATGGAAATCCCGTCTCAAATATGCTTTTTAACAGCCGCGACTGATAATTCACGTCGCGAACGGATACGGTGTTCTGGTCAAACAAGTGTTTGAACGGCGTGTATGGTGGCGGTTCTATAGCGCAAAATCAATAGTCAAATGGAAGTCCCTCCTGCCATTCACAAAATCTATTTCCGGGAATAAGAACCACCTATCCACCCCCAGTAAGCCGTTGAAATACAGCGCATTTGCCATAGCAAATGAATAGTCATGCAATTGGTAGGGTTGATTAAACGCCTATATAATCCGCCAGCAATATAAATGATAAGGCCGGATTGGCCGTAAAAAAGTTGAATACAACTGCTGAGGAGAGTGCCGTGGAACGCGAATCAATGGAATACGATGTAGTGATCGTGGGTGCCGGCCCCGCTGGATTGGCCGCGGCCTGTCGTATTCGTCAGCTCAATGAAGACGTCTCTGTATGTGTCGTGGAGAAAGGCTCAGAAGTAGGAGCTCACATCCTATCCGGTGCTGTATTTGAGCCCACAGCCCTTAATGAACTCTTCCCCGACTGGAAAGAACGTGGAGCCCCCCTCAATACTGAGGTAAAAGGCGACGACATCTACGTCCTGCGCAGCGAAGAGAACTCTATAAAAGTCCCCAACATGTTTGTGCCCAGCACCATGCACAACGAGGGCAACTACATTATCAGTCTCGGCAACCTGTGCCGCTGGCTGGCAGAACAAGCCGAAAGCCTGGGAGTGGAAATCTTCCCTGGCTTCGCCGCTGCTGAAATTTTGTACAACGAAGATGGCTCTGTAAAAGGCATCGCTACTGGCGATATGGGCATCGGCATGAACGGAGAGCAGAAAGACTCTTACATGCCGGGCATGGAGCTGCATGCCAAATACACCCTCTTCGCTGAAGGTTGTCGCGGTCACCTGGGCAAGCAGCTAATCGAACGCTTTAAGCTAGACGAAGATGCCGACCCACAACACTACGGCATCGGTATTAAAGAGATTTGGAAAGTCCCTGCAGACAAACACCAGCAAGGCCTGGTTGTTCACACTGCTGGCTGGCCGCTGGAACAAAGCTCCACCCACGGTGGCGGCTTCCTTTACCACCTCGAAGACAACCAGGTTGTTGTCGGCTTGATTACTGACCTCGCCTATAGCAACCCCCATGTGAGTCCATTTGACGAGTTCCAGCGCTATAAACACCATCCGGTAATCAAGCAGTACCTGGAAGGTGGCGAGCGCGTTGCCTACGGTGCCCGCGCCATAGTAAAAGGTGGCCTTCAATCCCAGCCGAAAATGACTTTCCCTGGCGGCCTGCTGATCGGTGATAACGCCGGCACCCTGAACTTTGCCAAGATCAAGGGCAATCACACCGCGATGAAATCCGGCATGATCGCGGCTGAGTCTGTAGTTGAAGCCCTCGCCGCTGAGCGCAATAGCGAAGAGCTGACCGACTACACCACCAAGTATCGCGATAGCTGGGCCTGGAAAGAGCTGCACATGCAGCGCAACTTCGGCCCTGCCCAGCACAAATGGGGCAACATTCTGGGATCTGCCTATGCATTTGTGGATATCAATATCTTTAAAGGCAAGCTTCCCTGGACCCTGCGCGACACCAAGGCTGATCACGCCCAGCTCAAGCCTGCTGCTGACTGCGCAAAGATTGACTATCCGAAGCCCGACGGCGTACTCAGTTTTGACAAGCTATCTTCCGTGTTTATTTCCAATACTAACCACGAAGAAGACCAGCCTTGCCACCTGACCCTGAAGGACCCAGAAGTTCCGCTGAGTCACAACCTGCCGATTTACGATGAACCCGCGCAGCGCTACTGCCCTGCCGGTGTTTATGAGGTTATTGAAGACACCAACGGTAAGCGCTTCCAGATCAACGCTCAAAACTGCGTACACTGTAAGACCTGTGACATTAAGGACCCAACCCAAAATATTGTCTGGGTAACCCCTGAAGGTGCCGGCGGCCCCAATTATCCAAATATGTAATTGGGTCTACACATAAAAAATGGCGCCGATGGCGCCATTTTTTATTGCTTGAGAACGCATATTTTCATGCACTTAATCCAAGGCACAGCCAGCTGACCTCCCTAGAATTTGTACTGCGCGCTCAATGCGAAAGTCTGCCCAACCTCCTCTTCAAAAACGGTGACGCCCTGCCTCTCAATTTCAATGGCTTCACCCAAAAGGTTCTGCACTTTCGCCTTCACCGTCACCTCATCAGTTGGATACCAGAAGTAAGTCAAATCCAGAGAGTGGAATGGCTGCTCAAATGAATCGGGATGAGGATCTCGCCCCGCTTTGTAAAGGCGCTCACCAAATACGTTGTAAACCAAGCTGGCAGAATGGTTCCCGTCCGGACTGTCAAAACCGAGCAGCATATTGACAACATAATCAGATGCACCAGTCATCTCGCGGACATCATTCGTCGGTGCATCGGCCTCATTACCGGCAACAATTTCCGAGTCTTGCAGAGTAATATTACCCTGCAAAAAGAAGCTCTCCAGTGGGTCAGAGATAAAACCAAGGCTTTTCATACCTTCTATTTCTATACCGGTAATCTCACCAGACTCAGCATTAATAATCTCCCGAGCAATATTGTCATCACTCGAGGCAGCTTCAAAGAATTCAATAGGGTTAATAATATCCTTATAGAAAGCCGAAATGGTCAGACTATCGCCACTATCAAAAAACCACTCTGCGCGAATATCGTAGTTGTCGATCTCCGACGGCCGAACACTCGAATTCCCCCTGATCTGATCATCAGTGTGCGGATCTATATAAATAGCGTCGGTAATTTCACGCAAGTCAGGCCGAACAGCGGTCTTGGATGCACCGAACCTCAACTGGAATGTCTCCGCCCAAAATGACCCCATATAGGTCAAGGATAATGATGGATAAATATCGTCATCCGTATATACCGCTTCAGCCAACTCTTCAGGGTCATTCGTAATCTGCGGCTCACTTTGCGAGAAACTATAGGGGTTCCACTCTAAAGCAGCTTGACTATAGTCCTCCCATCGGGCCCCGGCTGATATACGCCAGGTTTCCTCAAGAGTCCAATCGAACTTACCGTAGATCGCATCTGTCGAAGTAGCGGCCAAATAACTTTGCTTGTTACTGCCAGACTTGGCAAAAACAAAGTTATTTTCATCGTTAGTGATATTGGTATCGCTAAACACATCACTCAAAGGGTCATCAAGAATTGAGGGGTCAGCCACACTGAAGATATCCAATCCAAATTCAGTTTGCTTATAGGAGCGCCCCTTCTCAATTCGAGCAAACCCACCACTCAACTCCAACGAAGACGAGGAAAACTCAACGGGCAATGTTGCGGACCAACCGTAGTTTCGGACCTCATCCTCCAGCTCGGTAAATCGAAAACTCGCACTCCGCGAAGCAATATCCACCGTTGAGTTAATAACCTCTCCGGTTTCAGGGTCAGTTTCGGCGTTAGCAATCACCTCAACCTGATTGGGGATATCTGTCATCGCCGTTGAATCGGAGTAGAACCAGTCAACCACCAAATCCTCAGGCACCCAACTTAGGGAGCTGACGGACAGCAGGCCTTTTGTTTCTGGACCAAGAGAGTGACTTCCCTTTATTTGATGAAGCACCAGCTCCCGCTCTTCATACTTCAGGTCATAATTTCTCGATCCAGCGCCATCAGACAATAGACGATTTGAGTCAAAGTAATCCCTGATTGAAGTCTCATCGTCCGTATTCCTCAAATACAAACTGATACTCTCAACCGAATGCTCGTCCGCAAAACGTATACCTAGGTTTAAATTTCCACTGATATCTACGGAGTAAGTAGACTCGGTTCGACGGTCAACCTGCTCCTGTGGGTTACCGTAGTCACGAATAGTGCGCTCACTCTCCCTCCACTTACTCTTGTAGGAGGCTCCAGCCAGGAAACCGAACTCCCAATCGTCCCCGTAGTAGAAGCGATTCCCTACACTAGCCTTGTAGTCTTGGTCAGGATCGCTAGATTCCTCTTTAATAGAAATATCACGATTCAAGCTTAGGGCGAGTTCCCTATTTAGCGCTTTAGCCGCCTTTTCCGCCTCCTGGTTACTTGAATACTCATTCCCCTCAGCAATCAAGGTATCACGGATATCCGCAACTGAAATATTACCCTTGAAGCGTTGCAGTGCCGCAGATATCTCACCCGGCATCGCCCTGGTACCATCATCAGCACCCCAAATATCATCATCTCCACCGCTGTAGCTGAGCACATCACCATTGACTTCACTATTGGTGCCCGTACCAACTTCAATAGCGTAAGTCAGATCATCAGGTATCCCTTTGGTGCGGATATCGACATTACCACCTCCAAACGAGGCAGACTTATCAACTGAGTAGCTCTTCTGTACCGCTAGCGATTCCACGATAGAGGTCGGGAATAGATCTAGTGGGATGACATTTCTGGTCAGATCCGGGGATGGCACCGTCGAACCATTGAGAGTTGTACTTGAATATCGCTCACCCAAGCCCCTTACGTAAACGAACTTGTCACTTACCAGGGATAATCCGGATACTCGTCGCAGCGCTGCGGCTACGGTAGAGTCCCCCACCCTGCTGATCATCTCAGCCCCGAGGATATCCGTAACTACCTCCTCCTCCAGGCGCTCGCTGATTAGGACTTCAGCAGAGTCCTTCAGCCGCCCCTGGACTACAACCTCTTCAATCCCAGGAGTGGCACTATCAACCAGTTCAGCATCCTGTGCATACACTCCAGCTGCAAATGTGGAGCCCGCAGCTACCGCCAAAACAAGCGGCGCCCTTTGAAATCTTTCGCACTTAACCATCTCTCAGGCCTCTTTTCATTCCTAAGAATCACGGTCTTAAATCAAATAAGGCGCCGACTCCATCAGCGAAGGCGGCGCCTTAATTGATTGGGATTAGCATCCCCAACCGCTACCTCGATCTATTACTCAAACCAGAGAGGTTGAGCGCGATCACCCTGGTGAAGACCGTAAGTCCAACCCTGAGTCCAATCGGTACCATCCTGCTCAAGCGCACCCAAATAGGCACGACCCAGTTCGGCAGAAACCGTAGGTGCAACGCCATCGATCACTTGAGCAGATGCATCAACAGTGAACATTGCAGGGGAACCGCCGAGCAAAACAAAGTCAGTATCGGCATTAGAGGTTGGATTAACTTCACCGGAGATAGTGGCAAATTGGTTACCGCTATCCACAGCCCAAGTCTCAACATTGAAGCTGTCTTCATCGGTTTTAGTGCGATCTTCACAGGCGAAAATGTTGGAAGTCAGAGCCACCTCAGTCCCAGCAGATGCTTCGCCGCGAGTTTGAGAGCTCTCAATACGCAGGCAGTAGTTATCGCCGGCCACGCCAGTCTCATCAGCAAAGAAGGAGGCCACAACTATAGAATTAGTGATCATTGGATAAATACCCTCACGCAGGCGCCAGCCTGCACCGGGGTCATGAGTACCCTCTTCTTGAGCGGAAACAATACAGGTCAGCCCGTCAATTACTGGTCGACTGTTGAGACCCTGGCTGATCAAGGTCGAATAATCAGCTCCATCACTATATGAACCGATGCCATCGGCCTCTATACAGTGATTGCCGTCAGTCTCACTTTGAATCACCAAAGCATTGGTAATACTTCCACGATAACCTTCATCAATATCAATGGAGTCATCGCGAACGTAGAGTGCAACATAATTTTCGACATCTACAGCGCCACCGAAGAACTCGATACCGTCATCGTAAGTTGAGTATGTTTGAAGGTTACGGATCGTTGTGCCATTACCTACAGCATCAAAAGCAATTCCGTTCAACTCATCACCACTAGCAACTTCTGCGCCTGTGTGTTTGACAACAACGTACAAAAGCTCTCCCGAGTTATCGGCATTGTTGTCACCGCCGTAGTAGGAGGTATTGTCATCAGTGGATCCTTCAGCAGCTACGTGACACTCGCCATCAAGAGTCAGATCACCACCACCAATAGAACCTGTATATTGGCATTTGTTCGTTACACCAAAGCCATTAATAACCATTCCACCCCACTGTGAAACATCCTCCGGACCTACAGTGCCAAGAACATCAGTTTCTGACGTAAAAGTGATGGGAGATGTTTCTGTACCGCGAGCAAAGACTTGCGATCCACGGTTTACAACCATAAATGCTGAATTATCTTTAAAAGCGATAGTGGCGCCCGCCTCAATTTCCAGTTTTACGCCGTCACCACCCTCAGAAATACCGGCTGCTGCTAGGTCAGAATCGCTGGAGTAACTTTCTCCAACAAACAAACTGCCGCTAAAGACATGAGCTCCATTGCTATCCAGCGCAGTGAGATATAAATCTTCAGTTAATGGGTTTGCAGCAGAAACAAAATCAGTTGTGTAATAGCAGTTACCACCGCTAAATTCACCTTGTACACTTGAACTTTCTAAAGTGGCACATGGATTCTCATCAGTGGAACCTCCGCCAGGATTTGTCACTGAATTATCTACCGAGTTGTCCACCGAGTTATCTACTGTTTCCGGCTCGATACTCACACCGCCACCGTCACAACCAGCTAATAGCGCAGCAATCGCAGCTGCCAGTATGAGCCTATTCTGTACTCGCTTCATGTTTCCCCCTATAGGAATTTCAATCCAAAACTTTAATTGCTTCAACTCCGCCATTTTTAAAAAAAATAAATGGCAGCAACCAAACAAATAAAAACTATATTTTTTTGTTTCGCCGTAGCGATTTGGACGGAGGGAAGTTTAGAAATGCACTGTTGCGGATTTGTTACTTATTTAGATATTTCCGTAAATTATCGAATTAATATTCTATTCCTTTCAGAACAAATACACTTATATTTCCATAAGATTTCAAACACTATTTTTTTAATAGAAATGAAATACAGCAACACCACAAATAAATAGTACGGACATGTATATTCCCGGGCTATTTTCCGGATTCAAGCAAGCACCGGCACAATCAAGTATAAATTCCACAGCGGTAATCAAAATACAGGAGCGATAGTGGCATCCACTAAACAGTTTGACACCAAAGATATAAATAAGGAAAGTTCGTCGAGAGAGTAAAGTCAGGAGCTATAGGGTCAAGCAAGTACTTTCTAAACTCGAACAGTGAGGAGCAAGGCTATGAATTAAAGCCCCAGCTACAAATCAGCGCTGAGGCGCGAGGAATCCGCCAGCAGGAACCGGGAGCTATCTAATTGCAAGAACCCAGCAGGAAATCTTTTCCGTCACTTTGCACAAAAAGCTTATCGGTATCGCGATCCCCTTCAAGCGCCCAGTCTACCAACTGGTAAAAAACATCACGGGAAACGCGAGCCTGTAACCCCCCTCGAATCTCCAGGTAAGGGATTGGCTGCGGCGGAGCACCAAAGTCTCTCAGTTGCCACTGCCCCTCTTCCGACAGCTCAACAACGTCGCCCACATTTGTGGTGAAAAGTAGCTGCTGATGAGTACTTCCGGGGTTGCGGGCCACCTGAGTGATTACAAATGGAACATCCTCCACTGTGATTCGCAGCTTTTCGACAGGGGTGACAAGGAAGTATTCATCCCCCTCACGCTTCAAAATGCTGGCAAACAGTTTCACAAGAGGATGACGACGAATCTCTGTTCCCTCGTGGATCCAACGGCCATCAGATTTGATGACCATATCCATGTCCCCACAAAGCTCTGGGTTCCACCTTTCTACAGGTGGATGCCCATGAAATTCAGCCTGTAATTTTTGCAGCTGCTGGAACAGGGGCTCAGCCAAGGGCGGACCCCGCAGAATCGCTGTGATGGCTTGTCTGGCTTCCCTCTGGCGTTTTGCGAGAGGACATATCACCGATATGCACACCCACATCCATAATAAACTCCATCAAACCTTCCCTGTCCTCTATTACATTGGCAAAAGACTTGGAGTGATAAAGCTCTACCGCCCCTTGCACAAGCGCCCAGTATGTTGAGTAATAGAAGTATGCAGGAACGTTCTTCAGCATGCCCTGCTCCATACGGCGCTCAAAGACCCGATTGAGAGAGGTAGCATTGGAATTACGAATATTGTGGAGCTCCGCAATCATTTCTGGAGCCAGGTTCAACGCGATAATCTTCTCCTCCAGGCGCTGGAAGAGTCTATCTTTGCCAGGATCGGCCATACGAGATTCAAAATAGGCGCGGGCTGGAGCGGTGATATCACCTTGCTCGGCCAGGGCTACAGCGGTCTTGAGACGTTCAGCAAGGGATTTTTCATAATCCATCAGCAAACGCATGTAGATTTCTGTCTTGGAAATGAAGTGCTTGTAAATCGTGCCCTTACCGATATCCACACGCTCGGCAATCTGTTCGACCGTGACTTTCTCTTCACCGTGCTCCAACAGAAGCTCCAGAGCCGCATCCAGGATACGCTGCTCCCGCGCGCGGAACCGCTGAACCTTCTCTTTTGCCTTATCCATACTTCCGACCTTCTTTGCCCGTAAAAATGGGGACTGAAATTGACTATTCATTCATGAATGATAGGCAATTCAAGTCGGTTGGAAAAGTAAATCGGGGAATTAGACTGCCTAATATTAAAAATATTAGGCCATTTTGCTCAAAATTTACTCAAAATGAGCCAATTTTAAGCTGAGAGCAGACCTTTTATTTTAGCATGTGGTGACGTTTGGCGAGCCCAAGCATTGCACATAACACATAAAATTCGACGATCGAGTGATTGCGGGGTAGTCCATTACCCCAATACTTCCGAATGAAATCAAGAACTAAACCAGAACACAAGAAGCCACTATTAAACGGACTTCAGCTTTAGCTCCAACAGAGGCGCGACTACATCGTTGTCCTGCGTGCGTATCCAGAGCATTTCCTCCTCTGAGTAGAGCTCTGCAACAATCGCATTAGCTAATTCACAATCATGAGAAATCAAATGCTGCGCCAACCACTCTGCAGCAAAGGTACGTTTTTTACCGAGCGTACCCTGTGAACGCTTGTACAGGTTTTTTACTGCCTTGCGCGCATATTCCACTGAGGCAACACCTGGAGTGGCCTCAACCATCTTGCGATGCAACTTTTTGCTTTTCTGTTCGATGATATAAGGAAGCACTTGGCCAGAAACATAGTCGTGGGCGACCGATCCTTTACAAGGACAGCTATACGACTTCCTGTTTTCGTAGATTCTTTTCAGAGCATTGAGGTGATTATTGGTCTTGTATGCGGATCGGGCCGCCAAACCAGCGTAACCAATGGATAATGCTGTTCCAGCAACAACCAAACCAATACCCGTCGCAGAAGTCGCAGCCGCTGCACCGGTAGCCAGGCCGGTTAGTGTGGCACCTGTAGCCGTCTGTGCACCCCACACCCCATAATAAGCAGCGGAGCCAACCCCTCCAGCCACAGCCTTTGCGGTACGGTGCCGACTGACAACCTTGCCGAAATTCAGTGGTGGACGTATATCAATATTGTTGTGTGGCACCTGTGGTATCTCCTACTTCTCTTATTCAATCTTTGTTGGATAGCTGCAAACAAATTAGTCCAACTGTCCCAACAACTATTGGCGCTTTATACCACAGAAATAAGAAAGAATTCGACAAGTCGCAATAGTCAATAGCACAGAGTTTCAACTTGACTGAGAAAATCAGTAGCTAGTGTATGGAAAAGAGCTGGATAGCTATACGAGGTGGCACCTGTGACCAAAATGGGCCTAACGTTCAAAATATGAATGGGGTTAAAGGGATTTGCTGTTATTATCCTTTTGATTAAGAGCGCAAAGCTCCCCATCTGCAAACTCTGTTAAGTGGAATAGGTAACGGGCAAAATCCCTTATGTTGGAAAAATTAGGTAAGTTATTGGATGTTGAAGAGCTGGATCGAAATCTCTTCCGCAGTCGTCATCACGTTGAAAATTATCGTAAAGTGCTTTTTGGCGGGCAAGTTCTGGGCCAAGCACTGATGGCAGCAACTCGTACCGTTGAGCATCGCCTACCCCACTCCCTGCACGCCTACTTCCTCCGCCCAGGCTCTAGTGAGCTGCCGGTGATCTACGAAGTAGACCCAATCCGCGATGGCGGCAGCTTTACCACTCGTCGCGTAGTCGCCAAGCAGCGCGGGCGCGCGATCTTCAATATGTCCGCCTCCTTCCAAATTCGGGAACCCGGATTTGACCACCAGGCCGACCTGCCTTGTGTCGAGATTCCCTCTCCTGAGAGCCTGAAAAACACCCAGGAGCTGGCCCTGGAAGCTGGATTGGTTAGCCCGCAGTACGATCAGCGGCGCTATATGATCGATTTTCGTCCGGTAGACCCGCAAAGCTACTTTGGCGCTGAAACCCGCGAAGCCAAATGCATGTTCTGGCTGCGGGCAGAGGGCGAGATGTCGGACGACCCGATGGAGCACCGAGCAGCACTTTGCTATGCATCCGATATGGGACTCCTGGGTACCTCCCTACAGCCGCACGACATATCCTTATTCGACCCCCAATTGATGCCCGCGAGCGTTGACCACGCGATGTGGTTCCACCGCGATTTCCGCCTGGATCAATGGCTTCTCTATGTAACGGATAGCCCTTCGGCAACCGGTGCCAGAGGCTTTACCCGCGGCCAGATTTTCACCCGCGACGGAACGCTGGTAGCGTCTACCTGCCAAGAGGGACTGATTCGACAAATAAAAAATTAAATCAGTGGTTTACAGCAGAAAAATTGCTGCTATAGTGCCGCCCCTTCGCAAATGATGCGAAACAAAAAACGGTGAGTAGCGCAGCCTGGTAGCGCACTTCGTTCGGGACGAAGGGGTCGGAGGTTCGAATCCTCTCTCACCGACCATACAAAAAGAAAAAGCCCGCTAAAAGCGGGCTTTTTTGTCTCTGAACTTTTAAGCTGATGAAAAACAGTTCAGATTGCCCCTTACTTTCCCTCAGCACATTGTACCTGGAAAAAGTGCAAACAACTCCTACTTGTACCTTGTTGGGGCCCCACCTTAGAGTCGCTTGCTATTCAACTTCGTTAAATCATTGGCTAATGCGGAAGCGCACTACAAAAGTCAGATGCGATGGGGACAAATAAAGAATGGGTTTCAGAAATACCGACGAGGCTTTGAGTATGGCTGGCTTGGCTATTTACACCGATAAACAACTAAGAGATTACAGCCTCAAGGCAGCTGTGTAATTACCCACGTAAACCTTTAGAGTAAAAGCTCTACCAGGAATGAAATCATAAAACACAAAAAAGCCCGCTAAAGCGGGCTTTTTCTTTTTGTATGGTCGGTGAGAGAGGATTCGAACCTCCGACCCCTTCGTCCCGAACGAAGTGCGCTACCAGGCTGCGCTACTCACCGAGGCCGCGAATACTACTGATCCATTTTTCAAAGATCAAGTAATTTTTGGCGCGAATGTCATCATAGGTCATTTTGCCGACACAACCGGTCTTTGAATTGTCCTCAGAGACAGTCTAATCCGCATTATAGCTGGACCTCCCCGGCTCCAAGCGCCTCTTTCTACACTGGAGATTCAAGCTTTACGGTTGCTAGCAATAGCCCCAACCTCCGACATATCCATTTAGTCTGTCAACTAACAACCAATCCCTTACTCGCCCTGGGCTCGGACACTTTCCACCAATCTACCCACTCTCTGAATTCTCTTCACGAATACGGCAAACTGAGGTCGCCAAAAAAATACCGATATTATTTCTATCCACTTTCTTGTATTTACGTATCTTCAACCACTATCAAGTACTTTTAGTTTTGAGAGCACACGGATAAAAAAATGCAAAGCTCTCCACAGAGGATGCAAGAGTTTGGAGCAGAAAAAACCAAGAAGGGCATACGGCGCGAGGCAATAGCAAATTACATTGAAAAGCTACTAGATACCGTTTTTTGATGTTTTGAGTAAGTAGACCTTTATATAAAAGCGAACTGAAAAGCTTGTTAAGCTGCTTTTCCAAGACATCGATATAAACAGTTACCTTTAAATTCCAGTTCGCTATTTGCGGATATTTCTACAAGTGCCGCTATTTTTCACCGGGCACCCGAGGGGATTTTTCCCGAGCCCTAACACCAACACAAGGGAGCAGCACCCTGCACGCCACAAGAATATTAACCGCTCATTTAAGTAGCATATCCCGAGTAAGACTTTATTTTTTAAATAAATAATCCCTTTGGGAAAATTACAAAATTTTAAGAAAAATGGTGACTACAATTGCGCCCCCATTACCTTTTTGTTTCCCGCTCCATTTTTTTTCAAACTTTCCCTGTACTTCTGAAAAGCTTCTCTATACTCAGATCAGCCGGCTGAGTGTCCGTCGCAAGATGCAACAACTCGAAAGCTCATTACCGATTTATTATCAGCAGGCTGATCCTAAAAACGGGGCTCTATCAAGCTCCAAAATTCTCACCCGTAAACCATGAAATAACCTGGGCGATAGCCCCCTATCGTCATTGGTCTACTCGAGGAGTACGTTCATGTACCAACCATATGCATATGCTCAAGGGATCTTTGGACAACCACAAAACTATGCCGTACCTCCGATTAATCCGGTCGTCGGACTCACTCCCCCCCAGCCATACCTACCGCTTCAACAGTTAGCACCACAAGGATTGCTGGGAGAGTTTATTAGCCGTGCAGCTCCGGTAGTTGGTGGCATTGTCGGTGGACCACAAGGTCAATTGATCAATGCACTCGGCGGATTGGGCCAAGTACTGCCCTTCCAGGCCGCACCACAGCTTCCACAACAGTTAGCGCCCCACATTCCTCAGCAGCTTGCTCCACAAATTCCACCTCAGTTCGCCCATCAGTTTGCCCCCCAAAACTATCTCAGCGAATTGATAAACCGCACGGCCCCTGTTTTGGCCAATTACATCAATAACCCTCAGGCACAGCTAATCAATGCAGCCGCCCAACTAGGGCAGCTCTTACCCTATCAAGCCGCTCCGCAACTGCCACCGCAAGGTCTCCTCGGTGAGTTGATTAGTCGTGCCGCACCTGCTCTTGGCAACTACATTGGCGTGCCTCAACAAGGTCAACTCCTTAACAACTTGGCGCGCCTCAACCACCTGCTGCCCTACCAGGCCGCACCGCAATTCACGCCACACCTCGTTCCTCAGACCTACATCGGCCAACCGGTAAATCAACTGGCACCTGTGGCTCCAGAGCAGTATGGATCGGTTCCCCCGCAGGCTTTTGCACCACTGAGTCAACCGGTGCCATTCCAGGCTTTCCCGCAGCCGCCACAGCAACCTTTTCAGAATTTGAGTGGCATCGGGCAACCACTACCCTATCAGGCAATGCCGCAACCCAACTCAGCCTTTCAGCAACAGGCTTATCTGCACTAAAAATGCAAAAAAAGGGGCTTCAGGCCCCTTTTCCTGGGGGTGGGTTCGACCCTGCCCTATTTTGGATGGCGCAGTCACAATGAGAAGAAAATGAAGAAGTTTGAGCAATATGTAGCCGTACCCAATCGTAAGGTATCAGCTAGCACTCTGGAGCTAGAGGAGCTGGTGAAGGAAGCTTCAAATTGCCCCGATGTTAAGGACGTTACTTTACGCAAAAGCAACGTCACCCTTGTGGCTACACCCGATGCCGTCGACGACCTGAGAAAGAAATTGAGAGGCAAAGTAATTATTGATCCGGATCAACCTGTCCACCCTCTCAATTGAGACTGAAACCCACTCGATTCACCACTTTCAGACGTTTCACACGCGTACTAAATCAGTACCGCACTGAAAGCGAAGGAACATGAACATGACTGAATCCCGACAAGAAAAGGCCGCAGGAGAACCTTCGGTCGAGGTTGCAGAGAAAGTCGAGTTACTTATTTCACCCCGCCGCAGCCTGATGGCTAAATCCATGGGCGTGCAGCCATTGAGCTCGGGCTCAATGCACCATGTGATTTCCACTATTGCCAGGCAGGCAGGTTGTGAGGTGCTTCGTGAAATACGCCCCGGCAGAAAACTAAAAACGCTGTCCTCCGCCGATGAGGCCACCAATATTTACAAAGTCCGTATGGATGTGGATGCTGCTGCGGCACTTTACCAGACCACTCCACCAAACGTCGCCGTTGAACTGGACTCACTTCTCTCTTACGGGCAAGCGAGTTATTCACCGACCTTTTCAGCAGTTTTTGCCCAGCAACCCGGACTATTACGCGAATACCATGTCCAGGCACAGCAGGTGCACTTCCGCGTTATCGGCGCAAAAGGTGAGCCCATACGCGACGCTCAAATAATTGTTGAAAGCGCGGGCTTTCCCCAGGAGGGGGTCACTAACAATAAAGGGGAGGTTGCGCTCAGTATTTTTGCGCAAAGCGGCGGCGCTCAAGTGAAATCACTTCTGATCCGTCCCGCCAAAGATTTCTGGAACAAATATATTCGCAGCCCCTCCCTATCGCTCACCGGTGTGAACCTGGTGAAACTCCAACCTCTGAGCGAGGCCATACCCAACTTCCCCAATGATGCCTCCTATGGCTGGGGGCAAAAGTACATGGGCCTGGACCAGCTACCCGATGAATACACAGGCAAAGGTATCAAAATCGCAATCATCGATTCCGGTGCGGACAATAAGCACCCAATACTGAGCCATTTAAAGAATGGTATCGATGTCACCAATAATTACGATACCGATAGCTGGGTAGAAGATATCGTCGGCCATGGAACTCACTGTGCGGGAATTATTACAGGCCAACCCTCTGGCTCCGAAGCAATACGCGGATTTGCTCCTGAAGCCGAAGTCTATGTATTCAAAGTTTTCCCCGGCGGGCAATTTAGTAGCTTGATTGATGCGCTCTCACATTGCATAGAGCTCGGCGTTGATGTGGTGAATATGAGCCTGGGCAGCTCTGATTCATCAGAGGCTGTTGAGCAGCAAATCGAGGAAGCGGTCCAACATGGTATCGCCTGTATAGTTGCCGCAGGCAACAATGGCGGGGCAGTCCAGTATCCAGCCAGATCCCCAAATGCTATGGCTGTAGGCGCTCTTGGAATGCTCAATGAGTTCCCCAAAGATTCCTGGGAAGCGCAAACAGTAATACCCTCAACAGCATCAGCCGACGGTCTATTTGTTCCTAGGTTTAGCGCTTTCGGCCAGGAAATTTCTGTTGCCGCACCTGGTGTGGGTATCGTTTCGTCTGTGCCTGACAAAGGCTTCGATGTTCAGTCAGGTACATCAATGGCCGCGCCGCATATTACCGGTTTGGCAGCTCTACTACTTGCCCACCATCCATTATTTAAAGGTGCGCTCCGGCAGAAAGATGTATCCAGAGTGACCGCCTTATTCCAACTGATCCAATCCTTGGCCGCACCAATGCCCCTCGGGGCAGAGAGAGTTGGCGCAGGTGTTCCCAAGCTTTTCGGTATCAACTCCGCTTTTGAGTCCGCTAAAGAGCAAGCAAGGGCCGCGGGTACTCATGCCGCAACCGCGCAAGGCCCCTCCCCAGCCACTCCATACTCTGGATTTACCATGAGTCCGTTACAGGGCTACCCCCCTCAAGCTACACCCAGTTGGCAGGGGCAGTTTGTGCCGGGAGGTTATTACCCTTCCGAAATAGCCGCGGTTAACCCCCAGCAACCAATGGTAAGCAGTTTTCCAGATGGATTTGCCCTGAGCGCCTACGCTATGCAGTTCGTTGATCCCCGTGCAATCAGATATTGGTAGCTCTGTCGCCATCGTTAGTTAGACTGCAAAAGACCTTTCAAGACCGCAGCTATGCTGCGGTCTTATCCTTCGTAGCGCTCAATTCCCACTTAGTCAGCATGCCTGCCCACTAGCCCAGCCCTCTCAAAAGATGTTTGTGACGGCCCACCCATATCTATCTTCTTGGTTACTTATACGGGAGATGCTTACTAGTATGTGTGGTTATATGATAACGACTTTGTAAGTGTATTCTTTTTAAGTGGTACATATCTGAAAACCAATCCAATGAAACCTGACGGCACAAAACTGTCACCTCATAACTGGCTAGCTTGTGACCAGTTTGCTTGAAGATGACACAAGGGCACCTGTAGGCTTAGATACTGTCGAAACGACTAATTGTTGGATTTCCCGCTGAAGAAATGATGCTTAAACGATTACTAACACTGCCGCTATTACTCGCCACTCTATCCCCTGCTGTTCAGGCTTATGAGATTCTTTACAGTGCAGAGATCTCACCCAACTCCAAGCTGGCTGAGGTGGAAATGGCGCTCAGCGGTGATGATATGCCAAGTAAGCTCGTTCTAAACTTGCGCTCTGGCCGCTATCAGGACCTGGAAAGTGACACCCCACTAAAGATCGAGGGCGACAAAGCAACCTGGCAACCCGAAGGGAAGAACCCCGTCCTCAAGTACCGCTTTGTCATAAATAACCAGCGTAGCAACGGTGGCTACGACTCACGGATCACCAAAGACTGGGCAATTCTCCGCAGCGATAAATTGATTGCACCGGTATCAGCAACCAGCCGTGGCCGCTCTACCGCCCGCCTTAAGCTGGAACTTCCTGACCAATGGTATGCGGCCCTACCCTACCCTGAGATCGAAGATAACCTATACGAGTTATCTGACCCCAAGCGTAAGTTTGTAAGACCCAAGGGCTGGATGATTGTAGGGAAAATTGGCAGTCGGCAGGATATGATTGCCGGCACTGAAACCCGTGTTGCAGGCCCTAAAAATGAGAATATTCGGCGGCAAGACATCCTGGCCTTCCTAAATTGGAACCTGCCAGAGCTCAAGAAGATCTTCCCCCTCTTCCCTGATCATCTATTGATCGTAACCGCTGACGACCCCATGTGGCGCGGCGGACTGTCGGGGACACGCTCTCTATATATGCATGCTGATCGACCATTGATCAGCGGCAACCGCACCAGCAGCATGATCCACGAGTTAGTTCATGTGGGCACGGGAATTCACGGCGACGATGAGAGCGATTGGATTGTAGAGGGACTGGCTGAGTTTTACTCCCTGGAGATTTTAAGGCGAACTGGTGGCATCAGTGAAACCCGCTATCAGGAGGCAATGGATAAACTGATTAAATGGGGTAAGAAGGCTCCTTCACTATTAGTCGAACGCTCATCCGGTCCCATTACCGCCCGTGCGGCCGGGGTAATGCAGCAACTGGATAAAGAGATTCGCGAGGCCAGCAATGGCAAGGCAAGTATTGATGACGTCGCACGAGAACTGGCTCGAACACGCGGTGAAGTGACTCTGGAAAGGTTTAGATCCCTGTCTGAGAAAGCAGCCGGTAAACCCGTGGATACATTAGCCACAGAAAACCTGACAGACCCGGACGAAAGGCTCCAGTAAATAGCAGACAAAAAAAAGCCCTGACGACGGGGGGGGAGAGCGTCAGGGCCAAGACCATTAGGAGTGAAACTTGGAGGATTTCATCCTTGCTTCCGGGTGGCAGCCATGTGAGCCACCCTACCAGCATTACTAAACACGTTGGGGGAGATGTGTTAGCCAGATAAAGACAGTATCGAACACAGGTCACAGATTGCCAGCACACCTGAAGATTAATTTAGAACAAATGGAAATAGGTTCTTGAGCACCAGCGCTAAAAGTTATTACAGCCCTCCCCCACCATCAGAAGGTAACTTTTCCTACTTTTTTTCACTTGTTTGCAACATTGATGAAAACAATGCTTGACTAATCCTCTAGAGTCCCTAAAATGGCGCCCACTTACACAGCGAAACGCACGTAAGTATAAGAAAACGCTAGGATTTTTCAGATTTATCAGATAGAATTCGCAGCGTTCTTTTCCGCCAAAGGCGGATAAAAAAGGCTAGGTGGCAGAGTGGTCATGCAGCGGACTGCAACTCCGTGTACGCCGGTTCGATTCCGACCCTAGCCTCCATTTTCCTCTTCATTGCAGTATCCTGTTGAATGCAATGAAAGTGAGAATGAAGGGCAGCTATTAAACATCGCCCTCTCTCGCAAAGGATCTGCCCGGGTGGTGGAATTGGTAGACACAGGAGACTTAAAATCTCCCGGCTTCACGGCCGTGCCGGTTCAAGTCCGGCCCCGGGCACCAATCAGATCTTTGAAATCAATAAGCAACTCCCCACTTCGTGCAAATCTGGCGCGCCCCATTTTTATAGTTAAATTTCTTCCACTGATACACTAGTAGTTACCGTCCCGCTTGCGCCACCAATCAAGCTACACCGAGCTTTGTCGCTAGATAGCTTGAGATCCATCGACCCTCAAGTTTCATTTATAGAGCTACTGAGCCACTAAGCATCAGCACCACCTGGTTGATTATTTCGCGAACATGCAAGACGAAAGAGTGCATGGCTGAAATAGGCTTTAATGGGCGCGAGGTCTGCAATCTGGTAGTCACCGGAGGAGTCGCACTCTATGGCAATTAGGCCGGCTACTTTTTATCTATCTTCGTTACAGCACCCCTAACTATCAGGATACCCACTTGGCAACCAATGGCTTAGCCTTTGAGCTTCTCATGCCTTGGCACTCAGAGGTGGTACCCCAGCATTTTAAATAAAATACTTATCTACGATGCAGTGAGAATCTGCATATAGCCAGAACTCCATGGCCTCACCTTTAGTCACCGTCGCAGCTGAAGAGGCTAACCCCACATTATCGGAAACCTCTAGGGCAACTAAAAATGTTTTAAAATGGAATTCATTTATAACGAGAGCAGCAGCCTCGAGCTTCCCAGCACCATCCTTGATAGTCTGAAAAATAGCAATTTACTTAGTCAACATTGGCTGACTTGCAAGTAAATCGGCGTGGACCCTCACCTATTTCTTCAATAATTCGTGCGTAGTGTTCTTTCATACCATTTCCGCAACATCTTCCAGTCATGTATGTATTAAAGCTACCGCCCACCCTGCTCACTCACAGCCTGGCAACAAGAACCACATAACTCCTGATAAAACCGCCTATACTTAAGGATAGACTCTTTCAAAAAAACTAAAATATAACTGGAATTTACACTGCTTTGGAGAACAACAAATTAACTAAACTTATAAATAATCCGCTATCTGGACAAACAAAAGTACATCCCTTAATCATGTTTACCCTCAGCCCCCAAATCGATTAAACAATTTGAAAACAGACCTTTGCCAACTGCATAAACCACACCTAATAAAACTTAATTTTTCATCAGGAAAATTTGAGCAGAGTAATTTTTCACTCGAATTCGGACAAAAAATACAAGAAGAATGAAAAATCACCAGAATCGAAATAATATAAGCATTACAATAAATAATAGATCGCATTTATTCTCAGCAATTTAAAACTCGATTTACGATATAGAATAAAATTAACAAGTACACCTTACTTTTTTGATATTTTTTATGGCCAGCTTTATATTAGGAATAGCTATATGGCATATCAAATCACAAAAACATTTAAGTTAGACATGGGCCATCGAACATGGAATCAGGACATGCGCAAAGGGCGCGGCAAAGAGTTCTACTCTGATGACATGCCGTATCCTTATAACAAATGCGCAAATCTACATGGCCACTCATTGTTAGTTTCAGTGACCTTAATCTAGTGAAACAGTAGATCGCCAGAACTTTGTCATGGATACAGACCTATTTAAGGCACCTTTTCAAAAGATTATTGATCAAATTGATCATTCATTTATTGTTGATAAAAATGACCCACTATACCCAGACATAAAAAAATTGTGGAGAAAGACAATTTAAGATTATATGTTGTCGACTTTTCCCCTAGCTTTGAGGCTTTGGCCAAATACTTTTATGGGTGTATGAAGGATATTATTGGTAAAACTGAACACGAGGGAGAAATTGAAGTGCTCGAGGTAACAGTTACTGGTGAGCATATGACGGTAAAAGCAAGATACGGTATTAGTTAAAATCTTTGGAATCTCATGGCGCCCCTACTATTTCTACAGACACAGAAATACCAGTCACTGCAATGATACTTTAACCCACCCCTTTAAAGGGGCCGACAAATACACCAAAGATACAAATCAATATCCGAATCAATCCTACCATTTCGGGAGCTCCAGTATCCGAGCCAATTTTTCCGGAAGGGAGAATTTGAGGCAATACATCTCCCCTATCACCATAACTTTAGTTCCAACCTTTATTGGACAACCAGAGGTTCTTACCGGCACCTCCGTGCCTGCACACCCAAAAGCACAGAAAAAAGAATCAAGCCTACCCCCTCAATGGCCAATGTATGCCATACGCTCATTTAACTACCCTAAACTAGAGATGAAATAAACCGACCAAGGAAGAAAAAAACCGGCTTGGGGGCCGGTTCAAGAAAGGATGGTTGCTGCATGAAAACCAAAGCAGCTGTAAATATATTACCCCTCATACTAGAGAGCTGCCAATGCGTACAGCTGTATTAATATACAGCCTTAGGTGACATTTACGCCAATTTGAGAATCAAGCTTTGAAGTATTTAGTTTCGAGCGTTTCCGTTCTTTTGATGGTTGCTTAAAGAAGGACATACCACTTCCCTAATTGAGTACTCAAGTATAGCCAAAATCCTGGCAAATCTATATTTCTACAATAAAATGTGTGTGTTGGTTTCAATTAAAAGAGATCGCTCCACTCAATACAACGCTTAAGCTCGATTGGCTTAGGGAGTGAATAGCGCACTCGAATAGCAGTGCTATCGAGTCGGTCACTCCAGAGCACCATTGTTCAATAATCCAGCAATGTTGAAAGTGGCTCTCAGGCAAGCAATAGGATTGAGCTGCTCATAATACGAGAAAACTCTCGCATTCATCACCGTCGCCAATGCATACAAATTAGATACAAACTGCAGGTATAATCACCGACCAATATACCCTTTAGCACCTTAATTCAATTAGCTTGCTCCAGAAACCCATCTAAGTTTTTTGAGGTAATCACCAAGAACAAAAAGTGATCGACCGCAAGATACACCGGCCCCAGCTTTTATGAAAAACTTACAAAAAAAGATTCCAATGAGTATAAAGACATCACCTATAAATGCATTAATTTCTGCACTTTTCACTATTACGCTTTCCAGCTTCAGCCATGCAAAGGACGCTGAGCAGGTTGAATTTCTGAACCCAACAGGATCAGCCTCAAAGCTACCGTTTTCAGAGGCTGTAAAAGTTGGCAACCAGCTATTTCTTTCTGGCCAAATAGGGCTTTCACCGGAGACTAAGCGGTTAGCCCAAGGGGGATTCGCTGCGGAAACCAAACAGACTCTAGACAACATAAAGCAAACTCTGGAGCGCTACGACTACGAAATGAAAGATGTCGTTAAATGCACGGTCATTTTAACAGATATCAAGAATTTCCCTGAATTCAACAACATCTACCAGAAAGCTTTTGCCTCCCCCTACCCTGCAAGGACTACCTTTGCAGTGGAGTCCCTAGCGCTGGACGCCCAAATAGAAATTGAGTGCATCGCTGCCAAGTAATCAATATTAAAACTGGGAGTGCCAGACTAATCCCCCTAATTGACTCATCAGGACTTTTACTGCGGTCTAAATTCTCTAGTATACGCTTGCACTTAAACTCAACGCACAGGGTCGCCTAAGCGACCCTGTGATACCTAGACAATAAAACAACCCTACTAACTTATCTAAAAGTTGAAATCATCCAGCTTCCACCAGCAGTGCCCATCGCCAGGTATATCAAAGCCAGCTGATGTAATTCGGCCTTAAAGCGGTTGTATCCGTTAAATACAAAGGAACCAAAATTGGGGTCAAAAAGTCTCCAGGTATTACCATTCTGTACTTGAATTGCAATTGCATGGCCGCTGTTGGGGCCCAGGAATCCTATCAATGCAAAGCCTTGATTAAGGCGGGCCATCCCCTGCCGTATCCATCGCAAAAATGTGGAAAAAGGCTCAAACGGGTTCAACTGATGCCCACGGGCGATACAGTGCTCGGTATACCCATCTGTCCGACAAATCGTCCTTAACCCTGACGATATACCCATCACATTTCCCTGGATCTGCTGCTGTGCGGAAATTGCCCTTTGCATTGTATAGATAGGCTGCCCAAAGGTGGTGGTCGACCCGCCAACAGCCCTTAAAAACATACCTGGAGTTGCTCTGTTGAGGGCGTTTCCAATTCCCGTATTATGGTAACGCTGTTGCAGTCCTGCCTGGAGGTGCATATTTATATGGCCGCCGGGTTGCAAGCCGAGTCTCACCCACATGTAGGATAATGCGTAACAAACTCCGCGCCTTACGTCATTGTGGACACCGGGTTGGATGTAATTTGCTTGATCCAATAGAAATTCTGTTTCTGTTAGTTTCGGATTGAACATGGAGGTCTCCCTATTCTTTAGAGATAGTGGACTTTTGCCTATCCGCGGTATCGCGGCCCATGTTCTATTTTTCTCACCTACAGTTTTATCTCTATCAATTTTCTTGTGGCTCTTTTAGCTTTAAGACATTTTAAAAAGTAAACCGGAATTTGATTACACTTAATTTCAATTGGCTTTTCAGGATGTTAAGGTCAAAATATGATACAAATTTCCATTTTAAACTGCGTTTGGATAAGTGCAGAAAGTAAATTTAGTTTAATCATATGCGTGTGCAAGTATTGCGCTGGTAATAACAAACTCATCAGAACAGTGAGCTATCAAATACCAGCGCTAATATATCTGTTGAGAAGGCTGCAGAATCTAAATTCAACCTTCCTATATGATATTAACTGGGAAGTTGAGTAAGGAAGAAATCTCTCAGGTTCTCACCCATTACTTTTCGGATCTCTTCTTCAGTAAACCCTTGCCGAAGCATTTCTGCGGTAAGCACGCCCAGTTCACTTACGTCAAATGCAACCTTTACACTGCCGTCATAATCTGACCCCAATGCGACATGATCCACGCCCAGTGTATCAATGGCATAACGAATGGATTTAACAATGCTCTTGGGGCTTGTATCGCAGACAGCACCAGGCCAGAAACCAATTCCAACCAAGCCTCCTTTACCCGCTATCTCCTTCATTAGCTCGTCACTGATATTCCGGCGTGAGTTACACGCCCCTTGAAGCCCGGTATGGGAAACAATCACTGGGCGCTCGGCAATATCCAAAACTTCGCGGACGACCTGCTCGGAGGAGTGGGCGACGTCAATCACAATAGAGCGCCTTTCCATCTCCTGCACTGCTTCCCGGCCAAATGCGCTCAAACCCTGCCCGCTTTCTCCATGCAGGGAGCCACCCAGCTCATTGTCAAAAAAGTGTTGCAACCCCATCACCCGGAAACCAGCATCGTATAGGTGGCCGATGTTTTCGATCTTCCCTTCCAAAGGATGGGCACCTTCAGTGCCAAGGAGTGCAGCCAAAACCTCTTCGCCCTGCTTCCTTGCTGCAAGCACCTGTTGTAAATCTGCCGCACTTTTGACGATACGTATTTGGTCAGGCGCAGATTGCTGTAGCGCATTAACACGCTCTGCATGATAGAGCGCCCGTTCATACAAGCTGCCCCACGCCTTTACTGGCCACGCCTGAGCAATGGCCAATAAGGTTATATTATCGCCAGCTTTGCTGGAATTCTTTTGATAGTTCTGCCCCCGGGGAGACTTGGTAACTGATGTGAAGACCTGGATACCCAGGTTACCTTCTCGCGCCCGGGGAAGGTCCAGATGACCATAGTCGGCTCGCTTCCTCAAATCCCTGGCCCACAGGAAACTATCTGCGTGGAGATCACCTACCAATAGACTTTGGTGTAGTGCTTTAGCCTCAGGTGACAGCGCTGCAATTTTGCCAGGCTCTACTTTGTTCATCGACTTTTCAATAGCCGGAAGCAAAAGCCATTTCCAGCTGGCGAACAATATCACCACCATTGTTGTCAGAAGAATGAACCACTTGCTCATCTATTGTCTCCATTAGTAGAAATCCATGGGAAAGTTTGCACAGAGGCAACAACCTTCTTCGATCCATCAGGATCGCAGAATGAAGCAATTCGAGGGGCTGCTCAATAAGCAAGCAAGAGAAATAAAACTGTGGTGGTCGTGGAATAAGCGCTGGGACACCAACCTCGTATTTATCAGAAGAGAGAAAAATGAAGGACAAGCAGTGATCAAACTTTTACAACTGAACTTACTCGTATTATTCGCTCTATTCATGGGTGGTTGCGCCGCTTTATCGCCCAATTTTCAGCAGCCCGAGGTTGAGATTATTGGGCTGGAGCCGCTTCCTCCTGCCGTCGGCAGCGATCTGCGCTTCAGAATCCATTTGCGCATTTTCAACCCTAACAACCAAGAGCTACCCCTCTCCGGGATCTACTACAAGCTCAGTCTTGCCGGCCACAAAGTGATGACAGGAACCTCAAACAACTTATTGCCCATTGCCCCCTATGGCCAGGATGACATCTCGGTGGACGCAACTGCGAGCTGGATGGGGTCTCTATTCGCCGCCGCTGAATTAGCGAATAGAGGGCAGCAATCGGTACCCTATGAACTTCAGGCAAAAATTGGCCTGAGCAGGTCCATTGTGCCTTCCATTACAGTGCAGCGAAGTGGCGAAGTTCGACTGAATCAGAATCCGGGCCTCTACCACTAGTCCAAGCCTACTCACTTTGGATATAGCGTTTTAATCTCCCCAGTCGCCGACCTTGTCGGCACCGGGGATCTGATACTCGAGATAGTCTTCAACAGTGAATGGCATCTCACTGATGACTGCGCGCACGCGCTCACCAATAGCCTGTGTCTCAGGGCGCGCATTGGCCAGCCCGGTATAGGGTATGCCTTTGCCGCTGGCTACGTCTGGATATTTACGTTTGAATAAACGGTGGCGAGCCACCATATGATTGAACTGGCCCTGGGTGTAAATTAACGGCACCAACTGCGGGGACTCCTCCCGGGGGTCCATATATAAATCGTAATAAGCCTCCGGCATCCCCGACCCTTCCACCTCCCCCGCTCCCAGCCAATGCCTCTTATATCGCCCCTTTACTGTTGCCCCCAATTCCTTACCCGTATAAATAAATACATAATCCCGGCGGCCATGAGTATCGCCGTTTAGGAACAGAGCGGTCTGGTCGAGGCCATCAACGACGCGATCCGTGGGAATAGCATCAGTTGCTCCACCCAAGCGAGCGAAAGTCGTATACAGGTCAGTGATATGAATAATATCTCCTGCCGTTTGTCCCGCTTCGATAGTTCCTGGCCACCAGGCAAAAGCAGGTACGCGAACGCCGCCCTCAGTAAAATCCCCTTTGCCACCCCGATACAACATGGGCAGCATTCCCCACCCCGCCGGCGGACTGTGGACCATAGGACCGTTATCCGCCATTGCAACGAACAAGGTATTTTCAGCGAGCCCTAAGCTTTTCAATTCTTGCATCAGCACCCCGACAAAGTTATCCATCGCCGGGAAGGCATCGGCAACCATCAGCCCGGCTACCGAGCGCTTGGGGTTATACATCGCCATGAAATTAAGGAGATTGGGCCAGTAGGCAACGAAAAACGGTTTCTTCTGCTCTGCACTGCGACGAATAAAGGCCAGCGTTCTCTGTTCTGCTTCTGGATCAAACTTGGCGAAGCACTCGTTGGATGTTCCGCACCATTCCCGCCCGGGTTGTCCCTTTTTCCCTTCAATATTCATTACCCAGCCAGCGGGAATCAGACCAGGGCTGTCCAACTGATAGGGGTCAGGTGGATAGATTTCGGGGAACATGCCCAGCACCGCATTTGCTACATTTGCCTGGGGGTTAAACAGGGAGGTAATCTGGTTCATCGGAGTGAACAACGCCTCATCGAACCCCTGATTGTGTAAATAACTCTCCTCGATATCTCCAAGGTGCCCCTTGCCGAAAAAGCCTGTCGTATAACCCGCTTGCGAAAGTACCTCGGCAATAGTGACTTCTTCTGCGCGTAGACCAGAAAACTCATGGGGCATACCCACTTCACCCATGCCATAGCGCACCGGTAGCCGTCCGGTGAGCACAGCAGCACGGGTTGGTGTGCATGAGGGCTCAGAGTACATGCGGGTAAAGTTGATACCCTCAGCAGCCATCTGGTTTAGATTTGGCGTTGAGTAGCCAAAGTTCTTTTGCAACGCAGGAAAGCCAACAGCTCCAAATGCAGTGTCATCCCACAACAGGAATACGATATTCGGTGGCTGTCCATATTTCTGCCGCAACTGCTGTAAGCGTTGCTCAAGTTCCGCATCCTCTTGACTCCAACGATCGCCGTTTTGCATCTTGAGAATATAAAACTCGGCATCGTGTACGACTTGCCCCTCAACATTGAGAGTGATGCAAAGCAGCCAGATCATAATCAGGTGGATTTTGACGGACATGAGCTTCCTAAAGATCGCAGAAAAGTATCTAACAATTTAGAGGAGCGCAGGGGTTTGGAAGAGGAAGAGCGAGTTTAAGCGGGGTAAAGAGCGCCTCGTTTTCCAGCAAATGCCAGAGTCGAGGCGCCAATTTCGTGAGAGAAGTAATCCCCTCTATCTACTTATCATGGCTGTCGGCCATAAGGGCCGGCCATGCGGCGCGCAAGTACATCACCATTGTCCATAAGGTGAGGCCGGCAGCGATATAGAGCAACAGATATCCAATAGTTTCCATCACCGGAAACTCTCTAACATCGAAGGCAAGCAGAACAAGAATTGCTGCCATCTGTGCGGTGGTTTTGACTTTGCCTACATAGGAAACGGCAACACTGCTGCGCTGCCCGAGCTCAGCCATCCACTCCCGCAACCCAGAGACCGCGATCTCTCGACAGATGATCACCGCCGCAGCAATCGCAAACAGCGGATTGTCATGCAGTCCCACCAGCAAGACCAATGCAGTAGCCACCATTAGCTTATCGGCAACCGGGTCCAGAAAGGCACCGAGGGCAGTACTCTGATTTAATTTTCTGGCGAGATAGCCATCAAGCCAATCGGTAATTGCGGCAACTGCAAAAATTGCAGCAGAAGCAATGTAACTCCACTTGTACGGCAAATAGAAAACCAAAACAAAAAATGGGATCAATGCAACACGCAACAGTGTCAGTTGATTGGCGATTGTCATACTTTTCTCTATTCTTGCGGAGGGCGTACGTTATCAAGCCATCGCGCAAAATGAAACGCTTTGGAAAAAACTGGCCATTTAATCGCCAGCTCAATCCTGTTCTACTCGTGGTGTAGTGCCGAGTATATATCCTGAGCCAATTTCCGGCTGATACCATCCACGCTGGCGATCTCCGTCACTGTTGCGCGCTTTAGCTCCTGCAAACCTCCGAAATGTCGCAGCAGCGCCCTGCGGCGAGTGGGCCCTACTCCAGCAATACCTTCCAATGGAGACTCCCTGCGTTTTTTATCCCGTTTTGCCCGATGGCCAGCGATAGCAAAACGGTGCGCTTCGTCTCGCACTTGTTGAATTAAGTGCAGTGCTGATGAATCGGCGGAGAGTACAAGCTCTTTGTTACTGGAAACCACATGTAATGTTTCAAAGCCTGCTTTTCGTGTAGTTCCTTTGGCAACACCAATAATTTGCACTCCGACGATGCCCAGCTCATTCAGAGCTTCGACCGCTTGTGTAACCTGGCCCTTGCCCCCGTCGATCAACAGGATATTGGGGAATTTGCCCTCGCCACCGGAAAGGCGCGTATAGCGCCGCTTTAGCGCCTGCCCCATTGCCGCATAATCATCGCCCGCCTGGATACCCTCAATATTGAATCGGCGATAATCCGACTTCACTGGGCCTCCGGTATCAAATACAACACAGGACGCAACCGTGGCCTCACCGGAAGAATGGCTGATGTCAAAGCACTCAAGCCTCTCCGGGAGCTGCTCCAGTTCTAATACTTCCTGGAGCTTCTCGAAACGGTTGTAGAGTTTTTGCTGGGCTGCAGTTCGACTAGTCAAATTCTGTTGCGCTGCCTGTTGCGCCATTTCAACCCAAGTGGCCCGCTTACCACGCAACTTATGGGTGATACCGACATCGCGACCACACTGCTCGCTAAGAGCCTGTTGAAGTGGCTCGAGATCCTGTAAGGCCTCTGAAACTAAAATCTCACGGGGGATCTCTCGGGGACTGCCCAGGTAAAATTGCGGAACAAATGCGGAAAGTAGCTCTGGCGGTGTGAGTCCCAGGCGCTCACTGGGAAAATAACTGCGACTCCCTAGAATTCGCCCCTGCCTGACAAACAGAACGTGTACGCAACAGCTACCGCCCTCACTGGCTATCCCCAGCACATCCACATCGCCACTTGCACCTTCAGCTACCTGATCCGCTTGTAGACGACGCAGCGCGGAAATTTGGTCCCGCAGTCTCGCGGCTTTTTCAAATTCCAGCGCCCGGGATGCCTCATCCATTTGATCGGCCAACTCCTGGATAATGCTGTCACTTTTACCCGTGAGAAACATCTCTGCGTGGCGAACATCCTGGCGATAGTCCTCGGGAGAAATAAAATCGACACAGGGAGCGGTGCAGCGCTCTATCTGATATTGAAGGCAGGGCCTTGAACGGTTGCGAAAAACACTATCTTCACAAGAGCGGATTCGAAAAGTTTTTTGCAAAAAGTTCAGGCTGTCGCGAACCGACGATGCATTTGGAAAAGGTCCGAAGTATCGGCCTTTCTTGCGCTTAGCACCACGGTGGAATGCAATACGGGGGAAAGTGTCATTGCTGGAAAGAAAGATATAAGGGTACCCTTTATCATCCTTCAGCATCACATTGTATGGGGGCCGCTGGGACTTGATCAGGCTTTGTTCAAGCACCAGGGCTTCGGTTTCACTGCGCGTAACGGTGACTTCGATGTTTCCAATACGCTGCACCAGCGCCATGGTTTTTGTCGTTAGTCCGGAGCTCCGAAAGTAGCTCGACAACCGATTGCGAAGGTTCTTGGCTTTCCCTACGTAGAGGATTTTATTTTCGGCGTCGAACATCTGGTAGACGCCGGGTTTGCGAGTTACTGTCGCGAGGAAACGCTTGCTATCGAACATCTGGCAACCGGCCTCAATATTTTAAGAAATCAGCCACTTTTCAATTAAAGTGCAGCATCTGGGTCGAGAATTTGGTGTTTAACAGCGAGGATCGTCAACTCTACATCACTATTAATATCCAACTTCTCAAAAATCCTGTAGCGGTAGCTATTCACCGTTTTGGGGCTTACCGAGAGAGACTTTGCAATATCCGCAACCTTGGCGCCATTGACGATCATGTCTGCAGTCTGCAATTCCCTTTTAGATAATTTTTCAAACGGAGATTGCTGATCATCCTGGCCACTGACACTGCGCATCGCCATTTTGGTTGCCATGGAATTACTGATAAAAACACCACCTGAAATAACCGTCCGTATCGCTCGAACCATTTCTTCAAGGTCCGCGCCCTTAGTCACGTAACCCATTGCCCCAGCTTGCATCAAGCGGCCCGGGAATAAATCATCATCGAGTGCACTAACGGCAACAACTTTTGCCTCCGGGCACCGCTGCAGCAGTTTTCTAGTTGCTTCAAGGCCACCCATTCCTGGCATTTTTACATCCATCAGAATGACATCAACATTAGACCGGCGAACGAATTCCAGGGCCTCCTCGCCACAGTTTGCCTCTCCGGCGACTTCTATATCCTCAACATCACCCAGCATGCGCGAAATGCCCATTCGCACAAGATCGTGATCATCCACCACTAAGACTTTGATCAAGCTATCCCCAACTACGGATAAGTGCAGTGGCTACGCCGCGTATACATCCCCAACGCACGAGCTCTATAAACTGCGTTCTTCTTTTTAGCTCACGGTGAAACTACCCCGTGTAGGCCCCCCTGGAACCCAACCGCAACATACCAGACAAAAACGCTACTGCAAAGCAGAAGCACCGTTTCAAATGCTGCTGAACAGACATTTGACCACAGGATCTTGCTGCCTTTATAACATTTAATTATAGCGTAAAAACGTACCAATTAATTTTTCTGCGATCAAGATGAGCACTTCCGCAAAATTTGCGATAGAAGATTCATTTTATCGCAGAAAATATTTATGAAAGAAATCGGAATATGAGAAAATGTAAGAGGTTGAATTCGTTATAACAAAATAATCGTCAACAACTAGAAAAATTCTCTACTGAAATTCAGGCTGAAAACTGCCAACCCCACCCAATAATTTGCACTTTTCTATTGGGTACTTCCTAACTGTAATTCATGAAGAATAAAAGAAGGGATTGTCCGCACCCTCATGCAAACAATCATAAATGGATTAAGGGTAATAGCGCGGCTCAGGCTCCAAGGTAACACCAAACTTAGCCTGCACATCAGAAGCGATAGCGCGAGCCAACCTTGTCACTTCATCACCTCGGCCCCGGCCGGGATTAACCAAAACCAATGCCTGCTGGTGGTGAACTCCAACCGCTTCTTGCCGCCTACCCCGCCAACCAGCGCGATCAATTAGCCAGCCCGCAGCCAGTTTCCAACCTTTACCACTGGCATAAGCTACTAAATCGGGATGTTCCGATTTTAGGTTGTGGTAAATGTCCGCATTCACCACAGGGTTTTTGAAGAAGCTCCCCGCGTTGGGAATTTGATCGGGGAGCGGCAATTTACTGTTACGAATATCGATAACCGCAGCGGCAATTTGCGCGGGTGTTAAGGAGCCACAGTCCCATCCTTGCTGGTCAATAAATTGCTGCAGTGCCGGGTAAGCTACCTTGGGCTGCCAATCTTGCGCAAGGCGAAGATTAACCTGGGTAATAATAAATTGATCGCGCAACTGCCCTTTAAACACACTGTCCCGGTAATCAAACTCACAGTCCGACACGGAAAAGTTATGTAGTGCACCGGTAGAAATTTCCATGGCCTGCAAACTGTAAAAACAGTCGCGCAACTCTACACCATAGGCGCCTATATTTTGGATTGGGGCTGCACCCACTTTACCTGGAATCAGCGCGAGGTTTTCCAAGCCTCCAATACCCTGCTCGACAGTAGACATAACCAGCTGGTGCCACCCCTCGCCGGCCGCCGCCTCAATCGTACCGCCACGACCATTGGGAGCAATTGTTAGCCCTCGCAGCCCCACCTGAATGGCAAGCCCGGGAAAGTCTCCCGTTAATACGATATTACTGCCTCCACCCAAGGGCAGAATCGGCAAACGCTTCTGCTGCGCAAAGCTCAAAGCCTCACGCAATTCATCCAGGGTTTCCACTCGCGCAAAAAAAGCCGTGTTGGCTGAAATCGCCAGAGTATTGTGGGGCTGTAAATCGATATTGGCTTCAATCATTAGGTTCTACATCAGGCCAGGGTTTCTCGCATACGCTGAAGATCCTGCTCAGTATCTACGCCACCGGGCACTTCTGCGCAGGCATCCGCTACGTGAATCTCTTGATCGTGGTAAAGAAAACGCAGCTGCTCCAGAGCCTCGAACTTTTCTAGCGGGGCCATAGGCCAGGAGACAAACTGGCGCAATAGCGCAACACGATAAGCATAGATACCAATGTGGCGACGAGGTTCCAAGCCCCTTGGCAGTTCACTGCTATCCATCGCAAAGGCATCTCTGGGCCATGGGATTGGCGCTCGTGAAAAATACCTGGCCAACCCGGACTCTGTTGTCACTACCTTGACGATATTCGGGTTGCGAAAATCCTCCACTGAGGTGATGGGTTCCGCCAGGGTTGCAACGCCGGCTCGCTTGCTAGCCGCCAGGTTTTCAGCCACTTGATTTATCACCTCGGCGGGTATCAAGGGTTCATCGCCCTGCACATTGACCAAAATGCGGTCCTCGGCAAGGCCCAAGTTCTGAGCCACCTCCTGCAGTCGGTCAGTTCCCGAGGCATGCTCGGCAGATGTCATACACACCTCGGCGCCGAAGCCGTGGGCCACCTCCGCTACACGCATATCATCGGTGGCGATAACCACCCTCTGAGCATCGCTCTCACGGGCACGCAAATAAACATGCTCCACCATCGGCTTGCCGCCGATATCAGCCAAGGGCTTGCCTGGCAGGCGGCTCGAGCCATAGCGTGCGGGAATAATGACGTCGAAAGAAGAGTTACTTTTCATTTTCACTAAATTGTTGCAAGTGCTTGTGTACTTTTTGATAAAAAAGGTCTGGCAGCTTGGCCCGCACCTCGAGCGCCCACCAGTGACTCTCCCAGAAATCACGACATTTCACCGCATCTTTCATGGTCATAATCACTGGGGTTTCTCCATCGAAATGCAGTTCCTGGGGGCTGAATTGATGATGATCGTCAAAAGGTTGCTCTGTCACCTCGAACCCTAGCGCTTGCAGTGACCGGAAAAACCGCTTGGGATTACCGATCGCCGCCACCCCGTGGCAAGGCCCCACCTCAGGCCCTGACGGCAGGCGCAATGTGGAGGTTTGATCGAGGTTAAACTGGTGCCAACAGGAAGGCTCGAGCGTCATTTCAAACTCTAAAAGCCCACCGCACTTATCCCTGACTTTGGCTTCTGGCTCTCCATTACTAACCAGCATGTCGACGCTTTGCAGGCGTGTCACCGGTTCCCTCAGAGGCCCTCTGGGCAGCATATGGCCATTGCCCAAACCGCGATGACCATCAACTACACAAATTTCATAGCTGCGCCACAAACTATAGTGCTGCAGCCCATCGTCAGACAAAATAACATCGCACTGGTGATAGTCGATCAGGGCCTGCGCCGCCTCGGTGCGATTAGGGGAAACCATCACCGGCACACCAGTGATCAAGTGCAGCATCAGCGGCTCATCCCCGGACTCCAGGGGATGGGATTGGGCAGTCACCTGATAAGGATATTTTTCTGCACGACCACCATAGCCACGGCTGATAATCCCCGGATTGCGACCCCGCTCCTTTAGCCAGCGAGCCAGCTCCGCCACCAATGGCGTTTTACCCGCACCGCCAACGGTGATATTACCGATGACGATGACAGGAACTGATAAAGGCTCCGGCGGAGTTCGAGAACTCATTACCCGGCGCCGCTTGCTCACCCCCCCATAGAGTAATTCCAGCGGAGTGAGCAGGGAGAGCGAGCGACCTTCACCCTTTTCGGGGTACCAGCGTTTGTTAAACCAGTCTTCCAGTGACATCCAGGTGCCCTACCCCATTGTTTGCTGCTGTAACAGAGATGCGTATCTACCACCCTGGGCGAGCAGCTCTGCGTGATTCCCGCTCTCGACAATTCGACCTTTTTCCATCACCAGAATGCGATCGGCATTCTCGATCGTACTCAGGCGATGGGCGATAACAAACGTAGTGCGGTTTTTCATGACTTCAGCCAGAGCCGCCTGAATATGGCGCTCCGATTCATTATCCAGTGCTGAGGTGGCCTCATCCAAGATCAGTATGGGCGCATCCTTAAGCAGGGCACGGGCAATAGACAAGCGCTGGCGCTGGCCGCCGGAGAGCATCTGCGCATTATCCCCCAGAACCGTATTCGCCCCCTCAGGCAGTTCTTCAATAAATTGAGCTGCATGTGCCTGCTCCATAGCACGCAGAACATTTTCCTTGGGTGCATGCTCTAATTCACCGTAGGCAATATTGCGATATACAGTGTCGTTAAACAGCACGATATTTTGGGAAACCATACTGATATGGCGGCGCAACTCTTTAAGTGGCACCTTGGATATATCAGCCCCATCGACCAGGATACGTCCACCTGTCGGCTCGTAAAACCTAGCCAGCAGACTTACCAGCGTGCTCTTGCCGGAGCCAGATGCACCCACCAGGGCTACCGTTTCTCCAGGATTTACCTCGAAACTGATGTCGCAGAGTACTTTGGGTGCTGCCGGGTCATAGCTAAACTCAAGCCCTTCAAAAGCTACTGTGCCATTCACTGGCTTAGGTAGCTGAGCTTCACCATCCTGAGGTTCTCTGGGAGCATCCATTACCTCGAAGATACTCTCCGCTGCCGCAATACCCTTCTGGATATCGGCAAAAATTTCGGAAAGGCTGCGCACCGGCTTGGCCAGGGATGCAGCCGCACCAATGTAGGCGGCAAAAACCCCAGCAGTCATGGACTCAACCATACCCGGTGCCAGAGCCAGCCAGACAATAGTTGCAGTAGACAAACCAACCAGTATCTGAATCACAGAAACACTGGCATTGTTTGCTACTACGAGCTTCATAAACTGCCGACGGTTATTGTCGCTGGCAGAGAGGAAACGGGATTTCTCGTAATCCTGCCCCCCATACATCCGCACCACTTGATAGCCATTGATCGCCTCCTGAGTGACATGGGTAACGTCACCCATGGAATTCTGGATACGATGGCTTAATTTGCGGAAACGCTTACCCACGATGCGCACAATAAAGGCGATCAAAGGGGCAAAAAGGAAGAAGGTTAAAGTCAGCTTCCAGTTCACCAGTAACAGGTAGGTCAAGAGACCGATTACCGTAAACGACTCCCGGAAGAGCACCTTCACCGCCTTGGTGATGGAGTTGGTTACCTGCTCAACATTGTATGAAACCTTTGAGATCAGGTAAGCGCCGGTATAGCGGTCAAAATAGGAGCTGGGAAGCTGGCCAATTCTCTCAAATAGCTGTGTTCGCAACTCATGGATCACTGCACGGCCCACATAGGCTAAACCATAGCTGCCGACAAAATTGCCAATAGCCCTAAGGACAATAATCAGCAACATTGCGAGCGGTACAAGCCAACGAGCAGTCTCCTGGGGCATTACTCCGTCGGGGTAATAGGATGCTACAAACTTTGAGAGAAACCCGCGACTCTCTTGGATACCTGCCCCCACTGCATCGAGCAACAGCTCAGTCACAGCAATCAGGCTAACACCCATGATCGAAAACAGGAAGAAGCCCAGTACCGCAACCCCGAAAATCGCCATGTGCGGGCGGGCATAAGTGAGCAATCGACGGTAAGTTTCCGCCCCATTTTGCGGTTTGCTGGGAGGCGCTTTTACTTTCTTCATACAGACCAATGAATGGACTCGCCCCAACTGGGGCGAGTGGGCACAGAAACCGAAGGTAAGTCAGCTCCCTACAGGGTTCCGCGCTAGTTTTCTTCCGGCTGCCGTGTAGTAATGCTTAGGTTGACAAAGCCTAGCTGTCCAGCGGCATCCATTGCCCGAACCACGGCTTGGTGATGAGCGGTGGCGTCGGCGGTTATCACAAGCGGGCGATTGTACTCGCCTGCGGAAACTTCCGACAGCGCAGATTTGAGGGTGTTGATCTTCTTATTGATCAAAGCTTGTCCATCTATTGAATAAGAACCATCAGCACTGATCAAAATCTCTACAGATTTAGGTTGGTCAACAGACTGAGGACCTGCTGCTTCAGGCAGGTTCAGCTTAAGATGGCTTTCCTTGGTGAAGGTTGTAGACACCATAAAGAAAATCAACAGCAGGAATACCACATCGATAAGTGGTGTCAGGTTAACCCCTTCCTGCTCTGTGGCTTGGCGGCGGAATTGCATGCTTGCTACCCCGCTCAGGCCGCATCTTCGATTTTACGATCGCTGTGCAGAGCATCCACAAGCTTGACAGCTTCCTGCTCCATTGCCACAACAATCGTGTCAACGCGACGCTGGAAGTATCTGTGTGCCATTAACGCAGGAATAGCGACAGTCAGGCCAGCGGCAGTGGTGATCAATGCCTGGCTAATACCACCGGCCAGTACGCCTGCATTACCGGTACCTTCCACCATAATCGCGGTAAAGACCTGGATCATACCGATCACAGTACCCAGCAAACCAATCAGCGGTGCTACGGCAGCAATCGTGCCCAGAGCACCCAGGAATCGCTCCAGTTCATGCACAACCTGGCTGGCAGTTTCCTCGATGCTATCTTTCATTACTTCGCGACCGTGGCGGGAATTGGACAGGCCCGCAGCAAAAATTTTTCCCAGTGGGCTGGAGTCGCGCAGCTCCTTCAATTTTTCCGCATTGACCTGGTTATTTTTAAGCCAGCCCCATACCTCACCTAATAAAGTACGTGGTGCAATATGCTGCGAGTGCAAAGTCCAGAAACGCTCGACACAAATAGCAATAACCGCTACAGAGCAAAACAGGATTGGCCACATCAGCAGGCCGCCGGATTTTATTATCTCAAACACTTTCTTAGCCCCAGAAAACCAGAGGGAATTTTTGGAAAATTATTACTGCGTCCTCGACGCAGAGCAGCACTTTATCACAGCTGGTGCCGGCGGCTAAGTCCTCCCACGCATCCTTATTCCCTGTTGTGACTCGCATACCAAAACCGTGGTGCCAAACGAGCCTGTAAAATTTGCGGCTCTTGATCTCCAGCTCGCCAGAAAAATTCTACCGCTCCGCTCTCCGCAGTACTGAAAATACTGGCACCGAAGTTTTGGTAGCGCTTCACAACATCGGTGTGAGGGTGGCCAAAGTGGTGACGGAAACCGGCACTAAATACAACCCGTTTAGGCCTGGCCCACTCGAGCAAAGCGGCCGATGAGGAAGAGCGGGAACCGTGATGAGGCGCAATCAGTACGTCAACAGCGGGAAATTGTGGATACATTTTAGACAGTTGATATTCAACCTTACGACTGATATCCCCAGTAAGCAGTAAACGCACCCCCTGCCATTCAGCCAAAATTACACAGCTGTGATCGTTCTCCTCACCATCCAGTAATTCCTCTCCCTGTGCCGTTAAGGAAGGCCATAACCATCGAAATGATATATCTCCCAGTTGCTCTTCCGTTCCTGCCCGACACTGCTCAGTAATCGTGGTTGCCGATAGTGGTAAATTGCTAGCTAAAGTCCCTGGGGCATAGAGCTTTTTTGCTTCAATGTTTCTAAGTAAACCCGCCACGCCGCCGGCATGATCCCTATCTCCATGACTGACGATTAGTACATCGAGTTCACTACCCCCGCTACTCATCAAGTAGGGAGCCACTATCGAACCTCCCGCGCTCCAGCCCGAGGGGATTGAAGGCCCTGCGTCGTAAACAATACGACTTTTTCCAGTGCTGATAACTACTGACAACCCCTGACCAACATCCAGCACTGATAACTTCAAACGCTCATCTGCCGGCGCCAATGTAGAAAGCCAGGGCTGAGCAACTGGAAGAAAAAATAACCAGCCTAACTTGCGTCCTGGCAACCCTTTAGGCAGCAAAAGTAGCACCGCGCCAAGCCCAGCGATGACTATCACCAATGCAGTGGAGGCAATCGCAAAACCACGGAACCCCGGTATCGAATGATCGACAATATCGAGCGCAGTCATCAGCAGATCCAATTGCCAACCTGCAAACTGCAGCAGCCAAACACCCAGCTGAGTATCAATAAATACAGCACCTAACATAAGTGATGGCAAAATAGACAGGCCCATCCAGGGAATCGCTACAAGATTGACCAATACACCTGAAAGGCTAAAGCCAGAAAAATATATTATCGATGGGATAAACAGGCCAATTGCAATCAGCCACTGGCTTCGCAACAGCTGCCATAACGATAACTGGGAAAATCGGTGCTGCCATGAGGTTACAGCACCAGGGGCCTCAGCCTTCGGCCTCCATTGCGGCTCTCGACTTAAGCTAATTCGCCCACTGAACCCCAAAAGCAGACTGCCGACGGCCACAAAGGACAACCAAAAACCAGCACTGTAAAAAGCCAGTGGCTGCAGGGTAAGCACTATTGCCAGAGCCAATGAAAAAGCAAAACCCGCTCCCAGTCTGCGCCGCCAGTGCCAACCCAGTAATAGCACCCAGGTCATTACAAGCGCCCGTTGTGCGGATAGAGGAACGCCGGCGATCAAGGTATAAACAAGGCTCGCCACCAAGGCGAGTCCTATCGCAATACCAAAACGGCTGGTGCCCGTAAAAAGCCCAATCCCTTTTGCCAGTACGGTGCCCATCAACAAAATACAACCGGCCACCATGCCCACATGTAAGCCGGATATGGCAATAAGGTGGCCCGTACTTGTCCTTTTAAGCAGGTCGGTATCACCTTCGCTCAACTGACTGCGATCTCCTAGTAATAACGCCGCTATCAGGTCCGGTCGCTGGATCGGTAACTGACTAATTTGGGAGCGCAATTCATCCCTTAGCTCGATAATGCCATTCCCCTGCCCCAGCCACTGAGGAGGATAATCGCGGGGGCGAACATACCCTGTTGCCGTAATCCCCTCTCGCAAAAGCCAGCCTTCATAGTCGAATGTATGTGGATTCACACTTCCCCTAGGGCTTCTCAATCGCACAGGCAATATCCATTGAGAGCCACCCCGCAGACGAGCTAGAGCCTCACCGTCAACTCGGTACCAGGTTAGGTTGAGAAGGCTACCGATAGATAGCTCTGGCGGTGCTAACTGGCCACCCTCTTCACCTAAAGAACTGAAAACAATATCCACAACTCGAGCGCGAAAACGCACCGTTTGTAATTCTGAACTAGCGCCAAACCCTCCCCCCTCAGTTAATTCAGGCAGCGAGACCAGGTTCAACTGAAGTACAAAGTCCGCACCATGTGCACCGAGGGGGAGCCGGCGATCCAGCGATGATTCATGAGAGTGGAGTGCCCAGGTCGCACCAATAAAGGAGAGAAAGATCAGAGCAAGGGGGCGCCAGCGGCGTATTACCACCCAGGCAAACAAAGCTACAGAGAGATACAGTGCCCACAGAGTGCTTTCAGCGGGTAATCGGGCAGAACAACCCACCGCGATAATAGAAAGCGAGTAGACCCAAAGGTATGTGCTGGGCCCCGTGTAGCCGAGAATGCCTCTCGCCTTAGCCAGCAGGCGAAAAAGCCCGTGAATTCGCCCCCCCAAATTCGATAACTCCATCCGCAGCGCCATCCCTTACACCGCCCTTTTTGTTCAACTATTGACCACCTCTACTCAAATCAACGATGATTGCGGCCCGCCGCTTGAAGCGCCTAAAACCTCACTACAACTAGCTTACCTGCCATTCGTAGCACCGACCAGTCACATATTTTTAAGAAAAATGCCATTTTTAACATGTTTGTAATATTCAAAACGCAGAATCCGCACCAAATCGAAAGGCAGCCAACTAGGACGACACGGAAGGCACCTTTCACCCAAAACCATAAACTGTGCGAGACGATTATGAATAAGACCGCTCTCTCTCTGGCCATCGTTGCCATGGTACCTGCTCTGGCCAACGCCCAAGATGAAGGCGATGTACTCGACTTTTACGGCAAAGCCAATGTCACTTTCCAGGCAGCCGACGAAGGTGACGATTCCGTCACTGACGTTCAGAGCAACGCTTCCCGCCTGGGCGTTAAGGGCGAAATCGCCCTGACTGAAGGCGTTAAAGGTATCTACCGTATGGAATACGAAGTAGATATGGACGGTGACGCTGACGATACTTTCTCCCAGCGCAACATCTACGCTGGCCTGGAAGGCGGCTTCGGCCAGGTAATCGCTGGTAAATTCGATACTCCCTTGAAGGTTGCCCAGAAGAAAGTTGACCTGTTCAACGACCTCGAAGGCGACATCAAGAGCCTGATCACCAACAGCGATAACCGCGAAGAAGACGCGCTTCAATACACTACCCCTTCTTTCGGTGGCTTCAAAGCTTCCGCTGCTTTCATCAGCAACAAAGAAGAAGTTATTGACGACGTAACGGGTGAAGAGCGCAACAACGGCGTATCCATGTCTGTCGCCTACGATAACAACGGGGTTTACCTGGCCTACGCTATGGACCAGGACGTTGAGGGTCAGGACGTTGACGTTCATCGTTTCGTGGCCCAGTACAACATCGGCCCCGTACAGGTAGGCGCCCTGTTCGAAGAGCAAGACGCTGACGCCGGCGACTCTGTTGATGGCTGGATGAGTTCTGTTGCTTACAAGCTGGACCAATGGACCCTGAAAGCCCAGTATGGCCAGTCTGACATCAAGGAAGAAGGCGGTGAGACTTTCAGCCTGGGCGCAGACTACAAATTCAACAGTGCAGCCAAAATTTTCGGCTTCTACACCGATGAAACTGCTGACGACGACTACGATCGCAGCTACGCCGGTGTTGGTGTTGAATACAAGTTCTAATCATTCCTGAGGTGCGGCGATCCAATTTGGGAAGTGCGATTCTGTCGCATTGGGAAGATTGAGCAGTGAAAAAGGCGGCCTATGGCCGCCTTTTTCACTCTGGAGTTTCCTGAGGAGCCTCTAAATAACCAATAGATCCATAAAGCGATTAACTGACAACTGCTTTAATCCATGAAGATCATTAATAGCTGCAAAAATTTTGTTAGCCCGCCCTTGTGGGAATCGCGTAGCTAAATTATTACGGAACTTATCTTCCAATAACGGAATCCCCTCCCGTCGGCGACGGCGGTGTCCCATCGGATATTCAACTTCAATCTTTTCTGATGCGTCACCACTTTTAAAGAATACTTGTACCGCACTGGCTATAGAACGCTTATCTGGGTCTAAATAATCTTTTGAGTAACCTTTATCTTCTATCACTTCAATCTTGTCCCGCAAGATATCGATCTCTTTGTGCTCACGATGAAAATCATCTTCATAAAAACCTGGCTGTAAATCACCAAAAATGAGCGCCACTGCAACAATATATTGCAAACAGTGATCACGATCTGCCGGATTATTTAATGGACCTGATTTAGTGATGATGCGAAGGGCTGATTCATGTGTGGTCACTACGACCTTAGTAATGTTATCGATACGGTCTACAACCTGTGGGTGTAAAATAATTGCCGCCTCACAAGCTGTTTGACCGTGAAACTCAGCCGGATAAGAAATTTTGAATAGGATATTCTCCATGACATAGGAGCCAAAACTTCTAGGGAACTGAAAACTGCGCTCTGAAGGTGGTTTCAATTGCTGCTCAGCATTCGTCTTGCTAAAAAGGACATCATAAAAACCCCATTGCTGTGCCGTAAGTACTCCGGGCACCCCCATTTCTCCACTTATCGCCAAATCAGCCAAGCGAACCCCACGGGAACTGGCATCACCTGCAGCCCAGGACTTGCGTGATCCAGTATTCGGGGAATGCCTATAGGTCCGCAAAGCTCCACCATCCGCCCACGCCTGAGACACCGCGGCCATTATTTCCTCCCGCCCAGCACCTTTAAGCCAGGCAGCCACAGCGGCAGAAGCAACCCGCACCAGTAGTACATGATCGAGCCCAACCCGGTTGAAACTGTTAGACAATGCCAAGACACCTTGAATCTCGTAGGCCTTGACCATTGCTTCGAGTACCGTGCCCATTTTTATTGGGCTTTCCCCCTTAGCTAATTGGCCTTGCGATAAGTAGTCACAAACAGCCAATATTGCCCCAAGATTGTCAGAGGGGTGCCCCCATTCAGCCGCCAACCAAGTGTCGTTATAATCGAGCCATCGAATTGTACAGCCGATATCCCATGCGGCTTTTATCGGGTCCAAGCAAAACCGGGTGCCAGGTACTCGGACCCCATTCGGCACCCAGGTCCCCTCCACCCAGGGCCCCAACAACTTTGTACATTCAGGAAAGCTCAGCGCCAAAAAGGCACACCCCAAGGAATCCATCAGGCTAAATCGAGCTGTTTCCCAGGCATCACTGGAACCCACTTTGAAATGAAGCACATAATCTGCAATATCCTGTATCACCTGATCGTAATCGGGGCGGATATTCTGAGCGGAGTCAGCAATCATGATTGAATAGCCCGTGAAAGTGTCGGAGGGCAAAACAGATGGAGTAAGGTTAGCTGCTCCCTAAACTTCAAATAGATAAACAAACGACCGAAGAATTCTATATTGTTAGGAATCTCTGAAAGCAGGAATCAACCCACTTGCAACGAACTAGCGACCCAATGAAAAAACTTCGATTCCTCAAAGAAACGGTATTATTCCGACAAGGGGATTCTGGTCCCCAGATTTATTTTATTCATGCCGGCTACGTCCTTATCCAAAAAGTGGACTACTGTGGCAACCTAGCCATTGTCGATCTCTATGGGCCCGGATCATGGTTTGGACCAGGTCTAACTGGGAAAAACCTGGACCTTCAAGCAACCGCCAAATCCGGCAGTGAACTGGAAGTTACTTCCGCTCAACATCTAAGCGCCATGATGGAGCGCCATTCACAGACCCACGATGGGCTGTTGCAACAACTAGCCACAAGGGAGTCTCAACTTCAGCAGCGTCTTTTCCTCCACATCACCGCCCCCTTACCGGTCCGGTTGGCCAACTTGTTAGCTCAGCTATTTAATTACCGGGGGCAAGCCTGTGGCCATGGACATCAACTCGACATCAAGTTGACCCAATCCGAATTGGCCGCCATGGCCGGTGGAAGCAGGCAAACGGTCAGCCAGCTCCTTAAACAATGGAAGTCTGATGGAGTTATCGACTATACGCGCCAATATATCTGCCTTCTCGATCAAACCGCGTTAAACAGCCTGGCAGAAAACCAAATATATGCGCCAGTGTCAGCCAGCTGACAGTTTTACCCTTCCCGCCTTCATATACTTTCCAGCAGCTGAAACCCGGGGATAGCTCTCCCACATCAACAGCAATGGAAAAGGATTATGCGCAGCGCCTACTTATTTACCTCTTTAGTTCTGACACTCGTATTGGGTATTTCTGCAAAGGCCGATGAAAACCTCAATTTAACCTATAAAAGTATGGTTGATAGCCAGGGGAATATTACTTTGCCGGATAATTACCGTCGGGAATGGGTCTTCCTGGGCTCCTATCAGGTAAAGTCCTCGAGTGGCGATGGATGGGATACTCATAATGTCTATACCCAACCCCAGGCAGTCGAAGGGTATCGCAAAAATGGGAAGTTTCCCGATGGGACAGTTTTGGTAAAGGATGTTAATAGCACCCAATCGGAGCCCTTAACCACAGGGTTGGCTTATTACTCCTCAGACCTTCAATTCACTTTTATGATGGTAAAGGACGATAAAAACCGCTTCCCAGAAAACCCGGCTTGGGCCGAAGGCTGGGGATGGGCTCTATTTAAGCCAGGAATAGCTAAAAGTGAAACCAAAACCTGGAAAGGCAGCGGGCTTAACAACTGTTTTGGATGCCACCTACCAGCCAAGAATAATGACTGGGTATACACACAAGGTTATCAACAGGTCCTACAGAACTAAAAAGTAAACAGCAAAAATCAGAGGTTAGAGGTCTATTATTCGGCTAGAGTAACAGCATAGATTCCCTCCATAACAGCTTATCACCCCCACCCCAGCGCTAATTGATTTATATCAATTAGCGCGATCTTGAATACCGTTAACATGCGGCCGCGTCCGACTATTCCACTATGAGTTTTTCCGTGTTTAAACCTGAGTTACTGTCCCCCGCAGGGACTTTAAAAAATATGCGATATGCGTTCGCCTATGGTGCCGATGCCGTTTATGCTGGCCAGCCCCGCTACAGCTTGCGTGTGCGCAATAATGAATTTAAAAATATTGAAACCCTGCGCCTAGGCATAGAAGAAGCACACCAGCAGGGAAAACAGTTCTATATCGCCTCTAATATCGCCGCTCACAACGACAAAGTTCGCAGTTACCTGCGGGACCTGGAAGAAATTGTCGAAATGGGGCCTGACGCCCTGATTATGTCCGACCCAGGTCTGATAATGATGGTAAGGGAGCGTTGGCCTGATCTGCCAGTTCACCTATCCGTACAGGCCAATGCGGTAAACTACGCAACCGTAAAGTTCTGGCATCGCCAGGGGTTATCTCGGGTGATACTTTCCCGGGAATTGTCCCTGGATGAGATTGAAGAAATTCGCCAGAAAGTGCCTGAGATGGAGTTGGAAGTCTTTGTCCACGGTGCACTCTGTATCGCCTACTCCGGGCGCTGCTTGCTGTCCGGTTATATGACCCATAGAGATGCCAATCAGGGCGCCTGCACCAACTCCTGCCGCTGGCAATACCAAGCTCATGAAGCCAAAGAGAATGAAGTTGGTGAATTGATTCATGTGCAAACCCAGGAACCTATCCAGGAGTCCACCCAGCAACCCACCTCCACCAGTGACAGTACTTCACAGGCCTTTTTATTACAGGAAGAAGGTCGCCCTGGCGAATATATGCCGGCCTATGAAGATGAGCACGGTACCTACATCATGAATTCCAAAGATCTGCGGGCCGTACAGCACGTCAAGCGCCTCACGGAAATGGGGGTTCACTCTTTAAAAATCGAAGGTCGCACCAAATCCCACTACTATGTAGCTCGTACAGCTCAGATCTATCGTCGCGCGATAGACGATGCAGCAGCAGGAAAAGACTTTGACATGAAGATGATGGACGAATTGGAAACCCTCTCGAACAGAGGCTACACGGAAGGTTTCTACCGTCGCCATCCACCAGCAGAATACCAGCAATATGAAAAGGGATTGATATCAACTCCGGGCCAACAGTTCGTAGGCGAGCTTATTGATGGCAGTCCTGAGTATTTGACGATTGATGTTAAAAATCGCTTTGAACGCGGTGATCAATTGGAGTTAATGACTCCCAGCGGTAGCTTGTTCTTCCCCTTGGAGCAAATGGAGAATACGGAAGGCAAAGCGATCGATATAGCTCCAGGATCCGGGCATATCGTGCAAATACCCCGACCAGAGGGGGTTGATGACGATCAACTTCAACAGGCGCTATTGGTCAAAGCTCTGGGATAACCCTCGGCCTGTAATTTGCACTAAGACTTATCAAGCCCTTCGTTTTACAAATATATTTTGTTAAAGGTGTAGCGGTTTAGACAATCTACCGGATTCACTAAGCCACGACACCTTTATTCCCACTACATCTCCACAATTTTACTTGTGAACCTATCCTCAAAATGCATTGGGTAATCGTTAAACCTCTCAAGTTACTGCCCACCTCACAATATTCAAACCATCCTGTATTTCCCCACCATTCACCGCAAGCAACTGGTTCTTGTACCAATTTTCCTGCATTTTCAGCCTCTCCTAAAACCCTTTTAAAGCCCTGAGTTTTGATCACAAAAATATGCTCGACAGTACTAATTACAAGATAAAAACCCACCCTCCCTCGGAGTTCCAACAGGAATACACCCGTTTTAAATAGTTATGATTTTCCACCTCTAACTCGCCCCCGCATCAAGGTTTCACAGTAGAAAAGCGTGCAACGATTGCTTAACCAAGGAAATGCCGCAATATGGATATTATTAAACCTAAGAAACGCCCCCTGATTAAGCACCCTTTAATGCTAGGTGGTGCTGCTCTTGCTTTTGTGGCATTTACCAGCACCCTCTTGTTACTTCCTGACAGCGCCTACAAGGTTGAGCGGGAACAGCTAATGCTAGGCACCGTCCAACGGGGAGACCTACAAGTTGTGGTAGATGGTTATGGTAGGCTGCGTTCAGACAAGCAGACGTTAATTACCGCTCTAACCGCAGCGAATGTTGAAAAAATCATGTTGCGTCCCGGTGCAGAAGTACAAAGTGATAGCATCATTATGCAGCTGAGCAACCCAGAATTAATGCGCGACCTGGATGCAGCCGAAACCTCCCTGGAACAAGAGGAAGCTAATCTGCGGCGGCTTGTTCTGAACAATCAGCGCGATGTTCTCGCGGAGGAAGCCATACTCGCGGAACTGAACTCCAATTACCAAGTAATCAAGTTGCGTCGCGAAGCTGAGGACGAGCTGGTAAAAAGTGGAGTGGTTTCCCAGCTCACCTACCAAACCACCGTCTTACGCCAGGAACAGATGAAAAAACGTGTGGACCTGCAAAAACAGCGTATCAATCACTTGCGCAAAGTCGCCGTCGAATCAGAGTTAATCCAGCGCGAGCAAATCAACCAAGCCCAGACCCAACTGCAAAGTATCCAGCAACGAACAGACCGACTGACAGTACGTGCCGGTCTGGACGGCATACTGCAACGACTACCGGTAGAGCTGGGGCAAGGTGTCAATCCCGGCCAGGAGCTGGCGCTGATCGGCAGCGAGACAGATCTACTCGCCTTGGTTCAAGTACCACAATCCAAAGCAGAGCAACTGGAGGTTGGTCAGCCCGCTGAAATTGATACCCGCAGAGAAAAAGTCGAAGGTATGGTAACCCGTATTACTCCTGAAGTTCGGGACGGCAATATTGAAGTGGAAATTGCTTTTAGCGCGGGCGCGCCAGAATCTGCCAGGCCACAGCTCAACGTCGATGCCCGGATCTTCACTGCCACGATGGAAGATACGCTGTTCGTCGAGAGGCCTATCAATGTGCAGAGGCACAGTGAGGCCAATCTCTTCCTGATTAATGAAAACGGGGAGGAAGCGGCACTCCAGCCCATCAGCTTCGGCGAGGAGTCGGGTCGATATATCCAGATCACCCAAGGCCTCAATGAAGCGGACCGTATCATCCTCTCGGATATGGCCAATTTTAATGCAGCTGAGCATATCCAGATTATTGACTAAAGCCTGAAACCTAAAGCGAGAAAGGGAGTTCGCTATGTCCAAGCCAATCCTCCATATGGCCGGGATCACCAAGGTGTTCAGCACCGCAGATATGGAAACTCACGCCCTGCGAGGCGTTGACCTGAGTATTTACCAGGGGGAATTTGTATCTATCTGCGGCCCCTCGGGTTGCGGTAAATCCACACTTCTCTCGATTCTCGGCCTGCTGGACCTCCCCACCAGTGGTAGGTATCAGATTGAAGGCATAGAAGTCGCTCAATTGTCGCTGAGTGAGGCGGCGACTATTCGCAACGAGAAAGTAGGCTTTATCTTCCAGTCCTTTAATCTGATTGACGAACTCTCTGTCTACGACAATATCGCCCTGCCCCTGCGATACCGCCGCAATCCCATTCCCAAGTCTGAAGCCGACAAAAAAGTGAAACACTGTCTGGAGAAGGTGGGGATGAGTCACCGGGCCGCTCACAAACCTAACCAGTTATCCGGTGGCCAACAGCAGCGAATCGCCATAGCCCGGGCGCTAGTTGGCAATCCGTCCCTACTACTGGTGGACGAGCCCACCGGCAACCTGGATTCCCACAATGGCGATGCAGTAATGGAAATGCTGCGGCAGCTCAACAATGAAGGGACCACCCTGTGCATGGTGACCCATGACCCTCGTTATGCAGACATGGCCAGCCGCCAACTGCATCTGCTGGATGGAAAAATCTCAACGCCGCAGCCCATACTAGAGCCCCATGAGATGGCCCTATGATCACCACAAAGGACCTGTCCATTGCCCTCCAGTCCCTCAATCGGGCGCGGAGCTACGCCACCACTATTATTCTGACCCTGGGTATCACTCTCGGCGCCCTAGTAACACTATTTAATCTCAACTACCAACTGTTAGCCGCACCCCTACCCTACCCGGACGAAGATCGGCTGTATGTCGTGAATGGTAATCTCTACCAGAACAAGCAGCTGCGGCTGGAAAACAACAGCCAATACCCTGCCCTGGTTGAAATCTATAAGAACGATAGTTTCTTCGAGTCCAGCGCCCTGGTGTACTTCTGGGAAGATGTGGCTCGCAATTTATCCGGATCACCACGGGTTAATGTTTCCTATGTCTCTCCGGAATATCTCCAGCTGGCTGGAGCACCCCTGGCCTTAGGCAGACAATTCAATGCCGATGAAGGGCTCGACAGCCGAGTCCCTGTGGCGGTTATCAGCTATCAAACCTGGGAGCAGATGTTCCGGCGCAACCCAAATGTCTTGGAGCAAAGCCTGCAATTTGGGGAGGTGGACTTTCGCATTGTCGGCGTCACCGCCAAAGACTTCATTGAACCCCAAATCTATAAGCAGGGCCGGCAAACGGCGGTCTGGCTGCCCTGGGACTTTAACGATACACAAGTAGAGCGCAGAAATAATTGGAGAGGCTTCCTGCCTTTCCGCATGCTCACAGGAAAGCTGAAGCCGGGCATTGACCCCGCCAGTGCGGGGCATGAATTGAGCACATTAATGGATGCCCAGTATCAAGCGGCCCTAGCGAGAAGGTCCTCTTCGGTAGAAAGGTCCGTTGAATACCGACTCACCCCCTTCGCCAATAAAATACTTGGCGACAGCGCCACGCGAACCTTAATGGTAATGGGCGGTACACTGGTGCTTCTGTTAATTGCCTGCGCCAATGTTACCAACCTGATTCTTTCTCGCGCAGCCAAACAACAACGCAATATGGCGATACAGGTCGCGTTGGGCGCACATAAAAAACATATCTTTTTGGCCCTGCTATGTGAAATCGGCCTACTTATGTTAGGGGCTGCATTACTTTCTCTACTTTTAGCCCTGGGATCGACGGAAGTATTAAAGGTGATGGCTACGGAACAAATTCCTCGCATTCAAGAGCTCACCTTAAACTGGCAGACACTGGTTTTTGCACTGTTGTGTGCCTTACTGCTCGCCCTGTTCTTCTCAGCCATAGTCAGTCGCCAGGTTAATTACCGCGCACTGAATCAAATGCTGCAGAGCAGCGGCAAAGGTTCTGGCGTACAGATCTCGCCTCTAATCCGCAAAATCCTCATCAGCAGCCAAGTGGCGATGACCAGTTTGCTTATCGTCGCCAGCTTGCAGATTTTCCTTCAAGCTAACCGACTGATTAACCAGCCCTTTGGCTTCCCCTTGGACAACGTTCAAGTGATGACTCTGAATATCGGCAATCTTAGGAGTGCCCCCACTGCCGAACGAGAGAGTTATCTGAAGGCCATCAGGCAAAGATTGCTGGAGCACCCTAAAGTACAAAATGCCAGCCTGAGCCTAAACACTCCTATCTCCATCAGCCGGCCACTCTGGACCACATCCCTGAGTCATTATGCCAGCCGACAAAACCCGGTGATGGCCAAGACCACAGTGGTCGACGAAAACTACCTTTCCATTTTGCGTATGCCTTTGATAGCTGGCCGCCATATCAATGCGGCTGAATTTTCCGATAACAATCGCATGATGCTCGTCAACGAAACCCTGGCCCAGCAACTGGAGCCGGATGGAGAAGTATTAGGCAATCGCTACTACTGGCGAGGTGACTTGCCCTACCAAGTGGTCGGTGTAGTACGCAACGCAAGCCTGCCCGGCAAAAAGGAACCCGCCCGCTTATTTGTGCGCGGTATCAACGTGAGCTATCCCCTACTCGTACTTAGACATAAGCCTCACCAACCGCTCAGCACCACAGAGATTAATCGGGAGTTTGCCGAAGTAAACAGGCAGTACAAAGTTTCTGAGCTATTCACCCTGGAGCAGGCGCGAGACCTACTCCTAAGCAATGACCGGGTCTCAGTTTGGGTAACCACCGCCCTGACATTACTGGCACTTAGCCTCGCTGCCATCGGTATCTTTGGAGTGCTCAGTTACAGTGTACAACTGCGGCGTACTGAGCTTGGCGTGCGCATGGCAATCGGCGCCCGCCCAGCGACGATTTTCTATCACACCCTGATCGATAGCCTGATTCCCGTCGTTATCGGTATCGCTGTAGCGACTTTGGTCCTCGTCCCTCTGGCGCTTTGGCTTGAGCAAAGCGAGTTCAGTATTGAAACCAGCCTATGGGGCTGGCTGCTACCACCATTGCTTATTATCGGCCTAACCGCCTCGGTGACCCTGCTTTCAGTATGGAAGATAATCAACAAGCCCGCGATTTACGCATTGCAAGGAACAGGATAATTACTTTCCACCTGTAGCCGCTGCTTGAGGTTGCGCGCTCATCGTGCAATCTTTACAGCAAATACAACAATAAGAAATGGAACAGCCAATGCAGCCTCAGCAGTGGTTATCAAACGGAAAGATTTTTGATTATCAAAACCACCAACTCTTCTATGTCGATAGCAACCCAAGCTGCCGACATAAACCAGTGCTGCTTTTGATTCACGGTTTTCCAACCAGTAGTTATGACTGGCAAAAGGTATGGGCCCAACTGACAGCGCACTATCGCTGTATTGCTATGGATATGCTGGGATTCGGTTACTCAGACAAACCCAAGCAGCATAACTACAGTATCCACGGGCAAGCTGATTTACATGAAGCTCTTCTGCAACATTTAAACATCAACAAGGTCCACCTGCTGGCCCATGACTATGGGGATACCGTTGCCCAGGAGTTACTCGCCAGAGCCAATAGCGGTGGTACCACGAGGTATGCCTCAGCATGCCTGCTAAACGGAGGTCTATTTCCAGAAACTCATCAAGCGCGTTTCGTACAAAAACTGCTGCTCTCTCCCGCAGGCTTCCTGATCAATAAACTGATGAATTACCGGCAGTTTTGCCGCAGCTTCAGTGCCATTTTCGGACCAGAGACACAACCCTCTGACAGAGAGTTGCGAGACTTGTGGCAAATTCTCCAATACAAGAATGGCAACCGGCTCCTTTATAAACTAATCAGCTATATGCGCGACAGGCGCCAACATCGTCAGCGCTGGGTCGACGCCCTAAAGCAATACCCCGGCCCCCTATTACTAATCAATGGCTCATTAGACCCAGTTTCAGGGAAGCATATAGTGGATCGATTTCGGCAACTGATAGATCGGCCAACGGATATTGTTGAGCAGGGAACGATTGGGCATTATCCGCAGTGGGAGGCTCCTGAAAATGTTGGGAATGAATATCTAAAATTCCTAAAAATACACCAGAACAACCCTTTCTTACTTTCTACACTATCGGAGTAAAGTAAACTACTAGGGTAATGAGAGCTAATCATAGTAGCAATGCCGACACACTAGCCACTAGTAGTAATAACTAAGACTGGAATCTTCCTGTTTTAATTTAGTAAATCACCCAATTACAGAGCACAAAAGTAGATAGAATGATCGAAAGGATAAACTACCAAGACCTTCCCCAAGCTGCAGGCCCTTATGTACACGCAACAAAGCACAACAACACCCTATACATATCTGGCCTTACAGCGTATGAAACCGAAGTACAATCTTCTAGCTTGATTGCTCAGACTACTGAAATACTTTCCCAGCTTTCAATAATCCTTGATTGCGAGGGACTGGTAAAAAATAATTTAGTCAAACTAACAATCTTTGTTCGCGATATTGGCAGTCTAACATCCATTCGAGAGCTACTTTTTCAATTTTACGAAGAAAGTTTACCCGCTTGTTCATTGGTGGAAGTTTCAAAACTAATACACCCAGATTTACTAGTAGAAATAGAAGCTATAGCAGCCCTTTAGCGATGAAACTTACAAAATTTCACAACATTTATCTTACACTTCACGCACGAAAAGCGAGACCCAACATTTGAGTATGAGACACTTAACGACAAAAGCCATTACTATTCTATATTGCATTTCGGCCCAATATTCTATTGCCAGTAATGAAGTAACAATACATAAAATACCAAAGGAGAAGGTTGCACAGGAAAATAAACTGCTCACTGATTTATTCACCCAAGACCAAAGCGCGCGCATTGCCCCCCACCGTGACATTGACTGGGAATCACTAAATCATGAAGACAAAACCCGGCGGATAAAAGTCTTAAAAATGCTTGAGAATGGGCATATTAGAACGTCAAAGGACTACTATCATGCAGCACTTATCTTCCAGCATGGTAATAAATCAGAAGATATAAGACTGGCCCATGCTCTTGCCACTATTGCAGCAACCCTGGCAGAGGATAAGAATAAAGCTAATTGGCTAAAAGCGGCCACTTGGGATCGCTTAATGATGAATCTTGGTCGGCCACAGTGGTACGGCACTCAGTTTGTTAAAGATGACTCTGGAAACTGGAGCCTTTATAACATTGATTCTGATATAGTCTCTGATCAGCAGCGAATAGATTGGTCCGTTCGTACACTAGAAGAATCAAAGGCCATGGAAAAGTCGCTAAATAGTAAAAAGAAAAGTTAGCATTGATAAAGCTTTACAGAGCCAGCCAGCGGGTATCTGGCTAGTCAGTTCACCACCAATCTCTGGCCAATGCTATCAAACATAGGGAGAGACAACAGTATGATACGAGCAGTTAAAGCTTCTGACTCTGCTGGGATTGCTAAAATCTACAATTACTATGTGGAGAATACCTGTATCACTTTTGAGGTAGAGCCAGTTTCTGCAGAAATTATCGCCGACCGAGTCGAAGAATGCTCAAAAAACAATCTTCCCTGGTTAGTTGCTGAGAATGAGGGCCGTTTAATTGGCTATTGTTATGCCAGTAAATGGAAAGGACGCTGTGCTTACCAGTATTCGGTGGAGGCTACCGTGTACTTGGACACGAACTATTCCTCTAAAGGCTGGGGCTCGAAGCTCTATAATGAACTGTTTAAACAGTTAAGTGAACTCAATGTCCACGCGGTAATCTGCGGTATAGCTCTACCAAATGCAGGCAGCGTAGCACTTCATGAGAAGTTTGGAATGGAAAAAGTTGCTCATTTCAAAGAGGTCGGCCGAAAATTTAACCAGTGGATAGATGTTGGTTATTGGCAGTGCTTACTCCCCTTAAGAAAGGAGAAAGCATGAAATAAGTACTTCATGAAGGAGTACATTTTAAGCAACTTTTATGTACCCACATTTACCCCACTAGGGAATTTTAACCTAAATTTTACCAAATCCTCTCTAATCTAGGGTCATAACTGCGCGCTTTTGCGCAGCAAGGGCTATTACATTGAGTAGCCGAGACTTTATTGAGGGCACTGATTCCCCCCCCATTATACCAAAATAAAAGTGGACAACTTACTATAGAGAAAGTTGCAGCAATTACTGGATTGCTTTTAATTTAGCTCATATTCCATCAAAAGTTACTGGCCTATATGATCATTACACTTTTCACCCCGGAACCCTACCTCATTTAATGTAAGATAAAAGCTAAAACCCAGAAAAGGTACGGTAGCTAAAAACAAACATTCGACCACCATAAAACAATTAAATATATTCGCATAACGGATCCAGGTTAGGGTAAGATCACCAAAAGAGCCAAAAATATAGGTAATTATAATTAAGGGAGTGATATGATTTTTTCAACTACAGAAACAGTACCAGGAAGAGAAATATCGGAGGTACTGGATATCGTTACGGGCAACGTTGTTCAATCAAAACATATCGGCCGTGACTTAATGGCAGGTATAAAGAGTATTGTCGGTGGAGAGATACGAAGCTATACGGAAATGCTGACCGAAGCGAGAAACAAAGCTTTTCAAAGATTAAGTGACAGTGCCCGGCAAAAAGGCGCTGATGCCGTGGTAGGAATTCGTTTTACTACAAGTGCAATTATGGATGGCTCCTCAGAAATTCTTGTTTTTGGTACAGCTGTAAAACTAAAAAAATAGGTTGGAATGCCCCTAAAGTTCTACCGCAAACTGCCCCAGTTTTCTCCGCACCGCAGGAATAGAACTGGCGGCAGCGATTAACGCTCGAAATTCAAATCTTGCTTTCAGGGATTGTCCAGTGATCATTTTCCGGCCACGCTCAGTAACCTCAATAACCTTTTTATCTTCTTGGTGGCGCAAATCAGAGTAGCCTAGGAGCTGCCCCTCAGTGATCCGTTTTGCCAATTCGGCTGCATCAGCTATCCCAAGGTTCATACCACGACCTCCAACCGGAGAGTGGCAATGGGCAGCATCCCCAGCTAGATGTATCCTGCCCTTTGAGTAAGTTTCCGCTTGCCGAATTGAGATTTTAAAGGTTCCCTCCCGCCGAACCCTCTTAACATCCACCGCCATCGGAAATGCTTTAATTGCATTATCACAGCTAGCTACCAGACGGTGTCGGCCTTCTCCCAATGGCACCGCAACAGCGACCACGCCAGATTCCATTTTGACCAAGGTAAACTTTCTTTTAGGAGGCCAATCCCCTGTATCAACATCCGCGATTGACCACACTTCTTCCAAGTCAAATCCAGGATAACTGATACCTGCAGCTTCACGAACAGTACTGCGAATACCATCCGCTCCTACGACCAGGTCAAATTGCTCCTCTTCACCATTATCAAAAAAAGCCACTACCCCACTCTTTTCCTCGGTAAGGGTTTTGAGTTCTTTCCTATATTCAACTTCGACTCCCATACCAAATAAAACCTGAGCCATGAGAGCTTCAGTTCTGTCTTGAGGAAGTCCAAGAATGGCGGGGAAATAAGTCCGATCGGAATGAAGGGGGAACTCTAGTGCTAAATGCGTATTTAGGTAAATGCATGCGCTCTGAACAGCGATCCCCTCAGCAATCAACTTTTCAGAAACGCCAGAGTGAGAAAGCAACTCAAGGCTGCGAGAAGTAACTCCCACTGCTCGACTAAGGGTTGACGCGCTATCCCGGCGGTCCACAATTCTTGGCAGTAGCCCTCGCCGAGCAAGCTCGACCGCTGTTGTAAGGCCCGTGGGCCCAGCCCCAACAATCAGTACTTTCACAGGCTACCTCAAATAACCCCACCTAACAGTAAGATAGTACATATGAAAGAGTAAGGGTGACTAGCTGGTCTGAGGCTCTTCATAAAAAACCTCGGCCGCTATCTGTGATCTCTTCACAGCAATACCAGTCACCGCTTGGTGAGTACGTGCTTAAACTTGCGAAGTCGAAACCTCTAATATCTGGCAACGATCTACAGAAGACTCGTCTTGCCAATAAGTACCCACTGTTATATCGATATTTTTTATGTTTCAGCTCTTGGGTATAATTTCTAAATGATTACACCACTTTACGATGATGTACATGGACTCGCACTTGAGATAGTCAATAAATCCGCCTCTGGGGATAAAGCTGGGTGCCAAGACTCCCTCAACTCGCTAGAGAGACTATGCGCAAAATATGCCGGAGGCGAGCTAGACCATCCCCTACAGTGGGAGGCTCTGGGTGATTTTTCAGAAAGCTGTGAGGATGCAATACAGGCATACACCCAGGGACTTAACTGCTCCATAAAATTAGATCTCCCTTTGTATTCAGCTTCAATTGCCCTGGAAATGGCTGAATGTTTTTTGAGACTAAACAATCAAGATAAAGCCTTGAAATTTGCCCATAAAGCACGTATCTATTCTGTCAGTACAGAGGATTATGAACTACAAGAATCCATTAACAATTTCCTTAGAAATCTTATACAGGTTTAGTTTACCCTTAAAGACCATCCAAGCTGAGTTATCATAGTTAACTAAAACAATGATTCTAAGATCACTGATTACTTCTATATTAGTCAGCCTAAGTTACACTCTGGCTGCACATTACATTTACGATAACTCTTTTGGTGAAGGTGAAATTCTGAAGATCCAGGCCTCCATATTGATGTTTCAAGCTTTAGTCGTTTTCATACCTACATTCACTGCCTGCTTACTAATCACACTCTGGCTAAGCAAGATCAATAGAAAGACAAAATAAGACATTCTGTATGCCCCCAACTTCAAGCATCATGGCTACCGCTTCAAAAATCAGCCTTTGCCTTATAGCAAGTTCAATAGCAACTCTTATTTCCATTATGGAGTACTGGCGAGGGCTTAATGGTAACGAACTTCTTTTAGCCAGAAGTGTCTCCGCTGTAACAACTGCCGGGAAAAACGGCCCCAAGTATATAGAACCGACGCTAGCTGCCGGAAATGATGGCATTACTGAAGTTCAAGTCATCTTAATGGCTCTAGGCTTATCGGCACTTTTGGCCTTAAGTTCGCTGATAGTGGTGACGATTTACAGGGTCAGGCACGGCCATCACAAACTCTATCTGCCTTTAGCTTTCTGTTCTACAGTTCTATGCTTGGGCATTATTTATGTTGGGTTTAAGTCCGGTATTCAGTATAGTCTTTGAAGTAGGACAAGCTTAGGCTAGTACTGAGGCATAACAAAGGAATATCAAAGTGAAAAGAATTGCCACCGCACTGCTATTTTTATTTGCGGCGATTGCCTGCTACGCTTTCGGAGTCCCTGTGGGAGGAGTAATCTTCCTTGCTCTTGGCATTATCTTTGAAGGAATCTTCTGGATTAAGCTATTTAAACGTAAAAAGAAGCCAACATAGGTGTAGTAATACAACGTTACTTCGGCTAGATTCAATTGAACTAGTGATTATCGAATAAACTACACGCCTCAACCTGGCACCATAGAACAGGAAGGTCGCTTACTCCCTAAGCCACCTAATTGCCATCCCATCATTCTATAAATTTATTTTCCAGCCATCAGTAATCCCCATCTCACTATTGGTACACACTTGCATCAGGAATAGATACCGAGCACGGAAACTATGGAGGAAACTTGAGACATATTTAAAGACGGACTAAATTGTGCGCCGTTAAATGGATTCTATAAGGAAATACCCATGTCCCTTCACCGCTCACCACGCTGGATTGCGGTCATTCTTCTTTGTCTTATTGCTATGGCTTGCTCACAAGAAAAGTCAGAGAAGAAACTCGCTGACACCCCCAAGCTTGCGGAAGGCGGGAGCGTTGAAGAGGGTAACAACCAGGCACAAGCTCTCAGCCCCACTGAGAAAGTGCATAAAAAAGAAGCGGCCTCTTCTAGTGAAGCAATCTCGAAAGCTGATGAAGTTCAGCGCACTTCTGAAACTAATTCTACTGAGCTGACAGAGAATGATGCTACCCCTGCACAAGTCACAGCCAGTGCCAGTACTCAAATCTCCGGGGATCACTTTCTAAAGGTCCTCCATGTTGGGGAGCGGACGTTTAAAGATGCACGGGCCATCGCTGTTATCTTTTCTGAACCTTTACTGGGCAATGCCCATTTTGGCTCCTACTTGAATCTATCCCGTGACGATGGCGAGCGTGTAGATGGTGGTTGGGTTCTCTCCGATAACCAGAAAATTCTCTATTTTCCTCATATTGAACCAGATACTCGCTATAAACTCACCCTGCTCCCGGGTCTGCCCGGCGAAAACGGCTTGGAGTTACAGGAAGAGAAACAGGAGAGGATTCGCACCCGACGGATTGAGCCCAGTATCAGCTTTGCCAGCAATGGAAGTATTTTTCCCGCGACGGTAACTCCCGGCCTACCTGTTACTGCAGTCAGTGTTGAGGCCGCACAGATTCACTTCCATAGAGTGAAACCTGAACATTATTCTGAGTTCTTCAGGTTGATCAAAAGCCAGTCATTAAAATACTACTATCGCTTAAAGTCCCTCAATCAAGTGGCCGATTTTGTCTATAGTGCCCAGTTCGATCTCACCAAGGAGAAATACGTCCAGCGAGATTTCGACCTTTCTATCGGGCATATAAAGCCCCTGCAACAACCAGGTATCTATGTCGCGGTTATGCAGCCGGCAGGCATGTATGACACCAACCTCTATGATGTCACCCACTTCTCCATCTCCAACTTAGGCCTTCATGCGCGGTACTATCCAAACAGTGTGGACCTCTATGTTTCATCTCTGGATGAAGGGCAGGCTCTTAAGGGCATTGAAGTTGAGCTGCTCAACAACAAAGGGGAGCTAATCCAGCAATACACAACCGACCAAGACGGCCAGGTGCGCTTTGCTCTGACGCAGGAACAGGAAGACTCACAGCGCTTCTTCATCGCAAGAGATCCTGATACCGGTCACTTCTCCATACTCGACCTACGTGAACCTGCATTGGACCTTTCGGATTTTCAGTTGGGCCAGCGCCCTTCGAGACCGATGGAGTTTTTCATGTATGGTCCGCGAGATCTGTATCGCCCCAATGAATCGATCCAGGTGAGCGGGCTGCTGCGCAACTATGATGGTCGCTATATCAAAGACCTGCCGATCAAGGCAGAACTCATAAAGCCGGACAATACCAGCGCGCGCGTATTTACATGGCACGCCAGCGCGCCCGGATACTACGAAAAGCTTATCCCACTTCCACAAAATGCACCTACCGGTGACTGGCGCCTGGATGTTGAGCTAGCCGATGGGCGCAAAGTGAAATATCCATTTAAGGTAGAAGAATTCTTGCCAGAGCGAATGAAGCTGGTTTTGCAAGACGGTGAAGAGCGCAGTCTGGTAGAGGGCCATAAAGAATCTTTCGAACTTCAGGTACAAGGTAGTTATCTCTATGGTGCGCCAGCGGCAAAGAATCGCCTGGAAACTCTGGTGCAAATTAGCCACTATCGCGAGCCCCTCCCCCAGTGGAAAGGGTTCTTATTTGGGAACACTAATGAATCTTTGCCCACGCGACAGTTTCATGCCCCAACGATTGAGCTCAATGAGGAAGGGTTGAGCAATCTGACCTTGCGCTCCCGTTGGAAACGAGCTAAGAGCCCGCTGAAAATCAACTTGGTTTCCAGCCTGTTCGAATCCGGCGGCCGCCCGGTAACTCGCCAACATCCAGTCCTGGTATGGCCCACACACCCGGTGGTAGGTATTCGCCCAAATTTTGGAGAGGAAAACCCATCGGCCAACAGCAGGCCTGAATTTGAAATAGTGGTTGCCGACGCACAGGGCGAGCCTGTTATCGGGCGGGATCTCAAAGCGGTGTTAATTTCCGAAGACCGCCAGTACTTTTGGGAGTACTCTGCAAATCGGGGCTGGCACTATGAATACTCAAGTGCTGAATTTGAAACTTTCAGTCGCCAGCTCCAATTCACCGAAGAGCAGCCACTGAAGCTCACAGTCCCAGTGGAACATGGCCACTACCGCTTAGAAGTCACTGATACCAATACGGGGGCAACCAGCAGCTTACGCTTCCACGCCGGCCGGGACTGGTATTACTGGTGGCGTAAGGATCAAGTAGCCAAAGGCCAGGCTGCGCGTCCAGATACCGTGGCCCTGTCACTGGATAAACCAAGGTACTCTTCTGGAGATCTGGCGCAACTCACCATAGTACCGCCCGCTGACGGAGAGGCGTTGGTGTTGGTGGAGAGCGACCAACTATTGTGGTCCAAACGACTACCTGTAGAAAAGTCGGGCACCAATATCGAAATCCCAATCTCTCCTGAGTGGGATCGCCACGACACCTATATTTCTGTTACTGCTCTGCGCCCTGCGGACAAGAATGAGCGTATCGCCCCCAATCGCGCTTTTGGTCTCGCCCACTTGCCCCTGAATCGCGATCCTCGGCGCCTGCCCATTTCACTCGAAGCGCCCACGAATGCCCTACCCGGCTCGGAAATTGAAGTTACCATTTCTACTGACGAAAATTCTATCGAACAAAACGGAAGCAAAGCCTGGGCCACCCTTGCCGCCGTCGATGTCGGCGTACTCAATATCACCCGCTTCAAAACCCCGGATCCCTTCGAGGCCTTTTTTGGCCAGCGCCGTTACGGTGTGGATGTAAGGGATATCTATCATCGCATTATTGAATCCAACAGTGGCAAACTGGTGGAGCAACGTTTTGGCGGCGATGCAGAACTGGCCCGAGGCGGCGACGAGCCCAACTCTGACGTTCAAATAGTATCTTTATTCTCAGGACCCGTTGAATTTGATACTCAGGGCCAAGCAAAGGTCGCGCTACAACTACCGGATTTTAACGGACAGCTGCGCCTGATGGCGGTTTCTTTCAGCAAAGACCGATTCGGTAGCACCGACGGAGAAGTAACAGTCGCCTCACCGGTTGTCACCCAAGCCGCCTTGCCTCGCTTTATGGCCCCTGGTGATAGCAGCACACTGGCCCTTGACCTCAATAACTTAAGTGGCCGCTCCCAAAAACTCACTGTAAATATGCAATCGGTGGGCGCGGTAGACTTGGAAATGGGTGAGCGGTTGCTGGAACTGGCGGATGGTGAACGCAAAACTTTGCGCTTCCCTATCACCGCCAAAGATGCCACCGGAGATGCGGAGTTCAAACTGGTCGTGCAGGGTGCCGTCGATAAAGATGGAAATGATATCGATATCGAACAGCAGTGGCGCCTGGGCGTGCGCCCCGCTTGGCCGGCAACCACACGCAACCAGCGCAGGCTCCTGTCCCAGGGCGAGAGCTTCAGTGCCGATAGCAGCTTCCTGGATTCCCTAATGCCTGGAACTGTTCAAACCCTGGTATCCCTGGACAGCCGACCGCAACTGCAATTACAGGATCACCTATCCAACCTGCTGCAATACCCCTACGGCTGCCTGGAACAAACCTCCAGCCGGACCTTCCCGCTAGTCATGGCAACGCCGCAGCGACAGCAAAAACTGGGCCTTGAACCTCTGGATGAGAATGAGCGGGCCGAACGTATCGACGCAGGTATTGAACGCATTTTCAGTATGCAAAAAGGGAACGGCAGCTTTGGCCTATGGAGTTCCGAGTCTTCCGAAAGCCAGTGGCTAACCGCCTATGTAGTCGATCTTCTATTGCGGGCCCGGGACCAGGGAATCGTATTTGACGATAACCGCCTGGAATCCGCACTCAAGCGCCTGCAGGATTACGCCCGTGAGCGCGGTACTTTCTATCAGCAACGCTATAGCTATAGTCCCGATTTCTATGCTTATGCCTCAAGAGCTTACGCTGCCTATGTGCTCTCACGAGTACAGAAAGTGTCTCTCGGGCAACTGCGTACCCTTTATGAAAGCGGCTCTAGCCTGACCCAATCTCCCTTGCCAAATCTGCATATGGCAATCGCTTTGCACACCATGGGCGATGCCACCCTGGCCCAGGAGGCCCTGCAAAAAGCGCTTAAAATCGAGCGCAAACGCCGCAGCTACTATGGCGATTATGGATCAGACCTACGGGATACGGCTCAAATGATCTCCCTGCTCCTAGAGCACAATTTCGCAGGTGATAAAACGGAATCCCTGGTGTTCGAGCTGGCCGATCTTCTCCACGGTCGCCAATATCTCAGCACCCAGGAGCGCAATAGTGTGTTTATGGCTGGAGCACAGTTGCAACTCAATAGCAGCGCAAACTGGTCTGCGACTTTGGCCAGTATTGATGGCTTGCGCGAGCTCAATAGCGATAACCCGCACAGCGCATTATTCCGCGGGCGCGAAGCCGCCAGCGCACTTGAGGTAACTGCACAGATAGAAAAGCTCTATGCAGCAATTACCATCAATGGTTACAGCAAGAAGTCACCTGAGGCGGAGATGGATAAAGGTGTCAGAATTAAACGCAGCTACCACAATTTGGATGGCACGGAAGTCATTCCCAATCAGGTTCGTGAGGGCGAGCTTTACCTGGTGCGTTTGCAAATTGATGCGGACCAACGCCTGCCCGACCTACTTGCAGTGGACCTATTGCCCGCAGGTTTTGAGCTGGAGAATCAAAACCTGGCCGACAGTATCAAAGTGGATGAACTCGAGTTCGATGGCAAAAGTATTGCCCAGTGGCAGGACACCCAGGACAATATCCAACACACTGAATATCGCGATGACCGCTTTGTGGCGGCACTGGATCAGCTGAGATACAAAACCACCAATCTCTTCTATATCACCCGCGCAGTAACCCCCGGCAACTATCAGGTACCCCCACCCTACGTAGAGGATATGTACAAACCGGAACGCTTCGCTATCGGTGAAAATCCCCTAACGCAAATGCGGGTAATCGGTAAACAGTGAAGCTGTTGGCCACTATCCGGAGAGCCTGGCAAAGCAGCAGTCGCAGAGTTCGCGCACTGCTGCTTGCGCCCGCCGCCCTCACAGCGGTACTGCTACTGCTCGACTTTGCTTTCCCTCCTCCTCTTCCCGAAACTCAAGATTTTGCACGAGTCGTTGCAGATCGTTACGGCAAACCACTACGTTTCTTTGCCGACAGTCGCGGAGTCTGGAGATACCCAATATCTCGGGAAAATGTATCACCGCGCTTTATCGAAGCTCTTCTCACCTACGAAGACCGACACTTCTATCGGCACCCCGGAGTAAATCCGCTAGCCCTATTGCGAGCTTCAGTCCAATACCTTCGCAATGGACGAGTCGTTTCCGGCGGTTCCACTCTCACCATGCAGGTAGCGCGACTACTGGACCCACACCGCAAAACTCTGCCGGGCAAAACCAAGCAGATATTGCGTGCATTGCAATTGGAGTGGCACTTCAGCAAGAATGAAATTCTCGATCTGTACCTGAACCTCGCACCTTACGGCGGCAATATTGAAGGCGTGGAAGCAGCCAGCCGTCTATACCTGAGTAAATCAGCCTCCGACCTTACCCATGCGGAAGCTGCACTGCTAGCTGTACTCCCTCAGGCGCCGAGCCGCCTGCGGCCAGATCGGCATCCTCTAAAGGCACAAAAAGCCCGGGACAAAGTTCTGGATAGGCTGCAGTCATTTACCGTCTGGAGCGCAGAGGATGTTAAACGCGCCCAGCTTGAGCAGGTCTATGCGGAACGCTTGGAATTCCCGCAAAACGCCCCGCACCTAGCCCGCAGACTGGTAAATACCATCAGCGACCAAGAAGTTATTCACACCACAATCGACGGCAACATCCAGCGCGGACTGGAAGATTTTCTGCGCGATCATATGGATAGCTATCCAGCCAAAACATCTGCAGCTGTTGTAGTTTTGGAGAATTCCGATTTATCCGTGCGTGCCTACGTGGGAGCTTCTCATTTTGGTAACGGGCGCCGCTATGGCTATGTGGATATGGCCAGGGCTGTACGCTCACCGGGCTCTACGCTCAAACCCTTTTTGTACGGACTTGCCATTGATGAGGACCTGATTCACAGCGCCTCCCTGCTCAGCGATGCGCCCCGCATCTACGGCGATTACCGCCCTGAAAATTTCCATCGAGGCTTCGCCGGCCCTGTCACCGCCACTGCCGCCCTTCAGAAATCTCTCAATGTCCCTGCAGTTCAGCTACTGGAACATTACGGCCCCGGTCGATTGGCCGCAGCCCTGGAGAATGCCGGACTAGCACTAGAGTTTCCCAGTGGTGGTAGACCCAACTTGGCCATGATTTTGGGGGGCGTAGGTGCTCGTCTTGACCAGCTGACAGGTATTTATGCCGCACTGGCACGGGGAGGCCAGACTGCAGCTCCCCGCTATTTACCCGAGGAGCCCGTACGTGAAAGGCATCTGATGTCTTCTGAGGCGGCTTGGATTACATTTGAAATGCTCGCTTCCAATCGCGGAGGTTCCCGCCGTTGGCGCAATCTGGTGCGACAAAACAAGGCAGATATCGCCTGGAAGACAGGCACCAGCTACGGCTATCGGGATGCCTGGGCGATTGGCGTAACTCCCGGCTACACCGTCGGCATTTGGGTAGGCCGACCGGATGGCACTCCCCTACCCGGTTACTATGGCTCCATTAGTGCCACACCTCTGTTGAACGCAGTTATCGCCGCATTACCAGACAACAAACAACAGCACCTGAAAAAGCCAGACTCAGTAACTCAAGAGACTATTTGTTGGCCGCTTGGGGGCCAGAAGACGCTCACACAAACCAGCCACTGCCATCTGCAACACAACGCCTGGTTAATCCAAGGGCGCACACCCAGAACACTATCGCCGCAAGGTGAGCCTCTGCGGGCAGCACAAACCTTTAGTTTCTTTGCAAACCGGCAAGGTATGCGGGTAAAGCCCAGTTGTATGGATTCTACTACTGAAAGGCATAGCCTAGCCCTTTGGCCGAAAGAACTGGAATCCTGGCTACCTGAAAACCACACCCGGGCCCAACAAATTCCTCCGACGGCTCCCGAGTGTTACACCCCGACTGCAACAACAGGGACTCCACTAAAGATTATCGGAGCTGGAGATGGTAACCAGTATCGACCTACCGGCAAAAATGCCCCACTTCCGCGTTTAACTCTGAGCGCGATTGGCGGACAGGGAAAGCGCTATTGGTTCCTAAACGGTGAGCCCAAGGGCGAAACCCTCGGAAACGAAAACCTGGCACTATTTCCGGGAAGTGGTAAGCACCAAATTGCTGTACTGGATGCTAGCGGGAATGTCGATCGGATTGAGATTTTTGTAGGAAACGACAACTGATTTTCATAAAGCAGAAGACTGCCATGTCGTTTCTCTCACAGAACATAGCCCTTAGTGTCACCCTATCGGCAATCGAGTGTCAGCATTGGCGTGGAACATCGTAGTTCGGGCTCAATTTTAGTAACTCCACCAACTTACCCAAAATAGGGAAGACGCGAATACACAGCACACCTTAAATGCAGTATATCTTTCCGGCTTCTCCAGCAGTAACACTCACTCGCTTACTACTTTCCCCAGATTAAAAACCCCTCCGATCTTAATCCAAACAGGCAGGTTCAGCTGTTACATGAGTATTGGCAATCCAAGTATTACTTCCACTGCAAGTTGGATCGGTAGGATCACGTAAATCAAATGCAGAATTATCAAGCGATGTATTCCCTACCACCACATTATTCTCATTATTGAATCCAGCGATATTGATACCGGCTGTATCAGGCGAGCCATTTGTCCCATTTTCCATGACTATATTTTGTATTATAGAAGTACTTGATACATCCACATTGAGTTCAATCCCATTACTCGCACTGCCGGTAACAAAGTTCTGAATAACTGTTGTGTTACTTTCATTAATATCAATTCCGTTATCACCATCAGTACTACCGACAACAGTATTTAGCTGAACCAGTGTAAACACACCATTTACCGTAATTCCCTGATCGCCGGCTGATTCAATATAATTATTGATAATTTGGTTTCGATCGCCTCTAACATCTATACCATCATCATTGCCAGTATCAATAATTTGATTCCCAACAATATTATTGGAGTCACTATCAATAACAATTCCCTCTCGTGGAGAATTTAAGATCATAATTCCATCTATGGTATGAAATCCATCTCCCTCCAGGTTTAAACCATCTGGGCAGTCGGTTATCGTCCCACCATAAACAGCACCAGATAATCCATTAACCAAAATTCCAGCAATACCTTCTAGATTTGGGTTATCACAAATAATTTCCCCGCCCTCTGCCATCGTAAGGCTTCCACCGGGTCCTGTTACTGTTACCGCATAGGGATTCGCCAGGCTCAGTTCACAATTCAGCGTTTCCGACAGGGTTTCAGCTGTTGTTATTACATCGCCACAATCAACAGCCATAACTAGTGGTGATGAGAATAAAGTAGCACTTGTGACGAAAGCTGTGACTAACTTGTGGTAACAGGTGTTCATGGCAGGTCCCTCTCATTGATATAAGAAAATTGTAGGCATAAGCCACACTTCACGTTTCCAATATCAATGAAAAGAACTCATTCTGAGCCTAAGGGAGCTTTCATTATATTGCTCTATCTCATATCTATTATTTGAAGTAGGCAAACATAACGAAACTTTGATAACGTCAGCAAATAGACACTGTAATTGCCTTTACAATTTACACAATTAATCCTTGAGACTTACTAAAAGAGCCTCAATAGCGATTCACCCCTATTTCTCATCACCTTAAAAGCTATTCTCGAACAGGACGTCATTTATCGACAGCTGTCCACCACGTCCATTCGCAACTTTTGCCGCTTTTCCAATCACTATCATCATCCCGATCAAATAACCTTCGGGCAAATTGATCAGATCAGCGACTCTCTCTGGGTCAAATCCAACCATTGCGCCTGTGTCATATCCCATAGACTTTGCAGCTAACATCATGGTTTGTGCTGCCAATCCACAGCTTCGAATAGCCTCGTCCCGCTGTAGTTGCTGCTTACCCTTGTAGAATTCAGTTAGCATTGGCACTAACACATCCCGAGCCTCTTTCGGCGCATCGGCCCAGTACCGCTCCGGCCGATCGCTCCAGGCATTAATATCTGCACAAAGTATGACCAACTCAGAAGCATCTTCTACTTGCTGCTGTCCCCAGGCTGCATCTTTAAGCTGGCTACGGAGGGAAATGTCAGTGATGCGCAGGAAACGCCAGTGCTGAATATTGTAAGAAGTCGGCGACAACATGGTCGCCTGGACCAGACGGGTGAAGTCCTCGGCAGGCATCTCTGCAGTGACATCGAAATGCTTAACCGAGCGGCGGGATTCAACAGCTTTAAACAATTCCATAAGTTTCTCTCTGACTATCGTTCGTTGATTGAATGTCGATGAGAAGAAGCTTATTGGGTTTCCCTATCGCTGATAATGGGGTTCGACGGAGACTTACTGTTGACGAAAGGTTAACATTTTACTGATCCCAGTAAGGTGTATCGCCGCCAAAGTACTCTATTGCAAAGTCTATAAAGGCGCGGACTTTGGCTGGCATAAACTGCCGCTCAGGGAAAACCGCGTAGATAGACTTTGCAGGCATCTGGTACTCCTCAAATAGAGGAATTAGCTTTCCAGCCTCAATGTCTGGTCCTGCCACGAAGGTGGGCAAGCGGCCTATCCCTACACCCTGAAGAAGAGCTTCCCTCAGTGCCTCACTATTATTTACCTGGTAGTTACCCTTCACCTCGATGGTATGTAAGTGATTGTCTTTGATAAAACCCCACTCTTTCACATCCCTGGAATAAGTAAAAATCAGGCAATTATGGGCGCTCAACTGTTCCAGTTCTGTGGGCTCCCCGAATTCCTTCAAGTAGGAAGGTGACGCACAGAGTACACTTTTCAGAGGTGCAAGTTTGCGGGCAATCAGGCTGGTATCGGGAAGGTCACCTCCGCGAATAGCGATATCAAAGCCCTCCCCCACTAAATCGACAACTTTATCGTCCAGTACCATGTCGATACTAATCTCGGGGTAACGCTTCATAAATACGGGAATTAACGGAGCCAAATGCAATCTACCAAAGGACATAGGAGCATTGATCCGCAAGCGCCCCCGAGGCTCCCCCTGTAGCTGCAGAACTGCGTCTTGTGCATCTTTGGCCGATTTATAAGCAACGCGTGCGTGCTCATAAAAATGCTCCCCAGCCTCCGTCAGGCTCAACTTTCGCGTAGTTCTGTGCAAAAGCTTCACCCCAAGCTGCAGCTCCAACTGGGTAACCCGCTTGCTTACCGCTGATTTTGAGATGCCAAGTAACTTTGCCGCCGGGGAAAAGCCACCGGTTTCTGCCACAGTCACAAATATTGGAATTGCTGCAATTGTCTCCATAGGCGACTGTTTCCTTCTCCTCAACAGTGAGTGTCTATAATGCTGGATTATCAGTTTACCAGAAACGACATACACTTATCTCTCGCTAATAGAGGGAAGAAGCATGAGTGAGCTTTCCAGGGACATAACCCCATCAACTACAAGCCCCAACACCTCGCTCTGGTGGGTTCACTGCCTGATGATACTTTGTACACTACTGGTCGCAGGATCATTTCCTGTTGGGGAGTTAATCGCCGATTCACTCCCGGCGGATTCCATGATGTTGATTCGATTCTTAATTGCGGCGGGACTATTTGCACCCTTCATATTTTTAAAGCACGGGATTCAGCTTCCAGAGCCAAAAAAACTGCTGGGGTATGCACTACTCAGTATCCCATTGGTTATCTTTTTCTGGTGTATGTTTGAAGCACTCAAATACACCACCGCAGTAAATACCGGCGCTCTTTTTACAACCGTTCCGGCGATGACTGCCATCTTTACTTTGATCATCAATGGCGATCGGAGCAGCACCCGCAAAGTTATTGGCCTAACCCTTGGGACTCTGGGTGCAGCTTGGATTGTATTCAAGGGGAGTATCTCAACAGCGATGACGCTAGACCTAAACAAAGGGGATTGGATATTCACCCTAGGTGCTATATCACTCAGTTTATATAACCCGCTTATCAAGAAGGTTCACTCAGGGGAGCCTACAGAGGTCATGACTTTCTGGGTTATTCTATTTGGCGCGCTCTGGTTACTATTGCTCTCTTTTCCAAACTTGAACCAGATAGAATGGCGAAATATACCCACCGAGACTTACGGCGGGCTATTCTATTTAGCCTTATTCTCAACTTTAATTAGTTTTTTCCTGCTGCAATTCAGCACATTAAGGATCGGGGCAACCAAAGTTGCGGCGTATAGCTTCTTGAATCCGATATTTGTACTTATAGTGGCCATAGTATTGGAAATGGCAAACTTTAATATCAGCTTCATACCTGGAATAGTATTGGTTTTTGCAGCCATGCTATTTATCCAGGCAGAAAAACCTAAAAATCAATATCCTTGAACAGCTTCTAAAAGATGGAATCGTACTGCTATCAACAAGTGCTATATTTCTAGTCGACAGACTTTTCTATCTCATAAATTGCATCAGAAATATCCTCCAACTTAGAGGACACTATTACCTGAGCATCATGTAAACCCTGATTATAAAAGCCGGCCCCCATCTCCTTTGCAAGGAAATCAATAAAGAACTCCGCTTCAAAACCGCCAATTTCCAGCTCAAATTCTTTAGACAGATAACCTCTAACCTTTTCGATTAGCTCTAACTTCCGTCTTTCTTCCAACTGTATTTCAGACATACCGCCACCCCCAATAGAGAAAGTGTGCAAGTATGACACAGATGCAGCAATCCTAGCCCCAGACTTCTTACCGAACCACCATATGGTGGTATCTGAGGCGGCATCTAATATCAAAACTTTGCCGGCTATTTACTGCGACAATATTTATTCCACTATTTTAATTTTTGATGTCCCATACTCACTGATAATATCTCCGTAAGTATCAGCGCTCGGGCCATTTTTAGATCTCACGGTATCATAGAGTCGCCAGCGGCCGGTAAATTGATCACTCTCAAATTTACTAATTAAGTAACCCGCCCTATTCCCCTTACGGAACTTCATATGAGGATTTTTCTTTAGCGTAGTCTCAGTGCTCCGGTTGTCTGCAATTTCGTACCATATAGCACCACCATCTCCACGAGTGAGGGAGGGAGCCGTTATTTCAATCGCGACATTATCTCTACCTGCATTGTAATCATCAGCAAAAGGATCTAAAGCTAGCCCTGAGGCCATTGCTTTATGTAATCCCCCGGATAAAACCACAATATTATCTTCAAGCTCACTAAACAGATTCAACAACCATTTATGGGATTGGGGGTATCCTCTCCAGGCGCTCGGTGAATAATTATTCCACCATTCAAAAACCGGCGCTCCAGAACAGACAATTCGCCAACGCGCATTAGACTGCTTTATAGTCTGCTCAAACCAAGCAGCCTGTTCCTGACCAATAATACTCCGGCCAATGTAATCAAGCTCTGCAAATATAGGTTGGCGCTTCTCAAGGTTATCTGGCATATCATTGATTGGCTCATCCCGATCATAGAAGCACATGTCCAGGAAAAAGATATCGGCCATATCACCATAAGGTATAGAGCGCCATACGCGCCGCGGTGCAATGTAACGGATTGGCATCCAAAGGAAAAAAGTTTCCATAGCAGCCTCCATCACTTCCTCGAAGTCTGCCCCATTGATTTCCGGGCCTTCTCTCCAGACACCATTTCTCAGGTCGCCATCATCCCAAATCACCATCCAGGTGTGCATTTGATGAGCTTGCTGTAGAAATGTATCCCTTCTGATTTCAGAATATCTTGCTCGGTAACTCTCCCGATCAAACTTAAAGTCAGAGTGCTCAAACTTACGGTAGTCACCAGAATTTGAGGATGCATAGGAGTAATCCCCGAGGTGGATAACGGCATCTATATTCTGTTCCCGCTCCACCATATCTCGGTAACCCACAAACTCTCCATGCTCAAAGTGTGAGCAGGAAGTGACCACAAACTTAAGAAAAGGAGCTTCCTCACCAGAGGCTGGAGCTAGCTTTATACGACCTACAGAAGAGACCTGATCCCTGTACTTAAATCGATAGACATAATCTCTACCATAATTTAACTCTGTAACATCCAGCTTAACCGTAAAATCTTTTGACTCATCCGTTTGTAGATACCCGGATGAAACAACCTGACTAAATGCCTCATCTAGTGCCACTTCCCAATAGACAAGGGGGAAAACCTCCTCAGTGGTTACCCTTGTCCAAATAATAACCGAATTGGCTGTTGGGTCTCCGGAGGCTACGCCATGTATAAAGTGGCTGGAGGTACTGGCGAGTCCATCATATTCATACTCGGGTATATCGCTACTGGCCCTCAGTGATGGGGCCATAGCACTAACGGTTAACAACCCACCCCATTTTAAAAGCGTTCGTCTATCAAATTTGTTCATTGTAAGCAGCCTTGCCTTTGCAACGGTATAAATGTTGACGCGCAAGTGAAGCAAACGGTGATGACAAACAGGTTAAAGCTAGACTCCCTTTAAAACGCGAGCCCCTATTTCATCGGAAATCTAAAATACCCATGTAAGTATTTACACTCACAGTTGCCTCCAAATAGCTTACAACGCATATTTTGGGGTAATTTCAGCAACAGATTATTTATTGCTCTAGATAGCTCACAATATTATTTTTTTCAAAACAGCTGAATTAATTACATCATTAGATCTGCGACATCATGTCGATAGTATATTGATCAGTGAGAGGTTCATTAAGCAATAAAAAAGCCGGACTGCATAATACAGTCCGGCTTTTATCATACTCGCTTAGTAACTACTTAGAAGTTGTAGTTAAAGCGCACACCGTAGCTCATTGGGGTAGAGAATGGACCAGATACCAGGCCATCACTTCCATCTGCATAGTACGGAACAACTTCGTCAGTCAGGTTGTTGCCAAAGGCTTCAACATTCCACTGATCGTCCGGGCTTACATACTTCACGGAAGCATTTACCATCCAGAAAGAATCACGGCTGTCATCAAAAGCAGAAGTATCACCAGTGGGGAAATCGTGCTTGTCAACATTCCAGTAGGTCAGGTAAGACTCATCTTCCCAGTGAATACCGACAAATGGAATGATCGCTCCACCGTGGGCTAACTCAAAGGTGTGGTCATAATTGATAGTAAAGCTGAACTCAGGTGATGCAGGCAGCTCATTTCCTTTCAGGTTGCGATAGAGTTCTTCATTGCTGTTATCGTGAGCTGCGCCCCAGTCATCAATCTCAAACAAAGACTGGTTGTTAAAGTTCCAGCGGTTCCAGAAATCAGAGGTAATTTCTGTTTTCATCCAAGTGGCGAAACCACTAATTCGGCCATTTGGATATGGAGCCCAGTCAAACTCAAACTCCATTCCCATTATTTCGGCTCTGGCGGCATTTTTTGTGAGATAAATTACGGCAGGCTCTGTCGTAACTTCTCCCGTCAAATTGCCTTCATCATCAACCTCTTTAACATAAAAAGTATACGCAGTATCCGGCGCAGCCAGCTGCATATCTTTATACTTGGAGAAGAAGAAAGTATTGGCAAGGTTCAAGCGACCATCCAGGAAAGTCCCTTTGGCACCAAGCTCCAAAGTGACCACAGTCTCTTCATCGTAGTTGGTATCAAAAGTTGCAGCTACAACACGGTTGCCATCATCATCATAGATGTAGTCGGCAGTATCAGGGTCCTGCTCATACTGAGTAATTACATCGCCTAGACCGCCAGATTTAAAGCCGGATGCAACGTAAGAGTACAGCATCACATCATCTGTCAGATCGTAATCAAGACCAATACGGAAATCCGCATTTTCCCAATCGTCACTAACATCATTGTAAGTGTCTACGGAATAGATTGAATCATCAGCAAAGTAACCGGTAGACAATTCATTAAAGAGCGCCTGACTGTATGCGGGGAAACAACCGTACTCGCCAGTTGCATCAGTATCAAGTGACCAATCACGTGTACAGCTTAAGTTATTGCCGCCCTCATCACTTTTCTCATCATATGTATAGCGGCCACCAAGTGTCAGGTGCAGAGTATCGGTGAGGCTATAAGTTGCCTGGGCAAATGCCCCCAGTGCATCAACATTTCTCTCTGGCTGACGCCAGAAAACGGCATTATCCAGCGAAGCCAAGAAGTAACCATTGAGGTCATTGGACTCATGGAAGTAGAAGAGACCGGTGATCCATTGAAGCGGAGCATCATCAGTAGATTGGAGCTGAAGCTCATGGGAATATGAAACATTCTCTGCATCTGTGATGCTCATGCTCATATCCCAAGTATTGCGGCCGGCGTCAACATCGATCAGGTTACTGCGGTTTTGTACCGCATAGCCAGTGTTGTACACAAACGCCATGCTGTCGCTAAAGTCCCAGCGGAAGTTGGATCGGAATGAAGTCATCGTAAGGTCAAGTTCACCAGGAACATTAACCGCTACCGTATATTGATCGGCTCCAGAACCGTAGTAGGTTTCGCAGTTTACGCCATCATCGCGCTCATCAGCTTTATCACAGTCAATGGTATTAATACCACCGGCACTGCTGTCCTGATAATGCTCAGCAACGGCATACCAGGAAATATCTTCGGTTGGTTCCCACAAGGCGCCAATACGTACTGCCTGCTGGTCAACATTCCCGTAGAAATCATCAGCATCAGCCCTTACCAGGGATACATCCTCAGATGCCCACCAGTTTCCGTTTTGGGTGAAAGTGCGATCTGCATCGTCAGAAAGAGTAGTCGCCCCGAGACTATCTGCACTAACATAACGGTTGTCATATTGGTTAGCGTCGTAGTAACCAGTCAGATAGGAATCCCGAGTCTCATCCAAAAAGGATGCGCGAAGAGCAAAGGTGTCAGAAACCGGAATATTAATAACACCCTTGACCAATTCTTGATTCCAGCGGCCAAGTTCAACACCTACGGAACCTTCAAACTCATCGATTACCGGTCGCTTTGAGATAACATTGATCGCGCCTACCGTAGAGTTTCGTCCATAAAGGGTACCCTGAGGCCCTCGCATGGCTTCAACCCTTTCAGAGTCAAACATCATTGCCATAGCAGACTGGGGGCGTGAAGAGTAAATACCATCGAAGTGTAGGCCTACTGCCGGATCGCCAAGTTCACTGGTATTGGTGGAGCGCACGCCGCGCATAGAAATTACTGGTGAAGACTGGGAGGCATCGTAGCCAATATCCACATTGGGGATAGTGTTGCCCAGATCTTTTACATTCTTAATACCCTGGCGATCGAGCTCTTCTTGCGTAAATGCACTGATCGCTACGGGGGTGTCCATCAAATTGGTTTCGCGCTTGGTTGCGGTAACCGTTACTTCTTCCAGCGCCCAATCGTCTTCCTGTTGGCTATCTTCCTGAGCCCAAGCCGACACTACCGCGACATTTGCCATTGCAATTGCAAAGGTAAGTGGTTTTTTAATTCTCATTGATGTCTCTCCAATCTGCTGCAAAAGGAAAGCCACATTTATTTTTTAATGAATGGCCATCCCATAGGGCCGTCGGCAGTACGGCGGCTAGGCTAAAATCTCAAAAAGAAGGGACGTAAGAAACTCAGATACGATAGAGCGGATCGCGACTAGGACAAAGAGGACTAGTTCACAATTTGTTGTCACTAGCTGCGACCAGCAAGTCAAGTAAGTACTGAAACCGTAGGATTCATACACCAGCTTTCTACGAATGTTGGGAGTTTTTTAGAGTCTATCTGCTTGCTCACCCAACGCCTCGCATCCCAACAGCAGGCCTTAAATATACGTGCGCTGAGCAATAAAGACTATATCTAAACAGACCTGGATGTGACTATTAAGGCAAGCCCTGTCTCACAATGATAAAAACACAGCTTTTTTCTCAGATAAAAACCTACCGGAAAACACAGGAAAACCGGAAGAAAAGTTATTGTCAGGATTACTGAGATTAATATTCGCCTATTAATTTAAATATATACGGAATATTAAATTTTATTGGAGTAAAAATTTAAAACCGATTCCTAATTATTTTTACAGTAGGAAAATAAAAAGGGGCCAAAAGGCCCCCTGTAAAGAAATCACCAAAGTCCTAAAAGCTATCGCCAGGTATTCGCACCCAACCTTCCATTAGGATTCGAGCGCTACGACTCATAATAGCCTTGGTAGCAGTCCACTGACCATCGACCTCTTTGGCTTCAGCACCCACACGCAAGGTACCCGATGGGTGGCCGAAGCAAACAGAGCTGCGCTCACCCCCGCCAGCTGCAAGGTTAACCAAAGTGCCCGGGATCGCTGCAGCGGTGCCAATGGCTACTGCTGCCGTGCCCATCATGGCGTGGTGCAACTTGCCCATAGATAAGGCACGCACGAGGAGATCAACCTCAGAAGATGCCACTGCCTTGCCACTGGATGCAGTGTAATCCTGCGGTTTAGCGACAAAAGCAACCTTAGGGGTATGGTGGCGATTGGCAGCTTCTTCAATGTTAGGAACCAATCCCATCTTTACCGCACCGTGAACGCGAATGCTCTCAAACATCGCCAGTGCTTTGCTGTCACCATTAATGGCATCCTGCAATTCAGTGCCGGTGTAGCCAATATCTTCTGCATTGACGAAAATTGTCGGAATGCCAGCATTGATCATGGTGGCCTTGAGCACACCTACATCGGGCACTTCCAGATCATCGACCAGGTTACCGGTAGGAAACATGGTACCCTCACCGTCGGCAGGGTCCATAAATTCCACTTCCACTTCAGCCGCCGGAAAAGTCACTCCGTCCAGCTCAAAGTCCCCGGTTTCCTGAACTTCACCATTGGTCATAGGTACATGGGCAACAATGGTCTTGCCAATATTGGCCTGCCAGATGCGCACGGTGCAGATGCCATTTTCTGGCACTCTGGCGGGCTCTACAAAACCGCTATTGATGGCAAAGGCACCCACGGCGGCAGTGAGATTGCCGCAGTTACCACTCCAATCAACAAACGGCTTATCGATGGAAACCTGACCAAACAGGTAGTTCACATCGTGATCGGCTTTATCGCTGGGCGATAAAATTACCGTTTTGCTGGTGCTTGAAGTAGCGCCACCCATACCGTCGGTTTGCTTACCGTAGGGGTCTGGACTACCAATCACGCGCAGCAGCAAGTTGTCACGGGCCTGCCCCGGCACTTGTGCAACTTCAGGCAGATCTTGTAAGCGGAAGAAAACACCCTTGCTGGTTCCCCCGCGCATATAAGTCGCGGGGATTTTTACTTGAGGAGCAAACTTCATAACTCAGGCCGTCGCTTCTGCTTCGAGGAAGTCTTTAGCAAAGCGCTGCAAAACACCTCCAGCCTCATAAATGGAAACTTCTTCTGCGGTATCCAGGCGACAGGTAACAGGAGCCTCAATCGTCTCACCATTAGCGCGGTGGATAAGCAAGGTCAGCGTAGCATGCGGAGTACGCTCACCGATTACGTTGAAACTCTCGGTACCGTCGATACCCAGGCTTTCACGAGTAGTGCCCGGCTTAAACTCCAACGGCAATACACCCATACCGATCAGGTTGGTGCGATGAATTCGCTCGAAGCCTTCGGCCACAATCGCTTCCACGCCGGCAAGGCGCACACCTTTCGCAGCCCAGTCACGGGAAGAGCCCTGCCCATAATCGGCACCCGCAATGATAATCAGCGGCTGCTTACGATCCATGTAGGTCTCGATGGCTTCCCACATACGGGTAACCTGCCCTTCCGGCTCGACACGAGCCAGAGAGCCCTGGCGGATCTCGCCGTTATCATCGCGCACCATTTCGTTGAGTAACTTCGGATTGGCGAAAGTTGCACGCTGGGCAGTGAGGTGGTCGCCACGGTGAGTCGCGTAGGAGTTAAAGTCCTCCTCAGGCAGCCCCATTTTCGCCAGATATTCACCGGCAGCACTGCTGGCCAAAATCGCATTGGACGGAGACAAGTGGTCGGTGGTGATATTGTCACCCAGCACCGCCAGCGGGCGCATGCCCTTCAAGCTGCGCTCGCCTGCCAGGGCACCTTCCCAATAAGGTGGGCGGCGGATATAGGTGCTCATCGGGCGCCAGTCGTAGAGTGCGTGGCCCTGCTCTTCTGCGGCATCCCGCTCTTCGAACATGGGAATATACACATCACGGAACTGCTGTGGCTTCACGCTCTGACGTACGATCGCATCGATCTCTTCATCGCTGGGCCAGATATCTTTCAGGGTAATCGGGTTGCCTTCCCCATCGTATCCCAGCGCATCTTTTTCGATATCGAAACGGATGGTACCGGCAATAGCGTAGGCAACGACCAGTGGCGGTGAAGCCAGGAAAGCCTGCTTGGCATAGGGGTGGATACGACCGTCGAAGTTGCGGTTTCCGGACAGGACTGCAGTAGCATACAGATCGCGATCAATCACTTCCTGCTGGATTTTCGGGTCCAGGGCACCGCTCATGCCATTACAGGTGGTGCAGGCGAAAGCCACTACGCCGAAGCCCATCTGCTCAAGATCCGGAAGCAGGTCGGCCTCTTCCAGATACATTTTTACCGTTTTGGAACCCGGTGCCAGGGAGGACTTGACCCAGGGCTTGCGGGTCAGGCCGAGCTTGTTCGCATTGCGGGCAATCAGGCCTGCGGCAATCATATTGCGCGGGTTGCTGGTATTGGTGCAGCTGGTAATCGCGGCAATAATCACAGCACCATCGGGCATCTCACCGGCTTTCTCTTCCCAGGCTTTAGCGATACCGCGATTAGCTAGTTCCGAAGCCGGCAGAAGCGCGTGGGGGTTGGAGGGGCCAGCAAGGTTACGACCCACTGTGTCCAGATCGAACTTCAGAACGCGCTCGTATTCGGCATCCTTCAAGGTATCGGACCAGAGGCCAGTTTCCTTGGCAAACTTCTCTACCAGGGCTACCTGCTCATCATCACGGCCGGTGAGTTTGAGATAGTCGATGGTTTGCTCATCGATAGAGAACATGGCCGCAGTAGCGCCATACTCTGGAGTCATATTGGAAATAGTGGCGCGATCGCCCAGGGTCAGGTTGGAAGCCCCCTCACCGTAAAACTCCAGGTAGGCTCCAACCACGCGCTCGCGGCGCAGGAATTCAGTGAGAGCCAATACCAAGTCGGTACCAGTAATACCCGGCTGCAACTTTCCGGTGAGCTCCACTCCAACAATATGCGGCAGACGCATATAAGAGGCGCGGCCAAGCATCACGCTCTCAGCTTCCAGGCCGCCAACACCCACAGAAATCACACCCAGAGCGTCTACCATCGGCGTGTGGCTGTCGGTACCGACACAGGTATCCGGGAAGGCCACGCCCTCGCGCACCTGCACCACCGGAGACATTTTCTCCAGATTGATCTGGTGCATGATGCCGTTACCGGGGGGAATCACATCGACGTTTTCAAATGCGGTTTTGGTCCAGTTGATAAAGTGGAAGCGATCTTCGTTACGACGCTCCTCTACCGCACGATTTTTTTCAAAAGCATCCTTCTCAAATCCGGGGTGCTCTACCGCGAGGGAGTGATCCACAATCAACTGGGTGGGAACAACTGGATTTACCTTGGCGGGATCACCGCCTTTATCGGCAATGGCATCGCGCAGACCGGCCAGGTCTACCAGCGCGGTTTGGCCGAGGATGTCGTGGCACACCACTCGGGCTGGAAACCAAGGGAAGTCCAACTCGCGCTTGCGCTCAATAATCTGTTTCAGGGAGTCGGTCAGTTTTGCCGGTTCGCAGCGACGCACCAGGTTTTCCGCCAGAATACGTGAGGTATACGGCAGTTTGGCATAGGCTCCGGGCTGGATCGCGTCAACAGCGGCTCGGGTATCGAAATAATCGAGGTCTGTACCGGGCAGTGATTTGCGGTAATCAGTATTCATAGCAGGTAAATCAGTCGAATCTTTTTTTAAAATCGTGTCTCTTCTGAGGGTGGCTCCAGGCCACTCACCAAAGGCAACCTGGAGCCGGCACACCGGGTGTGCCTCATTTCAAAAGTGAAATGAAAATTAACCGCGCTCAGCGATTGGAGTTACTGTACGGGGCTCAACACCTACGTACTCTGCACTCGGGCGAATAATGCGGTTATCAGCGCGTTGCTCGAATACATGTGCAGCCCAGCCGGTAACGCGGGACATTACAAAAATCGGGGTAAACAATTTTGTGGGAATACCCATAAAGTGATACGCGGAAGCGTGGAAGAAGTCTGCATTACAGAACAATTTTTTCTCGCGCCACATCACTTCTTCACAGCGAACAGATACCGGGTACAGCACGGTATCACCGACATCTTCAGCCAACTTTTCAGACCAGCCTTTGATAATCTCATTGCGCGGGTCGGACTCGCGGTAAATAGCGTGGCCGAAGCCCATAATCTTCTCTTTGCGCTCCAGCATACCCAGCAGTTCTTTCTCTGCTTCGTCTGGATTGGAGAAACGCTCGATCAGTTCCATTGCCGCTTCGTTGGCACCACCATGCAGAGGACCACGCAGAGTGCCGATAGCACCGGTGATGCAGCTGAACAGATCGGACAAAGTGGAGGCACAAACGCGAGCGGTAAAAGTAGATGCGTTAAATTCGTGCTCTGCATACAGAATCAGGGAAACATTCATGACCTGCTCGTGCAGTTCATTGGGCTTCTCATCGCGCAACATATGCAGGAAGTGGCCGCCAATGCTGTCGTCATCGGTTTCAGTTTCGATGCGCACATTGTCGTGGGTGAAACGGTACCAATAGCAGATTATGGAGGGGAATGCGGCCAGCAGGCGATTGGCTTTATCCAACTGCTGGGCGAAGGATTCTTCACCTTCCAGGTTACCCAACATGGAACAACCGGTGCGCATTACATCCATAGGATGGGCATCAGCCGGAATGCGCTCAAGCACTTCTTTTAATGCCTGCGGCAGGCCACGCTTGGCTTTCAGCAGCGCCTTGTATTCCGCCAGCTCTCCCTCAGTGGGTAATTCCCCATAGAAAATCAGGTAGGCAACTTCTTCAAACTCACAGTGCTGGGCCAGATCTTTAATATCATAACCACGGTAAGTCAGGCCGGAACCGGATTTGCCCACTGTAGAAAGTGCAGTTTTACCTGCTACCTGGCCGCGCAGACCAGCACCGCCCAATGCTTTCTCTACCATCTTCTTATTTCCCCTGTTGTATACACATTTGCTGTGTTCATCCAATTGAAAGCGCAGCGCCCGGCTTTCGCACCGGGCAGCTTGGGAGCCTCTGAATAACTCCGTAATGCCTACTTATTGAAAAGTTCGTCCAGCTTCTGCTCAAACTCGTGATAATTCAGGTAATCGTACAGCTCCTCACGAGTCTGCATGGTGTCGACAACCGCTTGCTGATCGCCATTTTGCAGGATACTGGTATAAACATTTTCCGCCGCGCGGTTCATCGCACGGAACGCCGACAGTGGATACAGTACGATATCTGCGCCCGCTTCGCCCAAATCTTTGGCGTTATACAGCTTGGTTTTACCAAACTCGGTGATATTCGCCAAAATCGGCACATTTAGCGCGTCCTTAAAGGCACGATAGTGCTCAAGTTCAGTAACCGCTTCCGCGAAAATGCCGTCGGCGCCAGCCTCAATACAAGCCTGGGCGCGTTCAATAGCCGCATCGAGCCCTTCCTGTGCAAAGGCATCGGTGCGAGCCATTACAAAGAAATCGTCATCAGTACGAGCATCTACCGCCGCTTTGATACGGTCGACCATCTCCTGCTTGGAAACAATCTCTTTATTCGGGCGATGGCCACAGCGCTTCTGCGCTACCTGATCTTCAATGTGTACCGCAGCGGCACCAGCGCGGATCATCTCTTTAACGGTGCGGGAAATGTTGAAAGCGCCGCCCCAACCAGTATCAATATCCACTAAAAGCGGTAACTCACTGGCAGCAGTTATACGGCGCACATCCTCCAGTACATTATCGAGACTGGTCATACCCAAGTCCGGCAGACCGTAGGAGGCGTTGGCAACACCGGCGCCAGACAGGTAAATCGCCTTGTGACCAATACGTTCGGCCATAATGGCGGAATAGGCGTTGATGGTACCAACCACTTGCAGCGGTTGATTCTCGGCGAGTGCAGCGCGGAAACGCGCGCCAGCAGAAGGCTTTTGGCTCATGCTCTACCTCAGTTTCTTTTCAATGTTTATTCTCGAGGCGCGGATATGCCGGCGCATTAACAGCTCCGCCAGCTCACCATCCCCGGCCTCAATGGCCTCAATAATATGGTTGTGTTCGCGGAAAGCCCGCTGGGCCCGGGGACTGGCCATCCCCAATTGGTAGCGATACATACGAACACGGTAATAAAGTCGATTGCACAGAGTATCGATCAGAAGATCATTCTTTGATGCCTGCACGATACGGAAATGAAAATCAAAATCCCCTTCCGGCTGGAAGTACGCCTTACCGGCCTGCAGCTCTTCCTGCTGCTCATGGTGATAGAGCATTTGGCGCAGCTCGACCAAGTCTTCCTCGGTGCGCTGTTCCGCTGCCAGACGGCAAGCCATACCCTCAAGGGCTTCGCGAACCTCATAGAGTTCCAGTAAGCCGCGCTCACTTAACTCTACAACCCGGGCTCCGACATTGACCTTGCGTTCCAGCAGCCCCAAAGACTCCAGGCGCATCACGGCTTCGCGCAAACTCCCGCGACTGGCATTAAAGCGGCGCGCCAGTTCCGGCTCGCTAATTTTGCTGCCAGAGGCAATTTGCCCCTCCACAATTTCAGCGCGTAAAGTCAGAAATAAGCGTTCAGCAAGGCTTTGGCGCTCCTCTGAAGCTGAACCGGCAGTACCAACTACAGTCATGCAAGACCTGGATTGTCGACAATCTTAATGGGGCATGACATTAAATCACCAGCATTCTCTCGTCAACTGCAGGCATCCCCGATTAAACATTAAGGATTGTTGACAATAGGGCAAAATAGGTGACTTTCAACAGAGCAGTAGTCTTGCCATGTTTAAGTGGGCATAATAGCGCCCGCGCCAGATGAGCCTGTTCGACTAACGCGAGCGCTCTATGCTTTATTTGGGGCTTAGGGAAAATCCCACAGATAGAATATCCAGGCCTCGGAACAGCGCTTGTTTTAGGCTGCCACCACCCAGGTTACAGACAGAGTTATGCCGAAGAGTATTATCAGGCGATGGCTGCCAAGCCCCGAAGAAGTTAGAGCCAACAATGGCCTCAAATTTCTGGGGACTCTTCTCCACGACCCCAACCTTTTTCATTTGAACCGACACTCAGTCTCGGTCGCATTTGCGGTTGGCGTATTTACCAGCTTCCTCCCTTTGCCAGGGCAAATGGTTATTGCCGCCCTGCTCGCACTTTGGCTGCGCTGCAATCTACCTTTGTCGATGATTCTTGTATGGATCAGTAACCCGATCACCATGCCGGCTATTTTCTTTAGCACTTACAAGCTCGGCGCCTGGGTTCTGGGGGCGCCACCGGTGGATTTCAGCATCGAACTGTCGTGGGAATGGTTGACCAGTGAAGTCGGGAAGATCTGGCTGCCACTATTTACCGGCTCTCTGATTGCCGGGGCATTCTTTGCGACAGTGGCCTATTTTGCCATGCGTGCCCTCTGGCGCTGGCACGTTGTGAAAAGATGGAAATTGCGAATCCAAAGGCGATCAGCGGTCAGTTAATTTTTCCCGCTGTAAACCCTCTGCAGGCACCAACAGGCAAAAGCCCCTGAGACAATTGCCAGCAATGCCTGCAGGTAATACTCGGTAAGAGCACCTAGCACCAAAGCTACAATAGCTCCAACAAATAAAGCCTTGCGGGCCACCTTAATTTTGGCAGTAGCCGCAGCCAACGCGGCCGCCCACACCACCATAAACGCTGAAAGTACCGCTCCCAGTGAAACAATCCAAATGGGCCAGATCTCCCACCCCCCTGCGTAGCAAACAGAACCACTACGCATATCAGGCGGACAAAAAACCCTTAGGTACCACCCATCCAGCATCAATGTAAAACAGGCAACCAGCACCCAAGCCAAAATTGCGGCGGGCACCGGCAGATATCTTCTAAAAATTGACACCCTACCCAAAAGCCCGGCCCGACTTACTCATTGCGCAAGGCCGCTGCCGGCTGAACCCGACTGGCCTTAAAGGCCGGATACAAAGTTGCCAGCAGGCTAAGCAGAAAGCCCGCCGCCACAACCAGTGCCACATCTCCCCACACCAACTGGGACGGCAAATAATCCACGGGATAGACATCAGACTTCAGGAACTGGATGCCGAGCATTGACTCCAGCCCCGCTACCAATTTGGTCACTGTCAGCGAGCCTAACACCCCCAACGCACCGCCAACCACAGCCCCCACAAGCCCGACCAGCGCCCCCTGACTTACAAAAGTCAGCAAAATCTGTCGGGTACTGGCACCCATAGTACGGAGGATGGCGATATCGGTATGCTTATCGATAACCACCATCACCAAAGTGGAAACCACATTAAAAGCGGCAATCGCAATAATAAGGAAAACCAGTAACCCCACCAGGTTGCGGGACATCTGAATAGCCTGGTAGAGGTTGCCGTGGGTTCGGCTCCAATCAGTGCCGTAGAAATTGCCCCGAGGCAGGTCTTGCAGAAGACGCCGCATAATCCAGTTGGCCTCGAGCATTTCATTGACCCGCAACTGGATCCCTGCCCCACCGCTACCTCCAGCCAGATTCCTGGCCTGCTGCCAGGCAACCAGGGCGAGAGATTGATCCAATACAGTGCCAGAGTGAAAAACCTGCGCCACTTTAAATCCAGCAACCCTGGCTGCCTTGCGTGCACCGGTGGCACTATCGTTATTTGGTACAATCAGGGAAAGGTAATCACCCGCCTCAACCCCCAACTTCTCAGCGAGCCCTTTACCCAGAACCACACCCGGTTCAGATGGGTCCAGCAAGGCATCGAAGGATGAGGATTCAAGGAAGTCCCCGATATTGGAGACTTCGGTAATTGTCTCCGGGTTGACCCCCTGCACCAACAGCGGCGTCACTTCAGCCCCACGCCTGGCAAGCGCATTGACCTGCCACACTTCTGCCGCGGAGAGAACCGCAGGGTCGGAAACCAATTGTTGGCGCAACTGGGCCCAATCCACATCAGGGCTCCCGTTGTAAATAGTGACATGGGGCATGATTCCCAGGATTCGCTCGCGCAACTCCCGGTCAAAACCATTCATCACCGACATCACCACAATCATCAAGGCGACACCGAGGATCAAACCAATCATCGATAAACCGGAAATGAATGAGACCAAACCGGCCGAATCGTCATTTCTGCGCTGGGCACCGGCATAGCGAAGCCCAATATAGGCGGGAAGAGGCTTAAACATGATCACCCTGGTGCCAGTCAGCAGTCAGCCGCCCATCGATCAGATGTAGGCAGCGATCCAAGGCTGCCGCCAGATCCGGGTCATGGGTAACAATCACAAAGCTAATTCCCATCTCCTGATTCAAGCGATCCATCAACTTATGGATCTCTGCCGCCGTAGCCCGATCCAGATTGCCGGTAGGTTCATCCATCAAAACACAGGCGGGCCTTGTCACCAGCGCCCGGGCAATAGCCACCCGTTGCCGTTCACCGCCAGAAAGCTGTGATGGCTTGTGCCCCATGCGCTCACCCAGGCCTACCGCTGTGAGCATCGCCTCGGCCTCTTTGCGGGCTTCGGCAACGGAACGTTTGCCTATCAGTAATGGCATGGCGACATTTTCCAGGGCGGAAAACTCGTTAAGCAAATGGTGAAACTGGTATACAAAACCGAGACTGCTATTTCTCAACCAGCCCCGCTCATTGGCGTTGAGTTCAGCGAGATTCTTACCCGCAACCCAGACCTCACCGGAACTTGGGGTATCGAGACCACCAAGCAAGTTGAGCAGTGTCGACTTACCAGAGCCGGAAGCGCCGACGATGGCCAATTTCTCGCCCCGCTTTACCTCGAGCTCAACACCACTCAGAACCTCCAGGTCTCGGCCTCCCTGGCGATAATGTTTGCGCAATTGCCGACAAGCCAAAACAGCACCATCCGGGGCCGGAGCTGGCTGCGCTTTTTCCGTATCTATTTCCACTCGACTGTTCATCAAATTATTCGCTGTCTCTCAACATCTATAAATCACACCAAAACAGGCCGACTTATATAAATTATTCGTAACGCAAAGCTTCCGCCGGCTCAATCTGTGCCGCTCGCCAGGCAGGAAATATCGTTGCCAGCAGGCTCATACAAATTGCCGCCGTTAACACCACCACTGCATCGCCGACACGGAATTCAGAAGGCAGGTAACTAACAAAGAAAACACGGGGATCAAATATCTTGGCGCCTACTACCGACTCAATCCAGCTCACCATTTCAGTCAGGTTCATCGCTATCACGATGCCTAAAACAGCACCGGCAAAAGCGCCGATAATGCCAATGGCACTGCCCTGAATCACAAATACCGCCATAATCTGACGGGACGTAAGCCCCAATGTTCGCAACACCGCTATATCGGAACGCTTGTCCGCAACCATCAATACTAGTGCTGAGACAATATTGAATGCGGCCACGGCGACAATGATCATCAGCATCAACGTGACAACGGTCTTTTCCATTTTAACTGCCTGGAAAAGACTTCCCTGGGAATCCCCCCAATCTTCACCCTGAAAACCCTCACCCAGCTCATTTGCATAAACAGAAACAAGCCCCAGCGCATTGTCCATATCGTCAAAGCGCAACTGCAGCCCCTGGACCTTACCCGTCATCCGGGTCAGGCGCGCAGCATCTTCAATATTGATCAGCGCGAGATTCTGATCCACCTGCGCACCCACAGAGAAAACACCGGCAACCGTGAAACGCTTTGTTCTGGGGAATATACCAGCGGGGGTCACGCTGACTTCTGGCAGGGTCAGTATTACCGAATCTCCGGGAATCACATTGAGCTGATGGGCAAGGATTCGCCCCAGAACCACCCCGTAGCTGCGGGGCTCGAGCAAATCCAGGTTACCCATCACCATATGCTCACCGACGGTAGACACCTTGCGCAGCGCTTGCGGTTCCACACCTTGGAACTGGGCACCGTGACTGCTGCCATGAGCACTCAAAAGGGCGTAGCCATTCACAAAAGGGCTGGTCGCTTCGACATGTGGCTGAGTTTCCAACTGCCGTGCAGGTGTCTCCCAGTCCACAAGACCGCCTTCCCGCTGGACAAAGCCGTGAGGTACAACACTTAGTATTCGGGTTTTAAGCTCACGATCGAAGCCGTTCATAACAGAAGCGACAACAATCAACGCAAAAACACCAAGGGCCATTCCCAGTAGAGAAAAGCCATTGATAAAGGAAATAAACTGCTGCCTGCGGCGGGCAGCCACGTAGCGCAGACCAATAAATAGGGGAACAGGTTTTAACATAGGGTCGATTTAAACGGAAAAACGTCAGGAAATCCAAAGATTTAGGCAAGTTTACCGAACGTTGTAAGTCTTGAGCTGGGCCTTCAGGCGCTTCAACGCCTCCTCATCCCACTCCTCTGGTTCTGTAAGGGCGAGCCACGCTAAGGTGTATCCCCACGGGGTATACCGATGACCAAAAGATAACGGAGCGAGCCCTACATTTAAGTCTGCCAGCAGCTGCAAGCCAGTGACCAGTGGATACCACTGGAGATCCGGCGATACATCAGGCCCTCTGGGATGGTTCAACCAGTCAGGCCTTTCCAGTGCCCAGCGCACACTAAAGAAGACAATCGGGTCACTGGCGTGCTGCAAAAATGCAATCCTGAACTCACCCCATGGCTCACGACCAATATAGCCTCCGTACTGATTACCAAAGCGCACCACCTCCCCCCCTTTGAACTCTGGCAGCCAGGCGGGAGTGCCCGGATCTCGATTTCTGACAATCCGGCTCCACATGCCTACACCGAGGGGCGGCCCAGCCCAAAGGGCTCCATCAATCGGGTCATCGATAATGTCATAGAAGTCGAAGGAGTCTTCGGAAAGTTGAGCGCCAAGACTGAGGCCAAACAAGTAAACTCGGGGCCGCTCATCTTCTGGCAACTCAGCCCAATAATCATAAATGACCTTAAACAGTGCTCGCGCCGACTCGAGCCCCTCAGAATCATCCGCCATCAGCGCTATCGGGCTGGATAAATAGGAATACTGCGCCGCAACAGTGGCGGTATTACCTCGATACAAAAACTCTAAAGAATTTACAGCACCGGGATCAACCCAGCCGGCGCCGGTTGGAGTTGCCACCAATAAGATCTCACGCCTGAATGCACCAACCCTCTTTAATTCCTCCAGCGCCAACTGAGCGCGCTTCATAGGCGTCGAAGCACTATCAAGCCCAACGAAAACCCTAATAGGCTGTACTGCAGAACCAGCTACCTCTCTTATCTCCTCCACTGTCGGCCCCAGCGTTAAGAACCGGCGCCCCTGATTGCCAATGTCATCCCACTTGATCAGCGAATTGGCGCCGCCAGGAAGGTTGGGGTCGGCCGGTGGAGAAATACTTTTTGCATAAGAATTATCTAACCGCTGATAGGTCGATGAAATTACATGCAATCCTGCTTTTAACAGCACACCATTAAAAACAGCCCAGTAAAGAAGCACAGCCGCTAATACACCCACAAGCATCGCCACTCGCTCGGGCACATGCTGCTCTACATAGCAGGCCACCAGGAGGACTATTCGCTGAAACCCTTTTCCCAGGCACCACAAAACCAGGAACATGAGTAGTGCGGTCATAGCTACAGTAATCGGTCCTACGGACCCCACCTGCTCCATGCTCATAAGAGCACGGATCGAGTTCTGCCACTTCACTCCCTGCCAAAGAGATAAAAGGATAACCAAGAGACATACAGCCAATACGCTCCGATCAAATAAGCGCCTCTGCCATGGAGAAACCGCCAGATTTGGAATACCCAGGTATTTCCAGAGCCAACTAAGAAAGACGCCGAAAGCATAGCCAACAAAGAACGCAACGCCGGCCAATATTCCTTGCATAAAGTCACTGCGAGGAACAAGGGAGGGGGTAAGGGAAAGCGCAAAGCAGATGGAGCCGATCAGAAGGCCGAGAATTGAAAAGGTTTTAACCAGCCTCATTCTTGTCCGCTCGACAAGCCAAGCATAACTAATAGCCTAGCATAGGCGCCTATACAGCCAGCCAAGCCGCCTTCTGTTAAATCGCATCAAAATTCGAAGAAGTAGCGCTGCAAGAATTTAGCCGTCAACTCATGGCACCTAACATTCCAAAGAGGCGCATTTATTTCTATTCTTGGCGTGAAAACGTGAAGAAGAACAGGAGCATTGGCGGAAATTCTGTTTTAATGGGACGGCTAATGGAACATCTACACCGGAGAACAAAAAATGTTCAGCAGACTCTGCAGCGGATTGAATTGTCTCGCTGGCTCAATGGCACTACTTCTTACTTTTGGCGCCCAGGCGACAACCATTGAAGTACCCGTAGGCACCCAGGGTGGGGAGCTCACCATTGAAGAAGTCCGTGGGCTTAAAAAACATGATGTGACCTCACGCCTGGGAGAACCCCTTGGTATTGAGGGGCCAATTGGCGAACCCGCTATCACGCGCTGGGAATACGGCGAGTTCTACGTTTTCTTTGAACAGGACACCGTCCTACACACAGTGAAAAAACCCAGCGGCTGATCTAGCACATCCTGGCAGGCGCTCAACTGAAGCTGCCTGCCTCACCCAAAGTGAAGCACCCCACTCTAGCTGCAGCTGCAAGATAATTCAGCCCCGCCCTTTTGCTGATTCGGAAATTTAAGATCACAGCAACCTGAATCAACCACCTCCAACTGGAGTTACAAGCCGTGCGCTATATCGCCATTCTGCTTTTTACATTAACCACTATTGCCCAGGCTGAAGTCACCCTGGTGGAAGTGATTAAGTCCGAAAACAAAATGCTCTTGCTCGATGGCGACAAGGTTAAAAAGAGCTACCATGTAGCCTTCGGCGGGCAACCCCAAGGACACAAGCAGCAGGAAGGCGATGAAAAAACCCCCGAGGGACACTACACGCTGGACTACAAAAAAGAAGACTCCTCTTATTATCGGGCAATGCATATTTCCTATCCCAATGCCGAAGACCGCGCTCAAGCTGAGGCTCGAGGAGTCTCGCCAGGTGGCTTCATTATGGTCCATGGCCAGCGCAATCGACTCGGCTGGCTCGCTCCAATCACCCAACGTTTTAACTGGACTGATGGTTGCATTGCCCTTACCAATGACGAGATGGATGAGTTTATGGCTCTCGTAAAAATCGGCACCCCCATTGCAATCCGCTGGTGAGACATCACCAATATAGAGGCCATAACAGCTCTTCAAAGTCCTTAGGGAGATTTTGAAGAGCTGCCCGATAGCCAAGGGACTGGATTTCCCCTCTACAACCAGTCAATATGCCCGCCGTAACTTCACCTTGGTGGGGTGGTCAACTTTTAGGCAAGCTGACAGAACACCACCTTCCGGACTAATGAGAAACCGATAGAAAATGACAGTAAAAGTCGAATCCGTAGATAGCCTATTGAAATCCAGCGGTCGCGAGGGCGAAGAAGTCCGCGTTCAAGGCTGGATCAGAACCCGCCGCGACTCCAAAGCCGGCCTCTCTTTCCTGGCCGTACACGACGGCAGCTGCTTTGATCCGATCCAGGTGGTTGCTGAGAATCACCTGCACAATTACCAGTCAGAAGTGCAGCGCCTGACTACCGGCTGCGCGGTAGATATCCTCGGTACCATCAAACCATCCGAAGGCAAGGGTCAGTCTATCGAACTGCTCGCCACCGAAGTCCAGGTTGTCGGCTGGGTGGAAGACCCGGATACCTATCCCATGTCCCCCAAGCGCCACACTATGGAGCACTTGCGCGAACACGCTCACCTGCGCCCGCGCACCAATGTCAGTGGTGCCGTGGCCCGCGTACGTAACTGTATCGCACAAGCGATCCACCGTTTTTATCACGAGAACGGCTTCCTCTACGTGCACACCCCAATTCTCACCGCTTCTGACTGTGAAGGTGCCGGGGAGATGTTCCGGGTTAGCACCCTGGATATGGAGAACTTGCCGCGCACAGATAAAGGTGCGGTGGACTACAGCAAGGACTTCTTCGGCGAAGAGAGCTTCCTCACTGTATCCGGCCAGCTGAATGTTGAGAGCTACTGCCTGGCCATGTCCAAGGTGTACACCTTCGGCCCCACCTTCCGTGCAGAAAACTCCAATACCACGCGCCACCTGGCAGAGTTCTGGATGGTTGAGCCGGAAGTTGCCTTTGCAGACCTGGCAGATGTAGCCGATCTCTCCGAGCAAATGCTGAAGTATGTATCCAAGGCGGTACTGGAAGAGCGCGCCGATGATATGGCCTTTTTTGCCCAGCGCATCGACAAGGAGGCTATCAGCCGCCTGGAGAATATCGTCGACAACGATTTCGCCCGCATCAACTACTCCGAAGCGATTGAAATCCTGGAAAGCTGCAAAGAGAAGTTCGAGTTCCCCGTATCCTGGGGTATTGATCTGGCCTCTGAGCATGAGCGTTACCTGGCAGAGAAGCACTTCAAAAAGCCAGTTATCGTGATGAACTATCCGAAGGATATTAAAGCCTTCTACATGCGCATGAACGACGATGGTAAAACTGTTGCCGCAATGGACGTTCTGGCACCGGGAATCGGTGAAATTATCGGCGGCGCCCAACGTGAAGAGCGTTTGGAGAAGCTCGATGAGCGTATGGATGAAATGAATGTACCCAAGGAACACCTGGACTGGTACCGCGACCTCCGCCGCTACGGCACCGTGCCTCATGCGGGCTTTGGCCTGGGCTTTGATCGTATCGTGTCCTACGTGACCGGCATGGGCAACATCCGCGATGTAATCCCCTTCCCGCGCACACCGAAGAACATCTCGTTCTAAATAAAAAGCCCCGCAACGCGGGGCTTTTTATTTCACATACAAACCTTCAAGCTCTCAGCCCAGTTGCTGCAGCAATGATGTCATCGCTCGCCTTTTCACTGATCATATAGACCGGCACCACAATGAAAAAACCGGGGATTCGGGGGAACACCGAAGCATCCACCACCCTTAAATTATTGGTGCCGTGAACCCGGAATTTACTGTCGACAACTGCCATAGGATCACTGGCAGGCCCCATTTTATTGGAACAGGAAGCGTGATGCCCCCAAGCTTGGTTCTTAACAAAATCGCCAATTTGCTGATCTGATTGAACCTCATTACCGGGCAATAATTCCCTGGAGACCTGCTTGCTCACAATAGGGCCCGACATAATATCCCTGGAAATTTTTACTCCCTCAACAACTGCCTGAAGGTCTTCTCCCAGAGCATCATTACCCTCACCAAAATAGTGGAAGTTGATTTCCGGCGTATCCCTGGGATCAGCAGATTGCAGGGTCACACGCCCGGCGGTATTGTTCGTATGGCCTTTCAGTACAATCCAGGAGAAGCGGTCTTTGTAGTCCCGCAACGCCTGGGAGTACCCGGGAAAGTATCCGTGGAAATCGGAGGGCACTCCGAAAATAAACAAGTCGGGATCTTCCAGCTCCGGTTTGGAACGTTTGACCAGAGACAATACCGGACCATTTCCACTGTAGGGCCCCTGATTGAACCAGCCATAGCGATAGCGATTTAAGCAGGGATCATTCCCCTCCCCCCAAGTGCAATCTTTAAGAAGGGCAAGATCCTCACTCATCTCACTAACGATTCCGACCTCATAGCGATCCTGGAGATTCTCTCCTACCCCAGGCAGATCTAGCAAGGGCTCTATGCCGTGATCTCGGAGCTCATGGGCGGGACCAATTCCCGACAACTTGAGAAGTTGCGGGCTATTGAAGGCCCCTCCAGACAAGATAACCTCGCGATTTGCCCGCACTTGCCTCAAGACTCCGGCAGTACCGCTTTCGTCATGGTAAGGATCTGCCTTATACAGGCTCGCCCCTTCTAAAAACTCCACTCCAACAGCAGTATTCCCCTCAAACAACACACGAGTTGCCAGTGAATTTGTACGAATATGAAGCAAGTTTGGGTAAACTGACTGGGTATCTAAGAGGTATTCGCGCACACTGGTACGGCGGTTTCGACTATCTGCTGCCATAGGGGCGATAAAAGGCCCTTCCTGGCCACTGGCCACGTCCCAATGATTGATATCCAGGCGAAGATTGCCGCTGATAATTTTTTCCAGGGCCCCTTCGAGCCCATATTTGGCCAGCGCAGCCTGGGCAACTTTTAAGATCGCCGGGTCTTCCAGCAATAACGCGGGGTTGCCGCGATTCGTAGGCAGCCAACCATCAAAACCGTGGCGAGATGGATTGGAGAAAATTGGGCGGGGCACATATTCACAACGCTCTAAACGCTCAAAATATCGCCGCATATTTGCGCTATCCCAGGAAATATCCCCTGTATCCCGTGCTATGCGGTCAAAATCATTGTTATGTGGATAGACCGTAATCAATGCGTGGTGCGTGGTACAACCACCGATAGTACTCGCCCGTGGGTAGAGGATTCCCTTCCCGGAAACGTATTTTTCGTCCAGTTTCTGCTGATTGATATCTGCATAATGCTTAACAAAAAAGTCCCAGCTCAATTTGGGGTCTTCAGACGCGAAGGGGTGCCATGCTGGAATATTATGGGTGTCATCACTGGGATCGTCAGCACCAGCTTCCAACACCAAAACAGAAAATCCCGCCTTTGCTAAATTTACCGCTAATGGCCCCCCACCCGCACCCGACCCAACAATCACGTAGTCATATTGATCATAGAAATTCCGATCCAACATTGAGAGAGCGGAAACCAATCCTGTCGAAGCCGCGCTGGCAGCAATACCCAGTTGCACCGCTCCTTTAGTAAAATTTCTACGGCTAATTTTTTTGCTCGACACTTTCTTGTCAATCGAATCCTTCTCTTCCATAGTGCTTATCCATTTTTATACGTTGTATCCGAGATAAGCATTATGCACGCCAGCTTTTGCAATTCTGTCTTACAGGGATTGCTTTAATCTAAAACTCGACCTACTTACCAGCGCGAGGATGTATCACATGCCTAAAAGATATATCGACGCAAGACTTCTTAAATGAAATTAAATAAACCTCTCCCATTCCACCTGGAGACCCCAGAAGAGAAGCACCTGTGAGGCATCAAATAAAAGGAAAACGAGTTTTTAAGCTAGCCAAAATCAAAGGTCACGCTTCAAAATTCAATCAGCCAGATAAACCTTCAAACACCACCTCAAAAAGGAAACATAAATAAATTTGAATAACTGCAAGGCAGTTTATTATTTTAAGCATTACGCCAACGCTTAAAATAATAAATCCCCCAGTCCGGCAAGTAACAAACTCAGATCTCAACGGAGGTTTTCGTGAATTTTCTACACAATCAGTCGCTGGAATATTCTTAGCCCCCCTATTGAGAGCTTAAAACATTGCCCAAAGTATCAATCTGTCTATATGATGCAATCATCGAATTTGATTGCGATTCTTGGAATAACAACTAGATTAATAAACACTAAAAAATAAAAGCGATCCGATTCAACCCAAAATCCTCAGGAGCATCGGACACAAGTTTTAGTTGATGACCGTGAGAAGGAGATCAGAATGTCTGGAAAAGAGCTCTATATCACCTACGAAGAACTTTTAAAACTCGAGAGTTTTAGAAAACCTAACTCAACACCAAGAAAACCCCAAAACATTGATACCACCCACCTTGATGATATCGAAGTAATCATTGCTAACGGCAAAGGAATTCAAGCTCTCGATAGAGAAGCTATCAACAAACTACCACTAACAGGATGGGTTTGTAGATTTCCCGCCCACATTCACCCCCCCAAAGGGTTGAAACTCGTTCAAGTCAGCGAGCACCTATTGAATATTGCTCCGGCTAGAAATATGCCGTTGCAAAAATTTGAGGCTTTAGTCAAGGAACTCACTATCAGCGCCATCACAATATTCAAGAAGCAAGGTCGAGCCGTCTGATATATGACCATGATCACAGCCGACTGCAAAACGGTATGCTATTGAGCTGCCGTTTTGCTATCTCTCCACTAAGTACTTACCCCCTAGCCTATTAATTTCTGAAATGCGATTAACTTCCTGATGTAAGCTCGCATTTCCGGAGTATCAAATTTCCCCTGATAACGATCAGGATCGTTGACTGAGCGCCCCTTAATACCGGGACAGCCACCAAATCGTATTAGTGTGGAAAAAGCAGGCATTAACTGCAACTCCTCTACCGAAGCCTTGATTTCTAAATCCAAATGATCTGAGTACTCTTCAATATATCTGGAAACCGTCCCCATACCTGAAAGTGTTTGTGCACAAACCATATTCCCAACTGTCCCAAACTTGGGGAATCGATGAACTTCTTTAAAGTCCACCTTATCAAAGCTGGCCAATAGATTTTCCTTCAATACCAACTCGGCAAACTCCAGGTGCTCCCCCTTTTTGGGTTTCAAGCCTGTCACCTGGTAGTGGAGCGCCTCAAAGGGAACAAAAAGATTGCTCCACCCCTTTTCAATTTTTGAAATTGCATATTCCTTATAAGCAGCTTTTTCCTGATACTTATCGATAGTCTGAAAGATTGAAAGCGCCAGACCAACAACTGCCACCCCGGCTGCAACACCGCCTATCCTGGTTACCCTTTTCAGGCCAATTTGGGTTTCATCCCATGTCTTCCCATGAATTGCCAAAAGAGCCGCGATAGCTGTAAGTGCATGCCCTAAAATAGAAATAGTCAGATCCATAAGCTCTCCCAGAAAAAGCTCAAATTTCAATATGCACTAAAAATCAAATCTTGGTATCACTATCTACCGATACCAGAAAATTTCAACACAGTAGATACACGCCACATTGCGAAAATCACCGCCAAACTATCTATTTTCATTAATGGGCAGGAACAAATAGAAAGATACACTTACTCAGAAAAGCTAATCAATAAGTTAAAATTACTATTTTTAGACTGGAGCCTTATAAGAAACCCAAAACAAAACAATCGTACCCATTTGAATTCACCTCATCGCACAGAATTAAATAGCAATATACGGAGCTTGTACTTTTCCTGTGGATTTAATTAGAAAGTAGGCAGCGCAATAAGGGGCTAAGGTTGACTCACAAGATAGCGCTTTACTAACTATACTATTTAAGTCAAATCCCCTGACTCCATACAATTAATAAATTTAAAGGCCTATTATAACAACCGACCCCCAACTACCCGCCAAACATCTCCTTTGCGACCCAAAGGCTACTATTGGGAACCTTTTTAAAACTTGACCCTGAATAGCTAACTACTATAACTATTCACAAGGTTGTATAACACGCAGCATCTACTGACCAACTGGTATCCATATGATACATCTATTTATGCACGCGAATGTTAAGGACTTCAACGAATGGCACAGAGTGCTAGAAGAGTTTATGCCTATAGTGAAGCAAATGGGCGCTACAGCTACATCTGTATACCGAGAAATTGACAACCATCACAATGTAACAGTGATCCATGAGTTTCCTTCGAAGGAGCATGCTATCAAGTTTGTCAATAGTAGTGAGCTTGAAGAATCTAGAAAAAAGGCTGGCGTGCTTGTAACTCCAAAAATTTGGTATACAGAAAAATTATAATTATTCCTTATTATGGCATAAAAATTTATAAAGCGATCTTCACCCCCAATAGGCCTATCCATTCAATGGGTGTATCTTGATCAATGGCTCTTCCTTTATAAATAAGCTGACTCTAGAGTATCCCTCCACTAACAGTACCCATATAACAATACTGATAATCCCTACCTTTAAAGTAACTTCATATACTTGACTGGCACATGATCAACCAGCCACACATTATTAGCAGAGCGATAAAAATCAAAACCATCTCGATGCATGGATTTAGCCTCCACCCTTAACAGTACGGGCTTGCCATACCTGGCCCCAACAGATCGAGCAACTGCCTCGGATTCTGACAGGTGAACATGATGCCTTTGCATTTTCTTCAGTCCTTGCGCGAGGATATCTTCAACAAAACGCTCTGCAGTGCCATGGAGAAGCGCACCTGGTGGCTCAAGGGGGCTTAAATGTAAATTAATATCTACAGAATGTCCCTGATTGGCTCTGATAGAAAGACCATCATCACTTATAGAAAACCGCTGCTTATCATTGGTTTCCACAACGACAGAAACCAAATCCCTGTTTAGCTCAAAGTCTACAGTTTTCTGAATCAACTCATCAACTGCCACCCATCCATTCTCATCCATAAACAAGCCGATGGCTTCAGGCTTATGCCTGAGCAGGTAGCTGAAGTATTTTGATATCCTGCTCAGCTCTCTACTGAATTCAGTATCTCTATTCAATTCTAATATTCCACAACTAAGAATATAACTCGAAATTTTATGATGGGGCATTCACCTTGGCGAAAATGTACTCATCAAAATAAATACCCCCTTTTTTTACTGAGCACCTTAAAGTCCCTTCATACTTATACCCCGCCTTCTGTAAAACCTTCATTGATCCGACATTTCCAGAAAAGACAGAGGCATAAAGCCTGACAATATTTTGTGAAGAAAAAATCTCACGAGTAAACTGAGTCAAAGCAATAGTAGCAATTCCTCTCCCCCAAAATTCTCGCGCAACCCAATATCCAACCTCACCGGAGTGAGAATACTCTAACAGCTGCTCGCGCATACTTATAATCCCGCAAAAGGCCCCTCTGTACTCTATTGCCTTTACAACCCCTTCCTTCTTACAACCTTTATCAACCCACCAAGCAGCATCTTCCAATGTATAAGGGTGAGGAATTCTCGATGACAAATACTTAAGCACAGACTCATCATTTAAGTACTCAACCAGTAGTGCTTCATCATTCTTTTCAATGTTTCTTAATTCAATCATTCGAACAAACCATCAATTCCCTAACCTATTACTGACACCCTTTCAATGAAAATCAATGCTTTTGAAAGCTAGGGTTCTCAGCTATCAACTCTTCCTACCTACTCTCCAATCAGCACAATAGCTTTTTATCTTCCTGCGACTGCCTCACAATTATTACTACATCTCAAAAATTTCAGCCATTATCAATTATAATCGACCCTATTTGTACGGAATGCTATCAATATGTACCCTCAACAACTCAACTTGGCAGTATGGGCCTCACTAGCCCCTGCTGCGTTGGTGTCTGCCCAGGAAGTAACTCAAACGGTAGAAGAAGTTGAAGTTATTGGTAGAGCCCAACAATTTTATCTGGACTCTCATACACAAGTTGGAACTAAAACTGACGCAGACTTATTGAATATTGCAATGTCTGCTCAAGTACTAAGTGAACAGCTTATTGAAGACCAGGCTGCCCGGGATATCACTGACTTGTACCGTTCCATCGCAGGAGTTAGTGAATTCAGCTATTCCGGAGTCACATTTCGGGGATTTCGAGACAATAAAAATATATTTTACGATGGAGTCCGCGGCGATCCCTATTCGGGGTTTAGTGTTCCTCAAGTATCAAATGTAGCGCGCATCGAGGTACTAAAAGGGCCATCCTCCGCCCTCTATGGCGGCGGTGAGCCCGGAGGGATGATTAACTACACCTCCAAGAGGCCAACCTTCGATGAGCGCCGTGAATTAACAGTCACCTCCGGAAGCGAATCGCTAAAAGGAGCTTCTGTCGAGCTAACAGGCGGTGTAATTGGAAATATCGCCTATCGTTTAGGAGGCTTCTATGAATCTCAAGATAGCTTTCGCAATAATGCGAACAGCGAGAACATTGAACTTGCCGGGGGACTACTATTTGACCTCTCAGCAGACACTCACCTGACGACCACCTTCGAGCACATAGAACAAAACCTAGGCGGTAACCGCTTGCGCGGCGTACCCGTTAATGATGACGGCAAATTCCTGGTAGATCCCTCCTACAACACCAACGAAAAATCTGATTATCAAAACCTAAAAGCCTTGGTTCTTCGAACTAAAGTCAAGCATAAGGTGACAGATAGCCTGAACTTTAACGCAACATTGCGTTACATGGAAAATGAAAGGGAGCAGGCTTATCACGAATCACGCGGTTGGGTAGACATCAATGGTGATGGAATGGCCAATGCTGAAGATGGAACCATCCGCCGTGAGTACCGCGATCAGTACCGGGCAAATGAAGAGCTGAGCCTTACTTTGGACTTTGTGTATGACACAGACATTTCAGGTATGAATCATCAGATTTTGCTTGGTGGTGACTATCATGATGTTGATACAAAATATGACTATTGGCGAGCGCGCCCTGGAGCAGACGGTGTTACAAACCTCAACATCTACGAACTCAACTACGGCATAACTGACCCGTCAACTTACAACCTTATCAATATGAATAAGGATGGTACGGCCAGCATCCGTACCAGCATTTATATCCAGGATACTGTGGAATTGACCAATCAGTGGTTCTGGATGCTAGGTGCGCGCCTTGATCAGTTCGATGAAACTGAAAAAGAAAGCGGCAATAGCTACAAAGATAATGATGCAAGCTACCGTACAGGCATCACTTATAAGCCCGTAGATACACTATCCCTCTATGCAAATTACTCCCAGAGCTTTAATCCGGTGAGCGCAGACGACTTTGAGGGCGGCGCTGAGGAGCTTGAACCCAGTACTGGCAGTCAAGTGGAGGTTGGTGTAAAGAAGGAATGGCTGGATGGGCGTATCCTGACCACTCTAGCCTTCTATCAGATAAAAAAAGCAAATATGGCCCAAAGTAACCCCGCCTATATCAGTGCCGATGAGACCCCGAATGAAGCCGAAATTATCAACCTCGGGCAGGTTCAAAGTGGTGGAAGCGAGTTCACCTTAGTCGGTGACATAACTGAGAGGCTAAGCATAACAGCTAATTATGCGTACAACGATACGTATATCGCTGAGGGTGACTCACGCAATGTGTCAGACTCAGGTCAGTTCGTAAATGCACCCAAACACCAAGCAGGCTTGTGGGCCCGCTATGACCTCAGCATCTGGGACTCAGCGTTTGCCATTGGTGCCGACTATGTGAGCGATCAAATAAGCTTCGATGATCAAAAAATAAAGGCCTACACTGTACTCGATGCCAGCTGGGCAACTCGCTGGGATGATATTCAGCTGAGTATTAACGTAAACAACCTTTTGAATAAAACGTATGCAGTGAGCGGTTTTAATGAGCGGCAAGGACATTTTCCCGGCCAACCACGAGAGCTGATCGCCCAGCTTTCCTATGACTTTTAGCAACCTAGTAATTTATCGTCAGCGGATTTCCACTGGCGATATCATCTTGTTTTATACAGGAAGGAAGTTCTTTGACGATACACTCACCAATATATCCCCGCAGACTTACACACCTATTCAGCCCTTCTTCTAAACTTAGATATTATGAAAACGACACTGATCCCCCAGATTGAATTTCTATTAGCAAATATTCAATCCGAGGTAGCACCTTCAATCAAGACGAGTACAGACCGTATAAATTTCGATCGGGCAATCTCCCCATGACGCTATACAGGCAGTAAACTACTATTTATCATAGTTGGTATTCAAGGTCGTAGTAATGAGCTCCACCATCCATCTGAATAGACATTTTCCCAGAGAGTCCCACTAGTTCTCCAGTGCCAGAATCAGGCACAACTTCTAAAATAAGGAAGTCCTCTCCTTTCTTCATAGTCCCAAAGTGCTGTAAAACAAACGTGCCTCGCTTACCACCTAAAGTACCGGCAACTTGCTCTATAGCTACATACCCCGCAGATCCTTTTACGGGAGTCATTGCACTTAACATTTCTCCTCGACTTTCTCCTGAAAGATCACCGTAAAAGACTTTATTAATTGACATACGCCCCAAGCTGTTTCCTTCACTGCCTTTCGCATACGGATCCATCGGCTTTACAGTAACCTCGAACTTTCCTGAAATTTTCATATTTGCTCCTTTGCGAATTTAGATTGAAGTAGTACGTGTCTGGCTTTACCAGCAACAACTTAGGCTCTAAGGGAGTCTAAAGTGCTACTTATCGGTTTTCCATTTTAATATACAAGACTGTATATTTATACACATAAGATGGCAAAGTAAGTGACTATGGACTGAGATATTCATGAAGGTGCGCAATTAACACTCAAAAGTACTAATGTCCATTAAGCGGTTAAGAGACATAAGCGAGAAATATTGGAACCCACCGAAGCAGTATGGGCTTTTAGCACTTCCAATCTCGTCGAGAAGATAGTTCATTATTATTTGGGACCAGGTGGAAATACGCTTGTCGATTCTACACAGAGAGAAATTAAAGAAATCGGTAAAACGGGATTACAAGAGTTCAGTGAAGCAAAGCCGAAATGACGATGCCCCCAAAACTATTTTGGAGGCTATGAGTTATTATTTTTTCTACACTAGTATTGGCAAAACGATAGATCGTAGATCTGTGGATTGATTAGCCCAAAACACTTACTGCCCAACTTATTAGCACCATTATTAGGTGTAATAAGCTAGGCATATCCCAGGAAACCAGCTTCCCTTCGCATAAAACGATCAACTACTCGGCGCAGGTGCCATAGGCGCCGGTACTAATACGTCTTCGCCATCACTCTCTTCTTGAGGTTCAGTAAACCCAAAGTCCTCCAGTATTCCGTAGAGCGCCGGTAGCACCAGAAGGATCAGAATAGTAGAACTGCTGATACCAAATACAATACTGGTAACAAGCGGCACCAACACCTGTGCCTGCAGACTGGTTTCAAATAACAGTGGCAACAGGCCTGCAACTGTGGTCAGCGAGGTAAGGAAGATTGCTCGGAAACGATCGCGGCTGGCTCGGCTTGCCGCGCTATGCACATCCATTCCTTCACGCACTCGCCGCTTCACAAACTCCACTAACAATATTGAGTCATTGACCACAATTCCGGCGAGAGAGACAAAACCCATCATGCTTGGCATAGACATATTCTGCCCCATGATCAGGTGCCCCCAGATAACACCAATCAGCGCCAAAGGAATAGCCACCAATACAATCAACGGCTCTACATAGCTGCGGAATTGCATGGATAGGAGAAGGTAGATACCAATGGCACCTATTAACAGGGCGCGACCAATGGACTTACCTGTAACCTCACTATTTTTCATTTCCCCTTGCATATCAACGCGCAATCCTGGGAACTCACGGGTAAGCTCAGACAGGAACTTCTCCTGGGTGTCACCTAGTACCTGTCCAGCATTCGCTTTCTCAGTGAAGACATCAGCAAACACACTCACTACCCGCTCGCCGTCAATACGTTGAATTCGCGCATACTCCCGATTCATTTCTATATCGGCAACGGCAATCAGCGGAACTCGTTGCTTGGTAGCTGGATGGATAATGACTAATTCATCGAAACGGCTCAGTGCACCGCGGGAATTTGCATCCATACGAACCTGAATCTCGTAGGTTTCCCCCCGATATTGAATTTCATCTATCTCCATCCCCTGGTAAGCAGCTCGCAACTGATTGGCGACATTGCTGGCATCCAGGCCGGAGGCATAGGAGCCTTCACGCATTTTGACGGTGAGTTGTGGCTTGCCGGGACGCAAGTCATCCACCACATTCACTACGCCGTCGTATCCACGCAACCAATTCTGCAAGCGAATGGACGCTGCCTTTAGCTGATCCAACTCCAAACCGGCAAGTCGCAAGTGGATAGCACGGCCGGCAGGGCCTAAGGCCGGTTCTTTGTAAAGAATAGCGATTGCCCCTGGTGTGTCGCCGGCGGCCTCACGCCAAGCATGGCGCAATTCATCCATGCTGGTATTGCGGCCTTCAGCGGCAAGCAGATCGACATTAATTGTGGCCACATGGGGCCCCGATTCAAAGGCATCTCCGTTAACACCAAAAGTGACACTCGTATGGTTTACCAAAGGTGCTCTTTCATTTTCAGAAAACTCTGAGGCAACTTGATCCAACGTCTTCAACTGCTTATCGACTAATTTCTCCATATCGACCAAAGACGTGCCTTGAGGCATTAAGATCCGAGCTTGCAATAAATCGCCCTCCAAGGTGGGAAAACCCTGAAACTTGACGATCCCCGATGTCATCAAACTAATAGTGACCAGGAACAAGCCAAATACACCCCCGACAAAGGCATAGCGATATTTAACAGCCCAATCTGCTGCGCGCCCCATATTTTCTCGCCAACCATCAAAACGTTTGGCAAAAGCCTGCTTCCAGGCAGGGGGGCGACTTTTATGCTCAAGGGCATGCCGCAAGTGTGCCGGCAAAATCAGGAAAGCTTCGATCAGGCTAATGAGCAATACAGAAATCAATACAATGGGGAGCACCTTGAGGACCTGCCCCATATCCCCCTTAATAAAGACCAGTCCTCCAAACACCATTACCGTAGTTGCGAATGAAGACAGTACTCCACGAGCCACTCGCTTGGTGCCATTAATAACCGCTTCCAACGGCGACCTTCCCTCACGGTGTTCACTGGCAATACTCTCCGATAACACAATGGCGTCATCCATCAGGATACCAATGGCAATCAGCAGTCCTACCAGACTGATCATATTAATGGACACGCCCATGGCCGTGATCAGTGCAAACGAACCCAGGAATGAAACCGGCAAGCCCATGACCACCCAAAAGACATAGCGGCCACTGAAAAACAGATAGAGAGCCAGCGCTACCAAAATCAGGCCCTGCCAGGCGTTAGCCATAATCATCTGCAAGCGATCCGCAACGATAGAGGCGCTGTCTTGGGTTAGAGTGAGTTTCATACCCTCAGGCAGATTTTCATTTTCACGGTCGACAAAGTCGCGTACGGCTTCAAGCACACGCAAGCTATCATCCACACTATTCTTCTCGACATTGAGAAGCGCTGCACGATGACCGTCAAAAGTAATTTTGTCTTCAGCCAGCTCAAAGTCATCGTAAATTTTTGCAATATCCCCAAGTCGAACTTCCGCTCCATCACCACCTTTAATCACCACCAGGTTTTCCAATTCTGCAACCGTGCGGCGCTCTTCGGTAAAACGCACCTGGTATTCTCGATCCGGCGTGGATACCTTGCCGGCGGGCATGTCGATCGCTTGCTGGTCAATAATATTAGCCAGGTCCATCACGCTGAGTCCGTACTGGCGCAAGTTATAATCTGAAACTTCAATCTGAAGCTGGTGGTCAGAAAAACCGGAAATGCGCACAATAGGAATAGCGGGATCGCGGAGTAATTCGCGGCGGTAGTGCTCCGCCAGCTGGTTTAATTGGGGCAAAGGAAGGTCAGCACTGATAGCAATACTAACCACCCCCTGAGTGCGGCCCAGTTCTTCGATCACCGGGCGCTCGCTTTCTGCAGGAAGCGAATCGATACTGTCTACTGCGGACTCCACATCAGCAACAAACTGGTCCATATCACCCGCTTCTTGCATCTTGAGGGTCATCAGGCCCAGATTATCTTTTGCCTCACACAATCGCTCATCAATAAAGCTGATTCCATCGGTGGCCTCCTCCAAGGGAAGACAAATACTATCTTCCACTTCGGCTGCCGCAGCGCCGGCATAAGGTACCGAAACCTGAACCTCAAACTTATCGATTTCCGGCATCGTTTCACGCTTCATGCTGGGCAGAACAAAAAGCCCGCTTAGCATCAGCGCAACCATCAATAAATTGGCCGCCGTTGGGTGACCGGCAAAATAACGTATCACTGCTGGGTACCTCTAGCACTCGCCGCAACGGATTGCTCATCACTGACGACGGAAACTGCCATTCCATTAATCGCAGGAATTACATCAGTCACAATAACCTGCTCACCGGGATTCAATCCCTCGCGGATCACAGTGGTGTCGCCTTGGTGGTAGTCAATCTGTACAGGGCGCACTCTTAGTTGACCATTTTGTACCAGATAAACCTTGCCTTCATGGAGGGCGCGGCGGGGTATAGCGAGTGCTGGTGCGGCGGGAGCCAATAACTCTACACGGGCATACATACCGCGAAATAGCGGTGGTTTTTCACCGGTCACCGCTTTGCCATAGGGGTCATCCACAGCTACAACAACGGAGAGTGTTCGACTGGTGCTATCCAGGGTTCCACCCAAGCGCACTACCCTCCCCTGCCACTCACTATTCCCCGGGCCACCCACCAGGGTGATCCGAGCTTCCAGCCCTAACAACATTTTGGGTAGATCATCAGGAGTCGGATTGGAATCGATGCCAGGCCTTAAATTGCGCAAAAGTGGAGCCACATGAACCATAGGAAGCTCTGCTGCAATTTCTACTTGGGCAAGGCCGCTTGCATCAAATAAACGGGCATTGCCAGCAACATATTGGTTTTCTTCAACATGAACTTCGCCAATACGAGCATTAAATGGCAGGATCACCTGGGTGCGCTCCAGATTGTATTTACTGTCCCGTACCTGAGCTTCTGAGCGAGCTATCTGGGCTTCAATCACTTTACGGCGGGTCGGGAAAAGGGAGAGCTGGCTGCTCTGGTTCTGCACTTCCTGGCGCAAGCGCAGCATATTTTGCTCTTCAGTATCTACGGTCGAGCGGGAGACGGTTCCCTTGGCAACTAACTTTTGCTTGCGAGCGAGTTCTTTCTCACCCAATTTGAGGGTGCGCTCGGCGATGTCCAAAGAGCGTTTACTATTGGCCTCTTCCACGTCCAGCTCTTGCAAGTTAGCGCGATTTGCAGCCAAGTCACTTTCAGCCTGCGCCAGGGCAAGCTGGTAGCTGGTATCATCGATCTTCAACACCAGTGTACCGGCAGAGATAATATTTCCCCGCTCCAATTCCGGAGCTGTATACACCACCCTACCACTGACTTCTGCATTGGCTTCCAGGAAAGTACTGGGTTTCACCTCACCATATGCAATAGCTTGAGCTCGCAGCGGTAACTCCTGCACTTTAATTGCGTCTACCACCGTTATAGGAGCCTCAATAGCATCGTGTTTAGGCTCACCTTTAGTGACGACCAATGCCATAGATATAAACACCCCCGCCGCTATCAAAGCTGGTAATGCCAGCCGGCGATTCATCAGTGCTTTCATATGAGTCTTAATTTCCATTGCCGACTTCCTCGCCTTTGGTCACAGATTTATTGGAAACGCCACGGAGTAAGAGTTGAACGGTATGGTTAATCCATCTCTCCCGGTTTTCCTCCCCCAGAGCAAAGCCAAACCCCTCCTTCAAGGGGTCGCCAGCGATGAAGGGAAAGGCAATCAGACTGATAAAAGAGACTGGCATCAGGTCAATATCCAGGTCCTCTCGCAACTGGCCGCTGGATTGGAGAATTCCCAGCAACCCGCGCAGCTTTGGCACCAGTTGTGAGGCTAACCTGTCAACAAAGAGTTCGCGCATTCGACCAGATTTGGAAGCCACTTCATCAGCAATCAGGCGCGGAATCCAGGGCTCCTTGATGTATAGGCGTATCATTCGACTCATTGCTTCTTTCAGCAACTCTAAAGAGGGCTCCCCTCCATCCAGCCCTGCACTAACAAACGCGGGGCCATACTGCATGATTTGGCTCCGAACCACCTCGATAATTAGCCCCTCCTTACCGCCAAAGTGGTAACTGATCATCGCAGAATTCACCCCTGCTCCCTGAGCAATCTCCCGAATCGAAATATCACGGAAGGCCTTATTCCGAAGTAGAGAGTAGGCTGAGTGCATAAGTGCCTCACGCACCTGGGATTCACGCTCAGGATCTTTTGGGCGCCCGCGGCCTCGAGTGGATGGATTATCAGTCACTGGCATTTACCCTTAATTAATCAGCTGATTAATTAAATAGGAATTACGCCCATGCAGCAACCCCAAAATCCGACCAGCGAGTCAGGTTGTGCCGGGTTATTTTCTGATTCACAAGCTAAACATCTCGGGACGCAATACGTGCCAATGATCAAGGGTTTGACGGGGCTAGCAAAATAGGTTGTAAAATTGACCTCCTGCAAGTGGCCACCTTTACTAAATTCAGCAGTACTTACCGGGAAAATTCCAACCAATTAGATTGGTACATTTTCAGGCCAAATATCCAAATTTCTACTTAAAGCGGCCTGAATGCGAAACCAGGAAAGCCATTCAGCTAGAGCAGAAGAAAAACGTCGCAATCTCATCCTCTTCCATATCCGAACGCCAATCCCAACAAGACTTTCTGTATAAATGATGAGTGATGAATAATTATAACCTTTAGATAAAGCATTACTACAACCACCACCCTTCCCGGTGTTAGTATTAGGCCGTTTCAATATGAATCTTCTACAGACCCTATCTATTTCAAGAATAATTTAACCTTCAAAGGGCGTATAACTTATGGTCAAGTATTTGGCTCTCATCTCATTTTTTCTTATGGCTACTTTCGCAAAGGCTACGGACCTTAAGAGTTCTCCCCTGGTAATTGGCGACTCAATTAGTTTTCAATCAAAGATATTAAAGGAAAAGCGCACCTTAAATGTCTACTTACCCGAGAGCTACCATCGTGAACCTGAAAGAAACTACCCTGTAATCTTTCTTTTAGATGGCTCCTTATCCGAAGACTTTATCCATATAGCGGGAGTGCTCCAATTCGGCTCATTCTCTTGGATTAATATGCTTCCAGAATCAATTCTTGTAGGCATAGAAAATATTGATAGAAAACGCGACTATACATTTCCATCCAAAATAGCTTTAGATCAAAAAGAATTTCCATCATCAGGCGGATCAAAGGAATTTATTGATTTTTTGGACAAAGAAGTTCAACCCATTATTGCGAGCAATTTCCGTACAAAAGAAAAGTCCACACTGATAGGTCAGTCTCTTGGAGGACTTGTAGCTACAGAAATTCTGTTAAAACATACGGACCTTTTCGACAACTATATTATTATCAGCCCAAGCTTATGGTGGAGTGGAGAATCTCTTCTGACAAGCATCCCTAAAGACTGCTGTGAGGACAAACAGATCTATATTGGAGTTGGAAAAGAGGGGGAAGTGATGGAGCGCCTAGCGCGAACACTATACAACAAGCTAGATAACAAGAAAAACAACACAAAAATACACTTCGGCTACTTTGAACAACTAGACCATGGTGACACTCTGCATCTTGCTGTTTACGATGCGTTTGGAAAGCTGTTTTCAGACAAAGCCCCTAAAAACTAGAAACATTTTTCAACTTAAAACTGGTTGCTTTCGTTTCAGGAAATAGAATACAAAACCTGCGGGAGCAACACACCACTTATCTCACCATCAATCAAGTACACAATTACCATAGCGTCAACCTCATTTCAGCGACGCTCTGAAAGAGAGGCGGTGTGACATTTACAGTAAACACCGCCAACACCCTACATTTTCTGAACCTACGTCAAAGCTGCACGACGGAAGTTGTACACAGCCACCTGAGACAGAATAAATAGTGTAAATGTCACTACCAAGCCAGTCAGCATTACTGGCTCGTAGCCCTCAACCAATACAGAAATAAGCCGCGAAGAACCATTAAATAGAAAGTACATCGAGGCAGGAAGTATTAACAACCACTCTTTGCGAAAGGCACCAATTGCCGTAATGATCGCTAAGCTAAGCGTGGGGGCACCGAGAGTACGTAGGTTAGTGAAACCGTAGTTAGTTGTGGCATCAAACCCTGCTGGACCATTAACAACTTCAGGGAAAAGCATGGTCACTAAGCCAGCCGAACCCAATATAAGTACAAATATACCGGAAAGAAATTGTGCGAAACGAATCATATTAAATATTCCATTTGGTTGATTAAATGAACAGAACGAGAACTCAAAGATCCCCTGAAAAATTCCTTATCATCTCTGCTAGACCTCAAGAGGCCCTTAGCTCGGATAACAGACCAAGGCAGTGCTACTAATTGACTGTATCAAGTTTCACTATTTTTGATTGCACAGGGGGCAGAGTGATTAGCCTTCAGGCTTCCAGCAAACATCAGCAAGTAATGAAAAGTGACTGATTCATAGTCTTCAGCGGTATCAGCTATAGTTCGCCCTAGGAGGGTTCTAATCAAACCACCAGGACGATAACTAATGCTCGTCGGGCTAAACGTAAAACCAACATCACCATTAGCACCAGCAATGAGCATGTATTCATTCTTTAGCCCCTCAATAACAAGAGGGTTTAAATATAACGACATATCGTTAGAAAAGTACGCTGTTAAGACAAGGACTAGATTAAGCAGTAAGCCAACACTTTACTTGGAACATCCAGTCAAGGATTTGTACAAATCCGTCAAATCGCCTTTTTACGCATTTGGGAAGGGGCTACTTGATAGTGCTGTTTGAACACCCGGGAGAAGTAACTAAGCTCATCAAAACCACACTCCAAAGCAACTTCAGTCAGGCTAAGATCGCTATTGAGAATCAGCTGCTGTGCTTTCTCCATCCGTTTCGAGGTAATATATTTCGTGGCACTACTGCCATAGACTTGCTTAAATTTACGAGTAAATGTTGACTCGCTCATATGGCATAGAAAAGCTAAATCCGCCAGCTTCAGAGAGGAGTATAAGTGAGCTTGCACCACTTCCTGTAGTTTAGGTTGTTGCCTGATAAACAACTGCCCTAACATCTTCACAACTGTTCCACTGCTATCAATCCTGGGGATAAGCTCTACTAATTCTCGAACTTTTAATACCACCAGTGGCTCACTGAATACTTCTGGCTGCTGGATATAGTCAATTATGCTACGCATATAATTGGAGAGCAGTACAGATTCCTGCAGGCGCTCAGCCGAGGGGGGCTGATTATTGGACTTATTATCCTCCTTAACAGCAGCCCTACTTTCGCCATTATTACCAAAGACATCAGGCATACCACTTGGGTAGAGTCGCTGTAATAGCTCTGACGTTAGCCGAAAACCGATGAAATTAATTTCATTGTTTATTCCATCTTCATGCCACTGATTAATAAAATTATCTGTCTTCATTAGCACAGTGGCACCTGGACTCAAGGTGAGGGTTTCATCACCACAAACCAAGGTTGAACAGCCACTGATAACGTAAACCAACCTTGCCTCATCAACCAAACGGTCTTGATAACTTAACGGTGCCCTGAATTTACGCTGACCAATTACCATTTTCCCTTGTATTTTAAATACAACTGATTCTTCACTATCTGGCATAAATTATTATCTTTATCAGGGACCTAGTCATTTGCAATAAAACATGAAGCATATCAACTTTTCAATCAGAGAAAACAACCAATCGGAAGTGATTGCCATAGCTTCTCTGGCAGGGGACCAAGTTAAATCCAGGGGCTATAAAGAACATGCTCTACAAAGAATCTTTTATACCTAAGAAACTCAAAGGAATAAAACAGCTTAAGGAGCCACTGAACAACTACGTGATACCTCTGGCGTGCAGAGCGATTCACAATCAAGGCGCGGCTTCGCAGGAATGTCTAGACCTTTCAAGAAGTTGCTACACCACCGCGTTAACTTCCACCTTATTCCCTACTGGATCAAAAAATACTAATTGCCGTACATTGCGCCCGGGCACATCCATTAGGTGATTGGCGACTCCCAACGCATCCAGACGCTGCTTAACCGGCTCAAGCGCATCTGTACGGAAAGCTATGTGATCCAAGTAGGGTTTCTCAGGCTGGTCGCCACTCACCTCACCATCTATTAAATGCAAAATAGCCCTACCATTGCCATAGAGCCAAAATCCATTACGCTTGAAATTTGGCCTCTCACCCTCGGTCAGACCGAGAACCTGGGCATAGAAGTCCCGTACCCGCTTTAGGGTTTCCATAGGAGCAGTAATATTGACGTGGTCGAGTTCCATCTGTTTTCCCTAAGTTACAGGGCACATCCTTGTGCCTGATTAGCAGTAAGTTATCTATCTATAACTTACACAATACTCTTGTTCCGCAACTCTTCTACTTGCTCGTCACTTTTGCCAAGTAAATCTCGCAATACTTCCTCAGTGTGCTCACCCAATACTGGCGGAGCCTGAGTGTAGTCGAGTGCGGACTCGGAGAAGATTACGGGGTTGCGCACAGTCTTCACCTTTCCAGCTTCCGGATGATCCTGCTCAACCACCATACCCCGGGCCTGTACTTGAGGATCAGCAAAAACCTCTTCCAATGTATTGATAGGCCCACAGGGAACATGAGCATCACTAAGATGCTGGAGCCACCAAACGGAATCGTGCTTACGAGTCGCCGCTTCAATCTGCGGCACCAATTCTTCACGGGCCATTACCCGCGCTGAGTTAGTCCCGTAGGCAGGATTTTCTGCCAGTTCTTCTACGCCCGCGATTCCACAGAAGCGTTTAAACTGGTCATCATTACCCACTGCCAACATAAAATAGCCATCTTTTGAAGGGACTGCCTGGTAGGGGACTATATTGGGATGGCCGGTACCCTGTCGCTCAGGGCTTTTACCAGAGGTAAGGTAATTTTGGGCTTGGTTAGCCAACCATGAAACCTGGGTATCCAATAAGGCGAGGTCGACATGCTGGCCAACGCCCGTATGCTGCCGGTGAACAACAGCTGCCAATACAGAAGATACTGCATACATCCCTGTCATCAGGTCGGCTACTGCCACCCCCACCTTTTGCGGGCCCGCACCCGGTTGCCCTTCCGGCACACCGGTAATACTCATCAGACCACCCATCCCCTGGATCATCGCATCATAGCCTGCTCGATTTTTGTACGGGCCAGTTTGCCCAAAACCTGTAATCGAGCAGTAGATAACACCAGGATTGATCGCCTTGATGGATTCATAATCCAGGCCGTACTTTTTCAGCCCATCTACTTTGTAGTTTTCAAGAAGAATATCGCATCGGGCTGCCATCTCCTTGATCAGGGCCTGGCCATCTTCAGTAGTGATATCTACGGTAACTGATTTTTTTCCGCGATTGGCACTTAGGTAGTAAGCGGCATCAGCAGTGTCATTTCCCTTCTCGTCCTTTAGGTAGGGAGGACCCCAGTGGCGAGTGTCATCCCCTCGCTCCGGGCGCTCTACTTTAATAACCTCAGCCCCAAAATCAGCAAATACCTGCCCAGCCCAGGGTCCGGCGAGAATACGACTTAAATCGAGTACCTTTAAGTGTGCGAGTGGACCTGCCATAACTTCCTCATATCGCTTACTTGCGGGTTAACCGCATATTTTTGCGGCAGCCTAACAGATAATTTGTGCCCGCGCCCTGATTGGCGTCTGTAGATATTCGTCTTAAACTTAGGGGCCTCTGAATAAACCCGCGATACGGCTAGCTTACGGAGCGATTCATAGTTAAGGCGCGACCTCGCAGCAATGCCTGGACCTTGCAAGAACTCGCAACGCAGAGATATTACGGATTTATTCAGCGGCTCCCCTGATTGTGCAATAAAAATAAGGAGGCACAGCATGGCCGCAATAGAAGCGCAAAAATTTGAATCTTTTCGCGAGTTTTATCCATTCTACTTACAGGAACATAGCAACCTCACCTGTCGTCGGCTGCACTTCTTTGGTACCAGTCTGGTGTTCGCGACAATAATTGCGGCTGTAGTAACTTCCAATATGTTGTGGCTGGCAGTTACTCCTGTCGCAGGCTACGGGTTTGCTTGGATCGGGCACTTTTTCTTTGAAAACAACCGTCCGGCAACCTTTAAGTATCCGTTCTACAGTTTTATCGGAGACTTTGTTATGTTTAAAGATATGCTGATCGGGCGAATCGAACGCTAAGCAAACTATTTTTTATTGGCCGACAAGCCGTATTTCCGCAATTTGTTGGCCACAGCGGTATGAGAAATACCCAACTCCTTAGCCAGCTCCCTGGTTGAGGAGTGACCTTTGATAATGTCCGCCAGCAACGCCCTCTCCAGCTGCTCCATCATTTCCTTATAGGTAAGTCCACGGCCCCAGTCCCGCCAGGGAAGTTCCGCCTTAACCATTAAATCCGGCGCATCTGTACAACTGATCGACGCCGCCCCTCGAATCAGACATTGACTGGATGCGGCCATTAAATAGTCCCTGAGGCCGTTGAAGTTATCCGGCCAGTCGTGGAGTTTGATCAGCTCCATCACCTCGCTATCAAAATTGAGCTCACTAGTCTCTGGAGACTCCTGGCGCATTAAAGTACTGGCATAGCGCGGCAGAGCCGGTCGCATATTTCGCAACGGGGGCAAGGACATCGCTAACGACGAAAAGAGCTGCGCAAGTGGCGGCGCAATAGATTCCCTATCAATAGCGGTGGCCACCAATCTCAACGATGCCGGCAAATTGCGGAGTTTTCTCAATAAATCAACTTGAGCTTCTGTTTTGAGAGTATGTATATCCTCAAGAATCAAAGTACCCGTTCGACGAAGATGTGAAGGCAGCTGCATAGTGCCGTCACGGGGGATAATTCGATAGCAATCAGCCCTTGAGGCCGATGGGGAGAGGTAATGCACCGCACAGGCAAACGTTGTCTTTCCTGTGCCCCGCTCACCCAGTATCAACAGAGGTGCACTGAGTTCAGATAAGTCCTGTAACTGGAGGCAACTCCTTCGACGCAAATCAAAATCCCACAACACCATCGGTCTTGGCAGCTCAGTGACAAACTCGCTGCTATCCCAAGGCTGTAAACGCAGTACCGCCCCAGCCAGTGAGTCAACCGCTCCGGGATTTCCCTCCAGAGTGATTGGGGACCAGTCCACGCGAAAACTCTGCCCCCTTACCACCAGAGGCAGTCCGTAGCGAGGCACTGCAAAATCCCGCAGCAATTCTGCGACCTGCATAAGCGGCAGGAATCTCTGCAGCTGTAGACCAGGCACCTTGTCCAAGCTCACACCGAAGGCCCTTGCCGCTGCCAGATTGGCAGCGACCACCCTGCCCTCGCGATCCACACTAAGAACCGGATCAGTCACATGACTCAGCAAAGTGTCCAACTCGAAATGACGTCGCTCCAGAGGCAATAGAGAGATCCTCCGCACCCGCTTAACTCCAGGAACCTGGTGCAGGGACTTCTCGATTGTCTGGTATTGAGTGGCAAGCATCCCGGGCGCTATCAGATAGACCTTATCTCCACTGTCACCCCCGAGCTCACCAGAGGTCACATTTATCCGATATTTTCCGAAAATTTGCATTATTTCGTGCAAAATGCCCACACGATTTGCACAAGTAATCTCCACCCGCACAGCTTCACCTGTAAAGAAATGTTTACAGAAAGTGTAATTTGAACTCCCCGGAAGGCGCAATAGCTCGCCGCTACCTCTCCCCACCGAGGGCACGCCTGGCTAAAAATAGAGGTCGAAACATAACAACAACAGGTTCAGCGGCAGGTGCTGGGCACTGGGAATCAGCGAGAGCTACCGAGCCGCAGGAGAGACATTCATGAAGAAAGAAGCAAAGAAGGCAAGCAAGTACGTTGCCCGTGAGCCCAATGAAGACGGCTTTATCGAGTATACCGACCTTGAACACCAAACTTGGCAGCGTCTGATTGAACGCCAACTGGATGTCTTACCTGGCCGCGCCTGCGATGAATATATGCACGGCCTGGAGCTGTTGGACCTACCGAAAGACCGCATCCCCCAGCTCGAGGAAATCTCCAGCGTGCTGCGCAGGGAAACTGGCTGGGAAGTCGCCCGGGTTCCCGCTCTTATCGGCTTCGAAACCTTTTTCGGTCTTCTAGCGGATCGCAAATTCCCAGTTGCTACCTTTATACGCACTCCCGAAGAGTTTGATTATCTGCAAGAACCAGACATCTTCCACGAGATTTTTGGCCACTGCGCCATGCTCACCAACCCAGCATTTGCAAACTTCACACAAAAATACGGACAACTGGGCCTTAAAGCCTCGCCTAAAGAACGCGCCTATTTAGCCCGCCTCTATTGGTTTACAGTGGAGTTCGGCCTGCTGAACACCGACGATGGTTTGCGCATTTACGGTGGCGGCATTCTGTCTTCCCCGAAAGAGACACTCTACGCACTGAGTCACCAACCAGAGCGCTACGATTTAGATGCGGTTACCGCACTGCGCACCCCATATCGCATCGATATTGTTCAACCCATTTACTATGTTCTCAACAGCTTGCAACAGCTGCAGGAACTGACAGAAATTGACCTGATGGCCAAGGTCCGCGAGGCCATTGAGCTGGGACTATTCGAACCCCGCTTCCCGCCCAAAGACGCAGCCTGATCTGCATTCAAGATTGGGCGGCCAACTTCCGCCCAATCTTACCTCTGCTAAAAAGCTCCCCCAGAAGCGTTGCACATCTAGGGAAATTCCACTACCAGCACTCTCCCCCTGAGCCTATCGTATCTGCAGTAGGTGTGATGGTAGTTCGATGACTTTCATCCAATAGCCCCCACACCCACTCGCCCAAATACCGTTAGGGGTAGCCAGGGAGGCAATGCAATCAGCGCAAGGACACAAAACCCCTACCTTATAGGGAGCGCATAGCACTATGTCCTCACTTGACGCGATTGATAGAAAACTTCTTGCGATTCTGCAATCTGACGTCAGCCTTTCGATCGAGGAGCTGGCGGAGCGTGTGGGCCTGACAAAAACCCCATGCTGGCGCAGGGTGCAGAAACTGGAAAAGAGCGGCATCATTCGACGCAAAGTCGCCTTGCTTAATGCCGAGATTTTAGGACTTCCGGTCTCAGTGTTTGCCCAGGTTAAAACTGACCAGCACACACCGGAGTGGGCCGACAACTTTGCCGAACATATGGCACAGTTGCCAGAGGTAGTGGCTTGCTACCGTATGGCAGGCGACTACGATTACCTGTTGCGAGTGGTAGTTAGCGATATCACGGCCTATGACCGCTTTTACAAGGAGTTAATCCGGCATGTCGGCATTAGCGATATTGTCTCCAACTTTGCCTTGGAACAGATCAAAAGCACTACCGAGTTACCGATTCCATCCGGTGAGTAAAGTCTCAGCGTAACCACTTGGTAGGCACATAGACCTTTCAGCTGTTCGCACATCTATGGATAATGGTTAAATCTCGCTCACACACAAGGATGGCCTGTGGCGGACAGCTCCCTTTTCCAATCATTCTTCTTGATCTTTAGTGGCGCAGCAATTGTTGCCTCACTGGCTCTTTTTGGCCGACAACCGCTTCTGGTCGCCTACATCGCTCTCGGTGTTTTACTCGGCCCATCCGGCTTTGCAGTAATCGATAACCTGCGACTTCTATCCGATATGTCCAGCGTTGGGATTATCTTCCTGCTCTTCCTGTTGGGGTTGGATATGCAGCCTCAAGCGCTGGTAGCTGTATTGCGCAAAGCTACATTTGTGGGGGTTGTAAGCTGTGCGATCTTCCTCGGCCTTGGCTTTGGCATAGGCTTACTGTTTGGATTTACTACCGTTGAATCCTGGGTAATTGGCATGGCGCTGATGTTCTCTAGCACCATTATCGGTATCAAACTGCTTCCCACGACCGTACTTCACCACAAGCACTTGGGTGAACTTATGGTGGGACTTCTTCTTTTTCAGGACTTTGTAGCAATAGTCTGCCTAATGGTACTGCTGAGTGATAACACCGGTGATGAACAGATCTGGCAATTGGCTCTCTCCTTTGGATCGCTACCACTGCTGATCCTTTTTGCCTGGCTAATAGTAAAATATATTTTATTGCCACTTTTTACCCGCTTTGACCGCTTCCACGAATACGTATTCTTAATGGCACTTGGATGGTGCATGGGAATGGCAGAGCTGGCAGAAGTTGTTGGCCTTTCAAGAGAGATCGGCGCATTTATTGGTGGTATCACGCTGGCTGCCAGCCGGATTTCACAGTACATCGCCCTCAGCCTTAAACCCCTACGAGACTTCTTCCTGATCCTGTTCTTTTTCAGCCTCGGAGCGCAATTCAAGCTGGCCATGCTGCCCGAAATTCTACTTCCTGCCCTGGTCACAGCCGCCGCAGTTCTGGTAATAAAACCCGTTGTATTTCACTTCCTGCTTGGAAACCGCAGTGAACACAAAGTGCTCTCGTGGGATATTGGATTTCGACTTGGGCAAATTAGTGAATTTTCCCTGTTAATCGCTCTGCTCGCTTATACGCAAAACCTGATTGGCAGCGCAGCATCACATTTAATCCAGGCAACCGCGATCCTTACATTCCTGGTGTCGTCTTACATTGTGGTGATGAACTTTCCCAATCCCATTGCAATCAAGGATGAGTTGCGAAGAGACTAAACCTCTTAGTCTCTTCCTGTAGCAGGATTTAGCAGACCACTGCAATCGACTAACAATGGTGACAGCTTATTAAAGCTTAAACACCCTTTCAGCATTCTTATATAAGAAGAGCTCGGCAACCTCACTCCCCAACTCCAGAAGGTGCATTTCCTTTAAACACATCTCCGGTGTCAGCATGGGATAATTAGTCCCGAACATCACCTTATTCTTACCGTGAGACTTGATAAATGAAACCAACTCGCGGGGGTATCTTTTTGGCTTATAAGCAGAAGTATCTATGTAGACATTGGGAAACTTGGTCGCAAAAGCGATCATTTCATTGTGCCAAGGGTACCCAATATGGCCGCAGACAATCTTTAGATCCGGAAAATCGAGAGCAATCCGCTCAATATGAGCAGGACGGCCAGAATCAGAGCTGCGCAACGGCCCGGTAAGACCCACTTGCAAACAAACTGGCACATCCAGCTCAACACAAGCCGCATATAGCGGATAATACAAAGGGTGAGTACAAGGCAACTCCCAGAGCCACTGCACAATACGCAGCCCTTTAAAGTCATGTTCCAAAACGTACTTGCGCAGGGTTTGCACAGCCTCTACTGGCTTTCGCAAGTCCACTGATGCCAGACCGCAAAACCTGTCAGGATGAGTTAAAGTAAGATCCAGTACTTCATCATTGCTTATCAAGGCTCCGCTCGGCCCATGCCAAGCAGAAATCAATGCCTTGGACACATCTGCCATATCCATAGCTGACAGGGTCCACTCAAGGGGCACTTCTTTAAAATCCTGCCCCATCCAGCGCTTCAAAGTGTCAAAGAAAGGTTCAGCAAGAAAACGTTCTGTAGGATGCTGGGCCCAAACATCAATCACTTTCATGCTAGCAACTCCCTGCTATTGAAATCCTTAACCGGGAAGGAGAAGTACTTATCCCCCCTCTATTCTCTGGTAACACAAGTATTGCCAGTGAACAGCTACACCCTTTTAAAGAAATGTTATTGACTACCTACTTGAGAGGCATCGCCACACTACTAAAGAAATCTCTCTCATTAGAGAAGGAAAACGCTAAAGATGTAACTTTGCCCATAACCCTATCACGATCAACCAAACCCCAATATCTCGAATCCAAGCTATCGTTGCGATGATCTCCCATGACAAAGTACTTACCTTCTGGGATCTCAATAGTCTTCCCAATGTATGGCAATTTCTTATTACCACTAAGCTTGAACTGATGTTCCCTGCCATCAATGACTTCCCTACCCAGGATGTCCGAACCCACCCCACTTTCCAGGCGATACTCAAGCTGAGCCCCATTAACAAACACATTCACCCCTTCAATACGTAAGCTATCACCAGGGACGCCTATTACACGCTTCACATATAGTTGATCAGTGTGAGGTGGCAAAAAGGTAATAACATCTCCCCTGGAAGGGTTCCCCCATTGAGCAACCTGCTTATTGAAGAAAAATAAAGTTGGCCCATAGCTCGTCTTATCTACCCACAAAAAGTCACCAGGATGGATAGTGGGCTCCATAGACCCACTTGGTACTGGAGACCAATCGGCATACGCTGACTTGAAAAAGTACATAAGAAATAGAAACAATATTGCACCGCGATTGTTTCTTACCGCACCCTTAAAACTAAACCTGCTCATTCCCTAAACTCCTTTCCCGGGGCAACGCACCACTTAAAACTGATCACTCAGAAATAACAGAACCTCTGAAAACTACAAAATCTGCCTCCAGCTTTCATTAGGTGGGACATTATCTTTATCAGAACGTTCGAAAAGGATTACTCTATTTGCAGCACATCCGTACTAAACAAAAGGGAGCCATAAATATCAAAGGGCACTCGTATTACACAGCGTTTATAAACTCGGATAAAGCTCCAAAATTTTTTCCCTTAGCCATCGATGAGCTGGATTTGTTGTCTGCGACTTATGCCAGGTGAGCTGAAGTACTACCTTTGGAAATGCCATTGGCAGTTTGAGCATACGTATGGGAAGCTCTTTATAATAGCTTGAAATCATCATTCTCGCTGGTACAACGCCAATTAAATCGGTTGTGCAAACCACATAGGGGAAAGACGAGAGGTGTGGGACTCGCAAACAAATATTGCGCTGTAACTTTTTGGGCCTGGCTAGCCTTTCCATTGGAGAGCCCATAGGGTTTCCTCTTAATAGGGATACCTGTGGCAGCGATTGGAATTTTTTTTCACTGATTGTCTCACCCACATTTTTATTATGTTTGCTGACAATAATCACAAGCTCTTCTTCTGCGATAAGCTGGTTAACATAGCTGGGGGAATTGACAGGTAGGTAGTCAATGATTAGGTCTACTTCCCCATTACTCACCATCCTGGCTGTCATTTCTGACTCATCGGGGAGTACAGTAAGCCTTATGCCGGGTGCAAATTCTCGAAGCCATTTACAGAAGCCGGGGATCATCAGAGTTTCCACCACATCGGGCATAACGACGGAGAATTCCTGCACTGCTTTCCGGTAATCAAAAGACGTTTGCTGGAAGCCTGAACGGACGGTGTTGAGTGCCTGGTGAATAGAGGGGTGCAGTGCCAGTGCGCGTTCAGTGGGGCGCAATCCCCTAGCGGTCCGTATAAAAAGCTCATCTTCATAAGTAGCTCTCAACCGCTTGAGGGCAGCACTGACGGCCGGTTGGCTCATATGCAGTTTTACTGCAGCTCTGGTCAGGTTTCGCTCGATCATAAGTGCTTCAAAAACGGGGAGCAGATTTAAATCCAGTGATCTAAGATGCGTAGACATTATCAACCTGATGAATAATGCATTTAATAATTATTTATTAGACGATACATGATGTCCCTAATTATATTTATCGTCAATAGCATGAAAAACCGTAAATACTATAAAAAGTCAGGTGAAATATGTCGAACATGCATGATACGGCGGCTTTCAGAGAGCAATATAGAGCCTATGCCCAAAGCCGCTATAGCGGCTGGTTCCATTTAGGGAGTATTCTACTGATCAGCCTAATCGGTGCTATTTACTGTATTTTTCAGATAAGTGAGCTGGGGGCGCATGAACTGCTAATAATTCCAGTGGGAATTCTTGCTTACAACGCTGTAGAGTATGCCGCCCATCGCTGGTCTGGGCATAATAAGTTGAGATTTACCAAACTGTTTTACAAGAGGCATACTGGCGATCACCACAGTTTCTTTTCTGCACCTTTGCTGTCTTTTGAGTCAACTCGTGATTGGCGTATAGTACTGTTTCCAATCTATCTAACAGCTGTTATCACTTTTATTCTGGCACCACTTTGTGGTTTTTTTCTATCCTGGGTGGCTTCAGGTAATATGGGATATATCACAGCAGCAACCATGATATTAAATCACCTGGCTTATGAGCTAATGCATATCGGTTATCACCAGCCCAAGAGTCACTGGTTTCATAAAGTGCCAGTGTTTCGTGAGTTAGCCCACTTACACAGAATTCATCATCACCGTAAACTAATGAAAATTTATAATTTCAATTTAACTTTTCCGCTATTCGACCTTTTATTAGGCACTTTCTATTGGGAGCCGCAGGATTCCTTTGACGATTTTCGCGACTGATAGTTTGTAGATTACTTGTACCTTATTACGCACTAGGTTCTGCCTTTGATCTTGATCTTCTTCCTGTAATCTTGCCAGCATTAACTCTCGGATAATTGGCACTGGCGCATTACCAAAACTTAGAAACTCCTCATGGAAGACCTTGAGATCAAACTTTTCCCCAGGACAACGCACCACTAAACTGATTGCTCTATTTAAAGCACATCCGTACCAGAAAAAAGGGAGCCATAAATACCAAAAGGACAATCACATTATACAGCGTTGACTTGGCCAGCATTCTTATACCAGCCAAGAAATTCAACAATAAATTCTGGGAAACTAAGAGCTGTGATAATTAAGCATTGAGTTGCTCCTACACTGGAAAGAACACCTCACCAAAAGGTGTTCCGCTTTGTAGGCTTATCCAGCAATAGAGGGACCATAGAAGCTCGTACCGCTATGTATAGGCAACATTCACATCAAAGCGATTGGTAATAAATTCGGAAAGTTGCTTAACTGAACAATTTGACTGCTTGATCGTAAACTCTTCTGCAATTTTTCGCGGATACTTAACCTTCATCCTTTGATCTTTTTCTGAGCTATATTGAAACGTTATTTTCTCTACCTTATCAAGGTCTACAGTCTTCTTTATAAAGACTCCGGTATAAACCGTTAGTGTATTCCCATTAATTTCTGCAAGTGGAAGTAATCGTATCAAAGAAAGGTATATATAAACGATAACACCTAAAGAACCTAAAATCACAAAAGTCCAAAAGGTAAGATCTGACTCACCACTCTCGGCTGAAGAGCCAAACATGCGCGTAAAGATAAGAGCAACTAGTAATGCAATACCTATAACACCAAGATTGACAGTTAAGATCTTTTTCGCAGACTCACGTGAACCGAGTCCATTTCTATAAATTTTTTCCATACATCCCCCTCAAATCATTCCGTTACTTGCTAAAGGTATCCACCAATTATACATGCCCAAAACCAGTATCAGTAGTGGCAGCCACCCCCAAAAAATACCAACAGAACGAATGAAGCTGGCAACCAGTAAAGTAAGGACTTAAGAGGGAACTTCTATTTCCCGAAGGATTCTATTAACAGCATCGGTTTTATCCAACAAGGACAACATCTTATCATCAGATATATACCCCTTCTCCAAGGGTTTCTCTCGAACTTTAAGTGGAGCTGACCGTTTCAAGGGCGCAGGGATATCCAAATATTCAACATCCTGTCCTTGCACAGATTCTAAACAATCAACATCAGGACTAACGCTCTGCTCAATATCAGCAAAGGGATCACTCAGTGGCATTGCCGCAGGAACTGCCGGGCTAGCAAAGCTGATCCTCCTTTGCAGCATTTCAGCCTCTGACTGGATGGATGCTATCCGCTGCTCCATAATTGACTCAAATTGAGAAAACCTTTCTTTTTGATGGGCAACCTCTAACTGCAGGACTTTAATCTCCTTTTTGTGGATCAGATTGGAAATCATCCAAGACAACGCAACCCCGCCACTTAGTAACGCAAAATAAATACCTACAATATATTCCCAGTTATTAACAACACTCTTGCCTATAAATGTTATTAACTCTTCATCTGTCACGTATAGCACTCCATTTCTACACAACTCTTTATCAAGCAAATACAGCTAAGGGCCTTTAGCTCCACTCCCCCCTTGAGAGATTAAGTTTACAGCGGTAGTTGACTCAACCCTGCAGTTCGGCACCTAAATCCATTAGCCATTTACTCTTATCACCTTATCAATATGAGGCCTTGCCGATAAAATTTCTTTTACTAACTTGTATTGGCTCCGCCACTGATCTGATTCTTTAAAAAATACCACTCCCGGCATATGAGCCTCACTCTCGCAAAAATCGGAAGCGTCAACTGAGTCTTCACATTGATGGAGCTTACAAAGGTAGGCAAGAAGTCTCTCAGTTGAAAGCTGCTCAAGTTCCTCTAAGCTAAGCAGCTTAACATATCTAGGCATCATTCATCGCCCCCACACCCGCTCTATTGATCATTCCTTAATCGCTCTCACAAATGATAGAAACAGCAAAGAGGCTCGTCTGACCACGACTTATCTGCTGCTTTTACCTATAGCGATGAAACGCCCTTCATAGGCATAATCTATAACTTCTAATGCTCCAAACTCACCTGAAAGACTCTCACCCTTCAAGTTCCACCTCCAGCCCTCTTTCTGCCAATCATAAATATCTTCATCTTCGCAAGAAATCACTTGATCTTTGATCTGAAGCTTTTGGCAATAACCGGAAGCACTCCATAAGTGATGTTTTGACGGCATCAGATATCTATTTTCTCGTGTAAGCAAAAGAAATGCTCTTACCTCGCCCCTATCCTTTAAAATCAAATACGAGTGCCCCCAATAGCCATCAAAGCCACTATCTATAATTACAAAGCGATTTTCTTTCAGCTCACCTATGTCGAACCTTATCAAATGCTCACCAGCATTGGCAGGCATACTCCACGATTCTATTAGTGGCTTAAAGCTGAAACCAAAACCAACAAGAAGTAGAGATATCACTAAAGCAACTAAAACCCTCTTCCTACACATGGAGGCTCCCTCTCCCAAGAACCAACAACACTACTTACAAAAGGCACGGGAATCATTCGAAGCTTCCCGACCATCTAACCCATCCTTGTTAAACACATAGCAGAACCTGTGCTAGACCTCCCTAGCACGATCAACCCTATCGATTAAATCTACAACAATAGGACTTTTAGAGAAAAAGTTAAGCCTCATTGGGGGAATAAAAGCCAACTCCTTTCCAATATCCCCCTCCGTGCGCACTTGCAAAACAATTCTCTCGGGCGCGTTCATTTGCGCATAGTTGACATTAATAATATCTTTAAGCTGAACTCTTTGCCGCTTACTCCCTTTTTGAAAGAGCAATGATTCTCCCTCATCGTATACTTCATCAGCCAAACTCCACAACAGCTTTTTAAAAAAGAAAAAGCCAAATACAGCCATAAAAATCGGCATGACTAAAAACATAAACGAATCTTTAACTGCACCTCCAGATATAGAGGCAGCCACAAAAAGCACCAAGAAACCAAACCATATACTTGGAAAAATTTTCTTAAAATAGAATGTAGATCCTGATATCTTCTTCATGTTTCCCATACTACTCTACGCGCATTTAACTCTAAACATTATCTTTCGGTGTGGATTACGCCGTCTCCCAGCGAGCACTCACATTCCACTTAACCTCAGACAAGCCCATTTAATATTACAGGAATTTATCGTGATAAACTCTAGCAACCAAACAACTACAAACTCCACAAGGAAGTTATACAAACCTTATCATTATTACGCTTCAATCGATACAGATGATTTATCATTCGCCTCGAAAGTAAAAATAACGTGAGACATACAAGCAAAACAGCAAGTCTCAGAATAAGCTCATCCACCCCTACACCCACGCTCATACCATCGGGAGAAAATTGAAAGATTCCAACAGCTTGGCTAATGCCAAATAAACCTATAGCGGCACGTATAACTCTAATTATAATTATCATCTCACCATCCGATAGCTACCAAACAATATCCAATCAAAAAATAAGATCCCTATCGCAGCCAAACCAATAACTGAACTCTTCTAATAACACCTGCTGAATATCTTCTATCGTTTCAGTTTCATGTAGGCGGTGGTAATATTGTCCCAACTTCTGACTCATATTCATCTTGATTTATCCCGAAGTTGATACCTTCTATATCATTTTCAAACAGTATTCTGGAAATACAATAGTAAAGTTTTTCATACCTGCCCGATATAGTTCGCTTATCTACTCTCATACTTATGCAGTTATTGACTCTCTGATTCCTGCGCATGCTCACACAAACCACGTCGCACCTGCCATATCTATTTATTTATAATTGTCACCTCAGTGACTATATCGGTTAGGGTCTTTTCAGGTCAAAATAATACCCACCATAGTTAACCCTAAAATGATAAGTCTTGATTTTTTTACCACTCGGTTTTAGCTAGATATAAGCCTCCAAAGGCACCTGGAAAACATTATCAGCTCCTTCAGGACCTATCCATGCTGAGCCGCTGAAGCGAATAGCTCTCTTACCAGCAATATGTATATCTTCGAACTCAACCTCATCACACCACATGATATTAGGGCAGCATCCTGTTTTTAGCTTCCAAGTAAGTAGAAATTCAAGACTGGTCGCAAAGCGCCAATCATCAAGTGATCTTTCCTTAACCAGCAGCAGACTAAGTCTCCTCGCTGCCAGCCGCTCCATTCGCAGCACTCGTCGCTTAACTCTCAGCTTGCTGGAATAAATATACTTCCAGTACCGATCCTCTCTCGATCCAACTTCTTCCGTCATAAGTCAGGCTTCTATTCGAAGCTAGTTGAAGGGGTAATGGTTAGGCAGGTAGCTAACTCGATAAAAACAATGCTATAAGTCGATATTTATAACATTCAAAAAGTGGGCAGGCGAGGGGTAAGTGATATGAAGGGGCCAGGAGGAAAGCTGGCGATACGATACTCTTCAATCAGCAGGCAGCCCCCTACCCGCTGATCCAAAAAGCCACTCCCAAGCAGGAAATGACTCAGTACTAAAAAGAACGCCCCAAGATACGCTTGGCAGCATCCATCGCAAAATCCTTATAGTCCGCCTCTACTTGCGCCATCTCCAACTCATATTTGAACTGTTCTTTACGCGGCAGCTCTTTCCAGTCTTTGAGAATTGGGATATGACTGGTTTTCTCTGCGATGGTGTAAAAGGCCACAAACTCTTCACGCACTTTATCTTCCACCTGAAGTGCATCCAAAAGAACGCGAATACGAATCGAAGCTTCGGTAAGCCCTACTCCATCATCCAACAGGGTGCGGGCAATAATTTGGATGCTGTCATTTACTCTTTGTCGCTGATCCTCTGCGGCCTGTTCTAGCTCAGCTAGCTGCGCGGCCTGCTTCTTCTGTGCAATCGATAATTTGCGCAGATAGTAGCCAGCTACAATCGCCAGGGAGAAGATAACTAAAGCCGCAACAATCAGCAGCCAAGTAGGAAACACAGTCATTAAATATACACCTTAAGTAACGCCAGCCCGATGCTGGCCGAAATAACAGAGAGCACTGTACTAAGACCAACAATATTGGCCGCCAATTGGCTATTACCACCCATAGTATGAGCCATCACAAAGGCCGATATAGCGCAAGGCGAGCCAGTGATCAGCATTAAATAGCCCAAATAGGTCGGACTCATACCCAGGGCCCAACCAATCAGCACTGAGAGTATTGGTACTCCTAATAACTTGAGCACTGAGGAGGTCAGCGCTGTTGGCGAGCTACGCAGTAGCTGGCCTAGCTTCATACTCGCACCAATGCAAATCAGCCCCATTGGTAAACTTGCAGAACCCAGTATTTTAACGGTATCAAGCACCATTTGTGGCACTTTGATATCCAGCACCCGGCACAAAATTGCCAGGAATACCCCGATGATTAATGGGTTCTTTGCCAACTCTTTCAGCAACAAGCCCAGGCTGAATTTCTTCTCTTCGTTGTAAAAAACAAAAAGTATTACTGCGAACACATTGAACTGAATCGTCAACGCTGCAACCAGCACTGCCGAGTGAGAAACGCCCGACTCACCAAACGCCTTCTCAACCCAGGCGAGCCCCACAATGGCAACGTTTCCACGAAATGCCCCCTGGATAAACGCACTGCGATCCTTCACAGTAATGGGCCGAGCCATCAGCCAAGATATGGGGATTATCGCGAAGGTACCCAAAATTCCCGCTGTTAAAAGGGGAATCTCTTCTGAGGGTTTTGCATTCGATGAATAAATACTATCGAACAACAGTGCAGGCAGCATCACGTTGAAAACCAGCACCGTTGCGTCGTCGATAAAGGATTTATGCAACATGCCCTGCCTGGTAAGCAAGTATCCACCGATAATCATCAAAAAGATCGGGCCTGTAACTAGCAGAGCAAAGGAAATATTTTCCATAGGGAATTAGTCTTCCGCAGCAACTCCCTCTTCCTGAGGAAGCGCTATTTGTCCTGAATCCTCAGCCCTGTCACGGAGCTGGGCGGATATTTGTTTACGGGTTTTAGCACCAAGCTTACGCAGACTATCAATACGCTTCACCGCATTACCACGCCCTGTCGCCAGTCGCTTGTAGGTCTGCTGGTAGGCGTCATCCGCTTGGCGCAGGCGGTCACCAAGAACATCCAGTGACTCCAGCACCATAGCAAACTGATCGTGCAGCTTGCCGGCTTCGTCGGCGATTTTTTCCGCGTTCTTGTTTTGTTTCTCATAGCGCCAGATATTCTCGACGGTGCGGAGGGTCGCCATCAGGCTGGTGGGGCTCACCAGGACAATTTGCTTCTCATACGCGAAACGGAACAGGTCCGGGTCCGCCTGCATAGCCAACATATACGCAGCTTCAATGGGCACGAAAATAAAGACGAAATCCAGGGTGCGCACACCCTCCAGCTGCTCGTAGGCTTTCTTGTTAAGGCCGGTGATATGGGCGCGCAGGGAATTCACATGCTGTTTCAGGGCTTGGGTGCGCTCCTCATCGGTTTCCGCCGAGCTGTAGCGCTCGTAGTCCACCAGGGAGACCTTGGAATCGATAATCAGGTCTTTGTTTTCCGGCAGGCGCACAATCACATCCGGCTGGCGCCTGCGGCCATCGCTCGTCAGCGTTACCTGGGTTTCGTACTCGCGACCCTTCTGCAAGCCGGACTCCTCCAGCAAGCGCTCCAGCACTACTTCACCCCAGTTACCCTGGATCTTGCGATCTCCTTTCAAGGCCGAAGTCAGGTTCAGGGCCTCATCACTGATGCGCTGAGTTTGCTCGCGCAACGCTTTAATCTGCCCAAGCAGACTGTTGCGCTCGGCATTTTCGCGATCGTAGACATGCTCTACTCGTTTACGGAAATCCCCCAGCTGACGCTCCAACGGATCGAGACTTTTGCGCAGGCTGTCCTCACTGCGGCGCACGAAGCTCTGCTGCTTCTCTTCAAAAATCCGGTTGGCCAGATTCTCGAACTGCTCACCCATGGCAATACGCATTTGCTCCATCAGCTTGCGCTGCTCCGCCAGGGCCGCCTCCCCTTTTTCTACCAACACTTGGCTTCTCGTGAGCTGTTGCAGCTTGTCCGCCAGCTCGGTACGCAGGGATTCCACCTCAACCCCAAGCTGGGATTCCCGCTCGCGGCTGCTATCGATACGCGCCTGAGCCACCTGCAAAGCAGCTTCGCTCTGTAATAAAGCGCGGCGGCTACTGGCTCGTGCCAACCAAAACACCAAACCCAACAGAAACAAGATGGCAACAGCCGCCATCACCGCGTGATCGGCATTCAATTGCAGCGGAAACGCTGGCATAGAGTGGTACTCCCAGACCTGGAAAGAGAAGGATAAATCAGGATTTTGCCAGGGGCCTCGCCCGCTGGCCTGCCCGGGATACCACCCAGGCGAAGGCGCCATTCTACCAGCTTGCCCCTGGAAAGTACCCCGCGCCAGCCCGGCCGATAACCTCAGTATCAAGGGATAGGTTTGCGCCCGAGAAGACCCAGCGGGAATTTTTACGGGGTTTTAGGTATTCTTGGAGGATTGGTTTCGATGTTGGTACTCCAGAACGCATGCACAAACACAGCGCCCACCCAGATAGCCCAGCCCCCAGCGCCCTGATCTTTGATTCCGGCGTGGGCGCCGTCAGCATTGCGCGGGAGATCCGCCGCCTGATGCCGGGCCTGACCTTGCACCTGGGTGTGGACAACGGCTTTTACCCCTACGGCAACAAAAGCGAAGAAGAACTGCGCCCCCGGATCGTCCAGCAGGCCCAAGCCATGATGGAGCACTGCGGTGCCGATATTTTAGTGGTGGGCTGCAACACCGCCAGCACCCTGGCCCTACCCCAGCTGCGCGAATCCCTGAAGAAACCCGTAGTGGGCGTTGTACCCGCTGTGAAACCCGCCGCTGCCGCCAGCCGTTCCCGCACCATTGCCCTGATTGCCACTGAAGGCACCGTCAATCGCCGCTACACACGAGAGCTTATCGAGCAATTTGCCAACGGCAACCGGGTAATTAATGTGCCAGCACCGGAGTTGGTGCATCTGGCGGAAAGCAAACTGCGCGGCGAAGCTATCACCGCAGAGGATTTGGAGCCGGTATTACACCGCGTCTTCCACACCGCAGGTGGCGATCAAGTGGATATTGCCGTATTGGCCTGCACCCACTTTCCCCTGCTGCGGGAAGAACTCGACCAGTTCGCCCCACGCTCAATCCAATGGCTGGATTCCGGCGAAGCCATCGCCCGGCGCGTGCGCTGGTGGCTGGAGGAACTTGAGCTGATGCTGCCGGATGCCCCAAACACTGGCCGCCTGATCACCAGCACTGTGGACTTAACCGGCAATATAGAACGGGCCTTCCGCGAGTTTGCTCCAGTTGCCGAACCCCTCGAACCCAACACCTAAGATCGCCAAAATGATGAGAACTGCGCACTTGGGTTGACAGCTCCGTCACAAACCGCGACCGTTCCCCGAATAACAAGCCCTAACCGGTACCCGAATTCATGCTGAAGCCGGCATTTCCCGCTCTCGAAATATTTGCGCAGCTGCCTCCTGGAGGACTGCTGCTCACCCCCAACAACCGTTTGCGCAACCGCTGCCAACAGGTGTTTGCCGCGCAGCAGTCGCCCGGTGCCTGCTGGATGCCGCCGCCGGTGGAGTCCCTGCGCAGCTGGCTGGACAAGCTCTGGTTCCAGCTGCAACAACGCAACTGGCAGCCCGCCTTGCAGCAGGTATTGAATCGTGAGCAGCGGCAGTTACTCTGGCAGCGCGCCCTGGATGAATCCCTGGATCGGCAACTGCTCAACAGCCAGCAACTGTGCCGGGATGCCGATAGCGCCCTGGCGCAGCTGCTCCAATGGCAGCTGATCTCCGATCTCTTGCAAATAAATGAAGCGCTAACTCCTCTACTGGAGCAGTTCGCACTCTCTATGCGCAGCGACGAGCTGCCGCTGTGCGCCATGATCAAAGCCTTTGCCACTGAGCTTCAGGCCCACAGCGCCATCACGCCAGACCAACGCGACCAATTGATCCTGCGCGCATTCCAGGAAGGCATTCTGGAACCCCTGCCGCAAATTGATACCGCCGGCTTTGCCCAGATTTCGCCCCTCGCCAATGCCCTGATTCACGCAGGTGCAACAGCCGTTAATGAAAGGCCGGGACTCACCCAGCAGAGTGAATTATCCGTAGCCGCCTGCGCCGATTTGGATGAAGAACTCTACCAGGCAGCCCTTTGGGCTGGGCAAAAGCTCGCCGAAAACCCCGGCCACAGTGTCGGCATAGTGGTAAATAATCTGGGCCAGTGCCGCGCTCAGGTGGAAGCGGTATTTTCCCGCGTGCTCGAGCCTCAATACCTGGACCCGCAGCAACCGCGCTACACACTCCCGTTTAACTTCTCCGCCGGTACGCCCCTGGCACAGACACCGGTCGGCAGCGCCGCCTTACAATTGTTATCGCTATTGCAAGACGAATGGGATTACCCTCAATTGCAAAATATCCTGTTCAGCCCCTTCTGGGGTGACGACAGTGAAACCTGGCTGCGCAGCGCCCTGTTCCGCCGTTTACAAAAACTGGAACTTCGCCGTATCGACGGCGCCACCCTGCGCTACTGGGCCGAGCGCACCGCAGAAGTCCTCTACTTGGAAGCGCCGCAACTGCCCCGCCAGCTGGAACAAATGGCCGAGCGCGCCCGGCGCTGGCAGCGAGCGCCGGCAGAAATTTGGGCCGCGCGCTTTTCCGAAACACTTACCGCATTAAATTGGCCCGGCAGCCGCAACCCGGACAGCCAGGAATACCAGCAGCTGATGCAATGGGAGTCCATCCTGGAAGAGTTCGCCGCACTCAGCGCCTGCGGTGGCAACCTTACCCTCACCCAGGCCCTGCAATTGCTGCGTCAGATTGCCAGCCGCACCCCCTTCCAAGCGGAAACCCGCGATGGCCCCCTGCAAATTCTCGGGGTACTGGAAGCCGGCGGCCTCGCTTTCGATCACCTTCGCCTGGTCGGCTTCGGCCAACAGCAATGGCCGCCGGCACCGGCGCCCAATCCGCTGCTGCCGATTCAATGGCAAAAACACTGGAAGATGCCCCGCGCCAGCGCCGAGCGGGAATTGGAACTGGCCCGCGAACTCACCGCCGACCTGCAGAATGCCAGCGGCGATATCGTCGTGAGTTACACCTGTGAAGAAGACGGTGTGCAGCAGGGACTGAGCAGCTTGTTTGAAAGCCCGCAACAAGCCCAACACTTTGCCGAAGGCGCCCTGCACAATCACTACAGCCAACTGGCGCAAGCCTGCCAGCTGGAAAAAATCGAAGACAAAAAGTTACCGCCACTCACCCCCGCCGAATGCGAACGGGTGCGCGGCGGTGCCTCGGTGCTCAAGGCCCAGGCCCTGTCCCCGTTAAATGCGCAGTTACGCTTCCGCCTCGGCGCCAGCAGTTTTACCCAACCGGATATCGGCCTCGGCCCCGCCGAGCGCGGCAATGTGGTGCACCAGGTGCTGGCGGAATTCTGGCAACAGTGCGGCACCCTTGCACAACTGCAAGCCATGGACGACGAGCAACGCCAAGCGCAAATCGAGCGCGCAGTGGAGCGCTCCCTCGGCAGTGTGCGCAAAAAATACAATCACCTGCCTATTGGATTTTGGGCCATGGAAAAGCAGCGCCTGGAGCGCCTGCTGCAACAATGGCTGTCCGTCGAACTGGACAGGCCCAATTTCTCCGTAGAGAAAGTCGAATGGGAACAAGCCGTGGAAATCGGCGGGCTGCACTTTAACCTGCGCCTGGACCGACTGGACCAACTCGCCAGCGGCGAGCAACTGGTAATCGATTACAAAACCGGCATCCCCAGTATTCGCGACTGGCTTACCCAGCGCATCCGCGAACCCCAGCTGCCGCTCTACGCCCTTTTCCAACCGGATGCCCACGCCATCGCCTTCGGCCAGGTGCGCAACGGCGACTGCAAATGGAATGGCTGCGGAGACCTGGAGCACCCCATCACCGGTATTAAAGCCGTGGGCGATACCGAAAAGGAATCCCCCTACGGTACCTGGAGCAATCTGGTGGAGCACTGGCGCTACAGCCTGGAATCCCTCGCCACCGAATATCGCAGTGGTGTAGCCACCCTCGCCTTTGATCGCCCCACCGATAACAACAGTGAACTCTGGCCCCTAAACCGCTGGCCGGAAAGGGAGCAAATAACCGAATGAACGAAGTCGTGACCACTCCCGCCCTGCGCCGCCCCATCGATGCCGACGCCCGCAGCCAAGCCCTGGATATCAGCCGCAGCTTTGCCGTCTCCGCCCCGGCGGGCTCCGGTAAAACCGGCTTGCTCACCCAGCGTGTATTAAAGTTGCTAGCCGCCTGCCAGCAGCCAGAAGAAGTGTTGGCCATTACTTTCACCCGCAAAGCCGCCGGTGAAATGCGCGAGCGCCTGATCGACGCCCTGCACAGCGCCCGCGACCAAGCCCGGCCAGATAATCCCCACGATGCCATCACCTGGGATTTAGCCCGCGCCCTGCTGGAGCGGGATCGCGAACTGGAATGGGAACTACTGCAAACACCCCAGCGCCTGCGTATTCAAACCATCGACGGCCTCTGCCGCAGCCTCGCCAGCCAACTGCCGATCGAAAGCGGCCTGGGCGCACCGGGCGAACCCCTGGAGCGCACCCAAATTGCCTTCGAACTGGCCGTAGTGAACCTGCTCAAACACCTCGATGGCGAAACCCCAGACGCAGACCTACAGCAGCTACTACTCCACCTGGACAACGACCTGGGCCAGCTCAATAAACTGCTACGAATTTTGTTGGACAAGCGCGAGCAATGGCTCGGCCCACTTTTAAGCGTTAACTTCGACGGCGCCCAGGACTATTTCCATTTTGTGATCGACGAACTGGTGGCAGAAAAGCTGCAAGACCTCACCACAGCCCTCGGCAGTTATGCCGGGGAACTGCTGGAGCTGGCCAGTTATGCCGGCGGCAATTTACAAAAGGAAAACCCCAGCCACAGCCTGTGCCTCTTCGCCGAACTGGACGATTTCCCCAACACAGACAGCAGCGGCCTGCCAGCCTGGCTCGCCCTCGGCAGCCTGCTCCTCACCACCACTGGAGATCTGCGCAAAGGCGGCGGCATCAATAAAAAACTCGGCTTTGGCCTGCCGGATAAAAAAGATCCCGAGCGCCCCATCGCCGATGAATACAAACAGCGCATGAAAGATCTGCTGGCAGAACTGGCCGGCAACGAACCGCTGCTCTCCGCCCTACGGGAAGTGGGTAAGCTCCCCAGCGGACTGCAACAGAGCCAATGGCAACTGCTGCAAGGGCTCGCCCAGGTACTGCCCAAGTTAGTCGCCGAATTAAAGCTGGTCTTCCAGCAGCTGGGCGCCACCGACTATACCGAAGTGGCCCAGGCCGCACTGATCGCCCTAGGCGATAGCGATAACCCCACAGACCTGGCCCTGAAACTGGACCTGCAAACCCAGCATATTCTGGTGGACGAGTTCCAGGACACCTCCCACACCCAGCTACAACTGTTGGAAAAACTCACTGCCGGCTGGCAGCAGGGAGACGGCCGCACTCTATTTATTGTCGGCGATGGCATGCAGTCCTGTTACGGCTTCCGCAATGCCAACGTGGGTATTTTCCTGGATGCGCGCAATCGCGGTATCGGTGAAGTCTCCCTGGAAGCCCTCGACCTCCAGGTTAATTTCCGCTCCGAAAGCGCAGTGGTGAACTGGGTCAACGAGACTTTCCAAAGGGCCTTTCCGCAAGCGGACAATATCGGTCGCGGCGCCGTGCGCTATCTGCAATCCGAAGCGTTTAAAGGCAGCAAATGGGCCGAGCCCTCGGTGAATTTTTACGGCTGCATTGGTGACGAAGACCGCAACCGCGAAGCCACCCAAGCGGTTGAACTGGTGCAGCAATTACAAGCACAAGATCCAGAAAGCCGCATCGCCATTCTGGTGCGCAAGAAAAAACACCTGCAAAAAATTCTGCCGGCCCTAAGTACTGCCAATATCGCCTTCCAGGCCCCAGAGCTAGCGCCACTCGCCAGTAAAATGGTGGTGCTGGATTTACTCAGCCTCACCCGCGCCCTGCTCGACCCCAGCGACCGAATCAGCTGGCTGGCCGTACTCCGCGCTCCCTGGTGCGGACTGCAACTGCCAGACCTTTACACCCTGGCCAACTGGGGCAATGGGGATATCACCGTAACCGATACCAGCGCACGCCCATTATTAATGGCCTTGCAGGAAGTGGAAGATATCGCCCTGCTCAGTGACGAAGGGCGCGCGCGGCTTGCCCAAGTGGCCCCCAAACTGCTGCACGCCTGGCAACAGCGCGGCCGCAAACCCCTGCGCACCTGGATTGAAGGCCTCTGGCTGGAACTGGGCGGCCCCGCTACCGTTGCGCAAAAATCCGACCTGAATAATGTGCAGGATTTTCTGCAATTATTAGAAGCCTTCGATACCGGCGGAGCCATTACCGACTGGCAACAGTTTACCCTGGCCCTGGAACAACTCTACGCCCGCCCCGCCCAAGATGCCAAAGTGCAGGTGATGACCATTCACAAATCCAAAGGACTGGAGTTCGAACACGTACTGATCCCAGGCCTGGATCAGGGCGGAAAACCCGGCAGCGACCAACTGCTGCGCTGGAGCGAATGGCTCAACCGCGAAGGCGAAAGCCGCTTCCTCCTCGCCCCCAAAAATGCACGCGGCGGCCAGGACCCGGTGTTTGAATACCTGAAGCACGACAACAGCGAGCGCGAACGCCTGGAAGGCACCCGCCTGTTGTATGTAGGCTGCACCCGCGCCATCCGCTCGCTGCATCTTTTGGCCTGCATCAACCGGGATGAAAAAAAGGGCCACCTAAAAAGCCCCGGCAGCGCCGCCCTACTCGCCGGCATCTGGCCCAGTGTTTTGCACCACCAGGAAAGCGACTGGTGCCATTGGCTGGAAGCGGAAGAAGCCCTGCTAAACCAGGACGAAGCCAGCAGAGATCACGACTACCTGCTGCGCCTGCCCCACCAATGGCAACCCCAAGCTATGCCCCGGCAGGAATGGCTGGCCCAATACCGCATGCCAGACTACCAACCCAAAACTGAGGAAGAAGACAATATTCCCGAACTGGGCCAGGTAGCCCTGCGCTGGTTAAAACACGCCGGCACCGTAGCCCACGAAACCCTCGCCACTATTGCCGAGACCAATATCAACGACTGGACACCCAGCAAACTGGAAGCCCAACGCCCTCTATGGCAACTGCGCCTGAAACAATTGGGGCTATCCGCCACCGGCCTGGACCGCGCCACCGAGAAAGTGGAGATCGCCGTACGCAACAGCCTCAACTGCCCCACGGGCCGTTGGCTATTGGATGGCTCACTAAGGGAATCCGCCTGCGAACTGGAACTCCACAGCGGCGGCCGACAGTTACGGCGCTCTATTGTGGACCGTACCTTTATCGATAACGAAGGTACCCGCTGGATTGTCGATTACAAAACGGCTGAGCCCAGTGGTGAGGAAAGCCAGGAAGAGTTTATTGCGGCTCAGCTGGAGCAGTACCGGAATCAGCTGGAGAATTATCGGAAGCTCTTTTATGCGCGGGGAGAGCGGAATATTCGGTGTGCTTTGTATTTTCCGTTGATGCAGAGGTTGGTGGAGTTGGATTAGAGTACGCTAGGCATGGTGCAGGGCTGGTACCTGCACTTCCTACAAAGTGTCAAGAGATAAGCTGTAGTAGTTCAGACTTGATCTGACAGTTACCGGTTTCTCAGGAGATGCTCTGTCAGGTCAAATTCAGTTTACGAGCTTTTCCTTCCAGATGCTTTTTCCATCTTCAAGAGTTGCTAACGGTGTTCGACCGCAACACTTCTTACCCTGATGAGTTCTCTCATTATTGTAATATGTGAGCCACTCGTCCAGATCCGTTTGTAACTCTTCTATTGATCCATAGATCTTGCGGCGTAATGAGGGTTGGTAGAACTCTTGTAAAATGGTCTTATGGAAGCGCTCACAGATTCCATTAGTTTGTGGATGTCTGGCTTTTGTCTTAGTGTGTTCTATTTCGTTCACACTTAGATATAACTGGTAGTCGTGCTGTTCCAATTTGCCACAATACTCCGTACCGCGATCAGTTAGGATACGCAGCACTGGTAGATCATGTAAGGCATAAAACGGTAGTACACGGTCATTCAGGAGGTCCGCCGCAGTGATTGGCGTTTTGGTGGTGTACAGCTTGCAATGAGCCACCTTTGCATAGGTATCGACATAGGTTTGTTGGTAAACACGTCCGACGCCCTTAAAGGTTCCTACATAGAAGGTATCCTGAGAGCCCAGATAACCTGGGTGTTGAGTATCAATTTCACCGCAGGCTTCATCATCATGCCGTTTTCTCTCCAAAGCCTGAACCTGTGACTCTGTGAGGATCAGTCCCTCCTCAGCGACCTTGGCCTCAAGTGCCTTTAATCGCAATTTGAAGTTAGCCAGGTCATGCCGTAACCAGATACTCCGAACGCCACTAGGGGACACAAATACACCGCGTTTACGCAGTTCATTGGAAACTCGAACCTGCCCATGGGCAGGCTCTTGGAGGGCATAAGTTAACACGGCCTCTTCAATGACTGTGTCAACACGGTTCTTGTGGTTGGGCACACGCCGGTTCTTCTCAAGAAGGGCGTCCACACCGCCACTTGAAACGGCTTCCTTATAGCGATAGAAAGTGTCTCTCGACACACCCAGCATCTTGCAAGCTTTGGAGATATTGCCGAGTTCTTCTGCCAGATTTAGCAATCCGGTCTTGTGTTTGATGATGCGATCATTAGTATGGATCATGGGGTTTATCCTTGGTTTTGCTTTTAGGTTTAGGCACCTTCATCAAAACCGGTAAACCCCTCTTTTTCAAGAGGATGTGTCAGATTTGGTCTGAACTAATACAGATAAGCCATCTTCAACACTGTGCCTAACCTTTATATTTTCCCATCGCTCGTGCTTCGTTGACAATGTGAAATAGTCATAAGCTTTACTCGATCGCACCTTAGACACCTTCGAGTATCACTTATGACTTTACTAAAGACTATGCTACTTGTGTATCAGCAGTCTGTAAGCGTCTCGTCTCATAGTAATCTTCTGCCGCAGCAGTCATCTTAAATTCTGCTTCAGTTCCTGCAATTCGATTAACTGCTTTTTTAATCGATTGCAAATCAATCCTAAAGAATTCCTTTCTCAAATTAACTGCGTTAACTCTTACCCTTGTAAACTCTTTATGAAGCGCTGCCTCCAGTGCAGGCGCATCATCGACATAAATCATCGCATGAACGTCGAATGAAAAAGGTACACTAGCATCTCCTAGTTCCTTGACTCGATCCATGGGTTCCAGCCTTCTGGTTAGGCCAATTTTGTATACATCCTTACCAAAAGATCCGATATTACTAATGACATACACATGCCCTTTCCTGGTTTGTTCTGCCATACTTTTAGCTCGTTCTTCTTTAGCCTCAGCCTCGGCAAGCTGACGCTCTAATTCTTCTATTCTTTTTTCAGCTAGAATACGCTCTTCAGCAGAAACTTTATCCAACTCCTCTCTTGCCCTAACGAGCATATCTCGATACATTTTTTCTTCTTTTTCCGCCTGAGCAACTGCTTTTTCATATTCCTTTATTGCCTTCTGCTCTTCTCTAATTTGCTCCCTAATAAGCCTCTGTTCTTCTACCTCTTCCTGTTTTTTAATAGTATATTGATATTGAATCTTACATTCTTCATATTTAGATTCAATATACTTAAGATTAAAGCCACACCTTAGTGTTGCCGCCGATTTTTCCAAATTGCCTGCGAGGTTTTCAATACGCTCTAAAGTTCGAGAATAAGTACTGGGTTTAACTTTGCCTATTATCGAGTCACACTCTATATTAAATGCTACAAGCATAAGCTTAACCTGGCCATCCATTATCTTCTTATTGTGTGACTTATTATCACTAACTACGACCGAATCAGGGTAGGTTATTGCAGTCTTTTGCTTGATCATTTCTTTTTGGCTTGACCTAATTCTTTTTATTTCTTCAGAAAATCTTGCTGATGTCTCAAAAAGATACTCAGGTGTCTCGTAGTGGCCGCTATCTACAAACTCATCAATTCTATTATAAATATCAATCTTGGAAACCAGCTTATGAAGCTCACTTTCTTTATGGCTTATTAGCTGAGTTAATTTATGCAAACTTAACTTACGCCTTTCTAAAGCCTCTTTACCTTTAACTAACTGTGAATTAATTTTTTCAGAATTTTGCTTTAGCACTTGTAATTTTTTTGTGTCAGCGTTAATTCTAGCCAACTCAGCATCTGCCTTTTCAATTTTCAACCTTGAATCGGTCATCTCCCGCCCTATCAAGGAAAGATCTTCTTTTGCTGACTTTAACGCTTCTTCAACAGTCCTATACTCTAAAATTTTTCTATTTTCTCTTTGCCTGACAAAAAAATAAGTAATAACGACTGAAAAGACGATTACAATCAATAAAGCAATTATAAATTTCACTTCCATTTTATTACCTAATCGCTGCATTAATGAATTTATATCTAAGAGCCTGCCGAGCCGAACACCTACTTTCAAAGTCGACCTTGGCATTTTCCAGCTCTTTCCTAAGCATTTCTTTCTCAGCGGCTATTCTTCCTTTTTCTCTAAGTCTACGCTCTTTCTCTTTTTGTTTGGCTTGCCTTTGCTTATCACTCTTTTCTTGCCTAACCTGCCTCTCACGCTCTCTTTGCTGCCGAGAAAGCTCCCTTTCTTCTTGCCTAGCTAACTTCTCCCTTTCTCTTTGTTGACGTAAATAATCTCTCTCTTGTTGTTTACGCCTCCTTTCTGCTGCTCTTGCAGACTGTCTACCTGCTTTGTCAATTGCCTTTGCAATCTTAATTACAGTCCCGAATCCACTTCCTCTTCGAGCCATGACTCTCCCTTAAAATTGATAAAAATAATGGAAGGTAAGGATGAGCTTATATCTGACTATCATCGATGATGATTATGACCCAACTCTGTTTATAAAAGATAATACTTTAACTTTTTTATCTTTTTAATGAGAATTTCCTTTAGATTGTCAGATGTTGCTATCTAGACACTTAAAAGACGAGACTCTTTTGGGCGAATCGAACAAAAAATATAGGCGCCCAAATTATCTTATCAGAATTTATTAGGTTTTTTCTCAGATCAAAGCTGCGTAGAATCAACAAACAACTATCAAAATCGTGGGCTGTAGTAAAATAATCTTCTTGAAAGCTCATATCGTAAGAAATCTCTGGGAGCTTCCTAAAATAGGCAGTCTTTTGTAGGTAAAACAGTAGCGTGAAGTAAGAATAGAGAAAAGGCGCTGACCCAAGGTGCTGCAACACCAGGGGCCAGCTAACCAAATTGATAAGGACACTATCAAGATGGCTGTATGCATACTACGCTAGAAACCCGCTCGTCTTCAATAAAGTGGAGCACAATCAGCAGCTTGGAGCGACTCCCCAAGCTTTGGGAGCCTAGCGCCCGCCTTTTCCTATTCTGCGCCCACCGCCCCCGCGCCCCACCCCACTCTTCCATCAAGCATCACTTACCAAGCTTTCCCACCAAGAAATGCCCACCCACAGTTTGAGTATCGCTAGGAAGAAAACATGTTGATCCTAAAGCGCCGAACAGGCGAGAACCTAAGAATTGGAACCAATGTCTCAGTCACAGTGTTGGAAGTGAAGGGAAATCAAGTGAAGATAGGAATCCGAGCCCCTAAATCCCTTCCTGTTCATCGTGAAGAGATCTATGTGCGCATTAAAAAAGAACACAAAGTAGGCAATTGAAGGTGTTGAGGGAAGGTTCTGCAAGGAAGGAGGCTCCAGACGATCCTCCTTCCTTTAGTTAACAAATCTAGCTCTTTGCTGAGCCGCAACCAAATATTTAGGGCTTGAGTTTTGCCACTGCTTGCTCGGTCAAGCAACATTGAGGGCAATACATCAGCACAATAACTTGTTAGAGCTAAAGTGGCTCTCTACTGAAATTGGTAATTTGTTGACCAAAAACTTCTATTGCCTGATTTTCTAAACGTTCCTTGAGGCCAATAACTTCTAGATAGTCATTCCCAGCATCTGCCACATCATCCTCATTTTCAGATGTTTCACAAATAGACTTTAAACCCTCAGCTTCATGAGTTATTGCTTCAAGTATTATCCGGGCTTCCCAATCACTTAGTGATGAGTTCATTTCTTTTATATGTGTCATAACGCAATCTGCTTTTTGAATACCTTCTGACATTTCAATGCCAGTTTTGAAAGTAGCCCCTTGAATTCATCGAGGGGCATACTAAACTGGCATAAAGACTCTGATATAAAAGTACATTTGTCAGCTTAGAGCGACCCTCTGAGCTCTGGGAGCCTAGCGCCCGCCATTTCCTATTCTGCGCCCACTACAGATAATTCCTACAAGGAAAGAGAACAGATATCCGCAAGACTTGACTAACAGATAGCTATCCACGAAGTAGGTAAAACCTTCTTATAAAACCGCATGGGACACACGAGAAAGTAAATTAAATCCAAAATAAGAGAATCGGAGATACTTGCAGGGCCGGTCTAATTACTTTTCTTCAACAGACAACAATAGCCACTTGTTATATTCTAACCTGTTCATTCTTCGAATACTGGTACATGAATTCATCGCCATAGATAGACTTTATTTTCAGAATATAATCTAGTCTATTCCGCTGATATTCCATTAAACGCAGGCGTTCCCTTGGGCAACTTTGAGGTATAAGTAAGCCTTCTTCAGTAGCCTCAACTATAAATTTTTCATCCCCAACCTGAATAGAGTCATTTGGCCTAGGCGCACCAACCATAAAGCAGAGAGGATTCAAGTTTAACGCTATTAGTGCCGAAAAAAATTTACCTCGCTCATTTTCAGGAACTTCAACTCCATCCACCAAAACTATAAGATCGGATACAAATCCTGTTCCCATACCATTGTTTACTAGATAGATACCCCATTGACCTTCCTTACTATTATTTGAAAAATATGAATTTATTCTAGGCTCTAACGTTATATGGTTATGTTCGATCTGAGTTCGTCCTTGCCAGATTGTTAACCCAAGGGCTATGCATGCAACTAGAAGTGCAGAAAAATCAATAACATACTTACGCACTCGTACTCCTTAAAATTTAGCATTTAGCATACGATTTAATTATCAATTCTAATTTAAGACTCAAAAGTCAAACTATCGTTTAGTGTAGCTACGTATTCTAAAAAAATCTTCAGCCTCCCCACTATCGATAAACTCAAAAACTTTAGCTTTAGCCTCCTCAGCGGTCAAATATTTAGACTTCCCTGATACGCCATTCATTCTTAACCGGTAGCCAGCTCCACAGGAAAACACTATCACATCAATTTTTTTCTGTCTTATATGCAATTCACCTCCGGATTCCTTCCAGCGTGGAGAGTTAATAAATTTTGCTCTCCGATCTTCTTTTCTTCTCAGCGCTGATGCAGTTTCAGTCCCTGTGAGATTATCACAACATACAGTTCCAACCTCCATCGTAGGCCAATTTTCATGTGAAACATAAAACACATATCTAATAGCACTTCCGCATAATTCGCACGTACCACATAAATCGCCCAAGTCATCATCTCCACCATATTCCCAGCCATTTTTTGGTGGGATAATGCCGTGCTCAGCAGCATGACAACCTTTACATAGAGTCTCACATAGATTGTAAGGATACTTCCAGGGTAACTTTCCTGAAATATATTCTTTGTGATGCACTTGGAGAACAATCCCATTATCTTCTGTACGACTGCAAACAACGCAAGCACGTCCATCTAGTTCGATGATCTCATCCCGGAAAGACCTCCATTCACTTTTCCGATACTGATTCACACTACAATCTCCCTTTTAGACCTACTCCACTAGTCACCCGCCACAGTTGGAAATTGTTTAATTGATTTCCCTGATAACTTCATTAACTCACTGAAGTATTCATTTAGAACTTCCTCTAAATCTGTTTTTTCTAAAGTCAAATTAGGTCGACCCTTTTTTGCCGTGATCCTTTTGCAAATTGCAAACAATTCTGGACGCCCACCAAATAGAGCGGTAAGCAAGACAATATTAGCCAGATTAGAAAATTGACATTAGCGCTCCAGAAATGATTTAAATTCAACAGGTTATAGTGAAATACCAACTCAGGAGGAGTACCCCCCTTCCCTATCCTGTACCACTACGGCCGCTCCACACCCACAAAAGCATCACTTGCCAAACTCCCCCAACAAGGGATACCCACCAACGGCTTGAATACCATTAGGAAGCAAATAGGTTGAACATAAAGGACCGAGCCGGCGAAAGCTCACAAGTTGGAACAAATGTCCCAGCCGCTGTACTGGAAGTGAAAGGCTATCAAGTAAACACAGGCATCCACGCCCCCAAATCCATCGTCCATCGTCCATCGTAATAATTGGAACCTCAGGGTCAAAAAGTCCACTTATGAGCACCCAACGATTATCCCAGTAGATGCTAATTCCCTTACCGGCCCAGTTAAACTGCAAGCCTGAAATGGAACCAATCACGATCAAGCCTGCATAACCTGGCTTTGTAACTATGGTGAGTAGAATCAGTACAAAATCTAGCCATTTTGATTTCATAAATTACCCTACTTTGTTTTCACAAGGCACTCCCCTGCTCACCAGCAAAGCAAGTTTGTATTCCTTTTATAAAATAAAAAGCGGTCCTAAAACTTAAGGGTACAGCACCAAATTGGAGTAGATTTATTTTGTGGAAATCTTAGTAAAAATCCCTCACACTCTCTTGTTGGACCTCCCATTTCGGCTTGGCTTATTTTCTATGACTTGCCAACTTTTCGCACTTAAATATCAACTACCCTACTCCAAATTTTCGACTATAACCTTCCCGATCCCTTTATCCTTATAGACAAGCTGATTAAATTCGACTTGAATAAGCTTAGGGCCACGCTGTTTCAGCCTATAGAAATCTAAGCCACTGAAATTAAGTTCAGTGTCATCAGGCCAAACTTCCAACATTTCTTTTAATTCACCTATCGTAATATTCATGCCTAACTCCTTAAGGTGCTTAATGCTCTTGGTACGCTCAATGTCAAAGATAAAACTCTAGAGAACTCAAAAGCAAGGATAATTCTGGATACCTACCAAATAGGGTGGCGAGCAGTAACAATTCTGGACACCCAACCAGAACAGAGTGCGAGCAGGGAACCCAAATGGGAACATTGGCATTTGGCCTATAAAAGTGATTTAAATTCAATAGGTTATAGTGAAATACCAACTCAGGAAGACTACTCCCCTTCCCTGTTCTACACCATTACGGCCAGTAATCCTGGACACCCACCAAATAGAGAGCACCAAATAGAGTGGCGAGCGGAGCAGTAGAAGCCAGATTGGAAAGTTGATATTACTCCTGCAAAAATGATTTAAATTCAACAAGTTATAGTGAAATACCAACTCAGGAAGACAAGCGCCCACCCTTCTCTATTCTGCACCACTAAAGCCACTCCCGACCCGAAAAGTATTACTTACCAAGTGTCCCAACCCACCCATAGCTTGAATATCAGTAAGAAGCAGCCAGGTTGACCCTAAAGCTCCCAGCCGGTGTAAACCCTAGAATCAAGATAACCGTCTCAACCATAGTGGTAAAAGCGAAAGGAAATCAAGTAACATAGCAATTCTGAATACCCACTAATTAGAGTGGTGATCAGGGAAGTAAAAGCTATCGATAAGAGCCCCCAGGGTCGAAATAAACAGACTCAACTTTTTATACTATTTCCAATACTTTGGTTGTTACAAATTTTACTTTTTCCTGAACTGGGATGTCCTCCAAAAGGATTTCAAATGCACAGAGTTCTCCATTAACATATAGAGAAAGACTGACTTCCATTGCACTCCGCCAAGAACCATACGTCTTAGCATCATCAGCCAGCTGATCAATAGCAATCGGATCTAATTCTACTATTCCCTGACCGGGGAAAGCATTCATACCTGGTAAGACACTAATATCCTCCAGCCAAACTTCGTACAACATCCCTGATTTAGTTTTTAGAGTTGCTTTCATTCCTAGCTCTCGTTTAATAAATAAGGTTCACTATTACTACAGGTTTGGAACACAGCAGAAAACCGGTCCAACAACCTACATCCATGTGGCTATTTCGCCTGGATCAAAGGTTGAACATCTCTTTCTCGATAGGGAAATTTGAGATTCACTTATTAATATAGTCCGGAATCCCCAACAAATAGAGTATAAACTTCCAAGACTATTGAGTGAAGAGGAAGCTAAGTTCAAATTTGTATCTCTATGAACTCTATTTCTCTGGGTACCTCCTGAGATTTCATCAACAGATCTGAAATTTTTAATTAAATTTAAAAACCCATCGAAGCCACATGAAGATTACTAACAAGCGGAACGGAATCTTCGCCATTATTACTACCTACTTTGTGGCGAATTTTCCTGCTATCAGTTGCAACAGTTTTAGCACCTCCAGCCTTTAGAGCCTGGTGTAATTCAGATCTTGAAATTTTTGGATTCACATTTGAGCTGTATACGTGAATATTAAAACCTGACTGAATTCCAAAGTACTTACAGGCCTCGGTCAAAGCTCTAGCTGTATTTTCGTATAAAGCCATGTTTAACTTTACAAGTAGCGGCATATTACCTTCATGTTGGCCTTCAGCATTCAAGTTTTTAATATAGATATTACTAAGGATATCTTTAGGCTTGACCTGATAGAACTGCGTAGCAATTGTTACCGCGTCAATAATATGGCTAACATTGGTACCATCAACACCAAATACCCAGATCTCATTATCAATTAATGCGGCTTCTTTAATCGTTGTTTTTAATCTAGGATAAAATGGAGAAACACTTACTGCATACTTTGCCTTCCAAACGGACAATTTGTCATATGCAGTCCTTAAAACGTACTCTCGCTCTTGATTGCCATTCAAAACCAGAGTAGCGTCAGTTTTAAATTTATTCTTCTGGCTTCCTTCCGCTAATGTCATTGCTCCCTTTGACATAGTTATTCACTCTCCAAATACATGCCTGATGCAAAAACCCCAGTAACTACTTCGTTAGTTGCTTTTGACTTCTCATAGGATTCTAAAGTTTCATAGAGATCATCATCATCCGAGTCCCAGCTCTTATGGCTGTAATCAACAACTGCAAGGATCGCATCGACTTCAACATGCTTGTCTCGTAGTGCCATTTTTAGAATCTCAATGGCTTCTTCTGCTGATTTAGCAGGGACTATTGAACGACCGTAGTACCATTTACTACCATCTTGCTCATATGTGCTTTCTGGAGAAATTTTGGCTTTTGTATCAACAACCCAAAACCTAGACATTGACCTTACTCCTAACTAGTTGCCTGAACGCGAAAATACTAAATATTCACTTCTATTTAAAGCGGTTAGAGGTAAAATTATGACGACATAAAGAATTTTCGACTGCTATGCAGCATAAATAGCGTTTCCCATTCTGAACGCACCGCCCAGCACTCCAACCCCTGTCTGCCACCAAGCATTACCTATCAAATCTCCCATCACAGAGTACCCATCACGACTTAATACTACTAGGAAGCAAATAGGTTGACCTTAGAGCACCGAGCTGGCGAAAGCCTGCAAACGAGCGGAGATTCTGGACACCCACTAAATAAAATAGCCGCAGGGCTGCAGAAGCCAGATGAGAAAATTGGCATTGAAACTATAAAAATGTTTTAACTTCAACAACTTATCGTAAATCACCAACTCAGAAAGACAAGCACCCATCCTGTACCACTACAGCCGCTTCCCATCTGCCAAGCTCGCCCACCAAGAGGTACCCACCCACGGGTTGAATACGACTAGAAAGTAAATAAGTTGACCCTGAAGCTCCGTGCTGGCGAAAGCCCACACATTGATACAAATGTACCAGCTACTGTACTGAAACTGAAAAGCAATCAAGAAACCCGGGCATCCACGCCCCCCCCTAAATCCCTTCCCATTCATCGCGAACGGGATCTATGTGCGCTAAAAATGAACAAAAACTAAGTAATGGAAGGCGTTGAGGGAAGGCTCTCCACGGATTGAGACTACCACCTGTGCTATCACTTCTGCAGTAGCCAACCTTTTGGGCGGAGATATGTATTAGTCATCGCACCAATGCACTGCTCAGCTTCTACCTGGATGGAGGCTTCATGCGAACGCAAGCCAGAACTCAAAGCAAAACTAGGAGCCTCAGTTGGATTCGATAACATATCTGATATGACATTATCACATTAACACCAGGCTCTGAGCGGCCCGCTATATGCGCTTTTTTATGATTATACGAGCGTAAAGAGCTACATAAAAAGGTAAATATAGTCGGCAGCCTTTCAGCTGTAGTAGTTCAGAGGTTCTCTAACTTTGCTATTTTTCCACCTGTATGTGATTTTATTAAGACTTAGTATTCTTCCAATATCCAATACGCTTTTTCTAAATGAGTTAATTTAGATATCAGCTGTTCTTTAATTGATAGCAATTTTGTATCTGGAATACTCCCTTCAATCACTACCTGTATACAATGCCATTCTTCGATAAACCGAATTCTTACACCCTCAACATAGAGCCAATAGACATTGTATTCTTCCTCATCCCTCTCAATAGGCTCATGCTCAATATCAAATTCGTAAAGGTTTTTAACTAGCCTAACATCAACCTTAAAACCCATTTCACTTTCAAGTTGCTGCATCGCTTTGTCATAACTATCTTGCCACTTGGCTTCGTAGCTCCACAATGCCTGCCTGATGTCGTAGATATGATTATTCGACTTATCCTCTCTACGTAATTCCCATCGAGGCCATTTTCTTTCCGTAAGTCGTTCCCACGTTGAATTTTCTAAATTCAGCCTCCAGTCGTCTATATTCTCACGTAAAGAATACTCATCACCCCGATCAATTAATCCATTAGTAATGGTAATCGATTTTTTATCTAAGCTGAGAACAGCATTATGCTGATGAATCCAACCCGGAGATTCACCTAAGGTTTCAACTTTATTAATCTTAAAATTATTTATATCGAGGACATACACTTGGGTATCGTTAAGCCTTCTTTCTGCAGGATAGCCAAGATTGCCTATGATGAAAATTTTTTCGTCAACTAGGGTGGCAGAATGAAAGTCTGTTGGCGGAAAATCTGTATTCCTGTAACAATAGAACTCAACTCTACCTTCGGGCGTTTCAACGACAACATCGTTATAAATGTAAAAGTCAGGATCATAATGATCCTCATGCTCACCACCTATGTATACAATGCGACCATCAGGTAACTTATTTATCGATTGCCCAAATCGATCAAAACTCCAAGTTGGGCCTTCATCAAATGGCGAAGGACCATTCATTTTTTTAGTCGACGCATAACCGCTGAGCCTTGAATGAAAAAGCCACTCCCAAACATTTGAGCGCACCCTTTGAGGATTATTATCACCCAATCGAGGTGAACGCCATTCATTAAATAAAGCTGTTGTTACACCATATATTTTTGGATCTACTTCTTTTTCCATGAACCCTAACTCAATATTCTAAAGCCATGATCTGCAGATGGCCCTACAAAGCGTGAACTATTCGGTGGAGTTCGTAGTGTGCAGTAATCCTGGACACCCACCAAACAAAAGTATAACCCGCCAAAAAAGGTGTTTGAATAGGAGGGTTAATCAAAACACTAGAGGCCAACTTACCTAATTAATATGGACGTCACGAACGAGATGTGTGTTCAAGAGATTGGTGCGAGCCCCCAAACTCTGAGAACCCGACACTAGCCTTTCCTTATTCTGCATCCAACCCCACTCACCCACTATGCTTCCCTGCCAAGGAATACCCACCTACGTCTTGAGTGTCAGTATGAAATAAATATGTTAACCCTAGAGCGCCGAACTGGCGAAAACTGCAGATAGGCACTTAGGCCTCACTTACAGTACTGAAAGTGAAAGGCTATCAAATAAAGACTCCCTCAATTCCCTCCCCGCCCACCGCAACAACTCTGAACACCCATCAAATAGAGTGGCGAGTAGCATAGCAGAAGCCAGACTAGAAAATTGACATTGGTCCTACAAAAATAATTTAAATTCAACAGGTTATAGTGAAATACCAACTCAGGAAGACTAGCCCCCACCCTTCCCTATTCTGCACCACTGCGGCCACTCCCTTCTCGAAAAGCATTACTTACCAAACTCCCCTACCAAGGAATACCTACCCACGGGTTGATTGCCACTAGGAAGCAAATAGGTTGACCGTAAAGCACCAATCCAGCTAAAGCCTTCAAACTAGAACAAACGTCCTAGTTGCTGTACTGGAAGTGAGAAGCAATCAAGAAAAGATGTGTGCTCGCGCCCCCAAATCTTGCTCAACCCGTCGTAAAGAGACCTTTATTTATATCGAAAAGTAGGTAAAGAAAAGCGTTGAGAGCAGATTCTCTTAGAAAAGAGGCTCCATAGCGACACTATTGTTAGTTAGTCATCTTCGAGGTTGAGAACGGCATACTTATAAAACCCTCTCCACAACTACAACAAATCACCTCCCGACAGAAGATAAAAGGCAACGTAAATTAGAGCGAACAAGCGGCATACCTAAAATCGACGCCACACCAATTATTAAGTACACGCAGAGCTCACTTTTACTTTCTACTAATGCTCGCGTGAATAACCAGGTTTTGCTCATAACGTCTTTGCCCTCAAAAAGACTAATCATCCTTTCATCAAGGCAATATTCCTTAAGATTGTCAATCAACTTACTCTGGATAAAGCTCATCAATTTTGTACCAACGTTCATCGCCGTTAGATTGCAGTTGTATTTTTGCAATCGGCTTTCTAATGTCTACTACCATTCCTATACTTGTCATGTCTCCAACTTCTAAACTTCTCCTAAACCCAGCTGCCCTCTTGACCCTATCCAAGGCAACCTTTTTCTGATAATTCTCTTCCATTTTTCTAATTCTAGCTTTTTCTTTCAATTCCTCTTCCATTTTTTGTTTTCTAGCAGAAGCCATTGCTTTCTGCCATCCTTCAAAGTCCGCCTTCCTATTAGCCATATATGATTCATTATCAATTAGCTTAACCCAAAAAATATTATCAACTTTATAATATCCAAACTGGAATATTACATGCTGACCATTGACTTCACATGCTTCATAGAAAGGCTTTCTAATTGAAGATGCTTGATAGCGGCTCCTGAAAAACTGATAATACTTCTTATATGGAAACCTATATCTTTTATCTACATATTCAACTGCGGTCACATCTATGCCACCATGCTTTTTGCACAGATGTTTGAACGCCTTCTTGCTATCTTTCTCCTCGTGAAAATAGGGTCTAGGATGTACATCCCAAAACCCTTGCTTGGTATAATATTGAATATTTACACTATAAGTAACGTAATTATCCCTCACATCTAACGAAACGCCATCAACATTAGACAACCATTTGTCAAGATCTGAAAAAAGAGAAACACCTGCATTAAATTTTCGATCAATTTCAAATAAATTTTCAGCAGCAAAATTTTGTGACGCACACAACATTAAAACCAGAATTACAAAACTTCCTTTGTATTTCATATTTACATTATCCCTTATATACATTCAGTCATTAAGTTACTACCAAAAAATCATCCTGGACACCCGCTAAATAGATTGACTAGGATGGCAGCAGAAGACAGACACGGAAATCAACATTTAAAATATAAAAAAACATATAAATTCAACAAGCTATACTGGAATTCCAACTCAGAAGACTAGCACCCTCCCTATTCAGCACCACTATGGGCGCTCCTCACCTGCGTAGCATCACTCTTAAAGCTCCTACAAGAAGGGAGACCCGTAAAATAGAACCCTCGTCCAATAAACATCATCTTTTTAACCATCATCAGCAAGGAATACTCTCCCACGTCATTGGCATCAGCAGAAAACAAACACGATCGTCCTAAAGCACCAAATACATGAGAGCCCACTTATTTGGGCACATATTCTGGTAGAACCACTGGAAGTGAAAGGTGATCGAGTAAAGATAGGTATCCATTCCCGGACTCCCTTGCCACTACAATGAAAAAATCTACGTGGATCTCAAAATAGAAAAAATTAAAGAATAGAGGGCTTTGAAAATAGATTCTTAATAGGAGGAGAATCTCCCATCCTAGCATCCAGCTTTTGCTCATAGTAATCGCGCCCATAAGGACACAACAACTCTAAGATAGATACGTCGCTATTTCAAAGCTATCTTAACATGTATAAGAAAGGTTCCCCCGCTCTTCTATAAGCCAAAAATCGACTCTAACTGGGACGATCAGCTGAGCTCTATACATTGCTAGCGTTAATACAATCTGCTTAGACTAACGTACATCAGTTACCTCCTCCCTTTAATCCTCAAAACCCAATGAACAAAATAAACCATCAGAGGATTCATAATTTACTCAGGGGTCTACTCACTATTCTCACCCTTCTTCTCATCTTGCCTATTAGACTCTCCGGCAGCGCTCTGAAAAAAGGCCATTCAGACAATATAAAAACAGATTGGTGTCCCTTTCCTTCCATTAGATATTTAATGCCTTTCGTGTACGATCTTTCAGAGATTCCCCGAACTGAATGGCATTAACTGACTTGGCTTGTGGCCAGTAAGTAATTTCTATAGAGCTTTCCTTATCAGCGACCTTTTCGACCCTAAAATCAATTACTGTAATCACACCGTTATGCATACGAGTATCCCTCATGTGATAATACATAGATGGCATAATATCGTAGTGATACTCAAAATTTTGCATCTTTGTACTTGCCAAGCTACCGAATTCTTGCTGGATTTCACTGGTTGATTGGTATTCAAATTCTCTTTTAATTTTCATGAACACCACGTCCACATTCACAGGCACGGTAAATGCGATTTTATGATTAGTAGGCTTATTGGCAGATGTATTCACCGCAGTATTGTCGGTAGCGCTTGTCTGCTCCATCTGGGATTCCTGTGCAGCTTGTTGCTGGCGAGTATTTCCATCGTGATTGATGGGGTCGCCAGTAACCGGATTATTCCAGCAGGTAAGACATTTACCGTCTGATGAGTAGACATGCTGATTAGACGCACATCCGCTCACGATAGAAACCAGGGCCAAAGAGAAAATAAGTGTTGGTAGCTTCATGAATGTTCCCCTAATGAGAGTGTTTAGTTAAAAGTTACTATGAGATTCCAAGCTAGCAACCGAGCATACCGACTCCCTGTATTAACATCGAGCAAGGAGATACTTGTACACGGAAGTCTTGGAAGGATCTGTTTAGTATTGGATTATCCCGCTCTCTGTATAGAAACCAAGAAAAAATAGCTGTGGGGTTGGTCCCTTTCTAACGCTAGTACCTAAATTAAACTTTCCTTTAGAAGAGACACTGTTGCGTTTAACATTGATCAGTCGTTTTCGACGAACCCTGTTCCAGTCTAACGTTCTTAGTGACCAAATCCTTTCTGATATCATGTTCAATTTCTACGGTCCTCCCTAAATATAGATATTGATGGTTCTTTAGGTCGTTATTATGGAGCATAATACCCGGTGCGTCCGCCAGTAAATCATTATTTAAAAACCAATTTTAGAAACTCTTAAAATAAAGCACCGTTCAATATTGTTGTGGCCTAGTAAGCAAAATAACACAAAACTGTAAAAGCTTTGTGAATTCAACCACTTGTAGTGATTCCTCAAACTATAGGAACTTAGCGCCTGTGCCATTCACACTCTACTCCGTTCTACCTGTAACTTCTGAAGCAGGGAATGTAGTGGTCTAATCCTTCCGGACACTTCGCTAAGATGGTAAAACTACCAAGCGAGGTGAAGTATGACAACAAAAGGTACACGTCGGCATTTCAAGCCGGAATTTAAGAAAGACGCCGTAGCGCTAGTCTCTGAGCAAGGGTATTCAATTTCTAAAGCAGCAGAGGCTGTAGGAACAACAGCCAATAACCTGCGACGCTGGATAAAGGAACAGAAGCAGGAAGAAGACGGTGTGAGGTTGGATGTAGGCGAGCGCGCAGAATTAGAGCGATTACGACGTGAAAATAAGCAGTTGCGGATGGAGAAAGAAATCCTAAAAAAGGCCAGCGCCTTCTTTGCGAAAGAAATGAAATAAAGTACAGCTTTATTGAAAAACAGCAAGGCAGCTTTCCTGTTAGGGTGCTCTGCCGGGTAATGCAGGTAAGTAAGACTAGTTATTACGATTGGTGTTGCCGTGGTAATAGCTCAATAGATGCTCAAACATGGCAACTATGCCATCGTTTGAAGGCCCTATTTGCAGAATCTAGACAGAGTCTCGGAAGTCGTCGGTTAATGAAGCTGTTACGTAAAGAAGGCTTTGAAGTCGGGCGCTATCGAGTCCGCAAGCTCATGAAAAAGCTAGGCTTGGCAGTAAAGCGCAAGAAGCGATTTACACTGACGACAGACAGTAAACATCACCTGCCTGTCGCAGAGAACCTTCTGAATAGGGAGTTCTCACCGAGTGCTAAAAATCAAGTTTGGACGACTGATATTACATATATTTGGACTTCGCAGGGCTGGCTGTACTTGGCGGTAGTGATTGATCTCTATTCGCGCCGGATTGTTGGTTGGCATCTAGATCGCAAGATGGAAACGGCCCTGGTAACTCGTGCGTTGATGATGGCTGTCAATTTGCGTACGCCCCCAAAAGGTCTCCTGCATCACTCTGATCGTGGCAGTCAGTATGCCAGCCATACCTACCAAATGTTATTGAGTCAGCAGGGGATGGTGTGTTCAATGAGCCGTAAGGGAAATTGTTGGGACAACGCACCGACTGAACGTTTCTTCAGCAGCCTGAAGCGGGAGTGGTTAACGGGAAACCTCTATCCGACAAGGGAGGATGCGGTAGCAGATGTAAGAGCCTATATTGCTTATTACAACTCACGCAGAATACATACAACACTGGGAGATCTAGCCCCTATCGAATTTGAGGAATGTGCTTAAAGAAGTGTCCGGCTGGAGTTGACCACAACAGAATGCCCAGCCACAACCTTAAGTATTGGCACTAAAAATTCTGATCTTAGAGCTTCCTAAAGGTGAGAGCATTAAAATCGGTACAAATGTCTCGGTTACATTACTGGACGTAACCGGCAACCATGTAAAGCGTGATATCTACAATACCCAAATCTCACCCCATTCATCGGGAGAAGATCTTCGTGTATTTTGATAGGAAAAGATGACTGGGGCCCTGCCACCATAGAGCCTATTAATCTTGAGAATCGCGGGGGCCCTTAATTAATAAAATGAGCCCCCTCAAGAGTTAGGCTAAGCGATGTTCAAACCGCACGCCAGTAAGATGTTTTTATTGAATAGACTTTTTAAGGATATCTGTACAAAAAGCACAGGTAAAAATATTAAAAGCTGTTTTTAAAATAGCCTTTGTACCAACTTCCTCATGAGAAAAAACAATGGACTTTGATTCCATTTCTATTCCGTTTCTTACTTCCCGCTTACTTTCTTCCTCTTTGGCATGAACCACTAGGTGAGGGATATACGCAAAGTAACGACCTTTTGGAGCAGCAAAAGGTAAGAACTCACCAATTTTTTCCAAAAGGTTATTTAATACCTCTCTGGATTTTTCATTCATTACTAAAACACAATCTGTCCACACAAAAATATCAGGATATGGGTCAATATCTGACTCATCATCCATATCTTCAAACCAAGCTGTAAAATTGCCCCATTTGTCAGCAATTGGAGTGATGGAATCTCCCAGGTCAGTAAGTAGTTCGCTTCCCAGCTTACCCCACGCACCCATCATGCTTCCCTGCCAAGGAATGCCCACCTACGGCTTGAGTATCAGCATGAAATAAATATATTAATCCTAGGGCATCGAACCGGCGAAAACTGCGGATAGGCACCTAGGTCTCACTTACAGTGCTGAAAGTGAAAGGCAATCAAATAAAGATAGGCACCCACTCCCTCAATTCCCTCCCCGCCCACTGAGAAGAGATCTATACTTGCACCAAAGTGAACAAAAATTAGACAGCTGAGTGCTCAGAGCAAGTTCCCCTAGCACATTTTTTGGACACACAGCGAAAGCTAATCACACCACTATATTTCTACTTCCTGAAGTGATTTTCTGCATTAAGAAATCTCCTGAACGTATACGCTATTACAGCAATGTATAGGGCAATTACTATCGCCATAGCAGAAATATCATAGACATTTATTACCCAGCTTTCTGGGTGTTGATCTCCTTGCACCAATAGCGTAGTAGTTAGAAATGACACTAACAGCAGCAGTATAAATACAGCAGTTATCAATAGAAGTTTGCATGCCAGGAGTATAAATCTCTTCATAAAATAAAAACCTATGTTAGGCAATTGAGGGCAGATGCAACCTGCACCTATATTTGTCTAAATAATTAGCTCAATACGTCTTCCCTGCATAAGGGAGGCCTTAACTACTTTAACCTTTTTACTTTATCTCCTGACCTTTAGACTGAGGTTAAAGTGGGGCCCTTATTCTCCCACTCGTCAATTATTCTTTCGGTCAGCGCCCTCAAACGTCCCATGTACAGAATATCTTCTTGAAGCTCTTCTTCATCATCACATTCGTTAATATTAACATCACACAATTTTTCTTCGTAGCAAGCAAGGGCTTCTCGTATGTAGTTCAAATCTTTGTAGTTATAAGACATCACTTAACTCTCATATATTTTTTTAAGGCGGCAAGCTTTTCAAAATACTCGGAAACAAGCATGTCGATTTCCGCTTCAATCGAGTAGTGGGTATTGCCTTCTGTATCGGGAAACATATCTTTTGCAATAACAATCCTGATTCCAATCTCGCATCTTTGGTAATTATCCACCGAGCATCCTTTCCCTCTCTAAATGGAACTTTGCTACTGATACCATCAAAAAGTGATACCCCACCCGATTTAGTCAAAATATACGACTCTGAAGAGCCTGGCATCCGATAGGATACGATATCGTTTCGTTTGGGCCTCTCTTCGCCCGCTCTCTTGTTTTTCACCATCATTGGCCGATGGTCCTCACGATACCTAACCTTATCGATCTGCGGATTATCAAGCTTTCCTTTCCTAAGCACCACATCCACATCAAATCTCTTCATATAGACTTGATTGGCAAGTTTGTGGATTTTGCGTGCCCTAGGCATCATCCCGTGTAAAGCCCAAAACGTTTAGATTTGTTTAATCACTCCATAAGTTTCAATCCGATGTTGGTAAGCGATATTACTTCAATACTTAACGACGAGCCATAGCCAGCCGCAAACCCGATCCCCTTTGCCATTAGAGCCATAGCGAATCCAATTAGTTAACTCAGTAGCTTGAAGCGACTCCCCAACTTCCCAGTACCTAATTCCCGTCTTTTACTGATCCACGTCCACAACCCCAAACCGACAAAAATCTACAAGCTGGGACATACGTCTTAGCAATAGTGCTAGAAGTGATAGGAAATTAAGTAAAGATAGGCATCCACGCCCCCAGGTGAGAGATCTATGTCTATATCTAAAGCGAACGAAAATTAGGCTATAGGGGTTGTCCAGGTCAGGCTTCCCAAGGAAGAAGGCCCTACCCCTCTCTGTAGAAGTTAAACTTTATTTGGCAACGAGATACATATCTCCACGCCCTGCTCCAGCCTTTTCTTGAGTAAACTGTACAAAATGTACATAAAGTAAGTTGTTCCAAAAAGGCCCGAAGAGCCGTAGCATATTACTTGTGCTTGTTAGGCACCGGGCTCACCAGAAAGAAGGAAGTATGCTGTGTAGGCTAATCCAGCTACTAACAACCAAAATGAAATACTGACAATCACCACCAGAAACCCAATTGGCTCTCTCCCTTTCTTTGTGAAAGGTTTACAAATTAGATTGCCAGGGAAATGGAACATGACCTCGACAATGATTGTAAATATAGTCTCAACAATAAATCGACCGAGAAATCTAAATACACCGCCTATTACTTCTTCCACTAATTCTCTCTCCGAACTCAGGATTTTTGACGCCTAAAGCACTTACTGCAAAATCAAATCGAAGCTACGGTTTTTACACCGTATGCCTTTTCGTTTTAAATGTGAGCTCAATCCGAACCTCCTGAGTCAGAAAATTCGTTGCTACAATTGGATTCTACTAGGGATGAATCACTTCTATTCATAGAAATCACAACAGAATCAATTTCTTTCCTGGCCTCGATTGAGCTAAGACTTACGCCAGATTCTGTACAATATTTATCAAACTGCTTTTTATCTGACCACATGTATATTGCGTACATTTGATACTTAGTCAGTTTGGGATAGTGGTTTTGAACACTATTAGCTACCTCAGAGGCTAAATACTTTCTCTTATTCCCCCAATCATTTGATAATTTACGCCTTAAATCCCTTTTGAAGATCCGTATGGCCTTGCGTTTACTTGACAATTTTAAAAACCACACGATCGGGTACCTTTACCGATTAATTCAAAAGCTACATCTGTATATCATGCTTCTCTCTAATTCTAAAGCTCATATATCCTACAACACAAAAAGATACAGAGAGTCAAGAAAGCACCTTTAACTGATAAGTATGTCAAATAAAGATATAGAGTAACCTCTTTATCTTTCTGTACTTTCTTTGCTCTGTATATTTTAGAAATGCTTTATGGGGCAATGAGGTTACCCACAAGTAACGAACCGGCAAAAACCTAAAAATTGTTACGAATTCCTCACTCACAGTGTTGAAGTAACTGGAAAATAAGTAAAGATATGCCTCCCACCAATAACCCCTTGTCATCTATCGAGGAGACGCCTACGTGCGCATCAATCATGAACAAAAGTAGGACTAGAGAGCCCTGCTGTAGTATCTATTTGATAGATGGTACATAACTGTAGGATTTTTTAGAACTTGGGCAAAGTATGGGCTATCCCATTCATTGCTTTAAAGGTTGAATCATGCAGAAAACTATTACGATTATTGGTGCCACAGGCCATTTAGGTCGTCAGGTAGCACGAAAACTGGACGCTAAAGGTGTCCAGGTAACTGCGCTCGTAAGGGACGCGGTTAGCGCTCGCACTATCCTCCCAGAGAGTATCCAGCTTGTCGAAGCAGATGTCTCGGATAAAGAGAGCCTGGTGTCTGCACTAGTTGGTACCAAAACACTTTATATCACCCTGAATACCACGTCACTCGACCCGACTTTACCCTTTCATAGTGAGCGTGAAGGTGTGATTAATATCGTGGAGGCTGCAAAGATCAATGGTGTGCAACACATCATGCAGATTGCTGGTATTGATTATCTCCACCCAGAGTTTGCGGACAAGGGGCTTGAGTACAAGACCAATGTAATCCGTAAGCCAGGGATAGAGGCCATTAAAAGTTCGGGCATTGATTTCACCTTCTTCTTCTGCTCGTTCTTCCTGGACTCTTTCCCCACATTTATAGAGAACGGTCAATTTTCTATCATCGGCGATCATGTCCACCCTATCTACTACACCAATACAACAGACCTGGCAGAGATGATCGGTAATGCTATCGGTAATGAGATGGCCTACAACCAGAGTTTTTCAGTTCAGGGTACAGAAGGTATGTCTTTACCAGAGGCGGCCAGAACGTTCGTAGAGGCATATTCTCCGGGAACAGAAATTGCCGTCTATCCTATCGCAGCCATTGCAGAAATGGGACTGCCCGAGGAGCAGGCAGTATTCATGGAACATATGCTGACTTACGTAGAACAGCTAAAGGAGCAACCAGTGAGTCAAAAAACTTGGCAGGTGTTAGGTAAGCCAGATACAACTATCACAGATTTTGCCCGAGATCTGTCAAACGCTTCATAGCGACTGATCCTTGTTCAGTATTGCGTCCTCTGTGCTCAGCCGCTTCATCAAGTCAGTGGCTGCGGGACCCAGTGGACGCTTACTGGACCAGATAATATCTACACCGTGTGACAGCTCTTTCTCCTGCTCAAATACCAGAGGGAGCTGTATCAGTTTTTTCGCCGCTATCCCCTTCGCAACCACGTGTAGTGGCAATACTGCCCAGCCCAAATTGGCGTCGACAAGGTCAAGTGCATCATCGACACGTGACACACTCCACACGTCGGGAGACACCAGCCAGCGAGTTTGGCTGGATATCTCAAACTCCTGCAATAAGATTTGTCGGTATTGTTTCAGGTCTTCCCAGGTTACTTCAGTAAGTTGTGCTATCGGGTGCTCAGCACAGGCGACGCCAGTGAGCTTCAGATGGCCCAGGGCTCTGAAATCGCACCCAGTGGGCACATCCTCTTGCTGCGTGATAATCCCGAGTTGGGCCACATCCCGTTCGACCCAGGTCTGTACATCCTGAACACTTCCCGCTCTGAGCGTAATTTGAACATTTGGATATTTGGTCTCAAACTCTTGAAAGAGTCCACCCAGGTTTTTAATCCGCACATGCTGGGCAATAGCTAACGTCAACCGGGCCTCGACATCCAGAGACAACCCCTGTGCGATCGCCATCAAACGCTCGCGTTGCTCGATAAGATTCCGTGCGCGTTCCAGCAGTGACTCACCAGCGTCCGTCAATCGCGGGTATCGTTGACTACGATCAAATAGATTGACTCCCAAGTCAACCTCCAGATTCGATACCAGTGAGCTGATTACCGACTGTGCCTTTCCACATTTACGTGCAGCCGCTGAGAACGAGCCAGCCTGCTCGGTTGCTACAAATGCTTCCAGTTGCTCAATAGAAACTGCCACGCGCCCAACCTATCTGTTTAAGGTATAGTATCTAACTTATCCCACCTAAAATAACTATATATCATTCAGGCATATTTTCTCAACCAGGGTGAGTATGGCTGATGACTAAATCATTGAAGAATCGTTTATTCCATGCGGTTTCCTACGAGTTTTTTCTGCTGCTGACAGGTGGCTTACTGGTGGTGCCAGTGTTTGATCTGGAGGTACACCAATCGCTAGTACTTGCGGCTGGACTATCACTGTTTGCGCTGGTCTGGAATATGGTTTTCAATCACGCCTTTGACTGGTACTTATTGAATATACGTAAAAACCCGGAGAAGACGTTTATCGTTAGAGCCATGCATGCGTTATTGTTTGAAGGGGGTATGTTGGTACTGACGTTGCCAGTAATCGCCTGGGGCTTTAATCTGACTATCCTAGAAGCATTTATGCTTGAGATAGTCATGGTGATTTATATCGTGATATATACCTATGTATTCAACTATTGGTTCGATAAGCTGCATAGCTCGTTTCAAGTTACTGAACACAAACGTTAAAGGTCTTCTCCACTTTCTATTTTAGATGAAATGCAGGACCAGTTAAGATACACATCGCCGGAATCACCCGATGGGGGCAGAGATACATACTTTTACTATGTGCTTAGCTCAATACCGATACATCTTAAATTTGTTAGCAGTTCTTTATATTGATCGGACTTGGAAGATAAGTATTGTAACTTACGATGCCTTTTAACTTCCCAATTACCAATGACAGAGTCAATTTTTGTACCGGATGCCGATGGTTCATCATCGAAACCAAACTCAAATCCGCAGCTACATATCTGGAAAGAGCCACTACCATCCTCTAAGTAAACAGGAGCCCCCCAACTCAAGGCTACCACATACAGGATAATGCCAACATCCATTAACTCTTTAACAAACTTTCTGGCTATATGCTTATTAATGGTTTTGAAGATGCCTGGGAAAGCATACGTGCCTACTAAAACTAAGCATATCGATTGGATATGACCTCTTTTTAAGTGAAGTGGTTCAGGATTGATCTGACAGTTAACAGAAATTCTGGACACTCACCTAATGTAGCAGGCACAGGACTGATACTTATTCAAACAGATTGATTTAGGACTTGTGATAATTTTAAGTTGAATGGTAAGGCTTCCGAGTTGAGAGCAACTGGATTCTATCACTAACAGTTTTTGGGTTTTATCGACTGGAGTTCCACCCATACGGGGTGAGAGGAATTTTGTGGAGAAACAATAAAGTACCAACGAAGCTCATCAGTTTTTTCACAGTTAACTTGATTCCCTTTAAAGTAGAGGGTCTGCTCTTTTTTGGTTACAAATGGCTCAATCCACTTTATCTGACCAGTATACTTGCCATCATCCCACTCAATTGTAATAGCCGGCTTATATTCTTTGCCTTGAGTGACGGCCTTGTACAACCCCCTATAGTAGGAGGCTATAAAATCCTGGATTTCGACCTTCCCAAAAACTTGGTTCTTCTCTGGCTTGTGAGTCCATGAAAAAGCATAACTAAAGAAATCCTCTTTTTCTTGTTTATACATACCAGGCAGAAACACAAGCTCTTCAACACCATTCAAGGTGATATCTGAAGCAAATTCGATCGGGAAAGGAATCACTTCAGTCTTTGAACTCTTTGGGAATTCGGAATAAGTACTAAGTCCTTCAGCAAAAAGCAAAGGTGAAAAGAGGAAAGTAATACAAGCCACCAATCGAATTAGAACGCCATCAAGCCTTAGATAATTATCCATTTAATCTTACTTTCCTTTAATTCCATACCGAAGCAAAAACACGCAACCAGTTTTCACCAATTATTTTTTCTACCACTCGATCAGGAATTCCCTTTTGGCTTAGCCTATAGGCAATTAGCTCCATCCGCCGCTCAGAGTTCAGCTCAGGAATAAACGGTGGACGATTTGGTGTTTCTCCGGGCGCGGAGATTCCAGCCGCAATACGACGCTCAACTTCCTTACGGATACTTTCTCGATACTCAGGGCCATCATTGACCGGTACTACGCCTTGGTCACTACCTATGGCAATATGATCTTCACCACATACTTTATAGGCATGCAGTATATGTTCTATCACCACATCGGCCTTTATTTCATGCTCCCCACCCTCCAAAAATGGCATTAAATAGATTCCAACCAAGCCACCGGTGTCTGCAGCAGCTTTTAATTCGGTATCGTCATTATTTCTAGGGTGGTAATAAATTGCGTTGCAGCCAGTATGAGAGATCACAATCGGTCTTTTTGATTGACTGATTGCACTAGACACTGTCTTCTTTCCAGAATGCGAGAGGTCGATCAAAACCTTCTCCGCCTCCATGATCTCTAGGGCTTTCTTGCCAAGGGAAGTTATCCCTGAATCTTCCTTTACGAGACCGCCGCTGCCAAGGATAGAGGGCCCATTGTAGGATACCTGCATTATCTTGACGCCCATTTTGGCGAATTCTGAAATACCTGAAAGTGACTCATCAAACATTTCAGTTGATTGGAAACCCATTATGATACCGAGCTTACTCTCCTGCTTCGCTTTCAGGATATCTGATGCAGAATGAATTAAGCTCAAGTAGTTTGAGTTCTGCTCGATGATAGATTTGGTTTTTTCAACCTTCTTTAAAGTCTCTGTGTAGTCATCACCTGGATAGGGGACTGTCATATTCAAGGCACTAATCCCCGAGTTCTTGAATATTCCCAGGACTTCTTCAGAGACTGGCTCCCTGAGTGAGAATGCTCCGCTGAGGCCATCAATTACAATCGATGAACTGTATGGATTCCACGTTGCTTTACCTGCGTTAACCCCGGAAAAGGCATTTAATATACCCGAGTTAATAGCCAAGTATGAACCAACACTACCTGATACTAGAGATTTAATCAGTGCTCTTCTATTTATATCGTTCATAAGTCCCCTACTCCAGAATTAATCAGCGCTTCGTGAAGCTATACACTCCACCTCAGCTTTGGCATCAAGTGCCAGGCCGCTCGCAGCAAAAGCACTCCTCGCAGGTTTCTTTCCGTTGAAGTACTGGAGGTAGACTTCGTTCGCCGCAGGCCAATCATCAATATCAGCGAGCATCAAAGTACACTTAACCACATCGTCAAAATCCAGGTTTTTGCTTTCGAGAACTTGGCCAATATTCTTCATTGTTTGATGCATCTGAGCTTCCAGACTTTCACCTGCCATGGTTAAAGTTGAAGGATGATTACCGATCTGCCCAGATAACCAAATGGTTCCATTCACTTCACGTGAAGAGGAGAAAGGCAACTGTGGATCGTCGCCAATAAAAATAAAGCGACCGTTCTTAACCACATGAGCTATCGACTGGCTATTTTCGATATTCTTTTCTGGACTTTCTGAAAGTACAACAATATTTGCTTTCTTTCCCTCTTCAATACTACCAACAGAACCTTCTATCCCTATCACTTTCGCAGCATTTATAGTTGCAGCTTGAATTGCCTCAAGAGGTGTCATACCAATTTCATCTACGAGCAGCTTAAGCTCATGATGAATCATCGGTGTAGTGTCATTTTCAAGGTCACTAAATGCATCCGTGCCAGCAGCAATAGTGATGCCGTTTTGATAGGCAAATTGTGTCATTTGTGTACTGAGCTGATCAAGTTTCCTGTACTTTTCGTTTAAGGTATTCCTTCTTTCAAATACTGTAAGCGTCGCATCTAAAATTGTACCGTTCTCTTTCATTGCATCAAAAAGGTCTAAATAGCTATCTTTTTGCAGCATTTTTCCCCAGGTTGAATCATCGAACTCAGCAGTTTTTCTGCGCCACGCCTTGAAGTTATCAACTAGCTGAGCAGACATATCTGAGGCATGTGAAATAGTCTCAACACCAGCATTGACAATATCCAAAGGTTTGGTGGGGCCTATATAAGCATGCGACCAGACTTTCAAACCATGTTTCTTGGCTGCACTCGCGAGTAATGGCACCGTCTCAGCCTCAACATCAGCATATATTTTGATGCCTGTTGCACCAGCACCTATGGCCTGAAGCATTATTGAATCCATATCTGAATTTTGATCTACCGCTCTCATCCATGTTGTGCGGCCTGGAGTACGCCCTTTAGCTGAGGCAATGGTTCTCGGGTCCGAGAAGAAGGATTCTCCACCTATAATGACTGAAAAGTAGATGTCTGGCGAAGCGATGGAGTCGACCTCTGCTTGACGTTTTAAGTAGGCCAATGCTCGTGCATCACCGCCCATATCTCTCACAGATGTGACACCACCACGAAGCAGGTATCGAAGTCGCTCAGTAGTGATAGACAAATTATCCCAGCTATCCGGATCTGTCGCATGGTGGACATGCGCATCTATCAGGCCAGGGATTACAAACTTCCCTTTTAAATCGACAACACTGGCCCGCCTCACCTTGGAGAGCTTTTTCGTTGAAGAAATTCTCTTGATCTTATCGCCTTCGATAAGAATCGACTGGTTTTCATCAACTTTAAGCGCATTAACGTCCACTATATTGGCGTTAATGAGCAAAACTTGCTCTAGCTTTCCATCCTCTGCTGATACAACGCCGCTGGTAGCAATGTGTAGAACCGCCAGAATAAAAATTTGTTTTATTTTCATGTACTTATCTAATGTGAGACCGTGGGACTTTTAATCTACTAGCAAAATTTTGCGTCATTTAGGATGCACTTTAAATGTAATTTAGGTTTATAGTGTATAAACTATTTGTTTATTATGTTTGTCTGTATACTCCAGCTAATGCCCACCGTAAGAAGAGAAGCGGATTAGCCATCAGGGGAGTCAATGAACAAGTTACACGCCCTTGAGGCATACTGTTTAGTGTGCGAAAAGCAAAACTTTGCAGCTACTGCTCGCGAGCTCGGCATTTCAGCAGCAATGGTTGGTAAGTACATTAAGCAGTTAGAAGAGGAGCTGGGCTGCCTATTGGTGATGCGCAATACACGCAAAGTATCCATAACCGAAGCGGGCGAAAATTACTATAAACAGGTTTCACCAATACTAAAAAAACTCCACTCCGTCGACCAGGCGATGTCAGAATACAATCAAGAGCCTAGAGGCAGACTATCGATATCGACCAGTATAGAGCTAGGCAGTCAATATTTTTCAGGATTGATTGCCAATTACCGTAATCTATACCCTCAAGTATTCTTGGATTTTCATCTCAGCAATGACCCACTCGATTTACTCGACAATAAAATTGATCTCGTTTTTAGAATCGCACCAGAATTGCCAGACTCTAGCTATATCGTCCAATCTATCGCAAAAACTAAGCTAGCACTCTGGGCAAGTGACTCTTACATAGAGAAGAATGGGCTCCCTGAAAGCATAGAGTCATTAAAGAAGCATCAATTACTCTTCTTTAACCACAGTATTCGAGGGGATCATTGGCTATTTCAAGACAAAGAAGAAACAAGAAAGATCAAACTTCCCTGGGCCTGGCAATCTAACAATGGGAGGCTATTAAATGAGGCGGCTGCTGAAGGACAAGGAATAATCCAAGCCCCTTTTTACTCTGTCAAATCTTATGTCGACTCTGGCCATCTCACTGAGATTCTACCTAGATTCACAATAAAGCCACTAACTATTTTTGCGCTCTACCCTCATCGCTGCGAACTTTCCCTGAAGGTTAAAACCTTTATCGATATGGCTAAGAGCTATTTTGAGCAAAATCATTCCGAGCAGTTCTGATTCAATGGATGTATTCAAACGTACTTTCTCAAATCTAGGCCCTGGTATTATTTGGGCTGCAAGCAGTATTGGCGTATCTCATATCGTGCAGTCTACTCGCGCTGGTGCAGATTACGCTTTCGCTTTGATTGGTTTTATTTTCCTGGCTCATTTAGTCAAATACCCTTTTTTCAAAATCGGACCAGAGTACGCTGCTGTCACCGGTGAGAGTTTATTGGAAGGCTATAAAAAACACAGTCGACTTGGTTTTTATAGTTATATGGCTCTCACATTTCTAACAATGTTCTTTGTTCAAGCTGCGGTTACGATCGTCACAGCTGCTTTAGCCCTCAATTTATTTGGCGATATCTTAAATGTTTCAGAGTGGTCTGCCATCATTTTGGTCATTACATGTGCAATATTGATTGCTGGCCAATTTAAATGGCTGAATGAAAGCTTAAAGTGGATGGTCCTCATTCTGGCAATTGCCAGCTTGATCACTCTCATTGCCGCAATAAGTCAATATGGGCTTCTTCCCTCTAAATCCTATTTAACAGCTGATATAGCACCAGCTGTGAGCATCGCATTTGTTGTCGCCTTAGTCGGCTGGATGCCAACTTCAATTGAAGTTTCTGTTTGGCACTCTATTTGGTCGGAGCGAAGGATAAAGGAGAGACCGGATAGAGGCTTTGCCAAGAAATCTCTCGTATTTGACTTTAAGGTTGGTTATTTCACCAGCTTGATTCTAGCTATTGTATTTGTATGGCTAGGCGCATTAGTAATGTTTGGGAAAGATATTGAACTATCTCAATCTGCAGGCATATTTGCTGGTCAGCTAATCAATATTTATACCGAATCTCTAGGTGACTGGAGCCATTTAACAATCAGTATTATCTGCTTTATTGCGCTTTTCTCAACTACCTTTGCAGTCTCCGATGGGTTTCCTCAAGTTTGGCGAAGTGCCTTGAGGTCATCGAGTAGTATTAAGATTCCCGAAAATAGAGTCTACGTATCCACTCTTATTATACTAAGCCTCATAAGCTGGTTTATTATTTCCCTATTTGCCAACCAGCTAAAGAACTTAATCGACTTTGTAACTACTCTATCTTTCGTTTGTGCTCCAATCTTTGCTTTACTCAACATTCTTGTTATGAACGGGAAATGGGTACCAAGAGAACATCACTTAAAGGGATGGTACTTAGTTTACACTTATGCCTGCCTGTGCCTAATGATAGGTTTTAGCTTTTACTTTATCTATTGGCGTTTCTTGAGTAACTAACTATTCCTTTGCAACATCAGCCGACTTGAAAAGTCTATAGATAATAAGCTCAGGGATAAGCGCAACATATAAGGTCATCTAAGCGTTAAACATCAATCCCTCTTCATCTTAAGCTTTTCTAACACTTCACTGATACAAGCTGCAGTCAGGGGAATCAGCTTGCCTCATGAATACCGCCCCTCATGTTCAGGGGTACTTATGAATTCTTCTGTAAAGCTTATAAAAATAGTTTCAGTTAGAAACTAAATTTTCACCTTGAGTTAAGCGATCTAAGCAGTCGGCATTAGATCCATCAAGGCTGTTGCTTGGGTTGCTATTTCTATCTCTGTAAAACTGAGCTCCTCAGAGGATAAATGGCTCATCATAAGCCAGCCCCTTTCAACATAAACGACTCTGAAAGGGATCTCCGCTGATCATTCTTTAGTCATTACGTGCTCTTAGGTTGGCTTGAACTCCACTGATATAGCTTTCAATCATCACTTATTCCACGCCAAAACTATCCTAACCGAGTTCCTCTAAACGCTCCTGAAGCACCAAACTGTCATAGGAAAAGTACAAATGCATATCCCAAAATCCAGTTAATTGCTTTATTGAAAATGAACTCCCTGCTCTATTCTTTGCGGCACAGTAGGATAAATCATCTGCCTGCAGGTGCAAGGCAGCATCAAGGACAGAGTAATCAGAAAACTCCATGGCTATAAGTAGTTCGACGAACTGAATACCGTCTTCCAGGAAGTTCTGATCAGCCCTGGAATACTGAGAGTAGAGTTCCCTATTATCGATGCAGCCGAAGCATCCGTCGCCATAGGGTGCCGTGCGTGCCATCCTCGATCGAGAAGACCACCGCTTGAAGGTAGCTATCAACCCCTGCTCCGATCACGAAGTGGTATAGAATGTAAGTGGTCGGTAGAAAATATTTGGCATAGCACTCTAGTAATCTGTTGGAATAGTTATAAATACTGGTTCTTTTTCTCGTATATATGAGAAGGTAAGGCCATTCTTTGCTCCATATCTCCTTGGCACGAATACAGCACTATCAATACAAATATGGTTCCCAAAGATTGATGGCCCCTCAATAGCTTGATGTCCAATGAAAACCCAATCTATATCTGAAATATAATAAGTTGATGACTTTAAAATTGAACGACTCCACGTAGCATATTCAATAGAGTTCCTGTCCTCCTTCTCAAGCTCCGCTCTAAATTGATTCCAAGAAGTACTAGTAGGTACACCTGAATGAACCACTCCGACTCCCTTACTTCCATTATCAATTTCGATAGCCCAATACATTTTTTCAATTAGAGAAGCACATAGATCTAGATCTTTTTCGCTGAGCTTTCTAGCCCACAAATTCTCAGTTGACTTCTCTATACTCCCAAACTTTGTATAGTGATATAAGCTTCTCTCATGGTTTCCTACAGCGCCATAAAACCATTCATTTTCGATCAATTTTAGGCATGATAAACTATCTGGGCCTTTATCTACTAGGTCTCCAACTGAGATTACTCTATCCTTTGTTGGATCAAAGGATAGTTGTTCTAATCCTTTTTCAAACAATTGAAAATATCCATGAATATCACCTACAAAAATATCTCTACCACTTACATTGTTAGATAGAGTTAGCGTTTTCTTACTTAATGAGAGACTATTTTCATACATAGCTTGATATAGTTTGTAAATTTTAACGCTTGGCTTTGGGATTATATGAAGCATGTAGTAATGGTGTGACTAACAGTCACCTACTACATTCTTGTATATTTCCGCTTCTATTTCTTCGTTAATTTGAGAAAGTGGCAGTATCAGGGCTTTTAGCCTATCAGTGAATAGATAAAGATTATACTTATCTTTCTCAGCAGACTGTATACACTGCCAAGTAAAGGTAGATGAACATAAGCTATTGGATTCAGTAATTCCTGAATCGGATATTTCAAACTCCCACTCACCAAGAACGCTGCCTTTTTCATCTATCGCAACCGAAATATAAAGATACATATATATCTGCTGCCAAATGTTAACAAGAATAAACCAGATCCCAAATGCTACAAGCGCTCGGTTAAGGTGCTCATAATTATTCCAAGCATCATGTTCATATACTGAATATATCTCCATACCAAAGAATACAAGGAGGAACCAATATAAGAAATTAAATAGGGTTAACTTCCATTTCATTTTTGGTGCTACATGGATTTTAGCTATAGCAAATTTATTGAAACGACGAAAATCATTCTTGTCTAAGGTAATCGAGAACTTCATGCTTTCCATAAAATTAAAAGATAATCCAATACAACATCTATATATCACGTTTCTCTATAGTTCCAAAGCCCGTTACCCCAAACAGTCAGAGAGAAGGCCTGGATACCTACCCAAACAGGGAAAGTTGAAATAGTCAAATCAATTGATACTTAAAATCGGCTAGTGAGCTATAATCAACTCCAAGGCGTGATTCCTAAGTTTTTAGGGGACTAGTAGCAACATCTTGCCCCACTCCCTTAACTAGCTTCCTCACCAGGGAACGCCGTTCACAACTTGATCCAAAAGCTAGGAACTGGCGAAAGCCTAAGAGTCAGGACGAGCGTATCAATTACAGCACAAGAAGTGAAGATAGGCATTCACGCCCAATAGTCCTTTCTCGTCTATCGTGAGAAAATCTATATACGCTTCATAAGCCAGTTATGGAGGGATTTGAGATACATGCCCTCCATGAAAAGAGCCTCCAGCCTCCGCCACCCTCAAGGTGAATACTATCGCAAACCCAAAGCACTTTTTCTTTTAGATGGAAGCAATTTAGTCCCAACGGGATAAAAGAGCACTCCCCTTGAATTGAAAAATTCACAAAATGACACCGTGGAGGGGCCTAGTCACTTGTTAAATTCCATTTTGTCCATGCTCGCTATACTTCTCAAGCCAGCCATCCTCAGAATAGAGTTCACCACTCAAACCATCTGACTGATTGGCTGCAATTTGGCCATTTACTGCAATGCTAATACCTTCTTTCTCTTCTTCGATAGCAAATAGGAAACCATGAATTCCAGAATTTACACATTCTGTAAGTAGCTTTCTTATTACTATTTTTTGTTCTTCAGTGAACTCACTAAGCTTTGATATTAGCTCCTTTAACTCTGGAGATTTGAGATTTCCTGCCTCTAAGTCAAGATATCGATTTAATGATCTATCCCATAACTCTTGAGAGATAATCTTTCCAAATTTTTCTAAATTATTCATAAATCTCTTAAAGACATTCCACTCTCTTCTAAACAGCACTCAGAACCTGTACTGGCAATCTCAGTCGAGAACGTAGCTTTTTGGGCCGACAAAGATTTAAGCAAGTCGGCAACACAAGCTATCGATAACTCGCTATTAATAAAATCAAGCAGGCAATAAAAATAGGGAAGAATAGCAAACCAAAAATTGCCGAACACCTGAAATTTTCTATCCTTTGCTCATCCATTGCTTCAATTTCTTCGCTGCTGAAATCAGTACCGCAAATATAGCAATCAAATCTACGCTCCTCGTGTGCAGCTCGACAGTGAGGGCAATTCGCAGTCCGTTTTTCATACAGCCATTGGACTTGATCCAGTAAATGAAACATAAGCTGAATCCCAGTATTTAAACACTATAAGTGATAGCAGTTTGTTCAATAGCACAATCTAAATATCACACTTTCCCATAACTTAAAAGTTAGTCAGCCCGATGACTCACAGAAGTTAGCAAATAGAGGGATTCCCAAGTCTCTTGCAGCTTGACATTTGCTTTTTCCTATTCTGCGACCCCCTACCCCATTCCTCCATCAAACTTAACTTATCAGTCTTTCCCAATCAGGAATACTCACCTACGCTCAAATTTCAAGAGGAGACAAATAGCTTGATCCCAAAGAGCGCTACCGGCGCACGTCTAACAGTTTGAGAGCATGCCTCAGTCAAGTCAATAGAGATGAAAAGAAGTCACGTTGGGCATTGGCATCCCCAAACCCCTCCGCGTCCAAAGAAAAGAGATCTATGTCCATATCAGAATCGACCAAATATTAGACAATTGGACGTTAAAGGCAAGTTCCCCAAGAGAGGAGGCCCTAGCCAAACCCTCTCTGGTGAAATTAAACTTTGCTTGGTAACAAGATACGATTACTGTACAAAAACTACACAGCCTTGTCGGTCATGCATTAATGCTTACTCAGACATTACTTTTGTATAAACCTGGAGCATCGACTGAACTAAGTTTGATGTTAATTCCTTTGATTAGCAGCCATAGGCCAAATGTGATTTCAAAAAACGCGCCTGGAAGCATGAAGTGTTTCAATATTTGGGGCGGCTCGAGTAACAAAATATTTGAAAACCCATAAACCACCATCGACATATACGTGAAAGCCCCCCAAAGTACTAACCACCTAGGCACGTAATTTGAAACGTAAAATAAGTACATGAAAATAGTCGCGCCTATGCCCATTATGATTAAAAGAACATCCCACATCGAACCACTCATATTCACAAATATACTCGCTAACGCATGTAGCTGCTCTTCTTGAAATACATTCGAATATTCCTGGTTTCTTAAAACTACTATAACCGTCAATGTAATAATTGTTGCTACAAAGCCAAGAAGCCCTTCTCCAAACCTGAAAAGCAATGCCAAAAAAGCAACATTTTTGTTAATTGTTTTTGTAACCAAATACTGCGCCCAAGATGCCCAAATAACGGCGATAAACATAACTATATCTATAATCTGAGCGAACCTGAACCTCACCTCTGTCTCAGCAAAAGCCGCAAAATCATATATTCCTTTCTTGACAAGTAATGAATTGAGCACCCCTAAAACGATATAAATTAAGTATGCGGCACCTAAGTGCTTCGCATATAAGCTAAGTGATGATTGTGTATTATCCATCAGTAATTCTCCTTTGGCTCTCGCATACGACGAAAGCCCTTATCTTTATTTCAGGTGCGAAGCAGGCGCCACCTGAATATAGTAGTTAGAGTTCTTGCTACAGTGTGCCAATACTGCTTAAAAATGACGTTAGCTGAGTTGCGGAATCCTTTAATGACTCGGCTACGGCAGCGATCTCTGCCTTCTTTATGGTTTCATTGAAATTAGTATCACCGAGTTCTTTGCGGGCAGAGAACTCTTTACTTGACACAACCGTAAATGGCACTATACCTGACCGAACATCAAGTAAGACTACTTCCACTGAACAGTATGCCTTTGTTTCATTCGGATCAATAAACTTATACTTCTCAAAAGTACGGCAACTTGAACGGTAGGCTAATAGTAAATCAGCTTGGTAGCGTGCAGCAGCTTCTCGAAGATAAGGCACTGTACGTTGCTCTGGAACGAGCATGCTTGGTAAGAATGAAGCATCGTAAACCCTTTCAGACTCTCTCAACTGCCCTACAAAGTCCCTAGCAATAGTTTCATTTAGTTGCGTAAAGTCATTAGAGTAATGGCGCCAGTAGCTATCATTGGACAACTTGAGTATTGCAATTCTATTTTGTGCAGGAAGCTTTAACTCATAGTTGAGGATGCGGTCTATGTCTATATCCCCTAACGATTCACCAGTGGAGCCAAATAGAGGCTCATTATTCGCTTCATTACCCCCAGCCTTATAGTAATCGCTTGGTCGATGAGATGTAGCTACAGTAGCGCAACCTGTAACAAGTATCGCAATTATAACTATCAAGTACTTTGTCATTTTTAATCCTTAGGTGGCAATTATTAACTCTTGGCGGTTAATTCAAGTACAGCACCTATATATCACGCTTCTCTAGAATTCCAAAGCTAGCCCAATGAGATAAAATCAAGAGGAGCAAAGAATAGCCTTTAACTGGTACAAATGTTTAACACAAAATACAGATTGAGACATCCATAACCCTGAGACCACCCTACTTTATATCTTATGATGACGCTCCACGAGTTATGGAAAGACTCGTCCTATCCAAGAAACAACGGTAGCTGCGCTTATATTCTGATGATAAAACCACCTAAAAGACATCTTTTAGCACTTCAAATATGAGTTCCTTCCCTATTCCGTAATCAAGAATCACTTACTAAACCATCCCATTAAGATTATCTCATATACCAGATTTGGAGGCTGCTATTCAGTAAACCCGATATCATAAAAAAACAATAGAACTACAATCTATCGTTTTATAGTTTTATTAAACACTTACAGAAAAGCTGCTCTTTTTCTCATCTCGTGACTGCCGTTAGATTTGGTTAAGTCAATTACGGCGAGCATATCTTCTCCATCATCATCCATTCCGACCTCAACAAAACCGAAACTAGAATAAAAAGCTTTTGCAACGGGATTATTAGGGTTATAACAAATTTCAATCTCTTGAAGTCCCGGGACGTCCCGAATTTCTCCTAAAGCAAGATCCAGAGCTATGCGACCAATACCTTTTTGTTGGTAATTTTGATCAATCATAAACCGCCAGATTGAGATTTTTTCTAAGCTTTCTTGTACCCACATTAGAAATCCAACGGCTTCATTGTCCAAGTAAATAGCACGAGTTTCATAGCCTTCGTTAAACATCGATTCAACTAGTGACCACATATTGCAGGCAACGTAATCTTCTTGATCCGGTGCAACATCAAGATCACATACTGCTTCATAATTCTGTTTGGTAATCTGACGAAGTGATACTTCCATGGTCTAACCTTAAAGATCTAATAATCAATCGACAAGTAACACCTATATATCACACTTCTCTATATTTCCTAAGCTTATCAGCCTGATCGGAAAAAAAGAGACAAATGATAAAGAAGCTACCGTTAGGTGGCACTAACAATCAAAGTAAGATGTAGAGCAGCGTCTATTGAATTTTGATATTCATATCGTAGCGTAATCAACGAAACAGCTTTTACCCATATTTTTGAGGCGTTTTAGTCCCCCCTCTAATCCACACCAGTAAACCCAGCTACTCCGTTTCCAAAAGCCGCTTTCCAAGCTTGTCTTTCAAAGATTCTGTACCCATAGATCGCATATCAGTAAAAAAATATGCTGAGCTAAGAGACCCGAACTTACGGAATCTAAGATTTGGAATCAATCTGTCAATCAAAGTACTATTGGTGGATGGATGCCAATTAAAGATAGGCATCCACGCTTCACCACCGTCATCAAACGGATAGAATCTTACTGCATGTATAAAAGAAGTATTGAGGGAACAGCCTCACCAAAGGAGGCCTAGTACAGCTTTTTCTAAAGAGGTTTAACTTTATGCGATAACAAGTAACAACGAGCTTCGATTATTTCGCTCTCGCACAGATCAGATCCGCCAAATCCTCATCTGAATTTGCTTGCTGGAGAGTCACTCCCGTATGTATAAAGCTTCAATAGTACTTTCCCCCATTGAGTTAGCCTTAACCATATAGCCAGTTAGTGCCCCTGATGCATCGCTTGGTAAATCTAGTTTCTTTGATAGCGCAAAAACCGTAAACTGATACCGATGCGCACCATGCCCTTTTGGTGGGCAAGCACCACCAAAACCTCTTACTCCATAATCATTTACTATTTGTACACTACCCTGAGGAATGCGATTTTGCTCTGAATTTCCTGCGCCAGCTTCCAGTGAACTAATATTTTTGGGAATATTTACAATTTGCCAATGCCACCAACCACTGCCTGTTGGTGCATCAGGATCATATACAAAAACAGCAAAAGCTTCTGTCCCCTTCGGAGCATTTGCCCAAGATAATTGGGGTGAAGTATTATTACCAGTGCAACCGAACCCCTGGAATTCTTGCTCTTTACTCATATACTTTCCAGTATCTATATCATTACTCGAGAGCAAAAATGATTCTGCAGAGGCTACTCCGGATATAAGCACTGTAAAGACAGCACATTTAATTTTACTAATTAGTCTAAACATATTTACTCCAAACATATTAAAAATGATTACTTATCATAGGAGCATTATGTTCAGAGTAATATATCAAAAACAGGCAAACTTTCGCCTCAAACGTTCACTCGTGTTTTTCTCAGCTCTATAGGAGTTATACCAAAAGATCTTTTAAACTTATCTGAAAATCTAGACTGGGATTTATAGCCACATCTTTCTGATATACGGCCTACTGGCTCAAAAGTCGTTTGAAGTAAGTGCAACCCCAATCCAAGCCTGATGTCATCTATAATGACTTTAATGCTCGTACCTTCGCTATTTAACTTTCTTCTTAATGTTGACTCACTCATTGACAATTTTGAAGCCAACATATCCACTCTTAAGTCCGCAGCTGGGTTTTCACTGATAATTTTATATAATTTTTGGCTTACACTTGCCAATTCAAAAACAGAAGCTACTTCCTGGTATCCCAAATAGAGTAATGTTTGTAATATTTCCTGTCTTCGAATATGCCATAGATCAAAAGGAACGGAAGAACTCCATTCCATAAACTGATGAAGGGCTAACTCTAAAGTAGAATCTATATCTCCCGTAAAATATTTTTCTTCTTTGTTTCTTACAGGCGTTAATCTATCGAAATCATTGTATTCAAACTCAATAAGCAATGCGAAGTATTCTGAATCACCTGGGATATTTCGCATATCAATTTTAGGGCTATTAGATAAAAATATAAACTCCCCTGTTGAGCAACTCTTTTGCCTGTCACCACCCATCTCTTTGCATCCATCAAGCACACATATCAAGGTCGGATTTACAATAGGAACACTAAAAATATTTTGTTCTCTATATGAGGAATATACTGAAAAAGGTAAGTTCTTACTCCCCTTTAGTATCTGCTTTGCTAATTGCTTAAGTTCATGCATAAGCTGATTGAGCCCAATAGTAAATTCAAAAGCAGAGTTTATATAGCACGATTATCAATAATTACAAAATATGCCTACCCAATCGCACACAATAAAATCGCCCAGATCACAACCATCAAAAACGCATTAGTAGCGATTTCGAAATGAGACCTCCCTATTCTCCGCTTACTATCTTCCAGGTACACCTATTGCATACGTACCAAGCTTGTCTGTCAAAGCAAGATCAATTGTATGCTGGAGCAGCATCCGGTATCGAATACTTTGGTACAAAGCAGCGAACTAGTAAAAGCTGAAGAGTCGGTACAAATGTATCTGTTATAGAGCAGAAATTGAATAGAAATCAAGTAATAGTATACAACCACGCCCCACAATTCCCTGCTGGTCCAAAGTGAAGATATCTGCGAATTTACCAAATGAGACCAAATAATAGCTAACACGAGGCATCTGTGAACAGATGTCATATATAAGGATGTAGTCGAGACCAGGCTAGAGACTAAGTATTGCTAGACACAACTGTCCAGGTACAGGATCCCCTTTCTATCAGTAGAAAAGATTAAATAGCTCACTCCAGCCTCAAAATCATATTTGCAAGAGTAAATATTACCAGAAGTAACTAGCTTCTTACCTACGATATTTCCCTTTATTGACTCTTCAACATCGAAAAAATGTGTACTTCTGAAACATGTCCGCCCTAACCACTACCCTCTGCGATTACTTCTGTTCCAATACTCTCAGCGCTACCTATAAAAATGATTCTGCTTCTATCAACAACAAACTCTATTTCATTCACCTGAACTACCTTGTCATGGAACGATATCCAACAACTCGTAGAAATAGGCATCAAGTGAAATTGCCAAAGCGAATAAAGCTAGTATATATTTCATGTATTATTACTTTAACCTTAAGTAAGCTGTATGACTTACGTTAGCAGCAATAAACTAAAAGAATTACTCATAAAATTTACCACGCTTGAGAAATATATTTAAAGCATGCTTTGACTCAAATAACAGATCACACCACTCTTGAGAGGACTGTTTCGAACCTGGCTGAACTCTCTCCCAGAATTTATTTACAACTAATAAAGATTCAATTTCTTCTCTCACAAATACCTCTTTATCAAATTGAGTTATTGAATTAGCATCAAACCAATCACCCCAGAATTCAAGGTTGGCAATTGCAACATCAAATCTAAATTCATCTGAGAAAAGTTCTAGAACTTCGATGATCCTATTCCTAACTCTTTTCTCTATACAATTCTTCTCTTCAGGTTTCATATTTGGGATATCTTATTCTCGCTTTATACATAACGTCGCGCTAAACGACAGAAGTTAAGCCGACTTGAACTCCTTTTTATATTTTAGTACTCATTAAGTATTCTGGGTGACCAGTATGCTCATCTCTTTGTTCTTTTACTACTTTAAATTCTTGAGACAAGTAAAACTGATAGCTAGAAGCGTTCTCTTTGTAAACAGAAAGTATCAGCCTATCTCTTTTCGATTTTGCATGGTTAAGGAGCTGTTTGCCTATTCCTCTTCGCTGTAGAGAGGGAGAAACAAATATAGCTGCAAGCGTATCCCCACTAAGTGAGTAAAAGCCTACTGCTTTACTTTCCACCTCATAGACATATGTCTCTGATGAAGGAATGTAAACATCTCTCATATCACTTAACTGTGACTCCCAGAAATCTGAAGGCATGAAATCATGAGCTTGAATAGAAGCTTGCAACCAAATGTCCAATATAGTAGACAGATCGTTACGGTTATATAACCTAATCATTTTGATAAATTCGCAGTAAATTCGAAAATATTGCTTTTATTTCAACAACAATCTCAGCAAGGATAGTCGCATGAGTGAGCTTTCTATTTAACAACGCTCTTTAAATAACCCTGCCATCCAGTGATTTGTAAAAATGCATAAAAGCCCCTGAGGGGCACTTCGCAAAATTGATGAGTTTGTATTTTGATGAAATTTCACCGCTTTCGAACAGTCGCTTCCCTTCTCCAACAACTACTGGAAACGTCCAAAGCCTAAGCTCATCTACCAAGTTATGCTTTAGAAGTGACTGCACCAACTGCCAACTTCCATGAACTTGTAGTAAAGGCCCATTCATTTTCTTAATTTTGGTTATCTCGACGACCGCATCTGCCCCCTTTAGCTTGAATGAATTATTCCATGTAAGATCATCATTACCTGATGTTACGACATACTTTTTTGCTTGATTAAGTTTGTCTGCAGTTGGATTTCCAGGTTTGGCATTTGAAAAACTTGTGGCAAATAAATTGTACGTATTACGTCCTAATAGCAGATCATAAGGTTCCGCCATGGCCTCCCTTCCGACTTGCTCCATGACTTCACCCCAATAATCCTTGGCCCAGCCTCCATGACTAAAGCCACCTGAAAAATCTTCCTCAGGCACACTCGGTGCTTGCATTACTCCGTCAAGTGTTTGAAATACTAATATGGCTAAGTTTCTCATTGGTTGATTCTCGCGAAAGAGATGAATAATTTGTGCCGAATAGCGCCAATCTCAGCTATATAGGCACGAATATGCCGGAAGCGAGTATAGCGCTGGATTATAAAACCACTTACAACTTGAAAAAGAAACACGGCAAGCATTTACCATACATGAGTTCAATAGCGACATGAATCACAAACACAAGTAGTAACGCAGCGATAGCTTACCTTATACAGCTAATGTCTTAAGCCAGAGTACATTTATGCAGCACCTTGCTTTTGCTTATTAGGCCAGTTCTTTGAAAGGAAGCGAAATACAAATACTGCACCTATAAAATTGATTATACTAGCAATAAAAATACCAATCTCATCATCTACGCTCTCAGAACAGTTCTCGAAGCAACCTCCATATGAAAATGCGAGCAAAGCAGAACAAGCGGCAATTGTGATACTTAAATAAACACCAACCGAAAAACGGGCGAATTTAGAGAATTTTGACAATCCCTTCAGTCCTATCGGAGCAAAAAGCGTAGCTAACAGCAACGCTCCTAAAGACGGGAAATATATATACGAAATTATGTGGTCTAGAAATTCCTTATTCATGCGATCCTCTTACAACTATTAACTAAAAAGCAGTATCTATATACCATGCCTACCTATAATTCTAAAGCTTCTCGTCCCTACAGTAAAAAGAGCGATAGATAAAGGAATCGTATTAAGTTGGCACCTATGTTTACCAACAAAAAACTATTCCTCTCCAATTTTTACACATGCCCACTCTTTACTTTGAGAGTAAACAAGTAAGATACATATCTTACTTAAGGAGCTAAAGCAGACCTCCCCTATGGATGTTAAAATTAAGTAAGAACAAGTTATGTGTACCACTCAGCCGTACTAACTTGGAAAGAGGCTGGAATTAAAAACCACAAAATGGAGGAATCCATATCAACCGACTGTTAACCAAACTTCAGAAACACAAACCCTTATGATTTCCTACCTGAGGTTCGCACGATCTCATCGCTTCCATCAATCCAGTTCAGCATACCATTAATCGAGAGGAACAATGAAAACTCCACTTCTATTTCTTCACTATAAATGACAGCCCCCTAACCCAATGTATGGTATATAAAATAGAAAGTAAATATTATAAATGCAAGAGAAGCATCAACTACTTTTAATTCTAACCGACCCTCTTCCCAGGTAACTTTTTAACCAAAAAATTTAAAAGGAATTGAGTTTTATATTGTATTTTAAATACGACAACTGATGAGAAAATTGCTACCAAAATGGCACCTAGTATATCTAAAGGATAGTGAACACCAACAAAAACTCTGGATAAGCCACTAACAACACTCAACAGGCACAAAACAGCACCGATTACCCTAGTTGATTTGTTAAATAGAAGCACTATAGCTATCGAAAAAATAAACGTAGTATGGTCTGAAGGAAATGAAGAGTCCGGCGCATGTTCTACTAATTGCGTACCGAGATTATTCACAAATGGACGAGAATGATAATAAAAAATAGAAATAATATAGCTCATTAACATACCGAGTAACACAGACAACCCGCAATTCAGGCTGGACCTTTTTCTTTCTATACTTGGATCAAACCATAGATAGAGCATCACGAGCATAAAAATATAAGGCATGACCTCTGCTGCAGCTATTAAAACAGTATCTAAAATTGCACTTTTTCCTGCAAATTGATTAATAATAACAAAAGTTGTTTCGTTGAATTTTTCCATTTAACAACCTCTGAACTCCTTCAAAATCTTAATATTAAGCCTTTATCCAGGCGAAACAATGTGTACCCAGCATGGTACAAACGGTAGTTTTTGGGCTGGAATTCATTAGTGTATGTAGCCAGCTGCTTTTATACTTGGAAGACATAGTACTGTAATAGACTTTAGTCTTTGTAGTGCTCTAGTTGCTCAATAGCTTCAATCCATCCCTTATCATAGTCCAGGAGTCGACATACACCATAATTCCCCCAAACAGGAAGAATATAATTAACACTAATATTTTAAATTGGAAGCTCATTACTCATATCTATTTACCCTCAAGGTAGCAGTGTAGAGAATTTTCCACTTTTACTTATCAAGCGCTATTCTTTAACAATTTAGCACTGGAACATATGTACTTTCGCTGACTTTAAATTCGATTGGCGGGATTGTAACTTCTTCACCATTTACAAATAGAGGCGGCAGTTTTACCGTAAAATACTCCAGATTTTCAGGAGATATTACTACCTCAGGTCCCCAGAACCCATAAGACTCATCAGATGGTATTTGGTATGGCTGTTGAAAAAATGGCAGCTCAACTTGGGATTCACTACCATCAAGAAAAGTGATAGTAGCTACAGCACTTGAGAATGAGATCTCGATATGTTGGGATTTGCGTTCGGCGATTAAGCTCTCTTTAGTCTTCTTTTCTTGCTCTGAGGGAAATAATGACCAAGTGCCATTTGGCTCAGGATGTCTATACAAGACAGGCCTTACATAGGCAATTAACTTTGTACCTTCTGGGTGACGCTTTGTAGGTTGTTTGGCCAAGACTCTAAATATCAGCCAATCGTAATCAGGAAGACTGAACTCTAGTACTTTTTCAGCCCCATAACATGCCGGGTTTTCGGTGCTGTGCCATCCTATTGGAGCACTCGGTTTTAAGTATGGCCCGGTACTACAACCAGCTAAAATAAAAGCAGCACAAGAAAGTAGATTTATTCGCTTGATACTCAAATACACTCCGATGTATAACAGTTAATCCATCAGAAACTTATATATCACGCTTTTATCTAGTTTCATAGCTCATTAGTCGAATTACACAAAAAGTTCTGAGAATTAAAAGCCCGCTGTAACTGATACGGATGTTCAAGTCAAACATTGGACAAGACCCGCTATAATTCTACCCTTTCCTTTTTCTATATTTTTTAGAGATTCTAGTTTAGGTTAACGAGCTATTGAAATAGCTGCTATACATAATAAAGTATAGCCACCAATACTGCTTCCACTCTCCTCCCTCGGGTGATTAAGCACTTTATCCGCTGCCCCTTTCATATCATCTATTTCCGCGCCCACCTACTCCGCCCCAAAGAGCTAGTTTACCTACAAATTGTAACAAATCTCTCAGTCGCAGAGCTGGAACTGAAAAGAAGCCATACGTTGTTTCTGGAGAATTTACTCGGAAAGCTATCTAATGAGCTGCGGTGAAAAAAGCCATGAAGTTATCGGAAGGGTTCGCTTCAAGTCTATTTGGAATGGATCTAACAAAGCGATGCTCCACCAAAACCACTTTAACCGATGGAGTTGTTTTTGAATAAGACACCTTGAGGTTTATGGTGTTGAATGTTAGCAAAACTCGCCGGGCGTTTGTGCTACTAAATGTCCATCTCAACCGGCGGTTCTGCTGACATAGGCCATACCAGTCCAGTTCTTGTTACTAGGAGCAATAATACAAAAGACATCTCCAATGCGAGAAATATACCAATAGGGTGATTGGGAACCCCACGTATCATTAGGTAGAACAAATAGCTCGTAGTAAGCAAATTTACCGCGAGAGTAACGTTGAGGGCATAGCGACGTTCTTGCCAGAGTGGCTTACAAAGCAGGAGGTTCAACACCGTCGTGCCGGCGAGCGTCACACCGGGTAACATCAACAACAAACGACGGAATAAACCGATACCATCGCTGGTTACCAACGGCCAGATGGCAACAAAGTGGCCCTGGGCTCCAAGGAAGAGAAACAGCCCCAGAACCACAGTGCCACAGGCGGCAAGGCGATAAAGTGCATTGCGTTGCAAAGCAGGCTTTGATCTAGAAGCCGACATCACGCTCCCCCACTGTGGCTAGGCCACATTCGTAGGCAAATACGACTGCCTGCGCACGATCGCGCACCTCCAATTTTGACAGCATACTGGAAACGTGGGTTTTCACGGTAGCAGGGCCAATAAATAGGGTCTCAGCAATCTCTGCATTACTCTTGCCTGCGGCGATGGCTTCCAGTACTTCACGCTCCCGGGTGGTCAGGCGCTCCAGCCGCTTTGCCAGGTTGCGCCCAGTTCCCAGTTTCTGTGCGAACTGGCTTATCAAGCGTTGGGTGATGCCCGGTGCAAGCATGGCACCGCCCTCTGCTACGGTGCGCACTGCCTGTACCAGCGCCTCTGGGGGAATGTCCTTGAGCACAAAGCCACTGGCGCCAGCCCGCAGCGCACGAAACACGTATTCATCAGGATCGAACGTGGTCAAAATAATGACACGGCAAGTTGCATCACTAGCTTCCAGGATGCGCGCTGTGGATTCCAGCCCGTCCATCTCCGGCATACGGATATCCATTAGGATGATATCCGGCTGGTACACTCGCGCGGCTTCAATCGCCTCGACGCCGGTACCGGCCTCGGCGACCACCTCGATATCGGGCTGGTTATCCAGAATCAGGGCAAAACCGCGTCGCACCAAAGCCTGGTCGTCCACTACCATCACTCGCAACATTATGTTTTCACCATTCCTGTAGGTAGTTGTGCATATAACTCAAAACCGCCACCATCGACTACACCCGCATACAGATAGCCACCGAGCAGTTCCGCGCGCTCGCGCATTCCCGCGATGCCGTGCCCACCGCCTGGCTGCCCATCAATAGCTATTTCCCTCATGGGCCACTCGCCGTGAGTATTTCCATCATCGCGCACTCGAATTGTGAGAGTGCCGTGATCTGCGCGCACACTCACTTGCACTCGCGCTGAAGCACCGACGTGCTTGATGACATTGGTGAGGGATTCCTGAACGATGCGATAGGCGGCGAGCGCGACGCTGGTTGGCACTTTCTCCAGTGCACCGTTGGCCTCATAGTCAACCTGGGTTAACACCTGTCGGACCTTTTCAATCAGATCTGGCAAATCGCCGAGTTCTGGTTGCGGAGTGAGCGCAGTGTCGTTATTAGTCGGTCGCAGTACACCGAGTAAATGACGCATTTCTGCCATGGCCTGACGGCCAGCCGCCTCTACAGAAGCCATAGCCTCATTAGCAGCTTGCGGGTTATTGCGGCTGATAGCCCTGGCGGCACCGGCCTGCACAGTCATAAGACTCACTTGGTGCGCCACCACATCATGCATCTCACGGGCGATTCGAGTGCGCTCGGCTACAACTGCGCGCTCGGATTCGGCATTGCGCTCGCGCTCCAAATACTTGGCCCTCTCTTCCAACAAGCGCAGATATTCACCGCGAAAGCGCAGCCGGCGGCCGATATACCACAGCGCCCATACCAGCATCACCGTTACTGTGCCTGCTGCAGTTGGCTGAACCGGAATACCCTGGTCAAGCGCCACAAAAACCAGCGTCGCGATAACGCCAAAAAAGCTGGCCCGGGTATTGGCCTCGTAACGACCGAGGCTATACAGCGAAATCGCCATAGCCACGATGCCATCTGCCGGCAAACCCAGCTCCAGCAATATTGTTGCGCCGAGAATAACGGCCTGTACCTGCCAAGGGTGGGTGCGACGCCACAACAGAGCGAAGGAGCCAACGAATGCACACTGGAAAGCAATAACATCCCACAGGCTCTGCATGGATAGCACTTCGGGGGAGCCGTTGCGCGACCACATCAAAAGCGTCAGCAAGAACATAAGCAACGCAATAAACAAGTCGGTCAGGTGCGGCCATCGCTCAAACGGCCCACGTAAGGGCCGCCACATAGGGAGCTTGGGCAGTTCCGTGCTGGCATTGGGCGGATTCGGCGCAGGCGTACTTAGGGACGAAGATTTCATTTCCGCATGCTAAACCAGGGGCAACCAGCTGTCATGGGACTTTCGGGGGAGATGGATACGGCAAACTCTCCACCTTTTGGGGGAGTTCGATTCCTGCCTGCGGCCGATGTGCGTAGGTCTGAAAAAGCAGAACATGTTCGGCAAGCACATTCAGACCCAATGCGGACCATAATCGCCTGGAGAACCCCATGAACGACGCTGTACTCAGCCAAACACTACCGCGACCATTCGATACCCGGCGGGCAGTTAACCTGTCGGTAAAAACCTGGTTCTGCATCGCGGCTATCGGCCATGCGATCTTCTTCGCCTATATCCTGGCCGTCTTCTACCCACCCATTGCCGAATCAGGAGTGCACGGCTTGAAAGGGCTACATCTGCCGGCAGGCTTCCGCGAGGGAGATATCTTAGGCAACCTGGCTTCGGTGAGCCACGTGCTATTGGCCGCGATTGTCATCGGCGGTGGTCCACTTCAGCTGATCCCTTCGGTGCGACGCCATGCCCCTAACTTCCACCGCTGGCTGGGACGCAGCTATCTGCTGACCGCTGTCATCGCCAGTATTGCGGGGCTCTACATGACCTGGACGCGGCACACCGTTGGCAACCTGGTGTCGCAGATCAGCATTACAATGGACGGCATACTGATTCTGTTATTTGCCTTTCTGGCAGTGCAGACTGCGATGGCCAGACGCATTGCTGAGCACCGCCGCTGGGCCTTGCGCCTTTTTATGGCAGCAAGTGCAGTGTGGTTTTTTCGTGTAGCCTTGATGGGCTGGGCAATGCTAACCGGCGGCTGGGGGATTGACTGGAAATCCTTTACCGGGCCTTTCCTATATGCACTGGGCTTCGGCCAATACCTGCTCCCACTGGCCATGCTGGAATGGTATTTTCACTGTCAAAAGCGTGGAGCCGCACAGGGTGCCCAGATTGCGTTTGTCAGTACATTAGTGCCGCTGACCGTGTTTATGACCATTGGTATTTTTGCCGCTACGATGGGAATGTGGCTACCACGGATCTAAGGCTACTTGGGTTGGTTATCGTGAACTTCCTGTGCTGATTTGGCTTTAGAGGTTCACGACTTGGAAATCCCGCTGCTGAGCGAAGAAGTGAGTTAAGCAAAGAACTAGAAACTAGAGCACTAAATTAATTTTGGCACTACACATTTGTGTGATGCGAGGAGTTACCTCCTACTGACAGCTCGGCATCCACTTTCGCCTATTCTATACCCACAGGCAATTTTAGAAGCCTGTTAGCCTGGCTCTCACTTCCATAAGTGCGAACCCTAAAAGATTAAGGCCTTTCCAATCGTTAGGGTTTTCTGACGAAGAATTATCTTGGGCCAGACCAATCCCCCATATTCTATCTACTGGACTAGCCTCAACTAATACTCTGTCTTCTGTATTAAGCAAAAATTGCTTTAGCTCAGAATTTTGAGAAAACTTAGCAAAATTAGCATTTACCACAATCTCAAATCGTTTCTCATTCCATATTTCTTGCTGGAAGCCACGTACCCCGCGACCAATTGCCTTAGCCTCTCCAGGAGTGCCAGCAAGGAGAACTTTCTTGCACGCGCTGTCGTCACCAAATAACTTCGCCTTATGGTACATCATGTAATGCTCTGCAGTTATAAATTTATTTGCATCTTCTACGAACTTTGACTCATACCACTGACTAAAACAGCTCTTTGATACTTGACTTCCTATTTCCTGGTGCCCCCAGAAAAAGATATACTTCACCCTATTGCCTTGATTTACAAAATCAACAAGTTCATCTCTAGTTGTGATCTTCACATTTACTGCCATATGCTTAATGTAATACTATTCTTAACTGTATTTTACTGAGCCGCTCACAGAGTGAGCCAAAGTGTTGAACCCTATAGGAATTTAAGGTCGTGAAAACATTTGAATTCCAAGATCTAAGTCTATTTATGTAACTCCACTGAGCCTTAATGACGACTCCACTAAGAGAGACCGTCATTAAGTTATTATAAAGCTAACGAGACTCTAATTGTTGTTGCTGAGCGCGCTCAACATAGTCTTGATATGCAGGAATTGAAACCGCAGCTAAGATTCCAATTACAGGTATTACTACAAAGAAGAGTATAAGCACTAAAACTAATGCAGAACTTCCATTTTTATGCCCATATTTATCTAACCACTTCTCGTCAGAAGTGCATAAGAACACAATTCCTTCGATAAAGGAGATTAGTCCTGGAATTCCCGTCCAGCAGAATAGAAGATAGAACAATCCCCACCACTGCCCTAGATAGAATCGATGAATACCAAAGCCACCTAAGAATATAGCCAGCAACCCTGCAGCCACCTTTCCTTTGCCGCCTACCTGCTGAGCCGCACCACAACTTGGGCAAGAGGGTGCCGTTCTTGAAATCTGGGACCCGCAGTCTCTACAAAATACTAGGTTTCGTTCAAGCTCAGATGTGGGCTGTTCATAGATATTTCCGTCCACATTAATACTCCTTAATCTACTTCCAAAATATAACAGTTCACTCACAAGTAGCGACTATATATCACGGTTCCCTATAATTCTAAAGCCTACCAAACTGTCCTCCTCCGCACCTCCAGTTTATTCAGTCCACAAGAACCAACTCCCAAGGTATTCTTCAAAGAATGAATACTCATATCCAGAGTTTCAGTGATAAACAACTAGGTTTTTCTTCCTAAAAGCGAATGGCAATCAAGTCAAGATAGGCATTCATACCCTCAATTCTCACATCCCCCACGAAGGAAGGAGCTACACGGAATGAAAGCGGGTAGTCGATTATCCAAAGCATCAAGCCGAATAGAGGGCCAAACTCTAAGGAAGCACCACTACCCTTTTAGGTAGCAGCATATAAGTGTATTTACCGTACTCACCCCACCATCATTAGCATAACGTATAGTATGTCGCAGACCCGTTGAAAGCCAAACAAGTGGCTAAAACGAGATTTATATCCTGGTTAGATGGTCCTACCTGCATGATATAGGTCAATCGCCAACTTTCTTATCTCAGCTGACATTACAATCCCCTCTCGCCAATTAACTGGAATGTTGGAGTACCCATAAAAAGCACCCGCCATCTGCCCGCAAATAGCCGCAGTTGTATCCGCATCATTACCGAGATTTGCAGCCAAAAGGATACACTCGCGAAAACTATTTCCATGATAAAAGCACCAAGCAGCCGCAATCAAACTCTCTATCACATATCCACTGCCATTTATCTCTTTATAGCCAAGTGCGGAGAAATCCTTGTTGGTTAGTGATCGAAGTTCCTCGCAATAATCAGTTGGATCTAACCCATCAAAAACTTCATCTTTACTTCCCGCTCTAAAAGCTCGATAAATCAATAGTGAAAGCATCCGGCAAGAGCTTATGCAAAGATAAGACCCATGTGTTGTCCTTGAGCTTTCTCCAGCATATTTGATACAAAGCTCTTCGCTCTTACTGAAGAAAATAGGTATTGGTGCCAGCCTCATTAGCGATCCATTCCCAGATGACCGTATATCTATACTTCCAGAAAATGGATCTCTAGTTTGAAGGTATTGCTCTAAGGACTTGGATACGGTAATTCCGATATCAAAACATCGTCCGTTACTACTCATATACCCGTATTGATACCAATTACAGTAGCGATTCATTTGGTCTTCTGGATCAAAGTCGAGTTTGCTTAAGAGGCTATGAGCAAGGCAAAGAGCCATAGATGTGTCATCTGTCCATTCTCCACGTTGTAGCCTAAAAGGGCCGCCTCCAACCATATCTTTAATTGGCTCGAACGTACCTCGTACCTCAAACTCCAGCGTAGTACCTACAGCATCTCCGCAAGCTAACCCTACGAGAGATCCAATAATCCTATCTTCCAACTTAAATATTACCTCAATCCTTGTTTGCCAACGCTGTGATAACTACAGCTACTCTGTCATCGTAACTGTGAGACGATAGCGAAGTCATGTACATCTAACACATGAAAAATCCAGCAAGTGAACTGCCTTCTTGTCAAGAACCTCCAGAAAAACCGCTAGCTTTCCTCATATACAGATTCCTTTCCACCCCAACTCACCTTTAACAACATGATAATACCCTACTTCAGAAAAGCTTGATAACAAATGAATACCAGGCTCTACAGCCAGGCTTGCAGATTATAACTTTTTACAGGTTGATAGCTTCTGTTCCGAACAAGAAAATCTTCTAGGTATACCCTATCAAAAGATACACATATCTTACTACTGTGGGCTTAAGCTCTTATGGTATAGATGCCACTACGAATAGAATGCAAAAAGCACTTAATGAGTTGGTATAAATACAAATTTTGGGTAGTATTAACGTCATATGTCGCTATAAGATATCTAGAAAGTCATCTTACGCTCCTACCAAATATGGTTAGTTAGCTAACCAAATTGTCGAGGACTATCTATTTGGCGTAATTACTATGGGCACGTATCAATTCGCTTGCCTTGGCGTGTAAGTAAGCTAATATGTTTTAGTTATCTGGATATCGTAGCTTTTGTTTTAAATATCTCGCTAGCGCATGGTATTCCGGCATGAGCACAAACCCAAATGGTTCATTTGGGATGAGGAATGAATGAGTTACTGTCATGCAAAGCATCGCTTTCATTATCTTTGCTTGTTAATAAGAGGATGTCTACTATACCGGCTGTTATCGGTGAATCCTCAACCCCCTCCAGAATTTACAAAAGTACAGTAACAATGACTGATTCAGCTATTCATTTACATCCTGCTTATATACAACTCAGGAATATAAACAATATGTAACTATATGAAAAATAGAGACCATCCAATATCAGGCGCAAAAAACACCCTACTGGAGCGTAAAGATGTTCACAAAATCCTCTCCTCTAATTAATAAAATACTTGTCGGCAATCCCGGATGGGAGTGGTTGCCTATTTTAATTACGCGAGTATCACTGGGATTGTTTTTTTCGGTATCAGGATACAACAAGCTATTTATCCCTGAGAGGCATGCAGATCTTATTAACTTAATGAATGAAATAGGAGTTCCATTTCATGAATTTATGGCATTTTTTTTAGCTTCTGTGGAGTTCTTCGGAGGGTTACTTTTAATGGTAGGCCTACTGTCAACACTTGTCGCCGTCGTCCTGTCTATTGTGATGATTGTTGCCATTATTACCGTTGAAATAGAAAGTGTCATCCCTAAAGATATTGGACCATTAGATTGGATGAGCTGGTTTCTCTATTTACCTCAAGTTTTATATATTATTTTATTCATATGGCTAATAATTACAGGTCCTGGAAAATTCAGTTTAGACAATCTAATCGCAAGTAAACTAGGCATTCACAGGATCAAGTAAAAATGGAATGGCTGCCTACGAAAAGATACATTGCGCTGAGGTATCATCACTATCTTTATACCTAATAGTAACATGCCAATAAAGCAGAAAATGCGAAATCTAGTTCACCATATGGTGAACTTATAGAACTTCAATGTTAGTAAAGTAGGTAAAGATCTTACTTCCATATACTCTGGATGAACTGCATAGACACACCCTATCCAGTAAGTTGCTAAACAAAGATAATACCTAACAACATCCCCATTCTAGATAAAAACCCCAATATCCTTATATACAATAAAATTCTCTTTTCCAGACAACTATTGGATTTGGTCTAAACTAATCCAGATCAGAATCACCTCTCCTCAACAGCCAGATAGTAAAGGCGTACTTTGCTTTGGGTGAGGTAAACTCATTACAGCCCACCATGGCGCTCAAGGGATACTAGATGGAAAATCAACACGCCGTAAAAAGTACCAGATTTTGGCTGTGGATTTCGATTCTTATTTTTGCTGCCTCCAACTCAGTCGTTGCAAAAATCGGGGAGTTAGGTGCCAGCCACCCCATTAATGGAAACAACCCAATCTCTTTTTGCAACCTTTTGTTCGCTGGAAATCTCTTGGCGGGTATCACTCTTTTAATAATCTATAGGAAAGATTGGCGTCTCAGCATCTTAAAGCAATATCCATTCAAAGACTGGTTTTACATGTTCGTGCTTATTTTGATGTCTGGAGTTCTTGCCCCCGCCTTCTTCTTTATTGCTCTGATGCTCACAGAAGTGACCAATGTCGTTTTAATTGCAACTCTAGATGCTCCCTTGGGGCTTTTGTTCGCTTATCTGATGTTCAGGGAAAGGCCTACTGGGTTCGCAATAGTGGGAGCCCTTGTGGTAACGGTTGGTGTTATTGCAATTTTTGTCCTACACCAATCCCCGATGGAAGATCCAATGAGCATGAAAATGCTGAACCTTGGAAATCCAGCCATGAACCAATTTCTTCAAGACCTTCCCAAAGCTGGAGAAATTTTAACCGCTGTAGCAACACTCTTAGGAGTCATTGCCGTTCAGGCGAGCCGGAAACTGCTTGATCGCGTCCCTATTGGCGTCTTTTCAACTTTCCGCATGCTTGCGGGAGCGATACTCTTTTCGGTCATTGTCCTCTCTGTATTTGGCCCCCACCACTTTGACGACCTTTTCTCTCCTTTCCTCTGGGTGTGGATGCTTGTATACGGGGCAATCATTATTGTCTTTGGGCAGATCACCTGGTTTAAAGGACTCCAAGGAGGGGCGAGCTCTGCTGATATCTCTATCGCCACAGCCATTACTCCCGTAGCCGGTACTTTCTTCGCCTTTCTTATCCTGCAAGAGGTTCCCAACTTCGCTCAAATCATTGGGGGTATCATTATTATGTCCGGAATAGGTATCTCATTACTCGGCCAATATCGCGAGCAAAAAGCCATCGAAATGAAGTATGAAAAACCATGCTCTTTTAAAGGGGTATAGAGCTTAGTAGATGAAACAGATACTATAGTGGAGACTTAGGTGACGATATAGGCTTTGCAAGGCTAGGTAGAGGACTTTGCGAAAATTCAAAGCTCAAAACTATCGCCTATATTGAGAGAAATCTCTGTTCGCATGGAGGTATAGCTAAAAGACATTGGTGAAAAATTTTTCTTACTAGGAAGCTAACTTACCTGAGGTTGGACTTCTGAATTAGCCAATCCTGACCACCTGGCAAAAATCCCAAGCTATAATTTAAGACGGCAAATACTTACATATACCAATTCAAACCTGATCTTCCAATTACCACTGTTGTAGAAAACACACTGCAAACCAAAATCCGAATTAATACAAGCAAGGCTCATTCTCGGGGTCAACCTTGCCAACAATCTATTCATAGGCGAGTAGCAATGTGTTTTCCTAGTAAACTAATTCTCAGGGAACCATAGCGATTTTATATTACTCTAGAACATCATATTTTCCAAATCCATCTATACCAACAATTACCGAGGTAACACCCTGAAAGATCTGCGGTAACATTTTTTTACCCTGCGGATCATTGAGATCTGCATGGCTATGCATGTCAATAAACCCAGGAGTAACATATAACCCCTCAGCATTAATGGTTAATTTAGCCTTGCTCCTAAGACTATCAGCGTTCCCTACAAAGACTATCTTGTCATCGACCACTCCTACATCTTGCTTTATCCATGGATTACCTGAACCATCGATAACTTTTCCATCAAGAATCAAAATGTCCAAATAATCTATTTTATTGTTCTGTGCCAGAGTTACCGCACTGTAGAAAAGGAACAATAAAACAAGGCAATACTTAACTAATAAACTCTGTGTAAATTTCACAATTACTCCCCATTAACTACATAACTCAAACCAAGAACTTCACGATACGGCAAAATAGATAATTCCACACCTTTAATACCCCATGCTTTAGAATACCGCTATTTTCAGCAAGAATTGAAACACCAAATAATATGATACCTGCGATGAGAAAATTGAGAATCGACTTGGTATTCATAATCATCCTTATCAATTTATCTTTATATGGCACACCACAAAACACAACTAAACGGACTTAAAATTCACCGCATTCTAACCTTATCTGTTACAATCTTTGAATCAAACACTACTTATCGCTTAAACAAGACCGGCTATCGATATAATTCATATGAATCTCGAATTTTTCCTGGCATTGCAATACTAACGTTTAGTTAACCTTATAAATATTGACGTAACCAATGGTTTCCCAGCACTAGCAGCTTAATATGTAATTTTCCATTCTACATCCATTACCCTTTTGCCTTGTTTTACTCTTCTACCAAAGATCAATTACAGAAACCTCTACTCACTAAGCCTTTCCTTACCGAAAGTATCACTAGGAAGTAAGTTACTGATTCGACTCGGGACAAGCTAGTGAGCTGGCACCACTATTTCAGAGGCGGTCAAAATAGAAAATAATCGAATATGGGCCATTTAGGACAAAACTCCACTGCCTCGCCTCAGATTCTACCCTTATAGAAGCAGCCCATTATTAGACGAAAGCACACATCAACTTCCGACTATCGCGCTTAACAGCACAGCTGCCGCATTTTCTGGGAACGACCTTGCATTTTATTCACATTCTTGGAGTATCGCTAAATTGTGGTGTTTTACAGTTTAATGGGTTCCAAATAGGTTTGTAGGTCATTTTTCATGTATTCGAGCACAGAGTTATGTCGCACCATATTGAAGCCCTATTAAGTGAATGGCAGGCATCGCCTGAGAATGATTGGGTACTTGCCGTAATCACCAAAGTTCAGGGCTCAGCATATCGAAAGGCGGGAGCGATGATGTTGTTTCACCCACTAGGTAAGAGTATTGGCCTAGTCAGTGGTGGTTGCTTAGAGGCCGATTTAAAACGATACGCTCAACGCGCTATTCAGTATGATACTTCGATTAAAGTGATTTACGATGCCAGTGATGAGTCGGATGCTAGCTATCAATTAGGCTGTGGTGGCATTGTAGAACTAATTTTATTTCCCCTCACGCATAGAAACCAATATCTTCAGTTACATTGCCTTTTAGAATATTTGAACTCGGGAAACTCCGCTTTCTACGAACTGGAGTTACCTATTCAAAATACCAATTCAAGAGATCTTGTTGCGAGAGTTATTGCCCCAGAAGCAATGGGCTACCAGATTGGTAGCACTACCAAAGCTACCTTATCACTACAAAATGGAAAAGCAGATGCTCTGCATCCGAGATTAATTATTCCCTGCCTACCCCGCTTCCATATTGCTGTTTTTGGTGGCGGGTTAGATGCTCAGCCAGTAGTCAAAATTGCTCAAGAACTAGGCTGGAACATTACGGTGATTGATGAACGCGCAAGTTTTGCCCGTCATTACGATTTCCCTGGTGCAAGTATTCTAAAGAAACCCTATTCACAGCTGACTACATCGCTGCTGAGTCAGTTTGATGCGGCGATTGTGATGCACCACAACTTGGACTTGGATGCGAAGGCGTTACAAGCCGTAAGCCTAACGAAGCTACACTATGTTGCGCTGCTCGGCCCTCCACATAGACGTGATAAAGTTCTTGATAGAGCGAGGATAAAAGTAAGTGATTTCTATGGTGTCTTTTCCGCACCGGCAGGTTTAGCATTAGGTGGTGAGCTACCTGAGTCCATTGCTTTGAGCATCCTGGCTCAATGTCACGGAGTATTGCATCAAGCTAGATTGTTACCTCTAGACAAGGTCGCAACGTGAATAAATTTATTCGGGAGACAGCTAGACAACCTTCAAAACGGATACTGGTAGCATTGCTCGCTGCCGGAGAAAGCCGTAGATTTAATGGTATAAAGTTACAAGCAACAGTAGATGTGATTGACTCAAATGGGAAGATTAAGAGTCAGCCTCTGCTGTTGCAAACGCTTGATAAACTAACCAGCCTAAACACAAAAACATCAACCGGGCTAAAAGTAGAGTTATTGGTAGTTCTGGGAGCGCATCAAGAGAAGCTGGCTAATTTGTTGTCTTCCGATGTGAACCGGCGATTTAACCCTAACTGGCAAAGTGGTATTGCAAGCTCTATCAAAGAAGCAGTTATCGAAGCCGAGGCACTTAAGGTAGATGGTTTGCTAATTGCCTTGGCTGATCACATAGGCGTAACTTTGGATGATTATCAACAATTAATCTCTGCGTGGCAGTCATATGGGCAAACTTGCTGCGCCCAATATCAAAATAGTTTTGGCGTACCTGCAGTATTTAACTCCTCAGATTTTACTGATCTCGCATCTCTCACAGGCGATACAGGCGCAAAGCACTTATTGAAAAAGAAATCTAATCTAGATGCTTTATCAATTGTTGAGATCGAAGGTGTCGCCATAGATATAGATCGTAGAGCTGACATAGAAAAATGGCAACAAATGATTGTGGAGAATCTCAGTTAGGGCTTATTTTCAGTTTTTAGTGAGAGTATCAATTTACATAAGTACTTCCGTAAAACTAGCTGTGCGATACTCAGATTTCCAAGTCAGAGCCAGTTAACGAAAAGAAGCGATTTCGCCACCGATACGCAATTACTAGTGGGATTATCAAGGAGTGGGTAATGTCAGATAAGAAGTTAACCTTAACCATCAACGACAAAAATTACGCACTAGATGTTGCACCTGAGATGCCACTTTTGTGGGCAATCAGAGATTTGCTTGGATTAACAGGCACTAAATATGGTTGCGGTGCTGGATTGTGTGGAGCTTGTACAATCCACTTGGACGGAGTGCCTACGCGAGCATGTTTAACGACGGTTTTGCAAGCCAACGGCAAGAAAGTAACTACCATCGAGGGGCTGCAATTTGCTGAATTGAAGCAAGCATGGAGAGACAATAACGTTCCACAATGTGGCTATTGTCAGTCTGGCCAGCTTATGACTGCTGCCGCGTTATTGACCCAAAACCCATCACCAAGTGATGAAGAGATTAACTCTGCCATGGCTGGAAATATTTGCCGTTGTGGTACCTACACACGAATTCGAGCTGCTATTCAAGACACCGCTAAAAAGAGAACTTAATAATGAGTAGCTTTACAGCCGTAAAAAATTTCAGCCGCCGGGATGTACTTAAACTATTTGGAGCAACTGGCGGGGGCTTAGCTTTAGGTGCAAGTGGGATGAGCTGGAGTCCGATGGCCATAGCACAAGGAAAGGAGCCGAGGTTAAACCTGTTTGTTGCTGTTGGCGAAGACAATAAAGTCTATCTTACCTGTCATCGTTCAGAGATGGGCCAAGGTATTAGAACCGGGATACCTCAGATACTTGCTGATGAGCTTGAGGCTGATTGGCAACATGTCGTTGTGATTCAAGGGTTAGCCGATAAGCGCTATGGAAGCCAGAATACCGATGGGTCACGCAGTATTCGTAAGCATTATGACAAAATGCGACAAATGGGGGCAATAGCTCGGACCATGCTGGAACAAGCTGCAGCAGACTCATGGCAAGTACCTGTCGGAGAAGTGGAAGCCAGGAATCATAATGTTGTACACGTAAAGTCGGGCAGAAGCTTTAGTTATGGAGAGCTAGCAGTTGCTGCTGCTAAACTACCCATACCAGAATTGAACCACGTGAAACTGAAGGAAAACAAGGACTTTAAACATATCGGCAAATCTCACAAGATTGTCGACATGGATAATATGCTATCCGGAAGAGCTAGATATGGCTACGATATTCAAATAGATGGCATGTTGTATGCCAGTATAGCCAGGCCCCCGGTTCTCGGTAGTGATGTAGAAAGTTTAGATGATACCCTGGCACGCAAGGTTCCCGGGGTTGTGGATGTGATTCAATTACCTGTGCCCGAAGGACCACCTAAGTTTCAAGTTTTAGGTGGTGTAGCAGTTATTGCTACTAACACCTGGAGCGCCTTGCAAGGGCGTAAAGCATTAGAAATAACTTGGACTGCCAGTAAGAATGATAGCCACAGCAGCACAAGTTTCATGGAGTCGTTAATTCAGGGGGTCAAGGAGCCTGGTAAATTAGTTCGCCAACAAGGAGTTGAAAACACCGATTGGCCGGAGGACTCTACCCAGCAAGCCATATACACAGTGCCCTATTTGGCCCACGCACCGATGGAAGCTCCTGCTGCTGTAGCTTCAGTTACACCAAATGGCTGTGAAATCTGGGCATCAACACAAACACCCCAAAGTACGCAGCAAAATGTAGCAGCAAACCTCGGGCTCAATGACGAACAAGTGAAAGTTAACGTCACGCTATTAGGGGGCGGCTTTGGAAGGAAGTCAAAGCCTGACTTTAGTGTGGAAGCGGCACTATTGTCTAAAAAGCTTGGACGGCCGGTTAAAGTTAGCTGGAGCCGCAAGGACGATATCCAAAACGGCTACATGCACGCAATTAGTGCCCAATTTTATCAAGCAAAACTTGATAGCGATCAAATGCCAACGGCAATACTACAACGTACCGCCTTTCCATCTATTAGCACTACCTTTGCCGAGAACGTGGAGTACCCCTCAGCTGGAGAACTGGACCTTGGCTTTGTCGACATTCCATTTACTGTGCCTAGTCATCGTTGTGAAGCGGTTAAAGCATTGGCGCATACCCGTATCGGCTGGATGCGCTCAGTGAGTAATATTCAGCACGCCTTTGGTATTGGTAGTTTCGTGGATGAACTGGCACACAATGCCAAAGTATCATGCCCAAAGATGTGGAAAGAAATGTTGGGCCAACCTAGGCATATCGACTTTTCTGGTCAACAGTTCAAATACGGAAACTACGGAGAGGATCTATCACGTCACCCAGTCGATATTGGTCGCTACCATCAGGTGATTGATATTGTTGAAAGGAATATGGCTGAATTTGCACCTAACCAGCCAAATCAAGGCTGGGGCTTTGCCGTTCATCGAAGCTTTAATAGCTATGTAGCTATAGCTATTCTGGTGGAGGTGGAAAACACAAATCTTAAGGTACTGCAAGCAATTGCAGCTATTGATGCTGGACTTGTTGTTAACCCTGATAGAGTTGTCTCACAAACCGAAGGCGCGGTGATTTTTGGCTTAAGCTTGGCGATGATGGGAGAGGTAGCCTTTGAAGATGGGAAGGTTAAGCAGTCCAACTTCCATGATTACCCTGTACTTTGTATGGGGCAGTGCCCTGATATTTCGGTAACGGTAGTGAGTGCCAATTCTGCTCCAGCAGGCGTTGGTGAGCCTGGTGTGCCACCCGTAGCCCCTGCATTGACCAACGCGATATTTGCAGCAACAGGAACCAGAATTCGCAATCTGCCAGTAAATAAAAAACTTAATGTTTAAGTTATAATCACAATCGCAAAGGTAGAGCTTTATATCCCCCTACTCGTTCTTCGTGAAGGGGGATATATAAAAGAAAACAGCGTAGACAAAGACCCACAGAACTGACTGAACATAATGCAATTCCATTATTGACTCATCAAACTCGTCTCGATCTACAACTAAAAAAAAATCGCTCAAAAGTTTCTTAATAAAAGCATAGATTGCTACGTAGCAACGGGATACAGGGTTAGAAATTTTCACTTTTTCGACTTCCTCACACTGAAGTCTCATAGTTTTTGGGCCATAGCCTTTACCTTGTTGGGCAACATCAAATAAGGACAGATCTATAAAAACATCGTTCGGCTTGCCATTATCATTATTGGGATAGTGTAGAATACTGTTCTTACTGGAAACTAAATTACTTTTTTGTTCTAACCGAATAAATTTTAGAGAAGCTTGTCGCTATATCAACTGATTCGGGAGAACATGCGGGATGCCCCCAACCACTGGCGCTAACGTGTATTAGTTCAGACCAAATCTGACACATCCTCTTGAAAAAGAGGGGTTTACCGGTTTTGATGAAGGTGCCTAAACCTAAAAGCAAAACCAAGGATAAACCCCATGATCCATACTAATGATCGCATCATCAAACACAAGACCGGATTGCTAAATCTGGCAGAAGAACTCGGCAATATCTCCAAAGCTTGCAAGATGCTGGGTGTGTCGAGAGACACTTTCTATCGCTATAAGGAAGCCGTTTCAAGTGGCGGTGTGGACGCCCTTCTTGAGAAGAACCGGCGTGTGCCCAACCACAAGAACCGTGTTGACACAGTCATTGAAGAGGCCGTGTTAACTTATGCCCTCCAAGAGCCTGCCCATGGGCAGGTTCGAGTTTCCAATGAACTGCGTAAACGCGGTGTATTTGTGTCCCCTAGTGGCGTTCGGAGTATCTGGTTACGGCATGACCTGGCTAACTTCAAATTGCGATTAAAGGCACTTGAGGCCAAGGTCGCTGAGGAGGGACTGATCCTCACAGAGTCACAGGTTCAGGCTTTGGAGAGAAAACGGCATGATGATGAAGCCTGCGGTGAAATTGATACTCAACACCCAGGTTATCTGGGCTCTCAGGATACCTTCTATGTAGGAACCTTTAAGGGCGTCGGACGTGTTTACCAACAAACCTATGTCGATACCTATGCAAAGGTGGCTCATTGCAAGCTGTACACCACCAAAACGCCAATCACTGCGGCGGACCTCCTGAATGACCGTGTACTACCGTTTTATGCCTTACATGATCTACCAGTGCTGCGTATCCTAACTGATCGCGGTACGGAGTATTGTGGCAAATTGGAACAGCACGACTACCAGTTATATCTAAGTGTGAACGAAATAGAACACACTAAGACAAAAGCCAGACATCCACAAACTAATGGAATCTGTGAGCGCTTCCATAAGACCATTTTACAAGAGTTCTACCAACCCTCATTACGCCGCAAGATCTATGGATCAATAGAAGAGTTACAAACGGATCTGGACGAGTGGCTCACATATTACAATAATGAGAGAACTCATCAGGGTAAGAAGTGTTGCGGTCGAACACCGTTAGCAACTCTTGAAGATGGAAAAAGCATCTGGAAGGAAAAGCTCGTAAACTGAATTTGACCTGACAGAGCATCTCCTGAGAAACCGGTAACTGTCAGATCAAGTCTGAACTACTACAGTGGTCTTGCCCACAAAAAGTAGACACTCTAACTATGCGTATTTTCGCTCATACTCTGCTGGACTTACATAGCCCAATGCAGAGTGCCTACGAACCCTATTGTAGAAAATCTCAATGTATTCAAACACCTCAGATTTTGCTTGCTCTTCGCTTTCGAATGTTCCGGCATAGACCAGCTCGACTTTTAGCCTGCTAAAGAATGATTCCATTGCCGCATTATCCCAACAGTTAGCCTGGCGACTCATACTCGGCTTGCACTTGCTTTCGGACAAGAGATCCTGGTATTTCTGCGATCGATATTGCACACCCCTGTCAGAGTGAACTAGCAGTCCAGGCTTTATTGGTCGTCGCTCTAGGGCCATTTTCAATGCTCGACGTGTCAATTCATCGGTCATCTGCGAGTCGAATGCCCAACCTACAATACGTCGAGAGTACAGATCCATAACTACCGCGAGGTATAGCCACCTATCCAGAACCCAGATATACGTAATGTCACTGGTCCAGCGGCAATTTGGTCGATCCACATCAAAGCAACGCTTAAGTAAGTTGGCGGAGACGTTAATGCTCCCCTCCACGGGCTGACTATATCGAAAGCCTTTGCCGTTTCTCGCTTTAATATGTTCCTGTTGCATAAGCTTAGCGACGTAGTTCCGCGAGCATGGCTCACCTAACTCTTGAAGCTCGCAAGCAATTCTAGGCGCGCCATAACGACCTTTAAACTCAGCAAACGTCTCTCGGATTTTCTCGATTGTTCGTATCTCTCTAATCGTGCGAGCAGATGGCAATCGCCCCCGCCATCGATAATAACCCGATCTTGAGACTTCTAAACACCGACACATCAAGCTAACCGGGAATGACCCTACATGCTCTTGTATCAATGCGTACTTTACTCTTGGTGGTTCGCAAAGTACGCAGCTGCCTTTTTTAGAAACTCAACCTCCTGACGAGCTTCATGCAGCTCCTTCTTGAGTTTGCGAACTTCAGCGCTTTCCTGTTTGGAATAGTCGACACCGTCTAAACTATTGAACTGCTTATCAGACAGTCGATTAAATTGACGACGCCAGTTGTAGATCTGCTGTGCGCTGACGCCTAGCTCTCGCGCCACAGAAGCCGTTGTTGCTCCAGGCTTTTCCGCTCTCTTAACTGCTTCTCTGCGGAACTCCTCCGTATACGCCTGAGTTCTTTTCTTACCCATGATACACCTCCGTGTTAGGCCTAAACCTAACTATACAGGGTGTCTACTAAACGTGGGTAAGTCTTACAGCTAACGCCATCAACAATATCATAGACAATATTGTCATCCTTATTGGGGCTAACTCCTGAAGGCACATAATCTAGCTGGAGGTTGTGGCGCAATTTCCATGCGATATTATGATCTGCACATGAACTATCACCGCTAACCCCTAGAGCACCAATAAGCTTTCCATCCTTATTATACAGAGCTAAGCCGCCACCAAATACATTAATTCCTCCGATCTTTTTACCCACCATCGGGTCATCTTCTGTGCCAATTTGATTTGATGAACCACCATAAGCGACATTTGTATCAACTGGATTGCTATGCTGTAAGCCATATAAACTACCACCAGGCTGTACAGCCGAAAAAAGGTTGGCCGTTGATAGTGATAGGTCGGGAAGACTGAAAGCATTCGCCGTGTTTGCCTTTTGCGCTGAAATAACTCTGCTCCCAGGCCATTGATCACCTCGGTCCTTGCCTGAAAATGCAACTAATTTAACGACACCATCCCTGTCAACGATAGTTGCCCACATATTAAAGTTAAATCCACCATTTTTTTCGCTTACAATATCTTTAAGCACTTTCTGAAGCTCAGAATGCGTTGGGAATTTAACTGAAGCAGCGTCCATACCAACTTCTCCTTTTCTCGCTCAAGTAATTAGCATCCAATCATAGTAGCTTATTGCATTAAATGTGCTTCAACCACTAAAGGTCAGTAGAGCCAACCTATACTCTGCCAGCAAGTTTGAAAATTATTTTCTCGCCTACCTGATTGAAGACTGCCTCTATTGAGAGTTATGACTAGTTTACAACCAACAAGCAGGATAGATCATATTAATCTCCATCCAACTGGTTACGAACCATCTAAATTCAACTTAACTACACGAATGATTGACGACCACAAAATAAACACTATCTAAAATAAAAAAGTCTATATACACAATAAACGATTTTAAGCTAGAAGAATTACTCAAATAATAAATTATAGAAAACAATCATGTCTTTTTACAACTGACTCTTATCAATAAGCAGGGTTATAACCGGCCACCCAAAATACATTTTCTTCACCATTTATACCTATTGTATCGAACGACTCATATACCCATAGGTCTGAATCTAAATTTCTATCTAGCTCATCAGAAAGATACTGTATATTATCTTTAATTGATACGCCCTTTGGATTAGAAGACATTATTAGAGCCAGTCCTTTTGCCGGACTACACTTTCTTAATTTATCAAAGTCACTTCTAATTTTAGGTATTTCAGGACTACCTGTTGAGCTCATCCACCTCTTCATTTCCACCACCACTTCTATTTCTGATGGCACATCTTCCCGGAAAACAACAAGATCAATTAAGTCATATTCGACCTGAATCCTTCTAGCGAAGCATCTAAAAAGGTACCTGGCAATGATGAACTGATAATATCTCTCATTATTTATTTTTAGAATCCCAGCTTGGTCACACGAGTAGCAAGAATTATTGGAAAGTGACTCCTGAAGATACTGATCCTCCTCCTGCAGAGCCTTACATGATAAAGAAATTATATCTTTTAATATTAAATCCACCTATCCTCCAACTCACTATTACGCACCACATTGAAGAGTTACTTTGGAAATCAAACTTTAAAATATAAAACTGTAAAGAAACATATACTCGCCACCAAGCAACATCAATGAAGGTCATGCTTCACCAATATAGATAATAACTGACTTTATTACTAAGATTTAGCTTCCCTAAGCTGAATGTGATTCCCCTCAGGGTCAGCTACGTTACAAACCTTGAAAATTGGATTTGACCACTCACCTTCCATAGCCCTGCCCCCAAGTGCCTCAGCCTTATTCTTTGCATCTTCAAGACATTCCACCATGACAAATAGTTTAATTGTGTTGAAATTTCGCTCAGGGAGCTCTATGGGCGGGACGTGTACAACAATATTAAATCCATCTTTACCTATACTAATTAACTTATCTGATTTATGTAGTACGTGAAAATCAAACATTTTTAGATAGAACTCGGAGAGACCCTGTATATCTCTTGCATATATTACGACTCCAAACTTTGATGTTTCACTCATATCTTACCACCCCTTACTTTACAAGACTTCTAAATATCTCGACTTATATTGCATAAGAAACAGCCTCCAAATACAATAAGTTATTGGCAAACTAAAAAATATTAAACCTTAAATCTCAGTCACAAGCCTCAAACTATAGAGCATTTTCCATCTATATTGAGATAGATCTATAACAACAAGAGACAGTTAAAGAATAGATGCCATCTGCATCCACCCTTGCCCTAACTGTTAAAGCCCTAATTTAGATAACTCTAACTCCCTCGTATTTGGCTTTTCGTCTAAAATATGATCGATATATCCTTTAATTGAATCTGAGTAGCTTGGATCTATTTTTGCTGAATGAATCAACAAAGTGTAAGCAGCTGGATAATTATCGAGGTAACCATATGCTTTACCCAGATTAAAGAACGACCAAGCATTTCCTCCTGTCATTTGAATATATCTAGTGAAAGCATGCTTAGCTTCATCCCATTTTTCTAACCGAAGCGAGCACCACCCCATCCTCTTTTGATAATCGTAATAATATTGATAATTATCAGAAAATTGCTTGACGACATCATAGCACTCTTGATATTTCTTCTGGTAGGAGTATGCGTTTGCAAGTTCCATATATAAGCCATAATACCCAGAATCAATGTGCTCCCTGGCTAAGCTTTCAGCCAACTCATATTTTTTCTTAGCGTTTGCTCTGTTTACTTTATCGGCAATAATATACCCCTTCATCTGCCGATGAGTGCTTTCAGTTATTAAACTTTCTCTCTGTGCCAACTTCAACATTTCTTCCATAGAGAAATAACTACCCCCCCATCGGGGCTTTAATCCATGCATATACGTATGCCAAAGAGGGAAATCATTTTGAGTATGTTTTACACCTTTGAGCAACAATTCAAAAGCCTCTTCTGCATTATTCCCTTTACTATATATTGATATTCCGATTGAAGTGTCATAAGCCCTAATTAAATCAGGGTCTATTTCCAGAGCTTTTACTACCAATGTATTTGCCAGCTCCAAATCAGCGTAAAGTTTTTTAAAGCTTGACTCTGACGTTTGAGAAGCCCATTTGTTACCCCGATGATATTGGCCTCTCCTATAGTAATATCTGCCCAAGGCTGAATAGGCAAAAGCGGACTCCGGAAATTCCTCGAGCCACATCTTGAGTTTGCTCTCGATCAAATCTGACTTGTGATCACTGGTAAACCAGAGCGTCCCAAACACATCTATATAAATCGCATCACTGACTTTACTAGATATATATGCCTTGTTTGCCGTTGCTTGGATATTTTCAAGTTCTTGAAATCTTTCTTCTAAAAGCAATTGCCTGTAATATCCATGCGGCATTACTTTAAATGAATCTGCTTTGGGCGCCTTTGCACATGACAATATCAATGGCAACATAATTAACAAACAAAAATTAAGCTTCACTATATTTATCCTTACTACTTTTAAAGCGCATAATTATTATAACATCTTACCGTGTGGCAACTTCCATTTATGGCTCTTAAGCAATCTACCCTGGCCTACAAACAATTAGAGCGCAAATGGTCAGAAAAACCTAGGTTATAGGTACAATAACCCAAGATAACACCCTGACTGACCGCTCCAGTTACAGATTTTATCTTTCAAAGCTACATTTCAAACTGGCTCTAACTATCATCGATGTGACGTAAATCATGAAGGGACAATCGACAGTTACATATGGAACTTATGTTACAATCAAGGGACGTTTCTGTCGATTATAATCTAATTCACTGATAATTAGTAATACAAGAGCACCAACCCATAGACACTAGCTTTATAAATACTCTTCAAGCACTACACAAAGTCATCCCTGTAGAATTTCTAAAATAAACACTTTTGTACAAGCTTCCTTTGTGTTAGCTACTAACATCTACAACTATAACTGCCTTAACAACAAAGCCTGAAATCATCATCTCATTCTCGCACGGGGAGCTTATCGAGCACTTAAAAGTACTTGAATATAATCCTCCCCAATAGATTTTTCTCACGGTGATAAGGATATCGGATAGCAGAAGATGGCATTACCGTGGATTTAAGCGTCTATTTGTTTAACCCAAAGATTACAATGTCTTGCAAGTTGTGCTCTACCCTGTAATATCACTTAGAACAAATACCAGGATTATTGTCAGTAAAATCATTATGTATCAGTTTACGTATGAGCCTACCCCTAAAAATGTCCTACTGGACCTGATGGGCGTTAACAAGCGACACGAGCTTGGAACCAGTCAGCTCAGCTTTATATCTGATGCATTTGACATTTCTATCAATAGTCTACGAGTAACATTAAATAGATTGGTGAGTACCGAATTGGTCAGCCATGATGGGCGGGGGGTGTACCGTTTAACAGAAAAAGCGATCGCCAAACGCGCTTTTATCAACCGCTGGCAACATGATACTTTTCATTATGAAACTTGGGACGGTAGTTGGCTTACTTGTCACTTACCTAAAGGAATATCACGTACGGTTCGTAGAAAGTCATTATCTGTTCTCCAATGGTATGGTTTTTCCGTAGGCCTCGATCACCTGTGGGTACGACCCAACAATCTAAAACTCGCCCATACTGAAATAATCGCTTCATTAGATACTCTTGGACTTGAGGTAGGGGCTAACTATTTTGTATTACATGAGGTTCCCGATTCATTAGTCTCTCAATGGGGTCACCAGCTATGGGATATCGAAAGGCTTGATAGCGAATATGACGATCTCGTGCGGTCCCTTGAGAACAGCCTTAAGACTCTGTCAAATAAACCTATTTATACAACATTATCAGAAACATGCCGGTTGGGTGGTGAGGCCATTCATCGCCTAGCGATTGACCCTCTACTCCCAAAGATAATAAGACCGCAAGAGAAGTACCAAGAATTGAAGAATATCGTGCGTAAGTACGATCGTGTTGGCCGTAACATTTGGCTGGAACAGTTGAAGAAGTTAGGTGTTGACTAATAATCACAACAAGGTACTCCTCAATGAATATCCCAATTAGCAAAGAAGAACTCAAACCTTTTCTACAGCGTAGTGATGCCAGAGCTTGGTGGATAGTAGCAAGCGCTTGGATTGGCATCGTTAGTATTTTTGTTATTTCAGCACTATTACCGTATTGGTACGTATATATTGCAGCAGTATTCTTGCTTGCTGGGCGTCAACAGGCCTTAGCTGCAATCATGCATGAAGCCAGTCATAAAACGCTTTTCGCAACCCGGGCCTATAATAAATTCGTTGCCAAGTGGTTATCTTCACCATTTTTATTGATGGATGGTGATACCTATATTAAGAGCCATCTAAAACATCATCGAAATGCTGGTACAGATAAAGATCCGGATCTGAAGAACTACAAAGACTATCCTGTAAGTAAAAGGAGTCTAGCGAGAAAATTCATTAGAGATTTTTTGGGAATCACTGGTTTAAAGGCAAACCTATATCTTTTTTTAAGCGGTCGAGATTTGTTGAGCAGAAATAAGAGAGTTAATTATCAGTTGACACGGGGCCTGTTTGTTAACGGTATCATGTTTGCGGCGTTGTGGGCCTCTGGCTTTCCGCAGTTGTATATCCTATGGGTAATAGCCTACTTTACAGTCTATATGGCCATCATTCGAATGCGTCAAATCGCTGAGCATGCCGGGGTTAAAGATCTCTATCATCTGGAACCAAAATATAATACACGATCGGTTCCAAGGGGAATTTTAGGATTACTCTTTGTCAGCCCCACCGATGGATTAAGCTACCATTGTGAGCATCACGCTTTTATGGGTGTGCCCACCTATAACTTAAGGGCACTCCATAAGTTTCTTAAGGCCCGCGGGTACTATGATGATGTAGAGCTGGCTGATAACTACCTTGGCGTGTTAAGGCAGGTGTTAAGATAGCAACTGAAACTGAATACTTCGCGGCAAAACAGCTTAAGATAAGTATGATACTTCCACCGTATTTTCCATACAGGCAGCAGCAAAAGCCATACTAACCTATCCGTGAAATGGTTTTTTGCTTTGCTGCAATCCAAATCCATACATTAGAGCTTCGCTTTACATATGATAAATGCCGATCGAGCACCCACTATTGCGCTTACCAGGAATATTCTGCACATCCAACAGCCAACCTAATTGCTGCCTCCGCCAATAAATGATTGGAGTTCAAGGTAGGCAGAGGGGAGTTGGAGTCACTAATTATTAGTGGTATTTCTGTACACCCAAGTATAACGGCATCACAGCCATTAGCCTTTAAACTTTGAATAACCTCTTGAAAGTAAGTTACTGAATCTGGCATCGAGACACCACAGACCAATTCTTCCATAATTAAGCGGTCTATATTGTGTACCTGCTCATTTGTAGGTCGCAGCCAAGCAAGGTTCTGCCCTTCAATTTTCTTTGGGTAAACATCACTTTCCACCAGCCATTTGGTGCCTAAAATACCAAGCTTTTGATAACCGCGAGATTTCGCACTCTCTGCTACAGCTTCAGCAATATGGAGCCAAGGTAGCGGTGATAACTCTTTTACATACTCAAACGCCTGATGAATGGTATTATCTGGACAAATTAAGAAATCAGCACCCTGCGCTTTGAGCTTTTTAGCTGAAGAAAGCATTAGGTCACCAACACCCAACAAATCGCTGTTATTCAATCGATCCACATAGTCTGCCAAAGAGTGAGTATGTATGGAGATTTCCGGGTGTGCATACTCCCCCAAAATTTTGGGGCTTTCAGTACATATTGTTCTATAGCAAAGGGCGGCCCCTTCTGCGGAGCATCCAACTATACCTATATGTTTAGGCAAGGTTTTCATATTACTAAACTTCTATCTATTAGAATTAATCCGCCACTTAGAATTGCGGCGGTCCCTTATGATACGCACTACTATCGATACTCACTTTAGAGTAACTAAACTTAAAACCCAAAGGCTATATCTCTACCGATATCAATATTCCCTTCACATAACTTTTCAGCAAAAGTAATTTTGAAGACACAGCTAATCAATGTAACGCCTATCTCAAACGCTAAAGTACGCACCTTTTGATGGGGCAAATTAATTACTTGAGTATAGCGCTATTGATATCACGCTATTAGAGCGAGATACAGTATGGTTTGAAAAAATCTGACAAGATAAACGGAAGGGATAATACTGGTTTTTTGGCTTTGTGGGCTAGGTGAGCGTAGATAAGACTTTCAGCAGGGAGGCCTTATCTACGCACTTGCTATCGAGTATGATTTTTAATCAGCGCAAGTTATCTCTCTCTTCCTTCATGCGCTTACCTATCGCTAAATGCGTCGCTGGATCAAAATGGTAATAACCTGAGAGATCATCTGTTTCATGAGCCTCAACATTGTAGGTGGTATCGAGACAATTCTGGACACCCACCAAAGTAGAAGCTTAAAGCGTCAAGTCAATTGACACAACACAGGCAGAATGATCAAAATACTGGAGTCAAAGATAAAAATCCATGACTCTTCCGCGCAGCACGCAAATCTCTCTCGATGCGACACCCTATTATCACTGTGTCTCCCGCTGTGTGCGTAGAGCGTTCCTTTGCGGTAGGGATGCTAATCCGAAAAAGACTATGAGCACCGACGCCGGTGGATTGAGGCCAGGATGCATAAGCTGGCCTCAATCTTTGCTCTCGATATCGCTGCCTATGCGGTAATGAGTAATCACACCCATATTGTGCTCTATATCGATACCTACACAGCAAACTCATGGTCCACTATCGAGATAATTGAACGCTGGCAACAACTTTTCAAAGGTTCTGCGCTAAGCAAACGTTATCTTCGCGGTGAAGCCCTGGATGCCGTCGAGCTGGAAAAACTTCAGGAGGTGACATCCCTTTGGCGCGAACGCCTGGTCGATATCAGCTGGTTTATGCGCTGCCTGAACGAGTCCATCGCCCGCCAGGCCAATGCCGAGGACAGCTGCACCGGTCGTTTCTGGGAAGGGCTTTTCAAGTCTCAGGCCTTGCTGGATGAAAGAGCCCTTGCCGCCTGCCTGGCTTACGTGGACCTCAACCCTATCCGTGCTAGTATCGCTAATCCGATTACACTTCGATCCAGCAACGCATCCACACAGCCATCTCAGGCCAGCAGCCCAAAAGCCTACTGCCGCTGGTGGGCGGAGAGCGCCGGGATATGCCTAAAGGCTTGCCTTTTCAGCTGGATCACTATTTAGAGCTGGTAGACTGGAGTGGCCGGCAGCTGCACCCTAAAAAGCGCGGCGCTATTCCCGAAAACATCCCACCTATTTTAAATCGGCTGGGTATTTCGCCAAAACACTGGCTCTACCTAAACCGCAATTTTGAAAGCCGCTTTAAACGCTTGGTGGGCTCGGCGGAAGCGGTACGCCAGGTCTGTGCGCAGCAAAATAAACGCTGGGTACACGGGCTGCCCGATTGCCAGCGCTTTCTTTGCCCCGCCCCCTGCTAGATTACAGAAATCCGCTTATCAGCTGCCCCTAGATTCCATCGCTCCCGACTCTACACCCCACCTGATTCCCTATGGACTCCCAAAATGATCTTTTAACGTCAAATTGCCATCTATTTTGAGACAGATATACCGGCTACCAAGTGGTGGCGAAAAAATTCTTGTCTAGCTTCCGACTCTCCATTCTTTGGATGTTCTTTGGATGTCCTGGATTAATTTCTCTGGATTAATTTCTAATTCCTGGATTAATTTGAGGAATTATTCAGAGACTCACTAGATTCAATGAACTGCTATACGCACGAGATATACAACTTGGATATAGGAAGATTCTCATCATCAATTAATGCACATTCCAGATTTCAGAGCCCACATATCAATAAAATATTGATAGCTATTTACATACCATCAACTCAGATTTTTATTGAGCGCAGAAAGTACTACTCGGGTTGTGGCTGAAACCTCTTGTTTAGCACAATAGCCATATCTTTTGACAAGTTCGAGATAGACGGCAATAGATAAAGGAAAGAGGAAATAATAAACACAAATCCAGCAATAGACCACGCAATAGAAATACTAAAATAATGAGCTGTATACCCTGCCACTAAAGCCCCTGCCGTCGCACCCCCTTGTGCAATTAAAGATTTCACCGATAGCATTGTTGATCTTCTAGATTCTGGAATTTTCTCGTGAAACATTGCCGATCCTGGAGCCATCGAAATCCCAACAACAACATGCAATAGTAAATATACAACTATAAAACCATACAAATCACTTTGAATTGCAAATATAAAAAATAGTAGTCCTGTACAGAACTCAAGCACCAATAGCATATTCGAATAATTATTTTTAAAAACTCTTGACAAGGGAATGGAGCATCCCTGCCCTACCGCCATACAAACATAATTTAACGCAAATAGAATACCAAACAACCAAAGACTTTCCTTGCTGTCGACTAAAGTAGAAAGCATTGGCTGCCAAAGTTGCTCTAAACTAATGAACGCGACCCCGCTTATGAAGTCAATTAATAAAAGTGGTTTAAAGACTGGATTCTCAACAATCACATCAAAAGCACTCTTAATGGTACTGTGAACCTCGCGGAAAAAATTCGAACCAACTGGCTCCCCCATAGAATCTGATTCACCAACAAAATAGAAAGTACAAAGCATATGTATTAATATTAAAGGAACAAGAAAGACAAAACCCACCTCATAAAACCCTATAAAATCGTAGCTATCACTTACAAATGAAAACCATACTGGGATAAGTCCTGAAAATACTGCCCCAACAGCTAAGCCAATCATCTGGAAAATATTTACTGAAGCTTGGGCTTCCATCAAGTTTGTTTCACCATCTCTAGAAACCACTTTAAACTGCTCAACAAAAAGTGCATCAATAGTTCCAGAGAAAAGAGCTATAGACAATCCATTAAGAATCATAAATACAATCAATTCCGCAAAGCTAGACGACCACCAAAAACCTATCACTACAAACAGTAGAACCAGCTCGCCAGCTATAAAGGTCTTTTTTCTCCCGTATCTATCAGCAAGCGCTCCAAACGGGACCTCTAAAGCAACAGTGGATATTGTTGCTACTGCCAACAATATACCCATTTCATGAAGCTCGATTCCTTTACTCATAAACAACAAGAATATAATCGGAGCAATCATCCCACTTATAGCTGATATTCCAGCCTGAACAAGACCAAACTTAATTATTAAAGCATGTACCGACCTGCTCATCTTTATCACCATTCCTGGTTGAAACGCCGCCATCGCATAGCAATAAATTATGGCTATGCCTAGCTAAAATTCATACTCTAACCTACTGTGATGGGTCAGCACGATTACATACAAGTACAATTACAACCTCACGAATCCATGTTAGGTATTAAGGGTTGCGATTAGATCAATTCACAAATGATATTCATAACTTTCTATTAGGATAGAAACTATTAACTCTTCACACCTAGGAAGTGAGGATTCCTAAAATACAACTCACGAGATGTTAAAGATCAATTTGCCCCTTGTGATTCAATACTCCAACGCTCACAGTATCAACTTGAATATCTGAAGAGGGTGAGTAATTCGAAAATTTTTAACAAAATTCCCATATGTCATTCGCCTCCAGTTGTAGAAGTAAATAATTAGCCGCATATATAAAGATTAAACTCTAGTCGGGCTGTGCGTTTTCACAAAATAAAGTAAAGCTTGTTTTGCTTCGCTACGAGTAGTAAGTGCCATTAATCAGGGAAAATTCTACTGGTAGCACTACCACCTTTCCCGGTCCAGAAAAAGGCAGCGATGAGTTGAAGGAATTGTAATAATGTGAGGAATGAACGACTTAAATTAGGTCTTAGGTACCTCGCTTGGCCTAGGCAAAGCGATATACCAAAGCAAGGCAACCTGAGAGTATATTGGAGTTAACTTGTAAGCCTTTAAGGCAAAGCCAGAGCGGATAAAACCTTAAGAATGATGGTTTTATCCACTACTTAACCCCTGTAAATGAGCCCTAAATCAATGTAAGTTATCCATCTCTTCTTTCATTCTCTTACCTATCGCTAAATGCGCCGCTGGATCAAAATGGTAATAACCTGAGAGATCATCTGTTTCATGAGCCTCAACATTATAGAGGTTGTCTGCAACAGACTGTTGGGCAGACTGGATAGCTCCACTGGCATCACCATAGTGGCTTTTAGCAATAACAATGGGCAAGTCATAATCATTTAGCGCTTCCCGTAGGCCATTCACCAGACAGGTCAAATTCGCCTCATAGTTGTTTTCATTTACACTTTGCCCTCCATCATTCCAACCCTGGAACCAGATAAAACTATCGATTTCAATCGACTTATTTTCATACTGCGGAAAGTAACCAGCCAAGACTTCAGGGTCGCGCAAGGCCTCAATCTTCTCCAACATCGCAGTGTAAAGAGACTCCTGATTTTCCTCATCTTGGGTCCACTCATTAGCGGCGGAGTCATGGCAGCCAGGGACCTTCCAGTCAACTCTCAAGTCAGTACCACCCTGAACCACTTTTAAAAGTAACAGATCGTTCTCAGTCTCTTCACCGAGATAGTGCCCTAAAGTGAGCTCTGGTCCATAGCGGTTAGTAGACACGCCGTAATTGGGGAACAATTCACCATGGCGCTCAGAGAAGGAGAGAGAACCGGTATCATTCAATGAACCCTGATACTGCAGTACAGTAATATCGTCTCGTGTACCTTCAAGAGCTGCGTCCAGGTGACCATCAGTATAAATCTCAGCTACCTCCATAGCAGTACTCATTTGCATCCAGGCATCGTAGTTGTACCCATAGGAGCCATCGCTAGAAGAGAAGTAATATCTACTGATGGTGGCAAAGAGTCGGTCAGTCAGATCAAAGTTACGGCTATCGCAGGTTTCACCTGTATGGGAGTCGAGACTGCCTGCACGGCAGAGGAATTGCCCGAGCTTCTGCACCACAGGATCTTCGTTATCATCGCTAAGTCTCTGGTTATAATCGGCTAGCGAATCACTATTATTGATAAACTGCTCTGTTATCTGGTCATCACTAATCGCCGTAGAACCACAGTCGACATCGCCGTAGGTGTAATCTGCATTGGCATGGCAAATCAGCTCTTGCAAGCGATCTAACCGGGTGTTGTTGCCTTCCATATTGGACTGGCCTGCCATAACCACAACTTTTACAACATCCTCATCTGAAGTATCACCCACTGGATCGGTATTTACGTCGCCACCAGATGGATAGATAGCAAAATCATAATCATAAAACTCAAAATCCCTGAAGGTGTCAGGAGTTGTGACTACGAGAGCATAGAGTTCATGATTGGCAGGTACCGGTACTACGGTACTTGAATCTTCCCCGGAGCTATCAATATCAAATGGATAATAACTACGAGAGCCGGTAGATGGGTTGTAAACCACTGCACGACCACGGAAGTCCGCATGAGCTGGGTTATTTTCAGCATCAACCCTAACCGCAATGGTGTAGTTACTGTCTTCAGTAATACCTTCTACCTTAAAGGCATTAAAAGCCCAAGAGCCTGGTACAAAACCGGTATCCATATCAGTCCAGCTGTTACCCGTCCCTTCCTGGTCAAATGTTTGAGTGTACTTATTATCGTGGGTGCTGGCATCAGGGTGCTCACTCAACATTCGACTCAAAGAGGCCGCCTCCGACACCTGGTAGGCCTCACTCTCAACCATATCCCAGGTCGTGATTTGTGCGGCAAAATCTGCAAACAGGGCCTTCATGTCGTGCCCTTGGGCTGTTAGATAAGCATCGGCTGCTTCCAGGTCGTTAAGTCCATCCCTGGAGTCACGGAATACCCCCCCCATCAGGTCCTTACTCACAGCATAATTAGTCAGCCAAGACCAGAAAATATAAGCGCCGTATTGATGCCCACCTTTAAAGTCATAACCATATTGGTGATCGACGGGAGAGTCTTGAATGGCCCAAAGGGTAATATGTGGGTGGAGGGTGTAGTAACCCAGCAAGCTATCTTTAACGCCCGGGATATTGTGATCCGCGCCCCAGCTTGCGGAGGATTCCAGGGTGTACTTACCACTGGACTCACCTGTAACCCTGTTTAGCTTACCCTGATAGGAGTGGAAGTTCTCATGCATCCAGTGCTGAGCGTTAGATTGGGTAAGCGGGTTATCCTCCAGGGTGTAATTCTTAACGAACGTATTACTGATTGAGTCATTGAGTTCTAAATCACGGGTGGAACCTTCATCACTGAAGTAAGTGCAAAGCTCGCCTTTTCCATACATGCCGGCTTCAAAGATATTCCTTTCCCATACCCGCTCTTGAGCCACAATATAATGCTCAAAATTAGCCATGGTTTTGTCGGTATCATCCGACCACCATTGGCACTGGTACGTTGAACAAAGATAGTTGTTGTAACCATCATAGGGGCTGGTAGCAATCATGGATTCATTGCACTTACTGCCACCCAGGTCCATGACTTCATCGTATGTCAGCACACGCTCATAGAGTCGCGCATCCCAGATTTTTCCCGCAAAGGGCCCAAATTGCAGCATGTCGCCCAAGTAAGGATAGCTATCACCATCAACAGATATCGAAGAAGAAGCTTCACCGTTTACGTACACGGTTAACGTGCCATTGTCCACCGTAACTGCGACATGATTACAGCTACGGGTTTTTAAAGTACTTTCTGCGTTAGAAAACTGCTGGCTGTCTTGGCCACCCAATTGCCCTACAACAACATCATCACTGATGCCTATATAAAAGCTGCCGGAGTTATTATCACCATTAGGATCAGCAATTGATCTCACCATCACTTCATCGCCTTCAGTACTATCCGGGATGAACTTAAAAGACAAGCTAAAATGCGCGAGGCCATCTTTCTCAGGAAGAGCCACCGTCATGTCTGCATTATTAAAGTCGTTGCGACTGACAAACATTGTGCGCCCTTCTACATCTGGATCCGAAGATGCACTTTCTGTTAGCGCAGTGCCCTCAACAATCACAGAATTTCCACCCGCTACATCACGGAATTCCAAGTGAGACGGAACATGCACCAGAAGGCTGTCAGCTGGTCCATCCAGGAAATCGCTGGCACAATCATTTGCCGCAACTTCAATAGTAACTGTCGCAATATTACTAGCACCACTACTATCTGACGCTAGATATGAGAAGCTATCAGTACCCGTAAAGTCTGTTGCAGGGAGGTACTCCCAGCGACGCCCACTTCCTGTTAAAGTGCCATGCGCCGGCTCCGACTGAATAGAATATTCTAGAGAATCCAGATCTTCATCATACGCAGCAAGAAATATAGATTTTGCAAGTCGGCCGTGTGCGGCCATCTGTACCAACTGATCATTGGCAATGGGTAAAGTGTTAGAATCATCACCTTCATCCGGGGTATCTACCACTCCCCCACCCGAATTTCCACCGCCCGAGTTATCACCGCCAGTGTTCTCTTGCGGTGTCGTCTCATCGTTACTACTACCTCCCCCACAGCCAAAAAGTAGTGCACTCAATAGTAGTAAAAGCGGAGCCTTCAATATTTTTTTTGATTGAAGATTTTCATTAGCATTTATAAACATTAGTAGTCATTTAAAGAGCTGAAATTAACCAGAAATTTTAGAGAGATATAAAAACAAATGCCGTGAACCAGTTCTTTGATTTATTCTTTGATCTTAAAGTGATTTTTCAAGCAAAGGATCTGGCCTGGATGTGAATATGAGACCATGTGCTCCAATTCAGCAAACATAACCAAACTATGCGACTGCCCTTCAATATTCGCTTGCTATATCACAGAAATCTATAAAATTAACATCGCTCATGAGCAACTGCTCGGCAATTGCTCGATTAAGTAGATAACTTTAATCTGTTGAAATTTGAGAAAACTCATCAATAAACAAGCGAATAGACAAAGTTACCAGCGCTAATCTAGTGATTTAGGGGCTATAAATTGACCTCAAGTAATAGCTGCAATTCTTAATATTACAAGCAAATCACTTGCAGCCCCACAAAGAACCCTTTCGGTGACTGCCCAGCTCGACTCATTCTTGGTCTACTATCCAAGCAACCCGTCACAAATCTAACCTGCTCGCCTGTTACATCGTTAAAGCCAGTACTCTATGGGAAATATGGTTGAATGAGGCCGCTAGCATTTGCATTAACCACCCTGTCTAAATGAGTGAGCGGATAAATTAAACGTCAGCTTTCAAACCTTCCGCAATCGTTTCATGGCAAGCGAATTCAAGACCACTACCGAATGGTAATACTTTGGATTATATCTCTGATAACTGAGGCTCTCTTTCCAGTAACGTTTATTATCCAAAATCAAGATAAACTATCATTCATAATCATCTAAATACCAAATAGTCAATTAGATAAGCTATCACAGTATAGGGTAGATTATACGCCATGAATCAAAGGTCCAACAAAGAGACAAATATAGAGTACACCCTGGCATTAGTTGCCGGCTTTTCTGAAGCTGTATGCATTTTGGGTTTATTCGGAAGCTTTACAACTTTTATTACCGGCACAATTGTTCTCGCCATCACCGATTTTGCAAGCAACAATCCAAACTACATCACAAAAACTTTTATCCTCTTCGCCTTTATCCTTCTTCAAATATTTTGGATTTATTTCATCAGAAGATTACATTTACAAAAGAGAAACCCAGCAACTATCATGCTATTTTTAGAGAGTGGACTAATGCTACTATTTTTTGTCAGCGGCAGCTATATAGGAAAACTTTCATCTCCCTATGCTGCAAATACCTTCATCATCTCTTTTTTTGCAATTGCAACCATGTCTCTTCACAGTACAATATTCTTCAGGGTACTTAATAAGAAGGCGCCTACACACTTTATGACAGGAAACTCTACTAATCTTTTCGCTGCTGCTTTCGAAATGCTGGATAACTATCGTGTTGACAAAAGCACGAACGCTCCGCCCTATCCTAAGGCTTCTCGTAGAGCTAAGTACTATTTGGGGGTAATTATGGGGTTTATAACTGGTGTAATTCTTGGCACTATTGGATATAAAATTTGGGGGTTCCTCTCTCTTGCATTACCCGTAGTCATGACACTGTTCACAGCTGTATCGACTCAACGACACGACCCTCCTCCCGCGACCGATTCTTGATATTAATGAATATGAAGCTCACTTTAAGATATCAAACAAAGGGCTAGGATCTACGTGTAATTCAGTATGGGAATGCTCATCTAAACTACTATCGGTTGTGCTTAAGCCTAGACGGAAGCATGCTTCCTCAGAACACCATAGCCTCGAATACCCTGCTTATTATATTCTGTATAGATACGCAAAAAAATCCGCACTAATTTTTAACAGGTAAATCCAAAAGGCCAGTCCACACAAAAATTCAATCCACCGTATATCTTACCGTTGTGGTAACTCAGAAATCGTTACGTAAAACGACCTTTTTTAGTACAAGCCTTTATCATAAACAATCCATAAGAAAGCACTGTACATGAGCTCTTACTTTTTACTCAAAAAACACAGCTATGTAGCTCGCCATAACTTCATCTGCTCTAAATAGTCACCTCACAATGAAATATCCGTATTAAACAAGCCTTCATCAAATACAATTATTTAGTCTAAACTGACATCTCCCCTTGCACATGTCACAATTAATTGAATACCATGATCCCTAGTGTTAGGAGATAGCCTTCGCTATGTTGAAATAAAAGCCCCGCATCAGTTAAACCAAACTCCTTCATTGGATAGAGCCCCCCCGTTTACCACCCCCGCTGGTGACTGACAAAAATTATTGATCAGGAATCTTGTTCCAACAATTTCTTTTGCGGAACTTTGAGCGTACTCATATATTGTTCCAATAGCGCCTGGAAAGGATTCCCTGTCTAAAGGGATCTCTATATCATGGCAGCAGGCCATTGCAGTGTCAGTTATCCGTATTTCTTTCGTAACATCAAGCCTCTCTAAACACGCCAGAAGACCTACTCACCGATGGATAAGTAGCACCCCGCATCACTCAGCCCGCCCCAGCAGAGCCACCTCAACCGCTTTGAAAGTGCCAAACTGTTAAAGGGTGAATACAAATGAACATCCCAAACCAAGTCCAATTATTTGGTTGCAAATGAAACCCTCGCCCTATTCTTGATGGCAAAGTAGGATAGGTACTCCGCCTGCAGGTGCAGCGCGGCACTAAGGAATAGAGAAACCAGAAGACGCCATGACCACACAGCAGTTCGACGACTTAAATGTTGTCTCCCAGGAAGTACTGATCAGCCCGGAGACGCTGAAAGCAGAACTCCCCATTAGCGATGCCGCCGAGGCGACTGTCGCTGGAGGACGCGCCGCCGTGCGCGACATCCTAGATCGCAAAGACCACCGCCTGATGGTGGTAATCGGGCCATGCTCCGTTCACGATGTGAACGCCGCAATGGATTATGCCAAGCGCTTGAAGGCGATAGCGGGCAAGGTTTCCGATACCCTGCTAATTGTAATGCGCGTCTATTTTGAGAAGCCCCGCACCACTGTTGGCTGGAAGGGCTTGATCAACGACCCTCACTTGAACGACTCCTTCAAGATTGAGGAGGGGCTGCATATTGGCCGCAAGCTGCTATTGGATGTTGCCGAGCTAGGACTGCCTACTGCAACAGAAGCACTAGACCCAATCTCCCCTCAGTACCTGCAGGACCTAATTTCATGGTCTGCCATTGGCGCGCGAACCACAGAGTCACAGACTCACCGGGAAATGGCCAGCGGCCTATCCTCTGCCGTGGGCTTCAAGAATGGTACCGATGGTGGCCTGGAGGTGGCTATCAATGCCCTGCAATCAGTCGCCAACCCCCATCGTTTCCTCGGCATCAATAAGCACGGTCAAGTTGCGATTATCCACACCGCAGGAAACCCATACGGTCACGTTGTACTTCGCGGGGGCAATGACAAGCCAAATTACGACTCAGTGAGTGTTGCAATGTGCGAGCAGGAGCTGCGTAAGTCCAATATCGTGCCAAACATTATGGTCGACTGCAGTCATGCCAACTCCAATAAAAACCACGAATTACAGCCCCTGGTGGTCGACAATGTGACTCACCAAATCCTCGATGGCAATCAGTCGATTATTGGCATTATGGTGGAAAGTAACCTGAAAGCCGGCAACCAGAAAATTCTGCCAAACCTGAGCGATATGGAGTATGGCGTTTCGGTAACCGATAAATGTATTGATTGGGAAACTACTGAGTCCCTGCTGTTAGGCATGGCCGAACAGCTGCGCGAGCCCCTTAAAGCACGCTCCTCTTAGATCTCCCCCTGGAGAGGCCCATAGCGGGCCTCTTTCCTGCCGAAAAGATAACCGCCACAGCTTGATCTCCCTACAAATTACGCTATTCACTTGATAAAGACCCTACAAAAAGAGTACTTTTGCCCTGCCGTAACAGATAGCTGTCGTATGCTTCCTTCAATCAGCTAAATAAAAATAAGCGGCCTACTAGATTGAGGTTGAAATCTGGCACCTAATTTTTTCATTTATGGGAAATAGGAAAGCAGCACATATGGAACTGCAGTCCAACAAAGTACCAATCTATATCTTTGGTGGGTTTACTCTAACCTGGCTACTTGTCAGCCTAAGTTTTGCTCTCGATGGGGGCTCCACCATCTCCTGGCTGGCCACCGCTCTCTGCACTCTTCTCGCAGTAATCACATTCTCATTTCGGGCAACACATTACATCGATGGAGAATCAAAAAGCTATGTTTCCAAGAGACAAGCCCTCTGGCATAGCTGGACCGAGAGGCAATCGCTAGCGGCGTTCAAGGGGGTTAAGGTTGTCTCCTACTCACCCCATACCACAGACCGTAAAAGTAGCCACTCCAGCTGGCAGGTAATATTGGTCCCCCGCCAAAGTAACGGTAGCAATAGTATCCAGGCGCAGGCCTTCCACTCCAAGAATGATGCACTGGCCTACGCGCATGAACTCGCGCTCTTTACCGCGCTCCCCCTACTGGACTAAAGAGCCAGTACTCTTAAGGCACAAGTGGGGATATAGCCCTTCTCACCCTAACCTCCTTTGTTAAAGCTGTTACCACCCAACTCCGCAGGGGTGCACAAGTCAACTCTACTCGACCCTCCAGTCGAGACAAAAAAACAGAGGAGCCTCGAAATGGACCCAATTCAATGGAAAATGTCGAGTTCTACCATCGTTCGCAAGTTGGACGAGGATGCACACCAAGTAACCTTCCCTCCCCCTCATCTCGATAAGGTGAAACAAGGCGAGCTGCTGAAGTTTCACGCTCATATTAATGTCGAACAAATGCCTGAGGGGCATCACCTAAAAAAAGCCACCATATTTTCCAACGTTCCTAATGGTGGAACATGGGAGCTTATCTGTGATGAAGGCACAGCCGTCGGCGGTAGAGGCAGCGCTCCATCTCCAATTATGTACTTCTCTGCAGGGCTAGCCCTTTGCATGATGTCTCACATCGAAATGCTGGCTAAACTTGGCGGGATCAAATTAAAAAGTGTAAGGCTAGAGCAAAAAACTGAGTTCTCAACCACTTTGAATTTTGGGGGTATCAAACCGGAAGAAGTCTTTGGCAAGGGGGATAGAGTGGAAATACATTTGATTGTTGAAAGTGATGAGCCAGAAGAAAAACTTGTAAAATTTATGCATTGTTGCCGGCAGGCCTGTATGTCACTTCAAACCGTTTCCAGTGCTACACCCGTTGATACCCAGCTCTTTATCAATAGTAAAGCGATTGAGTTCAATTGAATACCCTGGGATGGCCTCACAGACCAAGAGGCCATAGCCTAATAGCGCTTGTTACTAATCGTTTTCTACATCCTCAATCCGGGCTTTAGATAAGGCAGAAGCGACAAGACCTGTCGGAATTGCAACCACCCCCAAACCAATCAAAAGCACAAAGAAAGTAAATATTCTCCCACCGAGAGTAACTGGATACATGTCACCATAACCCACAGTGGTTAAGGTTGTAACTGCCCACCACAAACTGTGAAAGATAGATTTAAATTGTTCCGGCTGAGCAGCGCTCTCAAAATAATAGATACCTACAGATGACAAATAAAGCAAGATCAGAGCTGTTACTCCAAACAATACCAGTTCCTCTTTAACCATACTAAATGCACGGCTAAATCGAGCAACTGCCTTACTGTAGCGCAATAGCTTTAAAACCCTAAACACTTGAAATAAGCGAACAATTCTAAGCGCCCTTAAATCCATTCCTGAGGCTATATAAAATGGCAAGAACGCCATAAGATCAATCAAACCATAAAAACTGAAGATAAAGCCTAATCTATTTTTCGCCGCGTACACGCGACATATATATTCCAAAGTAAACACAATCACTGAGAACAACTCGAAGTGATCCAATACAGCTCTCTGTTCTGGTGTTAAATCAGGGATAGTACCCACAGAAAAAGAAATTAGCGATACAACTATCAGACACTGAATAAATATGGAAAAAAATCGCCCCTCTTTGCTCTCATAATTATCAACTAGCTTTCTAATTCCCTGTTCCACACAATCACCCAGCTCGTATCATATTGAATATATACCGCATTTTAACACTACCTACTAATGCACATGCATATTTGGCTTTATCATTTTGTAAGTTGTAAGCGATACATCAAACAATAAAAATTATGATTAGAGAGGTAATTCGAGTAATGGAGTTGAAACATGCCAATACCAACAAGTCGGCCTAAACACTCTATTTCAGCTCCCAACAACGACCTCATATGCTCGCTTTTATACAGACATACTTACAAAAATATCCCCAAAAAAGCCATCCAATGTACAGTATTTAGAACATCAAATGGCTCTTCCTTTGTATCTTTGTCAATAAAAATTTTACGCACTACGCCAGTATTACGAATTACTGGTTTGCCCGACTCAAAGACCAATGCTTTTGGTACATACAAAGTGCTATCCACCAAGTACACTTTACCCTGGAACTTGGAAGCCAATTCTTCCTGATGGCTATGACCTACCACAATATAGCTTACGTCAAAGTGCTCCATAGTGGCATTAACTAACTGCTGATCGGCCTCCGGATATTGATCCATCGCATAGGCATAGCCACGATATTGCGTTGGAGAGTGAGGCCCAACTAACAGGCTATTATCTATCTTGGCCCCTGTTAAATAGGCTCTATGGGCACCATTAAATTCGCTGGTGCTCAGCCCCTGCTTGAGCAACTGAGGGCTTATACCTCCATGGGTAAAAAGTACTGATCCAAGCTTCAGCATTACATCTTTACTCCTTAGCCAAGCTCCTAAAACTGTATCTTCTGCCAAAGCTTGATCATATGGCCTCAACTGCTCTATAGCCCATAAGTGTTCAGCCTCTACAGATTTAATTCTATAAGTAAATGCATACTGTTCATGATTTCCTAGTAGAAAATGTACAGCTCCACCACTATTGGCCGCTTGCTCCTCAAGATGATAGATAAACCAGAGCAAATCATAAACATATCGCCCCCGGTCAAAGACATCACCTACAATCACTAATTGGCCTGAGCCATAAGTCCATTTTTCATCGGCATCAATAATACCCAGGTTTCTCGCCCAATTTTTAAAGAAGTCTAGATCTCCTTCCAAGTCACTGACCACAGCAATAGGGCTTACCTCATCATAGGGGACAAACTCAACTTCACCATCCCTCAAAGAATAAGTTCTTTGATCGCCCCCACACTCCAATACAATTTCCTTAGAAATGGACCTCTGCTCTTTAACTTTATCGCCACAGAACCACCGTGAAATATAACCATCTGTGCTTTGAATGATCACCGGCCCCTGCATCCTTTCTAGAAGTGGGTTTTCAGCAATTTTACTCAAGTCGGCGCGCCATCTAATAGCCGCATCACCAATAGGAATCTTAATTCCTTGAAAGACTTGTCCTGTAGTTTTAATAACCTTACTACCACTTAGCAGGTAGGTTATACCTGCTACCCCCAAAATAAATAGGACAAAAAATAAGGTGATAGCTCGCTTAACAACCGTTCCGACCACAAAAAATCCCTTTAACATAACCTGAATCAATTCGAACATTATCAAGACAAAGATTTCTTGAGTCAAAATCATTCAACTCATGGCAAAATTTAACCTGCACCTCAGTACAAATTAATTCGATAGAAACTCTCTACCAGCCAAATACAAGTCGAGTAAATTTGAAAAGAAAAATACTGTGAAAACAGCCAAAAATATGCGGTATTATGCCAAGCATAAATAAAATGGAGTTCAAAGCTATGCCGCTGCAAGATCAACTAAATTCTCGTAATGCATTGAGAGAACTGAAAGCTGACCCGCAAACTGCACTACAAAATTATCGGTTGCAAGTCGGCCTCCAACCTGGACATCAAACGCAGCTGGCTCGAGTCCCATTCTCACTCAACTTGGGAAGTATCAATATCGGCCCAGGTGCACCAAATAACGACAGTAGAATCTATATTCAGGCTCTCACAACCCCAACGCGAGGGCACAGTTCTGTGAATCGGTATACCGCACTATTACGGCCCAATACGGCAAATGCGGATTTTTGGGTAACCGAGCGTCAAACTGGCTGTAGCTTAATCATTCTTGACTGGGGTGGTGGTCAGCTCTCTATGGGACACTTGCAGCCCCATCCCTTTAATAGTTACAACCAGGTAAATCAAACTATTATCAATAATACGCCTCTCAGTGTATTTGCCAGCACGCAGAGAAGCTACTTACGAACAGACGTCACTCAGCTAATCGATGCCTCTAAAGTTGGTGGCCTGGACCCGAATCGTTATATTTTGATTCAATCAAACTTTGCGGCCATTAATCTGCAAAATAAAAATGTAATAGGTGTTAAGGAAACGGGCCAATGGAACTTTTACATGCAAACCAATGGTGTGAATAGAACTGTCCAGCAGCTCGTATGGACCGACTGGAGTTCCTACCTGCCCTATTTTGCCTACTAATAACCAGGTTTCTAAAAAGACCAGATTGGTTGAACAGAGTATCAATCTGGCCAGCAGCGGGTCGCACATAGTATGTACGGGAAAGGATACCTGATTGGCATTGTTGCTGCGCTTGTCTTATGGCTACTGCTTAGATATGTCGACAAGCGCTACTACCAAGAGAAAAGAGAATTAAAAAGAAAGAAGCTTCAGGAAATTCAAAAGAACAAAAGAGATGATACGTAAAACCCTGCCATATTTGCTTTTAAGGCTGAATTAAATCCCTCTGCAAGCCCTCAACCAATGCCTGCCAAACTACCTCTACCGCTTTACTTCTTATAGACCTTCCCAAGCACACTAGATGGATCGGTTGCAGCTCAGGGCTTCTCCATTGCTGAAAGATAGGCATCAACTTGCCCTCCGCTAATTCCCGGCGCACCAGAAGAGGATCAATCATAACTATACCTTGACCCATTGTAGCTAATTCAACCAATGTACGGCCATCATCGACTACCATCGCCGGATCAATGGGAATGGTCTTTATTTCACTACCATCGTTAGAAAAGTGCCAGTGATCAATGGTTGTTGTTTGGTTACTAAACACTAAGCATTGATGCTGGCTTAAATCATCTGGAGAATTAGGTTCCCCCCTACTCGCCAAATAATCCGGGCTGGCAAACCACCCCCAACGCTTTTCACCTATTCGGCGCGCTACCAATGAAGAGTCCGGCAAGTGCCCAGTGCGAATGGCAATATCAACGCCTTCATCCAGTAAGTTCACAACCCTATCGCTTAAGTTCACTTGAAAAGTAATTTTTGGGTAGCGTTGCTTTAGTAATGGTATGGATGGCAATAAGTACCGCTGCCCCATTAAGGTAGAGCAACTTATCTTAACTCTACCAACAGCTTCATCCTGGTGGGAGAGGATCAGGTGTTCGGTATTGCTCATTAGCTGAGCCATTGTCTCCGTTGCTTCCAACAAAGCAGCACCGGCATCCGTAAGGCGCAATTGCCGCGTACTTCTGTGCAATAGACGCTGATCAACAAACCCCTCCAGCTGTGCCAGCTTCTTGCTGACTGATGAGCGAGGTAAGCCCAGCTGATTAGCAGCCCCCTGAAAACTGCCTTGCTCAATGACCAACCGGAAGACGTACAAATGTCCCAAGTATTGATGTAGATGCTGCATTCTGCCTCACTGCTTCCAAATTAGAATCAAAGTGTTGCCCTAATGGTGCCTTATTGATACCAGTATAACAACATATCCTCCTAAGCCTAATCTTGGCAACTGCCATTCATTGCACCATTACAATCGCAAGAGAGGATCTATGGGACACCAGCAGAGAACAAAAACCATCGCAATCACTGGTGGCACTGCCGGTATTGGACTCGCAACAGCTAAGCACTTTTTAACCGAGGGCTGGCAAGTCATCATCACGGGCCGAAACGCTGAAAAACTGGAACAAACAGCCGAGGATATCGCGGGCCTCTTTGGGAGTAGCGGCCAGCTGACCTGCCACCTATGTGATAGCGGACAACTCGATCAAATTGAGCAACTGGGAAACAAATTACAAAACGATGAGGTTAAACTGGATGCCCTTATCTTGAATGCCGGTATTTTCAAGCCTGGGATATTTGAGGAAACCGATGAAGCCCTCTTCGATCACACTTTTGATATCAATGTGAAGGGACCTTTTTTCACACTGCAAAAATTACTACCGGTGATGAATAACCCCTCCAGCGTGGTTTTGCTTTCAAGTATTGCCGTAGAGAAAACCTTTTCGGGAACTTCCGCTTATAGCGCGAGTAAGTCTGCCATTGAAGGTTATGCCCAGGTCCTGAATGCGGAGTTAGCGGTGAGGGGAATTCGTATAAATAGCGTACGCCCCGGAATCACCCTGACCGAAATCCAGGAAAAAGCCGGCATGAGCCAATCAGACATTCAAAGTCTCGCAGAGAGTATGATGGTAACGCCACTGGGCCGGGCACTTGAGGTAGATGACATAGTGCCAGCAATCCACTATCTGGCCACAGATCACTCAGTCGGTATGCGAAATGCACACCTGAAGGTTGATGGGGGCTACTGCCTCTAACCGGCTTGAAAGTGCACAAGTGGGGGCCAAGCCCTCCACTTGTGCGAATGACCACCTTAGAAATCCTCTTCATTCAGTAGTTTGGCTACCGCACCTATGTGATCAGGGTCTAATAACAAGCCACCCAGCACAAAATTATCTGAATAAACCGAATGCAGTTGGGGAGCAGTGTTTTCATGGTGCCACCACAGAAATGACATTTAGCATTCCTTCCCAGAGTATCCATTTGCTTTCCAAAATCCAGTTTACCCACCTCTACTTTGCGGTTTAGCTTCAGATCCTCTTGGACCAACTTACTTAAAATGGCTCCTCTTACCCGGTGAAACATTTCGATTAACTGTTCCATATTTTCTACACGAAAATGACACTATTCCTCTATTAATTTTCGAGAACAATCACTTGTGCAAATTACCGCACTTAAAATCTGGCCTTTAAACAATATCTCATAACATATTAAACCCAGAACTAGGATAGACCTATTATCTTCTTCAACAACGTGAATCCGCTTATATACAGGCCTATTAAGCTCCAAGTAGTAGCGAGATGAAAAAACTGGGGGAGGTCTAGAAAATAAAAAAAACAAATGGCAATAAAAAAGTAGTATGACGCAATTTATCACCTACATACAAATTGCATTAGAAGCGCCCTCTACTATATAAATCCTGTTAAAACTTGAATCTTATTCACCGATGAACGCGCTCGAATTGGTTCTTGATGACTACCGGGCACCTGTTCCCTCACAAGTACTGGAGCCTTTAGTGGCAAATTAATGAACGTTTAGCTGTCCCCTAAACGTTCACTCGTGAGATCAACTTGGTGGCTTAAGTCATCAAAGCGAGACTTGCTTAAGGTAAGAAGTGCTATCACTTTTCGAAGCAATTTTGCATTGCACAAAAGAAAGTAAAAGAGGGATCAGGATTAGGGTAATCGGTGTAGCAAATAGTTCCCCAAATACCAAGGATATAGCTGCTGGCTTTAAATATTGGGCTTGCTCACTGGTTTCGGCTAATAATGGTAGCAACCCACAGATAGTAGTCACCGTGGTTAAGAAAATTGCCCTAACGCGACTTTTCCCAGCTTGAAGTAACGCTGTTTTTACTGGTACGCCCTGCGCGTAGAGCTGATTAAATCGGCTCATTAATACTAGGGAATCGTTAATCACTACCCCAGTCATTGCCATCATCCCAAACAAGGATAACAAGCTTACTGGGAAGCCCAATAGGCCGTGTCCAATAATTGCCCCTGCAAAGCCCATTGGAATCACCGACATAATAATCAAAGGTTGCCAATAGGATTTTAATGGTATCGCCAACAAAACGTAGATAAGTAAAAGGGTCAGCAACATGGACTTTTTAAATCCAGCCTGTACTTCTACTATTTCGGCAAATTCACCAACGGCCTTAATTTGGACACCCGGATATAGGCGCTCCAGTTCTGGTACCAACCCTTCCTTTAGCTTCTCCCAGTTTTTTTCCGGTGAGATAACAGAACGATTCTGACGCCAGTAGATACTGACCACTTCATCGCGATTACGACGATAAATAACCTCGGGCTCACGCTCATACTCAAGCTGGGCGATTTCACCTAAGCTTACGTAGCTGTTGCCATCCAGGTTAATAGGAGTCGCTTTTAACTGCTCAATTGTTTTAGTTTTTGCTTGAGGAAAGCGGGCCAAAACCAGAGTTTCTTCACCTTTATCCAACAGGCGATGTATTTCAATCTGGCCGTATGCTCCGCCTATCAGCACCGCCAGATGGCTTTGATCAATTCCCAGGCTGGCTCCTCGCTCATTAACCGAAATTTTCAGCTGTCTTTTAGCAAGTTGGCTATCATCGTATACATCGTTCACACCGGGCAACTCAGCGAGTGAAGCCTTGAGGCGGTCAGCCACTTGTTTTGCCTGATCTCGATTGCGAGCAGAAACCGCAATGGCAGTGTCGCCCGCCGGCTCCTCCGTAAGGCTAAACTTCACTGCATAGCTACCCTCCAGGATACCTGTATGCAGCCGCAACTCCTCTAAAAAGCGGTTGCTCGCTAATTTAGCCAAGGCGTCATGTGTTAATTCCGCTGTCAACTCTATAGTCTTGGTGCCTTCCTTTGACACTATATACTTGCTAACAGGTGAATCTGGAAGTTCAAACTCCTGTTGCAACCTATTTGCAGTGCGCTTGATGGCCTGTTCAAGCTGACCGGTATTGCGTTCCACTAAAGTATTTGCAACACCATGCTGCATAGTCACTTTAACCGTGGCATAGCGCCCTGGAATCTCAGGGAAAAATACTGAAGCAATATGCCCCTTGAACATAGCGCCATAGGCCAGTAGCAAAAAGGTGACGAACAGACTAATGCTCGTTTTCCGGTTTACCAAGCTCAAAGACAAAAGCGGAATATATATCTTATCCGAAAATTTATCTAATAAACGGTTACATTTCTCTCTGGCAATCTCAATCCATCGTTTTAGTGCGCCTTTAGTTTGAGTATGTGTATTTGGATAGCTCAAATGGGCGGGTAATATAAATTTGCTTTCAATTAGTGAAAATATCAGTGCAAATATCACTACAGCTGAGAATCCTGACAAGGCTTTTGCCAACTCATTTTCAATCCATAACATCGGTGAAAAGGCCGCGATTGTAGTCAATACGCCAAAAACTGTGGGCACGGCTACGGCTTCAACACCCTTCCAGGCAGCTTCTTTAGTGTCAGTTGTATTTTGTCTCGCCTGGTGAATACTTTCACCGACCACAACTGCATCATCTACCAATATCCCCAGCACCAAAATCATGCCGAATAAAGTGATATCGTTAATGCTGTAATCCAGGGAAGGAAAACCCATCAATGTAATCGCACCAGCAAGGGATATGGGAATCCCCAAGGCAACCCAAAAGGCCAGCCGCGTATCTAAAAAAAGCACCAATAGTAATAAGACGATGAATAATCCCTGTAAGGCGTTGCTACTTAGTAGGTCTAATTGCTCGGAAATATAAGGGGACATATCCGCCATTACATCCAATTGCATATTCTTGGGTAAGGTCGGCTCTAATGATTCTAATACTGATTTTGTGGCTTCATTGATATGAAACAGGTTGTCCTTTTGGCTGGTGGATATCATCAGTGCGACTGCAGGTTGCCCTTGGTATCGAACAATACTGTCGGTTTGCTCATAATCTCGCTTAACAGTAGCGATATCACTGAGTCCCACTCGTGCCGTCGATGTATTGATAATGGGGATATTCCTAAGTTCCGCCAAGTTGTCAGCCAGGAAACTGCCCTGCAGTACAATATTGCCATTGGCCGTTCTTAATTCGCCACTGCGATATTCTACTGACCATTGGCGAATACGTTCCGTTAGGTTTTCAATGGATAAACCGTAGCTTTGGAGTTTCCTGAGGTCCGGCTCTATAGCCAATAGCTTCTTTCTTTTACCCAGGTTTGTCACTTTAGAAATAGCAGGATGTTTCTTAAGTGCTCGCTCTACTCGTGAGGATACCTGCTGAAGAGAATCATTATTGTCACCACCGTAGACCATGACAAACGCCGCAAGATTCGTATATTCACTGCGATAAATACGCGGCCGCTCCGCCAATGCAGGAAAACCTTCGATACTTTCAACTTGATTGCGAATATCTTCTATCAAACGATCCAGCTTAACATTAGTATTTTTTCTCACTACTAATGAAGCGTAACCTTTGCTCGATTGACTGGTTATGCGCTTTATCCCTGCAACACCACTGATAGCTTCCTCAATACGCTGTGTAATACTCTCATCGACCTGGCGGGCAGTGCCGCCGGGGTAGACAACGGAGATTTCGACTTCCGTAGGTGGAATTTGTGGGAAGCTTTCCACCCGCAGATTTTGAAAGGTCAGCAAGCCTGCAACCAGAATGAACACCATAAGAAGGTTAGCGGCAACCGGGTTATCCAGGAACCAGCGTGAGAGTGTTTTCATGTGCAGGCCTTAGTTGATAGTCATTGCAACCGCTTGACCTTCAACAAAGTTGGTCAAAGGAAAGCGAACAAGCTGACGATTCTGGTGGGGCCGATTCTTGTAACGAAACAGGACTGATTCCGGCCGCATATCCAGTAGCTCTATCTCTTCCAAAAGTAGGGATTGTTCAGAAACGCTCCATACTTTCCCATCTTCTGTAAGAACCGATGCTGGTGCGCTGACAACATAGCTCTGTGTGTTGCCTCCAAACACTACACCGACCTGCTGATCGGCGAGCAAGGGAGTCTCGTGCTGAAAGGGGTTAGCCACTTGCAACATAAGGCTACGCTGACGGGTGACCGTATCCATGATTGGGCTAAGGTAGCGGATCGAGGCCTGCCATTGTTGTCCGTCAGGCGCCTCTATAGTGATTTTGTTGGGGTCTTGCTGAAGGCCGTCTAAGCGCTGCCAAGTCTGCTCGGATAGCTCAACTTTAATATCCAGGTAATCACTGGCTGCCACTCGAAAGAGTACATCCCCCTCATTTATCCATTGGCCAGGATGGATTAAATCTGCAATAACCACTGAGTCAAAAGGCGCTTTGATTTGCGTATCAGCCAGCCTCTGCCGGGAGGATGCGAGAGCTCCCCTCGCCGCTTCTCGATTTGCCTCTGCGGCTTTGACATGTGGCTCCAGCCGGCCAAATGATGACTTCGCTTTATCCCCTCGTTTTGCTACGTATTGACGCGTTAACACCTCGGCCAAGTTGAGTTCAGCTTCTGACACTCTGGCTTGAGCAGCACTTAGCTCAGACTGGTAAAAAGTATCCTGTAGCGATGCCAGTATTTCTCCTTTTCTAATGAGGCTGCCCGGCATTGCGTGTTTAGCAATATGGGTGACACGCCCGCTGACTGACGCGATAACTTCAGTCGCCCAGCGGGGTTGTGTTATGCCCGTTGTTTTGACTTCAAACTGTGCATCCGCCGGTACCGCCTCTACGACGGTGACAGTAAGACCAAGCTCTTTGGGCTTCTCGACCATGGCTACCGGCTGTTGCTCAGCCCCAAGCCACAGCCCTACCAAGACCAGTAAGCTGGTGGCAACGACACCTGCAGCCCGTCGCTTTAACCAGATTCCCGCAATTTTCATCATGCCTAGGCAACTTACAGTTTATGGAACACTCTTGCACCATAACTAATAGCAGATTATGATACAAGTATGTTCCATAAAGTTTGAGTGATAACTCCATGGCTGATCAACTAGATGCGCGTATTCAGAAGTCACAAACTGCGATCATGAAGGCAGGAATGGAACTCTTGAGCAAAAACAGGGAGGCGTCACTTAGTGACATTGCCAGGGCGGCTGGAGTTGGGCGCACTACCCTTTATCGCCTTTATGACACGAGAGAAAAGCTGATTAAGGCTGCTGCAATTCACTGCCTGCAGGCATTTGATAAAGCTACCGAACACTTGGAAAGCGAAGCTGAATCAGCTCTGCAAGCCTTCCACCTGATGTTCAAGGCGATCTTTCCGCTGTCCGCTGAAATGGAGTTTTTAATGAAGCTGGGAGACTTTGATGAAGATGACCCAGAACTCACCGCGATCTATGAGAAACAGGGAAATGAAATCGCGACATTAGTGGAATACGCAAAATCCGAAGGCAGCTTGTCCAAGAAACTTCCTACTTCCTGGGTAGTAAACCTGGTAGAAGGTCTGCTTTATACATCCTGGTTAACAAAAAATGCAGAATCCATAGACCACAATACGCTGGCCGATTTAGCGTTTCACACATTTTGTAATGGCGTTGCTAGTTAACCATTGAGAGTGTTGTTAAATGACTCAGCCAGTTACTGCTGATTTTACGAAAGATAAGCACAAACATTCTTTACTTTCGATTTTTACCCGATTTAAGTGGCGAGTATCCTTGACCCTAGCGCTGGTCATTATTGAAACACTCCTCGAACTACTCTTTCCACTTGTCATCGGCTGGGCTATCAATAGTCTGTTAGAACAGTCCTATGATGGCATTTATCTATTGGCAATCTTGGGTACTATCTCTGTCCTTATAGGAAGTGCTCGAAGATTTTACGATACAAGAATCTACGCACATATTTACCAGGTAGTTACGTCGGAAATGGTAGCCCGTGAAAAAGCAAAGAGGCAGTCGGTATCGACTATTACTGCGCGCTCCAGTTTATTAACTGAAATTGTCGAATTCTTTGAAAATAGTCTACCAGAAGTCATTACCGTTTCTATTGGTACGGTGGGTTTGCTCATTATCATCAGCGCTATCAATCTTAATGTCTTTCTAGCTTGCCTGGCTCTTCTTGCTATGATTATCCTGATCTATTGCGTAATCGGAAATACCAATTATCAGCTGAATGAATCTTATAATAATGAGCTGGAATATCAGGTTGATGCGATTAAACAGCCAAATGTTGAGCATGCAAAAGCACACTTCCAGCGCCTTATGCGGTGGAATATTGAATTGAGTGACCTGGAAACAGGTACTTACTTTATATTGTGGGCAGGCATAGTCGCTTTGTTTGTTTACGCTCCCATAGCTGCAATCGATGGGGGCCTGGTTAACTACGGGTTAATAGTTGCCTTATTAATGTACGTTTTCGACTTTATTGGGAAGGTATCTGCGTTGCCACTCTATGTTCAGCAGGTTATTCGTTTGAAGGAGATTTCTAATCGGATTCGATCATAAGGAAAGAGGGGCTTTATTGCCAAAGGCACTCCCCCCGTTCCAAAACAGCTGGGCTTCTCACCAAATACTGGCTCAATCTCAAAAGAAACTTTGGAAGCCGCTTTCAAAGCTTGATACAGGCACAGATGACCGCCGGCGCTTTCTTTCTACTAATGATCCGCCCCATCAACAAGCGCTGACCACTTATCATCCAAAGTACCAGAAAAGGCTACGCAGTTCCCCCTCCCGTCAGCTGGGAACATTGACTATTGATACCAAAGGACCAATTCCCAATGCAGCGCGATTACAATATGTAGCCCGCACGATCTCGCGGACCTCTACAGAAACCATCTCCACATCGGGCACGGCTGCACATAGGGCCTTGGCTAGTAAATGAGCCAAGCTTTGTCGCTGCTCAATACTTCTACCTGAAAGCAGACTGCACTCCAGGTGTACAAACGGTGCTGGTTCAGGTCCAACCAAATAGTGCTCGACAGGTAACAAACGAACTTTAATATCCCCCGGCTCAAAGAGTGCAGACTGATCTGCAGCGGCATGGATAGAAGTCAGTAAGCTATCAACATCTACCGACTCAAGTAGGTTAGAAGGACACTGGATAACACAGTGAGGCATAAATACTCCCAGGTGAATTTTGAAAGAAAAGCTACATGACCGGAGCGGGTAGTGTATCCGCTGGCAGTAAGCGATTAATGCTCCAGTTCAAGATATGGGACACCCAAAGTCCGTCGTCATCCACATAGATCCCATGTACAAAGCCAAATTGCTTCTGTCCCCGCCCAGGCTGGCCTTGATAGCGCATCTTGAGATCACCAGACAGGTCGTACTGTCGCACTTCCTCGGCCCGTGCATCTGTCATCCACAAAGCATCACCTTTGAGAAAGAGGACATAGGGGTAACCTATTCCACGCCAATGAGTTAAATATTTACCCTGTGAATCAAAGATCTGTAGCCTGCGGTTTTCACGATCGGCAATATATAACTGCCCCTCAGAATCAATCACAATGGAGTGAGGGAAATTAAACTCTCCAGGGGCCTCCCCCTGACCACCCCAGGTGGTTACCAAAAGGCCATTCTTATCCAGCTTTACGATGCGGCTGTTGCCTTTATCCACCACATAAATAAATCCATTTCTATCCACTGCAACATCTTGGGGCTGATCGAACAGCACCAAGTTGTAGTCGCGATCAAACCAGCCTTCACTGGCTGCTCCTCGCTTCCCCAATACCATGGCTACTTCGCCATCAGGTGCAAATTTCAATACCAGGTGCGTGGCAGTATCGGTAGTCCAAATATTGCCCTTATGGTCTATACGAAGACCATGCGGATTTTCAAACAGTCCCGCGCCAATTTCGCGAACAAAACGCCGCTGCCCATCGAACTCCAACAGCGAATGAGACCCTCGGTGAAACACAACAAAGTGGCCATTCTCCCTGCGGACCACCCCCGCAACCTCCCCAAAGTGCCAACCCACTGGCAACTTAAAATCACCCCCCTTGACGTGAAATGGCTGGCTGTTTGGCGGTGCCTCGGCCAGCGTAAAGGCGCTGGGAACCAAAATCAGGCATAGCAATACAATCACTCTCATCAGAAACCCTTCTTAACTTGTCGATCTGCCAAGATATTGTGACTTTTTCCTATAAATGCGTTAATAGCATAATTTTGATATTCACTTTTTCCTGCCAGGAAATTATTGGAGGTTCCTTTGGACCGGTTCCACTTAATTCAGGTGTTCACTACGGTGGCGCGATTGGGGTCATTTACCCGTGCCGCCCGGGAATTGGGGTCCACGGTGTCCGCTGTGAGCAAGGCCATCCAACAGCTTGAGCAGCGACTGGGTACTCGGCTAATTCACCGTACTACCCGATCCCAAAGCCTTACGGATGCGGGGCGGGACTACCTGGAAACCACAGAGCGTGTCCTTAATGATCTTAGGGAAGTGGAAGAGCGCCTAACCAGCTCCAAAGGGCAGCCCTCTGGATTGTTGCGGATTACCGCCCCAACGGCTCTGGGGCAGTTCTGGCTGGCACCTAGGCTACCGAAGTTTACAACTGAGCACCCAGATATCCGTTTGGACCTGATTCTGGATGATCAGCTTCGGGATCTTACCGGTGAAGGGTTTGACCTGGCATTGCGATCCCAACCTGCACAGCCCCAATCAACGCTCTACTCTCATCAAATCGGCCGGCACGATCGGCTCCTGGTAGCATCTCCTGAGTACCTGGCAAGGATTAAGTCCTTTTCCTCCCCGGACCAACTCAATAAATTCCAACTACTGTGTTACAAGTACAGCCGCGATCCACTTTCCTGGACTTTTAAGAAGGGGCAGGAATCGATCACGATTGCCCCCAAGCCCTACTTTTCAAGTAATAACTACTATTCCCTCTATCAAGCAGCCCTATCTGGCGCCGGTATAGCTTGCCTTTACGATTATTTGGTAGAGCGGGATATGACGGCGGGTAATTTGGTTCAGGTTCTGCCGGATTGGCAACAATCAAGCAGGCCACTTTTTGCGGTGTATCAGCAGAGAAGAGCCGCCTCCGCCAAGCTGGATGCCTTTTGGAGGTTTCTGGAGGAATGTTTTGAGAACAACGCCTGCTGACACTCCTGTAGCATAGGTGTTTGTGTATTTAGTTGGCGCTGGGGGGGCGAACCATTTCATTGGCAAGTACTGGAACCCCGCTGTAGGTAGTTTGCAGCTCCCTGGTCACCACAAAACCATATTTGCGATACAGGTTTTTCACCGGGTCGTTGGTCTTGGCAACCTGCAGGTGTACAGCGCCACTGATTTCCCCTAACAAGTACTCCAGCAACTCCCGCCCTACCCCCTGACCTCTAAACGATGGATGCACAAACAGTGCACGAATCTCATTCTTATACCGTGCACCATAGCCAAGAACATCACCTTTTTCGTACACATAAATATCCGACTCCATCAGCTGGGCCAAACGTTTTTGATCTTTATCCAGCGGCAACAGATTGAAACTCCGGTTTTCAAACCGTAGCTCATCAAGTTTTGAACGGGCATATATATCCAGCACACTTGGATAGTCATTTTTATTGTATTTTCTAATCATTTTGAGAGTGAATCTGTACAAAAGAAGGCAAGTTCAAATTTATCTTCCTGATTATCAATTGAAGTAAAGGGGACAACAAGGACTATTCGCTACTTATTCCGTGACGTACATGAAACATTCGACTACTTAAACCAACTCCGAAACCCTATATTGGATACTCGTACAAGTGCACTAATTAAGAATTGATGAATAATTCTTCCCGGAGCTCAAAGTATTACCACTGCTTTCTCTTTATCTTCCTTCTTCTACCAGTCATTCCAGCTGCTTTTTCACTTCAACAATCAAGATTATTTAAGTCGTAGAAGCGGCGATATCTTCAGGTAATCGATCTAGCGGCTCCTGAATTCGCTCAGTTAAGCCAAAGTCCTTAAGAATGCCATAAAGGGCTGGCAGGACTAACAGAATCAAAACGGTTGAACTACTTATCCCAAATACAATACTGGTCACCAGTGGAATCAGTATCTGGGCTTGAAGGCTGGTTTCGAACATCAGTGGCAACAATCCGGCCACTGTTGTCAGTGAGGTAAGGAAAATAGCCCTGAACCGGTCGCGACTGGCTTGACTCGCCGCCGAGTGAACGTCCATTCCCTTTCGGACACGAAGCTTCACAAACTCTACTAACAGGATTGAATCATTCACCACAATTCCAGTGAGAGAGACAAATCCCATCATGCTGGGCATCGTCATATTCTGCCCCATAATAATATGTCCCCAGACTACACCTATTAAAGCCAGGGGAATCGCCATCATCACAATTACAGGTTCGGTATAACTACGAAATTGAAGCGAGAGTAGTAAATAGATTCCTATTGCCCCGATCAACAAGGCCTTACCCATCGATAGACCTGTAATGAGACTATTCTCAATCTCTCCTTTCATGGTTACCCTTAGGCCCGGAAATTCCTGCTCCAATGGTGCAAAAAAGTTCTGTTGGGTATCCAGCAGAATTTCACTGGCATTGGCCCTCTCTGTAAAAACATCTGCAAAGACCGTAACAACACGCTCACCATTTATTCTCTGGATACGCGCATAGTCCCGGTGCATTTCAATATCGGCAATTGCCATCAAGGGTACACGCTGCCTTGTTTCAGGGTGGATAATGACAAGCTCGTCAAATCGTGACAGCGCACTGCGAGATGGCTCATCCATTCGAACACGAATTTCGTAAGTCTCTCCCTGATACTGCACTTCATCAATCTCTGTGCCCTGATAGGCAGCTCTCAGTTGAGTGGCCACAACACTGGCATCAATACCAGAAGCATAAACCCCCTCCCGCATTCGGACCGTCAGCTGTGGCTTACCAGGACGCAGGTCATCTAGTACATTCACCACTCCTTCGTAACTGCGCAGCCAGTTTTGTAGACGTATAGATATTCCTTTTAGCTGATCAATATCCAGCCCGGCCAAGCGAAGGTAAATAGCTCGTCCAGCTGGACCAGGCGATGGCTCCTTATACAAAATCGCGATCGCACCAGGGATATCACCAGCAGCCTTACTCCAGGCCTGACGTAACTCACTGATACTTGTATGGCGAACTTCTGCAGCCAGTAGGTCGACATTTATTGTGGCTACATGAGCTCCAGTCTCAAAAGCATCGCCATTCACCCCGTAAGTAACACTAATGTGCTCGATAAGAGGCGCTACCTCTTTCCCTGAGAGGTTTTCAGCAGCTAAATACAGGGCCTTCTTCTGATATGCCACCAGCTTTTCCATTTCTACGAGGGAGGTTCCTTGGGGCATTAGAATTCGGGCCTGTAGTAAATCTCCCTCCAATGTAGGAAACCCTTGGAATTTAACTAACCCCGCAGGAAGTAAACTCACCGTAACAAAAAATAGTCCCACTACGCCGCCGACAAAAGCATATCTATATTCAACCGCTTTATCAGCGACACGCCCGACATACTCTCTCCACAACTCAAACCGCTGAGCAAAAGCGATTTTCCAGGCTGGTGGGTTTTCCTTGTGCAAAAGGGCATGACGCAAATGGGCGGGGAGAATAAGAAAGGCTTCAATCAGGCTAACCACTAGTACAGAGATTAAAACAATTGGTAAAACTTTGAGGACCTGCCCCATGTCCCCTTTGATAAAAGCTAATCCAGAAAAAACGATCACGGTAGTAACAAATGAGGAGATAACCCCCCTTGCAACACGCTTGGTTCCGATAACCACCGCCTGAAGAGGTGTACGGCCATCCCGGTATTCGGTGGCGATACTTTCCGAAAGCACAATGGCATCATCCATCAAGATTCCAATTGCAATCAGCAGCCCCACCAAGCTGATCATATTGATGGATATACCCAAAGTAGTAATCACAGCAAAGGCGCCGAGAAATGAAACGGGCAGGCCCATAACCACCCAAAACACATATCGCCCGCTAAAAAACAAATAAAGGGTCAGCGCAACAAGAATAAGCCCTTGCCAGGCGTTGGTAATAATCATCCTTAAACGATCAGCAACAATTGAGGCGCTATCCTGAGTAAGAATCAACCGCATTTCTTCCGGCAAATGGGCATTTTCCGCCTGGACAAATTCGCGAACCGCTTCCAACACCCTCAAACTGTCATCCACGCTGTTTTTCTGAACAACAAGCAATGCGGCTCGCTGCCCATCAAAAGTGATTTTGTCCTCCTCCTTTTCAAAACTGTCGTGGATAGTGGCAATATCGCCCAAACGCACCTCTGCGCCATCCATTCCTTTGACAACAATAAGTTCTTCAAGCTCTGCTGCGGTGCGCCGCTTTTCGGTAAAACGAACCTGATACTCCCGATCAGGTGCAGTTACCTTACCGGCGGGCATATCAATTGCCTGCTTATCGATAATTGCGGCAAGATCGGCAACACTCAGTCCATACTGTCGCAAATTGTAATCTGAAATTTCCACTTGCAATTGATGGTCTGAAAAACCGGAAATTTTGACAATGGGCACCAGCGGATGACGAAGTAACTCTCGGCGATAGTGCTCGGCCAATTGGTTGAGCTGGATCAAAGGCAAATCTGCGCTTAGGGCAACACTCACCACCGGCTGGGTACGTCCCAGCTCTTCTATGACTGGTCTTTCGCTCTCAGCCGGAAGGGAATCTATTGCATCTACCGCAGATTCAATGTCGGCAAGAAACTGCCCCATATCACCTGCTTCCTGCATTTTCAGTTTCATCACGCCAAGATTGTCTGCAGCTTCACATCGGCGCTCATCAATAAATGGGATGCCATCCGTTGCCTCTTCGAGGGGGAGGCAGATACTGTCTTCGACCTCAGCGGTAGCTGCACCAGGATAAAATACTGAGACTTGTACTTCGAACTTGTCGATTTCTGGCATAGTCTCTCGCTTCATCGTCGGCAATACGAAAAAGCCAGCCAGCATTAAACCGACCATAAGCAAATTGGCAGCAGTTGGGTGGATCGCAAAAAAGCGAATCACTCGCCAACTTCCTCTACTGCCACGGTCAGGTCTGAAACTCCCATTTTGACATCGATGACAGATACTGCCGTCCCACTGATTGCTGGGATAACATCAGTAGTTATCACCTGATCTCCAGGCACCAAGCCAGAGCGAACAACAGCTAGATCACCCTGGTAGTAGTCCACCGTTATGGTGCGAATCTTCAATTGATTATTTTCAGCCAAGTAGACCCGCCCTTCATGCATGGCTCTGCGAGGGATAACTAAAGCTGGCGAAGGAGGTGCAATAAGCTTAATCCGGGCATACATACCACGAAATAGGGGCGGCCGACCCTCGGCTACTATATTTCGATAAGGGTTATCCACTGCAACCACTACGGAGAGAGTTCTGCTTGTGGTATCCATGGTACCTCCAACTCTCACTACCCTGCCCCGCCATTCCACCGGTTCAATACCACCTACCAGTCCAACCCTGGCCTCCAATCCCAATAAGGCATCTGAGAAGTCGTCAGGCGAGAAAGTTTGATCACTGGGAGATTCAATACTCCGAAAAAGAGGCACTATTTGAGCCATCGTCAGTTCGGCTGAAACCTCCACCTGATCCATACCATAAGCGACAAAAAGCGGAGTCCCATGGGCAACAGACTGGCCAGCCTCCACATAGACATCACCGATCCGCACGTTATAGGGCAGGCTTATCCGGGTTCGCGATAACTGGTAGCGACTTTCACCAAGCAGCGCTTCAGCACGACTTATCTGGGCCTTTATCACCTGCCTACGAGTGGGAAAGAGGGAGAGATTACCCTTTTGAAGTTCAACTTCTTGTCGCAACTTCAATACCCGTTGCTCCTCCGCATCAGCCGCTGAGCGAGAAACAATCCCCTTAACCGCCAACTGCTCTTTTCGCTGTAATTCCTGTTCCCCTAATTCCAGTGTCCTCTGAGCTATTTCCAACGAACGCTGGCTATTAGCCTTTTCAACCTCCAGTTCTTGTAATTTTGCGCGATAAACAGCCAAGTCACTCTCCGCTTGAGCAACGGCCAATTGATAGCTGGTTTCGTCAATATTTAGGATTGGTGCCCCGGCAGATATTATTGCGCCAGGTTCCAAATCAGCCGACACTGAAACCACACGACCACCAACTTCAGAGTTTGCCTCAAGGATAAGGCTCGGCATCACCTCTCCAAAAGCAACAGTTTCAGCTCGAATAGGCATTCGCTTCACTTCGATGGCTTCCACCAGCAGTTCCGGAACTTGCCCTTCGTATCTTTGTGGTTTCTGTCGACTGGCCACCAGCGACATAGCCATTAAAATTCCACCAAGTATCAAAACGGGTAGCATTCGACGACGCTTTAGTAAGGCTTTGATTGCGCTACTTGTCATAGTTTTACCCATAAAGAACTGGCCGAACCAGACCTTAAAAAGCCTAGTGCCACTAAAACCCAGCAGTTGAATACTCTATTAAAGTTCGCAGAACGCACAACACCCTGTAAAGCTTAAAGTAGTTACTCAATATATTTACCTTGTAATCTGCGCCAACTCATATCAATCGACTATCAATATTGAATCTAATCCCACTTCGATTCGCTCCCCCCTTAAATTCACTGAACTATGCTTGGGCTACCAAATTCCGACCTAACTGACAGTGGGACAAAAATGGCGAACAATCACAAAGAGACATCAAAAGCGATACTGGAATTGTGGGGGGACAACTTCCCCGACAAAGCGACAGATTATTTATCACCGGATTATAAAAATCACCAAATGCCCTATGCTGGCGGTTCCACGTCGGTTTTATCGATAAAAGACTGCCTGGATTTAGTCGCTGAATTTCACCAGGGATTCTCCAACACAAAATTAGAAATTCTGGTACAAGTTGCCGAGGGTGATTATGTTTGTACCCGCTGGAGGATTACCGCCACCCATACGGGTAAATTCCTACAGTATGACGCAACAGGAAAAACCAGCAGTTGGACTGGCGTACATACCGATAGATATAAAGATGGAAAAATGGTGGAAAGCTGGGTGGACTGGGATAAATACACTTTCCTGGAGCAATTAGGTTTAGTTGAATAGCCGACCACGAACCAGTCAAAGGTAGCCTGCGCAACGCTACCTTTGACAACTAACAATATATCAATCTTTCTGTATCTATTTACGATAACATCTCTATGGAAAAAGTTTTATTGACTGGCTTTGAGCCCTTTGGTAACACACCGATAAATCCAGCCGAGTCAGTTATGCGTATGCTGGACGGAACACAAATAGCCAATGGTGATATTCATGGTCTTTTGATACCCAACAACTTCTTTGAAAGCATTGAAGTTGTCACGGATGCTATTGAAGAAATAGAACCGCAATTAGTGGTGATGTTAGGAGAGTACAGTGGCCGTGCAATCATTACAGCTGAGAGAATTGCACAAAATTATAATGACTCCACCAGATATAACCTGAAAGATAACCGGGGAGTTGAAATGCAGGGTGAGCCGACTATACAAAATGGTCCTGTCGCTTATCACAGCACACTCCCTATCCGCGCAATGGTTATGGCAATGCGCAATATTGGTGTTCCTGCCGATATTTCTGATACTGCGGGTACTTTTTGTTGCAACCATATGATGTATGGCGCGCTTCACTATATCGCGACTAATCAACTAAATATCCCCGCCGGCTGGATACACCTTCCTCAGCTACCCCAGATTGCCGCACTACCCGAAAATATCGGCAATCCCAGCATGTCAAAAGAAACTGCCGCCCTTGGGATACAGGCTGCCATTGAAGCCGCACTAGCTAACCCGCGGGACACTGACGATCCGATCCCTTCTCACTTACAAATCTAATCAAATTGAACAGTTTAGTAAGGTCATATTCTCCCTACTAGTAATTTTTATGCAATCAACATACAAAGAAGGAAATATCAACGAGATATCTCAAAGTACCAAGTAGATCAATAAATGCTCTTACCGCGCAAAAAAAGGCCATATAGACACTATAAAACAACCCCTTCTACTACTAATTTATAGCAACATCATCACTATATTTATCTCCTCCGGACAGACCCGACATCACAGCTACTGTGCCAGTCCAAAGAGTATTTCTACAGAAGAGACAATCAATGTCATTAAAGTGATGTCCCTTTTTCGCCAAGGTATCCAAAACCCACTTCAGGTTTACAGCTGCCATAAACTGTCTATTTCTTATGGTCAGAATACTGGGCGGCTGAAAGGACTGAATGCTATTTGCCTTGGCAACCATTCCGATATTATTAGCATTCTGAATTCTGCGTCTTCGACTATCACTATCATTGTGAGACATAATCGCATTAATCGAAGTGTAAGTTTCATTGTTAGTATTGTGTCTATTAGTAGCGCTACTGGTATACTTCGTCAGGATGTAGTTAAAACAAGTATCATTTAAACCTAAATCTTCAACAGAATTGGCCCCCCGATCATAAAACCTCCCAAGTCCAGGATCATTCACACTGAATTTATCACGCGAGTAAAAATGCAGGTTAACATTGTGCTCTATTTTGAAACTGGATGTGGTTCTGCGATACCCGTGAGCAGTTACAATTAACCGGTTTGTTGTCATTCCACGAGGAGTCCACAACCAAGCACGACCATCAAGATCTACACACTGATAGTTCCCTGCCACCGCCACTTCAGAATCATCAAAGGTATGCCAAAGTGCTGTTGCCTTATTACCAAAATAGTCCTTTAAAGCACTTTTGACATTACTGAAAAACTCCTTTGCAGGCATAAACCCTCCCCAGCTCTCAAAGCCTAAGTTAACAAATAGAATTATCTCGAGAAAAATCGTATTCCACTCAACAACCGAAGTAAATGTTTAAAATATGCGATTTTTTAATCAAAAATAGCTTTCAATAGCTACAGGAAATATGATCCGGAGCCTATCAGGCAAACCATTAGATACTCACTCTTCAGGAGCAGGAAGCAAAGAGTCGACAGTTAATATAAGTAATTTCGCGGGATCTGTTTTGGAGGGATTAATCGTACAATGCCCCTGCTGGTCAATAGCTATACCATTAACAGGCGTATCTCCCCCAAAATGAACATCTCCAGGCCTATATGTCACCTCAACACCGTCCCGAGTTGTCGTACGCCAACAGCCAGATAATGTAATAACCCACTGAGGGTTCGGAGTAGAGTGAAAATCGCTTTTCCACCCAGGAGGCAAAATTGCAAACTCACTTCGAATAACTTTAGGCAAATCACGATAGTGATATTCGGGCACAGGATTGGAGTATTGAATCAATTCAAAATCTGAAAAATGTCCTACAGTGGTTCTTGACCTTCCTCTTTTATCATACCAAAGATGATAAAAATCTTGGCGAACGATTTCTTTTTGCACTACGAGTATCTCACCTCATCAGCAAAAGCTAAAAATTGCCTCATCGATAAATCACTAATTATCCATAGGTTACACCTAGTTTCAGACAATCCAGATCACCTACTTAGAAACTGTAACACCGAAGAATTTGTCTTCCTCAAATATTGATCTACAGACCACTTTCTGCCACCAGTTAACACAAAAGATAAGCAAATAAAAGCCCAAAAAAGAGGGTATTCCCACCCACCATAAACGGTTTGTATATTTCCACTAATATCTATACCACTGACATGACTTGCCCATGAAAAACCTGCGAGATAATGCCGCCCTTCAAATAATGCAATCATCAAATAAAGAGCAGTCCCAACAGCGGCAAACCGCGTAAACAAACCGAAAGTAAATCCAACAAATGCAGAGAACGCACAAATACCAGAGATAATCACCATAGAGGATGAGTATCCAATCCCCTCAAAATAATGAACAACAAAATTGTAAGCGTCTGCGCCCAACAGACCAAACTTCTCAGCAAAATGATGGGTAAAATTGAGCCCGATATAAATTCGAATCAAGGCCAACTGTAAATCAGCTGCAGTCTCATAGCTTTCGTGCGTGCTCTGCTTCATATAACACTTCCTTAACACACAACTCAACCACAGCCATACCTTCCTTTTTAAGAGATATCATAAAAGGGTTTACAGTCATCTATAATAATAGGCCAAGCCCACCCCGTTGAACCGCAAAAATTGCCTAATTCGCAACACCATATATATTATTGCGGTAAACCAGGTTTACCTAAATGACAAAAGAGGCACTTCAAAGAATGCCCCAAACCTATTCTTCGGAGGAGGCCAGCAATTCATTGATGCATTTACACCGTAAATCCAATCTCACCGGCCTTTCTCTGAGTAAAGCCGCCCTATAAAAGCTGTAGGAAAAAGCTACTGCTCAAACACAGTGGATTTTATAGTAATTAGAGCCGTACCCATAAATATCAAAGCAACTCCACTCACAGCGTATACGTCAAACTTTTGCTGCCAAATAACCACAGAAGCTGCACAAACAAGAGCAATACCGACGCCTGACCAGATGGCATAAGTCATTCCCACATTCATATTTTTTAGTACAAACGCAAGAAATAGACTCGCCAGAGAATAAAAAAAGATAGAGGCCATTCCCAGCCACCACTTTTCCCAACCGTTGGAAGCCTTAAGTAGTAGGGTAGCTGTAACTTCGGTAATGATTGCAAAAAATAAAAACAAATAGGTCAAGTTCTACCCCATTAGAATTTATTGTAGTCAAATCACTTGATCAGCTAGATACTATCAAATTTATGACGAATAGCGCTATTGGAGAATAGCGGGGATTCTGCTATTTACTATGCGGCTGTACGAAATACAATGCTGGACTTTACAGTCAACAGTCAGCCCTCTGGCTACCCAAGATAACTCATGTCTTCCCATTGACAAATCAGCAATATAAAGAAGAGCTAGATTTCAGCCCCGACAACTACCTAGCCTATCGATACCAATAGATCTAATTGTAGTATTACAGCTGTTTCTTATACTCCTCCAGAAAAAAACGTGACTAATTTTACACTCATATTGGCCCCATACCTGCGATTACTGACTTGTTGAAAAATACTCAATATATGCAAATATTTATTAAACAGAGGAGTGCGGACCAAATAACATCTACCTCACGTAGCAGGCAAGTTGCATAGAGCAACAACTAAATGATATTTGGGATATAGGATTGAAATATCGTGAAACCGATACTTGGTATAATTTGTGTGGTTACACCCTTTATCGCCAATGACGCACCCCTTTTTAGATCTGTGTTACTACAGGCATACAATCACGATGATTACAACTTTCTCGATTTAGCGTTTAGAGCGCAAAACACTTATCTCCCAAGCTATCGAAAAAGCAGTATTCTTAGTACCTACCAGCTGAAAATCGCATCTTCTATTTTTATTAGAAAGGCGGTAGATAAAATACAGCCCCCCCTACTTCACAAGGGTATTGAAGAAACTAAGTAGTATGGTCTCAAAATACACTGGAATTGGTTGCTCAGAAGTTGGCTGCTCAAAATATCGCAGAAAGTCCTACAGAGATTTGAGGCATTACGAACATCAAATCCTTCCACAGATTTCATTACACATAATGATTGCTTCAAGTTACTGGATCCAGGCAATCCATGTTCAAGCCCCTTACAGGCAATCTCGGATATCGAGGCAGACCATCAGCAACAAATGAATGCACAACAAAGCGGCGATACTTATGCGCAACATTATAGTCCGTTCTGTAACGGGAAACTCTGACGAGGCCTGGTCTGATTGGCGCTGGCAAATGCGTAATCGCATCAGCACATTGGATGGCCTAAAGCGATGGATCAATGTTTCTACTTCTGAATCTGACGCTATCCAACAGCTAAAAGAAATCTATCGGTGGAGTATTACACCCTACTACGCCTCCTTAATGGACCCTGATGACCCTAATTGTCCAATTAGATTGCAGGCAGTTCCCTCTCTAGAGGAAACCATCGTACCCGACAGTGCAAACATTGACCCTGTAGGTGATCAGTATTTTCGTAAAACCAACCGCGTCGTACATAAGTACCCGGATCGCGTCATCTTTCTGGTAACGTCTGTTTGCCCTGTTTATTGCCGTCATTGCACAAGGAAATTTCACACCACAACGGTGGGCCCGGAAAGTTATTTTGAACAAGGCGAAGCAACCAGCTGGGATGAGGATATTGCTTACATAGAATCACATCCACAGATTCGCGATGTATTACTCACCGGCGGCGACCCACTGATGTATTCCAACGACCGCTTGGCCAAACTATTGGAGAAGCTGAGAGCAATAAATCATGTGGAAATTATTCGTATTGGCTCACGCTTTCCCGTACTGGCCCCCCAACGTATCACCGACGAATTGTGCGAAATGCTCGCATCATTTCATCCCGTGTGGCTGAACACGCACTTTAATCACCCCAAAGAAGTCACCGAAGAAGCCGCCGCTGCATGCGACCGCTTGCTGAGAGCGGGCGTTCCGGTAGGAAATCAAACAGTGCTTTTAAAAGGCGTAAATAATTCACCGGATGTTATGCGACAATTGATGCTCGCTCTGGTAAAAATACGAGTCAGACCCTACTACCTCTATCACTGCGATAATGTGGTCGGTGTCTCTCACTTTATGACAAGCCTGAAGGAAGGACAGGCGATTTATGAGTCATTGCAGGGGCACATCACGGGTTTTGCGGTCCCTCAATATGTACTTACTACTGAGCTGGGCAAAAACCCGGTCATGCCCTACGAATATGTAAAACAAGGCGATATCGAAGGCGAATGGCACATTCGAAATTTCAGAGGGCAAACGGGTATATATCTGGAGTAACAAAGTGCTAACTACCAGAGAAGGTAATCATAAGTCAAAAATTTATTGCGCTGATGCCTTTTTGGATGTTCCTGAGATATCCAAAATACCAAGTGTTTGGCAACGGTAGTATGCACCGCAATATATCGCAGAATTTTTCAGAACCCAGGATATCTATAGATGACTGCTTATAGCTGATTCCACAATACGGTTGATCATGGCTCCATACTGAATACCCGCCAATTCACACATCACGGGCAGTTCAGAAACTTCAGGCCGCAAACCGGGTAGGACATTGACCTCCATAACCATGGGGGCCCCCTGTGCATCATAGCGAATATCAACTCGACCACCATCACGACACTCAAGTACTCCCCAAGTCTTCTGCGCAATTGCTCGGACCTTTAGCGCCTGATCATCGTCAACAAGCCGGCCGGGGAAAGCTCCATCATACTTGTAATACACAGGTTCATCGCCCAATAACTTTTCCATCACGCCAATGCACTCGGCAGTTGCACCCGTCCCCAAAAAGCCCACAGTAAACTCTCGGCCAGGTAAGAATGTTTCAACCAGTACTGGCTGATTAAACCGACTCAAAAGGTATTCACAGCGGTTTTTCAAAGCTGCCTTGTCGATAACTTTGGATTCAGGCGATACCCCCTTACTGGTTCCCTCCCTAAGTGGCTTTGTCATCAAAGGGTATTCAAGCTCTACTCGATTGACATCTGTAACACTTCGAACAACTGCAAACTGTGCCGTTGGAATACCCATATCCCGCAATATGCGTTTGGTCATCTCCTTATTAAGGGTCACTGTGTTGGCAAATGGATCAGAAAATGTGTACGGTATCTTCCAGGCGTCCAACAAAGCGGGAACCTGTGCTTCGCGCCCGGTTCCGTATATGCCCTCAGCAATATTGAACACCAGATCCCAGGTGTTACCTTCAACCAGTTGCTGCGCCAACCTGTGAATATTGCCGACCCGTTCGATATGGTGGCCAGCGCTGGTAAGCGCATCGTGAATCGCATCTATCGTCTCCAGGTGATCAAGTTCAGCGACGTCCTCTTCACTAAACCCCATCCCGAGATAATCATCACGAAGGTCGTAGACTATACCGATACGCATCAATCATGCTCCGCTGCCACTACACAACCTATCGAATGCCGGACTGGAATATTAGCTACGCAACTGGTTTTCACTTTAACGCCCCCCCAGCCTCTACCCGGAAAACTGCACGTAAAAAAGAAGTTAATAACCTTCATTAGTCCTGAGTTTTGGATAGGGTTGAAGTCGAAAGTACTTGCGAAGTGACCATTATTAAAGACAACTAACCAAATGCCGTATTGCCCGTAGAGCTAATTAGCACAAAAGCTATCACGCAAGGTTCTTCACCTCGGTTGACCCAGTTATGAACTGTCCCCCGCTGGACGAGTGCATCTCCCGCAGACAGCTTCACAACAACCTCATCTCCCATTTCCATCTCAATATTCCCAGACATCACCACCGCATAATCAATGCTGTCAGTTTGGTGAGATCGTGGCGTAACTCCTGGCCCAAATTCTACGACCTTAAAAACCGAGCCTCCCGGAATCGTAGTTCCATCAAATTTTCTCCCGCCGTTGTCTCTACCATCTTCACAAAGCTCTACGGGCAAGCCCTGAGTAGTCCATAACTGCTGCTGAACCATATGAGGCCGCCAACTACTGGTATGCAAACCCTGATCATCTATGAGCACTACTGGCTTTCCCTCTGGGTCGTGCCCTGTAACAACTCGCCGGACATTCACACTCATCGCACTCTCCTTTCTCCTGGGAAGCAACCATCTAGTTACGGGAGAATATAGTTCAGCCAGCAGCTAGCCAGCTTACCGGACAGTGCTGGTATCACCGATGTTGCGAAATCACTATAATCGCGCCCATGTCTGAGTTACCTATTAACAGCATCCTCCCCGAACTGCTCCAGGCCTTGAGAGGGCATAGTAATGTCGTGCTCCAGGCGCCCCCCGGAGCGGGTAAAACAACCGCCGTACCACTGGCATTAATAGATGAGCCTTGGTTGAGCGGAAAGAATATTATTATGCTGGAGCCGCGACGTTTGGCCGCTAGAACGGCAGCGGCGCGCATGGCCAACCAGCTGGGTGAGAAAGTTGGTGATACCGTTGGATTTCAGGTCCGGGGCGAACGGAAGTCAAGCAAGAAGACCCGCATCCTGGTTGTAACCGAGGGAATTCTCACGCGCCTCTTACAGGCTGACCCTGAATTGGCATCCTGCGCTCTGGTCATATTCGATGAATTTCATGAGCGCAGTCTGCAAGCCGACCTCTCCCTCGCCTTATGTCTTCAGTCCCAGGAATATCTTCGCGAGGACCTCAAGATTCTGGTGATGTCTGCCACCCTGGATACCAGCGGCATCTCCTCACTACTAAATAACGCACCCATCATATTCAGTGAAGGACGCAGCTATCCCGTCGATATTGAGTACTTGAACCAACGAGAAGAGCCCGAGGACAAACGACAAATCCCGGCTTTGATGGCAAATAAAGTTGTCGCATCCTTAGGTAAACAAGAAGGTAGTGTTCTCGCCTTCCTTCCTGGTGTCGCCGAAATCAAACAGGTTGAGAGCTTATTGGAGGAGCGACTATCTGAGGAAACCGAAAAGGGCCGCATTATTATTGCACCGCTTTTTGGGGATCTGAGCCGTGAGCAGCAGGATCAGGCGATAGCACCAGCGGCACCAGGCACGAGAAAAATCGTACTGGCTACAAATGTGGCCGAGACGAGCCTGACGATTGAGGGCATCCGAATAGTTATCGATTCAGGATTAATGCGCGAATCGCGATTTAATCCCAACTGCGGCATGAATCGTTTGGTGACAAGCTCGATTTCCCAGGCCTCCGCTACCCAGCGTACAGGGCGCGCCGGGCGCCTCAGCGCCGGCTACTGTCTGCGACTCTGGAGTGAGGGCCGGCAGCGGTCATTGAGCGCCAAAAATACAGCGGAAATCACCCGCAGTGACCTGGCTCCCCTGGCACTTGAATTAGCCAAATGGGGGGTTACCGATGTCAGCGAGCTCAACTGGCTCGACACACCACCCCCAGGACCTATGGCCCAGGCCCAGCAGCTCTTGCAGCAACTGGGGGCACTGGATGACAAACTGCGTATTACCTCTCACGGGAATACCATGCTGGCCTTTGGCGCCCACCCTCGCCTCGCACATATGTTAGTTGCCAGTGTCGGCTGGGGATTGCAGGAACAGGCCTGCCTGCTGGCAGCGCTACTATCTGAACGGGATATTTTTCGTGGCGAAGCCCGATGGGATAGGGACATTAGCAAACGGATTCAGGCTCTACAGTCCCAAGGCAACGATCGGCGGGTAGATCGAGGTACTGCTCACAGAATACGCCAGCAGTCTAAAACCTGGCTCTCTCAATTAAAGAAATTTGAGTCAAGTTCAAGTCCTGCACCACAGAGTATCGATCACTCCGATGAAACTGGTGCCCTGCTTGGACTCGCCTACCCAGACCGTATTGCGAAATCGCGCAGTGATACCAGCAGCCGGTTTCTACTCTCCAGTGGCCGAGGCGCACATTTCTCCCATGATGACGCCCTAGCTTTAAGCAAATACCTGGTCATTGCCGAACTGGATGGCCAGGGCCGAGATGCAAGTATCCAGCTGGCAGCAGAGATTTCTCTGCCCGCTTTGAAGTCGCATTTCGCCGCCCAGATCAAAGAAGAGATTTCAGTTCGCTGGGACGAGACTACCGGCCGCGCTGTCGCCCTACAGCAAACGCAATTGGGGGCGCTGGTTTTACACCAGCGGCCTGCAGCAGATATTCCCCCGGAGACCCTCAGTCGCGCATTATTAGAAGCCGTACGAAAGAAAGGTCTCTCCTCCCTCCCCTGGAACACAGAAGCTAACCAGTTACGTTTTCGAGTGGAATTTTTACGCCAAAGTGAAGAGTGCGGGGATTTTCTCAGCGACACCCGAGTACCAAACTGGAGTGATGAGGCTCTATTGGAGACCATGGAGGATTGGCTGCTGCCTCATTTACAGGGGTTCAGCAAACTTGAGCAGCTAGGGCAGCTTGACTTGCAAAGCATCTTGCGCGGACAGCTTGAGTGGGACTTGCAACAAAAACTCGAAGACTTGGCCCCCAGTCACTACCTGGTTCCCAGTGGCTCCCGGATAAGAATCGACTACGGAGAAACCCCACCTGTTTTGGCTGTGCGCCTGCAGGAGCTATTTGGATTGGCACAAACTCCAACAATTCTAAAAAACCGCTATCCATTGATGATTCATTTGCTCTCTCCGGCACGGCGCCCCGTTCAAATTACCCGTGACCTGGTGAATTTCTGGGCCAATACTTACCAAGAGGTAAAGAAGGAGTTGCGTATCAAATACCAGAAACACTACTGGCCCGATGATCCCCTGACGGCTGAGGCTACTACTAAAACGAAGAAGAGAATGGATATGGGACGGTAGTTCTTTTTTTTAGATTCACTGCCCCTGAGGCAGCAAAATTACTTTCTGGGCGGCGGTTAAGTTAACATTCAGCAACAACCGGATAGCATAAGCTGCCGCAAGGGATAGGAACTCGCGCCAATAGAGATAGTCTGAATTATTTTGACCCGCAGCGACGCCCCAAAACCAGAACAAACTCTAACTCGTAGCAATGGAGATGTATTTTGCGCCGAATACTCTTAGCAGCTCTCAGCCCATTACTGATATTTGGCTGTAGCCTCGATGATCTTCCCGATGATTTGAATCAGTCAACTATCAAGTACGATAAGGAAATGCGTTACCTGGTAGAGGATATCAGCGCCTACGCCAAGGGCATCAACCGTCACTTTCTCATCGTACCCCAGAATGGGGTTGAGTTGATTACTACGACAACCACTACCACTGGTCCCGTCGATGAAGCCTACCTGGATGCCACAGACGGCATTGCACAAGAGGCCCTCTTCTTTGGCGCAAATGGTGTTGTCAACGAGCCCACCAGCGAGTCAGAAACCAAGCGCCTGCAAACTTACCTGGACTTGGCGAAAGATGAAGGGGATACAATCCTAATCACGGACTTCACCAATATTGAGCGGGATATTCAAGAGTCATATGAGAATAACGAAGAGGCTGGGTATATTTCTTTTGCCGCAGATAGCGAACTCCTGAACGATGTACCGCTATATCCCGATGAGCCCTTCAATGTTAACTCTCTGGACATTGATGACCTTGAGGAAGCCAAAAACTTTATCAATATCACCAATACCAGCAACTACTCTACGCCTCAAGATTTCATCGATAAACTAAGTGAAACCGATTACGACATATTGATAATCGACTTTTTCTTTGACGGTGAACCTTACACAGAAGAACAAATTGAGCAGCTCAGGGTAAAAGAAAATGGTGGGCGCCGCCTAGTGCTGGCCTATGTCAATGTCGGCGAGGCACAAGACGATCGTTATTACTGGAAATCCTATTGGTACAACACCCCTCCCGAATGGCTACTGGGGGAAATATCCGGCGAGCCAGGTAATTACTACGTAAAGTACTGGCAGGAGGGCTGGCAGAAAATTATCTTCGGCAACGATGATTCTTATATTTATATGATCGTTGATGCAGGATTCGATGGGGCCTATATGGATGGAATCGATGCATTTGAATACTTCGATTCCGACGATGAGTAATCATTAGGCCCCAACGCTTCACTCAGCGGGCATCAGGCCTGCTGAGTTTCCTTATATTGAGTCACATACTGGGAAAGTCGCCCGGACATTTCCTCTGCCAATTTTTGCAGAGCGTTGAGCGGGCGTATCATCACCTCAAACTCAATAATCTTGCCTTCATCATTAAAGCGGATAATATCCAATCCCTTCAGGCTCTTATCACCGATGGAGGCTGCGAATTCAAGAGCCAGATCGTGTCCCGATTCGGTAGTAAATTCACGGTCGTATTCAAAGCTCTCAAAAACCTGCATCACGGTATTGAGAATCAGGCACACAGCAGCGGAGCTGTGGTAGGGCTTAAAAAATGCCGGTGAACGGAAAACAGCATCTTCTGCAACGATCGCTGGCAAGCGACTCAGATCTCGCGCAGCAACCATCTCGTGCCATAGGGCAATAGATTCCGCTATTTTATTATTGGAATTGTTCATTGGAGACTTCCTCTTCACTCACTTGTTTTTGTAAAAATTCTCTCCCATCAGCGCACCCCAACTCGTATGTTTTTTGGGCCAGCTCAGGATTTGTGTAGTCCCAGACGCTGATGAATGGCGGTTTCGAGGGCTGGACATAAGTCCAATCCTGATCGCCTTTACGCTGTGTAAATATGTCTGGGAACTGATCGTAACGACGGGTCAACAGCACCAGCACCCTTCCCTTTCCATTATCCAATCCTGCCACCGGGATATTATCTACCACCCCACCATCGAGTGCTGTTCGTCCCCGCAACTTAAGTCTTGGAGTGAATGGCGGCGTACAGGAGGAGCACAAAATCAAATCCACCAACTCCTCAATACTGGAACAATCCCGGGCTCGATAAAATTGCTGCTTAAAACCTAAGCGCTGGGCGATCTTGGGGTGAAGGCTGCGTAAAAAATGCTTATCGGCATAGTAGGCCATGGCCCCCACTCCAAAAGCCAAACCTCCAGATAGGCCTTTTGGTGGGTGAACAACCGCAATTCGCAACTCTGCGCCCTGCTGAAGGGTCTCCAGTCCATCGCGAAACAGCTCTAACATCGCATTGCGGTAGATTCCATATTGGGGGAACACAGGTTCTTTACCGAAAAGGTTTCCCCAATAAGCATTTTTTTCATTAGTCTCGAACGCAGTCCAAAAATATTCACGAGCCTCCTCCGTCTTACCCATCAGCACCAGGCTCGACATTAGGCCCCCTGCCGAGACCGCAGTAACCACCTTCGGAGAAAGACTAATATCGTTGGCTATCGACTCCCAAAAACCAATCTGCCAGGTACACCGCCCACCACCACCGGCAAAAACAACTTGGTCAAACATGATCTCGCTTCCCTGCAGCAGCCTTCCGGCTGGAACTTCCTGAGTCCATTCTGTGTTTTACATCCTCTCAAGTGCAGTTTCAGGCCGCTCTTTGCATTACCGCCGACACTTATGACCAATTAGTTTCAGCCTTCATGATGACATATTGATGACGACAACAATATGCAACTAATTGCATAAGCTAATCGAATCACAAGTATTGTGCAACTGATCGTCTTGACCCTGAACTCACTGAATACTCAAATTTCCACCAGGCGCTCCTTACCGGACACCAGCGCATCGAGAAAGGCATAACCGTCTGCAACCCCAATTTTCAAGGTATGCCTCAGCGCACTGGGGTCAGCAAAATTCCACATCCCGATGGGCAGCGGGCTGGAGGGCTGCACATAAGTCCACACCTGCCCCCCCCTTTGCACACTGAAACTGTTCGGTAGGTGTGGAAAGTTCCCTGTATCCAAAATCAGAACCCGCCCTTTGCTAGCATCCAAGCCGGCGACCGGGGCATTACCTACCAGAGCTCCATCCAGTACCTCTGCACCATCAAGCGATAACCTTGGGGATATGGGAGGGGCACAACAGGAACTCAAAATAAGCTGCTCAAGATCTTTCCCATCTTTGCATTTACTCACGGGGTGAAACATTTGGCGAAACCCCAAATGTAACGCTGTATTTGGGTGCAAGTCGTGAAAGATATGTTTGTTAGAGTAGAAAATTGCCAGCCCCAGCGTCAGTGCGAGCGGCACAGGCAACCATTCCGGGGGATAGGTCACTGCAATTCTGAGGTCGGCAGATTGACGCAGAGGCTCAAGGCTATCGTGAAAAAATTCATGCACCCCTTTGCGATAGATCTCAAAGTGCGGAAAAATTGGTTCTTTACGGAATGAATTATTCCAGTAGAAATTCCTTTCATTTTTTTTGCAAGCAGAGTGAAAGTAATTAACACCCTCACGGCAGCGATCCGTAAGCATGAGTGCCGCTACCATGCTGCCTCCGGATGCAGCACAAACAACTTTTGGCCGGATCGGTAATTCGCGACTTAGGGATAACAAAAAACCAAGCTGCCAAGTGCAACGGCTTCCTCCGCCACCAAAAACCATTTGATCAAACATGACGACACCCTCTAAAAAAGGCTGTCGAAATAAATACGGGGATTTTTGATTTTAGGCAGAAGTTTTTGTCTCTATCGCCACCAAGCGTTAAAGCGAGATAACAGTTAATGGCTCTCTCCCAACTATTACGCATCACAATCAGCAAACCTGCCAACCACCTTGATACAAATAGATATAAAAAAGGCTTCACTTTTCATACCAACTAGGCATTGAGACTAAAGGTGTCTTTATCTCAACATTCAGTGCAAACCTATGTGTAACTTTAAGATCGTAATCTTCCAATCAGTAATTCAAGATATCCTCAGTCACATCAGGGAGGGCTCTCAATTAACCGCCCTTCGCCACTCAGGGCCGCTAAAAATGCACGGCCATCTGCAATCCCCATACGGAAAGTATCTTTCACCTCTTCCGGACTGGCAAAATCCCAAACATTAAGTGGAACATGTCCAGAGGGCTGAACATATGTCCATTCCTGGTTAAATTTTTGTACCGTAAAACGGTCCGGCAGCTGTGGGAAACGTCGGGTTAGCAAAATAAGCACCCGTCCTTCAGCGGTATCCAGCCCACCAATAGGCACACTATCTACAACCCCTCCATCCAATACCTCTGCACCGCCCTGCTTCAGACGCGGTGTCAGAGGTGGCGTGCAGGATGAAGTAATAACCAGCTTCTCTAACTGGGACGGATCTGAACAGTGACGAACTTTATAAAAAGATTGGCGGAAGCCCAATTTAAGTGCAGTAGTGGGGTGAAGGTTCGGGAAAATATAAGTATCAGAGTAATCAATCGCTGCTCCAATCATTAACGCGATCGGACCAGGCAGCCATTTCGGCGAAGTACTGACCCCAATACGCAAGTCTGAGGCTTCCCTGAGTTGATCAAAGCCCCCAGAAAATAAATCGCTTAATGCTCGACGATAAATTGTGTAGTGCGGGAATACAGGGTCTTTGCGAAACATATTACCCCAATGGATATTTTTCCCATTGGATTTAAATGCCGAAACAAAGTAATCCACTCCGTCGAGTGACCTGTCCATCAGAACAAGGCTGGCGACCAGGGCGCCAGCGGATACTGCACTGACCACCCGTGGTGCCAGATCAATTTCCTTTGCAACCGACTCCCAAAAGCCGATCTGCCAGGTACAGCGCACGCCGCCACCGGCAAACACCACTTGGTCAAACATAGATTGTTCTTCCCTGGAGTTGGCGCACAAGCAATCACTAGCATGACCAATCACTGGATCGCTGCACCGGCACTTTACATTGCCCCAGCGCCTCAAAAGCACCGAGGAATATTTCAAATATATACAGTGTGGGAGTAGTTCGTAGGGAGGCTTACGCGGGATCTAACCTGAGAGGTTCACAGCAATAAAAAAGGCGAACACAAGGTTCGCCTTTTTCTTTTGAGCCACTTGGCCGACTCAGAATGGTCTCAGGAACTCAGTAGTAGGCCTGGGACTTGTCGGTATGGTCAGTAATATCTTTCACGCCAGCTAATTCGGGGATTTTCTCTTTGAGAGTCTTTTCCACGCCTTCCTTCAAAGTCATATCAACCATGCCACAGCCCTGGCAGCCGCCACCAAACTTCAACACAGCAAACATATCCTCAGTCACTTCTACCAGGCTTACCTGGCCACCGTGAGCTGCCAGGCCCGGATTAACCTCGTTGTACAAAACATAGTTAATACGGTCCTGGATAGGGCTGTCATCGGTAATTTTCGGCATACGGGAGTTGGGCGCGCGAATCGTCAGCTGCCCGCCCATCTTGTCCGAAGAGTAATCGACCCGAGCATCATCCAGATAGGGCACGCTGCGTCCTTCGAAGTAAGCTTTGAGACCGTTCATTTCCAACATCACATCACCTTCTTCCTCCTCTCCCGGGCGACAGTAGGCGATACAAGTCTCGGCGTTAGGCGTGCCGGGACTGGAAACAAACATGCGAATGGCAATTCCCTCACAGTCCTGTTTGGCCAACAACTCTTTCAGGTATTCCTGAGCGGGTTCAGTAATAGTGACATTCAAATCAGACATATAGGCTCTCAAATAACCAAGCTTCTTTGTCGGGTATTCTACTCTCAGAAAGACTCAAGGGAAACCGGTCAATTGGAACCCCTTCGACCGACCGGCCTCCCCCTCCCTCCTAGGTGGGGATAAATCCCATAAGAGTCTGGGCGGTTTCCTCTGAAGAGGCCGGATTTTGACCAGTTACCAGTTTGCCGTCTACCACTACATAGGGTGCCCAATCACCACTTTTGGAGTAGTTTCCACCATTTCCCTTGAGCATATCCTCAACCAGGAAAGGCACGACATCCACCAGTTCAACCGCAGCCTCTTCCGAGTTGGTAAATCCGGTCACACCTTTTCCCGACACCAGGTAAGCGCCATCCTGGCGGCGGGTATGACGGAAAATACCCGGAGCATGGCACACAGCACCGATCGGCTTGTCTGCGGCAAAAAAGTTCTCAATCAGTGCAATTGAGACCGGGTCTTCCGCAAGATCCCACAAGGGACCATGGCCACCGGGATAAAAGACTGCATCAAAATCAGACTCATTCATATCAGCCAATTTGTGGGTATTGGCCAGAACCTGCTGAGCATCGGCGTCAGCCTGAAAGCGATGAGTCGCCTCCGTCTGAAAATCTGGCTCATCACTCTTGGGATCGAGAGGCGGCTGCCCGCCTTTTGGAGAGGCCAGGGTCACTTCAGCACCGGCGTCCTTGAAGGTGTAGTAAGGTGCGACAAACTCCTCCAGCCAAAACCCCGTTTTCTTGCCGGTATTCCCCAGTTCATCGTGGGAAGTCAAAACCATCAGTATTTTCATATTTCTGTCCTTATAAACTTTGTCAGCTTTGCTTCAATCATCATTTCCTATGCGCACAACTAACTTGCCGAAGTTCTTTCCTTCCAGAAGCCCGATAAATGCATTGGGTGTTTCTTCCAACCCTTCGACCATATCCTCAAGGTATTTAATACTGCCTTCGGCAACCCACTGACTTAATGTACGTACCGCTTCATGAAAACGTTCGTAGTAATCGAAAATAATAAAGCCTTGGATTTTCAAGCGTTTGGTCAGTACATCCCGCATTAACAAACTGGTGCGATCCGGGCCTTGCGGCAATGAGGTTGCGTTGTACTGAGAGATAAGCCCACATACAGGAATCCGCGCAAAATCATTTAATAGCGGTTGCACCGCATCAAAGACCTTGCCACCAACACTTTCAAAATAGATATCGATACCGTCAGGGCAAGCCGCAGCCAATTGATCGACAAAATCTTCGGCGCGGTGATCCAGGCACAGGTCGAAGCCCAACTCCTCTACCGCATAGCGACACTTTTCCTCACCTCCAGCAACACCGATTACCCGGCACCCTTGCAACTTGCCGATTTGTCCAACTGTTGCCCCCACAGGACCAGTAGCAGCTGCAACTACCAGAGTCTCCCCTTCTTTTGGCTCCCCAATTTCTAGCAAACCAAAGTAGGCGGTGATTCCCGGCATACCCAGCACTCCCAGGGAGAAGGAGGGGTAATCCGGATTTTTACCCAAGTTAATCAACCCGGTACCATCAGAGATGGCGTAGTCCTGCCAGCCGCTATAACCGAGTATCCAATCCCCCTCCTCGAAGCCATTCAATCGGGACTCAACCACACGGCTCACCGTCCCTCCAACCATGGTCTCTCCCAGTGAAACAGGCTCTGCGTAGGACTTCGCATCACTCATTCGCCCCCTCATATAGGGATCGAGCGATAGGAATACTGTGCGCAACAGCACCTCGCCGTCCTCCGGCTTGACCACAGGGGCATGCTCCAGGCGGAAGTTATCTGTCGTCGGGGCACCTTCAGGGCGGGATGCCAATACCAGGCGGCGGTTTATATCGCTCGATTGCATTCTCTATTCTCCATAACTTCGTAAAATGGAAGTCAAAGTCACCAAATTAGACCGGTCGTCTAGAAAGGCGCCATAAAAATACCCGCAACGGTTTTCCCCTCGCGGGCTCAGTAAAAAACTCAGTGTTTCCCCAGTATCTCCTGGGTCGCCAGCATCGCCTCTGCCATTGGCGTATCGTTGCGGTTTAACTTGGCCAACAGGCTGGCTCCCAGCCACAGCTGGTACAGGGAAGCTGCGGTGGCACGGGCATTGAGGGTGCTAGGCAGAGAACCGTCTTCCCCCGCCAGCTCGATACAATTCTGGAGCTTCTGAATAATATGCTCAGTCCCATCTCTGAGGATAACCCGCATCGATTCAGACAGGTCTGCCACCTCAGCGCTAAGCTTAACCACCAGGCAGCGGTGTGCATCGTAACGCTCCCCACTACTCTTCTGCCAAGCATCAAAATAGGCCAATAAATTATCGGCGGCAGATTGATCCCGGGAGGAAAAGCCAACGTCCATCTGTTCCAGGTAGCTGCGAAAATAATCTTCCAGCAGAGCCTCGCCAAATTGCTCCTTGGACTTAAAGTAGTGATAAAAGGATCCCTTTGGCACACCGGCGGTTTTGAGAATTTCACTCAAACCTACACCGGAGAAACCTTTTACGGCCATCACGGTGTAACCGGTATCCAACAAATGTTGGCGAGTATCTTCATAGCTGCTTTTCATGCCTAGCACTCTACGCAAAACTAGACCGGTCGTCTAGGGATTTATAGTGATTAGGAGGTGTAGAGTATCTATAAATTGCTCAACTTTATTCAAAACTGCTCTGTTATTGTGGTGGAACAACCAAAAAGGCGTAAGTCGCAGCCGGTGAGTGGGCGTGACTGTGCTAAGATTGGCGCCATTCCCACCATCGGCAAAAGATCGACAATATAAGGATTGGTAAATGTCCCAGCAGTCCCGCGACCAACGTCTCGAGCAAATTAATGCCGCGCTTGCGCAACGCATCCTGATCCTGGATGGCGCTATGGGGACGATGATCCAGAGGGAGAAGCTGGAAGAGGCCGATTATCGGGGCGAGCGCTTCGCCGACTTCCCTCGCGACTTGAAAGGCAATAACGACCTGCTCAGCCTGACCCGCCCGGAGCTGATCGAAAAGATTCACCGGGAGTACCTTGAGGCGGGCGCGGACATTATCGAAACCAATACTTTTAACGCGACCCAGCTGTCCCAATCTGATTACGACATGGAACACCTGGTGGTAGAGATCAACCGGGCCTCCGCAGAGATCGCGCGCCGTGCAGCAGATGCACTCTCTACCCCAGAGCGCCCGCGCTGGGTAGCCGGGGTCATCGGCCCCACTTCCCGCACCGCCAGTATTTCACCAGACGTCAATGACCCAGGGGCACGCAATGTCACTTTCGATGAACTGGTAGAAAACTATGTAGAAGCGGGCCGCGCTTTGGTCGAAGGCGGCAGCGACCTGATCTTAATCGAAACCATTTTTGACACCCTCAATGCCAAGGCCGCTATCTATGCCATGCAGCAGCTCTTTGAGGAGCTGGGTTTCGAACTGCCAATTATGATTTCCGGCACCATTACCGATGCCTCCGGCCGCACCCTTTCCGGCCAAACGACCGAAGCTTTTTACTATTCTGTTGCCCACGCAAAGCCAATTTCTGTGGGGCTCAACTGTGCCCTGGGCGCCACCGAATTGCGCCCTTATGTGGAAGCCTTATCGGGCGCCTGTACCTCTAATGTCTCCGCCCACCCCAACGCGGGATTGCCCAATGAGTTTGGCGAATACGACGAAACCCCTGAGCAGACTGCCGCAATCGTAGCGGAATTTGCCCGCAGCGGATTTATTAATATCCTCGGCGGCTGTTGTGGCACCACCCCCGATCATATTCGTGCAATTGCCGACGCAGTGGCCGATATACCCCCACGACAGCAGCCGGAAATAAAACCTGCTCTGCGCCTGTCCGGACTGGAGCCATTTGTCGCCGATGAAAACGCCCTATTCGTCAATGTGGGCGAGCGTTGCAACGTCACTGGCTCCGCCCGATTTAAGCGCCTGATACTTGAAGAGGACTACGACACCGCCCTGCAAGTGGCTGCCGCCCAGGTGGAAGATGGGGCGCAGGTAATCGACTTCAATATGGATGAGGCGATGCTGGATGCACTCGCCGCTATGCGCCGCTTCCTCAACCTTGCCGCTACCGAACCGGATATCGCCAAGGTGCCATTTATGGTGGACTCCTCCAAGTGGGAGGTGATCGAGGCCGGCCTGCAATGCATCCAGGGCAAGCCCATTGTGAACTCCATCAGCCTCAAGGAAGGCAAAGAGGAGTTTATCGAAAAGGCCCAACTGTGCCTGCGCTACGGTGCGGCTGTGGTGGTGATGGCTTTTGATGAAGATGGCCAGGCGGATACTTTCGAGCGCAAAATTGAGATCTGCAAGCGCAGCTACGATGTGCTGGTCGATGAAGTCGGCTTCGATCCCACCGATATTATTTTCGACCCGAATATTTTTGCTGTCGCCACCGGTATTGAGGAACACAATAATTACGCGGTGGACTTTATCGAGGCGTGCCGCTGGATTCGCGCAAATCTGCCCGGTGCCCAGATCAGTGGCGGCGTCTCCAATGTTTCCTTCTCTTTCCGGGGCAACAACCCGGTACGTGAAGCCATTCATTCAGTATTCCTGTTTCACGCTATTAAAGCCGGCCTGAATATGGGTATCGTGAACGCCGGGCAGCTGGCGGTTTACGACGAACTCCCAGAGGAGCTGCGGGAAAAAGTTGAGGATGTGATCCTCAACCGCAGCCCGGATGCCACTGAAGCCCTGCTGGAAATTGCCCCCAAATACCAAGGGGATGGCGGCGGTGCCACACGCAAAGAGGACCTGAGCTGGCGCCAATTGCCCGTGAAGGAACGCCTGGCACACTCCCTTGTGAAAGGCATTAACAACTATATCGAGGAAGATACCGAAGAGGCCCGCGCAAGTTCCTCACGCCCACTGGATGTGATCGAAGGTCCACTGATGGACGGTATGAATATCGTTGGCGACCTGTTTGGCGAAGGGAAAATGTTCTTGCCCCAGGTAGTGAAATCCGCCCGGGTTATGAAACAGGCGGTAGCCTACCTGCAACCCTATATTGAAGCGGAAAAAACCGAAGGCAGCCGCTCCAACGGCCGTATCCTGATGGCCACTGTTAAAGGGGATGTGCACGATATTGGCAAAAATATCGTGGGCGTGGTGCTGGCCTGCAACAACTATGAAGTGATCGACCTCGGCGTGATGGTGCCAGCGGAAACTATTCTGCAAACAGCAAAGGAAAAGGAGTGTGACATTATCGGCCTGTCCGGCCTGATCACCCCATCCCTGGATGAAATGGTTCACGTAGCCGCCGAGATGGAGCGCCAGGGGTTTGATATCCCATTATTGATCGGCGGAGCTACCACCTCCAAAGCCCATACCGCCGTAAAAATTGATCCCCAATTCCACCGCAACCAGGTGGTGTATGTAGCCGATGCATCTCGCGCCGTAGGCGTGGCCAGCAGCCTGATTTCCAATGAGCTGCGCCCAGCCTTTGTGGAAAAAATCCAGGCCGAGTATGAAAAGGTGCGCACCCGCACCGCCAACCGCAAGCGCAATGACACCCGCTTAACCTACGAGGAAGCGCGGGATACTGCCCCGGAATTTGATTGGAAAAACTACCAGCCAGCACGACCCAACAAGCTGGGCCTTACCGTGATCGACGATTTCCCTCTGGAGAAACTGCTCGACACTATGGACTGGACGCCTTTCTTTATTTCCTGGGATTTGGCGGGTAAATTCCCGGCAATCCTTGAAGACGAAATTGTGGGAGAAGCCGCTACCGATCTCTACGACAACGCCCAGCGTATGTTGAAAGAGATTATCGATAAAAAGCTATTGCGCGCACGGGCCGTATTCGGCCTATGGCCCGCCAATAGCGTCGGCGACGATATCATCGTCTACAAGGATGAAAGCCGCAGTGAGGAGCTGGCTCGCCTTCACCATATGCGCCAGCAGGTACAGAAACGCGGTGGTGATGGCCTTTGCCGCTCCCTGGCAGATTTCGTCGCGCCGCTTGAGTCCGGCCAAATAGACTATGTGGGCGGCTTCGCGGTTACCACTGGCATCGGCGCAGACGAGTTAGCAGACACCTACGAAGCCAAGCACGACGATTACAACGCCATTATGGTAAAGGCCCTGGCAGACCGTATGGCAGAGTCCTTTGCTGAGACACTGCACCGCTTGGTGCGAAAAGAATATTGGGGCTATGCCGAAGACGAAACTCTGAGCAATGAGGAGCTGATCAAGGAAGCCTACCAGGGCATCCGCCCAGCCCCGGGCTATCCCGCCTGCCCCGATCATTCGGAAAAAGCTACCCTGTTCAAATTGCTACAAGCGGAGCAAAATGCAGGCGTCAGCCTTACCGAACACTTTGCCATGATGCCCGCAGCTGCGGTGAGCGGTTGGTACTTCGCCCACCCCCAGGCAAAGTACTTCAATGTGGGCAAGATCGGCAGAGATCAGCTGCAAAGCCTGGCTAAACGAAAAGGGGTCAGCGAACCAGAATTGGAGCGCTGGCTACGTCCCAACCTCGAGGAGTGAGCCTGTGGAAGATAATAATAAGAAAGCGAAAAAGCCCAATTTCGGCCAGGTGGTAGTCAGTACCCTGGCCGCCGCAATTGGCGTGCAGAGTGATAAAAACCGCGAAAGGGATTTTCAAAGCGGCAGTATTATGACGTACGTTATTGCCGGCGTTGTTTTTACCGCCGTATTTGTAATCGGATTGGCTCTAATTGTGAAAATAGTACTCGGCAATATGGGCTAAAAGCGCAGAGTGCTTTCCATCAGCTAGCAGCTACACAAATAAGCCGAGCGAAATGTCTATCGCTAATGCCCGGGACTACACAACTCCGGGCCAGCGGCGGGCTAGCGCGTGGCCACCCAAAAAATACAGGTGGCTACGAAAATTGCGACCAGTGCTACAGCAGCAATTGCATCCACTACATTATCGTCTTCAGAAACTACAGCTACTTCATCATTCATCGAATCTCTCCGATCGTTCTTTATTGTTATTTAAAGTAGTTGGGCCGCTGGATGCGGCAACCCAAGTAGAGCAAATCAAGTCATCAGTTGCAAGGCGGGGCCGGCAAACAACCTTACCGACCCAAGTGCCAGTCTAGGCCTGCCCGGAATAGAGAGCGATATGAAACCCTCCGGTGAGAGCCTGGCCAGTCTTAGCAACCTGTGTACGGCTGTTAACATCGACATTCAGATTGCCCCATTTATTTAGGGAAACTGACATAATTCCATTAACACCTTTGCCCTTGTTAACACTCGTCATATTGCAAAACACCACGGCTCCACCACCACTCTTGTTCGTCGCCAGAGAACCTGGACTCGGGCTTGAGCCATCGGAAATCAGAATATGTACATCGATAGTTTTACCACCCAGCGAGTTTTTTAGAATCCTATTGTTATGATCCAAACAAATATCAATGCCAAAAGTTAAGCCCTTGTACGAAAAAGTACTGTCACTTGCCTTGGTCGAAAAAGCATCATCTGTCTGATACTTATCATTGCCAACTTTATATTTCTTCAGCAGGAAATTGCCACCGGCCAGGATAGGAGCAATGCTCAAGTAAGATACTGAAGAAAAACATCCACCACCTTTTGTGTAAGCAATAGTCCCTGCAACAATCAGAATGTTCGGGTATTGACGGGAAGCTCTGCGCAGGCCGGAATAAATATCACTCTTGGAGCCCTTGCTTAAAGAGTCGATGTGATTAGTTTTTGCTTTAGAGGCATACCCTGAAAAGTAATACTCCGGAGCAACCAACATCTTGATATATTTATCGTCGGAGTACTCTTGCATCATGGCTTTAGCGCGAGCCAGCGCCCCCTCAAACACATCGAAATTACTGTTACTCACACCAGTAAACTTTGATGAATCATCAAACTCAATCATCGCCGCAAGGATATCTTTAGCCATCCCGCTTACCTCTTATATTTTTTTAGGAATTCAGTCACTGACTTAGCCACTGACCAGTCTCACATGTGACTGACTATTCGCAATTTATATCACCACAAGTAAACTGAGAGGCGGTATCAATTCACAGCTAACCGAATTAGCGTCGATTTGCCAGGTCCCGAAGTGGAGTCGCTACACTCAACAGGTAAGTTGCGGCTAAAAAACAGACAGGACGGCATAGATAGCCATTACTCCAACGCTCCTCGAATCTGCAACAACAGACAAGCACTATGCTGATAAATCTCTCTTATAACTGTTGGTTACAGATATAGCGGAAAATATTGTTATTTATTGCATAAGAGCGCTGGTATGTTATGCGCCAGCGGAGAATCGTCCGGGGCCCGCCCCTTTCTCCACCATCAGCGCACAAAGGCAATGGAATCAAGCTGTTATGTATCGATACGACGACCGGGACCGCGCCATCATCAACGATCGCGTAGCCCAGTTCCGCGGCCAAACGGAACGTTACCTTGCCGGCGAGTTGAGCGAGGAGCAATTCCTGCCGCTGCGCCTGCAAAATGGCCTCTATATTCAGCGACTGGCCCCCATGTTGCGTATTGCCGTTCCCTACGGCCTACTCAACAGTGCCCAGTTACGCCGTCTCGCTCGCGTAAGCCGCGACTACGATAAAGGCTACGCCCACTTCACTACGCGCCAGAACCTCCAGTACAACTGGCCGCAGCTGGAAGATGTACCCGCTATTCTCGATGAACTGGCGGAAGTGGAAATGCACGCGGTACAAACCAGCGGCAACTGTATCCGAAATACCACCTCGGATCCCTACGCCGGCATTGCGCTCGACGAGATTGCCGACCCGCGCCCCTACTGCGAGCTGATTCGCCAGTGGTCTACATTCCATCCGGAATTCGCTTTCTTGCCGCGCAAGTTCAAGATTGCCGTCAGTGGTTCAGAACAGGACCGCGCAGCCATCCGCGTACACGATATCGGTGTACAGATCGTCAAGCGCGGTGAAGAGATTGGCTTCCAGGTATTGGTAGGTGGCGGTCAGGGCCGCACACCGGTTATTGCCGAGACCATCCGCGACTTCCTGCCGGAAGAAGACCTGCTCTCTTACCTTGAAGCGATTGTCCGCGTTTACAACCAGCTGGGTCGCCGCGACAACAAGTACAAAGCGCGCATTAAAATTCTGGTCAAGGCCCTCGGCCCGGAAGAGTTCGGCCGCCGCGTGGAAGAAGAGTGGCAACATATTAAAGACGGCGCTGAAAAGTTAACCCAGGAAGCATTGGATTGGGCAAAATCCTTCTTCACAGCCCCAGAATATCGCGAGTTTGACGGATCAGCTGCTGAAGCTGCACTGCAACAACAAGCTGACAGCGACAAAGCCTTTGCCCGCTGGCTTGAACGCAACACCTACCCTCACCGGGTACCCGGTTATCGCGCGATTAAGTTGTCCACCAAACCCACTGGTGTACCCCCGGGTGATGTAACCGATGCCCAACTGGAGGCTATTGCCGATCTCGCCGATACTTTTAGCTTTGGTGAAGCTCGGGTAACTCACGACCAGAATGTGGTACTCGCAGACGTCGAACAGGACAAACTGTTTGAACTCTGGCAACAGGCCCGCAAGCACGGTTTCGCCACACCGAATATCGGCACCCTGACCGATATGATTTGCTGCCCCGGCGGTGACTACTGCTCACTTGCTAACGCCAAGTCCATCCCAGTAGCCGAAGCCATCCAGCGTCGCTTTGACGACATGGACTACCTGTACGACCTGGGTGACCTCAACCTCAATATCTCTGGCTGTATGAATGCCTGTGGCCACCACCACGTGGGACATATCGGCATCCTCGGCGTCGACAAAAAAGGCGAAGAGTTCTACCAGATTCAGCTGGGCGGCAGTGCATCCAACGAGGCCAGCCTGGCCAAAGTATTGGGCCCCAGTTTCTCCCGCGCTGAAGTGCCAGACGTGATCAGCAAAATCCTCGACCTCTATGTCGAGCAGCGCCAAACGGAAGAGCCCTTTATCGACACCTACAACCGCATCGGCCTTCAGCCCTTCAAGGAGAGAGTTTATGCCAAAGCCAGCTAAACTGGGCCCACAGCCGGGCAACCCCGCAGAACTGATCATCGATGGTGAAGTAAAGACCAACGAATGGCAGCTGGTGCCCCAACTGGAAGCGGGAGAGGAGTTGGACCCAAGCACCCTGCCCTCCGGCAAAATTATCCTGCCACTGCGACAGTGGCTGGCGCATCGCGATGCGCTGTCATCCCGCAGTGACGAAGTCGGTGTTTGGCTGGACAGTGAAGAAGGTGCCGAGCAGATTGCGGAAGAAGCTCCCAAATTGCCGGTAATTGCCGTGCACTTCCCAGCATTTGCCGACGGTCGGGGCTTTACCGCCGGCCGTATGCTGCGCGAGCGCTACAGCTTTACCGGAGAGTTACGCGCAGTAGGCGGGTTTATGCGAGACCAGCTGACCTATTTACAACGCTGCGGCTTCAATGCCTACGCATTTGAAGGCGAGCAGCCTCTGGCAAGCCTTAAAGACTCGATGAGCGATTTTGGCGATAGCTACCAAACAGGGGTAGACCAACCGCTGCCCATGTTCCGTCGCCGCTTCTAAAGCTCAATTTAGACCTCTGAATACTCAGAGGTCTAAATTTCCACTTCCATCACACCTCCAACCCCAATCCATTGAGCGCAAACTCCAAAGAGGGTTCCACCTCCTTGAGTTCTCGCCCGGATCGCAATACCGATGCTGTGCCATGCAACAAGGTAATCAGGTACATAGCGCACTCCTCGGCACGCCGATCCAGCCCTATAGCCTGGGACTCTTTATCAAAACGAAACAAGTCAACCAGTTGCTTTACCGCTTCTGCGTCAGCAGCTTTTAAAGCGTCAATGGCATCAGAAGGCAAAGCATCACCGGCAGTTTCCGATAATCCAAACGCCAGATAACAACCCCTCGGGGTTCCCTCCCCGGCCTGTCCTTTAACGGTAGCCAGCAAATAACTATGCAATCGCTGCCGTAACGGCACCCCCTCTTCCGTTAGGAACTGCATACGATCTTTGGCATATCTATCCAAGTATTGCCCCAATGAAAGAACAAACAGTTTCTCTTTATTGCCAAAGGAAGAATACAGACTGGGCTTATTAATCCCCATAGCCTTGGTCAGGTCAGCCATTGAGGCGCCCACATAGCCCTTTTTCCAAAAGACTTTCGTTGCTGATTCCAGCGCATGCGCCTTATCAAACTCCGGCTTGCGACCCGCCATTGGCAATCTCCCAAAAATTGTTTTGACAATATTGTACCGATCGGTAAGACTTAGCTCAAACCTTACCGATCGGTACAATATTGATCAACCATTCACAGGAGAACGGAATTGAGCATTTCAATCGAAGGAAAAACTGCCCTTGTAACTGGAGCAAACCGCGGAATTGGCAAGGCAATTGTCGAGCGCTTTCTCGACGGTGGCGCAAAAAAAGTCTATCTGGCCGTGCGTAACCCAGAAACAACGACAGAGCTGACAGAAAAATATGGCGACAAAGTCATCACATTGGAACTCGATGTGGCAAAAGCCCAAAGTGTAGGGGCGGCGGCAAAGGCGATTCAGGAATTGGATATTCTGGTGAACAATGCCGGGGTACTTGCGCCCGCAGACCCGCTAAGCGACCATGTAGAGGACTCACTTAAGCAGGAACTGGAAGTGAATACCTTTGGGCTTGTCCGTGTAGCCAAAGCATTCACCCCCCATTTGGAAAAGAGCAAAGGCGCCCTGGTACAAATGAATTCGGTAGTATCCTTGCGTACCTTCCCACACGTTAGCACCTATTCCGCATCCAAAGCCGCCAGCTACGCAATTACCCAGGCACTTCGAGAAACGCTGCAGGAGCGAGGCGTACAAGTATTGAGTGTTCACCCCGGCCCCATCAAAACAGATATGGCCAAACAGGCTGGACTGGAGGACGGAGAATCCCCCAGTGCAGTAGCTGAGGAAATTGTTGGCGCGCTAAAAAATGGGGATTTTCACCTCTTCCCGGATGCCATGTCGCAGACTTTTGAAGCCGCTTATCAGAGCTTCTCTGATTCGGTGATCACCGCAGACCTTAGCGAATAACACGGCCGAAGATTGTCTGAGTAAGAAGTAACACAAGCCTCGAAGGAACCCGATCTAGGGTTCTTTCAAGAGGCTGGAAAATTCCTCTGAAGCCATAACGGGTACAAACTCAGTGATCGTAAAAGTCGACGCCCCATGTTTTGTGAAAGGGTCTTCTTCCAGAACCTTTCGCAGCACCTCCTTGGAGGGATGACGTGAAATAATTATCGCGCCAGTTCTAGGCTCTTTCGCCCCGCCAAAAAGCAGGTCTCCCGATTTATAGTGTCCCTCCAGGTAGCTCACATGCTCCGCCATTAACTCTGGGGTCAGTTTTTTAATATCCGGGAAATTCAAGTTCACTAAAAACATAACGTCTCCCCCCTCCTTAGGGGCTATATATCAACTCTTTACACCACTTTAAGCTTGCAGAAATAACCTCCACCAAACTAATAGATAGCTAATCTTTTCATCTTGGCGGTAGAGGATAATCCCCAAGCAGTAGTTTAAATGGAAACCATCGGAGATTGATGATCGGGCATCATTTAATTTAATGGTGCCATCACGTACCTTTCTTTAGGCAAAAGTGCTAAATAGACGATACTTCAGATTAATCAAGTTACATGTGGCCTGAAGAACTTCATCTGCCTTCCAGGCTATGGTATCCCCCTCAAAGCCACATACCAAACTCCTCTCAAAACATTTGGGGATTAATGCGATGGCACTCCCTCTTTGAGCTCACTCTTTAGACTGTTAATGCGAACTCATCTTTAGAAGGTGTAAAAACTGTTCAGAGGCCATAACAGGCTCAAATTCGGTTAGCGAATAAACTGCCACTCCACTTTTTATAAAAGGGTCCTCATCAAGCACTCTCCGCAATGCTTCTTCACTGTTGTGGCGAGAAACAATAACCCCTCCAGTCCTGGGATTTTTCCTTCCTCCAAAGAGTAAACTTCCAGACTTGTACTCTCCTTCCAGATAAAGCCTATGCTCCGCAGTCAGTTCTGGGGTTAGCTTTTTCATATCCTTAAAATGCATATCCACTAAAAACATACCCATTCCCTCTTCTCTAAAAACACTATAAGATTGCTACTGATTTCGTAGCAACTGTAACGCTACTAATTTAGAAGCGCAAGAACCATGATAACTCCTCTACCGAAAAAAACTGTCAGAGGCTCGACTAGCGGCATAGCCATTATGGCTGTATTCGATCTGCTCGGGCGAAAATGGAATATGAGAATACTGTGGGAACTGAGGAACACACCCCGGAGCTTCAGGGAACTCCAAGCCCAGTGTGATGCCATGTCCCCTTCGGTACTAAATACAAGAATCAAACAGTTGAGCGAAGCTAAATTGATTAATAAGTGTACGAATGGATATCAACTGACAGATCTGGGAGTTTCGTTAATGGAAACCCTTGATCCGCTGAGGGAATGGGCTAATAACTGGGAGGAATCCTTCAAGGCCTAATAGACACTCTGTAAAAGCCAAAACCCAAGAGCCTTGCAGCCTAGATGCCGCTGGGTTCTTGGAGGCAGGTCAACTATCGCGAAAAAATGGACTGAATCGATGGGGCAGTCTCATTATCACTCGCATCATGCGCTAGCGAAAACGAATAATATTTATCGCCGCGCAGATCAAATCTACGAATAATTCTGCCAAACAATGCACCTGCTCACCATCAAGGGTAAATGAGGGTTCAATCTCTTTAGAAGTCAACAAACCACTGCTCTTAAGGGCACTCTTATGAGTTACCTTTTTGTGCCCGTAAGTAGCGAGTCATGGGGATTGCAGGGAGATAAATTGAGCGAAATGTGATTTTCAGAAGTTTCCTTAACCCAAAAACAGCTGTGCGCTGCATCCCCTACTTTTGATTGTTAAGGTCACATTTCTGGCATTTTTTCAAATTTTTGTAATTTCGGGTCCATATAGTCCCAAGATGCACCACTACCAGCATATACCACCATTGTCGGGTTGAATTGCTCCAGGTCATGAAGACTTCCAGCGCGGATAAATTCAAACTGCGGCATACCGCTATTTTCTGCATAAATATGCGAACCGCAGCGAGGGCAAAAACCTCTCCTTACTGTATTGCCGCTATCTGTCTGCTTCTCATGAAATGCAAGATCGCCACTAATGGTTAAGCTTCCGCGAGGAATAGCAATGTTAGCGATGTGTCCAGCCCCACTAATTTTCTGACAATCTGTACATTGGCAATGACCCGCCATTACCGGCTCTTCGGAGCAAGAATAACTAATATAACCGCACAGGCATTCTCCAGATATTTTGGACATAAATTTCTCCCGTTACTTACGAAGTTGAAGCAACCTTAACCTAAATCAATAACTTCAACTTCGCAAGTAACTAGGCTAGTATTTCATTTTCTGGCAGTAAGAGTGTGAGCATGAGTCCTGATAATCAATTTATGCGTTCGGGATGCCCTATCGTGAACGGACTGGACGTATTCGGCGATAAATGGACATTAGTTATTCTAAGAGACTTACTGTGTGGTAAAGAGACCTATAGCGAGCTAGCTGACTCACCAGAGAAAATACCAACCAACAGACTCGCAGAAAGATTAAAAATGCTAGAAGCAGAGGGAATGTTGGTGAGGGAACAATATCAATCAAAGCCTAAGCGATATAAGTACCTGCTAACACAGAAAGGCAAGGATGTCTTACCGATTCTTCAGGCAATCGCCAAATGGGGAAATACATATTTTGAAGGCTCATGGATTCCCCCGAAGTGGCTTATGGAAACCTAACCCTTTGATTCGGAGCCAGAAGCGCAACAATTCCGCAGGACCAAGCTAAGCTGAAAATTTAGCAATAACAGCAACTTTTATGCATTTTTACTCCGAAATTGCTCTCCATAAATGGCCAGAAGCTTATGATATTGACTCTGCCTGTTATGCTCCCCCCCAATCTCATTAAGAAACCCTCCTGAATCACTAACGAACCTGGCGGCAGTTGATACTAAGAGTATACTGTTTTACTGGAACACTTTTGCCCCTAAGGGCCCGGCAGCTCAATGCCGCCAGACTCTATGGATCAGCTCAACTATAGAGACAAAATAGATTGAACCGCTGCGACAATCTCATTATCACTCGCATCATGCGCTAATGAAAACGAATGATATTCATCGCCCCGCAGGCCAAATCTTCGATCAATTTCTGCCAAACAGTGCACCTGCTCACCTTCAACGATAAAGGAGAGTTCAATCTCTTTTGAAGTCAATAAGCCACTACTCTTAAACTCTATCTCCTGGTAGCAACCAGACCGGGAGACAAAATTGTTTCCACGCAAATGCCCCTTTTCAACATCCGCTTTTACCATTTTAAAGCCACTTTCCTCGATCATGGAAAGTACCTTCTCTACAACGGGCAAAGGTCTTATCCGCAAGGGATCCCTGTCTTTCGGATCCAGCGCAAAATCAATATCCAGGGAAGTTTCCAGCCACACATAGCTTTTATTTCTACGGGTGTTTAAAACAGTAACTGGCGTCTCTTCATGCAACGCCAACTGAAAAGGAACTTCCAGGCTCTCTCCAGCGCCAATAGTGAAAGGGTCCTGTACCTGTAATTCATTCAGTACAAAACGCTCATGGCTTACCCCTTCATCGGTCTCCACCTTGATCTCGGTGCAGAGCTTTAAACTTATAGCATCCACCTGCTGGTCGATATCACCACCAATGATATGGATAGCCCCTTCAATGATTCCACCCTGAACTTGCTCAGAGTTTTGTAGAACTGTATCAACTTTAGCTGCACCAATACCTATTGACGCTTTGAGTTTTTGAAACATAGACATACTTGGGGTACTCACCTAACCAAACAACCTAGCCTTAAAATATGGACTTTAACCTATTTCTTAGCCCAATAAATAGAGTCCAACATTAACATAAATCCAATTTAGGTAATACCAGGCCCAACAAGTTCATTTATGCCTTGAACTTCTACATAAATAATTGATAACACCCATACCTACCTCTACCATGCTCAGGGAGAGCTTGCCTGATTAAAAATAGATATTTTTATTACATATTTCCCCCAACAGTAAAAAATTTAATGCTTGAATAAGGCCACTTACTTTTTCTGAATGTGTCATTTTTCGTTGGAATATCGGCAAAATCCTAACTGTTGCTAAGAAAATTCCAGCAGTACCATAGTATCTGAGCCCTATTTATACCGAAGAAGTAAAAATATGATCAGAAATAATTTCAAAATTACACCTTCTCACACCTACATCATGCTGCAAGGGCTAGACCACTTTCTGCAGCATCAGAAGTCGATAACAAACCAAAGGTAGATTGTAAGTTTAAATCTGCAAATTGAGACTCTCCATCTCAGCCACTAAGTATAGAAACTCCATCTACAGAAAATTGAGAATAATCAATTTAGGGTACTCCTATTCACTTAGAGCCCCCTAGAAACATTTCTCAAACCATTAAGTAAGGTTATGCACATTTTAATTATTTACGATGGAAAACCGGGCCATCTCAGTCCTTCGCTGGGGCTATACCAGCTACTCTCCCGTCACTCCAAGGGCAAATATTCTTATGAAATCACCACCAGTAAACCAGTTTTAAAGGCCCTAAATAAACCAATAAGACTATTGACTCGACATCTCGCCAGAAACGCACACAAATTTATCATGCTCTTTCACAGAAACCCCTCCTTCAAAAGAAAACCAGATCTAATTATTTCCTTTGGTGGGAATAGCGTTGCTGCGAACGTTGCACTAACCCAAAAAACACAATGCATGAATATTGCCATAGGAAATATTTACAGCTTCAGGAAAACCGACTTCTCTCTAACCCTATCTACCAAAGAGGACATTAAGAAATCTAGGCAATACCTTCCATTTAGCCGCATAGATGTAAATTTATGCAAAGCATTGGGCGACAACTTAAAGAAGAAACACCACAAACCCTTTTATACTTTACTTATCGGAGGCAATGGAAGCGGCTATAAATACACACGGAAGGATTATATAGACTTGATAGAAGAGCTAAAAAAAATAGCGACTTCTCAAAACATTTCATGGCTAATTAGCACCTCAAGAAGAACCCCTAAATATGTGGCCGAGCTAATTGAAAGCAACATGCCATTTGATACATGCTTTAACTTGCTAGATTATGAGGCCCCCAACGCCAGCCTCGAAGAAATACTCGGCGCAAGTGAAGCTGTCTTTATAACCGAAGACAGTTCATCAATGATTTCTGAAGCCCTTGCCCTATCTAAACCTATATATACTTTAGTCCCCCAAGAGAATAACATCTACGGAGCCCACAAAACTCTCATTAATAAACTTTACAGTGAAACTTATATAAAGAGGATGAAGATTTTCGCACTGGCCAAGACCTTTAATTATTCTCTATCAAAAGATTTCAACTTAGATTATGGACACCATTCTAAAGCAAGATACGATGAAATTATCTCTGCGCTTGACATCAGTAGCAATGGTAGGTGAGCGATCTCAACCCCTTAAATTGACCATCATAACGACAGAGATTTCAACACAAAGATCTATTGACATAAAAACTTTTATCAGTAAGAGATCCTATATATTAAAACTAGTCAATTGCAGTAGCAAAAACTACTAGCAGAAAATAATATTCTCTTCAGCCTCACCAAGCGAGTAGAACTTCATCAAAAGCCAACCTATATTTTGATCTATACATTCACTGCCAACTCACAATTAAAAATATCGTCCTAAAAAATACAAGCAAGTATTTTGCGTGGAGAGCCAACCCCACAATATCTAGCATACTGTTAAAATGAACCCATATCTTCCAGAGACCTTCTCAACAACCCCTTAATATAATTGATGCGGCCTCCAAATTTAATTATTTCAATTTCTTCTTGGGAATGATCATTTTCCAACCAAATCTTAATGCCTTTTGTCACATTTCTCAGCTCTAGCATCTTGTTACCCCCTGTACAGCTTGAGAGATCATAAAATTGAAGTTGATCATCTTTACTAAAGGCGTCAAAATCGCTTGAATTGCAAAATGTTAAAATGAGAATTCCGTGGTCAATAAGATTCTTGCGATAGAGTCCAGCTACACTTTTGGCTATGACGCAGCGCACTCCCAAGTATCGCAATGTAATTGAGGCATGCTCCCGGCTCGACCCATGACCTAAACTGTTGCCAGCAATAAGAAATATATCCTCCTTAGAGCTCAAAGCCCGCTGATAAAAAGATTCATCTACAATTGAAAAAGCAAAGCGGCTTAACTCTGGGACATTAGACCAATAAGGCAAAGCATCCGCGCCTCCGGGAATAATATCATCGGTTGAAACATTATCCTCCAGCTTTAGAAGCGCAGGTCCTTCGATCACACTTAACATTTTTCCAGAACTGGCAAAGGCTTGATGTTGGGGCCCTTTCTCACCTCAACTTTCACTGGTATTTCCTGCAGTGGCTCCAATAGTGATCGCATATCCATTAGATGTTCAGGCTCTTCAAATACCGGATAATCCATGTCTAAATTTCTGGGGTCAGTTATTTTTCCCTTCAAGGCGCTGGCCGTAGCAGTCTCTGGGCTACATAAATAGACGCTATCTTCTTTAGTTCCCGAACGCCCAGGGAAATTTCTCGGCACAGTTCTAAGACTATTGTGCCCGCTAGCTGGGGCTTGCCCCATACCGATACAGCCACCACAGCCGGTTTCATGCAAGTAAGCCCCTGCACCAAGTAGTTTTTCAAGGTCACCATTATGAGTCAGCTCATGAAGTAGTTGGCGCGACGCGGGATTAATATCTAAAGAAACCTCGTGCGGTACAAAGAGACCATTTACCATCCGGGCGGGAATAGAAAAGTCACGCAACTCAGGGTTAGCCGAAGAACCGATATAGCTCTGAGAAACTGGCCTACCTTCAACTTCACGAACTTTAACAACCTTATCCGGCCGCGAGGGGCAAGCGATCATTGGTTCAATTTTCGATAGATCTAAAGTTGCAACCTCATCATAGGTTGCATCCTTATCGGCAAGCAGCTCGACAAAGTCGTTCTCGCGCGACTGCTGCCGCAAGAAAAGCCTCACTTGATCATCAGCAGGAAAGACACTTGTTACGGCCCCCATTTCCTGCCCCATATTGGCGATTACGTGACGATCCATTGCTGTAAGGTTTGCCAATCCAGGGCCGTGATATTCAACGATCTTGTTCCAGCAACCTCTCAATGTATATCTACGTACAAGCTCCAAAATAACATCTTTAGCACTTACCCATGGCTGTAGCTCCCCCTCTAAACGCACCCCCAAAATAGTTGGCATTACCAGAGAAAGCGGAAATCCCATCATTGCAAGCGCAACCTCAATTCCTCTGGCTCCTATTCCTAACATACCTAACGAGCCCGCAGCACATGAGTGGCTATCCCCACCTAAAAGGGTTTTACCAGGGATACCAAAACAAGCCATATGGACAGGATGGCTAGTACCATTTCTTGGTCGCGAGTACCATATCCCGTAGTTTCGACAGGAACTTTGCAGGAACACATGGTCATCACCATTCTTATGGTCTGCCCTCAATACATTGTGATCCACATACTGAGCACAGATTTCTGCTTTCACCTGCCTCGCCCCCAAAGCTTCAAGCTCCTACATCACTAACGTGCCGGTGGCATCCTCACTGAGAACTTGGTCAATTTTAAGCTCGATAACACTTTGGGGAGCCATATTCCCCTTGACCAAATGACTTTCAATTAACTTTCTAGTTACGTTTAGGCCTGTCATTAAGTTACACTATCGAACACTAATACTTACCTACCTGGACAACTTATTGGCCTAGCAATTCTGTTTTCGTTATCGACATAACTAGAAATAACGTATTAGTATAAATAAATATCCATTAGAATAATTAAATATATTTAGAAGCCCAAATCAAAGAAACTATTTCTATTTAAAACATGTACACCCAACAGCTTTCACAGCAACTCAAACCGCCTCATACGATAGAAAACTTCACCTTTTGGCACTACCAGATTGGTTGTCCCGTACAAACATCAAGAAGAATTACCCTGGCTGAATGTCATATATAGAGAAATACTCAACATAAGCATGTTAATATTCAATTAATAGGAAATTCCAACAGGATATTCGGAATTGAAAGTTTTACTTCTACCAGGACTTGATGGAACAGGAACACTGTTTTCAGGTTTGATTAAGGCACTGCCAAAACAATGGACAACCGAAACTATCTGCCTTTCCAAGCTCCCAGGGGATAGTTACCTGGCTCAAGCTCAATCAATCGCCAAGAGCTATCTCAATGAGAAGACTTACATTATTGCTGAATCCTATTCAGGAAGAGTTGCATATGAGCTATCCCTTTTAGCTCCCGAGAAAATTTTAGGCATTACCTTTATAGCTAGCTTTATAAGCTCTCCTTCGCTGCTATCCAAGGCGACACAACTAGCTCCAATCTCGCTTATAGACTGCCCATCTTTAACCAAAATCACACTAAATTTCTTTGGTTTCAATGGCAAAGGCAGTGACATACTCATTGACAGCACCTATAACGCCCTACTAAATACCAACAGAGGCAAACTAAAGCAAAGGCTTCATAATATCGCCTCTATCTCCAAACCATCCCAAAAATTGGAAATCCCTGCCGTCTATATCCGCCCGGATAGAGATCGACTTGTAAGTAAAAAAGCTGTCATCGATATATCTGCGATATACATCAACCTTAATGTCATTGATATTCCAGGTGGGCACTTTATTGCTCAGGCACACCCCAACAAAGTCGCGAGAATTATTATGAATTTTGCAGAAGGATTATTGCTACCCTAACTTGCCTATCAATTAACAATCATATGGCGAGCAAATCCACAAATAATCCAGCCTTAGAATCTAAACTGATATTCGTTCATAAAATACCCCTTACCAATCTTGCTTCCCACAAAATCCTCGGAGTTAACAGTGAGCAATAGAGAGCATATTTCCTTTCTAGAACCCATAAAAAATCCACCCGCTTACTCAATGGATAAAGAAAATAGAAAATTGGAACTTAAACTTGATGTACAGTACGAAAAGAATAACATTTTCAGTTTTTACAAAACCCATGACACACCAACCTGGACCCGTGTATTTTCATCATCAATCACTCAAGAAGCAGGTTTCACACTGACAGGCCCTACCATTGAAATTCGCGCTGATAGCCACCTTACTATCCAGACAAACAACCTGCTGCCAGAGGAAGACCCCCTCAATACACCCGCTACAATAAACTTCCCCCATGAGTTCAATACCTACAACTTACATACTCACGGGCTCCACGTCTCCCCAGAATCTCCGGCCGACAATGTCTGCATGAAGATCAAACCAGGGGAAAGTTATACCTACGAATACGACATTCCCAAGGACCAACCCCCAGGACTCTACTGGTATCACCCCCATAAGCACGGCTCTGTCGCTATACAAGTCGGCAGCGGGATGGCAGGTGCCCTAATCGTAAGGGATGAATTTGACGATGAACTTGAGGCAATGGGAGTTAAGGAACATATTCTTGTCTTCCAGAATATTGCCGTAGATGAGCACGGAAAAGTAGAGGATCAACACCAGGTCGCTAAGTTCCCAGATAGTGAATACTGTATTACCGTTAACGGACAATACTGCCCTATCATTCATGCAACGGTGGGTGAGCTTCTCAATCTGAGACTTCTCAATGCTACCACAAGGACATCGATAGATATCGATTGCCCTTGGTTCGCGCAAATGTACATCTACGGGTTTGATGGAAACCCTACTGATGACTACCGCCTACAAGACGGAGTAAGCCTGGGCCCCGCTAATCGAGCCTCCCTTTTCTTAAAAATCAGTGAAGCCGCCACTCCGGGAGCTCATTTTTACATTTACAATAATGCGATTGAGTTCCAACAAATGCCGCATTATAAGTACCATAACAACAGTCCTCTTTTTGTTATCGCTATTGCCCAGGGAGAGGAAATCGGAACGGCAATCTATGCTCCCAGCAAACCACCCGCCCGATGTGCACCCCCACCCTTTCCCAGCAGTTTTAAAGTGGACTTACTGAAACCTATTACAGATGATGAGATCACCAATACACGTCGACTCACTTTCCAGGCCAACACGCTTGATGACCCCCAAAAATATTATCGCGGGCTGAATGTCAGTATTGATCATTCACCATTCGAAGGATGTGAAGTGGTTAATCATTACGTAGAGCTTGATGCAGTAGAGGAGTGGACCTTGGTTAATGAGAGTGAATTCCCACACCCAATCCATATACATGTTAATCCGTATTATGTTATCGAGGTGGCTGGAGAAGATCCCATGCACCACACACTCAAACTACCGTTTTGGTGCGACACCTTTCAAGTACCGCCCCATGGACATGTCAAATTCCGTACTCGTTTCAAGGATTTTACCGGAAAGTATCCTCTGCATTGCCACTTACTTTATCATGAGGATGGGGGCATGATGCAGCATGTTAGAGTTGTCAAAGATGCCTCTGAGATTCCAAAATAGCCCACTTATCTATCCAGTCATTGAATGCAAGGATCGTTAAAGTCCCGTAAGAATTAACACTTACTGGGGGCCACTTTTTGCGGGTCATGTAACTTGGGCGGAGTTGCATTACCACAATGCTTACTCAACCAATCGCAAGCATGGATAATATCCTTTGCAAGGCCACTGATTGCATTCTGATTGAGATGAGGGCGAACAACAATTCTCAGAGAGTTTACAGACTGAGCGTTTGGCGGCATCGAATAGGCAGAAAGAACCCATCCCCGTTCACGTACTTTATTGGATATATCATATTCATTAAAATTCTTATATTTTTTATTCAGGGTCATGGCAACAACCGGGATTCTCTGGGTTTTATTCATTATTTCAAAGTACCCACTGGCCACCAGAAGTTGACGAAGAGTCTGCGCATTCTCCAAGGTGTGCTGCATAATCTGCCTGAAACCCTCATAGCCTAGACGTATAAAGTTGTAATACTGGTAGGCAACCGGCGATGCATTTCGGCTAAAGTTCAATGTGGCTGTAGGCATCTCCCCACCCAGGTAATTAACATAGAACATCAAGTCTTCATCAAAAACTGCTCTTTCACGAAAAATTATCCACCCCAATCCCGGCGGCACCAAGCCAAACTTGTGCCCGGAGGCATTGATAGATTTCACTCTTGGCAAACGAAAATCCCATTTGTAATTCGGATAGAGAAATGGATTAACAAATCCTCCCGACGCCCCATCAATATGCATAGGGATATCGTTTCCTGTTCTCTCTTCATACTTATCCAACCAGTTTTGAATCGCCCTAAATGCATCATCCTCACCGGTAAAGGTTTGCCCGGCGATAGCGACAACAGCGATGGTATTCTCATCGACCAATTCATCCAGATGTTCACTGGTAAAGCGGTAATGACCAGGCTTTAACGGTGCTATGCGCGGCTCCACATCAAAGTAGCGCATAAATTTTTCCCAAACGATCTGCACATTGGCTCCGGTAACCAGGTTAGGTTTTGAGCCGTCTTTGCCGGCTTGCTGCCTCTTCTTACGCCAATTCCACTTGTGCGCCAAACCAGCCAACATGCAGGCCTCTGACGAGCCTATGGTCGCTGCGCCGTATGGCTCTACTCCCTCAGGTCCATTCCAGAGGTTGTGTAACCAGCGAACCATTCGCGCTTCCATCGCAAACAGCTGAGGATACATGTCGTGATCAATATAGTTCTTCAGATAATGTTTCTTGGCGACCTCAAATGCTTCTGACTCAGTAAAAGTTGTGACAAACGAAGATAAGTTCATCGCAGGCTTTGCGTCAGCCCAGGTTTCACTGGTTACGATAGCCTCGGCAGCCTCTGCTGAAATACTACACCGGGGAAAGTGCTTTTCTGGAATATCTTCATTGTATTCGTCAAAGAACCTATCAAATGGAGACTGCTCTTTCACTACCTACCTCCGGCTCACTCATCAATATCAGAAAATGACTGCTGTTGATGGCCACCCTCCCCCCGCCAGGAGGGATTGTGAAAATAGAAAATTAACAAGGGAACGGTGATCGCTATAGCAATTCCAGCCAGGTTGAGAGCAACATAAGTTACAGGATTTTTTATCGTGAGCTGTTCTGGCGGGAAAAATGAAACTACCAAGGCAAAAACAACGGAAATTAAGCCTATTCCAGCAACAATACAAACCCCTGGCAGCCCTCCGGGGATACGAAAACTTCTGGGTAAGTCTGGTTGCGTGATCCGTAACCGAATAACCGCAGCAAACATCATTATGTACATAATGATATATAAGCTAATAGCCATCACTGAAATCAAAACAAAAGCTGTAGATACATTATCCATTAAAATATAAATGGACGAGATTGCCGCTACCACTACAAACTGTGCGAGGAGAATATTTTTTTGTACACCCACCCGGTTTTCTCGCTGAAACCAGGGCGGCAACATCCCATCCTGGGCCGTAGCCAGTAGCCCTCGACTGGGGCCAGCCAACCATGCCAAGGCACCACTTAGTGCACCATAGCCAATTAGCCAGGAAAGTGCTTGCACGGGCCATTGAACCCCAAGTAGCTGCCCAAAAGCTCTTTCGTAAGCTGTAAATAAGCCAGTTTCTACAGATATCTCTTTATAGGGCAAAATTGCAGCAATAGAGAGTGCGCCGAGAGTGAACACCAGGATGGAAATAACGGCGGCGATGGCGATTACAGCTGGATATCCTCGACGGGTATCACGTAGTTCCGACACATGCGTGGCCTGTGCTTCCACCCCAGCAAAGGCAAGTAAAATACCCCCGAGAAAAGCAATAGCCCCCAAACCGTTAATATGGGGAAACCAGCGCGGGTGATCATAACCATCCCGACGCACTGCTACTTCCGGGTCGGTCAAGGTCTCCCAGCCAATAGGATTACCACTCACCACCCACCAAACAGCCAGGATAATCAAAATCAAACAGGGAAATACGATACCCACCAGAAATCCAAACTGTGCCACTTTTACCAGAAAGCGGGTTCCAGTAAGAGCAATCAGGGTCGCTAGCAAATAGGCAAGGATGCAAAACCCACCGATATAGTAGGTATTCTGGGCGATGGTATTATCGCCCACCGCATAAGCCACCGCCGCAGCGGCAAAACCCAACTCCGTGGGATACCAAACAATGCACTCGATCCACTGCAACCATATAGCGACAAAACCCACCTTCGGGGTAAAAGCCTCACCAACCCAGGTATAGACACCCCCAGTGCGCTCTGAAAAGGCGCTGCCAAGTTCTGCCGACACGAGCCCTGCAGGAATCAAGAACAGCAATGCCGCAAAGCCGATATAGAAAAACATCGTCAGCTCTTCTTGCGCCATCATCGGCAGGGTACGCAAGCTGGTAACAACCGTTGCGGCAGTTAGGAGCCCGAGAGCAGCCACAGAAAACATCTTTCTGTTGGCAATATCCGGGGTGCTCGATGCACTGCTCCCTTTTGGTCGCACTGATGGGACCTCCCTGGAGTGCAATATTTTTGCGGCAGTACAAAGAAGCAAAGCCTATCGTGGGAGTCTGCGGGATAGATGGGATAACAGAGGTGCCGCTACCAAGGCATAAGCCGCCCTTTTAGCAACGGACTTATGGAAACATAGAATTCATAGCAAGTCGGTGCCCACACCATCTTTCACCCAAGGAGAAATCGGCTAGGGCAGCGGTATGTGGCAGTTAGCCAGGAACCCCATGTTTGGTGTAGATATCGAAGCGGCCGGATTTCCCCTCCAAGGAAAGGTTGGGCTTCATATCAGCCAAATAGGGGGCAAGCTTAGGGCGCTTAACTACTGTGCGGTAGTAGCAGGCCGCCAAGGCAGGGCTCAATAAGCTATCCGCATCCTCATCAGTCCCAACCAAATGATGGAAGGCAGCCATTTCCTTTTTGACCTTGGCAGCTTTCCCCCGCGCAGGGAACATCGGATCCAGATAAATAACAGGGATGGATTCCTCCGATTGCAGCGCGAGCCACTCTGACGCCGCCGTACAGCAATCCACCAAGCTCATTCGCTCAGAAATTGCAGCCAACTCAGCATCTCCGATAGACGCCTGTCGCAGCCGGCGTATTCCATCTTTCAGCAATTGGAAAACAACCGGGTTGCGCTCCAGCATCTGCACCTCACATCCCAGCGCCGCCAGAACAAAAGCATCTCTACCCAAACCAGCGGTGGCATCGAGGACTTTGGGATGGAAACCAGAACGTAGACCAACAGCTTTTGCTACCGGTTGAGCTTTACCGCCGCCATACTTGCGGCGATGAGCAAGTGTTCCAGCAACAAAATCCACCCATACTGGCCCGGCTGCTTTACGCCCGGTCGCACATAACTGCAGTTGCTCTCCGAGACACAACACTTGGGGAAAGTCGACCACATCAGCAGGAGAAATAGCTCCAAGGAGGGGGTAATCTAACTGAGCGGATAGTTCTTCCGCTGCGGAAACATATTCTGGCGCCGCAGCGACAATAGCCAACGATGGACTCACCTGCCCTCCAGGTATCATTGAAAAGGGAGGCGATGCTAACCCGGTTTTTGTAACCATTCCAGAGCTTGAGCGGACTCCTCTTCGGGAAAGGGGCGCACCTCAGCACTGATGAAGTGACAGGCAAGGTTGGGCATAAAGCGGAGGATAGGATTATCGGTAACCACGGCTATCCGGCGGATATGTCGTTGATGCTCTCGAATAAAGCGGAAATGAGAGATCATTGCGACGAAGCTCTCCCAGCCAGCGAAATCTCCCGCATTGACTAGCAACCCTTCTATACGTCCCCGCTTACTGATGATCGGATCAACTTGCGCGGCTAGCAACTGGAAGTCCTCAACGGTTAACTTCCCAACTGGTCTAACCTCGAGTATTCGATCACCCTGATGCCAGATATGCTCAATCATATTTTTAGAATGCGGCAGGGCCACACTTCTGTGCGGCCCTGCTTTTCGCTTAGCTCGATGTAGCTGAGTCATTACTATTGGTCAGTTATCATTACTTTCCATTCCCTCATCCTGACCGGTATCTGCCTCTGTATCTGTTTCAGTGCCATCGGCAGAGGCATCCATATCGTTAGTCGCTCCCTCTACAGCATCATTGGCTTCCTTCGTAGCATCATCTACGACCTTATCCGCTTGCTGATTTAGGTCGCCGCCCGAGTTATTGCTCGCGTCTGGCATGGCGCTAGAATCATTAGCATCCGGGCTCATGTTGCCATCTGCACCCATATTATCTGACCCAGACATAGTAGCGTCAGATGAGCTCCCGTTATCTGAAGACCCCGGAGGAGCGGGATCGGTTGAGTCAGAGTCCTGGGGCATTTGGGAATCGGGATTGCCCATACCATCAGGGGAATCCGAGGTATCTGCTGGGGCCATTGAGCCACCGCTACTTCCTCCACTAGAGGGGGTAGAGGATCCCCTCATCTGTTCACTCTTCTGCTCCTGCTCCATCGAGTTATAGGCTTCTTTAGCCTTATGCTCGCCGCTGCGCGACATAAAATAACCGATGATCAGTAATAAAATGATCAGGGGAATCAGTAACTTCTTCATATCTGGACCTCTCGACCCCAGGCAAACTCAAAAGAAGACATTAATCATTAAAATCGAGCCGGTTACACAGTGCTGGTCGGTGTACTTTCTCGATAACAATCCCAAACCCTGACACTCCAGCCTGTTTACAACGGTGCGCAACTTAATGAGATGCAGCGCCTGTAAAAGAAGGTCGCGCCAATACTGATAAGAATAACCCGCCTTTGGGGTTCTTCAAGGGGGAGAGCCACTTCGTAGCAGGTTGGATTGCTGTAAAGAAAGAACCAGTTACAACTGATAGTTCTAACAGGTCTGCAAGAAAGCAACTTATTAGCCCTGTTTAATAAACTTATTAAGTTGGGCAAGTATCGCGGTGGCGTCTGACTCAGCAATAACCGCCTCACAACTCCTCAGGTGTAACCTTCCGTAGCTATCCAAATTCGCAAAAATCAGATAGTTTTCACCTTGCTCCAGCTTTAAATCGCAGGATTCAAATCCCAGGCGGAAGGTGATCTCTCCACCCATTGGCCCCTTCCAAACCTGGCTGGGAACGGCAGAGTAGATATAGCCTGATATGGCTGTAATTCCCTCCTCAGACAGTGCGCTATCCACATCCCTGTGAACATCAATAATTTCTACTTGCGCCACAACCTCAGCTTGGGCAAAACGTAATTCCAAATGAGCAGTAGATGCCGAAGCTATGTCCTCAGTCGCATGCGCCGTGCTACTCACTAGGAGATATAAAATAACACTCACGATTTTGGAAAATGTCTCACAGGATATTTTTTGCGTCACAACCCTCTCCTTACTTATGCTCTTATCGCAGTAGACATAGCACAAGTAATTAGGATCGGCTTACTCTTTTTTACAGAGTCTGAAGGATAGCTAAGAGGTGAGGAAATTTGGCAGAAATTCCTCTAGCGTGAAAACCAATACAGTGGATAACCAAGCGGGCTGCTCAATGAGCAGCCCTGATAGCTATAAAATCGGCCATTTAAATACCGGTATAGGTTAAGCGATAGATTTTATGGGCAAAATCATCAGAAATTAATACGCTGCCATCAGGCATTTCTAAAAATGCAACAGGGCGCCCATAGGTGGTTTCATCCCGCATAAAACCAGTGACCAGCGGCTTGTAATCCGTGACCTCACCATCTTTAACTGTCGCCATCATTACTCGGTAACCTGATTTTTTGCTTCGATTCCAGGACCCGTGCTCAGCAACCAACAAGTTCTGTTGGTATTCCTTGGGAAACTGCCCACCGCGATAAAAGTGAATTCCAAGAGGCGCCACATGGGCATCTAAATTTAATACCGGCTTGGAATAATCAGCGGCCCTCTTACCCTGACCAAATTCCGGATCTGCAATATCGTCACCGTGGAAATAAGGATAGCCAAAATGCTCTCCTGCAAAGCTTACCTTATTGATTTCACAGGGTGGGATATCATCACCCATCATGTCCCGCCCATTGTCTGAAAACCACAATTCATTGGTTTGCGGATGAAAATCAAAGCCAACGGAGTTTCTCACCCCATTTGCAATCACTTTTGTTTTCTTAGATTGCAAGTCCAGCGAAAATATTTTTGAGTAATTTTCGTTGGCATCACAGATATTACAAGGTGCGCCGACAGGCACTATTAGCTGCCCTTCACTATCAAAACGCAAAAATTTCCAACCATGATGCCTGTCCGCTGGAAACTGATCGTAAACAACCTCAGACTTCGGTTTGTCAAGATTTTTATCAATCTGGGGGAAGCGAATAATCTTATTGACATCAGCCACATATAAATCGCCATTTTTATAGGCAATACCTGTCGGCGCTTTTAAATCATCCATCAATAGCCAACGCTGATCAGCTACACCATCATTATCTGCGTCCTTGAAAGCATAAACTTTTTTCGCGCTGAAAGAACCAGAAAATACTGTACCCGACTCAGAACGTGCCAATTGACGAGCCGTCTCAACATCTTCTGCAAAGTAGCTGAGCTTAAAGCCCTCGGGTACCTTGAGGTAATCAAGGTCTATCTCAGCACTTGCAGAAGCTGCAAATAGCAAACTGGTCAAAAGTAAGTATTTCATATTTATATTCTTGCAAAATATAAATATTAACTAAAAGTGAAGATGTTGATCAACTCAGAGGTTCAGACATACATGAGCATTCATGCTTAAACCCTGAAAAGCCGCCCCCCATGTCGAAGATAAGCCAAAAATCAACGAAATCCAGTATTTTCAAGCGAACTGTTTGCGGTATTTACTGGGAAGAATACCTTTCTGCCGAAGAAACGCCCTTCTCATTTGTTCCTGCGACGAAAAGCCACACTGGGTTGCCACTACATCCTGACTAATCCCTGCCTCCAATATTAACTGACAGGCCTTCTCAACTCTAACCTGCTCCAAATACCGAGCCGGAGTTACACCTATTTCGCTTGTGAAGCAGCGAGAAAAATTTCGGGGGCTCATTGCTTGTTTTTTAGCCAAAAAATCAACACTGAGAGACTGCTCTAAGTTTAGGTTTATCCATTCCAACAACGGGGAGAACCTATTATTTTTTAATTGTGCCTGTAAATAACTACTGTACTGACTCTGATCACCATCACGCTTCAGGTACAAAATCATTTCCCGAGCAACTAAAAGGGCCAGTTTTCGACCGAAGTCCTCCTCAACCATAGCCAAGGCCAAGTCTATCCCTGCACTTCGCCCTACAGAACTGTAGATTTTCTTATCTCTCACAAAAATCGCTTTGTCATCTACTTCAATATCTTTATATTTTTTTAGATCACCGATGTATTTTTCATGGGTTGTAGCCCGATGCCCTGATAAAACTCCAGCCTTAGCAAGTACCAACGTGCCACTTCCGCTAACCCCTATCCTCTCAACTTCCTTTGCCTTAACTTTCAACCACTCAAGAAACAGACTGTCATCCGTTAAGTCAAGGCAACTTTTCGCAGTACCACCACCAACTAAAAGAGTATGGATGGAATCAGCCTCGTAGAAACATTTATCTGGATGTACTTTCAGGCCAGTAGTTACTTGCCTCGGCTCCTTGCTTGCAGCCAAAAATTCAATTTTATACAGCTGATCTTCGCCATACCCAAAATCGGCCATTTGTTTATTAGCAAACGTAAACACCTCAGCTGGACCTGTGATATCCAGGCACTGGGCACCAGAACAAATAATGATCGATATCGTTCTCTTTTTACTTTCTTTAAGGCCCTGGTATGGCGATAGAAGACTACTTTTCACGGCAAACACCTACAACTAACTTATCAACCCAGAAGGGTTCTTTATGTTTTCTCGCAAATCTAACTTGGCGTAAAAAGGCAAAATAACTCGATGGAATTAAGTGACTTTGCGTTAGGATGTACTAACCTTGCATATTCTGTAAAGTGATATTGATATTACCTTAAAGAATAACCAGTCACCCAAAATTTGGGGCCTTTTAACTGATCAAATTTCATCCCACTTGTACTAACAAGCTGTACCAATAAAACTAACAACCTCAATTGGTACAGATGAACCAATAATTATTTCACTTACACAACGATAAATAGTATTTTCCACCCTAAAAATTTTGGCGTCTTTTGCATGCACACCAGCAAATGATTGAAGACTGTTTTTTTTTGACACATCTAAATAAAATGCCAATTAAGGACCCACAACACTGCCTCAATTTTTCCACCCCGCCCCACAGACCGGGCCTGGGTGTAAAAAAATCACCCAAAATTAAAAAAACTCCAAATCACAAACAAAAAAAGAACAAAAACCTACTAGAAAAATTTAAATGTAATAAAATTTCAATAAAACACTAAAGCCAAGAACTATTTACCAACCCTAACATCCAACCACTCAATCAATAGCTTTACGATCGATTCAGCAATTAGGCGCAGCTACTACATCTACCGCATGTTAAGTGAGACCCCTATCTTTACCTGAGCCACTAAAATTCTAAACTCTTCCCTTAAGAGGAGAGTCAAGGCTTTAAGTTAAGAACTCATTGTGTACTCTTCTCAGAACCTACTTTTAGCCAACACCTTCTGCCAAGATCACCGCTACCCCTTATTAATTACCAACCAAAAGTTATCGAGATAGCCTTTCCATCTTATGGATACAATCTTTTAGTGAAGAACTGAAAATGACATAGACCTTCATGAAAAGAGCTTGAAGCCCTCAGCCCCAATATGAATCTCACAAAACATTTAAGTAATGAAGCTTGACGATCATCACAGGCCCACATCTTAAGACTCATCATTTCCAACCAAAAGGACAAGCTTCCTGCAAAATTTTACTTTATCGTCTCTTAAAAGCAGCCAGGTTCACAATCACCATTATTATATTTCTGCAGCGTATAGATCAGCCATTTACAGCAGTGAAACCATGAAAAACAATACTTATGGAATTCTTTACCCACCTCAATGTGTCGAATTAATTCTCCGACGAGACAGACACAAACATCCATCCATCCATCCAACAACTAAATTACCAATCGAAGTGGCGAATGAGGGAAGGAACAACCTCCACTATTAACACAACCCTAAAATCTGGCGCCACACCCTTCGAATTAGAAGTATTTATGCGATCCTTTGCCTGGGGGTACTAATCAAAACTGATTCCACCAACTAAACACCTAAAAATATCCGCGACAGAAAAAACAATAAAAACTTACGACTCATACCACCTCAACTTGCACAGGTGTACCAACATAAAAAGCTGGTCAAAAATATAAATCACACAAAATACAAATCCAGAAAATAATAAAACTAAGAAATTATTATTAGCGCCAACCCAACCCTAGACAACTTAATTTTCGGACTTTCCTGCTTACTTGACGGCCAATGCTCTAAAAATCAAAAAGCAAGCAAATCTATCTCTGCATACATGGCCACAAAATCAATTATTCATAGGTAGAAAATATGATTGGCAAATGATCTCTATAAAAATGTTGGCACATCTAATTTTTAGCAGTCGAACAAACTGAGACATCAAAGAACTGATAACCACTCTCGTTTGGCTCACAAAACATTCTCTAAAAATTTACTGAAATCAAACTAATGCTAAATCTTAGGGTCGCTAGATTTATATAAGTCTGAAAACAAGACAACACGGAAATCCAAAGATGAGCCTTGATCTAAATAGAATGGTTTGAGCGGCAACTACAAAAACAGTTCGGAAAAGATTCTGAAGATGGCAAGAGGATAAGTGAGAAAGCTTTCTCTCAATACATCATCCGCCGAGTAACCAGGAATCAAAGCCGGAAACTCTTTGTAGGGACAAACAAATAGCTGCTTAAGGGATTAGTTAAGAAATTGAGTAGAATAATAATGGGAATTTATGAAGGGGGGTAGTGCCCAAATCGAACAATCTGGGCACTATCAATAAAAGAACGACTAAAGGTAGAAAATATCTGACCTGATCGTTATAAAGGCAGTAGTTCCAACTCAACTCGGCGATTGGCCTGACGCCCAGCTTCAGAGTCATTACTGGCAATAGGATAACGCTCACCGTAACCTACCGCCTGTACCCGACCTGCAGAAACGCCCTGACCGCTGAAGAAGCCAGCAACGGAATTAGCACGCTGTTCGCTCAAGCTCTGGTTGTACACATCTGAACCAGTGCTATCGGTATGGCCGCTGACTCGAATTGCAGTTTTATCAAACTCCTGCAATACAACAGTGACCGATTCCAGAGTGTCATAGAAGTCTGTACGAATATCTGCGCGGTTAGTACCGAAGGTAATGTTACCTGGCATGATCAGGCGAATATTATCACCTTCACGCTCAACACGTACGCCGGTACCTTCCAGGCGCTGACGCAACAACATTTCCTGACGATCCATATAGTAACCAATGCCACCACCGATCGCCGCGCCACCCAGGGCACCGGTCAAGGCTCCCTTACCACGGTCTTTCTTACTGGCAGTAGCGACACCAACGATCGCTCCAGTTACAGCTCCAATTCCAGCCCCCTTGGCGGCATTACTGGTCTTACTTTCACCTGTGTAAGGGTCCAATGTGGAACAACCAACCATCGAACCCAGTGCCAGGGCTGCTACCCAATATTTCATTATTGGCTCTCCTAACGCATTTTTAAGTAACGGGTATTGAGCTACACATGTCTTGTGCAATCTCTGTATTGTTCAACACACTATCTGACTGGCGGCTGAACCAACCCAATGAAATTTTCCATAGACTAAAGCGAATTTATTGTCAGTTCTACTGACTAGTCCCCATTACGTACTAACTATTCATAACTACGTACCAATGACGGACAAAGTAGCGAGCAAGAAGTGATCAGCTTTCCGGTCTTCCACAAAATCTGTGGATAAAACTGTGCACTAATAAGCTATCCATGGCGCCAGCCGGCGTAAACTCTCGCCTACAGCGTTTTGCACATTTTTTAAACTCTTCAGTTTTCCTTTTAAAAACAACAAGTTAGAAATCTGCCTTGACGTCAAATAGCGGTGGATATCTTCTTGTTTGAGGGCAAATTTTACCAACTGCGTATGTGGAAAAGTTTGTCAATAGCCTCACGCTCCACTGAGGCAATTTTTTTAGACGCTTTTGTTTTTAAAGTCACCCCCAAGAGGCAGCGAATACCTCTATGTCTGTCACTTAGTAACAAAAAAAATTTCGTGCCAGCCCCTGTGGACTTCTATAAAAACCCTTTTGTAACCACTGAATTAGTAATGCGGAGGTTTTTCATCCAGCGGCTTGCCGGCCCCCTGCATCTCAAAAGCAATCGTCCGATACTTTTCGCCCAACTCGCGCATATGTGCGAGTAGAGTGCGAATATCCGTATCCTGACGAGTAATCACATCATTTAATTGGCTTATAGTGTCTTCCTGGAAAGCCAAACGGCTCTCCAGTTCATCGACCCGCTCTACCAGAGCCTTTATTTCTTCAGTCATCACAACAACCCGTAAAGAACATCTACCAGACCGACCGCTCGACGATCCATAAATAAGCTCTGCCCCAAACGAGTTGTCACGTATCCGAAGCCCAGCCCTCTTTCCGGATCAGCAAAGCCGACACTACCACCCGCTCCCGGATGGCCAAAGCCCTGGCTACCCCCAAAGCGCAAGTCCGCCGCGGAACTGCTGCGAATAAAGCCACAACCAAAACTCACCTCAGCCTGCAATACTTTATCGTGGCCATGACTCTGCTCCTTTGCCGCTTCATCTATCAACCGCTTGGGCAAAATAGTCGGCTCGTCACAGGTGAGTTCACCGTAAACCGCTGCCAGGTCTCTCGCACTGAAGTGGCCATTGGCTGCAGGAATTAAAGCACCGCGCCACTCGGAGCTATTGGTACCCATCATCAAGCTCACCGGGTTGCTAAATGCCATCGCAACAGGCCCTTTGCGGTCTTCTTTTATGGCGCGGCCAATGGCATTTTCCCGAAGCTCTGGTAAGGGTTGTTTCAGCGGGCTGACATCGGCAATTCTCTGCGAACGATGTCCATTTGCCCCAAAGCCCCCATCAAGATTGAGGGGTTTGGCTAGCAATTCCCGATAAAGTTCCAACAAGGGTTTTTCGGCAACCCTTTCAATTAATCCACCCAAGCTCCAGCCGTATAAAAATGGGGCGTAACCCTGTGCACTTCCGGGCTTCCACCAAGGCTCGCTGCCAGCCACCTGGTCGCAAGCCGCCTGCCAATCGTAAATCAAACTGTCTTTTACCCGCTCACGGAAAGCGACAAGTCCGCTGCGGTGGCACAGCAATTGGCGTGCGGTGACAGTTTCTTTGCCTGGGGCAAATTCAGGCCAGTAATCCGCTACCGGGCGATCCAAATCCAGTTTGCCTGCGGCAACTTGCTGCATCGCCAAAACTGCAAGAACGCCTTTGGAAGATGAGAAGACATTGGCCAATGTGTCTTCAGTAAATGGCCTCTCTGCACCCCGATCCGCACTTCCCGCCCATAAGGAACAGATTAATTCTCCATGCTGGCGCACGGCAAAGGCCGCTCCTGTATCACCGCACTCGCGAAAATTTCTGGCAAAAGCATCGTAAAGAGCCTCTAAACCAGGGGCACAAAAGCCGTATATGTCCATGTATTTACGTCCAGATAATTCGGATAACTCTGTTGCAAGCCCGCAAGGGTAGTTTCTTCCACTCTGCGGCGCAAATCGGTAGTATTGCGCGCTCATAGCGAGGGATAAATATGACTCAGGAAAGCGCAATTCAAGATCAGATCCAGGGCAATCATTGCTTCGGCTGTGGTCCAGACAATGACCAGGGCCTGCGTATTAAAAGCTACTGGACCGAGAAGGATCAAACCCGCTGCGAGTTCCTTCCCAGCTCCCATCACAATGCTGGACCTGCTCAATATTTAAACGGTGGAATTATCGCTACGGTTATCGACTGCCATACCGTATGCACAGCCATCGCCGATGGTTACCTGCAAGCCGGACGAGCTGTCGGCACTGGTGACAAGATCTGGTATGCCACCGGCAAACTGGATATTAGCTATCTGGCACCGGCTGCCATCGATAAACCGGTCATTCTCGAAGCCACTATTGTTCAGCGCTCCTCCAAGAAAACTGTTCTGCACTGCAATCTCACCAGCAATGGACGCCTCTGCGCCAAGGCAGAAGTCATAGCAGTCCGCGTCCCGGATGAGTGGTAAAACCATAAGCTGATAAATGGCTGCCGGCCCTGTTTTGGCCGGCGGTGACAAAGGGCGAATAACTTACAGCGCTTCGCTCTCTTCCATATCCTCCAGGCGATGGCCGCAGAATTTGCAGTATTCCGCATCTGGGTCATGGGCACTACGGCTGCAGTTATCACAGCGCTGTTGCACTCGCTCCCGATGCATTTCTCCAGCCAATTCCGCCGTTAGAATGCCGGTAGGCACTGCAATAATTGAGTAACCAATCAGCATGGTCATTGCAGCAATGCCCTGCCCCAAAGGCGTTTGCGGAGAGATATCGCCATAACCAACGGTTGTGATGGTCACAATAGCCCAATAAACACTCGTGGGAATACTGGTAAATCCGTGGCCTGGCCCCTCCACCACAAACATCAGGGAACCAAAAATAATGCACATAACCAAAACACTGGAGTAAAACACCAGGATTTTGCGCCGGGCCAGCCCGAGGGCTCGCAACAAGACGTTGGCATCACGTAAGTAGCGAACCAGCTTCAGGATTCGGAAGATCCGCAGCACCCTCAACAGGCGAATCACCAAAAGATAGGTGGCGCCAGTATAGAGAAGCGCCAAGTAACTGGGGAGAATTGCGAGCAGATCCACAATCCCATAGAAACTGAAAATATATTTGCGGCGATTCACCGTGCAATATATCCGGGCGATATATTCAATGGTGAAGAGGCCAGTAAATACCCATTCCAGGCCGATGAGTAAGTGCTCATAGCGGTCGCGCACCGTACCTATGGAGGTCAGGAGCACCAAACCCACGCTGATCAGGATCGCCCAGATCAAAAAAACATCAAAATTCCGCCCTGCCCGGGTCTCGGTTCCGAAAATTACCTCATTGAGCAGTTTGCGACGTCCCGTCAACGCCATCTATCACCTCAACTACGCTGCTGTTTCATATTGCGGCAAAATTCTAACCTCTCAGGCTTCAGGGGTCGCCCCATTTTCAACATCGTTTACAGCGGCTTTGACATCCTGCGCACCTCGGGCACAATTCCCGGCATTTTCAGCAAATACCAACGGAGTATTCCCAATCATGGCTAAGGAGAATCGTCTCGTCTATTCAACTGACCTCGGTCGAATTAAAGAGGAATCCAGGACAGAGAAGCGCCGTGATGGAGATGGCATAGTTCGAATCCAAAGGGAAACCAAGGGCCGAAAAGGAAAAGGGGTGACTTGCGTGCGCGGGCTGCCAGGCACTGACAGCGAACTCAAGCTGCTCCTGGCAGAGCTCAAGAAGCGCTGTGGCTGCGGTGGCGCCCTCAAAGATGGGGTGATTGAGATTCAGGGTGACAAGCGTACTGAGATCAAAATATTCCTGGAATCTCGCAACCACACGGTAAAACTGGCCGGCGGTTAGCCGGCTTTAAGCAGTCGCAGTGGCTTTAACTGCAACTGCTTTTCCCGCTCCAAACACTGACTCAGCAAGGCGGCTAGCTGGATATGATAGTGCTCCAGAATCGCAGCGCGAATGTGTTTGCAACGCGATTCCATAACCTGCAGAGAATCCAGCACTTCCTGTCTCCCTTGTGGCAGCTGCCTGAAAGGCTCCCCCTGAGCTTTCAAATTTATTGCCACCGCCACCCCTTGCTCTCTTAATAGAGCCGAACTCTCCACTGCCGCTACTATGGCATCTATCTCTCGCAAAGACAGCGCCGTATATTTTTGCAGCAGTTCCCTTTCATTCAACTCTGGTGATAGGTGCTGGGCAAATATTGCCAGCGAGTGGCTATAACCGGCGAGCCGATCCAGATGTGGTGCCAAGCTATCGTAGGCGGCCAAATGGCGCAGCTGATTCCTGGCTGTTTGACGCTGATCCGTGGGCATAGTTACCAGGGATAGACACAGGCGCTGATAGAAAACACCATAGATCTGCTGTAATTGCTTGTGTGACTCCTCCAGTTCAGCGCGCTTAACAGCGATCTGTTCTTGAGCTCCTGCAAGGCTGGCCCCCTTCAAGCAAAAGTCTTCAGCGGTAAAAGGGATTTTGCCGCGTATCAGCGCCGCTCCCAGCTGCATTGTAAAAACCCTGATCTGCAAGTCCTCACGGCGTCCACGCAAATCACGCAACTCCACCAGTTTACTGCGCAGCCAATCGATAGTGCCCTGCAGATCCAGCGCCTGCATTTCCGCAGAGGATGGCCTGCGCAGAGGCATCAGGGTCAAGGGCGCCAGGCGATTGAAATACTCGTCCAGTACCTCAGCAGACTCCTCTGACTCCTTACTTGAACTCAGTAAAAGTCGGTTTTCGACCATCTCACAGTCTTTGCCAGCAACTTCAGACGTCACAGCGGTTGCCAGCCCGGCAAAGTCCACAAACATGGATTGCAGGGGTATCGCAGATCTAACCTGCCCCACAAATTCCCGCTCAATCAACACCGTTACACATTCACTGTCGATCGCCTGCTGAATATCCCAGGGGTCCCTGGCCTGCGTCATAGCAGCCTCAACCACATCGCAGGTATCAACATCCAGGTTCTCCTGCATCCAACGGACGGCATCGGGAATATTTGCACAACTGCGTCCCAGCGCCTGGGCTTCGCGATTAATTTCTGTCACTAAGAGATCTGCGTGCACTAACCGATGCCACTTCCTGGCGAAGTCTGCCAACGCATCACTACCTATTATCTGCGCCGCAACACCGTCAGCCCTCTCCTGTAGCATTACGGCACTGCCTGCGGTTAAGCGGCAATGCAGTGCCTCCAGGCGCTGCAAGATAGGGAGCAAAATATATCCACCTGTCACTAGCATACGGTGAAATGGCGCGGCTAATGCTCCCGGAGCATTAGCCGGGCTAACAACACTGCGCTCATTTTCAAAAGCCCACTGCATCAGTTCCAATCGCTGCACGGTGCCGTAAGTCAACCAACCAAGTGCGCCGAGCAAACGGCCGCGATAAAAGGCGAGCCCCCGGCCCACGAGTGCCAGGACCTCCTTCCCGTCCAATGAGGCGACGCTGGCAAGCCCTACTGTAAGTGGTAAATTCTGCCTAAAAACCTGGAGAAATCCCGGCTGGGACAGAATATGGGAGTCTGCACTTACAAAGACCTGGCTGATCTTTGGCAGCCCTAGCTTATCGACCAATGAATTAATTAACTTCAAGGCCTCCTTACCTTCAGAGGGCAACAGCTGACGGGGCTCCGATGAATCTCGCAAACGGGAGGATAAGCAGAAAAATGGCCAGACAAACAGCAGACCAACAAGCAGGGCGAGAAGTACGGTTAAAATACTCAGCGACACCCCCACCCAAGTAAGTTCTCCCTGCCAAACAGCCATAGGGATTTGCCATAGGGCATATCCACTGGAGAAAACACAAGCGAACAGTACCAACCAGAATATTGAGGGCACGATTACTGCTTTGACCACTCCCCAAACTGCCTTGCCCTGACTGGTGACACTGTCAGCATGCAATCGGCCGGCATCAGATAAATACCACTCAACCGAATCCTGGGAGCCTTCCGGCTTTATTGCTGGGTTGCCTGCGGCAGGAGTGGATGAAACGACTTTCTGGGGCCCGTCTGCTTCGAGAGCTTTCTGGCTAACAGGAACAAAAGGGTCAGTACCAGCGCGCGACTTATCCGGCGCATCCACCGATGCAGCATTGACCTGGGCCTTGCGCCGCTGGGCAACTTTTATCTTTGCAATCAGCTCGCGGTTATCAAATCGTCCCGCCGGACAAACCTCCACTCGCAGGCCAATTTTCTGCAGACTGGTGCGAAACTCCAGCGCCTGGTCAGAAACCAACCGATCTTTAATTACCCAGCCTTTTAGTAGCAGCCTGCGCGCCTGGGGCTCCGAGATAGAGAACAACTTCGCCACATCCCGGATAACCGGACCCGGTTCTTTGGCGTGAAGTGTCCTTCCCATGGAAACCACCTGGTACAAATCCTGGCCCGCCATCTCCCTCTCCTGTCACCAAGTGACGCAAATTGTCACATTTATTACATCTTGCGCGGAGAGTAAAAGATTCAGAGAAAATCAGTTGCGCACCAGTTCTCACCAAGCCAGTTCAAAAACAAAAATGGCAGGAAAGAAGGCAAAGTTCACAGTTTTTATGGCACGCTTTGCCAATTTAGGAAGAATTCAGGGAGTGAATATCGCTAGAACACGCGCCGCCAGATCTGGAATAGACAACCCCTTATCTCTCGGCTTATACCAACTGTATGTGTGACTCAAGGCACCGACCAGCAAACGCCTTACCAGTGCGGGATCACCACCGGGACATTCGGCGGCCTCAATAGCGTCCAGCCATATCTGCTCATACTCCTCCCTTAGGCGCAAAACCTCCTGCTGACTCTCTTCGGATAGGCTTCTCCATTCCACCACCAGGATAGAAAAACCCGGTACTGCCAACCCATGAATAGCCTCTAATTCACACTGAATACAGGCCTGAAGCCTCTCTTGCGGTGTTCGACTCTGTTCCGCCGCGGTTCGCATTCGCGCACCGGCAAATATCGTCACCTCCCGCATTACTTCACAGAGAATCTGCTCCTTACTGGAGAAATGATGAAAAATACTGCCAGACAAAATACCCACTTCAGCAGCGAGATCCCGAACTGTTGTCCGGGCGAACCCTTTTTGCTCAAACAACCGCGCTGCAGCATTCAGCAAACGTCCACGGGCAGATTCAGGATCTGTTAGCACTCCCTCTGCCACCAAAGCATCTACCAGCTGCTGCGGCGATAACTCTTCGGGAACTCTCACTAAATCCTGCCCACTTTCAATCACGAACCACTCCCCGTATTGATCAATTTGAGTCAAACATCTTAACGGCCCTGAGAATTTTTAATCAAATAGGCGCCAAGTATTGAATACCAAGCGCTTGCTTGGTAGCGTTAAGCTATTCTGCGTTTTCCCACACGCAGGCGCAAGCGCCGACAAGAACAATAAAAACTGAATAAGCCGTAAGGCCGTAAAAAAGGAAACTTTCATGCGCTATCAAAGCCAGCTGCGCTCCGGCAGCTTTAGCGAGCAAACCTATATCGTCACCGGTGGCGGCAGCGGTATTGGACGCTGCATTGCCCACGAACTGGCCAGCCTCGGCGCCCATGTAGTATTGATCGGGCGCAAACTGGACAAGCTGGAAAGGGTTGCCGGCGAGATCCACAACGATGCTGGCGAGTGCAGCTTATTCAGCCTGGACATCCGCGATGAAGAAGGAGTGCAGGAGACAGTGGGACAAATAGTCCAGGCCCGGGGCCAAATTCACGGATTAGTGAACAATGCCGGTGGCCAGTTCCCCTCACCCCTTGAGCAGATCAACACAAAAGGGTTCGATGCTGTTGTACGCAGTAACCTGCTCGGTGGCTTTTTAATGTCCCGAGAAGTTTTTGTTCAATCTATGAAACAGCACGGCGGCAGTATCGTAAATATCACCGCAGATAACGCAGGCGGTATGCCAATGATGGGGCATTCCGGTGCCGCTCGAGCAGGCATGGAAAATATTACCGAAACTTCCGCATTAGAGTGGGCGCCATTTGGGGTTCGAGTCAACGCCGTGGCGCCAGGTTATATTCTCTCCAGCGGTTTTGATACTTACGACCCCAAATTCCTGCGCGAGCTATTACCGGGCTTCCGAGGCAGTATTCCCCTCTATCGATTGGGAGAGGAAGCGGAAATTAGTGGGGCCGTGTGCTTCCTGCTTTCCGATGCCGCCAGCTATATCACCGGACAAACGCTGCGTATCGATGGTGGCTCGAGTCTCAAACATCACTCTCCCCTTTGGCAGCCTCAGGCGGCCCGTAACTCTAAACGCTTCAACGGATTCCATCGCAAACGCCGGCCGCAGGTAGTGGAAGAATTGGAAGCGGAGGGCAAGCTCTAATGCAGCCGATTGATTCCCAGCTCGACAACCGCTCGGCAGAGTTCAATGACAACCAAGCTGCCATGCTGGAACAGATCAACCATTTTCGTGAAGCTGAGCAACGTCCGGTACAGGCAGAGAGAAGTAAGGCTGCACGCTATCGTGACAGGGGCTGGCTGCTGCCAAGGGAGCGCCTAAATTTATTGCTCGACCCCGGCGCGCCTTTTGTAGAGTTGTGCTCCCTTGCCGGCTATAAACTTTTTGACGACCAGGATGGTACCGGTGCGGGTGGCGGAGCCATTTGTGGCATTGGCCAGGTCAGCGGACAACGTTGCATGGTTCGGGTGGATAACTATGCCGTAAAAGGTGGCACCATCTCACCAGCCGGGATGGATAAAGCCCTGCGAATGCAGAGGATCGCTCTGGAGAATCATTTGCCGATTGTCGCCCTGGCACAAAGTGGTGGTGCCAACCTGATGTATGCCAGCGACACTTTCGCTCCCGGTGGACGCGGATTTGCCAACCAGGCTCGAATGTCCGCTGCCGGTATTCCGCAAGTAACCGTGGTACATGGCGGCGCTACTGCCGGCGGTGCTTACCAGCCAGGCCTGTCAGATTATGTGGTCATGGTACGCGGGCAAACCGGTATGTATCTGGCTGGGCCGCCGCTACTGAAAGCAGCCACCGGTGAAATTGCCGATGCGGAAAGCCTCGGCGGAGCGGAAATGCACTGTACCGAATCCGGCAGTGGCGATTACTTAGCTGAGAACGACGCCGATGGTATCCGCATAGCGAGGGAAATTATTGCCGCCCTCCCCTCCCCCATTAAAAGCTCAGTACAAAAAGACTACCGAGACCCATTGCATCCTATCGACGACTTGCTCGGCCTGATTCCAGCAGACAGCAAAAAGCCCTACGACGTGCGCGAAATTCTCGCTCGTCTAGCCGACGGCTCTGCCATGCTGGATTTCAAGCCGGAATTCGATCGACAAACCGTATGTGGCCATATTCGTATTGAAGGCTTTCCTGTAGGAATTATTGGGAATAACGGCCCGATCACCCCCAAGGGGGCCAACAAGGCCGCGCAGTTTATTCAGTTGTGCGAACAGAGTGGCACGCCACTGCTGTTTTTACATAACACCACCGGCTTTATGGTGGGTACCGAGGTGGAGCGCAACGGCATCATCAAGCACGGGGCCAAAATGATTCAGGCCGTGGCCAATGCCAGCGTACCAAAACTCAGTATTGTCGTGGGCGGTTCCTACGGGGCCGGCAACTACGCCATGTGCGGTCGCGGATTCGATCCCCGCTTTATTTTTGCCTGGCCCAATTCCCGCACCGCAGTTATGGGCGCAGCCCAGGCCGGCAAGGTAATGCGCATCGTCACCGAGCAAAAAATGCAACGCAGTGGCAATGTGGATGAGACTGTATTGGACAAATTGGAAAATGACACCAGCGCATTTATGGATGGCAATTCCGATGCTCTCGCCTGCAGTGCACGCCTCTGGGATGACGGCATTATCGATCCCCGCGATACACGCAAACTTTTAGGCATGTTGCTAGAAATTTGCAATGAGGCCGAGCAGAGAAAACTCAATAAAAATACCTTTGGCGTAGCTAGGTTCTAACGAAAAACCGGGGCAACAAGGAAGTGCGGTTGCCCATTAACACAATCACCGGGTTCACACTTCAAGGCAGGGAAAACAATAATGATATTTAGCGATCAACACCGGGAACTGCAGCGCACTGTACAAAACTTTGTACAGCAGGAAATCAATCCCAATGTGGCGGAATGGGAAAAGGCCGGCCGCTTTCCTATCCACGAAATTTTCCAACAACTGGCCAACCTGGGCCTGCTGGGAATCAGTAAGTCCACGGACTTCGGTGGCCTGGGTCTCGACTTCAGTTACGAAACCGTTTTCCTGGAAGAGCTGGGCAGCGCTCACTGTGGTGGTGTACCCCTGTCAATTTCAGTACAAACCTCCATGTGCACCCCGGCCCTGGCTAATTTTGGCAGCCAGGATTTGAAAGAACAGTTCCTGATTCCCGCTGTGAGTGGCGAGATGATCGGTGCAATTGCCGTTTCCGAACCCGGCGCCGGTTCCGATGTTGCTTCGATTAAGACCACCGCCAAGAGCGATGGCGACGACTATGTGATTAACGGCAGCAAGATGTGGATCACCAACGCCCCCTGCGCCGATTTTTTCTGCACCCTGGTCAATACCAGTGAGGGCAAAGCCCATAGCAACAAATCCCTGGTCATTATTCCGGCGAAAACGCCTGGTGTACGCATCGGCGAAAAACTCGACAAATTAGGTATGCGCTCATCGGAAACCGCTCCCATCTTTTTTGACAATGTACGGGTGCCCAAACATTTCCGTATCGGCGATGAAGGTGCCGGATTCCTATTGCAGATGCTTCAGTTCCAGGAAGAACGCCTCGCCGGCGCCGCGCTGAACTTAAAAGGCCTGGAGCACTGTGTAACCAGCACCATCGACTATGTGCGCGAACGCCATGCCTTTAAAGCACCATTGATCGACAATCAAACTATCCACTTTGCCCTCGCAGAAATGCAGACCGAAGTGGAATGCCTGCGCTCTCTAACCTGGCGCGCGGTGGAAGCTTATGTGGCAGGTGAAGATGTCACTACCCTTGCTTCAATGGCCAAGCTCAAGGCTGGTCGCCTGTCCCGCTCTATTCCCGATCAGTGCCTGCAGTTCTGGGGTGGCATGGGCTATATCGAGGAGACTGTAATCAACCGCGCTTACCGGGATAGCCGTCTCACCGCTATCGGCGGCGGTGCAGATGAAGTAATGCTCGGCATTATCTGTAAGCTGATGGGCATACTGCCCAGCAAACGCAAACCCACCGCGTGAGGTCAGGCCATGGAGACAATTATTGATGAAACCATCGGCATCGCCCGCTATCTCACGCTAAATCGCCCGCAGCAGCGCAACGCCATCAGTTTGCAAATGGTAGATGAGCTTCTGCAAAAACTCGCAGAAGCGGAAGAAGATCCGCAGGTGCGAGCGTTGGTACTGCGGGGTGCAGAACACAACTTCTGCGCCGGTGGCGATATTGCCGATATGCTCAATGCTCAGCAGGGCGCGAGCGATGGAAATAGTGATGTGTTTTTTCACCTAAACCGTCGTTTCGGTGAACTGATGGAACGCTTTAATCGCACCCCTTTAATAGTCATTGCCGTATTGGAAGGTGCCGTAATGGGCGGTGGTTTCGGGCTCGCTTGCAGTGCCGATATTGCCATTGCCGATCGCAGTTGCCGCTTCGCCCTTCCGGAAACCCGCCTGGGTTTACCGCCTGCACAAATTGCTCCCTTTGTCGTGGCACGGGTCGGTCTCTCCCAGGCCCGGCGCCTGGCCCTCAGCGGAGCAAAGGTCAATGCACAGCAGGCTTTGGAAATTGGGTTAATCCATCAGTTACTCGATAATTCCGAAGCCCTTGAAAGCGCGCTGCAGGAACACCTGGGCGCGATCAATGCCTGCGCTCCCGGCGCTCTGGCAACGACCAAGCAAATCTTGCTGGATGCGGCGCGGGTGAGTGATGAGACTGCCCTCAGCCAACTGCTCGACGGCGCTGCGCAACAGTTTTCCCGCGCAATTCAAGGCCATGAAGGGCGCGAAGGCGCCCGTGCATTTCTGGAAAAACGATCACCGGAGTGGCAGCACTGATGTCGACAACAGAGACCCTGTTAATCGCCAATCGCGGCGAGATCGCACTGCGAATTATGCGTACTGCTCAGGCGGAAGGCTATCGCACAGTCGCCGTCTACAGCGATGCGGACTGCGATGCACTTCACCCACAAGCTGCCGATATCGCCGTAGCCATTGGCGGGCAGACTTCGGCGGAGTCCTATCTGGATATCCAAAAAATTCTCGACGCGGCTAAAAAATCCGGAGCCACCGCCATCCACCCCGGCTACGGCTTTCTCGCTGAGAATGCGGAATTTGCCAGCGCTTGCGAAGAGAGTGGACTGAGTTTTGTTGGCCCGAGTGCCGAAGTCATAGAACTGATGGGCAACAAACGCAAAGCCAAGGAGTTTGTTGCCGCAGCCGGCGTACCCTGTATTCCCGGCTTCCAGGGTGCCCAGGACGACGACACCCTGATCGCCGAGGCGCGGCGCATTGGCTTCCCATTAATGATCAAAGCCGCCGCAGGCGGTGGTGGGCGCGGCATGCGCCTGGCTCACGGAGACAACGAGCTGGCCTCCCAGTTACGCGCCGCCCGCAGTGAATCCATGAGTGCATTTGGCAGCGACGAGTTAATTCTGGAAAAGGCACTGGTCAACGCTCGCCATATCGAAATCCAGGTATTTGCGGATCGTCATGGCAACTGTATTCACCTGGGGGAGCGGGATTGCTCCGTACAGCGACGCCATCAAAAAGTGGTCGAAGAGTGCCCTTCCCCAGCGGTCGACACCCAGCTGCGGGAAAGAATGGGGCAAGCCGCAGTCGACGCCGCGCGAGCCTGCGGTTATCTAGGCGCGGGCACCGTAGAGTTTCTACTCTGCCCCAACGGCGAATTCTATTTCCTGGAAATGAACACCCGGTTGCAAGTAGAGCACCCGGTAACAGAAATGGTAACCGGTTTTGACCTGGTAGCTTGGCAACTGGCAGTAGCACGCGGCGAAGCCCTATGCGTTTCCCAGCAGAAAGTCTCCCAGCAGGGGCACGCCATTGAAGTCCGCCTGTATGCCGAAGACTCGGAACAACAATTCCTGCCCCAGGCCGGAAAAGTACTCCACTGGGTAGCGCCAAAGGGGCAAGGAATCCGTATCGACCACGCTTTGAAAAATGGTTGCGAAATTACGCCATTTTACGACCCCATGCTCGGCAAATTAATTGCCTGGGGGCAGGATCGAGAAGAAGCTCGGCGCAAGCTAACCCAAGCCCTGACCCGGCTGGAATTTATCGGCCCCAAAAACAATATCCATTTCCTGCAGAAGATCCTGGCCGAATCACAGTTTATCGCTGGCGATGCCGATACCAGTTTCCTCGACCAAAACAGCACGCTGACATCCGCAGAACCAGTTCCAGCAGTAATTGCAGCCCAAGCCACATTACTTAATCACTTGCACCAAGCCAACCCTCAGGATCAGCGTAGCGGCCGCAGTGACTGGCGCAGTGGCGACAACAGCGTGCCGATCAACTACCGACTGGAAATTTCAGGACAAACCCTAAACTGTGAGCTGCTGGCGTTAGTAGATAATTCTTATCAAATCTCAGTAGGCGACCAGCAGTTCCTGATTCAGTGGGTCCATTTTGAGAAATCACAAAAAGAAACTGGAGTTTATAGTGCTGAACTCCTGCTGGATGGCGTTAGCCAAAAGAGACTGTTCCTAGCCAACCAAAGCAATCTGCACCTCCTGTTAGACGGCAGGCAATTTCATTTTGTCGATATCACCCACGCCCCCGCCAAATCGAGCCTTAACGAAGGCAGTGGCCGCATCACGGCCCCTATGGACGGTTGCCTGGTGCAGGTATTGGTTGAGCCCAATCAAAGCGTTCAGCGGGGAGACACTATCGCCTTAATGGAAGCTATGAAAATGGAGCACGCCCTGCGCGCAGACCGCGACGGTACCGTAATTAAACTGGGCGCCTGTGAAGGAGACCAGGTACGCGGTGGCCAGCTGTTAGTTCAGATCGAAGCCGCTCCCACGGAAACCGCCAAAATCCCCAGCGACGCTACTTCCTAAAGGAGATCAGCATGTACGATATTGATGCCTCCCGTATGGCAAGCCCCTTCTATGACGAAGGCCATCAGGAATGGCGCACCCAGTTGCGCCGCTTTGTCGACCGCGAGATTACTCCCTACATTACTGAATGGGACGAAGACGGCCAGCTACCCGCCGAGCTTTGGAAAAAAGCCGCAGAAGTTGGCCTTCTGCAGATGAGTTATCCGGAAAACTACGGCGGCATCGAAACCGATGTCTTCCATATGATTGTTGCCGCAGAGGAGTTAGCCCGCCCCGGCGCTGGTGGCCTCTACGCCAGCCTAATGGTCCACGGCATTGCCCTGCCCCCATTATTGCACTATGGCAGTGAGGCCCTAAAAGATCAGGTTATTCCCTCGGTATTACGTGGCGAAAAGCATATTTCCCTGGCTGTTACCGAGCCAGGCGCAGGCTCCGATGTAGCCAATCTTCAGTGCCGCGCAGAGCGTGATGGGGGTGACTATATCGTTACCGGCGAAAAGACCTATATCACCGGCGGTATGCGCGCTAACTGGTTTACTACTGCCGTGCGCACTGGCGAGGAAGGCTTCGGCGGTATCTCCCTGCTCTTAATCCCTGCGGATGCCGAAGGCGTTAGCCGGCAGCTGCTCGATAAAAAGCAGGGCTGGTGGTGCTCCGATACGGCCAGTATCTTTTTTGAGCAGGTGCGCGTCCCTGCGAGCAATCTAATTGGCGGTGAGAACCAAGGTTTCTTACCCATAGTGCACAACTTCAATCGCGAGCGCCTGGGCATTGCCGCCTCTTGTGTAGAGTTCAGCCGGGTCTGTTTGCAGGACGCCATTGAGTGGGCCCAGGAGCGCCAGACTTTCGGAAAGCGTCTCGCCAATCACCAGGTGATTCGACACAAGTTTGCCCAGATGCTTCAACGTATCAATGCCACCCAAGCCTATCTGGACCTCTGTGCCTGGGCAGAGCAACAACATCAGCTCAAAGTAGCGGATATCGCACTACTCAAAGTCCAAGCCACAGAAACCCTTGAGTTCTGCGCTCGGGAGGCTATGCAGGTATTGGGCGGCGCTGGCTATATGCGCGGCAGCCGTGTTGAGCGAATCTATCGTGAAGTGCGGGTGAATGCGATTGGTGGCGGATCTGAAGAAATTATGCGGGATCTAGCGTCCAGGCAAATGGGGATTTAAGGTAGCCTTTAAGGCAAGGATAAAAGCCTTGCTAAGCCTATTTATAACTCAGTCCCGCATGGATGTGGGACTGAGTTAGCGAAAATCCCGCTTAAATTAACCCTGCTTCTTTTCTTCGATAAAGTCCCTTACCTGCTCACTTAGTACCGCCATAGGAACATTGCCATTTCTCAGAATGATTTCATGGAAGTCCTTAATATCGAAGTCTTCACCAAGTTCATTTTGCATCAGTTCTCTCAAGGCGAAAATCTCGAGTGCACCAGAATCATAAGAGGTAAGCTGCGCAGGCATAACCGCCATTCGGTCCATCAGAGTCCTCGGGCCTTTTGCAAATGAAGCGCCAGAATCCTGCAAAAACTCCGCAACCTTTTCATCACTCCAACCGAGTACATGCATTGCGGTGTCCGCTACCATACCTCGCGCAGGCCATGCTCTCCTTAGGATCTTGGTTGACCCATACTGATACATTCCCGCTTCTTCCGCTAGATGTTCAGAGTACCTACCCCAACCTTCAGCAAATGCAGAGTTAGACAAAGCATCTTCTATTTTGTGAAACTTTTCTTGCTCTTGTACGAGAGCAATTTGCATATGATGGCCCGGGTACCCTTCGTGGATAGTAACCTTCTCTGCAGAAGCGTAAGACTCATCCTTATAAGTTGTCGGGTCATATCCAAATCTCGCCTTGCGCTCCTTGGTGCCCGGAATATAGTGCGCACTGCGACCTGAACCTTGTTCATGCTCAGGGATAGCTTTTACTTCCATTTCGATCAAAGGCATTTCATGGAAGAAGTCAACGGTTAAATCTCTAGACTTATCTACCAGGCGCTCATAAAACTGATGCATTTCATCAGCGCTATTAAATTTCTGAGTCTTATCCTCACTGGCCCTTGCCACTGCCTCAGAGTAGGAATCTACTTGATAGAACTCCTTGCCTAAGCGAACCACTTCGCTCTTGTTTGAGTTGACAGCCCTTAAACCCAACTCAAAAACTTCTTCTGGTGTTCTCTGCAAAGTCGTATAAGAACGATACTGAGCCATATAACATTCACGGCCATTAGGAATCGCATGGATACCAAGCTCGGCTCTGGCTTCAGGTAAATAGGCAGACTCTAGAAAATTCTTGTAATTCTCCATTGAGGGGATAACGTGATCTGAAAGCACCTGTTTAAATGCAGCTTCAAACTCAGGGTCCCCAGCTTTCTTCGCTAACCCCAAGAACGGGTGCTCATCGATAGGTACTTGGGTCAAGCCACCAACTTGCTGAATGACTCGCTTAACCACACTCTGAGGTGCGGAGTAACCTTGCTCTAACCCCCGGCGGAGATTGGTTATTTCTTGCTCATAGTAACGAGCCGCGTCAAGCCAACGTTCAATCGCATCTGCCTTTTCTTGGGCTGTTTCAACCGGCTGAACCTCGGTCAAAAAGCCAAGAATGATATGAGGCCCAAACATATGATCAACAGACCAGAGTTCAGTCTTACACACCCTTAGGCCAACATTGGACTCTAATCGCTCTTTCAGTTTGAAGTAGAATACCTTCTCTTGATCACTTTTTAGACCATCAAGATCTATCTCTGCCAATTTATTGAGTATTCTGTCCTCAGATGCCGCTAGAGAGGCAGCGTTACTGGGGGAGTTACCTAAAAAAAGGTTGTGCCTGTCCAGCTCCATATCTGAGAAGTAAGCGTACGGCTGGAAGTTTTCTAAATAAGCTTCAGCATATTGATCCGCTAGATCATGGAGTAGCGCCGAGTTGTCAATAGCTTCCCTACCGGCCACATCAGTTTGGTTATCAGTAACTGAGCACCCCATTAGGACCGATGAAACTACCAATACACCTAAACCCGCTCTTTTTACATTAATCATTCTTATAAGACCGCAACATAAAACTCATTAAAAAGGTTTCTATAAAGAAAACTTCAACTTCCTGTTTTATAGTAGGCACTGTAACAAAATGAGTTTCAACACCTCAAATGCGGAATATCGGCGAAGCGAGGATATTTATAGATAAATCCCAGAGATAGAGCGTGAAACTCGTTTAATTGGCAGAGTCACAAGTAACAAGCGCTAGCAACTTGACATAGAGACCACCTAAGCCTCCATTAACCTATGCACTTGAAGGGTATGGCGATGCATAAGAAGCCCACTTTAATAAAAATGGGCTTCTTAAAGAACAGTAATTCCTTATAACACCGATGAATGTTACTTCATTTATATTACGGCACTAACTGGTAGCTATTACCTAAGTCGTCTTGTACAACCTCAGCAATACCATTGATGGCGGAGACTTCTAATGGCTCACTTAGAATGCGACTTCTAAATGTCCAGCCTTCTGGCAGATTGAGGCGACTTCCCAGGTCTTTTAAATCGTCAAACTGAAGATCAGAGACCTCAATACGACTAAATGATTGCATAATATACACCTGCCCATTGATATCAGTTAGCTCATAAACACGGCGACCTTCATAAAACAACCAAGTATTATTCCTTAGTACTTGTCCAGGAATATAGGAAACACTCTCTCCGAGATCAGAACTATAATTCATGGTAGTCAATAAGCGCATTTCTAAGTCACCGAAAAAACGGTGTTCATCATCCGGACTGGGTGAGACAATATCGCCACCTAATATTTCATCCACCACAAAAAAACGCGGCCCATTAGGGATTGCAAAAAGCGCACCATACTCAATTTCTATATCGTTGAAGTTGATAGCATCCCACTGATTTTGGGGACAAAAATTAACACCCGGGGTACCCCAAATCTCTGTTGACTCCTCAGCTCCGTCTAGATAAGGCAGTAATATCTCACAATAGCGAAAATTAAAGAGTGGACCGCCAGCTTGCAATGGTTCCTCAACCGTAGTATTTCGCAAGAAATCTAAAAAGTGTATGGCCAATTCCTCGCCTACATCGTCTTGAATAAAGTGGCCTGCAGCAAAGCGCCTATGATCACCATCATCCGAACCTGGTACATGCTCCACCCACTTCTTTTGCGTTTCAATACTCCCCAAGTTGATATCATACTCACCAGCATTAAACATAAATGGGTTGTGAAAAGCTCCAAGTGTTTTCCAGGCAGAAAAATTCTGCATTTCAATACCTACCATCATCGCAGGAAATGCTCGTATTGCCGCTTTATACTCAATATTTGGGTAGGGGGCGTTATACGCAATTACTTCCTCATCACTTAGCAGGTTAATAGTCAATGTTTGTACCACATCTCCAGCAATTAATTCCGGTACACTAGAGGCATAGTTAATCCATTGTTGGAATCCCTCCACCCTGTCAGTCGATTTTGAAGTAAAGAATGTTTCTGCATCACCCAGTGATTCATCAATCTCAAAAGTCGGGTATATATAAGGATTTCCCCCCAATGGAATCACCGGAAGGTCACCATTCGCGACAACTAGCCTTCCGATAACTTGTGGCATATCACCTGCAATACGAAGACCAATAACACTTCCCCAATCTTGTACAAATAGATTAATATCAGTTAAATTTAACTTATCAATAAACGCCTTAGTCCAAGCAACATGTTGTTCATATTGATGAACTGTGACGTCGATCGGCTTGTCTGACCTTCCCATTCCAATATTATCTGGTGCAATCACTCGGTAACCGGCATCAGCAAGGATCGGGATCATTTTTCGGTATAAATAGGACCAGCTGGGTTGGCCATGTAGTAACAATATAACTTCGCCATTATCAGGCCCAACATCCACGTAATGCATATTTAAGCCGTCAATTTCTACGTAACTTGGCTCAAACTCATATCCGGAAAGGGAGTCAAAACAGGCATCGGGAGTAACAATATATTCCAAACCCGTAGCGGTTGCATATATTTCACTTTCAGACAATTTACAAGCATCGCTATTTGGGCCTGTAACTAAGGGAATCTCTGTCCCTGAGACATCTTCAGAGTCATCCGAGTCACAAGCAACCAATAGGGAACCCAAAAAGCAGATACCGAACAGGCACCGGAATAGAGAGATATATTGGGGAGTTATAGATATAGAGACAAAAGAATAATTCATAATATAAACCTTCCTTTTACATTAAATAAAACTTCCTTTAACTGGAGAGGATATTCATATCACCATCAGAGTATCCACCTATGACAGAATTGTGCGGATGGTGAAAATCTCCGCACAACCAGAACTGTTGGAAGTTTTATCATTAATTAAACAGAGAAAACTCTATAAAAAAGCACATGACTAACTTCCGTCAATTTAAGAACCTGAGATACATAAACTTATGCTTAGATACTTAAAAATTTGCTTGCAATCGAGAATGTTTTGTATGAACGGTGCATATTTCAAGCTCAATGGAGCAAATGGCAAGTTTCTTTCATATGAGATTATCTATATTATTTACTGTTGATATTCTGATATATAAAATCGATATTGAATGCAATATAGGCAAGGAACCTTGTTTGAATTTCGCAAAATAAATAAGATCCAAGCATGGATATTTCTTCTAATTTGGCCATGGGTGAATATCTTTATCGTCTCTGCTACACTTTATTCACTTGAGTCACTAACCCCCCACCTCTTCCTGTTGGCTACAGCTAAAATATGGGGAACATTCATTTTATGTCACCTTCTTTTCATTTTTATTGAAAATCTTCCTAACAGCCCTCTACGATTATTAAAAGAAAAACACACCTACTTACTAAGACCAATTGTAGTCATTTTTCTATTTATAAGCATTGCACCGATCGTAGAACCCCCATTAACTTTCAAAGTACCTGATATTAAAATATTACCATTGGCGATAATGCTACTTGAATCCACAGTTTATATTTTTGCCATATATTTATTTCAACAGCAAAGTTTCTTCTATCGCTCGCAGCTTCATGCACAACAGGCAGAGCTACAAATACTTAAAATGCAATCAAATCCTCACTTTCTATTTAACACTCTAAATTTGATTGCATCAGAAGTCATTCAGCACCCATCAAAAGCTAAAGAGCTCATTTACAGCCTTTCCGATTTATTGCGCGACACAATCAACTTAACCAAAACCCAATGGATAACTATTGAGGAAGAACTAAGATTAATCGAGTTATACCTATTGCTGCAACAAAAGCGCTTTGAGGATCGATTTACCTTTGATATTGACTGCCCACAAAATTTGAATGGAATGAATATACCGTCATTACTACTAATGCCAGCTGTGGAAAATGCCATAAAGTACGGTATTGCACCCTACGCTAAAAGTGGTCATGTGAGTGTAAATGTCGAACTAAATAATAGCTACATAGAAGTGGAAGTTCAGGATACAGGGGCATGCTTTGATGACAAGAACATTACCTATGGTGAAGGATTACGTATTCTAACTCAAACATTAAGAGTCAACTTCAGTGACAACCACGCCCTCAAGTTAAATTCAAGCGGTGAAGGAGCAAGTTTGAAAATTCGCTTCCCACAAGTAAATTCATCCATAACCCCGTAGATTGAAAATGGCGAAAATGAATACTAAAAAAGTAATTATTGTCGATGATGAACCTGCAGCAAGATCCAATCTAATAGAAGTAATTAACACCTTCGATGAATTGAAAGTTGTGGCGCAAGTAACTGATGGAAAGTCAGCAATAAAGCAGATCGTAACCAAAAGCCCTGATATCGTTTTCCTTGATATTGAAATGCCAGAGGTGAATGGCTTTGATGTGGCCAATGCAACTCAACATATAAACTATCAACTTGTCTTTCTAACAGCCTATCAGCACTATGCCCTGCGTGCGTTCGACACAAATGCAATCGACTATTTGACAAAGCCTGCTCATCCAGAATTAATAAAGAAAAGCATTCGCAAGATATTACGGCAAGAGATGTATGCCTTAGGGCAACAGACGTCTTCGACAAGCGGAAACCGATTGGTTTTGAGTGATTACAATCAAATGAAGATATTTGAATATGACCAAATTAACTATATCGACAGTATCGGTCGTTATCGTCGCATCCACCTTACCGAGACAGGAGTTAAATCCCACAATACAAATACCATTATTTCAGATATGACACTTGACAGTTTCAGTGAGCAGCTACCTAAGGAAACTTTTTACCGATTACATCGAAGCTACATCATTAACAGCCATAGAATCCTTGAATTAAAGTTACAGTCACGACGCCATTTTGTCCGACTTTCCGGAACAGATACACTTATCCCAGTATCTCGCAGTTTTCTTTCCATCTTAAAGGAGAGTATTAAAGTCTCAGCTAGCTCTCTAATTGGGTAATAGATGGCTCTAAGTAATCCCACAAATACTGCTATGAAATTACTCCGAGCCTCCATAATCCCAGAAACCTACATGTTCTTTTTAAGGAAACTGATGATCGACCCAAAAATAGCTCTATGGTGCTCACTATCAGTAGGGCCATGAGCCATATCTGGATATAGTTTCCACTCATAGTCCTTATCAAACTTACTTAACATCATATTCATGCGGTACATATGTTCAACATCAACAGTTTCATCCTTCTCACCATGAATAATAAATACAGGCCTTTGAAGGTTTTGTGCCAGATATACTGGTGAAATGTCCTTCAGTTTGCCATAGTCTTTAACAGTATCTCCAACATTCTCCTGCATCCACTTACTTTGAGCCTCAGTTGCATAGGGTGAGTTCAGGTAGAGGTTAACATCTGTGACACCGGCCACACTGACTGCACAGCGGAACAATTGCTGGTGTTTGATAGCCATCATTAGTGCAGCATATCCACCATAACTCATTCCAACAGAACAAATTTCCGAAGACAAAATATCGCTTCGGTCACTTACCACTTTTGTTGCTTGAAATATATCTTCAAGCATTAAGTTACCCCACTGCTGAACACCCGCTTCCTCCAGTTCAGTTGAATAACCACTCGATCCTCGATAATTCACCCTTAAAACGGCATAATTATTCGCCACAAAGAACTGGGTATAGTAGTCAAAATACTGATGGTCAAAAACGCCAAGAGGACCACCATGTGGCATAACTATAAGAGGGAATGGCCCGTTACCTTTTGGCACGGTCAATATATAGGGAATATCCAATCCCTCCACTTTAACCTGCTCGTGATATTGGCGACTCTCAAGCTGATCATTTAAATGTGGAAATTTTGAGGCCACTAGCTGGTCAATTTTCTGGTTTTTCCTGCTAATGAAATAACGTCCTGGCTGGCCGTGGCTCTCACTATAGTAAAGTTCTATAGTACTATCGAGGCTTCTTCCTACTGTTGTTTTTAGTAGACTCGCCATGCCATTTTTTTCTTGTCTATCCTCATCAATATATTGATATTCTAACCGTCCATTATGAACGACTTTTACACCAATCAACTCCCCTGTCGATTGCTCTATTACCAGATCGATAATATCGTAGCTATCAGATCGATAAGCTATGCTCTGTTCTCCACTAGTGAAATTGCAGCGGTAAACTACCCGATCTTTCTCCGAATTAGTATCTAAACAAAAGTAAGTTCCAGGCTCTGAACTTATAGACACCGGAATAAGGACTCCATGCTCTGCTCCGGGAGCGGGCTCCTCTTCCAACTCTTCTTCAGACCAACTCTTTATTGGGGCGGTAGAGTTTCCATCAACAACTTTACTCAGATGAAGCTTGCTGTCATTGAAAAACAAAACGGACTTTGGCTGGCCTGATGGATCAAAAAACCAGCGTATCGCATACCCTTCAACCGACGCCACTTCATTCTGAACTGTAAACTGGCCTCCATCTTTTCGTAAAAGTTTACTTGCTTTCTGTTTAAATCGGTTAAGCTTAGATACGTCAATACTGTATACCTTGGAGTAAATCCCACTTTTTGCATACAGAAAATGGCCCGGCCTGTTTGGCAACGCATGGACCAACCAACCCGGCGTTTTTACCTCAAATATTTCTGGAGGCTGGCCTTCGGAGCCTGATACATCAAGCACTAATAGTCGATAAGCTGGCTTGGTATCTAGTAAATTTTTAACACCCTTCTTGACTTCCTTAAACTGGGCAACAAGATACTTTGGGCCAACCCAACGGATAAATTGAATTGATGCATCCCTGGAAGTCAATGTTTCGAGATCAATTAGGGTATGACTAGATCCATCTTTACGACTCCAAATATCTAACTTTTGACTAGCGTCACTCTGCTTAATGGACGCTACCAACCTTCCATCTGGACTAACCTGTGCTGTTATAGTATCAACCGATTTAAAGTAGCTTTCTGCTGGCATTGCTACTACTGGACCAATTTTCACCAGAATGCATAACAAAACCAATAAAGCCCCTCGAAAAAAAACAATCATTGATTTATCTCCAGAGGACTTAACCAACTTTGCAAGAATTCATCTTGCACTCCCGCACCAGATACCAGAGGATACAACTCAGTTAATGAGTTTAAGGCTTCTTGAACTCCATCTAAATCTGTTGCTATTCGATTTTTGAAATAGACCTCTACCGTATCTGACTTTCTTTGCTTACCTATAAACAAGCTGCCAATATAATTTGTTTTTCCAGCTTCCACATGAAAACGCCATGTGCGCCGCTTAGCAGTATCTAGTTTGTAGGGAAGATTGAAGTAAGGTGCATTTATTTGGGTAATTTGGTACAGGCCAGCAGGGACTGTCATCAGGTAAAAGCCTTCGGACTTATCCTTGAGGCTGACTTTATAACGACCTTTCTTTCGCAGTTTATATTTTTGCCCACTCAGCAGGTATTTATTTCCATTAGCGTACATCTTAGCAAACTCTATTGAGGGCGCAGTACCTCCTACATCGAGCTTTACCAAAACATACCCACGCCCGCCCTCTAACTCAGGCGGACTATCATAGGGTACCAATGACAGCGCCCGAGCAATTACTGATTCAGACACAAGGATTGCCGCAAATATTATGCCTTTAAGAAGAGTATTAACTCCACTTGCCTGATAGCCTATCGGCATCACGCTTCTTAAATTTAGTGTCAAAATAACACTTCCATATGTTTATTTATAAATGAGTGACAACGTTTTGAATACTATCTCAGAGCCAAATGCAATACAATTGGCAAGCTTTGGTTCTAATTATGGAGAATAATATGTCAGGGATGAACGCTCTCAGGTACGTTAAGTCTTGCCCACTTCTTTTAACGGTCTGTTTATTATTTCTACAAGGTTGTGCGGTGCAAGTTAATATGCTACCGGCATTGAAAGAAGACGCCCCTATTAACGAACAAGATGGAATTGTTGTCGCCCGAATCATTAACGCATCTGGAGTTGCCCTGCCGTTTAATCAACTCACAATTAACCCGGAAAACTTAAACGAGTCTAAGGCCATAAAACCTGAACGTCTCCTTGCGGATCGACCAAAGCTAAATGGTACAACGGTATTTGCCTCTTCTGTCAAACCAGGGAATTACTCTATTAGTAGCATTCGGGCGTTCTATTCAAACGGTAATGGATGGTACAGCCGTTTCGTAAGTGCAGATGAGAAGCTGGGGACCTTTTCAGTTACGCAGGGTGAGGTCACTGATCTTGGTACTTTGATCTATTATCCAAAGCCACAAGGTGACAGATACCTTGACCTTTTGATTCGCGCGCCTGAATCAAAAGAAGGGGAGGTAATTGCAAAGCACTTTCCATTCATAAAATACGATCCTCAATCAATCAACGGGTGGCATATCGATGAAAATGATGAAGAGCGTGAGTCAGCTTATATATCCATTGCACAGAATCCTCTGACATACAGCGAAGAGTATATTTCCCCTGATAGTTCCATCTACTTTCTTGGAAAGGTCGGCGTATTTATGAAACGTACTCCCGACGGGGACTGGGAGCTTGATGCTGTTGACACCAATCATGAACTAACGGCTATCGCACAAAACAATCATGGTGATCTAGTAGTCGGGGGGAGTGAAGGCGCCCTATTCTGGCGCTCTGCTAAAGGGGATTGGCTAGACATATCATTGGAGCACAATACTCACATTGAAAACCTGAGACTTCTAGATACAGGAGAGATAGAACTTCTAGTTACTCGCGACTTTGAAGTGAATATTTATAGGGGAGTAGTAGCAAATTCACAAGTAAAGTGGAAACTTTTGAATCAATACTCCTCAAGATCAGGTCAAGGATGGAAGCATATTGCGGAAGTAAAAATAGGGGAAATGAAAGCCCACACTAAAAGTGACCAACATATATACAATACAACTATTTTTGAATTCAACGGCCAGAATTACATAACTGTCCGTGAGCAATCAACGTATGGAAGTATTATATTTTCGCCAATCAATAGCGAAATCTTCATCTATGATCCTGAAAGTTGGATGATCGAAAAAACAGTAGATGATTTTGACCTAAATGCAATTGTTAACGCAGGCGCAGTTCAGTTAGGTGTCGAGGAAGCTGGCTTCTGGTCCTGGACAGGAAAGCCAACCTATTACAAAATTGATAAAAATGGCAACCAGGATAAAATAACTACGTATATTAAAGAATGTAAAGAGAGTAAATCTTCCAGAAATCGCTGTATAAATAGAAATTTCACATTTCGATCCGTTCCCTGGTTCTCAACTGACAATGAAGCCGTTGCAATTGTTGGTTTTTCACAAAGTAACTTTTCCGGTAGGAATCGTGAAACAGAAACCAGAATCTTAACAACAACGGATGGCGGAAAAAGCTGGATAGCTACAGACAATAAACCACCTACAGATTACTGTACATCTATAGTTCCTCTGGTTGCCGATCGTTTATTAGTTTCCTGCGATGGTGCCAATGGTGATTTCTACGAATCAACCGACTTAGGGGCCAGCTGGAACCAGGTAAGACAACAAGATAATTTCTAGAAAAAATAAGGTGGATACAAATATCCAATGTATCCACCTTATTTTAGTTGTAAAAAATACTAAAGAATGGTTTTACTATAATAGAAAAAATAGTTATTTATAGCTCAAATCTCTGTAAATCTAGCAGTAAAATGTCGTAGAACTTGCGGCTCATACTCGAAAGCTAACCCCCGCAATTCATTGGCCCGCGAGCTAAGTTCGATAATCGCATCTGCTACATAATCCATATGGTCATTTGTATAGACTCTACGTGGAATAGTAAGCCGCATTAATTCTAGATCTGCTTTCTTTTGTTCACCGGTATCCGGGTCCCGCCCAAGAAGTAAAGAGCCAATTTCCACAGCCCTGATTCCCGCTTCTAGGTAGAGCGCATTGGTTAACACCTGTGCCGGAAACTGCTCTGATGGTATATGGGGAAGAATCTTCGATGCATCTACAAAAACCGCATGCCCACCTGTGGGATATTGAATGGGTACTCCAGCACATCTCAATCGCTCTCCCAGATAGGCCACTTGGCCAATTCGGTAGTTCAAATAGCTCTCATCGGCAGCCTCATAGAGCCCCCGGGCCAGCGCTTCCATATCGCGACCAGCCATCCCTCCGTAGGTCACAAAACCCTCCATAGGGACGCAGCGGGTTTGTACGGCTTGAAACAGTTCCTCATTGTTTCGAATACAACAAAGGCCACCAATATTTACCATAGGGTCTTTTTTTGCGGACATTGTCAACATGTCCCCATATTGATACATCTCACGAATAATTTCTAAAATCGATTTTTCTTGATACCCCTCTTCCCTTTGCTTTATAAAGTAAGCATTCTCGCAATATCGAGCCGAATCAATTACCACTGGGATATCATACTTAGTAGCAATTTCATAAACTGCCTGCATATTTTTCATGGACACAGGCTGACCACCAGAACTGTTACAGGTCACAGTAGTTATAATCGCACAGACATTGTGGCTTCCGTGCTCCTCAATAGTGGAAACCAGGCGTTGTAAATCAAAGTTACCTTTCCAGTCGTATGCTGTCGTGGTATCAAAAGCACGTTTATCTACCACATTAATTGCTTTTCCGCCATTTAACTCTATATGCCCTGCAGTAGTATCAAAATGATAATTTGAAATAAATACAGGCTCCGTCCCTCCACGCACTTGACGCATACGCTCAATCAGAGCAGGAAACAAAATTTGTTCTGCTCCACGCCCCTGATGTGTAGGAACAACCAATTTATACCCAAAAAAATGCTCTACTGCATTGCACAAATTGTAGTAGTTTCGGCTACCGGCATAGGACTCATCACCAAGCATCAAACCCGCCCATTGATTATCACTCATTGCACCAGTGCCTGAATCTGTCAATAGGTCAATATAGACATCATCACTGCGCAGTAAAAACGGATTTAATCCAGCCTTATTGAGTGCAACCTCCCTATCTTTATAGGTTGTCATCTTGATCGGCTCAACCATTTTTATACGGAAGGGTTCAGGGATTCGCTTCATCACAATTATCCTAACAATACCTGCCATACTGCAGGCAATAACAATCCAATTATTATAAGTAAAGTAATTAGCATAAGAGAAACAGGACCGAATTATATTTTAATTAAAGTTAAGCCCTGTAAAACATCTAAAAACTGCAGAAACACATCAACGGGATATTGTTCCCTACTGAGATTCAGGCTCCTCTGTCAAAAATGATTGTCAAGTATTTCACTTCTTAACTTATGGTACAATAGGCTGCATTATCTATATGGCTTTTTCAGTCACTTGAGTGAACTTATTATTGGGTTCTTAGGTTCACATTTCTTGTGATCGGAAGCCACTCTAGATTTCTCAAGTATCGAGATAAAAGATTATCTAATGACAACTTAGCTCACATTTTAAACATTGATGAACAGAGGTCCCAGAATAGAAACATCTAACTTATAAATGAAGCAGAAGATACTAATTGGATCCGAGCTTATCAATTAGTGATGCTTCTGCCCCACGTCATCTCTCTTAGTTACCTTCTAATTTTGAGAGGTAAAACTGAAAAGCACGATGTGCCACTTGATGACCTATCGCCTGCCCTGCAGGTACTGAAGGCTCAAAGTGTACACCTCCCCATACACGACTATTACCACAGTCCTCTTCAAATGAAGTCCAGGTAGGGAAATATAGATTCAAGTCAGTTTGTGGTGTTACACCAGGTTCAATCTGAGAGCTGCCAGACAGAGCAGTTACAGAATATCCCAAAGTATCGCCTTGAGGTAAAAACAAGCGGCTTGTCTCGGCATGCGCAGCACAAAAGCTAGCTGATGCGGAGGGGTACTCGGGATGATCAGCTACAGGCAGATAGCTAGTCCACTGACTGGCGGGTAAATCATCCACAGTTCCCTTTCCAGCACCACCCCAAGCCGTTACAGGTTCATCCTTATAAATATACCGAACAGCAGAAAAAGGTCTTACTGAGTTATGGCGACGCTTTTCCTTCCAGATAGCAATAGCAGTATCAAAAGCTGCCATATTAGTCAGGAAGTCATAGTGTATGAAATCCATCAGGGATAAACCTTGAGATTCAGATGCAAAAACGGCAGCGAAGCCTAAGCTGAATATCTTCATATCAAATAACTCAGCTTTCATCTTCTGCTCATCAGTTAAATTCGCTGATGTCGCCAATACATCATTTACTTGCGCTACGTAACTGGGGTAGTTCCAAATTTTGGATTTAATTGGTATCGGTGAAGTGAACTCATCAGGAGATTCGTAGCTGTAGGGCGTAGTCAATGCAATTTGAGGAGTTACGAACTGCTGAACCCGAAATACGCCTGGTCGCTCCATTAAAACTGCCGGTTGCCATTTTGATGGAAAACGCAGCTTGTAGGCAGAATTAGCAGGTTTAAAGTCAGTATAATCGGCATAAGGCAAGCGATGATAAAGCTGGTTACCTTCATTACCTAACTGATTCATCCCATCATTGACACGTCCTTCCAGAACTTTTCTACCAGCATAATTTCCTATACCAATTGGTGTCGTCGTATCTTCTGAAATATTTTCAGGATCTAGCCCTAGCTCAATTAGCATATCATCCCATTCAGATACCAAATGGGGAAATAAACCACTTAGTACTTTGTGGGAAGCATAGGTCAATGCAATATTTAACTCAGTATTATCTGTCGGTTCTGTCATTCGACTAATATCTGAGTAAACGCCCTTTGCTGTCGGATGATAAGGTGCTGTTGCATCAAACCAGGAGTTAGTGATAAGCGTTGTAAAACGGAGTACCAACGTCGCATCATTTGCAGCCGGAGACACTTCGAAGATTGCACAGGCTGCAGCTGGGATTATATTTTGTACCGCAACATTACAAGTTCCTAGTTCTTCAGAGCTACATTTTGGAGGCAATGAAACGTCCTCTAACTGAGGACAACTGATGGCCTGCGCTTGCCAACTTGCTGACACAAATACTAATCCTATAATACTTTTTAAAGCTTTTTTATAAGTTACATCTTTTAGCATTGGATTTTCCTTTTTGCTATATCCATGTGACCAATGTAGCATTCTAACTACCGATCACTTTCTAATGATAAACACCTAAAAACACTTTAAAACAGACTGTTCGCTCCCCCATTTCAATTGTAAATGACCATAATTCCTGACATTCTTTTAGTGCCGACAGCACTTGTATTATCAGAACCTAAAATTCAAAACCAACAATTAAGGCAAGCTAATGAAATTACTTGCAAAGTAATTACTTGTAAAGATACCAGCTCACAGAAACAGTAATTTTTTGAGATTCAAATTATTGGCGAACCCTTTTAAAAAGACAACAATCCATTTTTTCTTTTAACAAACTGCAAAGTCAAAAAAGTTACACTTTACCGAATATTTTTTGGATTAAAAGGGGCGTCATCCCAGCATATATTTCCTATAAACACGAGCCAGCCCAACACAGATAGTGATAAAAGTACTAATGCGGCAGCACTTAACACTATAAATCCAACATATTTCCATTCAATTACCTAAATTACACTTTCTGCTGATATCGGATTTATTTGTCTTATTTTATGAGCACCCAAATAATTAAAGCCCACTTAACCCAAATACGGATAGCGTGGAACTGCCATCATTGCCATATATAACAGCACCAGCTATTTGATTTTATTCTACTAGAATTGTATTCACTAGGAAATTACAGGCAGTTACCAGACATTTCTTGAACAAGCGCACTGAGTCGATCTGAACAACAAACTATCCCCTCAAAGGGAGTAAAAATAATTAGCGAGAAGAGCTTTATGAACGACAGCCTCATACTTTAGTGCCATCTCTGGCAGCACAATGTACTGTTGAACGAAGCCATAAAGGTGAAAATACTACATACACATCTGAAAGGCTCTGGAAGAATCGCTTATAGCAATTTCCAGAAATAAGCCAACCAACAGTGGTTTGGATTCAGCTTTATCAAGAAATATTATCTTTCGAGTGCGAGCAGCGTTAAATCTAGGAAAAATAATTTCACTCTAATTTGCAATACTTAACATCTTTTCGACACACCACAACTTTTATACCAACTTAAAATAACAAACATTTAAAATGCTCTTTCAAGAGCTGCGTACCAATTTTTACCTGCAAGCATCTTACCTGCCTCCATTAGGTACTGAGCATCTTTAGTATCTATATATTTCGACAAATATTGCCTATTTCACTATTTTTCAATTCGTCTGAAAGCTTATCCCAATCACTTGGGTCATTGTGAACCAGGGAGTAAAAAGCAAATGCTATTGTTCGCCAGTCTTCTCTATTATCTATTAGCTGATAAAGGCTTTTTTTCATGGATATTTCTCTTAGTAAATACTAAAATCATGTGCAGATTTAACTATACCGATAATTATCTTCACACTTTTTGCTCGCTAATATCACCGTAAACGGCGATTCACACTATGCCGAACACAGTGCGCCCAGAGGCATGGAACACTCTTTATAGGTATCGCAACACACATTTTTACAATTTACACACCATTAATATGCAACCTCCATCGTTAAGCAACTCTATATCTTCGCCTGTATTGTTCAGAAGACCATGCTGCCCCCCGAATGATCAAAGTTCATGTCTTCCCCTGAGACAGTTAGCGCGATCTACCGACGGACCTTTTGGCTCAAAATATTCTGTGATATTAATGGCCAAATCCTGTTGGTCTTCCACCACCAAATTGAAATGTTATTCACCCTGCGCTCCTTAACAAGGTCCCAACGGAAAACTTTAAACTGCTGCGATTGGCAATCATACCAGCGCTGCACACCACCAATGCACTGACGAGTAAAGTAGCAATGATCCATAACCAATCAGGCTTGTAATTGATGCCAAATTGAGACTGATAGATCAATTGAGCCGTAAGGTGAGTACCTAAAATGGCCCCCACGCTAGCAATTAAAGAAGTCAACAACCACTCAAACAGGCTTAGTTTACAGCTTGCAAGGCGTGATTGACCAAAGCTGATCAGTAAAGCGTTCTTTTTACACTCATCAGCTTCATAGCCTTTGACCGATGCACTGATCACCAACAGTGCCAGCAAAATAATCATCAAACTAAATCCAGATACCAGCTTAATGACCATCGACAAAGTATCATCAAAGCGTTGCGTTAATTCGCGAACCGAGATTAACCGCAAAGTTGGATGACGCAGCCAAAGCTCTGCCAACTGCCCCCAAGCAGTGTCGGCAAGCTCAAGGCTACCCATATAAAGAGGCGGTATTTGAAGCTGGTCCATGGTGCTTTGTGGCACATTAAACCAATAGGTGATGGAACCTTTGCCTGGTACATATTTATGACTGGCTTTGATTTCAAAGTTCAAAGATTGCCCCGCAACTTCAAACCGCAATTGATCGCCGAGCTTCAACCCCATATCGGTCATAACTTCTTGCTCCACTGATACTTGTTGCCAGTCAGCATCCCGATCTTGCCAGCGTTGGCCAATCACGGTTTGGTTGTTGTTTGCTTGCTTAATACTGAAATGCAAGCGGATAGGCTTTTGTAAGCTAGTCAAACTTTCGCTGGGGCCGGTGGTGAATTCCACCAAGGACTGACCATTGATATGGCTTAACCGCCCGTACCAAAATGGCTTTAATTGGCGAATCTTACTGCCAGTTTGCGCACTCCATTGGCGAATGTCTTGCACCTGTTGTTCATTGGCCTGGGTGATCATCAGATTACCATCGTGCTCGCGGGTATAGCCTTCCATGGTTTGACCAATGTCTTTCATCAAACTTAAGGTGAACAGCAACAAAGTGGCACACATGCCAACACCCAGAATTTGAATGGATTTGCAGAGCAAACGCTGTTTCATCATATAAAAACCAAAAGCCACGATGCCCGTTGTACGGCTCGTCACCATAAAGCCCAACCTCAATACCAACCAAGTCAATACCACCATCAATATCAAGGTGGCCGCCATAGCGGCTAGAGTCATGGCCGTGAGCAGACCGTTATCGGAGTAAACAAAGGCCACCACAGCCACACCGATTAACGCAAATCCATATCGTAGCAATAAGTGATTCGGACTCGCCATTTGGCGAATCAACTGTGCCTGGGTTACTTTGGCCATCACTAGCCAATTGGGAATTTGGAAAATCGCCAATAGGGCTAATAACAACGTGTAACTGCTGAATAAATCCGTCCATACCCGGGTGGCGGTTAGGTCTGCAAACTGTATCTGCATTTGCTGCAAAATTAGGTATTCCGCCCCCCATGCCAAGGCGGTTGCCGGAATTAGCCCTGCAATGACTGTTAGTAGCCATTGACCAAATGATAAAGCAAACACTTGGGGTTTATTGCTGCCCATGGCTAAACACACCGCAGCAAAGCGCTGCTGGGATAACAACTGACGTCGACCGGCTTGGTCGATAGCAATGGCAGCCATCAAAAACAACAGTACAGATGCTAAACCCACAAAATTCTCAACCCGTTGCCAAAACATCGCCAGCGGATGGCCACTGTGTTTATCATAAAACTGTGCTGTCACTAGCTCAGTAGTGGCCCACTGTTTGAGGGTGTTCAGTTCGCTTTCATCCCCCGTAAGTAAATAGCGAAAGCGGGCATTGTCTGCTTGTATCAGTGAAAGATCATCCAGGTGCACCAATGCACGCATCGCTACGGAATGGCCTTCGAGTAGACGGTCGGGTTCGTGTTGCACCAAACCTGTGAGCTTCAATTGTCCATGTCCGATGTCTAAGGATTGGCCAAGGGTGAGCTGCAGCGAAGCAAACAATCGGCTATCGACCCAGATTTCACCGGATTTGGGCCCATGGCTCAGGGATTGCCCTTGTCCATCCGTCTCAAATGCCACTTGCACTGTGCCTTGCACTGGATAAAGATCATCCACTGCTTTTAATTGAACCGCTTGCCAATGGTGATCATTGGTCAAGGTTACATTTACCAGCTGGCTCACGCTCAACTGCTGCGCATACTGGTGCAACTTGCATAGTTGTGCATCGGTTAGCGCTTGATTCTGAGAAATCACCAAATCGCTACCAAGCATTTGCTGCAAATTATTGGCTAAATAAGTTTGAATAGAACTGCTGGTTAAGCTGAGTGTTAAAATGAAAAACATCAAAGTTGCTTGGGTCCAGCGAATTAAGCGCACATCCGCTTGGTGATATTGCTGGCGGAATAATTGCCACACTAATAAAATCAGCATAATGGGCCCGCCATAGCCGCAGCTTTGTTGCGCGCCTTGACCACTAATTTGCCTTGGCTCAATTGCAGTAAAGTATCGGCCTGCTGTGCTAATTCCATCGAGTGAGTGACCAGTACCAACCCCACGCCGTTTTGCTGACAGCAATCAAACATCAATTTCGCAACATGCTCTGCGGTTTTCTCATCTAGATTGCCCGTAGGCTCATCGGCAAAAATAAATTGCGGCTGCATTACAAAAGCACGGGCAATGGCCACCCGTTGTTGCTCACCACCACTCAGTTGCTGTGGTTTATGATACATTCGCTCAGATAACCCTACCTTGTCGAGCCATAATTCAGCTGTGGACAATGCGTGTTTGTCACCTTTTAGTTTTAAAGGCAGAGCGACGTTGTTTAAGGCATCAAGTTCGGGTAACAAATGAAACTGTTGAAAAATAAAACCTGAGTTTTGACGCAGGTTCTTTAATAATTGTGGTTCACTGTTTTTCTGAAACTGCACCTCGCCAGAAACCGGACGTTCAAGGCCCGCCATTAACAGCAATAAGCTTGATTTGCCAACTCCAGAGGGCCCCACAATGGCGTAAGAATGGCCACTATGCAGTTCAATATTTAAACCCTCAAACAGGCTGACCTGTTGTTCATCCAAGGTAAAATAATGGTCAATTTGCTTTAAGTGAATGCTACTCGACATAGTTAGTTTCTTTAAATAACTGGTTGAGTAGCACCTTAAAGAAGGAAAGGTGAAATGAAGGTGAAATCAGTAGAAATAAGTTGCTAACTGGTCAGAGTACTAATAAGGAGACTTTATATTTTTGATAGCGCCGTGCTCTGCGTAAATTTTGTCCGACAACTATGATCTGTGATGCCGACTTTCTATTCTTATCAATCTTGAGCTTTTTCAGACATCATTTTCCAAATTGACCCTACGAAATTTGAAGTCAATTGATGCCCTTACCCTAAAATTGACTTTTCATTGCCAATACCTGCAAGCCCTAAGGCTTCTCCAGTACCGCCGATATTATGGGCACCTTACATGATTACCTTGTTAGACATCGGGATCAGCTATTGTAATGAACGGCTTAATATCCCTAGCAGGTCCATTTGGTGCAACAACAGGCCGGTAACTAGTAAACTCTGACAAAATATAGGAAATATCTAAAGCAGAATTGTCATCCAGCTCCAGGTTAATAATTAGTCTTTGAAGTTTATTAATTTTAAGACCAACCACACAGTTATAAACTTTTCCAATTGCATCCTCTGAGCGTTCGATTACATCGCAAGAACCTCTATTAGCATTTAAAATCGAAACTCTTACTGGAGCAATATTAAAGTTCCCTGTCTTAGAGTAGGTTCTAAACCGAAAATATATATTTTGCTCCTCACTCGTGGATACTTTATTACCACTCAAAGGGATGATAGGCAAGCCCATAGGGCCCACTGAAAGCTCTTCATGATTCAAAAGTAATGGGTAGATAACAAGAAAACCATCATCGATAGGCACCGAGTAAAGAGGCGGCTTGTAAATCCCAGAACAGTGCTCGCCCAAAATACCTAATACAGATTGGTTTTCTTCACACCAATCGTAAACATAGGTTCTCTGGTACTTTGGAGAAGGCTCAATTTCAAAGTTTTTAGTCTTACTAAGGGTTGAACAACCGGTACAAACTAAAAATACAAAAAATGCTGAAAATAGTTTCAATGCCTAACTTCCTTATAAATGCCGTAGTGGTAGGACAGCCGGTTACCCGACAGCCCCCACGCAAATCCGGACGTGCGGAATTACCGTATCCGGCTCCTCCGTTATATTATTTACCGCGCAGCTAAATCCTATCAAAGCTATTCACTCTACCCATCTTCGCCTTTTCACCCAATGACTGAAGTGCATAAACTTAGATTCAACTGAATGTAATGCTTGCACTTTTGTTTTCATACAATATCCAGTCCTACATGTCCGGTGTATGTATCGACTGCAAGCTCAATATAACTGCCAGCCCCTTCGCCCTGTAGACGGCTTTCCCGCCCTCCGACTACTATGAGCTGGTCCGACTCCCAAGACACCATCGTTCGGCTCGCTTATTCAGCTACACCGCCCTACCCATTCCTTTGGGAGTTACCTTGGGTCTCACAAGTTCTCATTACATCTCTGTACGCATGCCACGACTTAAGAACTCCGCTAGGTCTCCACAATCTTGCCATTCAGGTAGCGAAAACAAATTCACTCCTGAGTTGATTGCTTTGTTTGGACTTCGACCACGTTACAAGCCTCGTCACCTAGAATTTGCATTTCGAAGCGATACCAGCACTTCAGGAGCGCGCACTCCCTATGGCCTACATATTTCTCTGTCTACGCTTCACGTTGATTGTTCGCTCGTGCATCCTGCCTCTCAAATACCCCTAATTTAAAGCTCCGCACAACGCGCAAGACTCGATACTGGTGAGTGGCTAACTCATACCAGGCTGGGACTTTCACCCAGCAAGATGCAACAAGCTTAGCTTGTCGCACTAACGCCAAGCTAAGCGGCGCCGCTTGCGGCGTCCTTGCTTGAGCTTTTTGTTAAGTATTTTTGCCCAAAATAAATTGTTAATAACATTGATACCACTCCCCAAATAGGCCAATTCCAGGTGAAGAAATTACGCCAATGTGGTGCTGGAGACAAGACAATCCAAGCGAGAGATAAAACTATTAGGGGTATTGACTGGATCAGAACATTATTTTCCTTAGATAAAGCCAACACAACGCTACCCCCAATAAAGCCATTAATTAGCGCCAATACTCCATAAGTTAATCCGGGGTATTTATCGATCTGGAGTTCGAAAGCAATAAAAGAAAGCAAACCTTGTGCAACATACCATGTAGCTATTCCACACCAGATATAAAGAAATTGTTTTTTCATATAGTGATACTTAACGAGGGTGTAGAAAAACTCAGCCCTCTTTTCGTATTGTGCTTCTACGTGAATAATAGCCTACTCATCAGTGAAAGCTAGATCAGAATTCACGTAGAATCACCATTTATGGTTAATATTTGATCACATCTAAGACAGCAAAGACATAAATTAGTTTTTCTACAGCCTGAACGCCGCCAGCAGGGGCAGCTTACCTTGTGCGCGTTTTGCGCAAAAATGCAAGCGCAGCGACCAGCGCAAAACGTGCACAAGGTAAGCTGTCCCGCGGAGGGCCGCAGGCCCGGAGCCATGCTGCCTGGCCTTCTATGATTGCTCTTGTCTGATTCTGATGTTGAAAATCCTTTTCGTTAACGGGTAAATTGAGACCCACCTTCGGCGGCCACCGAAGGCCTTGTTTATCACAGTTCGCTGCCTGGCCGGTTCGTAAAAGACCGATAACAAGTATGAACGTGATAAGCACTCACTAGGCATAACTCGGATAGTCATGTGGGCCTCGAGCCCGAATAGCAAGGCGGAGATAGCTTATCTTATGGAACCTCAAGAGATCAATGTCGGTATCGATACCAGCAGTAAACAACTCGATATTTATGTGAGACCTACTGGCCAGTTTTTTAGTGTTGCCAATGATAAAAGTGGCATTAAGGATGCCATTAAACAACTTCAACCCCTTAAACCTCTAAGAGTATTAATAGAGTCTACGGGAAGACTCGAGTTAGAGTTTGTTTGCGCCGCCGACAAAGCAGGATTACCTATTGTTGTTTGCAATCCTTCTCAGATAAGAAGCTTCGCTAAATCCGCAGGGCGCCTCGCCAAAACCGACAAGCTAGATGCAATGGATATTGCACATTTTGGTGAGGCCATGAAGCCAAGGCTGTCGGTACTAAAGCCAGAAAAGCTTAGGGAGATCAGTGACTTACTGGCGGTAAGAAGTCAGTGTTTAGAGATGAGCACAATGCAAAAGAATCGGCTTCAGAGAATGCCGAAATCAGTACACAAACCTATACAGACCATTCTAAACACCATCAAAAAAGAGCTACAAGGTATCGACAAGCAACTGGATAAACTGGTTAACAGTGTGTCTGAGTGGCGGCAAAGGCGCGACCTATTGTTGAGTGCTAAAGGGGTCGGAAATGTATTGGCTTATACGTTGATGAGTGAACTTCCCGAGCTAGGAAAATTGAACCGTAAAGAAATCGCTGCACTTGTCGGTATCGCCCCGATGAACCGTGATAGCGGCAGCTTCCAGGGAAAGAGATATATTCGGGGTGGAAGGCATCGTGTACGTACGGTTCTGTTTGTTTCCATTATGTCTGCCATACAACATCATCCCAAATTAGAGCCGATGTATAAGCGATTAGTCGACGCTGGCAAACCTAAAAAGGTCGCTCTGATTGCTTGCATGAGAAAGCAGATTACGATTCTGAATACGATGGTGAAAAATAACACCTACTGGGATGAAAGTATGGCTTAAAAACTTGACGAGTAACCATAGTCACTTGTTATGTGGGTCTCTGGTATTTCTTGCCTACGAAGTAACAAACTATCATTGATACGAGCATGGATGAAACACACCAGGCAAAAACCCTACTGTAGTACTCAAGGCCATTAAAGAGCAAAAAACCATTAGGCACGAGTGCTATGAACATGCCAACCGGCATTGGAGCAAGCAAGACGGCCGAAAGTGGAACAAAAAGCAACAGTTTTATTGCCATATTCCACTGCACGCTTCTGATTTTCTTTGCATAAAAGTAGAGAGCGATTATCAATGGTGTGGACAACAACAACCAAAATGGAATACGCACAAGTAATTGCCAAGCTTGATCAATCATTTTTATCGCGATGTCCATATGCTCTATTTCCTGCTCACATAACGCCGGCCACACAAGCGAGCGCTTTCAGCGAGTCCAGCCAAATGCGTTTTTTGCATTTGGCGATTGTGCTGGCCCTTGTTAACTGCGGTCATCTTCGAAAGCTTCCGCGTTGAGGGAATATGCAAGTTCAGAGCATATTGACATAGGAACCCCGCTGGTCAGTAGAACACCATTCTCCAGGCTTATATTGCCAACTTTATCCCCGCCTTCTAGATAGAAAGCTATGCCTTCACCAGAGAAAAGAACCTCCTCATTGGTAAAAGGGTTAGTTCCTTTCTTATCAGGAGCTTGCTCGAGGGCTTGATGACTGGAGATTATGCTACTCCATTTAGCAAGCTGTATATCACCATCGCTTTTGATGATTTTGCCGAAGTCCATTTTATCTCCTGGAAAGTTAACGCTCACCACAAAGGCGAGCAACTTGTTGCGAGTCCAGCTCGCGTGTTTTGCGTGCGATTTGCTGGTGCTTGTTAGTTGTTTATCTGCAACAGCGATAAATTATTTTCCCAAATATAGAGCAAATCATTTACTTTTACATTACTGCCGGGCGGTAGCCATAAATTTGTTTCTTGGTGCTTTGCCCCCATTCGATGATAAAAATCGCGTGCATTTGAGTTATCTTCTAAAACCTCAAGGTATAATCCCTTATGGCTAAAGTTTTCATCAGCCCATTTAGCAATTAAATGCATTAGCTGTTTACCAATTCCTTTACCTTGATAAGCCCTTGAGACATGCAAGTTATCTATGAATGTTCCCCATCTAGCACTTTCATTACCAAAAGCACAAATAAAACCACAAATGTTATCACCATCAATGGCAACCAAAACGTATTGGTTACTCTTTGGTGAGGATAATCGATTTGCCCAAGAGTTTCTCCGCTCCACCCAAACATCATTATCAAGGAATTGATTAGGGAATATTCCCCGATATGACTCACGCCAACTTTCAGCATGTAAGTTAGCTAAAACCTCTAAGTCATTTATGTTGGCAACTCTGTATAGCATTTACTCGTAAGCTCCGATAACGCCCACAGCAGGGGCGGATTACCTTGTACGCGTTTTGCGCAAAACTGGGAGCGTAGCGACCTGCGCAAAAAGTGCACAAGGTAAGACGTCCCGCGGAGGCCCGAAGGGCCGTAGCATACTGCCTGTGTTTGTTATGTGTCTCACTCTTGGTATGCATCCAATGGAACCATAGTAAAGGGCTTTTCAAATGAAAATGGTTCTAGTGCATTCAAGTTCTTAGTATTAATGAAGACGATAAAGGTATCTATACTAGGCCCAGATGAATAGGGATACAAAATAGTGCCAACAGGTAATTGACCATTGCCTTTATCTGACTGAAGTACGAACGGAGCCTGGAGCTCCAAGCTGTTCGACTCCAAAATTCGATACTTTTCCCACTTCATACCTAAGAAGAAAGATGTCGATATCATCGAAACGAGGGCTATGAGGGAAAAAATTAATTTCATACTGGTTTACACTGGTGTTGCCCACAAAAAGTAGACACTCTAACTATGCGTATTTTCGCTCATACTCTGCTGGACTTACATAGCCCAATGCAGAGTGCCTACGAACCCTATTGTAGAAAATCTCAATGTATTCAAACACCTCAGATTTTGCTTGCTCTTCGCTTTCGAATGTTACGGCATAGACCAGCTCAACTTTTAGCCTGCTAAAGAATGATTCCATTGCCGCATTATCCCAACAGTTAGCCTGGCGACTCATGCTCGGCTTGCACTTACTTTCAGACAAGAGATCCTGGTATTTCTGCGATCGATATTGCACACCCCTGTCAGAGTGAACTATTAGTCCAGGCTTTATTTGTCGTCGCTCTAGGGCCATTTTCAACGCTCGATGTGTCAACTCATCGGTCATCTGGGAGTCAAATGCCCAACCTACAATACGTCGAGAGTACAGATCCATAACTACCGCGAGGTACAACCACCGCTCCAGAACCCAGATATACGTAATGTCACTGGTCCAGCGGCAATTTGGTCGATCCACATCGAAGCAACGCTTAAGTAGGTTGGCGGCGACATTGATATTCCTCTCTACGGGCTGACTATATCGAAAGCCTTTGCCGTTTCTCGCTTTAATATGCTCCTGTTGCATAAGCTTAGCGACGTAGTTCCGCGAGCATGACTCGCCTAATTCTTGAAGCTCGCAAGCGATTCTAGGCGCCCCATAACGACCTTTAAACTCAGAAAACGTCTCTCGGATTTTCTCGATTGTTCGTATCTTTCTAATCGTGCGAGCAGATGGCAACCGCCCCCGCCATCGATAATAACCCGATCTTGAGACTTCTAAACACCGACACATCAAGCTAACCGGGAATGACCCTACATGCTCTTGTATCAGCGCGTACTTTACTCTTGGTGGTTCGCAAAGTACGCAGCTGCCTTTTTTAGAAACTCAACCTCCTGACGAGCTTCATGCAGCTCCTTCTTGAGCTTGCGAACTTCAGCGCTTTCCTGTTTGGAATAGTCGACACCGTCTAAACTATTGAACTGCTTATCAGACAGTCGATTAAATTGACGACGCCAGTTGTAGATCTGCTGTGCGCTGACGCCTAGTTCTCTTGCCACAGAAGCCGTTGTTACTCCAGGCTTTTCCGCTCTCTTAACTGCTTCTCTACGGAACTCCTCCGTATACGCCTGAGTTTTTTTCTTACCCATGATACACCTCCGTGTTAGGCCTAAACCTAACTATACAGGGTGTCTACTAAACGTGGGTAAGTCTTGGTTATAACGCAAAGCTTTGGGGCAGCCGGAACGCAGTGTAGGCTGTCCCAGCCGCGTTTTTTGCGGCGACAAGAGCGCTTTGTTAGCTGATTTACACCCAGACATCATTCTGTGCAGTGAGGCTACCCCCAGCATCTCCTGTATTGACTACACCTTTTGGCTCAACCAACATTATTTTACACTCATTCCTTGCAATTGGCCGATGTTCAACACCTTTAGGAACTACAAACATTTCACCTGAGTTTAATGTTACTGTCCCATCTCTAAATTCAATCTCTAGAGTGCCCTCTAGAACTACAAAAACCTCGTCTGTATTGGGGTGATCATGCCAGACAAACTCACCTTCGAATTTCACCAGTTAAAACTGATAATCGTTCAGCTCAGCAATAACTCTTGGCGACCAATGTTCGCTAAATTTTGAAAACTTGTCTTTAAAATTTATGGGTAAATATTCCATAGGTCTCCTTTCAGCTAACGACCGCCGCACAGGCGAGCCACGAAGTGGCGAGTCCTGCCGCCGAAGGCGGCGTTGTGCCGGCGCTTGTTAGGGCTTTGAGGGTCGCTTAGCCGCATGATCTATTACGCAAATCGAGATAAATTGACGCCCTAGCTGGGTTACTTGCGCTCCCCTACGTTGAATTTCACATTTTTGATTCGGTGTATTCTCAAGCTGCTGCTTGATAGAAACAACCGTTGGGTGATTTTCAAGAGCGTCATACACGTTTGGCGCCACGTATTCCAGAAATGTTGGGATTTCAATAAGCCCCAGTCTAGACAAATTGTCCAAGTAGGTTGGAGTCAAATTCGCATTCTCGCAACCTGCTTCCTCCCCCAACAATGAGAACGATTTAAGTAAGTCACTGCCACCTTTTCCTGCCTCAGTTGATTCTCGCCTAACATCAAGTAAGGGAAATGGGCGGCTTTTAGCAAAAATCTTTAGTAGCTTTGCTTCGTCTGGGGTTATTTGCTTTAGAATTTCAACGAAGCCTGGGTGAGCACCAGCACTCGTCAATGAATCCATTGAGGCCGCAAGTAAGTTGGCATATAGCTCTCTTAAAGACTCTTCGTGACCGGTATAACGCAAAGACTCAAGAGCGGGACCTGCTACATTGGGTTTTGGTGTGACAATTTCTTTCTCAGGGGTGTTCTGTAGCTTTTCAGATACTTTGGAAGATACAAATTCTTCGATTTGCTCGTATCCCCAAACCAACCCCTTAACTGGGGCGAGTGCAACATTGACTGTTTTTGCTACCGTTCCTAGAGCTTTACCTATTTCTTTTGCTGCGGGCTGTAGAGCATCCTCGTACACAGGAACTGCCTTGGCAAGACCAGTAACGGCATTGATCGTACCTTCAACATTTCCTTCCTTTGATTTTTCTTCGTCAGTCATTTGAGCTCCGTTCTGGGGTGGTCCTAACGCCCACAGCAGGGGCGACCGAAGCGAAGCGTAGGGCGTCCCGCGCAGGCCCTACGGGCCGGAGCATTCTGCCTGTGTTTGTTAAGTGAGCTTGCTTGCATCCTATTTAGAACCCAACCACATGATAAACACTGCAAAAATAATCACTAAAGACTGCAGTATGGTGCCCACCTTGACTGAAATACGCAGAGCAACGCCAGGAATCAATAAGCTTAGGGACCCTAGCAATGATACTGAGGCGATGATCCTACCAATACTATGCGGCTCTTGGTGGATTGGCTCTAGAGTAATATTTAGGAACAGCCACATGGAAATCAGCGCAAGTATAAAGCCAAGGCCAATTTCGACGCTCGATATATGCTTTAAAGCCTTTGAACTTTTCATCACAAGCTCACATAACGCCGCAATTTGCGCGACGGAGTGGGATGGCGACTTGTTTGCGTGTTTTTGCAAACAAGGTGACAGCTCACGGAGTTCCGAAAGATTGCTTGGTTATGCGGCACGCCATACCCCTCTAGTTAAAAGGCCCCCAAGAAGAAACGCAGGAGGAACATAAATTGGCCAATACCACAACAGAGGGTTGCGCCCAAGATGACTAAACCCATGCCATAAGAGAAATAGAAGCATTGGAAGAGCCACCAAACAACCTAATAAGAAAGTTAATGATACTTTTTTGCTAGGAAGTATTGCAGATGTTACAGCACCAGCAACCAGGCTAGCGATTACCGGAGGAATTAACCCAGAAACTTTTAGCTGCATAAATATTGGATGTGAAGTAGCAATAGAAAACCAAAGGATTACAGCTAAAGCTGAGCCCAAAGTGAATGCTAGAATATATCGAAGTTTATGATTCATTTTTACGCATAACGCCAAGTTCAGCAGCAGTTTGTGGAGCGGCGCAAATGTATTATAGCGTAGCGACAACATATTTGAGCAGTGGAACAAACTGTCCGTCTGCAACGCCTTGTTAGGCGGCTGCTCCCATAACTCGGTTCAATAATTTTCTTTCTGTGCAATTTTCCACACTTTCAGAAACTCTTCTTCCGTTAATTCTACAAGATCAAACTCTTTCTCAAGACGAGGTATATCTCCCTCAGGAAACTCCGGTTGATCAGTAAAAAAGTATACCTCATTATTTTCGGTGTCAGGTGTCGCCCAAAAATAGCATCCATCGATAACGTAAATTTGCCTTACGATTAGCTGGTCTACAACTTCACAAAGGAATGCACCTTCCTCAGCTTCCATGCCATCAGCATACGATTTATAAAATCTTCGATTCATGGTTTTATTTAACCCTCATCGCCTAACGCCTTGCCCACAGGCCGACCGAAAGGGAGGTCCAGCCCGAAGGGCGATTGTGCGGCAACTTGTTATGAGTTAATTGCATGATTCCGCCAACCCTGCCGCCAACACAGAAAATGCCTGTGTAACTTTTGGTCCAGAAAGGATCTCCTTCAAGTTTTCTGTACTGTAATTTTCTTCAAAGTACTTTGTTTGACAACTGCAGGCTTCTTTAATTTTTATTAAATATGGATCTCGCGGATTTTCAAAATACTCTTTTGATATGTTACCAAACTCAGCGAAGTACCCTGACTGAACGATTGTTTTATCGATGCACCCCTTCCAAAGCCCTTCGGTAAAATCATCTCTCCACCTCTTGTTTTCTAAGTAGTCATTTGCTTGAACCTCAAACGACATCAACAAACAGAGGGGTGTTATAAAATTCCTCATCCACTGAACCCCTAAAGACTCATAACGCAGCCAACACGGGCGACCGAAACGCAGTGTAGGCCGTCCTGCCCGCGCTTTTTGCGGGCGTTCGTGCTTGGCTTTGTTACGTGTTGATCCAATCACCATTGGGCCCTCGTACATAACCACTCATAGGAGCAACTTTAGGCTGGGTGTCGAGATTCTCGATTTTGAGCTCATAAGTATGCGCATGTAGCACAGCTTTTTTTCGTAAAATATCTGGCCTGTGAAACTTTAATTCATTAACAATTTTTTCTTGTAGATCGTGCGGCACTCGCGCTCCTATTACTACCTCTTTTATTGCAGTTTTAGGTATTTTCCATACACCAGGACCCCACTGTGGATGTCCTTTTTTAGCAGAGCTGACAATCCGATATTCATTTTCATAACACCATTCTTTGGATTTTTTAAATATGGCGTTTTGATCATTTTCATCCGGTCGTGTATTTGTATAGTCAACTTTTCTAATCTCTGAGTACAGGGGATTCCCTTCACTGTTCTTTGGGCAGTCTTTCATCAAAACTTCCGTATCAAAACCAACACATACACTCCGATGCTGATCTCCATAATGGCTCCACATTAGCATTCGATCCGGGTGCGGTGTTAGGCAAGAAACTCCTACAATATGGGAAGTGGCCTGTTGGATATGATGGTTCATCGCATCAGTTACAGCATGAGGCAACTCATTCTCTGGGAACTCACTGAACTGCGTCGGGCAGCAGTCAAACGGGTCATTAAAATCTGAAGGTTTCGAAAACATCATTGACCCATCTTTAATCAGATCAATAAAAAATTGAAATTTTCTTTCTTCAGCTATGACGCCTCGATATTGATAAAGAATCATGGCAATCCACTCATGCGCTAGGCTGTTTTGACACGTAACGCCTCAATAAAGGGCCGGAACGCAGCGGCGAAGCTGCGGAGGAAGCCTCCCCCCTTAAAGTAGACGCCACCTTATATTCATCTTATGCGGCCATTCTTTCATATTCATCTCGGCTTTTGAACCCAAGTGAACCATGTCTTCTTTTAACGTTATAGTACCTATCAAGATACCAAGCTAAGTTGGTTCTTAGCTCCTCAACGGACTCAAAATTAAATCCTTTAAAACTCTCAGTTTTCAGTGTTTGAAAAAATGATTCTACATACACATTATCATTCACAAACCCTGGACGATTCATGCTCGGCTCAATACCCAATTCTTTGAGTCGGTTTTGGTATGCATAAGCACCGTACTCAGAACCTCGGTCGCTGTGAAATATTAGATCTGATTCTATATTTCTGCGACGAACAGCTTTATTTAGCGCTGACAGTGTTAGCTCAACGGTTCGAGTATCCGACAGCTCCCAACCCAACACTTTCCGGGGGTAAAGATCAATAATCACAGCTAAATATTGCCATTGCCCATTGATCTTCAGATAGGTTACATCACCAGCCCATTGAGAGTCTGGTTTACTCAGCATACCATGCTCTCTTTGTATATTTTCAAACTTAATGCAAGGATTTCCAGGCAAAGGGCGCCGACGATAGATCCTTCCAGCTTTCCCCACGATTCCAGCCTCTCTCATAAGGCGCTCAACGCGCTTGTGATTTATTCGTTCACCATTGGCTTTCAGCTCTGCGCTAATTCTTGGACTTCCATAATTACCATCATGCTGCGCATAGATAGTTTCGATACACCCAAGAATTCGCCTATTTTCTATGTCTCGAGTGCTCTCATCACGGTTGAGCCACTTATAAAACCCTTGGGGTGAAACATTCAAGTATCTACATAAGTACCTGACACCAAAGTCTGATCGATTAAGAGCTATGAACGAGAATCTTTCAGCTTTTGATCTTTCAGGTACATTTCCCACTTTTTTAGTAAATCATTCTCCTTTTGCAATTTCTCAACCTGCTTTTTTAGACGTCTTATCTCTTTATCATCGGTTTGAGACTGAGTTTTCGTTGTCTTTGTCATACTTATTCTACGACTGGGCTTCTCGACCAGCTTGCCTTCTCTACTTTCCTGTCGCCATCTATACACCATTACTGGATGCAAACCAATAATGTTGGCGATAGTAGTCGTATCTACTTCCAGTTGATTAGTGAGAGCTACCACTCTAACTTTGAACTCTGTTGAATATTCAACAACCCGCTCTTCACTCAGTATTTTTGGCATTTTTTCCTATCCTATTTAAAAGATAGGCGTCTACTCAATGGGGGAAGATTTCCAGCCCCGGTTGTTTTTCCGGGGCGAACATTGCGCATCTTGTTATGCCTTTGCACACACAGCGACCTGGTTAATTTCAATGAGCTGGCCCTCATTGGTTTGAAAAAACAGCTTGTTACTTTTATAAACAGCCACAAGGCTAGAGCTAAAGACACCGTTACTAACAACGTTCTCAGGAATTGGCCAGCCTGAAAAATATTGAATGCCACTCTGGCTTTTTATAGTAACGCACTCTTGATACCAATTTACCTTATCTTCAGAGCCCGACTCAATTACCCATCTGAATTCCGTTTCGAATGGTGGTACGACTACAATTTCGTGGGCAGACTCGTTTTTGACGATGCTATTAAAGGTTGCGGGACACCCTGAGAGTAAGATTGATATAAGTACTACGTAAAATATTCGATTCATAATTTATAGGGCATAACGCCCGCAACACCGGGCCGTTTGGAGCGCAGCGGAAAACGGGTCCGCGTGCTTGCGTTTGTTATACGAAAACTGGTTGCTGGTTTGCATATCCCCATACCCTGTAACACCCATTTTCTAAGGAGTATGGGATATTGTACTTTTTCAGAACAGTTGCTATAAAGCCACTGAAGTCAGTAATTCTATCACTTAAAAGATTGCCCCTTCGCTCTCTTTTGAATGGGTCAATATCCATCCACTCGATACAGTTAGATTGACCATAGCGAACCCATTCCCAATCAAGCAGCGAAAACCCAGGCATTGCCTCTAAGTCTCGTAGATATTTAAGCCTTACTTGAGGCTCGAAATCACTGTTACTTGTAATGGCATTAGCGAATTCTCGCCACTTTGTTTTGTTCATATACGAAACAAGGCGCCGCTCTTCAATAAATTTTAGTGTTTCTTCGTTCATTGCCTACGTATAACGCCTGCCGCACAGGCGAGCAACTTGTTGCGAGTCCAGCGCACGAAGTGCGCGATTGTGCCGGCACTTGTTAAGTGCTTTAGATCCAGTCATGGGCAACAGCCATTAATGCAACAAATGTAGTAAGTAGGTTAGCGATAATTGTGACCCCATGAATTACATGAATATACTTTTTACCTTTGAATGCTTTTAGAGAGTACACAATAGAAGCGAAAGAAAGCATGAAACAAAAGTATATTGGCCAGTACCAATAGTCTGGCGGGCCAAAATCAGTAAATTCACAGGCCACCACTGCATAAGCAAAGCCAATAAGCGCGATTATTCCATGTGCTGACTGTAAGAATGACTTCGAATTAGCGTAATAGAAAGCAGATATGAATGGGTAGAATATCAACAGAACCCATACCTGCCTTATTACATTTATCTGATAGTCACTCATAACTTCCACTGCCACTTAACGCCTAGCTCACCCGCGGAGGCGCGATAGCGCCGGAGTCGGGTGCAGCGTTTTGTTAGTTACTCTTAGCAGAAAGAAATTGCTCGAAGGTTAATCCTACCGCATTAGCAACCTTACCGTGTCTATCAAATTCTACCTCGACCCAGGCTTCACATACAGTGTTGCAAGTACCACCGCCCCACAGCGAAAAATACACTTTATTATCATGGCAGAATTCTGGAGATGCAAGATACGGCCTTTTGGGGTCTATTCGTGGATAGTTCGAAACGTGATTCTCAATAGGTGACACCATAATTGAGTGCTCATCACCCACATATATTACCTGTTGAGAAATTACATGGGACTTTGTTTTGTGGCCAAGTAGAGCCTCAAAGGGTAGATCATTTTCTCGAACGTTTGGGTCGATAGACGTAGTGATTGTTTGCAACTTAAATCCCTTGCAGCTTATTTCATCAATGTCCTTTGCAGTTTCGAATACTCTTCCGCCGATATTCAGTTCATCAGCTCCTGCGTAGACTGAAATGGACAAAACCACTAACGCGACTAAATTTCGCATCTGTACCTCCTTACGCAACTAACGCCCGCAGTTGCGGACGACTTGTAGCGACGAAGGAGCGGAAAGGCGTTCCGGCAACCTGCGCTTGTTATGTTTAATCGATGGTATATACAAGACCGCACCCTTTTGATTTTGCGTAATCTCTCGCTGACGTTAACAATTGTAAAAAATCGCTCGCACCAGATATTTTTAAATCTCTTAATTCAGAATTTGATAAATACCCTATTTTTGTCGATTTGTTTCCCGTATCAAAATCAGCACCATAACCAGAAAATATGCGCCTGCCTGTTATGGAAAAAATATGCTCTATCTCTGATTCAGTGCACCACACATTTCCCAAACTTTCTGGGAACTCATGATGCTCACCATAAAAGTCAAATACATACTCAATAAACTTATCGATATATCTAGCTTGCGTTACATCCATAGGTTCTAATTCTGAACCAAAGTTTAAAGAGTCTACATAGTTCAACACTTCTTCAGACAGGCCATACCATAAGCTATCCCTGTAAAATTGGAGTAACTTACTGAGATTACCTTGTATCAGGCATTTCAAACCATCTGGAGAGCCTAGGTATATTTCAAGATATCTATTGACCATTCACTACCCAAGAAACATAACATTTATATAGTAATCATTCTGATCACTATTATCCTGATTACTATCCTGGAATCAATCTAACGAAAAAACACACAAAACCCAAGTAAAATCAATATGTTATCCATCCTTCAGAACCATTGTACCAAATGGAAAAACGATCACTTTGACTACTATCCCCATTTTATACGAGTTCCCTAATCCATTGAAATACAATAGGTTTTCAAACATTCCGGACCTAGGCCAAAAATAACGGTCAAACTGATCGAAAATCCTGATGACTCCCAGTCAAATGTTCATTAAACTGTTAATCCATACAGTATCCGGACTGTAAAAATGGACGACATCCCTATTCCGCTACCCCAGCGACCATCCCGCTTTATGGACCGTTTTAGAGCTTTTATACGGTCTCGCTATTTGGCATACAAAACAGAAAAGACATACTGCTTTTGGGTGAAGGACTTTATACGATTTCATGGGATGCAACATCCGCAGGAGCTCGGAAAAGCTGAAATAGATAAGTGGTTAAGTCACCTTGCAGCCAATCGTAATGTGTCAGCCAATACTCAAAAAACCGCTTTGAATGCAATTATCTTTCTCTATAAGCAGTTTCTGGATATTGAATTAGGGCAACTACAGTTCGAAAAAAGCCATCGGCCTAAGCGGTTGCCTGTTACTTTTAGCCATGAAGAAGCAACCTCCGTATTAGAGCACCTTAGCGGTCCAAATAAGCTTGCTGCTTCATTAATGTATGGTTCGGGCCTTAGAGTTATGGAAGCTGTGCGGCTTAGGGTACAGGACATTGATTTTAGTGATCAATGCTTGATAGTACGCGAGTCCAAGGGTAAGAAGTGGCGAAGAACACTACTGCCTCGGTCTCTAGTTAAGCCCCTCAAGGTGCAAATAGCACATGCGCTTTCTCTACATCAGCAGGATTTGGCTGAGGGCTATGGGTATGTCTATTTGCCTTTTGCTCTGGCGAAAAAGTACCCACAAGCAGCGACGAGTGCTGCTTGGCAGTATGTATTCCCCGCTCGATTTCTATCGCAAGACCCTCGCAGCGATATGATGCGACGGCATCATATTGGCGAACAGCAAGTTAGGCGGGCCGTTGCCAAGGCCGTTTCGGCCCTCAATATTCGTAAGAAGGCGAGCTGCCATACATTTCGCCATTCGTTTGCCACCAATCTTCTGCGGGCTGGTACTGATATACATAATATTCAAGAGCTACTCGGCCACAACGATATCAGTACAACCATGATTTACACCCATGTTATAGGCGTACATGAGCGCGGTGTTACCAGCCCTCTTGACTAATTTCGGCCCCCGGCAGCTATGTCTTTGGGTGGTAGCTGGCTTTGGGCCAAGCCTTGTTGATTTCATCTGCCTGAAGCTCAGCATTAAAGTGTTCCCAGGTAATGCCATTAATGTCAGTTTCTGCGGTAAATGTATCGGCACCATCTGATTCCCAGCCTAGATGCCTAAGCGTTCCGCTTTCACAATTTGGATCATGGCGAATCGATAAGTTAACAGTGGCAGTTCGCCATAAAGCATATTCATTGGGCACATGCACGCAGGGAGCAGTATTTAACCTTCTACTGTAGTCGGCAACTGACTCTTCTATCTGATTAGTCGACAGTGCTATATGAATTTTATCCATGGGCCCTACCTTTATTGATACTTGTGTTGATATCTATATTTTTTAATTACTACCACTCGCCCCAGCTTCCAGCTGCTCCTGTACCTTATCCAAATTAAAAGATCCGGGTACCTGGCTGGGTGGATACTCTTTCATCGTTTGCAAAAATTTTGATGCGAGTTGCTGCATGGGAACCAAGACAAAAGCCCTGTCTATAAACCAGTCGTTATAGGTGTTCGAGTTGTGTTGGGCTTTTTCGAAAGGATCTTGCCTCAAATTGAACAGCAGTGGCACTCGTAATTCAGTAAAGGGCTCTCGCCAGACTTCAAAACCCCGCCCGCGATTTTCCAGGAAAATAGCTTTCCAGGGTTCGTAGCGCATAGCTACAATTTGGCCGTCATCATTTACGTAGATAAATTCTTTTCTTGGTGAAAGTTTTGCTTTGCCAGTGAAGTAATCCATCATGTTGTAGCCATCAACATAATTTCTGTACTCGCGCCCATTCAGCTCGACCCCTTCCTTGAGCTGTTCCTTGATATTCGGGTTCCCCCCGGCCGCAGCGAGAGTCGGCAGCCAGTCTTCATGGGAGACAATACCTGTCAAGGTAGTACCCGCTGGAAATTTGCCCGGCCAGCGTACAAAGGCTGGCACCCTATAAGCTCCTTCCCAATTGGAATTTTTCTCACTGCGAAATGGCGTAGTTGCAGCATCAGGCCAGGTATTGAAGTGGGGGCCGTTGTCTGTGGAATAAAACACGATGGTATTGTCGGTGATATCCAGGCGATCGAGCACACTTAGCAGCTTTCCTACCAGGATGTCATGCTCAACCATGCCATCCATATACTCATTGCTGTTGGGGCCCGCAAGGTTTGTGTGCTCCTCTCTGACATGAGTGCGAAAGTGCATCCGGGTGGCGTTCCACCAGACAAAGAATGGGGTCTTAGCCGCGTGTGCACGTTCGATAAAGTCGATAGCTGCCGCTAGGGTTTCATCATCGATGGTTTCCATCCGTTTCTTGGTAAGGGGGCCGGTATCTTCGATTGGTCCGCCGGCCTTGGCCTTAATCACTCCTCTGGGGCCAAACTTCTTACGGAATTCTGGGTCTTTGGGATAGTCCCGGTTCTCAGGCTCTTCCTCGGCATTCAAGTGATAGAGATTGCCAAAAAATTCGTCAAAACCATGGTTGATGGGCAGGTGTTCGTCCCTATCCCCTTGGTGGTTTTTACCAAACTGGCCAGTGGCATAACCCAGGCTTTTCATTACTGTGGCGATAGTGGCATCACTCTTCTGCCAACCCTCTTTGGCACCTGGAAGCCCCACTTTAGTCATGCCAGTGCGCACTGGAACATTACCCGCTAAAAAAGCCGCGCGGCCTGCTGTACACGACTGCTGGCCGTAGTAATCGGTAAAAGAGAGCCCTTCTACCGCCAGCCGATCAATGTTGGGCGTGGTGTAGCCCATCATGCCACGACTGTTGAAGCTGATATTCCAGATGCCAATATCATCTCCCCAGATCACCAAAATATTGGGTTTAGTCTGCGCGAAGAGGCTACCAGGGGAAAGGGATACAGCAGCCAGTACAACCAAAAGGAACAGTCGGAGACAGGATCGGGAGATCAGGAGCATTACACACCTCGATATTGGCAGGCTCAATACACCGCTTTAAGACTAGTCCCGGTAGGCGGGAACTTGAGGAATCACCGGCCCCAGGCTTGACTGATCCTTCGCTTCTGGCGGAAACACCGTCCGCCAGTCCTTCGCCATATCTACCACCAACCAGCCATTTGCCTTAGCGGCTTGTAGCGCTTTGTCCAGGCGCCCCACTGAGGAGTTCTTATCGTATGCCCATTCTCTTTTGGCATCGGTATGATGAATCAGCATGGCAAAACGCGGCCCCTTAGCGGCGGTGGTCCATTCCAGCATTTGTAAATCACCATCGGAATTGCCTGCGGCAAAAACTGGCCTCCGGCCAATCACGTCATTGATTGCGATAGGTTTCCCCTGTTTATCGGTGAGGAAGGCCAGTTCATCTAATTTCACGATATAGGGATGCCCACCCCCATTTTCATAGCGGGACTTTAGGCGACTGCCGATAACCTGCTCTGGGGGGGTTCCATATAACTCCTGGGAAAACACTCGGATAAAATCTGTGCCGCCCCCCGACACAATGTAGGTTTTAAAACCATTTGCTCTTAAGTATTCCAGCAACTCCAGCATGGGCTGGAACACCATCGCACTGTAGTGTTTGCCAGTTTCCGGGTTCTTAGCACTCTTGAGCCATTGGGCAACAGAGTGCTGGAAGGCATCCGTACTCAATCCCGCATGAGTCGCAGTAAGCATTACTTCCAAACCTTCCCTGCCTTGCCCCAACAGGTTTGATAAATTGCCCTTTAGAATCGAAGCGAATGGCTCTTGGGTTTTCCACTCTGGGTGTTGGGGCGCTAGCCTTTTAACCTCATCAGCGACATAGAGAAGCTGGAAGTACACGGGCTTCTCGGACCAGAGGGTGCCATCATTATCAAATACCGCGATACGTTCACCAACAGGTATAAAGTCGGCGCTGTCCTTACGGGTAACCTTGTCAACAAAGGCCATAATTTGGGCTTTAACGCCATCTTGCCAGGATGGCAAGGGAGAACTGAGTGCCGGTAAGCTGATTACCAAAACCAGCAATACACACCCTCGGCTCAGGACAACCCTAAATTTCCAATCCAGCATTCTGGCCCTCTCACAAAATGACATTTACGGCACATGAACTAATCTTTTGGCCTAGGGAGCCTCTGAATAACTCCCTAAGATAAGAACTCATCACAATAAAAAAACCGTGATAAATATAGCTGGCACTAGCCTCATCCAAATCAGCCTTATCTGTCTCGTACTGGTGGCCTGTGGTAACGAAGAGCCGGTTGATACCCAACCTCTCAAGCACCAGGATGAAGCAATCAGCTCAGAAGCCACTTTCGTGGGCTCCGCGCAATGCGCCCTATGCCACAAAGATGAGGCCGGTGCCTGGCAAGGTTCCCACCACCAGCTAGCAATGCAGGCCGCCAATAGCGACAGCGTTCTAGGTGATTTCTCCGGGGTGGCATTTGAATATCTGGGGCAGAAATCTCACTTCTATCAAAAGGAAGGGCGCTATTACGTACGCACTGATGGGCCCAATGGAGACCTCCAGGACTATCCCCTTGCCTATACATTTGGTGTCCACCCTTTACAGCAATACTTGATTGATTTGGGAGGCGGACGTCTTCAGGCACTGAATATCGCTTGGGACAGCCGGGATAAATCTGTCGGTGGCCAGCGCTGGTTCCATCTCTATCCCGATCAAGCGATAGACCATCAACACCCCCTGCACTGGACCGGCATAAACCAGAATTGGAACTTTATGTGTTCCGACTGCCATTCCACCAACTTGCAAAAGGCCTATAACCTACAAACCGATAGCTACCAGACATCCTGGTCAGAGATCAATGTTGGTTGTGAATCCTGTCATGGCCCGGGATCGAGACACCTTCAGTGGGCAAAAACACAGAATGAGACATTGCAGAATAAAGGGCTTGCCCCACATCTTATTGACCCAACCCAACAGCTCCGGGAAATGGATCTGCAAACGGGGATTGCCAAGCTTGCGCCATCGGCAGCCATCCAGCGTGAAATAACAACTTGCGCCCAGTGCCATTCTCGGCGGAGTACCCATTTACTGGGGGCGCAGGCTAACAGCGAATTACTGGATCATTTCAACCTCACACTTCTGCAAGAGCCTCTCTACCACGCAGATGGCCAGGCCGATGGCGAGGTATTTGTGTACGGATCGTTTCTGCAAAGCAAAATGTACGCTGCAGGTGTTACCTGTAGCCACTGTCATAACCCCCACAGTCTACAACTGAGAGCAGCTGGTGATGCAGTTTGTGCCCAGTGCCATATGCCGGAGCGATTTGCCCGTACTGATCACCATCTGCACCCCACTCAAAGCCCCGGTGCCCGCTGCACAAACTGCCATATGCCGAAGAAAAATTTTATGCAGGTGGATGGACGTCGGGATCACAGTTTCCGCATTCCCCGGCCTGACCTTTCCGAGGCGCTGGGCACCCCCAATACTTGCAACAGCTGCCATCAAGATAAATCGAGCCAGTGGGCGGCGAAGATATTGGAAGACAAATACGGCTCACCTCCCCCTCACTACGGGCAGACATTGCACGCAGCTATGCGCGGGGATAGCGAGGCCGATAAGATGTTAATGGAGCTTATTCAGGACAGCAGTCAACCGGAGATTGTCCGGGCCAGCGCAATCCGTTTGTTACCGCGCTACCTGACGATAAATTCCGCTCAGTTACTCCAACAAATTGCCCAGGGCGAAGAACCCTTATTAAACCTGGCCCTTGCACAGTCTCTGGATGAACTACCGGAGCAATTGCGACTGATGATCGGTGTACCGCTGCTTTTCAGTAAAATGGCCGTAACAAGGTCGCTGGCTGCCAATGGCGTTACCGATGCTCAGATCGGGACCATGCCCGCGCAAGTACAGCAGCAATACTCCAAGGCCCTTAAAACCTATACCACCTCAGAATTATTCAACAGCGACCGGCCGGAATCCCTGGTAAACCTGGGCAACCTTCATTTCCAGAGAGGAAATACGCAACAAGCGGAAGCCTTCTATCGCCGGGCAATAATCAAGGCCTCCTACTACACACCCGCCTATATCAACTTGGCCGACCTTTACCGGGCAAGTGGACGTGAAACCGATGCGGAATTATTACTTAGAGGGGCACTTTCGAAGAGTGAGGAAAACACCGTAATCCAGCATGCCTTAGGCCTTTCCCTGGTTCGTCAGAACCGTCACCAGGAGGCAATGGGTTTTCTAAAGGCGGCGGCTGAGCATGAGCAAACCCAGAGTCGCTATCTCTACGTATATGCCATAGCCGTTCACTCGGAAGGCAACAGCGAACTCGCCCTGGATATTCTAGAAGACGGCTATCACCAGTTTCCGCAGGACCTGGATATTTTGCGCGCATTAATTTCTATTAGTAGGGAATCCGGCAAGCGGAAAATTACACAAAAATATGAAGCACTTTTAGCCAGCAAGCGCTAAAAATCATAATAGAGACTTAACCTAAGAAGCCTTTCAGTAGGCAGCAGACCAAATTCACAGGACTCACAGCCCCTGAAAAACTGGGCTTGCAGTCGAGTACTAAAATGCTCAGTCCAGTTCTGAATCAATTCCAGGTTGTGGTACTGGCTCTTGTCATCCAGGTTGTATTGCACACTCTGGCGATATTGAAATTTCTTATCCAGCCGGGTGTTACCCCACATCAAGAACAAATATTCCTGCCGTAGTTGTCCGGTAGATAAAAGGTTAAAACTATCGGAAAGAAAAGCAATCGCCTCATAAACCTGCGCGCTGTTCAATCCGTTCTTTGCGCTATCTACCTGCGTTTGAATCAAATCCCACTCGTCATCATCGAATCCATGCTGGTTATACAGATACTCCGCAGTAACATCCCATCCCCCGTTGAAACTGAGCTGAGTGCCAAGCACCAGCTTCAAATAACCATCGTCCTCTGCTGGGATATAGGAAAGTTCGCCCGGTTGAGGTAACTCCCGCTGATGTTCCCAAGCTCCCTCCAACCTGAGTGTGGCACTGTCTCCAGCCAAGGTACTCAACCCGAGAGCGACATTGGTTGCCTCCCCCTCTATCTGATGCAATACCAAGCGGGTATCCAAGTCACCTTCACGATTCACCACGAGTGCGTACTGAAACTCATGGTCATTTACGCTAGTGTCAAAGTGACCATCCAGATCGTCCTCAACCTGAGCCATATAAATGCCGGTGTTCCAGCGACCATAGCGGAAATCGAAATTGGCCATATCCCAGCCCAGTTGCTGGGTAAGTTCATCGGCATCCAGATTGGGGCGATCAAAAGTGGCTTTTAAAAGATTTGCCGGAGACCAGTTGTAACCGTTGCTCCACTGAGGTTTTATCCGACCGACGTTAATACCAAACCTTCGGTTGTCAGTGTAAGAAGAGAAATACCCCTCTAGCAGATGGGATTCTGTCTCTTTTTCAGATGTTCCAGTCTCATTAGACCGATAGTGCTCTATCGCCGCGAACCGCGAGTAAACTGAGAAGTGTGCTCCCAGGGAGAACTGGCCACTGAGATCCAGAGCAAGCAAAGACTCTTGTTCATCAAAGACAAACAGACCCGGATCGAAATAGAGATCATCCCGAACTTCATTCTGCTGGTGATACCCGAGTAACGAAGCATCAATGTCCCAAACAACTCGAGAAACCCCTTCCTCAGTGCTCACTTCATCGAAAAGTTCCGAGTTGGTCTCGAAAGGATCTTGATAGTCTTCGGCACTGGCAACTTTTTCAGCAAAAGCGAGAGGAAGGAGTACAAATGGGAGAATTTTCCTGATTCTAATAACCATTACCTACTCACCTCAGTTCAGCCTGCCAAGGGAGCCTTTTTGGAAAATTGCCGGGTCCAGACTCTCAAGACGATAGTCATCGAACTTCATCCAGGTATAACTTTCGTCAATGAGTGCATCCACCAAGAGTAATTTATGCAGTTTCAGCTCGCCTTCAAACTGCTTGAACTCTTTATAATGCGCTGTTTTAAGGAGGCGCCCGGAGCGAGTATAAAACTCCCCCTTTAAAGGCAGGTTTCCCTCAGCCTGTGCCATCCATATTTTTACTTTGTCATAGGCAACACCGGAGGATTTTGCCGATAAATACAGCACCCAGTAATCTTCCCCATCAACAGTTTCCTGCCCTTGTAGCTCTGCGGTGTAATCCCGGGAGAAATTTGCCCCCACTACATCACCGTTACTGGTCTCGCCAATTAACCGCTGTGAGGGCGCAATCCGGATAACCCTGCGCGTACCGGGAATATAGAGCCACATATTGGCGCTCTCTTTTAGCATTGCCCTGCCCTTTTCCCGGGCGGGTGCCAAAAACTGGATCAGTGATTGCTCATTAAATACTTTGACACTGAGCTTATTGGTGCGGGGCTCCTTGTCCTTTTTGTAGCTGATATTGGTGATATCAAAGCTAAAACCCTGATCCCTGAACCCGCGAAAGTCATCCAGTTTATTAACCAGTGACTCAGCCGAAACCGATGCATAACTTGAGTAGCTAAACAACAAGCAGGCTATCGCCAACACCCACCCATAAAAAGAATTCAACTTATACATAGAAGACCCAAATCAAGTAAACCTAAGTGCTTTTACTACCGGCAGCCGGGATGCTTTTATCGCTGGATAAAGGCTGGAAACAAGTGAAATACAAAAACCCAACAGGAATGTTTTCAATAAGATATCCGGCACGACAAACACACGGATAGGATAATCCTGGGTACTACCCGGTGGCCGGGGCATCATCCATTCTGCATAGGTAATGCCCTTGGCTGCCAGTGCACCAATCAGTAACCCCAGCAAACTTCCGATCAAACCGAGAAATACCGACTCTAGTAAAATCAGGTTTACAACCTGCCGGGGAGTACCGCCCATTGCCCGGATAGTACCCAGCTCGCGGGTGCGCTCCATGACTGCCATCAACATGGTATTGGAAATACTCAGCGCGACGATTACCAACACAATGACGGTAATAAAACCAAAAACTCCGTTAAACAGGCCAACAACCTGATGATAGTAACCCGCCAGTTCTTCCCAGCTTTTTATTTCTAGGTTCAAATTGTTCTGCTCAAAGACACTGGCCAGAGTCGCAATTGAGGTAGATGTAAGTTCGGTCTCCTCCAGTAAAACCACTAGCCGTGTAATATCTGACGTATAGAGCAGTTCCTGAGCCAGAGGCAAATTCACCCTGAGCAAGCGATCATCCAGTTCCTTAACACCGGTTGTGATTACCCCCATCACCTGTACATCGACAGCATTGATTGCTCCATCCTGGGTGCTTGCCAACAGGGTCAAGTAGTCCCCAATCTGAACATCCAGAGCATTGAACAATCCTTCTCCAAGGTGGGCAGCAGAAATATCCTCTGGAAATAGATCGTCCCCTTGAACAATCTGAATTGCAGAGGAAAGCATCACTTCTTTCTCCGCATCGATACCAATTCCAGTGATGGCTATCGATTGCTTGCCATCACTAAGCAGGCCATTGAAATTAAGGCGAGGCGCTACCACCAACGTATCGGTTTCATTTTCTACCAGCTCGGAAATCTTTTTGAGCTCCCCATCAGCAATCAGGTATTTTTCCGGTTCCGCTTTGCCAAACTGGTTGTAGCCTTTGGCATAGATTTGTATATGACCAAGCTGCGAGCGGATCATACTCTCCCGCATCCCCTCATACATCGACTGTACAAAACCGCCAAAAATAATCAGGCTGGTACAACCGAAAACGATCGCAGCCAAGGTAATCAGGCTGCGGCGCCCGTTACGCATAATATTCAGCAGTGCAACTTTCCAACCCAAGCCCATGACTAAATACTCCGAAGCGCCAGCTTGGCTTTAGCGGACCAGTCGGTATCCGACTCGGCCACCTTCCCCCAAAGAACCCGGGCATCATCGGGCTGTTTGTTGCGCTCATAAGCCTGGGCCAGGTAGAACTCTACAAAGCCGAGAAACTCTTTACCGAACCGATTGCCCACCTGTTCCCTTACCAGCTCCAAGTCTTCAACAGCGTAGCGCGCTCTTTTTAGGAAGGCCGGCATATTGGCACAGCTGATTCCCCGCTGAAGGCGGGCGCCCAGATTGAATGGAGATTGTTTAACAGCCCGGTCCATCATGCGATTGCCTCGTCTGGAGAACAGCGATAGTTTTGCCAATCGATCAAGGTAGAAGCTGGATTTAAAGGAAGTTGTCGATCCCAATGCAGCATTGAGTTCGGGGTCATCCGGGAGACTCTCCAACAGTGACTGCATCAGAGCCTCTAACTCCTCAACATCCTGCAACTCTGCATCTTCCATCGACGTAAGGCGCGCAAGCTGAGCCAAGTAGGCCTGCTTTCTCTGCTCACTGGTCGTTTCTCCATTAACAGCAGCAAACAGCGCTTGCCTTTCACTATTGGTGAATGGAATCGGAGTTGGATAGACGAAGTCTTCAGCCAAAGCTGGTGCAGAAATTAAGAATACAACTGAAATAGCCAAAGCCGCTCTAGTTAGCGGGCCCCTAGCCAGCAACATTTTCATGATTGCTGTCATGCAATAGCCTCCTGAACAATACCTTGAGGCGAAGCTGTATCCTCTACCAAATGACCATCTCGTACCGTGATAACACGGGATGCCAAGCTGGTTACATAATCATCATGGGTGGCTACGATAAAAGTGACACCCTGCTCCCGGTTGAGCTGCTTCATAAGGCTCATAATGCTCTCCGACGTGCGCGAATCCAGATTGGCTGTGGGTTCGTCCGCAAGCACCAGATCCGGCTTACTGACAATTGCCCTGGCAATCGCCACTCGCTGCATCTGCCCCCCCGAAAGCTGGGTAGGACGCTGATTAACCAACTTGGCAAGCCCTACTGCTTCCAGAGCGTCTAACGCTAGTTGCCTGGCATTGTTAGCCCCCCGCAGTGTCAGCGGATACATCACATTCTCAAGTGCTGTAAGCACGGGAATCAGGTTAAAAGACTGGAAAACAATCCCAATATGACGACCTCGGAACAGGGAGCGCTGATGCTCTCCCAAACTCCCAAGATTAACGCCATCAATATGAACTGATCCGGAATCACACTGATCCAATGCGGATAGAAGATTCAATAATGTGCTCTTACCACTACCGCTGGGCCCTTTTACAGCCAGAAACTCACCTCGATCGATGGCAAGATCTATATCCCGCAAGGCGTCGACCCAGAGATCGCCCAATCGATAGCGTTTTGAAACACGCTTAAGCTCAACCAACATTAACTTTTACCCAGGGTGACTGCCATTTGCCCCAGTTGCTCACAAGAGGTTTGCATCGTGGCAGGACAAGGAGCCATTGCTATTGCTTTTTGGTAGTAATCCCTGGCCACTGCCAAATCCTCAGTGCCCTCTCCAGCTTTCACCCAGTAGGCATTAGCCAAAGACAAATACACCACCTGCTGCATAGCAGCCGGCAATAGATCGGGCTCTGAATCCATCAGATTCTTAAACCAGGCTTCATCTTCGAACACCCGCTCAAAGTGGCCGCTTACTTCTCCTACATAAGAAAAAGTAATCAGCCGTATCAAGCGTACATTAAAGTCTGAATCGGCACTGAGACCCGCTTGATCCACCTCATCCATCGCATGCCGTAGACGGTAGAGCTTGTAAAGACCCATCGCAGGATCAAACATTGCACCTGCGCGCTTGCCCTCATTGGAGTAATACGCTGCACGTATCAACATGTCGTCTGGACGCTGTTGATACGCGGCTTCCAGCAAGTGTGCAGCCTTTTCAAGCTCGTTATGGTGACTAAATAACTGCCCAAGCTCCAACATCAAGTCGGGGTCTGTACTATTTTCACCAATCTCCTGCTGGAGAAACTCCACCTGCTCCATCTCGCCTTCTGAATAGGCAATCTTGCCAAACTCGATGGGAGCAGCACCTGAAAACCAGGCAACAACATTTCCAATAAAAAAACTACTGATAAGAATGGTAAGTACTTTTTTAAACATTGACTGCTCCCGAAGTACGCTAGACTTCTTCCGAGTTTTCAAGTAGTTGACCATCCATTTCCCTTAGGGTGGTATGTTCGTCGAAAACAAGATTTTCAGGGCTCATCACCCCCGGGTACAACTGCTCGCAAATTAGAATCACCTCGACAATATTCAGGGAATCTACCCCGAGTTCTGCAATGGGTGTATCTGCATCGACAGCATCAACATTCAGCATAAGAGCTATTTGCTCACATAGCTCTTGTACATTGCTTTCTACAACTGCTGTAGACATATTTACTCTCCGGTAACATTTCCTATTTTTAAGTTATTAAATCGCAGCAAGTAGTCCAACGTTAAAGTAAAAACACAAACATGCTGCTCTCGTTCTGAGTATTTTTGCTGCTGTTTTATGGCAGCAGAACTGATCATGGGCGGTATATAGAACCAGACTTTTGCAAGCCAATGGTGTCCATAAAAAAACACCCGCTGAAAAGATTCGTAAACATTACAGATAGGTTTATCACTTATTGAAAGTGCCGGGGGTATTACACCCTCATCTCCCGAACCACCAACAATCTCCACCATCTTGCTGGTATTCATTGCCAGTATATTGAGTAAAAACTGGGCAAAAGGCAGATAGAATGTCTGGAAGATATAATCTTCCCTATCGAGACTTGATTCTGAGTCCTGCCAGGCTCGATCCAACTCTTCCTGTACCATATCGGTGTAACTTTGTAGATCGATCCCTTCTACGACTCTATTTTTATGAGCCGTATTAAAGATCTTTGCCCGCTTCTCCTGATAGCCAACTGTTAAAGGCAGGCTTTGTCTACCCACTTTTAATTTGGTGCCGCTTGACTCCGCCAAACGATTGGCAATATGAGCATAAAAAGTGGTATCAACAGGCGAGAAAAGCTTAGAGGACACCTCAGGTAAACTGTTGAAGAGTTTATCGGTAGTTTCTTCAGGAGTCACCAGGGCTGCATCAAATGACCCAGATTGATGATGTTCAGCAGAGAGCCAAATAAGCTCTCTGGCTGATATAACAGCATCATCTTCAGGAAAGAGCATTTTAACATTCTGCAAAAGGCTCTTTCTTTCTATGGAGAAACCAAAATACTCAATTTCAATTAAATAGTGGCAATCTACCGTATCGGCACCAACAGCAGGAAATAATGATAAATCCTGACCAACAAATAGACGATCGTCCTTCAGGTAATAATAAAGGGGAAATCGAAACGCCTTGCCAACTTGCAAGTGAAAAGTGTTTTTATCACTTCTCTTTATAGTTCCTAAAGATGTCCAATCTTCGCCATGCCCTGCTCCCCAGTCGGTATCATTTAAAAATGAGCTCAGTGAAACCTCTGCACCGACGGGCAACAGTTTTTCTCGCATCAGGGGAGTTTTTCCTTTGCTAGGTCTCATGCAACAGCCCCCTCAGGTTGCGGCACCAAAGTTGTCAACCAGCTGGAAATAGGCTTCGCCGAAGCAGAAATAGCTGACATATGAGTAGCTCTGGGCAACTCGGTGAGTCCAGCCTTAATACTGGGCGAGAGATACCAGCTCAATACGGTGTGGAGCACGTGGGTATCAAGCACTTCGTCCTTCTCACCGACAAAAAAGTGGCAGGGTACATTTAAACTCGCAAAGAGATCCGCGTATCTCTTTACGTTATAGGCACTGAGTAAGTTAAACGTGCAGTCCAGAACTCGCCCCTGATTCCCCGCTGCTGATCCCACCGGGGGAAAGCTCAGCACTGATAACTTCCTCAATGGGGGGAACAAAAGTGCCAGCCAATATTTCAGCATTTTTATTTTTGGCAGATTCTGATCACCAGCCGATGCCCTAGGCCGCGTATAGTGACGCTTCCTTCCGTAACGAATGTAATACTCAAAGCCAGATGCTGGAATATCGTACTTTCTTGTTTCCTCTGACTGAGTCAGCGGCGGTGCTATCGCAAAAAAACCTGCAATATCTTTACTGCCATATAGGTGCAGATATTTAAGTGCAACCAATGATCCCGCGCTGTGCCCCCCAAGAACGAAGGCCTTAGCCCCTCTTTTTTTGAGGTGTTTTAATAGGTCGGCAAGATCGTCTTGCAGTTGGTCGGAATAATCGAGATCCCCCGGAACACCTTCACTCTTGCCATGGCCTCGCCAGTCCGGCAGACACACACTAATACCGTTACGATGTACCATCCGTCCAAACATCAGATACCACTGGCTACTGAACGTGCTCCCGTGCATGCAGACAAGCACCAAGTCAGATTCATCGCACGGCAACCACCGAAAGGAAAGGTTTTTTCCATCCCGCGCCTGAAAGAACTCCTGAATCACACGACCTCCGAATCCGCATGGGCAGAGTCTAATTCAGTTGTGGGCATAGCTTCACGCTGGTCAATAACCGAATCCATTATGCTATCCGGCTGACTGCGTGCAAAAGCAAGAAATACAGAAACCATACTGGGAATCGCAATATACTCCTGAGTCTGCACCCAGATAGATTTTGCTTTCTTGTTAACCTCAGCAAGTTCTTTATTGGAGTAGCTACCTGCAAGATCCATAACTTCAATCGTATCTGTGTGGAAGGACTCTTCCGATACAATAACACTCACTGGATCTGCCATATCCTCATTGACTAGATCTGTAAGCTTGATAGATAACTTCTCAAGCAACCAGTTGAGGTCAGCCCCATTCATATTTGGCTTTTGTAAAAGATCAGGCAGGGTAATAGCCTGCTGAACAACCATCCGGTTTGCCAGTTTAGGGAGGTCGAGTCGCGCCTGGACAACACTCAGGAAAACTTCAACCCAAAGTTTGATCCGCAGATCGATTCGCCAACCATCCCGGCCCTGGGTTCCCATCAAATATACAAAGTACTTATAGTGATCGGCACCGGACTCAAAGAAGCCTTCACTATTTCTGCGAAAATATCGATTCTGAGCTTTAAGTTCTTTTGCCGTTTCAACTAAAAGGCGTTGCAGGATTAACTCAAGGGCCATATATCCACGGCGCAGGTAACTCTTGCGTAGCCAGTACTCCTGATCCAGATAATTGCCTGACATATAATCCCAGGCACTCTCCAGGAAATAAGCAGCGGTATTGTAGGCCAGCAGAGGAGAACACAGTTCAGCAGAGTCAATAACCGGGTATACATTTGCTACATGGGCATAGAGGCCCTGGTAAAATTCTGTGACCACTTGATTCGCGATCGGTAATTCTTTTGCAAGCCGCTGCTGAGCTTCTTCACGATTATTGTCTGAGATATCGGTAACAATGTACTTACAAATATGGTCATTAAACAGGGCTATCATATCGCCCCCACCACTAAACAGAGGATCAAGGAACATCGAGGAAAACCCGGAGGTAGCCCAGCGGTCCTCAAAGATAAACTCATCCGCTCTATAGGCAAGCTGTCCCCAAGCCTCAAAATCAATAAGCTCGGCGTCTTCCAGAAGTTCCGAAATAGCTCTATAAGCCAACAGAAAATCTAGGAAATCTTGCTTCTTTGTGGGCGGCTTGTCGAATTTACTATTCTCGCCAACGATACCTACACTGGTATAGCCACCACTTAAGGGTATAAACCAAACCCAGTAACCATCTCCAGAAAAATGATTCGTTGAAAGAAAGCGTCCAAAGGCCTTCTTTCTCCAATTCATATCTCCCATGGAGTCGATATCCTGTATGTTCTTAAACCGACCCCAGGCAGAGAAGTGTTTAGGGACATTCTCAACACGGGTAAGCTTCTTATGCTTCTTAGCAACCCGATTTCGACCACTGCAATCTACTAACCAGCGGGCGTTAACCACTCCGCTAGCGCCATCTTCCATAAGCTCTATAGAATGGAGTTCATCACCTGGTTGTATGTTGAGATTTTTTGCTTTTACGCCCTGAATAACCTCTATGCCATTCGCCCTATTCATATCGACAAGGTCGGATTCCAATCTGGCCCGGTCAATTTGAAAAGCTGGATGAGGCGGAATGCTGGTGGTTCCGTGCTCACTCATCTCTGTTAATGACAGTGTATGCTCAGGGTTATCGTAGAAAAAACGCAGACCATTTTTAGGCAAGTGATTCCTATAGAGATAATTCACCAAGCCCAACTGCTTCATAAAGTAGTGGCCGGTCATCTCCACTGTCGCTTCACCAACTTTGGCCTTAAACTCAGTATTTGCCTCAACAACCAATATGGTTAAAGCACCATCATTGAGCTTAAGTTGACGGGCCAGGGTTAAGCCAGCCCATCCACCACCGATAATCACTACATCGTAATTGGATTCCAGCTGATCAAGCTTGTTCATGAGACAGCCTCCACATTTGACAATAATGAACTCCAGGAGGAAGCGTCCATTTCACAAAAAGAGTCCTGATCCTGAAGGATATCCAGCACCAGCTTGGTACGGGGTAACTCATTGCGAATATAGAATTTAGCACTGACAATTTTCGAGCGATAGAATTCCTCATCAGTATCATTCAGGTCCTGACTCAACTTATCTGATGACGCACATGCAGCCTCCAATAAAAGCCAGGCCAAGGTTATATCACCAAGCATATGTAGAATACGTGTGCTATAGGCAGGGATTTTGAACATTTCTTTTGTTTTTACCCATACCTGCACAGCTTTCAGTGCTGCCTCGAAATGTCCAAACGAGGTCTTTAAGCGCTCAAATTCAATCTCAAACTGAGGGTAGTCCGTGGCCCGATCGAGGAAATTGTCAATTTCTGCCTGGTAGAATTGGAATAGCTTACTGGAGTTACCCAATCCTAACTTATCCCGGATCAAGTCCTGGCTCTGGATATAATTCGTTCCCTCCCAGATTGCCAGCACTTTAATATCTCGGGCATATTGCTCTATACCCAAATCCTTGAGATACCCCTGACCACCACAGGTTTGAATTGCCAGTTCACAGATACGCCAAGCCTGGTCGCTGATATAGGCTTTAACAACTGGAGTTAGCAGGTTCATTAAACCCTGGTAGTGAGCAATGCGATCCTTTTTGTCTTCCTGCCCCTGGTAGATTTTGACTAAGCTCTCTGACAATGTCAGTTTAGCAATCAGTGCTCTACAGCCCTCTACCTTGGATTTCATTTCCAACAACATACGCTGGACATCGGTATGTTCAACGATATTGACCCGGCTTGCGGTAGAGCTAAAGCTCTCGTGAAATCTCTTGCCCTGTAAGCGCTTTGTCGAATAGGAAAGTGCATTGTAGTAGGCTGAGGAAGCCATACCCAAGGCATAAACACCTGTGCTGATTCGTGCCTGATTCATCAAGGTAAGAAACTGCAACAAGCCTACATTCTCACGATTCCCCAGTAGGTAAGCTCTACAGGGGCCATTGTCACCAAACCGAAGGTGAGTGTTTGCACACCCTTTAAAGCCCATTTTCTCAGCTAGAGAAATGCATTCGATATTATTAAACCCACCGAGACTCCCGTCCTCTTCAACCCAGTACTTAGGCACAATAAAGCAGGACAAACCGTAGGTGCCCGAACCGCTTTTTTCGCCACGACCCATAACGAAATAAATGGTGTTTTCTGTCAGGTCGTGCATACCGGCACTTATCAGGTATTTTTCGCCCGTTAACAAATAAGTGCCATCTTCCAGTTTCGCAGCGCGAGTCTCTACAAGGGACACATCACTTCCCGCCTGGGGTTCAGTGAGGCAGAGACAAGATGTCCACTCTGAGGTGGCTAATTTGTCCCTAAACAGGTCTTTTTGCAGATCGGTTCCATATTTTTCCACCAAGGTGGAGGACGGCAGGCAAAAACCACCATAAGTCATAAAACTTGGATTTGCCCCCATAAACATTTCCAGGAGCATTTGCATTACAAAGGGCGGAATAGTTGTATTTTGTTCGCCCTCAAATGAGGAGATATTCCCCCAGTCATCCTTAAACCTCTGCCACATCTCAGGGAATGCGCTCGGGAGCTTCACTTTCCCATTCTCTAACTGGCATCCCTCTCGATCTGAATCCTGGTATCCCGGCCCGAGAACCTCATAAGAGAATTTTTTAGCCCGAACTAAAATTTCATGGAGAATCTCTGATGAGCACCCTTTAAACATCTGGTCGCTGAACAGAGTTTTAGCTTCATGGAACTGTTCTTCAATAAGGAATTTAAATTCTCTTATATCAGTTTTATAAATATTATTATCCATGCCTTGCTCCTTGATATTCCAACAGCGTACGCCAACTACCTGCCCCTAATACCCAGTCAAATATCTGGTTGTGTCTTCCCCGGTAAATCCTCTTGGGATACCTTAATGCCTCACGAATATGCGAAAGGTAATCCTGGCCTAGAGTGTCACCCAGGTGCTGGGCGGAACTAAAATCTATATAGGCGTCTTCCAACACCAATTTCTCAACATTTACCAGTCTTGAAAGAAATCCCTGAAAATTGGGCGAAGGAATATCTATTTTCAGGCAACCTACCCTGCCGCCCCCCCCTAGAGTTAACAGCCATAGATCAGTCACCTTTTCCTCAATGTAATAACTGATCAATTCAGAGAGAGGTTTAATACTCAAATAGTGCCAGCCGTCCTCTTCAATACTGGGTAACCATGAGGCCTTATCGCTGTGCGAAAACCCTTTCAGGAGCCCCTTGGCCCATTTCGAGCGGATATCAAAGGATACTACTCGAGTATCATCACTAGAGCTGGTTGAGATTACCTGCCTAATACTCTTTACTAAATCTGGTGCGCCAGATAAAGATGGCGCTTGTGAGAGAATATCGCAGCTGGATATTTGACAGAGATGTGTTTCACAATACTCTCGACAGATCCAGGTAGCCGCCACACCTACAAGAACATCTAAGCCATCTTGATCAGGTCCAACTCCAATTCCCAATGAATCCAGGCACTCTTGTTGCCGCTCTTTGCCCAGTTCGAGATTTAAGATCAAAGCTTCGGCTTCACTACACTTTGAAAAACTCAATACTGCAGCATGGAAGCTGGTGCAGGCGCTACCCACAAATCGAATATTATGCCCACCATCTTCAAGGTCTGCTATAAACTCTACAATCCGACTATCCTGTAGAACATTAGCCTCTCCCGCAGAAACTACATAGATAAGTTCTGGTAACAAATCATATTGATCCAGGTGTCCTCTCAAGGCATCAAGTAATCGATCAACCTGCCCGCCACTGTCTACCCATAGGTTTTTAATAAACATCTTTATGCTGTCCCGTCCATGGTGTTTATTGTTATATCACCGAAACCGCACTCGATAAGTAATTTAGAAAGCCCCTCAATTAAGAGATCATGGCGATCAACATCCACTGCCAACCTGATTTTCAGCTGGTTTGTTCCCGCTTCAAATGGGTGGCGAACCAAGCTATCTTCAATAGCTATATATCGTTTTCCCTCTCTAACCAATATTGCTTCTTCACCAGCCAGGTCATGAAGCATTAAAACGGTGTCTTGTAATAGAGCACTTGGCATACGCCCACCAGCGGGCATCTGCATTTTTATCAAGATTAAATCTATATCCAGTTCAGAATCTTCAAAGTATCGCAGAATATCCAGCAGTATTTGATAGTGCTCTGAATGATTCAATAGCACCGGGCTGGAATTAACTGGAAGGCTAGATAATGCAAGATAGTCCTGCTCAGTACTCAACGGCAGCATTTGTGCTAAGCAGGATTTCAATGTGTCCGGATAGGGGTTACGTTCGAGACACGTTGATAGCTCAACAGTCTTCATCACGCGGCCTCCATTAGATAGAAGTGACTTTGTTCATCAACGGTAACTTCTACAGTGCAATAATAGCCATTCAATGCAATCGAACAGGCCAGAAAATTTTCTTGCTTGTCAAAGCCTTTTTCAGCGCCTTGGCAAATAATATTCAGCCAGGGATCACTACCAAAACAATGCCCCCATCGATCATGCAAGTCTGGTAACTTTTGATTGGCCGACAACAATTTGGAGAAAATTTGGCGAATATTCTCTGGAAAGAACGGCAAAGATAAAGTCAGGTCATCTCGTCCAACAGCCATTTTTCGGATGACAGTGGCAAATTCCGGAGTTGTATTATAAGTAATCGTGCAGGATGCATTAAGGTTTATACTGTCAAGATCCCGCACTTCAAACAACAATGTACAGAGACCAAAACCACTATCGCCCCAATTTTCATTTTCTCGCCAAAACGTTAGATCTAAAACATTGGCGTCAAGAATGCTTACCATTAAGTAGCGCGATTCCGGATTTTGTGCCAGGTAATGTCGAAGACTATAACCCCAAGATGCACATTCATAGGTATTAACAAAACTGGTAACTGGCGCTCTTGCATTATCACCGTAATTGAAGTCCTGCTCACTAATCGCCGATGAACTCAAAGGAAGTTCAATCATGGTAGAGCATAAAAAATGGCGATCTATTTGCGAATCTTTTATCTCTGGAGCAGCATCTAAGACACTATCTGTCTGTCTTCGGATAATCCTGGCAATATCACCAAAGGCAGTTGATACATCACTACTGGATGAGACAGTGATACCTTCTATAGGGATAAAAGCTGCAGATCGTAAATACAGGCTCATACCCGCAGCCCCTTAAATTTGCTATATATCTCAAAGAAGCACCGATATGAACTGCCTTCCATTTTTGTGAAAGCCAACAGATCGCGCTGTCGATTCACGGATTTGATCTTTCCTGACAAGACCAGGTTCAGCAAAAGCTCATTGCTGGTAAATTTCGTTGCCAGTACACGGTTTACACTGTGCATAGAGAAAGTGGTTGCAGCTACCTGCTCATTACACAAATAAATTAGATACTCTATATGAGCCTGATCTTCGCTGGTTAAATGAGCTTCTTTACAGTCATGTAGCCAAAGCACAAAGTGCATTAGTGATTTAACAAAGCGCGGGCGAACCAGTGTTAAAAAACGATTGACGCTACCCAACCCACCTTTGCTCAACAACATGTCTTTGGTAATTGATACTTTACCCTTACAATTTCCCAGCTGTAAGGTGCCATTTAAAAACGGCTCTCCTACAGTACTCTGCCGTAGTTGGTTACAGAGTTCTGGCGGCAACATCACTGTCAGGGGAAAAGGCCTTCCCGGTTGCTTGGTAACTACCATGGCAAAGCCAAGCTTATGTGCCTCAATGCCGTGGATCTTGTCGACATTCAGTAGCATGTCGCTATCAGTTTCAACCAGCTCTGTCTTCCAACCCATAAGGCTCGGGCCGCCGGGGTCTGTCATAAGGAAGTGGCCGAAAATCCCCTGCTCCACCCATTTATTGACCTGGGCAAGCTGATCATCTGTAGCAGTCAGGCTCAACATAATCGAGCCAAATAGCCCGATCATGTTGTGAAAGTGATTATCCAGTCCTTCATCCCGGACAGTGTCAATAATTTGATCAATAACAAAGGTCTGCTCAAACTGCTCTAATGGCTGCTGAACCGAAGCGTCCCTAAGTGGTGCAAGCTCTGTCAAAGGATCTTCGATAATCATTGATGCATCGAATAGCCGAGCACAAGAATTTTCTAACAGCGATTTCAATGTGCTGGGCACTGGTGAAATACTGGATAATTGATTGAGAACAAAACCACCTACAACCGATTGTATTTCCATGATCTACTCCACCAGATAAGAGTTCGGAGCCGGCAACTTGAGGAAAGGTGCTACGGTATAACTTGCGTTATAGGCACCACATCCATCAAATATGACTAAGTCCCCTTCTCGAAGGTCAATATTGTTGACTTCCCCAATCACATCTTCCTTATTGCAAGAAGTGCCTACTAAAAGGACTTTCTGCCCCTCATCATTCCCTTTTAGAGGAGTCCCATTACGCAAAACATGAGGTTGCTGGAATCGTTTAAAGGTACTTTCCGTTTTTGCCAACAGGAAATTTTGGGCCATTCCCCCATCACATACGGCGTACTTGTCACCGTTAATGGACTTTTTATAGCGAACTTCCGTGACGAAATAACCGGCTGAGCCCATAATTGCTCGACCACTCTCGTGAACCACCTTGATATGATCAGGAAATTCAGCAATCAAATTTCTATATTGCTCAAAATCAAACTCCTGCTCCCACCAATTGGGGTCAAACCCACCACCTAGATTGGCTAATGACAGAGGGTATTCCAGTATTTCCTCAAACTCATAAACAACTTGTAAGGCCACTTTAGCAGTATCGAAAGCACCTTTATTAAAGGAGTATGAGCCCCTGAACAAATGAAAACCTAAAACTGGAATCTCATGTTTCTTGCAAAAATCCAAAGCCTCAAGGCAGCCATTCCAGTCGAAACCAAAATGATCTTTTCTTAATCCCTTTTGACTCCTATCAAAGTGGCTCAAGATTGAGGGGTTAAGCCTTAAAACGACAGGGTTTACTGGCCGCCTTGCCTTCAACTCCTCAACCAAAGCTAATTGATTCAGGTTGTCGATAATTAAATGGCACTTACTCGCAATGGCAGCGCGTATAAAGGCCTTATCTGCCGATGGGTTATTGACAAATCGGGGACTATTCCCTTTGGGAAGTAGATTTAGTTCGCCTATAGATGCAATCTCAATACCGTCTTCAAAGATGTGCCCACAACGAAGTATTAAATCAAGACAACTATTGGCTTTTAGAGAGTATATCAATCCCGTGCCCAGAGCTTCCTTCAGCTGCTTGTAGTTATCGTGAGCAGTTTTAACGGAATAGATATAACAAGGTGTAGATAGCTGTTTCTTATTTTGGCCCAACTGTTGAACCAGCGCATCTGACAGTGCACCCATAACTCCCCCAAGGGTTAAACGTATCGTTTATATTTTTATTAAGTTAGCGTTTTATGTCTTAGGCGGGATCCCACCTAAATATACTCAGATCATTAGGCATGGACTTGTAAATCCTGTTCTAAGCGCTTCCTATCGACCTTGCTATTAGCGGTTAATTGAATTCCATCAACAAACCTGATATCTCTCGGCATGTAGTCAGTATCTATGTTCGCTTTCAGCCAAGTGCGAAACTGCTTCTGATTGTCAGCGGTATTCTCATGAAGCTCCACAACACAAGTAGCCACTTCATTTTCGAGTTTATCTTTGGTGCCGATGACTGCATTGATATGCACCAATAGGCACATATCAATATGATTTTCCAAGTCCTTTGGAAACAGGCAAAATCCACCTTGTTTTATTAAGTCTTTTGAACGCCCTTTAAAATAGAAAAAGCCATCCTGATCACGGGTAAAAAGGTCTCCCGTCGCCAACCAATTGTCGTCCCGATATCTGCCCGAAAAGATTTCTGCACCACCTTGAGCGGCGGGGTTATAGTAGCCTTGCATCACTGCCGTCCCACGAACATAAAGCTCACCTACCTCATCAGCTTTTGCTTCTCTAAATTTACTGACCTCTGAGTGAGGTATAAATACACGTGCATCCAGGCCAGGGATCGGCTTGCCAACTGAACCCATCTTTTCTTCCCAAAGCTCTGGCTCCAAGTACAAGGCTCGCTTGCACTCAGTCAAACCATACATAGAGAAAACATTTAGATTTGGGCAGTACTCCTTCCAGGCGCGAATCATGTACTCAGATAAATGGCCCCCAGTATTGGTGATACTGCGCAGATTGCTGAGATCAGGTTTAACCAAACCCACCAGTTTCACCAGGGCAGCCCCCATTGCTGGCACGATCGGAAGAACAGATATATCCCGCTCTGAAATCGTTTTAAGGGCTTGTATGGGATTAAATGGTTTGTCGTAGAGGATGGTTGTACAGTTGCTATATAGCGCAAATAGTACCTGATAAAGACCGTAGTCAAATGATAAAGGGGATAAGCACAAAATTCTGTCCTGTGCTGTCAGGCCCAAATATTGGGAAATTGAGGCCAAGGAGGTCAGAACATTTTGATGGGTAAGCATAATGCCTTTTGGCTTACCAGTACTTCCTGAGGTATAGATAACCAGAGCCAGATCTACGCCTGTGACCACTGGAGTAGAAGATACTTCAAACTTTGAGCATTCCTGCTGATAATCGGGCAAGGCCTCAATTTTTCCAGCACGCCAAATCGCCTTGGCATTACAGTCTGAAGCGATCATTTTAATTGAAGCTTGGCTCAGATCCCCCTTGGCAGGTACAACCACCAACCCCATCTTCCACGCCGCCAACATAATGGCGACCGCCTCTATTTCAGACTGAGTACACACTAAAATGCGGTCGCCAGAACTGAAACAAACTTCTTCATTTGTAAGTGAGAGCCACGCATCCTCACAGTGAGCCGCGGTCAAAACCTCACCATCCAGATTTTCCAGACGACCTTGCCAACATTTTTTCACAACTTTCTCGAACAGGCTGGCAAGAGAAAACATTTTTAGTCCATTTATTATTCTAAGATTTTTGATCTAGTCCGAATAAGCCTAAAAAAAACTATTCAAACCGGCTACATGGGACGATCATTTTATAAATCGGATGACCCAATAATGACAAGCATTTTCTGTAAAGCTTATGACAACCTCTTTATCAATCCATGAAAATTTTCATCCTGTTAGAAATTATTCGATCTGACTAAACATTACAAACATTCAAAAAGACAAATAAATCAAGAAGTTAATAAACCCTTTTCCGATCTCGAACCACTACCAAGTAAAAAAATAGGCAATGAAAAACCAATTTATTCAGGATTTAATTCCATCAAATGACCAAAAAAAAGAAAATAATTTTTTTGGTGATGGAACCCTATAAAGCCCAGAAAATTTGAACCGAATGGTCACAAAATAGAATGGGCAAATATTAAAAATTACTCAAACTTATTTTCTGAAGCTGGTTTTTGAGAACCATGAAACCTTGAGAGATTTCTTTTACAAGTGATCGGCTACCGGCACTGAAAGCCAGATAAATATTTGAATACAAGTTAATGTAATAATTTCGATTACAGAGGCCAAATCAGTAGCGGCGTGAAATTACTGACTTCAAGTAAACCTTTAAATCCGGTTCTGCCAGACAAAACATGGGCGCCAGCCTAAATACTACAGACCAATAATCACAATAAAATTGACCTTTTGAATCACCGGCCTCACCAGATCAAAATTAAGCCAAACTTATCGCTAAAGATACTCAAGTTACGCCTGGGGATAGCCATCTTCATAATCCGGCAGTTAACACAAAAAATTGGCACGAAATAACCCCAATAGAGGAAGCAATACCACACACTTACGTATCACGCACGCCTTGCATATAGAGGTAGCTATTTTGATTCGATTACTTCAGTACGCATTTGGGTCTGTCGGAGTTTTTCTTCTGTTAACCTGCTCTCTGCCGCTTTGCGCCGATTTACATCCAGAGACTCTGAAATCAATCAGTACTCCAGATAAGGTGGACAGCAGTATTGGCACCCTCGAATTCCGCGATGGCGCCCCCTACCCCCAGACCGCAGAAAAGCTCTACGACTATTTGGATCATATGCGTGCGGTAGATAGTTTCCTCAAAGGAATTCAGGGAGCATCAGTACATGCTCTAATGAAAGGGGGAAGAGAGCTTGGCGCTAAGTCTGCCAATGAAGTCTTAATTTTCGATCGATTAATGAACTCTGAGTCTCTTTTTCTCACAGGCAATACTTCGACTATCTATACGCTGGCTTTTTTAGATCTAAAACGAGACGGACCAACTGTGTTTCACTCGCCGCCCGACGTTATGGGCGCGTTTAATGATGCCTGGTTCCGCTTTGTTGAAGATATCGGCTCCTCTGGCCCGGATAAGGGACGCGGGGGAAAGTTTCTGTTACTGCCACCAGACTATAAAGGCAATATTCCCTTCGGCTACATTCCCATCTACCCTCGCTCCTTCCGACTGTGGGTGTTTATGCGCTCGCCAAGTAACCAGCCTTTGCCGGAGGCCGTGCAAAACATCAAAGACAACTTGAGAATCTACCCCCTGGCTCAAAAAGGTAACCCGCCAAGGATGGTCTTTATCAGTGCGTCTGGAAAGGCCTTCAACACCATCCACCCTAATGACTATCAATTCTATAAGCACCTTAATGAAGTCGTTCAATACGAGTGGGTTGGGATGCTTAACCCAGAAACGCGCGGCCTCTTTGCCTCAATTGGCATTGAAAAAGGGAAAGCCTTCAGTCCAGATAAAAGAATGACCAAAATTCTTACGGACGCAGTTGCAATTGGTAATGGTATAGCCCGCTCAATTGTTTGGTACCCACGGACAGACAAATCCCTCTCCGATATCAAAATCTACCCAGGCACAGATAGCGCCTGGGTAATGGCGTTTCCCGGCAAGAACATCTTCTTCAATGGCCCCGATGGCAAAACCATTAATAGTGACGCCCGAGTCAGCTACTTCTACCCCTATACCGGTGTCAGCCCAGCAATGACTGCTATTGAACCTGGCAAAGGTTCTGATTACGCCATTGCCTTTGTCGATGAAAACAAAGAGCCTTTTGATGGCTCTAGAAAATACAAATTGCACCTGCCCCCCGATGTACCGGTCAATGCCTTTTGGGCAGTAAATATCTACGACAGCCAAACGCGCTCAATGTTAAAAACCAGCCAACCCTTTCCCGCAGTAAGCAGCCAGTCGAAAGGGATAAGACAAAATTCCGATGGTTCTTATGACGTTTATTTTGGACCCAAGGCGCCAAAAGGGTTTGAGAAAAACTGGCTGGAGACCTTACCTAACAAAGGTTTTTTCGTAATCCTGAGACTGTATGGACCCTTGGGGCCATGGCTGGAGAAAACCTGGCGTCCTGGAGAGGTGGAGCCTACTGAATATTGAAAGAACTGCCCCCTCCAGGCTTTCACGGAGATTCTGGCCGCCCCACAATTGCGCTGCCTGCAAGGCGCAAGCGGTGATTCCGGGGAGTCTCCGCAAACCAACGTCGACAAGCTCGCTGAAATGTACTCTGCTCGGAGTACCCCAACAAACCCGTAATCTGCCCCAAGGCCAGATTCGGATCGGATAAGTATCGAGTCGCCAGATCCCGCCGCACGTTATCCAATAGTTCTTCGAACCTAAGCCCTTCCGCAGCCAGGCGGCGCTGTAAAGTTCTGGGGTGGAGCTTCAGCGCCCCTGCCACAGTGCCGAGCTGAGATCTGCCGCTGGGCAGTATTTCACTGAGTAATTGTCGAATTTCTACAGTTAGAGGAACGGGCAGCGTCGCGCTCTGCTGCTCCAAATGGTGAATGGCCAATCGCTCAACCACTGGATCGGCAGACTTCAGTGGTGTATCCAGAAATGCAGCAGGGAAGTCCATCGCGCAATAGCCCGAGCTAAACAGAACCTCACAGCCAAAGTAATTGCAGTAGTCACCCTCTGCCATTTGAGGACCATGAGGCAGCAGTACGTTTTGCGGGCAACACTCAGTCTCTACCAACATCCGTATCATCGTCAGCGTATTTCCCAGCACCTGCTCCCGGATCTGGCGATAGCTACTGAGAGCTGGGTCCTGCCAATCAAAAACAATACGTAGTACATCTCCTTCACTTAATGGCTCCATTTGCATACTGAGGGATGAACTATGAAGAGAAAGAAAGCGCCTAACGGATAGCAAGGCTTGCCGGGGAGTGGCCGCGTTGCATGCAACTACACCTATCCCACCCAAGCGGTCCACCCCTTGTCGCGATGCGAGGCACAGCCCCAAATCGGGGCGATCTAACCGGCGTGCTGCAGTTTCCAACAGGCGCGCGACCTCAACAAATGATACCAGGCGGGAATCCGCCGGACTGATATTACAAGGCATACCGAACTCGGCCAAGAAGGCTTCCCCCCTGCCCCCAAGCTGCTCCACGAATTCACTGAAACCGGAAAGAATACTGACTCGTACAAGGCTACCCATAACTTGCTCCCCATCTTTGTGGCGCGGAAAGACAATTATTTGTCGCAATCTAACAATAAATCATGGGCACATCTACCCAGTCTATAAGGCATAGAAATTTGCGGGGATAGGGATTGTGAAATCGACTCATTTCGATGTATTAATTATCGGCGCGGGACTCTCAGGCGTGGGAATGGCTTGTCATTTGAGTCGCGAATGTCCCAGGCGCAGCTTCGCCATTATCGAGCGGCGGGCACAAGTCGGCGGTACCTGGGACCTTTTTAAATACCCGGGCATTCGATCTGATTCCGATATGTACAGCTTCGGCTATGACTTCCAACCCTGGTCCGGCGAGAAAATACTCGCGGATGGCCCATCTATCCAAAAATATATTGAAACCACCGCAGAGCAATATGACGTTAAAAAGAGAATTCACTTTGGAATAAATTTAACTACGGCAAACTGGTCCAGTACAGACCGAGCTTGGACTCTGGAAGGTCACAACACCGAATCTGGCAGCCCAGTGAGATATACCTGTAGTTTTCTGATTGCCTGTACTGGGTATTACGACCATAAAGAGGGCTACTTGCCGCAATATCCAGGTATAGAAAACTATCAAGGAAAACTTATTCATCCCCAACAGTGGCCAGAAAATCTGGACTACCGCAGCAAGCGTGTTATCGTGATCGGCAGCGGCGCCACCGCTGTTACCCTGGTCCCCTCGCTCGCAACCACCGTCCAACATGTCACCATGTTGCAACGCTCCCCAAGCTATATCATTTCAGTTCCATCTATCGATAAAATCTCTCGTGTACTATCAAAATTTCTGCCAGCACCCTGGGTCCACAGGCTAGGACGCTGGCGCAATATCAAATTGCAGCGCTGGATTTTTAAAGCTGCTAAGCGCTGGCCTAACTTTATTAGAAAGTTACTATTAAAAGATGTAAGAAAAAGCCTTCCAGCTAATTACGATCTCAGTCACTTCGATCCCAGTTACAACCCCTGGGATCAACGTCTCTGCGTTGTACCTGACGGAGATCTGTTCTCCTCAATCTGCTCAGGGAAAGCTTCTGTTGCCACCGGTGAAATAGAAACCTTCTCAGATAAGGGTATCCTGCTTACGTCAGGGCAACAATTAGACGCAGACATTGTTATCAGTGCGACCGGATTAAAGTTACAAGTGCTAGGAGGTATCAAGCTCTGTATTGATGGTACACCGGTAGCAGTCAATCAAAAGCTGACTTACAAAGCAGTGCTAATGGAGGGGGTTCCTAACATCTCATGGGTATTCGGCTATACCAACGCTCCCTGGACTCTTAAAGCAGACATTACCGCTCGCTATATTTGCCGATTATTCAAGTATATGGAAACAAATAACTTTCAAGTGTGTACAGCGATAGATAGCGAAGGCAGTTCTGAACAAGGTTCGGTAATGAGCAGCCTGGACTCTGGCTATGTAAAACGGGCAAATGGAGAACTTCCCAGGCAAGGTAAGCGCTATCCATGGCGCCTGTTAAATAACTATGAAGAGGACTGTAAGATACTCCTTGATTCAGCGATTGAGGATGAATTTTTAACTTTTTTGCCTCACCAAATTGACACCGAGAAAACTCAAAAGGCACAAGATAAAAACAACACATCCTCTATCGAAGTAAGCAGTATTTAAATTTCAGGTAGCATTAATAATGCGAGCCTCGGCTCGCATCTATTTTACTTTTCATCCGGTAGACGGATATAGAGGCCGCACAAAATGCCTAACTCCAAGCCCAGACTAAAACCCCATAGTGAACAACCGCGATTAATATTATTTGACCTGACAGTCGCACCTCACAAAAAAGTAACAAACACTTCTAATTAATCCGCCACCGATGCCTTCTCGGAATTCGTTACGGGCTTCACGTAACCATATAATCATGGGGTAGCAAATCCGAATATTAGGTCACCAGATAGGATGGCTTATTGTGAGAGCTGTGAGTATTTTTTTAATTTTGTCCTCGCTATCAACAGTTTCAATCGCGTCTTCTGTAAGTATACAACTAGAAAACTGGGACAGAATTTGTCAAATTCAAGTTACCGGCGGAAAAAACCCGTCGTTCACAAATTTCCAAACTTTTAATAATATTAAAAGGGGCTGGTCAATTTCCAAGCCCTATCAAATATGCTATCGCCGGAATGAAGAACCTTCCCAATGTCATTCAAAAATGACGATGTGGCGGTGCAAACGGTATGTTCAATCTGAAGGCCAGAAAGCAAATACTTTTCCTATATTCTAGGTTTTATCGTCTCCACCTTTAACGACAGCTACCAAATTATGACGCTTGATCTAATATGCTGAACTTAAGCACCCAAGGATTGATATCAGAGGGAGCAACGAAGTCAACTTGCAATACAGTACGACCATCAGAAAACTGATACACCCATTTATTGTCAATAGACTTACCCTTCCTCCACTTGGGATTTTCTTTCATTTGCTCACTTAACCAGGCTTTTACAGTTTCCACATCACCGGAAAGCTGAAACGCGGTGTACCATTCTTCCAGGCTACCATAGCTATACTTCTTAGAAACAAACTGAATTGACTCAGGCAAGTCACCAAGGTTTGGCATAATTTTATCCGCCATCATCCCCCGGATATAGCCCCCCTCTGGCACCCACAGGTACTCAATCTTCGCTGCGACACTTTTGGCTTTTTCAATCGTATCAACCTTGCTTACCAGATATAAAGCGCCGTCTATACCAGATGAAAGGCCAGCTGTAGTAATAAACTTGCCGTTATCAACAAACTTTTTATTTTTTACCAATTCAACATCAGAGAAGTTCTTCTCGAAAGAATCAAATGCTCCGCGAATGGTGGTTGCTTTCTTACCATCCAGGAGTCCAGTACTCGCCAAAATAAAAGCACCGTTACATACCGATAGAACATACTGAGCCTGTTTGGACTGCTCTTTAATCCACTGTAATACTTCCGGGCTCTCCATTGGTTCATTAATGCTGCCCCCCGGGATAATTACTGCATCAAATTGATTATCCTGATCAAAGCTGGTATCTGGAGTCACTTTAAGCCCCATGGCTGAAGTAATGGTTCCACCACCCTCCGAAACCGTTGTCAAACGGTAATTGGCTTGCCCAAAAACCTCATAGGGTCCGGCATAATTAATGGTTTGTGCACCGTCGTACAATAATATTCCAATATGAAAGGCATCTTTAGATGTGGAGTGGGCCCAGACCATATTGCTAAAAAGTAGCGAGCATAGGGTAGCCCAGATTAAAGATCGCATGGCTATTTCCTTTTTATTTTGGTGAGTACAGAAACATGCTTAAGCGCTTATCGGATACCTCACGCAAAGCTCAAACATTTAGAGAAGGTATTTCTAGGGGGTACGGCTAGAAGTTTAAGTTAGTGGAGTTGGTCATAAATGACATAAAGTCGACAAATTCAGACACCAATGGTCAGACACGAAAACTTTTACTTCAGAGATCATATTTAAGTTGTGTATTGGCAATGTTTATATACTTTCAACCGTACCATATCCTTTCTTAACAAAATGTATTACCAAAGTGGGAGCAGTGCCAACAAGATACTTACTAGGCCAGCCAAATCTACTTCTTGAAAAAGTCGCCTCAAGCCCTAAGCTTTACTGTGAAAAGGCTTTTTCCATCTATGTGATCTATGTCGACTTCAATTCTTTCCATACTACTATAGCTAGAAAGCTCCAAGAGTCTGACCACACATCTATGCATCCATGTATTCGTACGGCAATATTAGATCGACGCTGCAAAATAGCTTTTGCAATTTACAGACTGCGAGCAAGCAAAAAGGATTACCATTTAAGCAGGATCACTAAACAGAGCTGACGGACTAAAATGGTCTACAATTAGACTTTAGAAGCAAAATTGAGAAAACCACTTCCATCTTAAAGCGGCTACGTATATAAACAGCATATATCATTCTTCAACTACCCCCAACAGATCCAATCTAGATGACACCACACAACTCACCACGCTTGCTGACTCCCCATGTTAGCTAAATTGAAACATCTCTACAGATTTTACATTTTATTTCACTATTTAATTCAGAGATAATTTAGGGTAATTGAAATACTCTAACATCTCCGCGACACCCAAATCTGATATAACCTTTCTTAAGACGATCATACTTCTTAAGTCGCCCTCCTTTTGAGGCGTGCCTCCAACTCACTTAAACAACAAATAAAGTCAGCACCTTTAAAACCAACTACATTTCCAACTAACTTAACTTACTACTCTCCAAGGATTTGCCTCTACACCACAGCTCAACTTCCGTTCAACGACAGCAAGCAATGCCACTTTGGCGAACTCCTTCATTAGAACCAAAAAACCATTATTGATTAATCATTCAACAAATTCTGGCTTTAATAGATCAATAACATTACTGAAAATTTTCAGCTTTTCTTTTTGAATCTATAGATCAATCTCTCGCAAGTCATCGTAAAACCCATTTTCATCATATTTCCAAGACTCAAACTTCCACTCAAAACCTTTATCAGCGTGACAAATGTAAGTGACATACGATTTTTTCCCCTCCACCTCAAGTATTTTACCTTGGGAATGCAGTAAAACATCAGCACTGATATTCGGATTACTTTGTGTACAGTTTACTATAACATTAGCGGTAACACTTACTTTCAACTCTCCCAAAAGCGGAGTAACATCATATGCATTACACCTATAAACACCTTCACTTAAAACATCTTGCACATCAAATTTTAATTTAACACCAACACCATCCCCCAAAGATTTAACTAAACAAGAAAAAAGATCATTAAGCTTATCCTCAGCCAATGAATTTTGGATCATGAGTTCATTTAGTAATAACTTAGATTTAGACATAATATTACTCCAATTCAAACAATGGATAATTACGGTCATTAATTCTAGTTTGCGGCTCAGATAATTTGATCTCAGCATATCTCTCACCGACACTGTGATTCCATCCACCTTTACCTCCTCGCTGAAAATCTGGGTCAACCCATTGTTCAACCTTTACTAATTTTGTGACTACGCGTCCTCTACTTTTCTGCGGCCAACCATAAGCAGTTATCAAGCTTCTCTTATTACCTGCATCAGTAAACACAGCTTTGCCATCTTTAAAATATATATCCACATGGTTTCCATAGAAATTTCTTCCGGAAAATATCCTATCAGGATTATTTAGAACATCTAATACTCTAGGGTCCTTGTGAGTCAAACCATGCTTATCGAGATGTCCTGGAGTTCTACCTGGTGCTTCAAACAAAAATGTATCATCCTTGGTAAGTTCTTCAAAAAAATGGTCATTAGTTTTAGGTATTGTTCCACGATAAACTCCATCCGAATCAAAGCCTTCCCCCACGTCTGGAACACTTGAGCCTAAATTGCAATCATCAGTGTCAGATTTTAATCCAAATGGATCAATCCACTCAATCGGATTGGGTACATATCGATAATTGTTTGATCCCCCAAATAATCCAATCGGATCTTGCTGGATAAATTCTCCAGCCACTGGATCATAGTACCTAAACCGGTTGTAATGCAGCCCAGTTTCTTCATCAAAATACTGCCCCTGGAAACGGATCGGCTGCTCTATCTGATTTTCATAGGCTAAGGCAATATTGCCATAGCTCTTGTAGGCAACACTCCATACCACTTCACCAGCCTGGTTGGTAAGGGTATCTGGAGTGCCAAGGTGGTCCAGGTGATAGTAGTAGACCTCTTCTTTATCTAGCTTACTTTCGTTTAAAGCAACCGGTTTAAAGGTGCCCGGTTCGAAGTAGTAGGTACGGGCACTGAGGTCCTGTTTGGTTTGAATATCGGTATTAGCTTCCTTTAAGAGGGTATCGCCATCCCAAAGGAAATCATTTTTCTCTTTGTTTTCAGCCTTACTAATACGGCGACCCAGCGGGTCGTACTGGTAGTGAATATCTTGTTGAAGGTGCTCTACACCCTCTTCCACCTTTAGCTTCTCTACATGCACCAACTGCTGGCGATTGTTGTAGTGATAGCGCGTCTGCAGTTTTTGTCCTTTACCACGCAGTTCAGCAATCCGATTACCGTAAATATCGTAGCGGTAGTGAGTATCACCGCGAAAAGCGAGACGATTGCCTTTTACCTGGGTAGCACTGGCTTGCTGTTTGGCTTCGTCTTTTGAGTTGGCAGCGGCAAGGATATTGTGCGCAGGGTCGTGTACAAAATATTCTGGGTTGGGACCGTCTACCTGGGTAAGGCGGTCCAGAGCATCGTAGTGGTAGCTACGATTACCGCGCAGGCTGTCTTCAATTTTGGCTATCTGGCCAGCTTTGTTGTACTGGTAGCTACGCTCAAGGACTAGGTTTGTGCCTGAAGAAGGATCGGACACTGGTTTCTGATTTACATTACTTGTTTTGCCTAGTCTGAGTTTTTGCAGGCGGCCTTGGGGATCGTAGTCTCTCTGGCTTTCCAGCCCATTGCCGTGTTGACGCAGGCTTTCCCTACCCTGTTCATCATGGCTGACACGGGTGATTAACTCATCAGTATCACTACCTAAAGGGCGACGGTACAGGCTTTGGAATTGTCCGGCAGGGTTAAAAGTAAACTTAAGTACTTCTCCATCGGGCAAGGTAGTGGCAATACGATTACCTGCTGCATCGTATCGGTGGCTAAGCTTTTCTTTGCCCTGCCAGTCGCCGGTAACTCGGCCATTGGCATCGTATTCCCAACGCAATTTGCGGTGGGCATTTTCCGCCTCTATCAACTGCCCGCTGCGGTTGTAGCGGAAATTGGTATTGCCGTCCGGGGTAACCTCTTCCAACAAGCGGCCAAAGGGATCGCGCTCGAAGATAGTATCGATACCTTTACCGCTGTCCGTATCGGTCACGGCTCTGGAGCTTACCAAGTGGCCGGCACGGTTGTAGGCATAGCGGGTAACGCGGCCGTCGAAGCCTACTTCTTCAATCAGGCGTTCGTTGAAGTCGTATTTTAGCTGGTAGCGCTCGCCGTTTTCATTGGTGAGCCCGATTAGGTTACGCTCGCCGTCATAGTGATATTCCAGGCGGCTGCCATCCGGGTTGGTGCGGGTCTTTACCTGGCTGAGGCCATCGTAGGCATAGCAAGTGCTGCGGCCTTCAGAGTCAATAACTTCGGTAAGTAATCCATGGGGATTGTAGCTGTACTGAGTGCGGGCACCGTCTGGAGTGGTCACCGCATGGATACGATCCTGAGCGTCGTATTCATAGCGGGTCAGCTGGCCGGGGGCGTGTTGCACTTCTTCCAGCCGGCGAGCACCATCGTACCGGTAGTGCTGAGCACGGCCCATAGCGTCCTTTACTGCGGCGAGCTTGCCTTCGGGGTTCCACAGATAGCGAGTGGTGTTGCCGAGAGGATCGGTAACACTGCCGATCAAACCAACGGGGTTATAGCCGTATTGGGTCTTATTGCCGAGGGGATCTTTGCTGGCCACAATCTGGCCATTTTCGTTGTACTCCCTATGCCAGTTATTACCAGCAGGGTCGGTAACTTTTGCGGGCAGGCCTTCAGCATTGTATTCGATACGATGGTTATTGCCGGCGGCATCGGTCTTTTGTGCCAGGCGGCCCTGGTCGTCGTACTGGTAAATTTCCTCGCGAAGACTTCCATCGTCGCTGGGCAGTTGTACCCGAGTGATTCGCCCCAGGTCGTTGTAGCTATAGAGAGTCTCTGCACCTTCGGGATCGCGGTGATAGATCGGCAGGGCCCGGTCGTTAAAGCGGTAGCGCTCTTTGCCACCACGGGTATCAGTAACAGTAACGCCCTTACCATCATCGTCCCAGTCAAACTGGTAATTGTAAGTCGCCTGACCATCGATTGGGTCACCCCACTGTCTCACACAGCGGGTAGAAGGGCCTTCGGCATCCCACTCAAAATGGAAACGGTAGCCAGTTTTTAGAGTGCGCTGCTTAATTACATGGTGATGGTATTGGTACTGCTCACTGTAACCATCGGCGTCAGTGGCTTTAATCAGGTCGCCAACATCGCTGTACTCATAGCTTGCGAGTACTTTAATATGGCCATCGCGAGTTTCCTTCTTAAGCTCACCGATACGCAGGCTGTTCGGCTGCCCTTGCGGAGGGCTGATATGCAGGGCTTCACCGAGACTGCTCTCAATGCATATTAAACGCTCATCGATATAGTGAAACAGGTAGAGATTGCCATAGCCATCACGTATTTCCGCAAGCTTAAGCCCTCCTGTTACACCGACTGCCTTAAAATGTTTTTGCACGCCATTGGGGGCCCCGTAAGGGGTAATAATCCAATGATCGCCGGCGACACGAGTAAGGGTTAATTGCTCAACAACATTGTGGCTACGATCGCTATCCCCCGGAAAGGGAAAATTAATTACCCGACCCTCTGCGTCCATAAACTGAACACTTTTATCAGGTGCCGGTATTAGCCTCTCTCCCAGGGTGTGAGTCCAACCATGACCCAAACCGAAATCTCTGGGATTACTACTGCGATAAGTACGCTCAAAAACAAGGGGGAGCGGTCCGTCTAATAGCGCATCGACTAAGGTCAAACGCTCTTCCCCGGTTTTTAAATTAATGGGATCACCACCTTCAATAGCACAACTATTATTAGGAACTTCCTTCCCAGTATGGGTTGTGCCGGTTATGGTCCCAGCTTTATCGGGCTGATCAGAAATTGTATTCTGAGAGCTCTGCGAACCCTGGCTGCTGTCAGAACCCGCTTCAGAACTATCGTTGACTGTTCCTTTACCGCTTTGCGGCGCTCCTGAACTTGATGTTTGCCCGCCGGAGGAAGGTGGTACTACAACTTCAGAAGAACTCAGATCAGAGAAGCTCGCCTTATTACCCTTAGCATTTCCTGCGCGCTTATGGAGAAATACATTGCGACGCTTTTTGATTTTGGCAAATTCCAGCATTAGGTTACTAACGCCCTGAAGATACCTCAGTAAGCCTGCATTATCTTTGGAAATCTCGACAGCGTTGGAATCGCTCACGGATGCTACCATGGCGAATGTTAAGATAATCTCAAAAAGGCCATTTTCTGGTAGGGCAACCTCCGATGGGTATAGAGCTTTTAAGTAATCGCGGAAGAAACGTAAACTTGTTTCACGTATTCTCGCATCCTGGTATAAAGTTTCAGCTACTTCAAAGGCTAACTCTAAGTGCTGCTGGGTAACTTTATTGGCATCGAAACCAAGCGCAGCTACTAGGGACCTGCTAGAAGTCGGTATAGATTTTTCATCTTGCTTTTCAATGTTCTTTTCATACAGCAGATAGTTCCTAGCGGTGCACCCCTGCGCCATCAAAGGGCGAATAGAACTCACCAAAGTCTCTACTTCAGATAAATCTTTACGCCATATTGCTAGTCCTCCGGTAAAGTCACTCTGATCAGTAGATTCATTGTTCGATAACCTTGAATTAACTCGCCCTAGGTCAACAATATACTGAAGGCCTGTATCGATTTTAGGAATCAATTGGGACTGCTTGTCGGCTAGCACCGCATCAGCAAATGGAGCCTCTTCGATTACCAAGCGGTTTTGAACTAACTCCTTATAAATAGCTCTCTCAACCCAGGAGTAGCTTGAAGGAGCATCTAAATGGAATGAGGCTGATAAGTCACCCCATCTATAAGGCTGCTTGCCTGGTTGAAGAGGATCTGAACAACTCCCTCCCATACCCAGGAAGTAATCGTAAATTTCTTGAAGAGCTGAAACACTGAACATTTCCAGGGTTTGCTCAGCACTAGCTGGCAGTGAAGATCCGGAGCTAAAACCGCTCCCTCTTCGAGCCAGGTAAACAATTCCATATGTATTCTCAACAAATAGCTGCATAACTCACTCTTTATTGATTACGAACCAGCCATGCAACATTCCTTCGCTGCTAGCTCAAAGCAAAATAAAGTCCACTAAAAGTACTCTGCCCTTTCCAACTTCAGTCTTCGCAACTCAGGGAGTCGGAACTTCTGTCACCACTGTTAACGAAAAGTGGTTTTCGGAACGGGAAAGCCGCGCGATTATACTGAGGGGAAATTAGGAAATGGATTACACAGGAGCACAATAAAAAATGATGCATCCTAATGTAATGGAACGTATATCTGAGTTACGAAAACAACTTAAAGAGAGGGAGATAAATTACTACAGATGCAGAGGTATAATTCAATTTGGGGCAAGCCTAAGCTTACCCCAAATCAGCGCAATTAATTTACGCTGTCAGAATGATAAACTATTGCCTGCCAAACATTTTGTTGGCCGCCTATATAATTATCCAGGGTAGGATTCTTAATATAGCTCCAGGCAACTTTACCATTACCCAAGTACATAGGCTCATCCAAACCACCCCAACCGTAGTCAGTCAGCTTTACCGGCCCCTCAAGTACATTCAAGTCTGCATCAATCTCCATTACATAGTAAGCTTTTGGCACCAACATACGCATGGCATCACCACTCTTATTGTTACTGCGATTGTACGGGAGGTTATCGGAGATACACTGGAACTGCGCGTACCCAAATAAGTAACGGCCATTTTTCAGATCAACCAACTGGGGATCACTAATTTGGCAGTCAGAATCCGTTGCCAGCCATTCAATGCCATTACCTTCAATACTGCCTTCCCCATCAACTTTTGCAATACCTACACGTGTCAGGGAAGTAGTATCCAAGGCATCTCCAGAGTAGAGACCCTGCCTCGAAATTACGGGATATTCACCACTGTCGATATATGAGAAGAAGCAATTGCGAATGCCGTTATCAGCACATTCCTCATCGAAGGGGCCATCACCACTTGTATCGATGCCCAGCTCACCCTGTAAGAACATATCCATGTTCGAATCTTCAATGTACTTTGGAGAGACAATAACTGAGAGATTTGTATCGGCATCAACCGGGACAACCGTATGGCCACCACCGTTGGATATCATCGCACTTGTAGATGGTACTAAATGATTATAGGTGCCTTCATAAACAGAAGATCCACTGTCCTCCATTTTAATGGCGATCGCATTCAGGCCCGGTGACGGATAATATTTATTTCCATCACTGGTACACAGAGCACCGTACATCTCATTCCCCGGATTATAAAAGGCTCGAATATTCAGAACGTGGCCATGGCCACACGCCCAGTACCAACCCCGGTGATCATCTCCAGAGAAGGACATTGACCAGTCATCCCGATTGATTACCGTCAGCCCTGCCGAATAATGCGAACCGCTAACAAGAACACGAGCAGTCACGGAAAATGCATAACTTGTGCGCCCTTGGCTATCATCCTCTACGTACAATAGCTCCTGAGTCCCCAAATGAGTGCCACCATGCATTTTATTGACAACATAGGCATCTGGAGTTTCTGTTATAGGCTTGTTATCCCACTCCATTAGCCAGATCTGGTCATTATACTTCTCTTCATTATCGGTACCTGCAACACTGTCAAGATTATCTTCAATCTTCATCCAGGTTGTACCGTACTCTTCTACCAGATCTTTCTCGATATCATATCGCTCACTGGCCTTATATTCGGTATTGCATAAAACAGCTACCCTGGAGCAATCCGAACTGGCCGTAATACCATGTGACTCATAGCATTGATTCAGAATGGTGGCGTTACCCGTCTGCTCGAAGCTCATGCTATCTGGGTTATATTGAAGCTCGTAAACGGACCCATAGGTTGTATCAGAGGCACTATTCCCCTCTGACAAAGTTGTGGATACATACATTTTTGGCTGGGCAGTATCCGTAGCACAGGAGGCCGTATAGCTACGGATAGGAATATCAATATTTTCCTCATCCTGCTCACTGTCCGTACGGCCAATATAGTGGGCCAGCTGGTAAACTTCCTGAGCATTTACCATTGCGTTAGGCAAAGTGATATCTGTAGCGGTAATTGTTGCAAACCCGAGTTCAGCTGTTGACACATCTCCAACGGTTACAGTCGATGGGTCATTATCAGGCAATGAGGAGTCATCCCCGCTATCACCTGTTCCACTTCCTCCATCTTGATTACCCCCACTATTATCATCTCCGCCATCGCTCACAGGTGGTGAATCGGAGTCAGAATCCGACGAACCTCCCCCTCCACCACAAGCTGCAAGTGCCGCGGTTAGTGCAATTACCAATAATTTCTGCCCGAATAACTTTTCCATAATCGCCTTAAGTGCCGTGTTTTTTATTTTGGTGTTAGGTACTGTCCAAAATATAAGTTCCGGACAGTCATGAAATGCAAAAGTGGGCGAAATTTTAGCGGAAACGAAATTTAATTCTGTGCGTAACTTAAAAAAATATGAACACAATAAGGAAGCTTAAAAATGAGACATTCAACACCGACAGAACCCTAAATAAGGCGTACAAACTCCAGGCACCGAAAGATAAAAAGATAAAAAGATAAAAAGATAAAAAGATAAAAAGATAAAAAGATAAAAAGATAAAAAGATAAAAAGATAAAAAGATAAAAAGATATTAAATAGGGCAGTATCCAACACTAACCTAATGATAGGATAGAAAAGCAAATAAAAAACCAAACTAACACACAAATATAGTCAAAAACTCCGCCACCTGAATTCAGCCTCTCTCCTATCATAGATAGGTCAAACACATCAACTACACCTGAAGAAGAGGCTGGTTTTTCAAAGTATTTCAGCCAGAAAACTTATACAGCAAAGTAACAAGTGAGGATTTCCAACTGCAGACCGCATATAACTCTACAACACAACATAAAGAGCAAACTACAAGAGACCAAGTAAGACGCTCTCTTTTAAAGGTACATAAAGGTTAATCTTTCAATATCTTGTTGTAGCCAAAAGAATCCTTACCATAAACTTGAAAGCTACCTACCTCTGGAAGTTCATACTCCACCATTCCCTCCGCTGTTGAGTATACATCCTTACCTCCCGGTGCGACCCGTACATGATTTGCCGTACATCTTCCCACAAAGGAAAACCGAGAATTACTACTACATATATTTGGATATGATGCATGCATATTTAGAGATGAAAACACAATGCACTCACCCGGCTTCATCTCCATATCTTTAACTTTGAACTTATCAAAGAAATCCTCTCCTAAGAGCTTCGCTGCCGTAAGAAAGACAAATATACTCTTAGTGAAAATCCGACCAAACAAAACCACCTTAAAAACATCAAAAAAATATCGGAATGAAAAAGGAAGCAAAGAAATATAAAATAACTTATTATCTTGTATAAAGCTGTATAGAAAATCCATTCTTGCATCACTAAACGACCCCGGCAAAAATCTCAAACAGCCATTTTCAATAGTAGATTCTGATAGAGCGACCCAAGCAGTAAGCTGTATCACTGCGGGATCAGTATCTTTTGTAGGCTGCAGTTTCGCATATTTACCAGTCTCCCTAAAAGTCGCATTTTGGTGCCATATAGTGCCGCTAGCACCAGGAAATTTATCGAAAAACTGTGATCGCCAACACATCACCTCATCACCCAATAGACTGGCAAGCGTGTGCGATAATTTTGGATTCCTCAACAGCTCCCTAAAAGACTTCATTCTAAGAGCCTGGTAAAGTCCAGCACTTTCAATTACCCATTGTCCATGCCGCTTTTCTATCTCTCTTACTTTACTGCCAACATAGCTTACCCCTTGAAAGTCTTCAGCAAATGCGTCTTCAACCTCTTTACGTAAACTTGCTGCCTGATCTTCAGAAACCAACTGAAATGGTGGCAAATAACCATTTTTTTCAAAGTAACAAATTTGCTCTTCTGTTAGGAAATCATCCTTACCACCATCCCTTGAGACATTTTTTCTCGGAATAGTCACCGTCATATTTCTAAGCTTATCCAGCTCATCAAACATCTGCTTCTTTTTCGAACCACGCCATGGGAGGATTAATAGCTTATAAAGCAAAACAACAGTGATCATTATTAGAACTTGAAAGGCTTGCACTTTGGAGATCGCAAAATCTGCAGCATCCCCCATAGAACCAAATCCCTTCAGCATCTCCGAAAAAGTACTTTTTCCAGTCTCCATAAAACTTAACCTCATTCAAGTAATGACTACCCCCCACTAGTTTCGCATTATTTTGTTGTACCCATACGAATCACCACCATATATCTGAAATGAACTAACCTCTGGCAACTCAAACTCAACCATACCTTCAGCACTAGGAAATCTATCTTTACCAGAAGGGGAAACCTTTACATGAGTTGTGGTACACCTCCCAAGAAAGGAGAACCGGCAGTCAATTTTTGTTATGTTCGGGTAAGATGCATGCATATTTAAGGCAGAAAAAATAAGACATTCTCCCGCCTTCATTTCAACATCAAGAACCTCGAAATTTTCAAAAAAATCCTCCCCTAAAATCTCCACAGCTGTGAAAAACACCAAGGCACTCTTTGCAAATATAGAGCCATAGAAGCCGATTTTTGCCATAAAGTATAAATGAGGAAGTGAAAGCGGAAGCTGCGACAGATAGAAGTATCTATTGGTTTGCATATATTCATATAGGTAACTAATTCTCGCATCCGAAAACGATCCAGGAAGTAAAAGTAAGCAGCCATTTTCACGAGCAGCATCAGTTAGAGCCACCCACGCATTCAGCTGAACTATCGCTGGGTCTGCATCTAACGCTGGTTGAAGCTTGGCATATTTACCTGTCTCACGGAAAGTTGCATTTTGATGCCAGGCAGTGGGGCCAGTTCCCGGCATCTTATGGAAAAATTGACTTCGCCAACAAATAACTTCGTTGCCAAGTAGACTAGCTAAACGGTGCGATATTTTAGGCTTTCTTAGAAGCTCTCGAAATGAAGGGGGACTTAGTGCCTGATAGGCTCCAGCATCTTCTATCGGCCAGTCCCCATGCCTAATTCCGATATCACGAACCTTATTCCCGAGAAAACTAATTCCGTGGAAACTTTTATCATATTCATCAAGGGCAAGCCCCTTCAGCTTGACAGCCTCACCCTCTGAAACAACAGAAAATGGGACCAAAAAGCCATTTTTTTTGAAGAAATCCAATTCACCCTGTTTAAGGAAGTTGCTCTCCCCCTCCTCATTTATTTCATCAGGCTGTGGGAGTCTAAGAGGCAAGTTCTTCAGGGCATCCAGATCTGAAAAGAATTTCCTTTTCTTCCGCACTTTCCATGGGGTAATCAAGAGGCGATAGATAACAAAACCTATGATTGCCAAATATATATGTAACCTCTGAAACCAAGAAATAGTGAAATCGGCACTATCCTCCAAAGTACCTATCCCTTTCAACATCTCAGATAGAGTACTTCCCTTATTTGCCATTCACTTCACCCTATTCCTATGGATCAATACTTTTTCGCAATCCGCTTACTTCTGAGTCAACCCGATCTTAGAAATCCTTTGGCACCATCTTATCCATCGGTTCAGGCGTAACCAGGTTCCACCAGAAATCAAACCGGTCCATTAAAGAAAGTAATATCTTCAACTCTCCCGCATCGCCCTCAATTTTGATTTTCCCATCCTCCATCTTCTCCTGGATAGATGCACTACCCAAGATGATATCATTGAGATCTGAGCGGTTTATCTGCACACTGCTTCCTGGATTCTCAACTGGGGGGCCATAGTTCAACACCGCATTCTCAAGCACAAGCGCATACTTTTCTTTTACGTCCGGCATATTGATATTGATGGAGAGCTTTTTGCCAGTTGCCTTTGGGCCGTTGAGTCGAATTCCCAGATAATCAAAAATCAAACCAGCCGGCATACTGCGAATAGTGTCCGGGCTCGCAGTCAGAGGGACAGGGTATCTCTGGATACCATCCCGCAACTCCCTGGCACCACTTAAGAAAAAATTTCTCCAGGTGCCATTCTCCTGCTGATAACCCAATTGCTCTAACGCATCTGCCAATAGGTCTCTTGCTGCACGATTATTAGGCTCTGCGGAAACCAATTTATCGAGCACCTCCGCAACCCAGCGGTACTCTCCTGCCTCATAGTCTTTCTTTGCCTGCTTGATAATATTGGCTGCCCCGCCCATATACTCGACGTACTTTATTCCCGCTGCCGTCGGTGGCATTGGATATAGGCGAGCGGGATTGCCATCGAAAAACCCCAGGTAGTAGTTCCATACCGCACGGGTATCGTGATTTACACTGCCGTAATAGCCGCGGTTGGCCCAATATTGTGAGAGTTCTGGAGGCAACTCCATCAGCTCAGCCGTTTGAACCATGTTGTACCCGTGATTGGCTAATCTCAGGGTTTGATCGTTGAGGTACTTGTATAGGTCGCGCTGCTTTTTCAGGTGATTCACCACATTCTCTGGCCCCCAGGTTGGCCAGTGATGGGGTGCAAACAGGACTTCGGCTTTTCCACCCCAGCGCTGCACGGTTTCATTGAGGTAGCGAGACCAGTCACGAGCATTTCGGACCTTTGCTCCCCGCAAGGTGTAGAGGTTGTGCAAAGTGTGGGTTGCGTTCTCAGCAGCGGTTACGGCTTTGAGTTGAGGAATATAGAAGTGCATTTCTGCCGGCGCTTCAGAGCCCGGCGCCAAGAGAAACTCAAAGATAAGTCCATCCAGTTCCAAAGTTTGCCCGGTCTCAACAATGGAGTCTGTCGGTTCTATCAGTGTGATGGTGCCAGTGGAGGTTTCAAGACCGAGGCCAGCCCCTAAGGTACCTTTGGGATCTTTAGGGATCAGGTTCCCGTACATAAAACTGGCACGACGCGCCATATGATTTCCTGCAAAGACATTTTCACTAACAGCTTCAATTAGGAAATCTTGCGGGGCTATTACCTTAACCTTGCCTGATTTTACATCTTCTTCATCGATAACACCGCGAACACCCCCATAGTGGTCAACGTGACTGTGGGTGTAGATCACAGCAACGACAGGCTTGTTTCCGCGATGCTGCCGATAGAGGTTCAACGCTGCTTCAGCCGTCTCGGCAGAAATCAGCGGGTCCATAACAATGACCCCGGTATCGCCCTCAATAAAAGTTATATTGGAGAGGTCCGCACTGCGAACCTGGTAGATTCGCGGTATCACCTCATAGAGACCGCCCTCCGAAATTAATTGCAGTTGCCGCCACAGACTGGGGTTGGCACTATCAGGAGCCTCTTTATCGCGAGCAAATTGAAATTGCTCCAAGTTCCATACCGTATCGCCTTTGCTGTTTTTAATAACACCATTATTTGGTAGAGGAGCGATAAACCCCCGCTTTACATCCTCAAAGTCCTTCCGATTTGCAAAGGGGAGCTCTTTCAGTACAGCCTGGTTTGATTTCATTGTGACGACACTGGCGGGATTGGGTTCTTTCGCCATGATACTTACGGTCGTTAGCGAACAGGCAAGGAATACTAGAAATAGCGAAAACAGCGGCAGCTTGTTAACGTTCATCAGTTGTTTCCTTTCCATGATTCGCAAAGTGATGCGGCAGAGTCCCTTGTAGAGGATAGGTAGGAAACTATTAAGCGGACGGGTATTTATGCCGGCATCAGGAGAATAACTGACAAATTTAGGGGGAAAGAAACAAAAAAGCCGGCGAAGAGCGCCGGCTTTTTTGTCATTAAATATTATCTGACATCCAGTAAATGCCTGGCAATAATCAGGCGCTGGATCTCACTGGTACCTTCGTAGATTGTAGTGATTCTCACATCCCGACTCATACGTTCGAGTGGATATTCACGGGTATAGCCCACACCACCGTGCATTTGCAGAGCTAAATAACATGCCTCGTTAGCCTTCTCACTGGCGAACAGTTTGCCCATTGAAGCGGCAGGGCCAAACGGCATTCCGGCATCTTTCTGCCAAGCGGCTTGCAGCAATAGGAGTCGCGCACCTTCCATCTCAGTATATTTATCGGCAAGCTGCCATTGCAGCCCCTGGAACTCCGCCAGTTTTTTACCAAACTGCTCCCGCTCATGCAGATAAGCCCGGGCACAATCCAAAGCTTCAAAGCCGATACCCAGCGCCAGGGAGCCAATACCGATTCGGCCTCCAGCGAGCTCGCCTGCAGCAATGCGAAAGCCGCGATTTTCTTCACCCAAAAGATGGGAGGCAGGAATACGGCAATTGTCGAAAGAAACCTCATTGGTAACAGAGGCTTTCTGTCCCATTTTCTCTTCGGCCTTGCCAATCACCAGGCCCGGTGTGCCGGCTTCAACCAGGAAGCAGGAAATACCTTTGCCTTTAGGCGCGGAAGAATCTGTCACCGCCCAAACAACAAAAATACCAGCAAATTCGGCGCTACTAATAAAGAGCTTGCTGCCGTTAAGAACGTACTCATCACCCTGCTTCTCTGCACGGGTGCGCATAGAGGCCGCATCCGAACCGGAACCGGGCTCGGTGAGACAGAAAGAACCTGCGGGGTATTCTCCACTACAGATTTTGGGGAGGTATTTTTGGCGCTGCTCTTCCGAACCTACCGCCTGAATAACCTCTGCCACCATGTTGGTTACGGAGGTGGTCGTTGCAACAGAGGCACAGCCCCGCGCCAGCTCGGCGATCGCCAGGGAGAATGCGACAGTACCAGCACCAGTACCGCCGTAATTGGGATCAATATTGATTCCCATAAAGCCCAGCTCTGCCAATTGCTTGAGCTTTTCCAACAAGAGCTCTCGATTACCGGTCTTGTCGAGTTCGGCAGCAATGGGTTTCAGTTCACTGTCAGCAAATTGCTTTGCCGCATCCTGAATCATCTGCTGTTCTTCGCTCAGTGAAAAATCCATACAGTACCTACTTATAGTTATTACGGACAAATCACACGGCACCCACCTTGGTACCGCATCGCTATGCCGAGCATAATAAAAACCGCGCCGACAATGGTTGCCAATTCCATCTGTTCATCCATGAAATCAGCAATCAATCCCTATGATTGAGGCCTGAGGAGAGAATTCAGATTCCTACCCAGGTTCATAAAAAAGCCAACCAGCAAAATCGCTACAGTTCTCTCACTCCGCACAGGATATTTGACTGCGCTCAATTAGCGCCGCGAACCTTTCACACTGGGTTCTGGGTCCGGTACCGCTACAGCGGTATCAGTCTTCACTTCCTCCATCACCACATAAGTGTGGGTTTCCCGTACTCCCGGTACGGATGCCAGCTTTTCACCGAGGAAGCGACGATAACCCAGCATATCCTTAATACGAATTTTCACCAGGTAGTCAAAACCACCGGCAACCATATGGCACTCCTGGACCTCCTCCAGTCCAGCCACATGCTCATTAAAGGCTTCCAATGCCTCAGTCGCTGTATTGTTCAGGGTCACTTGGATGTAGACCACCAGGCCCGCATGAACTTTGAGCGGGTCGAGTAGCGCTACATAGTCGCGAATAAATCCTTCCCTTTCGAGCCGCTTGACTCGCTCCAGGCATGGGGTGGGACTAAGGTTAACCCGGCGCGCCAATTCCACGTTCGGCAAGCGGCCGTGACGTTGCAGAATTCGCAGTATTTGGCGATCAATACGATCAAGATCTTCCAACTGTCGAGACATTACAAAATACCCTACTGGTAATCACGCAATTAGGCGTGATATTTAACCACAACTCGCGACATTATGGCGATTAATTCTAACGATTTTCGCACATAATCCGGTTTTTTATTCTGACCCTAGATATAGAGCTTGGGAGACGATATGTCGACAAACTTCGCCGGAGACCTCCAGAATGCCCGAGACCGGGCACGCGAGTATTTGCACGCCGACGAAAACCTCTGCGTGAGCGAGCTGCTGGCTGCGCCACGCCCCAGCGACGAGATGCGCAAGAAAATTCTGAACACCTCGCGCGCACTGGTTCACCATTCGCGACAGCAGCGCAGCAAGCGCGGAACGCTGGACGCTTTCCTTCAGCAATTCGGCCTTTCCAATAAGGAAGGGGTTGCATTGATGTGCCTGGCAGAGTCCCTGCTCCGGGTACCAGACGCCGATACTGCCGACAAACTAATCGCCGAGAAAGTGCATTCCGGCAACTGGTCCAGCCATCGTGGCCAGTCCGACTCCCTGTTTGTGAACGCCTCAACCTGGGGCCTGATGCTCACCGGCAGCGTGGTGGAGCTGGACCCGGATATCACCGAGCGTCCCTCCCACTGGATGAAACGCCTGGTTAGCCGTATCGGCGAGCCCATGGTGCGCACCTCCATGATGCAGGCCATGAAAATTATGGGTGGCCAGTACGTACTCGGCCGCACCATCAAGGAAGCCCTGAAACGCGGCCCCAAAGAAAACCTCCCAGGCACCCGCTTTTCCTTCGACATGCTGGGCGAAGGCGCCCGCACTATGGCCGACGCCCACCGCTACTTCGATGCCTATATGATGGCTATCGAAGAGATCGGCAAAGACAACACTCAGCGGGATGTGGTTGAGGCCAACGGTATTTCCATCAAGCTTTCCGCCCTGCACCCCCGCTACAGTGTGCTGCAGCGGGATCGCGTAATGGACGAATTGCTGCCCCAGGTGAAGCGACTTTGTGTCGCCGCAGCCCAATACGATATGGGCCTTAATATCGACGCAGAAGAGGCAGACCGCCTGGATATCTCTCTGGATATCTTCGAGGCGCTCGCCCGCGACCCCGACATTAAAGACTGGCAAGGATTGGGCTTTGTACTCCAGGCCTACCAAAAGCGCGCCCCCCATGTCGCCGACTGGCTGATTGCCCTAGGCCGCGATACCGGCCGCAAGCTGATGGTGCGCCTGGTTAAAGGCGCTTACTGGGATAGTGAAATCAAACACTCCCAGCAAATGGGCCTGCCGGACTACCCGGTATACACGCGTAAATGCCACACCGATCTGTCATACCAGGTCTGTGCGAAAAAACTGTTGGAAGCTGGCGATGCAATCTATCCGCAATTTGCCACCCACAACGCCTACACCGTCGGGCTGATTCTTGAGCTGGCCAATGGCCGCACCGACTTTGAATTCCAGCGCCTGCACGGCATGGGCCACTTGCTGTACGCACAAATTGAAGCGGTACACGGCAAGCGTGTGCCCGTGCGCGTCTACGCACCCGTGGGGGCACATCGTGACTTACTGCCCTACCTGGTTCGTCGCCTGCTGGAAAACGGAGCTAATAGCTCCTTTGTTAACCGCTTTATGGACGAGGCAACGCCGGTTGAAGCCCTGGTCCAGGACACCCTGGAACAAAGCGAAGCCTGCAACCCCTACCGTCACCCGCAAATTCCTGTCCCGGAGAATATTTATATGGGCGCAGAAGCCTTGCCACGGAAAAACTCACACGGCATCGAACTGACTGACCCTCTCTCCGTTGATCCCCTGCTGAAAGAACTTGAGCAGCAACGCGAAAAGCACTTCCTCGGTGGCCCTATCGTCAACGGCACCATGGGCGAAGCGGAAGAACCGGTTTACAACCCGGCAACCGGCGAAAAAATTGGACACACCGCGAATACTGATAAGCACCTGATTGAGCAGGCCTATGCCTCTGCCACTGAAGCGCAGATCGACTGGGATCGCCAGGGTGGAAAACACCGCGCGGATATTCTCGACAGAATTGCTGATCTCTACGAAGATAAAGCCAATGAACTGGCTGCAATTATTTGCATTGAAGCGGGCCGCACCCTAAATGATGGCATTAGTGAAGTGCGCGAAGCTATCGACTTCTGCCGCTACTACGCCAACGGCGCACGCCAGCATTTCAGTGAGCCCACCGAACTACCAGGCCCTACCGGTGAACAAAATCAGCTGTATTTGAGTGGCCGTGGCACCTTCGTGTGCATCAGCCCTTGGAACTTCCCCCTGGCAATCTTTACTGGTCAGGTAGTTGCTGCACTCGCCGCCGGTAATGCCGTACTGGCCAAGCCCGCAGAGCAAACCCCCATCATCGCTGCACACGCCGTGCGCTTGATGCTCGATGCCGGCGTGCCGCCAAAAGTACTGCACTTGATCACAGGTACCGGTGCCGCAGTGGGCAAACTGCTGATCGAAGATCCCCGCCTTGGCGGTGTAGCCTTCACCGGCTCAACCGAAACCGCACGCCTGATCAACCAGCAGCTGGCAGCGAAAGAAGGTCCGATTGTACCGCTGATCGCCGAAACCGGCGGCCAGAATGTCATGGTCGTAGACTCCACTGCCCTGCCCGAGCAGGTGGTAGACGATGTAATTCAGTCTGCCTTCCTCAGTGCCGGTCAGCGCTGTTCCGCTCTGCGTATCCTGTGTGTACAGGATGTCATCGCCGATAACCTGCTGAATATGCTGAAAGGCGCGTGTGAAGAACTGACCCTCGGCGATCCCGGTAAACTGGATACCGATATCGGTCCGGTTATCGACGAAAAAGCCCTCGGCATGCTGGAATCCCACCGCGAGCGCATGGCGAAAGAAGCCAAGCCGCTATTTGCATTTGAGGAAGCGAAGAAGCCCAGCGAAGGCACCTTCTTCGGCCCGCAGGTAGTAGAGATTGAAGACTTCTCCGTGCTCAGGCGCGAGACTTTCGGACCCTTCCTACATGTAGTTCGCTTCAAGGCAGACGAGCTGGAAGACGTAATCCGCCGCATTAATGCCACCGGCTACGGCCTCACCTTCGGACTGCACTCCCGCATCGAAGGCCGCGCCCACGCGGTATTCAAGCGTATCAACGTCGGCAACTGCTATGTAAACCGCGATATGGTTGGCGCAGTAGTAGGTGTTAACCCCTTCGGCGGCCACGGCCTATCCGGCACCGGCCCCAAAGCCGGTGGCCCGCATTACCTATTCCGTTTCGCCAGCGAAAAAACCAAAACTATTAACACTGTTGCCACTGGCGGTAACACTGCACTGTTTACATTGGGGCAATAAGCTTCGATAAAACAATGAGAGAGCGGGCTTTTAGCCCGCTTTTTTGTGGAGAATTATTTCGCTAACCACCCACAAAGTACCAACTCCAAACTTCCCTTTCCCGTAAATTTTTCAGCCCCTGTAAATTAATCGGATGAATCATGGCAATTAGTTCAATTTCAAGCGCAGTCTTTTGCGGCAACAACCAAGTATTTTCTTTTACAGCTCCACATAAGGTATAGTTGGTCAACCCTAAAAAATGGAATGGATTCAATGAAAAACATAATAGCTGGAATAATAATAGGCTTAGTCGCCGGATACTTAGGCCCATTAATTACAGGATATTCTGCGGCCATCGCTATACCCGAAGCTTTCAGAGCACTCCTTTCAGATGGAGGAGCTGTCCTTTGGGAAGTTTTTGTTGTCCATTTAATAGGATATGGACTAATTGTTTTCACACTCATTTTCTTAGCATCTAGGCTGATAAAACTGCATCCATGGGCAACTGCAGCAATTGCCATTATCGCCTGCGAAGCCACTCTGTATTTTTTCCACACCAGTGAATACACACTTCACATACCTCATATCATAGCTCTCGTATTTTGCGCACTCTTAAGCGCATCGTTCTCCAGGAAAAGCGCAAATATATCACCTGCCGTTTAATTACCTCTCGAGTTAAGATTAATAGAAGTTAAAGAATTTTTGATCGGCGACCTGTTCAAACTCCAACTAGATGGTGTCTTATTTTTAAAATAGAATTTGATAAATAAGACACCCTATTTTGAATGGCTAGCTTGGTACTAGCACCAACAGAAAAAAGCTAAAAATAAACTTACATTTACGACCATCTACTATCATAGAAACCTTCCTAAACCTGTTAAATATAAAATCCCTAAGGGCATATAAAAACAGACCAGATTAAACTATCAGCTACGACAATCCAGCGTCTTCGATTCAGGAACCACAAACTCTTCACACATCACAATGCCGACAATCGCGACTGTATTGGTAGAAAATACAAAGCCCAATGACAAAACTGGTTAACCAGTGGGTAACATGAAACTGTTTCCCTTGCAGAAAGACTTTTACGCCGCCAAAGGGACAGTTCTTGTCTTGACGCGCCACCGCAGGTGGGAGAAGCTAAGGCCACTCTGGGCAATAAAAACCCTGCCCCAGTATAAAAATGAAGTTTCATGTACACCGATTTTGGGGAGTCTCAATGCGCTCGCTGATACTGATGTGGTTGCTGTCCTTCTTTTTGATTGCCTGTGGTAGTGAACCAAAAACTCACACAGAAAATTTAAATACCGAGATCAAACCCGCCTCCAAGGCAACTATTTCCCACAATAGATCCCTGGCAAAACAACTCCCCTTCGGCGATGAAACTGATTTTCTGCTGGCTAAACGAGGCTTTATTGAATCTATTCCCGGCGCCCAAGTGAAAAATACCGAAGGTCGGGAAGTCTATGGGCTATCCCAGATGCAATTTTTACAAGGTACCCCTCCTGATACCGTCAACCCCAGCCTTTGGCGTCAGGCCCAGCTCAACGTCCTGAATAACGGCCTGTTCAAAGTGGTAGATGGTATCTATCAGGTGCGCTCGCTAGATCTGGCCAATATGACTCTGGTGCAGGGAGAAAACGGCTGGATTGTTATCGACCCTCTCACTTCTGCGGAGACTGCAGCTGCAGCACTTGCACTGGCCAACAAGGCACTAGGAGAGCAACCGGTAAGCGCCGTTATTTTTACCCATAGCCACGCAGACCATTTCGCTGGAATAACTGGAGTTCTGACTAAAGAACAGCTCGCGAGCGGTTCTATCGACATTATTGCACCAGAGGGTTTTGCTGAGGAGGCGATTAGCGAGAATGTGCGCACTGGGAATGTGATGCAGCGCCGTGCGTTATACCAATTTGGAAATTTACTGCCCTCCAGTCCGGAGGGTTTTGTCTCTTCCGGCTTAGGCAACCGAGTATCAGATGGTGAGCACGGAATAGCTACGCCAACAATAGAGATTACTGAAACCGGTGCAGAGATGGCAGTTGATGGAGTGGACATCGTCTTCATTAACACACCCGGGGCCGAAGCACCCGCAGAGATTGTGTTTTTCTTCCCTCAATTTAACGCACTCTGCATGAGTGAGATCGCCAACCATACACTGCATAATATTTACACTCTGCGTGGTGCAAAAACCCGCGATGCCAAGGCCTGGAGTCGCTATATTGAGTACGCCATGGAGAAATTTGGCGATAAGACCGAGGTGGTTTTCAGCAGCCACCACTGGCCCACCTGGGGCAAAGATGAAGCTATGGATTACCTGGCTAAGCAGAGGGATCTTTATAAATATATCCACGACCAAACACTGCGCCTAGCTAACCACGGTTACGATATGGTCGAGGTTGCAGAGCGCCTTGAGCTGCCCAAGAACCTTTCTCAGGCTTGGGCCAATCGAGGGTACTACGGCACTGTCAATGTTGGAGCCAAGGCAGTTTACAATCGCTATTTGGGTTATTTCGATGGCAACCCAGCAAACCTCCACCCTATTCCTCAGGAAGAAGCTGCAGAGCACTACATTGACTACATGGGGGGGGGAGAAGCCATTATGGCTCGGGCCCGACAGGATTTCGCCCAGGGCAATTATCGCTGGGTAGCCATGGTGCTAAAGCACTTGGTTTTCGCTGAACCTGATAACGAGCAAGCCCGTTACCTATTGGCTGACAGCCTAGAGCAACTCGGCTATCAGTCAGAATCTGGTATCTGGCGCAACTTTTATCTCTCCGGAGCCAAGGAGTTACGTCATGGTATCGAATACCGTGAAGAAATGCTGCCCGATGAAGAAATAGTAGCGCGAGTCCCTCTCCAGCTACTTTTCGACGCGATGGCGGTGCGCCTTAACGGTGAGAAAGCGGCAGATGCAGATATCCGCTTAAATATCGATATGACTGACACTGGAGAAAAGTACCTAGTCGTAGTACAAAATGGGGTACTACACGGCTACCCCGGCCGACACAGTAGCGAGCCCTCTGCCAGCCTCGCCCTGAACAGTACCGACTTACGTATGATGTTTAGCGGGTTAGTAGGCGCCCCTACTCTAATCAAAGATGGCCGACTCAAGGTGAGCGGAAATCCTTTGGCCCTAATAAAATTTGGACGGTTATTTGATAAATTTGATCGTAATTTTAGCCTTGTAACACCTTGAAGAAGTTAAACGGCCAGCGTGTAAAATTCTAACTAACCACAAACTGTAATACGCCTGATAACAGCAGATATCTGACCCATACCAACCCAAACAATACAGAGCCTTTTGGGCTCTGTATGTTTACAAGGCTAAATTCTCCCTACCCAAGAAAGTCATACTACCGATTGATAGAATGTGCCCCGCATAGCACGTGAACCCATCCGTCAAACTAACTACCCATCCGCCTATTTCAAACCTGCATCAGCATTCAACAACTGTTCAACCCAATTGAAAATCATGACACACAGAATGCAAAGTTCTGCAGGAAACTTCTTAGATAGATTAATTTACAAGCGTCTCTAAAACAGCCTCTGCAATGATTAAGATAATCTCGGCACATAATAAGATTACTCACCACCCCACCTCACTCCGCCCTAAAAGCCAATCTGCTATAAACCACGCATAAAAACCTATAACCGCAGAATCACAACCTAAGCCAACCATATTAAATCCAACTTAAAAACCCTCAATTTACTCACAATAGAAATAGACAACACTCACAAATCAAACCTATTACTATTTATTGATATTACGCACCAAACAACAAATACGTAATAGTTCTTCTAGCCGTCAACATCGAAAATTACAAAATCTTACAACGGCTTGATTGGCTCACATAAAATATTTACTGTCCACACCGCATTATTAAATCGTATTGGACAATGGAAATGGAAATGGACAATGGAAGATATAATGGAACTTTCGGTAGCAAAAAAGATTGCTGCAACAGATACGACAGCCAGGGACTTTAAGTCTTATCGATCATTTCGCACCAAAATCCTTGCAGCAACACGAATTGAAGATGGTCTTGCGGTAGATTCAAAATACTACGATGAGTTGCTAACTTCCTCCGGGGCATTAGATGTCTGGTCGTTGTATATGCTTCAATCACTTGAATGCATGATTGAAGCGTCTCAGGTTGCACTTGAATCTCTTGATCAACTCAAGGATAGTCTTTCAGAAATTCTAAGGCTTGATGCGGATTCACTTTTAATACAGATACGCGCCAATACAGAGGTCGATGAAACATTGGCGACAGCGCTTAAAGAGGGATTAAAAAAGTATGGCACTCCGGAGAAATGGCTCTTAACTCTTCGACAAGCACTTTTAAGTAGAATAGAAATTAGCGAAGAAGGAAAGCACCTAGTTGAGGCTATTCAGGAAGGCCGCGCACCGGAAAGGCCACAGCTCTTCCCCGTCTTAACCTACCTTCACGACGATTCTCTTGCCCTGATTTTCTGCTTGCTTGGCGGCCTCACAATGAAGGCAATCTGCGTTGTTACTCTACTAATTACCCTCGCACCGCACAGCCCTAGCGAACCACCGCCGCCCCCTCCACCACCGCCACCCCCTGAGGACTAATATAATTAACAATTCCAATAATACATTGAGTTCATTGTGGTATGCAGTTAAGAATTAGAGTACAGCTTAATTGCATGAGTTATCGCTAGTGGCAAGGGCGACAGAGATAAAGCACTGAGCGCCCTTGTCAGTTTCCATCTATATTTCTATGATTCTATTTGCAAGACAAGCTATAAATAAATCCAGCTAACTGCACTGAGAGCTTTTGCAAGAACTGTTAACTAGCATTCAGCAAGTCATCTGATTAAATATTTACCAACTGAAAGCCAAACCTTATTTGCCTATCCATGTTTAGGATTTGGGCAGTATCGATAACTTAAGTTATTTGTCGCCTCGTAAATATCACCACTGGGTACGCTCTCATTAATTTGGCAATAGTAACCATGTCGATTTGAAGATCTTCTATTGGAGCTACAATTCCAACTTTGAGCTCTACTGCGTATCCAATAACACGTTTTTCACTTACTATTTTAGGCGCACTCTTCTACCCTATTCAAAAGGCAAGCATCTACTCGAAAAGGAGAGGTTTCAAACTCCTTTAGCAGAGGCGCAGCCTTGTTTCACCCTTTGGTTTGACTTGTATGATTGTTCTTGTCTGATTCTGATGTTGAAAATCCTTTTCGTTAACGGGTAAATTGAGACCCACCTTCGGCGGCCACCGAAGGCCTTGTTTATCACAGTTCGCTGCCTGGCCGGTTCGTAAAAGACCGATAACAAGTATGAACGTGATAAGCACTCACTAGGCATAACTCGGATAGTCATGTGGGCCTCGAGCCCGAATAGCAAGGCGGAGATAGCTTATCTTATGGAACCTCAAGAGATCAATGTCGGTATCGATACCAGCAGTAAACAACTCGATATTTATGTGAGACCTACTGGCCAGTTTTTTAGTGTTGCCAATGATAAAAGTGGCATTAAGGATGCCATTAAACAACTTCAACCCCTTAAACCTCTAAGAGTATTAATAGAGTCTACGGGAAGACTCGAGTTAGAGTTTGTTTGCGCCGCCGACAAAGCAGGATTACCTATTGTTGTTTGCAATCCTTCTCAGATAAGAAGCTTCGCTAAATCCGCAGGGCGCCTCGCCAAAACCGACAAGCTAGATGCAATGGATATAGCACATTTTGGTGAGGCCATGAAGCCAAGGCTGTCGGTACTAAAGCCAGAAAAGCTTAGGGAGATCAGTGACTTACTGGCGGTAAGAAGTCAGTGTTTAGAGATGAGCACAATGCAAAAGAATCGGCTTCAGAGAATGCCGAAATCAGTACACAAACCTATACAGACCATTCTAAACACCATCAAAAAAGAGCTACAAGGTATCGACAAGCAACTGGATAAACTGGTTAACAGTGTGTCTGAGTGGCGGCAAAGGCGCGGCCTATTGTTGAGTGCTAAAGGGGTCGGAAATGTATTGGCTTATACGTTGATGAGTGAACTTCCCGAGCTAGGAAAATTGAACCGTAAAGAAATCGCTGCACTTGTCGGTATCGCCCCGATGAACCGTGATAGCGGCAGCTTCCAGGGAAAGAGATATATTCGGGGTGGAAGGCATCGTGTACGTACGGTTCTGTTTGTTTCCATTATGTCGGCCATGCAACATCATCCCAAATTAAAGCCGATGTATAAGCGATTAGTCGACGCTGGCAAACCTAAAAAGGTCGCTCTGATTGCCTGCATGAGAAAGCAGATTACGATTCTGAATACGATGGTGAAAAACAACACCTACTGGGATGAAAGTATGGCTTAAAAACTTGACGAGTAACCATAGTCACTTGTTAACCCCACTTTTCCGCTGCCTCATCAAAGCGTTCGGATAACTCCAAGTAAAGATCAGACCACCCATTTTCCATTGATGTTTCTTGGATTGGGCCTGTTGGGGCAAATAAATACTTAAGCTTAAACATTGAGGGAGATTTCCCGGCCTCAATTTTTTCTACTGCCTTGCTCAACATACCGGAAATCTCCTCTACGTCCATATCGGACCAGATAGAATCTTCAGAGATTTTAGCCAGTCTCAAAGTTTCTTTTAGGACGTAGAGCATCTCGTCGAGAAGCGCATGATCTTTTTTCTTTGCGAATAGTTTGATCATGCTTTCCTAGGGTTAACGCCGCTAGCACCGGCCGAAGCACGCAGTGCTGAGGTCCAGCCCGAAAGGGCGATGGTGGCTAGCTTTGTTAAATTTCATTGGTGTTTATTTTCACTATGCTTGGTTGGTTAAAGCTGTAAAGCTTACCAGAATTTACGATTTTACCATTGTAGAGAAAATCGCAAGTTACTTCCCCTGATTTCGAATGACCCCATTCCCATCGGCCAAGTTGTTTGTAGGAACCATGAACGCCATAGCTATCGTGCTTCAAAAGCATTAAACCATTTTTATCTGATGAGACAGAGAGATTATTTATTTCTTTAGCCATTTCTTCACTTGGCCAAATGCTGTTTCCGATACAACTGGCTACAACACCTTGCACAGGGTAGCCATCAGTATCGTGAAATGTAATCTCGTATTCTCTTCCTGGTAAGCCTCCATCCCAGGTTACAGTTGCACAACCTGATAAGAAAAAAATTATAAAAAGAAAAATGATCTTCATGGTTACATACAATTTAACGCCCGCAGCTGCGGACAACTTGGAGCGCAGCGGAAAGGCGTTCCGACAGCCTGCGCTTGTTAAGCCAGCCAGAGTTCATAAAGGCACCATGCTCCATAAATAGTTAATGGCAAAACGAACAAACCATAAAGCACAGCTGCTGAGGGAGATGTAAACAAAATAGCTAAAACAGTACCTGCGCCCAACAAAATCACCGGCACGCCTAGCAACGTTGAAACCGCCTTTTCAAGTGAACCAATTTCGGACAATGGAGTTTCCTTATAAAGGAGCCTCCAAAGCTGCAATAGAGCTAAGCACGGTACAAAAAGTAAAAATACTGTTTGATATGGATTTGGCCCGAGATCAAATCTTCCTTCACTAAACACAGCCAATCCGAGAGCGATTGTTAAATAGAGTACCCAGATCGTACCGGGAACTATAGAGAGCAATCCAATTATTCTACTTTTCTTGGTCATATTGGCTTAACGCCTCAATAACCGGCGCAGTTTACTGCGTCCGGCGCCGAAGGCGCGAAGTTGATTGACTTGTTAGAAGCCTTCATGCTCGGGCTGTAATTTGAAAACATTCCAACGGCCTTCGGCTTCTTTGCCTTGCTCTTTATGAGTGTGAGGTAGCCGATAACCTTTTCCTAAGGCCGAAAACACACCAATCTCCACCACTTCTGTAGAGTTACTTTCCACCTCAGAGCTGTTATATAAAATATCGAACAATGCAATTTCTCCAGGTTTCAAGACAACAGGAAGTCCAACCACTTCAGCATTTACAACACTTCCATTAGTTGAGAACTCTGCTTCTTTTACTACGATCTGCACATCTCCTACATTACTAACGGAGTACTCCATTTTTCTATCCCTTTTTCCATCATTAATTCCTATAGAAATCATGGAGCCAACTAAACGCTCTTTCCTTCTGAGTTGCTGTACATAAAAATTGTATAAAGATACAGCCAAAGCAATAAGAGATATTGTGAGTGTGATGTAATCCTTGAGTTGCAACTGATTCCTCCTAGGCTTCTAATGCCCGCAATAACCGGCCGGAGGTCCGGCGGAAGCCACGAAGTGGCTGGAGCGAAGTTAATTGCCTTGTTATGTTTCTGGGCCTCGCCACTTAAGACGATACCTTTGATTTTGCGGCACAGCATCAAATAGCTCTTTTATTAGCCCAACTATAATCCTACATTCTGGCTTTCCAGTCGCGTACTTGCAGTATGACCGTGCGTGTACGTTTAGAAAATAAAAATCATGATCAAGAAAGTCAGTTTCTAAAATAGAAATTACAAGATCATGGGTTAACTGACACAATTCATATGCGTTTGCTTTGCTTCGACCAACGGGTAGCTTCCGAGAAAGCTCATTTCTTGCTCTTGGGATGGCGTGCCGTAAAAGCGCCACATATATTTCTTGTTTAACACTCATGCTCTATGGGTACTTCGAAACATAACGCCTGCAATAACCGGCTGGCGACGCGCAGCGGCGACAGTCCGGCGTATGCCACAACGTGGCCGGAGCGAAGTTGATTGCCTTGTTATGTTTAGGATATTTGAACACATTTCAAGCCTGTTTTTGACTCTATAATTGTCGCCAAATAGGTAGATAGATCAACTTCTGCTGAATTTTCGGTATAAGGAGTATGATCTCTGCTTGTGAGTTGATAAATATCTTCCGGCTCCTCCCTTAAATCAAACTCAGGTTCTGGTGGTGCTAGCAATGCCAGCTCAATGCCCATAATAATCGACATGTACGCTGGGTATTCTTCCCAGCGACCACTGTCATCTTTTTCAAAAACCAGATTTAGAGCTTCTCCAACAATCTTTGCTGTCTCTTTATGAGAGTACTTTTTTTCGATATTGAACAAAACCTGAAGAGTTAGATTGTTTGCCACTGACTCTCACTCCGAGTAAATATAACGAAAATAGATATGCGGAACCGTTAAGAAAGTTGGCAGTGCCTTTGTGCAAGCAAAGGGAATGACAACTTTTAGGTTTCCGCATAATCGGGTTGTTATTTGTTGCTCGTGGCACTGTGTACAAATCCACTACAAATATCTTTCTTTTATTGTCTACCACGATTCGGAGAGAGAAACTAGCAGCACTAGGTTCGCGGCCTTGCTTCGAAGCGGCTGCGCCGTCCGCATTAACTTCGTTATGCGAGCGTCGCTGAAGCTTCGAAGCTTACATGAAGGTCGAACCGTTGGCTATGGGCTTTCCCGCCAATACTGTTTTTTTATACAGCAACCTAATAATTACCTGCTATTCTTTATTGAACCCCCGCAAAACTGGAGCGAGCGACCAATAACGAAAATAGATATGCGGAACCGTTAAGAAAGTTGGCAGTGCCTTTGTGCAAGCAAAGGGAATGACAACTTTTAGGTTTCCGCATAATCGGGTTGTTATTTGTTGCTCGTGGCACTGTGTACAAATCCACTACAAATATCTTTCTTTTATTGTCTACCACGATTCGGAGAGAGAAACTAGCAGCACTAGGTTCGCGGCCTTGCTTCGAAGCGGCTGCGCCGTCCGCATTAACTTCGTTATGCGAGCGTCGCTGAAGCTTCGAAGCTTACATGAAGGTCGAACCGTTGGCTATGGGCTTTCCCGCCAATACTGTTTTTTTATACAGCAACCTAATAATTACCTGCTATTCTTTATTGAACCCCCGCAAAACTGGAGCGAGCGACCAATAACATTTATATAGTAATCATTCTGACCACTATTATATTGACTACTATCTCATAATCAATCTACCGCCACCATTACAGTTTCTCTTTAGAAATCAGCTAGTTACACTAAAATGGCACGATTAAACAAACTACAAAAGCGATCACTATGACTACTATCTCAATTTCACCCTACTCGCGTAACCCCATAATTTACAAGTGTTTTTTACAATTTCTCAACTGAACCCAGAAATAACACTCATCATGATCTTATTTCATTAAGCTGGCACTTACTAACTGGCGAAAATTATAGTCTAACCAACATTCGAATGAACTTAGCCGTGAACTGTGAGTAAGCTCCTGAAAATTAACATTTAGAAAGAGGGGGCAACTTGAGGGTAGGCATGTCTGGATGGCTTAAGTAGATTTTAAAGGCTAAGAAACTACCTCTACACAGTAGTCTGCTAGACCTCCAACCTATCTTACTGCCAAAGCCCTATTTTTGAATATTAATACGCTCTATCACTTCCAATACCGAATCAAAACCCTTTGTATGAAACGCATTCATACCCACCTTATTCGCCACCTCTACGTTTCTAGGGATATCATCCATATAGACAACACTACTGGCTTCAACTTCTAGCTGCTCAAGCGCGTGCTTGAAAAATGCTTCATCGGGCTTTGCCATACCTATAAGGTGGGAAGCAAATATTCGGCCCAAGTAGTTATGTGCATTAAATTCATGAGTGATGCGTGGCCAGTGAAGTTCATTGGTATTTGTCAATGCGGCCACTCTGTAGTTTGCCTCTAGAGAGCTGAGTAATTCAATTGCTCCTGGATAGAATCCTGCGGGCCAGTTTGTGAAATGATCGATAATAGCCTCTATCGATTCCTCTATTTCCAATTGAGACTTTAAAGCGTTTGCAAATTCTTCTGTGGTGATTTCTCCTCTCTCAAACTGCCTTACCGGACCGGAGATAATGACATCTGTCACAGGCGCTTTACCGGTTGGTAATGGACGGCCTTTTAGCTCTATTAGTACGCCGCCGAGATCAAACAGTAATACATCAATTTTCAAAACCCATAACCCTCATATTTTCAATGGCCAGAAACGCGCTGCTCACTCTTCACCATCAGATACACCTCGGAGAGACCAAGGCTAGTGCTATCAAATTAGCCAATATCATTCTTATCGTCCTACTTTCTTCCTCTCTATGATCTAAGATCCCAAGTACAATCAGAAGCTAGTAAGCAAACTATGACGACTTCCCTTCATGAGCTTGTGGAGATAGTGCTCGCAAGAAAGATTAGCGCAGTATCACTGATTGAAGAAGCTTGTGACAATGCAGTTGCTCATTCCGAACTCAATGCTTTTATCTGTCTCGATCGGCATGGCGCCCTTCAAAAAGCCAAATGCATTGACAGGGAATTGGCCTCCGGTAGCCACCGTAGACCCCTTGCCGGTATCCCCATCGCTGTTAAAGACAACATCAATGTAAAGGGTATGCATACCACTGCTGGGACCCTTGGCATGAACTTTCTGCCGAAGTCCTCTGCCCCAGTGGTTGAGCGGCTAGAGGGATGTGGGGCCATAGTGGTTGGGAAGACCAATCTACATGAACTCGCCTTTGGCGTAACCTCCAATAACGCTGCATTTGGTGCCGTGAGGAATCCGTGGGACATCGCTTGCTTCCCCGGCGGTTCATCGGGGGGCACCGCTGTTGCCGTAGCCGCGGGGATTGTGCCCGCTGGCCTCGGCACCGATACCGCCGGCTCCGTCAGATTACCGGCGGCGTTAACTGGTGTTGTTGGCTTTCGCCCTTCAACCGGCAACCTTAGCAGCCACGGAGTCGTACCCTCTGTGCCTGCATTTGACACAGTCGGCCCTATGGCTGTTAGTGTTGAAGATACCATCTATCTGTTTGAAGTGATGACAGGGGTCTCCGTACCCCAATGCAAACCAATCAATCAGTTGCGCTTGGGGCTTGCCCACCCTCTATTTGATAACCTCTCACCTGGAGTAAGCCAGTCTTTCAGGGCTCTAATCAGTACCCTTATTGATGCCGGAGTAGACCTGGTAGAAGTAGACCTTTCGCCAATAGTCAGCGCCGCTCTCGAAATCGGATTTCCCATCGGGTTTCATCAGATGCGGACAGCCATGGGGCATTTTCTGGCAAATTATCAACCACAAACTCAACTAGAGGGTTTGGTAGCAATGATCAAGAGTGAGGATGTGAAAGCGGTCTATCAGGAATCAGTGCTCGGCCCTAAGTCACCACCAGACACAGCCTATCAAGCGGCCTTAAAGAAGTTACCTGCCGTGCGCGACAGCTATTCGAAGATCATCCAACAGCATCAACTGGACGCGATCGTATTTCCAACTGCGCCTATCGAAGCGCAACCCCTGGAAACATCCTCATACCAACTGGAGCTAAATGGACAGACACTCCCCACCCTGGACACACTGATATACAACAATGTCTCCGCATCAGTTACCGGTGCCCCAAGCATCAGCATCCCCATCGGGCCTGGTACCAATGGATTACCGGTGGGGCTGGAGATAGATGGGTTACCCGGAGCGGATTTGGCACTACTTGCCGTAGCTAGACAGATCGAACAGGTAATAGCACTCCAAAAGTAAGAGGAACTATCCCCCCTCTTCCCCTCGGGAATTGTCTTCCATATAGCGGTATTACTTGATGAGTAAATTGCTTTACCGTCAGTTGCTACGCTATATACACCGCCGGGAACAGGGTAAAGATTAACCAGGGAGCCGTTCTCTCGATAGTGTCGCAGCCCGTCACCTGCCGCCACCCACAGATCATTTTTGGGGCCAGTAACAATAAAACCATCAGGAATCCCTACTGGTACCGACAAAACCCATTGCTTCTCTTCCAATTTTTCCGGGGATGGCAAAGCGCTTACATAAATGTCTTTTGTTTTTTTGGGGTTGTAAGGATTCTTTCCATCGATAGCTGCAGTATCACCAATATAAATTTGGTTGCCTATTGGAGAGATTGCCAGCCCATGAGGCATCATGTACTCCGCTGACAAGCGAATTAACTTTTTTGTTGAAGGATCAAAAGCGTAGACAGCTGGCGTTAACATTGGCTCAGGCTTGAAGCCTTGGTTGTAGCCATAATCTGGATCGGTGAAGTAGATCCAGCCAGAGGGTGACTGTACAACTTTATTGGGTGAATTAAATGGCTTACCTTTATAGGCATCTACAAGCACTTCTCGTTGACCGTCTGAAAGGCTTATGCGGCTGATAGCGCCCGGGGTTGCTCCTTTCCCCTGCTCTGCAACCAGTAAATGTTCACCGTCATTGCTAAGCCACATGCTGTTTGCCATATTGCTTCGGTGCTTCCAGGTTACAACTTCGCCAGTAATAAAGTCGTAGTAACGGATCGATATTTGTGGATTCTCAATCTCTAAATCTGGAACACTGGTGAAGTAGAGACGTTTCTGGGAGGGTACATAAACAAGCCCCTCATGTGCATCCGTTTCCACCAAGATCGAATGGGTAGCCTGCATCGGGGAATTCCCCAGTAGATAATTGCTGTAAGTAATAGCCAAGAAAAGGACAGAGCTGAAAAGCAAAGAAAAGAAGACACTGGGGGATTTAGTAGTCATATCGCCCCTAATTAGACTTAATCTGTACGGATAGTTCTGCGACTACTCTACTGTGAGCCGCTGAAGGTATCATCAGGGTCATTCTCTGAACCCACACTGGAAACGGCCTTATCCAGCATTCTATTGATCTCCCCACTCTCCTTTAGGCTTTCTAGAGCAGCATTTAATCGTTCGAGCAGTTCCTTATTCCCTTTCTTAACACCGATACCAAAGGGCTTTGGCGGGAAGTCTCCACTAATATTCACCAGACGATATAAAGTCGGATAGGCTGATGCCTTACGCAAAAGTACCAGGTTAATAATGTCATTGGAGGCAGCATCAGCATTTCCGCTTTGAACAGCCTCTAAGGTCGCTGAGCTTGTAGGCGCTACAACCAATCTGGCCCCCTCCAATGACGGCAGGACAGCACGCATTCTTTTCAGGGAAAGTGAGCCCTTAGTGACAGCAATTATCTTACCTTCCAGATCGATAAAGCTCTCAATATCGCTATCTTTATGGACTAGTAAACCCTCCCCCGTAACGTAATAAGGAATCGAAAAGTCCACTTTTTCTTCGCGCTCTGGAGTGATGGTAAACTGGGATACCACCATATCTACTCTTCCGTCTTCAAGTGCCTTCATACGATCCTCATCCAGCACACGGGTTAGCCTTATATAACCAGGGCCGCCAAATAACTTCTCCCCAATTGCCCTGACCAGGTCAGGCTCAAAGCCTTCTATAGCGCCAGAAGAGGGTTCTCTATACGCCAACCCTGGAATATCATAAGTAACCCCAGCAACTAGCTCTCGACCCTCAAGATCAGCCCAAACATACCCCACATAAATAACCAATAAAACTAGCAAGCTGCCTATTAGACGGGACACTAGATACATAGCTAAGATCCAGTAATTTCAAATATATTGGCTCAGAGCCCCCTAAGTAATTCTGTAATATCCACTGAGACACCAAAGGCCGAAACCTTAGTCGACTAGCAGAAAGAGGCTATAGGTAAATATAGGCGTATATAAAACCAATACAGGTGATACTGCACTTTAAGCTACTACGGATATTGGTTTGCTGGCGTATCTATAATTGATAAGCAGACTATTCGTGCCACCAATACAATAAGCGCAATGTTTTTTCATTTTCACAATTGATAACATTGCGCTTGTTGACACCCACTTACTGCTTAGCACCTAACCCTTTCTCTTTTTCAACACCATCAGTTTTGCAAAGGTACGTACGGAGACCGTCTCCACCAAGTAGAAAGGACTATCACCAAACAGTTGGTTCCATTCGCTCAAAGTTCGCTCCCGCCCACGAGTTCCCATCAACATCTGCATGTCCATGGCAGCCAAATTAAGGTCTGCGCCCTTCTCAGGTAATACTGCGTCAACAATGGCGAGCGTAGCTTTTTGCCCTTGCATGGCAGAATAAATATTATTGAGGAGTCGCTTTGCCTTGCTGTCATTCAGTAAATGAAAAACGGCCGTACACAAGTAGATATCCTTATCACTATTAGCTACCGGCAGCCTATCGTTAATAATATCTGCAGGGAAGAAGTCCAATCGCTCTTCAACTGAATCACTCAATGAGTTTTTCCAGTACTCTCTTGCCGTCCCCTCAACATTATTCCTGTCGACCACCATCGCCGTTATGTGTTTATATGAAGAGAGGACACTCGCACTTTTGCTGCCTTTTGCCCCACCCAAGTCAATAATCCTATCAAACCTGCTCCAATCAAAATCTTGTAAATACTGTAGCCCGGTAAGATTATCAACGGTATCCATAGCGTCCGAAAACAGCGTGCTGACAGATTGATGATCATTCATATAATCAAACATTTCCTGATCATAAACACCTTCAAAAGGCACACTCCCATCTTTAATATGGTCTTCAAAACCATTAAACCAGGGCTTGCTGAATTCTGGGGAGTTATGCATGAGCACCATGCTTCTTACGCTGTTACTGGCATCACTGCGCAACACCTCAGAGTTTCGATTGTGCGAAAAGTGCCTTGCTTTTACCTCCTTAAAAATCCCCATTGCACACAACATCCTCATCAATCGATATAGATGCTCTTTATCTGCATTACAATCATTTGCCAGTTTTTCTACTGGAACGACTTCGCCGTTAATATGATCAGCTATATTTAATCGGACAGCCGTATACAGACATCTAGACTGCCAAAATAGCGATCCAATTTGAATTACTCGAAATGGCGGCGGCATCAGAGCATTAGGAATATTACAAATACCATTAATCATATTAGAAGCGCGCTGAAAGACCCAATTTACGGCTCTATTTCTTTGCATTGACTGGGGCATAAGAACTCCTCAGAAATAACATCTGATTAAAAATAGACATAAGAGACCGGCCTCAACTTGCTGAGGCCTTATCGCTATAAGCTTTGCAAACCTGACTTCAGAAGTCGGCCATTAAACTCTGCAAGCTGTTTTAAGAAATCGGGGTCCATAACGTGCCCCATTTGCTCTTCCAGGACGGGTTTGGCCAACATCGGCAACATAGCCAAACTGACAAATGAAATCCTGAGCAAATCATACTTGGGGTCTTCAGGTTCGGCTTCTTCACCCTTAATTTCTGCTAACCGGCGAGATCCCCTTTGACGCCCCCGCTCCAGGAGCTGACGGATCACATTTTTCCCCGGCCCTTGATTAAGGGCCATGACTTTCAGGATCAGAGCCGGAAACTTGGGATTCTCTTGCATGGTGGAGTAGTAAAGGGCAAAGAAATCTCCAAAATCCCAATCGCCATCAAGGCTGAGTTGCTCTACGGCCTCGATCAATGGCAGAAGGGTTTGGCGGATCATATCTTCATAGAGGCCATCCTTGCTACCGAAGTAATATCGAATCATCGATACCGCCACTCCAGCCTTAGCAGCGATCTGGCGAGTTGTGACCCGTTGGTACTCATCGTTCAAAAAGCACTCTCGCGCCGCATCGATTAGCCGATTGGCAACATCCGACTCCTGCATAGGCCCGCTCCTTCCTATCTAGCTTGCAAGAGAGGCTAACAGGGTACCCTACTGCCTTCCAGGCTATTTGTTGTTCAATTTGAGGGGTTTGTACGACTGGTTGAGGTGGCCGTATATCCTCAAACTGGATACGACCCCACTCATTCATATGAAATTGTCTCGAAGATATTCGTAGTTTAGAGCAAGTGGATTTGGATCTGGCACTAATTACCCAGCTAACAAAGCACCTGGGTGATCTCTAATATTCAGAACACAAGTATTGCTAATAACACCAAGATATACATTCGAAAATTGATAGTCATCCTCTACATTTTATCTCGTTCGTAAGCCCGTCCTTCGAGAAATGCCACGAATCAAATCTCGCATTCTGAATCAACTTAAAACCACCTATCGACCTCAAATCCAAACATCGGTATTCTCCCGCGCGGCGGCATATTCATCCTGATTTAACTTGTTGCCAGAGTTAATCAGACATGCCTCCTACTCGACTATTTATGGATAAAAGTTTGGCAAAACATTAAAAACATTTTCAAAGCAGGAACATGAAAATGAAACTATTTACCAGTACAGCACTGGGAATTTCAGCGACCTTGACTCTAACCTTGCAGTCGGCAGTGGCATACAGCCAGACAGCTAATAAAGCGATACCGAGTTATACCAGCAATGAGTTTGCTCAACTGGAGGAGCAACCCAAATCGAGCCAAGTCATTATTGATGGCAAACTATACCAGCTGACCGGAGATATGCTGGAGCCAGTTCAAGAGGATTCCGGTCAAGTTAGCATTATGTCCGCTGTTGAAATATCAGCGAATAAGTGGCCTGATGGAATCATATATTACGACTTTTACGATAGTGTCACTGAAGAAAATCAACAGCGTTTTATCGACGCCACCAAAGTCTGGGAAGAAATTGCGGACTTACAATTTTTAAGGCGCACCGATCAATCAGACTACGTTCACGTAAGAAACGGAACTGAAAACCGCTCCATGGTTGGAAAAACTGGCGGCGGGCAATTCTTCAGCATGAACAACTGGGATACCAAGTACATTATTGTCCATGAATTGGGCCATGTTATTGGTATGAGGCATGAACATCAGCGATCTGATCGTGATGAATATGTCGAAATCATTGAGGATAATATTAAACCCGAATATGTCCACAATTTTGATATACGACAAACCCACAACTACAGTAACTATGACTTCCTGTCTGTCATGCACTACCCATCACGTGCATTTTCGGTTAATGGCCAAGAGACTATTATCCCTAAATCGGGTTATGAGCACTTCAGCCGTATAATGGCCCAGCGTATCGACTTGGGCGGCGGTGACCAGGTTGCAGCAGCATCCCACTATGGCGCGGTCAATATTAATATTCCTGACCCTGCATTCAAGTCATATTTGACTTCCTATTTCGACACAAACAACGATGGTGAGATTGACAGCCTGGAAGCAGCAAACATTGAAGAAATTCGTACTCCTGGCAACGGGGAAATCCAGTCACTGCAAGGTATTCACGTATTCCGATACTTAAAACACTTAACCGCTGTTAATGAAAACATCACAGAGTTACCCGAATTACCTAAACGTCTAGAAACGTTAAATATTGCCGGCAACTACTTGGATACTGCGCAATTCGAGTGGGTAATGGATCGACATCTCTTAACTGATATTGATGTTACGGACAATCTCCTCGATGTCTACTCCTGCGAAGCACTTGAATTAATTGATTCTTATCTTAATGAAGGGAGCATTAGCTTCAGCCCCGCTAAAGGCGGTAATTCATTAGTTTGTGATGAGGAGGCAGAGCTAACTCTTATCCCATCAAAAACGCGAGAGAATTTAAGTAGCAAAGGCGAAAAAGTATTCCATATTGACGTGCCCGAAAATGCTCAAACCCTGACGGTTATTACTGACAATTCAGGCGATGAACTGGGCGGTGAAATGAATATGTACGTGGCCTATAATCGCCAACCTACCCCAGCCGATTTTGACTTCAGTTCTGAAAATAGCGGTAATATTGAAGATATTGAGATCACTTCGCCGGAAACCGGCCGCTGGTACATATTACTGTCTCCTATCGAACGCTCCTTCGAGGGTGTAGATTTAACGGCAACGGTAACCCTGGCTGATCAGTCCGACAATATTCTGGTTAATCAGAAACCTGTCAGCGGTCTTAATGCCAGTGCAGGAGAGTCGTTGTTCTACACCATCACAGTACCGGAAAATGCCAGCGACCTTTCATTTGAGATAACCGGTGGTAGTGGCGATGCGGATCTCTATATTCGTTTTGCTAGCAGACCAACTGAATCAGTCTATGATTATCGGCCCTATTTAGGTGGCAATGAGGAGTCCGTTGCTATAGCAAACCCAACTCCCGGAATCTGGCATGTCATGCTCCACGGCTATACAGACTTCGATCAAGTATCCCTGGTCGGCTCTTTTACTGAATCATCTACTGATGAATTTTTAATCCCCGGCGAGGTTATCTCTGACCTGAATGGCCATGCAGGAGATCAATTAGAGTTTAAGATTGAAGTTCCTGAAGGAGCGACCCAGCTTTCTGTAGCTACGGGCGCAGCTCTATTCAACTCCGTTGGTGATGCAGATCTCTACATCAAGCACGGTGAACCCGCCACTGAATCAAATGCCGACTACGCTTCTGAAAACTGGGGCAACTATGAATCCATAGATTTGAACGCTCCTCAATCGGGCACTTGGTATATTACCATCTATGGTTATACCGACTTTGAAAATGTTTGGATTAGTGCTGATTATTGAAGCATGAATAATTAACTAATAATTTGGTAGTAGAGCTTCGTTATATCATCGGACTCTACTACTCCTCTTGAGGAGTAAATTTGCATAGAATTTTACTAAAAACTTAACCACTTGTAACATTACAGTATGTATTTAGAGGTTAAGAAATGACTATCCCAACGCGCCAGATCCGCGCTAGCTTTAATAATCACACCATTCGCGTCTACCAAGCATACAACACAGCCATTGCAAATTCCGCCCTAGAAAACGGAACTTTTGTATGCCCACCATTCAAAATGGAACGTATGACTTGGATTAAACCCTCTTTCCTATGGATGATGTATCGTTCGGGTTGGGGAGAAAAAGACAGCGGACAAAACCGCATTCTGGCGATAGATATCACTAGAGAAGGATTTGAATGGGCCTTACAGAATAGCCTGCTTAGCCACCAAACCGATCAATACCCAACGAAAGAAGCATGGTTGGAAGCTAAAAGAGCTACACCTGTCCGTATTCAATGGGACCCTGAACGAAATCTAGATCTGGAACCCCTTCCTCACAGAGCTATTCAGATTGGGCTATCGAATAAAGCTGTAATGCTTTACGTTAACGAATGGATTCAGAAAATTACTGATGTAACTGAAAGCGCCCACAGAATTCACCAACTAGTCAAAGCTAGAGAATTTGAGCAAGCGGAAAATCTTCTTCCCTCAGAGGTTGAATACTCCTTAAGTACTTCATTAATAGAAAGATTGGAAATGTAAATCTGCACGGCCAATACCAACATTAAGCCCCTATGACACATCCAAAAATCGAAAAGTGCGATGAAAATTTTGGTCAGCAAATGGGGCTCAATTGAACTGATGCTATTACTTTTAAAAATCAATATAGAGAATGACTAGCAGTGTTATCCTTCTCCCCAGAAATACAACAGCCAGCTGTAGACTTTTCAAACAAACACAAAAAATATAGGCACTAAAATGATCTTATTGGATTTTATTAAGTTTGTTTTAGTGTCAAAGCTGCGTAAAATTGATGAATATTTATCGGAATTAGAGTCTTACCCAGCAGTTCTTTAAGGGTCGTTGATTCAAACAAATCCAAGACTCATTTCTCAAAGGAGAACGGTAGCGTGACATAAAAGTAAGTAAAAGGCGCTGACCCAAGGTGCTACCAACACCAGGGGCCAGCTAACCAACTTGATAATCACAGTATCAAAGTGGCTATATGCATAGTACGCTAGAAACCCGCTCGTCTTCAATAAAGTCGAGAAGATCCAGTAGTTTGGAGCGATTTCCCAAGCTCTGGGAGCGTAGTGCCCGCCTTTTCTTCTTTCATGCTTACCGTTCTCGCGCTCCTCCCTGCCCTTCCTGCAATCACGTCTTTCTAAGCCTTCCGGTTTCGGAGCCAAAAAAATAGCTTGAAATTCAGTAGGACAAAATATGTTGATCTTGAAGCGTCGGACTGGTGAAAACCTAAGAATTGGAACAGACATCTCACTCAAAGTACTGGAGGTTAAGGGCAACCAAGTAAAGATCGGGATCCATGCCCCCAAATCCCTAGCAGTTCACCGCGAAGAAATTTATATTCGTATTCAAAGGGAGCAGAAACTCAGCAACAAAAAACGCTGAGAATCAACTTCCCCTTAAATGAGGGCCCACAGCGGGCCTCAACCTCGCTCTATCGGCCAAGGCTTTCCAACTCTTCCACAAAGAGCAACTCACTAAGCCAGCCCAAAAGAAATCCATAGACTCCTTGAGTATCCCATCTAAGTTAGCGCCCTTACATCCTGGCCCGCTAAATCCAAAGCCACTAAAACTACCACCTTTGCCCACTTGATCCGCAAATGCGAATCATTATCATACTCAGCAGTTTACTTGCTGGAAGTCCTCTCATGTTTCGCAAAACCCTGCTAGCTACCGCTCTCGCAGCCGCAGTACCCGCCTCCCTTGCCAATGAAACTCCTTCAGATCAGCCCACTGTAATGGAGGAAACCGTAGTAATCGGTGTGCGCCAGCGCCTCTATGAGCGCGGAGCCTTGCTGGATGCAATCCAGAAAACTGAGGTTGTTGATGAAAGCCTGATCAAATCCCTACAGGCAGTTAACCTCACTGACGCTATTGAAAAGTCCCCCGGTGTTCGGGTTTCCAATGAGTGCTCCATGTGCGGGGTTAAACGAATAATGCTGAACGGTATGCGCGGTGAGCATTCCACCATCCTCACCGACGGCGTTCCTCTTCACACCATGATGGCTGGCTATTACGCAGTGGATGCACTGGCCACAACGGGTGTCTCTCGTATCGAAGTGGCCCGAGGTGCGGGAGCATCGCTGCTCGCACCCGAAGCGATCGGAGGAACCATCAATGTCATCTCCAAGGAAGTCGAGGAAACCGGCCTCAACATCAATGCCTCTATGGAGGACAACGACAGCTATTTCCTAGGCATGATGGGCGGCTATGTAAGCGATGATGAACGCACCCGTACATCGCTGGTCATTCAGGATGATAAGCACCACCAGATGGACAATGATGACAACGGTGTTAGCGAAGCACCGCTGCAAGAGAACACCAGTTATGTAGTTCGCCTCTCCCATGACCTGGGTGAGCGGGACAACGTGGTACTGCGCACAGCCTATACCGACTCCAGTATTTTTGGCGGCCCCCAGGGATACAGCATTGGTTCCGTCCTGCAAGGCTACGATGGTGTGGAATCTGACCACTTGTTTGTCGACGACGATGTACGGCAGCAATACATTGGCAAACCCTGGGAAACCACCGAATGGATCTCCACCACTCGCAGTGAAATTTCCTCAAGTTGGCTCCACGAATTCAGCGAAACCTATAACACGCTGTTTACTGTCGCCTGGTCTGAGCACAAGCAGGACTCCTTCTACGAAGGCTTCGATTACACCGCTACAGACACACTCAACTACTTCGACCTGCGCAACAATTTGATCCTTAACGATCAGCACATGCTCACATTTGGTGTCGATCTTCGCGATGAATCCATGCGTTCCGACTCTGTCGCAGGGGAAGAAAGCGATAATTACATCGAAGACAGTTTCGACTACCAAACTACCGGCCTCTACATACAGGACACCTGGACCGTTTCACCGGATCTTGAAGTGGCACTGGCCATACGAGTGGACAACGCCAAAGCCGACTTTGTCGCCGAGCAAAAACCCGGTACCGAGATCGATGAAACGGTGGTGGCCCCGCGTATAGACCTTCGCTATCTGCACGACGATCAGTGGACCTCCCGGGTAGCGCTGGGACGAGGATACCGAGCCCCCCTATCCTTTTTCGAAACAGATCACGGCATTCTTGATGCCGGTGACGGCTTTGCCATCGAGATCGAAAACCTTGAAAAATCTCTATCCGCAACTTATGCATTGAGCTTCGAGGGAGAACGCCTCAACAGCACCCTGTCTCTGGCATTTACCGAAGTAGATAACCTCGCAGCACTGAGCGAAACCGAAGATGGAGTACCACTGCTTACCCAGATGCAGAAAAGCGCCTCCGTAAGTGCTGCCGATATCACTCTCGGCTATGCGCTCACCGAAAATTTGTCTATCGGTGGCACACTGGAGACCTATGATTACGACGATGTTTTCCGGGAATCTTTTGCCATTGCTCCAGTGGAACAACGTGCACTATTCAATCTGGATTACAAAGCCGACTACTGGATGCTATATGCCAGCGCTACTTGGGTAGGCTCCCGGGACCTGGATGAATTTGGCTACGAAGGTTTCAACCAGTTGGGCGACTCCACGTTAAAAAGCACAAGCGCAGACGCCTATTGGACAGTAGATCTTAAATTAACCTTTGACGTCACTGAAAACCTGAGCCTGTATCTGGGCGGAAACAACCTGACAGATTACACCCAGGTTGAGGAAGGTGAGAGCCCTCTATTCTGGGATGCCAGTGGTGCCTACGACGTAGCCTATATCTACGGCCCGCTACGAGGGCGTGAGTATTACCTGGGCTTCGACTGGAACCTGTAATGCGAACCTGGCTCGCACTAATCACACTTCTGTTCGCGCCTGCTGGCGCGACAGAAGCTGCCATTTCCCTTTACGATTTTGAACTGCGCAGCCTCGCCGGACCCGAACGTATCAACCTGCAGCAATTCAAAGGGAAACCCAGCTTGATAGTACTGGTTGAACCGGAATGCCCCTGGTGCTTTCGCCAGGTTCGAGCACTCAACCGGCTTACTAGCGAGTGCTCCCAACAGTTTCAGCCCATCGCTCTGGGTATCAATGGGTCCCGAAAAGCCCTACTGGCTGAATATCGAAAGCTACGCCCGGAATTCCCCATGCTTCAAGCAAGCACACAGCTTCAACAAGTACTGGGCGAAACTCCCGGCACTCCATTTAGCTTCCTTATAGCCTCCAACGGAGAACCGCTCAGCTGGCTAAGGGGTTATATTCCGGATAAGAAACTACAACCGATTTTGGAGAGGAGCTTTGACTTCAAATGTGAAAGTGCTCTCGGGACAACCCCATAAATTAGAGAGCTGAATACTGCGATTTTTGTTGAAATAGGAATCCTGCTTATCCTTAGGTACTTATAGATTAAAGACATAGCCAGCCAAGACTTTGAATATCAGCTCACTTAGCCATTTACCCTAATTTAGAGCTGTTGCAAGAAGATCTAAGGATAATTTTAGGCTCACTAAGTCAGCGAAAGTTTACAAATTGATATCATTATCAAGCCCACGCCTACTCCCTTTTGGCGGTCCCCACCTAACACAAGTACCATCTTTTTCCAAAGTGCCCTTCAGTACATCACATCTAATTTTAGGCGTCTTTATTTGCTGCCTGCAGTCGGCTAATGATTTATCTGGGTGAGAATCTTCACAGTACTCAGCAAGTAACTCGCTCGCTTTCTCCGGCCTACTTAGATAAGCAACACTAACTAGCAATAACACAACCAGCATCGCAACTCTCATAGATTAAGTCCTGGGTAATATAGAGCTACAATAAATAGCATTGTTCACAACACAACCCTTTCCTTAAAATTCCAAGCCGTATTAGCAATGTAGGGCAACCAACAAAGCCACAACGATACATGTCAGAAATATTGACACAGAATAGAATAAGGAATCAAACTCCATGAAACTGTATAAATTACACACAGTCAATATTCCTGCCATTTATAGTCCTGGCTTTCTAAATAATACGCCTTACAATCGTTATATCTTTTCCTGGGGGTGAATCAGATATTCTATCGATATAGAGACTCGATATAGTATTCACTATAACGCAATACATAAAGCCTGGATAAGTATACTCATCCTACCAGATCATTCACTAAAAGTAGAAGTGATTAAAGGCGAAGTGGTGCTTCGCTTTCAGCCCAGAAAAATTGATTAATTGAATGAAACGAATTAACAGATTTCCAGACTATAAAGCCATAAAAGTGTTGACTGACTTTTCTTCAACAAAACCAATAGATGGATCTTGGCTTTTTAGCGTGCTTAGTAACGCCTCCCAATCGGAGTTTTTCTCATAGAACTGCTTACTTAAGTACGCGGAAATTGCGGCCTGTACAATTGATACATGGGCAGGATTATTTTCTTCTTCATTTATAACGCCATACCCATTAATTCCACCCAGTAAATGCTTTGCCCCCACAAGGGTCAGCAAGCACTCAGCACCAGTTCCCAAAGTAAAAGCATCTGTAAACCAATCAGGTCCACGGGTACTTAATGGAGAATCATCCTGATCCGCTGCAACAACTAAGCATGGTGCAGTCATTTCCGTAAAACTTGGATTCATAAATGGGAAGAATTTGGCCGCAAAAGGGGATAGGTTCTCTCCGCCCGTTCCAGTTGCACAAAGTAAAACACCCGCTCTCACCCGCTTATCTGATAAATCGGGGCCTGGGATATTGTCTTCATTTAATACCCGAGCCCCCAGTAACATACCTACAGTTTGTGCTCCATAGGAATGCCCAATAGCAACTACCTTTTCTTTATCTAGACGGCCGCGCAACATGGAAACAGCTTTCTCGATACTGTCCAACTCATCCAGAACTCTCTTCATGTCAGATACTCGATACTGCCAGATTTCAGGCACTCTAGGGTCATCATCTGGCACCTCAGAATCCAGGAAAACCGGTTGCAGAACTACAAAACCCAAAGAGGCGAGAAATTCAGTTATTGGAGCGTATCCATAAGGTGGTGATTTGTATCCATGGGCGAAAATAACGATTGGTAAGTTTTCACCATTCACAGGTGCGATTACACGAACCTTTAGCTCTTGCCCCCTGACCGAGTCAGGCAGTAATACAGCATGATGTATAACAAAAGGGCCTTGCTTTTTTACTGATGTGTGATCTGATATTGTCATAAATTGTTCTCCTTCAACTTTAATTTCCCACTTGATCGATGGGGTTAATAGAACTCAGTAAAGTGGCCACTGGTATTTGCAATCAGTACCGAATTACCAGGGCATAGAACCATTAAAGCTAGTAAAAGTACCAGAATCCCCTTCTCGGCCCAGAAGGGCGACACGCACAATTTCCCTCGCACCCTCTGCTACAGTTTGCTCACCCTCGTAATTATTTAAGCCAGTGCAAGTAAACCCAGGGCATACGGCATTTACCTTTATGTTTGATTTTTCAAGATCAATTGAGAAAGCCATAGTCACAGCATTTAGCGCAGTTTTTGACATGGAGTAGGCACCAAACATTTTTCGTGCCGGATTCTTAGGATTTGAATGGCTCATCAACGAGCCAGCACCGCTAGAAACATTAACCACTTTGGCAGAAGGAGAGAGTTTTAGAAGAGGTAGCATTGCCTGAGTAACCGCTACAACCCCGAAAACATTAGTTTCAAATATCTCACGTAATTCAGCCAAAGTTACAGCGCTAACCTGAGTCTTTTTGCCGATTTCCGCCAGAGTTACTCCAGCTTCCCCTGCATGGCTAATCGCCGCGTTATTAACCAATATATCGAGACGGCCAAAGTCTTTTCTAATAGTATTGGCTGCAGCTCGGATACTGCTCTCATCAGTAACATCTAGCTGAATAGGCCAAACGCTTTCGCCTATGGAATCAGCGGCTTTTTGCCCCAGCTTCAAATCACGAGCCCCAACTAAGACAGAAACGCCTCTAGCACTCAGGTCCCTCGCGACTTGTAATCCTATTCCCCTATTAGCACCAGTTATCAATGCAATTGGTCTACCGTGCATCGTCAGTCTCCACATAGATAAGCTCATGAGCCATTGGCTCCAGCACATGGCTATGGCAAAATCGGAACAACGTTCCGATTAAATATACGGAACAATGTTCCGTTTAGCAAGGGGTAGATATGCCAAAACCTGATGACACTAATTCGAGCCAACGTAAGCGAGCAGACGGCAAGCGCAACCATGACGCCCTGCTCCAGGCAGCCAAGGAAGTATTCGCCACCTCCGGCGTAGATGCCCCAGTGCGGGAGATTGCGGGTAAGGCCGGTGTCGGTGTAGGCACTCTTTATCGGCACTACCCGAAGCGGGCAGACCTGATCGCGGCAGTTTTCCGCAGGGAGATCGATAGCTGCTCTGAGGAAGTGATAGAACAAGCTAAACACCTCCCCCCCTTTGAAGCCCTGGCCAGCTGTATGCAAATATTTGCGACCTTTTTTGCCACTAAGCGAGGACTATCCGAAGTATTGCACTCAGGCGATCCAGCCTTTGAAACCCTTCCAAGCTATTTTAACCAGCACTTAAGGCCTGCCCTCGCTATGGTGTTAGGTGCAGCAATAGAATCGGGAGATGTTCGTTCAGATATAACTGCAGATGAACTACTTGGAGGAATTGCGAGATTGGGGATGTCCTCATCTGAAGACTCATCTGGGCAAGTAGGACGTATGGTTGCACTTTTAGCCGATGGACTGCGATTTAAAGAGTGAAAAACTCTTTTATCAAAACGGCTTTAAGGATTAATGGCAGTCAGAAAATGACTGAAGTATCCAAACCAAAATGGTGAGAGCATTTATTCGATGATGCAGATGAATAGTTTTTATTTAGGTGCTTTTTAGACCTGGCAATTAAAGAAAGATACAAAAATGTGCCTACAGTGAATATTTCACTTTCTGCCGCTCTCTCCATAGGGCTTGAAACCGCTAGGATTGTTAAATGAGATTGATTCTAATTCTAATAGTAGCAGTTGGCCTGGATAGTCTAGTCCATACGTTCGGTCCTGAATTGGGAGGGAGTCTACCTTTACTTTTATTCTTAATACTTGGAGGACTTCCGTATGTGGTACTTCCGCCAAAATCCAGATATTTTAGGAGAGAGATAAGATCTTGGGCAAGAAGCAAAAATATAGAAATTGTAGAACTCAAAAACTACTATCTCCTAAAAGGAAAGCTGTTCTGGAGGACATCGGATGTCCAAGATATTTTTATTCTAAAAGAACATGATGCTGAATATTGGATTGCCTGTGGCTCATGGTTTCTCGGGGCATTTAATAACAACTTAAAGGTATACAAGCTAATTGATAATCGCTTAAAGCTGATAAGCTCCACCTGAGACCTAATATCTATAAAAATAAGTACAAGGATATACAAATCAGCTCCAGCACCTGAATCTATTGATGCCTACAGCATTAACTTATTGACCGATTTATCTGATACAACAAGCAAATAGATTGAAAAAATAATTACAGTTCAATTTTTGCCCGCTACATATTTGAAGGCCGAAGCTTCTCAATTATTGGTTTGTCATTGTCACTCCCCCTATTCTCGTCTAACCCCTATCAGCTCCACCCAAATAAATTAACATTCACTTAAAGAATAGATAGAGACTAGACCATCGAAAGTGCAATAAATTTACTTTGCAATAGTCTATGCTGCTATGAGACAAACCTCCTCAAACAATGCGGTTTTTCAGCCCCCCAGAAAACCTTCCTGCTCCAATACAATTTAGGCAATCTAATGAGGCTAGTGTGTATTTTTCCTTTTCATTAATCCGTAGAGCCCTCTATATTTAGCACATAAATTTCAAGCTTTTATACCGCCCTTCATGCTTTATTTTCTTTGACAGCCATCACATTGTCACAAAACACCAAAAATAACTTCATTTTTTGACCCACTACTCAAGCAACTATTGATTAATGGAAACGTAAATTTTATTAAAACATGTTAATTCATGTATGGCATGGAACCCATGTCCACATGAAAGGTCTGTCTTATTAGCAATTTTTAACGGGTAATTATTTACTAACTGAATTTTTTGATCCTGGTGACAAGGAAAGAATGGCCGGCACTCTCAAACACCAACTTATTTCACAGTATTCACCAGGAAATTGAACTTAATATTCCAGTCGTTCTAAATAAATCGACGAGAATAATGTAAACCAGGAGTAACCTTATGCTTTTAAGAAAAAAAAGCGCGCTTGCGACAATGTTGCTGATACCTTTCAGCTTACAAGTACACGCTCACGGCTGGTCTGAATTTCCAAAAGCCAGGCAAAAAATTTGCTATGATCAAGGCAATATCTGGTCTGGAACACCATCCAATCCAGGCTGTGCCCTGGCAAAATCCATTTCTGGATCTTATCCTTTCCAACAACACAACGAATTCTCTATTAACATCCCTGACTACAATAATTCTGCCGCTGTAAAAAGTGCCATTCCTGATGGAACTCTTTGCTATGCAAATGATTCGCAGAAAAAAGGGATGGGCGCAGCAACTGATGCCTGGACCCGTGTAGAAGTTAATGCTGGAACATTCGAGTACGTATTCCAGGCAACAGCGCCACACAATCCATCTTTTTGGGAGTTTTACCTTACGAAAGCGGATGCAGACCTGTCACAACCACTGGCATGGGATGACCTTGAGCTTATCCAGGAAGAAGGGGACGTACCTGTCGTCAATGGTCAATATCGAATGAATGTCACCATTCCAGAAGACAGGGTAGGTAATGCAATTTTATTTGTACGTTGGCAGCGAGTAGACCCAGTTGGTGAAGGCTTCTACAACTGTAGTGATATCACTATTGTAAATAGTGATGTTGAACCGCCTAGCGAACCTGATCCCGGCACCACACAGCCGCACCTGATTCAAGGCAACACCTTTATTCCAGAAGACATTAGTATAGATTCGGTTAATGTGGGGGACACCGTCAATTATACGGTATTCAATAAAAATGGTGAGGAACACTCATCATTTTCGCTGGCAATTACCGAGGATAATAAGAATGACTGGGACAGGCTTTTAGCTTCTCAAGTCACCGGCTGGTACCAATCAAACCACAATGGAAATGTTTTTATTGGTCGCTGGCATGAAGAAATGAATCATTACATGTACTTCCAGGGTGATTTACATGGTAACTACTTCAACTCCAAAGACTCACGTGCCTCCGGTCAATTCACTATTACAAGCAACGGTAGTGAATTAATAGCTGCTATCACACCTAAGGTTTTAAAACCGCTTGATATAGCTAGAGTAGAACACGGGGATTTAGTGGTACTTTCATCGGGAGAAAGCGCCGGAAATATCAATAATACGGAATGGTCACAGGTAAGTGGAAGCCCTGTTGAAACCGCAACCGGGCCCAGTGGTGCACTGGTAATCGACACGTCAAGCTTAACAAATGAACAGCATGAATTAAGTTTCAAGTTAACCGTAAGCGGTGACTCTGCTGTTGATGACGAGATCTACTCATTTACTGTTGAACCATCAACTACCACAGATCCCACAGATCCCACAGATCCCACAGATCCCACAGATCCCACAGATCCCACAGATCCCACAGATCCCACAGATCCCACAGATCCCACAGATCCCACAGATCCCACAGATCCCACAGATCCCAGTATTCAAGCTTGGGATAGCAACGAAATCTACACCGCAGGTGATATCGTTAGCCACAATGGTGAAACATGGACTGCCGGATGGTGGACAAGGGGCGAGGAGCCGGGTACAACCGGCCAATGGGGTGTTTGGCGTTAAGTTAAGGACCGCCAGCCAAAAATATTAACTGTTAGAAACTTCGACTACCAGCATATAACAAAAAGGCCTCAGTAATCCTGAGGCCTTTTCTTTTTGTAAGCCCATTTAGTGTAAATAGTGATATCCCGGCATTAGTTATTAGCTTCCAAAAATTGTACTCCATGCTCCATCCATTGTTTCACATATACAGGTGCCATGGCATGGCCCATACCTTCTACCCACAACGTTTTAGCACCAGGAATGCGAGCTGCATACTTTTTGGCTTGAGCAATACTTAACAGGGGATCTCTATCACCGTGGATAACCATAGTGGGGACCTCTAAGCCCTCCAATCGCTCTAATCGCGAGCCAGAAAGAGAGATTGCTGTAAATTGCTGAATTGGCAGATTATGATCAAATCCTTGCCTATGACGTAGTTCGTAGAGAGTGGTGTGTGCAATATGTTCAACATCAAAGCCTCCCTGCCCCTGAAGACTGTGATAAGTACTTACCATCAACTTAGCCATACCCTCATCGGAGCCACTGAGTCCATAGCGAAGAAATAGCCGAAGCATATTGTATCTGAAGGTTTTTCCCTGGGGTAACTCGGGGTCGTCGAGAAAACCTGAGGACATGATTGAAGTAAGGCTTTTCAAGCGATTGGGGAATTGCAGGGCCATTTCTTGCGCAATCATCCCTCCCATTGAGGCGCCCATAACATGAACTTGCTTAATCCCCAGGGAGTCCATAACCGCAAGGTTATCGCGCATCATGTCGGAAAGGTCGTAAGCGGTCTCCTTAGCCCAGTTGGTAACCCAACTCGAGGCACCGCAGCCACGATGATCGGTGAGTAGTACTTGATAGCCAGCAGCTAAGAGTGGCTCATAGACTTCAGATGGCCAGTACAAAGAAGAAGAGCCCATACCGTTTATCAGTAACACTGTGCCACGAACAGGTATCCCCTCTGGGCTTTTAAGTTGATACCAAATTTTAAGGCTCCCTGAGCGAACATATCCGCTCTGACCGGAGATCAGTTCAGGTAGTGGTTTCTCAAGACTCAAATTTAGCTGTTTCTGGATATCTTTGGGAAGCGGGGGTGTTGTAAGGACCCAAACAGTACAGACTAACACCAGAAGGAATACTATCGTGCCAATGATTAAAGAAACTTTCTTGATCAATGTAAGCCTCCATAAACACCGTAACACCGGTGCAGAAATAATATTTATATGTAATATCAGGCAATAGCGGAAATTGGGTAAGTCATTTCTGTTATCAAATATATATGACATTTGTCATCTTTTGTTGATGATTAAACTGCCCAGCTACAACGACTGGATGATAAATGTACACATTAAAATTAATCCTCCGCAAGGGGGACTAAGGGTGCAACCCTATGTATGGACCTGCCTGCAGCTCATAGCTTCAATGATCATGCAACAGAAAATATAAGGTATAGAAACCAACAATGGACTCAGCTGCTTTATGAGCCTGGTGCTCCTATAGTTCTATATAATGCCCAGGTGGATACTATTGGTGCAAGAAAATTTCTCCCACCCGCTCAAGATAAAAAATGCCCAACCTCTGTAAAAATTTGGAAGATACCAGAGTCTCTAGCAGAAATTTCACGAGCACTGGCTGATTCCAGTTGAGCAGTACAAAAATACAAATGGTCAACTTGTATTACATTCAGCAGTATTGGGCACCTGATCCACCCCTCCCAGACAGGCTATAAGACCAGATACCCTCACTGCTTCCTGAAAGGTGTAAGAATTTGACTTCCCTAGCACCTGAATAGTTCTTTGATATTTTCTATTCTTGGCTTCTGAAATATACATGAGCCCCCTAATTATCACCCTGCAAGGTCACAATGAACTCTACATAGACACGGCCATTTACCTGCTTCACAGTGGTAAAGATCATGGCTCGTAATTAGGTGCAGTTCCAGGAAGGTATTAGTTTTACCCAATTCCTCAAAGAATATTGTACCGAAGACCAGTGTTTCTAGGCTCTCTGCCGGAGGGGGTAACCATCATTGAAATCAGCGGCCAAGCACAGCAAGAATAATTGATTATTAATATTCCTACTTCTATACTCAGTATTAGTTATGTTGGAAAGCTATTTCCCAATTACATGCTCCAGAAACATACCCTACTAAATCAAGCTCATGCACTTCTTAACCACATTAGGAAAACTTAAAAAACTGGATCAGGTGGATCCACAAGAACTGCTTGAGTTTTACGATAATCTCTCACCTATATCAATAAACTCTCTTATCGGCCGATGGGAAGCGCAAGGATTTAACACACAACATCCTTTACAGCATGAAATGGATGCAGGAAAACGCTGGTACGGCAAAGAGTTTATTGATTCTGAAACGGTCTATCCTTTACTATGCTGGGATTCAGACTTCAAATCTATCAACGCTTACGATGCCCCTTTGTTCTTCCGTACCCAACAACTACATATAACCACAAAAGCCCAAGCCCGCCTGCGCATCTTGGAACACAGAGGGAAATCAAGTGCCACTATGATTTATGACACGATACCTATGCATGATATGATGCGAAAAGTCGATGAGGATCATATTCTAGGACTTATGGAGAGAAAAGGAATGGATGGCCGTATGTTCTTCACTATGAAAAAAACTAACTGACCTTATCGATTTCTAATGAATTGCTTCTGCCTAAATCCCAACCCCATACTTTTTAATTTAAGCTCCTTTGTAGTGTGACTTTGCGCTCTCCTCACCCAGAAGCTGATCCAGTTAAATATCCCTACCCTTCCTGCGACAAAACAATCCGGTACTTAGCCTTACCAGATTTCAAATGCTCAAATGCCGCTTCTATCTGGCTCATTGGGAAAATCTCTATCTCAGGTTTGATCTTATGATGCGCCACAAACTCAAGCATAGTTTCGATGGTACCAGGGCTGCCGACTGGAGATGCTGAAATTGAGCGCTGCCCAAATAACAAGGGAAATAGAGTAAATTGGATTGGGTTAGTTACAGCTCCAACAAAGTGTAAGCGCCCTTTAGGTTTCAGAGCCTGGATATACAGATCCCAATCAAGACTGACATTCACAGTCGACAGAATAAAATCAAAGCTCATTGCCGCAGCTTGAATCTCTGCGGGATCACGGGAGTTCAGTGTTTTATGAGCACCGAGAGCTAAGGCTTCTTTGCGTTTTTCCTCGCTGGATGTAAACGCGGTAACTTCACAGCCCCAGGCATGGAAAAACTTCAAGGCAAGGTGGCCCAAGCCACCAATACCAATCACAGCCACTTTGTCAGTGGGTTTGATATCAAATTGGACCAATGGATTGAATACGGTAATACCCGCACATAAAAGGGGGCCGGCCGATGCATAATCCACACCATCAGGGATAACAACCAGGCTACTCATATCCGCCCTGGCTTTATCCGCAAAGCCTCCATTGGTGAGTATGGTGAACTTTGCCTCTCTACATAAGTTGAGGTCACCAATTCGGCAAGTATGGCATGTTTCACAGTAGCCTGAATTCCACCCCAACCCAACCACCGTGCCCTTTTTAAGATGAGCTACTTGCTCCCCCATCGCGGTGACACGGCCGATGACTTCGTGACCGGCAACCATAGGGTACTGTCCAATACCCCATTCATTTTCAATCATGCTCAAGTCACTATGACAGATGCCGCAGTACATGATTTCCAGTTCAACCTCTGTTGCACCCAACTCTCCAGCTGCAATTTGGTAGGTCTTAAATGGACCGCCGGCCTCCAAGACTGCATAGGCATTAATAGTTGATGCAGTAGACATGGCGGGCTCCTTGAAGAAAAGGAAATCACAAATGACCTTAAAAGTTTAGACGCCATTCAGCTGTAGACTTTATTGCACCCTTACAATTTTATTTTCTAGAAACTAGTGGCCCTACTATCTAGCACAGAAATTAAAAGTGTTAACCGGGAGAAAGTAAAAGATTGAAATTAAAGCTGTAAAACAGAAAAAAGGCCGGGGGTACTTCCCCCGGCCAGTGCCAAGTCCTGTGAGGTTGCTGAATAGCAGAGGACTGATGAGAAATTGGACCGCAGTTTTACGCAGAAGATCAATTCAACACTCGATATCCGCGACCAACCAGGCAATTCTTGATAATGTAGGTTGCCTCAGAGCTCGCACTACCCGCCCCTGACAAGCCCCCAACAAGCGCGCCGGCACCGGCTCCGGCTACCGCAGCACGCCCGCTGTCACCGACTATTGCACCAAGCGCACCACCTACTACAGCACCACCTGCAGCACCGGCAGCTGTTCTGCGCCCTTGGTCACTGTACGTGGAGTAAGCGATTCCCTTGCACTCTGCAAGGTCCGCTTGATACTGATTCATGTTAACGCCCCAGGTATCGATAACGATTCCACCGGCACCGGGAACCTGCTCTGGCTGATTCGCACAGCCGTAAAGCAGCGACATCATAATTCCAGCAGTTGCAGAAATAGCAGTCTTCATCAAACACCCCATATCGCTTTCGCCACAGGATAGTGAGCTTGTCACGCTTTTCTTCTTTAGGTTTAGCTGCTGGTAGAACTTGGCGCCAGTCCGGCGCCTAAAAATGAATGACCCGCTGGGCAACAAATTCAACAGGCGTAAATAGTGTTGTAGCTATTAGTGGAGGGCGCCTTTTTTCTATGGATCTGCAGGCTGGGTTCCTATAGGCAGAATTGAATATTGGTAAAACACTTCTAATTCTTGAGATTTCGCTTGTGGATCGAGGATATTTACTATGCCCTTAAAACTCTTTAATCGCCGACTCTCCGTATCGTAAGTGAGATTTAAGTCCTCTACGAAAAGGCGGATAAGAGGCTGGGCAATATCTACTCGTATACAAGTATTTTCGCCTGCTGCTTGATTACAGGATACTGCCTTAGCGCGCAGCTTTATCGATCGACCATGCAGTGGCGAAGCAAAATTGAATTTAAGAGTTTTTCCTGAGGACAATAAGTCCCAGTGGTCACGCACATAAGTATCAAAGCCTGCATCAACTACATCAACACTTCGTGCCTCTCGCAAACTTACTTTCCAGGCTTCGCCCTCGTTGGCTCTATAGCGCATCATCCACTGGCCGTCATCCCAAAGGACTTCACGGACTTCACCGTGCCTCCGATCTATTTGAGTGACACTAGGTAAGGCACTGCGACCAGCTGCGGGGCCATTTCGCTCTCGAAGGGTTTTCTCTGCTATTAAATCACCCTGGGGTGCATAGTAGAAAACAGTTATTTCGCCATTATCTTGCGAAGTATAATATTCACAGTACTGTAACTGTTGATTATCCGGATCATAGGCCAGACCTTTTACCAGGAAAGGCCCTTCATAGTGACAGTTAGTTCCGGCAATAGCCGACATCGCAATAAATTCAAGCATTGCTCACCTCTTTTTGACAAATCTCTCTTGCCAAATAGGCAAACAACGGCAGGATGCAGGCCCAAATTACACTTAATGTTCCCAGGGATTGCCACAGGGGCCTGTGCAATTCCACAGTGCCATTTAGGAATGCACCGGTAAAGTAACTAAATGGTCCGAAAAAACCACCCAGGATTACCGCCAACCATAGATTTTTCTGTAAGAAAACCAAACTGTATCGCAAGGTCATGGCAAAGTTCAACCACAGGCAGATCAGCCATAAGGGAGGCCAGGAGGAGCCACTATCATTTCGCATCACCCCCAAATGAAACAAGATAGAGTCTATAGACACACCAAAGATAAACACCCCCGCTAACCAAAGCGGTTCCCTGGGCAAATTGGCGATATAGCGCAGATGTATAAAAAGGTTCAACAGAGTAAAGGGAACCACCAACCACACCTTGGCCACTATGACGCACAGTGGCCAGGCGATATCGAAAAGTAAGGCATTAGCGACAAAACGCCACATGCAGGAGAGCCTCTGGTTGATTCCGTAATATCCTTGGGTTGCAAACTCTTAAAAAGTTTAAACAGTCTCCTGAAATCACGCCTTGATCCTGAGCCATTCTGAAAGGCAAACACTTCACAAGATTAACTTGAGAGAGTTTAGAAACTGCCCAAAAACCGAGGTTTGGCGAACACAAATTGGGCGGTACCAATCACTCGTTGCAAAAATCCCCCTTCGCAATAGCATAAATAGAATTCCCACATACGGATAAAGCGCTCATCAAAACCTAACTCGCGCACTTTGGAAATTCGCTCAAGAAATGCTTTGCGCCAGTCACTTAATGTGCGGGCGTAATGGGCGGTGATGTCTTCAAGTCCAACAATCTGCATATCTGTTGAATTGGCAATATGGTCCGCGATAACCTGATTAGATGGCAGGCAGCCACCGGGGAAAATATATCGCTGAATGAAGTCGACCTCTTTACGATACTCGTGGTAGCGCTGGTCGCGAATGGTGATTGCCTGCATCACCATCAGGCCATCTTCTTTGAGTAATTCGCTACAACCGGCGAAGAAGGTCTTGTGAAATTCGTGACCTACCGCCTCCACCATTTCAATCGATACAATTTTATCGTACTTACCTTTCAGGTCCCGATAGTCTTGTAATAGCAGGGTCACCTGCTCCTCTAACCCTTCGTGCTTCACCCATTGGCGGGCATAGTCATATTGCTCTTGGGAGATAGTAGTGGTTGTTACTTTACAGCCATAGTACTTGGCAGCATGAATGGCCATACCACCCCACCCAGTACCAATCTCAAGGAGGTGATCGGAGGGTTTTAACTTTAGCTTTCGGCAGATCAGTTCCAGTTTGTGATTAGAGGCTTCAAACAGAGTTGCATTTTCAGACGGGTAGACCGCAGATGAATACAGCATGGTCCTGTCTAAAAATAACCGGAAAAATTCATTGCCCAGGTCATAGTGTGCAGAAATATTCTTGCGTGAGCCATTGCGATTATTCGCATTTAATTGATGTAACCAGCGCAGGCCTAATCGAGGTAAATAGCTCCAACGACTATCGATGCCTTCCACCAATTCCATGTTGTCCACCATCAGGCGAATCAGGTCCACGGTATTGGTTGAGGTCCAGGCGCCCTGCATAAAGGCTTCTCCAGAACCAATGGTTCCGTTTAATAGCACCTGTATATAACTGGATGGATCATGTACGCAAATATGTGCCGAGATCTCTGCTTCTTCTGGCCTCTGGCCAAAGTGGTAACACTGCTCCCCCTCTTCAATTAGCAAGTGGCCACGATCAATACCCTTGAGTTTTTCCAACACCAGCTTGCGGGCCAGGCGAACGAGCCAGGACTGTGCCGATACTTCTGATTTTGACGACGAAGCCTGATCAACTTCCTGAACTGCTCTCATAGTTGTTTATCTCCTGCCTGAACCTCAGCGTCGTCGCGAGGATGCGAAAATACCGGGATACGCTTGACCCATAATTTCAGTGCCTGCCAATAAATGGCGGCTATAACTTTTACGGTCATCAAGGGGTACTGGATCAATATTGAATTAAGCGATCGGCCGCTAATTTCGCAGCGCTGTAAACTCAGGGTTGCTTCAAACATTGGGCGAGTGCCATCTTCTGTATCATCGGCACTCGCATCAAAATTTTGCAGGTAGGCTGTCAGCTTTTCTCCAGGTTTTGTCCCCCTCCATCGATACCCTTGGGCCATGGGCATAAAAGGCGAGACATGAAATGTTTTTGCGAAGGTCGCTTTTTGCAACTTGGTATTATTACGGCAATCCAAAACATAGCTGTGACGCTCTTTCCAGGGTGTGTTGTGTACATCCAGGAGCAGCCAATCCACATTCTGGCCCTCAGCATCGAAACAATAGTAAACACTGAGTGGATTCATGTTGTAGCCAAAGTAACGCCAATTGGCCAGCAAACGAATAGGTCCCGCAGGCTGCTCTCCCGCTTCCTCCTCCACCCGCTGTCGAACTGCCTCATCAAGACTGAGGGATTCATCGCCAAAAAAATCACTGCGACAAAATCTCGCAGGTGCTCGCCGCTGGGAGGACCAAAGAGGTGAGAGCTGACAAATGGCTTCCACCTCTGCCAGATCGACGTACATCATAAAAACCTGGTAGCGAAACTGATGAGCTCTGGGCGCGAAGCGCCGGTGTTCCACCCAACCGGTATAAATCGCACTTTCCATGATACCGGCCTCCTTACCAGTCAACACCCAACCCCCGAGCCACTCGCAGCGCACTCGTTACGCCATCTTCATGAAATCCATTTGCCCAATAAGCGCCACAGAACCAGGTGCGGTTAACGCCATTAATACTATCCCACTGCTGTTGCGCTCGTGTTCCGGCCACAGAGAACTGGGGATGGGAGTATTCAAAACGACCGAGCACAGACTTGGGATCGATACGCTCTTCGGCATTCAGAGTGACACAATACGTTTTCTCTGTATTCAATCCCTGAAGTATATTCATGTTGTATGTCAAAACAGGCAGTGCATCCTGTTCACTGCGCAATTGGTAATTCCAACTCGACCAACTGCGACGGTGACGGGGTAGTAAGGTGCTGTCTGTATGCAGGACCACGGCATTTTTTGCATAGGGTATAGCCCCCAGGATTTTTTGCTCACTGCCGCTGGGGTCGGTCAAACATTGAAGGGCCTGATCGGAGTGGCAAGCGAAAACAACGGCATCAAACTCCAAATTTTCCCCTGCTGCGGTGCGAACATTCACACCTTCCCTGCAGCGCTGCACCGCCTCAATGGGCGTAGATAAGCGAATTTTATCTGCGAAAGATTGTATTAACGGATCAATATATTCACGCGACCCGCCCTTGATCACTCGCCACTGCGGGCGACGCACCAAGTTGAGCAAGCCGTGATTGACAAAGAAGCGGACAAAGAAACTGACAGAAAACTCCAGCATTTGCGCCACACTGGCAGACCAGATAGCCGAGCCCATAGGTACCAAATAGCGATTGGCGAATTCCGCGGAGTAACCGTTCGCAGGTAGATACTCACCCAGGGTCAATGTCTCGCTCAGCCTCCCCTCCTGCCAGTCGCGGAGGGCATTGCGGTTAAAGCGCACTATGTCCCAAAGCATACGCCAGTGCCCAGCGCTGACGATGTTCGAGCGCTGTGCAAACAGGCTGTTGAGATTGTTACCCGCATATTCAAACCCCTCCTGATCGCAGCGCACACTAAAGCCCATGGAGGTGGGTTGGGATTGAACTCCCAGCTCTTTAAGCAAGCGAATAAAATTCGGATAGGTCCAGTCGTTGTATACAATAAAGCCAGTATCCACTGCTAACCGGCGTTCCCCCTCGTCAATATCAACCGTAGCGGTATGCCCTCCCAGGCGCGCCTGTGCTTCAAACAGGGTGACATCGTACTTTCGATTCAATAGATAAGCGGCAGTAAGACCGGCAATGCCGCTGCCAACAATAGCGATTCGCATCAATTCTTCCTTAGTGTGCGGATTCTTGTCATTTTGGGTACGCAAAAACGGAACCAGATTGAGCTGAAAAAACCCAGAAACCGCAGAGGCCAACTGAGCCGTTTGGGAAAATCGACTGTATGCCCAACACCACAGAGCCCCTGTTCAATGCGCTCGGCGGCCTGCTCTGGAGTCATTAAAAAAGGCATGTCAAAGTCATTGCGCTGGGTAAGGCGGGTGTCGACAAACCCCGGGCGAATATGGACCACTCGAAGTGGAGTAAGGCTGGTATCGGCGCGCACCGACTCCAGAAAATAGGCCACCGCCGCTTTGGAACTGCCATACGCTTCGGCTCGGGGAAAAGGTACCACTGACGAGAGACTGCCGAGCGCAGCAAATACCGGAGATCGACTTGCAGCTAACAGTAATTGCGCACATTTCAAGGTATTCACCAAGGCAAAGAAATTGCCATCAAAAACCCGCCGGTACATGGTGACATCCAATTGAAGGTCGTCGTCATATTCACAGGTACCAGCGCAGGCAATCACCATATCCAGGTGATCTGTGAAGTCCGCTAATCGCCGAGTAACACCCGGCATCACCGCATCATCACTAAGGTCACAGTCCAAAACCCTGAGTCGACTGGGGGCTATGTTCTGTAACTCCGTCAGCGCATCGAGCCTGCGACTGCTGGCAATCACAAAATTATTCTGTTCCACCAGGCGCAATGTAAGCGCGCGCCCAATACCCGAGCTAGCACCTGTGATCCAGATAGTTTTATCGCGAATCCCCTGGGACACTTAGTTGCGCTCCATTCGCGACTTGATAAAACCAATGCAGGAGCCCAATACCGGCACCTGCTCGTAGACCATGGCACCCATATCGTAAAAGTCCTCGTGGTAGTGAATCTTATCGGTGTAACGCAACAGGCTACAGCCACGAAGTTGTAATGGGCGCCCACCTTTGAGTGATTGGTGTCGGTAGTGCATGGTCCACGAAAGGCAGGCGCTGCCCTCGCCCACCACCGGCAGATCATCAAATTGGAAGCGGCACTGGGTAAGCCCCCTGCTCATTCCCGCAAAGTAACTCTTTAAAGCAGGCAATCCCTCTATCCGATGCAACGGGTCACAAAAAATGACATCGTCGCTATATAGTGATCCAAGGCTGCCAGTTTCCTGCATCAGGAAGTCTTTGTAGTACTCCTCTAGCTCCTCAATCAACGCGCTCATCATCGGATTCCTTACTGTTCTAGCTGCAGATAAATACGCCACACCCCATCGGGTGGATCACCGCTCAATAAAAGGTAGGCCAGAGTGATCCAGTTATGCCCTCTCTGCGTAAGTAGTTATCAGACAACTTGGAAGTCTCCCCCTGAGAGTCTGTTGCAGAATGTGGTACACGGATGTACCACAACAGCTCCCAACTCTATTTTCCAGACATGCTTGATTGCGTGAGTATCGACAACGACAGAAAGACCGTTAACATGGCGCATAGCCCCCAAGCAAAAAGTGAAATACGCCCGGTGAAACTGCCACAAAGAGAGGACCAGGACTGGAGTGCCCTGCTGACGCGAGTCGGTGCGGAGCGTGATCGCCAGTCCTTTGAGCAGCTCTTTCACCACTTTGCCCCACTAATTAAGGGTTTCCATCACAGCCGCACCACCCAGGCAATTAGCGCTGAAGCCGCCGATGAGCTAGTTCAGGAAACCCTGTTTAAAGTCTGGCGCAAGGCCCCCAGCTTCGATGCCAGTAAGGCTTCTGCCAGCACCTGGATATTCACCATTATGCGCAACACTCGTATCGACATGTTGCGCCGCAACGGGCGTCATCAAAACGCCGAGATTATTGAAGCCATGGATGTTTGGGATGAAACCCCCGAACACCAACCGTTGATATTTCTACAGAGAAGACGCAACGAAAAGGAAGTTGCGGAGGGCCTACACAGCCTGCCAGCAGAACAGAGCCACGTCTTGGAAAAGGCGTATATGGAGGGAAAATCCCACAGTGAGATATCCAAGGAGCTGGAATTACCATTGGGCACGGTAAAGTCCCGCGTACGACTGGCCCTAAAGAAGTTACAAGCGAGGTTGGCCAAGTAGGTTTAGTATGATTCGCCACCACCCCGATAAAAATTTACTCCTTGAATACGCTTCCGGCAGCCTGCCCAAAGGCGCCAGCCTGGTCGTTTCCGCCCATATACAAATGTGTACCGAGTGTCGCGCTCAGTATCAAACCATGAACACCCTGGGTGGCTCCATTCTGGAGTCCTGTGCACCACAGGCCGTAAACGATGAGGCTTTCCAACGCCTGATGGGACGTATTGATCAAGCAGCTGAACCGGAGCAACAAGTGGTTCCCGAGAGATCCAAATCCACGGAGCCCATGCTGGCGGATGCGCCGCCAGTCGTGCACAAGCTGCTGGAGAAAAATCCCCGGATCAAGTGGAAAACTATCGCGCCCGCCCTAAAAATGTGTCGACTAAAAACCGGGCAGGATCAATATGAAGTGAGCTTTCATCGCCTGAGTTGTGGCGGCAAAGTTGCTGAGCACGATCACCGGGGCTACGAACTCACCCTGGTTCTGTACGGCAGCTTCTCTGATAGCGATGGTGTTTATAGTCCAGGGGACTTTCTGTTGCGGGAACCCGGCGACGTGCACCGCCCGACGGTCACAGAAGATCAAGAGTGCCTGTGCTTCTCTGCAGTACAGGCACCGGTGGCGATTACCGGTGTCAGCGGCTGGTTGCTAAACCGCCTTATCCCGTTTCGTCCGGGCTGACACCGATTAAAAGAGCTGCGGCGTCTAGGACGCCGCCAGAGAAGTCGGCTCTTGCTCCCCATCCACAAATACTGCAGAAAGCTCATCCCAACGATCGCTTACCGCCGCGAATTTTTCCTCGCGCACATGGCCATAGCCTCGCACTTGAAGGGGGATTTCGAGCAGCTCTTGTGCCTCTGACAGGTTTTCGCCGGACAGATGCGCGGCCACGCTATCAACTGCTTTGGCCACCTGTTGGGCCCAGCGGCGTTCAGCACGGCGCTCCTGGGTGTAACCGAAGACATCCAGTGCAGTACCGCGAAGAACTTTACCCTTAGCCAACAGCGGCATCAGCTTGCCCATCCAGGGGCCAAACTGCATTTTGCGCACGCGACCACTGCTATCGGGGCGCGCAAGAAGCGGCGGCGCCATATGGAATTTCAGGGTGTAGTCGCCGCTGAATGTCTCACGTAGCTGTCGCTTGAAATCTTCACCGGTGTAGAGGCGCGCCACTTCGTACTCATCTTTATAAGCCATCGCTTTATAAAGGCTGCGTGCGCCCATACGGGTAAGATCGCCGCGAGCAGCTGGCAGTGAGGATTCTGCTTTGCGCAGCGCCTCTATATGGCGAAGGAATTCTGCCGCATAGGCCGGGCTTTGATAGTCGCGAAGCTCCGCTGCCAATCGCTCTAGCAACTGCTCCACTGACTCCTCAGGCTCCACCAATTTCACCGGCTTGGCCGGGACTGCCAATTGCTCGATCGCCTTAGGGTTTTCCGCCAGCAAACGGCCAGCGCGGAAAGCTCGCAGGTTGTTCTCTACCGCCACACCATTGAGCTCAATGGCCCGCTCCAAGGCCGCTTCACCGATTGGCAGCAGTCCTTTCTGGCAGGCAAAACCCATAATCATCAAGTTACTGGCTACGGTATCGCCAAACAGTGCCTGGGCATATTTATTCGCATCAAAGGCAAAATATTCCGCACACAGGGACTCAATACTCTGTTGGGTTGCATCGGCGGGGAATGCCAGCTCGTTGTCGCGAACAAAGGCCGCTACCGGTACTTCAGCCGTATTGACCAGGGCACGCATTTCGCCGGTGGCAAATTTGGTCCGCTGGCCAGCGGCGGTGACCATATCGCAGCCCAATAACAACTGCGCTGCGCCATCGCGAATACGGGCAGTGGTAATCGCCTCGGGGTTTTCTCCCACTTTCACATGAGCCACCACGGCACCATTTTTTTGTGAGAGACCGGTGAAGTACAAGGTTGTACTGCCCTTCTCTTCCAAGTGCGCCGCCATGCCCAGCAGTGCCGCCACAGTAAGTACACCACTGCCACCTATGCCGGCCACCAAAATACTGAGGGGCTGGGCCAGAGTCGCGACCGGCGCAGAAGGTAATCCGGCAATAGCCACGTCTAAGGCATCCGCCAGGGACTGCACCGGGGGCTTTTTCAGTTCTCCCCCTTCCACAGTGACAAAGCTCGGGCAGAAACCATCGGCACAGCGCATATCCTTGTTGCAGCTGGACTGATTGATCTGACGCTTGCGCCCCAACGGGGTTTCCAGCGGCTCCACGGCAATACAGCTGGACTGCACACTGCAATCGCCACAGCCTTCGCAGACCCGGTGGTTAATCAGCAATCGCTGGGATGGATCGACCATCTGTTTTTTCTTGCGGCGGCGGCGTTTCTCGGCCGCACAGACCTGCTCATAAATAATCGCCGTCACACCGGCAGTTTCCCGCAGGCGACGCTGCACGGCGTCCAGCTCAGAGCGGGGAAGAACTTCTACGGCAGTGGGCAGTTGGCCGCGGTGTTCACGCCAGTGGTCGGGGTTCTCAGTCAAAAGAACGACTGTGCCAACTCCCTCGGCCAGCAACTGTGCAGCCAGGGAGGGAGCATTAACTTCGCCATCGGCGGGTTGGCCACCGGTCATGGCCACCGCATCGTTCAGAAGAATTTTGTAGGTGATATTCACCTGGCTCGCCACGGCCTGGCGAATGGCCAATAGCCCAGAGTGGTTGTAGGTTCCATCGCCCATATTCTGGAAAATATGCTCGGCGCTGGAGAAACGGTGCAGGCCCACCCATTGGGCACCCTCGCCTCCCATATGGGAATAGGTATCGGTGCGCAGGCCTTTACCCAAAGCCATAATATGACAGCCAATACCGGCACTCCCCAAACTGCCTTCTGGCAATTTGGTGGAAGTGTTATGAGGACAACCCGCACAGAAAATGGGTTCACGAGCCAGCAAGCCCTGAGCCTTTGCAGCGACATTGCCCCCCAGTTTTTCTGCCAGGGGAATCAGCTGTGCCGCCAGTTCAGTATCCACCAGCCAGCGGGCAATGGCCTTGGCCACCTGATCCGGGCCAAAGCCCCACACTGCCGGCAACAGATCCTTGCCATCCAGGTCTTTCTTACCGACTACCTTCGGACGATAACTATCTTCCCAACCGTAGAGCAGGTTTTTCAGCTGATCTTCCACCAGAGGACGCTTCTCCTCGACTACTAGCAAGCGCTCCATGCCCTTGGCGAACTCACTGATGCCCCTAGGCTCCAGCGGCCAGGACATCGCCACTTTATAGATGGAGATGCCTGCTGAGTTCAGATCTGCCTCTGATAAGTTGAGCAGTTTCAAAGCCTCAAGCAAATCACCGTGGGCCTTACCCACCGTTACAATGCCGAAGCGTTTTCGCTCCGCACTGTGGGTGGTTTTATCCAGGCGGTTGGCATAGGCGAATGCCTTGGCTGCAGGCAAACGCTCCTCCAGTATACGGCGCTCATATTCGAGGCGCTCCGCAGGCCAATTCAGGTGGGGATCGTAGTTCAGGCCGTGTGGCGGGATTGGGAAGTCAGCTGGAATTGTAAACTGGGGCAACTCCGGCACAATCAAGGAAGCACCGGCCTCTACAGTTTCAGTAATTGCCTTAAAACCCACCCACAAGCCCGAAAAACGGGATAAAGCAATGCCCGCGAGGCCCAGGGTCAGGTACTCATCAATGGAGGACGGAAATATCAGCGGCATCATTACCGACTCAAAAATCTGGTCGGTATTGTGGGAAAACATGGAGGATTCTGCTGTGTGGTCATCCCCACACAACGCCAAAACACCACCTAGTTTTGAGGTGCCCTGAATATTGGCTTGGCGGAAAACATCTGCGGTGCGATCTACACCGTGGCCCTTGCCATACCAAATAGAAAAGACGCCGTCTTTCGTTGCCTGCTGACGATAGTGATCCAGCAACTGGGTGCCCCAAATATTGGTCGCCCCCAGGTCTTCATTAATGCCCGGCTCAAAATGGATTTCCCGCTCGGCCAATAGCTTCTTGTGCCGCCACAGGGCCTGGTCGTAACCGCCCAATGGGGAACCGCGATAACCGGAAATAAAGCCAGCTGTATTGAGGCCCGCCAGCTCATCCATGCGCTTTTGCATTAAGGGCAAACGAACCAGGGCGTCAATTCCGGTCAGGAATACACGGCCGGATTCACGGGTAAAAGCCGCTTTCAGCGAATACTCGCTATCAAAGCCCAATTCCTGATCGCCTTCGACCATTGCCATGGGTACCACCTATTTTATCTTTATTGCTTTATTGCTTTCATCACTCCAGTTCTCGACGCCAGTAACATGTCGCGAAAATATTCGCGGCATCTCCCGAGTTACAGCAGAACAGACCAGAGCTGTTTAATAGCGCTAAAATTAACACTGCCCGGCAGAGCAGGTCATACCAAAATTGGCCCAACTCAGGCATAATGCCGCCATAACTCGCTAAAGATGACCAGCTACTGGCAACAAATCACTCAAAATGAAGTATTTTGGGGGATACAACGGAAAGGAGATGCCCTCTTATGGTGCTCGCCTCTGGCCTTCACACTCTGTGTGACTAAATAAGCGCCAAAGGTTCAGCTTTTTGAGAGGCATAGCCTGGAACTGATCAGGGGATATCAGTTTCCGCCCGTTTACAGCTAACCAGTATCAACCGGTTGGGCAACGTACCCATTAGCGGGAAATTAATAAAAAACGAGAAGGTCTCACAAAAGATGCGCAGTATAGGAAGCTACTGCCATAACAAACCAAAAAAAACCATGTACGCAATGCACACAATTTACCGGAGAACGCTGGGAAGCAAAGGTTCACTGGCAGGTTGATGATTAGCAGCCGGCGATACCGGCGTACGTTCAGAGAGATGAGATACGGAATATAACCATGGCCTATTTACTGGATGCCATCGACAAAAAAATTCTGGAAATCCTTCAACAGGATGCCACCATTCCAAATATTGAGCTTGCAGAAAAAGTCTGCCTCTCACCCTCCCCCTGTTCACGGCGGGTTAAAAATCTAAACGAGCAAGGGTTTATAAAGCGCGCAGTTACTCTGCTTGAACCGGAAAAGGTTGGGCTACCGGTAAGTGTATTTATCCAGGTTACCCTTAACCACCAAGTGAAAAAAGAGTTGCAGGACTTCGAATCGGTTATTGGCCAATGGCCGGAAGTGATGGAGTGCTACCTGATGACCGGTGATTTCGACTACCTGCTGCGCGTTGTTGTACCCAATTTGCAGGCTTACCAGGAATTCCTGGATAAAAAACTCACTGAGCTCCCTGGCATCGATCATATTAAAAGCAGCTTCTCTTTGAAGCAGGTGCGTTACCGCACTGAGTTGCCGCTGGACCAGCTGCTGGAAAGCCAAGGCTGAGCCTCTTTTGACGCCTGCATTCTTGCGGGCGTCGATTCAGCTTTGAGTTTATTCACTGGGCAGTATTACAAGTTACTCAGCACTTTTTGAGCTGTATACTCGCGTGTTAAGTGACGCCCTATCCGCCTGATTTAAAAGACTATACACCAACCACTTTACGAAAAAGCCTGTCAAACTCTGGAAGATCCAATTTTGGCCTTTCCTCTATAGAGTTGGCACCAGATCTATCCAGATTTGCTTGTATCCAGCCATCCAGTTTGCCATCAACGGCTATCAAATCGCCCTCTTCAAGCTCCTTCTTTTTCACAATCAAACTGGAAAGAATATCCAGAAGCCACTCACTTCCTGAGGAAGGCAACAACTCGTTATACATATGACTAAAGTCCACAGGAGGAATTTTTGTAAACTCTTTTATATACAGGGCATTAAGCAGTGAACGCAGTACATAAAGTAACTTCTTGACCTTAATCTCATTAAAGCCTCGGTCATCCTCGCGAATAAACCTGGAATAATTATTAAACCCCATACTGATATAGTGATGAGCTAATGCTCGCGGCTGCCAACATTTTAAAGCCAAATCCTGCAATGACTCCAAAATATCTTCATTTCTAAAATAGACCTTTGGCGAAAATAGCCACTCGATTAAAGTGGGGTTACTTGCCCTCATTAAAGTTAAAGTCTTCTTGATATCCCAGCCGACCAAGTCCAGTTCATCGCCAAGTTTCTTATCAAATGGAACCTCAACAACATCTCTGGGAGTACCTATAGTGAGATATTGCTGAATATTACGTTTGTAGATAAACCTTACATCCCAGTCACTATCAGGGGATTCAAATCCCCATGCGCGGCTTCCTGACTCACAGGCATAGATAATTTCAATATTTCGCTCTACTTCCAGTAATTTCAAGCGGTCCTTTATCAGCGATTCCATATACATCTACCTGCTGCGTCAAAAAAAATCAACTATACCCGAAAAGCTCGTTGATTACCCTTAGGAGACCTATCGGTTTACTCTCATAAGAGAGCCATTAGGGCAGCTGTCTCTCTCTCCTAACAACTGAACTAGAAAATGTTAAGCATAAAGCTCCTATAGACTATGATAAGCGCTATAAAGTGGCTCCCAGGAAGCTAGCCCCATGGACGGAAATCCAAAAGACTCTATCACTGTAAACAACCACTCTATCTCTTATTCCCAGGAGGGACAGGGAGAACCCATTGTTTTTGTACATGGTGCACTGGCCGATGCTCGTATGTGGCAAGAACACTGCAAAATTCTATCAAGTGAATTTAGAGCGATTTCATTCACCCAAAGGCATTTCGGTAACCCGGGTAACCCTTCAGAAGGCCCCTTTGGAATTGATACCCATGCAGCAGACCTAGTAGGGCTGATTGAGGCACTAGATATAGGTCCTGTCCACCTAGTAGGATGGTCCTATGGTGCCGATGTGAGCTTAAATGCTGCCATAAAGGCACCTAAATTAATCAAAAGTCTGTACCTTTATGAGCCTGGATATCCGGGATACATTGAAAACAATGACATGGAAGAGTATCGCCGAGATGCTGAATCTATGTTTGCAGAAATTTTTAAAACAACAGCTGAGGGTGAACTGGATACTGCCGTTAAACTACTAATCGACGGCTCTGGGAATCAAGCAGGCTACTTCTCTCAGCAGCCCCTTAAATATCGTGTACAGCAGCTGGATAATGCCTACACCCTACCTCTGCAGCTAAATCAAACTGAACAACCCGCACTGAACCCAACTAGTCTTTCAGGCATATCTATTCCAGTTTCCGTGGCCTACGGCAGCAATACTCGCCAGCTATTTAGAACTGTATCGCTTGCGGCAGGTACATTGATTCCAGATACTCATCCACAAAAGGTAAGCTCAGCAAATCATATGCTGCCTCTGGAAGATCCTGCACACTTTTGCCAACTTGTGAGAGAAAGCATTGCTAATTGCTGTGACCAGCAACCTGTAACTTAATAATAAAGAGCAGGGAAAGAATACCTATAAGGCATGAAAACCGATTGTAGGCTTAGTCTCTCGAGTATTCTTTCCCGCTCAGCAGTTAAAAGCCTCTTATTGCTATTCACTACCAATTAAACGCAGGGGGTGGAATTATCCCCCCCCCAAAGTGCTCTAGTCAGCTTTACAAATCCTTGCGTCTGAATACCAAACTCCCGCTTGGCAGCTAGCACCCTCCTCACAGTGTTCATCTGTTTGACAATAGCACTGACCATCGGGATTGCAGCCAGGAGTTAAATAGTTTTCCAAAGGATCATCTCCACTTATCCGATTCCAAAAGGGGTTGGAAAATATATTGTTTGGGTCCAACTCTTCTTTAACATCCATAAACTGGGACCACTTGGGGAAACGCTCAGCCATGTCCTCAAAAATAGCGACTGAATTCTTACCCCAATGTGGTCTGGCTCCATACTTCCGGAGAGACATCTGCTCAATTTCCAAATTGACAAAGTAGTTCTTTGGCACAGCTTCACCTCGTTGACGAAGGGTATATTCAATCCCTACAAACGCTGTGTCACGGCCTGCTGTCATCCCTAAATAGCTATCGGAAGCCTTGCCAAAACGGAAATAAATACCATTCAGCGGAAAACAGGTTTTTTCACTATTTGCAATAATCTGGCGGACATCCGCAATCCAGTTGGGTAATTCTTCAAATGGAATCGCAACTTCCTGAAGTGCAATTGGAAGGTTATCCCAGACACATTTGTCTGGCTCTTTACATACGAAATGTTGCATCAGGTCCGCATGTCCAGTGGGCTTAATAAACTTTTTCAAGCCTGAATCAACATCCCTGAAATAGGAGCTGGAACGAGCAGTATGGCGAAGAGAAGCTGCAAAACACTGCAATGCGGCACTATCGGCTTCATGAAGGCTATCAAATATCAGTCCGAATAAATATTCGGAAAAGTCTGATACATCTGCCTGGGCATTGTAGGCATTACCCTTAGTCGACAAAGGTACCTTGTTGTAAGTTGTTACGGTATAGCGCCCTAATCCCGGGAACCAGGCAACATTAGCTGAATGATTATCTCGAGCCAAATCAAGAACAACATCCTCCAGCTCATCATCGCTGTGATACCCCTTTACTTTTGCTTGTACTTTATAGCCAGGCTCAACCTCTATGGTCACTTCAACAACTACGCCTAAAACACCTAGGTTTACCCTGGCGGCATTGAGCATCTCACCATTGATTACTCGTAAGTCCCCATTGCCATCAACCAACTTCAATTCGGTGACATAATCAGAGATCATGCTGCTTTTTTGTGTAAAAGTTGAACCGTGTGTACCGCTTCCCAGCATACCGCCTATCGTGAATATGGCCAGCTCTGTCACCATCGGCACACTTAGTTCATGCTCTCGAAGATAGGCGGTCAAATCCCGGAATCTCATACCGGCCTGGACAGTAACCAACAGGTTATCTTTGTCCAGGCTAACGACCTGATCCATATTTTCCAGAGTGATTTGCACCTCTCCATTACCTGCACAGGCCGCATCAATCTGACTATTGAATCGGCGACTCCCTGTCATCACTTTACGGCCTTGATCCGCTGCATCACGTACTATCTGCTGAACTTCATCAATACTGGTCGGATCATGGATAACACCAGGAAAACAATCCTGAGTATCCTGGTAGTTTTTTAATACCTCAGGCACTTCAATTGGCGGCGGTAGCTGTTCTGCAACACTTGTAGCAGCCATGAAAACGCCTGCTATACAAAGAGCTTTTCTACACCACCTCAATAAATGTTTGGAATTGGTTATTATTTCTGCACACATACCTAAACTCCCTTTATTGCATTAACGTAGACTGGATAAATCAACCAAAACGGGGAAGCAGCTCCCCATCGATAATGTCCCGAACATTACTGCTGTGATCAGGCGCTTTACTGCGAAGAAAATCAGCATAATTTGACCGGTAGGCTGATAAAGGGCGACGACCAATGGATGGCACCCACAATGCATGATTCGTGGTTGCAAATTCCAGTGATCGGTTAGCTAGGATACAAATTGGCCCACCACTGAGACGTGCCGCATCAAAAACCCAAAACTCTTTACCATTGGAATCGGATGTCGTTGGATATTTGCGTACAACTGCTGCAATCACATAACCGTCGTTCTGGGCCGTGGAACCCGGGCGGGCCATAAATTGCGGTGTACGCATTACGCAATCTTCTGGGAACTGAAAGGCATCCGCAATTTTCATATTGACGCAGTCCATATGAATCAAAGCAGAGGGACGACTTTCTTCAGGCATATTCCAATAGCTGTAGTGGCGCTCAGGATAATCGCGATATGCCCAGGAAACCCGCATAGATATATGGTCAGGCCTGTAACCCACAGCAGCCCAATAAAGGTGCTCAAAGGTTTCAGGGAACTGGAAGTGCCCACGGTAAGCAGGATCATTCATATCCCAGGAAAGCGCATCATCCCGAATAACCCGGTAGTCTTCTTTTATCTCAAAAGCTGAATTTGAGTTAACTCGAATCCGGGCACGTACCAAACCTCCAACATCCAGCGGTGCCGCAGGGTATCCGGACAACCACTTGGGTACCAAACCTCCCTTCTGCAGGATTTCAAAGCGGAATAACTGTTCAGATTTATCCATTGCCCCCATATATTGGCCATACAGGGTAATCTCATCCGCATTGTCATCGTAGTTGCAGACAATGTCCGACGTATCAAAGCCAAGCTCCAGGTAATCTGCGATAATAGTTTCAGTACCCGGCACCATGTCGGCCTTCCGAATAACCCAACACCGAGTCCTGTGTTCTTGAGGCAGAACAATTCGTGTTCCAATAATTCGGGTAGACTCAACCCTCGCTGCAGTTTCAAAGACAATGATATGGTTTCGCGTTACCCCAAGGGAGTGTGAGCTTGCAGCAATATAGGCGTTGTTACCCTGACGATCCCGAATATTCCAGCTTTCAAATGCACCCTCTCGATCCCAACGGATTAAGCGAATAAATCCTGAGCTACCAGAATCACCGATATTTCCTCCATAGTTGATGGTGATACAGTTACCTGTTTCCAGATCAAAGAAAGGGTGACCGGTAGTCCGGACCTGTGGAAATAGCCACTTTTCCGGGGTTAGATTTTCAAGTAGCGGGGGTAAGCTCGATTTCCATTCATCCATTTCTCCAATAGGGGTTACCATCTCCAGAGTTGTAGCATCAAACTCATAGGGCATACCCCCTTCATAACTCATTGCAAAACGGTTATCTCCCATGTAGTTGGGGGCTGTATTGCAGTAATTCATGAATCCCAGATTCGGGCTTGAGTATATTGTTCCACCCAACAAATTAAATTTATCGAAACCTGCTAAATCCTGCTCCTGCATTATCGCAGACGCGGTGCGTATCATTTTTCGGGTATAGGGAACTTCACTTTTATTGCTCCGCCCAGTAAAGTCGAGCCGGGTCAAAGCCCCCTTTCCATTAGGTGTAAGATGGTTGGACGCCAGTGGAATACCCTCAGCCATAAGAAGATGGCCGATAACATCATCAGGTAAGATTCCCTGTATTACACTGAGTACTCCGGAGGAATCTGATAGATTACCAACCATTATTGACTCTGGGAAACTAGAGTCATCCAAAGCATTACTTGTTCCAGCCTTAGCTGATGCCACTCCCATAAGCGGTGATGCAGACATTACACCTGCAGCCTTCAATAGATCTCGACGCTTCATTTTTTATCCCTAAAAAATACGGCCGACAGCTTAACCTGACCATAAAATTAAATTTTTCAATGAAATAATTGGCGCAATTTACACCCAAAGTAAACCTTTAAGCGAAAACCATTTATTATTTTTTATCAAATCAAACCTCCAGAATTTTACCCCCTTAAAATTCACACTATCAACCTATATACCACAATAAAAATAAACCAAACCAGGAAATAAAACCTATCAAACAGAACAAAAAACAAACACCAGTCAGTCAAGCAAAAAAATATCGATAAGAAATCCGATATCACCCGAATTAGTCACCACATTATTATCAACAACAGAATTTAAAATAAGCATTAATGATCATTGAATCGCACAATATTTAATATATCTGTGAGGCATCTCATATATAAACCCCAACAGATAGAAAGCTGCACCAGTCCACACACCCTGAGAGGTACAGCCTGGAAGTAACGGATATACGAACAATTCTATTAGGCATTGAGTGAATGATTATTCATTGATGTTTAATAGTATTGGTATACAATCTTTCACGCACAACTACCCTAAAATTAATTTAAGGTGACATCAATGTTTAGTCATATTATGGTCGGGGCCAATGATATCGAGGAATCAAAGGTATTTTACGATTCCACTTTTGGAATATTGGGTTACAAACCCGGCACTATTGATGATCGTGGCCGCTGCTTCTATTTTAATGACAACGGTATTTTTGCCATCACCAAACCCATCAATGGGGAGCCCGCAAGCCATGGCAACGGCAGCACTATTGGCTTTACAGTAAACAGTTCTGAAGAGGTTGATGCCTGGCATGCTGCAGGTATTGCCAACGGTGGTACCAGCTGCGAAGAACCCCCAGGCGTACGGGATAGCGCCGTAGGCCCAATCTACCTCGCCTACTTACGAGACCCTGCTGGCAATAAGCTTTGCGCACTGTATAGAGCAAGCTAATTAGGGTTCGCTATCAGGTGCCTCCCTTTACAGGGAGGCGCTTTAGAAGTGGACTAATAGTGTAATCAGTCCCAGCGGTTGAAAATAACGTGCATACCGTGATGATCGTCACTCACGAATACGAAATAGCCGGCTCCAGTATGTGCAGTTGCGCACACCTTCGTCCCCTGGGAAGTCTCAGAACACTGCATTTTGTAGGCTTCAATTCCCGAAGTATCGTATTCACACTGACTGTATTGTCTGTCAAGAGTTTGCACTAAATCGCGGCTGCTCCTTGCCAATACATAGCGGTAATCACCAAAGTAGCGATAGTTATAGGCATCCAGGTAATATGCTTGGGAATCAATACCCCCTTCCAGAAGCTCGCTATAGCAGAGTTCAGGCCTGGCCATCCACAGCGTTTCCTGATCATTCGAGGAGTGTATTCCTGGCCAATTCTGTTGATCATGTTGAGAGAGTACTACGTTGGTTGAATCAACATAGTCTTTCACAATGACGTAATCACCTTCATCACTTTCTATTCTGCAAACTGGTGCACCGCCAATAAAATTATCACACTGAACCATATCCAGGCTGACTTGACTTGTCTCCCCAGCACAGCCTTCTGCAAAGCTTTCAGCCCAGTTTTGTACAGCCTTAACTGCATACTCTCGAGAGTCTTCTATTTCATAATAGAAGTCTGAAAAGATGCGATAAACCTCGCGATCATTAGTATTACTTGCAGAAGCCGCTACAGAACACTGACTGAACTTAGGCAGTTCAAAAGTCTGTTCTGCTTGAGCGGGAACCGCACCGGCAATAGCAATCGCTGCTGTAAAAGTGGCAAGAGTTTTCATTAGATGTCCTCCGTGAACAATCATCCTAAAAGGGACGCGGATTCTAGCAGAGGAAAAAAAACTATCAAAAGCAGTGTAACGATATGAAAGTTCAGGTACCTTCTTCCAAGGTTGTGAATATCTGAATAATATTAATTATCGGCATAAGTGAGTTAACTCGATAAAACGTTCCAACTGAAATCCGGCCTCAGCCTTCCCTCTATCTTTACCTTCAAGCGGCCAACCACAATTCACCCGCACACAATCACCGTAGAGATCAAGCGTGCTAAAATCTGCACCGCCCAACAAGGCTATATTTTCTTCGGAAGCCATACGGCAAAGACTCCGGCTATCCAACCCTGGGATCTGCAACCAAATCACCATTCCTCCATGGGGATCACTGATGCGCGATTCATCGGGCAAGTTTGAACTTAAGTAGTTGCGATAGGATGCGACCTGGAAGGCAAGCTTTTGCTTGAGCCCCTGCACATGACGGGAGTATTGAGTAGTACCGATGAAATCGGCTACCGCTAATTGGACGGGCAAGTTCACACCGAAACTTTCGGTAAATCGATAGCGTTCATATTGTTTTCGATACCTTCCTGGTAAGCACCACCCCAGGCGATAGCCTGCGCTCAATGTCTTGGAGATAGAGCCACACCAAAGCACATACCCGCTCCGGTCCCAGTAGCGCACGGGCATGGGCAGACTTCTTTGAAATCCGAGTTCCAAATACACATCATCCTCGACAATTGGAACCCGATATTTACCAGCCAGTGCGGCCAGGTTCTCTTTCTGCTCCGAGCTCAGGGACACGCCCGTAGGATTCATATGACTGCTACTAAAAAGACCCGCTTGGACCAATCCCTGCTGCATATAGCGCTCTAGCTGTGCAAGGTCTAAGCCGTTTTCAACAGTCGGTATCTCAACAACTTTTCGCCCCATCAAAGCCAACAGATTAAGAAGACCGTTGTAACAAGGAGAACTGATCGCAACCGCTTCACCGGGCTTAGTCGTAATGGCAATCGCCGTGCGGACGGCATCCATACAACCATTCGTCACTACTAATTCATTGGCAGAGAAATGCAAATCATAGCTGGCAAAGTGTGCGCTAAGCGCACTGCGCAAAAGCGGCTCCCCAGAGGAAACCGGATAGCCATGCATCCTGGCGCCAGCCTCTCGGGTTGCCCGCCGCATACTGCGCTCCAGGGAATCTAACGGCAATAGCTCTGGAGATAAAGACGCAACACCCAATGGCCCTGTTCCCAACCCACGGAAATAGCAATCGTGATTTACTGGATCTGTTGTTCGGCAGGTGAATGCGGGCATTATGGGAGGCGGGTTACTGCTGGGAGGAACTGAGGCAAAGAATCCAGATTGCGGTCGAACCTTCGCCCAGCCGAGCTCCTCCAGCAAGTAGTAGGTGCTTTGGGCTGTTGTCAGGCTCACTTCGTTTTGTGCAGCGAACCGCCTGAGGGACGGTAGTTTATGACCGCTTGGTATTCTCCCTGACTGAATATCCTCTATACAGCGTTCGGCAAGCTCTTTATACCGCACCTTTCCCCTCCCCGATTCCGTCTCCACCCAAACTGTATACCTATTTTATACAAAAATTGCATCTGTATACCTTTTTTCATTTCCTGGATAGTTAGCCCCGAGACAAATTGGAGGGGCTGATGCGGTATTCGGATTTATCACTTGGTGTGTTACTAATGGCAATGTGGGGCTTCAACTTCATCGTTATCCAGATGGGAACGGAACATCTGGACCCACTCCTTCTGGTGGCTTTGCGCTTTTCTTTGGCAGCCTTTCCGGCAGTGCTTTTCGTTTCCAGACCGACAGTCAGCTGGAAGTACATTCTGGCCTACAGCCTGGCTTTTGGATGTGGGGTTTGGGGGATGGCCACCTGGGCAATCTCTAGCGGACTCTCTGCGGGTATGGCCTCACTTCTTTTGCAAGTGAATGTTGCGATTAGCTTACTATTCGGCTGGGTATTCCTGAAAGAAAAGATCATCCCGCAGAAAGCTCTTGGGGCTCTACTTGCCTTGGGAGGGCTGATGCTAAGTTTGATGGTTGAAGATGGCACTGTGCCCCTGATCAGTATTGCACTTATCTTAATAGCGGCTACCAGCTGGAGCATCAGTGGGCTCATTGTAAAGGCCAGTGGCACACAGCAAGTATTTAGCTTTATTGTCTGGGGGCTATTATTTGCACCGTTACCACTGTTCGCTGCTACCTATATTCAAGATGGTGCGGATGTATTTTATGAAATTCAAAACAACCTTAGTGGAAAGTTGATTTTCTCCATATTATTTCAGGCCTACCCAACCACTCTGCTGGGATACTGGTTCTGGAACCGGTTAATCGTTAAGTACCCGCTGTCTACTGTTGCGCCTTTAGGTTTACTCTGCCCCGTTTTTGGACTCTTTTTCAGTTGGTTATTAACTGGCGAATCGATTGGTTCAGAAAAGTTAATGGCCGCTATTATGATTTTCTCTGGGCTGGCACTTGGTATTGTTCATTTTCGCCAGAGCTTTAAGATACTAAGAAACTCACGGATTTTTGGCATGTTAAACATATCGCGATGAACAAGTATCCAAGTTGAGACTTGCCAGCTTTCAGGCGTAGGAATCTCAATAATGTCTTCAAATTTTTCAGCCAGGATTCTCGGCATGGCGCCAATGCCACAGCCAGAAAGCACTGCCTGGTTAAGAATTTGCTGACTGGAGGCGGTCAGCACAATCTTTTGATCGTGAATATGATTATAAATCCATTCATTCCAGCCAAAGTGTAACGGACGATCACCTAGAGCCAGAAACCTGTGCTCTTGAAGATTACTTTTATCGGGAAGCCCATACTCTTCAATATAGGATTTGTGAGCATAGAAAACGAATTCTGTAGTGAAAAATGGCAGCACGATATTATCAGGTGTCGTTGGTTTCTCACCGACACGAATCGCAATATCAGCTTCACCGTACTCCAGGTTAAAATTGCGCAGGTCCCCGATTAAATTTACAAGCATCCCTGGGTGCTGGGTCTGGTACTGCCTAATGAGCGGCATCAACAGGTCTACCATTTCGCCAACAGAGGTGATGGTGAGATTGCCTTGCAAATTCTGCTCTTTGCTTTGTAACCGCGAGGACAACTGAGAAAAATGGCTGTCCGTGACCGCTCCCAGTCGCATAACCTCCAGCCCCGCCTCCGTTGGAATATAGCCTTTGTCATTGCGCTGAAATAGTACAACCCCAAGGCTCTCCTCCAGTACATTAATATGGCGCATCACGGTGGACCTATGAATACCAATCTCCTGGGCCGTTGCACTCAGAGTGCCCAGCTTGGCCAGCTTATAAGCGGTCCTTAACTCAGTCCATTTATCCATTATTTACCTCAAGCCCCCCATGCTCAGCATGTGCAAATATGCACATCAGAGTCTCATAATCACACATTCACAGCATATTCGCTACACCATAAAATGGATTCAAATGACCTGTACACCCTCTAATGGTTAAAAAATATGGTAATTAAAGCGGAAGTATTGATAGTAGGCGGTGGTTTCGCCGGTGCGTCTGTCGCACAAGCACTGGAAAGAAATGGCGTCCATACCATTCTGGTAGACAAAAAAGATTATTTCGAAGTCACTTTTGCCACCTTGCGCAATGTAACCGATCCATCCAGCACCGGGAATCAAGCGCGCAAGTACTATAGAGACTTTTTCTATGGCCGCTTCATTCAGGGAGATGTAATGGAAATGTCTGCGAAATCGGCGCGTTTGGCAGATGGAACAGAGTTACATTTCAACAGTGCCATACTCGCCTCCGGCACCCGATATCCGAGTATGCCAATGGCCAAATCCCTTTGCGCAATGGATATTCAATCCAGAAACCAAGAACTGTTGAACGAGCATCAGCGACTGAAACAAGCAAGGAAAGTCATGGTGATAGGTGGAGGGGTCGTTGGTGTCGAATTGGCAGGAGAGATCGCGCACGCTATGCCGAGCACTCACGTAATTCTGACACACAATAAAGAGGTCTTATTGGACAACTTCAAGCCTAAAGCACAGATCAAAGCCCAGAGACAATTAGAGAATTTAGGTGTAGAAATTCAGTTTAACAGCCGCTACCAAAATCAGAATGGCCGCTATATCGATCTCAACAGCGGCCAAGCCAGCGATGCAGACCTGGTTTTTGAAGCGACTGGTGTGCTACCCAACAATGATTACCTTAAACCGCACTTAGCGCATATCCTTAATGAGCGGGGATTTGTGAAAGTCGATAACAGACTTCAAGTTATTAACGAACCAAGCTTGTATGCACTCGGAGACATTGCCGATATTGGTGAGGCCAAACTGGGCTACCTCGCCTCTCAGCAAGGTGAATACCTGGCAAAGGCCATCGCTAGAAATAGAAAAGGAAAAAGTATCAAAGGCTATAAACGAAACCCACTAATGGCACTAGTTCCCATTGGCCAGAAGCAAGGATTAGTGCAGCTACCTTTCGTAGTAACAACCTGCAACCACCTCGTGCGATTGAAGCAGAAAGACTTATTCATTAATAAGGTTTATCGTGGGTTTGGCACTCAGCCAAATGCCCGGCTCTCTTAGTTCGGGCTAACTATTGTAAGTAGCTATTAATGCAGTTAACGATATGATTCTATTTTAGCCAACTGTATAAATACAAAAAATAAAATCAAAAAGTGAGAATTATCAAGGACAAAAAATCACAAGTACTAACCAGGTTTATTACTTTTCTCCCTCACCAGCCAGTAGGAAACTCCCAGGGCGATAGTCACCAGGGCAATACCGACTATTTGCTCCGCATTAACAAATTTTAAGTCGAGCACAATAACCTTCCGAGCTACAGCCATTAAGGCTGTAGCCAATACCAATTGCACCGGTATCACATTAGTACCCAGGTAGAGTCGGATATTAGTGAAAATTTCAATGGCAATAAGAACGGCAAGAAAGGCCCCAAAAGTCTCGAGGATATCTTCCATATCCAGCAATAGGAATGGCGTCTCCATTAGCCTTTCATAAAGTACATAGACAACATCCGCAATGGTCCAGAATATGACCAACACCATAAGAATGGCGAGAAATTTAACGGCATATTTTATTGCTCGATGTAATTGGTTGATCAGGGGATCAGCATGATCCTCATGTATCTCGTCATATTTCATGGGCTTCGCTCTGCCGATTGATACCGCACATTGCTTGAGTTCGACTATAGGCGAAATCCCCGTATTCAGCCGAGAGAGCTTCCTTTAGTGAGTGAGTAGTAAGAGGAATCCCGGCAGCATATTCACCGCCGGGATATTGTGAGTCGTTAAGGTAGGCAGGCTGCGTTAGTGAAGAAATACTTTACTTCGTAGTCACTACAATCCTCTGTTGCACAGAAGAAGCGGTAATTAGTGCCGATATCGCCTATATGCATGCTTTCGCCGGTTAAGGAATAATCCAACTTCGTATCAACAACCCTTGCCTCAATACCAGCAACATCACTGACAGCACAGCTATTGCTGATATTTCCTGCTGACTTGTGTTCGTTAAAGCTCTCATAATCAATGCCACCTGAGGAGGGATCATCCAGGTCCAGCCACTCGGTTGCGTAGTACCCTGGATTTACCAAGCTGTTGGATAACTTGTGCACGCCCAAAGCATCGATTTCATCACCGTGGCGCCCGTGGAAAGCAAAAATTTGCTGGGATGAAGTGGAAGAATAAGTTGTACAAGTCCCCTGCTGAGTCCCCCCGGAAATAGATGAGCCATTGCTCGACGTCAATTTAAGGTAGTAAACACTACCCGTTTCATGCTTTTCATCGTCGACACAAATTTTAACGTCATCCAAATACTCGCTGCTGGCGGAGTTGAAACTCAGTACACTCCCCATCGAGCCCCCATCTCCATCACCATATTCAATACAGTATTCATGATCACTGGCTGCGGCATGGCTTAGGGATTGCTTAAATTCATAGCAAGCTTTAAAACCATCAATTCGTCCACTAGAACGAATCTGGACAGATTTCAGATTCATAGTGCCGCTACCGAGCAGTTTGCGTTTTACCAAGTCGATTGAATCAAACGCATCACCTCCGGTACCACCCACGGCATCTTTTTTGATGTAGCCAAAATCCGAGTAACTATCTTGGTTGGCGATCCAGAACCCATCAAATGGTTCGTAGTAATTCACCCAAACCGAGGTAGTTACACCTTCTGAATTCCTCTTGGCATAGAGCGCGGCATTTTCCAAAGCGTTATAAGGCATTCCATAGCGGTAGCCATCAGCTTCACAGGCGGAGTAACCTTCACTCCAGGTTCCCAATGCACTGCTGATGTGCCAGTTTCGCTCATCGTCCACACAGGCAAACACTCGCTCCGTGCTACAGCTATAGTCACGAATTTCACCGTCATTACTTAACCAGGCGCAACTATTGTTACCACTGGGAGAGTCATTCCGCCAAGACCACGTAAAATCTTCAATCTGGGGTGCTTTAGAGGCACCTATAGTGGTCGCATTGGCCTCCACCAGCGCCAACTCAAGCATGTTATACCCAGATACTGCTTTCTCCAGGATCTCACTGCCGGAATACTTGATGTCATCCTTGCTATATTCCGTTGTTGCATCCAGGGCGACACTTAAATTCCCATTGTTGTAGTGGCTGGTTGCGCTGGCATTACCATCGATATCTGCTGTTAGCTGGCTGGAATTTTGTGCAAGTGGCTCATTGGAAGTGAGGTTTCCAGATGCATCCATCTCATCCACACCGATCCAGACATTGCGTCTGAATTTCGATGTGTTTGACTCGTCATGGTAATCACACAGATTGTTATCACCAGTGTGCGGATACTCTCTAGGCACCTGAATAAATAGGATAACGTTGCGTCCCGCATCCAACACATCCTGTTTAGTCAGTGTTTGCGCCGGCAGGGAGGCGCAATCATCTTCTGTATAGCCCCAGTCGGTAGGCTTAAATACCAGATCCCCCAACCTGCTTTCAATTTTCTCACCAATCTTATTGCGGAAGTTCTGGTGGTAATCAGAATCGTAAGCCTCAAACTTTAGGAATATGACTTCATCGTTATTATCTTCAAGAAAATCCTTAATCTCATCCAGCCCATCCCCCAGCGTTGCAGCTGTACCAAACATATAAATACACATAGTGGCCTCTTCCAGGCCCATATGACACAGGTGCGGTGTTGAGCTGAAATTGGAAGTGGGGTAAGTATCATATTCGACCAGACGTATTCCCCGACTGAATAATTTCTCCGGCGCGTACCACTGGTTTACATCGGTATATACACCCTGATCCCACTGATAGGATGCATAGGCATTATGCGCTCCCGCCCACAAGGTCTTTGATAAGGGAGCCTTTGTATCAATCTGCCCCTGTAAATCCAGGCGCTTCACTTTATCATCGCTAGCATCAATTTCGCCGACAACAGACATCGAAAAACTCAAAAGCAAACTTGATACCAAACCAATTGTTTTATGCATTATTCTTTTCCTGATAAGTATCTTGATAGTTACCGCTAAAATAAAAATCCCAGTAAGTATTTCCCCTCAGTTGAATTGACCAATTGGAACAAGCGTACACGCCTGTCGCGAACCGCTAAATTACAACAGTACTGACTGGTCAATTTTAGTCATTTACCCTACTTTACATTTTCATAATTTGCGCACTTTTCAGTACTGACAAACATCCATCTCCGAATTAAACATTCATAAAACTATCCGCTAGCAGGGGGGGCGCAAAATAGTAGCTACAGAGCATGACCAATCAGTTACGAGCTTAAGGTAGTTATGTAAACATCTGCCCATTTGTAACAGGGCCAACATAAATGACAGACCAAATGTCCCTCCAGTATTTAGGGTTCAATCACAACCTTGGAAGTAATATCACGCACGTTAAATCTTCTGGTTTAGGAGCAGAGTTTGGGCATCTAATTCATCTTTTTAGATTATTGATAGTTTCAAAATATAATTGGGACAAACCTTAAAAGAGTCGGCATCACACTCTTCAACTAACATCGATAAAAAAATAGACGACAAGAAATCTTCTCCTTAAGGCTTAGAGTTGATTTAAAGCTAAGCCGGATTCAGGGTATAAGAAGAGTACAACTTAGATATTTATACTTACCAAACAATGAATTGAGCACCCAAGGAGTGGTAGGCTTATTGAAATATTACATTCATAGAACAAATAGAAACTTATAATTTCCGCCCCAGGAAAGCAGCCTTATCAAGGAGAGAGAATGAAAAGCAAGGCACTTATCATACTGAGTAGTATTCTTATCGCCTCATGTGGATCTATGCGACCGCAAAATGCAAGCAATTATCAGCAAGACCTGATCACCCCAGAAGAAACAGATAACTTTGTACTCACCGAAAGCAGCACCTTCGATGAACCCATGCTGGGAATTGCCCTAAAGTACGATAATAAGCAGTATCCTACCGATATTATCAATGTCTATGTATACCCTATCGATAGCATCACATGGGAAAATACAGATGAAATCATCTCCATTGAAATGGGCGATATTATAGATGAAGTTGACTTTGCTATAGAGCAAGGGCATTACAAGTCAAGATCACCAGAGACTATTGAAAACTTCAGTTTTAAAATCGGTGAAAAGCTATATTCTGGAAAAAAGTCATCTTTCACACTTACCAACAGAAACGATGCTGAATACTTCTCAAATAGCTATGTATTTGTCGATAAGGATAAATATATAAAGTTCAGAACCAGCTTCGACAGCAGAGCGACCGTAGAATGGAATGGCGACTCAGCAGTGAAAGAAATACTGCCTGAAATAGTTGTTCCCGACGAGTCTGCGTACATGAAGAACCTGAGAGCTGAACACCAAAAAGAAATCACCAAGAATCTGATAAAATCACTATTCCAAGCTTCTCAAGAATCACAACCTAACACAGAGTAATTTCTCAACTAACTTAATAGCAATTGCGACAAATCCGACTCTGTAAGAGCTGATGACTACTAGGTGCCGCTTAGCACCAGAGAATTGCAAGCGGCACGCTTTAACTGAAGTCTCCTGTACTTCAACGGCATGAAAGCACACTTCTTCCCCCATTGGCAGGAGATTAGCCCTAGACATCTCCAATTCAGATTTTTAAACAAATCTCACTAAAACCCACTCCAACTGGCGAATAAATTTCTCAGGTGGTTGAGATAATACTGGCACTTCGGCGTCTATGATTAAGGAGGCACTAAGGAAAGGAAATTCGAATCATGAGCAAAATCCTGCCTCCAATTCTTGCTCTTCTGCTCGCCGCATTTGTTTTAGGCGCGCAAGCCAACAACTATGTCAGTAAGGATAGTCAAGCCACTTCGCCTCTCGGATGTATCAGTGCCACATCAGTACTATCTACCCATACACCGACAGATATTACTGCTGCCGCCAAAACATGTACCGAACAATCCAAATTTGATGAGGCAGCTGAGTTGTTAATGGTTGCCAGTGCCTTTGCTTATTTCGACACACAGAGGGTTAGCGACAAAACCGGGCACAATGTATTAAGAGTGATTTTCAATAAAAAATTTAATTCGATGCCAGAGGGAGATCGAAAAAAACTATTCGCCAGCATTAACTCTCTTGATCAGGGCGGCGCAAGGAAGCTGGAAGTTTGTAACTATTTGACAGCCGCAAAGCCGCCATCCTATATACCAAGCTATATGATTTCTCATGGGTTAAGAAAATTTACAGGCGTTACTGAAGCCCCCCTGATAAAAGATTTTGATGCCGATCAAAGCTGGTTAAACTCAATGGTGTTTGTCAAATGCCGCAGTTAATCGGTATCTTGTTGCATAGAGACGAAATACCTATATCAGTCTCACCTTTGGGCTGAATATAAGTATCTAAGGCAGTAAAGATTCCCACATCTTAAATACTAGCCATCTAGATGCCCTCAAGCATATTCGGCCACCGCAAGTCTGGTATTTCCCTGATGCTTAGCTAAATCGCCACTTCATGAGCTCCCTTTGCCACTATTTACCAAGCATAAAGTTTCAGGCATTATTTTCCCATAGTCGAAATTTTCTCTAATCAGATTAATGGGAAGAACTGTGAAAGAAAACGGAATGCTCTTTTTATTTTGTGGAAAGATGGGCGCAGGAAAAAGTACAAAAGCTGCGGAGATAGCACAAACTACAGGAGCTATTCTTATTTCCGAAGATGAGTGGCTGTCTAATTTATATCCCCATGAGATCTCCTCACTCTCCACTTACATAGAGTATTCTGCAAGATTAAAACCAATGATCAAGTCACATACTCAGGATATCTTAAGGAGTGGCATCTCGGTAGTACTGGATTTTCCCGGCAATACAAGAAAACAAAGATCTTGGTTCAAAGAGATATTTCTGGATAACCTCTTTCCCCATCAATTAATCTATCTTAAAGCCGATGATAAATTATGTTTACAACAAATTGCCCAAAGGCAAAAATCACATCCGGAACGAGCCGCCTTTGATACCCCTGAGACCTTCAAACAAGTTAATAAGTACTTTGAAGAACCTTGCCAATCAGAGGGATTCAATATTGAAGTAGTCCATCTGGGAGGCATTTAAACGTACCCACTCCCTCTAATAATTGGGAGTAACCTCTACTGGACTCTCTTTCCGTTTGCCCTATCTCCTCCAGTGTTGGAGAAACTAAAGGAAGCCTAAGTCTCGATGCTGGCTCAGTATTTTGACTCCCTGTGAACCCGTTATTCGACTAGCCGGTTCCAAGCAGATTCAGAAAGGCCCGACTGAGACTGATGCACCTTTGCTTTGCCTCATATTTCGATTATTATAGAAATATAGAAATTTGGAGGTAACTCATGATGCTACCAAACCACACCCCCATCAATATTCTTAATCGCCTGGTGGACTCCCCTCCCAATGGCGACCCTACCAGGATTCTGGTGTTGTACGGATCCCTGAGACCCAACTCCTTTTCGCGTCTATTGGCCAACCAGGTTGTTGAAATATTGCAGCATTTTGGTGCCGAGGTTCGCTTGTTTGACCCTGTCGACCTCCCTCTTTACGACGGCACCAGCCAGGATCACCCCAAGGTGCAGCAATTGCGCGAGTGGTCTGCCTGGAGCCAGGGTCAAGTGTGGATTAGCCCGGAAATACATGGAAATGTCTCGGCCGTTTTCAAGAATCAGATCGACTGGCTACCACTGGACCAATCTGCAAGCCGGGCAACCCAGGGAAAAACCCTGGCGGTCATGCAGATTTCCGGTGGCTCGCAGTCATTCAATACTGTCAACAATTTGAGGGTTCTCGGCCGCTGGATGCGCATGTTTACGATTCCCAACCAATCCTCTATTGCCAAGGCCTGGCAGGAATTCGATGAACAAGGGCACCTCAAGGATTCCCCATTCCGGGACCGGGTGATTGACGTTCTGGAAGAGCTGGTAAAAACCACCATTTTGTTGCGTGGCCAGGGTAACTATCTGACCGAGCGGTACAGCGAGAACAAATCAGAGGTGCAGTCAGCTTCGACAACATCTATTCAGACCTTGGTGGCTGAAAGCGGTGTCGCAGAACCCAGCTAAAAGTACTGGCATTTCGCTGCCGAAGGTCCACATTTAGCAAAGGTCCATATCTAGCTATGGACCACTAGATGATAGGAACTCCGATAAGGATCTCGTCAATGAGCTTTTCCCTGGACCCGGACTTTTCAAGCGCCCTTGGCAAGTTTGGCGACTTGCTGGATACCTTGGCAGAAGCGCCTATTGGGGATGTGGATACTCGCCGTAAGAATGGAGCCGTGGTCACTCAAGCACTATTTCAGGGTCGCAGTTTTCCATCAGATGTTTCTTTTCGGGACTTTACCCTAAAGAGTTCAGACCAAGAGGAGATCCAGTTACGCTGGTACCAAAAGGAGAATAGCAAGCCAGGCTCCGCTATTCTCTACATTCATGGCGGTGGGCTCATCTGCCACGATATCTCACGGTACGACTTGGTCATCGCCAAATATGTAGCTGCCAGCGGCGTGCCATTTTTATCAGTAAATTACCGAAAGGCTCCGGAGTTCCCCTACCCTATACCGATTGATGATTGCTATCGGGCATTCATTTGGCTGGTACAGCACTCACAGGAACTCTCCATTGACCCCACGCGAATTGGCATCATGGGAGATAGTGCCGGAGGGGGTCTGGCTGCAGCCCTGACAATTGTCGCTCGCGACAAAAAAGGCCCGTCCCTGGCAAGGCAGATATTGTTATACCCAATGCTGGACGACAGGACGGTTACTCCCGATCCCGAGTTATTGCCATTTATTATCTGGACCTATGAAGATAATCTCACCGGCTGGACCGCTTACCTGGGTAATCAAGTGGGCAGCCCTGCGGTCAGTCCTCATGCTGCCCCTGCCCGCCTGCAAGATGCCAAGGGTCTACCGCCAGCATTTATCGATGTTGGCGAACTAGATATTTTTCGCGATGAGGATATGCAATACGCCCAATTACTCACCGATGCCGGTGTTAGCACGGAGCTCCACGTTCGACCTGGCGTAATTCACTCCTGGGAGCTATTCGCCCCGGATATTCCCGTCTCACAGCGCGCTCTTGCAGATCGAGTGAGAGTCATCCAGGAAATCTAAGCGAGCACGGTGCACCTGACTATGGAACAGCAAAAACAGAGACTTTTTGATAGTCACTTCCACATCATAAATCCCAAGTTCCCCCTATTCCCAAATCACGGCTATTTGCCTCCAACATTTACCGTGGACGACTATCAACTCAAGTTACAAAACTACCAGCTAGTGGGAGGCGCTGTAGTTTCCGGCTCATTCCAGAAGCTGGATCAAACCTACCTTATTGATGCCCTGGAAAAGCTGGGCAAAAGCTATGTTGGGGTTACACAGCTATCCGCCAATACTCCCGACACCACCATTTTGTCACTCCACAAGCATGGAGTCAGAGCCCTGCGCTTTAATTTGGTACGGGGCGGCTCGGAGCAGATCGATTTTATCGATACTCTTGCCCGGCGAGTTTTTGACTTGGCAGGCTGGCATGTCGAACTATACGTTGAAGCCTCTGCATTAACCCCTCTCTATAATAAATTGATCGCGTTACCAGCCGCATCTATCGATCACATGGGAATCACTAAGCAGGGTTTTCCCATCTTGCTCAAACTGGCAGAAAAAGGGGTAAAGGTAAAAGCGAGCGGCTTTGGCCGCCTGGATTTCGACCCCGCAGCGGCAATTGTCGACCTCTATCAGGCCAACCCACATTGCCTGATGTTTGGCTCCGATCTTCCCTCTACCAGGGCACCTCGCCCCTTCAAACCTGAAGATATTTTGTTAATTCGCGACACTCTCGATGAAGCACAAGCAGAAAATGTCCTGGTAAAAAATGCCTATCAATTTTATTTAAAAAAATAATGGAATGATGGGGCAGTATCAGGAACTGAGCTCTTATTCTGCTGTCATTCACTACGCTGTATTTTCTAAAATCGCACGACATGCCTAAATTCGTGCACTTCTCTATACCCACTCAATTCATGCTACAGCAGTGTAATCTCGGGTCATCGATCATCTTTATAAATCACTGGCAATTAAAACATGCGAATTGTAGGATGCGCCGAATATTTCAGGCCACAGGGAACCTGGAAGATACAGTGCAGGAGGTTGTAGTGAAAGGACTGGTAACGGTTATTTTTTCCCTATTTGTGCTATCCGGATGTACCGGCATTGGCACAAAACCCCTGGGAGAAAAAGAGATAGCGTTAGGCGTAGATACTGAGCAATCCATTAAAGAGAAGCTCGGTAAGCCTTATGAAAAAGGCATGTTTGTAAAAAACAACCAACAAATTTTAACACTCGCTTATGCTTACCCCACTACTGGCAAAAAGGCGGTTAGCGAAAATATTAGCGGTACCCGTAACCAGGGTTTCTACTTTTATAACGATAAATTGGTTGGGCAGGATTTTGTCAGCTCTCTCGCTGAAGATTCCACCGATTTTGATGAGTCAAAAGTACCACTTATCAGCGAAGGCCAAACCAGTATTCTCGAAGCTCTGGATTTATTGGGCAAACCCTCTGGCGAATATCAGTACCCACTGATCAGCAATAAATCCGAGAAAGCCAAAGTGTATATGTATAGCCAAACCAATAAGGCTATTTTCCAACCGGTCTCTTATCAAAAAGTATTGATTCTCAGTTACAATACTGATGGCATCATCACGAACGTAAATTTTGCAGAATTAGGCAATAGAAATTTAAGCGAGCAATAAATCATTTCTCAGACAGGGGAGCCCTATCCGCTGGCTTCCCTGAAACAAACAAAAGGCACACTACCAGCCCCACCATCGCCAGATAGGCATTAACCGTAAAAGCGCGATCAATCCCCGTAGAAATATCGGGAGCCATTGCCACAATTGTGGTATTCATACCCAAGCCTATTGCTCCCCCACCAATCTGGAACATATAGAGAATTGCTCCCGCCAAGCTCGCTCGCTCCGGCGCTACAACCGTAATTGCGGCAGTAGTAATAGCAGAATAAAACAGGCCAATACCCGCCCCGAGAACCACCAGTCCCGGTACCATTTGCAAAAAAGTTGTTTCCTTATGTAAATGAGAAAGCATAAACATACCGATACACATGGCAATGGTGCCCGCTGAGACAATCGTTTTTGCACCGAGCGTTTCGTAGAGCCCACCGGCAATAAAAGACACCAAACCAAATGAGACCATCATAGGAAGTAGCCCCATTCCCGAATACATCGCCGAGTGATTATGGACCTTACTCAAGTATTGGGGAACGTATACAAGGGCTGCAAAGAACACCACAGACAGCAACAAGGTAGCTATACCTGCGGCAAAGAAACCGTGATTCGTTGCTACATCTACGGGAATTAACGCATCTCTGCCCACATGGCGCTCAACCAGGATAAACGCCCCCATAAACAGCAAGGTGGCTAGTGCCAAGACAATAATCACCGGGCTCTTAAAGCCGATATCCACGACTAAATCCAGCGCCAGTAGAAGGCAAAACAGCGATGTAGTCAGGGTGATTACACCACCGTAATCAATGCGCTCGGTGACATTTTCCGGTGTGTCATCCGGGATAACCTTCCAGCAGACCCAAAATGCCAATGCAGCCACCGGCAAGTTGATAAAGAAAATCCAGCGCCAGCTCAATAAGTCTGTAAGAATGCCCCCCAATACCGGACCAATTGCATTCGCAGCGGCACACATGCCCATCACCAAGCCCCCGGCAAAGCCCGAGCGGTCCTCCGGTAACATCCCGTAGATCAGCCCCAGGATTGCCGGCCACATAAGGGCACTACCGATCCCCATCAATCCCCGCGCCGCCAACAACATTGGAATATTGGTAGCTATACCGCCGAGGAGGGAGAAAAATGCAAAGGCGGCCATGCCGATGAAAAAGATTTTGCGCCGGCCAAACATATCCGCCAAACGCCCGCCCGAGATCAGCAGTACCCCAAAAGCCAATGTATAGCCGTTGATAATCCATTGGGTGGTGGTGATATTGGAGTTGAAGTCTTTTTCGATGGCTGGAATTGCTACGGAAAACGCAGTGAGGTCATTTCCGATCAGAAAAATTGCCAAGCTTAGGGCAAACAGTCCCAGTACCTGAATTCTGGTCAGTTTAGTTTTCTCATCTGCCATGTTTCGAGTCCAGCCACAGAGTTCGATTTTACAAGTGTGGCTCAAACTCGGGAAACGGCAGGGACACTAAATACGCCCCTGCTGACAAACAAAATGGTGAGGGCCTGCGACTAACGCTCACCTGAAGTGTCTTGAAAGAACTCCTCTACAGGCTGGTAATCCGGATTGGCACCACAAGAACCCCGCACTACCAGCTCGGTAGGTAGTACATCTGGCATCGCCGATTTTCCAGAGAGAAGTTCCATCATTTTCTCCACCATCAATTCACCACCTCGGTGGATGTTCTGGCGAACGGTTGTCAGAGGAGGGGTAAAAAACGGGGCGATTGGGATATCGTCAAAACCCACGATGCCGACATCTTCCGGCACCTTATAGCCGCGGGCCTGTAGCGCTTTTATCGCCCCCATAGCGATACTGTCACTGGCGGCGAAAATGCCATCAAAACTAAGCCCTTCCTGCGCAACCAGGTCGATAATGGATTGATAACCACTTTCACTGGAGAAGCCGGCGGTCAACTGCCTGGTAGTGCCAGACAGATCAGCTTCATTGAGCGCGGCACAGTAACCTTCAAATCGCCCATTGACCTCCGGGTGAGCTGTGTCGCCGAGAAAGAGAATTCGCCGCCGCCCCAAGTTCATTAAGTGCTCTGTGGCCTGACGCCCACCCATTTGATTGTCACTACTGACGATGCAATATTCGGCCCCCTGCCTTGAGGTCCCTCCCCAGACAACAAGAGGGTCCCCCTGCTGCTGCAGATCACGAAGTGGGGTATCGTCCACCCCTTGGCCAATCACAATAACGCCATCAGCCCGCCTGGAACTCATCAGATAAGAATGCCAGTCCGAGCGGCTGGCGATACTGCTGGAAAACAGTAAATCGTATTTATGCACCGCGAGGCGATCGGCAATTGAACCAATCATATCGATCATAAATGGATCAGAAAATGTCTGGCCGCCACTGCGCCCCGTATTAATCACAACCGAAATTGTATGGCTGCGTTGCAGGCGTAAGTTTCGCGCGCTCTCATTGATTTTGTAATTCATGGAACTCGCGATTTTTTGAATACGCTCGCGAGTCTTTTCGTTAATCAATGGATTATCGTTCAGCGCTCGCGAAACAGTAGATTCAGAAACTCCCGCCAACCGAGCAATATCGGACATGGAAACGGGAGAGGAGGACCCCTTGGGCATGGCGTACTTCACCTTGTTCGCGGGAAAAATGCCATCTTAGGCCCGTCGCCCAAGTTTGTAAAACCACCCCGCTACCCAGCCAGGGGGGCTGAGGCCTCAAGCGTCTCATCCCCCCGCTCTACGGCGCGACGGAAAAAGAACAGGGTAATCAGAATTACTGTGATGGGTACCAGGGATAAGTAGAAAGCCACCTGGCCATCAAAGGCCTCGAAAACCGACCCGGTAATCAGTGAGCCAGTTGTACCGCCCAGCGCAGAAAAAATCACCAGTAAACCTGTCATTGCAGAGTGCTGGTGGGTGGGCAATGAACTGAGCATCACAGAATTGATAGCCGGGTACACAGGTGCCATAAACAAGCCAATCAGCGGTAAAACAAAAGCCGCCACTGGGGCACTAAGCCAGTTTACATCGGGATTCGCCACAATATTACTCGCCAGGGGCAAGCTAACGACCACCAGTACTCCCATCGCAACTAAGCACACATTCAGCATCGGGTACCAGTGTACTTTACGCATCATCACACCGGCACCAAGTCGCCCCAACGCCAGCCCTGCGGCAAAGATACTTGCAGCCTGAACACTCATTGCAGCGGGCAGCTTAAGAATTTCATTATTAAAGGTCGGCAACCAACTTCCTATCCCCTGCTCAATCAATACATAGAAAAATACGGAGATCACGTAGATGTATACCAGGGGTTTGGCCATCAACTTTATCATCGCGATAAAGTCCTGTTTCGGGCTAGCCTCTTCGATTCGCGCCCCGGATTCATCCAGCTCTGTGCACCAGAGCAATACAAATGCAATCACACAGACCACCGCCAACACCCAATAGACATTGAGCCAGGCAGTCGACCCTTGGTTCGATGAATCAATAAAAGCGCTAAACAGCCAGTAACCACTGAGAACCCCCACCATAAACACCCCCTCCAGGGTGTTTAGAAGGCTCGCATGTGCGCTGCGGCCCTGCGCTAGTAATCCCACGGTGGAGTATGCGGCAACCTTTACCAATGCGAACGCAACACCCACGGACAAGAACAGTAACTTCGCCGTCCAAAACCCGGGTAACAGGGGCATAGCTGTACAAGCCAGGGTGACGATTGCCAACCCCGCCAGCATCGCCCGCTTAAACCCCAGTCGGGGAAGCTGGGAGGCAATCAGGAAAGACACAATACCGATGGGGATATCCTTGAATCCCTCCAGCACACTCGCAGCAGACTTACTCACCCCATAGGTATTGATTACCTGCAGGATCACAGTACCCACGCTGTTCAACAAAATGGCAAAGACAAAGTAGATAGCGAATAGAGATAGGAGTATGCGCTGATTCTTCATAGTGGATTCTATCTGGCTCTGTGGTTTAGGCAGTCAGCCGTACCAACCTGTTATTGTACATTTTTTACCCAGACTTTGTGGAGAAAGGCGACTCCGCCCCAATGCCTGAAGATACCCAGTATGTATCAGTCAGGCAAAACATTGCAATCGTTTGCATAAAAACCAATGAAAATTTGGGAATGTCTTATGCCGATCAGTCACAAATCAACTGGCAGTTGACCCAGCAAAAGAAAATAACCTCTATTTTTCAGTAACTTACAGACTTTTCGGAAATGAAAATCAGGTCTATATTCTGGTAACAGCCAGGCTTAACCCAGATTTGCAATCGATTGCAAAAAGACATCAACTACGGATAGACTGAATGCCCGTAGCCGGAGGCCCAGCAGACCCGGCCCTAGAACCCAATCTCCAATCCAGTGAAAGTGGTATGAAGCAAAAACAACAAATCAAACACAAGATCCACCCCTGGGACCTGGTGGAGGACACCTTCCAGCCCGAAGATTACAGCCTCAATGCCACCCTATTCTCCCTCGGTAATGGCTATATCGGCTTGCGCGGTACCTTTGAGGAGGGTTTCGATCCAGAACCCTTCACGGATGGTTGTTACCTGAATGGAGTCTACGCCAGCGAACCTATCACCTATGGTGAGTCTGCTTATGGCTACGCGCGCAACAACCAGAGGATGTTGACGGTTCCCGACGGCAAGACCATTTATATCAGCTTGGATGGAGAACGTTTTAGTCTCGCCCAAGGCGAGCTACTCAATTACGAGCGCCGGCTGGACATGGCCGCGGGGTTCAGCGAGAGAAAACTCACTTGGCGCTCCCCAAAAGGAAAAACCATTGAACTCAAAGTGCAGCGCCTGGTTTCCCTCAGTGAGAAAAACCTATTAGCTCTGCAACTGGAACTCACTCCCATCGATTTTGACGGAGAGGTACACCTGCAATCCTGCCTTGATGGTGACCTTGCCCAGGCAGAACGTAGTGAGGACCCACGCCTTGCCTCCCCTATTGACCGGGGAGATATCGAATGGCTGGAAAATACAGCTGAAGATGGTTATTTAGCCCTGCCTCTATCCGTTAAGAGCAGTGGCTTCTCTATACGATGCGCAGCCCTGCACCTTTGTGAGAGTGACAGCGATTACACGTCCAACAACCTCCGCAGTGAAGACTGCGTCTCGGTTGACTATCGCTTTGCTGCCCGCCGCAACACCCCTATTCGCCTAACCAAGTACGTCGCTTACTTTGCACAGCAAAATGCTGAGCCGATATCAGCTGGCGAATTGCATCATTACCTGGAGCGCTGTGCGGCTAAAAGTTTTGCGAGCCATGTCGAAACTCAGCGTATACAAATGGACAACTTCTGGCTTGAGTCCGATATTCAGGTCAGTGGAAATGATGCCCTGCAACAGGGAATACGTTTCAACCAGTACCACTTGTTCCAATCCCTTGGTCGGGATGGCAATACCAATATTGCAGCCAAAGGACTTTCCGGTGACGGCTATGACGGCCACTATTTCTGGGATACAGAAATCTATGTACTACCGTTTTTCCTCTACACCCAACCCGAATTAGCGCGCGGTCTACTGGAATACCGCTACTCAATCCTCGATGCCGCACGAAAAAGGGCGAGTGAAATGTCGATTCAAAAGGGAGCACTGTTTCCCTGGCGCACCATCGGCGGTGAGGAGTGCTCAGCCTATTACCCGGCAGGCACTGCGCAATACCATATCAATGCGGATATTGCCTACGCCGTGCGACATTACTGCCGGGTTACCGGTGATGTCGATTTTCTGCGCAACAAGGGCGCAGAAGTCGTGATAGAGGGCGCGCGTATGTGGTTGGAGATTGGCCACTTCAACGCACTTCGCGACAACCAGTTCTGCATTAATGAGGTTACCGGACCAGACGAGTACACTGCCCTGGTTGACAATAATTTCTACACAAACCTGATGGCCAAGGCCCATCTTGAATATGCTGTTGAAGTATTACAGTGGTTAAAATCATTCGATCCTGCAGCATGCGATGAGTTGACCCAGCGTATTCAACTCGACAAACAGGAAATTGATAACTGGGCCAAGGCCGCAGAAAGCATGTATCTGCCCTACGATGAAAAGCAGGGCATACATTCTCAAGACGATAGTTTTCTAAACAAACCCCGCTGGAATATTGCCGAAACGCCAGCCGATCAATTCCCGCTGTTACTTCACTATCATCCCCTGGTGATCTATCGACACCAAGTTTGTAAGCAGGCGGATGTCGTTCTTGGCCTGTTACTGGAAAGTTCAGAATTTTCAATTGAGCAGAAGCGTCGGGATTTCGACTTCTATGAACCGCTCACCACACACGACTCCACTTTGTCCGCTTGTATTCACAGCATTATTGCCAGTGAAGTTGGGTATCCGGATAAAGCGCTGAACTACTTCCAGCAAGTTGCGCGAATGGATCTGGATAACCACCACAACAATACCCAGCACGGCATACACACTGCCTGCATGGGGGGTACCTGGATGTGTATGGTCCAGGGATTTGCAGGAATGCGCCTGCACGGCAATGAACTCAACTTCAATCCATACCTGCCCAATGGAATGGACGGCTATCGTTTCCGGTTGCAATTCCGTGGCCGCACGATCGCAGTCGATGTCGATTCTTACAGCGCCAGATACACCTTGGTGAAAGGTGAAGCGCTCAGCCTTCATCACGGCAAGCAAATTCTATTCCTGGAGACACCAGGGCAAACAGAAGCCATTCAAATAGCACCGATGGAGGAGGTATCCTGATGATCTATCGTGCAGCAATCTTTGATCTCGACGGCGTTATTGCAGACACCGCTCGTCTCCACCTGATCGCATGGAAACAGCTGGCTGAAGGGCTCAACCTTCCCTGGACAGCGGATACTGAAGAGCGCTTAAAGGGCCTGGAAAGAATGGCTTCTCTTGAGGTGATTCTCGGGGAAAAAAGCAGCAATTACACTGAAGAAGCAAAAATCGCACTGGCTGCTAGAAAAAACAGCCGCTACCAGGAATTAATTCGCAGCCTCTCTCCCGCAGACTTGTTACCGGGCGCCGGTGAACTGCTCGCATGGTTAAATTCTCAGCATATTCCGGTTGGCCTCGCCTCAGCGAGTAAAAACGCGCCGGCGGTACTGGAAGCCCTGGGAATATCCCGTTGCTTTTCTGTTATTGCAGACCCAGAAAAATCTGCACCTAAACCTGCACCAGGTATATTCCTAGCCGCCGCCAAAGGTCTCGGAATTGATCCAGAATTTTGCATTGCTTTTGAAGATGCGCCCGCTGGAGTCAGTGCAATTAAGTCCGCAAATGGCATGACGGCTGTAGGCATAGGTAATCCAGATTCGTTAAAGGACGCAGACTATACGCTGGACAGTCTGGAACAATTTGTGCCATATGATTTCTTTCTATCAGTGCTAGCAGAGTCCGGCATTCGTCAAAATATGAATATCGATAAACGACCCAACGAAAAAATAGATTAGAACCCTATGGCTCTACCATGCAAGCAGCAAGACTCCAATATATAACGAACCTCTAAATGAGCTAATCACGTCTATATCACACCGGATAATCCCGGTGTGATATTTTAGTAATCGGCCAAGGCTTATATTAATATCCGCGCACCCTTTCACCAAACATCAGTCAAAAGAATAAGATTTCGCTGGCCTTCTAGGGAATAATTTTACGGCTCATTGATCAATACAGGCCCCTTCTATATTATCAGCCGTATTGCCAAACCAGGTATTAAGGCAGGGGAAGGGATTAGTATCCTCAAGATCGGTAGAGTTGTTATCAGTTGCTATATTGCCAATAATTACATTTCCGAATTGGCTATCCGGATCAAAAAAAAAGCAGATGGGAATGGCGAACTTAGCCAACGATATACCTACCGCAGTGCCGGGAATAGGATCTGTAAAACCAGTGAGTTCAACCGTATTTTGAGCAATGAAATTACCATTGCTACATATTTCCATACCATAAGTATTAAAACCGGTTATCTTATTAGATATTACGGTCGAATTATCTGCCCCGAGATCAAAAAAGATACCACTTTCCCCGAATCCATCTGAACTAACAATCTCGTTATTTATCACCGTTGAGTTACTGCCTCTAATAAACACACCTTCACCACCAAATGGTACATCAATAATCGAACCAGACAGCGTATTGTTGTCCGAATCTAAGAAAACCCCTTCTCCTGTAACATCACTTAACGTTATACCCGTAATTGTGTGGCCACCGGAACCTGTTGCAATGACTCCTGTACTACATTCATCCAATGTACCTCCTGAGGCGCCGCCAGATAATACAGCTCCTGTACCATCAAGAATGACACCTGTTCCCCCCACACAATCAAACGTAAATCCATTCAAGTTCAGGCTTCCTGTAGGGCCAGTTATTTCTACACCGGCATCACAAGAAAAGTTCCCAGTTAACACCTCTGGAGTTGTAATAGTACCGCCACACACTATATCTGCATTTACACTTCCAGAGATTACTAACGCACTACCGAAAAATAGATAAGAATATAGTTTAGACTGCGTTCCTTCCTGCCAAATATTCATAATAAACTCCTAAAATAGTATTGTACCCCCCTAATAAAACTGTTTAGCTATTGATTACTACTCACCACCACAGCCAATTGCCACTTAAATCCGAGCTACCGGTCAGCCCAGCAACTGTTAACCCAATCAAATTACAATTGAGATCCTTACTTATTATTTCTGTACTCGCAATGGTATCAGCGTACACATCATCGGCATTTACATTATGCGAAAGAGCTGAAGTAAACCCAATAACAATTTTTAGTCATAACCATTATGCCCAGGTAATAAAAATCCTTGAAATCAGAAAAAAGAATATTGGGATACATTTTGAGCCCAAAGAGTGAAATATCCATAGGAAAATATTCTCAATAGCTCTGGCATGTAAAAGGTAATGGCATAGAGAAGCTTGGGCAAGTAAAATAATCAAAACTCGTGCATAGACGTGAAGTGAAAAGCTTAAAATAGACTCCATAAAATTTACGCCAAAATATCCATCAATAGTAAAGCGTAACTACAGCTTAAACTTTAGGCTTAACGAATGAAGCGACTCAAACAACTATCTATCTCACACAGTTGTTTTGCTACAGGATCATCAACCTTGATTAAATTAAAATCCGAAAATTCAAACCCCGGGCCTACCGAACATCCGACCAAAACAGAACTCCCAATTGGCTCAGCAGCCTGCCAGGCACCAGCAGGAACAACATGACAAAATATATTATTCTTTGCGGAAATCTCAGTCCTTTGCAAACAGCTATCCCCCTCAGTCCAAATATAGAGATATAAGCCTTCCCCCCTATATAAATTCCAAACCTCATCAGATTCGACCCGGTGAAATCTAGATACTTCATCTTTCTGTAAGGAAAAGTAAATATGCGTCAATGCGCTTCGCTTCTGCCCATCCTCCCTTGTTACTATTGAGCTCGACTTAAACACCTGAAGAAATTTCCCGCCTTCAGGATGATCAATTAAGTTATCAGGCTTCATGGATTAATCAGCACCTTGTAATCAGAATTAGAAACATGTCTGATACTACATTACCACATAATGTATCAGTGAAATTTAATCCTTATAGACAACAAGCAAATAGTTGAGCGGATACGAATTGAACACAGGCTCACCCAGTTTACTTTAAGGTGAACCTTGCAAAAAGCCTTAATTTAAACAACTGGGATTAGCAGTAGTAAAAGTGTTTCCACGCCAGACATTAATATTACTACATGCATTTGCATTTAGATCCTCCAAGTCAAAATCAGTATTTCCCTTGGATGTGTTGTTGAGAATAAAGTTAAAAAACTGATTAGCTGCTTCCATATAGATACCCACTGAACCATTCATCTCAGAGGTGTTCTGGCTATAATTCCCAAAGTTGGAATCAGCAATATAGATCCCATATCGATTATTATCATATATATAATTTTGGGCTAAACTTGGAGCATCACCATCCAACTGAATCCCATCTAGTAAGTTACTTTCGATAATATTTGAGATCAAGGTATTTCTTAGCCCCGTAACTAATATGCCAGTATTACCATTACCATTAGCACTTGAATTAGTAATTAGATTGAAGTCGCTCGATACCGCCAACCCTACAAAGTCATTATTGTTAGCAGAAATATTGGTTACATTATGAAATCCATCACCAGCCAATCTAACGCCCGTCTGGCAGAATGATATAGTACCTGCGCCCTCCAAATACCCCACAAGACCGACAACATCTATGCCTATTGCAGAATTATTGTCACAAGTAATGGTATGACCATTCATATCCAGGCCACCAGTTGGGCCAACAATGGTTATCGCGATATTATCTGTACATACCAAATCATCATCCAAAACTTCTCGGGTGTTAATGGTATCACCACAATCAACCGCCGATGCAAGCCCGGATATCAGCAAGCAAAAAGCACCTGCAAATATAGATAAAGCACACTTCATACCTTGTAATTGCCATATAGCCATCTTACTACCCTCTATAAAATCAGTTAATAATGACCTTCTCCTGAACAGAGTGTGATCCAGCTTGCTAAAAGGGCTATAAGAAATTTCTCTTAAAGAAATGGCAACTAAGTACGGAATCTAAACATCTGTGAATGGTAAATAGTGGCTATCTACGCCAATTAGACAAAACGCAAGAAAGCAGTGTTGGATATGAAGCCAGTGGGCCTTTACATGGGAAGTTTAAGGGGGCGGTACTCATTACCCTCCTTTTCCCTCCCTTAAAAAAGGCTCTGCACAAATCTACCGCTAGCCTGATTACTGTTATTGCTCTTTATCTCAAGTAACTTTGACACCTTTAATAGTATAAATTAGCGGAATCTCATGTCCTTTAAAAAACAGGTAGTATTTCCCCTTCTCACGCTCCTCCATGCCATCAAAACAGTTGTAAGGGCTATACGGGTATTCTTTTAGTTGAGTGATTTGAATACCATATTTTAATAATGCACTCACAACATCGCTAATCGGATGTGACCAGGTGGCTAGGGTAGACTTGCCACCCCGATCATTCTCTGTATAGGTACCCTGCTCTTCAATATCTGGATCGGCTCGATGAAAGTATGTGTAACCAGAGAAAATATCATAAAATGGATGAAATTCTGCGATGTAGAAAGTCCCCCCCGGCTTTAAGCATTGAGCAACAACTGATGCCCACCGCTCGATATCCGGCAACCAACAGAGTGCACCGTAGGAAGTAAAGACGATATCAAATTCTTTATTATTTGACTCTCCAAAACTGTAGATATCATTGCAGATAAACTCTCCATGTAAACCTGAACGGTCAGAAAGAGCCTGTGCTTCAGTAATGGCTACAGAAGAAATATCAACTCCCGTCACCTTCGCCCCCAATCGAGCCCAAGATAAGGTATCCAAGCCAAAGTGACACTGTAAGTGAAGTAAACTTTTTCCAGACACATTACCTATATCTGAAAGCTCAACTTCATTTAAAGTAGATTTTCCGCTTAGAAATCCATCAATATTATAAAATTCAGACTTCACATGAATACGGGTGCGGCTATCCCAGGAGTGTCGGTTAATTTCAAAAAAATCCATGGCTCACCTTCTAATTACTTATATTTATCGATTCTATTTAATTATCAAGGGTAAGAAATTTAAATTTACTTGTAAGTCCTATTCCGTTATGCCTCAAGTTCAAGAAAACTAAGATTGCCAATCATTCTAACTATATATTTACAGTAATGCTTCAGCTACAAAAGGCTCTATTGAACTCAATTGCAAGTACAGATCATGCTTTACTACAAAGCAGACTGATAATTTTTGAGAGAAGCCCTAAATGGGGACAATAGAAGGTAGAATCCTTAATCTACGATTGATTATCCTCATCATATCTTAGGCGCGCTTTACGAATCTCGGGATGATGTTCATCTGCCCAAGAGACTAACTTCCACACAGCTGCAGATAACCCCCTTCCCAGGTCAGTTAATTCATACTCCACTTTAACTGGAACCTGCGCAAAGACAGAACGGAGTACAAAACCATCGCGCTCTAAGTCACGCAGGGTTTGCGTCAACATTCGCTGTGAAATCCCTTCAATACGCGACTTTAGGGAGTTGAAGCGATCTGGACCATCAACAAGGGCAAACAATATCAGGATGGACCACTTGTCACCAATTTGAGCTACTACATTACGAACGGGACATTCATCATCATTCACAAACACGCGCCTCTCACTATTTTTATTCTGCGTCCCCACCCTTCCACTCCATAGGTTATCAAAAAGTAACTTAACCACTTAATAGTGCCTTATTGGCAACCAACTCTCAAGTGAGTAACCTAGTATAAATAAGTAACTTAACCCGAAATCACCTATAGACCCATATAGATATATACCCTGTTATGACCCAAGCTCTCTTAGACAAGGCCCTAACCCAATACGCCTCCAATAGACCCTCAACCGCTGACGATATATTTACACCGCAGTTTGTCTCTGTAGGGAAATTTAACATTCGCTTTCTACGCAAGGAAAAACCTCAGGCTCCCAGCCTACTACTGCTGAATGGTCTACCCCAAAGTATTCGCATGTGGGAGTCATCCATTGAAGCATTTAGTGAAAAGTTTGATGTGCTAGCCTTTGATATCCCAGGATTTGGCTTATCAAAAGCGGAGGAAGGAGATATGTCTCCGAGCAGCCTGAGCGAAGCCCTTGTTCAAATAATGAACCATTTTGGCATCAAGCAGGCCCACCTGGTAGGGCCGGATGTGGGTGTGCCTATTGCTTTAGCGGCCGTTATTAACCACCCTCAACGATTCTTGAGTCTCAATATCTTTGACGGCCCAGGCACCTTCCCTCCAAAACTCTCTCCTATTCTTATGGCCGTTGTCAGATCCCGAATGGTTCGCTGGATAGCAAAAGGCTTAAACAAGAAGTCAGTAATGAAAACCAACTTCCTGACTGCCGTCAAAGACGGCTATCACAACTACAAACCCAGCAAACGAGCTATCCAAGAGTACTATGACATAGCCTTTGATAATGACAGTCACAAGTGCGCCATCAGTTTCTTTGGAAGCTATTCGAAAGAGCTTCCATGGATTGAGAGAAAACTAAATGGTATTAATGTTCCGACATTGATCACTTGGGGCAAGAGAGATCCATTTGTTTTAGTGGATAATGCGACTGCCTTATCCAAGCATATCCCCAATAGTAAGCTAGTTATATTTGATAACGCATCTCACTTCTCATCGGAAGATGCTGGACAAGAGTATGTTGACTTGATAATCAATTGGGTAGATGGCGGCTTCCTTGAGCATCGTGACGCATGAGTTTTTAAATATTCTAAGAACAGATACCTAATCACTAACTGAATTCAAGGTGGCGTTAAACAATTTCGCCACCGATATATTAATGGGGCTCAACTACCATCATTAGAGCGCCCTTTATCAAATTGGTTTTTCAACTCATTAACTTTGACTCTGATTCAGCATCATCCTTCCCCTTTTTGGCCTTAATCTGTGAATCACCAATCAATGCGCGGCCTAGGTCTGAAGCATAAAATCCCGCAGCCAATATTACGAAGGCGCCAAATAATGTAATTCCATCAGGCAGATCTCCGAAGATTACAAAGCCAATAACAATAGCCCAAAATAGTAAAGCGTAACTAAAGGGCTGCAAAATAGAAGCTGGAGTAAGTGCCAGTGCCTTAATCAGTAAATAGTGGCCCATTGCACCTAAGAGCCCATTTAAAATCAACAATTGCCACCCTGATACTGTCGGCTCTACCCAATAAAATGGTGCTAAGCTTCCAAAAATAATAAGACCCATGGTCGCGGTATAGAAAACGGTTGTATCGGCACTATCAAAGTGTGAAACACGGCGTGAAAGCACTTGATATGCGGCCCATAGGATAGCTCCCAAGATGGGGACCAAGGTTTGCCAACCCATCATTCCCATTCCAGGCCTAATGATAATAAGGGCACCTATAAATCCAGCCGCAACACTTACCCAGCTCCTTGTATCTATCCTCTCCCCTAAAAACCATCCAGCCATTAATATTGCGAATAATGGAGCGGTCGCAGCTATAGCATGCACATCAGCCAAAGACATCATACTAAAAGCAAAAATAAATACTGACACCTCAAGAGCGAGAACAATAGAGCGAGCTAATTGAGTGCCAAATATTTCACTTCGCACTATATCCAAGCTCCCTTTGAGTCTTGCCAAGCTTATAACGATGAAGAAAAATATCGCGAAACGAATCGCCATTATTTGAACAATAGAATAGTTCTGAACGAGAACCTTACCTGTTGCATCCATACCAGCCAAACAGAGCATTGCCAAAATAGTCAGAATAATTCCACGACTGTCTTTAAACTTCACTTTAAACTCTCTAATAAAGACTACAGATTCTATAAACAGAGCCACCGATTATAAATTAGTTATGAAATGTAAGAGCAGTCTGAATGCCTTGGGCTACCTGAGAATAGAAGCCGGAATATAACTTATCCCGGCACTAGTACGCCCTTAATTTTCAGTTACTGTAGAGGAAAGCTTGAAGTGACTGAGCGCCTTTTCAGCAATTTCTTTACCATATTCCTGCACAAAGTGGCCCGCCTCCGCTAGTTTGAGAGGCTCTGGACAGTTTTTGATGGTTCCCCTCAGCAACTCCATCACTTTCTCACCAAGTACAAAGTCCCTCATTCCAATCGCCATAAAGCTCTCACCACCCCAGCTCCTAGACCAGAATTTTCGAGCCCTTACCCCTAGCTCTGCTCCCTCCATATCTGGATCAACCGGTACAATTGACGGGAATTGACGAACGCCAGCCTTATAGCGGTTGTCTGGAAAAGGCGCATCATAGGCTACTATATCGAATAAATTGACCTCAGATTGAGCATCATTGGCAATGAGCCCTCCCACAGGGATTTCAGGCACATTGACAGAGAAGTTCCGCCAGTGGTAGAACCCCTCTGAAGCACCATCCCCTGCTGCGATAGCCGTATTCATTACCAGTAATCGGGTAAATCTATCCGGCATATCCATTGGAAGTGTCAATCCCAGAAGTCCACCCCAATCCTGACAAACCAGCGTAATATTCTTAAGATCCAAATGCTCAATCAAACGCATCAGGCTGTTACGATGGAAGTTAAAAGTGTACACATCTTCATTGACGGGCTTATCTGAGCGACCAAATCCAAACAAATCTGGAGCAATTACCCGGTGTCCTGCCCCAACAAAAACTGGGATCATTTTCCGATATAAGTAACCCCAACTGGGCTCCCCATGGAGGCAAAGAAAGGTGGTATCCGAATCCTGCTCCCCCTCATCGATATATGCCATACGCATAGAATCATAGCCTTCCAGGCTATCAATATAGTTAGGAGTATACGGAAAACCCGGTAGTAAAGAAAAGCGCTCCTCAGGAGTTCTCAATCGTTCAATAGACATCGGCAACCCTCTTTTAGTTGAAAGTTAAGTTAGCGCCTTGCTTCTGAAAAGCTAGATCAGTGGGAATCCAGAGATCATCCATTGTGGCGCTTTTATCGGTGCTTCAAATCTGAAAAAGTAACTGTAGAAAAATACCTATTATCCTACTAGATAATAAGGATAAATATGCTCCTAAAACATGGCATGATCTCTAATTTTTACATTTAGAAACCTTATTAGGCGCCAGATCACTTAAATTACCTCATAATGCCAATTTGGCAAGTCTGAAACCATTGGGCTAAGTACAACCGACCCTGTCAAAGCCGATTAATCAAACTTCTTACCATTAAAACATGTTAGATGTATTGAAATACCCATCTGGATGTAAGCTGTCTACCAGCAATATATCTCAATTATCAGTGAACAGAAATTGAGCCTAGGAGAAATTAGGCTACAAAAATCACTGGGATGCATATATCACTGTAAGAACAATATCCCTCATGACTACGAATCATGGACAACACCTCAATACACTTTACCAAAGCCCGCCAAGATCCAGCCCCTTTTCACTGGAGAATCCATTTCTACTTCCCTGGCGAACAGGGTTTTGGGTGCTGACTCCATGATTTTATACCCCCTATTATCAACATAAGTAACTAAAGCAACATGGGCAATATATCCTTTTTCAGTCTTTCTATAAAAAACCAAATCCCCCAACTGCGGCTTATAAGATGCTGGTTTCAAAGATTGAATTGACTGGAAATAGGAATATAGATTTCTTGCTCGGCGATGGAAAAATGGATTCTCTGGATTATTACCATTTCGAGCATCATAAAAATTTGGATTTTTTACAAAACTATCTCTCAATAAGACCTGAAATGAATATCCAGCCATTCCGTAAGCGATATTAGGTACATCACTACAGACAATAAATCCAAGTTTCCCTCCTATATTATTATACATCCCCATCAGTGGATCATAAGGCGTAAACCAAAGAGAATACGCATTATCGACAACCAGATTAACATTTGGAAGGCCATGATGATTGGTAAAACTTCTTTCCCCCTTATAGGTAGAAAAATAGACGAGCAGTGGTATTGCCAAAACAACAACAAGAAAGCCAATAAATTTTTTCATATTACCAAAAATGTACCAACCCAAAATCACTAATACATATGAAACATTACTAAACTAATAATAGGTGGGGGAAAAGAGTACAGCTAACAAACCCTTACGCCACCTTAATGCCACTTTTTAGTCCGAACGTCAACATACAGCTAGCAATAGGAATTGGGGTAACTGCTCATAACTTAATAGAACTATCTCCCACTGCCAAATTAAATTTGTATATGAACATTAAGGTTTCACACCTGCAATGACCTTAGGGCTCTCAACCTCGACTCTAATTTCGCTTCATGAAAGCAGTTTAACCACATACTTTATTGGGGAGCCTCCGGAAGGGTTTGGGTTAGACCACAAAGATCGAAGCTCCATTATTTGTATGGATTTGAAAATAGATTGTAGTTAAATTTTTCAGGCAATAAAAAAGCCGCACACTGGAGAAGTGTGCGGCAAAGCTTGGAAGCCTATGGGAGAGGCATGAGGTTAAAAATCGTACGCGAAACTGAGCTTGATATTGCGCGGCAAGATGTAGCGGACATTAGACGCTAGCGGATCGCGGGGATCACCTTCGGTGATACCATCTTCATCAGTTAAGTTGTCCACAGCCAACTGGACAGTAATATCATTGATATAGGCCACCGCACCCAGATCAACTTTTGTATAGGCTGGCAAAGTTACTTCATTGTCGCTTCCATTAAAGCGATCACCTACCCGACTGATATCGGTATACACAGCCATATCAATGTTATTCAGTGTGAAATCATAATTCTGGCTCAGGCGCACCTGGTATTCAGGCTGACGCATAACCTGGTTGCCTTCATATTCACCACTCGTAATTTCTGGCTTTTGCAGGGTAGTATTTAACCCAAAGGTGAAATCTCCCCAGTGAACTTTACCGTCCAATTCGAGACCAAGCGCCTCAGTCTCTAAACGAGTACAGGTACTGCTGCCAATGATACAGTCAGGCATGCCCTGGGTTTCGTTGTAGAACAGAGTCGCAAAGAGGGAATAATCTTGCTCCTGCAATTTATAACCCAGTTCGTATTGGTCAATGTCGATTACAAGGTCAGACCCAGCAATGAAGCTATCACCGAACTCGCGATAGTTGTCAAAGTCTGCGAACTTAAAGCCGGAGTTTATGCGGAAGAAAGTGCCCATATTTTCGGCAAAGGCCCAGTCCACTGCGGCAGTATAAGCAGTGCCATCTTCGTCCGCTTTATAAGTGGTAAAATTGCCGTCTCGCTCACCATGATCCACGGAGTAATTGGTTTTGCGGTTTGCGGAACGCACGCCCAGATCGAAGGTAAAGTCCCCTAAGTAGAACTCACCGGCGACATAAAGCGCGTTTTCACGGGCATCACCCACGGCATCCACATCATATTTCCAATCACAAGTGGAAATATCTACAGATGTGTTACAAGCGAGATCACCAGTTAGCTCAGAGCCATCAGCAGTTCCTGTGATCAGCTCCCCACCTTGACCCAGTACGTAGTATTTCTGGTTACCCAGGGACCACCATTCATCAACTTCCCAGCTTGAGGTGTAATAACCGGCTGTTACTTTAAAGTTATCCCACTCTTTTGCCAGGCTAATGTCATTTGTCGTAGCCTCGATATCTTTGCGTACTACCCAGGCACCAAACTGCTGTACCACAGTATCGCCACTAAGTTCGTTTCCAGAGGCGGTTACTACTGCTTGATCAGTAAGAGAATTCAGCGATACAGGCGCACCATTAGGAACAAAACCCAAAGTATCAGCGTTACCTGCTGTAAGTCCAAAGCGTTCGGTGAGACTCCAACCATCCCCCAGGTCTAGCTCCAGATAAGCACCGGCTACATTGCCATTCCAGCCGCGCCCTTCGCCCATATCGAAAGTTTCCCAGGTAGTTTCTGAGCCGCCATTACCGTCAGCCTGAGTAATGGGTACAGAAACCTTGCGATTACTGGGGCCTACCTGGGTGTAATCTGTTTCCAGAAATGCAGCATTGGGCAAATACCAGGTACCAGTATCTTTTGTATCCCGGATGTAAAAACCCGCTTTGCCGTTATCCATCTCTTTGGTGATGTGCAGGGTAAATTGATGCCCTTCTTCCGCATCAAAACCCGCATCACGAATGCCAGGGGAGGAAGATACGTAGCCTCCAACCATGTAGTACACATCATCCGAAACCTTACCGGTCATCACGGCATCGGTCCGCTGCAGATCATAGTCAGATAAAGTGTACTTAAATCGCCCCTCAGTCTCTTCAGTACCTTCTTTTAAGATAAAGTTGGTAGTCAGACCTGGCTGGCCATTGGAGAAAACCGGATTGGGTCCACCGCGCAGAGCTTCCACTCGCTGAATAGTGTCATCGACACGAAATAGAGAAGAGTTTTCTAAAAATGAGAGTGTTGGCGCTGGATACAGAGGCAATCCGTTCATGGATACCGTGACAAAGGGTGCATCACTACCGCCAGGGAAACCGCGAACATCGATATTTGCCCCAGAAACACCGCCAGAGCTCTCAACCCACAGGCCTGGAACGGACTTCAACAGGTCTGCAGTACTTGAAGGAGAGGCTTTGCTAATCTCATCATCACTTAAAGTTGTGATAGAAAAGCTGGCATCCAGCTTACGCATGCCTGCACCGCCAGGGGTGCCTGTTGTGATGACTTCCTCCATCACCATATCGTTTTCAGGGCTAATTTCTTGGGCTGCGGCATAGCCGCAAAGACCAACGGAGAGCGCGGCCATGGATACGGCCTGCGCCAATGGTTTCTTGCTCATCAACTCTTCCCTCTCGTCGTCATTCTTATCTGTTCTGATACTTCGGTGCTATTTTTATAAAGCTTTATGCAATCGATTGCATAAAGAGTTGCTAAACGCTACTTGATGCACCGTGCTTTAACTATAATGTGCAAATGCAATCGATTGCAAATTGAATTAATGGCTAGATTTGAGTGACTAGTCATCCGTTAGACCTTCGCAGATCAAGAATTGAGGGGTAGGGGCAGGTTTTCTGCCATTGGTAGAAGTTCATATTTGGAAACTACACCCGGATGTTCTTAGATTTAGTATGTAGGGCTGTCCAAATGTGGCGCCAAATTATTGATTCTAGAAGCATTCGACGACGAGTGGTTCCATGTAAGTGCCAAGCGGCCAGGAGAGTTATCATGGAAAAAGGCAAGTGCCAACAGGCGGAGCATCATTCACATACCCATAATAGCCACTGTGGCCACACAGCCATTCGCCATGGGGACCATATCTGCTACCTCCATGACGGCCACCTACACCATCCCCACAAAGACCACTACGACGAGCACGTCTTGGAAGTAAGCACCCAAAACCCGGAGGGTTGCCACCCTGTTACAGAGGGCTATGACAGCTCCCATGTCCACGGCAAAAACTGTGGCCATGAGCAGGTTCCCCACGGAGATCATGTTGACTACCTGGTTAACGGGCGGCTTCACCATGTTCATGGTGATCACTGTGATGATCACGGATCTGTCGACTTGGTGAAAGGTAACTAAAACTTTCCACTTTACTTGATTGGCTGTTGCTGATTTGGGAAATGTCGAACTGTATCGGCCTAAGGCACTTAAAAGGGATAGGGGTGCCCATAGAGCTGAGAAATTCGAGAAACATGCCAGGCTCCCCTCAAGGGTACTCTCCAACCGACCCCTGCAGCCAATGGGCGTCAGTTCAATAAAGCTCGATACTCCAGGTTATATTCTGGCCTGGCACCGCTCTACTTCCTTCATTAGCCACCCCGAAAAAATTCCCGTCACATGCCGTGAAGTATTGCCATGGGTACTGTTCAGAACACCTTTGTGCGAGCTGAAGCTAGTCTTAATAAAAGCTAACTTTACCCCGAAGTAACTTATGCATGACATGAAAAATCAAGGTGGCAGTACGCTCTCTAAAATGTTTTCAGGCGCAGACAATGAACGTAGTCTGGCTGACTTCGATATTTCATTTAGCCAAAAGTGTAAAGTTATTGGGACTGTAATCTTAATAACAGCTTATAAGGTGTTTATTCTCCCCTGGCAAAGGAATAGGCGTCATCATTTGTTTTCCGAACTCGACAAGCTTAAAAACCTGACAGCAAAATTACCCAATCCTCCCCAAAGTGCCGCCACAGGAAGTTGTTTTTTAAGTGACAAAGATCGCCACTTCTTTGAAGAAAATGGTTATCTGCCTCCCTATAGAGTTCTATCCGCGGAAGAAGCACAGGGCTTAATGACTCTAGTACAGGAGGAGTATGACAATGACTTTAACGGCGTTTCCTATATGGGAGATAAAATTAAAGAAATTGCTAAGAAAGAGGGCCGCTGGAATATCGAATATGCCAGTCTATATCAAGCGCTAGAGTTAAAGCCTTTCAGGGACTTAATGAGAAAGCCTGAAATTTCGGAAAAGATTGCAAGCATTTTAGGTGATGAGGTTATTTGCTGGCGCAATCAGTTTTTTGAAAAAAAACCAGGCTCCGATGGGACACCCTGGCACCAAAATGCAACTTTCAGGGAAATGGGGAAATATGCAAAGCTCCAGCCCACAAGAGAAACACCACCTGCGCTCATTCAAGTAAATGCGTGGGTTGCCTTAACTGACACCACAAAAGAAACCGGGTGCCTTAGAATTCTACCCGGATCTTATGCTGACGCGAGAGTAAATTACCTTTACGAATTTCTACAAGACAACAGGATGTTTTACTTATCGCTTCTACCAGCTTCCCCACTGTACCTATACCATTTATGCAAATCTTTTATGTATGGAAGGATTTTTCACAAAGGTGCAGTAGTATTTTTTAGTGCCGCAAAATTGCTAGGTGATCATATTTTTGACGGCTTTGACATCAAAGATCTAGAAATGAAAGCCGGAGAGTGCCTAATATTCTCATCCCTGAACATCCACGCCTCCTACCCAAACACATCAAAAGACAAAACTCGATTTTCATTTGTAGGTCGCTGCACAGCCAATCACGTAAAGGTTGCCCCTTACGGAAAGGATAATTACTCAACTTTAGGCGGACTAATAGAATATACACTCCCAAAGGTTATCAGCTTTCAGATTTATGGCAAAGACACCTATGGCTACAATGGAATATTAGACGATGAGGACAAAACAGAAGAGTAATCCACAATCCGTCATGATCAATATACTCTCTGGTGGTGACGAAAAAAAACTTAGGTAACCTCCCTACCCTTAGGAAAGCACCTAAAGGCCGCAGACTTAGTTATGACAATAATTGCATACAAATTCATAATACCCCCATGACAGAAGAGCAAAAAATAAAAATTATTTTCTAATCTAGATCGGCTTGGAAAGCTCAGCATCTATCTGGCGCACAACTACCACCATTATTTGAAAATTAAACGAAGATGATCGGGCCACTCTTTAAAAAAATGAACTCCTTCCTACCTTCCGTGTATCTCTTCTGAACTGGCGAAAAGCTTAAGGGAATAGCACTGGATGATTTTAAAAACAATTTCCAATTGTAGTGAGGCACCTTGGCGACAAGGTGAAGGCGATTGGTAAAAGAGAGGAACGCTGGACAATTGGATACGCTGAATTATACCAGGCATTGCGGATAAAACCCTTTAGGAACCTCCTACGACCCCCAAAAATTTCAGAGCGATTGGCAACTCTACTAGGATATGAAGTTATATGCTGGCGCAGTCAATTTTTTGATAAAAGCCCCGACATTGAGGGGATGTCTTGGTATCAGAATGCAACCTTTCGAGAGGTCGGTAAATATACAAAATTACGACCGACCATATAAACTTCTCCCACCCTAATTCAACACATCGTTTGGGTTGTGCTCACCGAAAGTACGAAAGATACCAGTTGGCTTAGCATGCTTCCAAAGTCACACACCGATACAAGAACTAGCTACCTCTATAATTATATACAAGACAACAAATTAATATACTTATCACTAGTCCCTGCATCACCCCGCTCCTTATACAGACTTGCCAAGCTATTCCTTTTGCTCAGTACAAGGGAAATTATTGAAGAAGATCTCTTTGGCGACCTGGAAGTAAAAGACCTGGAAGTGAAAGCCGGCGAATGCCTTATTTTCTCACCCCTAATTATGCACACATCCTTTGCAAACACATCAAAAGATAAATCTCGATTTTCGTTTGCCATGAGGTATACAGCTAATCACGTAAAAGTTGCTCCTTATGGCAAAGACAACATTTCAACCATTGAGGGCCTGCTGGAATTCACATTGCAATTTTCAGGTGTTTGGTAAAGATTCTTATGGCTACAATGAAATCCGGGATGATGATGCGTCTACTTCAGAATAGATATTACCCCCCTCCTGGTGTGGGCAATTAGCAGTAAAAGCGTTATTTCGGTAAGTTTGGTAATATAGTTTAAAGAAATATAAGTAATGCAGCTTCCTCTCAATACCCTAAACAACTAGTAGCAGCACTAGCTTGAGCAGTCGTCCACACGACACTTTATCTTTAGCACTAAACTGTATATATTTCGACAAATATAGAACTTATGACCAAATCATGATGGAAATCGAAGAAGTAGCCAAATCGCTCAAAGAGCTGGGACACCCAACCCGCTTGTTGATCTACAAAAAAGTAGTCAAAGCCGGACTACCGGGTATTCCTGTAGGCAACATCCAGGAGCAATTAGATATCCCCGGATCAACCCTCTCCCACCATATTTCCAGTCTGATTTCGGCAGGATTAATTTTCCAGCGACGCGAGAGCCGCACCCTCTACTGCGTAGCCGAATATCAGCACTTGACTGAGGTTATTCAGTTTTTACAAGATGAATGCTGCCACGATGATTTCAATACACCGATAAAGTGTCCTGATATCAAGTGTGCGGTACCGGATCAGCACTGAACAATGTCGCTCTTGCTTCGGGCGCCCCCTATCGATGGAGCGTCCGAACTTTCTTCTCTTCACCCCGATGGATACATTTAGGCCCTAAATTCTGCTTCAAGCACCGCTAGAATGACCATTTACAGAAATAGCCAGCTTTAGTTGGCTCCCTTCCCTTGATACCTTTCTTGGATACCTCGGAAATAACTCGAACACACACCTTTACTTAATACTTATATTTCCATTATTCTAGAAACATCATATAATCTGAGTTGTGCCCCCAGCATACAAAGGCCAGTGGAAACCATGAAAAAGAGCCATCCAAACGCCATTCAGGCAGCCAATGAAGCGGTAGAGTGGGGGCTTGCCCATGGCCTGGCTTTCAAATCTAGTCGTGGCTCAGCGAGCCATGTTCCTTTTAGCCTTACCCCAAGTACTATCGCCCTGGAACGGTTTGAGACGTTAAAGAAAGCAGTACCCCTATTGGGAAAGCTGATCCATCAAGTCTCAGAAGATCACCAATTTCTTCACGAAGCTATCAGGCCTGTTGCACATGGAGACCCGTTTTTCGGTGCCTTACTCGCCATGCATGGTCAAATAAAAAATGCGCCCCGCCTCCCCCTCCTGATTATGAGAAGTGACTTTATGGACGATGAGAGCCAGGGACCAAAGCTCATTGAGTTCAATGGAATCGCAGCAGGAATGGGGCCCTTTGGGCAGCGTATTTACGAGTTGCACCAATTCATCCGCTCGCAAAGTCCTGAGACCTATTCCGATTGATCCAATACTTCGAACGGCCAACCTATAGAGAACCCAGCAATTGAGCGACTCTCTCAAGGCCTTGCCGATGCGACAAGAGCCATCAAAAGCGAGTTTGGAGATGGTGGCAGCCCAACATTTCTAATGGTGATACAGGAGCATGAAGACAATGTCTTCGACCAACACCTTCTTGAATATGCCTTAGCTGAAAAAGGCATTCGTACGGTACGAAAGACCTTTCGTGAACTCAAAGCGGGCCTGGTAACAGGCCCCAACAATAGGCTCTTGCTGCAAGGAGTAGGCCCTGTAGATTGCGTGTATTTACGAGCCGGCTACAACTACTGTGATTATGTCGCCAAAGACCTGGATAGCGAGCGCTGCTGTGAAACACTGATGCAATCGCGAATTTTGCTTGAGAGCCATCGGATCGCAATTAATGCAACCGTAAGCCAACAACTGGCTACCAGCAAGCGTGTACAAATGATCCTTTCGTCCATGTCAGTAGAAATGCTAACCGGATTCAATGTATCCCAGGATGAAGCGGTTTTAATCAAGTCATTACTTGGCGACATGCAACCAATTTCATCAGAAACGATAGAATGGTTCGGTCAGCAGAACGCCTCTAAGTGGGTGCTCAAAAATCAGGGAGAAGGCGGCGGGCACTGTGTCTTTGGCCAGGATATCAAGCTGAAACTCAAACAGCTCTCAGTAGACGAATACCCTGCCTGGGCACTAATGCCACGCTTGAGCCCGCCCCCTAGAAGCAACCCCGCCCTGGTAGTCAGAGACTCTGAATTATATTTAGTAGGCGATTTAATCAGTGAAATAGGTATGTTTACGGTTCATTTCAATGGTCAACCAGCTACTTCAGAACAAGGTTTTGCCGGCTACTTAGTTCGAAGTAAATCCTCTCAGGAAATGGAGGGTGGCGTGCATAGTGGCAAGGGCGTTTTAGATTCACTGATATTCAATATCGCATGACAACATCACAAGCATTCCGTAAAAGGATCTCTTGGCACCATAAATCACACTTCAAAGCGGATGAAAATACATTAACAAAACCTATTATGGCTATTCGTTACATGATATAGATCATATTGTAGAGGCGCCTAAGGTCCTTGCTCCAATGATAGAACCAAACCACCACTCATGTAGCTCGATGAAAGCACATGGCGCTGAGGAACTATCCCATCATAATAAGGGATTTTATATTGCTGGTATTAAATCCTATGGTCGGGCACCTACTTTCCTAATGCTGACGGGATATGAGCAGGTTCGCTCTATTGCAGATGAGCTGGCAGGAAATTATCAAGCTGCTCGCAGGCTGGAGTTGAATTTTCTTGGGGATGACACCAGTATCTGCCAGAAAAATGAAAACCGTGTTTGCGCTAAAGAATCAGCAGCATCAAACTGCTGCTAGTAACACAGAATGCCCCAACAGGTCCTAAATTTGGCAATCAATAATCCTAGCAATTGATTACCAAGACCTGGGCCAATAATACCCCCCTTTCTCCCATAGATCATGTCGTCTTCCTCGACCTAGGATACACTCCAAACTATTGCGCCAACAGGCGGTTCAGTAATTGCCTAGTATTAATGAACGAATAATGACACCTAAAACAGGTTCATGACAGATTCAATATTGACCCCAAATTTTGCCTGACAACCTCTTAATCGCAGGAATAAATCGGTGAGCGATACACTAAAAAAAATGTTCAGAGGAATGAGCAACCTGGCGGACACTGCTAATTTTCCAATCTCAAATATTCAGCACCTCAAAATATTAGCTGGAGTCACAACAATACTACTTTATCGAGTATTCATCCTACCCTGGCAGAAAACTAAAAAACAAAAGCTATTAGAAACACTTGATCAGCTAAAAGACTTAAAGATAAACCTACCAAGAAAATGGTCAAATGCAGGGGGAGATGACAACTTTTTTCTCAGCGATGGAGACCTCTCGTTTTTTGAGCAGAATGGATATCTCCCCCCTTTCCAAGCAATTGACAAAAAGGGGGCCGAACAACTGAAGGTACTGGCCCTAGAGGAGTACGACAGTGATTTCCAGGGTACTTGTTATTTGGGGCAGCATATTCCCCAAATAGAGAAGAAACATGGACGCTGGTCAATAGACTATGCGGGATTGTACCAAGCACTGCGACTTAAGCCATTTCGGGAGTTGATCCGAAAGCCCCAAATATCCCAACGTCTCGCCAGCCTTCTCGGACATGAAGTTTTGTGTTGGCGCAGCCAGTTCTTTCATAAATTACCAGGAACCGACGAAACCCCTTGGCACCAAAATGCAACTTTTAGAGAGGCCGGGAAATATGCGAAGTTACAACCTACTCAAGAAACTTCTCCAGCAATAATCCAACTAAATGCTTGGGTTGCTCTCACAGATTCCACCCCCGAAAATGGATGTTTGCGGATACTGGCAGGCTCCTTTACCGACGCCAGGATCGACTATCTTTATAATTTTACGCCCAATAACAAGATATTCTACTTATCCTTACTACCCCTGTCGCCAGTTTATCTATACCACGCAGTAAAGGTCGCTTTTTATGGAAGGACGTTTAACAAAAGTGCTCTTGTCCTATTTACTGCTCTCAAGTTGATTGGAGAAGATTTCTTTGACCAGTTCGAAGTAAAGGATATTAAGATGAAGGCTGGAGAGTGCTTGATTTTCTCATCATTAAACATGCATGCCTCATACCCAAACAGCAGTAAGACTCAAGGGCGATTTTCCTTTGTAGCAAGATGCACTGCTAACCACGTAAAAGTAGCCCCTTATGGCAAGGACATGTATTCAACTGACGAGGGTTTAATTGAATATGATATTCCCGACGTCAGCACTTTCCAGGTCTACGGCAATGATACCTATGGCTACAACAAAATCCTTAAGGAATAACCAACCTCTTAGAGCTTTGTCAGGTTTTGGATATAGGCATGTCGCACTACAGGGAAAGTTACAATAAGCTTTGCCAGAATACGAACCAACTCTATATTCACCCAGGCATTTGAACTAATAATTCGTCTAATAATTTCTGTCTTCCGGATAGTCGCCGCGCCTATTTTATGCCTCTCATCAGAATAACTATCTACTGTGCCGTTTATAATGGCATCAACCGCAGCTATCGCATCGGCAATACCCAGGTTCATACCTTTACCACCTACCGGAGAATGGCAGTGAGCGGCATCTCCCACTAAAAGTACGCGCTGGGAGCGATAACTTTTCGCCTGGCGAATGGAAATTTGAAAACTACCGGAGCGGCGGATATTACTGATGTTTAACGGTTGATGTAAGGCTGCTAATGCATCTGGCTGGGTAGCAACTACTCTTAATCGCTGCTTCCCCATGGGCAAAACAATCGTAAATTGATTGCCGGGCTTCTGAATATCTACACTAATCAAGTCAGGGTCACACTTCTCCTCTGTGTCCACATCAGCAACCCCCCAGGGTTGTGGCAAATCTATACCCGGAAAGGGAATGCCCAGCTTTTCACGAATTGTTGAATGAACTCCGTCAGCAGCAATTAACCAGTCAAAGCATTCGACACTGCCGTCAGACAGGGTGACTTCCACTCTGTGCTCACTAGAGCCCACCTCAGTAGCGGCAATACCGTATTCAACTACAACACCCTGCGTGAGCAGAGCGTCCTTCAAAATCTCCTCAGTGCGATTTTGCGGTAACCCAAAGCCCACATACTCTTTATATGCATCGCCCCGGTTGTCCAAAAATAACAGCGGCCTACCCGCTTGAAGATATTGAACTTTGCAGAGTCGCATCGCCTCAGAGACCAAATTATCTGAAACACCAACCTTAAGAAGGCGCCTGATGGTGCAGGGAAAAATACCGACTGCCCGAGAGAGTTCACTGGGCTTGCTACGGCGTTCAACTATTCGGCATTTGATTCCATAGAAAGACAAAGCACAAGCTGCCGCCAACCCCGTTGGACCCGCACCAACCACTAACACCCGGTCTATATGGCTCACTGGTACCATTGCACCCTGTCGTAGAACTCACTTCTATTGTAGAAGCCAGGGAAAAAGCAAGGCACGGCCATCATAGAAGTAAGCTCACCTGCTGTGATAAAATCGCAATTTCAGGGCACCCCTCATATGATCGACCTCAGTATTTTACCCGCCTTCTTGATCGCAGCGATTGTTCTAGCGGCCTCCCCTGGTCCTGACCTACTGTTAATATCTGCTTACTCTTCGGCTCGCGGATTTACTGCAGGAGCAATGATCTCATTGGGCATTTTTACTGCCGGGATGGTGCAAACGGCGCTAGTTGCTCTCGGACTCGGACATATCATGCAGACGATGCCTCTGGTAGCACTGGTAGTAAAACTGGTAGGCGCCGTATATTTAATTTGGCTTGGATTGTCACTCCTTCGCAACTGGCGCTCAAATAGAGTGACACAAAATAACCAACCAGATACCGTGGTTCTGCCGGCAACACAGCTGATCGCCCGGGGCTTACTCAACAACCTAATGAACCCCAAAGCCCTACTTTTCTTTAGCCTTTTCCTGCCTCAATTTACCGTATCATCCCAAGCAATCACGCCCCAAACCCTTGTATTGGGCGTACTCTTAAGCATTACAGCGCTGGCTTTTAACACCCTGGTATCCCTATCGTTTAGCAAGCTGGGAAAATCTCTTGCTACACAGGCCAATATTCAGCGGCACCTGGATGGTTTTCTTGGAGTTATTTTCCTCGGCTTGGCCTCTCGCCTGGCTTTTGACCGCTGATTTTTTATAGTTTTATGGACGACAGGAAGCTTTCTGTGAAAATATAGCGGCAGTCAAAGTACTTTCAGCAGTCCAGCGGAGAGCTCAATGCGAATAGCGGTCCTGTCTGACATCCATAGCAATGTTTATGCCCTCGATGCCATTGTTGCTGATCTAAAAAAGAGAGGCGCCGATCTAACGGTGAACCTGGGTGATATTTTATATGGCCCTATTGCGCCACGACTCACCTATGAACGCTTAATGGAGCAAGGTTACACGACAATTCGCGGTAATCAGGACCGGCAAATATATGAAGCCACATCTACCGAAATAGAAAGGAACCCAACCCTGCAATTTATTCTGAAAGACCTTGGTGTTAAACCACTATTATGGATGAAGCAGTTACCACCCAGCTTACAAATCACCGATGAAGTCTTTCTTTGCCATGGAACACCCAGTAGTGACCTCATATATCTGCTGGAAGATACCAGCAGCGGCCGCCCCCAGATACGCTCCAACCATGAAATCCTCAACCTCCTTGGAAAGATTTCCTCAAAAGTCATTCTATGTGGGCATACACATCAACCACGCTGTGTCTCTGTCGGTAGTGGCCAGCTGGTCGTAAATCCAGGCAGCGTTGGGCTACCGGCTTACACTGACAGTGAACCGCAACCCCATATAATGGAAACCTTTAGCCCCCATGCGAGTTACGCCCTGATAGAGAGAAGCAAAAATGGAGCCTGGAGCGCAGAATTTTTTAAGGTAAGTTATGATACAGATAAAGCTGTTCAAGCTGCTATTGCGCAAGGGAGAGATGACTGGGGTTTCTATCTATCAACCGGACGAGCCAGCTAGGTAAGTCAGCTTGCATAGGACATTGAATCAAAAGGAAAGTCGCCAAATGGAAGATTATCGCCCTTGGGATATGGAACTAAATACCTTCATAATGCTGCTTCATCTAAGTCAATTGGCTTGGATCGTAATTCCTGGTGCTGGTTTTGTTTTACCCATTATTATGTGGGCAACAACAAGGGACCGCTCTCAAGAAATCGATAAACACGGCAAGATGATATTTAACTGGATGTTAAGCCTGCTTATCTATTCTATAATTTCCGTCATAATGATATTTTTTGTTATCGGTATTTTGGGGCTGATTGCATTAGCAATAATCAATGTTATATTTATTGTGATTGGTGCAATCCGGGCCAATGAAGGCCTATTCTGGCGCTACCCACTCAGTATTCGGTTTTTTGGTTAATTAATTAACCGTTCTTTTCAGATGGAAAATCGGGAGAGCACCTCCCGATTTCCCTTGGCTATAAGCCAGTAATCTCTACAATTACTTTCAGCAAATTAGTGCCGATTAGTAGTAACCAGAGAGATCATCAGTGATAGGACCGAGAGCACGGTAAGCGTTTGAAACGTCTACGCCGTTTGAGCGCTCACCACAGGCCAAGCCACCACACTCGTACCAGTCAGGATCAGAGAACCAATCGTACTGGGTAACGTTTTCGCCGTATCTCCAAGGGTAAGCCATGATGGTAGAGAACTTGTTGTCTACACCGTGACCCATACCGTAAGAGTAAACGCCACCAGAGGTATCACCCTGCTTGGTTGAGTGAACCAGACCCATATTGTGGCCCAGCTCGTGAACGAAGGTGTTATAACCACAGTCAACGCCAGTTACGCTGTAAGCACGCTCTTTTGCGCTGGAGTACATGGTGCCATTGCTACCCTGTCCAACCCAGGCAATACCACAGGTAATGTAAGTATTGCCGTCGATTACGGTTTCTTCAGCTTTACCCAGGAAAACCACCATATCCGCCTTTTCAGAGGATCGCCAGTTATTCACAGTGTTGTGGAAGGTAATCAGGTCCAGGGTCTCTTCGTTTACACGAAAATCTGAACTGGAAGCTTGCCAGGTGTCTACCAGGTTCAACTGGATATCAACACCATTCCTTGAAAAGGAATTGTTGGCATAGCTGATATAGTTATCGATTTTGGCTGAGATATCACCGGTATACTCCGCAGCTGGTGCAGTGTACATAATAGCGATATCGACAGTATCGGCACTCGCAGCGCCAGAAACGGTCAGTGCTGCAATAGCAGCAGCCAGGCTTTTCTTCAGGTTCATTATAAGACTCCTTTTATTATAATAAGTAGTGCACACTCCTCCCCCAGCAATTAAATAAAATTGCTGCCCAAAGGAGTAACAATACGCTTTTAATACCCTGACTCGATCAAAAAGCTATCCCTAGCCTTTTAACCGCCTGAGGAGACGAGCCCCCGGTATCTGCAGGATTTTCTTGGGCCTTCCTTTGCCTGACTATTAACTCAAAGCATAATTACCTTGAATCAATTTCTTCTTATTTGAAGTCGTTTAGCGGAACATCGTCATCCGACCAGGTCTTTTCACGAGGTGCTTCCGAGGACATATCCTTATCGTGTTTCTCTACGTGGTTTTTAATTAATGCACCATTAGGCGCTATCCACGCATAACTACCCTGAGCTTCCATAGTATATGATCCGGAAGGTAAGTTTAGTTGTGCATAAACAGAATTTGCTCCGAGCGTAAAAGTTGCGCCATGCAGGCGAGTCATCCCCGGAAAATTTAATTGTAGGCTTTTGTTGCCGCTGGCATGCTCTTCGATACTGCCAACCTGAGCATCGTAATCACCTTCAATACCTGGCAAGTCAATGTCGACGTAATCACCAACAGTGAGATTCCGGAGCATATCAATATCCAGCTCGAGATAGGTTTCACCATTGAGATCTACGGGTAGGCGACCATTTTCATGAAGAGCTTCCCTGGCCAGCTCTGACTCAACCCAAAGTGCTTTTTCTTCATCACTTTCGAGGAGCTCCTCTTCACCCACCTGAACCTCCTCAGGTTTAAGCGGCTCTGCTTTTTGAGCAGATTTACTGATAGCTGGCTTGGGCTTTTCTAGCTCAGCGACTGGTTTTTGACCTTCAGATTGGCTTTTGGCCCAAACGAAATACCCTGCTGCCACTGCAATGGCGACGAGAGGAATTATTTTTCTCACAAGCTTTTCTCTCAAAATAATGCTACGTGCAACGGCAAAGCACGTCCTATCGACAGCTTAACCAGCCCTACCTCATGTTGGCATCTTTACGATTCTTAACATTCGATATTTAGTTGAGACGATCGATCCTAATTATCACGCAGCTTTTTTTTGGGAAATTTTTCACATAATTTTCATAAAAATTGAACAGAATCTAAATTATTTTTCAAAACTGTGGGGAACGTCGGAATTAAAGCAGACATATTTCACGAAAACCCTTTTTACACCAAATTAGTTCAAGCCAAATACCAGTGGCGAGATTCCCCCAAATACGATCAGGAGTCACCTACAAAAAACCAAAAAATAAGTTTCACAAGAAACAAATTTGGTAGATTTTTAAGCAGAATTAATAATTTCAGTGTACGAAAGGCAATAGAAGAAAAAAGTTGAAGCTCAAATTTCTATTCCATTTTGGAATGGAATTTTCTGTGAGAAAAAGTGAATATAAGGACAAACTGGAAAATCGTAACTAGGCAGGCAATTCAGACAATCTATTTATTCTTGGCTGGGTAGAGATAAAGCTGTGCGCAGTGACTTCAACGCACAGCAATTAATTGGCCAATGACGACACTGTTACTCAACTCGATAGCGCAACAACACCAAATTATCCAGGACTATGTTTTTTGACCAGATAAATTTAGCTCCACTGCCATAAAACTGTTCCCGAAAATTCATATACGCGTTTTTATTGTCCACACCTATCTGCTGCTCCGAGTACTCTGTCGCATAAGGCCAAGAAAGATAGCGATCGTCGACTTTCCAATTTTTCGGAATATCCCAGTGCAGAGAATAGACTTGTGCACCTGGTTTTGGGGGCCTCTCAGCACAGTCCGAGGAGGTTCGCTCTTCTCCCCGCTCTTTCAAGCACCCCAAATCATAAATAGGTGCTGTATAAAAAGTTTGTGCATGCCACTTTGAATTCGTCTTGGTACCATCTGAAAAGCTTGCAATAAAGCCACCGTCACCGGCATGGGTGCGGACACCTCTGTTACTCTCTGTGCCTTCCCCTAAGTTCTCCTCCCAGTCAACCGCTTTTACAGCGATATCGTAGGGTCTCTTCACCCTGAACTTAACCACACTGGAGTTAAACGGCGTAAATGGAACCGGATCAACAGCAACTAACTTGCCATTGATATATAGCTCAAAATAATTGTCGGCAAAGATATAACCGGTAACCACCTCACCTTCTTTGTCGATATCGACCACCGGTACCTTTGTAAGATCAATATCATCCAATGAGGATGGAGTGACCCCAGAGCACTGGTTATAGAGATCCCCAGCAAAGTACCGCTTGCTGTAATTCACTTCAGCCGGAACGGTAAAGGCTTTGCCCTCTACCTGCTTCACCCCCATTGGCGACAACCGGGAGCGACCAGAAGCACAGGAAAACAGGTTCTCCGTTTCTACTTTGGCAGAACCCTCAGCCACCGCCCCATTGCTCGAGTAAGGGTTTTCCAGAGACCAGGCATTTGCCGTAATCGATATAAGGCCCAGGAAGGCCGCCTGATACCGTTTTCCCATCGTTCCAACCTCCTTTCAAGAGACAGCTTTAGTCAGAAGCTCACCAAGCTGTAGCCCTATTAATCTTACAAGCTGCAAGCTTAATGATTTACAAAGTAATCAAAATGCACTTTTCACCTTCTATATAGAAAGCTAACACAGTAAGAGAGTAATAGTTGCCGGGGTCAACAATTCTTAACCCTGTAGCCGAGGCAGCTTTAAGATTATTTACACGAAAGGGGTAAAGCAGAGGGGGGTTAACGGCACCCGGCTTTAAGCAGATCGGGTGCCGTTAAAGAAGGGCATTAAGCGGGCTTGGTTCGCACCCACTTATGATCAAAGAAACCGCTGACAAAGCCAGCCAACACTATAGCCATCAACAGTAGCCATATCAGCTTTTCCGGCTTATCACTGGGAGTCGGCTCTGCAACCTGCTCCAGCTTCTGGCCACTGACCTGTTGCGCAGCATTGGCGCTGTTAACCTGAGGGTTATCCAATACCTGGGCATTGGCCAGGGCCGCAAGGCCGAACCCTAGTGCCTGCTGATTGACGAATTCCTTGAACTTGTCATTGTCGGTAGCCACATCAAACTGATTTGCCAGCTCGGTGTAGGTCTCTACCATTTTCTCCAGGGTTTCAGGCTTCGCATCCCAATATCCCTTGCGCACCGCTTCCAGCATTCGCTCCAACATCTGGGCCAGGGCCTCGGCATTGTGCTCTTCGAAGAATTCGCGCATGTCCATTTCATATTTGTCATCCACGTAGACTTCAAACATTTCCTGCCATTGGTCGTCGCGAATGGTTTCCGGGGTCATTACTTCCCAGCCCCACATATTGTTGACGCGATCCAGGATAGCGGTAGCGCCTGCGTAGCCGGAATCCTGCATCGCCTCAATCCAGCGGGGGTGGAAGTAACGGCTGCGCATTTCCTGGTTGACGAACTCCGCAAGGGTTTGCGCTTTTACGTTATCTTTGCGACGCAAATTGGAAACATACATTTCCGGCGTGGCGCCATCCAGATTGCGAACCGCCAGACCGATACCGCCAAAGTATTGGAAGGGATCGTCATTGGTCATCATGGCGTAGAGGTTGGTGGAGCGGGAAAAAATCACCCCATCAGTGCCAGACAGCACTTTGCCGTACAGCTCAACACTGCGCTGATCCTCGCTCCAGCGGGATTCATCTTTACCATAGGCAAAGCCCATACGGCGCATATAGAGGTCAGCGAGCTTGTCATCCCCCTCCCAACTGTCAGAGGCCAGACTGGCGGCGGCAAGGCCCGTTCCATAGTTGCCGCTTTCATTGGAGAAGATACGCACCGATGACAAATAGCGAGCATCCTCTTCACTGTTGCCGTCTTCCAGCAGCTGCTGTTGCAATGCCTGGCTGTGGCGGTAGACAAAGTTATTGTCTTCTTTCATCTGCGCCACTTTATCGATGGCTTCTGCCAACCACAGCATCACGTTAGGGAAGGCATCCCGATAAAGGCCTGTCGCAGAGATTACGACATCAATACGCGGGCGCTTTAATTCCGAATAGGGAATAACTTCTGTACCGGTAACATTGCCCTGCTGGTTCCACTTGGGTTTTAGGCCCAGGGCGTGCAGGATCTGGGCTTCCAGGGCTCCCTGGTGGCGCATGGTTTCAAGGGACCACAGGGAAAATGCCAACTTGTCCGGGAAGCGGCCATGCTTTGCATGGTAGTCAGCAATGGTCTGGTCCATCAGCTGTACACCAGCTTCATAGGCTTCCTTCGACGGCACCTTAGCCGGGTTAAAGCCAATCAGGTTACGGCCGGTGGGCACCGCCTGTGGGTTGCGAATCGGGTCACCCCCATGGCTTACAGGAATGTAGTTACCATCGAGTGCCGACATCAGGTTTTCCAGCTCGGCAATTTTGGCAAAGTTATCGGAGTATTCCCGGGCCTGGTCCAACTGGGCCTGCAAGGGCTCAGGAACCTGCTCCAGCTCACCGCCCTCTAGGAAGGTATCCAGCAACTGGAACCCCGCCTGCGCTTCCAAAGCCACAACATTGCGCTCGTCCCGGGTTTGCTCTTCCGGCAAACGCAACCCGTGCTCCACCTCATATTCATCCGCTGCGGTGATAAACCCTTCACCCAACATTTGCAGGATGGTGCTGGTGAGGTGTTCGGTTTTGGGCAGCTGACCAAAACGATGGATGCCCAGCGGCTGGCTCATCTCTGCCAATTGACCCAAATGATCCTGCAAGCGGCTCAGTTGGCCATCAAAATCCGCACTTAAGGCTTCAGCACTGATTTCCAGATCCTTGAGCATATTGAGCTCTTCGGCCAGACCGATAATACGCTCTTGGGTATTGGCCCGGGTCTGCCCCTCAGACAATACCAGGTAATTGCCAATTAACTCGGACAACTCAGCCACTTCCGCATATAGGCCCGCTTTCGCAAAGCCTGGGGTTAAGTGGCTGATCATGGTGGCACGGCCACGGCGCTTGGCCTGCATAGCCTCTCCCACATTATCGATAATGTAGGGGTAGAACACCGGGATATTTCCCAGGGCCAAACTAGGTGCATCGTAAACCGACAGGCCCCGCTCTTTACCACTGAGCCACTCCTGGGAGCCATGGGTTCCCAGGTGAATATAGGCATCGGCACCAAAGGTTTCCCGCGCATAGAGGTAAACCGCCAGGTAGGCGTGATTCACCGGGGTTTTCATATCGTGGTATAGGGAAGAGTGATCCTTGGCATTGTCCGCGCGAACGCCTTGCGGCAACACAATCAAATTGCCGAGGGTCATCCGGGGAATAACAAATGCAGGCTCGCCGTTATGTTCGGCCAACATGGCATTGTCTTCTGGCTTGCCCCAACGCTCTACAATAGGATCCCGCACAGTTGCAGGCAGTTGGTCAAACCAGGCTTGATAGGTGGACAGCGGCATCCAATCAGCCAGCCCTTTATCGATCAAGGCTACGCTGTCTTCGCGACGATAATAAGGGCGCAACAACTGCCCGGCCCAATCGATAAGGGTTTTTGAATCCCTGATATGTACCTCATAGCCTCTTTCGCGCATTGCCTGGGCAATCGACTCAATTGAGCTGGGCACATCCAGGAAAGCCGCACCGATATTTTTTTCCCCGGGCGGGTAGTTCCAAATAAACGTTGCCACCTTTTTATTGGTGTTGCTTTGATAAACGAGGGAGGCGTGATTCCAGGCGCGCTCTATCAAGGCCTGCATCTGTACATCCATCACTACTTTATTGCCGTCTTTATTAGCAGCGATAATCACCGGATCGATGCTGCCAGTATCTTCAGGCATTACCAGGAAGAATGGAGTCAGGGATGGAGATACACCGCTATTATCAGCAAAATATTCTTCTTCACTACCCTCGGTGTAATTGAGCGCGTGAATAACCGGCACTCCCAACTTCTCAAATTCAGCGCGGCGCTTGCTGACATAGTGCAGGGAGCGGTAATTAATCATCAAGTCAACACGGGTATTGCCGCTTTCGGTTTGCAATAATTCTGGATAGGAAAGCGGCAAGTCTTCGCCTTCAAAGAAGAAGGCGAAAGCCTTGGCACCTTTAGCCTCAAGACCATTCAACAGGGTGTCGACAACCTGCTGCTGCTCGTAATCCACCACGGAGCGATGGATGGCCACGGCAATCACTGGTTGCTGCTCAGCGGGCTTTAACCAGTCAAAGAAAAATTCCTCTTTATCGGTGACAAGCTGCTCCAAGCGGGGATGATAAAAACCCACCTTGGGTACAATTATCGGTTCCGGTACTGAGCCACTGGAAAATTCAAATACCTCTGCCGACAAAAACTGCATCATATGACGGTAGTTTTTGCGGCCCGCATTATTAAAATAAGCGGCAATCGCCCGATGCTCGAATTCTGCCAACCCCTGGTTCATGGACTTATTATCTGCATCCCCCAGGGAAATCACCGGAACTTGCGGATGCTTGGCCAGCATTGGCTGGAACTTGCCAAACATAAAAGCAGAAAGCGCCGGGTTGATGCCATCCAGCATTATCAGTTCAGCGGAAGACCAGGCCAGGTCAATTTCCTCATCGCTCTTACCTTTGCTGTTAAAGATCTCCAGCTCAAAGGGTTGGTCTGCAGAGAGATCAGTCAGCAATGTACCTTTTGCCTTGGCCGTGTGGCTCGACATCATCAAGAGTACTTTGGGTTTATCACTGGCCTGGGCAAAGGTTGCAAAAGCCAAGCTCATCAATAGGCACACAAACTGTGCCCACAGTTTATTACGCACCACTAATTCCCCCCCGAAGCTTTTTCACCGGCGGGAGCTTCTTTACCTTCCCCTTCCGGTACATAAACCAGGCTGCCATCGGCCATCTGGTAAGCCACTCCCGCACGGGTGCCCTCCCCTGAGCCAATTTCCCCGGTGGATTTGTATTGTTTGATTTCCTTACCGTCCTTGACGATCACTTCCATATTGGGTTCGCCGGCATTTTTAATCACCGTGACCTTTTCATTGGAAAAAACGTTCAAGGGATTTTGCGCAATGGCAATCAGCAGCGCGGCGATAATGACCAGAAACACATCGATCAGGTTCACCGCACTCAGAATAGGATTCAGTTCTTCATCTTCGTCGAGGAAGCGCATCAGTCGGCCTCCTTCAGCTTGCGGATATTGATCAGCTCAGAGGCAAACCAGCGTTTTTTCACTGAGGCGGGCCAGAAGGTAATTGTGGAGATTACCAAGCCCCAGATCACAGCGGCGAAAGCAATAATCAGGTTTTCACTAATTCCCTGGATATTGCCATCGGCCAGCGCGCGAAGTGCCGGCCCCATAGGAATCATGGTGGCAATCAAACCCAACATGGGCGCGATTCGGGTAGCCATGCGAAGAAGTTCCAGTTTTCTCAACGCAAAAACTTCCAATTCGTCGTCACATGCCAAAGGGTTATTCACGTAAAAGTTGTGCACCTGGTAGCCCGGCAGGCGCTCAACCCGACCTTGCTTCAATGCCAACCGATAGGCTCCGGCATTTTTACGGCGAAGCATCCACAGTGAAATAAAGCGCCCGGCGGCATAAAGCGAGTAGATAAAAAGTACCAGGATCGCCAGTAATACTGGGGCCATAAACAGGTCGGCCACATCCGCCATTAAGGTCTCAATTGATTGAATATTCACTGCAAGCCTCCCAAGCCCCACTATTGATGCCGTTCACAAATTTGAGCGGAAAGTACCCAAAGAAACTTTTAAGGTCAAATTTAATCTAATTGATATTGATTCGCATTTACCTTTACATTTTGATAAGTATCCATATAATCTCGCTCCGAACTGGTCGACAAGACCAAGCGAAAGGGCAACCAGAGACCCTTAACGAGCAGACCGAATCAACGACATCAAGGAATTCACCATGAAACGTCGCCCACTAGCAGCAGCCATTTTGGGCTTAGCCTCCGCCTCAAACCTGTGCGCAGAGACCCCGACCTCTCCGTCCAGCAATGAACTCGAGCTGATCGTCGTCAGCGGGCGCGCAGAAAAACCCCTGAAAGACGTTGCGGGCAGCGTTTCCGTGGTGACCAATGAAGAAATTGAGCAGCTTCAGCTCAATGACATGAACCAGCTGTTCCAATACGAGCCCGGTGTTGAAGTAACCGGTGAGGCTGGCGGCGCGCAGAATATTCTGGTGCGCGGCATGGGCGGTGACCGTGTACTGATTATCAAAGACGGTATGCGGGTGAACGAGGGTTATGGCGCCAATGGCCAAAACGACATTATTGGTCGCGGCTTTATTGAAGTGGACACCCTAAAGCAGGTTGAAGTTGCCAAAGGCGCAGCCTCCTCCCTGTACGGTTCAGACGCCCTTGCCGGTATCGTAGTGTTCACCACCAAAGATGCTTCCGACTACCTGGAAGATGGCGAGCAGTTTGGCGGATCTATCAAGACCGGCTACAACGGCATCACCAGCCAGCACAATGTTTCCCCTACCCTTGCCCTGCGCACCGGCAATTTTGAGCAACTGCTGCACACCACCTTCCGCGATGGTGAAGAACAACAGAACTACGACGAAACCCAGGACCCCTTCGAGATTGAATCGAAGAGCATCCTGTACAAAGGTAAGTACAACCTGGGTGGCGAAGACTTTATCAGTTTCAGCATCGACCACTGGAACCAGGAAACTGTCGGTGACAGTGCCGATGGCCTGCTGTATTACTTCCGCGGACTGGCCGACTACGGCTACAACATCGTCGCTGAACAATCTGTTTCCGACAAAGAGACCACTGCATACCAGCTCCGCTACCACAGCGAGACTCCAACTGCGATTTACGATCAGGTAAATATCAGCTTGTACAACAACAAGTCTGAACAGGAAGACGAGCAGTACGGGCAACTGGACATCAACGCCCCCATGTTCGGTGTGATTGAAATCCGCGACATGTGGGAAACCGGCCTCTACCGCCAGGACACTATCGGCCTGCTGTCCAACGCCAGCAAAACCCTGAATGAGACCCACACCCTGGGTTACGGTCTGGACCTGGAGCAAACGGAGAGCGAGCGTACCGTTCACCAATACCGTGAAGTTGCGGGTAGCTCCACCCTGGACTCCACCACCGAGAAATTCCCAGAAAACGAAGTGGCGCGCGCCGGCCTGTTTATCAATGACGAAATGTCATTCGCCAATGGCCAGCTGACCGTTACCCCGGGCCTGCGCTACGACTGGTACGAAATGGACCCCAACGGTGCATTGAAGTCTGATGACACTCCATTTGCCACCATTGAAGAAAGCAATGTTTCCTTCAACCTGGGCACGCTGTACCGAATCAATCCGAAACTGTCCGCCTTTGCCCAATACGGACAGGGCTTTAAAGTGCCGGCCTACGATTTAGCCTATATCGAGCATTACCTGCAACCTACCTCCGAATACATCTACGAGGTTCTGCCCGCCGACGATTTGTCACCAGAAACCAGTGACACCTTCGAGCTCGGCCTGCGCGGACACCTGGGCCCTGTAGCTTTCAGTACTGCAGCGTTTTATACCGAATACGATGATTTCCTGGAAACCACTTTAATTCACCAAGAATCTGTAAATGGTGATGACGGCAGTTTCTCCCATGTATTTGAACAGTACCAGTACCAGAACATCGAATCTGTCACCATCAAAGGTATAGAGGCGAGCGCCAGCTGGTACCTGTCTCCAACAATCGAGTTGTTTGCAAATGCCAGCTACCAGCGCGGCGAAAACGACACCACCGGTGAATACCTAACCAGCATCAGCCCACTTTCTGGCGTGGTCGGTGCAAGCTACAGCGGAGCCAAACTCTCCAGCCAGATACTGGTGCGCTGGGCAGACCGTATGGAAAAAGTGAACGACGGCGCTACTGAAACTGCCGGTTATGGCACTGTAGACTGGACCCTGGGTTATCAGGTAATGGACTCCATGTCTGTGAACTTGGCGGTTAACAACCTGATGGATAAATACTACGTTCCCTACCTGAATGTTGCAGGCTGGGATGAAGGTAGCGATCTTTCTGTCAATGCGGCGCCGGGACGTACTTTCTCTGCGTCAATCAGATACGATTTTTAATTAACGGGTTTTACACTCTCCTATCTCGCAAATAAGTCCCTTGATGGCCGTACTCCCATGCGGCCTTTTTTTATTTTGCGGCGTCAAAAAATACAATTAATCCGTGTAAATCTTCTCCATCATTTCTTTCACTTCCGCCTGGTATAGCCGCAACGCTTTTAACAGCTCAAGTCTGAACAGCGGCATATAAAGCAAGTACACTAGCTGATAAATTGGGTTCGCAGAGTGCATTTTGAAATAACACTGTCTCTCCCAGTGACTTGCCCCACCCTTCATTTCGGTAATGGTGTAACTGAAATGGCCGGTGATGTGTTTAGTAATTGGTAAAAATAATAGAACCAGCGCACCACCGTAAATCGTCTTCCCCTCCCAGGAAATTTTGTTGGGCCGCTCATAATTTATTAATTGATGCTTCATTACGTGGTAGCCAGTAATCCCCCAATATTTTTCGATCGCCACGCTACCTACAGTAGACTTATCGCCCCCCAGATTGTATTCCGCAAATAAAGTGTTCGGATATTTGCTTTCCCAATTTCGCAGGTCTACCACATAATCAAACAAGGCTTCGGGTGGAGCTTGTATAATGGCCGCATTTTTGTAGAAGTAGGACTTGTCTTTAAAATACAGCACCAGGCAAATCAACACATACAGAATAATTACCGCATATATGATGTCTAGTATCATCAACTGCCTCCACCACTAAAAAACTTAATACCGGCACTGATATAAATGAACTAGAAAGTCACAAGTCTAATTATAGAAGAATAAAAAAATGCCAGAGCTTTACGGCCTGAATTCAAAATAAATAAAGATAACAATCAATTTGAGAGGGGCGATTAAATCCTCGCAGAAGTGGATATAAATTTCATGGCCAAACGGTCTGCAAATACCGCCACCCGGCGCGGCTGGGCCCGGCTTGGAGGGAACAACATTTGAAGCGGTACCGGCGGTGGAGTGTACTCTTCTAGCAGGCGAACCAGCCTGCCCGCCTGGATATCCGACCCTACATCCAATTCCGATTTTAAAATAATGCCACTTCCCTTCAGGCACCACTGGCGAGCCAGTTCCCCGTCATTGGTCACCCGGTCGCCGCGTACCACCACAGTTTGCTCACTCCCCGATCCATCGCGGCTGTCGAGAAAGCGCCAGTGGCTATCCAGGTTTTCACCGAAACGCATTACCAGACAGTTGTGACCCTTCAGGTCCTCGGGCCTTTGTGGAGTGCCACGCTCTTGTAAATAGCTGGGAGAAGCGCAGAGGATGCGCTGCTTTTGGCTCAGGGTCCTGACCCGAAGTGAACTGTCGGTGATTGCACCGAAACGCAAGGCAATATCAATACCCTGACCGACAATGTCCACATAACCATCCGACAACAGCAATTCAATAGAAATAGCCGGGTGATCCAGTAAGAAGCGGTCAATTTCCGGGGCCACAATCGCCCGCCCCAAGTCACAGGGGGCACTTACGCGAATGCCACCTGACAGGGTCTGCGCTCCTGATCGAATACGGCTTTCAAGGTCATCCACTTCACCCAGAATCTGTTTAGCACCCTCAATCAGGGTGCGCCCTTCCTCTGTCAGGCTAATTGCCCGGGTTGTTCGATTCAGTAACACCACACCGAAGTGCGACTCCAATGCCGCAAGGCGCTCGGAAACCCTGCTGGAAGATAGGCCCGAGTCCCGCGCTGCAGCGACCAGACTACCTTTATCAACAATTTGCAGGAACAACTTGAGATTATCTATCAGCATTGATCGGAAATATCGAATATTGATTTCTATTAATAGCAGTTTATCCGGTAAATCAAAGCAACCACAATACCCCTATCGCAGTAAATACTGCACAGTCACAAACTTACACTAGGGAGTTTCGGTATGGATAACAGTATTCGCATCGGACACATTGCGCTCTCTTTCCACGAGGCCAGCGCTCGGGAAGTCGCCAAGGTTCTCGAGGCTCACGGCCACCAAACCAGCTTCAAGTCCGCCCCCCATGAGGCGGCCTTCGAGTTGCTAAAAAACGGGGAAATCGACCTTCTAACTTCGGCCTGGCTGCCTTCCAGCCACGAGGTCTATCTGAACCCCATACTGGACCAGGTCGAAAAAGTGACCGTGCTGTATGAGCCCCACTGTATCTGGGGTGTGCCGGATTATGTGCCCGAAAAAGCAATTGCCAGCGTTGATGACCTACTCAGCGAACCAGCCCTCACCCGCATGGATCGCCTGATCCAGGGAATCAATCCCGGTGCGGGTATTAGCCGCTTTTCCGCTGAAATGATCCAAGCCTATGGCCTCGATAAGGCAGGTTACGAATTCCGACCGGGAACAGAAGCGGACTGCTTCAACCGTTTTGAAGACGCCGTAGCGCAGGAGCGCTGGGTAGTGATCCCCTTGTGGCACCCGCAATTTCTCCACAACCGCTACACCATCCGCGCACTAAAAGAGCCCAAAGGGCTTCTCGGCACTCAAGATGAAGCAACGCTCATCGTGCGCAAAGATGCCAAACAGAAAATTGGCAGCGCCGCCATGGCTGCGCTGTCCCAGCTTTATATCGGCAACAAAAAGCTCAGCGCCTTGGAAGATGCGCTGCGCAAACAAGCCAAAAACTGAAACACCGTAAAATTTAAGGAAGTCGTAATGAAGTCCCCGAAAATACTATTTGCCGCACTGGCTCTTGCAGGTGTTGGCAGCTTAGCCACCAGCGTCACTCACGCAGCTAAAGCGGAGTCCCTGCAAACAGTCACTGAATTCAGCGAATCCCGTGCTGCCGGTGTCACTGTCACCCCCAATGGCCGGGTACTGGTCAGCATGCACCCACTGGATGCACCAAAACTAAAAGTGCTCGAGGTAATGGCCAACGGCTCCAAGCAACCCTTCCCCAATCGAGATTGGGCGGATGGGCCTGAACAAGGTGAAGTGGGCTTTGGATCAGTAATTGGCATTCACTCTGATAGCAAAGGCATCGTCTGGATCTTGGATATGGGCGGTGAAAATACACCCGTCCAACTTGTCGCCTGGGACAGCGTCAATAATAAACTGCACCAACAGATTGAAATCTCCAAGTCCGCATTAGTGGAAAATTCATTTCCGCAGGATTTTTCTCTGGATGAAAAGCGCCAAAAAATCTACATCGCCGATATGTCTTTCGGTAATTTTAACGGTGCGACCAAACCGGCAATTATTGTCGTCGACCTGAAAACCGGTCACTCCCGGCGCGTACTGGAAAGCGCTAATGAATTTATGCCGCCAAAGCAGGATCTCATCATCGGCGGAGTTTTGCTAGCGGCTAAAACTGCAGGTGATACGAATAAAAGCCTGCACTTTGGTCTCAATCCCATTGCCCTGGACGAGAAGGCAGAATGGCTCTACTTTGGCAGCCTCAGCGGCGATAAAATCTTCCGCCTTCCTGCGGCACAGTTGGCGGACGCCGATATTTCCGAGAGTAAACTAACCGCACAAGTTGAAGAATTTGGCCCCAAAAAACCCAGTGATGGCATTGCAATGGCACCGGAAGGTGGCGTGCTGGTTACCGACCTGCAGAATAACGCCATTGGACTGACCACCCAGGGCAATTACCAAATCCTGTTACAGGACAAACAGCTCTCTTGGCCTGACAGCCTCGCTATTAGCAATGGCTGGGTATATATCACCCAGGATCAGCTTCACCAGCATCCTGCTTTCAGTTCTGGCCTTGGTAATGCCAAGCCACCCTACAAGCTGATGCGCTTCCGCTACACTCCATAAACTCCCTCTCACCGCCAGGAGATAGTTGCCCTGGCGGTTTTTTATTAACGTCGAAATAAATTCACCAGTAAACTCAATACCAAACTAACGATAATCATCGATACAATTGGAAAGTAAAAACGGGTGCGCCCCGACTCCACACGAATATCTCCCGGCAAGCGCCCGAACCAGCTGAATAACCCTGGGGAAAAGTGCAATAGCACCCCAACCAACACTAAAATTATTCCTGCGATAATCAACCAGCGGGATATCTATTCACCTCCCTACAGAGTGATTTAACGCCCTGACAATTACCCTGGCGTACTGCCTGGACATTCCCCAGTGACTACTCTATCTATGCTCAATCCCGAGACAAATCGATAGAGGCCATGTGGTGAAATACCTCCTTAGTGTAGTTGTCACAATCTGCATCTTTTTTAGCACTGCTGCCAATAGCCAGAATAATCCTTTGATTTCCCGAGGCACTATCCCGCTCGCCGAAGAGGTTACCCTTACTTCAGTCGCCGGCCCACTTGAATACCCTTGGGGTATAACCAGCCTGCCCGATGGAAGTTTTCTTATCACCCAGCGCAGCGGACAACTCAGAATTGTAAAAGATGGAAAATTATTGGCGGACCCTATCGGGTTTCCAGCAGAAATCTTGTTTCTTGGCCAAGGGGGCCTACTGGATATCGCTGTGAGCCCCACCTTCCCTCAAGACCAGATGCTCTACTTCAGTTATGCCATTGGCAATATGGACAACAACCGACTTGCCATTGGTCGGGCTAAATGGAATAACGGCAAGTTGGAAAACTTTGAAGAGATATTCAAGTCCGCGCAGGGTAAAAATAACGGCGCACACTTCGGTTCCCGGCTCGCCTTCCTACCCGATAAAACGTTGCTGGCTACCATTGGCGATGGCGGTAATCCCCCACAAGAATTCCTCGATATTTTTGCCCGGGAACAGGCCCAAAACCTACAAACCCACTTCGGCTCTATTATTCGTATTAATGGGGACGGTTCAATTCCCGACGACAACCCATTCAAAAACCAAGCAGATGCCCTGCCGCAAATCTGGAGCTTTGGCCACCGCAATCCCCAAGGATTGGTGATCGATCAACAAAGTGGGGAGATCTGGTCCTCCGAACACGGCCCCGCAGGAGGCGATGAATTGAACCGCCTCAAAGCTGGCAGTAACTATGGCTGGCCAAGGGTCACTTTTGGTCGGGACTACCGGGATGGCTCCAATATAGCCTTCAAAATCGAGGGTCCAGAATTTACCTCGCCCGCACTGGCCTGGCTCGATACCCATGCCCCTGGGGGACTGGCCTTCTACACCGGCAATGCCTTCCCCGAATGGAAAGGACGGCTTATTTCCGCCGGGTTAGTTAGCGAAGATTTAAGGATCATTCAGATAAAAGATGGCGCTGCCATTGGCGAGCTAAGGATACCTATTGGGGAGCGCGTACGCGACGCAGAAGTTGGCCAGGATGGCAGTCTTTACATATTGACCGATGGCCCCAAAGGCCGTTTACTGCGCATAGATCCAGCAAAACAATAACTCGAATTTTAAGATATTCGACTAGTTGGGGCGAGGTTCAAAAGTCGCCCTATAAGGCAAGCTATCTATGCGTTTTTTCCGCCCCCTTACCGCCACTCTACTTATGGCCACCTCACTGTGTGTTCAGTCCACCACTCTGATTCACAATGTTTCCGGCTACCAAACTACTGATGATCAACTACTCACGTTCGATGCTTTAGCCTTTGATCAAGGCAAGGTACTGGCAACTGGAAGCTATCAACAGTTGGAAAAGCAATTTCCTACAGCCGATAGAATTGATGCGCAGGGTAAAACCCTACTTCCAGGCCTAATTGATGCCCACGGCCATATGCTGGGCCTGGGCCAACTTACCGGGGAATTGGACTTACGCGATCACTCCCTTGCAGAAGCACTCTCAGCCATCAAGAAGTACGCCCGGGATCTGGGGCCCGACGAATGGCTATCGGGCCGTGGCTGGAACCAGGTTACCTGGCCCAACAAAGCTTTCCCAACCCGTAAACAACTGGATAAATTGGAAATAGAGCAGCCAATTTGGTTGCGCCGGGTCGATGGCCACGCAGGTTGGGCCAATTCCAGGGCCCTGCAATTAGCGGGGATCGACAAGGAAACCCAATCACCAGATGGCGGTGAGATTCTACGGGATGAAAACGGCAACCCGACAGGCATCCTGATCGATAACGCCATGAGCCTGATGTACAAGGCGATACCCGCACCTACTTTAGCCCAGGAGAAAAAGAGTCTACAAAATGCATTTACCACCGCTCTCTCACTGGGATTAACCAGTGTGCATGATGCGGGTATCAGCGAACAGACCCTGAACGCCTACCGAGACCTGGCAAATAAGAAAGCCATCCCGTTGCGTATTTACCCCATGCTTTCAGTAGATAGCCACAACTATGCCCAGTTACTTCAGGCGGGGCATATTGGAGAGCCTTCGGACCGGCTGTATATGCGCAGCATTAAACTTTCCGCCGATGGCGCCTTGGGAAGCCGAGGCGCTGCCCTGCTGGAGCCCTACCACGACCGTCCTCAGGAAAAGGGGCTGCTGCTCTACCCGGAAGACAAAATGTTGGCTTTGCTCAAGCTGGCTACCGACAATAACTTCCAGGTTAACGTACATGCAATCGGCGACAGGGCTAACCATATCGTATTGAACCATTTGGAAACCCTAAACAAGGCAGAGAGCCAGGCTAGCTATCGTCATCGCGTGGAGCACGCCCAGGTTATTGAGATGGAAGATATTCCGCGCTTCGCCCGGCTCAACTTGATTGCCTCTATGCAGCCCACTCACGCTACCAGCGATAAGAACATGGCCGGCGACCGCCTGGGGAATGAGCGCCTGATCGGCGCCTACGCATGGCAGACACTGCTGGAGCAAGGCACTCCCATCGCCGCAGGTTCCGACTTCCCTGTAGAACCTGCAAACCCGCTTTTCGGTCTACACGCCGCAGTTACCCGCCGCGACCGCCAGGGAGATCCCAGTAAAGGCTGGCGCACTGAAGAAGCTATGACTCTGGAGCAAGCCCTGCGCGCCTTTACCCTGGATGCAGCCTATGCCAGCCATCAAGAGAAAGTCATCGGCAACCTTGAAGCCGGGAAGTTCGCCGATTTTATTTTGCTGGATAAGGATATTTTTACCATAGCTCCCCAGGAGATCTGGAAGGTACAAGTTCTGGAGACCTGGGTTGAAGGAGAGCAGGTCTACCGTAAACCCCTGTAGCCAACCACTAACCTCCATTATTCCCGCACTTCAAACCACGAATACCGGCGAAAGTCGGTATTCGCAGAAACAATGACCGTCCCATAATTCACCAAGAGCCTTGTATTGCACTATTGCTATACTACTTTTTGTGAATACAAGAAAACCCTATTGGTAAAGCGCACATAGGTTAACGCCTCAAATAGAAACAAATAGACCGCGCTATGAAATACATCCAAATACCCGTAAGCGATGCACCTTTGTATCTTCTACTCGAAGCTGACCCCTCTAAGAGGAAAATAGACAGCTATTTACCTGAATCCTGGTGTTTCGCAGCAATTGATGCTGGCGCTGTGGAAGGTATATGCGTAGTAAAAGAAATTGATACCGCAATCGCTGAGATTTTCAATATCTCAGTTTCTCCTGAGATGCGGCAACAAGGGATTGGATCAAAACTGTTAAAGTTCTCCATATCAGAGCTCATCACCAGGAGAGTTCATAGAGTTGAATTGAGCACCGGTAGATTTGGTTACCAGCTGACCTTTTATCAACGCCATGGATTCAGGGTTGAATCTGTTGTTAAAGATTATTTCTTACACAACTATGATCAACCCATTGTTGAGGATGGAGTCCGGCATAAAGATACCTTAAGATTACTATTAGAACTAACCAAAAATATTAGCAAACAACCAAGCTAAAAAACTAACATTTCTTTCAGATTAGATTTATCAAACAAATTTGTACAGCCTTACTTGCCACAAGATATTTTCGGCACACCCCGAACAAGATTGACCCTCTCATATTGAAACCCCCAGATAAGCTAATATCATCATAGATGTCAGTAAATAATTAAGAAGTTAATTTATAGCAGTGTAAAACTGCTAACTTGCCAACACCTTGTAAATCCGCTCCGACCAAATGAAAATTCACAGAAAAAATTCGCTCAAAAAAATTCACCAGGATTTGTTTATAAAAGGAAAGCCTGGATACATTTTAGCCGCCATTGAGTGTGACTATTGGATGAAATTGAATACAACTAAAGTACGCAAATCGCGCTCAGACATGACTCGGCCTTAGCATGAAAGACTTGTTGAGGAGGCTAAGCTGAAATTTGAAGGCGAGTAGGCATCAATCTTTGCCTTATCGACCCAATGCATCATCTTCCTGAATGGAACTAAAGAACTAACTGCTGCTAGGTCACATTCCAGTCAGGACGCCAGATATGCCTCTAACTCCTCAGACAATATTTCCTTTAAAGGCTCCAGCTCAGATTCAAAATGCTTCCACTGATCCGTACCGCTGCGGTAAATAGGCTGGCGAACCTGCTCTGCACTAGGTGTACGCACGGCGCGTTCGGTACGGTGGAACTCCAGGCATTCTTCAGCAAATGGCAGGCCGCAGTAGTCCAGTAAACGACGCACCTGCCCTTCCAGGTCATTCACCACGTTTTCATAATGCACTCGCAGGACTTTACCCGGTAGCACTTGGTCCCAGTGATCCATCAAACGAACATAGTCGTGATAATATTCACCAATCTGCTCCAGACCATAGGTAAACTCCTGCCCCTCCGCAAACAACTGCTTAAATCCACTAAAGCAACAAGCCATAGGATGGCGGCGGGCATCGATAATTTTTGCATTGGGGAGCGCCAATTGAATTAAACCGATATGGCGAAAATTATTCGGCATCTTATCGATAAAGAAGGCAGCCTTACCACGATGTATTGCAGTTTCTTCGATATAGCGCTGGCCGATCTGTGCGAGCTGGTCGGCACTCAGCGCTTGCAGCACCCCCGGATAACGGGGTTCGTCACTGGTCCGTCGACGGCCATCCAAGCGGCGGGCGGAAGCCAGAATATTGTGCAACTCAAAAGTACCATCCACTTGCGGGTGGGAAGCGAGAATCTGCTCCAGCAGGGTAGAACCGGCGCGAGGCAATCCCACTATAAAAATCGGGTCTGGCGAATTAAAGCCGGAATTCAGGTTTTTGCTAAACAGTTCCGGCGTGCAGTGAGCAATTTGTAAATCTGTATCCCTGCGGTTTTGTTCAATGCTGTACTGGCACTCTTGCTGCTTTAGCCCATTCCCCAGCTCATACCAGGAAAAAGATTCTGTATATTGTCCGCGATCCTCCAGAGCCTTACCCAAAGAGAAGCAAAGGTGGTAACGATCTTCCCGCTCAGTGGCTGGCCCCCCTTGTAACTCTTGCATCTGCTCAATTTCAGCATCATCAAAGCGGTAAGTTTTCATATTCGCCAGGCTCCAATAGGCATCACCAAAATCCGGCCTGGACTCGTAAGAAGCCCGATAGGCATTAATGGCCTGGTCAGCTTCGCCTATCGTTTTAAGAGCGTGCCCCCGCTGCAGTAGGACGCCATGCAATCGGGGAGATTCAGCCAGGACCTGATCATAGATCTGCAATGCAGTCTGATAATCTCCAACCATGGCGCACTGCGTGGCGAAAAGAATGTCACTCTGCTGCCCACCCTGGCCATCCCGCAACATGCGGGCCTGCGCCAAGGCGGCGGCAAACTTCTGCCTCTTGCGCAATACACCGATATAATCGAAACGCGCCTGATGGAAGTGGGGGTTCATTTCGAGACAGCTTTCCAGCAGGAAATCTGCATCATCGAGCACCCCCAGCTCGGCGCCAATTAATGCCAGCAAGCGCATTGCTTCTGGATGATGCTTATTCTTTTGCAGAAAACTGCGGCAAAGTTGCTCCGCCTTATATAGTTTCTTCTCATACAATAGGCTGGTGGCACTCAGTAGTGCTGGAGGCAGGCTTTGCAGATGCTGGAATTGGCGCAGGGCCTTTAGGGCATCGGGCTCTTTGCCTTGTGCCCGCAACCCCACAGCGAGCCCCTTCCAACTGGCATGTAGGGCCGGATTCAATTCCAGCGCCTGCCGATACGCCTCCACCTGCTCCGAAAGCCCGCCCAACTTGGCAAAGTTATGCCCCTGTTCCTGATAGGCACGGGCATGTGAGCTATCCAGTTTCAGCAACATGTCAATTACCGCCTGGGCCCGATCAGTACTCCCCAAATATCTCAGGCTCACCGCCAATAAATAATAGCTTTCCGGGTCACCCGGAAACTTGTCCACCAGCTGTTGAGCCTGTTCAGCAGCGCTGGAAAAACTCCGCCCCTTCAGCGCGACTCGGATTTTTTGGGTGAGTTCAGCCTGGAGGGCATCAGATTGGGAGTTGTGGGACTGCACTGACAAGGGCAATATCTCATTAGTTTGTAATTACATAGGGGGCGCGCACTGGGCACACCCCACTCAAACTACGCCCCTCAACATTGAATTACCAGAGGGGCTGCCAGTTAGAAATCGTAAGATACACGCAAGCCCACTGTACGAGGGCGGTTGGTGGTAATTCGCTTGGAATTATCCAGAGTATTAATAAACAACTCTGCGCGCTCATCAGTGAGATTCTCGACATAGAGCTCCGTACCCCAGTGGGATTCACGTAGACCGAAGGATGCATCCGCAGTTGTGTAGGCGTCCTGCTTATAGCGATCATTCGGGTCGATCACTATAGAACTCCAGGCTTCATCGCTATAGGCAACTCCGGCCTGCCAGTAGGCATCAAACCCGGCAAGCTCCCACTCGTAGCGAGCCCGCAGATTAAATTGCAGAGGAGGTGAAAGAGCCAGTTCACTACCTTCTGGGGCCACATTAGCTGCGCTTTCCGGCACATGGGTAATCTCGGTATCGTTGTAAGAAACAGCACCGATAAGTTGCAGGTTATCCGTGGGCAACCAGGTTACATCTGCCTCGATACCGCGAATCTCTGCATCCAGGGCATTATCCAGATAGAACAGGAAATAGACATCTGGATCAAATACCGCTGTCTGGATATCACTCCACTCTACATAGTAGATACTGCCATTAAACTGCAAGCTGTGATCCAGCAGTGTCGTTTTCCAGCCCGCTTCGTAGTTGTCGACGGTATCGGTAGTAATGGTGTAGGGAACGGTTGTGGTTTCGTTGCCATTACCTCCACCACGATTGTAAGCGGGAGGACGGAAGCCTTCTGAATAAGTGGCATACAGCAGCATGTCGTCAGTAGGTGTGTAACTGAGGGTGAATTTACTGATAACACCGCTCTCATTCATTGGCACATCAATCCCCATCTCATCCCACTTGGAATCGAGGTTATCGCCATACATATCCACGTCGACCCCACCGGCATTGCCAAATGAGGAATTGGCGGAGCCCAGCAGCTTCACATCAATATCGTAGTGGCGCAGGCCAACTGTAGCGCTGAGCTGATCATTGATGTCATATGTCAGCTCACCAAAAAAGGCCAACTGCTCTTCCTGACGGGTAATATCATTGAAAAACGCCACGCCCGCCGGCCGCGCACTAGTATCGATCGCGGTGGACTGCACCGGGTCGGTAGTATCAGGCGACCAGCCACGCGGATAGTTTTCTGGGAAGCCGAGATCGATGATTGAGGAGTAGACAAAGTTACCCTGATCAAGGATTTCAATATCCTCGTAGAAGGCACCAATGGTCAGGCGCAGCGGATTATCCTGCGGTGTGGAGAAACGCAGCTCGTGGCTGCTGCGTGTATTTTCCACAGTGCCAACGTAGCCTTTGGTGGGGTCATAGCAAGTATCCACGTAGTTACAGGTGTAGTAGGCCACGTAGTTGCCCACATCGTTGTAACCGGTGTAGTCCATAGACTGCTCCACCTCGCGATCGAGGTAGGCACCGGTATAAACCACATCCAAAGCGGCAATGCGGCCTTCCAGCGTCCAGCTTGTCAGGTCGAAGCTGTCTTCCAGGGAATCTTCGAAATAACGGCGCACTTCCAGATCACCTACCTCTTCCGGATCGTGATCGAAAACACCGTCGGCTTCCAGGTCCTGGTGCGTGTGCTGCACCAGTAGTGACCAATCATCGTTGATCACATAATTTACGCCAACGCGAACACCTTTGTAGCTGGAATCGTTAAAATCTTCCTCTACCAAATCTTCGTTGTTGGCACTGGCAACCGGCAGTCCCTCCCAGGCCGGATTTATAGAGGCATCCGGGGTGTAGGTGCCGGCCACATTATCAATATACCCCCCCTCATTGGACTGATAGGCTGCCATGCGCAGGGCCAGCCTGTCCTCAATCAAGGGCAGGTTGATCATGGTTTCCAAGCTATCGGACAACTCGCCACCTTTGGTGGTTGCCAATCCTGCTTCGATGCTGAGATCGAATTCATCCAGCTGCGGCTTATTGGTAATCAAGCGTACAGTGCCGGCCTGGGAACTGGCGCCAAATAGAGTGCCCTGGGGACCTTTCAAGACTTCGACCCGTTCAATATCGGTCACGTAAACATCCAGGTTTCTGCCACCAATACTCACCGGTGACTCATCCAGATAGAGAGCGACATTGGGCGCGGTGCCATTAGCTTGGGACAGCTGGGTGGCGATGGTCTCAGTGGCCATACCACGAATGTAAATGGAAGACTGCCCGGGACCACGACCACCGGCAGTGACATTGGGCATAAAACGGATGTAATCATCAAAGTTGGAGACGTTCAGATTGTCCAGGCTCTCCTCCCCCAAAGCTTGAACCGTCACCGGAATATCCTGTGCGCTTTCGGCTCGCTTGGTCGCAGTAACCGTCACCTCCTCGATTTGTCTCGGCTCAGCGAGTGTCGACTGGCTGCTCAATACTGCTGCGCCTGTCGTCAGTATGGCGCAGTGCAATTTGCTTTTCTCAAACACAGACTTCTCCTTGCGTTCATTTTGATTTTTGTTCCGCCCAATACCCCAAGGCCAGGGGCTCGATGCCCCTGCTCCAGCCGTACATTTGCTTAGTACTGTAATAATTTGCCAGAAGATACAGCGCTGATTCAGCGCCAAAATGAACTGATCTAACTAATGTAGAAAGGCAAAAATGCAGAAAAATAAGGCCGCCGGTACAAATTTTGGGCGGAATTCTATACAAAATTCTTCAAAAGTGAAAGTTTGTACAATTTTCACCCGGAAATATGGTTATTTTTCTGTGAGAAATTGGTGACTTTTTGGTATTTTTTAGGGATGTAATATTTTGAGATCAAAAAATTAGGCTACAAAGAATTAATAAACCTGTTGCCTGGATGGCGAGCTAAGCAGGCATAACCGCATAGGCGAAGGGGATCAATGCAAATACTGGAGAGGTTGCCGGGGAGAGAAACAAAAAAGGCCGCATCAATTGATGCGGCCTTTTTGGGGCTACTGTTAAGGACTCCCTGTTAGTCTTTAACAGCAACAGTAGTCTTTTTCTTTTCAGGGATCGGGAAGCCACGATCGCGCATTAACGCTTCGATATTGGCATCGCGACCGCGGAAAGAGCGGTAAGCGTCTGCCGGGTCCAACGCATTGCGAGGAGCGAACAAGTATTTAACCAGTCTCGCCGCCACTTCCTTATCGTAGAAGCCGCCTTTGGACTCGGCGAAAGCCTCAGAGGCATCGGAGGTCAGTACGTCGGCCCACATGTAGCCGTAGTAGCTGGCCGCGTAGCCTTCACCGGAGAAGATATGACCAAAATGAGGAGAGCGGTGACGCATCACCAGTTCATCCGGCATACCCAGCTTCTTCAAAGTTTCACGCTCAAACTTGTCTGGATCGATACCTTCAGGGTCAGCAGTGTGGAACTTCATATCCACCAATGCAGATGCCAGGTACTCAGTAGTGCTAAAGCCTGAGTTGAACTTGGCTGCTTTCTTGATCTTTTTCACCAGATCCGCAGGGATCGGCTCACCAGTTTTGTAGTGCACCAGATAGTTATCGATTACCGCATCGGTAGACAACCAGCGCTCCAGCAGCTGAGACTGAAACTCAGTGTAGTCACGCACACCGCCATTTAAGGTCGGGTAAGTGACGTTGGACGCAAGGAAGTGCAGCGCATGGCCAAACTCGTGGAAGAAAGTCTCTGCATCATCCCAGCTTACCAGTACAGGCTCACCGGGAGCGCCCTTGATAAAGTTGGAGTTGTTGGAAGAGAGAACGTTCTTCTTACCATCGAAAGTGGAGTGGTCGCGGTACATGGTTGCCCAGGCTCCAGAACGCTTACCCGCGCGAGCAAATGGGTCCAGGTACCAGAGGCCGATATGGTCGCCGCTCGTCTTATCGGTAACTTCCCAGACCTTAACATCTTCATGGAATACCGGTACTGAGCCTTCCTTCACTGGAGTGAACTCAAAATTGAACAACTCACCAGCCACATAGAACATGGCTTCACGCAGGTTATCCAGCTGCAAGTACTGTTTAACTTCATCGGAGTTCAGGTCGTACTTGGCCTTGCGAACTTTTTCTGCGTAGTAGCGGTAGTCCCAGGGCTCAATAGTGATATTGGCTTTCTCGGCATCAGCCACAGCCTGCATATCAGCCACTTCTTCCTTCACGCGACCAACTGCCGCCGGCCAAACCGCTTCCATCAACTCCATGGCGCGCTCAGGTGATTTGGCCATACGATCACGCAGACGCCACTGGGCGTAGTTGTCGAAACCTTGCAGGCCAACACGCTCGTCGCGCAGCTTCAGGATTTCAGCGATGATAGCGTTGTTATCATGCTCATCACCATTGTCACCACGGCTGTAGTAATTGGTCCAAATCTGCTTACGCAACTCGCGATTGTCAGAGTAAGTCAGGAAGGGATCCATGGAGGAGCGGGTATTGGTAATAGCGTACTTACCTTTTTCGCCCTTCTCTTCCGCCAGGGCCGCCGCAGCAGCGACAAAGGAATCCGGCAGGCCGCCCAGCTGATCTTTAGTCAGGAAGATGTCGTAACCTTCCTCATCAGCCAGTACATTATTGGAGAACTTTGTATAGAGTTCCGCCAAGCGCTTATTGATTTCTGCATAGCGCTCTTTCTTTTCCCCTTCAAGGGTGGCGCCATTGGTTGCGAACTGGGTATATACCAACTCGACTACGCGCTTCTGCTCAGCGTCCAAATCCATTGATTCACGCTGATCATAGATAGACTGGATACGCTTAAAGAGAGCCTTGTTCTGGTAAATCTTGGACTCGTAGTCAGCCCACAGAGGTGCCAGTTCGCGCTGAACCTCTCGGAATTCCGGGGAGGACATATTACCGGCCCAGATTCCATAATAAGAAGATGCACGACCCAACTCTGCACCACTGCGCTCCATCGGAACGAAAGTGTTGGCGAAAGTAGGCTTGGCAGGATCGGCGGCTATGGCGTCCAGCTCTGCCAGATTCATCTCAATACCCTTCTCAATTGCGGGCTTGAGATCTTCAAGATTCATCTTGTCAAACGCAGGAACACCACCAAAAGGACCTGTCCACTCCGCCAATAGCATGTTGCTGGCGTGCTCAGGACTTACAGCCATGGACTTCTCGGCATTCACGGTATCTTTGACCACCTCAGCCTGTTGTGTCTTTTCACCACAACCGCCCACTACCGCAAGAGCTGCGGCCACGGATAGTGCGATCATTGTTTGACGCATCGGTATCTCCTCTAGGATAGAGCTTTGTAATAGTTTTAAGAGCGGGAGTTTAACCCCAGTTGGCCTCTGCCCGCCAATACTACCGCCATTCTCAGCCAAGGCTGCGGCAGAGTGAAAGAAATACACGACGACCTCCTTCGACTTTGACCATACGGTCTAGGCTGCCCACACCTCTCCTATTCAATGGTCCCTTCTGAAGGAACCAAATCAAAAAATTCGGCCCATATCGCCTACTCGGTCATAGTCAGTTTACTTCCATCACCATCAGCAGCTCACTTAAACCCCAACACAAACAAAGCCTTCGGCAACAAGCTATTGCAGCTCCACATCCTTGTTTGCCTTTTTAAAAACTAAAGAGTATTACCTCGCACCTAAAACTGATGCTTTAAATCAGAGGAGCCCCCAGCAGGAAACCAAGTTTCATTTAAGACAATTAGCGACCAATAAAACCGCCCCCAAACTAAACACAAACAAACACATTTAAATATATTTAGGGAAACCTGCTCCCATTTATAATTAGATAAATTTTTCTCTATTGAAAATAGTCACCTCAATATAAAACCCTTGACTACCGGAAATATTCCCCTGCAGAGAAGTGTAATGAGCGACAACCGGTAAAAATATCAGAATATTTGCCATACGTATCAATGCACTTCGAAAATAAAGCTATAGACGCCAAGCAACCGCGCTTAACTTATGCGACTTTTCATAATTATCTCCATTAAAAAACACTATTAAAACTTCAAAACAATATTTATCTACTCAAGACAAACTGGGCAATATTTAAACAAAAAGCAGGCGCTCTTTTTTAGGCACAAATATCAACCCAGAAAACCTAGCTTTTTATTTTATTCATACTTTCGCTTAACTGATTAAAAGTAGGGAAAGACTCATGCAAAAGAAATCCATTTTACCACTTGGTGCAGCTGTTGCGGTTTTATCAATGGGTGTCGCCACAGGCTCACAAGCTCAGGCGGTTAGCTGCGGTGACGTAATAACCACTCCAACCACCCTCGATAGTGATTTAGTGTGCACTATTGCTGATGAATTTTCTGTCGCAATAGCAATTGAAGGGCCATCTGGCAGCCTTTCAATGGGAGATTACAGTTTGACCTGTTCCACCAATAAATTTGGCACAGGTATTATTTTACTGGAAAGTGGTGCGCGGCTTAGCGGGGGTAGCGTAATCGGTTGCGGCGACGCTGTGACTGTTGGAGGTGATGGTGGCCATTATGTTACAGGTTTCACTATCACTGATTCTGGTAATAATGCTGTTTATGTCAAAAGCAATTTCAATGTAGTCAGCAACATGACAATCACTGGAGGTAGTGGGGTTGTGGATGAAGGTATCCTAATCCAGGGTAACAACAATCTCGTCAACAACAATTTTGTTGGAAATACTGACAATCCTGGCATCGAAATTACAGGAGCCTACAATCATGTTTATTTTAACGAGGTCTATTTTTGTGCAACCGATGGAATTGTAGCTGGCGGTATTTTTTCACGTGTAACCCACAACACATCCAACTTCAATGGTTACCAAGGTATTTCAGTTGCTGGTAGCTACGGCACTATCGCGCAAAATAAGATTGCAGATAATGATTTTGCGGGAATCCAGCTACTACAGGGCGAATTCAATAATATTGCCAATAATAACGTTATTTATAATGGCACTTATGGGATATATATTGCGGACAGTATGCCCACCGACAATACGATTTCTGGCAACTTCTCCAAGGGCCATACCTACGACTTATATGATCCAGAAAACTTTGCTTGCATAAGCAGCAATACCTGGATAAACAATACATTCACCACTTCTGACCCGGGCTGCCTCGATTGAATTGATAATTTAAGACCATATAAGCATATGGCCAGCAAAAAAATCATTAATTGAGAATTTAAATGTACAAACGACCCTCTTTTAATTTCAAAAAGAGGGTCACCCTTAAACACACGACAATATCAACTAGGAAAATATACCGCAATCCTCTACATGTTAATTAACTCAGACAACAACGGATAACCCTACCTACCACTTTCGATCAGGTTCTAGCATAGTGAGTCCGCAGATCTTATTCTGGCATAAGATTTATATATTAATGTCTACAACCCCATGTACAACACTAGCGAACTCGGTATAGAAATAGAGATAATAGGGGCGCTCAACTAACCAATGGTAGTATTAACGGATTATATTTCAGTGTAGATAATCCAGTTTTCACTTCAAACAAATCATAGAAAACAATATATTCACAATATCTAACTCCTACTGTCTTGATTATGTAAACCAGAAAAATGAGGAGCTTTATATAATTTTCTGATAATTACACACAGGCCCCAGGCGCACGCAAAAACCACCAGAAACCACCAAAAACCACCAAAAACCAACAAAAACCAACAAAAACCAACAAAAACCACCAAAAACTCCGTAGCGCTATAAAAGATGTAGACAGCTAATACTGCCTCATTAAAGTATATCACCGTATTAATATCTACACTTCTTATAGCTGTTAAAAGGAGTTACCTATGTTCTACCCTATCCAATACCCTAAAACCCTTTCCATGACTCTATTTACTTTAGGAGTCTCCCTATCATTAACGGTCAATGCGGTAGATTGCGGAGATGTCATTACCGAACCCGCCACCCTAACCGAGGATCTAGTTTGTGAGTTTACGGATGCTCCTGCCTTAACAATTCAGGGGCCAACTGGAAGTCTGTATATGAATGGACATTCCTTGACTTGCTTAGGATCAGATGCAGGCAATGGAATCGTGCTTATAGGCACATCAGCTGAATTATCCACCGGAACAGTAAATGGTTGCAATGATGCAGTTTTACTCTTAGAGGCGGGTGGGCACACTGTATATGGCATAAATGCATTGCTTCCACTGGACGATGCCATTGTTGTAAGCAGTGATAGCAATATCGTCACAGGCAATTATGCACTTGGTGACGGGAATGACTCAGATGATGGAATCGATATCAATGGTAACCTTAATTTTATTTCCCAAAACATTATTGAGTTATCCGGTGACGAGGGTATGGAAGTTGACGGCACTTCCAATACAATAATCGGCAATACTATTACTGGGTCCGACAGTGATGGGGTCGAATTAGATGGAGATTTTTCTGTCTTTGTTTCAAACATTGTACAAGACAATGACAATACAGGTATTGAAATTGAAGGAAGCTCATGCACCGTTTCAAATAACACAACAACAGAAAATGGATCTTCTGGAATTTCATTAGAATTTTCCGCATCCAACAATGGCATCAGTCAAAATACCAGTAGTGACAATGGAGCTTACGGTATATTAGTTACCGGTGTTAACGCCATTGGCAATAACATTGTCTTTAACACTGCCACAGGAAACGGCTTATTCGACCTTGAAGATCTTTTTGAGAGTGAGGATTGTAGCGTTAACAATAACCTTTGGTCAGGCAACACCTTCTCATCAGCTGAGCCGAGCTGCCTTGAATAAACCCTAAGTTACGTCTGCCGGGGTTATTAGCCTTTAAACTAAGGCAATAACCCCGCCCCCCCTTACTGCCAATGATACTATTTCAGGTCGGCATTACCCCCTTTTCAAATTAACTTTCAGAGACAACGGCATCCATCTCAATCTCCACTAACCAATTAAAGTCAATAAACCCCTTAACCTCCACAAAAGTACAGGCAGGGCGAATATCTGAAAATAGTTCCCCATGTGCCCTGGCCGCATCTTCCCAGCGCTTTATATCAACTAACATAATCCGGGTTCTTATAACGTCAGGCAGATGTCCACCAGCCTCCTTAAGAGCAGCGACAGCAATATCCAAGCAGAGTTTGGTCTGGCCATAAACATCACCGATAAAGGCAGTTTTGCCCTCCGATATAGGAGCGGTCCCCGATATAGCGATTTGCCCCCCGATCCTACAGGCTCTTGAAAACCCTATGGGATTCTCAAGGTATGAACCGGAGCTTATCAATTTTCTCACTTTAACTCCTTCTAACGAGTAAATACGGCTATTTTATTTCCATCCAAATCCCTAAAATAGGCCCCATAAAAAGATTCCGAATTCCTATAGCCTGGACCACCTTCAGATGTCTCTCCAAGTCCAAGCGCTAGAGAAAAAATCTTGTCGACTTTATCAATACTGCCAACGTTAAGGGCTAACATTGTACCGTTACCAATACTCGCCTGCTTTTTATCATAGGGAGCAGTAACAGCAAGTTTTGTGGAGGAGCCTTTAAACTGCCAGAAAATAACTGTATCAGAGCGATAAACTTCCTCCGCAGCAATAGGGGCTAAAATCTTGCAATAAAACAGCCCCGCCCTAGGCAAGTTATTTGTACCTAATGTTATATGAGAAATCATGTCGTAAAGCACCCTATTGGGAATAGTAAAACCTAAGATTTTATGGTCTTACCGCTAAAGCAACTACTGTATTTCAAAGGTTTCAATCCGTGATCAGGTCTCTATTTAGTGAGAACGGCACCTCCAGATAATTGCCCATACCTAAATTCTACAAATTCCCAGTAGTCAACGGGCAGGTCTCATATTGGCATAGCTGGTGATCAGGACCGAACTCAAATCGGCCTTTAATTTCATTTAAATACTCCAACATTGCCGAGACTCTCTTGGGCTTATTGACTCCGGGCCGATAGACTACATAAATTGGCATAAATATCGCGTGCCATTCGGGAAATATTCGTATTAACTCCTGCTTCTCCAACTCACAGATCATGCTGTTAACCGGAATTTGAGCTATTCCCACCCCGCCAGCAGCAGCTCTTTTTGCCGTTTCTGGATTGCCACAATGGAAGTTACTTCGCACTTCGATAGATTCCGTTTTGTTTTCGGAAACCAGAGTCCAAAAAGCAGACTCAGGGGCAGTCCCGGCTGTAATACAATTGTGCTGCCTGAGTTCCTGGGGTGACTCAGGTATTCCGTACTCCCTTAAATAGTCCGGACTGGCTACCAGAACCTGAGTCGTATACCCGATTTCTTTCGCCACCAAACGGTCATCGGCGATCTGCCCGACACGAATTGCCAGGTCTATACCCTGAATAAACAGGTCATCAAAAGTGTTGGATAGCTCCAGCGAGATTTGGGCTTTCGGCCACTGCTGGAGAAATGGAGGGAAAATATACTGGGCCAGGTAGCTCCCCATGGCCGGGGGAGCCGATACACGCAGCAACCCCTGTACTTGCTGCTCTATCTCCCGCACATCCTCGCGCAAGGATTTAAACTCCTCCACCAGTAAAGAGGCCCGGCGAAGGGTAACCCTACCCGCATCAGTAATCTCAATTTTCCGTGTAGAGCGCTCCAGCAGCTTGGCTTGTAGTTGTTCTTCCAGCTTCGAAATGGCTTTGCTCACTGTAGATTTGGGCAGTCCCAGCTCCTCGGCACACTGGGTGAGACTCAGCAGTCTGCAAGTGGTCACAAAGATCGATAAAGTTCGAAAGTCTATAGTTTCCAAATCGCGAACAATCAATTTCCAAACACCTTATTGTTTCCAATAAGCTGTGAGCTTAGTCTGTGCGCCATCGATAGACAACTGCTTTTCGTGACAACATTGAGGCACACAAGATGACTGCGACACAGGATCTGTTTACAGGTATTCAATTAGGTGATGTGAAGCTTGCCAACCGTGCGGTGATGGCGCCCCTGACCCGCGCAAGAGCTGAAAACCACGTACCTACCCCTTTAATGGCTGAGTACTATGCACAGAGGGCTGGCGCCGGCCTGATTATTGCCGAGGCAACTATGGTGGCAGAGGGAACTTCAGCCTTTATTTCTGAGCCAGGTATCTACTCCCAGGAACAGATCGAAGGCTGGAGACAAGTGACTGACGCCGTTCACGAGAGAGGCGGCAAGATATTCCTGCAACTTTGGCACGGTGGGCGAGCCAGTCACCCCGATTTGAATAATGGCACAACGCCGGTTGCAGCCAGCCCAATCGCCATTGACGATACGGTTCACACACCGGACGGAAAAAAACCTTACACCACCCCAAGATCCCTTGAAACTGTGGAGATCCCAGGAATTATCGCGGCTTTTAAACAGGGAGCAATCAATGCTAGAGATGCTGGCTTCGATGGAGTTGAGGTTCATGGTGCAAACGGCTACCTCTTGGACAGTTTTTTGCGGGATGGCTCAAACCTTAGAACAGACGAGTACGGTGGATCTCTAGAGAATCGTGCACGCTTGCTGTTTGAAGTTCTGGAAGTCGTTATCGAAGTTTGGGGCTCCGGCAAAGTTGGATTGCGAACTTCTCCCCTAAACGGATTCAACAGCATGCGTGATAGCGATCCTGAGAGGCACACTCGCTGGTTTGCATCAAAATTGAATGAATATAATTTGGCCTACTGGCACTTGATGCGAGCCGACTTCCTCGGCGAGCAACTCGGAGATGTATTGACTCCAGCAAGGGAACTGTATCAGGGCAATCTGATTGGCAATATGGGGTACGGGCGAGATGAGGCCAATACAGCCATCGGGCAGCAGCAAGTAGATGCGGTTGCCTTCGGCGTTCCATTCCTGGCGAACCCGGACCTGCTAAAGCGTTTTAAAGCCGATGCGAGCTTAAATGAAGCAGACCCAAACACCTTCTATACCGGTGGCGCAAACGGATATACCGATTACCCCACAATGCCCTAACCTTTAAGGAGCAAGCAGCTAGGTCGCCTTAAGCGGGCGACCTGCTTTCCGTACTCGGAGCACCAGCAGTCTCGGAACGGATCTTCACGTTATTAATCAGTGAGACCAGTACAAAACTCAGCAGCATCAGTAGATACCATGAGCTGAGCTTCGCCAGAGATACCATTTGCCATTCGTGGGATTGATTAGGGTAAATCCATATATTTGCAAAAGTAGCAATGTTTTCAGCAAACCAAATAAACAGTGCTACCAGCAACCACCCCAAAAGAAGCGGCATAGAGCGATGCTTTTCAACGACCTTAAAGTAAATATTGGTTCGATAAAACATTAACGCTGTTCCTGCTAGTAATGCCCAGCGGAAATCCCAGATATAGTGATGTGTAAAGAAGTTGACATAGATAAACACAACCAGAACAACTGTCAGCAATTTTGATGGATAGTGAGAATATTCAAATTCAAAAATTCGCCACACTCGAGCAATGTAACTGCCCACTGCGCTATACATGAACCCTGTAAACAGTGGCACATTACCAATCCCAAAGAAGTACTCTTCCGGGTAACTCCATGAGCCAATAGCGTCAGATGTCTTAAATATCTCCATGACGGTCGCAACGACATGAAATACGACAATAACTATTGACTCCCTGAATGTTTCCAGTTTTGTAGCTAGAAGAAAGACCTGAAAGGCTATAGCAGCCAGAAAGATAAAGTCATACCGGTGAATCGATTCCAGTGGATACCAATAGTTGGTGACAATCATAACTCCCAGCAAGAAGCCACCGAAAATACAGGCATAAGCCTGCCTCAAGCCAAACAACCAGAACTCACGAATATATCGTTTCAAATCCACACTTGATAACACTGCAAACAACACCTAAGTGGAAAATTTCTGTGGCTTCAAGCCTACCGATTCCAATACCTTTCTATCTTTAGAAAAAACTATCTGACATTTATGTTTTTAAATCCAAACGCTTTACTCCCGGCCTTAAAGCCGAGATTCAAGATTTCAGTATAGTTCTCAGGGACTTCAAAAAACACGATTTCCAGCTCGGCCTCAGAACCGCGGGGAAGCTCCAGATTTACCATTCCCCTCACTTCCTGCCCACCCCTAAATGCCTCATACTCCTTGAAAACAGCGCCATCTTTCATAATCAGGCGCCAGGAGGAAAGCCTTACTTTTTGCCGACTTCTCCGATTAGTCACGGTCATACGGCACTGCACTGTACCGCCCTGCCTTACACAATTATTGTGATGAATCTCGACCCCTTGCAGGTAAACAGCACCACCTTCAGAAGTCGTTTTTGGAAGACCCGCAACAAAATCCGGACTGTGATACTCCTTCCCCAGAATAAAAAATGAAAAACAAGAGATCGAATAAGCCAAAACCAAAACCACACCAAATAGGTAGCGATTTTTTAAGTAGCTCCAAATACAAAGAGATAGAGAAGTGCACACAATCACAATAGCCATAAAGGCTACATAATACTCAGGGCGCCATATGCCGTATAGGTAAATCATGGGCTCAGGAAATAGATACTGGGTAAGTGCCCATAACACTGCTACTAGTGCCGACAATACGCTCAATATTTTTGCAGCAAAAAACTTCCTGCGACTAACTGAGTAATGTCCCTTTACCATATCTGTCATTTTGCTTTATCCCTATACAACCAGCGTCAAGCTGGTTAGCTAGCACTGCTGACAAGTCACTTAAGCTTCAAGCCAGCGCAAAATGGTACATGATACAGATTTAAAGACCGAAATCGATTACACCTTATTTCTAAACCTATCCTGGCATAATCAATCAAAACTTAAACACCACACTCTTCAACAAGCTTGTAGCGCCCTTCTCGGAATTTGAACATGACTCAATTATATTGAAAATATAGTCATACTAGTTATAGTGAGGAGAAAAGTCAGGGAATTCACCAGAAAGGGAATGGCGGGAAGCCAAACCCTTTGTCAATAAAGAACTCGATCTACTGAGCCCCTACCGCACTCTGGTAGTCCATATATGCAGGTAGTGCGACTGCAGCAAGAATACCCAAAATAGGAATTATCAACAAACAAACACCCCAAACAGACCACTTTTTCTGGACAGAATTAAAATGCTCAAGGCTTTCCCATTGCTTATTTTTCCAGGCGAGTTCGCGCCCCTTAATTCCCAGGTAAATAGCAACAATTAACCCAATATAAGGAATAAAAGCCAGCAAACCGATATAGCTTTTGTTAAATATAGCCCATATCCAATTTAAGAGAAAAGCACCCCAACTCCAACCTTTAACTCCCTCTGGAATGACATCGCTTTTCTGTCCAGAATTATTAACAGCATCAGTACTCACATCCGAGGTTGGTGCCACATACGGATTGGTCATAACTTCCCCCAACTTTCACTTTATAAATAGAATAAATACAGCAAGGTAAAGTCACCCAAATAAAGGAGGGAGACAGCCTCTCATCAGATTATTCAAGGCCCCTGCACAGGCCATGAATTCTAATTGGCGGGTATTAACAGCGCAATAGCTCATCCCGATAAATGCGAGTCAGCGCACGCACAACCAGCTAATATAGCAGCCTCCAAGAATAGCTTGTCAAACAGAAACTAATCATCGCTACTGCAAGAACTGCCACTCGAACTACTGCCAGAATTACTATCGTACCAACCATCATCCTCATCGCTACTGGAGGAACCGAACCATCGTGCCATCAAACCTATACCAAATACGACTAGCATTATCGCGTAAACATCGATTTCTACCGTAATTCCGCTGTAAATACCAAGGCCAACAAGACATAACCCCAACAAAAACTCGATAGTTCGCACCATTACCCCACCCTACATTTTTACTTTTACAAAAATTGACAGAATAAACTATCAAATATTATCAACAATGTCGTTTAAGGGATATCCATCCCCTAATCTAATAAATGAGGTGGCTTTAATTGATACTTAAATACTTTCAGTCGAAGTAAAACCTGGAGAATGTTCAGCTTGAATGACTTAACTGTAAAAGGAGCAGCTCCTCACATACAGTCTGACAAATATAGAATACTGATTTAGAGGGAGTTTCAGTCGAGAGAAATGAAAACCTCTTATTCGAGCCAAAGGCTCAAGATAAGAGGTTTTACATTCAGAATTTCTTAATTAAAGAGAACAGCCAATTAAGCGATTCGACCAGCGCGCAACCATTCAGAAACACAAAACGCCAGTTCTAACACCTGATCGGCATTTAGTCGCGGATCGCATTGGGTGCGGTAGCAACTGGCGAGGTCTGCTTCAGAAATTTTCCAAGCTCCACCGGTGCACTCAGTGACATGCTGCCCGGTCATTTCCAGATGGATACCGCCGGGATGGCTTCCCTCGGCCCAGTGTACCGAGAAAAAGTCGCGAATTTCCCGCAGGATTTTTTCAAAATCGCGAGTTTTATAGCCGTTACCCGCTTTAACGGTATTGCCATGCATGGGATCAGTGCTCCATACCACCGAGCGCCCCTCCGCTTGAATGGCGCGCACCAATGCAGGCAATTTTTCTCCCAAAGTATCGGCGCCCATACGGGTAATCAGTGTAAGGCGACCTGCATCGTTCTCGGGGTTGAGCTTATCGATCAAACGCAGCAACTCATCCGGTTGCATCTTTGGACCAACTTTCACCCCAATCGGGTTACAAACACCGGAGAGAAACTCCACATGAGCGCCATCCAGTTGCCGAGTGCGTTCACCAATCCACAGCATATGTGCGGAGCAGTCATACCATTTGCCAGTAAGGCTATCGGTTCTTGTCAGCGCTTGCTCGTATTCAAGTAATAGCGCCTCATGAGAGGTATAGAGTGAAGTCTCACGAATTGCGGGAGAGTTCTCTGAGGTAACACCACATACCGCCATAAACTCTAAAGCTTCCTGAAGGCGTTCCGCCAGCTGGGCATATTTTTCCCGCTGAGGATTATTCTTCAGGAAGCTGAGATTCCATTTGTGCACCTGATGCAGATCGGCCAATCCCCCCTGGGCGAAAGCTCGCAGTAGGTTCAGGGTGGCTGCCGATTGGTTATAAGCAGTTACCATCCGCTGAGGGTCAGGTATGCGCGCTTCAGCAGTAAAATCAATGCCGTTGATAATATCGCCACGGTAGCTGGGCAGTTCTACTCCGTTCACCGTCTCGGTATTTGCTGAACGGGGTTTGGCATATTGGCCGGCCATTCTCGCAACTTTCACCACCGGCAGGTTACCGGCAAAGGTGAGCACGACAGCCATCTGCAACAATACCTTGAAAGTATCGCGAATGCGGTTTGCATTAAAATCGGCAAAAGATTCAGCACAATCACCGCCCTGCAAAAGGAAGGCTTTCCCCTCGGCAACCTGAGCCAGCTGACGGCGCAGCTCGCGAGCCTCTGCCGCAAAAACCAGGGGCGGATGACCAGAGAGCTGTTTAGCCACCTGGGCAACATCTTCGGCAGACGTGTATTGGGGCTGTTGATGTGCGGTGAAGTTTCGCCAGCTCTGGGGGGTCCAAATTTGGGTGGGGGATTCGGGCACTGGGACTCCTAGCTCAACTTCCATCTTTCACTCTTACTTCTAAAGGATAAATCTTAAGGGTGAGCATATTGCTCACCCCCAAATGTGCCGAATTTACAGCACGCTGGCAACAGCCTTACAGAAGTATTCCATATTATTGGAACTCAGGCCGGCAATACTGATGCGACTCGAGTCCACCATATAAATGGAATAGTCCTTTTGCAGCTGTTGTACCTGTTCGGGATTGATACCCAGGAATGAGAACATCCCTTTCTGCTGGCGGATAAAGCCAAACTCACCGGCAGCACCCGCTGCGGCGAGCCCTTCTACCAATCCAGCACGCAAACCGTTAATACGCTCGCGCATTTCGGTCAGCTCAGCTTCCCAGTTCGCTTTCAGTCCCGCATCAGTAAGAATAGATTCTACAATGGCAGCACCGTGGGAAGGTGGCATGGAATAGTTGCCACGAATAGCGCTCAGCAACTGGCTATGGCCTTTATCGGCGGCTTCACCATTCGCATAAATCACCATAGCCAGGCCGACACGTTCGCGATAGAGGCCAAAATTTTTCGAGCAGGAAGCCGCGACCAGCATTTCTGGAACAGATTCAGCCATCAAGCGCAGGCCGTAGGCATCATTTTCCAGGCTCTCGCCAAAGCCCTGATAGGCCATATCGATAAACGGCGTGAAGCCCTGCTTTTGCGCCATTTCCGCCAACACTTTCCACTGCTCGCGGGACAGATCCGCACCACAGGGGTTATGACAGCAGGCGTGGAAAAGAACAACATCTCCCTCACCCACATCCTTCAGAGTCTCGACCATTTTGTCGAACTGCAAACTGCTGGTAGCGCGGTCGTAGTAGGGGTAGCTCTTAATTTGCAAGCCCGCATTACCCAGAAGCGGCACATGGTTAGCCCAAGTGGGGTCACTCACCCACACGGTTGCCCCAGCTTTGGCGCGATTAATCAATTCCGCCAGAACTCTTAAAGCACCACATCCACCGGGAGTTTGAGCTGAGCGAACGCGACCGCCCACCAACGCGGGGTGCCCGGCACCCAGTACCAGCTCCTGCATGACTGTGTTGAAACCTGGAGTTCCGGCCGGGCCGATATAGGCCTTGGTTTCCTCACCCTGCAATAAGCGGGTTTCGGCTTCCTTGACGGCTTGCAAGACAGCGGTATGGCCTGCCTCATCTTTGTAGACGCCCACACCGAGATCAATTTTGCTGGAGTTTTCATCCGCGCGGTAGCTGGCCAAAAGGCCCAAAATCGGATCTGGCGGAAGGCTGTTTAAATGCTCAAACATCTGAAAACTCCTCTTAGTTTTCTCATTTATTCATCAACGAGGCCGCGCTCAGACCATTCCTTCGCGCGCACCATTAACTTATCAATAATGCTATCCAGTTGTTCCCGCTCCTCAGTGGATAGGGATGCCATCAAGTCATTCTCGTACTGATGGGCCAGCGGCACTATGCGAGCATAAATATCTCGCCCCAGCTCCGACAGGTTCAGCACTTGCCGGCGCCGGTCACCGGGATCTTCACTGCGTGTAATGTAGTCATTCTTTAACAGGGAAGAGACGGCCCGACTGATTGCGACCTTGTCCATCGCCGTCTGCTCAACCAGCTCGGCGGCGGATAAATCGGGAAAACGACCCAGAATTGCCATAACCCGCCAAGCGGGAATGGTGAGGTGGAAGCGCGCACCATAAGCTTGCGCAATAGCATTACTCACCCGGTTGGAAAGTACCGAGAGGCGGTAGGGTAAGAACTTTTCGAGGCGCAGCTCGTCGTTCTCAACAACGGTGGGTCGCGTGTTTTGTTCGATTGTCATAGCTGCCCTCAAACCTGCCTGCTCGGGTGTCCCGGTTGTACCTGTTACTCAATTTAACTAACATTGGTTTCAATTGTAACCACTATCGGCACAAATACTTTCTGGAAAAGTTACCGGGCCATACGAAAAAATGGCCGGACAGTATAGGTTTTTTTGCGCCATATTTGCGAACTAATTGGGTCTATGGCGCAAGAAATTTGCGTGTAAGTGGCGCTGAGATGCTCAATTTTTCGCCACACCTTCGAACCATCCGCACAGAAGCGAGGCCACGCTATGAAACAGTGGATCAGCTTTCCGCGAACGGAAGGAAATACAAGCCGCCAAGCCCATGCAGATTTCCCACCCAACAGCTTTGAAAGGGAAATGGGCAAAGAGGGTTTTTTTGGACCCTGCACCCACTTCTACCATCGTCATCCCCCCACCGGCTGGAGCCAGTTCGAAGGTCCATTGCGTCCCCACGCTTTTGATGCCACGCAAATGAAGCACAAAGGAACAAGCCCCTGGGATCAAAAGCCGATCCTGCGAAACCAGGATAGTCAGGTCGCCCTCTGGACCTGCCGGGAGCCTATGAATCATCTGGTGCGCAACGCTGACGGCGACCAACTCCTGTTTATACACAATGGGAGCGGCGACTTGTTCTGCGATTTTGGCCACCTCTCTATTCGCGATGGCGACTATATCCTGCTGCCCCGCGGCACCTTATGGCGCCTGACGCCGACAGAGGATGAGCCGCTGGAACTATTGATGGTAGAGGCGATAGGTAGCCATTTTCAGCTCCCCGAAAAAGGCATCCTTGGCCCCAATGCAATTTTTGACCAGGCGATGCTGGATGTGCCTCGTATAGATAAAGCCTTTCTCGATCAACAGGGCGATGATGAGTGGCGGGTTGTGGTTAAAGCCCGGCAACAGCTGTCGACCATTACCTACCCCTTCAACCCACTGGACGCCTGTGGTTGGACTGGGGACAACCTGGCCGTTCGCATCAACTGGCGCGATATACGCCCGCTGATGAGCCACCGCTACCACCTACCCCCTTCAGCTCATACCACCTTTGTCGCACAAGGTTTTGTTGTAGCGACTTTTGTACCTCGCCCGATTGAGAGTGACCCGGGCGCACTCAAAGTCCCCTTCTTTCACAACAATGATGACTTTGATGAACTCATCTTCTATCACCGTGGTGACTTCTTTAGCCGCGACAATATTCATCCGGGGATGCTTACCCTCCACCCCATGGGGTTTACCCACGGCCCCCATCCCAAGGCATTTGCTACCGGGGCCCGGCATGCACGCAAGGAAACCGATGAAGTTGCTGTAATGATCGACAGCCGCACCCCCTGGGATATTCTCCCGGATGCCCATGCCGTGGAGCTAACAGATTATGTAAACTCCTGGAAGCCAAAATGAATACGGCGCATCCAGACAACACCAAAAAGGCTGACATTCAAACAGCCAAACGCCAAAACAAAGAAAAGGAAAGAGAATGGACCTTTACGGATACTTTCGCTCATCCGCCAGCTACCGAGTGCGTATCGGGCTCAACTTGAAAGGCCTGGAATACGAGTATCACCCGGTAAACCTGCTCAAGGGAGACCAGCACGGAGACGACTACCGCACGTTGAATCCACACGGGCTACTGCCAACCCTGAATAATGGCGAAACCAGTCTCACCCAATCCCTCGCCATTTTGGAATGGCTGGATGAAACCCATCCAGAACCAGCGCTACTTCCAAAAGCCCCTGAGGCCCGCGCACATATCCGCGCGCTCGCGCAAAGTATTGCCAGCGATATTCAACCTATACAGAACCTCAGGGTTCTGCAGTACCTTCAGGCTGAACTCAAAGTCAGTGATGAGCAAAAAACTCAATGGATTCAGCACTGGATACACCTGGGCTTCTCGGCGCTGGAGAAGCAATTAAGACCCTCGCCTTTCGCCGCTGGAGACAATCCAGGGTTGTTCGAGTGTTGCTTACTCCCGCAAGTATACAGTGCGGAACGCTTTGGCCTGGATATGACCCAGTACCCCAAAATCCAGAAAATCACAGACGCTTGCAATGAACTGCCGGCCTTTATTAAAGCCCACCCCTCAGAACAACCCGACTGTATTGTGTAGTACTCTTTTATGGATGCCTGGTCTCATCGGGCATCCTTCATACACTCGAAAATTTCACTACTTGCCACATGTCATTGGCTGTGGTTAATATCCCTGTCCAAACTTGAAAATAACTCGAATAATAATATTCCCCACTGCTGTAGCTAATCAGCCGAGGTCATCAGTATGAACTCCCAAGACCAGATCTCCCCCAAAGAAAAAGAAGTCATTAAGCATGTCAAGAAGCTGAAGAGCTTTTACCAACACCTAATCACCTATTTATTAGTTATCTCGGGACTAGTAATTGCCAACTTAATACTCGCCCCCGGATACTTATGGTCACTCTGGGCGGCATTTGGCTGGGGTATAGGGCTCGCCTCCCATGCAATTAGCACCTTCAATTTATTTAATTTCTTTGGTGAAGATTGGGAGAGAAAGCAGATAGATAAGAGAATGGGGCGTAAATAGCAATAAATCGTGCGCGATGGAGCATCGCCAAATACAAGCATATGCTTTAGATGTTAGAGTACTTTCCTTAAAGTACTCTTCTCCTAGCCTCTCACTGTCAACGCAAAAATTCCAAACACTTGCCTACTTACGAACAATTACCTGTAATCTAAATAAAAATCTACGCATCCCAAGCCGTTTGAAAAAAACAGTTAATTAACAGGCTTAAATTATCGAGCTCTGGTAACAAAGTATTAACACACTTTTTATATAACAAATAATAAATATACTATTAAAACGATAACAGGAACCCCAATGTCCTTCCTCAAAGTCTCTACAGGCGCTCTATGTCTATCACTTTGGATATCTATACCCAGCATCAGTAAAGCTGACACTTTTCACTGGCCCGATTACCAAGCAGAAGCGGCCACCAGTGAGCATCGTATTGATGAGCTTTATTACTTACAGCCCCATAACAGCTATGAGCGGCTAGAAGACGGTGAAACACTGACTGACTGGCTCGACAAAGGCTTTCGATCACTGGAAATCGATGTCGTAGATCACGGTTCCTGGCAAGGTAGCAGCCATGGACCCCATGTTGCTCATGGACAAAACGACATCGGTAATCACATGTGCAATAGCAACGGAGACGATGATCGTCTGGAACACTGTCTGGACGATATAAAATCCTGGCTCTCCGTTAACACTATTGAAGCGCCAATAATGCTGTATATCGATATGAAAACCAATTTAGATTGGTTTAACGCCTGGTATGCAGATGAAATTTATTTACTTGACCAGTATATCCAACAAGAGCTGGGCGACCTCCAGTACAGCTACCAGGATATGCTTACATATTTACAACAAATTTCTTCCTCAGAAAATTACCGTACCACGCTTACAAGTACGGGATGGCCTAGCGTTGGCAACTTATTAAATAACGGCAAAAAAGTAATCGTTATTTTTACCGGAGGACAGTCAGGCAACGTCAATAATCGAATGGAATCCGCATTAGACTCCTACGCGATGAGCGCATTTTTATGTCCTGATATAGATACCGCAGATCCAGAAGAATTTACCAGCTCCATTGATTCAATAGACAGCAGTAGTTCGCAAAGAATATTTTGCGGCAATGTCCAGGCTGGCGATCATTACCAGATAACAGCCAACGCAGCCGCTGAAACCAAACAGCTGATGCACCTATGGGATAGTTCTGGCGATTTTAGCAATACCGACTATGGCTACATATTTACAGCAATCGCACATGGTGCCACTGCAATCGGGATGGATCCTGATACAGTCGCAACCACCCCCAATTATACTGGCACGGCAATTCCTTTTGTCGGAGTAAGGAGAAGTCTTCCTGGCTATTTGAGAATCCGTTCTGCCTCAAATGCTGACTTGTGCATGACCGTCTCCCAGGGCTATAGCAATGGCTCAAACCTAAATATGAATAACTGTGGCTCCAGCAATGAACAGCAGTTTGTTTATACTGCTGAAGGCCAACTCCGTCCCAAGGGTAATAATAAATACTGTGTTGACTTCAACACTGGCTCTGCTGATAACGGCGATAAAATGCACCTGTGGGATTGTGACGGCGGCAATTCGGAAAAATGGCAAATCCAGGAAAGTGGGGCCATCCAAAATCGCGATAAGAACTGGACCTACTGTATAGACGCACCGGGTAGTTCAACCGAAGAGGGTGAGCGTCTTCAGGTTTACAAGTGTGATAAGAATGACAAAAGCCAACAGTTCGTTTTAGAGCCTGTCGATGATTGGGAGCAGAGTAGCTTTTGAATTCGAGTTACAAAAAAAAGGGCGCCTTTACAGGCGCCCTTTTTTCAAAGATCCCAGCATTATGGGGCCCTTGTAAAAACATGCGTTATTGGGAAAGTAAGCTCTGGACAGTTAATCCAATTCACCTGCTTCACACTGTCTCCAATCACCGAACATGCCATCGTCGGCAGCAACCCAGGTTTCATAGGTGAAGGTCAACTCCGGAATCTCTTTAATATTGAAAGAGAAGTGGAAACCTTCTGCTTTGTCATCGGTACGAATACACGGTACCGCTGGCATCCAGGTCTTAAAGTCTAAAGACTCCCCTTCACTGATAACCTGCCCCTCTACCAAACCTTCAAACCAGGGAGTAAGACTTTCCAAATCACCATTGATATGCTTAACCTGAACATTTTCAATCGTGTAGTCGGAATCAACAGCAGTCAAAGACCACTGCAGATATTCCTCTTCCGTGGCAGAAGTATCCCACTGCAGGTTAGACGGAGTGCCGTAGCTTGGAATATTTTCGTACGGCATCGGCAGCCACAGGCTCTCGTCCCAGGAGTTAATGTTGCGCAGACGTACACCCTTAGCTTCACTCATGGGCTCAACTTCTACAACAAAATCGTATTCCGGCGCATCGTCAATCAAGTCCGTGGCGTAGTAGCGGAAAATATAGGTGCCCGCCTTTGAAAATACTGTGCCAGCTGTATTTTCACAATCTTCACTGTCGGGGTAACTGGTGAATTCACCACCTTCCGGTGCACTTATCAGTTCTTCGTAGGTAAACACTTCGTCACCATCAGCATCTACTACTACTGGACGATGCAATAGGGACATACACGGCAAGATTTGGTAATAATCTTCGTCAGTGGACAATCTACCCCAGTTACGCGCCCAAACTACAGAGCGGATTTCTGGTGCTGTGTTGGAAACTTTTGCAAGACCATCATCTTCAGAATAGGTCTTAGCATATAAACCACGATCATCACTGACAATCAAACGTGCAGTGTAGGAACCCGGCACATCGGTAACAACTTGAGCACGGCGAAGCTCTCCACTCTCAGGCTCGGTGATTGGCTCAATTACGGCATTACTGCCATCGGGCTTGTCAACCAACTCCCAGTGGAATTCCATTGGATCATCATTAGGATCGCTACTGGAGGCATCGAACACCAAGGCATCCCCAACGAGCACAGACTTGGATTGGGCTTCAACACCACGGGTAGAAGGATAACCATTTACGTCACCGATCTTCGCCTCCATGGTTGCTTCCAAGTCGATTTGGTTAGCCCCGTCAGAAACGGTCATGCTTACACGATATGTACCAACCACATCCAGCTCTTGGATTTTTTTACCCATTGGTTTCCAAGAACCAATATCTACCAACTCGGCAACACTGCCTTCAGGTTTTTCGATCAATTCTGCATCAATAATTTGCAGAGCATCACCCTCAGGGTCATAGCCAACAAAATTAAACTCGGCACGAAGACCCAACTCTTGCTCACCAATACTGTAGGACGGGTAGTAACCAGTAGCCTCTATCTCACCAATTGGAGCTTCATTCACCTCAGCTTCAGAATCAGCCTCAACTACAATGGTAACTTCGCGCTCTTCACTCTTTCTGGCACCATCAAAAACAAACAATATTAGGTTGTAAGTATCTGCTGCAATAGGAGTGAATTTAACGGTAGAAGTTGTCTCGCCTTCCAATTCAGGAACCGGAACACCATCAGTTTCAACTGGGCTGTATGCCCACTTCCAACGGTACTGCAGAGAATTACCTTCAGGGTCGTAACTCTCGCTCGCATCCAATACAACTTCTTCGCCAAGAGTAATAGTCTGGTCTTCTGTTACTGCAACAGGTGGAGCATCACCAGCGGAAACAGTTACCAGAACTTCCGCGGGCTCACTGGCAACTCCGTTATAAGTGACAACTAACTCAAGTCTGTAGTCACCTTCGACATCCAAATGCAAAGTGGCTTGACTAGAGTCACTGTTAGTCAGGTATGCAGCACTATCGAGCGGTTTTTCAACCAAGGACCACAAATACTCCAGATCTCCAGTCTCATTGGTTGGAGGAGTACTCAAGCTGCCATCGAGCCCCAGAGTATCAGTTCCCAGGATAATACTGTGCACCGGCTCAGTAATGGCCACTGGATTCGGGCTGGTTGCAGTCAGGGTCATACGAGCCGCTTCACTGGTTTCAGTGCCGTCATCTACAATCAGGCTCACCACATAGTCGCCCGGGAGATCGGCAGTAAATTCAGTGTAGGCATCTTCAGTGCTGGTCAGCTCTGCCAAGCTAAGCTCAGGCCACTCAATCAGCTCCCAACGGTAAGTCAGGCTTGCATCTCGCGGGCTACTGCTATCAGTACCGTTCAACTGGACAGTAACATCGCCATCTGCCAGCGAGAAAGTGGTATCAGCAGGAGACAGCAAGCTGAAACTGGCAGTGGGCTTTTCCACCTTGTTATTTGAACCACCGCCGCCACCACAGGCAACGAGTACGAGAGACAGGCACAGCGTGGCCCAAAGGGCTAGTGCTCTTTTCATCTGTGATACTCCGATCGATTAATACTGATAAGTGAGACTGAGCCTTGCCGTGCGACCCGGGGCAGGGACCAAGCCAAGACTCAAAGCATCGAGGTAATATTTATCGTTAACATTGTCGACGGTGAAATCCACTGACAAGCTATCGTTTAATTTGTAACTGGTATAAACATCCACCACTTGGTAGCTGTGCCATAAAACAGGCTCATTAAAACTGGTCGGCGCGTTGTAGCGGGGAATAGAATTCCGCTCACCAACAAAGGTACCACGCACACCCAGCTCCAATTTTTTCTGGAGTAAACGCAGACCGAAATGGGCGCTGGCATGCCAGTTGGGTGGGATCATGTTATTGATATAACTTTCCGGAATGCCCCAATCTGTGCAGGAGTAGCGTACATAGCTGGCAACGTTGCATACTTCAATATGGCTGTACTTGGTGCCACTCAATTCGAGTAACCACCAGTGGGCGTCATACCCTAGATTCAGCTCCCAACCTTTAAGATCAAGGCTATCGATATTGCGCATACGGAAAAAGTCGAGCCCATCCTGCTCCTCCTCCCAAGCATTCGGCTGGGTACGGGTCAGGTAGTCATCTACATGGTTTTCAAAATAGGCAACTTTTGTACGCAACTGGTGATTAGCCTCAAATAATTGACCATTGAGATAATTAATTCCAACTTCATTATTTTTGGCATGCTCTGGCTTTAAAGGAATATCCAGCGCGGGGCTCACTGACCAGCCGGAAGTATTTTCAAACAGACTCGGCATGCGCAAGGCTTGCGCGTGGCGAGCATAAAATTGCAAACCAGTGATTGGCTCCCAGGTTAAAACCACCATTGGTGCAGTGCCGGAGTGGCTATTGCTGTAGTGAACATCCAGACAACCACCTTCACCATCGGCCACACAAGCGGGGTCACTGGTGCTTAATGGAAGTGCATTGTTATCTTTAGAGGAGAAACGTGTGTAGCGAAGTCCGGCTTCCAGAGTCCACTCCGGCCACGGCTGCCACTCCATACCTGTAAATGCACTGAATTCTTTGCGCCAACCATTGCGGGAACCGGTATAAAAACTATCAGTTGCCGGGGTATCGGTATCCATGTCTTCCCACTGGGCAGAAATACCGTAGTCCCAACGTAACTCACCCATCGGGTAGAAGCGCATACTATTGGTGATATCCAACCCAAAACGCTGGTAATCATCAGTTCGCGCTGTATTGTCTTCCAGGTCGATAGAGCCAACATCCGGGGTATTCAGGTCAGTTACCGCATCGGTATGCCAGAAATTAATACGCAGATCTGCCCAGTCATATTCAACAGGTTGCCAGCGGTAACGAGCGGTATAAGTTTGATTCAGCACCTCACTGTCAAGCCACTGGCGCGCCTGCCCAAAAGAAACAATCTGGGAGGGCATCATTTCGCCATAAATGCTGTTATAGCGCAGGTAGCTCAATTCCAGGCTCTGGTCCTTTGGCAGATGGAGGCTGCTTTTTAATAACCAGGAGTCACTAGAAAAATTGGTATTGGGGATTTGCTCGCCCGCGCGGAATGGAGATGCCCCTACAAGAGTGACCGGGGTTTCGGTATACCAGGCCAACTCTTGAGATTCGCCAACAATCACTTCCGGCGCGGGACCATCAGTACCCGCATAGTAATTGCCCTGCTCACGTTGAGCGTGGGCCACCACCAAATCACCCCACTCAAAACGCTGGGCGCCTGCAAAACTCGCCGCGTAACCTTCGAAATCCAACAAGCTGGGACTGTCCATACCGTAATCAGGCGCAAAGCTCTCCGGCATTGCATAGTCGTCTGTGCAATAGCTGGCAAAGCGACAATCGGAGCGATATGCATTTCGCGGCAGGTAATAGCCAGCATAAGTGCCCGGCTCTGGAGCCTCACTATTGTTTCCGATACCACTGACACGAACACGGAAACCCGACAATTCGCCGGGTTTTACGACATCTTCCGCTCTCAGGGTATTTACACTGACAACGCCACCGGTAGCGCCAGTGCCCTCGGCACCCATTACTGGGCCTTTATCAATACGCAAGGACCCAATCAGATCTGGGTCAATATAACTGCGACTGGAAACCCCGGCATAACCGCGATAAATCGTTGTTTCCTGACGACTGCCATCGATTAAGACAGGAACCCTCCCCTGCCCTTGCATACCGCGAATATTGACATCCAGACCACCGGAATTGCGGTTTTCACTGATAAGTACACCGGGGGTGCCCTGAAAAATATCGCCAACACTGGTACCGCGAAAGCGCTCAATATTTTCCTGGGTGAGAATATTTACTGAACCGGACTCGCGAAATACCTGGTCTTTTTCACCGCCATCACGAGTCTCAACCTGAATGCTGTCCAGCACCATCAGATCCTGCTCGCCAGCGGACTGGATCAGCCAGGCACCACTACCAACGGGAACCGCTTGCAGGTTGGTACCGCGCAACAAGCTCAACAGAGCTTCTTCTGCACGATAGCTACCAAATAGTGCTGGAACAGAAATAGTTTCCACCAGGTTCTCGTCGAAAGAGAGCGTTACCCCAGCCTGACGCGAGTAGAGGTTGAGCACATCTCCCAGATTACCCGCAGGCAAACTGAATTCGATCAACGCTGTATTGCCCTGCTGGGCTTGCGCAAAACTCGATACGGGAACTACGGCCAACAACAGTGCCAACAAGGTGGGCAAAATATGTTTTGGGGCGCGGGACTGCATTTAAGCGGCTTCCTATTCTCAGGTGTATAACTAGGAAGCCGAACGAAAATCAAAAACCCGTAATCTAAATGAGAATTATTTTGTTTTTTTTGCTTCGGAGGGAAAACTAGCAATCAAAAGCGTCATCAAAAATAAAAAATGACACCTTCTGATAACTTTTTGTGGTCATCTGGCAATAAGAGCAGGAATTAAAGGTTGCCCGTTCCGAAAAAACCGTCAGCCCTGCAATTGAATCGTTGCCCACCAGCGCGTGGTATAGCTCAGTTCAGCTCCCGCCGAACGCGCCAATATTTTTAGGATGGTGTCGATATCGTGAAGCTGGAAAACCCCGGAAACCTGATGATCTCTTAATGCCGGATCACAGCGTAAAAAACCAACACGATAGCGAGACAACTCTTCAAGCAGTGCCCCTAATGGCATGCTCCGAGCTGAAAGCACCCCGTCAATCCATCCGCTGTAATCAAACATCTTGCTGTCCAGAGCGAGTGAACCGGCTCCAGTAAGACGATAAGCCTCACCCGCTTTAACTGCAAAGGGCTCTATATCCGCACTCGGCTGAACCTGCACCCCACCTTCCACAACCTGCAAAATCGTGTGGTCATCGCCATTGCGGACAAAAAAGCGCGAGTCACGGGAAATCAGCTGCCCCTGAGGCACCGATACCTGCATTGGCCTCGGGTCAGCGGCACTGGTCAAGTGCATTTCACCTTTAGTCAGAACAAGGGAACGGATTGCTGTGCCCGATTCCCATTCAATGGCACTACCGGTGTTTAGCCAGACTTGGCTCTTATCATCCAGAGTATATTGGGCCGGCTTAGAACCAGAGGAATAATCGGCAGACATATACTTCAGCAAACCGGTGTCATATCCCACCAGGCCAACGGCAAAAGCCCCAAGGACACCACCGCCCATGGTTTTAAGAGCAGCCCTGCGATTTAAACGGCGAATTTCTGCATCGGTTTGATTGAGGGTGGAATGGGCCAAACGCGGCGCTCGGCGAGCCACCGTATCTAGAGGTGACTCCATCCGCTCAAAACGCTGCCACGCCAGTTCATGCAGAGGGTCCGCCGAACGCCATTGACTGCAAGCATCGCGCTCTGAGTCAAGCGCCTCGCCGGAACCCAGGCGAACGCGCCAGCTAACGGCTTGCAACAGTACTGCTTCAGGAATTTTTTCTCTATTTTTTTCTGGGGCGTTTGACATCAGCAAGCAAGTTCCAAGTCCATAGAAAATTATTCGTTATCGTACGCAGCGGCATAGCACTTGAGCATGGCTTTTGCGATATATTTCTCTACTGAGGAAAGGCTTAGCCCCTGCTGCTCAGCCACCTGGCGGTATGTTAAGCCGTCTAGTCTCGCCATTAGAAATACCGTTTTCTCTATCGGGCGCAGACCACTGAGCAATTGATCAATTTGCTCCAAAAGCCCCAATAGCTCCCACTTATCTTCCGGGGAGGGACATTCCGGTTCCGGCAAATTTTCCAGCAGCGCTAAATAATTTTTCTCCAGCACTTGGCGACGGGCTTGGTCGATCAGCAGGTTCCCGGCCACTTTGGTTAACCAGGCCCTCGGGCTTCGAATCCCCGCAGGCAGGCTCGGCCTATCCAGCAGACGAATAAAAGTGTCCTGAGCTAAATCCTGGGCATTATCAACACCGGAAGTTCGGCGCGCAATCCAACGGACAAGCCACTCGTGGTGCTCTTGGTAAAGCTCATCAAATCCTGGGGTTGAAGGGGTTTCCGGGGCCAAAACTCAGACCTTGCGCTGTAATCTTTTGAGGGCGGGGACTGTAAATGATATCTATTCTCATTTAAAGTAGCTGAGCTGAGAATGTTATATCAATTTGGAATAACCCGGTGAATTTTTCAAAAAATATTGATCAACGGGATGGGTTAATTTGAATTTGGTCCGTCACCCATTACAAAGCCACCGGAATAACCGGGCGGTTATTGTTTAATTTGTTTTGGAAAAATCCCGTGAGCAACCCAGCAGAATGCCAATCCGTTGAACCAACAGAGCCCACCTTTTCCGCTTGGCTGAAAGAAGGCACTAATACGACCCACGAGAGTCTAGATCAACGCATTATGTCCCTGTCACCATTTTCCAATCGCGAGCGATATGCACTGTTTGTTCGCACGCAGTCGCGATTGCATCAAGCGGTATCTGATTGGTTTCAAAGTGACGAATTAAATAATTTTTTGCCCGGCCTGAAAGAGAGAGACCGCTCTGAAGCAGTCCTCCAGGACTGTGCTGATTTCGAAATGCCCGAGAGCGATTTAAAAGCTGATCAACAAGCCGCAGCAGAAGTCACAATTACTGATTTCCACTCTGCACTGGGCTGGCTCTACGTAGTTGAAGGCTCCAACTTAGGAGCGGCATTCCTTCTCAAGTACGCGCGCAAACATCTGGATTTATCAGAAGAGTTCGGCGCACGCCACTTGGCAGGACATGAAGACGGTCGCGGGTTACACTGGCGCCAATTCAAAACTGCGTTAGATGCTCTTGAACTCAACCAAGAGCAAAAAGAAGTAGCCCTCAATGGGGCCAAACAAGCCTTTGCTTTTGCACGACAAAATGTCGAACAATTATTAGCGCCCGCTACACCCTAATTTATTTTTCACCTGAAGCCAGGAGTCGGTAATGAAAATCTGGACTGTAATTTTATTGTGCCTGCTAGGCAGCACATTGGGCCCATTGCCGGCTTTAGCGCAGGAAAATAATTCCAACTCAAGCGAACAAAGCAATACAGAAATAGTTCTCGAGGGAGATGTGGAAACCTCCGTGGGGTTGCAAGAAAATCAAGACAACTCTACCTCGACTGCAACCTCCAACATTGGAGATACCGCTTTCAGCGCACACGATTTATCTCCCATGGGAATGTATCACGCCGCGGATATCGTCGTTAAAAGCGTAATGATCGGCCTACTGTTGGCCTCGGTTTTAACCTGGGCGATTTGGCTTTTTAAAACCTTGCAGCTGGTAATAACACGTCGCAAGGCCAAACAATTATTGGCAACCCTGATCCAAAGCAAGACGTTCGCCAATGCTGAATCAAAGCTTTCAGGCCAAACCGGCGGTGCCCTGTTATTGGTAGAAGCGAGTCGCCACGAACTCGACTTATCTTCAGGTGGCCCAGTGTCAGATGACGGCTTAAAAGAACGTGTTCTGGCTCGCCTGGAAAGAGTCCAAGCTTCTCTCGCTACCGACATGAACCGTGGCACCGGAATTCTGGCAACCATCGGTTCCGTCGCCCCCTTTGTCGGTTTATTTGGAACTGTTTGGGGCATCATGAACAGTTTCATCGGTATCGCAAAAACCCAAACCACAAACCTGGCCGTAGTGGCTCCAGGTATTGCCGAAGCCCTGCTGGCAACTGCGATCGGCCTGGTTGCTGCAATTCCGGCGGTAGTGATCTACAACTACTTTTCCCGGGCTATCGGCAATTATCGTGCGGTATTGGCCGATAATGTCACCGCCTTAATGGTACTGATTAGTCGGGACCTGGATCGCCATCATCCAAATGCGCGCCCGCTCGCCGAACTGGTTAGCGCGAACAAAAAGCGCGCAGTACCGCAGGTTCAGGGCGTCAACTAATGGCATTCAATCTCAACAGCAGCAATAGCGAAGAACTGCCAGAACAGCACGATATCAATGTCACACCTTTTATCGATGTAATGCTGGTATTGCTAATTATTTTTATGGTTGCGGCTCCGTTGGCCACTGTAAGCGTGCCCGTCAATCTACCCTCGGCGACAGCTCCACAACAACCCCAGGCAGAAGATCCGAAATATCTCACCCTGCAAAAGGACCTCACCCTGACTCTCGGTGAGGACAAAGTTATTGTGCGGGAGAACTTAGCTGCTGAACTCCGGGCAAATGAAATTGGCACAGAACAGCAAATCCTGCTGCGTGCCGACAGCAAAGTGGAATATGGGGATTTGATGGACCTGATGAACCGCCTTGCCAGTGCCGGATACCAGAAAATCGCTCTGGTAGGTCTGGATAAACCGGCGACCGTAAACCAATGAGCCTCTTGGCCGGCCCGAAGGTAAAATCTGCGAAGCGTCCGCGATTTTTTCTATCGCTCTGCGCCTTTTGCTGTGCCCTAGCCCTTCACGGACTTATTGCCGTCTATTTTTTATGGCAACCCAAATCCGAACTGGCACTTCCGCCTGCTGCAGCACCACAGGTATTTGAAGTCAGTATGGTAGCCGCTCCAGTGGCACCACCCACGTCGCTACCGGTAGGTCCTCAACAACAGGAATCCTCTCCCGCAAACCAGCAGAGCAACGAGCCACAAAAAACCTCTGCGCAGTCAGAGCCTGTTATTTTGCCAGAAGCCCCCTCGGAAATTGCCATTGAGAAGCCCGAAGAGGAGCCCCCCACGGAGGAAAAGGAAGAGACCCCTGAGCCAGTGGAAGAGAAGGAAATCGCACAGCAACAAGACTCCAGTGGAGAGGCTACTGGAGAAACTGTTGTTGAAGAAACATCAGCCCCTCTCGCGGCAGATGTAGCAGAAGCAGAGCAAGCTGCGGCACCGGAAGTGGGCGCCTTGAACCAGAGGGAATCACAAGCCAGATTAACCTGGCAGAACCAATTACAGGCTCACCTTGAGCGAAGAAAACGCTACCCCCGTAGCGCCCAAATACGGCGTCAACAAGGTATTCCCTGGGTACAATTCACGATGGACAGAAAAGGCAAAGTACTAAAGGTTGAGCTGCACCGAGCCAGTGGCATATCGTCTCTCGACCGAGAAGTCGTGGCCTTGGTGCGCAGGGCAGAACCACTGCCTAGACCACCAGAAGAGGTACCCGGTGATCCTCTGACAATGGCCGTTCCGGTCGAATTTTTTATTCGTTAACCAAAATAAATTGCTTTCTCAGAACTGGGAGGCCTGGCTTCACATAAACCAGAAAGTCACCTCCCTGGACAGAGGAAATCATCCACATAATCCGTTACCCTGCACTAGCGACCTATCGGCCTGCTGACTCTATTGACTAGGTGCTGGGCAAACTGCTTATGAGCAAGCAGACCAAGCGGACAAATATTGTTACTTTTGATGCACAACTACTGCAATAAGCTAGAAGGTAGAGGTACCGAATGAAAGAATCCACTGAAGACAGCGTAATGTCCTACACCCCGCCGTTGGCAAAGGGCTGGATGCGCTGGCTGTGGGGCGCCGCTGCTTGCTTTTTTATCGCCCTTGGCATTATCGGAGCCATTCTTCCCGGCCTGCCGTCGGCTGTATTTATTGTCCTCGGTGCCTGGGCCGCATCACGCAGCTCCCAGCGCCTGCACCAATGGATCGAAGAACACCATCTCTTTGGGCATCTATTGCGGACTTGGCGCAGTGGTTATGTAAGCCGCAGAACCAAGTTACTGGCCAGCCTGACAATGGCTATATCCCTAGCTTTTGCCATCCTTCATATCAGTAATATTTACCTTCTTTGCTTTACCATTGGCGGCATCAGCTGCGGCGCCTACTGGATTTGGTCCCGGCCGGAACCCAGGGAGTAGACAGCGCTACTTTCTACCCCTATTTGGCAGCAGACACCCGTAGATTTTAGCGCTATAGTCCCCCAACAAGGATTTGTCTGGGGGACAGGATGTACAACGTAGTACTTTTTTTTCACCTTCTAGGTGCAACAATTTGGACCGGTGGGCATCTGATACTTGCCTGCACAATACTACCCAAAGTTTTACGGGATAAGGATGTAGCTTTTCTTTCCCGGTTTGAAAGCAGCTACGAAAAGATTGGCATCCCCGCCCTGCTCATTCAAATACTCTCCGGGCTATATCTCTCATATACCCTACTGCCTGACTTATCGCAGTGGTTCAACTTCTCCAATCCAATTTCTCGCCTGGTATCCTTCAAACTGATTCTTTTGGCATGCACTTTCTTACTGGCAATTGACGCAAGGCTGCGAATCATTCCAAATCTTTCTGAAAAAAATCTCACTGCACTGGCATACCATATTATCCCAGTTACAGTACTGTCCGTTCTCTTTGCTTTTGTTGGAATTTCATTTCGAACGGGATGGTTGTTTTAGATTGCGCCCCAGCGCACATACTGCTGAATCAGAAGGAAAAGCCAAAAACATCCCCACTGACTTGCTTGATCGATATACTAAGCAAAAATGAGATATGACAGGAGTTCGGGGTTTGTCTATAGCTGAATACTATGAAGTGATTTTCGATACACTAGAAAAAAATGAATCCATCCAAGACGGCCTTGAAAACCTTTCTTTTTGGGCTGATGGCCGAACTCCCAATTTGGCATGGCTAAAGCTGCCCACTATGCTAGGAACGGATGAACTTGACCTAGCCCAAACATGGTTCGATACAGAACTGGTAGCTGCTGGGGGCTCGCTTCCTCCTTCAATCCTATATTTCGAGCTACGTGAATTCAGAGATAGTATTGGCCGGGAATTCCCAGATATCAGCTTAACTCTACTTCCTCAACTATTTAAAAGCAGACAGGATTGGATATATTCAAAATCTGATTTGGGCTCGAGATATTTGAGAAATATTGCAGCCTTGTGTAAAGGAGCTAACAAGCCGAAACACCTAAATAGAGACGGATACATTGGTTTCAGCTTATGCTATACATCCCTCTTAGCGCGAGAACTCTGCAAAAACGAACAACTTCTCCAATACAGTGACGAAGCACCTATTAAGATTGTTGTTGGATTTTCTTCTGGAGACCTTCTTGAGATTATGCGCATATCCAACGGCTTGATTTATTACGAACGTCGCTTTGCGCAGCTAGAGAGCCTGTAAATAGTTCGCTATATTTCTGTAGACTTTGAAGACCCGCCCCATGGAGCACTGATGGTATGAGCATCCTGGCTTCCCTCAGCCGTTAGATAGTTTGTATACCAAAAAACAAACTGGCACAAACAAGCCAACTATCACAATAATTTTATACTGCCCCAAAATAGCATCTATTACTCAAGGAAAAAACTAATGGAACTAGCAATTTATCAAGTAGATGCCTTTGCCTCCGAGGTATTTGAAGGTAATCCCGCTGCTGTATGCCCTCTTGATAACTGGCTTGCGGATGATACGCTGCAAAAGATAGCTGAGGAAAACAATCTCTCTGAAACCGCATTCTTTGTTAAAAATGAAGATTCCTTTTCTCTGAGATGGTTTACTCCTGAGGCAGAAGTAGATTTATGTGGCCACGCCACACTCGCAGCTGCCCACGTTCTATTTACTCATTTAAGATACTCAGGCCAAACCATCCAGTTTGATACAAAAAGCGGCCCACTGTTAGTCCAGAGATCGGGAGTTGTCTATAGCATGGACTTTCCGGCTAGCATTCCGGTATCCACAGAAGCACCTGGTGCTCTTATTGATGGCCTCGGCATCACTCCGCAAGAAGTTCTGTGTGCATATGATTATATAGCTGTGTTGGGTAGCGAAACCGATCTAAAATCTGTAAATCCAAATTTTATAAAACTCTCCCAGCTGGATAAACGAGGAGTTGTCATTACCGCTCCTGGGGCAAGTAACGATATTGATTTCGTTAGCCGATGCTTCTATCCAAAATTAAGGGTAAACGAAGACCCTGTGACAGGGTCAGCGCACTGTCAACTGGCACCATATTGGAGCCAACAATTTAAAAAGGATGTACTTTTAGCTAAGCAACTCTCCAAGCGGACTGGACTAATTCACTGCGAACTGCATAGTAACAGAGTCTCTCTCAAGGGAGGCGCTATAGATTATCTTCACGGTAGTATTAAGATTTAATGGCTTGGAACGTTAAATTTATATAAGGAGCCTCTAAATAAATCCGTGATGCTTCTGGCTCACAGAGATATTACGGAATTGTTCAGAAGCTCCATAAGTCATCTTGCTACGTGTTCTCATTGAAAGCTCTTCAGCTCTGCTTAGTGGTAACCTTCCCCCCCCAAAAAACAGAAAAGCTACTATCCGAACCTCCAGTTACAACCTGACTCAACTCCCTAGCCTTTTACTTATCTCAAAGTGAGAACTTAGAGCCTATAGATGTCTTCCCGGCCCAGAATGTGGATCCAGGCAATAGTTAAAGATTGTGCGCCCCTTGTAGTACATCAGTGAATCACCTAACCTTCAAACACGCCCACCATTGAGCGTAATTCGTACAAATAGTCCATCATTTGGACAAAGTCATATGGCTGTCAGGTAGGTGTCGCAAGAACATCGTAACCAATAAGGACTGCCCCCCTGAAAATGGAGATCAATTTTCAGAGGACAGAAGTATGGAAGTGAAAGTTAACTCAAAGAAAATTATTAAACTGAGAACAACTAGGGCTTGGAGTCAACAACAACTAGCCAATGTTGCATCATTAAGCCTTAGAACCATTCAACGGATAGAAAAAAGTGGAAATGCCTCTCAAGATTCAATAAAAGCAATATCTTCAGCATTTTCACTGAAGCCCATAGATATAATCCTTCAGGAAAACCCAAAAATATCAATAGCCAAGCAGGGTAGAAAATATCTCACCGCAATATTGGCCCTGGGTACGACTTTGCTCTTGTATACCTCCTTATCGTCAGCTTCTCCAATAATGCTTAAGGTAGATGCCAGCACCAGAAACGAGAACCTGACCTCCGTCCGCCTCCTCAATAACGAAGGAGATGAAAGCGAAATCCAAATCGAAAACACACTTAGGTTCGAGGTGTCTGCCGAACAAGTTTCTGAAAACCAAATTCGATTGCAGACAAAAATATATGAATTTGGGGCTTCTAGTGGTTATAAGCAGATAGCAAGTCCCATTCTGGTGACAGGGTTCAACCAAGCTGCAGAGGTAGAGTTTAAAACTTCAAACGGAACTCCGTTTAAAATCCAAATTACCCCTGAAATTTAGCCAGCCCAGCAAGGCTGGCACCCCTGCCAACGCCACCAAAATATCTCTTGGGCCTACCTTTTTTGGGTGGGACTGAGAGGTATGCGGTGAGTGACATATATCCTGGCAAAAACTGCCTGCAGCTCCACCCTGTGAAAACAGCCTTCCTGAGGACACCCAATAGTCATTGCAAATAAGTGCACACTTACATTTAGGATAGAATTTTGAAAGCGCAAGAATGCAAGGCTCAGACATTAATCCAAATGCCAACATAAACAATTCTTTACATAGGGATACATCGCCTATTACAACAATATTTTAAGCCGTAAATCATTAGCGGATTAAAAAACAGGAAACGACGATCATCACGACCAAAAGGTGCTACAAGTCACACTTTTAGCATGCAATCCGTGCTAAATTCAGCGCATTCAAGTCGAGGTCAGCTTGATTGATTGCCAGACCGAAAACGCTGGTAAGCTCGCTGTAGGTAGTATTCCAATCATATATTGTTTTGTGCCAATAGGCTCGATACCCATCAGCAGACAATTAGAAGTATGCCCTCCACAAGAGGAAGTAAATATTTACTTACAGGTCGAGCCTGAAGTAAATAGCGAGAATATAGCGATATCAACAGCAATCGCAAAAATCGATCGTAGCTTAAGGTCAGAAGAGCCTCTTCTTCACCTTGATGCAAGCACGAGAAAACGGGCATTGCAACTCTACGAGAGAGACGAAAACTGTAAAAGGACAAAGGAAGTCGTTCTTAAGGTATGTGCACAATAGGGAAAAGGCAGAGACAGGGATATTTTAGGTGACCAAAAGCACTGATAGTCTAATTTTCTTTTTTAGTAAAACACTCACAGCAAAGAAAAAAATTTGACATAAATGTAGGGCAGTTTGTTTTGATAGGTTTTATTCAGTATCAAAATAATCCGTACCCGCCATTAGAAGTGCCTTATCACTTTTGAAAATTTTGATTTTCCGATTTAACAAAAACCCAACGTATCGACAACCCTGTAACCACGGTTATCGGTGCAATCGACGCAACAGCTGACTTTTCTAAACAGAGAGACTTATTTCTATGAGCACTGACAAAAGCAATGACTCCACACCATTTTTAGCAGGCATGAGCGCTGTTGAGCAGCAATCATCTCTTTCGGGCTCAGGCTCCAAGTCAGTGCTGGGTGAAGGTATTAACTTTCGTGGCGAGCTGATCGGCACCGAAGATCTGCACGTGGAAGGTACTGTTGATGGTACCGTGATCATGGTTGGTCACAATCTTTCTGTTGGCACTGGCGGTGCAGTTACTGCCAATATCCACGCAAAAAATATTGTTGTAGAAGGCACCTTGGATGGCGATGCCCTTGCCGATGAGTTGATCGAAATCCGCAACACCGCACAAGTTAATGGCAATCTGATTGCACCGAGAATCAAGCTGGACGACGGCGGTAAATTCCGTGGCTCCATGGATATGGTTGATACCGATTCCGAAATGAAAGAGCGCCACAAGGAGTTCTCTGATCGTCTGGTACACCCAGACCTGCCCGCAGCAGAAGAGAAGCCCTCAGCCCGTACTCGCGGCAGCTCTACCTACTCCTCCAGCACCACGAGCACGAGCGATTCCTCTCGCCTGTCCGACACCAGCGACTACCTCTTCGGCACTAAAGAGACCGAAGAAGAAGCTGAGGAAAGCTAGGAAACCTTCTTAGTTAATCCTCAATATGGGCCCCGGCTAATGCCGGGGCTTTAGTTTTGGTGTGGGAAATATGTTGCAGCATCATTCATTTGGTATTGCTGCTTTGGTGGATGAAGTCATTCAACCAGGTAGTAAAGTTTTAGATTTGGGATGCCTTTCGTTTGGCACCACACAGCCTTTATTGGAGCGCTCCTGCCAGACATTTATCGAAGATTTACGCAGTCTGCTACTGGATACTTCTGCCCTCGATAAAGAAGTCAGGGCCGTTAAGCTTTCTGAATATCTCACCAAAAAGCCCCAACGAATCAAGCTTGATGTGGTGCTCTGCTGGGATCTATTCAACTTTATGGAGCCTGAGCTTATTACCAAGCTCATTGAGGAAATCCGACCCCACTTAAAGCCGCGTACCATTTTCCATACAATGCTGTACACCGGCACTATGCCCAAGGGGCCCGCGGATTTTAAGCGCCTTTCTGGCTTTACCTTCAATACAGAACCGCTCCACCTGGAAGAACCACTGCCCACCTATAGGTACTCATCCCTGAATTTAATGAAGACTATGGGCAACTTCTCCCTGCGCTCCTCCCTGCTACAAAGAGAGGGGATGCGTAAAGACCTTATCGAATTAATGTTTGAGTATGGCAATGTAAAATCGCCAACTTCAGTGATGGCCAGTGGATCATCAGCAGCGGTATCCGCTTTCCAAAAAAACCGCCTTACTAATATTTCGCTAACCGCTCTCGACACCGCCCTGACTCACGTCAAGCGCTCACCGGTCAGCAAAGTTCTGGATATTGGGCAAAAGGCTGGGAGAAATATGGAACACCTTCAAAGGGGGGTGGGCGAACTGTTTATTTCTGATTTTTACTCATCGCTCGCTTGGCAAACCAGCAGAAAAGTGCCATTTGAAGAAGCCGTTCAGGCCGCGTTGCGACAGGCAACCCTACCAAAGGATCTCAATTGCATCCTCCTCTGGGACCTTCTCAATTTCTTTTCCACCGAGCAAATACAATTGATCACTAAAGCCCTGCATCAATATCTCAGTGATGGTGGCGTGATGCACTTTTTGCTATTCAAACAAAATAAGCTTCCCGTCAACTGTGGTGTATTTGAAATTCAAAAGTCGGGCCAGGTTGGAACCTATATTCACGCTTCGGGTAGTAAGCAGCCCCAGCTCCGCACTATCACCGATGTTGTGAAATCTCTACCAGAGATGAAAGTACTCAGCCAGGGAACCGGGCGAATACCCAACGGACCTTTTTATCACGAAATAACAATGCAAAAAGTTGTAAAGGATAAATAATGACCCAGTTTTTCTATCACTGGTTAACCAAGTTGTCTGCAGAACAGGTTACCGACACCTTTCTTATGGTCATGCTTGCCATTGGTGCTATAGCCATAATCCTCTACCCTTTAGGCAAGTTTCCCCGCTTTGTAAAGGAAACGCCGTCACTACTGACTGCCCTCGGTATTTTAGGTACTTTTATCGGTATCATTATCGGTATCTATGGATTTGATCTAAACGATATTGACACCTCAATTTCAGAACTGATGCAAGGTCTGGAAACCGCCTTTATGACCAGTATCTTGGGACTCTTCCTATCCCTGATATTGCGAACTATTTTTCAAATATTCACTAAAGAACAAGCCCCTAAAGCGACAGCAGATGACATACTGCAGGCTATTAACGGTCAGCGCGAAGATCTGGCAAAATTCCAGCGACAGATTAGTGATGAAGTCCTACAGTCACTCACTGCGGTTGTAGAAAAGTTTAATAGCGGCCTGAATGCCCAGATGGGTGAGAACCTACAGCAGTTTACCCAGCAATTAGAGGCCGTATCCCCTGCCCTGCAGGCCCTAATAGATCAGCATCAGCAGCACGCAGAACTCGCAACTATTTACCGCGACCAAACTGCAACTCTTCTCAATGAAATTAATGGTGCTCAGGAAAACCTTCTGCTGTTACACCAGCGTATTACTGAGCTGCCAGAAATTTTCAACGTGATTCCGACCCTGGTAGAGCAGCAGCGCAATCACGCAGAGCAGATATCAATCATGCTGAATGAGCAACAAGCTTCTATTGAAGTTCTACAGCAATCGATCCCCGATATTGCGCCCAAGTTTGAAGCGCTCACCCGAGGAATTGACCAAGCTCAACAGCAACTGGGGGCCCAGGTTTCCAACCTGATCTCCCTGAGTAGGACCCAGGCGGAAGTATTCGACCAAAGAACCAGTAAGGTCGTAGCCCTGGCCGATGTGGTTACCAGTATGGACCCCAACCACTTCTCTAAAGCAATTCACGAGCAGGCTACCAGTCACCGGGAATCCATGGCCGAGCTAGCTCAGCTGATCGCCAAAACTCACAACCAGATGATTACCGAATTGTCACAAGTGATTACTCGCGATCTTAGTAATGCCGATGTCAGTATCAAGCGTCAATATGAACTTCTGGATGAACGTCTGCGCGATGAGGTAGAGAGTGTTATGGCAGCGATGGGCGATGCCCTTGGCACTTTAAGCGGTGAATTCTCCAGAGACTTCCGTCAGCTCATCCAGCAAATGAAGAGAGTCGATGCGCAAGCTCAGAGAGTCACTGGAGAGGCGCATGTTTGAAAGCACGCAAGCCAGTAGTGAGTCCAGCGATAGTCAATGGATTAGCCTATCGGACATGATGGCTGGCCTGATGATGGTATTTCTCTGTATTGCCGTCTTTGTAATGCGCTCTCTTATCGACGAACGCGCCAAGATCCGCGAACTCGCAGAGTCTTACCGGGACACCCAGTTGGCCATCTATCAAACTCTGCAACAGGAATTTGCCCACGACTTAACTCGTTGGGGAGCGTCTCTGGATAAGCAAACCCTGGCCATCTCCTTTAATAACAGTGATGCCTTATTTAAAACCGGTGATTTTACCCTGAGCGACAATGCCCGCGAGATTATGTCCTCCTTTGTACCTCGCTACATCGAAGCGCTCACGCCCTATATGGATTCCATTGCCGCAATCCAAATCGAAGGGCACACAAGTTCTGAATGGGGAGATCAATCCGCACCGGAAGCTGGTTATTTCCACAACCTGCGACTTTCCCAACAGCGCTCCCGAGCCGTAATGCAATATGCCCATTCATTACTGCCTTCGCAGCAAGCCGTCCTGGTACGGGCCAAGGTAGCAGCTGTCGGTTACTCCTCAGCTCGCCCAGTCTTGGATAAGAGTGGGGTAGAAGATCCAGATCGTTCCCGCCGGGTAGCATTCAGGGTAGTTAGAGACTCTGAGAGCCATATCCTGCAAATCCTTGAGGAAGCTCTGTGAACCTCACAAAATTTCAACCCATTCAAAACCGTCAGGCTATCACAGCATTCCCAAGCGCCACACGAGCACTATCAGTACCTTATGTCATTAACGATGGGGATTCATTCTCAGCCGGCAAACGTCCGTTAGCACAGCGCTTATCTGAAATGCCTGATCGAAACAGCTTAGCCAAAGCCATCCGTACTGGAATGCAACTCGATTCAAGCGATCTGGACAGCGTACCTGTGGCTTGGCGCTACCGGGGTATACCGGTTTTTTTATTTGGCCTGGAACAAAACCCGGACTCTTTTGGTCAAGTTCATATTTACCCCAAGTGCCCAATAGTGAATAACTATAAGGGTCCGGTTTGGATAAGCAGTGACTATAGCGAAGCGCGAAAGGCATTTCCCCAGGATCAACTAAAGCCATGCCCTCACTGCTTACGACACCTTTACAGCCACAATATTCCCGATGTTGTACACAAAGACCGTTTCGGCAATGTAACCAATATCGACTGGCTGACCTATACCCGATACTTTGCCAGCAATATTTTTAAAAGACACTCTCTCATCTGGAAAAATGGAGAACGCCCCCAAAAAGTTAGTTCTGTATTCACCCCTGAAAACCCGAAATATAACTGCTCTATCTGCCAATGCGATATCAAAGCCGGTGGATGGGCACTCAACCAAGAGCTTGCAGAAAGTAGCGGTCTCCCCAAAGAGATTTGCCTACTCTGTGCAGAGAGAAGGGCCCGTGCCGTTATACTCGCACCACCCCAAGCCTCACTAAGAGCCGCTACATTGCGCTACGAATCCCTGGCAAAGCAACTGGGTAGTGATCCTCAGGCCTCATGGATGATCGCAGAACAGGTAGTCCCCGCATCCTGGCTACCATTAATACAGAGACTCAAATCCCTAATGGGGCCACCCAAAGTCTTCCAAGTAATCGCGCCCAGGGTATTGGCCGTACTATGCTGGCCAAACCTCGGCCGCGCCATCCTTGCCGATGGCACCAAAGAGGCAAAGATACCAGCCAGTTACTCAGTTTGGAGAAAGGCTCAGATTGAGCGGGAATTAGGACTTTGCAACTAGATATATTAATGTGCTGCCTCCGGGCAGCTTATTTTTGTTACTTATCGGCCAAACTGGCAACTCTATTTCATCTTGTAGCTCTCTACATCACTAGATCAACCCAGATTAAAATCTATTCTCTTCTACCCCACCGAGAATTAGCACCTCCTCAATTTATGGATCCAACAAAACCATTCCAAGAATCTCAAGACTTTTGACCAAAAGTGTGGTTACAAATAAGTCACAAAAAAAATTAAACTTTTTAGCTCGGAGTGCCGTAAGGGGATGCAGTATTAGGTAATGTGGTCACACTGCCCCTTCATTCTTTACACATGTAGAAGATTTTCTACTATAGATTACTTTTTTCCACAAAAGCTATCCCTATAAAAAAGAACCAATAGAAAACCAGAAAAAACACAATTAGCCAAAAATATCTATCACAGAAGAACCGATTTAAAAGACCAAAAAATCTACCCTAGAAATCATACTCGATACGACCATCTCTAAAATTGCCAATATTAATAAAAACCACACTACAGGATATTAAAAGGGAACCTACCTCACAAAGGATACAAACCCCAGAGCAATAAACACCCCGAAAGAAATAACTCACAAACTAAGACAAAATTTGGAAAGGTGTTGCATTTATTTCTTGAACCCAACTTTCATGAAGAGTAACTTGATTAGCAATACATGCATTACAAAAACTGAAATATGATAACTCCTGCTTTTGCAGTTGTGTCCAAGCCAAATAAAAAGGTTCTACTCGACGAGAAATACACCGAGCACATTCGACGCTAAACCAGTCGTCCTATAGTAAGATGGAGATATAAAATGCCAGTAAACAATATAACCCTGCAAGACGCAAAGGCTCGTGTTCGCGCCACATTGCAAGCCGGAGGGCTAGTGATTGTCCAAGAGCCGCATAATGATGTACCTCACGGTTTCTCCTTTGCAGCTGAAGCGATAGCTGATAATAGCGATCAGCCTCACTCATTGTTCGTCGAAGCACCGCATGAAATAAAAGCTGCAGGAACTCTCTCCGCTTACCCCAATAGGATAAAAGACTATTTCGCGGGTGGCGTAACTGACACTGAAACATCAGCGCTACTAATCAATATAGCTTCTCGGAAAAGTTGGGATATAGCCTGTGTGGATTCATGGAGAGGAAATGGAGAGTGGAAATCTTCAGAAAAACGTCAAAAGGGAATAGCAAGAAGAATTATTCACCACTTTAATATAGGCGGACGTCCAGGAGGAATAATCCCTATAGGTTCTGCGCATGTCACAGGGTTAAGAATGGGAAGAAACATGATTGGAGACCGACGTGTTGCTCGTACTATAAGCACTCTTTCAAACCAAATCCCCGATGATCAAGCCATTAACTATCAGGGTTACTGGGGATTGGGAAGGTATATTGCCGGACGGAACTTACAAATGTATAAATTCACAGCTACCGGAGATTATTCCCATATCAGCGCGCCGAATGTTTCTCGAGACCTGCACATTCAGTTTGTTCCTCGCGACAGAATTTTTCGAGCTCGAAATCTTGCCATCTAGAAACCCCAAAAGCTCTTGCTTTTGTAATGCTTAACATTCATCTGATCCCAGATGATAAACTCAGCCATGATCCAAATTTTTATTTTCCGTCAGCAATCACCACCTACCCGAATTGCTGACGGGCTTCTCTCACAGTGACGCCATTTCTAATAGATAATAAATGTAGCCTTCCTAGGTCGCATACACTAAAGAATCAAATTCCAAAAGAAGGATTATTGAGAAAATACTGTTAGCATATATTCCACTCAACGCCCTAAAGCAAGGAAAGATCATTACTAAGGGATGTCAAAGTTGACTTGAGATTGAACAAAGGATGTTCACGATTATCAGGTGTCTGTTATAACCCATAATTCTTCAAGCAGAAAGACCTCACAAAACACCCTTCTCTAGCACTTACCTAATAATAATTACGAATAATACAAATAACACTTAAAACAACCATTTGGCAACAATATACCAAAACCTTTCATTACATCGAAGCCTCAGAGTATACCAATCGATATAAAATATCTGTATAAACACAGATCCAGCACTTGCTTTAAAAAAACACTCGAGCTTATTAAAATACATATAGGATATAATAAAACTCTACCAAGGATTCTCCTGGCAGTCACGCTTCTAACGTCACCCTTTATCGCATATGCCGACGATTCGTTACAGGAGTTTCTCGAACAAATACTTACTAATGCCCGAGATAGCAACAACCTTCCAGCAGTCGGTGTACTAGTTCAAATCGATGGCGAAATCGCTGCCATGGCGGTAGACGGAGTTCGCGCACAGGGCCATAATGAAATAGTAACAATCAATGATCGCTGGCACATAGGTTCTAACACCAAAGCGATTACAGCAACAATGGTGGCGCGCTTAGTCGAGCAGGGTATATTACAATTTGAGGATACATTAGCTGACTCATTTCCCTCTTCTGCAAAAGATATAGACCCCGCTTACCGTAATATTACGATCACACAATTGCTCAGTCACACTGCCGGCCTACCCCCTTTATCCAGCTGGTATGAACTTCCTACATTGATGAAAGTAATCGAGCCTGAACACAATATTCGAGCGCAACGCATGGCAGTCGCACGCCATTACCTCACTATACCTCCCAGCTCCGAGGCTGACTCAGCTGAATATTCCAATCTCGGCTTTATCATTGCTGGGGCTATCGCCGAAGCTCGAGCAGACAAGACCTGGGAAGATCTCATCAAGGAGCAGATCTTTGCTCCACTTGGTATCAAGAATGCGGGTTTTGCAGCTCCCGGCTCTTCGGCCACATTAGATCAACCTCGCGGCCACAAAAAATCCTGGCTGGGCAAGCTCATCCCGCTAGACCCTGCCGACAAAAATAGTGATAACCCACAAGTAATGGGTCCCGCAGGAACTATCAATATATCACTCCAGGATTGGACTCTTTTTGTAGAAGATCAGCTCAATGGCGTACATGGTCGCGGTAAATTGCTAAAGACTGAAACCTATCGCAAGTTACATTCACCGGTGACAGGCAATTACGCTCTCGGGTGGGGCGCAGTGTACGACTCTGAGTTATCACTTCTTGCACATACTGGCAGTAATGGATATTGGTTTACTGATGTGCGTATCATGCCCAAGCATGACATAATCTTTCTAATTGCTATAAATGCGGGGCACAAGACTGCGGAAAAGTCGATGAAAGATATCCGCAAGCACCTTACAAAACTTTTGAAACCACTTGAGTGATTCACTGGAGCAAGCGGGCTTGATTGTTCAGGTCCGCAGCAATTTTTCACTCTCTCGCCCCTATAGACATCCACATTTTGTAGAAAGTAGCAGCCGCATTAAAGAAAGTCGCCTACCTTTAAATATGTTAAAATAAACAGTTATGAAAATTAATTTAAAAACCACACCTCAGGTCCTTAAACAGAATAAGCTAGCATAATTATCAACCCATAGGGACACATAGCAAGATCCTTTTAACAACTAGTGGGGCAGCTAAAGTTTAACGGCCACCGAAATCCAATTCAAAAATGATTAAACGCCAAAATATAGAGATACCTCCTTGTAAACAAGGGTGTGATTAGCCATTATCGAAGTACCAATGAATAATGAGTCACAAGTAAGTAGCGGCCTGTGAATTGGCTCTCCATATTCTGACTAGAATAGTAAAACCATCGAAACCAGACAAAAATACTAACATTACTGACGAAAACAGCTATTAAAAAGCTTCACCCTAGGCAATCAATGTTGTGCCTGGTATAACTTACAAAAATAGATAATATTCATGAAAAAGCTGATTTTCTTTTTACTATTTTCTAGCTGTGCAAATGGAACATCTATAGAGCCTGCAACACTGGAACAGCTTCTGGAAAGCACCGATCACGTTCTACATGTTCTGGTTCAAAAGGTAGATATGATCACCTCAAGCGGAGAAATCACCTTTAATCCAGATGGGAGAACCAGTCCTTTATCAGGGAATAAGATTAGGCTCCATGTTAAATTGATGCCAAATGGTGTAATTAAAAGCAACCTTGATCGTGTCCCCCCGGAATTTTACGTAGAACTTTGGGAAATGTGGCACTATCAACTCGGCAATATTCAAGAGTCATCATTAGGCGAAGAGTTTGTTTTTCTGCTGAGAGGCCCAGACTTAAACAAGGTATACCCCCGGTATTTTATGAGAAAAACAGATGAAAAACCTAACATTATTGAACTATTGAAGGAGCTATCTGACTAATTAATCCACCTCTAAATTCACTCTTTAATTTTCAGTCAGTATGAAAACCTCAGTATAATGCTTAAACACTAGAATCTGTATACTCTTTTCTAAATATCGCGAAGGGAGGCAACATATAGCTTCTCGGATACTCTTGAATACCCTGCCACTTTCTCCAGCAACACCCAAAAGGAGTACATGTTTTGAAATTAATCACAGGCACTGATTCCACCTGGTCCTTAAGAGTCTGGATATGCGCCCAAATCGCAGGCCTTGATATTGAGATCAAAGCCATAGACCTCTCTAACCCTGACTACAAAAACGAAGTGCTTAAATATTCCCAAGCTGGACTTGTACCTATATTGTTGCTTGAAGATACTTGCATTCATGATTCACTCGCAATCACTGAGTATTTTAATGAACTCTCCAAAGGTATCTTGTACCCTTCATCAAATATTGAGCGAGCGCAATCAAGAAGCCTATGTGCTGAACTTCACTCCGGTTTTATCGCTTTAAGAAGCAACTGCCCTTTCACTTTAGATAAAAGCAACTCCTCTCCGGATATGAACCCTGGAATTCAGGCTGAGTTAAAAAGGATTGAAGATATTTTCTCGAAAGCAAAACTGCCCTTCATGTTCGGCTCTGCTGGGGCTGTAGACGCATTTTACGCAATACTCGCTTATAGACTATATGTTTATAATATCTCATTAAGCGAGAAAGCTACCAAATACCAGCAAAGTCTTTTGGAATGGCCAATCTTACAGCAAGCAATTGACCTGGCTGCAGAGTGGAGAAACCCATAATTAAAGCTGTCGCCAAATGTCGCTTTGGAACTTTCTTATCAACTCATCGATTACAAGGTTGGCTGTAGCCAGCCTTGTAGTTACAACAGCATCAACACGGCGAAAATTTGTAAGTTATTTACCTAATTTGCCATAATCACCAATAAGGAAATCAATCTTAAAGGGCCTCGGATAAGATACATGCTTATATCCAGCCTGCACTTGAGTACTGAGCAAGCAAGAAGCGCCACATCTCAAACTACTTGGCTAGCCATTATCAGCCTCTTCTTAGGCGCAGCCTGTATTCAGTTAGTTATCACGCGCTTTTTTAATGGGCAAATGGCACCGGATGTCTTCGCAAGCTTGTTACATCAGCTTGTACAGACTAAGGGCACACCTTCACTTGTCAAATCACTGGTCAGCTACCTTATCCCCTACTCAGTTTTTGTAACCTATACACTCCACCTGGCACTATTGCTTGCTGGAACCCTCTTGATATTGCGTGTTTTTATTGTTTTGGGCGCGACACTCATGTTTTTTGGTTTTATCTTGCTGTGGGGATTGACTTACATGGGAGAAAACAGCTGGTACTTCGAGTTTTTGTCACCTGCGCTATTTGCCTTAATCTTGGCAGTTAGCATTTACAAGCTCCATAAAGAATCTCAATACAATTTTCGTTCTCGGCTTTTAGGCGCGGTGATAGCACCGAGAGTAAGCCTATTAACCTGGAGTTGTTCGATTGTTGTAGCATCAGCTCTCTTATTTGGGGTCTTTGCTATGTCACGCAATGGTGGCGATTACGTATTCACTGTAAGCGCCCTATCCAGTATTACCATTGCCGTTTTATCAATAGCTTCAAAGTATTTAGACAAGTATCGAAATACTCCCCCCAAGCAGGATTCAACTCCGATAGTAGGGCGCTGGATTGATCTATTTACCCTCACCATCGGGGTAATGTTAGTCTTTCAGGTTTTTGAGGATGGGCTATTAAATTGGTTTACTGTAGAAGGGTACCGAGGTCTCATTAACTCCTATGTCGAATACGGGAATACACCGTATTGGTATCGGGGAGCCTTGTCCTGGGTAGCGGACCACGCCGAGATCTTTATGCCAATCCAGAGAATATTCGAGACCTTTGCTGCAATTTGTATGGTGATTTTAGTATTTCGATTTCCAGTTGTACTGCTGACGACCGGTCTCTTTGCCATTCTCTCTTTTACAGAATTTGGAGTTACGAATGCTTGGCCTCCGGCTCCAGGCAAACCTCCCGCCTGGGTATTTGAACTACTGCTTACGACATTGGTTAGCTTTACCTGCGGTCTCTATTACTTACTAGATGCTATTGCGCACAAATCCTGGAAGCATTGGATATTGGGTCCCAAAATATTTGACTCAGTGTCAGATTTCAATAAGTGTTTTTTATTTATTTTCTTACTTATTATCGAAATAATTATATTTTCCAGCGCGCCCATACAAGAGGAGACCAAATTCATTGCACTACACTTCTCTGTACTGTCACTTATTCCTTTATTCTTCATTATGATAATTCTGGATAAATACCGAGCAGTCACACCCAATATAGATTTTTATACCAATCCAAATGGGAAAAATCATAACCAACTACCCTAAGCTCCCACCTACTTTGGCTTTAAGCAATCAATCCTATAAAACGGACGTTTGTGCAATTTATATGGTCGGCAATATTGCAGCAGCAACTAATAGCAGTAATTCCACGGTACAATGTGGACCTAAGCGAATATTGGTAGCCGAAGCCACTTCGCCTACGAACTTCCTCTGATAACGTTATAGAAATTTTATTGGGTTAATTTGCGTCATGAAGACTCTTCATCTGGTAATTTTATTTAGCATCCTGTCTATTTTTTCTACTTATGTGGCAGCAGAGAGAATCAAGATCGACAACTCTCTCACTATCCACTACGAACAAGCGGGTAACGGCGATACGACAATCATCTTTATTCCCGGCTGGATGATGTCTACAAAGGTTTTCGAGCATCAACTTGCCCATTTCAAGGACTCCACCAAGTATCGCGCACTAGCTTATGATCCCCGCGGCCAGGGCATGTCATCCAAGCCTGTTGAGGGCCATACTTATCAGCAACACGCTCGAGACTTAGCTGCACTGATTGACAAGCTGGGGCTTAATAGCGTGATTCTCGCGGGTTGGTCCTACGGAGTGACCGAGCAACTGGCCTATCTCAACCAGTTCGGCACTGACAAGATAAAAGCCATGATTATGATCGACACTGGCCCGGATATTTCTGGGGCCAGCCGGGACGAGTGGGTCTGGTATCTGAATGATGATTCAGACGGATACTCGCGCTCATTCACTGAGGGGGTTATTGAGGACCGCGAAAATGTGATTGCAGAGTTCGCCAAATGGATGCTTGAGAATCCCACTACAGAAAATATTGCCTGGATATCTAATATCGCCAATCAAACCTCTAGCAGCGTCGCCGCAATTACCAACGCTACTGGTTTTTACCTCGACTACAGCAAAGACCTTATCGGCCTTGAAGGGAAGATCCCTATGCTATATGTGGTGCGAAATGAAGTTAAGGAAGTGGCTGAAAAATGGATCAAAGCTAATACCCCTTCCGCCACTACCGCTTATATGGGAAAGCATATGATGTTTTGGGAGAGACCCGATGAATTCAATGCAGTGGTCGATCAATTTCTGGAGAATATAGAAACTAAGTAGCATTTACTATTTTGTTAAACTTAGGGCAGACCGACTTCAGCCTGTCCTAAGCTTTAAGTCTGCAGGCCCTACTTCTTCGACTTACCCCCGCTCAACAAGGCATATCTCCTAGTCAAGGCACTTGACATCTAAAGGGTCAATAAATAGATTTAAGTCATATAACAATAAATTGGCAACTTCTTCCGGCACAAACATCGGCGCACGTCGACACGAGTACCCTCTACTGAAAATACCTGACAAGCAGGCAAAAGCAGCTTTCTTCAACCAGTTTTAGCTGGTTAATTTAACCCGAACTTTAGTATTACACCCTAAAATAATACCTACATGGAGAGTGGAAAATGAGAGTTTTATTTTTAGCCTTGATAAGTGTTTGTTCGCTGATGGCAAATGCTTCAGATTTTATTCTCGCACAAAAGACGGAAATCAAATCAGATTTTCTTGGTGAAAACCGAACCATCTTGGTGAAACTTCCCGAACAATATAAGGATAATAACAAAGAATATCCTGTGCTCTACGTATTACATGCTCAGTGGGACATGCTTTCTACTTTGTCTACTGTCGATTTACTTGAAGGCCAAGTGCCCAATTTTATCGTGATTGGTGTAGAGGGAATGGGCAAGGAGTTGCGCCCAGATCAAAGTAAATCGACAGCATTTTCTCGGTTCTTAGCGAACGAAGTTGTGCCTTATGTCAATAAAAACTATCGAACCGCAGATTTTAGTATTTTGTCTGGGCACTCCAACTCTGGCCGCTTCGTACTCGACTACTGGCTAAACGACAAAGCACCATTTTCACAGTACTTTGCTTTTAGCCCATCATTAGAGGATAAATATATAACCGGGCGAGTTTCCAATTTAGCACCCAAACAACTCAAAGAGCTTTCCCCGCTGACCGTGACCATCGCTAACGAGGGGGAGCATATGCAAGTCCCATTTGACGAGTTGAGCCAAACTCTCGCAAATGTACAGGGCGCATCCTTTACTTTCCAGAAATTCCCAAAGCAATCCCACAGAACGACTAAACATCACTCTATGCAATTTGCACTACAACACACCTTTGCTGGATGGGAGCCAACTTACGAACTTAAAGTAAGCGGGTTTGATGGGCTGACAAATCACTACCGGAATTTATCAGATAAATTTGGCTTCAAAGTGGTTATTCCCACCAATACCCTGCAACGCTTGATAGCCCACCATGCCATTTCCGATTCTGAAAATGCAGCTAGCGAATTGGAACTCCATATCGCATACACCATTGAAGAAATTTCGAGCGGGATCGATGCCACAGTCGAGACAGCAGACTACCTGCTGAACAATGGCTATGAAGAAGCGGGGAAAGCCATATTGAAAGAGATGTGCAACCAAGCTGAAGAGCACGCTCGCTGCAAAGGCTGACAAAATCTACTCGAAGGCCAGACACACTCTTAATATGAAGCGAGCCCACTAAAACTTTAAGGAAAGCTTGCAAAGTAAAAAAGGAAGCTGCCCGCCCTATCATGATTTAGGCGCGGGCTTCCATAAAGGCAGGCTCTCGTTAGCGGCGTGCGGCGAAAATGCCACCGGTCATTACCGCTAAAGAAGATAAAAGTCCAACACCTACCAAGCTATACAAGCTAATGGATTGCTTGGCCATCTCGGCAACTACCTCACTGAAAGGGAACTGCCAGGCAATGATCCCTAAGGCAGCTGCTACCGCGATGTACTGAGAATAACTGGAACGACGCTTTGAGCGTTTAGGCTGCGCAGGGAGCGCGGCCATCACGCGGTCACAAAAACCATCGTTATCCAAATGGGGCTCATTGAACTGGAGCTGTTCACTTAGCCAGGCGTCAAACTCCCGGTCGTTGCCCTCTAAAGCCATTTCACTCAAGGCGTTACCTTTCGTGTTGCGCTGTTCAAAGTTAACCATTTACCACCTCCTCACGCCAGGGCTGTAGCAAGCTACGCAGCTTGGCCCGAGCACGGTTGACATGGGATTTTACCGTACCAAGCGGCAATTTCATAATACTTGCCGCCTCCTCGTGAGAAAAGCCCCTGTGCATACACAGATGGATTGCTTGCCGTTGCGGGCCACTCAGGGTATCCATCGCGGCAGTGAGGTCCCTAGCCATCCCTAACTGCCGAGATTCTTCAATAGTCTCATCGGCCTGAGCCCTATCCACTGCCTCTTGATCCACATCGGGCATATTCTTACGCTTGTGGCTCATGACGAGATTATAGGCGATACGGTACAGCCAGGTGCTGAAGCGGGCATCCCCCCTGAACGCCGGCAACGCCTTATAGGCCTTAATAAAGGCCTCCTGCGCCATATCGTCTGCCAGACCCTGGTCACCATCACACAGCTGTCGGAGCGAGTATCGCAGCTGAGATTGATAGCGACGAACCAGCTGGGCGTATGCCCGCTGGTCCCCGTCTTTGACGGCCCGCCTGATTAATTCCTCGTCATTGAGGTCCATACTCGCCTTTCCTACACCTGCTTGTTATCAAGCTTCCAGTTCACATAGCGAGCCACACCGATAAACAGAGGGATCAAGCCAAGACTGCCTACTCCAATACCTGCAAGAGCTGAGAGGGAGATGAATACTGCAGCGCCTATTGCAATCAGAGTGATACCGCGATCACTGGAGCTATTTGGCTCTCTCTCATCCAAAAGATCAATTAGCTCCGGGGGCACATCCCGACCATCAGCAACCATCTGGTTGATATTACTCATAACCAGTTGTTTCTTGCGATAGCTGCTGCGCGTTACCAACCAGACAATAAACACTGGCATGCCAAATACACAGAGCAGCGCTACTATTGGGATTACAGATGAGTCGTCACTTCCAGAGTGGTGTGAGTCATGGTGATCCCAGTGCCTACCCCGGTAGTCACGACTTTCCGATAACCTGATTCTGACATTGTCCGGTACGCTATTCAGGGTATCTTCGGTAACCTTTCCGTCTACATCCAGAATGCCCTTGCTTTTCAGCCGTTCGATAATTTCCTGGCTTAGGGGGCCGCCAAAGTCCTGCCCCAAGTCAACCCGAACTTCACTTTTCTCACCATTCTCGCCTTCGGATTTGATCGTGAGAACACCATCTTCACGCAATATACGGACGCGGGTTTCAGATTCGGAGGCCTCCACACCTGGCGGCGGCGGGGGCTCAGGGACAAATGAGTCCTCCTCCTGGGCCCAGCTGCCCATGCTTATGCTGGATGCCGCAATGGCCACCCAACAGCAGATGACTGCCTGGAATGATTGTTTGTTTCTCGCTCTCATTACTTACTCTCTAATCATTTTCGTTATCAGTGGTGTGAACCGTCATTGGGGGGGGTGACCTACATCACCATCATTCGAGCCTTGGAGTAGGGGTAAGCCATTCCTCCTCGGGGCTCTTTTTCCTCAGCAATACGCACTGGAGGTAGCCGGTTAACTTCCTCACTCTTATCAGTGCACTCACCAAGCTTTTTAAGTATTTGCTGATCAATTTTCTGGGTGAGCTCTCGGTGAATCCCATCCTGGGAAAGCGTCAGCTCGGAGGCATTAACCTGACCCACTTGCAGAGCCGCAACTACCAGAGATAGCGCGACGCAAAATTGTACCTTTTTAGTTGATCTCGCAGTAAACATTGTGATCTCCCGATTTTCCCTTGTACGCCACTATGACGATTCGGGTAGCCCAGTTGGATGCAGCTGTATAATTTTTTTTACGCCAACACTTGGAACCACCTTCTAATGGTCATCACTGGGCTGGAACGATCGGATAAACTCGGAACACAATACGGAATGAGAACTTCGATATGACAACCCCTAATGATGTCCTGGTTTTTTGGTTTGGCAGCACTGATATTCGTGGCAACTCTATTGCAGCGGAGAAGCAGGGTTTATGGTTTGCCGCTACTCCGGAAGTGGACGCCGACATCAAGGCAAGATTTGGAGCTATTGCCGAGTCAGCGCAGCGTGGAGAGCTGGACCGTTGGCAGCAAACTTTGAAAGGCGAACTCGCCTTGCTACTGGTTTGTGACCAATTATCCAGAAACATTTACCGGGGCACCCGCCAGGCATTCGCTGCAGACTCCCAGGCTCTGGCAATTACGATGTCACTGATTCAGCGCGGAGAGGCCCCGAATCTTGGGCTCTACCAGCAGGTATTCTTGGGCATGCCGCTAGAGCACAGCGAAGACCTCGTGACCCAGCAACACTCGGTAGACTACTTTCGACAGTTGCAGCAAACCTTCGCAGAAGACAAAATTGCCTCGCCCTATCTCGACACTCATTATCGATACGCCCTTGCCCATCAAGAGGTCATCGAGCGATTTGGGCGCTTCCCTCACCGCAATGCGGCTTTGGGTCGCACTTCCACTCAAGCAGAAAAAGAATGGCTGGCTCAAGGGGGCGGCTTTAAATAATGGACTTACTCAGTTGGTTATCTCTCGCGGGGATCTGTGCCCTCGGCGCTATGTCTCCGGGACCAAGTCTTCTTATCGTCTTACGCAGCGCCTCCTCAGGCTTACAGCAAGGTCTGGCCAGTGCTATTGCTCACGGAGCCGGGGTCGCTATATACGCAATTCTTACCGCATTTGGCTTGGCGGTATTGATCACTAGCTCTCCTCTTCTATTTAACATTCTGCAGTGGGCCGGTGCAGCAATGCTGGTCTACCTGGGCTGGAAAGCCCTCAGTGCGCCCGCACCGGGTACCAGTACTGCAACCGCACAACCTCCACACCAGAGCCTGAAGCGCTCTATCGCTCAAGGTTTTGGTGTTGCCTTCTTCAACCCCAAGATCGCCGTATTTTTCACCGCCCTATTCAGCCAGTTTGTGTCAGAACAACAGGCCCTGAGCACCAAGCTGGGCATGGCGGCGCTGGTTTCAGGAGTGGATGCAGTTTGGTACTGCATCGTTGCCCTGGCGGTTCATGCCAGCCGTAAACGCCAGCTGGTCAGCAAGCATATTGGCCATCGCATCCAACAGGTTTTCGGGATCTTACTGATAGGACTGGCTGCCCGGCTGATCCTTAGCATCTAAAGCCACAGGCCTGCAGAAACCTTCACTACCTCAGTTTCACCTCACCCAAATAAAAAACAGGCCCGCAAGCGGGCCTGTTAAATGATGTGAAGACAGCCAGTCGCCCCGGGGGGAATGCGTCTGGCTGTAGGCACATTATGACAGTGTTCACGCTTAATGGCGGACCAATCATCGCACCTGCTGGTCTTTTGACCGCATAGGGCCCTTTCTTCACCGCATCGTTGACACTGAATATTTATACAGTTAGGGTAGCGACATACAAACTAAGTGGACAGTCTAATAGACGATTGGGAGGCACACGATGGCCGTAGTAGCTGTTTGGAAATGCGATAGAGACGGAGCAATGTTCGACAACAAAAAAGACGCTGAAGAACACGATAAGATGCTGGAGCTCGCAGCTAATATCACGTCTCTGATTGAGCGCCACATCGACAGCATTGATGAGCAAGTGGGCGAAGAGATCGGCCTGCTGTTGGCCAAACGCCGCGATGCCCTGGCTAAAGCCTGTAAAGGGAAGCCTGAAGTACTACTCGAAGAAGACGAAAGCATGGTGCAGGAGAGCGAAGATGATCGCGTAACTCCGCTCGCCGCCAATCAGTAAACGCTTATAGATTCATCCCTGTACTCTGCCCGGTTCTACCGGGCTTTTTTGCGTGGGGCTCATACTGAGCCTCACCAATAAACTTCAAAGATTAATTACGGCATTAACAATGTTAATGACCGCTAACACAACGATAACGACCCAGCTGATTAAAGTTCCCCAGAAGCGCCCAAAGTGCAGCCCGCCTTTGCCCTTGGTCAGTCCATAGGCATGAAATACCCGTGAGATAAAAAAGAACGCCCCAAAGAGGTGTAACCACAGTGCAGGCAAACCACCCAACTCTGCAGCCAGCAACAGAAGCAACGCTATCGGAGTGTACTCAATCGCATTAGCGTGAACTCGCACCCTAATCTCATTGAAACGATCGTCTCCGGTTCCAATTCCCACTTTCTTTGTGCGACGAAACTCGACTACCCTGAATGCCAAGTAAATAATCAGAAGCGCACAAAGGCCGGTGTAGAGTGCTGTGATATTCGCCATGTTTTTTCCTTGTTCTTATCAATCTGGCCAGGGAATATATCCCCGAAAGCAAGTATTCCGCCACACAAATCCTACACAAGCCAATGGACCTTTCAGACCAATAGGTGGAAAAAGAAAAGCGGGCTAGAAGCCCGCTCTTTGCATCTTAGTGCTTATAGCCAAACTCATGGCCCCTTGCGGGCTTGAGGTGTCGATCTCTGAGGCGCGTTGAGCGATTCACCAGGGATTGATTCTCACCCTCAATCAGGACCTGCTCAGCGTAGCTGGTAACTTCCAGGGGATCACCGCTCCAGATCACAATATCCGCAACAGCGCCCTGCTCCAACGTACCGCCCTCCAGATTAAAAATCTCAGCAACATTGCTACTGATTGCCTTTAGCGCTTCCTCGTAAGGCATACCATGGGCTACAGCGTTGCCCGCAGATTGGCGCGAGAGGTAAACGTTGTGGCTAGCCACCATATCTGGGCCACTGATAGCTACCGTCACCCCAGCCTTGGCCAGAAGTGCAGCATTATCCAGGCGTGCGCCCAAACTTGAGAATGATGCTGGAATGTTGTTGATTGCATCGATCACTACAGGCACTTGTGCTTGCGCCAGTTTATCGGCAACCATCCAGCCCTCAGCTGCGCCGATTATAATGAGCTTCACCTTAAAGGCTTCACCCAGTTCTAATACCGCGAGGATATCACTGGCCCGGTCGGCAGTTACCATCAAAGGCTCCCTACCATCGATCACCGGCTGCAGAGCTTGCAGATCTGCCAGATCGTAATCCAGCTCTCGCCACTCTCCACGGTGAATCGCCGCACGATTATCACGATACTCCTGAGCTTCACGCAGAGCGCTCTCCACCTTGGCATAAGCATTGGCTCGGCTGCCACCGGCCAGTTCACCACCGGACTCTCCCAGATAAGCTTTTTGCGCAACATTCTTTGCTTCGACGCTATCAAATTCACCATTCAACTTGATGGCAAAACTGCGCCCTGCAAATATCTGCTGAGCATCGATAGCACCGCTGTCCCAAGTGCTGATTCCCGGTGAAACAACCGCACTGGTGACTCCACCCGCCCGGTTGAATGGGATCAGGGTGGACTTAGGGTTGTAAGCAGGTACCGGATTGAAGGCACTACCGATACTGTCACCGGTCACCTGGTGATCATTGGTGGCGCTGGCCGCACTGATCTCGACCAACCCCAGTTCAGAAATGGGCGCTATCACACCGGGCGTCACCACCTTGTTGCGCGCATCAATTACCTGATCTGCATTCACCTCCAGTGAGGGGGCTACCTGCTGGACCTTGCCATCCACAACCAGAATATCTGCGGACTCCAGGCTGCCCTGCCCCGCCAGGGTGTGTACCTTGCCACCCTTGATCAGGATGGTCTCTGCCTGGCCAGCGGCTGACATCAACCCCAGGGCCAGCGCACAATAAACAGCTACTTTTCTCACAGTCGCTCTCCCTCTGCATCGAGAATACCCAACTCGAAATCGGTGCGTGGCTGACGTTTCTTGTCCGCACGATCGAACATCAATTCCCCATCGATGAAAACTTGATCTACATGGGTGTAAACACTGAAGGGGCTGCCGGACCAAACAACGATATCCGCCATCTTGCCGCTCTCAAGGCTGCCAGTTTGATCGGCAATACCCAGAGCCTTGGCGGGGTTCAAGGTCATCCAAACCACTGCATCCTTTGGCTGAATATCGAAGCCCGCACGCTGTCCTGCAGTCATTGCCTTCGCGGTCTCCTCGTGCAAATGCTGTACGCCAACACCGGAGTCCGAGTGAATCATTGCGCAGGCTTTGGCTTGATCCACAATGGCGATATTGGCCTCGGTCATATCGTAGGCCTCATGCTTAAAGCCCCACCAATCAGCCCACATTGCCGCACAAACATTGTTTTCAGCCAGCAGGTCAGCAACCTTGTAAGCTTCCACTGCGTGGTGGAAAGTGGAAATTTTGAAATCAAACTCCTTGGCAACGTCCATCATTACCGCCATTTCCTCGCCGCGGTAGCAATGGTTATGAACGAGAATATCTCCATTGAGTACGCCCGCCAGAGTTTCCATCTGCAGGTCGCGCTTGGGCTCATCCCCTCCGTTCTCAACGTAATCCTCCCACTCCTGCTTGTAGGCACTCGCCTTAATCCAAGCATCGCGATAACCGGCGACGTTACCCATTCGAGTTGAGGGAGAGCTACCTTTACCACCGTAAACCCGCTTGGGGTTTTCACCACAGGCCATTTTCAAGCCGTAGGGAGCACCGGGGAATTTCATATCCTGAACACTGCGGCCGGGTACATTTTTCAGGGTGACACTGCGGCCGCCAAACAAGTTGGCCGAACCCGGCAGGATTTGCAGGGTTGTTACACCTCCGGCAAGAGCTAAGGGAAACTGGGGGTCTTGGGTCCAGACAGAGTGCTCCGACCAAACCTGGGCAGTGTTTGGCGAGGTCATCTCATTGCCATCCTGGGCAGATTCAATCCCCGGAGCTGGATAATCACCCAAATGAGAATGCACATCGATAATGCCAGGAGTGACCCACTTACCTTTGCCATCGACAATCAAGGCACCTTCAGGGGCCAGTAACCCCTTACCGATCTCCTTGATCTTGCCATTTTCAAACAACAGGTCCGCATTTTCTTGCTGCTCCCCTGTACCGGTTAGCAGGGTAGCTCCCTGAATCAACACAGGGCGGGACTGGGTTACAGAATAAGTGGAAGGGAAGGCGTCCACACGAGCGAAGTCGAGAGATCTCGGCTCACTGTCAACACGCTTCTCACCGCATGCGGACAGCAGTAGCGAGGCACTTAACAGAGCCGCGATACTGCGCCCGAGAAATCGGGGTTGCAGCTGCATAGTCATTCATCCAATCGTTTTGAATATGGCGGTGAATGCTACCAGTTTGTGCTGACAGCGCCACTATCCAAATTGTCACAAACGACTGTTTAGAGATATGCATCTCCCAATCCAAGGGGCCATAACAGAGCCTGAGAGTTCCCCCAGTACCACCAAAGCACACTTGATAACAATACGAACTAAAAATAACAGCCAGTCAGCAAAGAATGTCTACACGGTCAAAATACGCCGCCCCAGCTATATACTTTTGTACGTCTTCATGGTGGAATTTCTGGCGGAAAAACAGGCAGCCGCACTCAGGAGGAGAAATAGGTGATCAAGGAAAGTAATATGCCCATTTTTCCCCTTTCACCATCTACAGCTACCACCTCGGATAGAGACTCAACCCAGGTCTATGAGGCCTTACGTAAAAGTGAGGAGCGCTACCGGGAGCTGGTGGAGCATGCAAACTCGATCATAATGCGATGCGATCAACACGGCCGTATCACATCCTTTAACGAGTACGCTCAACAATTATTTGGCTATACCGAAGCCGAGATTATTGGCAGGCACTTAATTGGTACGATTGTTCCCGCCAGCGAAACGAGCGGCCGTGACCTGCGGCAATTGATAGACCGTATTTGCCAGTTCCCAGAGGAACACCGTTACAATATTAATGAAAACATTACAAAGTGCGGGAAGCGAGTATGGATCGCCTGGACCAATAAAATTATCTCAGATGAGAAGGGAGATCCCGCGGGAATTCTCAGTATTGGTTCGGATATTACTAAGCAGCGGTTGCTGGAGGAAGAGCTTCGACAAGCTCAAAAAATGCAAGCTATCGGTGAGCTTGCCGGCGGTATTGCCCACGACTTCAACAATATGATTCATGGAATCAATGGCTATGCTGAAGTTATTCGACAAATTTCCACCGATGCCAGAATCAACGAGTATACCAACCATATACTGACTACTGCCCGCCATGCCGCAGAGCTGACCAAACAGCTACTCACTTTTGCCCGCAAGGGAAATTATCAACTTAAGAGCTGCAATACCCACGAAATCATTCGCGACGTTTGTGCAATGCTAACCCGCACTATTGATCGAAGAATCGAGATTGATCAGCAATTAGATGCAAATCGTCCACATATTGTGGGCGACCCTGCTCAACTCAAGAGCGCTTTGCTAAATATCGGAATCAATGCCAAGGATGCTATGCCCTCTGGTGGCTCCCTGAGCTTTGTCACAGCCAATATCACCATAGAAAAATCGGCTTCTATCGCCGATTTTGAGATTCAGCCAGGCCAATACCTTTTAATAACGATTACTGATAATGGCACTGGCATGTCTGACGAAGTGCGACGCCGTATTTTTGAACCATTTTTCACTACCAAAGAAAGTGGACGTGGTGCTGGACTGGGCCTTGCTGCAGTTCACGGCACCATTCATTTACATAAGGGCGCTATACAGTGTCAGAGCCGTGAGGGAATTGGCAGCAGCTTTAAGCTATACCTGCCAATTTCCAAGCCCCCAATCAAAAAGAGAACTTACCAGGCCAAGAAACTGGCTCGCGAGCGCAAATTGCGCATTATGGTTGTCGACGATGAGGCAATTGTCCGCACCTACTCTAAAGCCCTGTTCGAAATGAACGGCCATAGCGTCGTTACCTTTGCGACGGCAGAGCAGGCAATAACTTACTACCGAAAATATAGTGATGAAGTAGATTTGGTCCTGCTGGACATGATTATGCCCGGCATGGATGGGCAAGAATTATTCGCTTTTCTAAAACGGATTAACCCCGAAGTGAAGGCTATTCTCTCCACCGGTTACAGCGTGGATAGTAAAGTTCAGGAAGTAATTTCTGACGGGGTACTGGATTGCATCCAGAAACCATTTACATTTGAGCATCTCAGTAAAAAGATCGAAGAGATGATTGCCAGCGGAAAAATAACTTTACCCAGGTAACAAAATAATTCTACCTAAATCGCCGCAGCCGGCCTAGCTGACAGCTACGTCACAGAGTTCAGCTACAAACAGGTTGGCTTATGGAATGACCTCTATGATAACCGGCTGTAAAAAGTGAAGTGATAAAGTAACCAGGATAAGGCTATACAAAAGCAGCTCAAGCGGAATTCCCCATTATTTTAGTGCTTGCAGACTCCCCCAAACCAAAGTCAATCGATATGTCATCATTTTCCTGTTCAGTATAATCTCGATAATTTTCAAGCCGATACTATCTTAGTCGTACATCACAATTTTGCTGCTACGGCCCCCTTCCCCACCAATGTTGTCAGCTTGATGTTCTCGTCTCCTATTTCTGTGGACACGGTCTCCACGAAACGCACCATGCCCGCTAAAATCGCTGCGTTATAGTGCTCTTCACTTGCCTCTAGCTCCTCAACGGCTGCGTTCATATCCTTGAGAGCCCGGGATGCTTCTAGGTCCCACTCCTTCAGCTTGGCGAGACTTGCCCTGGCAGATGCCACTTGCTGTTCATTCACTCCGTCTTGAGTCGCCGCAAGACTCTCTGCTCGAACGGCCTTTATCTCAGCATCGTACTTACGAATAGTAGCCAGGGAACGGCGAACAATACTGTTCAACTTGATAACTGTATCCCGCTCGAATGCAGCCTTAATGTCGTTGCTAGCCAGTGCCACTGAAGCGGGTGTTTTTGCAGGGTGGATAACGCTTTCAACATCCGGTACCGACTCCTGTTTACTTACCCAGACCTTCTCGTTTTCGACTGGCTCTTTGAGTGTGTGCGTAGCTATAAACCCAAAAGCGATTATTCCGAACACTGCCACTGCAATATATCGTTTGCTATTCATACGGTGAGTTACCTTTGGTTTGGCCGCCCCTTGCGGAGCGGCACCTGATAGAGAGCGAGAATTTAGCTCATAGCGTAAAAATAGTTTACCTGCGAGTCCTTGATCTACTAATCAGGCTAAATGCTTCGACGTTGTTCATTAAATTCTGCGCGATCTGCTCGCCCATGACTTGGCCTGCAATATTGTCAAAGTCCCAGTGCACTCCGTTATAAATGCGGCTGAGGCCATTTTCCTGTTGAGCGGCGGTATAGGATTCAAAACGGACAGGTACCAAAGGCCTCGGTGTGTCCGGCGTGAAAGGGTCGAAGCCTTCCCCATTGTATTCTTCCGATACAAAAGTAAAGGGCTGATCTCCAAACATACTGCGCATAATCTCGAAGGTGGAAGCACCGAAGGTAGCATGACCCGATGGGTAGGAGGGGAACGGCGGTGTTGGCCTAATCGCAATGGTGGTATTGATGACTGACACCCCTACCGGCAACCATTGCTCATCCTGCAAGGTCGATGGGTTGTCGTCATCGATGCGAATACCGGTAACCGGTCTCCAGTAATTGTAATAGTATTTACTGTCCCACGCAGCGATACCAGAATCCGCCAGCCCCACATTGATCAAAGCAAAATACCGGGCCAGATCCAGCTCATTCTCGACTTTGTTATCCAGTGCTGCCTGCAGGGCGATAAGGTTATATAGTCTCGGGGGAATGCCCAATAACGGTACACCGTCATATCCCCAGTAATTCCCGATAAATCGTGTCTCTGCTGTGGATGTCGATGGGGTAATAGTATTGGCTGGGGACCCGCCGAGGGCCGCCACTTCCTCATAGGCTTCGGCATATTCCTCAGACGTAATTGTAGGCGGAATCGGACTGCGGAATTGATCACCTGAACTTAGTGAAAAAGGTGTCACACTGCCCCAATAGGCTCCGAGAGCCACGGAATCGTGGCCAACAGGATCCACGGGATCAGGCTGCCATTCTCCCGGTACCGTAGCACCCGTGTTGACCGATGTAGAGTGATAGGTGTCATCCCCATCCGCGACAGCGCCGCCCTCACCATAAGCGGGCTCCAAGTGGTCGGCCTTATCATTGCTGCGCACTGCAAGCATTGCCGCAGCAGCGGCTTCGCCAATCACTTGGCCCTTGGCAATTCTATCTGCGCTATCTCTTATCTGGTCAAGATCTGATAGCAGTAATTCCTGCAAACGCTCTGACTGATCGGGGTAGAGTGCGCGCAAGGTATCGTAAGCGGCGTAAGCGATAGCTGCATCTTTGGATGCATCTCTGGTGTCGAGTACACCGAGATCATTATAAGGTTGGTATTTACCGTCAAAGGCGTTCAGAGCGTCAAACACAGCAGTTTGTACGATGGCGAATGCGCGACTGGACCGGGTAGGGCCGCCTTGGTAGAAATCCACTTCGCCGGTATCAGGGTCGGGAGTATGATCGATAGCCGATGAGTCGAGCATCGTGTTGAACCAAAATACAACCCGATCTCTAGGTCTATTAAGCTCGCCAGACTTCCCCGAAGTCCGCTCAAGCCGATCAAGTACACCTTTGGAGAGAGTTGATCGGCTGGTTTCTCCTAGATACGCGCTGGTTTGTCCCTTGGGCTGCTTACCCTTTGTCTTCTGGGCCTGCACAGCACCCGATGTCAATATTAAGCCTGCTGCCAGGAAGCAGGCCGATGTTTTTAACAGAATGTGGTTCATTGTATTACGTCCTTTGATATTGAAGGGCGCGCTGAATCAGTAAATCTATCAGTGGGCCGTAAGTTTGTTTTCAAATTGGCTGTTGTTGACCGCACTGGGTTGTGGAGGCCGTACCAACCTGTCGATACACCGATTCAGCTAGACCTTAAACTGGACTTCAGTAGAATGTCTCTTCATCTATTACACTTGTGATCCCTAGCACTTCAATCCCTCAACGACTTAATTCCAAATGCATTTCGTGTCGATAGCAAAAAATGAGTAGATGCTAAAACGGTTTTCTTTTCCAGCAGTCAGACTTTTATCGGGCGCTGGCTATTTTCCCATCCCCAAGTTCAATTCCGAGGAAGCCCTCAGTACTTTTTGGCTCTCTATGATCTGTATCGCAGTCAACATCGATTCCTCCAGGATCGAGAGCAGATTTACATAGAGCTTCATTTGCAGATGTGATAACTCCATCACCAGCCTCTAGGTAAACATGGTCAGTTGCACTAGATCTGGCTCTAGTTGAGACAATAGCAATAATCGTGTGATTTAATGCGACTTGATTAAATACAAATGCTAGGTTGGTTTTTTGTGAAATCATACCTATGCCTATTATTCGAGTTTGTCCAACTCCCTCCCCCAGACTAATCAGGTTATTATCCTGTCGAGATCAACCTCAAATATAATATTTATTGTAAAGTTGTAGACCACCACTTGGCTTCACAGTTCCTGACAATTATCTTCAAAGCTTAAACCCCAAAAAATAAAATCGCTGAAATCTGCAACCAAAAATGTATAGAACAAAAAAACAGCTAATAAGGTAAATTTCTAAACACTTAAAACAATCAAATCACCAACAGGCACTAAAGAAATAAGGAATTCCTGAGCTTAACAGGAAAAGGGATTCTGCCTTATTGGCTCAACATATAAATAGATCCTTTTAATGATGCTCAGACTTGGGAAAATAATTTGACACCAGCCCAGGCAATTTTGATCGGAAAAATACTCCCCCACCCTAGTGAGGCTCGCCCAGAGACACCACTAGAATAACAGCGCCTCCGTAATCAAACTGAAACGTCGATTTACATCGTTAACTTCACGACCTGCCGGATAAGCACCTTTTGATTACATCAACCATAATGCCCAAGGTATCTCAAATAAATCAAACCTCAAAATCAACGGTTCATTTTTACCACCCGTAAAACGAATACAACACTACACGAGAGCCCGCTGAGCTATATGGCATCATATCTTTACACAAAGGCACTATGCCCTACCTGAGCAGCAAACAAGATACAGTTACTTCTAACTGTACCTGCCAATTTCCGCCCCTCATAATTAAATAAATTTATCAGGCCAAAAAATTAATTCACTAATAAAATCTGCACACACGCTTAGACCCGATTTGAAATAAAAAATAACGGCCCCGTTAATATTACAGGCGCCGAATAGCGCGATATCTGACTATAGGAAGTTGTTCAATAGGGTGGACTTTGCGTATCTGGATCGAATGATACCGCAAAGAGGCAGCTAGGAATTGATCACTGTTCTGGACAATATTGACCCAGAGGGGAAAGCAATTCCCTTCTAGAGTTACAGAGTTGACAGTAAGATTCAGGAAGTCATTGTCAGGTGACGCTTTGCGCTGTATTCAGAAGCCCTTCACATTTGAATGTATCAACAGGAAAGTTAAAGGAATAAATACTGGCGGGAAGTAAGATTGGTGTATCACAAAGAGCAACACACCTGATAGCTTAACAAATGCGTCCGACCTAAGGGAGCTGCGCCCTTTGGTCGGACTGAGCTCAATCAACTACCAAAAGATAGGAGGCAGAGTGTACTCATCATTGGCAGGAACTCTCTTCCCAATACTGAGGTGCGGCCGATGGGGACCACCAGTTTGGCCCGTAGGTTGAAATGTAGACCTGACCACTGAAAGTTACCCGATCTCCAACTTGGTAAGCACTATCACCGGCGTAGGGCTGCTGGAACTCAGGACAGGAAACCGCAGAGCTATCATCTCCACCATTGCTATCAGAGCTGTCATCGGAGCCGTTATCAGAGCTATCGTCTGAACCACTATCGGAGCCATCGCAGGTAGTTTCATTCCAGAATTGCGGTGCAGCACTCGGCGACCACCAGTTTGGCTCATGTGTAGATTCATAAGCAACATTGTCATAAACAACTACGTCGCCAATCGAGTAGCCTGGATCACCGCCATACTGCTGAACAAACGCTTCGCAGCTGGAATTGCCGGAATTGCCGGAATTTCCAGAGTCGCCATTGTCTCCACTATTATCCGAATTATCGTCACCGGAATTATTGTCGTCATCGGTAGAGTCATCATCCTGATCTTGGATAAGCTCGTATCCAATTTCAACACTCTCTAAACTGCTACCTTCTAACAAGTAGATACTGTTGATGCCATATAGAGGCTCAAAACTACTGCTTCCATCGTAATCACCGGCGCGGATGCTGCTCTGTTCCTGGTTAATCAGCTCAGCCAGATCGTGAGACCAGTTTTCAGCGATACCCTGCTCATCTGAAGCAATTTCCAGGACAGTAGAATATGAGGAGTTTTCACCGGAGCTATCAAATACACGAGTATAAACTTTATCGCCCACATTCAAATCTTGAGTTGGATTAATAGTGCCTGCAACACTCCAGTCAGTATTGACAACATTATCACCATCAAACTCGACATCGATAACATTATAGAAGGCATTAACCGTATCACCCACATCCCAAACTGCAAGAATTACGTGGTAGCCTTCACGTTCTGGCACCTGACACTCATGTGTCGTATTTACCGCAGGCTGCTCATAGTTGCCATCAACCTCACAGAATGGATCTAAATCAAATTGATCGCGGGTCAAAACCGCATTTGGATTCCAACCTTCTTTGGTAATGTAATATTTCCAGTCCCGGGTTACATGATTGGCTGTGAAGCGCCATTTAAAAGTTTGCCAACCGGAGCTAATATAATTCTTAACCCAGCGATCTGAGGATTGCTCATTTAATTCTGACCAGGAGCTATCTCCTGCACTGGCTATCTGCCCATCAGCAGGACCACTTTCAGGGAAACCTTCATTCCCTTCTATACTTTGCGGTTCCCATTGAACAGCACCGCAGTCAACATTCATCTCTCCCGTATCGAGAGCATATTTACACAAGGTTCCACGAGCGGATGCAACACCACCATCAGCGGCCTCTACATAGCCGTGGCTAAGTGCATTTGAACTCATACCGGCCAGTGCTATTGCCATCAGGGCGCTATTTAATACGGGTAGTTTAATTGCAGATGCTAGTTTGGTTTTTCGTAAAATCATATCTATGCCTGTTATTCAATTTCGTCCAACCTCCTTCCCCAGCTGAACCAGGTCCTTATCCTGAATACACATATTCGATGTGTAATGTTGGCGACAGAATTATGGACCGCTACTTAACAGCACGGTTCCTGACAATTATTGATATAAATTTACAAACCTCAGAAGATCACCAGCGCACCATTTTCCCTTAAAAATAATATTAAAGGGTATTTTTTTTCAAGGAAAAATAATCAATTAAAAAATAGGACGAAAAAACTACAACGACCCCTAAAATAGAGAACAGGCAAACCTTTAACAGGATGAGAAATTTCCAGACGATTTTTAACTTAATACAAGTTCCCACACTCATTAATTATCAATAGATGACACCCCTCTCTCACGAACAACCCCCTATTACAATTCAAAATAGATAAGCCTGACTGCCTTAAAACCATAAATCTCTCGATATTACCTACCCTCAAAAGTTGCCAGCAGGGCGGAAATTGGCAGCTACCCCAACCTACGAACACGTATTTCATCCTGAGAAAAAAACCTCTTTTCAAATCAGAGAACTATCACTGTCACCGCTTTTTTTAAACTGTCACTGCAAGTGTTTTCCTGGCAACAAATACAACTGCAGCCTAGTAAATTATTCCCATTAGTAAATTACCACTGGGATAAAAGACCTATATTCGCTCACCTCTGTCTACACTGGAAAAGAACCCGGATGATTTTGAGTTTCCCTAACCAATCATTTTCTTGTAGTCACCATTCGTAGTAGGAAAGGTAGGATCAGGGATGATGTTGTACTTGATTATCCGCAGGCTCGGCCTGTGTCTGTTATGTTCTTCTCTTTTGCTTCCAGCCTGGTCTTTGGCTGAAACGGCAACAAACCCGGATAAACGGTGGGCTGCAATTGTAGGAGCCGGCCCGGGATTTTCCAATCGTCGCAATGAGCTCACCCAATATCGCCTTGCCATATCCAAGGACCTGCCCTGGCAGTGGTCCCTTGCTGAGAAATGGACGCTCAAAACGCGACTGGAGACCAGTTACTTTGAATGGCACTCCAGCCTGGACGATGGTGATCCCGACGTCTCCAAAAGGGGAGAGGATTTAGTTCACGGTATGTCAGTGAGCCCGGTATGGAGACTTGAGTACCTGCCCCAGTGGGACAAGCCTATCTTTCCCTACTTCGAGTTTTCCGTGGGGGCCAGTTACATTACTGAGTCCAATATTGTGAGTAAAAACACAAATCACACAACTCTGGGATGCCATTTCCAGTTTGAGGATCGAATTGGATTGGGCTCTGACTTTGGGAGTGAGCGCCGCTGGGGAGTCACAACTTACGCACTGCACTACTCAAATGCAGGAACCTGTTCTGAAAATTCCGGAGTGAATTTTTTTGAGCTGCGGTTGCACTATAACTTTTAAAGAAGAGGATTGAGCAGGCGCCGGCTTGATGTCAGCGCCTGCAGTCATCGGCGGGCCCTAGAGGATGATATGTGGCAGATAACGGCTCATATCCTGGGTAATCAGGTTTGAATCTTCCCGGATGGACATCCCCGCTGCCAGGTCATCAACGAGCCAGCTTCCCACCAGAGTATGGTTCTTTCCAAATTTGGGGAGAGGATGCAGAGCCTGATAGATAAACCCTTCTTGCCCATAGGGGCCATCGGACAGCAAAGTGGTATCCGCCCCTTTTACTACCGAAATATTCGCCCCTTCTCGTGAAAAGATTGGCTTCTTAACTAATTCCGGGAAATCCGCAGCCTTGTCCAGCTCATCCTCAAAAAAAGAGGGAAGCAGATTCGGGTGCTCTGGAAAAAGCTTCCACAACATTGGCAAAAGCGCCTTATTGGAAATAATCGCCTTCCAGGGCGGTTCCAACCAACGGACATTGCTTCCTGCCAACAGGGTCCCGAACTCCTCGCGGAGCATAAATTCCCATGGGTACAGCTTAAACATCCAGGTGATTACCTGATCATTCAAATCGGTAAACTGACCCGCTTCATCCCGGCCAATATCTTCGATAAAGACAAAATGATTATTGATCCCCGCTTCGTAGGCACAATCCTGTAAATATTGAACCGTGCCCCGGTCCTCTTCCGTATCTTTACAGCAGGCGAAATGCAACTCCCTCCCCGGGGTCAGGAATTGTAAATCATGGAAGCGGTTAACCAGCTTTTCCTGCAGGCTATTGAACTGATCAGACTGTAGCGGCAGAGACCTGCGATCGACATTGTCCTGCAGCCACAACCACTGCCAGAAGCCGGTTTCATACAGAGAAGTGGGAGTATCAGCATTGTTCTCATAGAGCTTTGCCGGCCCCTGTCCGGAATAGGCAAAGTCCAGGCGAGAATAGAGACTGGGGTCGCCATTACGCCAGGATGTTCGCACAAAGTCCCAGTGCTGCTCGGGTATACAGAACCGCCTCAGCAACTCCTCATCCTCAAGCACACGGGCAACGACATCCAGGCACATCTGGTGAATTTCTTCGGTGGGATCTTCAATGTGCTTTTCTATCTGCTCCAAGGAGAATTGATAGTAGGCGCTTTCATCCCAGTAGGGTTCGCCATACATGGTATGGAAGTGAAACCCGAACTCCTGCGCTCGCTCTTGCCAACGCGGGCGCTCACCAATCGGCAACCTCAGCACAAATCAGCCTCCCCAGCCGCGCGAACCACCACTGCTGGAGCGCCCCCCTCCCCAGTTGGATTTGGCCGATGCCACTGCACCAAAGCCTCCACGGGAAACAGTTTTGGTAACTTTAGGCTTAGGCGCCGTAGCGCTTTTATCCACCTTATAAGATGAACGGCCATAATCGCCAATGATGCCGCCGTCAGCTGTCATCAGCTTGTCGCGGTAACGGGAACCTGAATAGCGGTAGACCGGGTTGTAGTAGCCATAGTTATAGTGGCGATCCCTGTCATTGAGCATGGAGCCAACCATAAAGCCCGCCATCAGAGGCATCCAGACGCCGCTACTGGTCTCTTGGCAGCTACCGAACTCAGCCTCACATTGAGAGAGACGGGAATACTTGGGCCCGGTGCGCTCCGCTTCCTCAACCGCGCGCTGATAAGCTGCTTCACATTGAGCTTCGTCCAGCTGGGTATTGGCCACACAGTCATCTACTGAAGAGACAACTTTAACTTCCTCATCTGAGGTGCAACCGACCAGGGCAGCCGCTACACCTAAGGCAAGTGGGCGCAGTAAAAAATTGGAGCCACCGCCCTTGCGCATCCTTGCCAGGTTAATATTCTTGGTACGCTTCATTACCACCCCCAATTAGTAGCTCATGCAAGCCGCATTCAATACGCCAACAGCGATTGTAGTTGCAGCCAACATAACACCGGCACTCACCTCTCCATCTTCGATGCGCTCAACAATACGCGGCATAAACCCAAAGCGGATAATGGCAAAAGCAATTAACTGGGCGATCAATGCAACCAAGGCCCAGATGGCGAAATCGACAATAGAAATAGAGTTACTTGCAGCACCACCAACGGCAATTGCAAAACCCAAAACAGCACCACCAAAACCAATAGCGGCAGCCGTATTCTTATCTTCGCGTATCAACTTCCACTCATCGTGAGGCGTCACCAGTGCGTATAAAAATTTAAACACGATCAAAAGTACCAGCGACAGGCCAAAGTAGGCCGCAAAATGCAAGATACCAGTCAGTAAATCATAAGGCTGGTCCATTAAATATCTCCTTATTATCCGTGTATTGTTATTTGTGAGGGGGTCAGAGTAATGCCGGTGCTAATCACCAGGCTGCGGCTTAAGTAGCCTGCATCCTCTTCTTTCTCTTCAGCTGAGAGAAAAAGGGATTCGGTTTGCTGATCGGACAATTCGCGTTCGAAAAGCATGGTGAATTGATCCGTTACTGAATAATCACCATCTTCATCGTAAGTCTTCTCGGCCATATGCACTGGGTTGTGGTAATCCCCTGCTGCGGTCCATACACGGCTATAAGAGCGATCCTGCAGGTGATAACTGGGTGCGCCAATATCACTCTTTAACAATTTATTCCAAGCCTGCTCCGAACCGACATCCAGAGTGTCGTAAAAATGGAACAACTTTACATCGACAACATGCTCATCCCGCTGACCGCCCTCAGCAATCACTTGCAGCCAGGCATCATCATCAGTGTAAAAGCGATAAATCCAGGTACCATCTAATTCGACAACACCGGCCGCTTTAATGATCTGGGTCGGTGAACAGGATTCAATGGTCAGTTCATCGAGTATCAGACGAATGGCCAAAGGGTCCAGCTCAAAACTCGCCCCCATTCGCAAGCCCATAATTTCTGGAGTCTTGACCTTTGGAGCGTCCTTTCCCTTTATTTTATTTATCAGTTTGGTAAACATGTACCAACACCTTCTTCATTACTTTTTATATCGAAACAGCTTTTTTCATCGAGCCGCTTTGCAGAGATATAATACAGCATGTCGCCCTCGGTGACCTGGTCGGTAAGCCCCGGGTTCACGTCAATTTTAACCACTCCCTTTCTACGTATCGCAATTAAGGTCGCGGAGAGATCCCGCTTAAAATGGTCAAATAATTCACCGACAGGAAGAGGCTTCTCACCCCGATATTCAACGCTGTATTGGGTCATGCCGTAAGTGCTATCGAGCAACTGTCGGTGCAACCTTGCGGAACCGGGGTCAAGCGAGGATTTTGCCAACATCTCTACAGCGACAGAGGGAATACATTCAATATTGGGACAGTGGGCACGGAGCAATTCACCCACATTTTCATCTTGAAAATAAGCCGTTTTATGGCTGTTCGGGCTGAGCTTGTCGCAGAATAAGGCGGTTGTAAGAGTTACATCATCCAGAGGGTTGTCGATAATAATTCGAGCGGCATCGGCCAAACCTGCCCTCTGCATACTTTCCCCGTGGGAAAACGATTCAACCCGGACAAAATCAATCTTACCCGGCATCGGATTTTCGATATCGGCTTCAACACAGAGGACAATCTCTGCTGCGCTACCGTTTGTTTTGGAGAGTAGCAACTCAATCAAGCGGAGCGTTCTGGTACCGTTCCAGCCGATAATTACTGTGTGATCAATATGGTTTGTCATACGCAAGCCCTTCTTGCCGCGATGCACAAATTCTGAAACCGCAAAGCCAATTCTTGTGACCACCATGGCAAACAGGCTGAGGCCCACTGGGATCACCCAAGCGGCAACCACGGCTTTACCCTCAGGGGTTACCGGGGAGAAATCGCCGTAACCTACTGTCGATGCGGTAACGACCAACCAGTAAAAGAAATTCTCGCCCGCGACAATATCAGCTTCACCGGCAATTTTGAGCAGCCAATAGGAGATGAAAACATAGCTGCCTACAGCTATGAGAATGGTGGTTACATTGGCCCGAATGAAAAGCGACGCCAGAAGGCGTCGCACTCGATAAAGCAGCACTGTGTTAAGCCTTTTCGCGGCCCGCTAACAGTTGAGCCAACTTATCGCTGCCACTTTTCTGGCCGCCGGGCTTGATGCCCGCCGCTTTCAGCTTGGCATCCAGGCTGGAACCGGTTTCCTCTGAAGCCAGCTCTTCCGCAGCTTCAAGCTCAGCAGCACGCTGCTCCTGCTTGTTTTTGATGCGATCCAGGCTGTCCAGCGCTGTTTTGATCTTGCTGTTCGCACCCATGTGGCGGGAAGAAACCGCTACCTGAGCTTTTTGAACAGACTCAGTCGCTTTGATCTGGTCAATCTGCTGCTCCATACGGCGCACATTGGTTTTTGCCTGGGTAATATTACCTTTCAGGGTGCTCTCTGAACTCAGGAATCCATCCAGGATGCTGCGCTCAGTTTCCAGCTGGCTTTCCAGCTCGGTAACACGCTCTGCACACTCAAGAGCGAGTTCGTTATCGCCCTTTTCACTCGCGTTGATTGCGTGAGTGCTATAGGTTTCAACGTCGGCTTGCAGCGCTTGGACCTTACTCTCAGTAAGTTTGCGCTTCGCCATGATTTTGGTCAGGTTTTCATCGCAAGCTTTCAATTCTTCCTTCGCCTCGCGTAATTCTTGGTCAAGAATACGAATCGATTGGCTATCCGCTACTGCTTCTGTTCCTTCGTTAACTGCGCCTTTCAAAGCAGTCCAAATTCTCTTAAGGCTCATGCTACACCCTCCATTTCAAAATGATCGGCAAATAAATCCAGGAAGTCACCCACATTGGAAAACAGGGTCTCAACCTCCTCGATAACAACTTCGTCCTTACTGGACACCGACAGAGCACCGAAAGCGACGTAGTAGTTCTCACCACCAATATTCTTGATCGCAATGGCTGTCAGGGGCACCAGCTGATGTGTTTGCAGAACCATTTCATTGAGCGCTGCCACATCATCTACCTGGCTCACGGGAAACAGAATGCTCTCTACAACTATCTGCTTCTCGCCAACATAGACAAACGCATCGACGCCTTCATCGTTGGAAATACTGAGGCAATCCCCCTCAGATTCGACCACCCATCCGGAGTGGTTTTCCGCCAATTGGCGCAGGTTCTCATTGTTCCAGGTCATCTCAACTCCCTCGCTGTGGAATATTGGTCACAAATATAGCACCAAAAAATCTGCGGTCAATAACTTATTACAAACTAATGTTGCAAATAATACACACAAAGATAATATTTACCACATTGGTGATAGTGAATAGGACGGAGTAGAGCCCATGGACCACAAGCAAAGCCTGAGCAACCAGCAAGCATTGACCCCTTACAAGCAGGCAATTGCTCGCTATGTGCGCGCATCAATGGCACTAAAGGGCATGCGTTACGGAGATCTCGCCCAAGCACTGGCCGAGAGAGGAATTTCAATGACACCGGAAAACCTGCGCAGCAAAGTCAGCAAGTGCATGTTTTCAGCAGATCTGCTGGCAGCCATCATCGATGCCATGTCGGTGGAGGACAGCGCCATGCTTGAAATCCTCAAACAGGCCCGTGAGCTGCAAGATCGAGGACTCTATGCCGAGCAGGAGAAAAGCTAACACGCCATCTCCTTGGACACCAGTACACGCGATCACACTTTGACTCCGTCGTCAGTAATCAAGCTTACCCGCTGAAAAACCGGGGTATCCACGACTCACCTGCATAGCTTCTTTACAGGTGAGTTAGTAGTGATGCAATTTGACGACTGGCTCACCATTACCGCACTTTCCGACAACCTCAGGCTCTGAAAGCTTGGCCCCTGCAGGAATAATCTTATTCGTTGGCCACCAAACAAAGCAGGCATACCTGAAATTGACTGCCCAGTTACAGTAGAGGCGTCCGTCCTCTTCCTCATAGAACCGCGCCTGGCAGAAACTTAAATTGGGACTTCGCACCCCTTGAACCTGCTGGGGATCAGCCAAAGAAACTTGCACTCCGGCAATTGCAACCACAGAGAGGGAGAGAATCAGCAACCAGGATTTCATAGATCTACTCTGGAATTTTGCTCAAATCTCCTTGAAGACTAGCAGCTGCGGCGTAACTTTCATCTCTGAGCCCTATGCAGCGGCACTAACCGTCAGGAATAGCAGCTTCAGATACAGGCACTTTTTCCTGCTTAAGGATCGTCAATAACTGCTCGATGCAGCCCTGCCGGTCTTTTAGCCAGTTAATATACGGCAGGGGAAAGACCGGAATGCCCGCCCGATACAATGCCTTGTAGACCTTTACACTAAAGTAAGACTCGTAGTCGCCGGGATACCCAATCAGGTCAATACCGATAAAACGCCCGCTCACAGCACAAACCACATCTACAATCTGCCCAGCCACAGGAAAGCCTACCCAATGGGGAATTTCGTGCTGGGTTAATAAATGGCTAACTTCACTCGCAAAACGACATACGATTTCATCACCCTGCAAATGACTGCCAACGGAGTGTGGAAACTCAACATATTGACGCAAGAGATGATCCGTAGGGAGAGCTTGGGGCTCAATCGACAACGCAACCAACTGCTTTTCTTTTGCCCTGGTAATTGCAACATTAAACACATCCGCCCGGTTTAAGTAGCTGGCTGCCCGCAACGATTGACTATCAATAGCCATGGAGATAAGCATTAAATCTCGCTCCTCTCCTTGAAAACCATAGGGCGTGGCAACGCGTACAGAAAAACTCTGTAACTTCTGAGAGGAGAAGACCTTAATCAACTCCCCTTCCAAATAATCGGCCTGATCCCGATAGGGAGACAAAACACCGACCGACGGCCGAATTGCAGCATCGGCATAGCGCTCGAAATGCGCTTTCAATTGCGCAATAACCCAGTCGCGCTCTACAGTGTTTCTCCCATTTTTTCTCCGGCGCCCTGGAAGTTGATAAAATTCTAGCGCCGACTCTGGTAATGGTTTGGGCCTGGCCCTCATAACTTTCAAGCGGCCGGAGTAAAAAGCATGGTTACTGAATGCGATCAGCTCTGGATGGCTGCGAAAGTGCTCATCCAGCATCACAACAGCTTGTTGAGTGGGAATCACGTCTGAAGCCAAATCCAAAAGTGATTGATCCCTATAGCTCAGTTTTGGCGGCACCCCGGCATCTTTTACCACTCCCTGCCAGATACTTTGCTGCCGCTTGCGGGAAAGAAATGAAACATGCCGCAGTTGTTTACTGTCACCGACAATCACTGCCCGCTCAGCTCGAAACAGAGCCGGCAGTGAACTCGCAATATCACACTGGGTTGCCTCATCAAAGACTACCAAATCGAACATGGCGGGCGATAACGGCAGCACTTCATTGAGTTCATCTGCCTCCACCAGCCATATGGGGAACGCCTGCATTACCACCCGCATATCAGTTTGGGCAAAGCGCTCCGCCTGTACTTTTGAAGTTCGAGATCGCAAGGCTTGATTGAATTGGCTCAGGGTACCTCGATTCTTTTCCAGCAGTCTGTGCAATGTATCGCGGCGATAAGTATTCAAATACTGACTTGCCAGGCTTTCAAAGTTGCGCCGACAATCATCAATCGCACCTTGTGATTGCCACAGACTTTTAACACTCAATCGATTTGCAAAGAAGCTCCAGGCATGTCGTGCTACCCACTGAGCAAACCGACCTACACTAACAGCGCGCGCCAATCCCAGCTCTTTGGAGAAGCGCTTCTCCAAGCCCCTCAAGGCTCGATAAGCCCTCTTCAGTTCCCTCTTCACCTGGGCAGGCTTTCTCTCTGGAAGTTCCACCCCCTCTTTCAGCAGCCTATCCAGATGAGCTTTTAAGCTGGGGATAAAACCCCGCTCCTCTCGATGTATATACCCCTGAGTCAGCCCGTACTCATCTCGCAACTTATCCCGCACCACATCCAGTGCTTGCTGGTTTTTCGATACCACCAAAACACTTTCACCATGCAGCACTCGATCGAGAACCATAGCGGCGATTGTAAAACTCTTTCCCGTGCCGGGCGGACCTGAAACAAGACTAAGACGAAAGCGAGCCGCATTTTCAAGTGCCCTCTCCTGAGCCCCACTCAACAGACCCGGCAGCATATCCAGCTCACACGCTTTCTGTGCAGTTTCCCAGTGGCGCTCTCCCAGTAATGCCTGTAACGGAGGAGATAATTTTTTTCCCTGCCTAAAAGTTGTAATTCGTGCAGTACTCCACGAGAGCCCCTCGATCTATCCGCAAGAATTACCGCACCCGCCGAGACCAAGGACAACTGAGAACCCTTCGATGCACTTTCAACAGCTGCCTTACCACTCAAGTTAGGCCAGCGCCCCAATTCCTCTACATTTTCCAAAATAGTGTAATGGGTTAGCCAGCGGCCGACGTCAGCCAGCTGTGTCGAAGAAAGCGGCGAAGCAAGCACTGAGAAACTATCTGTTATTGAGGACTCAACATCAGGTTTAAGCAGTTGACGTAAAACAGGGAGATTAACGTGAATGTTTGCAGAGTTGATCTCTACAAAATAATCCTCATCAAAATGTAGCTTGGCGGGAAAATAAAGTAGTGGTGCACAGAGCTTGCGCTTTGCACTTAGTCCAGATTGGAGAGCGTAGTTACCACAAATAAACAGGCAACCATAAATCAGCCGCCGCTCCTTTCGGTAAGCATCCACTTGTTCCAGCAGTTTTGCTCCCGCAGTAGCGGAGACAGGTACACGTGGTAACTCATCAGCCCCCAAATAGTCCCGCTCATCTAAGAACAGACGCCGATTCGATTTGAGATTTAGAATATTGTTGAGTGAGAGGTCGTAACTGTCAGCTTGATAGCAGCGCCGAAAGTATTCGATTAACTTCTTGGGGTTGTGCTGCATTTCAAATAACTCCTGGAGGACAACAAAATTCTAACGGATGCCGGAACCTTGTTATACCCCCCAGAGATTACTTGTCCTCAGCCATCCGCCATTAGCGATTGATATTTGCGGCGCTCGCCCGCACTCAGCTGAAGATCATACTTATCTACGATTGCCATAAACCGCTTGAGGTAAACTTGCTTGACCGGTCCATAGGGCGGCATCCACTTGTCCGGCCCTTTGTGGCCTTTACTTTGGTTACGACCGTCATCAACCAGCCATAAATTCTCGATGTCCTCAGCAAACCGCTGCTTTCGCTTGCGCGTCCAATCAGCTCCCCCGTGATCGTGCGCCCACTTCAGCGGCACAATATGTTCCACATCAAGATCTGAAGCTTTTACAAAGAAGCCGCCTGTGTAGGGATCCAGCCACAAACCGGTGTCTACTTTGCAGTGATTGGAGCGGGTATAGGTTACCGGGGATAGTGAATAGCGAATTAACAACTCATGGCGGGTATCCTGGCAATCCCGATCGGAATCAGACCACTTGGGCAGCCACTCCGCCCGATCATAGGACGCTGCAAAAGCGGAAAAACTGAAGGAGAAAACTACAGCAATGGAAGAAAGCTTAGAAACTGACCGAACGCTCATACATCAACTACCAATCAAACCAGAGCGCTAGGTTACAAGAAAGTGTGTACCAATTGTATGCGGCGGTTCAAATCAATAAGAAATGGTTCAAACGTTATACAAAACACCCCAAATGAAAAAATAGGGCTATAGCAAGAGTAATGAAGAGCAGGATATTTCGATCAATTTTTTTACTCCTAATAAAAATGCCCCGCCTGATTAACGCTTGACAGGGCATAATTTATCAATGATAGATTTTGCTACTTGTCCAGCCCTACCGCTTGAGGGATATAGATTGCGTGCAACTGTCCTCCGGCCATCATTTCCTGAATCAATTGTGTAGAGGGACCATTTTTTTGGTCACGCACATTAAAGGAATTCAGGTAACTATCCACTCGACCTTCAAAATCATAGTGAAACTGGGTTGAACTCAAGAACCAACCATCACCCAGAATATCGCCCACATAAATAACCCCGGATGCTTCAGCATCGGTAGAGAGCGCAGCCTCTATCCCGGTATCATCCAGCCCACTGCGAACCTTGGAGGATTGTGAGTAGTATTGACGGTAGGGCTTACTCTTCACATGCTCTTCCAGCAGCGCTTGGTATTCCTCATCGGTAGGCTCAGCTTCCAGCTCTCCACTTGCCAGCTGTTTCTCGATCTTCAGATCGAGCTCGTCTTCACTATCGCCAATAATTTCCGGGTTAAATTCGGCAACACGAATCATCTCTCCGGTTTCAGGATCGAGAACGTAGATTGGTGAGTAATAATTAGATTTATCAAATTGCAACACCAAGCGAGTCTTATTATCGACACCAGCAACCGCTGCCATATTGTCGAAATTTTCATAGTTGTCAGTTATATCGCCATCAGATTTGCTACTCACCACTCTCTTGATGATTCCACCATCTGTTGGATTGGTGATATCCGCAAACTCAAGCTGGTATACACCATACTTGGCTCCAAAATAAAAGCTATTGGGATCTAATGGGTCCCAATCACCATCTTCCGGGGAACGCCACTGGGAGACTTCCATTCCAGTGGTATGAATGCGGAAAACCTCCTGGCTCATATCGCGAATATCTTCTGGCTTCCCATCGCCGTCGGTGTCCCGGCTGGAGAGTTGTACCAACTCAAATATTAATTCACTATCGTCAAACAGCGCTCGATTGCCACTATCACTAAAATCAACCACCGGCGCGCCATCGCTATCCAGAACCCGAACCGCATACAGCTCACCATTGGTCAAGCCAGCCTTATCAACTTCACTGCCTTCATTGGTTTTTTCACCAACATAGACTGTGAGAAAACCTCCATTGCGATAAGCATCATCTTCATCACCCCGAGGCCGTTCATCATCGACAGACAGCAGTATGGTTTTATCCTGTGCTTTATAGTTGGGTACGATATTCTCAAAGCGAGATTTACCGAGTAGTGGCAATTCATAAGCATCACCAGCATTGTCTCCGGTTGTCAAAACAGCGATACCGCGACCGATATAAATTTCCGATTTGTCGTACTCGTAGACAGACTCGATCTCACTCTTGGCTTTCGCCTCGCCACTGATGCTACCAAAAGCATCAAATCGCAACCCCTCATAACCACGCTTCTCAACCAAACCATCGTAGTAAGTTTTGAGGCTCTCGCCACCGTCACTCTCTTCGCCAGTCAAGAACATCCGCACCTGGGTACCTTTGCCGCTTTCCGCATTATAGAAAGCAGTTTCAGCTGGCAGAGTTGCGGAGCAGAAGCGTTCGAATGCTCCCGTATTCACAAGGTCCCCATCCGCATCAAAATAGGGTTTCATTTGTGTTACGTAGGTATATCCTGGAGATTCAGCAACCTCACCATCCGTGTCATACAGGGTACGTCGCCAGGCATAAACACCTTTAATCAGATCCTCACCACCCTCAATTTCCCCGGTGGTTTTGTTGATTACCCACTTTGAAATGAAGGTGCCTGTCGATCGGAGACTGCGATTTGAGTTCTCCAGAACCACCCCATCACCGCCAACAAAGTTGTAGTGTTCCTGGTTCATAAACAGGGTAAATGTATCGTCGTCATTATCCAGATACCCCAAACCATCGGGTTCTCCAGACAATACATAAAGGCCATCCGTATCCGCAGCATCGAGACTTGGGTGTTCCTCGAATATAGGAAGCATATCCTGTTGGGGAACGTTTTCACTGGAGTAATCGGTGGGGAGATAACCATTGCTGAGCAGATTAATTACCTTGACGTTTTCAGCCGTGGCGACAACATGTGGTACCTGTATTGTTGAAGGACCAATATGCGCAGCAGCCTCAGAACCAGCAACTGACTCAAATAGACTGACTTCCTCTGGCACTTCCGGGTCTGGAGTTACCACTACCGGATCATCATTATCGTCACTGCAACCAGCCAAAATCGCCGGCATAGCGATAGCTAACGCTGCTCTTTTGAAAAATTTATGATTTTTCATTGCCACTCCAATGCGTTGATTCCCCACCCGAAGGCAGTTCCAGTTATAAAGGCGGCATAGAGTAGTTGTGCTAAATGACAGACTTAATAAGGTTTGATTACAGACGAATAATAATTTAGTTCAATAAATTTAATTTTCTGCACAAAGGTCTTCATATATTTCAATGAAAATCTCCCTATCAGAAAACAACCCTATAATTTATGGATAAAAAACGAAGAAAAAAAATCCCGCACCAAGCGAATAGTAACTTGGTACGGGACTCTTAGGTCAGCCCCAAATTAGGGCAAACATGTTTTAAACGGATACAGGTTCGCTAATAGCCGCCTCTTTGCGTTGCTCCTTGGTTTCAGTTTCCCCGCCGATTACTTCGTTGGGTCTCACTTTGTGGAATACCGCATAGAACACAGGGATTGCAATCAGTGTCAACACCGTAGCAAATCCAAGCCCGCCCATAATTGTCACCGCCATATCCGCAAAGAAAGCGTCGAACAGAAGCGGGGACATTCCCAAAATAGTAGTGACAGCGGCAAGGAATACCGGACGCAAACGGCTAACGCTGGCCCGTTGGATAGCTGTCAATCTCGGTAGGCCCGCATGAGTCTGAACCTCAATCTCATCCACCAATACCACGGCATTTTTAATCAACATACCAGACAAGCTGAGGACACCGAGAAGAGACATAAATCCAAATGGTAATCCCGTCGCCAACAACCCGACAACAACACCGACGAGACACATAGGAACAACCAGCCAGATAATCACCGGCTCCCGAACAGTACCGAACAGCAATATCGACACCAGGATCATAATCAGGAAGCCCAAGGGTAAACCTTTACCTAACGACTTCTGCGCATCGGTAGAACTCTCGTACTCACCACCGAATTCAACCTTGAAGCCTGGTGGCAACTTCATCTCTTCAACCCAGGGACGTATGCGACCAAAGGCTGCCATTGCCGTAACACCTTCAGGCGCATCCGCACTAATGGTAATAGTCGGCACTCTGTTGCGTCTTTGGATCAATCCTTCATCAGCGGTTAACTCGAAATCAGTAATCAACTGTCCTGCCGGAATATATCCCTGCTCATTGGGGCTCCACACCAAGCGGTCTTCCAGTGAACCCACCTGATTGCGATCTCCCTCTGGCATACGGGCAACAATAGGGATAATACGGTCACCGCTTTCAAAGTCGCCAACGGTGTAACCCGCAGTGGCAAACTGAATCATACGGCTGACATCAGCATTGGTAACCCCGGCAACTCGCGCCCGCTCATCATCCAGATGTGCGTGCAGAGTAGGCTCTCTGCTGCGCCAGTTGTGACGAATATCTTCCAGTCCTTTTTCACGGAACTGCTGTTCTACACTGACCGCCAAGGTACGCAGTGTCTGGTAATCCGGACCTGAAATACGCACTTCAACATCCGATCCGCCACCGGGACCAAACACCAGGCGTTTGAAAGTAATCAATGCTTCCGGCTGCGCTACACGCAACTTCGCCTTGGCACTCTCAATCAACTGGGGGATTTGCTCCCGGTTTTCAGTGCGAACAATCAATTGACCATAAGACGCATTGGGTGGCTCGGGAGCATAGGTCAGCATAAAGCGATCAGCCCCGCGACCAGCTACCGCCGTTACGGAGACAACTTCATCCTGCTCCTGGAAGAATGCAGTCGCTTCCTGAAGCGCCTTGTCGGTACGGTTAATATCACTGCCCTGAGGCATGAAGTAGTTAACATAAAAAAGAGGAGCATTTGAATTGGGGAAGAACCCCTGCTTCACAAACCCGAAAGCAAAGTAGCTGGCCAGGGTCACCACAATAAGTACTGCAATGGTCAGTCCCCTGCGCTTCAACGCTCCTGATAAAGCACCGGAATACATGTTGTAGAAGCGGCCATCGTACGGATCATCCGAGTCGGCTTGCTTACCCGGCTTAAACAGGTGATAGCCCAAGTAAGGGGTAATAGTAATCGCCAGTATCCAGCTGAGTAGCAGGGAGATACCAATTACCGCAAACAGGGAGAAAAGGAATTCGCCAGTAGCATCATCGGACAGACCAATACCGGAGAACGCCATAATACCGATAATGGTCGCACCCAGCAGTGGCCAGAAAGTCTGGCGGACTACGCGCCTGGCAGCACTCTTAGGCTCTTCTTTTCTCTGAACCCCCATCAGCATCCCTTCGGCAACCACGATGGCATTATCAACCAACATACCCATGGCGATAATCAGGGCACCGAGAGAGATCCGCTGTAAATTCAAACCAAACAGGTTCATGATTAACACGGTGCCCAAAACGGTCAAACCGAGGACAGTGCCAACCACAACGCCGGAACGCCAGCCCATAAATACACAAAGTACCAGAGTAACGATCACGACAGAAGAAACCAGGTTAAAGAGGAAACCGTCAACACTCTCCTCTACTACCTGATGCTGCTCGTAAATAGGATGGATTTCTACACCCAGGGGCAATGCCTGCTTAATCTGCTCCAGCCTGGCCTCTACCGCCTTGCCAACGTTCACGATATTGGTATTTTCCGCACCGGCCACACCCAGCAGAATGGCCTGCTTACCATCAAATCGGGCAATAAAGCTTGGGCTCTCATCGTAACCGAGAGAAATATCGGCGATATCACGGACGGCCAGCATCGCGGTAGAACCGGGTACGCCGACGAGAATATTACGAATGGATTCCAGGTCACTCGCAGGATTATCAACCAGTATACGGGTACGTAAATCCTGGCCTCCAATCTCGCCGACTTTCTGGGTCGAACTTTCAGATTGCAGTACCTGCGCTAAGTCATCCAGGGAAAAACCAAACTGGGCCAGGCGGGATTCATCAATATCCAGGTAAGCCACTTCGTCGATAATGCCTGAGCGGGAAACCTTGGCAACTCCCTCAACTCCCAGTAACTCCCGGCGAATCGCTTTGGTAATTTCACGCATTTCAGTCAGCGAAAACCCTTCTCCGGTAATCGCATAATAAATACCGTAAACCTCACCAAAATCATCATTCACAATAGAAGGTAAAGCACCGCTGGGCAGGTCACTTTGAGCATCATTAACCTTGCGCCGCAATTCATCCCAAACCTGGGCAAGTTCCTGCGAGGCATACTGATCTTTGATTTCCACCCGAATTTCAGACATCCCCGGACTTGAGGTGGAGGAGACCTTGTCCAGCTGTCCCATTTGTTGGATGGCCACCTCAAGCTTTTCGGTGACCTCCTCTTCTACACGCTGGGCGCTGGCGCCTGGGTAGAAGGTGTAAACACGGGCTTCCTTGATCGTAAACGCAGGGTCTTCGAGGCGGCCAATATCTGAAAGCCCCCAAAGACCACCGATTAAGCAAATCAGCATCAACAGCCAGCTATAAACTGGCTTTTCTATAAATATGTCAGAAATCTTCACAACATTTTCCCTACTGTTAACAGGGCCAGAGCTAACACACTAATTAGTGCTGTGCGTAATTGCGTACTTTTGCACCGTCATAAAGGTGCTGGCCGCCGGTAGCAACCAGTTTCATAGCCGGGCTAATGCCATCCTTAATCTGTACCGACTCACCATCAGTACGCCCGAGGGTCACGGAAGCTTTGGAAACAGATTGGTCTGCATTAATTTGCCAAACATAGGGCTTACCTTCCGGGCCAGTCTGCACTGCCGAAAGGGGAACCCACAGGTCACCACTCGCTTTATTCAACTTCACACTAACGCGAGCGGTCATGCCGGGAAGGATCTGTACATTTTCGGGGCGGGGCATTCCAAACTCGACAACGTAAGTCTGGGTAACGCTGTCTGCCTCAGCCTGGTGCTCACGGTAAGTAAGTGGGAACTCCTTGCCCGGCAAAAATTCAAATTCGGCGGTCATGGAGTTGACTTGCTCTTCATTAACGGTGGCCAACAGCTTTTCAGGCACGGAGATTTGAATTCGAACTTCAGAAATATTCTGCAAACGGACAATTGCCTGGCCGGCCTGGACGTTGGTGTAATTCTCTACCAGCTGGCGAGTTGCCAAAGCATCGAAAGGAACCCTTAGCTGTGTATAAGCCAGGTCCTGCTCAGCACGTTCCAGGGTCACTTTAGCCAAGTCAAAGTTACTTTTCGTTTCATCGAGCTGCTGCTGTGAAATAACTTTTGACCCTGCCAGAGAGCGTTGACGATTGAGGGTTTTTTCCAGTAACTCTACATTTAATCGTGCTTCTTTTACCCTGCGCAGGTAATCCCGCTGATCAAGCTCTGCTATCAGGGTTCCCTTTGGAATAATTTCACCTTCGCGAATTGTGAGCTTGTCCAGCTTCCCACCGACCTGGAAAGATAGGTCGACACTCTGCACTGCCTTAACACGACCGGCAAACTGTCGATCTTTGACCTGGTTATTACTGGCAACTGTAGCTACTTTCACGGGCCAGACGTGCTCTGCCTGCGCCTGCTCCGTCTTCGATTCGGAGCATCCTGCCAGAACTGCAACTGCTGCGATCAAAACGGCCAATGAGAAACGCGATCTTGGCGATATATTCATATTCATCATCCACAAACTGTATTAACTGGGGCTGACCTTTAGTTCAGGTCGGCAGAGAGCGCCAGCAGACGTCCCTGTAAACGTTCAATAATCGGGTCTTCAGACTCAACCACACCGAGTACGCGACCCAGGAACATGCCCTGGGCCGCCAGGATTAGCAGCTCCGCCATTTCCGGGTCACGATACGCATCGCAGATATCGCGACGCTGCTGCTCCTCTTTGTCTTTTACCGGTCCCAGCAACATGGGGTCTTCGGCCACGGCGGCGATCAGTGAGCGAGGCAGCCCCTTGTCGTCCTCCATCAATTCAAAAATGCTCTTCAAGCGCGACACCAACAAGCTGTCCCCCGAGGACACAAAAGTGGCAACACTGTCATCTTCACGAGCTATTGCCGCCTCCAGCATCGCCTTCAGGAGTGACTGCTTAGTTCGAAAATGATGAATCAAACCGCCCTTGCTGAGCCCGCACTGTGCAGCCACCGCATCCAGGGTCAACTTGCGCGCCCCGCGATCCCGGACTACTTCTTCTGCTGCTCGAACAATGGCAGCTTTGTCGACTCTCGACACATGACCTCCTGGGCACCATCAATCAAAACCAACCGGTTGGTCGGTATCTTAGCGGCAACATTTTAAAGGTCAAGCTATGCTACGCTCCCTCACCAGAAAACATGGTTAAAAAGTGTTACGAGAGCGTTAAGTTCACGCTGGAGAGATGATTTATGACGGATCGGTACTGCCCCTGTGGATCGGGCAAGCCCCTTGATACCTGCTGCGGACTCTATTTGTCGGGAAAAGCTTACCCCAATAATGCAGAAGCGGTTATGCGCAGTCGCTATACAGCCTTTGCAACCGGAAACTTTCGGTACCTGAAAAAAACCTGGCATCCCGACACCTGCCCAGAACTGCAAGCTGAGGATATTGAAACCCAATGGACACAATTGGAAGTTATTAAGAGCAAGGCGGGACTAAAAAAGTCGATTGTAGAATTTAAGGCTTGGTATACAGAAAATGACCAAGAACACCTGATTCACGAAATTTCACTATTTAAGTTATTTAAGAAGCGCTGGGTATATTTGGAAGCTCTACCCAACTGGCCTGATGGGAAATAGGCTAGCAGAGAACACGGCTAACTAAAGAGGCGATATCAACGAAAAAATAGCAGCAAAAGCCTGGGGGCGGGAGTCGCACTCCCGCACCTCTTTACGAAGCTTCTGCTTGCTAGCGAAACGACCCGAAGATTTTGCCTTTACGTGGGCGCCGCCCTTTCTCATTAGCGGATTACGCGCAACGTAACTACGAATTTTTTCTTTCTTTTTCATAAAACTTCACCTTTTACTTTTAGTAGATCCACTCTTCCAAATATCTTCTCACTCAAAACTTGTATTGATACCTCCTTATTTACCCCTTGATACAAATTACCTGGCGTAGCGTGTGCACCACTTCCACAAGATCGGACTGGTTCTCCATCACCTGATCAATATCCTTATAAGCAGCAGGAATCTCATCCAGAACGCCCTTATCTTTACGGCATTGCACACCTTGGGTCTGATCTTCCAAGTCCTTTCTGGTAAAACGCTGGCGAGCCGCTGTACGACTCATTTTTCGGCCAGCTCCGTGTGCGCAGGAACAAAAAGATTCCTTATTGCCAAGCCCACGCACGATAAATGACTTAGCCCCCATAGAGCCGGGAATAATTCCCAGCTGATCTCTCTGAGCACTAATAGCCCCTTTGCGAGTCACGAATACATCTCTATCAAAATGACGCTCGCGAACAACATAATTATGGTGGCAGTTAATTGCCTCTGTGGTCAAAGTAAACTTTGGTAAGCTTACCTTCAGACATCCAAGCACAAGCTTCATCATTTCCTGCCTGTTCCAGCGAGCATATTCCTGCGCCCAATTAACCGCTTCAATATAATCGTCAAAATTCTGGCAGCCTTCTGAGAAATAGGCCAGATCCTTATCAGGAAGATTGTGCATATGCCCAGCCATATCCCGACGGGCCAGCTGGATAAAATGCTGACCAATAGCATTGCCAATCCCTCGACTCCCTGAATGCAACATCACCCAGACAGCACCACTCTCATCAATACAAATTTCGATAAAGTGATTGCCACCCCCCAATGTACCCATTTGGGTCACCCAGGTTTTTTGTGGCTGATGCAGCTTCTTCAGTAGCCCTGGATGCTTTGAAAACAATCTATCCACACCGGGAGCTAAAAGTTTGCAGGCAGATTCCCTGGCGCTGATCAGTTTATGTCGTCCCTGACCAACCGGCACTTTCACCTCAATGGCGTCCCGCAGTGCTTTCAGATTGTCTGGCAGCTGATGGGCTTGTAGCGAAGTTCGCACCGCATTCATTCCACAACCAATATCCACCCCAACGGCAGCAGGAATTATCGCACTTACCGTTGGGATCACCGATCCTACCGTTGCCCCCTTTCCCAAATGCACATCCGGCATAGCAGCAACATGGGAGTGCACAATAGGAAGCTGGGCAATATTCTTTAACTGTTGCATTGCCTGGGGCTCAATATCATCGGTATAGATTTTTACCGGTACCGTGCCAGGCGCTGCATTTCGATTTAACACTGTTTTCACAGGCATATTTTATCCCTGGATTAATCCACTTAACTGAAACGGCAATCCAAGCTAAAACAAAAAAGCCCCGGCATTTGCCAGGGCTTTTGGAAGGTCTGGCTTGGAAAGCAATATTACTTTCCAAGCTCAAGCGCGTGAAAAGCGATTAAACAAATAAACTCTTGATATCTACATTTCGCATTTCACGGCTCCTTAGTGGTGCGATCCACTTCAAAAATACTGCCAATTAGAATGCTAACCTTGAAACTAGATCAGCAATGGAATTTAGGTGCAGTTTATTCTCATTTGGTACCATGTCAAGCCTGTTTTTTGCCTATCGATAAAAATTCTACCCTGAATTCACTAACCAACTTTTACTTTTCAACATAGCTTGAGGGCTCGCTATGCCATAAAATCGTGTTACCGAAATTACAGTCCAGTCGCCACACCCCCAAAATGACCACTCAAGAACCTACCATTCTCTTTGAAGACGACTACTTACTTGCCGCTTATAAACCAGAGGGGTGGCTTGTTCACAGGTCAGAAATAGACCGCCATGAAAAGCGTGTACTTTTGCAATATTTGAGGAACCTATGTGGCAGATTTCTTTATCCAGTACATCGACTGGATAAGCCTACCTCCGGTGTTATTATTTTTGCGAAAAGCAGCGAGATTGCTGCGCAGGTACAGCAGCAGCTGGAAAGTGATTTATCATCAAAAAAATATATTGCTGTATGTAGAGGATATAGCCCAGAAGAAGGTGTCATTGACTATGCCCTCCCCCCCGTTGCCGACTTCAAACACCAGAGGAAGCGACCTAAAACGGATCTGCCACGTCAGCAGGCTGTTACATTGTACCGACGCTTGGAGACTATTGAGCTACCTTATGAGGTTGACCGCTACCCGACCAGCCGATATTCCCTAGTAGAAATCCAATTGAAAACGGGGCGGCGCCATCAAATAAGAAGGCATTTCAAGCATATCCACCACCCACTAATTGGCTGCCCGAAATATGGAAAGTCAACCCATAATCGTTTCTTTGCCAACAGGCTCGAGTGCTCTCGACTGCTTTTGCATGCATCTGAACTCAAGCTTGAACATCCGGTGAGCGGTTCTCAGCTGAAAATACAATGCGAAATACAGGGAAGTTTCTTGCAATTAATTCAGCGATTTAAATGGCAACCTTAAATTATAAAGCCCCTGAGTTACTCAGAACCCCTCAAGCCAAGCCTTACATAGTGCATGGGGCGGTTTGCCCAGGATAAGAGCACAATGGCGCTGAATTAATAATTTCCGATGTGCAACAGGCTGAGCTTCCGCCATTTAATTGGCCGCATCCAGGGCCGCCACAGGCCCCACACGAGCTGGAACAGCAAGCTCCCGACCCATTGTATATTCCAGCTTTCTCATTTTCGCATACAGCCCCCTTAAGGCCATATATCTTTCTCCCTTGCTTCACTGAAATATTGTCAAAGTAGGCATAGACTTTTTTGGAGGGTGACCACAAAGCTGAACTACCGCCATGAAAAGTACTGAACTGAAATTTATCAATAGCTACCCTATCACTACCAGTCAGCCGTAACCCTTGTTCCTCTACAATTTTTTTGCCATTTATAAATAGCTCGATATATCCGTCAGCATTAGTTGCACTGCTATTTAATTGCACAAACAACTCAATCCGATACCAAGTATCCCGCTCAAATCTAAAGCTGTCACTCCCTTGATACCCATCTCCACACCGAGCGACTCTATCCTGATGATAGGTATAGAGCCCGACCCTACCCTCCGCACCAAACTTAACCCGCACACTCCAACTCTTCGGATCGATAGGTACGCATCCTGAAGCCTGCCCCCCACCAGCAAGGCCGTGTAGCTTACCGCCCTTAACAAACTCGAAGTTCCGATGAAACTTCACATCGTAAGCGAGAGTTGCCGATGAAACAGATTTGGCTAACTGGGTCGATGTACTAATTCTCTCCGAACCCTTCTCATAAGGAATGTACTGAGCTTCCAGTGCATACCCATTACCGGGCATTGGAATTAAATTTAAATGCTGATCATCAAACGTAGCCAGTGGCTGCAAATCAAAAGTTCTTCGCAACAAGGTAATATCGGTATATTTCATGTAGGGGATCCCAACCCGATATCTACCAGAATTTGAAATTGCACTGAATCTGCCTTGATTTGATGAAAACCCGTATACATAGATCTTCTTTCTTACAAATTTTTTCATTTCCTCATAATTCAAATAGAATTTGAATCCATGGGGAACGCCCTGGGTATCACATATATTGGCAATTCCTTTTGACGACGCCTGATCAGCTCTGGAAATTTTTAATGGAAACCCGCTTCTCCTATCGCTACCTAGATAAAGACCAACAGAAACTGACTTGAATACTCCTTTCTGACAAGCCCACCCAGAAACAACCAAGCCTCCCCCCAAATATTCAACCCGATCAACCCTACCGATCATCTGGGCGAAATCCTGATTACCTGTACTAAATGAAAAAAGAGTCACGAGTAAAAACACAGAAAACATCTTGAATAATACCCGACAGCATTGACATCACTATTAAATATAGAAGCTACTTGTTCGGATGAGTGAGGGCGCACATAGCCCGAGAAAATCATAAGAAAGCGCGAAAATAAATGCTAAAGGCTTCCTCCGCCTTGGCGGAATAATAATGGATTCAAGGGCGTTTAACGCCCTTTAGAAACTTGAAGAAAAAACATTCACTAAAATGAAAGGCGCTAGTCACGCCAATGAGGGGAGAGAAACTAAGGTCAGTGTTCAGAATTACCGTGAGAAGCCTCTTCTTGAGATTTACTGCGAATCCCAAAGAGCCCCTTGCGCTCAGTTTTACCTTCCGGCTCCGGCTGTAGAAAACTGCGCAATTTATCTTTTTCCCACATGGCATCCTGATAGCCGAGATCGATAAGTTCTTCGATATATGGCCTTTCAAATAATAAATAACTAGCTGCAGAAACACCGCCACCGGGATTGGTCGCACCCGTTGAGCGGAATAACCAGCGTAGCGCCGAGGGAAGGTGACCAAGTTTTCTGCCACTAAGACGCCCTAAACTCTGCGAGGGCTCAATAACAACCGACTCTACCGAACGCAACAATTTCAAATCGGAATGATCTGTTGGATCCACATAGTCAAGTAACATATTTACTCGATCCAGATGCTCCAAGTCCGCCTCCAAGCTATCGATAAATGCGGCATTGAATAACTGAGCAGCTATTTGCGCCATCGAAGGGGACTCCATCTGCGCAGGACTGTTGCGACTCCCCCAATGGGCTGGAGAACGGTTGTCCGACACACCCACCACAAAGACACGCTTGGCACCGAGATGCAGTGCCGGACTAATCGGGGCCATCAGACGAATGGCACCATCGCAAAAATAAACCCCATCCAATTTGACCGCCGGGAAAATGGCAGGAATTGCTGCTGATGCCAATAGGTGGTCCGAGGTTAATTGAGTGGGCACTCCAAAGCGACGAAACCGCTGCCATCCTTTAACATTCTCCGCCCCCTGAAAAAAGCTGACGGACTGCCCTTCACTATAAGAAAGCGCATTAACACTTGTGGCATGCAAATGCCCAGCCGAAATATTTTTTTGAATATTGTCAAAGTTTATCTCGCGCTCAACCAAGCTGCGCAGCGGACTGTTATCCAGGAGTGCCAAAGGTTTTTGCCTACCCACACCTTGGTTCAAGAGCGAACGACTGATAGAAAACAGGTTTCCAAGTAAACTACGCCAACTGGTGCGATAAACCTGCTCAACACTAAGCTGCAACCAAACAGAGCACATTCTGTCGACAGCTTCTTTAAAGGTACCTGTATGAGAGGCGAGAAGCATCGCGTTCATAGCTCCTGCAGAGGTGCCGCAGATTATTTGAAAGGGCCGAGGATTATCTTCTGGCACCAGTTCCGCAAGCGCCCTTAAAACGCCCGCTTGATAGGCAGCACGCGCACCTCCCCCAGAGAGAACCAGAGCATTACGCTGGCCAGGTTTGTTACTTTCACTGTTACTTGTCGACAAAGTTTTCTTCCAATACAACAAGCCCGCAAACAACAGAGTCCGCTTAAAGGCTATTGAGAAAAAAGCCCATATACAACTCAGATTCAGAGTTGCCGGGGATATTTGGTAAGATAAATAGAATCTTTTAAGTGTACTTATTATTCTAAATCGATAGATCTATTAGAGAGCCATATCTACAACGTAACGACCTATTCCATGCCCTCTATTTAAGCGCGCAAGAAACTCTGGAGCCTGATCAAGGCTAATATTCTCCGCAATACTGTCGAGCTTATCGCCGATATACCACTCACTGGCCAACCGCTTCCATACTTCTGCCTTCTTTTCTATTGGTAAAACAGCACTATCCACACCCAACAAACTAATACCGCGCAAGATAAATGGAAATACATTGGCGTGAAATTGAGCACCTGAAGCCATACCACAAGCAGCCACTCCGCCGCCGTAGCGCAGGGATTTAATGACATTAAAAAGCGTTTCCCCGCCCACAGTATCTACAGCCCAAGCCCACAATGGCTTGGCCATCGCTTTATTGGCAAAAGGGGCCAGTGTATCCCGGTCGAGAACCTTCCATGCGCCCAATCTCGCCAAATAATCAGCAGACTCCAACTTTCCCGTCACTGCTGCGACACGAAAGCCTAGCTTCGCCAGCAAGGCGACGGCAACAGAGCCGACGCCCCCGGTTGAACCTGTTACCAGAATCTCTCCATCCTCAGGAGATGCGCCGGACTCCAGGAGCTTTTCAACACAAAGCGCGGCGGTAAAACCCGCCGTACCCAGAGCCATAGACTCCCAAGCTGTTAGGCCCTCGGGGACTGGCAAGGCCCATTGCGGAGGAACGGCAATACGCTCTGCAAGTCCACCAGAAGTATTCATGCCCAAATCGTAGCCATTGACCAATAATTCGGCACCCGGTTGAAACGTCTTGCTCCGATCGAACAGCACTTTGCCCACCGCATCAATACCCGGGGTATGGGGGTAGGCATTAGTAATCCCACGATTGCCAAACGCAGATAAAGAATCTTTGAAATTCAAGGATGAATAACTTACGGCCAACAGCAAGGGGTTATCGGGAAGCTCAGAAAGCTGACGCTCAACAACAGACTGGTCAAATTTTCCCGAAGCTACTTCGGCAACCTGAATTGCCCGAAATTTTTCATCCCTATCTATTTCCATGGGGTATATCCCGCAGCACTATCAACCTGTAACGTTACAACTATTGCGCCTGATGACGCAGAGCTGCCAGCCGTGAAAAGAGACGAGTGACCGCCGATTCCACACCGGCTTCTGCCGCCAGCCCTATTTTCTTAGCTATATTTTTCCGTTCTTTGAATTCCACCTGATATAAGTCGCAGTCCTTAGCACAACTGGTCAAGTACTCATCTGACGTTTTCAGCTCATCGACCAGTCCCAAGGATAGGGCTTTTTGCCCGAACCAAACCTCGCCCGTGGCAACTTTGTCGACGTCGAGTTTTTGACGGTACTCCCCGACAAAGTGCTGAAACAGAATATGGATCTCATCTAAATCTTCTTGGAACTTCTGTTTACCTTCCTCAGTATTTTCACCAAACATGGTCACAGTGCGCTTGTACTGGCCCGCAGTAAACAGTTCGTAATCGATATCATTGCGCTTCAGCAAGCGGTTAAAATTCGGCATCTGAGCTAAAACACCAATAGAACCCAACATCGCAAAGGGTGCTGCCAGGATACGGTCTGCAACACAGGCCATCATATAGCCCCCACTGGCAGCCACTTTATCGACCGCAATAGTCAAATGGATACCTGCACTGCGAATCCTGGTTAACTGGCTGGCGGCCAAACCATAGTTCGCCACCATGCCCCCAGGGCTTTCAAGACAAAGGAGAACTTCATCTCTGGACTCTGCCACTTGAAGAATGGCCGTCACCTCTTCACGCAAATGGGAAAGCGCACTCGCTTTGATATCCCCATTAAATTGCATAACAAAGACACGCTTGCGCTCGGAGACCAACTCCCCTTTTATACCCTTGGACTCATGCTCTCCTTCCTCTTTAGCAACGTCGGAAGAAGTAGCAGCACTTTTTTCAGGCTGCTTTTTGCTCTCAGCTTTATGTTTTTTAGCCAGGGCTTTTTCCTGAGTCTTCTTTTCTTTCGCCATTTGCTTTTTACGACGGGCGAATTCGTGCTTATCCATCACAGCTTCAAGCAGTGTTTCTTTAAACTGCTCATAGCGATCATTCAAATGTGTAACTGTGATATGCCCCTGAACACGCTCTTTCAGCTGCTCTCGATTTGCAAAAATAAAACCTATCAACACCATTAAGGCCACGACAACCGTAACAATTTTGGCTAGAAAAAGGCCGTATTCAATTAAAAATTCCACTTAGACTCCATTTTCCGTCTTAACTAATTTTTATTTAGCTTCAGTATTTTACTACCAACCTTCCAGGGCGGAAGTTGCTCGCTGATTAAGGGGGCGAGCCAACAAACCGCTGTGGCTAATACGCACCTCGTAAACCGCACCGTCCTCCATAGGTAGAAATGTGGCACTGCCATATACCGCATCAACAAAGGGCAACTTGCGATCAACACCGCGTACAAACTGCCAGACATCCACGCCATAGTTCGCCCCCTCTATTTCATGGACAGAACGCTCGCGAGCTCGCTCATCCTGTAGCGTGAGATAGCGACCACTCAACCTGTCCAGACGATAAGCAGGCTTAATTCCCCAGCGGGCTAATGGACCCTGCCACTTGAGCATTCGGGCATCCAACTGCCACTGATCCCCAAGCAATTCAAACTTTTGCGCTATACCATCCGCATCAGAAAACTTGACTTCAAATTGCTGCTCGGCAATTTTACGAAACGAAACAATACCAACACTGTGCTCTTCAGCCAGGTTTCTATAGCTGTAAACATCTGCAGCAATCAGAACAATCCAAAGGGCAGTTGCAAAAAGAAAAAGACCGGCGGAGCCACGTATAAACCCCAGGAACCAATTTCCTGATAGCAGGACTCGCGCCCCCCAAAACACAAACAACAACGCCAGGATGGCAATAATAAAGGTAATCGCTATATACATTATGATTTCTACTCCCTGATACTGCGCAACATCTTTAAACCAACCTTACGGGCGGTTCTTCGCTGCAGCCTTTTCGACAAAAGTGTGGATCAAGCGGCCGGACAGGGTTTGTATGGGCGGTATAGCTGGCAATGAACTGTAGTGGAACCAGTTTGCCTCTTCTATCTCATTGGGGTCCAAGCACAATCCCCCACCTTGCCACTCCGCCAAATACCCGATCATCAACTGCCCGGGAAAAGGCCAGGATTGGCTCCCCACATACTCCAGGGCACCCACTTTGAGCCCCACTTCCTCATAGACTTCACGCACCAGCGCTTGTTCTGCACTCTCACCGGGCTCTATAAACCCAGCGAGGGCCGTATAAGTTGCATTTCAACGCGAGGCATGACGAGCTAAGAGACACTCATCTCCCCGTGTAACAAGCATAATTACACAGGGGGAGATTCTGGGGTAGACAGTAAGATCACAAGCCGGGCAGGTGCGAGCGCGATCATTAGAGTGATAGATGGTGGGAGTGCCACAACGACCGCAAAATCGATGTTGGCTATCCCAATGGGAAATCTGTAGCGCCCGCCCAGCCAATGCAAACATCGGCTCCTCAACCAAAGTCAGCAGGCTGCGCAGGTTTCGCCATTCATAGCCGGCAATTTCAACCTGGCGAGACAAAACGTGGACACCACACGCCCGCCCACTTAGCTCTCCCAAATAGTGGCTGGATTGAACAGCCTCTGCTACCAATACCTGGGCGTCGTGGAGGAAAAAATCTCCTCGGCAGAGAATCAGCCCATCAGCAATCAGGATATGCTGGGAAAATTCCGGTACTGCCCACACATTACCTGCTGGGACAAACGTATCTACCAAGGAGACCTCCTTAATTATGCGGCCTCAACGGGATAACCCAGAGCAGTCAAGCTTTCGATAGCGAGACTGAGGGATTGAATATCTGCTTGCCTATGCAGCTTTACCTCTCCCAGGTAGTACTCAAGGCTGATAATCGCATCGGCAAAAATATGTAAAGATTGCTCTACTTCAGGGCCGGCATCATGACGGTCGATAACAGTTTCAACAAAGTTCAGCAAACCTTCAACTACGGCCGCCGCTCTACTTAAGTTGAGAACGATCAAGCCTCCGCGCACTGAGTTCAAAGTAGTGGAAACATTGCGAATATGGCCATGATCAAAGTCGGACTCTGCATAGGCCGCCAGTGCTCTCTTAATCAACGCCAAACCGGCTTCAGCCTCTTTAAGTACAGCCACTTCCGCTTCCGCCAGCTGGCTGTGCTCAAAGGCAATATCCGCATGACCGTATTCATCCAGATCAATAGAAGTACTCTGCTTGAGCGCTCTTACCGTGCTATCGACCATCAACACCTGGCCTGTCAGTTTTTGCAGTGCGCTGTCCGCTATGGAACCACCCGCGCCGGAGGCACTCTGGTATTCCGCAACCGCGCTGCGCAGACTCTCTCCAACCCGCTTAAAATTGAGCATCTGCAAGGTACCGGCCACTCTCTGTAGAGAAGAAGCGAGGCCATCTTCTGCGTCCAAGGTAGTAGTACCAATTAACTCAGCGTCATCCAACATCCGGCGCACACCGGACAACTCCTCCTCTAAGGCGTTAGCAACTGCGGTAATTGCCGTGGCGCCGGGGCCTCCAAGGGTGGCTCGCTCCCGCTCTAATTCCTCTTCGCTGTAATCAAGAGGCTCTGCGGAGAAGGCCTCCAGCAACTTGCCACCAAAGCCCTCGGGCTTGGAAAGAGTCAGCCAATAGAGGCACTCTTTCAGCAAAATCGGTGGCGCAGGCTGATCTAAAGCTGTATCACACTCTTTTTGTAATGCTCGCAGCCAGCGATCAAACATACTGAAAACCATCACCCGGGATCGACTGATGCGCATTTCCTGGGAGGCCATGCCTGCAAGTGCCGCCCCTGCTACCACCCATAAACGCCCATTTGGGCGCCCCATGGTGATGCTTGCGATTCTCTCAAGGGCGCGAGACATCATCGTGTACGCTGGGCCCCGAGGTTTACCTCGCAACAGAGCCAACAAACCAACCTGGTACATATGGCGGAATCGGCGAACAAAACTATTCAAGTCTTCCGACATTACCGCAGAAGCCCCTGCACCAGGCACAGCCCCCTCCAAGTTACAACGGAAAAAATGACTTTCCGGCACAGGGGGCTGAGACCGGGCCGCACGCAAATTATTGATATAGGGAATCAGCAATTCTGGACGGGCAATGGCACGACTTTGGACAAAATCCAAGTAGCGTCCCATTACGTAAAAACCTGTGCCCAGCGCTTCCATCAGTTCTTCTGAGGCGCTCTGTCTCTCCTCTAACACCTCTGTAAGCGCTTTGATTTTCTCTTGGGCGAGGAGCTCAGCTGCCTGGAGCTGCACCATCTGCAATACTCCACTAACCTGCCTGAGTGCAGCCAAACTCTGTTCGAGAGCCTGCTTTTGGGAAGTATCCGCGGCAAATTTATCCAAGTGTGAGGCGGCATTATCGATGGTAGCTACCAGCTCATCCTTCACTACATTGACAGAAGTGATATTGATCTTGCGCAATTCAGTCTTTGGCTGCACCGCTGCATTCTTCCTATAATCGAACAAAAAACAACCAGATCAGGATGATTCTGGCCTCATTAAGGGCAATTTACCCCAATAAATAAAAGAGTCCACCTTTCGCCAAACAATTTCCACCGAATAATCGACAAATAACCTAGCGGCGGGGCTGAAGCCCCTAAATTACTTGAATTTTCCAGAAAACCCAGTAGCGTTTGCTACTTTCAAGTTTAAAGCTGTACGTTTTTTTGTGTTAAAGAACAAAAACCAATCAATCTGTGCACAATAAACCCGGGGAAGCACGCAGCGATAATTGAGCTCAGGTATCTATTTCGCATACACCGCCGATTCCCAAAGATTCCATTTTGACCCACACCAATGGGTTAACCAAGGAAGTAAATGATGAACACTTACAACAACACCATTGCGGCATCCGGCGGCGGATTTGGTCGCGCCTTTGCCGAAAATTTTCTCGGCGAAGCGCCTGATTGGTACAAATTGACCATAGCCGCCTTTTTGCTTCTCAACCCATTAATACTGTATGTATCGGGGCCTTTTGTAACAGGCTGGGTCCTTATTGGTGAATTCATTTTTACCCTGGCGATGGCCCTGAAGTGTTACCCACTTCAACCCGGCGGACTGCTCGCAATTGAAGCCGTATTGATGGGTATGACAAGCACCGATGCCGTCTACCACGAGGTAGTTGAGAATATCGAAGTTATTCTGCTGCTAATGTTTATGGTGGCCGGCATTTACTTCATGAAGAGCCTGCTTCTATTTGTATTCACTAAAATTTTGATTAATGTGAATTCAAAATCTCTGCTGTCACTACTTTTCTGTGCTGTATCTGCAGTATTGTCAGCATTCTTAGATGCCTTGACCGTAACTGCTGTTCTGATTGCAGTTGCCGTAGGCTTTTACTCAGTCTATCACCGGGTCGCCTCCCAGCAGCCACACCACCACAACGACCACGACCACTCCAACGATGAGCATGTCGTGGAGTATCACCGCGAAGACTTGGACCAGTTTCGAGCCTACCTTCGCAGCCTGATCATGCATGGCGCCGTAGGCACTGCTCTCGGTGGTGTTTGCACCTTGGTTGGAGAACCGCAAAACCTACTGATCGCTGAGAAAGCCGGGTGGGAATTTGTACAGTTTTTCCTGCAGATGGCCCCAGTAACCATTCCAACATTCTTTGCCGGCCTAGCTACTTGTTTCTTTTTGGAGAAAATTAAAATGTTTGGCTATGGAGCCCAGCTCCCTAGCGCCGTACGTGAGGTACTGGTTAACTTTTCCAAAGAGGAAGAAAAGAAGCGCACCTCGGCGCAGGTTGCCGAGCTGTGGATTCAGGGCATTGTCGCTGTGGTTCTGGTTTTTGCCCTGGCATTTCATGTTGCCGAAGTCGGTATCATTGGCCTGATGATTATTGTACTTCTGACCTCGTTTAACGGCGTTGTTCAAGAAGCTAGAATCGGCCACGCGTTTGAAGAGGCACTGCCATTTACTGCACTGCTCGTGGTTTTCTTCGCAATTGTTGCAGTGATTCACCAGCAGCACCTATTCGAGCCTGTAACCAACTTCGTTCTCGCACAAAAGCCCGAACAGCAGCCAGGGTTGCTATTCATGGCAAACGGTATTTTGTCGATGATTAGCGACAATGTTTTTGTGGCAACGGTTTATATTAACGAAGTTAAAGCTGCCCTCACTGCAGGCGACATTACCCGAGAACATTTTGACAAGCTGGCCATTGCCATCAATACCGGAACCAACCTACCCAGCGTTGCCACTCCCAATGGACAAGCTGCATTTTTGTTCCTGCTGACATCGGCCCTGGCACCTCTCATACGCCTATCTTATGGCCGCATGGTGATCATGGCTCTGCCCTACACCATCGTACTGAGTATTGTTGCTTTGATTTGCGTGGTCTACGCGATCTAAAGAGAACTTGTATAAGAGACTATCTGGATGGGTGGGGATTGATAATTCCCACCCGCTCAGAAAAAGAAAAGCGCAATAAACATCAAGGTTAAAGAGAACACCTCTTCATTGATGTGCTACCAGAAGTGTTTGCCCGCTGATTTCTCCAGCAAACCTAGCATCGATTGATGCGCTTCAGCTTCCTGTGGCGTAGCACGCGCTACTAGCAGGGGCGCGCGATCTGCCGATAGGCGACGAATGGCTTCACCCGCCGCATCATTTTCCGCCTTCTTACCTTCCTCCCCTTCCGAGGAATCACCCTGTGCCAACACCAAATCGGTTTGGCCACCGGTCATCATCAGGTAGACGTCGGCAAGAATCTCCGCATCCAGCAATGCGCCGTGCAAATCCCGCTGGGAGTTATCGACAAAGTAGCGCTTACAAAGGGCGTCCAGATTGTTTTTCTGCCCGGGGTGCTTTTCCCGGGCCATTGTCAGGGTATCCAAAACCCCACAATGCGCATTGATATTGCGCCAGCGCGGATTACCCAGCAGCCTCAGCTCAGCATCAATAAAACCGACATCGAAGGGCGCGTTGTGAATAACCAGCTCTGCACCTTCACAGAAGGTCATAAATTCATCGGCGATCTGAGCGAATACGGGTTTATCCGCCAGGAATTCATTAGTGATTCCATGGACCTCAATAGCCCCATCTTCCACTTGTCGCTGCGGGTTGATGTACTGGTGATAGTGACGGCCAGTCAACTTCCGATTAACCAGCTCTACGCAACCAATTTCAATAATACGATGGCCGCTTTTGGGATCGAGACCTGTTGTCTCTGTATCGAGAACCACTTGACGCATATGCAATATTCCCCTCAGGACTCCAGCTCATCGACGCCACGATTTGCCAACTGATCGGCCCGCTCATTGCCCGGGTGGCCGGCATGACCTTTAACCCAGTGCCACTCTACATCATGCTCGGAGACGCTCTCATCCAACTGCCGCCATAGGTCTGCATTTTTGACAGGCTTCTTACTCGCTGTCTTCCAACCGTTCTTTTTCCAGTTGTTAATCCAGCCGGTAATTCCCTGGCGCAGGTACTGTGAGTCAGTATGTAAGTCAACTTTGCACGGCTGCTTAAGAGCCTCCAGAGCTTTGATTGCAGCTAACAATTCCATGCGATTATTGGTGGTATGCGCCTCCCCACCAAACAACTCTTTCTCCCGCTCACCGTACACCAACAGGGCACCCCAACCGCCGGGACCAGGATTACCGCGACAAGCGCCATCTGTATAGATAGTAATTTGTTTCAAAACTTACGCCAAAATTAGATATGGGGCTGATTTTCAGCGAAATCAGCGCTTTTGATGCTTCCCGCGTGCTGCAACGCGAGGGCTCGATGGGGTGGCAACCAAAGCGGGCTTTCTCTCGGCCCGCCAGTTGATTTTAATAGTGCGAACACGTGCCACTTCTTTGCGGGCGACTATGATGTAAAAGCCCCCCCATGGCAAGTGCAAGCGGGAGCCAAGGCGCTCCATCCAAGCCGTCTTGGATAGCAATTCCTTTTGCTGCAATGGCAAGCGGAAGAAGCCGCGATCTACCCTTTCAGCCTGCAAGTCCAACAGGTTCATCCAGTCGGCAATTCGAGCAGCCCGCAGTTGATTTCCGCGCTGGTAAGCCCCCCTGGAAAACAGCAGACGGGACAAGCCGAGCAAGGAAAATGGGTTAAACCCGATTAGCAGCATATGACCACCGGGTATCAAAACCCTGGCCGCCTCTCTTAATACTTGATGGGGATGACTGGAGAAGTCCAAAAGGTGATGCAGCAGTACTACATCGATTGAATCGGCGGGGAGGGGCAGTTGCTCGAACTCTACTACCGCAGCCCCGCCCTGCTCAGAGGTCGCCCCCAATCGAAAACGATGATTGATACGACTGAAAGCGCCAAAATCAACGGATTGGGTCACGCTGGCCTGTAGAAAGTGATAACCGAAAAAGCCCTCCACTAAGGGTTGGGCCAATGCCAGCTGTTGCGAGAGAATCTCCTCTCCCAGCGAACTGGAAAACCAATGGGATAGCGCTGGGCAGACCTTGCCAAGAGGGGATTGCTCCTCATCATTACCAGGCCTGCTCTTTCCGGTCATCATATCTCCATTGATCAATCTAACAGCTATTCAATTCTACACTCGGGCGATGTTTCCAGGGCCTTATCTAAGTAAACCAGTCCTCAGGTAACAATTCACACCGTCTCACGCCTTCCATGATATTGTTCTGCTATTCAGCGATAAGACGATCCGATTATGCTATCCATCACGCCAATCCCCGCCTTTAATGACAACTATATCTGGCACCTGCAAAAAGATGGTCAGCACTGGGTAGTCGACCCTGGTGATGCGCTGCCAGTAGAAAAGGCCCTACAGGGGACCAGGCTCAGCGGCATTCTCATTACTCATCACCACTATGACCATACCGGCGGCATCGAAACGCTTTGTCGCCAGTACCAGTGCCCTGTCTATGGCCCCGAGCAAATACCTGGTGTCACTCACCCCATTGCCGGTGGAGATTCCTTACAGATCCTTGGCATGCCCTTCCAGGTACACGCTGTTCCGGGGCACACTCTAGACCACTTAGCTTTGGTTTTGAATGAAACCACAGCAGCAGGCGGTGAACAATTACACCTTTTTTGTGGTGACACTCTTTTTTCCGCTGGCTGCGGCAGGTTGTTCGAAGGCACTCCAGAGCAGATGTACCATTCTCTGCAAAAGCTCAGTAAATTACCCGCCGCAACTATTGTCTATCCTGCACACGAGTACACACTCGCCAACCTAAAGTTTGCCCAAACGGTAGAGCCTAACAATCAAGCCATTGAGGCAAGGGTTGCTCAGTGCAAAGCCCTGAGAGTAGAAAACAAGCCAACTTTGCCTTCAACTATCGCCCTTGAGCTAGACACCAACCCATTTCTTCGCTGTCAGTATCCGGAAGTTAGGCAGACAGCTATCAATTCGAGACCGGAGTTAAATGACGGAAGCGATAACGTAGATATTTTTGCGAGCTTGCGCGGCTGGAAGGACAACTTCTAAACGCCCAACTTCACCTAAACTCGTCTCAGGCTGGGTGATAAACTAGCAATTCGCATATTTTTTAACCGTCGATATTGACCGAAACTAATTTGCCTAATTAGAATCGAAAGTAATTGACCAAATGCCTGGCGCTTTACCAATAATTGTTCTGAAATGCGTCAGGATGAATTACAAGAAATACTCGCGGATATCACACATGGTTCACAAGAATTTTGCCGTAGCATTACTAGCCGCTACGGTAGGGGCCTGCTCGCAATTACCGGAACAGGCCTCTGCGCCCGAAACTGAAAATATCCCTGCAGAGGAAACCTCTGTCGCGAGTGACCGAGCTGTTAAAAAGCACGAACCCTCTGAAGCGGTCCCTCCCCCCGTAGACATCTGGGCAAGACTTCGTCAGGGATTCGCCCTGGATCACCACACCAGCGACCCCAAGGTTAAGGAATATATTGCTTACTTCGCCCGCAACGAGGGCTATATGGCTCGGGTAACCGAGCGCTCTCGTCGCTATATTTTCCATGTTGCAGAACAGCTGGAACAGGCAAATCTCCCACTTGAATTAGCGCTGCTCCCCATTGTCGAGAGTGCATACGACCCCTTCGCCTACTCCCACGCCCGGGCTTCCGGTATGTGGCAGTTTATCCCGGCCACCGGGCGCTCTTTCGGTCTCGAGCAAAACTGGTGGTATGACGGACGCCGCGATGTCCATGAATCCACCCAGGCTGCGGCAAAGTACTTCAACTACCTACACGATCGCTTTGATGGGGACTGGGAACTGGCACTCGCTGCTTACAACGCCGGTGAGGGAACGGTTCGCAGAGCCGTAGAGCGCAATCGTCGCAACGGGCTTGGCACCAGTTATTGGGATCTCAAACTGCCGCGGGAAACCAAACGCTATGTGCCCCAGCTGCTGGCTCTGGCGGAGGTTATATCCCGCCCGGACCATTACAAAATCCCACTGCATGATGTCTCCAATGAGCCCTACTACGCCCGTGTCGATGTAGGCAGTCAGATCGATCTGGCCCAAGCTGCAGAACTTGCAGAAATTGAGATTGAAGAGCTCTACCTACTGAACCCAGGCTATAACCGCTGGGCAACCGACCCCAACGGAAACCACCAACTACTGATTCCAATAGAGACCCAGGAAAAGTTTGAGAGCGCCCTGGCACAACTTCCCAAGGAAGAGAGGGTAAGCTGGCAGCGCTACACCATTGCCCGAGGCGACACCCTCTCCACTATCGCTCGCCGCTACCAGACCACCGTCGGAGCGATACGCGAAACAAACAAACTACGCAGCAATAATATTCGCGCCGGTAAAACACTGTTAATCCCCAGCGCATCGGGCCCCGCGGGACAGTATGCCTACGCACTCGATCAGCGAGTTAAACGCAAGCAGTCTTCTGGCAAGGGCCAGAAAGTTAATTACACTGTACGCCCTGGCGACAGCCTTTGGGGGATTTCACGCAAGCTGGATGTGACCGTAAAGCAACTGGCCAGCTGGAACAGCATGGCACCGGGAGACACCCTGCGCCCTGGACGCACCCTGGTGGCTTACAACGGCTCCCCCGCAGTATCAGAGAACAACCGCACTACCCGCAAGGTTTCTTACCGGGTACGCAGCGGCGACTCTCTATATCGGATAGCCAATAAATTCAGTATCGAAATCGATGATATTCTCCGCTGGAATAAGATAAACAAGTCCAAGTATTTACAACCCGGACAGCGCTTAACCTTATTTGTGGATAGTGCCAGCAACACTTAAAGCGCACCCTACCCTACAGGGAGTTAGCCATAAAAAAACCCGGCAATTGCCGGGTTTTTTTATGGCTCAATAACAACCGTTACTCGGCAGAAGAGGCCAGATCGATTTTTGCCTGATCGGACAAGTAGCGCTGGATAGCTGCTAACTCTGCCCCACCATTTACAGAGGCCAATTGCTGCATCAGTGCCTGACGCTGCTCTTTGCTCTGCTTGGACAGTTCGCCCGGGCGCACGCTGCGCAGATCGAGAACTACCAGATCACCATTATTTGTAGCGAAGCTGGTCACTTCATCTTTGCCAGCAGATGGTGCAGGCAATGCAAATGCCTTGGCATTAATCTCACCGCGCTGAGCAAAACCACCGCGGCGAGTTTTATCACTGGTCTCCAGGGTTAAACCTTGCGCTTCTGCCAGTTCTGCAAAACTAGTACCAGTAGCGAGTTTCTCTTTTAGCTCTTCCGCTTGCTTAGCCAATTGCTCACTGGCCTTATCACGCTTCAAACGGTCAACAATTTGCTGGCGAACCTCTTCCAGAGGGTAGGTACCCGCGGGCTTAGAGTCGGTGACCCGCAAAACAACAGAGTGCTCATTGTTCAGGTTGATCACATCTGAAGTATTGCCATCCTCCTTCACTTCCACAGAGAAGGCAGCCTCGATAACCTGCCCGTTAGAAAGTACGCCAGATGCGCTCTCACGCGAAAACAGATCGGCAGTCTTCAGGGGAACACCCAACTCTTCAGCGGGCTCAGCCAGGTTGTCCGCGTTGTATGCCAGATCGGCGAGACGGGACAAGGCATCAACAAACTCGCGCTCGGCAACGGACGCACGCAGTCGCTTTTCGATCGCCACTTTTTGCTCTTCGAAGCTCGGCGGTTCACTCTGCTCTACTTCCAACAACTTGATAAAGTGAGTTCCACTATCGGTGGTCACTGGAGCAGAAACCTGACCCACTTCCAGCGCGGCCAAGGCCTGCTCGAATGCCTCTGGGAATACATCACCTGTGGTGTAACCCAACTCACCGCCTTCCTCCGCAGAGCCTACGTCTTGGGAGTAAGTCTTTGCCAACTCGGCGAAATCTTCGCCGGCATCCAGTTTGCTCTGAATCTCAGCAATTTTTTCTGCGTCAGCTTCTTCAAGCAAAATATGTGCAGCTCGACGGCGAAGTTCCGATGCGAAACCTTTCAGCTCTTGCTCGTACTGAGCGCGAACATCGCTTTCAGAAATATCAATGTTATCGGCAAATAATTCAGGAGTTAGCTCAATATACTCAACCGCCACCTGCTCTGGACGCTGGTATTGCCCTTGATTCTCCTGGTAGTACTGTTCTACTTCAGCATCCGAAACCTGAGTCTCTGCTAGCAGGCCTTCAACTGGCATCACCACGTAATCAAAATCACGCTCTTCCATAGAGGCCGCAACAATCTGCTCTGCATCCGCCTGGGTAGTAAAAGCACTTTCAACAACACTGTTTGCGTACTGCTCCAGCGCCATATCATTTTCCATAATCTGGCGGAAGCCTGCAGGGCTATACCCCATACGACGCAAAGCATCGCGGTACATTTGCGGATCAAAACTGCCGTTCACCTGAAAAGCCGGAATTCCCACGATCGCTCTGTCGACCGCCGCAGAGCTCATCACCATACCACTGTCCTGAGCAGCTTGGCGCATCACAGCACTGGAAACCAACTGGCGTAAAACTGGCTCACGCAACTGTTCATCGCTGATTAAATCAGCGGGCACATCTTCGCCGTACTGACTAATGATCATATTGCGGCGATTTTGAATTGCGCGTTGCAAATCCAAGTTTGTAATTTTTTCGCCATTAACCTCGGCTACCGCATCGGCAGCACCTCCACTGGCACCGGTGAAGAAATCAATTCCCCCAATGACCATAATAAAACCGAAAAAGGCTGCGACAATAATCGCGGCTGTCCCTTTCAGGTTGTCACGCATGGACTGAAGCATGCTCAGCTCCGAAAATTAATTGTTTTTAACTACTATCAGATACAAAAAAGGCGTATCCCAACTGACACGCCTCTTTGACATTCAGACTCTTTTACAAAGTCTCAAAGCCTGCTGAAAACTTAGTTTACAGCGTCTTTCAGGGCTTTACCGGCCTTGAAGTTAGGAATTTTTGCCGCAGCGATTTCAATGGGATCGCCAGTGCGAGGATTGCGACCAGTACGAGCTGCACGCTCTTTCACAGCAAAGGTACCAAAGCCAACGAGGGCAACTTGATCACCTTTTTTTAGGGCATCAGTGATGCTATCAACCATTGCGTCCAAAGCACGGCCAGCTGCTGCTTTTGGAATATCTGCAGATGCGGCAATTGCTTCAATCAGTTCGGACTTATTCACGCTTAATCCCTCTGTTCTTTTTAAATATGCTTCGGGTGGTCTACAAAAGACACCCATACTTTAAATTTTTTAGCCTTCGGCAATTTACGCGCCGGGCAATAAGCCCCGTTTTATACCAACTGCCCAGAAGCGGGTCAAGGAACCATGCGGGTTTCCGGGCAGATGCACACTTTTCAAGCAGCGTAGATAGCCTGATTGGCGAAGTTTTGGCCTTGCAAGTTGTAAAGGGGCGACAAAAGTCACCCCTTTACAAGAGTCAGTGAGTTTGGATTCCTCGCTGCGAGCGCTCCTCTGCCTTTTTCTGTAAGGCGGAATACTCTTCATCAGACAGGGATTCAGGCTTGTGTTCGAGCGCCAGCTCAAGTACCTGATCGATCCACTTAACGGGCCTAACTACCAAGTCCTGGAGAATATTATCGGGAATATCCTTCAGGTCTCGCTCGTTATCAGCAGGAATCAGTACAGTTTTTATACCGCCCCGATGCGCTGCCAATAACTTTTCTTTAAGACCACCAATTCTTAAAACTTCTCCACGCAGAGTAATTTCTCCAGTCATCGCCACATCTGAGCGAACGGGAATATCCGTTAACACAGACACCAAAGCGGTGCACATGGCAATACCCGCCGAAGGGCCATCTTTGGGGGTGGCACCTTCAGGCACGTGGATATGAATATCCCGGGTCTCGTGGAAGTCCGGACCTATTCCCAGCGCCTGGGAGCGAGAACGCACAACCGTCAAGGCCGCCTGGATAGACTCCTGCATAACATCGCCAAGGGAGCCGGTTTTGATCATGCGCCCTTTACCCGGCACAGCTGAAGCTTCAATGTTAAGAAGCTCACCACCCACCTCGGTCCAGGCGAGACCGGTAACAATTCCGATTTTGTCCTCTTCCTCCGCACGGCCAAAATCAAACTTGCGAACACCGAGAAGCTCTTCAAGTTGCTCTGGCTGTATTACAGCCTTCTTCTCTGAAGGATTGCGAACGTGCTCCGTTACTACCTTGCGGCAGATCTTGGCAATCTCCCGGTCCAGGCCACGCACACCCGCTTCACGGGTGTAGTAGCGGACAATATCCCGGATACTGTCATCGGAGAGATCCAGCTCATCATCTTTAAGGCCGTTGGCCTTGCGCTGCTTCGGCACAAGATAGCGCTGAGCAATATTCAGTTTTTCGTCCTCGGTATAACCGGGGATTCGAATAACTTCCATACGATCCAGCAACGGGCCTGGAATATTCATTGAGTTAGAGGTGCAGACAAACATCACATCGGAAAGGTCGTAATCCACTTCCAAGTAGTGATCATTGAAGGTTTTATTCTGCTCCGGATCCAAAACCTCAAGAAGCGCTGAGGCGGGATCGCCGCGCTGATCCATCCCCATTTTGTCGACTTCGTCGAGCAGGAATAGGGGATTCTTCACTCCAACTTTCGAAATTTTCTGAATCAGCTTGCCCGGCAGTGAGCCAATATAAGTGCGTCGATGCCCACGAATCTCGGCTTCATCGCGAACGCCGCCCAGGGCCATACGCACATACTGACGATTTGTTGCTCGAGCAATAGATTGACCGAGGGAGGTTTTACCCACCCCTGGAGGCCCAACCAAGCACAAGATCGGCCCTTTCACTTTCTTCACTCGCTTTTGTACCGCGAGGTATTCCAGAATCCGCTCTTTAACCTCTTCCAAGCCGTAGTGTTCTTTCTCGAGAATTTCCTCGGCTTTAACCAAATCGTGTCTCACCCGGCTGGCTTTTTTCCAGGGCAGGCTCAACATCCAGTCGATATAACTGCGTAAAACCGAAGCTTCCGCAGACATAGGCGACATCATTTTCAATTTAGCCAGCTCAGCGCGGGTTTTCTTCTCTGCCTCCGCACTCATGCCGGATTCGGCAATTTTGTTTTCCAGCTCTTCAATTTCATTGGGCTCTTCGGTGATCTCGCCCAATTCTTTTTGAATCGCCTTCATCTGCTCATTGAGATAGTACTCGCGCTGGCTTTTCTCCATCTGCTTTTTCACACGCCCACGAATGCGTTTTTCCACCTGAATCAGGTCGATTTCAGCATCCATAAGGCCCAGCAAATGCTCCAAACGCTCTTTAACACTGAGAGTCTCCAGAAGCTCTTGCTTCTGAGCCAACTCAAGGGACATATGCGCAGAAATGGTATCTGCCAAGCGGCCAGGTTCATCAATTCCCGACAGAGAGGTAATAACCTCATTGGGGACTTTCTTACTTACAGAAACGTACTGTTCAAACTGAGACATCACAGAGCGCACAAGGGCATCTGCTTCGCCTTCCGGCAACTCCTGCGTCTCCATCGGCGAAACGGTCGCCTCGAAATGGTTCTCCCTCTCCATCACTTCGTGGATATTTACGCGCTCTCCCCCTTCTACTAGCACCTTCACAGTGCCATCGGGGAGTTTGAGTAACTGCAAGACACTGGCAATAGTGCCCACGCGATAGATATCGTCTGCACCTGGGTCATCCTCAGATGCCTTTCGCTGCGCCACAAGCAATACCTGCTTATCCCTGCGCATGGCCTCTTCCAGGGCCTCTATGGACTTTTCCCTGCCGACAAAAAGCGGGATCACCATATGGGGGTAAACAACAACATCGCGCAATGGCAACAACGGATATTCAAGTGTGGTGTCGGATGACTGATCCATAGAACTCCTCTCGGCCCTATCACTGGGTATTTGGCGCGGCATCATGCTGCTGTTGGAATTGACAGCTTAACCTGGGCCACCGCCCTTCAGATGCTAGTAATGGGGGGGAAGGGCCCGAAATACAAGTCTAATCTCGCGACCAATTTGTGCCGAGCTAAGAGTGCTATTCGAGCCAGGAATACCCAGACAGGTAGTTAGATACCCGGGTAATCAGAAAAAACTATAAAAAAAGCCCCAATATTGGGGCTTTTTGAGGTGGGATTTGAGCTACTCTTCCGGCGCCGCCTTCTGCGGCTGGGACTCACTCTCATAAACCAGTAACGGGGCTGATTCGCCTTTAATGACCGCCTCGTCAATCACAACTTTCACCACATTATCTGTGGATGGGATGTCATACATGGTCTCCAACAATACGGACTCCATGATAGAGCGCAGGCCACGGGCGCCTGTTTTCCGCTCCATTGCCTTAGTGGCAACTGCATCCAACGCATCGGGGCGGAAATCCAGTTCTACATCTTCCATCTCAAACAGTTTTGCGTACTGTTTAGTCAAGGCATTGCGTGGCTCGGTGAGAATCTGTACCAGAGCCTCACGGTCCAACTCTTCCAAAGTTGCGGTCACCGGTAGGCGTCCAACAAACTCCGGGATCAGCCCGTAACGAACCAGGTCTTCAGGCTCCAGGTCGCGCAGGATCTCACCAAAATTACTGGTGCCATCCTTTGATTTAACCTCGGCACTGAAACCAATTCCACCCTTCTCCGAGCGATCGCGGATAACCTTATCCAGCCCCGCAAAAGCGCCGCCACAAATAAACAGGATATTGGAGGTGTCGACCTGCAAGAATTCCTGCTGCGGATGCTTGCGTCCACCCTGCGGCGGCACAGACGCCACAGTGCCTTCAATCAACTTCAGTAGCGCTTGCTGCACACCTTCACCGGACACATCACGGGTAATTGAAGGGTTGTCTGACTTGCGCGAAATTTTGTCGATCTCATCAATATAGACGATACCCTGCTGGGCTTTTTCTACATCGTAATCACACTTCTGCAAAAGCTTCTGGATGATATTCTCAACATCCTCACCCACGTAACCAGCTTCGGTCAGGGTGGTTGCATCGGCAATAGTGAAAGGAACATTGAGCAGGCGGGCCAGAGTCTCGGCAAGAAGGGTTTTACCACTACCGGTTGGGCCTACCAGCAAAATATTAGACTTGCTGAGTTCTACTTCATCCTTACTTTTAACACCAGACTTGGTGCGCAGTCGCTTGTAGTGATTGTATACGGCGACAGCCAGCACACGCTTGGCTCTCTCCTGCCCAATCACATACTGATCGAGGATTTCAGTAATCTCACGGGGTGTCGGCAGGCGCCCTTCAGGCCCCTCCGCAGTCTCTTGTACTTCTTCACGAATAATGTCGGTACACAGCTCGACACATTCATCGCAGATAAAGACTGACGGCCCAGCGATTAACTTCCGCACTTCCTGTTGGCTCTTGCCACAGAAAGAGCAGTACAGCAATTTTCCGCTGTCTTCTCCGCTGCTTTTGTCGGTCATCAAAATACTCCGTCGTCACTGGCCGGCCAGGGCCCTAAATTCAGCTTACCCAGCAAGATGCTGCCTTTTGGCGTGATTTTCAAGTCCCAACGAAAGCCAGCCTGTCAAAAAAACTAACTTTCGCTGAAATCCGCCTCCGGCAAACTTTTAATGTAGAAAAATCTACTTATCGAATGCCTGTCGGCGAGACAATACATCATCGACCAAGCCATATTCCTTGGCTTCATCGGCGCTCATAAAGTTGTCGCGCTCTGTATCCCTCTCAATATCACTGACTGGACGTCCAGAGTGATGCGCCATGAGCTCATTCAAACGATGACGAATCTTGAGGATTTCCTGGGCGTGAATGTGGATATCGCTCGCCTGCCCTTGGGCCCCACCGCTGGGCTGGTGAATCATCACACGGGAGTTTGGTGTTACGAAGCGTTTGCCTTCAGCACCGGCAGTCAACAAGAAGGCGCCCATACTACAGGCCTGCCCAATGCACATAGTGCTGACGTCAGGCTTAATGAACTGCATGGTGTCATATATAGACATGCCGGCAGTTACCGAACCGCCCGGTGAATTAATGTAGAGGTGAATATCCTTATCCGGATTTTCTGCCTCGAGGAAAAGCAGCTGCGCAACAACCAGGTTGGCCATGTGGTCTTCTACAGGCCCGACCAGGAAGATCACACGCTCTTTTAACAGGCGAGAATAAATATCAAATGAGCGCTCCCCTCTGGCGGTTTGTTCTACCACCATGGGAACTAAACCTGATGCTGAGGGCTCTATCGAAGCTTTTGGAAAATCAATTCGTGCCATAGGTACCATTGCTTCCTTTTGTGGCGTATTCGGCAGGCCAGCGAATAGGCATCGTATGCCCATGCTGAAAAATTTGGTTTTCAGAGCTTAACCGGTCAGGCGAGAGAAAGCCAGCCGGTAAAAAGGAAGGAGATGTAGGGGCGTCACGCTTGAGCGGATGCCACCTTACACCTGAATGAAGTGAGAGATTAGCCTTGTTTTTGCGGCTTAATCACTTCGTCGTAGCTGCTGTCAACTTCAGATACTTTAGCTGAAGCCAGTACGTGATCAACAACCTGGTCTTCCAGTACAACAGACTCAACTCCAGATAGCAGCTCACGGTTGCTGTAGTAGTAGTCAACCACTTCTTGCGGCTGCTGGTAGGTAGAAGCCAGCTCTTCAACTTTCGCCTTTACGCGATCGGCATCAACAGAAAGTTCATTCTGCTTAACAATCTCACCGACTACCAGACCGAGAACTACACGGCGTTTTGCCTGCTCTTCGAACATAGTGTCAGGCAACATGCGCTCGGCATCTTCAGCCTTGATCTGACCACCAAACTGCTGAACCATTTGACCACGCAGGGTAGTTACTTCACTGGCAACCAGAGCGGACGGCAGCTCAACTGGATGCTTCTCGAACAGCTGATCCATGATCTGGGTCTTAACTTTGTTCAGAGCGGCATTTTTCAGCTCACGCTGCATGTTGTTGCGAACTTCCTCACGGAACTTCTCTTCGCCACCTTCCTGAACACCGTAAGCTTTGAAGAACTCTTCGTTCAGCTCGGGAAGCTCAGGCTTCTCGGAAGAAGTCACCTTGATATTAAAGGTAACAGCAGCACCGCGAAGCTCTTCTGCCTGGTAATCTTCCGGGAAGGTCAGATCAATGTCTTTCTCTTCACCGGGCTTCATGCCCAGAATGCCTTCTTCGAAGCCAGGGATCATCTGGCCGGAACCCAGTACCAACTGGTGACCTTCGGCCTTGCCGCCTTCAAACTCTTCGCCGTCTTTGCGACCAACAAAGTTGATGACAACACGATCGCCCTTTTGAGCTTTGCGCTTGGTATCTTTCCAGGAAGACTGTTGCTTGCGCAGAACATCGATCATGTTCTTCACGTCAGCATCAGTAACTTCTGCAACAGGACGCTCTACAGCGATCTCAGCCAGGTCAGCGAGTTCAACTTCAGGGTAAACCTCGAAAGTAGCAACGTACTCCAGGTTTTCGCCAGCAGCAGTCTGCTTAGCTTCGATGCTAGGCTGGCCGGCAGGTTTAACCTCTTCCTTCTGTACCGCTTCGTAGAAAGAACGGCTCATTACCTCACCCAGAACTTCCTGACGAACGCCGGCACCAAAGCGCTGACGAACAACCTTCATCGGCACCTTGCCTTTGCGGAAGCCATTGATGCGAACAGTCTTAGCAGCCTGCTGGAGACGCTTATCCACTTCTTTGTCGACAATTTCTGCCGGCAAGTTGACCGTTAAGCGACGCTCCAGACCGGAAGTAGTTTCGATGGAAACCTGCATGTTTATCCTCGTGAGACTATCTCTGTAATCGCGCCGCAGCGCCAACGAATACCGGGTCACCGAGACTTAGTCAGTAACCTCGTAGGCCCAGCACCAAAACAATACTTTTGTGCTGCCGCCAAATACACAAGAAGCCCGCACCTACCCCTCCAGGGCAAGTCACACGGACTTCAAGGCTTTTAATTTGGTGGGGACGGGGAGACTCGAACTCCCACACCTTTCGGCACCAGAACCTAAATCTGGCGTGTCTACCAATTTCACCACGTCCCCAAATCGAACCTGCCGCTAACTCTTTGATATTTAAGCGCTTTCGCTACTTTTTTAGAGCCCATCGCGACAAGGGGTGCAGATTGTGCCACAGCATTTTGGGGGCTTCAACACTTTACTGAACACTTTTCTCATAAAATAAAAAAAGGCGCCTCAAAGGCGCCTTTTTTCGGGGTCTAATTTCCTTAGACTCGCTCTACAACAGTGGTAATACCCTGCCCCAGACCGATACACATGGTAGACACACCCAGGTTGCCGCCCTCATTCTGCATAACGCTCAGCAGGGTGCCAGTAATGCGCACGCCAGAGCAGCCGAAGGGGTGGCCCAGGGCAATAGCGCCACCGTACAGGTTGACCTTCTCATCCATCTGCTCGAGCAGATCCAGGTCTTTCAGCACCGGCAGCGCCTGCGCCGCAAATGCCTCATTCAGCTCAAACTTGTCGATATCGCCAACAGTTAGACCCGCTCTCTTGAGCGCCTTCTTGGTAGAGGGCACCGGGCCATAACCCATAATGGACGGATCAACACCAGCCAGCGCCATTTCTTTCACGCGGGCAATAGGAGTCATACCCAAAGCCTGAGCGCGCTCAGCGGACATCACCAGCATCACAGAGGCACCGTCGGTGATCTGAGAGGAGGTGCCGGCTGTTACCTGACCGTGCTTCGGATCGAATGCCGGCTTCAGCTGAGCCAGACCTTCCACGGTGGTGTCCGGACGGATGGTTTGATCCGTCTCAACCAGGAAAGGTACGCCGTCATCGTCATGACCTTCAATAGCGATAATTTCGCGATTGAACTTGCCAGCCTTGGTAGCTTCAGCAGCGCGATGGTGAGAGCGTGCACCGAACTCATCCATCTGCTGACGTTGGATACCGTGCATCATCGCCAGGTATTCAGCAGTCATACCCATGGAGCCGGCAGCTTTAGCCATATAGCGACCCAGCATTGGGTTGGGGCTAACATGCTCCATCATGTTCAGGTGACCCATGTGCTCAACACCACCCACAACGTACACATCGCCAACGCCAGCCTGGATGTTGGCAGCTGCAGTATGCAGGGAGGACATAGAAGAGCCGCACAGGCGGTTGACGGTTTGCGCCGGGATAGTGTGTGGCAGACCAGCGCGCAGCAGGATAAAGCGAGCTACGTTAAAGCCCTGCTCATCGCGCTGCATAACACAGCCCCAGATCAGGTCATCGATCTCAGCGGGATCGAGCTTATCATTGCGCTGCATGAACTTTTTCAGCAGCTCAGCGGACATATCATCGGCGCGAACATGGCGATATACACCATTCTTCGAGCGACCCATGGCCGTACGCGCGTAGTCGACGATTACGGCATCTCTAGGATTTAAACTCATCGCTATTCTCCTTACTTGTCGCCGTAGTAGGTTTTGCCACTTGCGGCCATTTCACGCATGCGATCGGTCGGCTTGTACAGCTCACCCAGATCGGCGTACTTATCGGCAATCTTCACGAATTCATCCAGACCAATGCTGTCCAGCCACGCGAAGATTCCACCGCGGAACGGAGGGAAGCCAATGCCGTAGATCAGCGCCATATCAGCTTCAGCTGGGGAATCCACGATACCCTCTTCCAGGCAGCGAGCCAGCTCGGTTGCCATAGGCACCATCATGCGCTCGATAATTTCGTCTTTTTCAAACTCGCGACGTTCAGCAACGTGCGGCTTAAGCAGCTCGTAGGACTCTTCGGTAGCCACTTTCTTCGGGCGACCTTTTTTGTCCTGCTCGTAGTTGTAGAAGCCTTTGTTGTTCTTCTGGCCGTAACGGCCCGCCTCATACATAACGTCGGAAGCAGCGGTAAAGGTTTTACCCATGCGCTCAGGGAAACCTTCAGCCATTACGCTCTCTGCGTGAACACCGGTATCGATACCGACAACGTCCATCAGGTAAGCGGGGCCCATCGGCCAACCCCAACGCTCCATCACCTTGTCAACGGCCTGGAAGTCAGCGCCATCGCGCACCAGCATGGAGAAACCGGCAAAGTAAGGGAAGAGAACGCGGTTAACCAGGAATCCAGGGCAGTCGCGTACAACAATAGCCTTCTTGCCCATCTTGTTTGCGTAGGCAACAACGCGAGCTACAGCGGTGTCGGAAGTTTTCTCTCCGCGAATCACCTCAACCAGCGGCATTTTGTGCACTGGGTTGAAGAAGTGCATACCGAGGAAGTTTTCCGGGCGGGAGAGCGGCTCAGCCAGCTGGTTAATAGAAATAGTGGAGGTGTTAGAAGCGATGACAGTGTCTTCGCTGACTTTGGTTTCCACTTCTTTTAATACTGCACACTTCACCTTGGGATTTTCAACCACGGCTTCCACAACAACATCGATATCGTTGAAGCCATCGTAGCTCAGGGTAGGCTCGATACGGTTGAGCACTTCACCCATTTTGACGGGGGTCAGGCGCTTGCGATCAACCAACTTGGACAGCAGCTTGTTCGCCTCATTCAGACCAAGGTCGATACCCTTCTGGTCGATATCCTTCATCTTGATCGGAGTGCCTTTGTAGGCAGACTGGTAAGCGATACCGCCACCCATAATGCCAGCACCCAATACTGCCGCACGCTCAATCGGCTTATCGGCTTTCTTCTCCCAACCTTTGGCAACTTTACCAATTGCCTGGTCAGCCAGGAACAGCCCTACCAGAGACTTCGCAGTGCCGGTCTGCGCGCAGAAAATGAACTTCTCCTGCTCGATTTTCAGCGCTTCATCACGGGTCAACTTGTAACCCTGCTCGATTGACTCAACCGCAGCTACGGGAGAGGGGTAGTTTTTACCCGCCTGCTGACCTACAAATGCCTTGGTGGTAAAGAAGGCCATTAGCGCTTCAGTATCATTCAAGGGGATTGGAGATTTCTTCAGCTCGCGAGTGGCTTTGTAGTCCAGCTCGCCATTAATAGCGCGCTCAAGCAACTTGACCGCTGCATCTTTGAGCTTGGCAGTGGGGATCACCGCATCGACAGCGTGAGCTTCCAGAGCGGCGGCAGGCTTCTGCTCTTTACCCGCTGCAATCCACTCAGCAGCAACATCAACACCCACTACACGCGGCAGGCGAACAGTGCCACCCCAGCCCGGAATCAGACCCAGCTTAACTTCCGGAAGGCCAACTTTGGCCTCTTCGCCCATCAGGCGGAAGTCACAGCCAAGACACACCTCAAAACCACCGCCGAGCGCGTAGCCATTAATTGCTACCACGGTCGGTACCGGAAGGTCTTCCAGGCGGTTGATATTTTCGTTGTTCTGATTCATCAGATCAGCAACGCCCTCTGCACCTGCAGAGAAGGCACCACCAAACTCAGTGATATCAGCACCAACAATGAAGACGCCTTTACCGCTGGTCAGCAGTACGCCTTTTACACCATCCGCTGCTTCGATAGCATCCAGCGCTTGGGAGAATTCAGAAACCGTCTGACGGTTAAATTTATTGACGGATTCGCCTTGCAGGTCGAATTTGAGCTCGGCGATGCCGTTGTCCAGCATCTGTACCGTGAGCGCTTTGCCACTAAATAACATTGATTGACCTCTTTTATTCTGGGCCGCGATCCTGGGCCCGGGGTCGGAATTTTTGTGCAACCAAGGGCCGCCCCGCACAGCGCGGTGACACTTAGGCCCAATTTGGTCAGCCGTAGTATAGCCAGATTCAAACGATTGTTTGAATACTATTTCTTACAAATGGAGTGGCACCAGGAGTGCCAAAGTACAGAAATTCGCCAGTTTGCGAACGGAAAGAAATTAAAGCTGGGCTAGTCTATCTCGGATCGTGCCGCCTTATCAGCCACTTGGCACGAACTCCCTCTTTTCTAAACCACCTTTCAGGAATTGGACTCTTGAAGGCCGGGATGCCCATAAGCCGGCATCATTGCGCTGACAACTACACAGTCACAGCGACCTGTATTTCGAAAGCGGTGCGGACGCTGAGCATCAAAATAATACCCATCACCGGTACTCAGCAGGGCAAAATCGGAGCCAACCGTAACCTCCAGGTCACCACTGACAACCACTCCACCAATCTCCCCCTCAGCAGACTCGAGAGAAAAGCCGGTGTCATCCCCAGCGGGAAATACTTTCCACAATAGCGACATGCCGCAGTTTGCCTTTGCCCCTCCAAACAAACGGCAGGACACAGAGCCGTGACCGATCTCAGGCACTTCATTTCCGCGAAAAAAAATTTGCTTTGCGGCCGATATTTCCAAGGAAAAAAAATCGGTTAGCGGCATAGGAATGGCGCCCAATATTTTTTTTAAGGAGCTTACGGAAGGGCTAACCTTTCCCAATTCAATAAAAGAAATGGTTGCGTTGGTTACCCCAGCCCGTCTCGCCAACTCCCTCTGTGAGATACCGTAAATGTGGCGCACCATTTTCAAGCGGGCGCCAACATCCTCTTCAGGATCATCCATGCTCCCCATTAGCTCCTTTTGTGCAATCTCCCTTCAGGTAAAAATCACCGAAATTGAGGCATTATGTAAAAGCCAATCACACCATATCTTCAAAGGGATTTCCATTTGGCAGCTTCACCGGCGGCATTCCGGGTAAACAAATTTCTTCTTCTGAGATAGTGATCTCACTTTCATTGATCATGCCCTCACCAAATCGATAAATAACATCAAGCTCACCACGAGAAGCCTTGGTGTTGTACTTTTCGCTCTGCTCTACAACCTTCTCGTTCAACGCTTGAGACGCCACAATGGCCGATTTGCCATGACGCTTTTCCATCATTGATTTTGTGATCTGCGGGGACAAAATTGTTGCCGTCGCATTATTTCCGCCAAAACCTTTCGAGTTTAAGAACGCTAAATCAAGCGCACCCCTACCCCTATCGGTATGTTCAAGGGAAATATCCAAATGCTTACAATGAACATCATCGGCGATGTGATCAACGGTAGTCACTCCCGGGAGAATGCCGCGATCAAATACACCTAACGCTGTAACTAACTGATCTCCACTGGCTGAAGCGACGGTATGCCCCAAAAAGGCCTTGACCGCACAAATCGGCCACTCGGCAATGCCAAATGCGCCGGCCAAACGATCAAAAATAGCGGACTCAGTAACCCGATTTTGCGGCGTACTGGAGCCATGGGCCTGCACAAAGCTGCGACGCCGCAAACTATCCTCGCCCACAATTGCCCGCGCCTCCGCCATTGCCCTGGCCATCGTCAGGTAATTCCCGGGACCCGGCGCAGAAATCGATTTCTTTGTACCGTCGGCATTGGTAAACACACCGGCAACCGAACCATATACGGAAGCACCCAACTCAAGCGCCAGAGCATCATCCATTAAGATGACCCACTGGGTACCCTCACCCAAGGTAAAACCACAGTTCTCACCGAACGGGCGACTGGTGCGTCGATAATCAATCTCACCAGGGAAAAGCTTGCGTAAATTCTCGGTAGTTGCAAGAGCACCCATCGTTGAATAGCCATCGACAACTTCAGGCACAAGGGGCGCCTCAGCCGCACCAATTACAGCGACCCGCGCCCTACCCGAGCGAATATCTTCAACGCCAGCGCGAAGGTTGTACAGGAAGGTTGCGCAAGCACCGGCAACAGCGCCAGTAGAACCGACATTTCCGAGCACATAAGCGTTAACAAAATCCGCTGGCATACTATTTAGACCAAGCGCTAACTGTTTAGAGCTTACGCGACCACCTCGCAGGCGGGACTGCAATAGACCACCGTTACCAAATGGGTCCAGTTGACTCATTGCCGAGGCGGCATAGAGTGAAATATTTCCCGGCCCAGCCGCAGATACAACGGTATCCCAATCAACCCCCAAAGACTGCACAGCATCTGATGCGCCCAAGAGGGCCAACTGCAGTCCCCTCGGGTGAAATCGAGAGTTATATTTAGTGCCCGGTTCAAATCCGGTTGGGAGCTGGCCGGCAGCAGCCACACTTATCTCGCGGTGGCTATCCAACAAAACTGACAGCTCAGCTGTGGTGACCCGAACCCTGCCGCCCTGGATATGCTCCAAGTGCCAATGAGCGGGCACAGGCTGCGGAAGCTGCCGGGTGGAAATTTCGAATGTCAGGCCCTGGGGGTTTGCGAGCTGGGCAGACTGATGGAAATGGCACTTGCGGTAGTCGTAATAGCGACTCTCTAGTTCGCGCACCAAAGTACCATCCAACACCTGCTGCTCAAGGGCAGGGTCCAAAATGCCTTCAGCGTTGTCTCCGGTACGCAAGCCCATCAGGGCGGCCAGGTCGGAAAGAGTGCTATCCCTCTCTTCCTTACCCAGTTTATCTAGCACGAGGCGAGAGTACCCCCTATGGAAAGAACTACGTCCAGCAGGGTTGAATCCACCGAATGCGGTGATTACGGGAAGGCGCTGCATCCTGACCTCCAGCCAAGCACTTAACACTATAAAAATAAGAGATGCGAGTGTAGGGGGTGGCGATTCTGTCCAGTTATGGGCATACTGGCCAGCAAAATTGAGTGTTTTGGCCAATAGCGCAAGTGCGCATAGATGTGTAATGCGAACAGTAACTTTTCTACTTATCGACCAGATGCTGGCAACCGGTACCGTTCTCCCACTTGAGATGCTCCGCGGTGCGGAGAGTCGCGCCAGGGTTGAGGGCATCAAGGGCAGCCTAAAACTGGTGACCGCCAGTTTGGATGGGGCACCAGTAAATACCCGCTGCGGGTTTACCCTTCAACCGGACGTCGCTCTTAGCGACGCACCAGATAGCGACCTAATCTACATCCCGACCATGTGGCGCAACCCCCGCCCCGCCCTTAAGCGAGGCGGAAAAATATTGGAATGGCTGCGCCAACAGGAAAAACAAGGAGCTGCAATTAGTGCTGTGGGTACCGGAGTTTGCTTTTTGGCCGAAGCGGGCCTCCTTAACGGAAAACCTGCAACCACCCACTGGCATTATTTTGATCAATTTAGCTCAGACTATCCAGAGGTAAAGTTAAAGCGTCAGTATTTTATTACCCAGGCAGACAAACTTTTCTGTGCGGCCAGCGTCAATGCCCTCGCCGACGTAACGGTTCATATGATCCGTCAACTGTATGGACCGGCCATCGCCAGTCATGTGGAGCGCAATTTCTCTCACGAAATTCGCCGCCCATTTGAAGAGATAGCCTACTCAGAAGGATCTGTTCACCTACACCCAGACGAAGATATCGTTCAAGCCCAGGCCTGGCTCAAAGAACATTGCAATACCGAGGTACGCCTTAGCGAAGTGGCACAACTTTTCGATATGAGTGTACGATCGTTCAATCGCCGGTTCAAACTTGCTACAGGACAGACACCACTGCAGTATTTGCAAAATGTCAGGGTTGACATGGCGCGCGAGCTTTTACAATCAAGCAATTTATCAGTCAATGAAATTGCTGAAAAAGTTGGTTACCAGGATATGGGGCATTTCACAGCGCTATTTAAAAAATTCCTGGCAACAACTCCAAGTGAATACCGCACCACGGTGCGAGCCAAGCTATTCAGGGTCAATACTTAATTTTCTTAGAAAAATAACATCACTGTGGACAAACTGGAGCTCGGCACCTAGTGACCGAGCCAACCATTCAAATGTCTTCACGCTAAAGAAGCAAATATGTGTAGGGTCTCTGATATAGTGCCAATTGGCGAAGCGCTCTGCAGAAATAACCAGTTTCGTCATCAGGGCCATAACTCCCCCTGTGCGAAGCCTTTGCCAAAGGTTTTCAAGTTCCTCTCCTGGCCTCACAAGATGTTCTATCACTTCTGTAGCAACAATAAAGTCGTAGCTCCTATGCAGCGCCTTCCTGGCCGGCATGTAAAAGTGATCATACAGGTCCACCCGGTGTCCACTCTCCGCCAAAATTCTGGCCAATAAAGGCGCCGGGCCACAACCAAAGTCCAGGCCACGGCAGGCCCCACTCAACTCTTTCAGTAACGGCTGCGCGCAACGACTGAGAAATTGATGGTAACCATCATCCTCCATCGAATTCTCATGAAGGTCGTAATAAGCTCTCTCTTTTTCAGGTGTCAGATGGTATTGCGGCGGCACAAAAACGAGCGCGCAGTTATCACACTGATGATAACTGCGGAATTTATCCTGATGGTAAAGCTGTACCGCACTTTGGCGGCACAGCGGGCAATGAAGTGACAACTTACGCTACTGCAGCAGTGGACTTAGTCTCACTCTCTTTGTGCTGCAGCATATTACCTTCTGTAATCGAAATTTTTCGTGGTTTCATCGCTTCAGGTATTTCGCGTACCAATTCTATATGTAACAACCCATTAGCCAGTTTTGCATCGGTCACTTTCACGTGATCGGCAAGCTGAAAGCGCCGCTCAAAATTTCTTGCGGCGATACCCCTGTGTAAATAATTTCCCTGGCTATTACTTTCTGGCTTAGTACCGCTAACCACTAAACGATTTTGCTCCACCTGAATATCGAGTTCAGACTGCTCAAAGCCAGCGACAGCCATGGAAATTCGGTAGCTATCCTCGCCGGTCAACTCTATATCGTAAGGGGGGTAAGAGGGCTGTTTTTGCTCGCTTGTGGTCATTGCATCGAGCAGGCTGGCCATACGGTCAAAACCAATTGCAGAGCGATAAAGTGGAGAGAAATCAAAATTACGCATTATCATATCCTCAATTCAGAGCAATATTTAAAACTACGTCCGTCAAATGACCGGACTCTATTCAGGGGCACTTTTCATTGAAGCTACCACCTGTACAACAGAGATATGGGCAGAGGTTTCTAATTCAAGGGTGACAGATAAATTTTATGCCAAAAAATTACAAAAAACCTTTAGAGCCCGCTTGTCGAATCTTTATCGGCATCCAGCTGGATAAAACAACACAAGAATTTTTAAATTATTTAACAAACCTCATCACGGAAAAACAAAGCGCCTCATCCTTAGCCAGCACCCGTTGGATCGCCTATAAGAATCGTCATATCACCCTTTGTTTTTTAGGCCAGGTTCCAATTAAAACAATACCGTCACTAAAAACCGGGTTGACCTCAATCGCTCGAAACACAACTGAGACGAAAACCCGCCTATTTAAACTTGATACCTTCCCGGGCAATGAAGCTCACCTGATCGCCGCAGAAATCACAGCCACCAAACAATTGGCGACCTTGCATATGTCTGTCAAATGCCTCGCAGAGAGCCTATCCATACCGACAGAAAACCGGCGCTATCGCCCACATATCACCCTGTGCAGAAACAGGAAACAATTTCACGGATTTTCTCCAATCGACCTAGAACACCCAATAACAATTAACAATATTACTCTCTACCAAAGTCAACCAAGCCCGACTGGAAGCCTTTACACCCCCCTACTAACAACTATTCTACAGTCGCGGTAAAACTCATCCCCACCGGTAACATCTATTTTCTGGAACCCCAAAAGCAAAAAAGCGAGCCTTAGGCTCGCTTTTTTTACTTGTTCACTGAAGAATTAATTCAATTCTGACAGCACATACTCTGGGTACATAACCAATCTTGGTCGAGACAGGCGACGCGCATCAAAAATAAAGACATAGCGAGCCCCGTCATCCTCAGCCGGAATTGTACGGCGGAATTTCCAAGTGTTAATTTTATAAGTTTGGCGACCTGACTCAACGGTAGTCACCAAGCGATATTGATTTTCCCCCAAAAACTCAAAGGGCACTCTTTCCCCCCCAATTGGCCGCAACTCAAGATCCCGGAACGTTTTTCTATCGTTACCTTCTTCGTCAGCCAGGAGATCACTCAGGCGTGCTGTTTCCCGCTTTACATAATCCAACAAGTCGGCATCGATCTCTCGCTTAGCAACAGCTTCCACTTTTTTAGCGGGCTCCTCGCGCTTTGGCGGCTCGACCTGAGCTTTAATTTGCGGGGGCTTTGGTTTCTCATTAGTAGCAGCAGCTCGCGCCATAGCTGCCCTTCTCTCGGATGCTTCAGCCTTTGCCAGCATATCCTCAACCATCTTGCTGATTTTATCCTGCTGGGCAGAAATCTTAGCTTTGGCATCAGCAATTGCCTGTTTCTCTTCAGCCAGTTTTTGTTGAAGCTGCTGGTGATTTTCTTTAATAAACTCGAGACGACGTGAACGGCTATCGACACCTCTCTCTGCCATAGCGAAGGCATGCTTAGCCTTCTTCAGGCGACGCTCAGTATCTGAGCTGGGGGTTGACTCATGAGCCCGGGTCGCCTGATTGAGTTCCTGGCGACTCGCTTCGTATTCCAGGCGCAGGTCATCGAGAGATTTCTGGGCCTGCTCGAGCTTATATTCATAGGAGAGCAGCTCATTTTCGACATCCTCGAGCCCAACACTCCGATTTTCAAGAGACTGTTCCAATCGCGCAAGACGGTTCTTCTCCGCCGTGAGGGGCGTCTGCGCTTGTGCCACTGCCCCACCCATAACTACTAAGCCCGCCAAAAGGAGCGAGCAACACCGCTTTACCGCCATCGTCGTGAACCCATTTCTCGAATTGATGTGTTTCGTGTTTTGGAAGCGCAGCGACTCTGAATCTACGACAGAGTGAAGCTACTGCGCAATATGGTCAATTTTACGCAGGGAGCAAGCTATGAGCAATGACCTTGCGTTCACCTGAGCCAAGCAGCTGATCAATAAACCTTCAAATCCACAATATTGAGTCACCAGAGTGACACCACTCCAAAATTTATATGAAATTTTTCTGCGATAGCGCTTGATTTTTTTTTTGGCGGAAGCATTATGGATACCAGGGAGAAGATCGCTGGACTCAGCGGAAACCCGACCCGGACGTAAAACACCCTAAGCTGCTTTGTCAGCAAACAATCGTTGCGATTCCGGCAGCTCGGCGCTTCAACTGCAGCCTCGAACCCTCCCACTAGGGCGCCCTACCTTCTTTACAGCAAACCGCAACAGCGGCCTGCATGGTTTCTTTTAACCGGAGGTATGTGCCCATGAAATCAGCGCCTAACGATAACATTGTGTTCCGCGACATTGACAAGTCAGCCGCCCTGGCGACTACCGTATCCAAGAAGTTAAACAAGCTGGAACGTTATTGTGGCGACATCATACATAGTCGCGTAGTCCTCGAAGCTCCCCACCAACACAAAACTAAAGGCAGACACTTCAAGGCATCACTAGAGCTTGCGATTAGTGGCAATCCCGTGACTATTAGTAGTGAGAACGAATCCATACACCGAGCGGTAAACGACACATTCGCCTCCGCCGAGCGCTGTCTGAAAGAGCGTAGTGAACGCAAGAAAACACGGCGGCACCAAGCCCTGCAAGAGGTTGTAGAAGAGCCCAGCTAAAAACTGGGAGTCACAAAAAAGGCGGCAAAATGCCGCCTTTTTCATTATTCACAACTGCAACTTATATCTACAACGTAACAACAGCACCTAACCTGCAACAGGAGTTCTCATAGTTACAAACTCCTCAGCAGCGGTGGGGTGAATTCCAATCGTTGAATCAAAGGTGCTTTTGGTAGCTCCTGCCTTAAGTGCTACGGCCATCCCCTGAATAATCTCCCCTGCGTCATCGCCAACCATATGCACGCCAATCACCTTGTCGTTGGACGCATCTACAACCAGCTTCATCAATGTCCGCTCTGTATTCCCACTCACAGTGTGACGCATTGGTCTGAATTCCGACTTATAAATAGTGACGTCGAGTCCAGAGTCCCGTGCCTCTTCTTCAGACAACCCCACAGTTCCGATATTCGGTTGACAGAAAACTGCTGTAGGAATGTTGTTATAGTCAATCTCAGCCGTCTCTCCCGTGCGCCAATGCTTAACCAAGGCCATAGCCTCCGCCAAGGCAACAGGAGTAAGCTGAGGCTCACCCGTTACATCTCCCAGCGCATAGATTGACCGCACACTAGTTCTAAAATTATCGTCCACAGAGATTGTGCCATCCTTGTGCAAGACAACACCCTGCTCCTCTAGCCCCAACCCTTCAACATTTGCTACGCGCCCAGTAGCGTAAAGCACCATATCCACATTAATACTGGAACCATCATCGGCATGAGCGAGCAAACTGCCATCCTGAAGCTTCTCAATAGAAACAACGTTGTGGTTAAACTTTAAATCAATATTTTTCTTCTGCATCTCATCGCGAACAAAAGTGCGAATATCCCGATCGAATCCTCGCAAGAATAAATCTCTTCGATAAGAGAGGTGCACGTTTGCGCCGAGGCCAGCAAAGATGCCTGCAAATTCAACGGCAATATAACCCCCACCAACAACCAAAACTCGCTTGGGAAAGTTCTCCATTGAGAAAACTTCATTGGACGTCAGCGCAAATTCCCGTCCCGGAATATTCGGAATAAATGGCCATCCGCCTGTCGCCACCAAAATACGCTTTGCAGTAATTTCTTTGCCGTTAACAACAACACTGTGAGGACCTTTGATGCTGGCTCTGCCATTTAGGGTTTCCACCCCAGAGTTATCCAGCAAATTGCGATAAATCCCATTGAGTCGAGCAACTTCTTTTGCGTTGTTATCCCGCAGTGTTGGCCAGTCAAACTCAACTCCCCCGCTATTCCAGCCATAGGCTCGAGCATCAGAAAAGCCTGCGGAATAACCACTCGCATAAACAAATAATTTTTTGGGAACACAACCTACATTTACACAGGTCCCCCCCATATAGCGGTCTTCAGCCACCGCGACCTTCATTCCTTGTGCAGCAGCCATCCTACTTGCACGCACGCCACCAGAGCCGGCACCAATAACAAACAGATCAAAATCATACTCAGCCAAAATAAACTCCCACTCAGCTATGCTTCGAATAATTTTTAAACAGCCCGACAATAAGTTTTCTGTGAACAACCATCTCAAGCTGACAATTCTTACTTAATAACCGTTGACACTTGACTTCGCTTTGGATATTCATGTGACTGCTGTCACAGATATCAGCCCGCCAGAGGAAATTGCACAACAAAAAAACCTGAGGCGGATAAAATAACAGTCATTAATAAGAGCAAAACCTATGGGCAATAATATGAAATACCCAAATGCAGTGATGCAGCGCGCCCTATTGCTTACCTCTCTACTGCTCATCAGCAATTTAAGCAGCGCAAAGTCTCATCCATCCTATCTGTCAGAAAAATACTGTGGCGATGTGGTTGAACAATTTGTCGGCTCGGGCATGCGTAGCCTCGACAAGTATATCAACCATAACTTCAACCCCGAATACACCGGGGGAATTCGCAATACAATACAGTTTCTCGAACAGAGGTTGGACTGGCTGAGCGAGTGCGATGATTACTTGACAGACACCACAAAAAGCTCAGTATTTCACAGCAAAGACGACACACAAAAGATCTTCACCGCCATCAGAGAGTTAGCCAAGGAGCTCCAACACGTCCGGTCTGGTGTTGAATATCGGGATGAATCGGGAAATAACAACCCCGCCCCCTTCATACAGCGCCGCTATGAAGCCCTGGCCCAGCTGGTTGATCAACATCACACCCGCATGTTGATGAAAAAACAGTTTCAATAAGTTGCTGACTAAGGGGGCAGATTTTCGCCCCCCTACATCAAATAGTCAGCCCAAGAGATTTGCTTACGATCCCAGTAGCTACTCGGTACCCGCCTTCCGAACCCTTGCTTCCTTTCGCGAGCTAAGCCCAACCATAGAAAACAACTCGGGCATCCTCTCTTTAAGGCCACCCCCAATACGGGCCATAACTGATCTCAGGCGAGGGCGCTGCTTTTCAGTAAAAGGGATTGGCCGACAGCTTTGCATTGTCGCCAGGCCGATACGCGCAACAAACAGACTGGCTCCGACCCCCTGCCCCAAACGCACAGATACTGTGCTCAGCATGCTATCGCCAACAAGTTCCGGCCACATTTCACTGATCGCATACTCACTCGCGCCAGTGTAGGCGACCAAAGACAAAACCCTCTTGAACAAGCGCCATCGCACCACAAGAGACGGCTGCACGCCATAAATCTGCGCTACATCATCAATCATTCGCAGTGACTGCCTCAGGGCAACCAGAATATCGATACTGGCAAAAGGGCTCAGCCCAACCAGTGCACCAGTGCTCGTTGAGTGGCGCACGACTCTCCTTAGAGCTTCTTGGTCAAGGGCGTTTAAGAAGGTAACCTCTAAATGCTCTAACAACTCACTGCTATCGTAATAGTCAGCTGCCTCATCTAGAACTCGATTGAGCAGTACACCTTGGGGCTTACCGGCAAAATGCTCCTGCAAATTGCGCCTGAATACTTGCGCCTCTTGGTGACTGCGGCAGTCTCGGGCCTCGGCAGCCATTGCCTGAGTTTTTTCAAGCTTGTTCAGTGGGCGCCCCGCTCGGAAAAACTCCCAAACGGAACTACCAATGATTGCACTGAAGCCCGCCATCAAAACAGCCACAAAAAGTCCCAATCCCCAGTGTTTATCGACCGCCCATTGATAAAGTCCATAAAACTCCCATCCGATCACGACCACCACTACTGCAAGCGCAGAGAGCACTGCTGGCTTTAGCCACTTAAACCGGAAAGTGGGTAGGCGCAACTCGGAGAAAGCAATCCGATCAGGAAGAGACTCTCCAGTGGTTATTGACCTAGGAATCTCCGCTGACTCATCCGCAAGCGGTTCCACCCGCGTCGCATCTCTTTGCGGGACCTCCTGTCCAGGCTCATCTAGCGACTCGATACGTGTTTCGCGACGGTACTCAGTATTTTTATCACTGTTAATCAAACCTTATCTCCCAACAGAAGGTTCAAAAGAGCATCCACCCGTATATGTGGAATATGTCCTTCCTGCATTCCCACTGGAGGCCGCAGCTGTGGTGGTGCAGCTCCCGCATAGTGGCTCCACCCCTGCTCTTCATAGGGCGCCTGGGCAAAAATTTCCGCATTCTCAAAACCCAAATACTGCCCTTCGAGGTCATAACCCATCAGCATTCTCCGTCCATTCTTCTGCCCCTCTCTAGAGCAGCGAACCGCGGCAATCGCCTCACTAAATACCGGCAAACCCCGGTGACGGGCATCGGAGAAAGTCTGTTGTAACTGCTGGCCTAGAAGCTGCCTCAAAGCATCGTGGTCGGCAGCAAGTACCTGATCGACTTTAGTCGCAGCAAAAAGGAGTCGATTAACCTTTGGGCGCCATAGCTTGCTTAAAAACCCCGATTCGCCATAGCGGAATGTATCGGCAATATGAGCAAATGCCAGACGCATATCTTCCAGGGACTGTTCACCAGCAAATAGAGTGCCAATCATATCTACCAGTACTAGTTGTCGATCGATATGTCGAAAATGGCTGTCTACAAAGGGTTTTACCTGCGCTTGCACATAGCGTTCGTAACGCGCCTGCAAAACCTTAAAAACACTACTCTCAGACAAAGCAGCTAACTGCCCAGCATCTAAACCACGCAAATCCAGGAGTGGAACTACCCCGTACGCCTCCTCGTCTAGCAGCGCTCTACCAGGCTGTAAATAACTGAGATTCAACTTGGTTCGGCAACTCAGGAGATAAGCTCGGTATTCCCCCCATAATTCGTCCAAATTTACTTCACTGGCATTCGCCTGGGGGGACAGTGCTGCCAGCTGAGCTGTCAAGCGGGGGGCCAGCATTGATCGCGCATCTGTAGAAAATAGGTGTGCTTGATGACGACACCACTCTGCATAGTCCATACGCAATAGCGGCAAGTCCATCAACCATTCCCCGGGGTAGTCACGCAACTCCACTACCAACGTCTTTCTACCACTACCCCGGAAACGGCGCCGGCTGCGTAAATGGATGTGTAACTCCATAGCCGAAGCATCTCTAGTGCTCTGTGGCCAACTAGGTGGCTCAGCCATCAGTGCCGATAGGCAGGTCTGATAATCAAACGGCGCCAAACCAGAGTCCAGCGCTGGCTTCAACTCTGCCCCCAACAGATCGCCATTGAGTGCAGGGGCAAAACCAGGTAATTGAGACTTCTCCGGATTGCAGAGTTGGTATATTAGACTGGTGAGAAACGTTGACTTGCCAGCACCACTGAGCCCAGTGATACCGATACAGATGCGTCGGTCCAACAAGCGCTCGGCGGCCCAGTGGGATTTATCTTGGGCCTCTCGGCTCCAGCGCCGCAGCTTTTCTTTTAAATGTGGGCGAGATTGGCTCTCGCGAGACATAGAATCTTCGCGGTCCAGCGACACACACTCTGTCACTTTGGGTTCCATATAAAGCTGACTTCCAGAAATGGGGATAGAGAGGACGATGGAGGCTCAAGAATGCCCCCAAAAAGAAATAGGCGTACAGCCTTACTGGCCGAACGCCTTAGATGCAAAGGGGCTCAGGAGCCGCCGCTTAGTCAACCAGCGCTACGTCTCCCGACCCCATTACTGAGAAGGAGTCAGTTCCCGGTCGTTTCAAGACAATATCACCCGATCCCATTATTGAACCGCTGGCATTATCGGCGCGCAGACTGCGGCCAATAAAATCACCAGAACCCATAAGGCGAACGTTCACATCGGCAACTCGCCCGCCAACCAACATATCGCCGGAACCTTGTATCTCCGCAAGTAAACTCTCACCGGTAATAGTACTTATCTTCATGTCGCCAGAGCCTGTCACCGCTACTTCCCCTTTGACAGTCAATGCCTTGTTGAGGAACAAATCACCGGAACCAGTAACATACGCTTTCAAGGATTCTGCGGCGACCTTGTCGATATTGATCATTCCTGAGCCCGTCACCCCCAAAGTTAGGCCTTCACTCTCAACACTTGAAGATCTAGCCTCACCAGAGCCAGTCACCTTAAGAGCCTCAATTTTAGGCATCGTCACGGTGAAGTTAACTTCATCTCCCTGCCCTCGGGATATGGTGACAAATCCAAAAAGGTTCTGGGTGTTTTCCTCAACGGATAACTCCAACCTTTCCCCTTTCACCTCAACTTTGACGTAGGGCATTGTGCTGACAGGGCCGACAGCGACAACTTCAAAACTGTCCCCCTGAATCAACTTCAAGTGAGAACTTCCCTTGAGAGACACCTGAGTGAACCCTTCCATATCGAAACGCTTAGTTTCCATTTCTTCTGCCTGGGCATTAGTGCAAAACGCAGCGACTGTGGCGAGGACTACTACCAGCGGGGCAAAGAGTGTCTTCTTCAAAATCATCATTAGAGGAATCTCATCGTTATTACCAGTTCATACCTATGTGACTCAGTAAGCGGGGGACTTGGATGCAGTGTCCCACAAATATTTTGGGGACACCATATGACCATGCAGTCTAAAAAATCAATCTTAACGACCTAGCCGCACTCCGCCTCGCTAAAGCCCAGCTCCTTTAGGGATTGTCGAATCTTTTCCGCCTCATGTGCCAACTGCTCTGAAGAAGCAGGCTTTTGCTTAGAGAAGTCAAAGTCTGACAATTCATCTACGGGTATCAGGTGGATATGGGTATGTGGCACTTCAATCCCAGCGATCATCACGCCCACTCGCTTCGGTGAGTAAGTTGCTTTCAGCCCTTTCGCCACCTTTTGCGCAACCAGCATTAGATGACTCGCCAGCTCCTCCGGAACATCATCCCAATGATTAATTTCCTCAACAGGGATGACCAAACAATGACCAGCCTTAATGGGTGAAATGGTCAAAATAGCTACGACCTTTTCATCTCTCCAAATAAAATTGCCAGGTAAATCGCCATTAATTATCTGAGTAAAAATACTTGCCATAAATTATCTCAAAAGGTTGAAATTTATTATTTGGTGCAAGCGTGCAGTCTAACACCAAGAAGAAAAAATAAAGTGTAAAGGCTTAGAAAATACTTGCGCAAACATAGATTTTCTTCTTTGGCGAAATAAACCCCCAATATGTGACAACCTGTCGAACAGAATGACAATTTTCTTAAACCAAGTTGGCATACTGAAAGAATATGTCTTAGGCTCGTCACCAATTAATGTTGTACCGCCATTGAGCCAATGCACATTGTGCTTCTCGTTACCAAAATACTTTTTCGGCTCTGCGGATAAACTTTAAATCAGTGCCAACTGCTCACCGGGGGGAGAGATATGGAAAGCCTGTTGGATCAGGTCGGTGGTGCTAAATTTGTCAACCGTACAGTCAGTGAATTTTACGGTGCTCTCAGCCACCACCTTTCAGCCTACGAAACTTGTGATTTCCGCAAACAATTAAGTCGTCAAGCTCAGTTTTTGAGCCATGCGTTGTCATCTACACCGGAACCAGACCGGAGTAGTCGCGCCCGTTTTTTAGCCAGGGGGTTAAACCCAGAGCTATTCGATTCAATGCTGGAGTATTTCGAGGGTCGCCTATTGGAGTTGGGCTATCGCCCTGACTTCAGCACACAACTGGTTGCGATCGTAACCAATCTCTATGGAGGTTGTGAGCAGGACCTGTCAATCGCTTGCTAATCTTTATCAGCGGCGCGCACGCACAAGTTGCGGCGCGCCCGCCCTGTCAATACAATTGCGCTTCACAGCCTTTACCCCCCGTTTTATTGCGCAGCGGTAAGCGCTCATTCACATACTCTTTTATATCAGAGATTATTCATGAAGATTGCCAACCACACAGTTGTGGAGATCCACTACACCCTGAAAGATGCTGACGGAACAGTCATTGACTCCTCAGCCAATGGAGAGCCGCTCAAATATCTGCAAGGGGTTGGTAATATCATTCCTGGGCTTGAGCGCGAGATGCTGGAAAAGGCACCCGGTGATAAATTTACTGCGGTAATCGCACCAGAAGACGGTTACGGCGAGCAAAACCCGGAGCTGATCCAAACCATGCCGCGCAGTGCCTTTGGTGGTGTTGAAGAGTTATCTGTAGGAATGGCATTCCGTGCAGAGAGCACCGAAGGTCACCCGATTGAAGTCGAAATTATCGACATCGACGGCGACGAAGTCACTATCAATGGCAACCACCCCCTCGCCGGCGTTGAGCTGCACTTCGAAATTGAAGTTGTTTCTGTACGCGAAGCGACTGCCGAAGAAGTTGATCACGGCCACGTGCACTGATCCCATGATATGAAACGCCGCCAGCCGCGCGGCGTTCCCCCCTTCCCCAATGTCATTGCCAAACAACATCATCCTGTTTGATAGCATCTGCAACCTGTGCAATAGCTGGAGTCAACTAATACTCAAGCGCGACAGAGAGCAGCGCCTTACCCTGTGCCGAGTGCAGTCCAATGCAGGCCAGCACTTCCTTAAACAGCTGAACCTGCCGCTGGACACTTACCAGACCATGATTTTGCTGGAACGACATGGTGGCACTTACCAATCCTTTTACAAAAGTGAAGCGGCACTGAGAATTGCCAGCCGCCTACCACAACCCTGGCGTTTATTGGCCATTTTGCGCTACATTCCCCGCCCGGCAAGGGATTGGCTCTACGACTTGGTTGCTCGAAACCGCTATCGCTGGTTTGGTCAACGGGAAAGTTGCCTATTGCCGTGTGACGCTGACAAACAGCGGTTTTTGGAAGATGTACCTGAAGAGACCCCAGATGAGCTTGTCTGACCAGTATTTACAGCGATTTGGCGGCATTGCTCGCCTGTATGGCGATAAGGCCCTCGAAATTTTATCCTCTGCTCACATATTGGTGATCGGTATTGGTGGCGTAGGGAGCTGGACCGCAGAGGCCTTGGCGCGAAGCGGCATTGGCCAGTTGACGCTAATAGACTTGGATGACGTCTGCATCACCAATACCAATCGTCAGAGCCACGCACTCGCCGATACTGTAGGCCATATCAAGGTCGAGGTGATGGCAGAGCGCCTACGGCAGATTAACCCGGAGATTACAGTTCATACGGAAGAGGACTTTATCGCTAATGACAATTTCTCAGAGCTGATCAATCCTGATATACACCCTATCGATGTGGTGATTGATGCAATAGACTCCGCACGGGTAAAAGCCGCCCTGATCGCTTACTGTAAAGCCCGAAAAATACGCTTGATAACGGTTGGTTCCGCAGGAGGTAAGCGCTCCCCCGATCGCATTGAGTGCGCCGATCTCGGCCGTACAATTAATGATCCGATGCTGGCAAAAGTCCGCCAACATCTATACCGCTTTCACAACTTCCAGAAGAGTCGCAAGCGCCAGTTTGGCATCGATGCGATCTTTTCCACTGAAGCAATGGTATACCCGCAGCCAGATGGGCAAGTATGCCAGCAGAAGAGCGCTATGCAGGACGGTGTTAAATTAGACTGCAGTGGCGGCTTTGGTGCGGCAACTATGATTACCGGCACCTTTGGGTTTTTGGCCGCCAACCGGGCCATCGAGCGACTTCTCCAGGCAAAAAACTAAGCCGGGGTTAATTGAGCCCTCAGCTGATCGCGGTAGCGCCTGCTCACCGGGATCAGCTGGCCGCCAACCAAGTGAATACGCGCATCACCGCTCTCCAGGGGTTCAATCTCCGCAATAGAGTCCAAGCGCACAATATAGGAGCGGTGGATGCGAGCGAATGACCCTGGATCCAAACGCTCCAGTAACTTGGTCATAGTCTCTCTCAGGGGGTAAATTCTATCGCCCAGGTGCAGATTGACATAGTTGCCAGCAGCTTCCACCCATTCGATATCCTGCACATTAACCAGAAATTCTTTTCCCAGCTTTTTCACCAGAAGACGCTCCGGCCTTTCTACTGGCTCAGCAGCATCTCCCTCATCTGGCTCTTCTAGTAAGCGCGCCTCACCCTGTAAACGTACCAATAAGAAGCGGTACAAATAAACAGAGCTTAAAAGAGCGGCATAGGTTTGAATATCTTTGAGATATTCATAGAAAAATTCTACAGGCCAGTTACCAAAGTTATAGGAACCGTCATTAAGGTGGTAAATGACCGTCCTCATAAACACCATGCCGGAAACGTGGACCAAGGACCAAGGCAAAGTGAAAAATAAATGTATGGCCAAGTTCTGCCGAACTATCCCCTTGCGCAGGGGAAAATAATGATCAAGAAGCAATATCAACGGAAATAAGATTGCGATCATTAGGATACTGGTTCCCTCCCACACCAGAAATTCCCATGGCTGAAAAATAGAACCCCAGCGGCGGTGATCAAAGTATGCCAAAGCGAACTGAACAAGCCACTGGCCGACAAAAAACAACACCCAGAACCCCACCTCAAACTGTCGCCGGTGCGTCAAATACTGCTGAACCGTCATTGCTTCTGAACCAGTATAAAAATTCATCGGCAGTCTACCCCCGATTCACCCCCAAAAACCACCACTGGCCCCTAATACCCTACAAATCGGCACTTTGGGATAGCTAATGGCAAATACTAACGGGAGCATAGCAAGCGACTAAAACAGCCTCGAACGACGAAACCTATGCATTCAATAACACAGAGACGCCACGATATTGACGCCCTTCGTGTACTAGCCTTTGGCCTACTTATTCTCTACCACCTGGGAATGGCCTATGTCGCGGAATGGGGGTGGCATGTAAAAAGCAGCTACCAAAGCGAGCCACTACAACTGGTAATGCTAGCGGTTAACCAGTGGCGGATGCCGTTGTTGTTCCTGATTTCAGGTGCAGCCAGCTATTTTCTCTTCCACAAGCTGGGCACTGGGGGTTACTTACTGAGAAGAATGAAGCAGCTATTGATTCCGCTGGCATTTGGAATGCTGGTGGTGGTTCCACCCCAGGCCTACTATGAAGCGCTAAGCAACGGCATTATTGAGCCTGGATACTTATCTTTCCTGCTGAAGTACTTCTCGTTCAGCCCCTGGCCAGAAAATGCCTTTGCTGGAAGTGAGTTTGGCCTGACCTGGAACCACCTGTGGTATCTACCCTATCTGGCATGCTACACCCTGGCCCTTATTCCTCTAGCCCTGTGGTTTAAACACCAACGGTGGCTGGGCCGATTCATGGAGAATATTAAATCTTGGCAACTGCTAATTCTACCGCTTGTGCCTATGATGGTGTACGGCCTGGTCCTATTTCCGCGCTTTGGTGGAATAAACTATGCCGTCGTCGACGACTGGTACACCCATGCCAGATTTTTTACTTATTTCTTCTGCGGCTACTTGCTGGTCAGCAGTAACGCTCCCTGGGAAATACTGGCAAGGCTGCGCAATCGCTTGATTATTGCAGCGCCCCTCACTTTCGCCCTATATCTATTATTTGATCGAGTACTACCTGATAACAGTATTCCCGCGCAGAAAATACTGCTTTTTATTGTTATCTATACAAATCGATGGGTATGGCTCCTGGCTGTTTTAGCCTGCGCTTATCGATTTCTCAATAAGCAATTCCGTTGGTTACCCTATGCCACTGAAGCGGTTTATCCCTGGTATATCCTCCATCAAACCATTACCGTAATCGCTGTGTATCAATTGGGGCAACTCGCTCTGGGGCCCATCCTGGAGCCCTTGCTAGTATTATTAATCACTATTTTCGGCTGCTGGGCTTCATATGAATTTATCATCCGAAGAAATCCAGTTTTACGGCCGCTGTTTGGTTTAAAGCCTATTTCCAATATAAGGCCTATTGCGGTGGAGGCCCCCATACCCCGCTCCAGTTAAGTTAATGGGAGGTCTGCTCCACCAGATTCAAAGCACGTTGCAGCAATGCGTAAAAACCATTGCTGCGCGATTCACTTAAGTGCTTACCGAGTCCTAGCTCAGCAAATAACAGAGAAAGATCTCTCTCTCGAATCTCAGTAGCCGTGCGGCCATCAATTTGTGAAAGTAATAACGCACCCAGGCCTTTTACAACCCGGCTGTCGCTTTCCAATCCAAAATAGTGCCTACCACCCTCTGTCCGGTGCGCTAACCAAGCTGCAGACTCACAACCCCGCACCAGGTTTTCTTCGGTACGTATCTCGGGCTTTCGGGCAATAGTTTTACTCCACAGCATTAATTCTCTATAACGTCCCTGCCAGTTGCGCTGGGAAACCAAACTCTCTAGCAATAACGAGGAAAAATCATCCCTGGCCCATTCATCACTCTGAATACTATCCCCCTGTTCAATTGACTTCTGGATCTCACAGTACTCTTTCAGGGCCTGCAAAAAAGCCTGAATATCACTATCAGTATTGTAGGCTGCGACTGATGCTCGGACCGTCACCAAATCACCGCTCTCTTTACCTAACAATTGTGCACAGTGATGGCCTACTCTCACTGCAATATCGCGCTCGTCCAGCCAGTGCATCAAATCGGCAGCGCTACCATGAATAGGCACAAAAGAGACAATACCCAGATTGTGGCGCACTTGGCTGATAACCCTAAAATTGGGGGACGCTATCAGTTCGCGATGTATCCATCGCACCAATTTCTGCTCATGCGCCGCTATAGCGACCCTATCTTGCTGCTCAAGAAATTCCAGTGCCGCTCCAAGACCCGCTATTGCCGCCAGCGGAGAAGTGCCTGCCTCAAATTTGTGCGGCAAGCCTGCATAATGACTCGTTTCAAGTTCAACGTCGGAGATCATTTCTCCACCACCCAGCCATGGTGGCATAGATTCCAAAAGTGTTTCCCTACCGTATAAGAAACCAATTCCTGACGGGCCGTAAAACTTATGTGCGGAGGAAACAAAAAAATCACAGCCAATTTTCTGCACATCAATCAATTCATGGGCTGCCAACTGGGCGCCATCAACAATCCACATCAAGTGCTTTCTGCGCAGCAATTGCCTCACTGCAGCCAGGTCCGGACGCAATCCGAGTGCGTTGGAACCGCCGGTCAGGGATACAATTCTTGTGCGCTCATTCAGCACTTCTCCCAGGCGATCAAATTCCGGGACACCCGCTACATGGGGTACATAGCGTAAACTCAAATTGAATCGCTTGGCCGCCATCTGCCAAGGGATAATATTTGCATGATGCTCCGCTGTTGAGATGACAATTTCATCCCCAGCCTGCAACTCACTGCACAGGCTGTGCGCCAACAAATTCAGTGCCTCAGTAGCACCGCGACAAAATACAATTTCCCTTGTGCTGGCAGCATTAACAAATTGTGCCGCTTGGCGACGCACTCGCTCCACCATCTCTGTAGCCTTACGGGCTAGACGGTGACTGGAGCGGTGCGTATTGGCATTGCTGTGCACATAGTAATCGCGTACAGCATTAATCACTGTCTCTGGTTTCTGCGTCGTTGCAGCATTATCCAGGTATACCAACTCCTTATTCTCCTCTTGAGCAAAGAGGGGAAATGACTGCCTGAATGATTCAGCGGAAAAACTCATAGGGAAAATAACTTCTCAGTATTTCGACAGGTAGCATTGGCGATTTCCCGCACGGAAACTCCCCGTAAATCAGCCAGTGCTTGTGCAATTTTAGAAAGGTTTTCAGGGCTATTACGCATACCCTGCTGACCTGAAAGAGGCATATCCGGGGCGTCCGACTCAAGCAGCAAACTCTCCAGCGGCGCACGTGACACAGCCCGTCGGGTTTTCGCTGCCCGTGGGTAAGTAATTGTTCCACCGATACCCAGATAGAAGCCGCGCTTCCAGTACTCTTGCGCCATTTGCTCACTTCCACTGAAAGCGTGGATCACACCTCCCCGCGGGAGCTTGAATTGCTTTAACAGCCTCAGGAGTTCATTGTGGGCCCGGTGAACATGCAGAATAATCGGCAGTTCATGGTTACTAGCAATCTCCAAATGAAGCTTGAGAATATCTTCCTGCTTATTCAAGTCAGTGCCGATAGAGGCATCCAAGCCACACTCTCCAACAGCGACACATGAGTATTTCTCAAGGCTCTCACTAAGCCGTACTCCCAACTCCATCAGGTTTTCCCGCCAACGGGAATCTTGCGGGATTTTCTTCACCCACCAAGGGTGAACACCAGCAGCCATCATCCAACCGGGCTGTTCCGATACCAGAGCGCCCAACGACTGCCACTGAGCCTCGCAAACGCCGGGGATAATGACCCTATCTATTCCGGCATTGAGACATCTTTGCCACACCTGGTCCCGGTCCAGAGAAAAAACCTCAAAATCAAAGTGGCAATGACTGTCTATAAATTTCACTTGTGATACCCATTATTCGCGCGCATATTAGCATGAAGTCGCCTTTTCCTCTGGTACACCTGTGATTGAATCTCTTTTGCCGATCGCCCTTTTTGCTTTCTCAGCCAGTATTACACCGGGCCCTAATAACCTGATGATTATGTCCTCAGGACTCAATCACGGCATCTACAGTTCAACACCTCACCTACTGGGAATTTGGCTGGGATTTCCCGCCATGGTGGTTGCCATTGGCTTGGGACTGGGAACCGTCTTCAATCACTTCCCTTTTCTGCATGAAGTTATTCGCTGGGCAGGCATTGCCTATTTACTCTACCTGGCATGGATAATTGGTTCGACCCGGGAAATGGGTTCTGGAAATTCAAGCCAACCCCTGAGCTTTACTCAGGCGATGGCTTTTCAGTGGATCAATCCTAAAGGCTGGATTATGGCCACTGGAGCACTGGCTGCTTTCACCAGTCCCGGCACAGAAATATGGTCGGGAGTTGTTAAGGTTGCACTGGCATTTATCACCATTGGCGGGCCTTGCGTTGCCATTTGGCTATTCTTTGGCGTTGGGCTAAAACGGTTCCTGACTGAACCACGCTACTTGCGAAGCTTTAACATTGCTATGGGATTGTTGCTTGCTGCAAGCGTTATCCCCTTGGCCCTCGAGGGGCTTACCCCCTTTGGCGCAGCCACCTGAAAGGTCTCTTCTACAGCTTAAGCTCGGGAGCCTTCAACTCCCGAGGCGCTCAAAGCTGGGAAAAACTAGCGAGACGCAGCCTGAAAACGGCTTACTGCACGAAGCTCGGCTGAGTCCTGTAACCAAACAATATCTTCAGCATCTACTTGCTGCCCTGTTATCCCTGACAACTGATCACTGAGTACTTCTAGTCGGGTATTCTCATCGACGCCCTCCACCGGAAGTCGGATCCAGACCTGCCCCTCTTCGTCTGTAACCTCCGCAGGTGCCCCCTGGTCAGTACTGCTTAAATGGCGATCAAACACAGAGCTATGCCCTGGCGGCAAATAAATGGTGCCATTGGTAATATCGACAGCGAAAGCCACTATGCCCGGCAGCAAGCCAAATAGCAGGCCTGCGCCGTCCAAGATTACGACCGCAGGATCAACTCGCCCACCCGCCTGCCCTTTGCGCTCCGGGTACAGGAAATAGCCACAGGCGCTCAGATTCATCACTGTTACAAGCGCAGCGGATGCCACGATACTTCGTTTAATCACTCTATTCATGGTGTCACCTCTCACGAAAGCCCCCTATGCGGAGCTATTACTTGTTCTTTCTATTCCCACTAATGCCATGGGACCTATTCTCTATCTGTACAAATTCACGTCAGATAGCCCTGAGACAAAAAGATCATCAAATTTACGCCGATCGAAACGTTCGTACAACATCAAGCAGGCTCGATTGCCTAAACTTTAACCAGCACTTGCTGCGGGATGTTAAGGAGATTTACTAATTTCTGACAGTGTGGAGTGACGCACTTGTGATCTGACCGGGCAGTAAGCAGTCGCCTGGGGTCCGACACCGGAAATTTCAGGGAGCAGTAGTCGTAGCAGGTGCCGCCAGGGATTGGCTAAAGCACGGTATCCTTATCGATACCGTGCTTTTCTATTTCACTAAATAAAGGAGATTTCGTCCTATCGCACCCAAAATTGGCGAGATCCCCTACCTTTCTTCCTGGAAAATTCCCCCTACCGCTGTATCCTGCGCCCAAGAACAAGAGTGGAGCTCTCTACATGTATATCAGCAGCGCCTTTGACAGCGGCAATATCGAAGTTATCAATACCGACAGCAATCCAATTGAGCTAGCAATCCGTCAGGACAACAATTCTGACTTCTACCAATGGTTTCACTTTCGTCTGGAAGGCGATATTGGCACCAGCTATCCCTTGCGCATCGTTAATGCCGGCAAATCCGCCTACCCGGAAGGCTGGGAAAACTACCGCATCTGTGCCTCATACGATCGTCAAAATTGGTTCAGAATTGGCGCCAACTACGACGGCAATACTCTGGACTTCACTGTAACCCTGGATGAACCCAGCATCTATCTCGCCTATTTCGCCCCCTACTCCTGGGAACGCCACCTGGATCTGCTCGCTTGGGCGCAGAGCCACGACCTGGTCAAACTGCAAACTCTCGGTAAAACCCTTGATGAGCGCGATATGACCATGCTCACGGTTGGCAATGCCGACACCGCGAAACATCGTGTTTGGATGATTGCCCGCCAACACCCAGGAGAGACCATGGCGGAATGGTTTGTTGAGGGCTTCCTGGAAACCTTGCTCGACCATGCCAATCCTACTGCGCAAAGCTTGCTGGCAGATACCGTATTTTATGTAGTACCCAATATGAACCCCGACGGCAGCGTTCGCGGGCATCTGCGCACTAACGCTGCGGGCGCCAACCTGAACCGTGAGTGGCTCAACCCCACAATGGAGCGAAGCCCGGAAGTCTTTTTGGTCAGGGAGAAAATGTTGGAGCTAGGAGGGGATATCTTCCTGGATATTCATGGTGATGAAGCCCTGCCCTATAACTTTGTTGCGGCTTGTGAAGGTATTCCCGGCTATGACGAGCGCCACGCCAAGCTGGAAGAGACATTTAAGCAAGCTTATGAGGCCGTCAGCCCCGACTTCCAAACGGAGCATGGATATGAGCTGGATAAACCCGGCGAAGCAAATCTGACAATTGGTACCGCCTGGGCTGGACATCAATTCCGCACCCTGGCTCTAACATTGGAGATGCCGTTTAAAGACAATGATGACCTGCCCGACTTGATCGAAGGTTGGTCCCCGGCGCGAAGCCAACAACTCGCTCGCGATATTCTTTTCCCAATTCGCGAAGTGTTAAAAACACTCAAATAATCTCTATACGGTGAACCAAATTACCGTTACCAACAAGAGAAATTAATTTGAGCTGGGCTGTTTCAAACGGCAGCCCAGTTTTAGAGAGACTTTTCTTATTGTAATTATTGATTTACAAAAACCGAGTAGGCGTATATTTTTGAGCCAAAAATCACAGGACAGCCTCTATATTTCAAAGCTTGCAGAGACCATTAAAATAACATTTCTAACTTTCCTTCTTACACTGTGATTTTTTCAATAATACAGCTACAGCAACCAACAAAAGAAAAGTAAATACAACCAACCCCCACATCACCGACTGGAAAGCCTGGGCAAAAGCCTCATTAAACATGTTAGCGATGCGACCGTGCAGAGCAGCAGACACCCCCATTGCGCCACGCTCAATCCTTTCAGGATTAATCAGCAATGCATCGATATATTTTTCCAGTGCACTGGTAATCTGCACCCCACTTTCCTTCAATTGATTTAGCAAACTCTGTTTCTCCATTATCCGGAATACAGTACCCACTACAGCCAAACCAAGTGCTGCGCCTATGTTTTGTATGCCCCACAACATTCCGGTTGCTATACCTGCACTATTAGGCGGCAAAGCGCCAATAGCGATTGGGGCTGTTGCACTAAATACAAATCCCCAAGCCACACCGAAAGGTATAAAAGCCAGCAAAAGCGTCGAAAAATTGGTATCCACTGAGAATTGTGTCATTACGATTGCCGCAATCAAAATACATATGACACCAATTAAGATTGGAGCCGCAGGTGCGGAATTAGCCGCCATTCTGCCCGCCACAGGAGATACCAAAGCCATTACCAAGGTAATAGGGAGCAAAATCAAGCCGGACATTACCGTTGTATCCTGACGCACAATATGCAAATAAAATGGTAATAAAAAGAAAGCAGAAATGAGAAATATCAACAAACTAAAATTGGTTAAAATACAAGCGGAAAATAGCAAATTCTTAAAATAGGCAAAATGGATCAACGGTTGCTCCAGTTTTCGCTCAACACGAAAAAGGGCAATAAAACTCAATATAGAAATAACCAGTAACAACAGTATCGGCCAACTCAACCAACCCACTTGCGCCCCTTCAACTACTAACACCACTAGCGAACCCACACTAAGCGCAAGAAGTATCATTCCACGCCAGTCAATATAACTTTTTTCTTTATCTAAATTTTGCTGGCTCCGCATCACAAAAAGACCAAGTACCATACTAACCAACACAAAGGGGATATTAATAAAAAAGATCGACCTCCAAGACAAATACTCACATAGGACCCCACCCAATACCGGACCAAGAGCAAAGCCGACAGCCAATACCGACATCCACCATCCCATTGCAAATCCGGCTTCTTTTTCTACAAAAGTGTGGGACAGCAAAGCAATATTATTCGGCACGATTATGGCAATGGAGACACCTTGAAAGGCCCGCCAGACAATTAACCAAAGTGGATCCTCAGCCAATCCCGCGAAAAGGGAGCTAACTGCAAGTAATACCCATCCAATATTGAGCATCTTCAGGGAGCCCACAATATCCCCCAATCTCCCCATACTGGCCATCAGGATACATAGCATCAACATAAATATATTCATAACCCACTGGGTTTGAATAAAGGATGCACCTAAACTCTGCTGGATTGTCGGCAGCGCAATACTGACAATGGTGTAGTCCAACCCCAAAATAAAGGTGGCTGGAAAGGAGCCAAGCAAAACAACCCACTTATTCATTAGTCGCATAATTCCCCTTATACAGCTTGTTAATTAAAGCAAGGAAAGACCCTGAATAATTTATCGGCATTTATTGCTGAGAGAGCTACACAACCCATCCATTATCAATAGAATTATGATGCCACCAGAAAACAACAAGAAACCAACCCTCTTCACATAGACAAAAAAGTCCAATTCGTAGTAAAAAGCAAAAATAATAAAAACGGTACCTTAAGGCACCACACACCAATAAAAATTAAAAAATATTCACTAGCGTCTACTGCAAAGGTAGCGTATCTACTCAGTCCGGAGAAAAATAATGAAACACACTATCAGACAGATGATCCTATCGATTCTATTTGTACTTTCCTTCGCCTCTCTCCCCCTTTGGGCCGATAGCATTTCTGATTTCCAAAACAGCTGGACAGGCACAGCCTTGGATCTACAGCGTCAAATAGACAACCACACTCCCATGAGTGAAAACAATATTTTGGGGACACACAATTCTTACAACTCAGAAGTGTATCGCGCCTGTAACTTCTCAGTGGGATGCCGCTACCTGGACCCTCAACAGGAGCATTCCATAAAAGATCAATTGCGCATGGGAGCTCGCTTTATAGAGCTGGATGTCCATTGGACAACGAAAATGGAGAGCCTTTTTTCCTACCCAAAAAGATTACTTCTATGCCATGGGCTCTGCAGTATCAATGATAAGTATGCGACTGAAGGATTTAACGAAATAAAGGACTGGCTAAATGACAGCGCCAATCAGGACGAAGTCATCATTTTATATATCGAGGACCACTCTGATGGGCGCCATCAAGATCTCTACAGCCAAATAACCGATCGATTCGGGGATAAGATTTTCTACAGTGGCGGCTGCCAGAGTATCCCCAGCAGCCTTACAAAAAATGATGTGCTTGCTGCAGGGAAACAAGTCGTCGTGTGGAAAGATAGCGGCTGCTCTGGAAATGGTGACATGAAGAACATGGCCTTCACCGGATTAGGGGAAATCGGTCGAGTGTGGGAAGACAGCACCACTATTGGCACTATAGGAGAAATTTTTAGCGGTGGTATTGAACGAATCACAGCCGACGATGTGCGCAATGGCTTTGCTATAGGTCACAACATAATCAATCTCGATAATATGAATACGACTGATGGCCGCATCGCTGCAGCTATTTGGTCATGGGATCAGAATGAGCCAAATAACTTGAACAATGAGGATTGCGCTATGCAGTGGGGTAACGGGCGCTGGAATGATGCCAACTGCAGCAACCAATATAGCTTCGCATGTAAGAACACGGCTGACGGTAGCTGGCTGGTCAGCGCCTCAACAGGCCCATTCTCTTATGGTGCCGGGGTGTGCCAAGCACTGGGCAATGACTACGTGTTTTCCGCCCCCACCAATAGCCAGGACAACCAAGCCCTTAAAAGCGCCAAGGAAACCACTGGCTATGACAAGGTATGGATTAACTATCAGGACCAGATAACTGAGGGCCAGTGGCAGCACAATTAACCTCAAAAATCTCGACTTGAGGGTTTAGGCTGGATAGGAGGCTAAGCCCGAGCCTCCTATCCAAGGCGAGTTTTATTGAAACCTCTCAAACACAAACCCTGTCACCATATTCAACTAAATTACCAAAACGGGAATATAGCTCTGGGCCCAGCCACACTCTACTCTCCACTGATCGCTGATATATCGTTAGTTAAGACAAGATCAGGCATAATCTGCCTCCTAACAAGACTGTCAGGACAAAATTATGCGAATTCCTACCACCTGGCGCCGCCTTGGCTTGGCTATAGCCATCGGCGGTGTTATCAGCGGTTGTAGCAAGGGCAACGAAGAAGTCAGCTCACAAGCGCACTCCCATAAAGAACATATCGAGCACAGCACTGAAAAGCTCAATCTGGAAGCCGCTGAGAAGGCTCAAATTGATACTGTCGCTGCCGACCTGCACAAGCATGTCGCCGTATTGGCCTCCGATGAATTCGAAGGCCGCGCTCCCGCCAGTAAAGGTGAGGAGCTGACGGTAAACTATCTGGCAGAGCAATTTAAGGCGCTCGGACTTACCCCTGGTGCCGTAGATTCCGACGGTAACCCCAGCTGGTTCCAGGAAGTCCCCATTGTAGAGATGGATATTCAATCCACTCCCCTTACTATTCAGGGCGAGGGTGTAGGCCAGGTTCTAAAACCTATTGACGACATGGTCGCGTTTACCCAGCGCCAAACCAGCGCATCCAGCCTCAATGAAAGCGAATTGGTTTTTGTCGGTTACGGCATCGTAGCTCCAGAAAACAACTGGAATGACTACGCAGGTCTGGATATGGAAGGCAAAACCGCAGTCATTCTGGTGAATGACCCCGGCTATGCCACCCAAGATGAGGCTCTATTTAATGGCAATGCCATGACCTACTACGGTCGCTGGAGCTACAAGTTTGAAGAAGCTGCCCGTCAGGGCGCCGCAGGAGCCATTATTATCCATGAGAATGGCGCTGCCGGTTACCCCTGGGAAGTAGTGAGCGGCTCCTGGTCTGGCGCCCAGGTAAGCCTTGAAGCAGAAAATAAGAATATCGATCGCGTGGCGATTGAGGCCTGGATCACCAACCAGGCAGCGAAGGATCTGTTCCAGGCAGCAGGTCTCGACTTGGCCGAAGAAATGGCAGCGGCAAAAGCATCTGGATTCAAGCCTAAGTCACTGGAACTCAAAGCCAGCATCGAACTCAGCAACAGCCTTGAGAAGTCCAACTCTCGCAATGTTATTGCTAAGTTACCCGGCAAAAAGTACGCAGATGAAACCATTGTTTACACTGCCCACTGGGACCACTTAGGGGTCAACCGAAACGCTTCTGGCGAAGACCATATCTTCAATGGCGCAGTGGACAATGCAACCGGCACCGCTGGACTACTTGCTCTTGCAGCCCAAGCAGTGAAAGAGGATCAAGCTGATCGCTCCCTGGTATTCGTTGCAGTAACTGCTGAAGAGTCCGGTTTACTTGGCTCCAAATACTATGCCGCTAACCCAGTTGAAGCTCTGGAAAAGACGGTTGCCGGCTTTAACTTCGACGCTATGAATGTCTTGGGCCCCACCAAAGACATCACCGTCGTTGGCTTCGGCAGCAGCGAGCTGGAAAATCTCTTAGAAGCAGCCGCCAAAAAACAGGGCCGCTATCTGGCTGCTGAAGAGCACCCGGAACGCGGCTACTTCTATCGCTCAGATCATTTCAGCCTGGCAAAAGAAGGCGTGCCAATGCTGTATTTTGATTCCGGTAGCGAAAACCATGAGCACGGCCGGGAGTGGGCACAATCCAAGGACAAGGAATATCTCAGCCAGCACTACCACAAGCCGGGAGATGAGTACGACCCCAACTGGAACCTGAAAGGCGCCGCTATGAATTTGCAGCTGGGCCTGCAATTGGGCCTGAAGCTGGCAAACAGCCGCGACTGGCCCAACTGGTATGAAGGCAATGAGTTCCGCGCTATTCGCGACGCCAGTGCCGAAAGCCGCAAATAACCAAGCAGGATAAACATCCCGCTTTTCCTTGGTGGCACCTCCTCGGTGTCACCAAATTTCCCTCCCCAAACATCAACCCTGCATTAGCTGCAGGTGCCTCTCCGTGAATCGAAACCAATAAAAAAGCCCCACTGTCTCCAGCAGGGCCTTTTATGCGGTTGAACTCTTTAGCTAAATAGCGACTTAAGCAGCGCTAGTAGCCTCAAGCTTTTTCAACTCTTCATCGCGAAGTTCACGGCGCAAGATTTTGCCCACATTAGTTTTGGGTAAGTCCTCACGGAACTCCACATGCTTCGGCACTTTATAAGCCGTCATATGCTCACGGCAGTAGGCGACAACTTCATCTTCGGTCAAAGATGGATCAGCCTTCACCAGGAAGAGCTTCACCTGCTCACCACTTTTCTCATCCGGGATACCGATAGCGGCAGCTTCAGTGACCTTCGGATGCGCGCTGATCACGTCTTCAATCTCATTGGGATATACATTGAAGCCGGATACAATAATCATGTCCTTCTTGCGATCTACGATTTTGATGTAACCATCATCCTGAATAACGGCCATATCGCCGGTATTCAACCAACCTTCACTGTCGATGGTATCCGCTGTCGCTTCCGGACGCTGCCAGTAGCCTTTCATCACCTGAGGTCCGCGCACGCACAGCTCGCCAGGAGAGTTGTTTGGCAGGTCATTGCCATTCTCGTCGACAACCTTGACCTCGGTGCCGGGAACAGGAACACCCACCGTGCCCAGCTGAACACCATCAGTAGGGTTAAATGAAACAACCGGGGAGGTTTCAGTCATACCGTAACCTTCCATGATCATACAGCCGGTCATTTCCTCCCAGCGCTTAGCCGTATCGCGAGTTAACGCCATGCCACCAGAAGCTGTTGAGTGCAATTTGCTGAAGTCCAGTTCAGCAAAATCCTTGTTGCGCATCAGGCCATTGAACAGGGTATTGAGCCCAACAAATCCAGTGAAACGCAGGCCTTTCAGCATCTTCACAAAACCCGGAATATCCCTCGGGTTGGGCACTAACAACGAGTGGTTGCCCGTGGAGAAAAGGCACATGCAGTGGATGGTAAATGCGTAGATATGGTAAAGAGGCAAAGGTGCAATATAGAACTCCTCACCTTCTTTCATACCACTGGCAAATGCGATACGAACCTGCTCCATATTCGCAACCAGATTACCATTTGTCAGCATTGCCCCTTTGGCAACCCCGGTAGTACCGCCGGTGTACTGCAGAACCGCAATATCTTCTTTGGTGCGCTCAACATCCTTATGAGGACGCTCAGCGCCTTTTGCCATGGCATCGCGGAAGCTAACTTCATTGGCAAATGAAAATTCGGGCACCATTTTCTTAACGTACTTCGCCACACTGTTGATCAAGGTACGCTTCAGCGGACTGTGCAGATCCGCAATCTCAGTAACAATAACTTGTTTTACATCGGTTTCAGCAACCACCGCAGCAGCGGTATCGGCAATATTCGCCAGTACGACCAGAGCCTTGGCCCCTGAATCATTCAGCTGGTGCTTAAGCTCGCGCTGCGTGTACAGCGGATTGGTATTTACTACAACCAGACCTGCGCGCAGTGCACCAAAAACAACTACTGGGTACTGCAACACGTTGGGCAGCTGGACAGCGATGCGATCGCCGGGCTTCAAGTCGGTATGATTTTGTAAATAAGAGGCGAATTTTCCACTCAGCGTGTCAATATCATTGATTGAAAGTGTACGCCCCAGGCATGTGAAAGCCGGCCGGTCACCGAATTTGGCGCAAGCGCCTTTAAAGACATCAAGTATGCTGCGATCAATGTCCAACTCTCTTCTCCCATTCCTGATTGTTGTCGTCGCTTGCCCACACCTTCCGTCTCCATAGGCGAAAGCTGCCATATCTCTTGGCGAGCGAGAATTTATTTATTGTTTGTAGTATCTTTGAGACGGTGAAAAAGAAGGGTTTAAAACCTCTCTTTACCGATCTCCCTCTTCACTATTCGCAGGAAATAAACCTGCCAATGCTGCGGCCAATTCGCGATTTCCAGAATATTGAACATCCCCCAAAAGGAAGGCGTGACGCCCACTTAATTGACCGTCCAATATAGCACTGAGAGTGCTGTTTTCCATTTCCAATGTTAGTTCTGGATTATCAGTCTGACCAAATTCGGAAATCACTTTGTAATTTTTAGATACTTCGGTGACATAAACATAGAAGTCACAGGCATCTGGCAGCCGGAACTGTACCCGAGCCAGCGGGTACGAACAAGCTAAGTGACACAGGCGCTCTTGAACTGAATCCGGCAATTGCATCGGAAATTCTCCGTTTAAGCCGCTTTATTACTCACAAAAAAACCGCCGGCATTTGCCGGCGGTTTTCATTTCAGAGCGGGATCAGAATGCAAAATGCTCGGCATCCAATTCCATCAAGTTGCCTGCTCCACTCAACATGGACGTTGCGTGGCTGGAAGTGCGAGGAAGGATACGCTCGAAGAAGAAACGCGCGGTAGTAATTTTCGCCTTGTAGAAATCTTCTTCTCCAGTGCCCGCTGCCAGTTTTTCATTGGCAACTTTAGCCGCCTGTGCCCACAGGAAGGCCAGCACGGTGTAACCGGAGAACATCAGGTAATCTACAGAAGCAGCACCGACTTCGTCTGGGTTTTCCATAGCTTTGCCGCCAACGTGCAAGGTCAGGTCGCCCCACTGCTTGTTAAGCTCTTGCAATTTAGCAACGAAAGGCGCCAGTGCTTCGTTATCAATTTCCGCCTGGCAGAATTTGTGAACCTGCTTGGTGAAACCGCGCAGTAATTCACCCTGGGTCATCAGAACCTTACGACCCAACAGGTCCAGAGCCTGAATCCCAGTGGTGCCTTCATAGATAGTGGAGATACGCGCATCACGTACGTTCTGCTCCACGCCCCACTCGGCAATATAACCGTGGCCACCGAAACACTGCATACCCAGGTTGGCAGATTCAAAACCAGCTTCAGTCAAAAATGCTTTTGCAATCGGCGTCAGGAACGCCAGCATATCGTCAGCGGCTTTCTTCGCGTCAGCATCGCCTTTGTGAGTGATATCAACCAGCTGTGCGCACTTAACAACCAACATACGACCACCTTCAGAGAAGGCTTTCTGGGTCATCAGCATGCGGCGCACGTCAGGGTGAACAATAATCGGGTCAGCCGGGCCTTCCGGGTTTTTCACGCCGGACAGAGAACGCATTTGCAGGCGATCTTTTGCATAAGCCAGGGACTTCTGGAAACCGATCTCGGAGTGAGCCAGGCCTTGCAGAGCAGTGCCCAGGCGCGCAGTGTTCATAAAGGTGAACATATAGCTCAGGCCTTTATTCTGCTCGCCGATCAGGAAGCCTTTAGCACCGTCAAAGTTCAGCACTGCAGTGGCGTTGCCGTGAATACCCATTTTGTGCTCGAGGGAGCCACATACCACACCGTTGCGCTCACCGGCAGAGCCGTCAGCGTTCGGCAGGAACTTGGGTACGATAAACAGGGAGATACCCTTGGTGCCAGCAGGTGCGTCTGGCAGGCGAGCGAGTACGATATGAACAATGTTGTCAGTCATGTCGTGTTCACCGGCGGAGATAAAGATCTTGGTGCCGGTAATCGCGTAGGAGCCATCGTCATTTGGCTCGGCCTTGGTGCGCAGAATACCCAGATCGGTACCACAGTGAGGCTCGGTCAGACACATAGTGCCAGTCCAGCTACCTTCAACCAGCTTGGTCAGGTAAACCTGCTTCTGCTCTTCAGTACCGTGTTCTTCCAGGGTGTTCATGGCACCGTGGGACAAACCGGGGTACATGCCCCAGGACCAGTTGGCGGTGCCAACCATCTCGCTCATGATAGTGCCGAGCGAGGGCGGCAGGCCCTGGCCACCGTACTCAGGATCGTGGGGCAGCGCAGCCCAGCCACCCTCTACAAACTGCTGGTAGGCTTCTTTAAAGCCTTCCGGGGTAGTAACTTCACCGTCTTTCCAGGTGCAACCTTGCTGGTCGCCAATTTGGTTCAGCGGTGCAATAACGTTTTCACAAAACTTTGCACCCTCTTCCAGGATGGCATCCACGACATCAGGAGTAGCCTCCTCATATCCAAGTGACTCATAATGCTTTTCTGAGTCCAGCATCTCGCGCATTACGAAACGCAAATCACGCAGTGGCATTTTGATATCGGTCATCCTGATAACCTCAATTCGCTTATGTTTGGGACCGGAGGCAAAACCATCCAGTCATATTTATGACTAATTTCTAAGATTGGTTCATCATAGTAGTAAGCGAGCAGCCCCCTCTATGGCCAAACCCGTCCAAAGCGGTGACAAATCGAGGCGAGAGGATGAAAAAAGGTGACTGGCCCAGTCAAATATCCAGGCCAGCTGCGGCGCGACCACCCCGGCGATACTCGCCTGGCGTAATTCCCGTCCATTTTTTGAAGGCGCGGAAGAAAGCACTGGATTCATCGAACCCAAGCATCTCTGCGATCTGCCCATTGGAAAGATCCGGGCAGCTCAGGTAGTGGAAAGCCGCTTCCATCCGACATTCGTCTTTGAGCTTCTGGTAGGAGGTGCCCTCCTGCTGAAGGCGACGGCGCAACGTGGTCACCGACATATTGAGTCTCTCCGCCACCGCCTCAGCAGCAGGCATGGACTCGCTCACATCCCGGTTCAAAATGGTTTTTACTTTGGTTTTGATACTGTTGGCACTGCCGTCGCTGATCACCAGGTGGTAAGGAGCGGTGCGAATAAAGTCCTCGACCATCTGCGGGCTTTGCACCACAGGGTATTCCAGGTAGCGGGTATCGTATTCGAGCGCATTAAACGGCTGCTCAAATAACAACTCATTGGCCTCACTCTGCGCGAGACTGCGAAACTCTTCCGGGCAAGCAAATGAAAAGTGCAGCCTGGCCAGCGGAATCTCCCGCCCTGCCAGCCAGCAATAAAACCTGTGCCAAACCGCTAAGGTTGTACGCACCACACTGGGGCTCGTGTTATTCAGCAGCTGCTCAAATTCGCCTTTGCCCAGCGAACTGATCCCACAAATTTCAACCCGCTCGCGCCCATGGCCACCTTCTCCGAGTACCGGCTTCACCTTAAAACCTCGGCAGATTTCCATAAATTCGGCACAGAGCGTAATCGCCTGGCGGAGGGTTGCACAATTCACCACCGCCAGACACAACAAGCGAAAAGACCCGGAACGGACCCTTCCACCGCTAAGCATGCCAAACCACTCATTTTGCGCCAGCCACATCACGCGCTGGTACAAGCGGCCGTACTTCACTGCTGAAAATGCGGATACGCCCTGCAATTCAGACTCATCGATATCGACAGAAGCCAAAAGCTCCTTGCGATCACACCCGTGTTTGGTCGCCTCTTCGAGCAGTCGCTCGAGGTAGGCGATAGGGATGCGAATATCCTCTTCCGTTGACGCCATCTATTATTTACGCCTGCGCAACCAATTCAATAAAGCCCCGCACCCAAACGCCAGAGCAATGATGACAAGCAATATCACCAACAGAAGAATGAAATAGGTGACAACATCCTTAACGGGCAGATCCCAGCTGTAGACTGCCGCCACTACAAAGGCGACACAGGCGAGGACACTGGTAATAAAGGAGCGGCGACTTCTTTTAGCCATGACGATCTGGATACATTGATTTTCAAAACAGGTGAGACTGCCACATTTTGTGGCGCTACCATTGTATTGTCGGCACCCAGTACCGACGCGGCGTCGAATCGTGAGGGATTGGCCGGTTCCTGTCAACGCCGCAGGAGGCACCAATGAGCAGAAGAATGCTGGAACCAGAGGATCGAGCCACGCTGTTAAGGCTTTTGCACTGGCTTATGTGCCTGACCGCCATTATATCGTTAATACTGTTGGGAATCGCCTTTTTTGCCCCTAGCTAATCAGCCCACCCTTGGCCAAATGGGCGGGATCTAACAATTCCACAAGCGTTTCTCTATCCAGGTCCGTCATTTCAACAGCAACATCCAGCACTGGCCTACAGCTGGCATAGGCGGCCTTGGCAATCTCCGCCGCTTTCAGGTAGCCAATCACTGGGTTAAGGGAGGTCACTAAAATGGGGTTGCGGCCCAGGGTTCCCTCAATATGCGCCCGATTCACCGCGAAACTGGCAACGGCTCGATCAGCCAGTAGGGTCGATGCATTCGCGAGCAGGTTAATACTTTCCAGCAGCGTACTGCCTACTAAAGGCAACATAACATTCAATTGAAAATTGCCGCTCTGTCCCGCCACGGTCACTGTGGTGTCATTACCCATCACCCGGGCACAAACCATAGTAACTGATTCGGCAATAACCGGGTTCACTTTGCCCGGCATAATGCTGCTCCCTGGCTGCAAGGCCTCCAGGGCGATTTCGGAGAGACCAGCAAGGGGACCGCTGTTCATCCAACGCAAGTCGTTGGCAATTTTCATCAGGGAAACTGCTAACACCTTGAGCTGCCCGGACAATTCCACCGACGTATCCTGACTGGAAATTGCGGTAAAAAAGTTCTCTGCCGGGCGAAACTGATGAGATGTGTGGGCGCTGATTTTTTGCGCGAACAGCTCGGCAAAATCCGGGTGAGCATTGAGCCCGGTGCCAATCGCCGTACCGCCTTGAGCCAGCTGGGCAAGCCGAGGCATTACCGCGCGAATTCTCTCCCGGCACGCTTCTATTTGTGCAGCCCAGCCTCCAACTTCCTGCGCCATTGTCATAGGCACTGCATCCATCAGATGGGTGCGACCGGTTTTTACAATACTTTCAAGCTCCGTGGACTTGTCGCACAAGCCAGTGTGCAAATGGCGCAACGCAGGCAGCAGGGTGTCGCGCACTGCAAGCAGGGCGGACACATGAATCGCGGTGGGAACCACGTCATTACTGCTCTGACTCATATTCACGTGATCATTGGGACTGATGGTTTGATCACTGTGCTTTTCTGCGAGGTGAGCGAGCACCTCATTAACATTCATATTTGAGCTGGTACCAGAACCTGTCTGGTAAATATCGACGGGAAAATGAGTGGCATACTCCTCATCACCGAGACTGTCGCAGGCATTGATAATGGCCTCAGCCTGCGCTTTATCCAACAACCCCAAGTCCCGGTTGGCCTCCGCGGCAGATTTCTTTATCAGCACAATGGCGCGGATAAACTCTGCCGGCAAGCCGTGACCACTGACAGGAAAATTCTCCACGGCGCGCTGGGTTTGCGCGCCATACATCGCCTCAGTCGGCACCTGAACTTCACCCAGGCTGTCCTTTTCAGTGCGGAATTCACCACCCATTTCACTCTCCCCAGATGCGCTTAATGCATCGACAGAAGGTTATTTAGCCGCTGCAGCCCTACTCGACCACGACGGTAATTTTCTTGGACATCACAGGCTCTTTATGTGGCACATGCATATAGTTGCCCAGAACCAGTTGTAGCGTATGCTTGCCGGGCGGCAAGGTAACTTGAGTCTCGGTTTGCCCGCCGCCAAAGTGAATGATGTTCTTACTCGCCGGCAAAGGCTTGCTCATATCCGGCATATCATCCACATCAATCAGCAGATGATGGTGGCCGGTATTCTCTTGATTGGTACCCGCCGGTGCCACACCCATACCAGACAAACCAAACTTCACCGTAAATGTCTGGGGCACCTTCTCTCCATCCTTCGGCGAGATAATATAGACCTTGGCATCTGCTGGGGCCTTACTGCTCATATCCATTTTGCTTTCGTGCTCGGACGCATGTAACAGCGGCGATAGCATCAGTGCGCTGGCAAACAGCAGAGAACTGGATTTAATCATGTGTATTCCTTCCTGATAGGGCGCCCAGATCGCGCCAATTCTTATAATCTGGCTTTACAGCTTCTCGGCCGCGGCACCTTGGTACCGTTCGGCAAAGACACTTTAACAGACCAAAGTTTCAGTTCCAGAGACTATCAGGGAATATAGTTGCGGAAAGAAAAAGAGAGATAGGATTTGTGACAGGGCTACTTATTTAAATCTGCTTTGCGGCAATTAGGCAAGAGAGAGCCCGGACCAACCGGGCCAGAAAAATCAGATACTCACCCGACCCTCTTGGGTCCATTCGCAGCGAACCTGCATATCGCCGCTGCCAGGCTCGTGATAGAGGCCAGCGGACTCCCAGCTGAAAGAGTGAACGCCGGAAAGCTCAGTTTCCAAATGCACAGTTGCCGAAACCCAATACATACTCTTCAGCAACTCTTCAAACTTCTGTATCCACAAATCCCACTCGTATTCTACCGCCCGATAGGAAGCGCCAAAGTGGATAACATCGGTTTGATACTGGGATTGCTTCACCTTAATGGTGGGAATAGCAAACATATCCCGGCACAGGAATGGCCATTCATCAGCACTGGGCAGAGCGAGCACAGCATTGCGGTTCACCCTGCGCCGATCGCTGCCGCCAGCGAGGCTATTGCTGTCTTTGATACATCCGTAAACGATGGATTCCTGATCGCCCTGAAGCATTAATTCCATTCCTTACCACAGTGCCACTGGACATCAGGTACCCAGGGCAAAACAGATCTAAGGCATCAACTTTAACGGCGAAGCGACCAGAAAGCCACAAAACAAAACACGAACCTGCAAAGTGCTCAAAAGTTCGGCTATTCAGTTACTAATGGTGCCCCGCCTAAAATACCAGGACTAAATCTCAAAGCCCCTTTCGCGCAGCATATCCAGAAGCGCCTCTTCATCCATAACCGTGATACCCAGTTCCTGTGCTTTGGTCAATTTTGAGCCGGCGCCTGGCCCAGCAACCAGAGTGCCGGTCTTGGCGGAAACACTTCCTGCGACTTTCGCACCCAGCCTCTGTAAGTAGTCTTTTGCTTCACTGCGGGACAGGGTTTCCAGTTTGCCGGTGAGCACCCAGGTTTCCCCTGCCAGGGGCTGATCCTGCTCGTCACTCTCTTCCGCTTGCCAATGCACACCCGCCTGCTGCAGTGCCTCCACCTCTTCTTGGGCATGAGGCTGCTGAAAAAACTCAGCAACAAAATGAGCGACCACTGGGCCCACATCTTCAACTTCCTGCAAAGCCTCGACATCTGCCGACATTAGCGGATTCAATTCGCCAAAGTGCCGCGCCAAATTGCGCGCTGTAGCCTCACCCACTTCCCGGATACCCAGGGCATAGAGGAATTTAGGCAGCGTGGTCTCTTTACTGCGCTCCAGTGCATCAAGGAGGTTCTGGGCAGACTTTTGCCCCATTCGCTCAAGTCCCGCCACCTGCTCCAAAGTGAGGTGGTAGAGCCCGGACACCGAGTGTAACAAGTCCTCATCTACAAGCTGCTCTACCAGCTTGTCTCCCAGACCATCAATGTCCATTGCTTTGCGCGAAGCGAAATGCTTGATGGCCTGCTTGCGCTGGGCACTACAAATCAGGCCGCCGCTACAGCGAACCACCGCCTCACCGGGCGTGGATTCCACCGGCGAGCCGCATACCGGGCAATGCGTGGGGAATTCAATAGCGTGGCCACCCGGCTTGCGCTTGCTCTCCACTACAGAAACCACCTGCGGGATAACATCTCCAGCACGGCGAATAATGACGGTATCACCCACCTGCACGCCGAGGCGCTCGATCTCATCTCGATTGTGCAGAGTTGCATTGGAAACGGTAACGCCTCCGACAAAAACCGGCTGCAGGCGAGCAACCGGGGTAACCGCACCGGTGCGCCCTACCTGGAATTCAACATCCAATAATTCAGTCATTTCCTCCTGAGCGGGAAACTTATAGGCCATGGCCCAACGGGGTGCGCGGGCAACAAAACCGAGACGGCGCTGCAGGGGAATACTGTTGACCTTAAAAACAATACCGTCAATATCGTAAGCGAGGTCCTCGCGCTTCTCGCCGATTTCCCGGTAGTAGTCGATGCAGCCCTTAATATCTTTAGCGACGCGCATCTCCCGGTTTGTACGGAAGCCCCAATGTCCCAACAGCTGCAAAGTCTCAACGTGCTCTTCCGGCAGTTCACCGTCCTCTACAAGACCTGTGCCATACACACACAATTCCAGCGGTCTCTGCGCTGTTATGCGGGAGTCCAATTGACGCAAACTACCGGCAGCGGCATTTCTAGGATTTACGAAAAGCTTCTCACCCGCCGCGGCCGCTTTGCGATTCAATTCGGCAAAGCCCGCTTTTGGCATATAGATTTCGCCGCGCACCTCCAATACACCCGGATACTTTTCAATACCATCTGCTTGGCGCAAACGCAGAGGTACAGATCCCACGGTGCGTACATTCTGGGTGATATCCTCACCCGTCGTGCCATCCCCTCGCGTTGCCGCTCGCTCAAGTACTCCGTCGCGATATAAAAGGCTGATAGCGATACCGTCTAACTTGGGTTCACAGGCGTATTCCACCGGCCCTTTACTGTTGAGGCGCTCACACACCCGGCGGTCAAACTCCAGCAACTCTTCATCATTAAAGGCATTATCCAAAGACAACATCGCCACCTCATGGCGAACCTCCTGAAAAGAGGAGAGCGGCTCTGCGCCGACCCGCTGGGTGGGAGAATCCGGTGTCAGCAGCTGAGGGAATTCACTTTCCAGGTCCTGCAACTCGCGCAGGCGCCGGTCGTACTCAATATCCGGCAACTCGGGATCATCAAGCACATAGTATTGGTGATTCGCACGCTGGAGGATTTCATGTAATTCCTGAACACGCTCGCGCACTTGAGGGGAAATAGTTTGATGAGTCATCGGCAATTCGAGTGAATAAAAATAATAGTTAGAAAATTATTTCGATTTTACATGCAAATACGGCCCGAGCTTACGGCTAATTTCCAAAATGAAAATCAGCCGGCATCCCGGGCCGCATTAAAAATGGCAACAATTATTTAGAGATTGCGAGTTAGCTTTGCGCCATCGCTAAAGTCCTGCGGCGCTGGTGCTCCACAACCCGCTGACGATAATGCTCCGCCGTTTGCGCGGTAAATACACTGCGATTCTCATCCTTCAATTCGCCACCGAGCAGCTCGGCAATTTTGTATGAGGTGGAAAGCAGTTGATCGAAAGCTTTAATCGCCTCGCCTTCCACAGGTAGTGTCAGGAACAAGCTAACACCCGGCGTGGCAAATTCTTCCATCTGGGCCAGGTCGAAAACGCCGGGCACAACAATATTGGCGAGACTAAAGATAATGGCCCCATCAGCACCGCCGTGCTCATGGTAGTGAAAAATATTCATTTCACCAAAGCGCATGCCACAGGCAACCATTACCCGAAGTAAATCATTACCCTCGAAGTAATCCCCTTCTGGCGCCATTACATTAATCACCAGCACCTCACGGGTGGGAGCACTTTCACCAACACTGCCAGAGCTTGGAGACTGAGAAGATCGCTCGGGTTGAGAATCCTCATGCACCGCTTCATGCTCAGGACTGTGAGCACTATCCATCGCAGTTAGGCTTTCAGCCTCATCTAATGCAGGCTCATAGCGCTGCTCTTCACCGACCGACTCCATCAGGGTGGGGACTTGCTCTTCCAAATCGAGGATACCCTGCTCTTCCGGACTCCTCTGGGGATTGCTGCCAGCGAGCGGTTTGCGCGAGGAAATAAAGCTCTCCTGTACCTGGCGATTCACATGTAGCGCATCCTCTAGCGGACGGCGCTGAACAACGCGAGCCTGCCCGGGCAATTCGCTGTTTGCGGGCTTGGGCTCCCGCGTCTCTGGAGGTTTGCGGACCGGGGGCTCTTCTTCAGCCTTCTCTGAGACCGGGTCAGCTTCATTTTTTACTTCAGATTGCATGGCCCGCGACAGATTGCGGGAGACCTTAACTGCCGCGCGCTGCCGCAAGATCGCCCGGCGTATGCCATCGACCACAACGACCAGCAGAACGACAACCAGGATTGTAACCAGCCAGTTATCCATTTTTTAGCGCCTCTCCCTTTACGCCCTTATGCAGAAGCCAGCTCGGCTGCTTCTTCCACATTCACCGACACCAGTCGGGATACACCCGGCTCGTGCATGGTAACCCCCAGCAACTGATCCGCCATCTCCATTGCGATCTTGTTGTGGGTAATATAGATGAACTGAACGTGTTCTGACATTTCTTTAACCATTCGTGCGTAACGACCAACGTTAGCATCGTCAAGGGGAGCATCCACTTCATCCAGCATACAGAAAGGTGCTGGATTCAGACGGAAAATCGAGAATACCAATGCGATCGCCGTCAACGCTTTTTCTCCACCTGAGAGCAGATGGATTGTGCTGTTGCGCTTGCCCGGCGGGCGGGCCATGATCGCGATACCAGTATCGAGCAGATCTTCACCGGTAAGTTCCAGATAGGCATTACCACCACCGAAAACTTTCGGGAAGAGTTCCTGCAGGCCCGCATTTACCTGATCAAAAGTTTCCTTGAAGCGGGTTCTCGTTTCCTTGTCGATTTTCTTAATTGCATTTTCCAGGGTCTCCAGCGCTTCCATCAGATCCCCATGCTGGCGATCCAGGTAGTTCTTGCGCTCAGACTCCTGCTTGTATTCATCGATAGCGGCGAGGTTAATCGGCCCGAGGCGCGAGATACGCGCGGCTACCAATTCCAAATCTTCCTGTACCTGTTTAATCGTCAGATCGCCAGGTAACTGTTCGAGCAGCTGATTGATATCGTGCTCGCTCTCGCGCAGCTGCTCTACCAATCCGTTTCGTTGCACTTCCAGAGTCTGCGCAGCGAGACGCTCCTGCTCAAGCTGGGCGCGCACTCCCTGAAGAGCCGCCTCCACTTTATGGCGCTCCTGTTCCTGCTCACGCAGACCGGTCTCAACCTCTTCCAGCTTTTTGCGCGCATCGGCGAGTTCCGTTTCCACCTCAATGCGCTCACCGAGTTTTTCTTCCAACTCAGCCTGAAAATCCTGGGAGGGGTCCTGGGTCTCCTCCATTTGCTCCTGCAATTGCTGACGACGACTGCGCAACCTTTCCAGCTGCTCACTCATCACCTGCAAGGTGCGCTCGAGAGACACCATCTGGGTGCGCACTGACTGCTCGCGCATAGCCAGTTCATGAGCGCGATCCTTGTCCTCCCGCGCGCGCTGGCGCACGGCATCCAAAGCTTCGCGCAATTCCTCGCGGCGTGCCATTAGCGTTTCGCGACGATCGGTATCATCACTCATCGCCTCGACAGCTTCCTGCAGCATTAGACGAGCTTCCGACAGGGACTCCCCTTCCAACTCCTGCTGCTCACGCACCTCACCGATTTCCTGCTCAATTCGGATACGGCGCTCATTCATCTGCTCCGCACGCGCCCGTCGGGCGGACAACTGGCTGCGCAGCTCTGCCTCGCGACGCCCGAGCTGGTCGGACTCATTGCGAGCTTGTTCGATGGAGCGCTCGAGATCGACCGTTTGCGTGCGCAGGGACTCGCGTCGCTCGGCAATACTCTCTATCTGCTCCTCACACAGGGCCAACTCTTGCCCCAGGGTTTCAAGATCCTGCTTGCGCGCCAGGACCCCGGCCTCTGCATCACTGGCGCGATTCACTCGCAACCAGTTGGGGCCGAGCCAGAGCCCATCGCGAGTCACAATAGACTCATGAGCTTGCAAACTCGCGCGCCTGGACAGCGCCTCAGCCAAATCCTCTGCGATATAAATTCCCGCCAAGATGCCGGAGAGAGAGGCCGGCCCCTGAACCATATCCTGCAGCGAAGGAAGTGCTCCCTTCGCACTGCTATTTACAGCACTGTTATCGATCAGAACCGCTTGACCGCTTTCCAGTGCCGCCAATCCTTCAGCCACGGACTCAAGCTGCTCAACACATACCGCCTGCAATTGGGGGCCGAGGATAGTTTCAACTGCGGTTTCCCAGCCGGGCTGGGCTTTAATCTGATCGGCGAGCCGGGGCTTGTCAGCCAGGGCTTGCTGCTGCAGCCAATTCTCAACTGCCTTGCCCTGCCCTAAAGCAGCTTGCTGCAAGGCTTCCAGAGACGCCTGACGGCCTCGTCCGGTTTGCAGCTGCAAGCGTAACTGATCGAGTTCGGTAGCCAGCTCCCGCTCCTGCACACGGAGACTATCCAGAGACTCGCGACGCTCTGCCGCTTCCTCGCGGCGCTCTTCAGCCTGCATTTCCAGCTCGGCCATCTGCTCGTTCAGCTGCAGCGTCTCTTCATCGTCGTCGGAGACCTGGAGGCCAGACTGCTCCGCCAATAGTTTGTTGACCCGCTCCAGCAGCCGCTGACCAGAAGTTTCCAAGTGCTGGATGCGGGATTGTTGCACCTCAGCTTTCTGACGGGAGCCAGAGGCACCCTGGTTAAACTGGTCCCACTCGTTCTGCCAATTGCGCATCTGTTCTTCAGATTCGAGCAGTGCCGCAGCAGATTCCTCTTCTGCTGCCAAGACCATCTCCAGGTCCGGCAGAATAATCTCAAGCTCCTCCTCAAACTGGGCCGCTTTTTCGCGATCCACTTCGAGGTTGGTCTCTGCCTCGCGATATTCTTGTTCGGTTTGCGCCAAATCGGAATGCAGGCGAGTAGAGCGCTCACGGGCGTGGGCAATGCTCTGCTCCAAGCGGGCGATATCTCCACCGACGGCGTAAAAGCGCCCCTGGACTTCGTTAAAGCTGTCAGATAGCTCGTGGTACCCCACGCGCTTTTGCTCAATGCCTGTGTCACAGGTGACCTGGCGGGTAACCAGCTCTTCAACGGTGAGTTCAAGCTCACCTATTTGTTGCTGCTTGGCCTTGGATTGGTCATCCAGTTCGCGGTATTTAAGCGCCTGAAGATTAGCCTTGTGGCTGCGCTCTTCCTCTTTAAATCGGCTGTATTTTTCCGCTGCTGCGGACTGTCGCTCCAGTCGGGACAACTGGCGATCCAGCTCATCGCGGATATCCGTGAGGCGCTCAAGGTTTTCAGAGGTCCGTCTCATCCGGTTTTCGGTGTCCCGGCGGCGCTCCTTGTATTTGGAGATACCGGCGGCCTCTTCGATATAGACGCGCAGCTCTTCGGGCTTGGCTTCGATCAACTTGGAGATCATGCCCTGCTCAATAATGGCGTAGCTGCGCGGGCCCAGACCGGTACCTAAGAAGAGATCGGTTACATCGCGGCGGCGGCACTTCTCGCCATTCAGGTAATAGGTGTTCTGTGCTTCCCGGGTTACCTTGCGCTTGACGGAAATCTCCGAGAAAGAGGCATAGGCTCCAGAAAGCTTGCCCTCAGAGTTATCAAATACCAACTCAATCGAGGCCTGCCCCACGGGCTTGCGGCCACTGGAGCCGTTGAAGATAACGTCCGTCATCGAATCGCCGCGCAGGTTCTTTGCGGAGGATTCCCCCATTACCCAGCGCACCGCATCGATGGTGTTGGATTTACCACAGCCATTGGGACCCACCACCGAGTTGAGGTTCGTCGGAAAATAGACAGTGGTAGGGTCAACAAAAGACTTGAAGCCCGCTAGCTTGATGCACTTCAGACGCATGTATTTATAAACTCGATATTTTCTCTGCCGGGCGGGACACCAAACCTTCAATCTTACTTGGTGTCGCCAGAGCATTCAGCGCTATTCTTCACAGTAATGTTCAGTCGGGATTATCAATCCGACCAAGCAGCGGTCAAGTCAAACATGACGATCGCTACCAAATGCCAACTTGCCCCAATAGAACTCATCAATATCTGGGCAATGTGAGCTTGAGGCCAATTAGACGCAAGAATGCCATCCGGCCGCAAATAAAAATGAGGCCACAGCTTACACTGTGACCTCATTTTCGACAGTCACAGCCAGTTACAGCTGACTATCGATGGCTATTGACTGAGTTTCACTCCAGCGGGATTTAGGCAACTCGCTAATCATTCCCTGCCAATCCCCCGGGGCCGGACGTGCATCTCCCTTAATGGCCAGTCGCGCTACCAACTGCACAGAGTCGACAGTGGCGATGGAACTTCCAGGCATCATTGCTCGGGACTCATCCAGCACAACCTCTGCCGGTAACTGTCCAGCTGTGAGGCGCACGATAGCCAGAGGCATCGGGCTCGCAGCACTGCGTGCATAGATAAATACCGGGGTAGATTCTGGAGTTTCAACCCCCTCCCCCAAACTGACCTGAACTCGAATCTGCGGGCCTTTCTCTTTCGTTTCTACCTTTGCCTGCACCGCTACAGCCTCACCGCTGTCTGCCAAAGCGCTTTCGGCCCTGGCAACGCCAGCCTGAAGCGCCTCTGCTGCTGCAGATCCTGGGGGAAGCTGGCTAAGCGCTAGCTGCCAGTGTTGGCGAGCTTTGCGGTAGTCCCCACCTTCAAAAGCGGCAATACCCGCCAAACCCAGCACAGTGCCATTGGATGGCTGCACCTGTAACACCTGCTCAATCAAGGAGCGGATTTCATCGGTAATCTTGGAACCGCCTTCAAAAAACAGCGCTTGCGCCAGCTCAGCTTTAACATTGGCCGCCTGGGGCTCGCGAGCCACAACATAGCGATAGGAATCTACCGCCCCAGCCAAATCGCCACTCACCAGTAGCCGCTGCGCCAATATATAGCGACTGCTAAGATCATCTGGATGAGTTTTAGCCCGCTCCTGCAACTGACGGGTGATTTTTGCCTCTTCCTCCGAAGAGGTGTGCCCACCTTGGCTCGCCACCATATCGCGATACAAAGCTACTTCGGACGGTCGGTCGGAAAACCCGTAGGCAGCTGCTGCAATTGCAGGCACCAAAACCGCCAGCCCGATCAGCAATCGGCTGCCACCCTGCCTGGCTTCACCAGATTGACTTTCCTGCTGGGCCGCCAGCAGTTCCCGCGCGAGATCTGCCTCCAGCTGGGCAAACTGCTTTTCATCCATCGCACCGCTCTGCACCGCAGCGCGAAGTTCTTTACTGCGCTCCCGGTAGAGCGCTGCCATAGCCTCTCGCTTGCTACTACCGCTGCGACGTCTGCCTGCAGCTCTCAAAGCAGGAATCAGAAATACAAAAGCTACCAACAGTAGCAGTAGGGCTACACCAAACCAGATATCAATCATTTACCTTCCTTCCCGCTATCACCTTCATCTACAGCTCCTTCTCCCAACAACTGCTTTAATCGACGCCGCTCATCATCAGTGAGTTCCCCACTGCCGTCATCCTGGCGAGCCCCGGTACCACTTTTTGAGCGCATCACGATCACAATCAAGGCCAGAAGCCCGAAAATGGCAAAGACTCCCGGAGCCAACCACAGGATCAAGGTGTTTTTCTGAACAGGTGGACGGTAGAGCACAAAATCCCCATAGCGGGCCACCATGTAGTCAACGATTTCCTGGTCCGTAAATCCCTCCTCCAGCAAACGGCGGATTTCACGGCGCAAGTCCGAGGAAATAGACGCATCGGAGTCTGCCAGGTTCTGGTTTTGACATTTGGGGCAGCGCATCTCTTCAATAAGCACGCGATACCTTGCATCCAGCTCGGGAGAGGACAATTTTTGTGTCTCCACTACCGCATGTGCAGCGATGGACAGGCAAAACATACCGAATGCCAGTACAAGTTGGGCCAGCCAGGTCTTCTGTGTCACAGCTTTTCTCACGCTCTAACTAACGGGAATTGGGGCGATTATAACAGTGTCACCCCCCGGCGGACACGCCCACGAATTCACACAAAAGCGCGTTAACTCATTGAAAGACAAAAAAAAATTCAAAAAAGGCGTTGACGCCACGAAGAATATCATTAAGATACGCAGCTCCTGACACGGGGTGGTTAGCTCAGTTGGGAGAGCGACGGCCTTACAAGCCGTAGGTCACAGGTTCGACCCCTGTACCACCCACCACTCCTCTTACTCTTGCCCGGCAAGAGCAACCAAAGAGAAGCAGGAATGCGGACCGGTAGTTCAGTTGGTTAGAATGCCGGCCTGTCACGCCGGAGGTTGCGGGTTCGAGTCCCGTCCGGTCCGCCATATACAAAAAAGCCCTGCTCGCAAGAGCGGGGCTTTTTTGTTTGTGCCTCACATCTTTTCATTTTTCTAACATTTTATTTTCAGTTGCTTACGCTGGAAATTTGAAAGGGCCACAAAAAAATAACCAAATCTCAGCGTAAAAAAAATAGTACGAGCGCAGTGCCGACAAAATTTTTCTGCAACAATTTTCTCTAGCCTGAATTTTTATTTTCTGAATTTCTACGCAGCTGATTTTGATCGATAAAAACAACTTAAAGAGCCCTCAAAAAATCCTCTAATTAATTAATTTTTAAACAATTTTTGGGTGTTTTTTATCCTTAAAAAACTTTTTAAAAATCTTCCAACAAAATTGTTGACCGCAAAAAAAATATCATTAAGATACGCAGCTCCTGACACGGGGTGGTTAGCTCAGTTGGGAGAGCGACGGCCTTACAAGCCGTAGGTCACAGGTTCGACCCCTGTACCACCCACCACTTCTCTTACTCTTGCCCGGCAAGAGCAACCAAGAGAAGCAGGAATGCGGACCGGTAGTTCAGTTGGTTAGAATGCCGGCCTGTCACGCCGGAGGTTGCGGGTTCGAGTCCCGTCCGGTCCGCCATATACAAAAAAGCCCTGCTCGCAAGAGCGGGGCTTTTTTGTATATGAAAAATTCAAAACCACTTTTCAATACACAACCACCTCCCCGCTCCCCGCTCCCCGCTCCCCGCTCCCCGCCACAAACTATGCAGACCGACTAACAAAATTAATAGAAAACCGGGGCAATGAAAGTAGCACCCTGTTTTATTACCAAATATTGCCAATAGACGAGCAGCAATTTCTTCAAACACACCCCCGCTTCTCACACTTAAAGCCAGGCGCAAACTTTTTTAGAAAAACTTCCCTAAGTTGTTGACCTAAGTAAAAAAATCATTATGATACGCAGCTCCTGACACGGGGTGGTTAGCTCAGTTGGGAGAGCGACGGCCTTACAAGCCGTAGGTCACAGGTTCGACCCCTGTACCACCCACCACTTCTCTTACTCTTGCCCGGCAAGAGCGACCAAGAGAAGCAGGAATGCGGACCGGTAGTTCAGCTGGTTAGAATGCCGGCCTGTCACGCCGGAGGTTGCGGGTTCGAGTCCCGTCCGGTCCGCCATATACAAAAAAGCCCTGCTCGCAAGAGCGGGGCTTTTTTGTATGCGCCAATTAGAAAAGAGTTTGGGTTTTTAAACTTCAGCTGAAGCCGCCTGGCTCTCCTCCCATTCCCCATCCACTGCTTCTTCTCCGCCATGCAATAGATGCATCAATCGCTCCAGCTCCGGCATTTCGTTAAAGCACTCCGCTTCACCAGAAATTTCATCCCAGGATGCTTTGGATTCTGTGCAAAGATGGGCCACGACTTTCCCATCGATATCCCCCTCCAACAATCCCGCAGGCACCCAGAAGTGCGTTGTATTACTCATTAAGTGCGGAACTGTACTTCCGCATCCACTGCAAAAGTCAGATCGATAGCCCGTAGGAGTCCGGAATGAAGAGATTCTGTCTAAGCCCCGCACCCAGCGAAACTGATCCCGGCTAATAAACATGGCCGTATCCGAGGCGGAACCACTCAATTTGCGGCAGAGCGAGCAATGGCATTGGTAAAGGTTTGGAATTGGCTCTTCCAGCTGGAACTCAACCCCACCGCATAGGCACTTCCCATTCATCCCTTTCTCCTTCCGCAAAACTGTTATTCGAAGTCGTCCATGAAATCGCAATAGGTTAGCAACAATATCTCAGTCCTACCCAAGACTCCTATAGACACACAGTGAAGTAAATGCCATTTGGCGTCTCATTCAACGAACATCATTAAATATCCAAGGATCTGGGGTTTAGCTTCGCCGTGAGGATATGATCCTCCCAGCATCCATTGATCTTCAGGTATTTTGCCGCCCTACCCTCGACAACGAAGCCCAGTGCCTCCAGTAGAGCAGCCGACCTATCGTTGCCAGGCATGTAGTTAGCCATCACCCGGTTCAAATTTAGGGTGTCAAAAGCATAATCAACGACATGACGACACAAGCTCCCCATTAAGCCCCGCCCCTCGTGGGACTGGTCAACTGCATATCCCATATTACAGGCCTGAAATGGGCCTCGGATGATATTCGTCAAGGAGCAAACACCCAGTAACTGATCACACCCGGACTCTAATGCAGCAAACTTTAAAATTCCTCCAGAGCTGATGCGTCGAGTCCAGGACCCGGAACTGTGAAAACCGGGCTCGCGAATGGGCTCCCAGCGCTTCAGGTGCTCTTCATTAGATAAATAAAATGCAGATATGGCGGGCGCATCTGTCACTCCGAGCAAACGTATTTCCACCAGTCGATTACCTCACCATTCACATTCTGATTAAGCTCAATCAACCCATTTATACCGGAACTACTATTCAATTGACGGTAAAGAGTCCCGCTGACCGGGAAGCTCGCGAAGAAATTCCCAACCCCGGGTCCTCCCGCTCTCATAACCTTCCTCGAGCAACTCTGCTTCTTGAGTAAAACGCTTAACCGGGAAATTGTCTGGAGGCGCAATAACCGAAACCTGGCAACCCTCTGGAGGCACCTCGATAAACTCCAGAGCCCGATTATATTTCTCCCCTCTCTCTAGCACGGCCTCAAATAGCCGGGCATGATCACGGAAAAACTGTTTGATAAACTTTGGAGCAGGCCCCTTAATTTTCCGATACCCCAGAGGGCGCGAAAGAATAACGGTTATATTTCTGGCCCCCTGCTGATAGGCCTGAATAATCGGTATCGAATCAGCCAGGCCACCATCGGTCATAGGCTCCCCATCCACTTCAGGAAACCCCCGGTAAGCAACCGGAATGGCACAAGAAGCCGGGAAAACCTGGTGCATGTTTTCCGGAGTTACTTTCAGGTATCTAGCCTCCCCCGTGTTGATACTGGTAGTCACGGCATAAAGCGGTATTCCATTCTCAACATAACTATCAACACTGAGCGGAATATCCTGATATGACGCATGCCACAACCAGCCAATATCACAAAAATGACCGCCTCGGAGATAGCGGCGCCAGTCGATGAAGTCTGCCCGCCGGGCATGGTCCATTAGTATTTGCCGACTTCGCCCATGATTTCCCGCCAGATAACCAATCAAGTTGGTGGAGCCTGCGGATACACCGATCGCAAAATCAAATGGCCGATAGCCCGCCTCCAAAAATGCATCCAATACGCCTGCAGCGAAAATCCCCCGCATAGCACCCCCTTCGACCACAAGGGCTGACTGGGAATTCTCGTTAATCAAAATACAGTCTTCCATAGCGAGCAACCGTTAAAACCAAACCATCTCTACCTTTGCCAAGCAGATTCCAATAGCACTATGATTGAGGCATTCAGGTAATCCGTTGAGTTAAACCAAGTATGCCAACAATCGCGTTTAAAGCGCCGTGGAGCCGCCAGCTCCAAATTATCAGTGCCATATGCACATTACTCCTACTGGGACTGCCGCTCTTTCTGGCATCGAGAGCACCAGCTGCTCCATCTACCCTCTATAGCATTGCCATAGCACTTCCGCCTGCAATACTGGCTCTCAGTGCCTTCTTTGCCATCCGTGGTTACGCCATCAAAAATGGCAACCTCTTGATATTGCGCCCGGGCTGGAAAACCACCATCTCCTTGGAGGGGCTATCTGAAGTATTCCCCGACTCAACTGCCATGCAAGGATCAGTCCGCATCTTTGGCAATTCCGGCTTATTTGGCTATATAGGCCTGTTTCAAAACCAAAAGTTGGGGCGCTATCGTGCATTTGCTACCGATCAGCAAAAATCTGTCGTACTGCGCCTGGCCACACAAACTATCGTGATCACCCCCGATAAACCGGAGCGGGCAGCGGACATTCTCCGCCAACACTGCCAACTTCAACCCAACCCAAATTAATTGCTCCGACAACAACGCCACACGAATAGGTACAAGAAGTCGACAGGAAGTTCAAACCGATGAAAAAGTTCGCTTTTATAATTGCCGCCGCATTTACGCTGCTATCAGCAAGTGCTCACTCCGCTTGTGTGATTTTATTGCATGGATTAGCCAAATCAGATAGCTCAATGGAGAAACTGGCAAAAGCCATAGATGCCGAGGGTTTCCAAACGGTCAATATTGATTACCCTTCGACCAAGCACTCCATTGAAGCTTTGGCCAGCATGGCCATAGCGCCTGCTGTCGAGGAGTGCGGTAATGCGCAAGAAATCAATTTTGTCACTCACTCCATGGGCGGTATTCTGGTAAGGCAATATCTACATTCAGCTGAAATCAAAAACCTGAATCGCGTTGTCATGTTGGGCCCACCCAATAAAGGCAGCGAAGTAGTTGATAAACTGGGAACATTCCCCGGTTTCAAGTTTATGTTTGGCGATGCTGGGCTGCAGTTGGGTACTGGTGAGATGAGCGTCCCCAACAAGCTCGGTAGTGCAGATTTTGATGTAGGTATTATTGCCGGTACTCGCAGCATCAACCTGATTCTATCCCGCCTTATCCCAGAAACCGATGATGGTAAAGTCTCCGTATCCAGCACAAAACTGGATGGCATGAATGATCACCTGCAAATGCCAGTGACCCATGTGTTTATGATGAAAGATAAAAAAGTTATCTCGCAAGTTATCCATTACCTTAAGCATGGATTCTTTCATAGAGCCGGCAATCAGGCATCCAATTAAAATTAATCGATCTTATAAATAATCTATACCTTTTAACTCCAATCACAATACAAAATTAGTGACAATAATTTGGAATTCACCTTTATGCAGTGGCAATGGTGCAGCTTTAAAGAGCTTACGCTCAGTCAACTTTACGAAGTTTTGCGAGTAAGGCAGGAAGTTTTTACGGTAGAACAAGATTGCCCCTATCAGGATGCCGATGGCAAAGACCAACACTCCTGGCACCTGATCTGCTGGGAGGGAGACGAAAATAACCCGCAGGTTATGGCCTACCTGAGAGTTGTTTTCCCAGGCCTTAAATACCGGGAACCCTCGATAGGAAGAGTGTTAACCGCAGAAGCCAGTCGCGGAACAGGCCTGGGCAAGGAGCTGATTCGCCGAGCCGTAATGCACACATGCGAAGAATACCCCAACACTGGTATTCGCATTTCAGCTCAACAACATTTGGATAGATTTTACGGGGAGTTTGGTTTTGAGCAGGTGTCTGAGCCGTACCAGGAAGACGGCATCCCGCATATCGAGATGTTACGCCCTGCCAAGTAATTGAAAGGGATCTTATAGGTCCGATGGAAGTTTTGGGGCCCTGCAGAGGCACTGCGAGCCCCCCAAAAAAATCTAGTTGCTACCCAGTGGATTGGCACCGGCAGATACGGTCTCACTATCCGACTGACGCGCCCTGCTATATAGGCAAGAGGCCGCGATTCCAGCAGCAATTAGCAACCACACAACATTAACGACCAGTGATGCTCTCACAAAGGAATCCTCACCAAACTGAGCAACGTGCACTACAACTGCCCCGACGCAGGCGATAATTGTGGCAATACGCAGAGACATAGACCACTTGGCCACTGTCCCCATGAAGGCAGCCGCAACGCTTAACGCCAAGGTCACCAGCCAAAACACCTGCGCAGCATTTAGCTTAAACGCCAGATAAGTCACCGCACTCAGAGCAATCGCAAATGGTACACCCCATACCTGAGCCATCCAGACTCGCTCCAAACGTACGGCGGGATTGCCGCGCTGACGCTTGCGAACGAACCAGATATTGATGCCGGATACCACCAGCAAACACATCCCCACCCCCAGCAAGAAGTAAGCAACTTTCACTGGGAAACCGGAAAAGTGGCCAAAGTGTAAACGGTACGTAGAAAGGTAAACTTGTTTAGCCGCGTCTCCCTCAGACCAACCTTCTTTTTCAATCAGGCTGCCATCGGGATTAAAGTGGTAACGCTCACCCCAGACCAATCGCTCTGGAACCCGGGTCCACACCTCAACAACCTGGCCTTCACGTCCAGGAAATGCCACCTCTAAACGAGTGCGCTCTTCTTCCGGTGCGATACGATCCATTGTTGCCAGAATTGCAGCATAATCCGGATAATCAACTTCAGGGGCGTTTTCCTCCATCACCGGATGATCCGCGTAAAGCATGTGCTCTACCTTTTCCGTATCACCCTCAAAGAATACGCCGGCAATTGCAAAAGCGGCTACCTGGGACAACCCGATAAAAGCCCCGGTAATGGCTATGGCAAGATGAAAGGGAGAGGCCCAAACCCCCAGGCGATTGTGCAAATCCACTTGCTGAAGACGCTTGGAGCCAGAAAGACGGAAAGAGAAAGCGTCTTTAATAATTTTGGGATGGGCCAGCAAACCGGAGACGATCAGCGCGGACATCACCATCCCGATCAAACCAACCAGGATGACCCCATAACCAACAGGAAGGTTGAGCGCGTAATGCAGGTAGGCTAGGAAGTGGGTCCACTCATGCTCCACCTTGCCCAGCAGGGAACCATCTTCAGCGACATATCGCTCCATATCGCCAACTTCAACCATCAATCTGGGCTTATCCTGATTGGGGATGGTGAAGGTAATTGAATCGAGATCCTCTTTTTCCTGCTTGGCTAGCGCAATCGCATTTTCTGTAGCAGTCCGATACACAGAGGCTTCAACATTGAGATTCTCCAACTCGGAGGCCTGCTCCCAGCGTTCGAACTCATTGTAAAAAACCGCCAGTGTTCCGCTGACACAAACAATATATAAAAGAGTGGATACCGCCAGGCCGAGAACTGAGTGTCCATCGGTCATATCACGGACAAAGCCAGGGGTCGGTTTAAAGGAAAATTTCACGTTAAATTCCTACTCAAGTCCGTTGATCTATGCTGCCGAAGCGGGAAGCGCAAAGGTCAGTAACAAGCCGCTGACCACCGAGAAAGCCAACATGGCAGCCGAAGGGCGCAGAAGCTTTTTATCGGCACAGCACCAAACCATCGCCAGGGTCCAGATTATTACCGACAGGAAGGCTCCGCCGACCAAGCGGACAGTTTCAGAAAACCCGGTAAAACCAAAGAAAAGCAAACCGGCGATCAAACCACTGGCCGCGGGCAAAAGAAAGGCAGCCATAAAACGCAAGAAGCCCCGCAACCACAATGGAAGCAGGGCTTGCGTTTCGGGTGCTCCCGAGCGCTGTTTTTCAACGGGCCTAGGGCCACTGGGCCAGTCACCCTTAAGAGCCAATAAAGCAAAGGCTCCGAGCATCACTATTAAAGTGGCAATACTGATTCCATATTCCACCCCAACAATTGAGCTCCACCCAAAAGCCGACAACACCATGGCTCCCCAACCACCCCAACGGCGCACGGGCTCTGCCCCTCTGCGGGACCAGGCGGAATAAAGGAGCAGAATCCCGGCCAGAGCAAAGGCGCTGGAAGCTCCTGCAATCATATAAAAAGACATTGGCATAACCATAACTGCGAGAGACTCGCCTCTCGTCTGGTTGCTTAAACGTAAAAAAGGGAGCCCGCCCACAGACTCCCCCTGCGGACAGGCTCCCAGTCTACACTAACTTAGAAAATGTAATGTGCTTCTACCGTTACATAACGACGCTCACCGTAGAAGCAGTCACCGCGACTCAGGCAAGCTGTAGTATGTACTTCATCAGACAAATTTTTTCCTGTCAGCTGGAAGTGCCAGCTATCCAAGGTATATCCGATCGATGCGTCATATAAGGTGTAAGACGGGTTGTACGATGGGAAGGTTCCCGTGGGATCTTCAACACCGGTGTAGCTCTCGCCAACATGACGAGCGCCCATGCCAATACTCAGCCCCGGAAGCAATGCGCTCAGGTCATAGTCGCCCCAAATAGTCACTAGCTCCTCTGGAACGGCCTCAATCGCAATACCGACTTCACCGGCAACATTACTCTCGGTGATCTCGGTGTTGGTGGTGCTGTAGCCAGCTACCAAACTAAGGTTACCTAATTTACCAGTTACCTCTAGCTCAACACCATCAATTGAAACTTCACCGGTTTGAGTGTCAAAAGTGATATCAACCGGGTCTGTAGTAAGGCGGTTTTTCTGCACAATATCGTAAGCTGAAGCGGTAACCAGCAAGTTGGTTCCCTCTGGCTGGTACTTCACACCAACCTCTACCTGCTCGCCCTCAATTGGCTTGAAGGAGTCACCGTGGCGATCTGAACCGCTTACAGGCTCAAAGGATTCGGAGTAGCTGATGTAAGGAGAAATACCCATATCAAATGCATACATCACACCCAAGCGCATGGTGGTAGCATCATCATCCACAGTAACCGGGGAACCCTCAGTTTGCGACTCGGTGGAGTCCCTACGAACACCAGTAGTTACTATCAGGTTTCCAATTGTCATATGGTCTTGGAAGTAAAAACCCAGCTGCTCGGTATCTGTCTCCGGTCCATTCGCAATCACTATGTCTTCTGGAATATACCCATACTCCGGCTCGAAGATATTGATCACACCACCATAAGCGTAGCCATAATCATTATCCGTAGTAGCATCCTGGCTATCCAAGCCGAATGAAACTTGGTGATCGACAATACCTGTAGTTAACTCACCAGACATGCGTAAATCAAAAATCAACATGTCTGTACTGGCTTCACTGGAAAACGCAACACGTTGCATCTCAGTGATATTAGGGTTGAGGCGAGAGTAGTCGAAGCTGCCATACATGGTGTTGTAGTCTACTTCACCTTTGGCATAGCGGATGCTGGCATTTACACCCCAGTTATCACTAAAGCGATGATCAGCCCAAATGCTGTAAGCGGTCTGCTCTGTATTATATTTATCCCAACCTGGCTCACTGAGGAAAGTGTCAGTTGGGATATCACCGTTGGCGTTATCAATACGGGTACCACCCCAGGGCAAGAATGCTGTAGAGGTACCACTCTCATCATCCTGGTAAGTAGTCTGGAAAGTAATCTCGGTGTTCTCACCCGGACGCCATGAGATAGATGGCATCAGCAAAGTGCTGTCATTATTGACATAGTCTACTTGGGTATCCGCAGATCGCTTATAACCTACAACTCGGTAAAGCCACTCACCATCACTATCCATGGAGCCAGTGACGTCCGTAGCAAATGCCTGATGGTCATAGCTACCAGCTTGAACCACTACTTCTCCACCAAACTCTCTCTGCGGGCGCTTGGATACTAAGTTTACGATACCACCGGTAGAACCCTGTCCATAAAGTGCAGAGGAAGGACCTTTGAGAACTTCTATGCGGTCATAGGCGTAGAGATTAGCACGGGCACTTGTGTAGCTACCGAATATAGACTGAAGGCCATCAATAAAAATCGCAGGATCAACACCGCGCACCAGAGACCAATCACCACGGACATCAACGCCGTAGGTTCCGCCATTCACCCCTGGCGTATATTGCAGAACATCTTGAACCGTTTTCGAGCCGATATCGTTGAAAAAGTCATTGTCCAGTACAGTCACAGAAAAAGGGGTTTCGTGTACGGAAACATCCAGCTTGCCCACAGAGGTCTGACGGGAAAGGTTCAGATGTCCCGTAACATTAACCTCTTCAATACGCTCATCTGTGTTGTCCGCAGCGAACGCCACAGAAGAACCGCCCGCAGCAATAGCCAGCGCCAATAAAGAGCGGCTGATTCCAGAAATTACAGGAGAAGCTTTTTGCATACTTTTAATTCGAGCGGTACTCATGGAGATCCCTCAACGCCAACTGAATTTGGATGGATCACAGTCTAACTGTGACCCAGGTAACTGGGCGCGAATCCTAATAGGAATCGTTATCATCTACAACATTATTGGAACATTTTTTTATTAAAAAGAGCGATGACATGATTAGGGACAAGAAATACGGCATTAAAGGACAGTATTGCAGCCTACAAGCTGCACTTTCGTGCCATCAGAATGACTTGATGAAATGAGTAAAAGCAGATTCTAAGGCAGGAAAAAGACTAAGTGGCTGCTCAACAGCAACCACTTAGATTGGGACTATATATATCGGGATTTGATTTAGAGAGTTCTAGACAAAAATCCCTTATCTTTTAAGGGTAGGTATAACTAGCCTGCACTCCCAAAGGCATCCCCAGTGTCCAGTAAGCCACGAGGAACAGTGACCAGCAAATCAGGAACACAATGGAATACGGCAACATAATGGATACAAGTGTTCCAATACCCGTTCCCTTCACGTAGCGCTGGCAGTACACAACCACCAAGGGGAAGTAAGGCATCAGCGGGGTAATAATATTGGTGGAGGAATCACCTACCCGGTAAGCGGCCTGGGTGAGATCAGGGGAGAAACCGATCTGCATCAACATAGGCACAAAGATGGGGGACAGCAGCGCCCACTTGGCAGAGGCAGATCCCACAAATAAGTTGATAAAGGCTACCAGTACAATAATGCCCATCAGGGTGATCGGGCCCGGCAGCTCCATCGCCGCGAGCAAGCTCCCTCCCTCTACCGAAAGCAGCGTGCCCAAACCGGAGCGGGCAAACTCAGAGATAAACAACGCACAGAAAAAAGCCATCACGATGTAATAAGCCATGGAGCCCATAGTTTTGGACATCGCATCAATAACATCCTTACTCTGGCGGAAGGTGCCGGCCGCATAGCCAAATACCACACCGGGAATCACAAACAGCAGGAAGATCAGCGGCACAATCGACTTCATAATCGGCGCTGTAAAGGAGGCTAATTGCCCTTCTGCATCGCGCAAAGCCGAGGTTTCCGGCAGCATCCAGGCCACAAGCCCGACGATACCCGCCACCATCACAGTTACCGCCAGGTACATGGCTTTTTTCTCGCGGGCGCCCAGCTCCTGCATTACTGGCATATCCGCTTCATCGCCATCCACCTCTACATTCTTGAGGCGGGGCTCGATGACCTTATCCGTCAACCACCACCCCAACAGGGTCACCAGCAGGCAGGAAGCCGAAGTGAAGAACCAGTTATTAAGGGGGTTTACCTGCATTTCCGGGTTGGCGATTTGTGCGGCTGTCTGGGTAAAGCCTTGCAGTAAGGGATCAATCGCTGAGGGAACAAAATTGGCAGAGAAGCCCCCTGAAACTCCGGCAAATGCCGCAGCGATACCCGCTAAAGGGTGGCGCCCTGCCGCATAGAAGATCACCCCTCCGAGAGGAATTACCAATACATAACCCGCATCTACGGCTGTATGGCTGACGATAGCCACCAAAATCAACATAGGTGTCAGCAGCATCTGCGGCGTTACCGCCAGCAGCTTTTTCAATACCGCATTGATAAAGCCACTCTGCTCAGCCACACCGACCCCCAGCATGGCTACCAACACCACCCCCAGGGGCGCAAAACTGGTAAAGGTAGTTACCATACCAGATAGGAAGCGGGCCATTTCACTACTGGAAAGCAGGTTGGTTACCTGTATCGCCTCGCCGGTAGCGGGGTGTAAGGCTTCGAAGTTAACACCGGAGAGAAGCCAGGAGAGTACCCAGATTCCCACCATCAAGATCAAAAATAGAACAGCGGGATCGGGTAATTTATTACCGACAACCTCAATAAAATTGAGCGCTCGATTAATCCAGCCATTTTTATTATCGGCACTATTGCCGGCATCAGGATTTGCCTGAACGTTTTCCATGTTTGCACCCTGTACATTTATTATTTTTTATTAAAAAGGAGGCCGATACTCCATGGCCTCCTGCTTTTTCAGGAAAAGCTCTAACCTATCTTGCGGATACCAACCGCGTGACGCAACTTCTCGATAAAGGGCGCAGAGTAAGCGCGAGCCTTAATAGCCCCCTTTTCCAGCTCCGTTTCAATTTGTTCCGGGTTGGCGAGCAGCTCATTGTAGCGCTCGCGAGCTTCACCAATCTGTCCATTCACCAGCTCAAACAACTGCTTCTTGGCCTCACCCCAGGCAATGCCCTCTTCAAAAGCTTTACGCATTTCTGCTGTCTGTTCTTCGCTGGCAAATGCCTGCCAAACCTGGAATACAGTGGAAGTATCCGGATCTTTTGGCTCACCCGGCTCCAGCAGGTTGGTTTTGATCTTATTAATGTGCTTTTTCAGTTTCTTCTCAGGAAGGAACAGCGGAATAGTGTTGCCGTAACTCTTACTCATTTTGCGGCCATCCAGGCCTTGCAACACAGCTACGTGGTCATCAACTACCGCTTCTGGTAAAGCGAAGTGCTCACCGTAGTGGTGGTTGAAGCGCTGGGCAATATCCCGAGCCATTTCGATATGCTGTACCTGGTCTTTACCCACCGGCACCTTATTGGCGTTGAACATCAGGATGTCCGCGGCCATCAGGATCGGGTAGCTATACAGCCCCATGGTGACGCCAAAATCGGAATCTTCGCCATCGGCGCGGTTGGCATCTACCGCTGCTTTATAAGCGTGGGCACGGTTCATCAGGCCCTTGCCGGTCATACAGGTGAGCAGCCAGGTTAATTCAGGAATCTCATGGACGTCGGACTGACGGTAGAACACCACATTGTCGGTATTCAGGCCCAAGGCCAGCCAGGTTGCAGCGATCTCCAGGGTGGACTGATGGACCTGTGCCGGGTCCTGGCACTTAATCAGTGCGTGGTAATCGGCCAGAAAGTAGAACGATTGGTTGTTTTCATCCTGACTCGCGGCGATCGCCGGGCGGATTGCACCCACATAGTTCCCCAGGTGTGGAGTACCGGTTGTTGTAATACCGGTTAATACGCGCTGTTTCGTCATAATTCCTTCGTAGTCTGTACTGTCATCAGGCAATAGAGACCGAATCATACCCCTTTAGTGCCCGGGGGTGTATCAACCAAAGGTACCGACTCCCCATAGCCGTACCAACACGCGGCCAACGTTAAGCCTCAACCGCCACTTTGGCGGAAACTTGGAATTGGCGCTGATATTCACTGGGCGAAATCCCAAACGCCCGACGGAAATGGTGACGCAGTGTCGCACTACTCTCAAAGCCAGCCAGTTGGGCTGCTCTGTCTACAGACTCCTTACCGGACTCCAGCGCCTTCTGCGCTGCCCGCAAGCGCTGCTGGATCAGCCACTCCTTGGGAGCAATTCCCATCGACTGGCGAAACTTTCGGTCAAAACTACGGCGGGATAAATGAGCGCGCTGCGCCATATCATCAATTTTGATAGCACCATCCAAATTGCCAATCGCCCAATCCAGCGCGGCGGAGAAGTGGTCTGGCCGTTTGGCAACGGGCATCTCCACATATTGGGCCTGGCCACCCTGCCTATGAGGAGCCATCACCAGCCTCCGAGCCACCGAATTGGCCAATTCATAACCATGGTTGCGCCGCAAAAACTCAATGCCCAGATCGATGGCCGCACTACTACCCGCAGCGCAAGCTAGTGCATCCTCCCACACATAGAGAACGTCTCCCACATACTCCACCGCAGGAAAGCGCTCACGAAAACGATCCGCAAACAACCAGTGGGTAGTCGCCTGCCGACCATCAAATAGTCCCAGTTCCGCAGGCAGAAAAGCACCGGAGCAAAAAGTAAGAATTTGGCGGCCGGCAGCGGCAAACTCAGCCGCCGCCCTATGTACACGCTCCAAATAAGCATCTTGTGGTTGTGCATTGGTCGACCAACAGGGAATCACCAGCAGATCATAATCCATCAAACTCTCTACCCGCCGACAAGCCAGAGCCAGACCGCCGGTCGCCAGAGGGTTTTCCTCAGCGAAAGTCACAATTTCACCGGTGTAGAGCTCGCTAAGTTCAGGTCGGGGTAGGCAAAAGAGTTCGGTAGCGCAACCGAGTTCGAAGAGTGAGACCTGCCGGTGGGCGAGAACAGCCACTTTCTGGCTCTTATTAGGCTTTTGTGCCAACGTCGACATAGGTACCCCTAACCCTCAGCAGTTAATTAAATTAGGTTAACGAATAAATCCAACCCAGCATACTCAGTTGAGCAGTTTTTGAAAGCAGTGCCGGGAATAAAACCCTCAACCTTTGAAGCATTATTTAATAGATAAAACACCATCATCCTCAAATAAGTAAAGCCGCACCCCACTAGCCAAAGCCGACCCACAAGTTTGCACGCAGGATTGGCGCAAAATTAATGCTATCTGGCTCAGAGGCGGATCGCCCGGGAGGAGCCAAAAAGGGACACTATCGCCACTTGGAAACCTGACGAACCACCGAGAAATCACCGGGAGTAATTTATGAGTTCAGCCGTAAGTAGAGTGCCCGCTGCCAACAGCCAAGATGCGCTAAACCACTTCCAAAACCTCCTATCTTTTGAAACAGACTGCTGGGATGTACACCACGCAGTCAACCAAAATCGCAAGGATTTCGTGCTTTTAGATGTGCGAGGTGAAGAGGCTTATAAAAATGGACATATACAAACAGCCGAATCCTTACCATACAGCCGTATCAATAAAGACAGGCTGAGCGAATACCCTTCAGATACTTTATTTGTTGTCTATTGTGCAGGCCCACACTGTAATGCGACAGAAAAAGCAGCTATCAGACTGGCAACACTTAACAGGCCGGTCAAGAAAATGATCGGCGGCATCACCGGATGGCTAGATGAAGGGTTCACCCTCATCCAAGAAACAGCCAAATCAATTTAATTCCTATTGTTAGCCTCTTTCAGGATGACATAACTTGGCACAAGGATGTGCCAAGCTATCAAACGTCAACTCAAAGAAATACTGGTTAAATGGTACTGATATGTTTGTTCGCCATGCCCACCCCACCGACTGTTTCTATCTTTACAATATGATGCGCTGCTTAGCCAGGTATAATAATTCAACTGACTCTTTCCATATTACCCAAATTGAATTGCAAAATAGGTTGTTTCAGAGAAAAGAGCATCAAGTGCTGGTTGTAGAACAAGACCACAATCTTGAGGGGTATATCAGCTTTAATATTATTCCAGAAAATGAAAGCTCGGCGGCCTTAGCTATTATCAGTGAGCTATATATCGGGGATTGCGATACAAACCGAAAAGAAGAGATTACCCAAGCCCTATTGAGTGCAATTGCGAAAGAAGCTCGGAAGTATCGCTGCATGGATATAAGGTGGAATGTATCTTCAAAGGGGCATAAATAAAAACTGGCTTTTTAGCAAGGATTGCAAGTTCAACTTGTAATACAAAAGAAATGGAGAATTCTAAAATTCACCTGACAGAAAACAATTAGCCCTTCCGCCACCTAACTAGCTTTGATATTCAAAAGAGCCTTTTGGCAGCAAAGAGACACTCGAACCAGAGTGCGTATATCGCCTGCCAGCCAAAGGCTAAAACTTTATGTTTGGAGTCTAGCTTCTTAATCGCCTGCCCCCCGGAATTGTCCCCCTCACGACATATTCAAGCCTCCACTTTCTGTTTCTTTTTGATCCTCACATAGACTTCTTCACGATGAATAGGCAGTGATTTGGGTGCGCTTATACCTATCTTAACTTGATTACCTTTTACCTCCAGCACTGTGACTGAGACATTTGCTCCAATTCTTAGATATTCACCTGTCCGTCGCTTTAAAATCAACATACTCATTTCCTTCAATAATCAAAGTTTGGGCACTTCCGGGATGGGGGAACTTGTGATTCAACGTTTGGAGGAAATATGGGGTGGTGCGCGAGGGCGGTAGGCACAGAAGAGGAAAAGGCGGGCGCTAGGCTTCCAGAGCTTGGGAATAGACCCCAAACTGCTGAATGTACTCCACTTTATTGAAGATGAGCGGGTTTCTAGCGTATTATCCATATAGCCATTTTGATAGTCACGTTATCAATTTGGTTAGCTGGCCCCGGTGTTGGTAGCACCTTGGGTCAGCGCCTTTTACTTACTCTTATGTCACGCTACCGTTCTCCTTTGAGGGGATGGGTCTTTTAGAAAACTCTCGGTTCTCTCTAGGCTTTCAAGCCTGTAAAGCCGCTTTAATCAGCTCACTCAATTACGGTCAAAATACTAAAAACATCTACCAATTCTACGCAGCTTTGACATTAAAACAAACTTAATAAATTCCAATAAGATAATTTTCGTGCCTATATTTTTTAATGTTTCGGATCTGGGAAACTATTACCAAAAACCAACAGCAGCCGTTTAAACTGGACTTTACCTGTGCCTTTTCGAAAACAATAAAGAATAAAGTTCTCAATCACATAGCTACCTGGAAGAGAAAACAGAAGAAAGTAAGCGTTACCGAAAAGTTAAATAGCTCATCATTTCAATGCACATTGCGAAACAGTGAAGAGTAAGACTGAAATCATCAAGCAGTAAATCATCGCCCACATTAGCGCTCCTGCCTGGTTATTTTTAGGTTGAAACTAATCGTAACGGCAATGCCTGTGATGACTGATTATAATTCGATTCAATAGCGTATTCGTGCGTCGGCTTCAGGTGAGAAGCCCAAAGACTTCTTCCATTTACCGAGTCTTATTGCCAAAAACATACCTACTAACCAAGAGCGGCTCATCATATCACCTCAACACTGGCGATATCTCAACCAGAATTTTGTAAGCCACCTTAAAGGTGAGGAGGCGTCAGCAGGTTTAGCACAACAATCTTTTAGCAACTTCAATAATCGCCAGGAACTCGGTATTGAAGTGAGAATACATATCTAACCACAGAGAAATAAATTTAAGTAAATTAATCTTAAAGACACGTGAAAACATTAAGGCCGCACCTCCTTTAACATAGAAACCGGAACTCACACTCCAAAAACATCTAAACTACGCCCTTTAACTTTCCGACCAAAACTGTGCCGACCAATTAAAACTGACATCCAAATTTATAATTAGATTCTTAAAAAGTAGTATTCAAGAGGGATTTGCCTGCTTCCCATAATGGTATCTACATCAATGGGGAAACAGGCATATATTTATTTTGCACTTCAATATCATCCACTTTTATTCTGATTAGCTAACCTCACTCATTACGACACCTTTCAACCCTTTACCTCTTATTCTTGCCAAGAACTCTTCAGAAACAATTATGCCGTCGAGGCAATCAGGAATCCGGAAAATATTCACATCATCCGGAACAAGGTTAGAATGAATGTATAGTTCGGTAATGATGTCCTCACCTCTAATCCCTGGAGTCACCAGGGATCTGCTTTTATCTACACAACCTACTAAGCTTAAGATATTTAATAAGCGATACCCTTTTATCTCTCCACCTGTAGCCTGTGAAAAAAGAGGAAGATCTAAAACTTGCACATCAGAAAAGATTATATCTTTAATCAAATTAAAAAACTTATCTGACAAAGTAGGCCAACCAATCACACCTCCCATAAAATCAGCAAGCTGAAGATTCGTATCCTCAATACAAATCTTCACCCTGGAAAGCTCATCTTGATTACAACGTTTAGCCTGAATAATAGATAGTCGGTCAAAACCCCCTAAATAATAATTATCAACATATGAATAACCTTTTAAGCCCGCATCAGGCATTAGCTCAAAAAATTTTCTCATGGAATAAAAACCTACCTAGTGTTATGTGGCCTTACAATACCATAAGTAATACCTTATTGAATTGCTTGCAACGCTTGATGTACGCCCTAAAGAGTAACCTACTACCCCTAACCAGCACTGGTTAGCATTCTATTTACACCCCTGCTGTAAATACTAGAGTTTGGACCAGAGTGATTCCCTAACATAAATTGCTTGTAAAGACTTGCTCTTTAATTTACACCAGGCACCAAAGTGAGCGGGTTTTACTGATGGCTGTTTCATTTTGGTCAGAGATACTGTGGTGGTTTTGCAATGGTATACGCCCTTGCTTAGTCAACCCTAAATAGCATTGACCTATCTAACATCGAAACAGTGTCACTTGTAACTGCTAAACTCCTACATTTGAGTAGGGAGCATGTACACCATAACGATAAAATAGGTTATAAGCTTGTATTTTTTGAATATGACTGCGCACCAGTGCATTGATTACCCTCTGTAGAGAATTTGTAGTCGACGCCGAGACTCCCCCTCCTGCTCAAGCCACCTGAACCAAAGCACGCTACTGGATTGCTAGCTACATATGCATAGGCATTCGGCCCATCATCCAACCCAATCGAATCACTCTGGATAAACCACCCAAAATTCGGATCATAATTCCATTAGTAGCTACAATAATACTCAACCTCACCACCCTTTATCTGTGCACACTCGCTGGCTAAACGCAATATAGTATTAGGCGCCTTTAAATACGCTGCTTTCGTTATAGGCCTTAAAGCGATTGGTGCTGGCTTCATAACTATAAACAATACTGCTCTCATAATATTCGTGCTGGTCGCATCCTGCTGGGTGCGATTGCCCACCGAATCGTAGTAATAGCTGTTTTCTCCCTGGGCAAAGCCCTCATTCATAAGCCAGTTTAGCTTGTCGAAGATAAATTCCCGATCCTTTAGGTACTCACAGTTTCCAGCCGGTAATCCAAACCTAAGCTGTAACTCTGACTGATGCCATTGCCATAATCCATAGAGCTAAAAGCATCGAAGAACAGATGAGGTATAGTTGGACCCACGAACATGAGTCCAACTGATATAGAAGTATTCTTATAGATCAAGAAAGGTATCGTCTAACTAGTAGACATAAATAGCTCCCGCAGCATCCGCATCATTTAAATCTGGATCAGCCATAATCCCAGTATCCGAGCCCTGCTCTTCTGGGGCACCCACTACCAGGGTATCACCATCGCCACTTAAAGCGATTGAAGTTCCAAAGTAGTCACGCTCATCGGTGTTATTAGCTTTCAGGTAAGTGCTCTCAATCCACTGCCCATCAACCATCGAATACATATAGGCCGCGCCCGCCCTAGATGCCGAGTTGTCATTGCTATCAGCATAGAAACCTATACCAGCACTACTCTCCTGAGCACCTACCGCAAGTAGTGAGCCATCATTGTTCAGACTAATAGACGTACCAAAAGCATCATCTTCATCGGTGTTACTCGCTTTAAGGTAGGCACTTTGGTACCAAGAATCTTCTTCGTATGAAAATAGATAGACAGCGCCATTATTGAAGCCATCGCGATCATCAGGGTCCTCTGAAGCACCTGCCTGAAGTGGGGCGCCCACAGCGAGCAGGCTGCCGTCGCTACTAAAACTAACATCCCAACCAAAACGATCGCCCACTCTTGCGCTATCTGCAGTAAGTATCTGTTGCTGAGCCCAGCCTCCATTATTGGAGAAGATATAAGTTGCCCCCCTGCCACCATGCCCACCAATAGCACCAACCGCCAGAATGGAACCATCATCACTCCAGCTAAGGGATGAACCGAAGTCCATATTTGAATTACTATCACTTGCCTTCAAATAAGCTTCTTGACCCCACTCAACCCCAGAATACTGGAAGATATATACTGCACCAGAATCCAAAGCTTCGTCATTATCAGGGCCACTATTGACACCGGTAGCACTGCTATCTTCAGATGGGGCTGCAACTGCCAAGGTTGTTCCATTACCGCTTAAACTCAACGCCCGCCCAAAAAAATCATAGTAACCATGATTATCTGCTCTTAGTTTAGCGCTGTGAGTCCACTCTAAATCCTCACGGGTGAATATATGAACTGCGCCAGCCGAAAAGTTATCATCCTCACCATTTTCTTTGTAGGCACCAACAGCCAACGTATTTCCGTCGCCACTGAGACTCACTGCAGATCCAAATGCAGCTCCACTTTCAACCTCTAAAGCTTTTAAAACAGCTCGGTAAACCCAACCATCTTCACCATAATCAAAAATATATACAGCCCCTGACCCGCTAGCTGCATTATTAAATTCATTTAACTCATTACTATCTTCGCCAGTCGCACCAACAGCTATGGTAGAGCCGTCATCACTAATCGCAACGGACCAACCAAACTGGTCACCGGCTTCGGCATTATCAGCCTTGAAATAACCAATACTATCGACAACTTCCTCATCAATCGATATTTCATTTGAATCCAGGCAAGTTGTATCATCACAGCTTTGCAATATATAGCGAGCATTCAATCGCTCAAATAGAGGCACCTTAATTTCTACGACTTCAGAACCTGCAGAAATTTTATCGCTAACTACTTCATAGCCAGATTGCCCATCTTTGTTCTCAAGAAGTTGATAATAGGTAGCCCCTTCAACATCCGACCATTCAAAAGTGAACACTTTTGCTGAGTTGAAATATAGGTAGGGAGTCGCCGCTTCTGAGATCGAGGGACCTCCGCCACTATCATCTCCTCCTCCAGATGAGCCGCCCCCACAAGCGCTCAAGATCACACCACATGCAATAACTACCGAACTGCTTTTAAACTTCACAACATCCCTCCCCAAGGAATATGGATTGAATCGCGCGCAACCCTACCAAGCTTCAGTGAAAAGAAAAACCAGAAATAAGATAAAGTGAGAGGCGAAGGAGATTAAAAAGTAAAGTTATAGTTACAATGGTTGATGTCGCGACAACTTGGGAGGCTATATTTCAAGAAAAATAGTTTCTTGCACTCCCCCAAAAAACACATAAAGACAAAAGCACAGCAAAAAGAGACATATTGTCGAAAGCGAGCAATAAACCAGAGTAAATTAAAATAGAAACGCCAAATAAATTAGTCCATTCGTAATAGAAATTTTAAATGTGTAAAAATAAAACGATTGAAATGGTAATTTTTGGCCTTTGACAACTTTTTCACACTCTTAAAGTGGTGAACCAGCTCTTTCACAAAGTAAAGTGGCTGTGACACCTATCAATAAGCGGTCCTCCCGTTCATTAAATATCAGGTCGGTTATACCCAACCTAAAGAATACCACTGCATTGACCAGAATATCCGACCCCAAGCCATCAGTTAGCAAGCCCTTACAAATACAGGCAACCTCATTAGGGTTAATAATATCCATGGAAATGGTCTAATAACCATATTCAGCACACGGAAATTTAATATAGAAATCAAATACTGAAGCTCTATTTTTACAAAATAAATCGGCTATGGGGATTAGAGGGGAGCGCTCCCACAGAGTTGCGAATTCCTGCCATCTTAGCCATAACACCTACTCATAAAGCCACGTGATGCCACCAGTAGCAACCTGAGCTACCCGCCAGTTAATTTCTGCAGAAAATCCATTGCCTCACAATCCCAAACAGGAAATAGTGGATAAAAAATAGTCAGCACGAGAAGCCGGAAATCAACCAATTCCTGGACTCGGAAGAAAATGTGGCGCCACTTCACCAAGGCCACAAATGATAATAATTTTTATTTGCGTTTAGCGCCTAACTGAGGTAGCCTGTGACCCATCATTACTTCTTCTTAAAAATTAATATTGGGGATAGACCTGTCTATATTGCTCAAGCTTAAAAACACAGGGACTGTCATTACAGCTGTCATGCACTCAAATTTATTTTCATTCACCGCTCCAATTCTTTTTGGGCTTGGCAGCCAGCCGCAGAGTTCGGAGGTAAAGAAGCAATGGATAGGCAGCTATCGCCTAATTCACATTGATGATAAGAATCAAATACGACACCATGGTCGAACAAACAACCTATGGGTTACCCAATATTTCACAGGCAATACCTTTGATAATTTTGGGGTTAGTATTCTAGATAAAATACTTGCCTCTATGACCGGGACTCTTTATTTTTTCTCTGCAATAGTTGGTATTGTTATCGCTAGCTCTCTAGGATCAAATGGCTTAAAGAGTGCTGTATATGAAAAAAATCACAGAGAAGAACCTTTTCGCCAAGTACCTCCCCCCAAGACGAAAAAATATAGATACTGAAGAAGCTACAACATCATGAATCAGGACTCCTTTAATGATAGTTACAACTCAATATCTGCGTTTTTAGGTGGGTTTCAAAATATCGAGTCCAATCACTTTACTGGTTGCCTGATAGAAACCACTTTTAGCGTAAGAAACTATTGTGACTCATTTTTTGAACTGCTTAATATTCCTTTTTCAGATGTATTAAACAACGCAGTCCCATCCCGACAGGCCGAATTTCTTGCTGGGCGGGCCTGTGCTCACTTTGCCCTCAGCAAGCTGGGTATGCCCGTAGAGGAAATCCCTGTAGGAAAAAACCGCTGCCCGGTATGGCCAAAGGGTGTGCAAGCTTCTATTACCCATGCTGGCAACCGAGCAATCTGTGCAGCCAGCACTACGTCTAAAGGGCTTGGAATTGATTATGAAACAATTATTTCAGATAAAACTGCCGAAGAAATCAAACACAATATAGTCAGCAACTCAGAAGTAAGACTACTATCAGAGAGCGATTTTCCTCTGGAACAGTGGCTAATAATAGCTTTCTCAGTGAAAGAAAGCCTTTTCAAGGCGCTATACCCAAAAGTCGGAAAGTACTTTGACTTTCTGGATGCTGAAATTACTGCACTATCGCCCCAGCAACAAAAGTTAGAACTAAGAATTTTGCAGGACCTCTCCCCCAGAGTTCTCAGTGGAAGCACCTATACAGCCACCTATCAACCCCATCAAGGCGGCATATTAAGTATCGTTGAATATTAATCACCAACGACTATACCGACAGCACTTCCGTTAAGAAGAGAAGGACAATTTTATGTCTGACGTTCCAGCTATTCTGAGCGCACGGACTCATATGAAACTCCCGGGTAATGACGAGCTGATCCAAAAAATGCCCTGCCCGTCTGATACCGCTTTAGCGATCGAGCGAACTCGCCACCAGGTTGCCAGAATACTAAGCGGTGAAGATGACCGCCTACTGGTTGTGATCGGTCCATGCTCAATTCACGACCCTGAAGCTGCGCTAGACTATGCGCAAAAACTGTCCGAAATTCAAAACCAGTTTGAAAGCAGTCTTTGTCTTGTCATGCGTACATATTTTGAGAAACCGCGTACTACTGTAGGCTGGAAAGGTTTTATTTATGATCCTCATTTGGATGGCAGCGCCGATATGCATACCGGGCTTACCAAAGCCAGGGAGTTATTACTCAACATCAATGCACTGGGACTAGGTACTGCCACTGAATTCCTGTGCCCTCTGAATGCACTCTACATAGCAGACTTGATTTCCTGGGGAGCTATCGGCGCTCGTACCACGGAATCACAAACACACCGGGAATTAGCCTCTGCACTTCCCTGCCCTATCGGATTTAAAAATAGTACTGACGGAAATGTCAAAGTTGCAATGGATGCGATTCAGGCGGCTCAATCTCAACAGATATTCTGTACCACAATCCACAATGGAAAACTTGAAGCTGTTCAGTCTACAGGCAACCCTAACTGCCACTTAATTCTTCGTGGAGGAATAAGGCCCAATTACCATACTGAGGACATAGAACAGGCGATATCTCAGCTTGACTATGCATCGCTCCCCACCGGCATTATGGTTGATTGCAGCCACGGCAACAGCCAGAAAATACACAGTAATCAAATGATTGTTGCGGAATCTCTCTGCAATCAAATCAGTACAGGGCAAAGAAATATCTCAGCAGTAATGATTGAGAGCTTCCTCGAAGAAGGAAGCCAAAAAATTGGCCCCTGGGACAAAATGAACTACGGGCAATCGGTTACTGATGCTTGTATCGGCTGGAAGGATACTTATCAGGCGTTAGAGATGCTTTCTGAAGCTGTTGTCAGACGTCGCCATCTATTCACCACCTCCCACAATATGGGAATGGAATTAAATCAAAGTGCTATGTAATAGTACTTCAGATATATTTAAGTTACCGATCCCCTGAAGTTTTAGCGGCACTGGCAAAACAGTGCCAACTTTTTCAGTTTTTGGCGCAGATTCTATTTGCAAGCAATTCATTCCAATAGATATGGCCTGAATTCACAACGATCCCAGAAAGAAAATAAGAAACCACAGTGATGTTAAATTTATTTACTTTAGAGCGTAAGAGACATCTCATGCCAACTCAAGCCACCATGAGTAGAATCAGATTTACCTTGATGAATAAATCCATATTTAGAATACATACCAACAAGTTCATCCTGACATATCAGATAAATTCTCTTTTTCCCTAGCTCACTCATTGAGCTAATAAAGCTGTTCAATAGCTTATTTGCCATACCCTTACCTTGATATTTGGGGTGAACCACCAGGGACATAATAACAACATTTTCTCCATTCGAATCATGCCCCACCAGCTCTTTAAACTCTTCGTTAGATAATTCTACGTCGTGAGTTGCTCCTGAATTAATAAAACCTATAACTTCCTTATTATTCTCTATAACAAGGAAACCTTCGGGGTAAGTCAAAATTCGCTTTAAAATCTTTTCTTTTGTTGCTGCCTCGTTACCAGCATAAGATACAGATTCAATCTCAAAGCACCTAGCTAGATCCCGCTCATTCGCAGAGCGAATATTAATTTCAGACATCCTTGAGCAAAACTCCATGTTCATAAACCAAAATAAAGAAATACGCTATATGTAACTGATACCAGAGAGCATACGTATCAGCAGTTATATTGAGCTAAATCACCTTAGCCATTAAATAGACATCCGCATACTCACCATTTCTAAATGCATAATTTCTTGCAGTGCCTTCGACCTCAAATCCATACTTCTTATATAGACCTATAGCCTGTTCATTATCAGTATAAACCTCCAACTCTATACGGCGAACGGCAAGCCAGTTAATAGATAGGTTGAGCATCGCCTCCAAAAGCTTTGAGCCAATCCCACTCTTTTGATGCTCTTCACTTACTGCCATACCTATATTTGAGACATGCTTTCGCCTTGGATTCGAGAACACCTCCATTCCAATTTGGCCGACGATCATCCCATCCAGGACAGCTACAATGCTATAAAAGTTATCGGGGATATTTCCCAGAAACTTTTCCCATTTATCTATTGAAGGGTATGGGACTTGAAGTGTTCCCGCATAGCAGGAAGACTGAGCATATATATCTTTAATTTCAGGAATATCTTCTTTTCTACTATGTCTAATTTCTATACTCATGGACCGACTCACGTATCACTTAATATAAATTCTACCAGCTTATTAATTTCGGTAGAGATAACTTTCCTATTCTGACGCATATCCACAACCACGCCCCCACCTGAATAAATTTAGCGTCTCTCAAAAGCTGGATACGCATTTGCTCGTATATTCATTGTCATGCCTATAGAACATACAATTTTACTCATCCGCCCTTTTCTATCTGTAAAATGGTGGAAGGTCCATCGCAGTGCAGCTGACAGTTAAGCTCGTGCCGAGAATGCTTTGTGATATACAACCTCTCCACTTGGAAAATCGTCATCAAACGATAGTGCCTGAAAGTACTCTACGGGTACATCGGGTAAAATCAGCCCTTCGATAACTTTGAAGCCAAAACGCCCGTAATAAGCAGGCTCCCCCAGTACAACGCAGCCTGCCGCACCTTGTTCTTTGAGGCCAACCAGGGCGCTCCGAACAAGCTTTGAGCCAACTCCTCTTCCTTGATACTCAGGTAGTACTGAAATCGGCCCGAGCCCGAACCAGTTGGCTGAGCCATCAGAAATAACAACTGGAGAAATGGCAATGTGTCCTATAATTTCTTCATCCACTTCAGCCACCTTTGATATAAATAATGCATCAGCCTGGCGAAGGGCCTTCACGATAAACTGCTCAGAGTGATCAGTATACGGAGCATCCCGAAAAGCCAAGGTAGTGACTCTGTGGATTGACTCAATATCTCTTTTACTCTCTTTGCGTATCTGGATATCCAAATTTTTCTCTCTCTAAATTTTTTAAACTATTTTCCCTGCTTTGTTATATTGAAATTTTTTTAAATTGACACTCTTTCTGTCTCCCACAAGTATATTACTTTTTGAGTAAATTCCTACGATTCTTGATTCACCTGATTTGATACCTTAACGCATTACGTAACAGGCATAGAATGTGACGCAACTTGTCCATGCACCTTCTTTTTGGCCGACGATGAAAGCTGATAAGCTGCCAGGCCATACCATATCAAAGTAACTGCCACCCAAATCCTTTGTGTAACTCCTTTGTATTCAACAGGCATATATCCGTAACTAAAGAACCAAAAGAAAACAACGTGAATCAAGGTTACAAGTACACATAAATCTTGGAATTTCTTTGAGATATAATAATTGCGCATCTCTAAAGCAAATATAACAGGAACAACCATTAAAATGCTTGTTAGCCCATATACATCATGTAATGGACTATTCACAATAAAGAGCCCCGCAAAAATCCATGTCACACCAAATGCAAACATCGTTAAAAAAGTAAATTTAGCCTTTGCGAGAGACAAACAAGGCAGTGAAAATATACACATAGAAAGACCAATCAATATATCTGTAAGCCTATGTGAATATGAAAAGAAAGGTGACTCCAGAGCTAGCTCACTAATATGCTGAGTCACAATACTATAGCCAGGCAAAAACAACCCCAAGAAAATATTATACAGTGCAAACACAGGTATCAGCATTGCCTGCCTAATGAATATCAAATCCCGATTACCCAAAACTCACTCCATCTTGTAAAAAAATTAACATCCACATCTCAGACAAGCCAGCGCTACCGGATTGTCCAATACAGACTCATGTGGTCGAAAAATACGGCATCAACTTGCCAAGTAACACCCTACATCGTGACGTAAAGCTGCCGGGAATACGCATGATAGCGATTTATAGCCAATAAGGCATTTTCCAGGACAGTCTCTTCAACACTATTGCCAAATAAGAGCGTGTACCTAGAGATTCTCCGAATCTTGTATTTTGAACTCGTACTCAATATCGAAGTGCTCAGCTAAAATATCCTCGATATAATCGAGATGATCCCAACTGAAAAGCTATAAACACATGCCAAAATCTGGATCACAGGAAATTCTAAGCTCTTTCAACAATGTCGATCTATCTACCATAGTCGCTTAATGCCAATCACTCATGAGGAGGCTCGAAGCGCTGACCACCAGAAAACATGATAGCCTTAGCACTTACCAGGTGTATTCTGCTTAACAGGAACTTCTAATCTGTAGTACTTCATATGCATATTTATCTAATTCATCTTCATTTGAATAAATATCAGTGTAAGCTACCCTGTGCTTTTTTATCAATTTGAAAATCTCACACGTGGCTTTCTTACTTTCACTATCTACAGACGGTAAGCACCCATCACTAGTCATGACAAATGTGTCAACTGACATTCACAGTATCTCTGAGTAACTGCGTAATTCCCTATGTCTGTTTCTACCAGCGTTCTATTACTACCTACTGAATTAAGATATTTATCTTTAAGGGTATACAAAGAAGCTATTTGTCACACTGTACAAAGGTACCCCTAAAGACACCTTGCAGCCGCACAATATATCAACATTCTCCTCGTTTTTACGATATATGCAAATCTGTATAAGTCAAACCAGTTACACACATTTTACAATGGATGTAACCATCCCCCCGAGGTATTAGCAACAGGCGGAGACGGTACAGGCTACATTTAAAATAGTTAAAGCAGGGAGATATTAGAATGCTCTTTTCGATCCATCGCTATACTGGAGGACCTCTTGAATTTCACTACTTGCGCTATACCACTCTCGACAATCCAGAGTAGGAAAAAGAAGCCATTGGCTAGGTAACGAAATCAGTATCCAGCAGCCTTATAGGGACCAAAGTTCTTACGATAAACAAGTAACGTTCGCTTGTAGGCACAAACCCATTCACCATGTTGATTTTGAGCGCGGGAATATATGCTGAGCAGCCCCTGTTGGGGCCTTGATTTTGACTCCCTTTTGGAAAGTATCTCAGATTCGAAGTATAAAGTATCTCCTACGTAAACTGGCTGCAACTCACAGTCACTCATCTCCAAGTTGGCCACAACCTTTCCAAACGTTCTAGTTGTATGCGCCATTGCACTTAAAACAAATGTCTCCAATACTCGCTGCCTATCACCATAAACTCGACGCGCATAAACCTTATCAGTGATAAATGGGCTGAGATCGAATGAGCGAAGTGCATAGTCGACACAGCTAGCTTCCGTAAAGGTTCGGCCTGGACGATGCTCGAATACTTGCCCCACTTCAAAATCTTCAAAGTCTATTCCGACCGTTTCTATATAAACGTTATCTTCTACTTCCCGCAAAAAATTAAATGACTCTTTCATTGAGGTCACCTAAATATGGAAAATGAAAATTTAGTAGCCGTTCGCAGAGAAAGGCAGGTGATTGCGCTTGAAAATCAACATATCACACTGCATTTCGCAAATAGTCTTCTTGTCTTGATTCTTTCCATATATAACAATTTCTACCAGCCCCGCGTCGTCATACTCACTACCTGCCTGGACATCGAGAACCTTACTCTCAGAATACAGGGTATCACCGCCATAAGCTGGTGCCACCATGGAAATTTTTCTCCAACCAACAATTTTTTTCCGTCGATTGTAGGTCTTCCAGATCAAGCCCATTAGCTGTTGAATCGCTAAAGTAGTATCGATTAACGGCTTACCGAATTCAGTTTGGGCGGTGTAACACTCATCAAAATGCAGCATGGCTTGATTTAAGGTCTTGATGCACTCTTCCTTATTATCGTGCTGACTAATGGTAACGCCGGGCCTATGGTGAAAAACCTGACCTACCTTAAAGTCTTCAAAATCGAGACCGTAACGCTCTCGATAGCGATTTTTACCGGTTTTTATATACGCAGGAAAATGATAGCGGGGCATAGAAACCTCTTGCCTTACCGAAAGGCTCCGGTGAGTTTGGCTCTGCTACAGTACGGTCACAATCCCTTCGAGGCCGCCACAGTTTTCAGTGCCCGCTCAACCACGGGCATATCCACCATCTGTCCATCAACTACAAGAACTCCACCATGATTTTCTTTATAAGCTTTCAGTACTCGCTGAGCATGAGAGAGCGCCTCACTAGATGGTGCCAACCCTTGGTGAATCGGTTTAATTTGCTTTGGATGGATGGCTATTTTTCCAGAAAACCCCAGGGCGGAGACCCTCTGTGTTTCCTCAATTAGGCTTCTTTCATCATCCAGCTCCAAATAGGGGCCATCTACAGCATCAATGCCTGCAAATGCGGCAGCCTGAACCAGCCGCCCCCTGCCATATAAAAGAGCATCCCAGCTCATATCTGACCCCACTGTTGCACTGTAATCAGCCGCGCCAAAGGCCAGGCAAACCACCTCCTCTACCTGGGCAATACTCAACGCATTCTCCAAACCTTTTGGGGATTCAATCAGGGCTATTATTCGAATCGTTTTATGGGAGGGGGCCATAACCTGGCAAAAACCAATCACTTCTTCTGCTGATTGAACCTTGGGAAGAATCACAACATCTGGCAGTTGCGGCAGATCTAGCAGCATCAACATATCCTTGATGCCGCAATCGCTGTCGAGCTGGTTGATTCTCAACGCGCGCTGAGTGGGAACAATATCCTTTCCTGTAAAGAAATTGACCACCTGCTCCCTTGCAGTATCTTTATCTTTCAGGGAAACGGCATTTTCCAAATCCACACAGGCAATATCAGCTCCGCTGGCCATTGCTTTTTCATAGCGATCCGGCCGGGTCGCAGGGACAAACAGGACGCTGCGAAAATACTTGCTTCTCTTAGTCGCACTACCCATCTGGCGGCACCCTCTCAACAATTTGACACATAGCCGGATATCCGTTTCCGGTGCCCTTCTCCGCACCCGGATTCTGAACAATCCAGTAGCTCACCAAAAGACTAGCAACTCTGTATTAAATCGCGACACTCACCTTCAGTGAGCCCCGCCTGTCAGACAGGTCACCAAAATACGAGTGACCAGTTATCCCCAATATCTACCAGCCAATCCCGCCGAATTTACAACTCTTGTTCTATGCTGAGGGATACGGCGTATCTATATTTAGTGGAATATTCCGACATGTTACCTCTCGCAGGCTTGCGGATTGTCGCAGTAGAACAATATGGTGCCGGCCCTTTTGGTACCTTGTATCTGGCAAATCTTGGAGCGGAAATCATCAAGGTCGAAGATATCTCCCACGGGGGGGATGTAGGCCGTACCGTAGGCCCTTACTTCTTGGAAAATGAACCTGGGGATAATAGCAGCCTTTTTTTCCAGGCTTTCAATCACAACAAACGCAGTTTATCCCTCAACCTGTCCTCTCCCCAAGGGCAGGAAATCTTGCACAAATTAATTCTTAGTGCAGATGCACTGACCGACAATCTACGGGGAGACGTACCGGGCAAGCTGGGTATTACTTACAAAACACTGGGAAAGCTGAACCCCAAGATCGTTTGCGCCCACCTGACTGCCTACGGCCGCAGTGGCGATAGGGCCAAGTGGCCGGGATATGATTACCCCGTGCAGGCAGAGGCAGGCTATTTCAAGCTAACTGGTGAACCTGACAGTCCACCTGCCCGGTGCGGCCTGTCCCTGGTGGATTTATCCACCGGGGTAGCTCTCGCGTTGGCCGTTGTTTCTGGTGTACTTAATGCCAGGGAAACTGGCAAGGGGCGAGATATCGATGTCAGCCTTTTTGATAACGCTTTATATAATTTAAGTTATGTGGCCATGTGGCAGTTAAATGCGGGGCACAACCAAAAGCGGGTGCCGCGATCAGCACACTTTTCCCTAAGCCCTTGTCAACTTTATAAGACAAAGGACGACTGGATTTACCTGATGTGCAATAAGGAAAAGTTCTGGAAATCCCTGTGTCAATGTATTGAACATCCGGAATTAGCTGACGCACCCAAGTTTGTAAATTTCAGGGAGCGCAGGAAAAACCAATCGGAGTTAACCGAAATACTGGATGAGATACTGTCAAAAAAAGATACCGTAGAGTGGCTAAAAATTTTAGCTGGCCAGGTGCCAGCCGCACCGGTATATGACGTTGAGCAGGCGCTAACAAACCCCTTTGTTTCCGATACCGACCGCATCCAAACAATACCCGGTGATCACGGCAAGGATATTAAAATACTGGCACCGTCAATTCGCTGTGATGGAGAGATGGTTAATTTCAAGCGGGCACCTACCCTGGGAGAAGACACCAAGGATATCCTGGCTGAGCTTGGCTATTCCGGGGCTGAGATAGCCAAGCTCGCCAAGTACGGCATCATTTGAAAAAACTATTGATCATCGAGAAGCTGAAAGCCCTCTGCCAATAGTTGCGCCTGCAATTGCGACCACTGATCCTGGGGGAGTGAAACTGGCACAGTGACATCACTGGCATATTCCGCCTGCCCACAACTCCCCTGGTGACGCCCCACCAAAAAGCGCAGGCGGGCTTCCTGGGAAAAATCACAGCAAACCGAAACATGCAGCAGGGGAATAAAAGGCTGTAAAGGAATATCTTGCAGCGCTGCACCTACCGCACCGCGATAGGCGCGCATCAAGCCACCCACCCCAAGCTTGGTACCACCAAAATAGCGGGTCACTATAGCGCCCACATTACCGACACCCTGTTTCAACAGCAATTCCAGCATTGGTCGCCCCGCGCTACCACCGGGCTCGCCGTCGTCATCTGCTTGCATTACTTCCGGGTTGGAAGGGTTGCCGATCACCAACGCGGTACAGTGGTGGCTTGCATCGGGATATTGAGCGCGGACAGTATCCAGCTGTTGTTGAAAAGCCGCTTTATTCTCTACTGGCCCCAGCCAACAAATAAAACGGCTCTTCTTTTCTTCTGTCTCACTGACAACGGGAGATGAGGGAATCTGATAACTCACCGACAATATCGTCCCAGCGCTGGTTTTTTAATTTTTCGTACAAAGGCTGGAGCTTGGTCTGCCAGACTTTATTGTCGACAACGCCTACGTGCTTGCAGCGAATAGTCCCCTCGGAATCCACCAGGAAAGTTTCCGGCGCACCGAAAACACCAAGGTCCAGCGCCAAACGGCCATCTCTATCGGCGAGGCTATACAAGTAGGGATTGTGGAATTTTTCCAACCACTTGATTGCTGCGTCATCCTCATCTTTGAGGTTAACGCCAACGATCGGCACACCCTGCTCAGCCAGAGCATTCAAATAGGGGTGCTCTACCCGGCAAGCTACACACCAAGTGGCCCACACATTCATCAAATGCGGGCCATTGGGAAGATCTTTCTTCTCTACAATTTGGCTGTTATCCGCCACTTTTTGCAAAGAGAATTCCGGCACCGGTTTATTCAGCAAGGCCGATGGCATTTCCTGTGGATTCAGGTAGAGGCCCCGCCAAAATAACAGGGCCAACACGACAAATATTACCAGGGGCAAAAAGAGTTTGAGTCTAGACATTATCCTTTCCAACTATTACGCCGTAGCAACATTGCCTGTAACTTCTACATCTACAGGTTTAGCGGCCTTCGCTTTGCGATAGCGCTTATCCGCTACAGCAATAGCTCCACCAATCGCCATCAGAAGCGAGCCCAGCCAAATCCATACCACAAAGGCTTTGTACTGAAGTCGTACAGCCCAATCACCGCTTGGGTTAGACCTGTCCATCGGCTCACCGAGGGCCACATAAATATCGCGGAAGAGTCCGGTATCGATCGCCGCCTCTGTCATGGTGTTGCCACCAGACAGGTAATTGCGTTTCTGGGGATGCAGCTCTGCAACCGGCTTCCCGTCCTTGCTGACATGCAATACACCTTCAAAGGCTCGGTAATTAGGCCCCTGAACCATACGAACACCGTCAAATTTGAAGTCGTAACCGGAAACCTGGAAACTGTCCCCAGCACCCATACGCACATCTTCCTCAATGCTGTAAACGGTAGTCAGTACTACCCCCAACACCGAAACTGCCAGGCCGATATGTGCGATATGCATACCGTAGTAACTGGCTCTCTGACGCTTAAGGCCGGCAAAGAATGAGCTGGAGTTGCGGGTTTTAGCCACGATATCAGCGATGCTGGAAGCAAAGACCCAGATACCAATAAAGATTCCGAGCGCCGCTCCCCAGTGGAAATCTCCCAGGGCCAGGGTCCACAGCAACGCAACTACCAACGAAGCGACAAATGGCAAACGCCATGCGCTCAGCAGTTTGTCCCAGCGGCTGTCTTTCCAGTTGGCGCGCACGCCCATACCCACCAACAGGCAGAGAACAACCATCAGTGGCACGAAGAAAAGATTAAAGAAGGGCGGGCCCACACTCACCTTGCCCCAGTTCATGGCGTCGGCCAGAAGCGGGTAAAGAGTACCGGTCAAAACCATGCCCATAATCAGCATCAACAGGATGTTATTGCCAAGCAGGAAGGTTTCCAAAGAGCGGAAAGAGAAAACACTGCGGGCGCTGACTGTCGGTGCGCGCAGGGCGAACAACAGCAGCGAAGTGCCGACAATTACAGCCAGGAAGCCCAGAATAAAGCTGCCTCGCAGTGGGTCAGTAGCAAATGCATGTACCGAGGTAATCACCCCTGAGCGCACCAGGAAGGTGCCGAGCAGGCTGAGACTGAAAGCGAAAATCGCCAGCAGGATAGTCCAGCTCTTAAACAGCCCACGCTTCTCAGTTACCGCCAAGGAGTGCATCAAGGCAGTCCCCACCAACCAAGGCATCAGGGATGCATTCTCAACCGGGTCCCAGAACCACCAGCCACCCCAGCCCAGCTCGTAATAAGCCCACCAGCTACCCAGGGCAATACCCAAGGTCAGGAAGCCCCAAGCCACAGCCGTCCAGGGTCTTGCCCAACGGGCCCACACCGCATCCAACTGGCCACCGAGCAGTGCCGCAATGGCAAAAGCAAAGGCAACCGAGAAACCCACATACCCCATATAAAGCAAGGGCGGATGGAAAATCATACCCGGGTCCTGCAACAGCGGGTTCAGGTCAGAACCTTCCATCGGTGGGAATGGCAGGGTGCGATCAAATGGGTTGGAGGTAAGCAGAATAAACAGGAAAAACCCGATCAGTACAAAACCGAGTACGGATAAAACCCGCGCGGAAAGCTCTGGGGGCAGCTGCTTACCAAACAGCGCTACTGCCGCAGCCCAACCAGCCTGAATCAAAAGCCACAACAGGATGGAGCCCTCATGCCCACCCCATACAGCGGTAACTTTATAATAAACCGGCAAGATACTGTTGGAGTTCTGTGCTACGTAATTAACCGTGAAATCACTTTGCACAAAAGAAGTGGTCAGGCAGGCAAAAGCGATCAGAACGAACGCAAAAATACCCAGAGCCAGCGGACGCCCCGCATCCATCCACACAGGGCGCGATGAATAGCTACCGGCCATCGGCACTGTTGCGAGAGCAACCGAAAGCAGCAAGCCGACAATTAACGCAAAATGGCCCAGCTCAGGGATCATATTTTCGCTCCATCGGAACAACCTTCATGGGAAACCATGGTGTCGGCTACTTCAGGTGGCGTATAAGTTTCATCGTGCTTGGCCAGAACCTGGTCCGCACGCAGAACACCGCTCGGCATCAACTGGCCGGTAATCACTGCCGCTTCGCCTTCGGCAAATAGATCCGGCAGGATTTTGTCAAAGACTACGGAGAGTTGAGCCTCGCCATCGGTAATCACAAACTGGACTTCCAGGCTATCAGTAGCTCGCTGCACACTGCCCGGGACAACACAGCCTCCCGCGCGAATCCGCTTTTCCATCGGGACTTCACCCGCTGCAAAGGCCTTGGGGGCATAGAAATAATCGATATTGCCGCGCATCGCATAGGCTACAAAACCTACTGCTGCACTGGACAATACCACCAGGACAAGTACGAGTATCAGGCGTTGCTTGCGTACAGGGTGCATTGTCTAAGTCCTACTCCATAACTATTTAATTCTGTTGCGCTGATAGGTTCTCCATCGCCCTATCCGCTGGGACCCGGCAAATTGAAATTAAGCCGGTTCCTCTGCTATTTCTTTCTTTGTGGTTACTGTGCGCTCACTCACTGCCTGGCGGCGGCGCTGGGCAATTTTCTGCTGTCGCACCAGCTCTGCCTTCAGGCCGCGGCGGGCAATGTAAGGGTAGAGAGCCATCCCCGCGAGACTCAGAAAAGTCACCGCGTAGGACACCCACACAAATACACCGTGGCCGTCCATCGTTAGGAAATCAGCCAGGTTGGTAAATTGAAACTCCACTTTATCGACCTCCCGCCAGTTCTTCCTGTACCCACTTGGTGCGCATCTCGCGCTTGAGCAGCAGAGTGCGGGTGTGAGTCAGCAGGGTCCAGGCATATATACAGTAGAAACCGATAATCATGGTCAGCAGCGGGTAGAACATGCTCGGATCAATACTGCTGGATTCGGTCAGGCGAATGGTCGCGGGCTGGTGCAAGGTAAACCACCAGTCTACGGACTTGTAAATAATCGGGATATTCACGGTGCCCACCAGGGCCAGCAACGCAGAAGCTTTGTCGGCGACTTGCTCCCGGTTCACTGCGTGGGTAAGTGCCATAACGCCGACATAGAGAAACAGGAGTATCAGCATTGAAGTAATGCGGGCATCCCATACCCAGTAAGCACCCCAGGTAGGTTTACCCCACACAGCACCGGTAAATAGCGAGACAAAGGTCAATACCGCACCGATCGGCGCGGCAGCGCGCATCACGGCAAAGGAGAGCTTCATCTTCCAGATCAAGCCGATAGCACCGCTGATCGCCATAATGTAGTAACCGGCCAGCGCCAGGAAGGCGGCGGGTACATGGATAAAGATAATGCGGTAACTATTGCCCTGCTTGGCATCTTCTGGGGCAAAACCCAGGCCCCAAACACTGCCTACAGCGAGCAATACAACACTAGCCAGCGCCAGCCATGGCAGCCAGGCTTCAGTTTTTTGATAGAACCAGCGGGGCGAACCCAGGCGGTGAAACCATTGCCAAGCCAAGAAAGACCTCCAAATCAATTATCCAGGCTAATACGTATTGCACCCGCAGCAGCGAGTGGCGCCAGTGCCGCAGCAGCCGCTAGGAGTGCTGCCAATATCGCCAGTTGGGCGCTGTAGGCATAGCCATCAATTGCCGCCTGTACTGCGCCGGTGCCGAAGATTAGCACGGGCACATACAGCGGCATAACAATTAGTGCCAAGAGCAAACCGGGGCGGCGCAAGGCAACAGTGAGTGCTGCACCAATGGCCCCGATCAAACTCAAACTTGCAGTTCCCAGCAATAGGGAAACCAGCAAACAAACATAACCATCCACGGGCAGATTCAGCATTAAGGCGAGCAGCGGCGACAGCAATGCCAGCGGCAAGCCTGTGGCAATCCAGTGCACCAGGGATTTTGCAAGAACCGCAAAATAAAGCGGTTGTGGTAACAGGGTGAGCTGCTCCAGGGTGCCATCTTCGAAATCACCTTTAAAAAGGCTTTCCTGGGATAGCATGGTGGACAGTAGGGCCATTACCCAGATCATGCCCGGAGCCATCTTTGCCAGAAGTTCGGGCTCAGGTCCTACCCCTAACGGCAAAAGTGCTAAAACCGTCACAAAAAATAATAAGGGGTTGGCAATATCTGCTCGTTTTCTCAACGCCAAGAGCATTTCAATCCGGAACAGCGCCATAAAACCGGGGCCACTGCGCACTTCGCTCACCGGCGTTTGGACATCAAGTGTCGACATGCTCTCCCCCAAAATCCTCAAAAGGCTCAGAGACTGAATAGTCAGACAAATTAACCTCGCTGAGTCCGGCTAATGACAGAGGTTGGTGTGAGGTCAGCAGAATTGAACCGCCGCTATACAGATGGACCGCCATTTGCTCTTCCAATGCAGCAACACCCACAACGTCGAGGGCGGTCAGTGGCTCATCGAGTATCCACAATCGAGGGGAATCAGGTAGAAATAATCGCGCTAGGGCAACCCGGCGATTCTGGCCGGCGGAAAGGGAGTGACACAAGCTGTCCTCAAAGCCGGTCAGATCGACTTTATCGAGGGCATTGAGCGCATCCTCATGGTCAGCACCATACCAGGTGAGGTTTTCCAGCGGAGTCAGGCCACTGCGCACTCCGCCCCTGTGCCCGATATATAGTAAGGATTCACGCATCGCCGAGAGCGATTGCGGGTAGGCGGTATCACACCAAAGGATCTCCCCAGTGAAATCACTACTACTGCCAATCAAAGTGCGCAGCAAGGTCGTTTTGCCCGCGCCATTACTGCCTTTGATTTGAATTGCAGCGCCGGCTTGAAGAGAAAACTGAAGGCCCTCAAACAAGCGCCGACCATCCCTTTCGCAGGCGAGATCTCTCACTTGCAGCACAACTTGGGACTTAGGGGTCACAGACATTCCAGGATAAAACCGCTCTGACAAATCTGAACGGCATTATACCGGCACCAGCGCTAATTGCATTGTCTCAGCGAGCAACATTTTAGCAACCCTTGATCTTTCGCAAGAATGCCCACTGATTCACACTGAAAAGCGCTATTTAAATTGGCACTGAATTATAGTTTTGGTATTTTCACACCGTCGTGAGATTCAGTACCTGTTTCTCGCTGTACCCTCAAGGAAGTGGGTAATCTCAGAAGTCGACATAAAGCTGGACCCCCAAAAGGGCCAATTCTTCTGCTCGTAAGGATGCGTGTCTATGAACAATCTCGCCACCCATATCGATCCCTGGCTCGACGCTACTACTTTAATTGGCCAGGAAAGCCAGATTCACCAACAGCCATTTCCTTTCTTCGTTGCCAAGAACTTGCTGGCCGAGAACCTGATGGCATCCTTTATCAAAGACTTCCCAAAGCTTAAAGGGGCCGGCTACCTTCCCTACGATAGAAGCAGTTGTGGCACCACAATAAATGAACTGATTGAACAGTTTAGGGCTCCGGAATTTGCAGATGCCATTGGCAACAACCTGGGTATTGAGAATCTTTCTCAATACCCAACCTATGTTTCCATTAGCCGTACACTCAAGAAACGCCACGGCCGCATCCATACCGACGGACAGTCAAAAATTGCTACCGCCCTGCTCTACCTGAACCCGGAGTGGTCCTTGGACGGCACAGGCTGCCTGCGTTTCTTAAAAAGCGGCGATAACTTTGAAGATACCGCAGCCCCAGAGGTAAAACCTTCGTACGGTACCCTGGCCGCATTTAAGCGAGCCGATAACTCATTCCACGGACACTTGCCTTTCGAAGGTAAAAGATTGGTTATCCAGGTAGCCTGGTTAGTCAGCGATGCTGACAAAAACAGAAAGGCCAAGCGCGGCAAGTTAGCTTCAAAACTCAAGCGTCTGCTGGGTTGGTTTGGAGGCAACTCTGCAGCCACACAAAATATGTAGCTACAGCCAACTCAATACCTACGATAGAGCCCGCATCCCTTACGGGCTCTGTACATACATACCTTCTTCCCTATCTCCATAGCACCCATTGCAAAAATAATAAACCTAACAACTTTAATTAGTGGAAAATACAATACAGGGAAACAGAGCCTAACGATTTAAAAGCACAGAGAAGAGCCAGGGGAAAATAGAGGTGACTTGGGCAGAAAAGGCAAATTTTCAATAAAATCAATTAACTACGCAGAGTACAGTTTAAGCAATCCTATTTTTAGATTACTTTTATTTATTATCTGCACCCTGCATAGCTGGCTGTAGCCGTTAAAGTTTCAGCATATTTCGTTAGTCGAAGTCATAGTCCATTAATTCACGCCTTAAACGCTTTTCCTCCAATTTGTCTTCTACCATTCGACGTGCGTCGCGTGGTGGCTGAGAGGTAGCTTCCTTCAGCACTTCAGTTGCAATTTGTGGAATACCCACATTATCAAAATCTAGGCGTCTTTCGTTAACGTGGCCGCTCATACGAAACTCCATAATCTTGATTAGAGAAAGCAGAAATATCCTTATCGCACCAAGGGTGCAATTGCAGGTTATCCAGCTCAATCAATCGTGGTCAAGCAATAATTTATCAAGTGGAAATGCGGCTTTTACGTCAAAACTTTCCAGCTGATCCCCGAACAAAGCTATCCGCAAAAACCGCCATTTCGAAGTCAAAGTAGCGAAGAAAAAAGACAGATTTATGAAGGTTTTTCGAAAATTTTAAGAAAAGGGAACGACGGGAATAGCAGTAACCGAGTGGCGCCAATGTTACCCTCAGTGACACAGCAACTTGGTACGATTTGATGGAAGGTGAGTTAATGGTGAAAAGCATGACATGACACAGGGCTTTCCACAGGCTAGAATAGCGCCGCTCTTCAGCAGTGCTGACACCCGCCCCCGTCGGTTAACAGGATAAACCACGGACCTCCTAAGTCCGGACTGGTGGTTCGAGTCCACCCGGGGGCGCCATACATATCAAGGCAAATTAGCAAACGACTGCCTTTGACGAATGCATAAACAACGCCAGGAATAACCCAGCCAACAGCACCCCACCCCAGAAGAGCCTGGTAGAACGGCTAATTGTTCTCCCCCGCCTGGCTTCGTTTCTTACAGTCTTTCCCATATCACAAATCCATTTGCCTACATTTCGTCCATTCACCATAAATACTAACCGAAACCATTTCGCTGGTGAATCTCCATCTCAGGATAGACAAAGCCCGGCACAAGCCGGGCCCAGAACAATAGCAATGCAAGTATTGACGAACAGCGCCTACTGGTTAGTCCCGTTTGTGCCACTGCCACCATTACTATTGTTCATCTGAGTGCCATCCTGCATTTTTTTCTGCATCTTCATCATCTGCTTTTCAGCTTTGTCCTTCTTGTGGTGCATCCCCACCTTGTGCCACTCATCTTTGAACTTAGCCCAGAAAGATTCTTTTGGCGCTTTGGTGCAGGCGGTAATCACCATCGGCGTCACTTTTTCTGTGCCTTCAATATCCAGCATATCCCCCTCTTCCGTGCCTTTCTTGGCGTAGGCGGCAGCCCAATAAACTGCTTTAGGTTTAAACTCATCGTCGATAGCCAGGAAATCCGCACAGGTCCAGTCTTTCGCCGGCTTCTTGGGATGGTTATCCGCGAAGGCAGCAGAAGCAGCAAGACTGGCAATTACCAAAGGAAGAATGAACTGCTTACTTTTCACAATTAGATCTCCAAAATATCCAGGGTTATCACCCCGTGAATCAATTGCAGGTAATGTGCAATCCGCTCGCTACCCACGGGCCGGGGAGGACTGGCCGGCAAGTCACTAAAATGACTGCGACAAACAGCGAGGCAAGGAATAGCCCCGGATTCACCAGCCTTACGACAGCGGAAACGCAAGCCAAGACACTAAATCAACGAATGCTTGGCCCATTGAAAGGATAGACGCATTTTTCATTTTTTGGGGAAAATCAAAAACACTTTCTTACCCACTTGCATACAAACTTTATTGTCCAGACGCATTCCATGTGAAGAAGCAGGCTTTACCTATATACACCTTTAGCTATTAGCGCTCGGAATAGAGTTTGCTGCCTCCCATTTTTGACTGTGCCTACCCAGCCTTAGCAAAGAGAAACCTAACCAAATAAACCAGACTATTTGGGAAATTCCGAATATTTCTGTAAAGATATCGTCCGGATAGATAGTCGCAATTCCCGCCACTCCCACTAGCACACCGATAAAGTTTAATGGCCGGGAAAAAAGACCAGCTTGCAATGCAGCAATACTAATTAACAAAACCCAAAGTCCACCCACCAACTCATTGCCACCACCAAGACTTTCAACCATCAAGTATATTATTCCCCAGGTATCGAAAGCCTTCTGAACACTGACCTCCATAAGCCCCAAAGCATAGGCGAGCCCTATATTTGCGATCATACCGCTCGCTATGACAAGGCCCACCCAGACTGCTCCAAACAAGGATGCCAATACAGCAATCTCCCTCCTCTTACTTTTTAGCTTTTCATATAAGTTAACTACCACACAGCCCAGTAATATCGCAAAGACCAAGTACATTAGGGTATAGGCAATATTAAAAATCAGTTGATTTTCTGCCAAGAACGTCATTTTTTCTATGGGGCTCCCATCCGATGGAAAAGACCAAAAAGTACCAAAGAATACAAACGCACTAATATAAATTAACCCCATGCCAAACGCCGAGATACCAGCAACTCTATCCATAGCTCTCCCCTATCATCTTTTAACTCAATTCAATGCCCGTAAATATCACTTTAATTATGTAACCCAAGGAAGCCAAATTCGTAACACCCCACCCTATCTAAGCGGCAAGTAATCGCAGAAATGAATATTCAGCAAGAGAAGAAAGTAACAGTGCTTTAACCGAAGTGTACATTAATGCCATTTCTGACTAGCGCTCATACCAGGACCTGTTGGTTAGGTGGATAGCTAAATATCACTATTGCCAATTAACCCGAAGGAGATAACAGGATGGGGAACAAGGAGTAAAGGATCTAAATAATCCGGAGATCAGCGATTTCCATCAGGAGCCGATTTCCTTAAAAATCAGCTGCATGTCAGCTCTAACGGTAGAGTGTCGTATTCAGTCGCCAAGCCGATACTTACGGGCCACAACCTCAAACTGACGAATATAAATGGCTTGGGCTGGCTTATAGGGCGGCAGCCACTGATCGGGCCCTTTATCTCCCTTACTGCGATTGTGGCCATCATCAACCAGCCACAAATTTGCAGGGTCTTCTGCAAAAGCTTCGCGCTGCTCCCGGCTCCAGCTAGCACCACCGTACTTATGAGCCCAAGATAGCGGTACTATATGCTCCACATCCAGATCCGAAGCTTTTTCAAAAAACTGTCCCGTATAGGGGTCCATCCACAGGCCTGTAACCACTGTACAGCTCTTCTCATTGCTGAAGGCGACAGGAGCCAAAGAGAGACGGATCAATAGCTCCTGGCGAGTATTCTGGCAATCACCATCGACATCAGACCACCGTGGCAACCACTCACTGCGATCATAAGATTGAGGGGTTACTTCATAACACCCGCTGAGGGTCAGCATGGACACTATTAATAAAGACTTGAGTCGCATAAAGCTAAACTGCGGCTAATTACTGCTGGGGGAGCATTTTGATTATAGCTTTGAGCTCCGTCAAGAAGCCAATCCACTTTGACATGAGCACAAATCGGTACAAGTGTGCTGTATCCACCCACTCCAACGAATGAATATCATTAAGCTAATATACGACTGAAAAAATTTAGATGGTTAAGAAATCGGTATGTAGTAACAATAGCTATCCCCTATACTACTTAAAGGTCGAGAACCATTACAGCAAGGATATAAGAGGCAGAATAATGAAGTTATCTTTAGCACTAATTTTCATCACACTTCTTTCTGCCAACGCTTCATCTCAAGTCAACATCCCTGGCACCACACTCCAAGAACGGATATTTGAACTAAATCCCCCAGTAATAGATTCACCCACGATGTCCTTTTCGGAGATTAGACAGAATATATTAAAACTCAATCAGTTTATTGGTGGATACCCACCCAGTTTTACAAATGATAAAGAAAGAGAGTTGATCTATCGAAAATGGCTTGTATTAGTTTCCGAAGCAGAAGCTTTTTACACAGTACATAATGGCTCAGAAGAGTCGCTTTACCTGCTATCAGAACTTTACCGACAGGGCCACAACATGGATGTAGAGGGTAGCGCGGAAAAAGCATTCAATAACCTAAGTGCGTGTCTTCACACTTTTAAAAAGTCCGTGATGTGCAACTTTTCAGCATCCTATTTCTACCTGTCAATTGACCCCGCATACTTAGACAAAGCAGAGCTAAGCTTATCCATACTAAAAGAACATTTTAGTCCCAATCTTAACAGTGAGGTCGAATCTGGTTATGTATTCTTGCATATCTATCGCCAAGACATCCCCAAAGCAAAACAGCAAATCGACTTCTTTATCCAAAAATTCCCCAACTCTAGCAGAGTCGCAATGTTTGAAAACATAAAACAAAATTTAGGCGATACCATAGAGTGGAAACAACATTAACCAATGCCCTTTTATAACTCAGGAGCAGCACAGCGCTTCACATTAAACGGCTCAATAACTAAATCGCCGGACACTACCTATACGTCACTTTCCGAGCGATGTCTTACCCTCTAGGTTACTTAACAACATTAAGCTATAGAAAGGAGGACGTAGCCCCTTCATTGTACAAGTGTACAGGCATTCAACCACATATAGCACCTCAACTACTTCGGTTAGCAGTTATTAACCTAGCGGCTACAGTCATGGCCTAACTTCTATCAAATACAAAATACTTACCTGAGGCGAATACACTTGTTTTAACAACTCTAAACATCCCATACAGAATGTCATTGAACGAATCTACAAGAAAATACAATGACCCGTCTGGTAAGATCAAAACCGCTTAGGTAAAAGTAAGGAAAAACTGATCGAATTCACTATAATCGAATAGCTCAGTAAAAAATCCAAGGAACATTAATTCGAGAGACAGTTAATAGGCTATTCCTCCCACATTTAGAAAATATGATTCAGAAAATGTAAATTTTACCTTACCTCAATAACAGTACTCTGCAGGGCAACCTTCAAAACCTTACGCCTCTTGTAATCCCCACTCATTAACAGTACAAAAAATATCCTATTTCGCACATAGACATACTACAGATTAGCCATTTTCAAGATAACACGGAGTTAACGATCTAGATGAAAGAATCGCTGAGTTCGATCAAAATTATCGTTGTTTTTTTAATTCTCACAGCGAGCCTCTACCCTATCGGATACTGGCTAATTTTTCACATGGAAAGCGCAGTACCCTTAATGCTTTCTGTTGGGCTTGCCACGGTCACAACATGCTTGATATTCAAGAAGAGCCTGGGCTCCTTAGGATGGTCTTGGGGAAGCTGGAAATATCAGTGGTTAAGCTATTTGGTACCCTTGGGCTATGTAGCAGCTGCCTACCTCATTATGTGGATCTTAGGTTTCGGGGAGTGGTATAACTAAGAATACGTTACGGCACTAAGAGAAGGGTATAAAGTAGATGGCTGGAGTGATACCAGTGTAATCCTCTTTAGATTCTTAATTACTGCGAGTATCAGCTTTATATTGATACTGCCTGGAGTTTTAGGAGAGGAGATTGGATGGCGTGGATTGCTTGTACCTGAGCTCTCAAAGCTTATGTCCTTCTCAGGGATCGCACTAACCTCTGGGTTTATATGGGCCGCCTGGCATTGGCCCATGATGGTAGCAGGTGTCTACGGGAATGAAACAGCCCCTCTCAGCTATCAGTTGTTTTTCTTTACGCTAGGCTTAATGTCAATGTCAGTCATCATGACTTACGTAAGATTAAAGACTAACAGTGTTTGGCCTGCCGTTATTTTCCACATGAGCCACAATGCATTTATTCAAAAATTCTTCAATCCATTGACCCTACAAAGCACAGATTCAGGTTGGTATCTCAATGAATTTGGTATGGTTTTACCTGTAGTTATTTTTTGTATCAGCATTTATTTCTGGAGAAAGGGCCAACAAGAGTTCGGCTCCGCTCAATCTGCAAGCGAACTGCTGTCTCCACAAAAATCTTGACGTAGCGCCATGGATGTGTGACAGAGGCTTGGATTAAGAACAATCATGAGTTTTGGGCAATTTTACCGCAGGCATATAGAAATACATTATGGATAATGAAGTAGATATTTTTGCTCCAGTTACTGATCTAGGAAAAAGAGATGCCCTTGAATGCTGGAGATGGCTAGTTGGCAAAAAGGCCTCCATGTGTCTTCTGACCTCCATGGGGGATTTATTCTTCAAAAGGAAGGAAGGCCTACTGAACAAGGAACGTGTCTATTTCCTAGATACTGGCACAGGAGAAATGGAACTTGCCGCTAAATCCTGGAATGCATTCCGAGAGATGATGGCAGCAATGAAAGATATTCCGGGCCACTGGTTTAAATATAGATTATTACTTGAGTTAGTGGAGCAACCATTAACTCAAGGTTGTTGCTATTCACCAATCCAACCACCGATAATGGGCGGGGAGTACATTACAGAAAATTATCAATCTATATCTTGGGAAGTCCATCTAGATCTGTTAGGACAGATACATGAGCAACTCAGCGGCCTTCCCCCAGGAACACCAATAGCTAGTGTAAGCTTAAAAATTGAAGAAGATTGAGAGGCCACCATTCAAAAGGGTTATCCCTAAATCCAGTATTTAAATCTATAATTTCATGTCAGGACTTGTCCTTATGATAAGCATTGAGTTTTTGATTACCTCTTTTATCGTTGTGTTGATACCGGGAACGGGAGTTCTATATACAGTTGCTGCGGGGCTATTCATGGGTAAAAGAGCAAGTATTTCTGCAGCGTTAGGTTGTACGCTAGGCATCATCCCCTCTATCCTTGCTTGCATCATGGGGCTGTCCGTAATTATTCATACCAGTGCATTAGCATTCCAGTTTGTAAAATATGCAGGGGTCGCGTACTTATTGTACTTAGCTTGGTCAATGCTTAAATCTAGCAACTCCCTGACTCTAGAAGAAAATCAAAAGAAACAGAGTTTAACCTCAATTGCTTTTAAGGGATTCATGATTAATATCCTGAACCCAAAGCTAACCATCTTCTTCCTGGCATTCTTACCCCAGTTTATTCCCTCTCAAATACAGAACCCCGTAGATAGTATGCTGATTCTTGGACTTGCCTTCATGGCTATAACCTTTCTGGTTTTCATTGTTTATGGCTTACTAGCAACAGTCATTCGAAATTATGTTATTCACTCAGAAAAAATTAGCATTATCATCCAACGAGTCTTTGCTGGCAGCTTCGCAGCTTTAGGACTCAAACTCGCCTTTACGAGCAGAGATTAACATGTCTTTAACTTGGGTTGTTATTGGTTCATTTCTCCAACTATCATTTTCCAGTTTTCTTTTTATGATGGCTGTATTTGCTGTAGGCGGCATTAATAATAGAAGAAACTTATCAAAGATCTCATCATTCATACTTGCGGCCTCCCTGTATTTCTTACCCTCATTAAGCGTACTTGCTACCGGCATTGTTATATACCAATACAACCTCGGAGGGGACGCCTCCTCTTATTGGTGGCACTTCATGCCTGTTGCGGCGGCGGCCTTATATATGATTTATATAAACGCACTATGGAAAAATAGCGCAACATGAAAAAAATCAATACGAGCTTCGTCCGTGAGTAAATGCCTACTTTTTGATAACGACGGCACCTTAGTCGATAGCGAACATCTCTCCAGTATTGGCTTAGCTATGATGTTCGAAAATTACGGAGTAAAACTAGATGCCGATGAATTGGTCATAAAATTCAGAGGTTGGAAACTGGCAAGCATTCTATCCCTATTAGAAGAAGAGAATAATATCAAACTGAAAAGCAATTTTGTTGCAGCTTATCGCGATATAGTCACAAAACTCTTTACCAGAGAGTTAAAACCTGTTGAAGGTGTAGCAGACGCTCTTGAGGCACTTGATGGTGAGAAAGCGGTAGTATCTAGCGGCCCCCTGCAAAAAATCAAGCATGCATTAGATATATGTGGGCTATCTAAGTATTTCGGAAATAATTTATTCAGTTCATATGAAGTAGGCATATGGAAGCCTGATCCAGGCATATACCTACATGCCGCAAAAAGTATGGGCTACCACCCTGAGAACTGCTCCGTTATAGATGATGGGCCAGTGGGAGTTCAGGCTGGTATAGAAGCAGGCATGAAAACTTACTTTTTTAATCGTCTTAACGAGGAATCTAAAACCGTTGGCGTAGTCTCCTTTCAAGTGATGAGAGAGTTACCAAAACTAATAGGTAACTAATCCCCCAAGAACACTATACCTTTAGTTTATTAACATCATTCATTCAAGCTCATGCTACAACCGGTCATCATGGGCGGCAGAGAAAAGATGGTTCCCGACAAGCAATATCTATTTGGCTCTTTGCCCATGGGAGGTACAATTTAGCCATTAACAGTAGTGCAAAATATAGACAGAAAACCTATCATTCCATGTCGAATAGGATGTCGGTTTCACACGACACCTTCAGCACTAACACTTGCACCCACCCTCACAAAACCTACATCTGGCTACAGCAAGAATGTTCTCAAAGTTATTTAAAAAGAGTAAACCACGAGTCTATCTGGATAAAATGATTGTCGTCTCACAGAATGAATTTAGCAAGATTGGTGCTTGGGGGGCTTTTAAGGGCGAAGATTTAGAGGCGGGCATTCGGCATAGGCTGGTAGAAATTTTCTCCTTACCACATATATCGAGTCGAATAGAACCTAAATCCAATGATTTAGCACTAGAGGTTGTAGTCTTAAAAGTAAGAGGGGGTGAGTTTGACACCGCATGCTTTGGAGAATTTGGTGCAATGCCTGTATTCTGGCGGCCAAAGATTGAAGTCGCAGCTCGACTCTATTACGCCGACTCCAAAAAAACACACTCCTCTTATAGGGCTCGAGAGAAAATGCCATGGAGAGAATATTTTTCAGGAGTATTCAGCCTAAGAGGGGTGCTCAGATATAGGCCTGTTTTTGGAGCAAAAGAGCTAGAACCTATTCTCTATAGAGCATGTGAAAAGCTGCTTGCCAGTATGGTGAAGTCAGTATGAAATGCTGTAAATTTAGGCAATCCGCTACTACTTACGGACTTATTTTTTCCTGCGATAGAGATATCACAGCCTAAGTCAGGATATTAAAGTAACCAGGAGTTTTGAGAGTTATTGAGAGGGTGATTTTTAGGTATAGCCAGATTTGCAGATAAGCTACTAGACTGAAGGGGCTTATCAACCCCATACCCTTTCAAACTTAATAATAATATTAAAAGACCCACTTGAACTGGCCTTGAAGTAACGATTGGGCACGGCTTGTGAAGGGTACTGCACTAAATCGTATACTTAACAATAACCTTAACTTTCTGGTGATTGTAATGCTCAAAATCAAAGAAGCCGCCGCTTTTATCCTAGTCGCGTCCCTGATGGGGTGCTCCTCAGATACTCCAGAGGATCCCAAGCCCACCACACCGGTCGGTTCAGACAAGGATGCCCACGGGTGTATAAACTCAGCCGGCTACCTTTGGTGTAGTAAAACTAAAGAATGCGAACGACCATGGGAACTTGCAGAGAAGGCTGGCTTTGCTAACACTCCCAGCAATTTTGATGAGTATTGCGGTAATAAATAGGGTCTCTGCCTAGCAGCCTCCTCCGTCTATAGGAGAAAGCAGTGACAGCTAAGGACTTTGATACTCAAGACTAAAGAACAAAAGCTTCAGAAATAAAAAAGCCCGGCATAAGCCGGGCTTTTAGAAGATGGCGGTGAGGGAGGGATTCGAACCCTCGATGCCTTGCGACATACACACTTTCCAGGCGTGCTCCTTCGACCACTCGGACACCTCACCAAATTGTCACCCTCTGCGAGGGCATTCCGCCTTAAAGCGGCCTCTCTTTCCAGCAAAACCCTTAAGTAAATCAATAGGATAGCTGTTATATCGTCAAGAGAGTGCGCACTTTACCCAAATGTCGAAGAAAATTCCAGTGGAATCTGGGGTGAATGTGTACTTACCTTTTTCTTAGTGCTCATGCTCAGCTACTAGCGGCTTCCCTGGGGGGCTACATAAACCATTGGAGGGCACCCTAAGTATCTCCTACACCACCGCCAAACTGCCAACTTTGTTTGGAAAAAGCTTTGCGCCCGTCCCTGTTAGGGTTTGTTTATTGCGTTATAGCTGATTGATACCAGCAGTGTAACTCTCACTTATATGACCGACGGCACAAACTTCCAACAAGCCACTCTAAGTGAAAGAAAAAATAGGAAGCAGAGAAGGTTGTTGAATAAGAAGTTTTTACTTAGTAGGTACAAATTTTTTTTAGATAATTTACCTCAATAAGAGCCAAAATATAAATGTGTATGAGTTTAACCCTAAAAAAGTAGACGGTGGGGCTGCAGGAAAAAAGCAAGGAGAAGAGCCAATTTGCAGTTAAAATTCTCTCAAAACCAACTTAGCCCACAAAATTTTGGCGGCAGGGAAAATAGCAACAAAAATGAGGATCTATATAAAACTACTACAGCAGAATGAGTAAAGAGGCCTTTTTGCCCCCCTTAAATCGAACAGCTCATCAATTATAAACGCAGTAATATTTGGCAAACCCTTCTAAGATGAGATCCCCCCTTAGCAAAGCCCAAAAATCTCTGGGCTGACGAGTAGAATCGCCAAAAAAGACATAGAGAAACCAATTGAAAGGCAGAATCAAAAAAGCCCGGCATAAGCCGGGCTTTTAGAAGATGGCGGTGAGGGAGGGATTCGAACCCTCGATGCCTTGCGACATACACACTTTCCAGGCGTGCTCCTTCGACCACTCGGACACCTCACCAAATTGTCACCCTTCGCGAGGGCTCTCCGCGTTGTAGCGGTCTCTCTCTTCAGCGAAATCTTCAAGGAAATCAGGAAGATAGCTGCTGTGTCGTCGAGAGAGCGCGCACTTTACCCAAATGTTCCTTGTTGTGCAAGTACTAATGCGAAAAAAGTCTCTCTGGCTGTTAAAACAGGGCATCATGAGGGAACTCAGACTATCCGCTACAAGTCACCACGGCTATTTGCCCCTTCAAATGAGCCCCTCAGCTATCGCAGGTTTGGTGGCTAGACTCTGTGAGTCGATTGATCCAGGCTCTATATTAATCCGACCAGCATTAGTTTTCCGGCCTGCTCTGCCCCTCCAGCTCTCCAATACAAGGGCTGTACAACTTATGTAACCCCTTGACTCAAAGGTGAATATAAGCCCGGCTTTATCTGAGGCCGATACCCACCCCCTTAAAGCAGCTATAGGAAAACTTGTCTTTTGCTGACGCCCCCCCTTTTCTCTTCACCTGGTACAAGTCACCCGGATTCCTGAGCTCAGATTGATCTAGGTTAATAATGCCGGAAAGCACCCTGTCATACTCCCTGGCCTGCTGTAGAGTCAGTGGTCGCTATCTATATAAACCTTGATACGTAAAGCCCTAAGGTACCTTCCCTGCCTAAACTGCAAATCTGCCATGAAAATTGGGAGGTTCTGAGGCTGGAGGTGCGGTAATATCACTGGCAACAACAACGAGAAAAATATCACTTGCATGCACAGTTTTTTCGCATTCTGTTCCTCGGAAGAGTAAACTGCGCTGCTGGAGTCACGGCGTGGCTATACGGTGGATGGGGAAATCGGAGCCACCCTATCGCCAACGCGCAAGGTGTTCACTTTCTGCTCAAACGGACAAAGAACAACACAAATGCAGGACCAGCTTGAGGAGAGCACGGGGCGGAATGTTAACCCTCGCTACTCCACCTATTTTCGCACCCTGATTTTATTTGCCGCTGCCGGTACCCTGGCAAACGCGGTGAATTGGGATGCGCCATGGCAATCAGACAAGCTGGTTATTACCGGATCTGCTCTTTTTATCATTGCTTATACCGCTCTCGCCCAATTTATCCTCTACAAAACTGGCGATAAAAAAGCACTGAAAACCCGCCGCTGCCTCTCTTTCCTGGATACAGTACTGATCGGCATCACCATATCCCTGGCAGACTTCAGCATGCTGCCCTCGCTGCTGCTGGTTACCATGGTCCAGCTGAATGCCCTCACTGGGGGCGGCGGTGGTCGCGCTTGGTTTGAGCACAATACCGGCTTATTGGTTGGGGTCGTTATCGGGTACCTGATGCACGAGCCATCTCTGCTAGTGAGCGCTGACCTCACTATCAGCACCGTGAGCCTGATCTGTATTCTGGCCTATTTATGCGCCTATGCATTCTTTACCCACCGCCAGATTGGCCAGCTTAAGGAAGCCAATCACTCCCTGATGGTTGAGCAACGCGTTAGCAAGGTTCGCTCCTACAAGCTTTCCAAATATCTGCCACAAAAGCTGTGGCGCTCTGTCACTACCGGGGATGAAGAAGCTCTGGTGACCCAGCGAAAGCTCCTGACCGTTTTCTTTTCTGACATCAAAGACTTCAGCCAGCTCACCGAGGAGTTAGAGGCAGAGACCTTTACCCAGCTGCTCAATAATTACCTCTCTGAAATGGCACGCATCGCTGGGCAATACGGCGGCACTATCGATAAGTTTATCGGCGATGCGGTAATGGTTGTTTTTGGGGACGATGAGAGTAAAGGACCAAAGTCAGACGCTCTGCGCTGCGTAGCTATGGCCCTGGCGATGCGTAAACGCGTACGTGAAATGAAGCAGGAATGGTATAACAAAGGTATCTCGCGCCCCCTGCAGGTTCGTATGGGTATTAATACCGGCTACTGTACTGTCGGCATTTTTGGTACCGCCAACTACCAGTCTTACACGGTGATGGGTACCCACGTTAACCTCGCCTCTCGATTGGAAGGCGCCGCCCAGCCGGGAGAAATCCTGATTAGCCACGAGACCTGGGCCATGATCAAACACACAGTAATGTGCCGGGACAAAGGGCATATCACCGTAAAAGGTATTAGTACTCCGGTGAAGGTTTACCAGGTTACTGATCTGCGTAAGAACCTGGGCGGCCAACAGAGTTACCTGGAGGAGCATGCCCCCGGATTCTCAATGCATTTAGACCTGGATAAAATCCGAAATTACGATAAGGAAAAGGTCTTACAGTCCCTGCAAAAAGCAGCATCCAACCTGAAGAGCAAAGTCATTATCTAGTTTTATAAAAGGTGTGTAGGCTCAAATTTCTACATAGTGGTATGCATACGCACCGCCAGATTCCCCATAATCCAGACTGTACCCATCACAATAATCAAAAGAATTAAGCTAGAGAAAAGAATTAACGCCAGGTTATCCCTACGGTCCCGCTGGGTTGTTACGTTTAAGAAATATTTTAATTGCACTACCAGTTGCGCAACCCCTAGTAATGCAACGAGAATCAAGACACTTTTATTCTCCCTACCGATCGTCAGCACTGCGGCAAAAGCCGCTAGAGTGAGCACAATAGACAGGATATAACCTGTGATATACAGCCGCAGGTGTTGTGCAAAAGTCGGTTCTTTAGCCATAGACCCAGCCACCGAAATAAACCACGGAAAAAATTCCGATCCAAATCAAATCGAGGAAATGCCAGAACAATGCCAGGCGCAGAAAGCGCAGCTTTACGACATCCCCCAATCCCATAGTGAAAACCTGAACGATCAAAACGATCATCCACAGACAGCCGAAAGTGACATGGAGACCGTGCAAGGGCACTAAGCCAAAAAATGCTGACAGGTAACCACTGCGCTGTGGCACCCCTCCCTTCTCGGCCATCCCGGCAAAGTCGTACAGTTCCAATGCCAGGAAACCCATGCCCAGCAACAGGGTTATCACCACCCAAAATAGAAAGGCAGCGCGACTGCGTTCATGCTTAACAATAACTGTCGCAATACCCGCAGTGAGGCTGCTGGTTAGAAGAAGCATCGTTTGGGCGAACAAGCTGCCGAAATCAAAAAGCTCTTTCGGGCCCGGCCCTCCGGCGGTAGCGCCCACCATGGTGATATAAATCGCAAATACCACCCCAAAGAAAATTAGGTCGCTCATCATGAAGACCCAGAAGCCAAAGATCACCATATCGGGATCTCTGTGGATGGCTTCGTGGGGATTGATGCTGCCCGGGCTTTTCGGTGAAGAGACGGGATTCATTTAGATCTCCAGCTTCGCAAGGCCGACATTTCGCGGGGAATCTTCCAGGTCCCGGCTCACTGCCTCGCTCGTCTCGACCAAGGCCAACCAAGCTTCCGTATCCTTCTCTAACTGACTGGCAGGAATAATATATTCCGTTTCTCTGCGGAAGGTGGCCGCGATAACTGCAACCAAAATGGTTAATGCGGAGATCAGTGCAAGCCACCAGATGTACCAAACCAGGGCAAACATCAAAATTCCACTGACAACGCACAAAATAAATCCGAGAGGATTATTTTTAGGAAGCTCTATGTCTCGATAGACTTTAGGCCGCTTATAGGCTTCACCGTGCTCCTTAGCCTCAGTAAATGCATCCCGATCAGTAACCTTGGGTATTTCAACAAAGTTATAAGCCGGTACTGGAGCGGGAGAGTTCCACTCCAGGGACCGTCCATCCCAAGGATCACCCACAGGAACCTGGGTTTTCTTTCGGTCCCTGATACTTACGATAAATTGAATAACCAGCGAAATTAAGGCCGCCAGAACAATCATTGCGCCGATAAAAGCAACGATCATGTACGGCTTGAATGTGAGATCGGCATAGCTGAATGATCGTCTTGGCATCCCCAATAAGCCGGCGCCATAGAGAGGGAAGAATGTCACCATAAATCCTGCAAACCAGAGATAGGCTGAGCGTTTGCCCCACTTATCATTAAGGCGAAAACCAAATGCTTTGGGGAACCAGTAGTTGTACCCCGCCAAAATTCCAAACAGCACGCCGGGAATCAGAACATTGTGGAAATGCGCCACCAAGAACAGTGTATTGTGCACTTGGAAATCGACAGTAGGGTTAGCCAGGATAACCCCAGATAGACCACCTATCACAAACAGGATTAAAAAGCCGATGGCATAAACCATTGGAGTGGTAAAACGTATTCGACCTCGATACATGGTCGCCATCCAGTCGTAAACTTTCACCCCGGTCGGCACCGCGATCAGCATAGTCGCTATACCAAAGGCAATATTGATCGTCGGACTCTGCCCCATGGTAAAAAAGTGATGTAACCACACCGTAAAGGACAGGATCGCAATACACATGGTGGCAATCACCAGGGATTTATATCCGTACAGGGTTTTTGCCGAATAGGTGGAAAAGACCTCGGAAAAAATACCATAGGCTGGCAGCACCAACAGATAGACCTCAGGGTGACCAAAGAGCCAAAACAAATTGGCATAGTTCATCATATTTCCACCAAGGTCATTGGTGAAGAAGTGGAAATCCAGATAGCGATCCAAGCCCAACATTAGTGCGGCAACGCTGAGAGGCGGCATTGCGAAAATCATTAGAATGGACGCGCAGAGTACGGTCCAACAAAACAGTGGCATACGGAATAGATGCATTCCTGGACCACGGCATTTATACACGGTGACGGTGAAATTAATTCCTGTTAATGTCGTCCCCGCCCCAGAAAATACGATCGCCCATATCCAGTAGTCAGGCCCAACCCCAGGACTAAAATCCGCCCCCGTATAAGGCGGATAAGCCGACCAACCCCCTGTAGAAAACTGCCCCACCACCAGAGAGACCATCAACAAAATACCGGAGGAAACTGTCACCGCCAGGCTGATTTGATTCAGTACCGGGAAGGCCACATCACGGGCACCAATTTGCAGCGGCATAGCGAAATTAATAAGGCCCACCAAAAACGGAACTGCCACAAAAAACACCATTATGGTGCCGTGCGTACTGAACAACTGGGCAAAGTGATCTGCATAGAGGAAGCCTTCCGGTGCGGCGGCTTGCTGGGCACGCATTACCATTCCCTCCAGCAACCCTCGAACCAACATCACGATCGCAAAAGCGATATACATAATGCCGATTCTTTTGTGATCAGTGCTGGTCAACCAATCCCGCCAGAGTGTTCCCCAAACTTTAAACCAGGTCAATAAAAACAGGATTCCCACTGTTGCCAGTATTACTATCGAGCCCGCCACACTGGCGACTGCCTCACTGACAGATGGCCGCTCAAGAAATCCGCTAAACACCAGAGAATCCCAATTGAGCTTACCCAGCCAACCGTAATCCAAATTGTTCATGGCTGCGCTCCCTCGACATCATCCTCGCCCCGGCCGAATTTTCGGGTGCCGGGCTGCTCTTCGATACTCAGCGGTTTGCCGGAGTGGTAACGCATTACTATTTCGTGGAAAAGATCTGTACTTGGCAGGTTAAAATACAGCGTATTTTCCGGCATCTGGCTATTTCCCAAGGTCTTGTATGCTTGTTTTTTGGTATTTCGTTGTGCCAGCCGGTTATAATTTTCAGCGTTTAGGACAACCCCTCCAGCTCGCACACCTTGGACCCAAGTCTCGAAGGATTCATCATTCACCACTCGGACGACAAATTTTTGATCAGCAAAACCATCGCCGGTATATTGGGTGTTCTCTCCCTCCGTCTCTCCCGTCTTGGATGCAATAAAATTAAGCTTTGTGGTCATTCCCGGCATCACATAAATCTGCCCTGCCAGTGCAGAAATAAAAAACGACTGCATTACAGTATCACTGGTCAATATCATTGAGACTGGAGTGTGTACGGGCACAACCAATTCACCGACTGTTGCAATATCCAGCTCCGGATAGATAAACAACCATTTCCAGTCGAGCCCCACTACCTGCACTTTTACCGGGGGAACAACACCCTGGATTTCCTTGTAGGGATCGAGCCGTGCCGTTGCACGCCAGAGCATCACTGACAACACAATAATGACCAGAAATGGCACACCCCACATAATCACTTCCAGCGGGCCATAAGTTTCCCATTTTGGCGCGTAAAATCCTCGACCTTTTTTCCTCCGGTATTTGAACAGGATCACTGGGACCAAAATAAATACCGGGAGAACGGCGACCATGGTAAGTGCTATTGCCCAAAAGAAGTGTACTTTCTGCTCTTCCGCCACTGGACCCAGTGGCATCAGAAAGGTTTCAGAAGCAATGGCTGAATAAGGGATTAATATGACTGAGAGAAAAACTGGCAGGAAAAATAGTGTTCGCAGAGTGTGCATATCAACACACCGCCACCATCTTAAATACGCTCGCAAAAAAACCACAGGGGCTTTTAGATTCCAATCCATGGTAAAGCCTACCGCCAAAAGTAGTTAGCCGGCATCTATTCCTGCTAACGCTTTGAATTCCCTTTCGAACCATTGAACGCGCACTCTTTGATAGGCCCATCAACGGTTTGTCTCACCAGAATAGCTGAATACAACAGCTCTATTGGCCTGGAGAAAGGTTCGATAAAAATCACGATAAATTAGCGGCTATAAAACGCCATTGCCAGACATAGTGCGAATCATCACCTCTACAAACTCGCGTAAATCTCTCTCATTGGGATGGCGCAGCTCCTCCCCTGAATACTTGTATAAAAAAGTATCCGACTGAACCGACCAATAAACTTCGTCACTGGGCGCCGAATATAAACGTGTCTCCACAACAGCAACCTGGGAGTTGCGGATATTCGGGTTGATCCGTTTTAATGCCAACAATTGGGTAACCAATAAAGTGTCAAATCCCCTCTCCCGGAGCAAGGGTGCAATCTCCCCCATTGAGGGAACACCAGTTATTGCCCCCAGAGCACTCCAGGAATGCGCATCAATACCCGTATCCTGCAGTTGCATGACCCACTCCCTTTCTACCTGCCCACCGACTATCGGCCTCGGTACCAGGGTATATGCGAGTACCAGGGTTTTTCCTAAGCTTTGAATACCAATATATGGGGACTGCCATACCCGCGTAACCACGGTACTGGCTGAAGTCCATCCGAGTAGAAGAGAAATCAATGAAAGGCTGCATAGCAACCTAATAATTCGAGCTTGAAATACCTTCTCTCGTTTTACTCGCATATACCTGAACACCTCTTTTAAATACATTGCTGTTTTTAGAACGTCATTCGGGTCGTAAATTGTGTCCGCACCAGAGACCCCCTATCACCATTCTTGTCTTTGCGAGCGCCGTAGAGCACCTCGATTCCAGTCAGCCAACGGGGAAAGGGTAACCAAACAATATTGATACTGCGGTATTGGGTTGCTTTGTAGGAATCACCGGGTTGGAAGTCCAGATTATCCTGTCTCACCCTGCCATAGGTCGCTACGGTATACAGGCAAGGAGTCCACCAGTGCTGGTACCCCAGATACCAGGCTGTAGTGTTTAGTGCCTCTACGGAGTTATCAAAAAAATCATAAGCTGCATCTGGTGGCGCGTCATTAAGTAGACCGCTATATCCCGCACCGAGGGACAAAGAGTAATAAAGAACATCCTTGGAAAGTACGCCGGGCATATTGAAAGTGCCGCTTAAATTTAATCCCCAGCCGGTAGTTGATACGGCTGAATCCGGATCGCCACTCGCGCGCAAATCCCTTAATACCAAACCCGCTTGTACCTGGGACCTAGGCAAGTCCGACTCCAGCGCAAATACCGCATCGGGCCAGCGGGCAACCTCGGTTGCATCCTCGAATATTTGTGAGTCCGGCGCTTCAATAGCCACCTTAAAGTAATACTGTGGCCCGTACCTCTTAATCCATCGGACCATTGAATGGCGCAAGCCAAATGCCGAATTAGGCCCCTGGAAATCCAGGGTATTGGGGACCGCTTCCAAGTTCGCAAATGTTGACCACTGCTGCCCCACAAGAATACTGCCCCCCCATAGCGCATTGCTCACTTCTCCATAAGCTTTGCGCATACGGGGATTGGGAGTGGTAACACTGGAGTCCTGCAGGAAGTCCATCGAAATCAGGGTTTTAAATTCACGTCCCTCCCAGTGCTGCAGGGTCTCAAATACCAACCTGGAGGTTTGCACGGTAAATTCTGTCTGCCCGTCTGCTCCCTCTGCAGCCGTTTTGTCGAAAGTCACAATATCGGCAGGTACAAATTGTGCGGGGCTGATGATCGCGTCGGTATCATAATTGACATCCAAGTCCGCAAAGCCACTGATCTTCGCTTTCATCGTATTTCCCAACAAAGGAATGGAGCCAGGCCACTCCGTTGTCGCATTGGCAATCACATCTTCGATATCACTGGGGTCAGGTACCGCCTGATCAGACTGGGCCCGCGGCGGAGGCAGCGAACCAGGTGGAACTTCCTGGCGTATTTCCTCAATCTGTCGCTGTAAATCATTCATGTCCTCCTTGCTCACCGGTGCTTCAACGGGCTGTACAGGAGTTACTTCCAGAGACGGTCGGGATGGTGGTGCCCGTTGCATTTGCTCAATTTGCCGACGCAGGACTTCGAGGTCTGCCTGTTGTTTCTGAATCTGAGCCTGCTGCTCTTCCAGCTGCTGTTGCTGGGCCTCAATCACCCGTATCAGATCATCAGCTTTAACATAAACTTCTGCAGTGGAGGATTGGGAAAAAAGAAGTGGGGCAAAACCGATTACTACGGCAGGAATTACTGGGGACTGGGTATTAATCTCCATCTGTCAGCCTCAACTCCACCTCCTGTGGGGCGGCCAACACAACTACACTGTCGGTTTCCCCGGCCTATCTGGAAAGCGTAGCTTAAGAGTCCGCAGCGCCAACCCAGGCCGGCACCAAGCAAAGATTGAAATTGAAGGACCGTACCACCGGGGACTCCGGTGGCACTTAAGAAAGGAAATTACTGACGGGCAAAACGCGAAGGCATACGTTTCTCAATGCGAGTCGATCTCAGCGGATTAATATCCAAGCCGCCACGGCGGGTATAGCGGGCACATACAGTTAACTCGGTAAATTCCGCCAGCTGTTGCAAGTCGCAAAAGATACGCTCGACACAGTGCTCGTGAAAATCCTGGTGTTCGCGGAAGGAGACAATATAAGCCAACAGTGCCTCTCGCTTTAGTGCCGGTCCTTTATAGTCCACAACCACTGTCGCCCAATCTGGTTGTCCCGTTACCGGACAATTACTGCGCAGCAAGTGGCTATAAAGAACCTCACTCACATCTTCCTCACCGCCTTCGAGGGCGAGGAGTGCGGGGTCCGGTTCGTAATTATTCACTTCTATATCGAGATGATCCAGACAGTAGCCCTCTGGCTTCTCAACTGCCAGCGCTGCATCTTCCACATCCATCAGGGTAACGCCGACATTTGCCCCCGCCGCTGCAGAGAGATCCCGCACCAGGGCATCCTGTACCAATCTCCAGGATTCAAACTTGCTCTGGTTGAAAGAGTTTAAATACAACTTGAAGGATTTTGACTCCACCATGCAGGGGCTTTCCGCAGGAAAACTAAAACGAGCCACCGCCACCTGTGGTTTGCCCCTGGGGTTCAGCCAGGAAAGCTCAAAACCCCACCATTCGTCCTCTCCAAAGAAAGGCATTGCGCCGGCAGAAAGCCCCAACTGGGCTCGGGATACTGAGCGCTGAATTGGATGGAGCAACTCGGGGTTGTAAGTGGATTCGTAGGTGGTCTCCTGCCCCAGGGGGAGGTTTTGCCAGTCTTCTCTTGTCATAAATTTCTCAATGTCTCAGTCGCTTACCGTGGCTCATCAGATAAATGGCCCAGGATGCCAAAAGCGTAATAAATACCAGGACGCCAAAAAATGCCCCGGCAACATTAATATCGGAAACACCCAAAATGCCGTAACGGAAGGAGTTCACCATATAAAGAATGGGGTTCAATTTCGACAACCCCTGCCAAAAAGGCGACAGCAGGTCGATAGAGTAAAACACGCCTCCCAGGTATGTGAGGGGAGTTAATACAAAGGTCGGAATAATAGAGATAGCATCAAAACTATTGGCAAAAATAGCATTGATAAACCCAGCCAGGGAAAACAGCACCGCCGTCAAAAATACAATCGCTACCGTGACAAAGATGTGCTCTACCGTCAGTGAGGTAAAAAACATCGCTACGAGAGTCACTATCAACCCCACCATTAATCCCCGTGACACGCCACCGAGTACATAGCCCGCCATAATCACCCAATTCGGCGTTGGCGAGACCAGAAGCTCCTCCACACTGCGCTGAAATTTAGCGCTGTAAAAAGACGAAACTACGTTGGCGTAGGAGTTGGTAATCACCGACATCATGATCAAACCCGGCACAACAAACTCGATATACGGATAGCCCCCCATATCACCAATTCGCCGACCAATCAGGGAGCCAAAGATCACAAAGTACAGTGACATAGTGATTACCGGCGGCACCAGGGTCTGCGGCCATATACGCATAAAGCGCCGGACTTCCCGACGGTAAATAGTGCTGAATGATATCCAGATTAATCTGCCCTTCACTCTTCTAGCCCCGACATTTTTTCTTCCGACAACATGGACAGGAACAACTCCTCCAAGCGATTGGCGCGATTGCGCATACTGGTGACTGTGATGCCCTGCCGCTGCAATGACGCAAATACCTCGGTCAGAGATTGTCCCTTTTCAATAGTGACTTCCAGTGAGTGATTGTCCCGCAAACGCCCTTCATAACCGGACAAGTCCGGGCACTCAGTGAGAAATTCTGCGCAATCCAGGATAAAGGTTTCCCGGTTCAGGGTTTTCAGCAGTGACTTTATCGAAGTATTCTCGACAATAGCGCCCTTGTCGATAATCGCTATATTGCGACAGAGGCTCTCGGCTTCCTCCAGATAGTGGGTGGTGAGAATAATTGTGGTGCCCTGCTGGTTTATTTTTTCCAGGAAACTCCACATGGAACGCCGCAGTTCTATATCCACTCCGGCTGTGGGTTCATCCAGAATCAGTAATTTCGGCTCGTGAATCAGCGCGCGGGCAATCATCAATCTGCGTTTCATACCACCGGAGAGCATGCGCGCCTGGGTAGCGCGCTTATCCCACAGGCCCAACTGCTTCAGGTATTTCTCAGTGCGTTCTTCAGCCAGTTTGCGCGGCATACCGTAAAAACCGCCCTGGGTAACGACAATGTCGAACACTTTCTCAAACTGGCTGAAGTTAAATTCTTGTGGCACAACACCTAACAGGCGCTTGGCCGCAGCAAAATCGACATCGATATCCTCACCAAAAATCGACACTGAACCACCGCTTTTGCGCACCAGGGAACAGATGATACCGATGGTGGTGGACTTCCCCGCCCCATTGGGACCCAGCAGCGCAAAGAAGTCTCCCGGCTGCACGTCAAAACTGATGCCTTTCAGGGCCTGGAAACCATTGTCGTAGGTTTTCTGTAAGTTATGGATCGATAGCGCAGCGCTCATCTTGCACTCCTATAGTGGGGAGCGTTATTCAACGCGCTTGCCCGAATAATTTCAACCTGAGGGGAGCTAGGGTTTTTCATACACGTCACTTGGTGGGATGAACCGGAACTTGCAGGAGTCCCGGGCAAAAGTAACCGTGCAGAAGATAAGAATTACTATATCGGAAAAACAAAAAGCCGCTCGATTGAGCGGCTTTTTATTTTTGGAGCGGGAAACCGGGTTCGAACCGGCGACCTCAACCTTGGCAAGGTTGCGCTCTACCAACTGAGCTATTCCCGCAATTGACCTGGTAGCATTGCTACCGGGTCGTATTGGCATCCCCAAGGGGAGTCGAACCCCTGTTACCGCCGTGAAAGGGCGGTGTCCTAGGCCTCTAGACGATGGGGACAGAAACTTGCACTTCGACCTTTCGATCCGGTGCTGCCATGCTGTCCATGGCAATGCCACTGATTTCTCGGTGGCGTGCTTTCCGAGTTGACTAGAGATCATCTCGCAAAGCAGAAAATTGGAGCGGGAAACCGGGTTCGAACCGGCGACCTCAACCTTGGCAAGGTTGCGCTCTACCAACTGAGCTATTCCCGCAATTGACCCGGTAGCATTGCTACCGGGTCGTATTGGCATCCCCAAGGGGAGTCGAACCCCTGTTACCGCCGTGAAAGGGCGGTGTCCTAGGCCTCTAGACGATGGGGACAGAAACTTGCACTTCGACCTTTCGATCCGGTGCTGCCATGCTGTCCATGGCAATGCCACTGATTTCTCGGTGGCGTGCTTTCCAAGTTGACTAGAGATCATCTCGCAAAGCAGAAAATTGGAGCGGGAAACCGGGTTCGAACCGGCGACCTCAACCTTGGCAAGGTTGCGCTCTACCAACTGAGCTATTCCCGCAATTGACCCGGTAGCATTGCTACCGGGTCGTATTGGCATCCCCAAGGGGAGTCGAACCCCTGTTACCGCCGTGAAAGGGCGGTGTCCTAGGCCTCTAGACGATGGGGACAGAAACTTGCACTTCGACCTTTCGATCCGGTGCTGCCATGCTGTCCATGGCAATGCCACTGATTTCTCGGTGGCGTACTTTCCGAGTTGACTAGAGATCATCTCGCAAAGCGGAAATTTGGAGCGGGAAACCGGGTTCGAACCGGCGACCTCAACCTTGGCAAGGTTGCGCTCTACCAACTGAGCTATTCCCGCGTGGCATCCCCAAGGGGAGTCGAACCCCTGTTACCGCCGTGAAAGGGCGGTGTCCTAGGCCTCTAGACGATGGGGACCCAGAAACCTTCTGTCGTTTCGCTCCACCTTTGAGTGTAGCCCTGCGTCAGAAGTGGGGCGCATTCTATGGACCACCGCTAAACCTGTCAACACTCTTTTTGATTTTTTTTCTTTTGTTGTCAGACACTTACAAAACCCAGCCATTTCTGGAGTGCATTCTAGTACCGCTCTGTGCCAGTTCCCTCGAGCACCAGCGCGTGCAGGTGCAACTCTTCCAGAAATTGGCGGATACGCTTCGCATTGGTACCCAAGTCACTGACCCCGACTCGGGAGCTGGAACGCACATCGACTTTGGAGCCACCACCCACGTCAGCGCTGACCCGTACAACGATATCGTCCGTAAAACCGAGGATCGGTGTTTTCGCTACAGCCTCCAGGTGACCCCGCTGAGGCTCATAGGAAACCACTTTCCAGCCCAGGTCTTCGGCCACTTCAGCAGCGATCTCAGTGGTACGAGCTATCGGGAAGTCCACGTGCAACGGCATTATATCGGCATATATATCCGCCTCCCGCTGCAATTCGGCCACCTTCTCTCCACCGTATTCGGCACTGTTGTCGCCTTTCTGGCGCAACTTCAATACCTCTTGATACTGGGGGGGATTGCGGGTATCGGTACTGATATCGTGGATTCTTGGCACATCGAAGTTGCCCTTGCCTACGGTTACCAGAGGTATTGCCACCGGCAGCAGTCCGAGCAACGCCGCCCACAGAGCATTGCTGCGCACCAACGGCTTGCTCTTGCTCACTCCCCAGACAAAAACAAACAGGCTCAGTAGCGCAATTGCCAAGGCTGCACCGCCAGAAAACACAAATATTTTGAAAACCACAGAGAAGTGCAGCAGCCCGTAACGCAAGGCGGCAGCCGCAAGGACGATCAGCAGTAACAGAATCCACTGCACCCGCAATAGCCAATTACTCCAGTGTGATTCCGTCACTCAGTGTCATCCTCCGTTTCATCGCTGCCCTGGTCCAGCTTCACCGATAGAGAGTTCACACAGTAGCGAAGTCCCGTATCGGTGGGGCCATCGTCAAAAACATGGCCGAGATGGGCATCGCATTTACTGCAGCGAATCTCTACACGCTGCATACCGTAGCTGCTGTCAGGCAGCTCCTTCACTGCACCTTCATAATGCTCTGCATCAAAGCTAGGCCAACCACACCCGCTCTCAAATTTTGACTGCGAGCCGAATAAAACCTCGCCACAGCAACGACAACGATAGACGCCATCGTCAAAAACATCCCAATATTCGCCGCTAAACGGCGCCTCTGTCCCACCTTCCCGGCAGACCTCAAACTCCTCATCTGTAAGCTTATCCCGCCAGTAGTTCTCATCCATCTGTTTTGACATACTCTAGTGTTTCCGTAATCAATTGGGGTTTCCGGTCAGGCGCCGCCTTGTGGCAATGCCTATGTGTATCGGTTCCCGGTTTCCCGCAGGAGTGGTACCTACCGCTGGTGGACATTACCCGGTTTTCGCGCACTGAACTCGCGGCCCTGGGCCGCTCCTGCTCTGCAATAGAGCTTCCAGGTCACCATGAAGGACATCAATAAATCAGAAAAACTGCACGGCGTCTGCTACGAAATTCGCGGCCCCGTGATGGAGCAGGCCCAGCGCATGGAAGAGGAAGGCCACCGCATCCTCAAGCTGAATATTGGCAACCCTGCCCCCTTCGGTTTTAACGCCCCCGACGAGATTATCCAAGACGTCATTCACAATCTCTCTGAGGCACAGGGCTACGTCGAGTCCAAAGGGCTCTTCGCTGCGCGTAAGGCCATTATGCAAGAGTGCCAGACCCTGGGTATCCCGGGTGTCGAGATTAACGATATTTACCTGGGCAACGGCGTCTCCGAACTGATTTCCATGAGCACCCAGGCCCTTCTCAATAATGGCGACGAAATGCTGTTGCCAATGCCCAATTACCCCCTGTGGATGGCCGCCACCAACCTCACCGGTGCCAAGCCAGTTCTCTATCGCTGCGACGAGGAGTCCGGGTGGCTGCCTGATATTGAGGATATCAAAGCAAAAATCACTTCAAAAACCCGCGGGATAGTGGTTATCAATCCCAATAATCCCACTGGCGCCGTTTATCCCCGGGAACTACTGGAGGATATTGTCGAGGTTGCCCGCAATCACAACCTGGTGATCTTCGCCGATGAGATTTATAGCAAGATTCTCTACGACGATGCGGAATTTACCCCGATGGCCAAACTCGCCCCGGACGTGCTCTGCCTGAGTTTTAACGGCCTGTCCAAGTCATACCGCCTGGCGGGCTTCCGCTCTGGCTGGATGATTATCAGCGGCACCAAACACCGGGCCAAGGGTTTTATCCAGGGGATGGAGATACTCTCTTCTATGCGCCTGTGCGGCAATGTACCTGCTATGTTCGCAGTACAAACCGCTCTCGGTGGCTACCAGAGTATTAACGATTTAGTCTTGCCCGGCGGGCGCCTGCGCCAACAGCGAGATATGGCCCACCGCATGCTCAATGACATTCCCGGTGTGAGCTGTGTCAAACCTAGCGGTGCTATCTACTTGTTTCCCAAGCTGCATCTGGATCATCATAAGATCGAAAATGACGAGCAGCTGGTGCTGGATTTCCTGCGCCAGGAAAAAATACTACTGGCTCAAGGCAGTGCCTTCCACTGGGATGCACCGGACCACTTGCGCATTGTCTTCCTGCCCCGTGCCGACGACTTATCGCATGCGATGGAACGCCTGGGCGAATTTTTGGAGCGATATTCCTGCTGATGCTGGACGATTTACATATTCATGATTTTTACCGGGATGCCGGCAGGGTACTGCTGGCAATGTTTAATCAATTCCCGGTACCGGCAACCGTTTACGTGGAAGATATTTCCGGCCCTGACTCACCGGATGAGTACGGGCTGCACTCCCTCCGCCATTTAGCCTGCCTGGGGTCCATGACCTGGCTAAAGCAGAGTGGCTATATCAGCTTTTCCCAGCTGGTGCGCCAGGAGGCGATGGAGGATGCGGTATTAACCCACAAGGGTTTCCTGCTAATGATTAATGCCGGAGCTGAGTCCGGGCAGAGCAACGCCCAGTTGCTCAACAGCGCTGTGCGCGAGGGATCATCAGGCCAGTTGCAGGCGCTAATGGAGCGCTTGATGCGGGAGTTTGCCGCGCTGTAAGGAGCCCCTTAATGCGCGGCATTGGCAATCGCCATTACTGGGATTGGCGACGATATTTAACGTGCAACATTTTTAAGGCAGCATCCGGGTCCTGATCAGGGAAATCCGGGTTCTGCTCCAAGCGCGCTACAACTTCATAACCGTTGTCAGATCCGAGGATTAACTCCCTAAACTGGGCTTCGCTGTGCCGGGGCGAGTTGATCACCATCAGCAGATCCGCCTCAGCGGCGAGACAAGCGGGCAGCTGCCTCAGCAACTTTTCATAATTCTGGCTGACATCGAAGCGACCTTTTTGTCGTGTCGGCGGATCGACAATGCCCAGATCAAAGGGGCCGCGACGGTCGAAGCGCTTGAATTGACGCAGTGCATCGAATTGCAGGAACTGAATCCCTTTAAGAGACAGCCCATTAACTTCGTGATTTTCCCGTCCGCGATTTAAAACACCGCGATTGACATCCACATTTACAATACCGATATCACCTGCCGCTCGCGCGACCGCAGAAAAGGCACAGGTGAAAGCGAAAAGATTGAGCATTTTTGCTGACGCCTGCCCAGCCCTTGCTCGCACCTGCTCTTCAAGCCAGGCCCTGCCCGGCTCAATATCCAGGAAGAAACCAACATTTTGTCGATCAAACGTGAGGGGGAATTTAAGGTCTCCACGCTGCGCGACCGGGTCTGTTACCGGCTCACCAAAGTGCCACTGTAAAGGTGCCCCAGGGAGATAGCGTCGCTGTGCAGCAACCCCCTGATAACCTCGCGCCTCAGCCATTTGCCAGAGCTTTTCACACAGCTCTACTTCACCTTCATATTCTTCAAAAAAAGTCACCAACAAAGCGGGGAAAAAGCTGTCAACGCAGACCTGCTCCAAGCCCTCATAGCTGCGACCCCGGCCGTGAAAAAAACGGCAGCTGTCGCCAACATTTTGCCCTAATTTATTTTCTACCTGCTCCAGCAGTAACTGCCAATCTGCACTCATCGCTTATTGAATATCCCCGTTACTCAGTGGATAAAGAATGGCATCCCGGTAACCGGTAACCACTCGAATAAAACCACTCCACCGTTTATCAAGCTTGGGGTTACCGCTATCGATTAATAGCGGGCGCCCATGCAATTCCGTAATTTTTGTCTTAGTCGCAACCACGATTAAATTATCGCGCCCAACGCGCCGCAGTACATTGGCCGACAATTGTTGGTTACCCCGGCCAATTAAATGACCCTGGCCACCAATGGCGGTGAGAATGATTTTTACCGGCCCGCTGTGATCGGCAATAGACTGTTCAATTTGCGGCGCACTGACATCCAACTGCAACAACTGGCCATCCAGTAATAAATCCACCCCCAACAGGGTTCCCTCACAGCCCAACTCGCTGAGGATTGCCAATGTAGTAGAGCCTGGGCCAACGACATACAGGGTTTGCGGGTCCAGGTCTTCGGTAATCTCTGCGGCGATATCCGCAACTGCCAGCTCTTCCACTTCACGGCCGGCATTTTTTACCGCCTGTAAAAACTGACCTTCCTGGGGCACCAGCAATTCGCCGTAGTAACGCGTAGTTACCCGCCCACTGCGGAATGACTGCTCATCAATATCCCGCACTTCACGCTCAGCGAGGTCCACCAGTTGCCCCGCCATCAGTCGGCGCAAAACCTCGCCACCCGCTTTAGGGGAAATCGCAAAACAGGCGGAATGCATTTTCACTCCGGCGGGAATACCGAGTACCGGGAAATTATCTCCCAGGGCATTGACGATATTTCTCGCAGTGCCGTCACCGCCGATAAAAACAATGAGGTCTGCACCATTGTTGCGGATAGTAGCTGCTGCACGCTCTGTATCCTCCGGGGAGGATGGCGAGCACTCGGCCACGCCCACTTCACAGACAGAAAAACCGAGTTTACGCGCTGTACTGGCCCCCATATCGCCGGCAAAGCACAGGATTTCCAGCTCATCCTTAAAGGGTTTTAACTCCTCAAGGGCCAGCGCCGCACGCTGATTTGCCTGGGGTTCGATACCTGCGTCCAGCGCGCGTTGCACAGTTTCGGCACCATCGCTCCCCTTAAGCCCTGCCGGGCCACCAATGCCAGCCCAGGGGTTAATAATTAAACCAAGCTTTTTTACTTGTTTACTTAACTGCACGCCAACCCCAACACTTCCAGTTGCCGCTTCTCTTCGTCACCCAAAGTCTGGGCTGAAGTTTTGTAGTGACTGAACTCCAGGCGCTCGGGGTACTCTTTACGCAGCAAATCAAAAGCCTTCTCCATCGGCACATCACCTGCTGCCGCCGCGCGCAGGCGGCGATCGTCCGCGCGGGGGTTGTACATCTGCAACAGTAATTCTTCTGCTGAGTCTCCCCTGATCTCTTTAGAGGTAACAGCCGGCTGACATTCCGCAGACATGGGTGCAATACCCAGTTCCCGGCACAAGGCCTCGCGAATCATACGGGTGCCAGCCAGCTTCCCATCCAGGCTGTAACCGGCAATATGCGGTGTCCCCAGGTCAACATGCTGCAATAATTCAATATCGATATCCGGTTCGTTCTCCCATACGTCCAGTACGGAAGTAAAACGCTTGCCCCGCTGGATTTCCGCCAGCAGTGCCCGGTTGTCTACCACCCCACCCCGGCCGGCGCTAATCAATACGCTGCCATCGCGGAGCTGGCGCATCTGCTCTGCTCCAATCATATGGAAACTGGGGTAGGTGCCGCCCTTAACCAGCGGTGCGTGAAGGCAAACAATATCCTGGCTCAGCACCTTTTCCAGCTCACTCGCATCCGGGTTTTCCGGTAGCCAGGGATCGTAAACTGCGCAGGAAACCCCGAGGGCATGCAAGCGCTGTTGCAATAATCCGCCCACATTGCCGCAGCCCACTATGCCGAAGCTGCGCCCATGCCAGTCAATTTCCAGTGCGGCCAGGGTGCAGAAAACATACTCCACCACGGAGTTGGCATTGCAGCCAGGCGCGGCACTCCAGAAGATCTCATTGCGCTCCAACCACTGGGTGTCCAGGTGATCAGTACCTATGGTGCAGCTGCCAACAAAGCGCACCCGGGTCCCCTCCAGCAGGCTTTGATCAACCTGGGTGACCGAGCGCACCAACAAAATATCTGCATCAATTAATTGTTCTCGGCTCAAGGTGCGGCCGTGGTAGCGCTCCAGCGTTCCCAGATCACCGAAATACTCCTCCAACGCAGGAATATTCTCATCGGCGACAATTTTTAATCCCGCACTCTGTGCAGCGCTATCCGTCATGTAAGTTCTCCATCAACACCCGCTAAGGTGCGTTCAATCTTCTTGCTCAGGCCGCCGATACCAAATTCCTCCGCCAGGGCACGGGCCAGATAGACATCTACCGGCTGTGGGCGCAAATCTGCCAGTTTTATATCCAGGGGAACCCGCTCCTCAAGACTGGTCAGGCGCTTGGCGAGGTGCAGCTGCTCTTCGTATTCCTCTATCCGGGCCACCAATCCCTTGGCTCCGCGAATGGGCATTGTGGCAAGGGTATCGAGCTGCTCCAGCAACATTTCTATAGTGTCGAATGTCTCTAACAGGCGTGCCGCAGTCTTTGGGCCAACGCCGGGTATCCCGGGAATATCATCGCTGGTGTCTCCCACCAGGGCCAGATAGTCGGGAATCTGCTCCGGGCGCACACCGAACTTTTCCCGTACGCCCTCGCCATCCAGGTGCCGGTCGTTGGCAAAATCCCACAGGGATACAGCGCCCCGAGCCAGCAGCTGCCCCAGATCCTTGTCCCGGCTCACGACCACTGGGTTATGCCGGTGCAGCTTCCGGGTTAACGTGGCCAGTATGTCATCGGCCTCGTAGCGCTCACTGGAAAAGCTGACAATACCCAGTACCTCAGCCATTTCCCGGCACGCCGCCAGCTGGAAAGCCAGGGCTTCATCGGGTAGTGCGCGACTGCACTTATAGTCCGGGTAAATCTCATTGCGAAAACAGCTTCCCAATGATTCGTCGAAGGCGCAGGCAATATAGCTCGGTTGTCGCGCCAACATATCCAACAGGAAGTTAGTAAAGCCGTAAACGGCTTCAGTGGAGTAGCCACTGCGACTTTCCCAGTTGGGCGGCAGCGCAAAGTAGTAGCGAAAAATATATACCGATGCGTCTATGAGATAACTATTCAAGAGAGATCCGCCAATTGGTAGCTGCCCCGATCAAAAGGATTGGAACAGCCGAATTCCTTCATCAGGGCTTCGGCGAATGCACGGACCCGAGGGTTGGGCCGGGTATCACAATAGTCCAGAACTTGCTGCCAGATGGCCTTTTTAAACGGGTCGCTAGCGCCCAATCCATTTTCCAGATTGTCAGCGCTCACGCGGAAACTGAGTCCGCAAGCCCGTGCAAAGATCCATTCAAGGGCCTGTGGCTTGACCTCTACCTGCTCGAACTCAGCCTGCTGGTCGGCACTGCGACCATCCGGCGCATACCAGTAACCGTAATCCGGCAACTGCCGCCGGGCCTCTCCGGCGACACACCAGTGCGCCACTTCATGCAAAGCACTGGCGGGATAGTCCAAGGTGAACTCTACCTGGTGGTAGGTTTGACCTTCCCCCCTGGGCCGGTAATAGGGCTCGCAAAAGCCCCCGCGAAGTCGGGTATTGAGCCCATTTGGGTCTGAAAAACAGTGATCGAAGACTCTGACGATACGATCAGCCATTGGCAGTTTCGTAGGAACAGAAGCCATTTCTGCGGTTGCAACAGGCAAGGCGTTCTCCGGGATACCTCAAAGGCGGGGACTATATCAACGCCTGCGCCCCGATCAAAGCGCAGGCGCTTGCGGGGCGCAAAAGGCGCTGGTTGTATTTCGGCAAATCAACATATACCTTTAGGAACAGGGATGCCGCAGAGGGCGTGTCCTTCTAGCGTCTCCCCGAGGAGGGAATTAAAGCAATCAAACACCCTCCTGCCCCAGTCTTCCTTCAGAGGTAGGGCATTTCGCTGTCGCACCTTCATCTGACGTGGAGACGGTATACAACCGGCCCTGCAAGGAGGTGTTCCATGACAGACCACAGTATCAACAATGTGGTTGACCTCTTCACCGGCGAGCCCATCGAAACTTCTGCGGACAGGCGCTTTATTCGCCTATCGCCGGAGCTAGACGGCTTGGAAATGCTCTACTCCAACAACTCCAGCGGCACAGATCTATATAGCCTGAAAGTTTTATGCTGGGGTCTCAAAGCAAATGGCGAGGTCGTAGGCCTCGTTCCCTGGTTAAACACCATAGTGGCCTGTCCCGACATCAAGGACCCTCTCGACGGACGCTTTGAGGGCTACTATGACCCCGGCATCGAGGAAATCTTCCATCAGCCCCCCATTCACAAGATCGTCGAGCTGGAGACTGCGGCGGAATACTTTGAATACGAGAGCAATAAAGCTGAGGAAGTACTCCAGGAGATCCCCGACACCATCGGCACCCACGCTGTGTTTATGGATGAACAGCGCGAGAACCTGACACTGATTGAGGTCGTCAGCTGGAGGTTGCACGCCGACGGGGATATTCACGGCATGCTAATAGACCACGATATTGTTGAAACCACTCCGGTTTTACCGGGGGATCACTGCCTGTACCCCGCGCAGGAGAGCGAGGGATTCCGGTACTTTTTCCAACACCATATCGCTAACAAAATTAAATCCGAGGACCCCGAAGCCCTGGCCGCTATCGCTGCCCTGGTGACAGCTCCCTAGGGACTGTTGGGTCTTAGTATTCAGGAGTGTGCCAGCCCCCGCCAATGGCATGGGGGCTGGAGCAACCGCGACCCGCTATTCCGCTTTTTTAATCCAGTAGACAAATTCGTCATTTTCCTCTGCGTGCTGTACCAGCTCATATCCAAGAAATTGGCAGAACTTGGGCACATCCCGCTGAGTGGAGGGGTCGGTAGCAACCATTTTCAACACTTCACCATCGGCGACATTGCGCACCGCTGAATGCAGCATCATGACGGGTTCCGGGCACAGGAGGCCACGGGCATCTAAGGTGTGATCTGACTTCATAGGTATCATTGTGCGCAATTTTGCCGCCGTCGTCATCTCCAGAGGCATGAGGGCCGCGCGGTAATTCCCTTGCGCCCGCACTAAAATCCTCATAGGGCTAACGCAATTCGGGCTGACAATGATCTACGTGTTGATAGAACGGGAAATTGCGGCAGAAATGCAGGGCAGCTATGAAGAGGCCGCCCGCAAAATCCTCACTTGCGCCTACCGCACCGTAGGCTTTATCGAGGGGCAGACCTATATCGAGAAGGGCAATCCCTTGCGGCGCTTTACACTCTCCAAATGGCAATCTGAGCTCCATTGGCAACACTGGTATACCAGCCAGGAGCGCCGCGCACAGATGAATCTACTCAACCCACTGATGGTGCGGGAAGAGCGCATTACTGTCCTGGAGATCGCAGCATAAACTGGGCAGCCAACTCTACTGCGGATTGCCAATGCTGAAGCTGGTTAAAACCGCTGGCGCGACGGGGTTTAAAGTCGTGATCGCCATCTTCCAGCCACTCGACCTCAATGGTGTTCGCCAAACCGTAGCCTTCTACCTCAGCCCGGCGGCCTAATGGGTCGCGATCTCCCTGTATCACCAAGGTCTGGCAGCGAATATCCACCAAATGCTCGGTACGCAGCTTTTCCGGCTTGCCCTGGGGGTGAAACGGATATCCCAGGCATACGGCACCGGCAATCGCCTTCTGCCCCCAGTATTCATCCGCCAATAGACTCGCCACGCGCCCGCCCATGGACTTACCACCGATAAACAGGGGCAACTCGGGGCCTAACTGGACGATTTGCTCGCGGAAAGACTCTTGCAGCTGGGGCATGGTATTGGGTGGCCGCTTACTTCCCCCGGTGCGCCGCTGCGCCATATAGGGAAACTCAAAACGGACAACTTCCACACCCTGCTCACACAACCCCTGCGCCAGGAACTGCATAAACTCACTGTCCATCGGCGCCCCGGCGCCATGGGCAAACAGGAAGCGCGCAAGGGGCTCTCTCGGGCTATCGATCAACCATTCAGACATCGGGGGGCAGGTCCTCGGCCAGGACCAGGTTTACGGTTTCTTCACCGGGCTCAAACCAGATCACCACTTGGCCGGATTGCAGCTGGCGACGCAGGCTGGCAACTTTGTCCACCAGTTCCACTTCACGCTCACCGTATTCGGTGCCCTCGCGAGTGGCGTACTCTTCCAGCAGACTTTGCAGGGTATCGGCATCTAGTTGTTCGAAGGGAATAATCATACAGCGACTAATTCAGGTAGGCTGGGAGCAGCCATAGCCACCCCCAGAATATTGTAAAACGATCAGGACTTGGGTTTGCGGAAGCGCAGGGTCATACGATCGCTCTCGCCGATAGCGAGATACTTTTCACGATCCTCTTCACCCAAGCGCATTACCGGTGGTAAGGTCCAGACGCCTTTGGGGTGGTCAGCAGTGTCTTTGGGGTTCGCATTTACCTCGCTGGCCTCTTCGAACTCAAAGCCCGCTTTTTTAGCCAGGTCAATAACATACTCCTGGGTGACATAACCACTTTTCACCATATCTTCCAGGCTGGTACCTGGCTTGGCACGGTGCTCAACGACCCCCAGAACACCACCGGGCTTCAGCGCGGCAAAAAAGCTGGCAAAAGCTTCATCGGCATAATCACGATACATCCAGTTGTGCACGTTGCGGAAAGTTACTACGGCATCGGCACTGCCTGCCGGAGCAATCTCGCGACCGGTTTGCGGGGCAAACTCAGTCACAATTACTTTCTTGTAAGCCTTATCGTTAGCAGCCAGCTTTGCTTTGAAGTTCTTCAGGGAGCGCTTGAAGTAGTCGGACTCACTATTCTCAGGGAAGTGCGCCGCGTATAGGGTCCCCTTCTTGCTCAGGTAGGGCCCGAGAATTTCGGTATACCAACCGCCGCCCGGGGTAATTTCCACTACCGTCATATCCGGCTCGATCCCCATAAACTCCAGGGTCTCCGCTGGGTTGCGGTACTGATCGCGGGCGACATAATCCTTGTTGCGATGATCCCCCTTAATGGCAGCAGAGAAATCTGCGGCCTGGGCTGTGCCCGCCAAAGCCAGTGCACCGGCCAGGGCCACCAGGGATTTCTTAAAATTGCTCGTCATAGTTTTTCCTGTGTTGTTATCGTTGGTCCAACTTCATTTGCACACTGTCGATCTTATCCTGCATAGATTGCTCGCGGTCAATACGAGTTCCCAATTTCAGACTGGAACTGATTCGGTCGGCGCCCATTTGATGCACTCGCTCGTGGCACTCTTTAACTGCCGCCATCACCTTATCCCAGTCCCCCTCGATATTGGTACCGTATGCGTGCAGGCGATAGGAAAGCCCCGCCTCTTCCAGCACCCGTTCACACTCAGCAACGTATTTACTGACGGAAACACCAACGCCGATAGGGATCACACATAAGTCCGCAATCACGTTCATCAACAGTCCCTCGTTAAAGTACTTGGATATTGGTTTCAAAATAACGCTTTTGAGATTGGCCGATAGAGTTATTCGACAAGATCCTATTACAATGTCAGCTCAACGTCTCTCGTGAAGCAAAGGAACCCTATATGCAACAGCATCTCGTTATCTCCATGATCTCTGATGACAAGCCCGGTGTCGTGGAAAAGCTTTCAGCAGTTATCGCAGATAACGGCGGCAACTGGGAAGACAGCCATATGGCCCACTTCGCTGGGAAGTTTGCCGGAATCCTGCGGGTGGCGGTGCCCGCAGATAAAAGCGAGACACTTAAAGAGGCGTTGTCAGCCCTGACAAACGCAGGCTACAACCTGGTCATTGAAGATGCCATTGCAGTATCCGCCAAACCCCAGCAGACGCTGACGCTGAAACTGGTTGGCAACGACCGTCCCGGCATAGTCCGCGAGATCTCGCGCGCCCTTACCGCCCACCATATCAATATGGAGCATCTGGAAACCACTTACGGCAGCACGCCCTGGAGCGGTGAGCCCCTGTTTAATGCCGAGTGCACCATCAGTGTGGCCGAAGACATAGATCTCGACGGCCTGCGTGACGATCTGGACCAGATTGCCAATGAACTCGGGGTCGAGATCGATTGCGAGGAGATCGCCACCCCCATCTAATTGTGGAATAATCCGCAGCCGTACAGGGCCGGGCACTGCTGTCCGGTCTAGCTAGAAGTCTCTCCAGCGCAAACGCCACCTCATGTTCAAGATTGTTCTATACCAACCTGAAATAGCGCCAAATACCGGCAATATTATTCGACTTTGTGCCAATACTGGGGCAGAGCTGCACCTTATCGAGCCCTTGGGTTTCGATATGGATGACAAACGCCTGCGTCGCGCCGGCCTCGACTACAGCGAGTACAGTCGCGTGGTGCGCCACAAGGACTGGCAGACCTTTATCGATAGAGAACAACCCGCCAGGGTGCTGGCGCTCTCCACCAAGGGGAGCAAAAGCCATACCGCGATCGAATTCCAGGCGGATGACGCCATTGTGTTCGGCCCGGAGACCCGGGGGCTACCCGCAGAGTTCCTGCAAGCAGTAGGGGCCGAAAACACGTTGCGTATCCCCATGCGTGCCGAGAGCCGCAGTATCAACCTGTCCAATGCCGCCGCCATTGTTATCTATGAGGCCTGGCGACAATTGGATTTTAGTGGCGCCGTGTCCCAGCAGTAAGAAGTTCACCTTTTATGCAAAGTTCCCAAGCCCCAATCGGACTCTTTTACGGTTCCAGCACTTGCTATACCGAAATGGCTGCGGAGAAGATCCGCCAGTGTATCGGTCCTCAATGGATTGATATCCACAATATCGCAGAGGCGGATATTGGCCTCGCCGAAGACTACGACTTCCTTTTGTTCGGCATTCCCACCTGGGACTACGGCGAACTGCAAGAGGACTGGGAAAATATCTGGGACGACTTGGCCGCGCTGGACCTGCACGAGAAAAAGGTCGCGCTGTTTGGTCTGGGCGATCAGGAAGGCTACCCCCAGTGGTTCCAGGACGCCTTGGGCTATTTGCATTCACAGCTCCTCGCCTGCGGTGCCCGTGCAGTGGGCTATTGGTCCGCAGAAGGTTACGAGTTTGAAGAATCCAAGGGGCTAACCGCCGATGGCAGCCAGTTTGTCGGGCTGGCCCTGGATGAGGAGAACGAATTCGATCTGAGCGAGGAGCGTATCCAGCGCTGGTGCGACCAGGTAATGCGCGAGTTTGGCTTGCAGGATGAGGGCTGACGGAAGTCTTATTGTGAGCGAACCGGACAAGAAGTACGCAGAAATTGAATGGCGTGAAGACGGCCAGCCGCTGTCTCGCGCCTACGACGATATCTATTTTTCCAGCGCCTCCGGCCTGGAGGAAACCCGCTACGTTTTCCTGCAGCAAAATGCCCTGGCTGAACGCTGGCAACAGCTCGCGGAGAGCGGCACCTTTACCATCGCCGAGACTGGCTTCGGCACCGGCCTGAACTTTCTCGCCGCCGCGGAGCTTTGGCAGAAAACAGCCCCGGAAAGTGCTCGCTTGCACTTTATTTCGGTCGAGAAGTTCCCACTGCGTCCCAACGACCTGCGCAGGGCACTGGATCTCTGGCCACAACTGGCCCCGTTCGCCCAGCCCTTGATTGATAGCTACCCTCCCCTGCTGGCCGCCGGCATTCACCGGCTGCACTTTGGCCCAGTCAGCCTGACCCTGATTATCGGGGAGGCAAGTGAGGCCCTGAACAGCTTGCGCCTGCAAAGGGGCAGCGATCACCAGGTAGACGCTTGGTTCCTGGACGGTTTTGCCCCAGCCAAGAACCCGGATATGTGGACACCAGAGCTGTTTAATAACATGGCCGCTCTGAGCAGTCCCAGCGCCACTTTCGCCACCTTTACCTGTGCCGGGCTGGTTAAGCGCGGACTCCGCGATGCCGGTTTTTCCCTGCGCAAGGTTCCCGGCTTCGGGCGCAAAAGAGAGATGCTGTGTGGCACTCTGGAGAGCCCACAAGTGAGCAAAACCAGAGAAACTCCGTGGCACCTGCCTCACCAGGAAAGCAAGCCTCCTAAAACCGTCGCTATTGTCGGCGCGGGAATAGCCAGTGCCACTATTGCCCGGGCACTGGCAGAGCGCGGCATCGATGTTCAGGTATTTGAACAGGGTGAGGAACCCGGCTCTGGCGGCTCTGGGAATGACCAGGGAATTCTATACGCCAAGTTATCTCCCAAGCCCGGCCCCAACGGAGACTTCAATCTCCACGCTTTGATGTTTGCCCAGCGCTACTATCGCAGCCGCTGCTCTAAAGTGAGCCACTTCAGCGGTCTACTGCAATTGGCGCAAACTGAGCGGGAACAGCAATTACAGAGTCAGGTTGCCGCCACACTGGCGGAGAGCGATGGGCAGCTATTGGCTGAACCTGTCGATGCTCGAGCGGCCAGCTCCCTGGCCGGCGTCGACCTACCCGTGGGTGGACTGCACTTTCCTCACGCCGGGTGGATTGAACCGCGCAAAGTCTGCGCCACTTTATTGCAGCATCCAAATATCACCCTGCACAGCAACAGCTTGGTAAAAGAATTAGAACGAGAATCGAGCGGTTGGTCAGTAAAAACAGACCGCAGTGACTTTCAATTTAATGCGGTAGTTCTGTGCGGTGCCAATGATATTCGCCAATTTGCCCCTGCGGCGGCCCTCCCCCTGAAGCCAATTCGCGGGCAGGTGTCCAGAGCAGCAGCCACTGAAAATTCTTCGCAGTTACAAATGGCTCTGTGCGGTGAGGGTTATATCACTCCTGCCTATCAAGGGCGTCAGAGCTTTGGGGCCACCTTTAAGCTTAAGGAGACCGCTACTGACCTACGGGTTAGCGAGCACAGCGAGAATCTACAAACCCTGGCAGAGCTACTGCCGCAAATAGCCGATGAGTTCTCACAACAGTCTCTCTCTGGCCGAGCGGCTTTGCGCGCAGCGACCCCCGACTACCTACCCTTAGTCGGCCCCTTACCCAACTGGGACTCTATCAGCGATACCTATGTCGCACTGCGCAAGAACCGCAAGCAGTACGTCCCCGAGCGGGCTGACTACCAGCAAGGTCTCTATGTAATGGGAGGCTTGGGTTCCCGTGGCTTTACCTACGCACCACTAACAGCCGAGGTACTGACTGCCTGGATGCTCAACGAGCCCCTTCCGGTCAGCGCAACCCTGGCCAAAGCACTGCACCCGGCTCGCTTTGCCATTCGCGATCTGGGTAGGAACCGGGATATCAAGTAGAGGAGGCTCCAGTCTCCTTCTTCTCTGAAGACAGCAAGTTGGCACTGCCGGAACCACAGGCGACGATCGTCTTCATCGCTGCCTCAACACTCACGCCGGGCAGTATTTCTACGCACTCTGCCGGTACGTGAAACACAAACCCGGAGGTGGGTACCGGCGCTGTGGGCACATAGACAGTCATATCTCCATTGGGGTGTTGAGAAGTGACAATTGCGGTGACAGTGAGCGGATTATCAATGCCGTGAATGCGGACCTTGGCTACCGGCCCCGCCAGCACACCTTCACCACCGCCACCAATAAACTGGATCACCACATCTTTGATGGTGCTGTAACCCGGCGCCAGGCGTCCCAACCAGTGATCCACATGGCGGTGTAACCAGCTGCCAACACTGGTTTTCACCAACAAACCAATCGCGAAACAACCACCGAGAATCAGGGCTATCACCACGAGCCTGGCAAGGGTATTCTTAAATTCTGTATGCGCCTCAAGCCACACCACAGCGGGAGCTACAAGATCACTAACTTGACCGAACAGCCACTGAAACAGCAGGACAAAGATAGCTATAGGCAGCACCACTGCGAGTCCGCCCAACAGCGTCAAAGTGATAAAAGTTTTAATTCTGGTCATAGGCTATTGATGAACCGACTTCTCGTGAACAGCTGGATACTGTTATTGCTTTACGCCCCGTGGCCACAAAGTGCAGCTGCAGAGACACAACTCCAAACAATCCCTTTTTCCATCCTGGAAGAGCGCCAGCGTGGAGGGGACCATTTCACCCAGGGGCTTTTCTACGATGGTCAACGCTGGTGGGAGAGCAGTGGTCGCTACCGCCGCTCCTGGCTCGCCGAGTATACCGACCCTGGGGCCAATCCAGTAAGACGCAAATGGCTTGCTAGGAATCGTTTCGCTGAAGGGCTCACAGTTCTCAACGATAAACTTTACCTGCTGACCTACAAGGCGGGAGAGGTCCATGTCTACCACGCAGACAAGCTCCAACATTTGAAGGTCATGCACTATCGAGGCGAAGGCTGGGGCCTCACCAGTAATGGCCAGCAGCTGATTATGAGTAATGGCAGTGGCGAACTGGTTTTCCGCGATCCCGATACTTTTGAGGTAGTGCGACACCTCAAAGTTCAAGGCGGAGGTAAAAATTGGTCCAGACTCAATGAATTGGAATTTGCCCAGGGCCTGATTTGGGCAAATATATGGCAAGAAAAACAGATTATTGCCATCGATCCGGAGAGTGGCCAGGTGCGCGGCATTATCGATCTCAGCGCTCTCAATCCGGCCGGCAGAAATCATCCTGACACCGTGGCCAATGGGATCGCCTGGGACAAAGCCAAAAATGGGCTCTGGGTAACTGGAAAGTACTGGAAACAGCTCTATTTGATTCGCCCTGCAGGACTGGGCTTTGAGCGTACCAGTAGAGTTTCTAACGCTGATCCGTAACGGTCAGCACCCCCCCATCCCGGAGATAGTCCATCGCAGACAACTGCAACTGCAAGCGATAGCCGTGCCCCCGGCTCTGTAGGCTGACGCCTTCCAAACTCGCCTCGCCGTCATACAGCGTGGTGAATTTCCCTTCTTCATTTTCCCACTGAATATTTTCAACTTTTTGCATGCCGGGTAACTCAAGAGTGACCACTGTGAACTCTTCCGGCAAAGGCTGTAGCTCAACCTGGGCAACACCCGATGCGGTCGCCAGGGAAAATGCCAGTTGGTTTTCCGGTGCTGTTTGCCACCCCAGGTGAGTGTCAGCAACAACAGATTGAACCAGATTATGTGGGGAGGTGGAGGCGCACCCCAGAAGTCCGGCAGGAACCGTCAACGACAACACAGTTGACAAAATCAATGTGCGCATAGCCCTATCCTTAGCTTGCCGCTGTGATGGCGTAGGATTATAACCCGCGAAATATGTCACAGGCGTAAAGCCGTCAATTTCATTCAATTTCAGCGGCATACTCATCAATAAACATACCACGCGCGATCGAGCCACAAGGTATACTCCCCGCCCATGAATTCCCCACAACATATTCTCGAACACGTTTTTGGCTATACCGATTTCCGCGATCCTCAAAAAGCAGTTATCGACACACTGGTAGCCGGCAATGATGCCCTGGTATTAATGCCCACCGGCGGTGGTAAATCCCTGTGCTACCAGATTCCCGCCCTGGCGCGCCCCGGGTGTGGAGTTGTAATCTCCCCCCTGATTGCCCTGATGCAGGACCAGGTAGAAGCTCTTCAGGAAGCCGGCATCCGCGCCGCTTACTTGAATTCATCAGTGGCCTATGACGAAATCCAGGCAATCGAAAGCCAGCTATTACACGGTGAGCTGGATCTCCTCTATCTAGCCCCGGAGCGGTTGCTACAGCCACGAACCCTGTCATTACTGCAACGGGTAGAACTGTCGCTGTTTGCCATTGATGAAGCCCACTGTGTTTCCCAATGGGGGCATGACTTTCGCGCCGACTATCTGCAACTCAACTGCCTGCACGAGCAATTCCCCCGGGTACCCCGTATTGCCCTGACAGCGACAGCAGACAAGCGCACCCGTGCAGAAATTGCTCGCCGCTTGGACTTGGAAGAGGCCCGCCACTTTGTCAGCAGCTTCGACCGCCCCAATATCCAGTACCGCATTGAGCCCAAGGACAACCAGCGCCGCCAACTGCTGCAATTCTTACAAAACGGACACCAGGGCAACGCCGGGGTTATTTACTGCCTGTCCCGAGCCAAAGTGGAGAACACTGCGGAGTGGTTGAGCCAGCAGGGCTTCACTGCCTTGCCCTATCACGCCGGGCTACCCGCCGAGACCCGCGCCGAGCACCAGCGCCGCTTCCTGCGTGAAGAGGGCGTCATTGTTGTCGCCACCATTGCATTTGGTATGGGGATTGATAAGCCGGATGTGCGTTTCGTTGTTCACCTGGACCTGCCCAAAAGCATCGAAGCCTACTATCAGGAAACGGGCCGTGCCGGCCGCGATGGTGGGGCCTCAGTTGCTTTACTCCTCTACGGTCTCGAGGATGTGGTAAAGATCGGCCAGATGGTGGAGTCCTCAGAGGGCAGCGAAGAACACAAGCGCCAGGAACGCAGCCGCCTGAATGCCATGCTTGGGCTGTGTGAAATCACCAGCTGCCGCCGCCAGGCCCTACTGGACTATTTTGCGGAACCCCTGGACGAACCCTGCGGCAACTGTGACACCTGTCTGGAGCCGCCTGCCACCTGGGATGCCAGTGAGGCAGCGGTAAAACTTCTCTCCTGTGTCTACCGCACCGGACAGCGCTTTGGCGCTAGCCACGTGATCGATGTACTGCGCGGCTCCGAGAACGAGAAAGTCCGCAAATTCGAGCACGATCAGCTCTCCACTCATGGCATCGGCAAAGACCTGAGCGCAGCCGAATGGCGGGCAGTCGTGCGGCAGCTGATTGTTCGCGGCTACCTGGAGGTCGAGGGGGAATTCCAGGGGCTGAGGCTCACTGAAATTTGTCGCCCGCTGCTGCGACGGGAGGAAACTCTCAGCCTGCGTAAGCTTCCCCCAAAAGCGGCTCGCTCGCAGAGCCGTGACAATCGCAGCCTGGATGATCTCAGCCCAGAAAACCAAGTGCTTTGGGAAGCCCTGCGCAACTGTCGCAAACAGTTGGCAGAAGAGCGCGGCGTGCCGCCTTATGTCGTCTTCCACGATGCGACCCTGCGCGGTATGGTACAAGCCCACCCGCAAACACGCAGCGAGCTATTAGCGGTCTCCGGCGTTGGAGACAGTAAGCTCGAACGCTTCGGCGATGCATTTTTGGCGGTTCTCAGGGATTTTCCCAAACACGAATAACTCCGAACAGTCGGGAGCTTTTCCCCAAAACACAGAGCTGTGTTACAAAGGGGCAAAGCAGTAGAACAATAATTGATAAACCCGACTGAGAGAGAACTATGAAAGTAATCGGCCACCTGATTAATGGCAACATGGTCTATGACACCGGTGCCGCAGGTAACTCCGAACTCCAAGAGGTCACCAACCCCTCCACCAACGAAGTGATCGCCCAGGTTTCGCTAGCCTCTAAAGCGACTGTTGAAGAGGCCATTAGTGCAGCTGAAGCAGCCTTCCCCGCTTGGCGAAACCTACCGACGGCCAAGCGAGTACGAATTATGTACCGCCTGCGAGACCTGCTGCAGGAGAACGCCGCAAAGATCTGTGAGCTGATTACCCTGGAACACGGCAAAGTCCTTGACGATGCGATGGGGGAATTACAGCGAGGCATCGAGAATATCGAGTACGTTTGCTCTACTCCAGAAATGCTAAAGGGCGAACACAGTAAAAATGTCGGGCCGGCAATAGACTCCTGGAGCGAATTCCAACCGCTGGGTGTTTGTGCCGGCATAACCCCCTTTAACTTCCCCGCTATGGTCCCCCTGTGGATGTGGCCCATGGCAATTGCCTGCGGCAATACCTTTGTACTAAAACCCTCCGAACGCACCCCCTCCTCTGCACTGTTTATCGCGGAGCTGGGTATAGAAGCCGGCATCCCTACAGGGGTACTGAATGTGGTTAACGGCGGTAAAGAGGCCGTCGATACACTCCTCACTGATAAACGTGTCCAAGCGGTAAGCTTTGTGGGATCGACTCCGATTGCAGAGTATGTCTACACCACAGGCACCGCCCATGGAAAAAGAGTGCAAGCGTTTGGTGGTGCCAAGAACCATGCGATCATCATGCCCGATGCCGACCTGGACAACGCTGCCGCTGCTCTAATGGGCGCAGCCTATGGTTCCTGTGGTGAACGCTGTATGGCCATCTCTGTCGCTGTAGCGGTAGGCCATGAAACCGCCGATGTCCTTGTTGAGAAGCTCAAAGTACAAATTGCTGATCTGAAAATCGGCGATGGTATGGACAGCCAAAGCGATATGGGGCCACTGGTAACCCGGCAACACTTACAAAAAGTGGAGAGTTATATTGCCGCTGGTATCGAAGAGGGTGCCGAGTTGGCTGTAGATGGGCTCAACCAAACCGTTTCCGGTTTTGAAAATGGTAATTACCTGGGCGCCTGTCTGTTCGATCGAGTCACTCCGGAAATGTCGATTCATAGTGGGGAGATATTTGGCCCGGTACTCTGTGTGATGCGTGTCGAAACCATGCAGGAGGCCATGGATATTATCGATGCTCATGAATACGGTAACGGCACCTGTCTATTTACTCGCGACGGTGAGGCCGCACGCTATTTCAGCGACAATATTAAAGTTGGAATGGTTGGTATCAACGTACCTCTGCCGGTACCGGTAGCACACCACAGTTTTGGTGGCTGGAAGCGTTCACTGTTTGGCGACCTCCACGCCTACGGCCCCGATTCAGTGCGTTTTTACACCAAGCGCAAAACCATTACCCAGCGCTGGCCTGCCAGTGGTGTAAGGGAAGGTATTCAGTTCAGTTTTCCTTCAAATCAGTAATTACTGAAACAAATCATTATAAGAAGGCCCATAACTAAGCGGGCCTTCTTCCTATCTCCAGATATAAACTGCTAGCAGGCATAAAGCTTCAGGACTCCAACCTCTACGCTCCTTAAACACTCCCCTGCCCCGATTTTCACACTTAGCACCAAAACCTTATATTTATCTCACTAACTGACTCACAAAAAAACAAATAGGTTCTTATTTTTTAATGCATCTCATTTACTTTAGATTGACAGGGTGGGATTATTTATTTAGCAATAATTGGAATAACCATTATGAAAACCAAAGGTCTCGCTATTGCCCTTATTGCTGTACTGACCGCTACCCATCAGGCAGCAGCACAACAGGATGCATCATTTAAGAAATGTAAAAAGTGGCAACAAAAAATTGAACACTTCCGCGAAGAAAGAAAAGATGGCGGATCGGGAGAGCAGATGGAGAAATGGAAAGACAAGATAAAAAAATTGAGAGAGAAATTTAAAGAATACAATTGCGATCAATATAAGCGCCACTTGTAATCAAGAATTGGCAACTGCAGCACTCAAGAAAGGTTAAGCGCCTTCCCCTTAATATCAGATGAGCATTAAATAAAAAAGGACGCCGAAGCGCCCTTTTTTGGCTGCATGTTTGATTACCAGTGGAAATCAAACTTGTAGCCTACGCCGATATTGAACGACCAGGGGTCGAAGAGGTAATCACCACCAAATCTGTGGCGATAGAACTCATTATCATCATCGGTATCGAACCAGAAGACATCTGCCTCAATATCGGTATCTACATCATAGTAAATAGCCGCGAGGTTAATCAGCCAGCTACTATCGTGACCGAAGTTAAAGTCGACACCAATTTGCCAAGTGTAACCCCAGTTGTCACCCAGGTTTACACGTCCATCCCAAGGCCGGAACACTTCAACATCATCATCGAAAACCCACCAGCCCCAATTCCTCAGGCGCTCATCGGTGAAGTCGGTATAGTTGATACCTACTCCCATATAAGGCTGAACCATGCAGCTGGGATCTAAGGGATAATAATTCAGATAAGCAGCCGTGATCTGAGGCTTCCATCTGGCGAAATCGCGACGGCGATGGAAATCATCAAAGTCTGGGTTAAAACGACGTAACCAGGGCCGGTTATCTCCTCCTGTATGGCGGTCACCCTCAGTGTAACTCAGGGATACACTCATATGGTCGGTGGCCCGCCACTCTACATTGATAAACCAGCCCCACTCATCACTGGGATCAACGTTGGAGCGGAATGCACCCCAATCGTCAATAAAATCATCCGGCCCCTCGAAGAACCTGTCCGCAAACGTGACATTATCCGAATTGGGCGAGATATAGGCCCCACCAATTCGAACCTTAAACTCCTGGGTCTTTGGTGGGGGAGGGGCATAGCCAGCCGGTCCTGCCGAAGCGACACTAGAGATTGCTAAGGCTAGGGGCGTCATAACGGGGATCAGAATACGCGTCATCTTCATTTGTGGTAACTCCATTGATATTCAGCAGATCAAACAGCAATCAGCCCAATCAATGGTCAGTCTAGTCGCACGAAGTAACAGGTGTAGAAAAAACAAACAAATGTTGGCGTGTAAAAAAGTATTTATTGTTTTCTGGCACTTAAACCGCTTTTTGGCGTTTAATTTTCCCGAACAAAGTATGATTTTTAAAATGGATAGGCGCCTCTTGGAATTCTAGCGGCCGCCAGAGCAAGAGGGGTATGAAGAGATCTAAATTTATAAACAAAAAATTAACGCCATTTCACCACTGATTCTTACAACCAGCAAAAGCTTATGAGGGCTTTCGTGACGCAAAAAGAAACTGAAAATTTTTGAATGGCTGTTTAAATGAAAAACGCGACAGGCTCCAGAACTGGAACCTGTCTGAGTTGTTTTAAATAAAGCGCTGAATTACGACTTTTTTCCACCACCCTGGCATTCAGGACTCTGGGGGGCCTGTCCCTCCCACTCTTCCGGGCTGTAGGTGTGCAAAGCCAGAGCATGTATTGGGCCAGCCATTTCTTCAGACAAAGCCGCATAGACTTTTTGATGGCGCTGCACTTTCCTTGCTGAATTGAACGCCTCACTCACCAAAACGACCCGAAAGTGCATTTCAGAGCCAACAGGCACATTGTGCATATGACTTTCACATTGCACTTCAATATGCTGAGGGGAAAATTCCGCAGTCAGTTTATGTTTAATTGTCTCAGCAAGACTCATCTATCAACTCCTTTATTTTCGATACAGCAAGGCTACTTTCCAGAACCTAGCTGACAACCTTAGCCTGTTGCTTTCTCGCCTCCACAATCGCTTCATAGGCAACAGTAATGCTTTTCATCTGATCATCAGCATGACGCATAAACTCTTCAGGCAACCCCTTGGAAGCAATTTTATCGGGATGGTACTCTGCTGCTTTTCGGCGATAAGCTAATTTAAGCTCTTTATCGCTAGTCTCCGGGGTACAACCCAGCACTGCGTAATGCTGCTCCAGATTTGCAGCCGTACTCCTACCCCCGTGCAAAAACTCATTTTGCATTGCCGCAAATAAAGATTCATGCAACCCAAGATCAACAGTGATGCGTTTTAAAATTTCTTTTTCTGCGCTGTGTAATTCACCATCGGCATAAGCAACAGCAAATAATAGGCGATACACCATTTCCCGCATTGCTTGATCGCGAACCAGCTGGCGATACTGTTTTGCGTAATCGTAAATGCTGTACTTATCAGTCTTGGCATTTTCAAAAATACGGATTGCATGCTTGCGCTCCTCAGTGCCCAGACGGAGGTTGTTTCTAATAAAGCCCTCTATAAACTCCACTTCAGCTTTAGAAACCAGGCCATCTGCCTTAGCCATTTTTGCCAACATCGAAAATAGAGTCACGATGAAGATTGTCTGGGCTCCATCCCTGCTCAGGGCCGAAGCAGCCTTCCCAAGGCGCTGCTGCAAACTGGAACCAAATGAACTGCCGATCCAGGCTCCCAATGCCGCACCAATTGGGCCGCCAAAAGGGCCACCGAACATAAAACCAAAGCCTGCACCTATCCCCGCCCCTAACCAGGACATACGCTCTCCTAGACGCTAAAAGTCGCGCCCGCTATATAAGAATCAAACATGTAAAACGCGCCTATCATACCACGTACTACGGCGCCTTAATCCCCAAATATGAATAACTGGTCACAACCCAATAGAACTGAACCCGCCAGGTCTATCTTTTGACGCGGCAATCAATCTCGAAACTATCACTAGCCCTCAGGCCCAATTATGTTTGAGAGTGAAAATCGAACTTAAAGGCAAGCCGAATGAAAATGCGGCCAAACACAGCTCTCTTTCGCCCCCTATTGGCTTTGTGTGCCATAGCACTCCTCACGTTAACCGGTTGCGATCAACATCGAGGTGCATCCCAGGAAGAGGAGGCCAGCAGCACTCCAGGGCACCAGGACTGGGAAACTATCGTAGAGGTCCTTCTGCACCCCCGCTGCCTCAATTGCCACCAGTTGGAGATGCCACTTATAAATGAAGGGTCTCCCCATGTTCCTAGAGTGGAGCGCGGTCCAGATAATATGGGGGCAGGTACCATGCGTTGCAATAACTGCCATTCAAATAAAAACAACCCTGTTACCGGTGCGCCTGGAGCTCCAGGGTGGGTTATGGCACCCATTGAGTTGAACTGGTCACAAAAATCCTCGGCTCAAATCTGCAAGCTGCTAACTACTCCCCAGGACAACGGCGGGCGAGCACCAACCAGTCAACTGGAGTTTGTCAGTACCAGCCCACTGGTATTGTGGGGATGGCACCCCGGAGACAGCCGCCAACCGGTAAATATCCCCCACGACAAGTTCATTGAAGCAATGAAAGGCTGGATTGCAGCAGGGACACCTTGCCCATCAGAGAGGGCATCAAACTAATTATGTATTTACTAAATCTAAAATTATGCGGTTTACAGTGAGATGAAAATTCTTGAAAAAATATAATCTTAGTAATACAAACATCGAAATAAATAACAGTCCGGTATCTAGTTGAAGTTATTCTCGGAACCCTTTTATGGCCCACGATTTAACGCTAGACCATCTAAGAAACACCTACTCCCAAGGTATTACAACACCGCGTGAACTCATTGCCAGTCTATTAAAGCAAGCACAGCAGCAAGCCAATTATAACGCCTGGATAACCCTATTAACGCGAGAAGAGGTAGAGCCCTATCTAGAAGCATTGGACCGAATAAGGCCCAGCGATCTGCCATTATACGGAGTGCCCTTTGCTATCAAGGATAATATTGATCTTGCTGGAGTACCTACAACAGCAGCCTGCCCAGACTTTAGCTATACCCCTCGCGAAAGCGCATTTGTTGTAAAGCTTTTGATTGAAGCAGGAGCCGTGCCGCTCGGCAAAACCAATCTCGATCAATTCGCCACCGGTCTAGTAGGTGTTCGCTCCCCTTACGGAGAAGGTAAAAACTCTTTTAACCAGGAGTATATTTCTGGCGGGAGCAGTGCGGGATCAGCTATTGCCACAGCACTTGGGCAAGTCAGTTTTGCTTTGGGAACAGATACTGCTGGCTCTGGTCGGGTACCTGCGGCACTCAATAATTTAATAGGCCATAAACCCACTCGGGGACTGCTGAGCACTACAGGGGTTGTCCCCGCCTGTAAAAGTCTCGACTGCGTGTCAATATTCGCCCTAAATTGTCAAGATGCCGCCAAGCTACTTGATATTACGGCGAAATTTGATTCAGCCGATATCTATAGCCGTACCACCCCATCTTCAAATAGGCTGCAGTACTTCCAGGAAAGCTTCCCTAACAATAAGATCAGTTTTTCTTTTGGTATACCTGAACAAGTTGATTTTCAAGGGAACAAAGAAACCCAGGCACTCTTTAATCAATCTATCAAAAAATTAAAAGTGCTGGGCGGGCAGGCTGTAACTGTAGGCTTTAATCCTTTTATAGAAGCGGCAAAGCTACTATACGAAGGTCCCTGGGTAGCCGAGCGCTGGATTGCAACTCAAGGTGTAAAACCGAAATCCATGCTTGAGGTAATCCGGAAGGTTATTAACTCCGCGAAAACAAAAACTGCAGCTGATGCTTTCTTGGGACAATACCGCTTACAGGCACTAAAGAGAATCTGTGATAAAACACTGGAGAATGTCGATTTTATCATTATTCCCACTATACCGACTGCTTACACCCGCCAGCAAATATCCGAGCAACCCATTCAAAGAAATTCTATTCTCGGAACCTACACAAATTTTATGAACTTATTGGACTATTCTGCGACCGCAGTGCCCGTTGGCTTCCTTAGCTCCGGAATTAGCTGGGGAGTCACTTTGTTTAGCCAGAAACATTGCGATATGTCCCTGCTAAGTTTTTCTAATAGTTTACACCAGGCCTGTAATCTCCCATTGGCTGCTACAGGAGAACGCCCGGGAGAGACATCTAACCAAGACAGCGGCTCTCGCCATTAGCTACACCGGACAAGCTGGCAAAAATTGTAGTCTGTGGTGCACATCTCAAAGAGCAACCTCTCAACTGGCAACTCACTGAGCGGGGAGAACAGTTACATCAGAAAACAACAACCAGTCACCAATACCGTCTCTATGTTCTCCCCGAGGAGGAGCGCCCCGCTCTGGTTCGCGATGAATCAGGAGATGGGCAAGCCATCCAGGTGGAAATATGGCAGTTGCCAACCGAATATTTCGGCAGTTTAGTTGCTGCAATACCCTCTATGGAAGCTGGCTTAACTGGCTCCAATCCAAACACTAAGCCCACTCGGCAAATTTACTTAGCCAGGAGGCATTCATTTTCCTTCCTACTACAAAGAGCTCTTCACTAGATTTTATATCGCTATCCTCCACCCTAACGACCACCCCACCCATTTCAGTTATCAGAGGCTCAGGCAGAAAAGCGAGCAGCCTACTATTTTTCACTAGCTGGCAAAGAACCCCATAATCATTTACAACGACCTGTACCTTACGAGGATAATTAATTTCCGGCCAGCCATCACTACCTATCCCCCGCTCTTCACCACAGAAGGGTGATATCCTCGGTGCGGCAAATGGATATTGCAAGATATCTGACAGTGAAGCCTTCACCTCAGCCCCCTGCTCCACGATCAAAGAGTGATCAGGCCCTGCAGCAATACACATTGATACTGAGCCAAGTGGCCGAGCATCCATTGTGGATGACAACTGCCCCAAAACCGCTCCGGTTATCAGGGCCAGGTCTACCTCCCCCCTGGATAACATCTTCAATGCCAAGGCTTCATAGGCCGATGTGAATGACAACCGCCCCCCTGCTTCCTCAGTAGTAAATTTGCGGTGGATAAATGTACCCCAGGCTAGTTGCAGCATGGTCGGAGCAGCAATTCGGCACTCCTGATTTACCTTTAGCTCGCCAACTTCAGAGCGAATTCTTCTGGAAATCGCCACCATCTCAACCGCCCGACTTTGCAGTCTGCGGCCTGCGTCATTGATTTTCAGTTGCTTGCCAACTCGATCAAACAGGCGAGTACCCAGCTCTCCTTCCAGCCGCTTTAATGTTTTACTCAATCCACCCGGGCTCGTATCCAGCCTGTCTGCGGAGCGCTGCAGGTTCTCCGTCGCAGCAATCACTAGAAACTTCTCAAGTGCTTCTATTTCCATTGTGGAATCAAATGTCTCTATTTTTGAATCGATTATTCACTAGAGTACTCTTAGAATCCCCTGCATCCAAGGTCATAGCTACACAAAACCGATGAAAAATATTCTTCTCTTTTTGGCGCTGACAATCAGCTCAAGCGTATGCTTCACACAATCTTCATTAGCACAAAGTGACAATTCAGTCGGAATTCATGGCATGGCCCTGTTTACCGTCGGCGGGCAAATTATTGCCACACACATGCCACTACATGGCGGAAAACACAGTCATCAAGTTATTTTGGAATTGGAGACTGATGACCAGGAGGAGGTGCAAAACCTCCTCAAGCGAAACGAGTTAGTTACATTGCTTCCAGAGGAATTTTCTTTACGCGAACTACGCGAGGGAAAACTCAATGCCTTTAACGCCCAAATGTTTACAGGGCATTTTGAACGAGGAGGAAAACTTGCGCTGCAAGCTGTTACTTTCAGGGTAACCTCTCGACTAATGGATAGCCCCCTTACCCGAACAGAAAATGGGCACTACCAATTAATACTTCTTAAAAATTACACTTTGCTTGTGCATGAAATTGCATCCACCCCCAGCTTCGACCAAATACTGCTGGTCAGCACCGACCATGATTTTTTCAGCGACATTTATAGCGGCAGTTTAAAACCGCTTTCGAAAAATAGCTGGCCAAAAAGCCTAACTAAAGCTGGCATCCACTATAAGGAAGAACTGTATTTTGAAAATCAGGATTTCCAGTAAATGACCAAACCAATACTGATTATCCAACATGAGGAAACTGAGGGCCCGGGGTATATTTATGACTGGGCTACAGAGAAGCGAATACCGCTTTCTATCATTAACCCACAGAAATCACCACTACCTCAAAGCGACTTTAGCGGAGTTATTATCCTTGGTGGAATGATGAACGTTTGTGAGCGTGAAAGGCTCCCCTGGCTTGCCAATGAGATTGCATGGGTAAAAAACTGCATTGAACTTCCGATCCCAATATTGGGCATCTGCCTTGGGGCACAGATTCTTGCATATGCATTGGAAGCAGAGGTCCGCCAACTTCCTCAAGAGGAAATGGGCTGGCTACCTATAAGGTCTACAACAGCACTGAATTTCAATTTAGAGAATGTATTCCAGGCACATAGCTATTTCTTTGAAATTCCGGAGGGGGCAATTTGCTTGGCAGAATCTGACTTGTGCCCTCATCAGGCGTTTATATTCGGAAAAAATGTGTTGGGATTACAATTTCATCTAGAGTGGTCACAAACGGATGTTGCCAAGTTATTTCCCGAACACTTTAAAATCCACGGCTCCCCAGAGGCGCTTCATCGCAAAGGGCGTAATTTATTATTTCAGCTGCTTGATGCGCACTTCACACAGTTAAATGTGAGTTTTTGATACTATTGATTGGGTGGGCGGAATTGGGGAATTCAGCAGGCTTCATAAACTGAATTTCCCCTAACACTCACAAACCAATTCAACAGCTCATCTATTCAGAGCACTTGATCCTTGACTCAGAGCAAAAACCACTGCGCTGAGTACAGAGTTCAAGTAATTTCCCCTTCGCCTCAATACGGCTAAAGCCATTTGAATGCATGCCTCCCGCCACTGGATCCTTCATATAACAGGCCCACTTTGGACGCTCCTCTACTAGAGCTGGCGGTACCAGTTCGGGCTGAGCGTCAATACTCGCCTGCAACTCCAAAATCAAGTCCTGAAGCCGATGGACATTTTTTCGTAACTTAACCACTTCTTTTTCTAAGTCACGAACATTTTCAGCTCCAACACCCTGTTTGTGGTCAGAGTGTACTTCTTTACGGAGCTTAACCACCTCTTTCTTTAACTGGCGGACTTCTTCCGCAGTTTGATGATTATCATGTGCAAATACACTAGTGGAGAAAAGAGCAAAGGCAATTAAGAATGGCAAACTACGCATTGGGGTTACTTCCTAATGAATTTTTATTCCAGTAAAAATTTTGGGAGGAATATAGCGCAACTAACCTTAACTCAAAATGAATTCTATCGATGGAGATGCTCTGTTGACCGGATAAACATACCAACTCCAGCTATGACTGCCTCTTCACATTATTTAAATCAGAAGGATCTGTTTTAACCAGCAAAAGCGGACAAAATGCATTTGTTTTAGGTCAACAAAAAAGGGCGAACACTGTTCGCCCTCTCTTCCAAAGCCATGGATTTTGGTTACCCGCCAGTAAGGCTCCGCACCATACTGATCATCACACCCGCAGCCACCGCAGAACCGATAACACCGGCTACGTTGGGGCCCATTGCGTGCATCAACAGGAAGTTGTGAGGATTGGATTCAAGCCCCACTTTGTTGGATACCCGCGCGGCCATAGGTACGGCAGAAACACCGGCAGAACCAATCAATGGGTTAATCTTGTGCTTGCTGAATACATTGATCAACTTGGCCATCAACACGCCAGCCGCAGTGCCGATCGCAAACGCCACAATACCCAAAGCCAAAATACCCAGGGTTTTAGGATCGAGGAATTTGTCTGCCGCCAATTTCGAACCAACGGAAAGTCCCAGGAAAATAGTGGTGATATTGATCAGCGCGTTCTGAGCGGTGTCCGACAAACGGGAAACGACTCCGCACTCACGCATCAGGTTACCAAAGCAGAACATACCCAACAGCGGTGCAGCAGCCGGCAGGAACAGGGCCACCAAAATCAGCAGCAACATCGGGAAGGCAATTTTTTCCCGCTTGCTCACATGGCGCAATTGCACCATTTCAATTTTGCGTTCCTGCTCAGTGGTCAGGGCTCGCATAATCGGCGGCTGAATCATAGGCACTAGCGCCATATACGAATAAGCCGCTACAGCAATAGCCCCCAACAGGTCCGGGGCCAATAGGCTGGAAACATAGATAGCTGTAGGGCCATCTGCTCCACCGATAATACCGATCGCAGCGGCATCGGCGATTGAGAAGTCCATAATCCCCGCTACCGAGAGACCCACAGCACCGAGCACCGTGGCAAAGATCCCAAACTGGGCCGCTGCACCGAGGAACAAGGTGCGCGGATTGGCGAGTAGCGGACCAAAGTCAGTCATAGCCCCTACGCCCATAAAAATTACCAACGGCGCAATGCCGGAAGCAATAGCTACGGAATAGAAGTTATACAGCATACCGTTGTTGAAACCGGCATCTCGGGCAAACTCAGCTGCTTGCACCTGCACGGCTGCCGGCGCACTGGCCAGAGCTTCCTTTAGCGCGGGTAAAGCTGAAGTACTATCAAGGCCCAGGATCTGGGCCATTTGCGCCAAAACAGCTCCATCTCCCTGGGTAAGGGCTGTCTCTGCGGCTGAGAGTGCCAAATCAGCACCGGGAATATTTGCCAGGATTCCGCCGAAACCGATAGGCACCAAAAGCAGGGGCTCAAAGTTTTTGCGAATGGCCAAAAACAGCAGGCCCAGGCCCACCAAAATCATAATGAACTGGCCCGATGCCATCTGCGCGACGCCGGAGGAATGCCAAAGAGTAATCAGATTATCCACGTGTGACTCCTACCTTTGGCTATGCAATAGACAGCAGGGCATCACCCACCGCCACTGAATCGCCTTCTTTTACTGCCACACTGGCGACGTTACCGGCACGAGGGGCACTCACCACAGTTTCCATCTTCATCGCTTCCAGTACTAACACCGCCTGGCCTTCGCTCACCTGATCCCCAGGCTTCACCATTACTTTGAAGATATTTCCAGCGAGAGGCGCATTAACCGGCTCACCTCCGGTAGCAGGCACGGAAGGTGCACTAGCTACAGGTGCGGGAGCACCACCGGACACAGGGGCAATATTGGTTAAGTCGCCACCATCGGCCACAGTGACGGTGTAGCTCTGCCCCTCCACAGTTACCGTATAAACTTCTTCACCTTTGTCGTTCTTGACTGCAGCGCCTTCATTACCGGTAGGTACTGGCTCGAAAGCTTCTGGATTGCCACGGTTCTTCAGGAACTTCAGACCAATCTGCGGGAAGAGTGCATAGGTAAGCACATCGTCGATCTCCCCCTCACCACCGGTCAGGGCCACATCTTGTTCACCCGCTTTCTCTTGAAGCTCCAGGGTTAACTTGTCCAACTCTGGTGCCAACAGGTCTGCCGGGCGGCAGGTAACCGGATTCGCCCCATCCAGTATCCGGACCTGCAGCTCCTGGTTAACTTCAGCTGGTGTCGCACCGTATTCGCCTTTCAAGACGGCGGCAGTCTCTTTAGAGATCGACTTGTAACGCTCTCCAGTCAGGACATTGAGCACCGCCTGGGTACCCACAATCTGGGATGTGGGGGTAACCAGCGGGATACAGCCCAGGTCTTCACGCACCCGAGGGATTTCCTCGAGTACATCATCCAGGCGATCCCCGGCGCCCTGTTCGCGCAGCTGGTTTTCCATATTGGTGAGCATGCCACCGGGAACCTGAGCCACCAGGATGCGGGAATCCACGCCTTTCAAGGAACCCTCAAACTTCGCGTACTTCTTGCGGACGTTACGGAAGTAGGCCGCAATTTCTTCCAGCAGGTTAATATCCAGCCCGGTGTCTCGCTCAGTGCCTTCCAAAATGGCCACCAACGCTTCGGTTGGGCTGTGACCATAGGTCATGGACATAGAGCTGATCGCGGTGTCCACGTTGTCGATACCCGCCTCGATACACTTGAGAGCGGTAGCCGTAGATAAACCGGTAGTAGCGTGGCACTGCATATGGATGGGGATGTCCACGGCGGCCTTCAAACGTTTCACCAGCTCGTAGCCCTCATAGGGGCGCAGCAGACCGGCCATGTCCTTGATCGCGATGGAATCCGCTCCCATATCCTCGATCTGGCGCCCCAGATCCACCCATAAGTCCATGGTGTGTACTGGGCTCACGGTATAGGAGATGGTGCCCTGAGCGTGCTTCTCTTGTTTCTTCACCGCAGCCAGTGCTGTTTTCAGGTTGCGCATATCGTTCATCGCGTCGAACACGCGGAACACGTCTACCCCATTGACTGCAGCGCGCTCTACAAACTTCTCAACCACGTCATCCGCATAGTGGCGGTAGCCGAGAATATTCTGTCCCCTGAACAGCATCTGTTGAGGCGTATTCGGCATAGCTTTCTTCAATTCACGAATACGCTCCCAGGGATCTTCGCCGAGATAGCGAATGCAGGAGTCGAAAGTGGCCCCCCCCCAGGACTCCAGAGACCAGAAGCCAACTTTATCGAGCTTCTCAGCAATCGGCAGCATATCGTCCAGTCGCAGTCGGGTAGCGAACAGTGACTGGTGGGCATCGCGCAGGACTACATCGGTAATCCCCAATGGCTTTTTAACCTCAGTCATGGGTTATCTCTCTCGGCAGAAATTATTGGAAATTGTTTGAAAGCGATTGGTGGTTAGCGTCTTTTGCGATGCTGTTCGATCGCCGCTTTAATCACCGCATGTAAATGGACCTTATCATTCCCTGCGGTTGGGGAAGGCGTGTGGGATACGGGCTCCGCTTCGGGAAAATAGCGGGAGATGATTCTCGACATAATACCGGTACCGATCACCAGCAATAGCAGAAAAGTAAAAACAATTCCCATACCAAACAGGGTGATATCTAGCCCCTGTTGCAAAAGTGTTTCTTGCACTGTTTATTCCCCCTGGCACCAGGCAATAAAACCAGCCATTCCGGACGGTTTCATCTGTCCCCGTAACACTATGAATTTACGTACCTATTTATTCAGGACAGCTGAAACACCCCAATTGATATTTTGTGCATATGTAAAATCTTCGCTCACAATTAAACAAATTTATGTCGTACAACCAATAAACTTGCCCGGGAAAATCTCACTTAGCCCAGCCGTCCCAAATTTCTGCACATCGGAATCTTATTCCCTAGACCGGTAATTTCAACCGCCGCTGCACCTGATCCTCCCCCAAAAAGAGCGGGCACACAGGAAAAAATTCATTAGTTCCAAAATGCTGATATTTTTCTATTATCAATACAAGTTGCTTTTAAAATCAAACACTTATTGGTTTCAGAGGCAACGGAGGGGTCTAAATTACCACGCCCAATTTTGGTGCAAAACATCAATAGGCTGAGTTTATTTCTCCTACTTTTATATACTGAAGAATGATCGATTTTGCGCCATTACAATAACTTGCTGATAGAATATGCGCCTTTAGATTTATGATTTACCTCTCAACTGACTTATGACCGACAAGACACCTACCCCAGAACCTACGATTTACCAGGCACCAATGGAGGGGGTAATCGACCATCACGTGCGTGCCCTGCTCTCCGCCATTGGAGGAGTCGATATCTGTGTTACAGAGTTTGTTCGTGTCACTAATACTCGCTTGCCTCGCAGAGTATTCACCCGCTTGTGCCCAGAGGTCGACAAAGGTGCAAAGACCCCAAGCGGGATTCCAGTACGGTTACAGCTGTTAGGCGGCAACCCCAATGCAATGGCAATTAATGCAGTAAAAGCAGTTGAGTTCGGTGCTACAGCAATTGATCTCAATTTCGGCTGCCCTGCAAAATCAGTGAATAACAGCGACGGTGGCGCCTGCCTATTACAAAGCCCTCACAGAGTGGAAGCTATTGTAGGAGCGGTTCGCCGCGCTGTCCCTGAAAACATCCCTGTCACCGCAAAAATCCGACTGGGCTTTAATGATCGCTCTAGCTATATGGATAACGCCCAGGCCGCAGCAGCTGGCGGCGCAAATGAACTGGCAGTACACGCTCGCTCCAAAGTCGATGGCTATAAACCCCCAGCCTACTGGGAATACATCGGTGAAATTCGCCAAAAACTGGAAATCCCAGTCATTGCCAACGGGGATATTTGGACACTTGAGGAATTTCAACGCTGCCGTGAAGTAACCGGATGCGAAGCATTTATGTTTGGTCGCAGCCTGCTAGCCAGGCCAGATTTGGGCAAGCAGATAAAAGCCTACTGCTCAGGTGAGAGCTATACAGCAATGGGCTGGCAAGAGATTATTGAAATTCTTTGGGGTTACTATCAAACCACCCGAGAAGTTTACCCTTCCAAGTATCTGGGCAATCGTATTAAACAATGGCTCGCTTACTTGAAATTGGCTTTTCCTGAAGCCCAATTGTTCTTTGATAAAATAAAACGTCTCAGGGAGGCAGAAGAGCTTGATAGAGCTTTTTCCGAAGAGCGGAAAATTCAAATAGCATCAATTGAGGCAGCCTAATTTTCCGCACCTCTGCCAGTATCGGAATTGATACTGGCAGAGGCAGTTACCCGCTCAGATCCACTCTCACAGATCCATTTTTGACTGCCGACTCAGGTAAGCCGGATTGTAAAATTTTTCCGCTAACTGATGCGCAGTGCTACTTTCGTAGTGAACTCTGGTTTCAGTGGTAGCTTTGATGCTATCAACCAAAACCATCTCCTGTACAAATAGCTCTTCATCCTTTATCCCCGATACAAAATGCGCAACCTTAGCCAACTTTCCAGATTTCAAGTAAAGCTCCGCTTGGATTGGGAAGAAACTCTCACTATCAAGCCACAATTTTATCTTTTGATAGCTGGCTCCTTTGGTTTTTGCCTCCAGCTGAAGTTTGTGGGTCAATTTATCCTTTAGAATTTCACTTGCCTCGAATTGCCCCCGATAGTCCTGGCTCCAGGTCAAAGTGGCGATATCACCAATTGAAGCCTCCCCCAGCAATCTTTGCATCGGTGTAATGCGGATAGGGCGGCGGCTGCGGGGCATCAATAGCCAGTAGTTATCCTGCAGCATCAGCATTTTTTGCCCCTCTTCACCAACACCTTTAAATACCACCAATGATTTTCTCTCAGGGCGAGTATAAACATGGTAGCGATCTTCGCTTTCTAACTCTCCCTGTTTAAAAACCTGGATGTTGGTGACAACTTTTGAAGATGACTCTCCAAGACGATAGGAATCGGCTTTGGCCAACATGCTTTCTACCTGTACAGCGGAAAAATGACTTTCCTTCTCCTCAGCCCCAGCTAAAACAAAGGGAGAGAACATCAGCAAAAAACCAATCGCCAAGCTAACTCTGCCTAATCTTAATTTATACATGGACCAATGCCTCAGTAATCGGTTTATTGACACCTTTCCGCGCCGCAAGGAAGGATGAAAAAACACATATCGCAGCTATTGCAACCGAAATCATCCAAGCCAAGTTAATAGAGAAATAAACAGTCAAAGGATACCCCGTTGTTTTTCCCGGAGGTGGCGGCATAGTAATGTCAAACATCATCAACCCAGCGCTTATCAGACCAGCCAAAATAACACCTGCTAAAGAACCCACTACAGCAAGTACTAAAGCCTCCAATATAAACCCAGTTATCAATTCCACTTTGGATGCACCCAGTGCGGACAAGGTACCTATTTCCCGTGTTCTCTCTGTTACCGACATTGCCAGCGTATTGAAAAGCGAGACAAAGATAACCAGTGCCATAATGATGCCCATCAACCCAAAAATTCGATCATAAAGACTCTTCACTCCCTGATAGAAAAAGGCACGATCCTCCCAAGTTGTAATTTCCAACTCTGGAACTAACTCACGCAGTCTTTCCTGCAAGCTCGATGTCTTATCAAGGCTGTAGCCATAGATTGCCATGGTTGAGACCCTGTCACTATCTAAAAGGAACTGCGCAGCCTGAACAGAAATATATACTTGACGCTTATCCATATCTGGAACACCAGTCCCGAAAACTCCCCTAACCTTAAAATCCATTGCATTGAGAGCCCCATGAACTGTAGAGGACATTAAAGTAATATAATCCCCAGGCCTTACATTAAGATTTCTTGCGAGATCTTTACCCAGCATAATCTCAGGATCACTGATATCTTCACGGTTTGATAAAATACTGCCCTCAGTGACATTTAGAAAAGGCCCCTTCACCCGAAATTCACTTGGCAATATCCCCTGACCTAAAAAAATAGAAGACTTATCACCATTGGAAATTAACCCTTGCAGATAAACTCTAGGCTGCACGGCCTTCACATTTTCCTCAACCAACAAGTCCCCACGTAATTTATTGGCATTATCTAAACCAAGCTGAAGAGGAAAGTCCTCATCAGAAGAGAAATATCCCGGCTGTGTTAGCACCAAATGCCCCTCACTGCGCGCCGCGCTCTCTTTAAGGGATTGATATGTAAATAGGCCAAAACCTCCGGAGGTCATCAAGGCCGTTACCACAATGGAGATAATGGCAACAGCAAGAAAGCTTCTGCGACGATTGCGCAATAAATTTAAAACCGCGACTTTTAAGCGACGCATAAAGCACTCTCCTGCAGAATTACACCATCTTTCAACTCAACAACTCTATCGCAATGACGAGTCATTCGATCATCATGACTGGCAACAATAAAAGCTGTTTTTTGCTCCACTCCCAAATTTTTCATTAACTCAATAATTTGTTGTGCGGTAACACTATCCAAGCTGGCCGTAGGTTCATCAGCAATTACCAGTTTGGGCTGATGCACCAGTGCTCGAGCGATTGCTACTCTCTGCTGTTGTCCACCTGAAAGTCGATCTGGCCTGTAGTTGGAAAACTGGGACAGCCCGACATGATCCAACATGCCCATTACACGCCGCCTTACTTCACCTTCTTTCATTCCATTCAAAAGAAGTGGAAAGGCTACATTCTCAAAGGCTGTCATTACCGGAACCAAATTAAACTTTTGGAATACAAAACCCAGCTGGGTACGACGGATCTTCATTGACTGCCGATGGCTTTTTCTCAGCACCTCGCCGGCAAAGCAGACTTCTCCGCTGTAATCATGATCCAGTAGCCCGCAAATATTTAACAAGGTACTTTTACCAGACCCCGATGGTCCGCACAGAGCTACCATAGTGCCTGCTCGAATATCCAGATTCACATCTTTTAGGGCCCTAAGTTGAACCTCACCGGAAGTGTAAGTCTTTTCAATATGAGTGAGCTGTAACATAGATTTACTACCTGTTCGCACTATTAGTCAGAGTTTTTAACATCACCACATGGATTTGATATGCCATGACTCTCAGCCTTTGCTCCCCATAAATTCACTAACGCCTTGTCACCCTCAAGCTCTGCAGCCTGCAATGCGCCACAGTAAATCCAGCGAGTAGCGTCTGGCGGCATATATCCTATGCGTGGATCGCCCATCAACTCATAATAAAGTTCAAACCCACGTTCAAAAGAATTAAAGAACTTTGGCACCTTAGTAAAAGTTGTTGCAGCAATTCCTTTGAGCAACAAGTCTTGAGGCATCCCCTGAGAGGAACGACCAGGGTTATCCATTTCTTCAATTATGGTGAGCGCCTTATCCATACGGGCAATTCCATTCTCTGCATAACTGACCTTTCTCCAGGGCAACCAGCTTTCTTTTGCCATTAGAGTCTCACTGGCTCCCAGGTAAAAAAGTGCAATAGGATCAGAAGGATTATCTTTCTGTAACGCCTTAAAAGCCTCATAGGACTCCTCTATCGCCGCCCCACCCTGTGCTGCCGCTTTTTGGTACAAATCTTCAATTTGTGCGTCCTGGGCAGCAAGAGATGAAACGCTCACCCCAAGATTTAAAGCCATTATTACAAGTAACCTTTTCATTACACTTCTCCTTGCTTCTGAATTTCTAATAGATTACCTAGCATCCAAGTATCATTCAGGACAGTGCGATGAACTGTCTCTGGGGAGGATAAGAGGCAGAAACTTATGCTGAATGGCTCTAGGGAGCCTCTGAATAACTCCGCGATACCTCTGGCATGCAGAGCGGTTCACAATCAAGGCGCGGCTTCGCAGGAATGTCTAGACCTTTCAAGAAGTCGCAACGCGGAGTGTGAATCGCTCTGCACGCCCCGAAGGGCGGGCCTTGAAGGCCACAGCTGCTGCGTTGCAGCTCTTGCAAAGGGCTACGGCCATTCACGGCGAGCTGCGCCTAACATCTGCAGCCTTCAAGACCCGCAGAGGCATTACGGAGTTATTCAGAGGCTCCCTAGAGGGTGGATAGGTGGAAAATTACTGCACGCGAAGAGATGCTATCGTTAAAGTGTCTAAACTCAGGAGAGAGTACCAATTAGTAAAGACTGCATAATCGCCAAAACATTGAAGACTTGGTATCTAAATTGATACTAATAAGAGTGCGCGATGCACATAGAGAGGATACAGACCAAAAGAGCAGTTCCTTTGATCTGTATAAAATATCAAATGAAATTTACAAAGACTAATCCACCATTGCAATATGGGTGGTCATTTCACCGACAGACTGTCCCAAATTATTTGTAGCTATAGTACGAACAATAAAAACATCGTTTTCAACATCTAAGAGTTCTACTTTTATATCTACATCTTGTCCTGCCAGCGCTAAGTTGTCCGCACATAAATCCGCAGAAGTAACTATAAAACGAGCACTATCTTCACCTGTCAACCGCCTCAAAAATATACAACATGACTTAATAAGGCTCTGCGAGGCAATAGCAACGGGCAACGCTTTCACCTTATCAAAATACCCCATGCACATTTCTGGAGTAACTCTACCGATACTTGCCGTCAGAGACATTAGATCAATATTATGTACATTAATATCAATACTTTTGGAGTAAGGGTTAATATCGCTAATAACAGGAGTGATATCATGGATACTATCACTATATATCTTATGGAAAGATCGCTCCCGCATTACATGATATTTCACGTTAAGCCGTGCCGCCACTTCACCGGCAGGGTCTAACAATTCAGCCTCAGCAACCAACTCTCTCTTATTGGTAAATACGGCTTTGGTTCGGGCCAGAAGGTGATCAGGGCGCATATCAGAAACAAAGCTATCATAAGTTTTCAAATCAGCTTTGCGCGCCAGGTAATAATGCTTGGATCTCACTGGATTGGCCAAAGCGCCAAAACAAGAGCCCAAAATTGCCAAGTGTCGACCAATCTCCGCGACATCCATTAAACTACTTTCATATGTACTTTGACATTGTACAGGCACTTTAGCAACAAGCCAGCCGTCAACGTCAAAATGTAAAGCCTCTAGTGCAAAGTAGGGAGATTTTACCTCAATTAGATCCTCAACTCATTCTACAGAAGAAGAATCCAACTTATAACTATCCAACATAATTATTCCATTAATTATCGGAGAAAATTTACACACAGGTACTCACAGCAGAATACTGTTGTGGTCAACTCCAGCCGGACACTTCTTTAAGCACATTCCTCAAATTCGATAGGGGCTAGATCTCCCAGTGTTGTATGTATTCTGCGTGAGTTGTAATAAGCAATATAGGCTCTTACATCTGCTACCGCATCCTCCCTTGTCGGATAGAGGTTTCCCGTTAACCACTCCCGCTTCAGGCTGCTGAAGAAACGTTCAGTCGGTGCGTTGTCCCAACAATTTCCCTTACGGCTCATTGAACACACCATCCCCTGCTGACTCAATAACATTTGGTAGGTATGGCTGGCATACTGACTGCCACGATCAGAGTGATGCAGGAGACCTTTTGGGGGCGTACGCAAATTGACAGCCATCATCAACGCACGAGTTACCAGGGCCGTTTCCATCTTGCGATCTAGATGCCAACCAACAATCCGGCGCGAATAGAGATCAATCACTACCGCCAAGTACAGCCAGCCCTGCGAAGTCCAAATATATGTAATATCAGTCGTCCAAACTTGATTTTTAGCACTCGGTGAGAACTCCCTATTCAGAAGGTTCTCTGCGACAGGCAGGTGATGTTTACTGTCTGTCGTCAGTGTAAATCGCTTCTTGCGCTTTACTGCCAAGCCTAGCTTTTTCATGAGCTTGCGGACTCGATAGCGCCCGACTTCAAAGCCTTCTTTACGTAACAGCTTCATTAACCGACGACTTCCGAGACTCTGTCTAGATTCTGCAAATAGGGCCTTCAAACGATGGCATAGTTGCCATGTTTGAGCATCTATTGAGCTATTACCACGGCAACACCAATCGTAATAACTAGTCTTACTTACCTGCATTACCCGGCAGAGCACCCTAACAGGAAAGCTGCCTTGCTGTTTTTCAATAAAGCTGTACTTTATTTCATTTCTTTCGCAAAGAAGGCGCTGGCCTTTTTTAGGATTTCTTTCTCCATCCGCAACTGCTTATTTTCACGTCGTAATCGCTCTAATTCTGCGCGCTCGCCTACATCCAACCTCACACCGTCTTCTTCCTGCTTCTGTTCCTTTATCCAGCGTCGCAGGTTATTGGCTGTTGTTCCTACAGCCTCTGCTGCTTTAGAAATTGAATACCCTTGCTCAGAGACTAGCGCTACGGCGTCTTTCTTAAATTCCGGCTTGAAATGCCGACGTGTACCTTTTGTTGTCATACTTCACCTCGCTTGGTAGTTTTACCATCTTAGCGAAGTGTCCGGAAGGATTAGACCACTACATACCTGCCATTACAAGAGGGAAAATAGATTACGCACTTTCGGAAAGAAGGCAGCATATATACCTTCCCAGCCATTTAAGAAAGTGGTCTAAAACAGAAAAACCATAAAGAAAAATCTTAGCCTATTTAACAAACCAAAAGAGCAGAAAATAGACCTCCAGATAGAATCTCAAGCACCAGGCATGAACAAACTCAAATCCACCAAAATAGTTAATCTACAATTAAAAAAACACTCCACCCCTCAAGTCGCGGGCAATTATGCCAATCAAACTCCTAAAGTAAATTACCGACAATTACAAAAACAACCCCCTCAGCTCACACAAGATTAATAGTCAAACTATATAGCAATAGCATACAAATATATAAACAAGCGTCCAAATTCAACCCCAAAAAGCAACCATCCTAAAGTCTTAGCAATTAAAATCACATTAAGTTTCAAGCACGGCTTTAATAGCAATTCAATAAAGCCAATATCATCTTTAACGCTATACTCTCTTATCGTAACCCCGCCTTATCACCCTTCCTTTGATCAGCGGCAGTTTGTGCATTTAGATTAAAGATCTATCGATACCAAACCAACCTGAGTGTCCGGCCTTCAAAAATAAGGGGGGGGGTAAAGTTACTAAATCTTAGGTAGCAGATATGAATCTCTGACATACATATCAATTTAATTAGAGGGATCACCCCCCTAAGTTAAGATAATTATAAGTTGTTGATCGCTACATTGTTTTAAACAACGAAGCAGCCCTGCGACTCACTGTATATTGACGCCCGTCATCCATCACCACAGATACACCGCCAGTTATTCCACGGCATACTTTTTGAATGCGCTTCACACAGACAATTGTAGAACGGTGGATCTGCCAAAATAAATCTGGTTCCAACTGGGCTAACAGCTCCTTTAGTGGGGTTCTGATAATATGCTCACCCTGACCGGAGTAAACCGTCGTATATTTGTCCTCTGCCACAAATGCCGAAACCTCATCGCAGGCAATCAGATGAATATCTTCTCCCTTGCTTGCCTTAATCCAACGAAGGTACTCAGGTCTGCTTAAGGAAAGCTGCCTCAGTAACGCCTCAATATCAGGTCCTGACTTTAGGTTACCCTCTTCCCGGTCTCTCAGGCGCTGCCGAATACGATCACAAGCTTTTTCCAATCGCTTGTCATCAATAGGTTTTAGCAGATAGTCGGCTGCCTCATGCTCAAAAGCACTTACAGCATACTCATCATAGGCCGTGATAAAAACAATAATAGGATTTGTTTGTAATTTGCCAAGAGCCTCAGCAACAGCCAAACCATCCATTCCAGGCATACGAATATCGAGAAAAACCACATCAGGCTCCTCTCGCTGGCACAGAGCTAACGCTTCGTTACCATCACAGGCTTTACCAATAACCTCAAGCTCAGGAAAAATATCGGCAAGCATTTGGTCGAGATGGTGACGCAATAAAGGCTCATCATCTGCAATTATGGCACGCATGGAAACTCCAAACGGGCAGTTACTCCGCCCTGATTATTACTTTGAATCAGTAGCTTACCACGCTCTTGGTAAAGGGTAGAAAGTCGCTCCCTAATATTGCTTAGCGCAATCCCATTGTGTTTGCTGGAGCTAAGTTTATTAGCTCCAGCAGTGAGTCCCACACCATTATCTTCCACCTCAATAACCCATTGGCCTTCCTTCTGTTTCACCCGCAACCGGACCAGTCCACCTTTGGCTGCAGGCTCAATGCCATGAAAAATTGCATTTTCCACTAAGGGTTGCACAAGTAACGGGGGAACAAATGTCTCTAAACTCACATCCCCTGATAAATCAACTTCATACTCTAACCTTTCCCCCAGGCGTATCTTTTGAATCTCTAAATAGCATTTCAAACTGCTAAGCTCAACCTTTAAAGATACCTGATCGGAACGGGATTTTTTCAAGCTAATTCGCAAGAGATCACTAAAGTTATCCAGTAGGTCTTCTGCCTTTTGAGGGTCGTGACGAATTAGCATTTTTAGATTGGCCAGAGTATTGAAAAGAAAATGAGGCTCTATCTGGCTTTGCAGCACTTTTAGCTGGCTTTGAGCAAGAGTCTTTTGTTGTTCAAGCTTTAACAATTCAGCTTCCTGACGTTCCCTCTCAAGCTGGTGAGATTGCTCCCGGTTAAGATGAACTTGATAGAGAAAAATGGAAAGAAGAATGGCAATAATTAAAAAATCAAGTGCCCGAAATTCCCCAAAACCCGATACCCACCACCAAGCATGTAGAGTTCCCAGTACAGTTGCCGCTAAACTCACTACCGCATACTTTACTTTTGAGGGCCAAGTGGGCTTGAAAAACTCGACTACCTGCCTCGTGGATGTCGCTATAAATCCGTACGCCAGAGAAATTACGCCGTGAACTGCATAGCTCCCCCCCCAGATAGCCTGAGTGATCACCGCCACCACCACACAAATTATCAATGTACGTAAGCACTCTCTTAACAGATTCACCCTTAACTCCACTCAAAAAACAATAGTCGTACTCAAGGTAAATACAGCCTGGTTTTGAAGCTGCGCAAAAGCAGACTCATCAGGACCAGCAAAATATCTTACGGATGTTCCAAGTACCCAATCGTCCGCCATCTCCCTCTCACCCCCGATAGTTAAAATAAGGCCACCATCTTCAGGCGTGTATATTAAATCTACTTTTGGATGGTACTCATTATTGGTAAGCGTCCAATGTAAAAGTAAATTATGCCTCAGGGTATTATCACTTAAAAAGGCCATTGCTGAGGATTGGCGAAGGCCATCCCACTGCACTCCCTGATTTTGGTACCATAGGCTGTTATCAAACACCTGCTCCCATTCGCTTTTCCCCCAGGCCCGACTATCAAACCAGTACTCTAAAATAACCGAATGCCCAATGCTGTTTGCCCAAGTCATTCCTATAAGAGCTTGCCAGCCATCATCCATCTGCTCCTGTTTTGGCATAGCCGTCAAAGCTGGGGCTCGCCAGCGCCAGTATTCTTGCTGGTAGCGCCATTCTGTATGGATCTCCCATTGCTCTCCATAAGTATTAACCCAGCTTCCCCCTAAGTTCATACCTCGCTGATCATCTATGTAACCCAGTAACTGCCACTCGGCACTAGCTCCAAGCTGATACCAGCGCATGGCAAATCCCTTCGGGTGGTCACCCCCAGAGGCCTGGCTGATACCGGCATCCACCAGCATTACACTTAGCTCTCCATTTTCAGTGAAACGACTGGCAGACACTACCCCAACTCCTTCGCTCACTTGAAGTGATACCGGATTCCGCTCAATGGGTAAAAACCAATCCAGGGGGCGATGTCCATAACCAACACCAAAGTCCAGGCGGCGCTTGCCCAGCAACCAATCCCAGTCCTGCCAGCTCCCCTGCCAGAAAAGCTCCTCAACTACCAACTCTAAGTCTTCACTGCCACCGCGCTCTGCCTGGTGGAATGCAGAGATCTGCCCTTCCCAAGCTTCATACTGTAGTGCCCCCTGTAGTAAAGCTTGCCGAGACACACTTGATTGCGCCTCAAAAAGTGAGCTATCAGAAGCGCGATCATAAGCGGCTGTCATCGCCAGCTCCCACTGTGATTCAAGGGCATCCGCCTGGCTAGTAGCACTACCAATCAGTAGAGGTAGCGCCCAAAGAGAATATAGTTTCATAGTTGCCTCCATTCGTGGGAAGCACACTACCAACCTTCCAGGCCCATACCATCGGATAAGACCAACGGTACTGGAATCAGATAAATGGCTTTTGACCGAGATTAATGGAGGGGGTTATCCATTAAATAACCCTCTGAAAAGTTGATTACTCTTTGCGCAACCATCCGAGAATACGGTTATTCTCTACATACCATTGCCCTGAGGGCATGAAAATAAGTGGGTAACGCTCTCGGGAGGGAGAAAATGGACCCGCGTTCTGCTGAATAATCTCCAGGGTAGCATTCTCTATATCTACCATAGAAACGATAGCTACATGGCCATAAGGGTTAAAAAGGGAGGGGCTATAAACAACGATATCGCCAATATTCGGAGGGGTATTACCTTGGTTGTGAAACTGCAGTAATCCTCTTTTGGTATTCACACTCCCGTGCTGGACTGTCAGGTCAAAAAAATCTCTAGCATGTCCAAATGTATCCGGCATTCGATGCCCAAATCGCTCGTAATAATAGCGCTTAACAAACTCAACACACTGGTACCTTAGGCCAAGATTATAACCGTCTTCCGAGGTGTTGCGCTCTTCAACATTATTAACTCCTCCATTGTAATAAACTTCTACCCCATGAAGTGAGTCTATAATCTCTCCGACAGAATAAGCTGTATTAAGGTTTAGGCGAGTAGCCAGTTGATATATCACGGCGATCAAAAGTCCTATACCGGCCACAACAACAATTAACCTATCCTTCCTTCCACCTTCTTTGATTGTTTCAACGAAAGACAACATCCATATTTCCCTCTAATCAACCCCAACTAAAAACACCCCAATTTCAGACTCCCACCTGTGCAAAAAAGCAAATGGGGTTAAGTGCACTCTACGTTCAAATATAGGTCTCATTCCTTTATCCTACTCATTACACCTAGTTAACTTTTTGAACCCTGTCATCAATTGCTCAAACGGGGTTCACACTACTTACAGACGCTAATAGCAATTGATCCAACACCGTCACAACCTGCCAAAAAAGCGATAGCTATTTTGCCTTAGGTGACCCAGAATCCAAATATAGACATTTAACTAATAATCAGCAGGAACCGGGCCACTGAGCAGCTGTCCATCAATTACAAATCGCCTTGCTCAATTAGATTAAGAAATACGTCGAGTTTGTCATGCCTGATACCCTAAAATTCCTTACAGCATTCAGCTTATCGGTTCTCCTTACAGCTTGTGGTGGAGGGTCCAGCAGTAGTAATTCCAACGATGAGACTACTGAAACCGAAACAAGTACCGACGGCGGAGACAACAGTGGTTCTGATGATTCCGATAACGGGGACGACGACAGTGATGAAGAAACGGGGGGCTACACTTTTAACCCCAGTAGTCCCCTGGCATCACTTATCGTAGGGACACAAGAGTATGCCAGTGGCACTCTCAGCCTCGAAGATACCGATAGTAATAGCCCCACTTTTCAAGCCAGCAGTGTGGCCGGAAGCTATGGAGATTTTACTCTCTATGAAAGTGGAAACTGGGAATATCAATTAAACACCAGTTCCCAGAGTTTGAATGATGGTGAGTCCGTGGAGGACACTATCTCTTTCCAGCTCACCGATGGCAGCACCCTCTCCGTGGTGTTCTCTATTCAAACCATCGAAGCCACAGAAAGCAGCATTGTCTTTATCTTTATGAACTTCTCAGATGCCGCCGTAGAAGATGATCTAAGCATTACCCAAATTGCAAATATGGCTTTCAATGACACAGATTCTCTTGATAATGCCTACCATGAAAACTCCCTGGGACAACTAAAGTTCAGCCGCCATCTAAGCAATGACACTTCACTAGATCAATACTGCTACGGTGAAGACAATGATGAGAGCACTTCTATAGACTGCTTTACCTACAGCATTGCCGACAGCCAGAATGGCGGTGTATTGAGCATCGAAGATGCGGAATCTCGCTCGGGCAGTGAATATAACGATAGCGGCTATACATGGAGAGATAGGGCAACCAGTTGGATCGAAAGCAATTACGTAGACCCCAACAACCAGCCCGTAGAGCTCAACGATTGGCGTCATCGGGTCTACATTTTCCCGGAAGCTGCGGCCAGTGCAGGACTGGTTGGCACGGGAGTCGCCTCTGTCGGAGGCCGCTGGAGCATGATAATTGCAGATAGTGATCAACTGATTATGGGCCATGAAATTGGGCACAATATTGGCCTGAGCCACGCAGGCAATGACGATAATAATGATGGGGATACCAACGATAACGGTGAGAGTGAATATGGTAGCGACGGCTCCCTAATGGGAAATGCTTGGCAATCACGACTCTTTGGAAGCGGTCATCGTGACTATATGGGCTGGTATGACTCATTCCCCGGATACACTGAAACCATTGAGGCGGTCGCAGGCAGCACCACTAGTATTGAGTTTCAAGCCATAGAACTTACTGCTGGTGAGCTTAGTGGCGATCTTCCTCAGCTCTTAAAGGCCGAAAGCATTGGTAGCAGGAATGGAGAAAACTACTATTACATCGAATACCACGTCGAGCACGACACCCTCAACCCCCGTCCACACCACGAAAATGCGGTAACAGTTCACTATCTTAGCGGCACCAGTAATAACAATGTTACCGCCAATCAGGTAGCCACACTGTCAACTACCGGGGACAGCTTTACTGACTCATCTGCTGGGATCACTATTGAATTCCTATCCACTGACAACAGCACCAACTCTGCAACTGTTTCTGTAACTTACGATGAATAATTTAATGGGGAGTAAGACCGCAATGAAAAATCTACCCTTAGCCCTACTTCTCGCCCTTTCCTCTTCAGCGATTGCCGAAGAGACCGTAACTGGCGTGTTAGAGGAAGAGATCTCCGAGAACTTTCAAACAGGAGAAGTGGATCACCGCTTCTCCGTAAAAGACGAAACTACCGGTGACTACTACTTTATCGACGCCAAAGAGGCAAAGAAGAAAGGTATGCAATCTGGTGAGCGAGTACGTATCCATGGAGAACGAGAAAACAAACGGCGTTTTCGTATACGTGAATCTCAACGCCTGGAGTTAAGACGAGAGGAGTAACGCCCTATCTAACTATAATTTTAACTCCTACCTCACAAATTCCGCATAGATCAATTCGGGTGTACAGAACATTATCAGTGCACCCGCTTTACACAACACCAATTAGCCTAACACCTAGCCACCTCAGACCTAGATACATTTTACTGGCCACATTATTAAAGTTAATTATTTAAGTCTTATAATATCGGCACATCTTTACCATTTAGGTAAGTTACAAACAGACCTATTCAAACTACGCCGATAGAAAACCCGAGTAGGTAAGTCACTCTGAAATTCACAACGCCACTCCCGCCGTCATTTACAGCTGAGCATATAAGCGCTGCAATATATGCAGTAAAACCTAGTTTTTGGCGCCAAAGACATCCATTGTGAAAGTTGACATTTTATAAAATTCTGAACGTGAACAACTCACCCCTTGTAGATTTCATCTTACCGCACCGAGATTGCAGCAAATAGCTCATCCAAATACCTTTTAGTCAAATATAATACTAAAGGCACTTCAGTCTCTTTAATTTTAAATACTAATTACCGCGCTTAAGCAATTAACTCAGAAATAAAACCGACCAGAGCCTCAGGATGAGAAACAGTAAAATTAAAAAGCTCTTTATGGGTAGCATCCCACCTATTCTGTTAATTATTGGCTCCAATAGCCTTGCCAACGATAGCCGCACAGTACTAGTAGAAGCAGCGCAACCCTGGGAGCAAGCTATTAGAACAAAGTTATTTTGCTCTGTATCATCCCCTGCCCTACATCAAATATCTAGTCACTCAGATGCTGAACTTATAGAAATAAAGCCTGTTGGCTCCATTATCAAAGCTGGTGAACTAGTAGCAGCCCAGGATGACTTTTATCTCTCCCAGCAAATGAAGATCATTCGCACCGATATTGAATTAACACAAAGCCAGCTTAACTATGCAGAAGAAGAACTAGGTAGACTGGAGAAACTTCGCTCCGCCGACATGGTTTCTCAGTCTCATTTAAATAACCTTAAGCTCAATGTGGACACCTATCAATTAACCAGGCAAAGACTCGAACAACAACTAAATACAGCTGAATATCGTTCTAAACGACTACTACACTATGCAAAAACCGATAGTCAAGTTTTAAGCATAGAAGCTAATCCTGGAGAAAACCTCAATCCAGGACAAAGAATTATGCAGTTACTCCCACTAACTGAAAACCAAATTGAATGTAGTCTCCCTGAAGAACACATAAATAAAGAAAGCCTGCTAAGCAATAGCACCTTCAAAATTGAGGAGCAAGATATTGAACTCAGAAATATCAGCCATATAGTAAACCCAGAAACACAGAACTTTAATCTCTACTTTAAAGTAAACAGACAAAAATTCAAATCCTTACTGGTTGGGCAGCGATTTGAAATAACTATGTTTACCCCTTTCGCGGGTCATAGCGAGCAAGAATACATTACTAGAATTCCTAGTGACGCCGTAATTCTTGAGAATGGGCGACAATATAAGGTTTGGACTCTAGACAACGGTCAAAGAGCAGTTAGTACCAGGGTGCAAATAATAGATACTCTCGATAATTACTTTGTCGTACGTTCAAGCATTGCTCCTGGCGATCTTTTGATTGTACTAGGTCACGAAGGGTTACAACTCAATGAAGCCGTTACTCCAACAAAGAGGGAAAACACATGAAGTCCCTGGAGAAATACAGCTCAATTATCATCTGTTGTACCTTTACCCTAATAATAGCCGGGGTTATAGCCGGGATAAATTTACCAAACGCCCTACTTCCATCCATTAATCGTCCACAAATTGCACTCGCAACCTCCTGGCCAGGAAAGACCGCAGAAGAAATAGAACAAATACTAATTGCTCCGCTAGAACAGGAGCTCTCCAGCCTAAGCCACCTCAAAGAATTGCAAACTAATGTTAATAGTAGCTGGGCTTGGACCGTAATTGACTTCCATTCGGAGGCAAATATGGAGAAAATGTATATTGAGGTCCTCTCCAAAATCAACCAAGTACCCAATTGGCCAACACAAGTTCGCAAACCGGATGTATTCAATTTTGCAAATGGTGCAGGGGCTACGCTTGGATCCTTTTTCCTATATTCTGAGAAGCCAGCTAGCGAACTTGAATTAATCGGCGCGTTTATAAATCATGTAAAGCCAGCCTTTAGCAAAGTTCCTGGTGTACAGTCTATTGAAGAGGCCGGCACACCCACTGCCCAAAGGGTCGATATTGAGTTCGATCCGGAAAAGATGACTCGGTACTCTTTAACCATTAGTGAGATAACCGAAAATCTAAACAATCTAACGGATCGTTCGGGAGGAAATCTAAAAATTGGATCAAAAGATTATGCCCTTCATTTTAAGGGGCAGATCCCACTAGAGGAACTTTCAACGCTACCTATCGCAACACGAGAAAGCCAAATCATTCAACTCTCGGATATTGCTTCGGTAAAAGAGCGTGTAGCTTCAGATTGGTTATATTTTGCCCTTGAAGGCAATAGATCTCTATACTTCTACCTACGCCCTACCGAAAATGTCAATGTTCTAGAAACCATCGCCCAGCTCAAATCAACAATAGAAGAACTAAATGACGGAGAGTTAAATCGACTGGGGATGAAGCTCGCCATAAGCCGGGATGACTCCACGGGTATTCGGAATTCCCTCAGCCTGGTATACGGAAGCCTCCTGCTGGGATCACTACTCGCCTGCCTGGTTATTTATTGGTTTTTACGTAACCCCAGAACTCTAACCCTAATATTTCTAAGTATCCCCATTTGTATCTCTCTGGTAGTTCTGGGAATGTATCTTGGAAATAGAAGTATGAACGTAGTTTCACTTGCAGGGATTGCACTTTCTATCGGGTTAATGGTCGATGCAGCAATTATTGTCGTAGAAAATATTCAAAGACTGCGCAAGCAGGGTATAAATATTCAGGAAAGTATCACGCGGGGAACCAAAGAAGTTTCGGGCCCATTAGTTTCATCTACAATATCCAGTGTTATCGTATTCCTGCCCATTATTGCCATGCAGTCAGCAACAGGGCAGCTTTTTCAGGACCTGGCCTTCACAATTTCAAGCGCATTATTAGCATCACTATTGTTTGCTCTACTAATACTACCCTCATTGGCCAGACATTTACTTGGAAAAGCAGCAATTGCTGAGGAGGGATCCAGCAGTATCAAAATCAATAAAGTGCTTGAATGGTGGGTGAAGCTTTCTATCCGTTCTGCAAGCAACCCTAAGCTAGCTTCCACTGTGATTTTGTTAGGATTACCTGTCGCACTCATTACCACTTCCTTTTCTAGCCCTGACATTGATGTCCTCCCAGACCCCAAACAAAATATGGTCTCTGTTTATATCAACTTTGAAAGTCCTTTATCCACAGAGACCATAAGAAATGAAATTGGGGAACGGGTCGTAAATAGAATCACAGCCAATAGAGAAGAAATAGAGAAACAAGTTTCAACCTATGGAATAATTTGCAACCCAAATAATTGCAATCTCTATCTATACACAAAAGGGGACTGGGATTTTGAAGAACTAAAGAGTTGGCTAAATGAAAAAGCTCTCTTTGGACTAATCGGGACTCGAATACATTTCAGACAAGGTGGTTTACTAAGGTTTGCCCTACCCAACAACCGTATTAGCCAGTTAGATATCAAAGGGGCAGAGCTATCTCGACTACAGATGGCCGGGAGTGAGCTGATGAGCCATTTACGCTTAGAGTTTCCAGAAGCACAAATTCAAGAGGGTAGCGCACTTCAAAATAGAGCGATTCGTATTGAATTTCAACCCAAGCTAGTACAATTAGCTCGTTTAGGTATTACGATATCGGAATTAAATCATCATCTGATGGCTTTAACCGACGGAATATATATTGGGCACTTCTATACGGGAACCAACACTCTTCCTTTTTACCTTAAAGCAAGAGAACCACAAAATCTTGAGACGCTCCTAAATACAGAGATACTGATTGACAGTCACGGCTTTATACCTCTACGTGAATTGACCGATGCCAAAATCACTCAAGCGCCAGCTAGTATACTTCGTGTCGGCCAGGAAGTGAGTGCATCAATAAGCTTAACTCCTCCCGAAGGCGTTGCTATGAAGTCTTTTGTCGAGGATGTTGATCAATCTGTGAAAGAGTTTTTATCAGCAAGTTCCTACAATGATCTTCATACACAGTTTAGAGGTAGCGCCAATGAACTCAACCTGTTCCTCAGTGAGTTTCTAAAGATTTTTGCAGCCGCTATTGCAGTATTGGCCTTATTATTGTATTTCGCCCAAAGGTCCGCAAAGTTAGCAGCAGCAGTACTCTGTGCTGTACCCTTATCATTCGCTGGCGGAATGATAAGCTTACAAGTTTTAAATCTATTTACTCCCCAAAGCCTGGATGTAATAACCATGATCGGCTTTGTAATCTTAATGGGACTGGTAGTTAATAATGCGATACTACTAGTCAACCAATTTCATAAGTCATTGCAAAACGGAGCCAATCAATTAGAGGCGATATATATGGCTGCCAGCTTGCGTGTCCGCCCCATTATGCTTACAACAATTACCTGTATCTTTGGCAATATCCCTTTAGTACTTAACCCCGGAAGTAGCGCAGCTATCTATCGCGGTCTAGCTGCGGTTATTACCGGCGGAATGGTGTTTAGCGCCTTATTTGTCTTGGCATTTATGTCTGCTTTACTATCACAGAAGCTGTTTAGCTCTCATACGTCTGACACTACCCAAAAGAGTGAGTTGAAACTGCCGGAAGCCTCTACTGCGTGATATCTCTCATTTGACCTCAATTTATTCACGCCCAAACTGGAAGCATTATTTTTGTGCCAGAATGGGCGTTAATACCTACTCCGAAAAGTACTTTGCGACGCAGTGCGCCACTTATTCAAGTGACTTTATTTGCTATAGTTTTATAGGATGTAGTTAACCAACATGGAGAGCAAAGGTTGAATTACCACTTATAAATTGGTAAGGAATCAAGGATGAAGTCTCTAATATATTTACTTTTGAGTATCCCATTTACACTGCCACTTATCAGCGATGCCGCTTGGACAGAGAAGGCGCAAATTTACTACTTAAAAGTACACTCGAATGGTGTAGATGTCAGACTTAGAGGATTTGTCAATCCAGAGACAGAGGTGAGCTGCGTGAGCAAGAACACCTTTTTTCTTATCAATGACGACTCTGCCATATACAACACCAAAGTATCTTTTCTGCTTTCCGCATATATGTCCCAGAAAACTGTAAAGTTCAGTTACTACGGATGTGAAGATGACAGGATTCGCTTAGGCTCAATCCGGTTTCATGATGAGTAGCCAAATCTCATATGATTGACTGGCCCTTTATAATTTGGGCCAGTCAATTCTTATCAATATCAATCTAGAAAACATCCGGATCATCTATCAAACTTGCATTTTCCAACCCATAGTACTCGATCACCCAAGCATAACTCTGGTATATCTCATAACGAGTCGGATAGGCCCGCCCCACTTCATCCCAGCGTTTCCGCGCATTGGAATAGCTGGAACCTTTGATAACTCCTGACAACTCGAACTCATCACCATTATGGGGATTCATGACCGTTGTGGTATAGGGAACTTCAACCTCGCTATTTTCCACCATCATCCGCGCCATCATCAATCCATAGGCGGGTACATTAGATGGCATGGCATCTTTAACAGTTTCCTGGTTGCTTTTGGTCGATGTTTCCCCAACGGTCGTTGAAACACTAAAAGTCTCAGAAAAACTGAATGTAATGGAGCCACTATTTTCAACAGCGCCGGGAACACCGACCTTGTAACCCTCGGTCAAGCTAACTCCAGCAGTAACCGAAATACCCATAGTATTAGTCCAGGTATCTGTTTCACTCTTCCCGTCGGTATACCAGACTTCTGTACTGTCGTTTTGGGCAATACTGCCAGAGTTTTCAAGTAATCTCTCACCAAAGAATGTCCTGGTATTGTTGGGGGTTTCCACAATCTGATCCCAGTGAATCTCTACGCCAGATTCCACCAATTCCAAACGATCCGCAACGCAAGGGTAAATACTCCAAACTTTACTATCACTCGCAGTACCAGCAAATCCAACTACTGACCGGGTTCCAATACTTAGATGGTATTCCTCCCACTTATACCAGCCATTATTACCTCCAAAGGTAATATCACGGGTTGAGTTATCAGCCATGTCTTTCAAGTAGACTCGAATCCTGGAAATATTGCCATCGCGCTTTTTATAGAAGCGCCAACCCTGAATATATTCGGTAGCACCAAGCAACTTTCGATACCCGGAGATTGTGGTTTTGCCAACCTCCTCATCTCCTGCATATAAGTATTCGAGTTTTAACCCTTTGATTCTCTCATCACCGCTAAAACTGGTTATAGCGGTGATCTTGTCTCCAGGGATTCGGGTGGTAACATAGCTATCACACATATCGAAATCGCTACCATTCCCACTCTTACCATACTGAAATATTGTATCGTACCTTAGGGTCCCACCATTATCTGATGTATTAAAGTACTGATCCAAAATATTTTCTGTTGCACTAATCTGCACAGAAGCCAATAAACCTAACATCGCTGTGACGAAATACTTCATAGTCAACACCTTCTTTATAAGATTATTCTTTTAAACGGATACAACTATCTGAGTACAACCTTTTGTCAACTTCGTCCGTGTCCAACCCTCCTGTATTGCCTTTATTGTTTAAGTTTTCCATCCTGTGGGGTGAAAAATAGAAGTAATCTGACTTCGCGCTACCAGAACGAGCCCACCACCAACGCAGTAGCGACAAGCAGTAGCACGGATAGAACTCGATAGTTCTGCCATAATGGCTGTGCTTTTAGGGATACAGTCTCAGTGTCAAAATCGCTTTTAGACCAAGTGAAAGACTTGGCTTCTTCGCTAATCTCAGTTGGATTAAGCAGGCTGGTAATCACCAATACCAGTGAACAGAAGACAAACAAAATTGGAGCAATATAGAGGAAATGTAAGTTTGTCCAGTCGAAGACTTCATTGACAAAAAAGAGGCCAACACCGCCCAAGGTACCTAATAGCAAAGTAGCTATAGCTCCCTTGGAGTTAGCACCACGCCAAAAGAATCCGATCAGGAAAAGTGCCAGTACAGGGGGAACTGCATAGGAAAGTACCTTCTGCAGATACTGAAATAAGGAACCAAAACTCTCAATCTGTGGTGCCCAAAGTACGGCAAGTATCATAAAGATAAAGGTAACCAGCTGACCTACACGCATTAACTGGTGCTGGTTTAGGCCCGGAAAAAACTTCCGCACAAAGTCCATGGTCACCAGCGTGGAAGCTGAATTAAGCGTGGAATCAATTTGCGACATTAGTGCAGCAACAAAACCAGCCAATACTAGCCCCAGGATACCAACAGGCAACAGCTCAAATAGCAGAGTTGGATAAACCATATCTGCGCGCTCTAGCTCGGGGAAAATAACAATCGCCATAGTGCCAGGCAGAACCATGATAAACAGCACGGGAAGTTTGAGCAGACCGGCAAATAAGGCTCCCCAGCGGCCGTGATTAACATCTTTTGCACTGAGTACCCTTTGCACCATAAATTGGTTAGTACACCAGAAATAAAAACCCAGCAAAGTGACTCCCGTAATTAGCCCCAACCAGGGCACACTCGAATCACCGATGGGCCGTATCAGACTCAATTGTTCCGCCGAGACCTGGGATACAACATTTTCCCAACCTCCTGCGCGATCCAGGGCAAAAATACTGATCAGGATTGAACCAAATATCAGCAGCAGCGCCTGAATGGTGTCGGTATAAATAACCGCAGCCAAACCTCCACAGATGGTGTAGATACCCGCGATCACCGCCAAAATTGAAATCGTGGTCCAAATTGGTAATTCAGGAAATATCAATTTCATTACCAGGGCCCCTGCATAGAGGCTACCTGCAGTATCAACCACAATATTCAGGAAAATAGTCAATCCCGAAAAATAAGTGCGCGCGGTGCTGTTAAAGCGACGCTCAAGCATTTCCGGCATCGTGTAAATGCGCGAGCGAAGAATTGTCGGCAGATAGAAAACGGCAAAGAAAACCAGGATAACCGCCGCCATCCACTCATAGTTGAAGACCGCTATGCCAGTGCTGTAAGCATCTCCGGCTAAGCCGATCAAAGTGGTACTCGATATATTGGAAGCGAACAGGGATAAGCCAATCAAGGGCCATACCATTTTCCTCCCAGCCAGGAAGTAGTCCTCTGCAGTATCGTGGCGGCGACTTAGGAAGAGCCCAAGGGCGATAGTGAAAACAAAATAGACGACCAGAATGGTCGCATCGACTGGGTGAAGACCAAAATCGACCGGCATAACTTCCTCGTTCACTGCTAGCAGCGTATTTTTAGAATGATTTGCTTGAACTTGGACAAAAATTAAATCACAGTGATTTAATTAAGTAAAGCCAAGCTTCAATAAACAAAAAAAGCCATATCAATCAATAAGTTATATAAACTCAGATCTTAGTACCAACGAAGCCAATAGACTAAGCAAAGGCTTTAAAGTTACACTTTTAACAATAGAACCGGACAATCGGTGGCCGGATCAGATCACGTTTCATCTCAGGGGGCACGGATGGGTAAAGGTAGCAATTCCAGTGGTTTACGCCGCTATAACGAGCGAGTGGTGCTCACGACCTTGCGGAAGACTGGCGCAGCCTCCAAGTCCGACCTAGCGCGCCAAACTGACCTCACCGCGCAGGCGGTTACCCGGATTGTCGATGATTTGGAAAACGCAGGGCTGGTGATGCGAGAGGGACGCCGACTGGGCGGCAAAGGCCAACCCTCGATTATGTACGTTATTAACCCTACTGGTGCTTACTCTGTCGGCATCAAGGTGGGACGGCGCAATATCGAGCTGCTACTAATGGATTTTGGTGGCACAGTACTAAAGAAAATTTGCCACGAGTTTGAATTCCCGGAGCCCGAATTTTTATTGGCAAAAATTGAATCGGGCCTCCAGGCACTTACTGATACCCTACCCGCTAAGGACAGAGGGAAACTAGTGGGCGTGGGTATCGCTATGCCCTGGTTTATCGGCGCCTGGACCGAAGAGCTCAATATGAGTGAAGAACTTGCCGCCCAGTGGCAGGAAATTAATTTTGCTGAAGAAGTTGCTCAGCGCACACATCTGCCGGTCTTCTTCGAGAACGACTGTTCCGCTGCTGCTGTTGCCGAATTGCAGTTTGGCAATGGCCAAGACATATCCAATTTTCTCTACGTTTATATCGGGACCTTTATCGGTGGAGGCCTGGTATTAAATGGCAGTCTGGAAACCGGCGTCCATGGCAATGCGGGCAACCTGGTTTCCCTGCCAGTACCCCGCTCAAAACTTAGCAGCACCCCTGAAAATCAAGGAGCATTTGAGCTACTCCTCAATCGCGCTTCACTATTTGGGCTGCGCAGACATTTACGAGAGTGCGGCATCGAAATTACCAGCACTTCCGAACTTGAAACGGTAATGGACCAGGCCCGCCCTCAGATCCAGGAGTGGCTGGACGACTGTGCAGATGCGCTGGTTTATGCATTTCTATCGGCAATCAGCGTACTGGACCTGGAGGCTATTATTGTCGATGCGCATTTACCCCGCTTTTTATTAGACGAACTGGTCGAAATGATCTCTCGCAGGATAAAGCAGGTGGCACCTTCAGGTGTATTTGCGCCCAAAATTGTCAGTGGAAAAATTGGAGTCGACGCCATCGCCACAGGCGGTGCGATTCTGCCTTTTTACTCAATTTTTGCACCGGATAAAACAGTTCTATTAAAGGGCGGTATACCAGGAAGAATATCTACCTGATTGCGCCTTAATTGGAACCCCAGAAAAGCATAAAAATAACTCTGGGCTCCCTAAGAATAATCAAAGCAATAATTCACCGGCAAATTTCCAATCAGCACTAATGAGGTAAATATCATGGCATTTAATCTCGATAATAAATGGGTATGGGATTTTTGGTTCGCGCAGGACGGCGACCAGTACCATGTATTTTACCTTCAAGCCGATAAATCACTGGGCGATCCTGAGCTGCGCCATTGGAATGTATCTGTCGGCCATGCCGTTTCTACGGACCTTATTCATTGGACAACGCTCCAGGATGCATTAAAACCCTCACCTCGAACTGCAACCGCCAGTGAGGAAGCTGCAGACTCTTACACTACCTGGACCGGCTGTGTACACAGAGAAGGCGATACCTGGTATATGTTTTATACCGGTACTAAATATTCGGAGAAAGGCCTGGTTCAGCGGGTCTGCCTGGCAACTTCCAAGGACTTATTACACTGGGAAAAACACCCCAACAACCCTCTGGTGGAATTAGATCCCAATTTCTACGATGGCCTGAACCTTGAGTATTGGCACGATGCATCCTGGCGTGACCCATGGATCGTTAAGGACCCCTCGCAGAATCTCTACCATATGTATGTCACTGCGCGCTGTAACCAGGGCAGCCCAGATGGGCGTGGCGCAGTTGGCTATGCCAGTTCAACGGACTTAATTCACTGGAAAGTGGGGCAACCGGTACTGGCTCCCGGCTGGTATGGCGAAATGGAAGTACCGCAAATTGAATATATCCATGGCCGCTACTACTTATTCTGCTCAGTATCGACAAAGTTCCACAGCGCTGCCCATCGACAATCCATGCAGAGTACACCACTGACTGGCACAAAATATTTTATCGCCGATGATCTGAATGGCCCATACGAAGTGGTTGGAGATGGCTTTATCGACGCAGACCAGCAGGGATCACTCTATTCCGGCCGGGTTATCCAGGGGCCGGACCAACATTGGTATCTGCTGGCTTTTAATAGGGACGATGCCGAGGGCAACTTTATCGGCGGTATCTGCGACCCCAAACGCATCGAGTTTATGGACGATGGACAATTGGAATTGGCCAAAGACTAGCAGGCAGGAATCGCAACCAAATCCTTAGGTAGATGCTCACCAGAAGCATCTACTGCCCCGTATCCCCTTCTCCCGCAACCAGTGCTACTTAGAAAGACAAGCAGCGCTGTCACAAAAAGCAAAGATCTATACCGCGAAAATTACTACTTCCCCTTGGTTTACTTATCTATTTCCTGATTCCACTGCGTAAATTCCGTAAATTTTCGTATTGCCTTTATTAAATCACGGTGATTTAATAAATGTGTTCGCGGGGAGAGGTCCCGCCCATGCGGTAACAGGAAGAGAGTCTCGAGCCCGCAGAGAACGGGCCGTGAAAAATCTAATAACCATAAGAGATGATTGAGGAGAGCGCCGTGATTGCAGAGGGCTTCCAAGCAGGTTCAGAGACACAGAAACACTTTAAACCACACTCCATAGCCCTGGCAGTTGCCATGGCCTCCAGCGTTGCGGTACCGGCAACAGCTGAGGAAATGCCGGAAATTGAAGAGGTGATGGTTACCGCAACCGCCCGACCGGTTACCAAGATGGAATCCAGCGTATCCGTTAGCGCACTGGACACTGAGGAAATGGCGAAGTACGCCCCGCGCTCTACCGCAGAGCTGTTCCGCAGCTTACCCGGTATTCGGGCGGAATCCTCCGGTGGCGGCGGCAATGCAAATATCACCGTTAGAGGTATTCCCCTGGCAACTGGCGGCTCCAAATATATGCAAATCCAGGAAGACGGATTGCCTGTATTAGAATACGGCGATATTAATTTCGGTAACACTGACAACTTTGTTCGCACCGGCTCCTCTCTCGCACGTATAGAAAGCGTACGCGGCGGCTCTGCCTCCACCTTTGCCAGCAATTCCCCTGGCGGTGTGATCAATATGATCAGCAATACCGGCGAAGAAGAGGGTGGTAATGTAGGACTTTCGTTTGGTGCGGACTACGATGAATCCCGCCTGGACTTTGGCTATGGCCACCACTTGAATGATTCTTTGCGATTCTATGTCGGCGGATTTTTAAGAGAGGGGGAAGGCATCCGCGAGACCGGCTTTGATGGGGATTCCGGCGGCCAACTCAAGGCCAACCTCACCAAAGAGTTTGATAACGGTTATGTCCGCCTCTATTACAAACATCTCGATGACCGGGTAACAACTTATCTTCCTGGCCCTGTAACCTATAAAGGCGATGGTGAATTCGGCACGGTTGCCAACTTCGATGCCAGCAGCCAAACCCTGCATTCCGATAATTATCGATACATTTCCACTTTTGATGCCTACGGCAATCCGGTAACCCGCGACTTATCCGACGGTATCGAATCACTGGTGGAAGCCTATGGCTTTGAAACCAAATTCGAATTTAATGATGGCTGGACTGTTACCGACAAATTCAGAATTTCTGATGTTAGCGGCAGCTTTATTTCCCCCTTTACCGATACTTTCGGCGATTACGGACCACAATCCACACAGGATATGGCTGATACCATTTGTGCAAATGCCGTAGGCAGTAACGGAGAGGCCATAGACTGTAGCGCCGGCACAACGGTGACTTATGCCAATGGTGAAGAAGCCGAAGGCCTCGCCTATGTCGACCTGCTCTTTGATACAGAAATACACGATTTGGGTCTGATAGTTAACGACTTTAAAGTCGATAAATTAATTCGCGATAATATTGTTGTTTCCGGTGGATTCTATTACTCCAACCAAAATATCAAAACCAGCTGGAACAGTTGGAATGCCCTAATTCAAACTGTTGACGGCAGCAATTCTGAAAACCTCACCATAACTGCCAATGCCAATGGAGATGTACTGGTAGATGATGGGGTCTGGTCTGCAAGCTTTCTTTCCTGGGCCTGGGACCTGGAATATGAAACTTATGCACCCTATATGAATGTGGCGATCGACATCGGCGACTTTACCTTCGATGTCAGTGCCCGCCACGATATGGTCAATGCCAAAGGCTCCCTGGTTTCCAGCTGCTGCGGTGGTGATACAGACTACGATCTGAATGGCGATGGTATTATCAGCGACGTGGAAAGTGCTAGCGCTTCCGATGCTTTTGGATTCACCGGCGGCGTCATCACAATGGCCAATGGATCCACCCAGCTCGTTGACTACGATGCAGACAACACCTCTTTCTCTCTCGGTGGAAATTATATTCTCAACGACAGCATGGCTATTTTTGCCCGCTACAGCGAGGGTGGTCGAGCAATTGCCGATCGGCTTCTACAAATTAGCGGCGCCCTCAACAGTGACGGAAGCCTAACCGACACCACCGATGGCTTCGACTCTGTGGACCAGCTGGAAATTGGATACAAACTCTCAACCGGCGATCTGGATTTCTTTGCAACTTACTTCAATACGGTCACTGAAGAGACCAATGCAGAAATCACTAGCGGATTAACGTTTGTACGCGAGTATGAAGCCCAAGGAATCGAGCTGGAAGCAGCCTACAGTTATGGAGACTTTTCCGTAAATGGAAACCTCACCTGGACCGACGCCGAAATTTCAAAAGATGCCAACGACAGTTCTGTCGTAGGTAATACGCCACGCCGCCAAGCTGATTTCATTTACACGATTACACCGCAATATAACTTTGGCGATGACTTTACATTTGGTGCAAGCCTCCAAGGGTCTACAGAATATTTTGTTTCTGACTCCAACCAGTTGAAACAGGAAGGTTATGTCCTGGTCAATCTGTTTGGTTCTTATTACCTAACAGAAGACCTTACCGTTTCCTTTAATGTAAACAACCTCACCGATGAATTTGTTGTTACCGAAGTTGAAGAGTCTTACGCAGAAGTTGGAGACATAGTACGCGGACGGGCTATCAGTGGCCGCTCCACAAGTGTCAGTTTCAATTACGCTTTTTGATCGTTGTTCTTCCCTACTCTAGTAAGTGGTTTGCAGTTCTGCCCATAGCTTTGCAAACCCCGAGCGTCTGGCCCCCACCGGCGCTCGGTTTTTTTCTTTCAGAAACAATATAACCAGCTATAAACTATCAGTAGTGTAATTTCAGCAACCATCAACTGATAATACGAATAACTTATGTAACCCGGGGAGCGGATTAGGATGGAAATGCAAGGCAATGCGGTAGATACCTTGCTCGGCGGAATTGAAGCCGGTGGTACCAAATTTAACTGTGTGGTAGCTGCTGGGATTAATGACATCCGTGAGCGAGCCAGCTTCCCAACCACCGATCCAGAACATACGCTATCCAAGGTCGCTCAGTTTTTTCACGAAAGCAGTCAGCGCCACGGCACTGTTTCTGCGCTGGGCATAGCCAGCTTTGGTCCGGTAAACCTGGACCCAGAATCCGCCTACTATGGCTATATTACCCAAACACCTAAAGCTGGCTGGTCCAATACCAATATGGCTGGCTACTTCAGCCAAGCCCTGTCGGTACCAGTTGCTTTCGATACAGATGTTAATGGCGCCGCCCTTGGAGAGCACCTCTGCGGCGCCGCTACAGATGTAAAGAACTTTGTCTACGTCACCATCGGTACCGGTATAGGCGCCGGCATTATGATCGACGGGCAGCTCATCAATGGATCTATGCACCCGGAAATTGGGCATATGTTGATGCCTAGAGACAGCCAAAAGGATTCTTTTAAAGGCAACTGCCCATTTCATAACAACTGCCTTGAAGGACTGGCCTCAGGTCCTGCGATAGAGGAGCGTTGGGGGCTGCGTGGCCAACACCTCGAACAACACCACCCGGCCTGGGACCTGGAGGCGGAGTACCTGGCCACTATGTGTGTCAACCTTACCAGCTGCTACTCACCACAGCGGATCATACTGGGGGGTGGAGTGATGATACAGGCGCACCTATTCAATCGCATAAGACAAAAATTCCTAGCCTTAGCCGGTGGTTACTTTCCCCAAGTCTCAGAAAGTAATATTGAACGGTATATCGTTGCACCAAAACTGGTGGGAAGATCCGGTGAAGTTGGCTCTCTGCGGATGGCCCAGCACCTATACAACACTAAAAACGTCATTGCCTAAACCAGGGAGGGGACATCCCCTTCCTGTCCATCCTCTTCTCAGTAAACGTAGTTCTTATTTCCAATATCCCTATTTCTTTGATCACGACCACTTCCTAAGCAATAACTTGCTATACAGAGTGATTCCTGCGGCAGTAACCTCCTCCCCAGCTAGCGATTGCCTTTACCTATCTGTTAGGCTTGCATATATAGATACCTCTAGTAAATAGGGCGATAACAAGAAGGTTTCAGCGCCCCTCAGGGATAGCAATGAAAATAATTAGATTATTAGTGATAGGTATTCTTAGTGCCTGTTGCCAGCTGGCAGTGGCCGGCAGTGCCGAACCCACAACTTTCACCCGCCCGGGGATACTGTCCTACAACTTTTACTCTGATTTACTAGAGCGTGAGTACGTTATTGACATAATGCTACCTCTCTCGTACACGCCGGAAAACACCGATCGCTATCCAGTCATTTATATGACCGATGGCTTTCTGCATTTCCCTATGACAGCCCCTAACCTTCTTCAGGAACAGGTTCCCGATGAGTTTGGCAATGTCAAAATGCCCCCTGTAATTCTGGTAGGTATCTCCCACGCTTTTGACAGCCCGAATTTCGCCCAGCGAGTAATGGATTTTACCCCCATGCCTGGTGTGATCAAAGGTGCTGAACTAGGTGGCGGCGCCGATCACTTTCTTGAGTTTATCGAAGAGGAACTCAAACCCTTTATCAATAATAATTTTAAAGGTAACGAAGAAGACGAAACCCTTGTGGGCCATTCCCTGGGTGGGCTTCTAGCTCTCCATGCACTTTTTAACCACACCAATAGCTTTGACCGATATGTCATTGGAAGCCCCAGTATTTGGTGGGCCGATAAGCAAATTTTAGATAGTGAATTGGCCTATGCAGAACGCAATGCCGATTTAGGAAAAAGTGTGTATTTATTTATTGGTGGTGAGGAGACTTGCAGTGAAATCGACTCAGTTTGCGCAGTAAAAGACTTCTCTCAACTAGTAAAAAAACTTAAGTCCCGTAACTACAATAGCCTTACCCTAAGAAAACGTGTATTTGATAACGAGAATCACGGTAGTGTTGTTAATCCAGGCTATGATCGAGGGATAGAAAAGGTCTTTAAGGCTAAGGTACTACCTAGAAAATATTCTTTCTAATAAACTTATTTTACCCTTTAGTAACACAATATTGATTAAGAATGAAATAACCCCCAAAAGACTGCTTCACAAAATCGTACGCACAAGAAAATAACCCTTCCCAGCTGTAGTGGCACACTACAGATCGATCTGAGATATTACAAAACTAATAGCCTATATTAGACAATTGACTAATGATCAAAGCCTTAGCTGTAAACAATTGGCCAATCAAAAATCATTCTACCTATCGAATAGGCCAGAGAGTATAGATTTCTCTATGGTCCGGCAACAATAAAATCACCTAATCTGTTCTTCAGAGTTACCAGTGTATGGAGAGCCTGGGCATACCCAGGATCTCCCAAACTCATCGAAAAATCGTATTTAACCTAATCCCAGGCAAAGTTTCATCCCTAACAATTACTAGCCACACTTCAACAATTACGTTCTTTTGAAAATATGCAAAGATTCTCTATGATCATAAACCAACAAATAAGGCTCTCTAAAAATCATAGAAGTAGCTCCTGGAAAACTAACTCCATCTTCTTTATAAAGCCAATCAAACTTATGACTAACTATATTAAATGCACCAATAGCCCCTAGCCTGCGATCTGTTGTAATTATATGATTACCATCAAGGATATAACCATCCCTTTGTGAATGTATGCACACTGATTCAAAATATGACTTATCCTGATAATTATCCTTTAACTTTCCACTTAACAAATCAAAAGCTGCGTAACTAGTTAACATTTGATGAAGGGTTCCTTTATCTTCATCAACCCTTAACCCACCCGAGAAAGTATCTATCTTCCATTCAATACTTCCTGTTTCGAGATCAAAGGCAATTACTTTGTTAGCCGCCTTAAAGGCAAATATGACAATTTCGCTACTTGCCCCAATTAACCTAGGAAGATGTTTATCACTAGCCAGGTCTACAGACCACTTAACCTCACCCGTCTTTAGATCACGCCTACTAACGCCTTTGCGCGATACCGTAAAGGCCTTGTTTAACTCAATCTCTATAAGCTCTCCAAAATTGGACTCCCAGAGAAGCTTATCTCGATATACATCCTGAATGCCAACCTTCGCCTGAAAAAGAGAATAGTCATAATCAGTCGCCACCACAATGAAGTTATCTGCGTAAAGATTAAAATTACCAATCCCACTTTTAACTGGTACTGATTTCACTCCGAGTAGTTGACCATCAAAAAACTTATACCCACTGCATGAAATACCGACAAGCAAATTATCTTTTTGTATAAATTTATTAAAATTTTCTGCAACCGATAACTCATTTATGACACTTTCACTCTGCAAGTCATATTGCACTACCTTTTTCTCTGACTGATAGATTAAAACTCCATCTACCAAAGAACAACCTCTCCTAACATTTTTTATTTCAGATAACTTTATAAACATCTAGTGCATATACCTTAATGTACAAAATCCATAAATGTCGGATGATTTCTTAATTGCCCCTGGTTGGCAAAATCCACAAACTGTTGTGGTGAGGTGATTCCATGAGATATAAATAAATCTGGATTACGTGCGAACAAATTACTCGCCTTAGTAGTGCCCTTGAATACATTTTTAAATTGCCCCTTCACAGCATCACTCATATGGTCACTAAAATAATATTCAAAAGGACTACCACCCTTAATGTACGTTTCAATATCGGAATCATCGGCGACGACCACCTCCAACATTTCTGTAATTGCATTCTGAGATTTTTTATTTTTGTATATTAAAAATAAATCTTTTTCACTTTGACTCAATTACCAATAGCTAGTCTGCATTTACCTTTTGGTAGATATAGACGCCACCTCCATTAGCAAATACCTCTTTATCAGCATATTTTATCATCTTAAGTCCAAAGCGCTTATAAATCAGACTGAAGTGTAAATATATAAGAAAAGAGTGGGTAAACCCCCACTCTTGAACTAAGTATTAGTCTAGCGACGCAAATACTCCTCTCGGGTTTTACGCATATTAACTACATGGCTCCTGCTAAGCCGGTCATGAATCAAGTTGCCCCCGAGAAAACAGTTGATAAACCAACCGATCTTCCCAAGCGCCAAACATAAAACAAAACTAACAACCCGCCATAAACCATGCCCATATCCAATGCGCTTGAAATTACGGTTAGTAACGCGATACCCCATTAAGTATTTACCCGGAGTACCCTGGAATCTAGAACTGTCCAATATCCAAGTAAAGAACAAGTACGCAATAATACAAATTCCGCCTGCCTGAAGAGTTGCCTCACTTTCGGGTCTATCGAGAGCGGCCATAAAAACAATTGAAGTTGGAAAGCCAATAACAACATAAAGCAGTAATAGATCCAGAACAACAGCTATACCTCTGGCCAATAAATGGCCAAAATAATACTGCTCGTAGTTCTCGACCAACTCCTCACTATTGGCCCTTATGACTTCGCGCCCTCCGCGAAGCCCCTGTAGTGGATCGATCTCAGACTCATGATTTTCCATGATTCCGAACAAGCTATCGCATAGTTTTTCATCCAACGATTGGTATAGGTAGGGTGCGTTTCCCCTCCAATCAAACAAACTATCGCAGTACTGTAGGACGTTTACGGAAACCATCCTTTTGGGCTTTTTTTCCTCCTCCTTTTCTTGACCGGACTGATTCAATCGGGCAAAACGATCAAAGATTGAGAGCCCCAAGTTCCAGTTGTACTCCTCATCCAGCATATGCGAACTCTTGCCGAGAAAATACCATCTTCGCTCATCGTTAAGCTCGGCATCACTGCTAAGAATTACGTCTACCTGTTTGAGGACACGCCGATATTCCTCAATCCGCAAGTCTCTTTCCTGTTTCGATACCGCTTGCTCTTCCGAGATAGGTATAGCTGCTTCGCTTTGAACACTTGATTCAGTCCTCCCCCCCTCTTTCTCTTCAATTGATACCGAAGGCTCCGGCTTTGAAAGGCTTTCGGCTTTTTCTACCGCTAAGGTATCGTTTGTATCATCTTCAGCCTGATCTACCCTAGCGGTGGAAACGATAGGATCTTCCGCTTCAAGAGGGAGTGATTCAGATGATAATTCGCTGGATGAGAGGCCGAGATTACTACTCTCCAATTCTACATCGGCTTCTTCCTCTTCCTGCAACTGTTCAGCAAGCTGCAATGCCTGCCTATACGCAGAGTGCAAAACCTGAAACTCCTCAGGTTTTTCATCTGGGCGTGTTTGCTTCAACTTTTTTGCGTAGGCACGCTTGATAGCCCTGGCATCATTGACAGGGGTAATGTCGAGGACTGCCCAAGGGTTCATTAAATCCAGTCCTCGCTATCCAACCGATCCAGAATTTCACCGACTTCTGTGCGCGCTTTGGTGATTTCTGTAGGGTTTTGTCGCTCAAGCACACTATCAAACGAAGCCAGCAGTCTGGCGATATACTCCCGCTGCTCCCCCAGGCTCGACTCATATAAACGTTCGCCACGAGCGATAATTGCCTGGTTTTTTTCATCTTCCCTTGGGTGGAACTTTAACTTTGTCAATTTCTCCAAAGCTTCAGCTTTTTGTACTTCGGTAAGAGCGCCCGGTGTGAATTCAATTAATTTATTGAAATTTTTCCCTGTTGAGACAACAGTAACGTCCACCTCCAGAAGCCCATTCATATCGTAGGTGTAACGAATGTCAGCCGCTTCCTCACCCTTTGCTTTCTTAGGCACAGGAACTGTTAGCTCACCTAAGTAAACGTTCTTTTTCACCAGGCGATTTTCTCCCTGGTATACATCGACACACAACTGCGTCTGATTATCCAGAGCAGTCCAAACCCGCCTTACAACACTAACTGGCACAACGGTATTGCGCTCAATAATAGGCATAAAGTAAGCACCGAGCTGTGGATTATCTTCATTAATAACACCAGTTCCCAGGGTATAAGGACATACATCAGTCAGGACAATATCATCCAGTGCCGAGTTCTTTTCTTTTAAGCCAGCCTGAATAGCTGCTCCCATCGCAACGACAGTGTCCGGATCCAAATGACAGGCTGGCAGACGGCCAAACATTCGACCAACCATTGAACGAAACTGGGCCATGCGTGTAGAACCGCCAACCAATACCACTTCATCAATTTTCTGTGGGGGCAAATCTGCATCGCGCATTGCCCGCTCAATTGGCCGTTTCGCTCTTAACAACAGGGGGGTGCTGAGTTTTTCAAACCACTCTGGGGTCACCTGGAACTGCAGGGAGCGCCCATCAAGTTGTAATTCAAGTTTTTGCTCAGGCTGCTGGCTAACTCGACGTTTGGCGCTTTCCATTTGCATATATAAGTTTTGCAAATCGCGAGGGCTTAAAGCCTCTTTCTTAATATCAAACTCAGCCAGGACATCATCGATCATTGCCTCAACGAAATCCTCTCCACCGAGGAAGTTGTCTCCGGCACTGGCATGAACTTCCATAATGCCATCAAAAAATTCCAGGATGGAAACATCGAAGGTGCCACCCCCAAGATCTAAAATAAGGAAGTTCCCTTCGCGCTTGTCATGTAAACCGTAAGCAATGGCAGCCGAAGTTGGCTCGTTAATTAGCCGTTCTACTTTTAATCCCGCAAGCTCTCCTGCCAACTTGGTGGCATGGCGCTGATTATCATTAAAATAAGCTGGGACACTGATTACCGCCTCGGTTACCTCTTCACCAAGAAAAGTTTCTGCATCTTCTTTGAGCGCACGTAAAATTAATGAGGAGAGTTCTGTTGCACTAAATTTCTGTTTCCCCAGGGAAACTTTGTGGTCAGTGCCCATTAAACGCTTAAACGCAGCCACAGTGGTACTACTGTGATTAATAAGACGTTCTTTAGCCGTTTTGCCGACTAGCAATGTGCCAGAATCATCAAGCCCCACAACTGACGGGGTCAAAATTTCACCCAAACGGTTGGGGATTAGTTTTACCCCCTCGTCGGTCAGTACCCCGCAAGCACTATTAGTGGTTCCCAAGTCGATACCAATAATGGCCATATTTCCCCTACCTACCCTTGGATTCGAATTGCAAAAACGATCGAATCTATAGAATTTTTAAGACATTAGTTTTAGCTATATTTATGGCGCATTATTCTAAGCGGCCTTGACCACAAATTGCCAGATAAGACACCGCTATAAAACAATATCAGGGGATAGGTACTCACAAAGTGAGGCGTGATTAAGCGGTTAGTTGTGGCCCAAAGGGCTGGGCCACGAAAAGATAAATATAAAAATTAGGGAGCGCGACGCTCTATATTCCAGCTTTCCTTTTCTTCACGGCGATAAATAAAACGATCGTGCAATCTATTTTCACCCCCCTGCCAAAACTCAACAGCATTGGGTACCACACAGTAGCCGCCCCAAAATTCTGGCAATGGAATTGTTTTACCGGCAAAGCGAGCCTTTTCTTTATCAAACTGTTGCTCGAGTTCCTCCCTGGACGAAAGCGGCCGGCTCTGGTGCGAGGCCCATGCGGCCAACTGGCTATCCAGGGGGCGCGACTGGAAATAAGCCTCTGCCTGCTCGCGGGAAACGGGCTCCACCTTCCCATAAACAATCACCTGCCGCTCGAGACGGCACCAGGGAAACAACAGCGACACCTGAGGGTTAACGGCCATATCTCGGGCCTTGTCACTCTGTAAATTGGTATAGAAAACGAAACCCTTCTCATCGAAGCCTTTCAGCAAAACAATCCGCTGCGAGGGGTGCCCGTCCGCGTTAGTGGTGGCAAGACACATGGCGCTGGCATCAACTAATTCTGCTTCAACAGCTTCTGCAAGCCACTTGCGAAACTGCTCCACGGGGGTCGGCTTCAATTCAGAGCGCCTTAAACCACCCATTTGGTATTCCCGACGCCATTGATCGATTTCCATGGTGATACTTCCTCGGTTGTTCTAGCTCAAAGTTTATTCAGCGAAGTGCCGGAAGGCTATTGTGCGGCAGCCACCTCGTCAAATTCCTCAAAATCTACTGGCAGGCAAAGTAACCCAAGCGTACAAAGTTTCCTGCCGCAGTGCCGGGTGAATCTCAATTTTCCTGCGATATTGCCTGTGAAGGTGCAGACTCTGCGGGTGCTTGCACGGCTTTTGGTGGGCCGCTAGGCTCACTGCATTTTTACACGAATAAGGAAAATAATGGTGCTTATGTCCTCTGCGCCCACATGCGCCCAGGTGCTGATGCGCCTGCTGCGCGAATACCAGGTAGAAAAAGTTTTCGGGATTCCCGGCGTACATACCATTGAACTGTATCGCGGCCTGCCCGGTAGCGACTTGATGCATATCACGCCAAGACATGAGCAGGGCGCCGCCTTTATGGCAGACGGTTATGCCCGCGCCAGCGGCAAGCCCGGTGTCTGTTTCCTGATCACTGGGCCGGGGCTGACCAACGCAGCCACTGCGATGGCGCAAGCTTACTCAGACTCAATTCCCATGCTGGTTATTTCCGCCGTCAATCGCCGGGAAGACCTTGGCATGGGCCGTGGGCGCCTACATGAGCTACCCCGCCAAAGCGATGCCAGTCGAGGCTTCTGTATCTGGCAGCACACCCTGACCCAGGCAGAACAATTACCGGAAGTGATGGCACGGGCATTCCAGCTATTGCTGTCCAGCCGCCCCGGCCCTGTCCATATCGAAATCCCTATCGATTTATTCCCGGCGCCTATGTCCGGCAATCTGGACGACTATCGCGCGGCTCCCAGTGCCATGGTACCGGCAGCCAACGCGACAGCTATCGCGACCGCAACCCAGTGGCTGCAAGCTGCCGAACGCCCGGTGATTCTGCTGGGCGGTGGCGCGCAATCTGCTGGAGAGGCGGCAACACAGGTATCAGAAAAAATTGCAGCTCCAGTCTTCCTGTCTCTGGCCGCCAAAGGCGTTGTCGATGAAAGACACCCTCTGTGTGGCGGAGCCAATCTCAGTTTCGACTGCGTGCGTGAGCGAGTAGAAGCTGCCGATGTGGTCTTGGCCGTTGGCACAGAGCTTTCGGAAACCGATCGCAATCTAGTAAGAGAGGATTACGCTTTCTCCGGCAAACTAATTCGTATCGACATTGATCCGGCTCAGCTGGTATGCAATGCCCAGCCGGACCTGGCCATTTGCGCGGATGCAGCAGAAAGCCTTCAGCAATTAAGCGAAGCCCTGGTTCAGTGCGAAGAGAGCTCAAAACAGCGCGCAGAAGAGGAAGTTTCACAATTAACCGGTAACTGCCGCAAAGAATGGTGGGAAGGTTCTGAGGAGCGCTTCCCTTGGATTGAAGCTCTGCGCGAAGCGCTGCCCGATAAGGGAATTCTGGTTACCGACTCCACACAACTGGCCTATAACACTAACCACGCCTTGCCGCTGTACCACCCTCGCAGCCATATTACCTGCACCACCGGTTACGGCACGCTGGGCTTTGCCCTGCCCGCCTCGATCGGGGCCAAGTTATCCAGCGAGCGGGATGTAGTTGCCTTGATCGGCGATGGCGGCCTGATGTTTACTCTCGGTGAGCTGGCCGTTGCAGTAGAACAGCAACTGCCCCTGCCAATACTGGTTTGGAATAACAGCGGGTATGGAGAGATTCGCGACTTTATGGATGCCGCAGAAGTACCTCAAGAAGGTGTTAATCTTCGCACTCCAGATTTTGTCGCACTGGCAAAATCTTTTGGCGCTGAAGGTTGTCGCATCGACAAACCGCAGCAATTAGCTACGGCAGTCGCAGAAGCCCTGCAACGCAAAACACCAACAATTATCGAAATCACCGCCCCTTGAACTGGCGCGAAGCAAACGGAAGCGTGACATGACAGATTTCAGCAAGCTGCATACCGACAAACTGTTTATCAATGGTGAGTGGCGCGAGCCCCTCGGCACCAGTTCCCATCCTGTGATTAACCCCGCCACTGAAGAAATGATTTGCCAGGTGGTGGAAGGCTCTGCTGAGGATGTGGATATTGCCGTTGCCGCTGCCCGCAGCGCCTTTCGCAAGTGGCGCCATACCAGCGCAGATCAGCGCTCAGCCCTGCTAAATGCCATTGCTGACGGTATGGAAGAGCGCAAGGAAGACTTGATCCAGGCGATCTCACAAACCCTCGGTTGCCCCGCCCATATCACCCGCTGGTTGCATGTGGATGGCCCTATCTACGCCATGCGTTACTACGCCGGTCGCACTTCAATCATGGAAGAGACCGAAAAGGCGGCCCACTCGGTATTAATCCGGGAGCCGATTGGCGTGTGTGGCTTTATTACCCCTTGGAATTACCCTCTGCACCAATTTGTCGGCAAAGTGGCCCCGGCTCTCGCAGCGGGCTGCACCATGATTACCAAGCCTTCGGAAACCACTCCGCTACAGGATTTCGTCATGGCGGAGATTATCCAAGCAGCCGGTGTTCCTGCGGGCGTATTTAACCTGATCCCCGGTGCTGGCTCGGTCGTCGGCGCAGAGCTGTCATCCCACCCGGGAATCGATATGGTGTCCTTTACCGGCTCCACCCGTGCAGGCGTTGAAGTTGCCAAGGCTGCAGCGCCCACAGTTAAAAGGGTAACCCAGGAGCTGGGTGGCAAATCGCCTCTGATTATCACCCCGGATGCGGATCTTAAAGCAGCAGTTCGCTGGGGCTGCGAAGATGTATTCATCAACAGTGGCCAAACCTGCACCGCACTCACCCGTATGCTGGTTCCCGCTGAGCACTATGAAGAGGCGGTGGAAGTTGCCAAGCAGGTGGCTGAAGAAGTGGCCATGGGCACTGATGCCAATGCCTTTATGGGTCCCCTATCCTCCGCTCGCCAACTGGAAATCGTGCGCGGCTACATCAAGAAAGGGATCGAGGAAGGTGCCCGCCTTGTAACTGGCGGCCTCGATCTACCCACCGAACTGGATAAAGGCTTCTATGTGAAACCCACGGTATTTGCCGACGTTCACAACGATATGGCCATTGCCCGGGAAGAAATCTTTGGCCCGGTGACCTGCCTGATCCCCTACAAGGATATGGATGAAGCCGTCGCCATTGCCAATGACACCGAATACGGTCTGTCCAGTGGCGTATGGGCTAAAGACGCCGAAAGCGCCATGCCTATCGTTCGTCGCATTGAAGCGGGCCTGTGCTTTGTCAACGGCGGTGAGTTTAACTACGACGCCCCCTTCGGCGGTTACAAGCGCTCCGGCAACGGACGCGAGTTTGGTGAGGCCGGTCTCGGTGAGTTTATCGAACTGAAATCCGTGCAGCTTCCCGCATAAACTTCTGCACCGCCCTCTAATGGGGGCGGTACTGTTGACTGCTAATCCCCTCCCCGTTATCTTTGCTCGCACATCACGAGAGTGGCTGACGCCAACGCCAACCTGCCGACCGGGGCAAGGTGGTTCTCTCTCTGCGGCACACAAGGCCTGCGGGGAGGATGGGGCTCTACCAGAGCAAACCAACCGGATTAGCGAACATCACTTCGCCGCTTCCACGTCAGTCCTCCATAGTTTTACCATTGGAGGGACCATGTCCGAATCACCGTTTTCCAGTAAAGACATTATCGAAATTCAAATTGCCAGCCAAAGAAGCCACACGGCAGTACGCGCGGTGAGAAGAGGTGATCGTCAGTTGTTGTGGCAACTACTGTTCGACACTGCCGAAGAGGCATTAAAATTTGCCACCAGTTGCCGCGCCAGTGAGCACCCTATTTCGGCCCATGAGGCCTGTGAACTGGCGGGATAAAGTAGAACCAACAGGCGCCGCGAGCTCGCGCCCGTTACCCTGTGCCAAGAGCACCCGACAGGAGCTAAAAACAATACCATGTCAAAGCCAGAACAATTCTTTGAGCACCTGCGCAGCGAACTCAAACAGATCGATGCAGACGGCCTGTACAAACGCGAGCGGATTATTACCTCCCAGCAGGCCGCTGAGATCCAGGTGAACAACGACACCCAGGTACTGAATTTTTGTGCGAACAACTACCTGGGCCTGGCCAACCACCCGGACTTGATTGAAGCGGCCAAACAGGGGCTCGAACAGTACGGCTTCGGCATGGCATCGGTGCGCTTTATATGCGGCACCCAGGACATTCACAAAGCGCTGGAATCGCGCCTTTCTGAGTTCCTGCAAACCGAAGACACCATTCTTTACACCTCCTGCTTCGACGCCAATGGCGGCCTGTTTGAAACACTGCTGGGCCCGGAAGATGCCATCATCTCCGACTCCCTCAACCACGCCTCCATCATCGACGGCGTGCGCCTGTGTAAAGCCAAGCGCTACCGTTACGCCAACAACGATATGGCGGAACTGGAGAAGCAGCTACAGGCCGCAGACGCCGCTGGCGCCAAGACCAAACTGATCGCCACTGACGGCGTTTTCTCTATGGACGGAGTTATCGCCAACCTCAAAGCCGTTTGCGATCTGGCCGACCAGTACAATGCCCTGGTAATGGTGGACGACTCCCACGCAGTGGGCTTCCTCGGAGACCACGGCCGCGGCACCCATGAATACTGCGATGTGATTGACCGCGTCGATATTATTACCGGCACCCTGGGCAAGGCCCTGGGCGGCGCTTCCGGCGGCTTTACTTCTGGCCGCAAGGAAATTATCGACATACTGCGCCAGCGTTCACGCCCCTATCTGTTCTCCAACTCTGTAGCCCCGGCGATCGTCACCGCCTCCCTGAAAGTGTTGGATATGCTGACTGAAGGCGGCGAGCTGCGTGAACAGCTGCGCGACAACTCCGCATACTTCCGCAAGCGTATGTCCGAAGCCGGCTTTACCCTGGCTGGTGCCGACCACCCGATCATCCCGGTGATGATTGGCGATGCTGCCCTGGCGCAGAAAATGGCTGACAAGATGCTGGAGCGCGGTATCTACGTAGTGGGCTTCTTCTATCCGGTAGTGCCCAAGGGCCAGGCCCGCATCCGCACCCAGATGTCCGCCGCCCACACCCGCGAGCAGCTCGACCAGTGTATCGATGCCTTCATTGAAGTTGGCCGCGAACTGAATATTATCTAAACCAAACAGCGGCGCTGATACGGTAATTCTCACAAGGAATTTACCGGAGCGGCGCCGCGCCCTGCCATTTGTAGTTTTAAAAACAATGAAAGCACTATCCAAGCTGAAATCTGAAGTGGGAATCTGGCTCACCGATGTGGAAATCCCCACACCGGGTCACAACGACCTGCTGATCAAGATTCACAAAACCGCGATTTGCGGTACCGACATGCATATCTACAACTGGGATGAATGGTCTCAAAAGACTATTCCTGTCCCTATGGTGGTTGGCCACGAATATGTGGGTGAAGTTGTCGGTATGGGGCAGGAAGTTGCAGGTTTCCAGGTAGGCGACCGTGTTTCCGGTGAAGGCCATATTACCTGCGGCCACTGCCGTAACTGTCGCGCCGGCCGCCGCCACTTGTGCCGCAACACTTACGGTGTCGGTGTAGACCGCCCCGGAGCTTTTGCAGAGTATCTGGTAATCCCCGCGCTCAATGCCTTCAAGATCCCGGATAACATTTCTGACGATCTCGCCTCTATTTTCGATCCCCTCGGTAATGCGGTACACACGGCCCTGTCTTTCGACCTGGTGGGCGAAGATGTACTGATTACCGGCGCCGGCCCTATCGGTATTATGGCTGCAGCAGTCGCCAAACATGTTGGCGCACGCCATGTAGTTATCACCGATATCAATGAATATCGCCTGGACCTGGCACGCAAGATGGGCGCTACCCGCGCCGTAAACGTTGCCAAGGAAAACCTCAGCGATGTGATGAACGAGCTGGGAATGAGCGAAGGCTTTGATGTTGGCCTGGAGATGTCCGGCGTACCCGTCGCCTTCCGCGATATGATCGCGGCGATGAACCACGGGGGCAAAATTGCCATGCTCGGTATCCCCGCAGGTGAAATGGCGATCGACTGGGGGCAGGTTATTTTTAAAGGCCTGATGATCAAAGGTATTTACGGCCGTGAGATGTTTGAGACCTGGTACAAAATGGCCAGCCTGATTCAATCCGGTCTGGATTTAACCCCCATTATCACTCACCAGTTTTCGATCGATGACTTCCAACAAGGCTTCGATACCATGGGGTCTGGTGAATCCGGTAAGGTTATCCTGAACTGGAAATAAGTCCCAATGGCTGCGGGATTGCCCGCAGCCATTCTTTCTCGCGTTATTCCAGCGCCTATACCTTTTGCGTATCAGCAAATATTACCGGCATCTTGTAAAGTCCCAAGCCTACCTTTCCATGCTCTGCCAGCCCTGGACACCCACCAAAGAAGAAATTGGAAAACCGGGGGGTACTTCTTTTGGAATAGCCCCTTATGAGCAGTGGTTTCATCATAGACGGCTTTTGTACCTAGCTCCCAGAACAACCACAAAATATAGAACAGGAATTAACCACCACAAAAAATCCACCAGGATAAAATAAATTTTCTCACCTAAAAATCCATTTTCATCAGTAAACAATACGATATACTTGCTTATATCTTCATGAGAGTTCTCTGTAATTTTATTATCAAATGAAGCCCCCTTCTTAATAGAGAAAGCTACTATTGGGTCATCCGCAAGGCTCACTTCCGCCGTAAATAACTTTACCGCAATCAGCACGCAGAAAAGCATTATGAATATTTTATGGTTTAATGAGCGCATGCTTCACCCTCATTTTATTTATAACATTCATAACAAGGTTACCAGGACAAGTGTATCCTCCATTCGGCAAATACTCTTTATGGCCACCGAGCTTTTTGATTGAAGGGAATGATGTTTTTAGGGTTTTTATTAGTGCATTTGCAGTCGAGATATGAGATTTGGAGAGTGAATCATCAAAATCCCACCATTGCTCATCATAATCCCCCATCAACAACAAACCTATTTTCTTTGTATTAGCCCCAGAAACATGTGAACCCTTATGATAAATTTTTCGCCCTTCATAGATGGTACCATTCGGATGTATTAAGTAATGATACCCAACATCATCCCATCCATTTTTCGTCATGTGTTTTTCTTCAATTCCAACAGGTGAGGTTTCCCCACCATTACCTGAATGATGAATAACAACACTATCGAAATCCCAATCTGACACAAGGTTATTCACTTTTGGGTGTTTCTTTCCCCATTTTGAGCGAATAACTACACTATGCCTCTGGATTATATTTATTCTCTTTTGATGTTGTGCCTTTGAAATACTCATTCCTTTTCCTTTTTATAACTTCCTGGTTATACCGACATCCCGAATTGCCCTAAATAGGGTGGCTCACACTTAGACCGCTCCCCCATAAAACCAGACCACCCCTGAATAATTCAGAGCCGATTTGGTAGAATTCAAATATCGGTCAAGATTACGATGCATCATACAGCAAGTCACCTTTATCAGAGCAGAATATAGCCTCAAACACCATAAAAATCGCCGAGAAGTTCCTTTTTTAAACAGATATCCTTATCCCTTGGCCACGCCTGGATTCAATCTAATCGTCGTAAAGGACCAACTCACCCTTACAGATTTTCTGCCCCTCCGGCACAGATCCTTACGTGCGCTACTAACGCATACGGCTCCTATGACAAGTCAAACACACAGGCGCTGATTTGGGTATATACATTGGATTTTATTAAGGATTTCACGTTACTCCCATGGTTGTTTTTTTGCTAGCGGACAACCTAACCGTTAGAGTACAGGCGGCGAGCTTATTCGCCGCCCGTATCACTCACTATTATTGATACAATTGCAAGGCCCCGTAATAGGTTGTGCTGGCCCCGGTAGTTGCCGAGGTAGCCTCTATCCAGAAACTGTACACACCTTCATCCGAGACCATAATCGCGTTGCCATCACTCTCTTCGTAACCAGTCCACTCCACTTCGTGGGTGGCTACTGCACCATCGCTGTCATTCGCGGCTTGCAGCTGGTTATCGATCAGGGTGATCGCTCCGGCATCTGTCGGGTCACCGATATCCGGCGGTAACAGTTTGAAGGTTACGTAGGAATCCTGATCCAACAAGTAAGCCACTTTCGAGATTTGATCGTAGCTGTGGTACATCAAATAAGGATCGGATTTAACTTCGATATTGGGTGCGTCCAGTGTGCCACTGATACTTGGGTTTATGCCGTCGATAATTACCACATTGGTGGGCAAAATTTCATGCGAAGGTATAAATGCATAAAAAGATCCTCTAGTAAGCACGCCATCAGCAGTGCGTCCATCCCAGGCTAAATAGTGGGAGCCAGCCGCCATGGGAACATCATCGTAGACAACACGGGGAGTGCTTCCATCGGGTGTTACTTCCATAGTCAAACGTATATTTGCCGTGGGTGTGACCTTAGTTTTCATAAAGTCGTTCTGTACAGCATTCATGGTGGTATCCATAGTGCCTGCGAGAATAGTAGTGGTATTGTCTTCGTCCTCAATCACATACACTCCCTCAGCACTACCACTCACTGCGGTGAGATCGTAGGTGTATGCTTCCTCCTGAACGTAATTACCTTCGCCATCCCTGCCATCCCAGCTCAAGGAGTAACTCCCGGCATTTTCAAAGGTTTCCACCACACTGCGAACCAGTACTTCGGTTTGCTCGTCTTTAATATCCAGCGTCACGGTAGCTCCCGCAGATAAATCAAAGTCAATCACCAGACTCTCACCGGCCACTGGATTGACTGTGGTTTGATTACGGCCGACATTGGCAATACTAATCAGATCAAGGATAACTGTTCGAATAATGGTGGTGACATTGCCCGCTCTGTCATTGGCGACCAAACGTATTTGATAGTCGCCAATGGCCGGTGCCTCAACAGTTCCGTCAGTGGAATTCACTACCCACTTAGCCAGTGTACTCTCGCTTACCGCAGACGTTGAAGATCCGAGGTTTACCCAGTTATCGTTGTCGCCATTCAACTGGTAATCCAGGGTGTAGCTAACAAATAAAGAGTCAGTGGCACTGCCCTGGATCTCCAGTTTGGTAGTCCCGCTGGATAAGGTATCACCGTCATTCACATTACTCATTTCTGCTATAGGTGCGGTGTTATCCAGTTCAACCCAAATGGCACCCGCTCGATAGCTGGTATTCTCCGTATCATTTATCTTCAGGAATAAATAGTAACGACCATCATTCAATACGGTGCTGCTAGTGTCGGTGCCATCCCAATTGATATTGATATTTGAACCAGTTCCAGTGAAGGTATTCACCACAGCTCCAGATTCATTACTGACCTGCAGACTCCAGTTACTGCTTGAGCTCAGTGCTGCAGTAATGGTCAATGTATCCTGGCTGCCATCACTGTTCGGAGAAAAGTATTCATAACTTCCGCTTAAGTTGGCTGCTATCGTCCGACTCTCTACTGGCAAGGCATTGCTGTAATCCAACGCAGTCTCTGGGGAGTCTACTGCGATAATATCTACCCCCCACTCTGGCGTAGCACTGCCCCACCAGTTGCCAGTAGCATTGACCAGTAGTGCTGAACTACTTCCGTAATTATTGAGGTACAAACTGCCGTTGGTATTACCATACAAGTCATTTCCGGTAATCGTCGGTGTGGGGTTAATCGCATCATTGCCCGAGCCATTGAGGTAAATACCATAAGTGTTATTGATAAACGCGTTGCCGATAAAACTCGGTGAAGAGGCCCCAGTAACGTAAGCACCGTAATGTAAACCGGTAACAATATTGTCGGTTACTGCAGGTGATGCCGTATCCATGGCTATGCCTGTACCCGCGTAATTCGCATTCTGAATTAAGCTATTGGCGATGGTACCGCTGGCAAACTCTTTAAGGCTGATTCCGCTTTCACTAAAGTCAGTAATAATACTGTTGGTAACGCTGAATGCACTGGGTGAAATGGCGGAGAGTGCGGTTTCTGCATGTTGAATATAGGCATTATCTATATTTACGCTGCCACCACTGGCCACAACTATCCCTTTCCAATCTCCAGCTGCGGGATACTGAGCCTCACTGATGAACAACACTGGTTGGGCACCGGATCCATTGACGATCAAATCACCTTCAACAATAAGCTTAGTGCCTGGATCTGCAAAAACTCTCGCTCCTGGAAGCAATTCTAATCGTGCATCAGAGCCTACGACAGTCTCTTGTATCAAATAATGATCACCAGGAGTTAGGAATAAATCACGTTGGACTCGACCTCGCAGAATAGTGGTGGATACAGGTTCGCTGCCATCAGATATAATCCAATTTGAATAGTCTACCCAAGGGGCTTCTGGAATCGATTCGTGATCATCAATTTTACTAAGAATTTCTATTGGTTGTTCAAATCCCCACCAGTTTTGTGTCGCATCAATAGTAATTTGATTTGCTTCTTCCTCAGTACCATATTTATTGGTATACAAATTTTTATTTATATTATTAAAGATCCTATTATGATTAATCACAGGTCGTGGATGTAGCGCCGGCGAGCTGGCTTTTCCGTTTACTACCAGCCCCCAATCGTTTTCAGTGATATCATTGTTGATAATCAATGGTGCCGGGGCCGGCGATATACTTGCACTATTAGAGATGTAAATACCCAACCTATTTTTGCGTAGTATGCTATTGGTTATGCTGCCAGTGATGAACATGGTTACACCCTGATCGGCTTGCTCTATTAGTGCATAGTTAATAGATGCCGCTTTAGCACTGTTTCGAACGATAAAATCCCCCCACTTTGAATCATCGTATGACGTCAAGGTGACACGCTGTGCTTCAGTACCTCGAATATCCACTTCGCCATATATAGAAATATCCGTAGTTGAGCCTTTAATATTTAATGTGGCTCCCGGTTCAAAAATGAGTTTTCCCGTGTCGTTAACCACTAAGTCTTTAAATAAAAAATGATCCCCTGCAGGCACCACGTATTCTGAATTGATTGGTTCAAAAATCGTCAGAGTTGGCAAGGTCTCTCCCTGCTCATTCAGTGGATTCGATATATCAATCCAAGGTGAACCTTCTCGAGACCTATGATCGTAAATACTATCCAGAATCGTTTTAGCATCTGTAGTGCCAAACCAATTCTTAGTGGCATCGACAACAATCTGGCTTGTTTCAGCTTCAGAGCCAAAATCATTCGTCGTTATACTTTTATTATTGTTATTGAAGATCCGATTATAATTAATCACAGGTCGCGGCTGTAGCGCCGGCGAGCTAGCTTTACCGTATATTGACAGCCCCCAATCGTTTTCAGTGATATCATTGTTGATAATCAATGGTGCCGGGGCCGGCGATATACTTGCACTATTAGAGATGTAAATACCCAACCTATTTTTGCGTAGTATGCTGTTGGTTATGCTGCCAGTGATGAACATAGTTACACCCTGATCGGCTTGCTCTATTAGTGCATAGTTAATAGATGCCGCTTTAGCACTGTTTCGAACGATAAAATCCCCCCACCTTGAATCATCATATGACGTCAAGGTGACACGCTGTGCTTCAGTACCTCGAATATCCACTTCGCCATATATAGAAATATCCGTAGTTGAGCCTTTAATATTTAATGTAGCTCCCGGTTCAAAAATGAGTTTTCCCGTGTCGTTAACCACCAAGTCTTTAAATAAAAAATGATCCCCTGCAGGCACCATGTATTCTGAATTGATTGGTTCAAAAATCGTCAGAGTTGGCAAGGTCTCTCCCTGCTCATTCAGTGGATTCGATATATCAATCCAAGGTGAACCTTCTCGAGACCTATGATCGTAAATACTATCCAGAATCGTTTTAGCATCTGTAGTGCCAAACCAATTCTTAGTGGCATCGACAACAATCTGGCTTGTTTCAGCTTCAGAGCCAAAATCATTCGTCGTTATACTTTTATTGTTGTTATTGAAGATCCGATTATAATTAATCACAGGTCGCGGCTGTAGCGCCGGCGAGCTAGCTTTACCGTATATTGACAGCCCCCAATCGTTTTCAGTGATATCATTGTTGATAATCATCGGTGTAGGGGCAGGACTGACGCTGTTGCTGTTGTCCATATATATGCCTATGCGGGTGGCATGTATTCGATTATTCATTATATTGGCTGAACCATTGAGGTTTACACCAACATCAGCGTGAGAAATAATTGAGTGGAAAATGGATACCATATCAGCATCATGACTAGTCCAGATACCCTTCCATCGTTTACTGGTGCTCAATGCGGTAAAAGTTACCGGATGCTCCTCGGTTCCTTTAACATCTAACCCACCATAGACATCAAATCGAACTTCCTCTTCGAATTCTAGAATCACCCCTGGTTCAATAGTTAATGTTTTTCCTTTGCCAACGTTAATAGGCTCCCGAACCAAATAATTAGCCTGAGGTAAACTAGAGGTCAACTCTAATGCCGCTTGAGTCAATGAAACCTTACCTTGTTGATGGCCACTCAATTCTGCAAACCGAATCGCCTCAAACAAATTGATCTCACCATCATTATCAATATCCTCCAGTGCATCATCCACGAGAGGATTGGTACCATTTTGAACTTCCCAGCTATCCGATAACCCATCATTATCAGTATCACTGATGCATGGACTCGTTCCCTTTTGATACTCAATAAAGTCGTTCAGTCCATCAAGATCCGTATCTGACAGTTCAGAGGATCCACATATTGATCGATCTAAAATATTTTCAAGGCCATCTCCATCACTATCAGGAAAAGCTATCAGGTCCGAATCAAACTCATATGTAGCTTGTTCTACCTCAATAATTGAATAACCGCCTGTGACAACTTCCTGAGAACCGGTTTGATAAGCATTTGAAAAAGGGGCGTAAAAAGCTAGGTAATCTTCGTTGTCATTGGGTGCATGTGTAGCATACTCACTGATTTCTATGGGTGTTAGCTGTTTATTCCAGATCTGAACCTCATCAAAAAGCCCTGTGCTAATTCCTTGTACTTCAGTATTTTTATAAGGCATAGCGCCAATGAATAGCGGGGTAGAACTAGTGCCTACAAAACTATAGCTGAATTCAGCTATCTGCCTACCATTAACATACACAATGGCTTGAGCTCCATCACCCGTCATCGCCACATGGGCCCACTCGTCAGGAACTATGCCGGATGGCACGGAGTTTGTGTAGCCACTCCCCAACCCTGCAAAGATGTCTCCCGTTTTATTTACCCCTAAATACATTCGATGATCGCTGCCGTCATGCGAACCTAACCGTTGATCCTTGTCAATTGCACTGTATTTTACCCAATACATCAGTGTAATTTCTGAGTGTTCGGCGGGGAAGAAGTTTGTTTTTAAATAGTTGCCATCTGCGGCTCTAAAATGCTTAGTTTCAGGGGACGGAACTGGCAATTCAGATCTGGGGGCATTATCAGCATAACCTATATTCCCACCTTCAATTAAAATGCTTTCTATCTCAGAGGTGTTTTCTGCAAATACCGTGTTATTTTGGAATCTATTAAAGTCATAGTGCGCAATTAGCTCTGGCTCATTTACAGGTGGCTTATAATTTGAATAGTATTTTATATGCTCTGGTGATAAGGGCGACTTCCATATTTGCACATCATCTATAACCCCATTAATGCCAGTAAAGTCGCCAGTGTGTCCGCTACGAACCCCTAACCATAAATTAGTTTGGCTTTGCCCGTTAAATTGATAGTCAAATACTGCTTTCTCTTCACCATTTATATAGACTTTAGCTTGTGCACCATCTCCCGTTACCGCAAAGTGAACCCACTCGCCGATTACGATACCAGACGGAACCGTACTACTATAACTATCTCCAACACCGGCAAACAAGTTATTGTTCGCATTTATACCGACATATAAACGATGATTATTTCCATCATGAGTGCCAATCGTTTGAGATTGATCTAACTCGCTAAACTTTACCCAATACATTAAGGTATGGCCAGTATCACCCGTTGGATAGTAGTTCGTGCTGACATAACCAGAATTATAAGAAAGATCTAATGAGAACTGCCCTTCTAGAATTTGATTATCGGCATTTCCATCGCTAACTTCTTGATAGAAATTACCTAATGAAACACTGCGTGATCCATCCATATCAAGATGGCTATCCGCTACATTCGGATTATGATTATTGAGACTTTCCCACTCATCCGACAATCCATCCAGATCCGTATCTGTTAGGAAAAGCGGTATTGAATACGCTGACATCCCTAATAGAGCTGACAGTAGAACAATGATAGCGATCAACAACCGAGGCGAACGTCTCATACGCCATCTATTTAGCATGGTATCTTCCTAAAGTTATAAATTCCATAAGGCGAGTAATATTTTACGTGTATAGTGTAGTGGTCTAACCCTTCCGGACACTTCGCTAAGAACGACATCACTGGTACTGGCTCCAACAATGGAAAGTGCTAGGGGCGATATCTTCACCCAGTATTACTTCACCGTAAGTGAACGCTGAAACACATACCAATGAGAGAAATAGGTATTGCATAAGTCGCTGAGAATTTTTGTGAAATGCAAACGGTCGTGACTGACTATAAACTGCACCGCGCATGAACATGCCTTCCCAATTTGCACCTTAAACCAACTTATACACAAAGAGAACATGGGAAGCTAAACGACGCAGCAATCCAAAGGATCAGCTGAAAAAAAATACTACAGAAATTAAAAGAAAATTGGGACAATCATACCAATTTCTTAATGCTGCATTTCCAACAACAATCCATTCACCCTTTATGCATCTATGCATCACACACTCAACCAAAGCTTTTGAGTGCTTCCTTCCATAAAACCATAACCAACACTTACTCCAAGTGTGATGGTTGGCGTAATTATAACCGGAGCACTAAGAAAGACATCACATAAAATGTATACAGTAATATCAGTCAAGATTATGTGTATAACCCGATAAAACTGACCTTAAAGCGGGCAGGATAGGAGTATCACCTCAATATAAAACTACCCTACAATCCATCTATTATTGTGTGTTCCAATACGTGCGTAGGGTTTTTCCTTGTAGTGGAAACAGGGAGTCCCGGCAGAATTATGAGTATCACCGTCAACGGATCGAAGAGAATAGAATAGAATAGAATAGAAGGCAATTAGCCAAAGTCTTTGCTCACGCTACTACCGACTATGTCGATATAATCACTCACTACCAAAGTGTAATTTTTATCGATTAGACATCTGCAGATGTCTAATCAGATACGAAGGTCATTATTCGCTGGCAGGCGTGCTTGTAACATATCATCTGGTTTGTAAGCTGTATGAATAAGCTTTTCCCTCGCCAGGCTAACGTCTAGGGTAAATACAGTGGTCGCTTTTGGGAAGGGCGCTTCAAGTCTCAGGCATTACTGGATGAACGGACTCTGGCAGCCAGTATGGTTTATGTGAACCTCAATCCCATACGAGCCAAAATGGCCAAAACTCTGGAAGAGTACAATTTTACTTCGATCTAACAACGTATTCAAACCGCAATTTCCGGCAAGCAACCCAAAAACCTATTGCCATTGGTGGGGGAGAACGTCTGAATATGCCTAAGGGCTTGCCTTTCCAGCTGAATCACTATTTGGCACCAATGGACTAGGGTGGTCGGCATTTAGATCCGAGGAAGCACGGCGCCATTTCTCAAAATACACCCCCGATCCTGAATCGGCTGGGTATCTCAGTAAAACACTGGCTCTACCTCAACCGGAACTTTGAAAGCCGATTTAAAAGCTTGGTGGGATCAGCAGAGGCTGTACGAAAAGCCTGCGTTCAGCTCGATAAACGATGGATACATGGGCTGCAAGACTGCCAACGATTTCTTAGCCCCACGCCCAGCTGAACAAGGTAATTTCGAACCCTAGTTATCCCCAGAGTACTGATATCCCTACCTGCCCCCGCATCTTTTTACCTACGATCAAAAAACGTTATCGGCGCCAATTCGCCACCCACTTTGTTGTAGGCACTCCATCTACCCGTTCTGTGACACAGACGTTCTCACCCAGCTTTTATCCTCCAATCCATGGCAGTCCTTTTTTTGCAAACACTGGCGATATCTCAATCGAAATTTTGAAAGTCACTTTAAAGGCTTAGTGGGATCGGTGGAGGCGGTAAAGCAAGCTTGCATCCAACTCGATAAACGCTGGGTACATGGGATAGGTGATTGCCGGCGCTTCCTCTCAGCTACGCCCTTCTAATTTATCCCTACCCCAAGTGCTCGATAGCTGCTCCTTTATCCAAAAATAGCGATTCCCAAAACCTAAGTACCAATTCCCAGTCTTTCGCCTTCTTTACCTCTTAATCAAAGAGAAAGAGCCGCCAGAGAGGGAGTCAGTTTTGTTACTGGCTCCATCCTCCCTTGTTTGGCTGTCCTAGAATCTCCAAGATTTCGAATCTTCAATCTATGGGTGTCCAGGAAAATGCTCTAATCTAAAAACGTTATCAGCGCCAATTCGCCACCCACTTTGTTGTAGGCACTCCATCTACCTGTCTTATAGCACAGAAGTTCTCACCCAGCTTTTACCCTCCAATCTATGGCTGTCCATTAATTTCTTCTTTACTATTTAAAACTGAGACAACAGTGTATGTTCTAGCTTTACTATCGAATATAAAAATATAGGAGTTCCCATCTGCGTCCAATGCCTGGTTGTTCTTAATGTGAAGATTTTCTAGATCAACACATTCACAATTCTTTAAAGTAGCTATCCACCCTTTTTGATTTGGAATTCTGCCAGTTAGCTCCGTATAAGCGATCAAAGCAGCTTCTAGTTTTTCCACAGAATAAATATTAAACTTTTGCTTTGCTGTTGACACTTTGTTTGAGTAAGAAATCTTAAGAAGTAAGCCAATACAGATTGCCAGAGATGTAACAACAATAATTTTTTTCATTGTGAGGAACACTGCTGAGTTGCAACTTTGCGACAAGATAATCTTACTCTCTGCACCCAATGAGTACAGTTATTACCCCAAAAACTGTAACTTGAGCATGATCCCATGTTAGGCTCGGAAACCTGTTCAAATACACATTCCTCATATACTTTTGATTCACATTCTCCAGGTGGCTTATCCTCAAAACATGCAGTAACACCATCATCCAGCTCTGAGGTATCATCTAGAACCCGCCCTCCCTCTGGGCAGCTACTCATAGGATAGTTACCTGCACACCGTCCTCCAGAACACAAAAAGTTATGAGGATAACCATTACCAACACTGAAACATACCTGCGCCAAACCTAATGGATCAATATGGCCTAGAGGGTTTCCACTAACGTAAGCATAAGTATTTAACCCACCATCTAAACCAATCGGATCATGTTCAAGATAACGCCCATTCTCCGCATCATAATCTCGGAAGTAGTTATAAAAATATCCACTTTCCTCATCGTAGTACTGGCCGGGGAATCGTATGTTAAATACGACAGCTTTGCCATCTCCATCTACATCATTATCGACAACAGTTTGCCCAAATGCTGTACGCGAACTGCGCCAGATAGATGCTCCATCTCCATTTATTAATAGTCTGGGCGTATCCAAATGATCGCTATAAACCACAGAAGTATCGTAGGCATCCGCAATTTGAAGCGGAGCGTAAGCACCAGGCAAAAAGTCATAACGCTGGGTAAGATTTGTAGTGCCATCATCTCCTTCAAACTCCGCTATTAATTGGGAACCATCCCATAAAAACCAAGTAGTAGTACCATCCACAGTTTTAAAGAGGCGCCGACCACTTGTGCCATAACCGTAACTGGCTGTAGTAGTACCATCTCTGTAGCCGATCAGACGATTATCTCGGTCATAAGTAAAGGTTTTATTTTCCGTTCCAGTAATAGACGTTAAATTACCATCATTGTCATAGCTTCGGATCAACGCCTCATTATTTTGGCTGACCAGCTGATTGTTACTATTGTATTCGTAAGCAGAACCATCACTTGGATCTTCCCGGTTACCTACTCCATCGTAAGTAAAAGCCTCATCTTTAAGAGGGGTGCTATCAGGATAGTCGGCACCTGTAAGCCTGCCTAACCCATCATAAGAAAATGATTGAGTACCATCATTATCGCTATAGCTAGCGATATTTTTTGCCGCATCAAAACTATAAGTTAAGGCTTCCAAAGTCGCACTGGAAGAATCAGTAACAGAGGAACTACTTAAAGTACCATCAGCATTGTAGTTATTCGTTCGAGTTATGCCGGAGGCGTAACTAAAGCTAGTCAAGCGATCGGCGTTATCGTAACCGAAGGTATGACTATTGCCAGCCAAACTAGCATTTGTTAAACGTCCATAATCATCATAGCTGAAGCTGTGACTGGCAAGTACGCCGCCCATTTCGATAGTATTATCAAAGCTAAGTTCACTAAGTTTGCCTAGAGGATTATAGGAATAGTTAAGAATACGATCTCCACCAGGAATATAGTGATTAGTAGTTTGAGATAGTCGGTTTAATGCATCGTAACTGTTCGTATAGAGCGCGGTACTTTGTATAGACGAGTCAACAGCCTGAGCCAGCCGTCCATTATCATTATAGGTAAAACTCTGGGTACGTTCTGTATTATTACCAGTTTGCTCTGTAGCGCTGGCATAATGCTCAATACTTGCCAGCCCCCCCCAATCTTCGTAGTTATACTCCAGAACCTGACCGCGAGCGCCTATTTTACTGACAAGGCGATCTCGATCATCGTAGCTATAGGTAATAGTTTCCCCACCAGGTCGAGTTTCTGTGGTTTTACGACCTAAACGATCGTAAGTATAGGTAGTGGTATTATTTTCTGGGTCGGTGACGGTCAGTAGATTATCTTTGGCATCGTAACTATAAGATGTAACAAGGCTTGGGCTTACTCCCTGCTGCTCGGTTTCGGTCAAACGATCCAATGCATCGTAAGCGTAAAGAGTTACACGATTTAATGGATCAGTCGTACTTACGATATTACCAAAGGCGTCATAACTATGGCTGACCAAAGCACCCTCTGGATCAGTAGTACTCGTGAGATTGCCACGCTCATCATAACTAGAGGTAGCGGTATTACCTAATGCATCACTGATGCTTAATTGTCGCCCCAAACTATCATAGGTATAACTCTGATAGGCAGTCTTAGTTCCTGCACTATCCTGACGTTCAGTGCCGATAAGTCGGTCTTTACCATCGTAGTTGAACAAAGTGATCTGCCCAGTAATAATCTCCTCAGTAGCGCTATCGGTATTACGCCCTATTTCCACCTGAACCAAGTTATTATCTGCGTAGCTGTAGTGAGCTTCCTCATTCAGGGCATTGGTTACCTGCACCACGCGGTTTTTATCGTCGTAGACGTAGGTAGTGGTGTTACCCATAGCATCAGTGGCGGTCAGGCGGTTACCCGCTTGGTCATACGTGTAGTTTTGGACACCGGCAGACAAGCTATTACCATTGCTGTCTTTCCAATACTCTTTAGTGGGGTAGAGGCTATCACCCGAATATTCCAACACATACTGGCTACCATCGGCGTAGGCGGTAGCAGTGAGCTGATTACGAGCGTTGTAGCTATAGCTAGTAGTTTGATAGCTTCCATCAGCCTTTAATTTTTTGATGCTGGCTAGGGTCTGGGGATTGCCGTTGCTATCATAATTAAAGGTATATTCGATGCGGAACACCGTGGTGATATCAGCAGAGGAAACTACCTCTTTACTGGATATCCATCCACCTTCATAAGTCCAGCTGGTAGTAATGACCTCACCACTAGCCAGGTTGACCGCCTTGCTCAGGCGACGGTTATCAGTGTTGTAGGTGTAATCGATAGCGCGCGCCAGGGTGCGATCGCCATTGTCATCAGCCAGGCCATAGCGCTCTTCACGGGTAACGTTGTTATTGGCATCGCGGGTTTTTACGGTGAGATAGCCCGCTTGATCCTCGTACTCCACTGTGCGACCGTCTTCGTTAAAAACGTAGCGCTCAGTAGTTGTATAGGGGTTATTACCATCAGCATCAGTAATCGTGGTGGTGACTTCGGTTTCATAACCCTCGGTAACATAGTCAAACTCAAAGGTTAGATTACCGTAGACCTCTTTGATCACCCGGTCTTCAGAATCGTAGGTTTCCTCATAGGGAGTAGCATTTTCACCTACCTGGAAATAGGTGAGGTTGTGGCCGTCGTTGCTGTCTTCGTATTTATAGGTAGACACCAACCCTTCCAGGCCGGTGACTTTAATCAGGTTGCCTGAAGTTAAGGTATTGCCTTCACTATCATCCAGCGTGTCGTGACTATAAACAACGGTGCGGCCGGTGTGGTCCACCGCTTGCGTGACACGACCGGTATCACTGTCATAACTAAAGCTAACGTAGTTGCCACTCAGGCTACCATCTGCCAGGCGCTCTTCAATTTTTTGCAACTGGTAGCTGTAGGCCACCGTCATCGGCTTAGAAGGATCGACGGAATAAAGAGAAGTACCGACGATAGGGAAGCGTTCACTGCTGTAAGTAAACTCCAGACGCTGACCGGCTTTGCTTTCCCGCGCCGTCAGGCGGCCCTCGGCATCGTAGTAATCCTTGCGTCCATTATTGTGGGCAAAGGTGTAGGTACCATCACTATCTTCACTCAGGGTTCCACGCAGCCCGGCCACATCGCTTACATAGGCACCACCACTGTAAACAAACTCGGCGCGGTGCCCGGCGCAATAGCGGATAATGACTTTATCATCGGGGTATTCATACAAGCGGTAATCGTGATCGAAGGCCCAGCCATACCCCAGGGCGCTGTCATAATCCGATTGGTTATTGTATTTCCGTATAATTTGAATCGGGTAGCTGCCTTTCACCACCATATCAGTTTCTTTGTGGCGTTCCTGACCGCTGAAAAGTACGACCGTCCCCCCCTCAACGGACTCTTTGGGGCAGCCTCCCCCAACACCACTATCACCGCCACCGCTATCATCACTGTTAGAACCGGTACCACCACCAAAGGTGTGGGCCTGGGTAGGGCTGGCGGCGATGGCCAGGGTTAAAGCCAGCATCGCTGAAGCTAGGGGCGGACGAATGGAGTTCGCGCTTGCGCAGACGCGCCGGGCGCCTTCCAAGGTTTTGCTAAATCCTGCGAGGGCTTTTAGCGGTGTTTTTAGTATTTTGTTGGCAAAACTGCTCATGGGTATTCCCTATCCCCCAACTACTGGCCAGGAGTGTGATTCTTATTCAGTACAAATCAGACGATATTATTGTGCGGCACGCCACAGGCGATAATCTTTCAAAGCGGTTTGTTCCTGCTCATCCTTGCCCTGTGCCTGGTAAGCCTGGGCTAGGCCAAGGTAGGCGTGGCCGTGCTCCGGGTGGTTTTTTATTAGGCGGCTGAAATAGGTTTCCGCTTCTGCCCACTGTTGCTGTTGAATGGCGATTTGGGCCAACAGTTGCAGGGCTTGGCGATGAGTTCTATTTTGCTTTAATACCACTGAAGCGTGCTGTTTGGCTTTTTTGTACTTGCCTAATTTCTTTTCCAGCTGGGCCAATTCAATCATGGCCGGGTAATTTTGCGGTTGCTGTCGCAGCAGGCGGTTGTACAAGGCTCGCGCCCGCTTGTAATCCTTTTGCTCAACCGCCGCTTGGGCTTCAGCTTGGGAGACCTGCTGGATATGGGCGCTCGGCTTGGCTGCGTGAGCTCCAGTACTGGCAAAAAGCGCAATGATTACCAGGGATAAAATCTGGATTAATTCCGTCGTTCGCTTCATGGTTCACATCCTTCTGAATATCTAATTCGCATTAGAGTTAATCTTTATGAGCGAGAGTGCTCGCTAATTCGTCGGCCTGGGGCTTTTCAATAACCACTTTTAGGGTGGCCATACCAAAGTTCCCCAGGTAGCCGCGCAAATTGACGGTAAGATAGTGCTCACCTGGATTGTGGTTGCGGCTGTCCCAGCGATAAGTGGTGGGGAAGTAACCCACTTCGTTCTCATAAATATACTGGCCGTCGACAAAGTACACCGGCTCAAACCTCTTTGAGGCCAGCTGCGCGATATGCTCCGGCTGTACATTAATGCGTACCGGTACAGTGCCACTAACTATCGGGGTGCCTTCGCTATTTTTGCGGTAGTCCCCCACCAGTGAAATTTCCAGCGGGAAATCTCCCCGGCTCATTGCGTCCCGTTGCGCTGGGGAGTGAATACGCGGGCGATGGGATTTCTTTTTTTGTCGCGGGCTTTGGCCCCACGGCATATCCTGCACAAAGCGGGCGCCAGAAGGTGATTTATCCCCGGTCACCAGAATGGTATTGCGGGGTAAGGCGAAGGCATTGAGAATTAATTCCAGGGCTGGGTGGCCCTTTAAATTCAGGGCGCCGGAGGCATCCTGCCCATCCCAGGCTTCTGTTTGTTGGCCAGATGCGCGCGGCACCCAGTCGATAATATTATTCAGCAGTGGGCCGTTATTTTTTAATCCCACCCGAATTGCGACGCGGGCCATTTGTGGCAGGGTGTAATCCACACTGCCCTGCTCCGCATTCCAACTCAGATCGTTTACCGCGACACTTTCACCACCGGTAATATCGGTCAGGTCGTACTCGGCAGTTTGCTCGCCGGCTTTTACACTGATGGTGTAGTGATAAGCCTCTGCGGGTACTGGGCGCCCCTGCTGGTCGGTGCCGTCCCACTGCCACTGGTGATCGCCGGCCGCCAGCTGTTCGCGGTATTCCGTTTTGATCAGCAGATCTCGGGCATCGTAGATATTAATCGTGACGTTGGCTTGCGTATCAATATGGTAATTCAGCGCGAACTGTTCTCCCTGGGCCGGGGAAAATGAGCGGGATTCAATATTGACCCCGGAAATAGACAGTCCGTAGCCAGCCAAGGGCGTAAGCAGAGCGGCCAATACTGCGGTGAGGCCGATTTTTTTTAACATCTTATTCATAATACTGACTTGCCTTGCGCGGACTGCGGCCGCCATAGGGGTTTACGGGCACCGCTGGTAAATTGGGTCAGCTGGGTTAACTCACCATCATCAAGCGTTAACCTCCACAGGTTGTAGGCGCCATCGCGGGTAGACTGAAACACAACGGCATCCCCTTTCGGGGACCAGCTGGGGGCGGCATCCAGTGCGGCATCGGTGGTGAGCTGTTTGAGTTTTCCGTTGCTCTCCCGCAACCACAGGTCGTAGTTACCAGCACGGTTACTGGAAAATACCAATCGGCCTTTTGTATCGGCGACAACATCAAAGTTGTAGAGACTGTTAAAGGTCAGCTGCCGTTTGCTTCCGGAATTCAAATCCAGCGCCCAAATATCGTGAGCTTCGCCACCATCCCCGGATAAGAAATACACGGTGTTACCATCCGGATGCCAGCGGGGTTCGTGCTGCATATGACGCATATTGGTGAGTTTTTGCTGGTCACTGCCATCTAGTGGCAAGTGCCACAAGTTGTTATCGTCAACGCTGTCGGAGGTGCTGAGAGAAAAAACTACGGATTTTCCATCCGGCGCTAAACTCGCATCAATAAAACCCTTTAGTGGCATTTCAAACGGTACTTCTTTGCCGGTGGCCAGCCCGACCTCATGCAGTTCACCCTGGCTGCCATTCACCAGCAAACGCTTACCATCGGGAAACCAACTAAGGCTGTTTTTATCGAAGGCTGAGTGGGTGAGTTGCCGGTGTTGTTGACCCTGGGTATCCATTACCCATACCTGCCAATACCCCTGTTTGCCCGGGGCCAGGTAGGCTATATCCTCTTCTGCGTGAACGCAGGCACACCATAGCAATGCACAAGTCACAATGACCACGTTGGACTTTAGTAAGGCTTTCACGTTGTTCTCTTGGTTGTTTTTTGATTTAGTGCCGACCTGACAGTTACGGCGCTAGCGGTGAGTTAAAACACCGCTAGCACCCTAACCATTATTGATACAGCTGCAATGCGCCGTAGTAAGTGGTACTGGCTCCGGTAGTTGCCGAAGTCGCTTCTATCCAGAAACTGTACACACCTTCATCCGAGACCATAATCGCGTTGCCATCGCTCTCTTCATAACCGGTCCACTCCACCTCGTGAGTGGCTACTGCACCGTCGCTGTCATTAGCGGCTTGCAGCTGGTTATCGATCAAGGTGATCGCTCCCGCATCTGTCGGGTCACCGATATCCGGCGGTAACAGTTTGAAGGTTACGTAGGAGTCCTGATCCAACAAGTAAGCCACTTTCGAGATTTGATCGTAGCTGTGATACATCAGATAAGGATCGGATTTAACTTCGATATTGGGTGCGTCCAGTGTGCCGCTGATACTTGGGGTTATGCCGTCAATAATTACCACATTGGTGGGCAGAACTTCTGGATAAGGTACATAAGTGGAAAAAGACCCTGAAGTTAGTACGCCATCCGCGGTGCGACCATCCCAAACCAAGTAGTGAGCGCCGGCTTCCATAGGTACATTATCGTAGACAACGCGCTTGTCACCTCCACTTGGTGTCACTTCCATATAGACGCGCACATTCGAAGTGGGTGTGACTGCAGCTTTCATAAAGTCGTTCTGTGCTGCATTCATAGTGGAGTCCATACTACCTATTAGGATATCGCTACTGGTGCCTGCATTCTCAATAGCGTACACACCTTCAACACCTCCGCTCACTGCGGTGAGATCATAGGTGTATGCTTCTTCCTGAACGTAATTACCCTCGCCATCCTTGCCATCCCAATTCAAAGAATAGCTACCTGCACTATCAAAAGTTTCCACCACGCTGCGAACCAGCACTTCAGTTTGCTCGTCTTTAATATCCAACGTAACGGTAGCGCCGGCAGACAAATCAAAGCTGATTACCAGATTCTCTCCAGAAACTGGGTTAACCGTAGTTTGGTTACGGCTAACATTGGCAATACTAACCAGGTCAATAGTAACCGTACGAATAATCGTAGAAATATTACCTGCTCTATCATTGGCTACCAGACGTATTTGGTAGTCACCATTGGCCGGAGCCTCAACAGTACCATCAGTGGAACTAACCACCCACTCAGCTAAGATGTTTTCGCTCACCGCTGCTGTTGAAGATATTAGACTTACCCAATTATCGGTATCACCGCTCAACTGGTAATCCATGGTGTAGTCAACGAAGAAATTGTCGATGGCACTACCTTCAATCTCTAGGGTCGTAGTCCCAGTTGATAAGGTATCGCCATTATTCACGTTACTCATTTCGGCTATGGGGGCGGTGTTATCCAACTCTACCCAAATGGCACCCGCGCGATAACTGGTATTCTCCGCATCAGTTACCTTCAAGAATAAATAGTAACGACCATCATTCAATACGGTGCTGCCACTGTCAGTACCATCCCAATCGATATTAATATCTGTACCAGTTCCAGAGAAAGTATTCACAACAGTTCCGGATTCATTACTGATTTCCAGACTCCAACTGCTACTTGAACTCAAGGTGCCAGTAATGGCTAATGTATCCTGGTTACCATCACTATTTGGGGAAAAGTATTGGTAATCTCCGTGTAAGTTGGAAGTTATTACGCGGGTCTCCGCAGCCAGGGCATTGCTGTAATCTACCGCAGTTTCTGGTGAATCAACCCCGATAATATCTACCCCCCATTCTGGCGCAGCGCTACCCCACCAGTTGCCCGTAACATTCAACACCAGCGCCGAACTGCTACCATAGTTGTTAAGGTACAAGCTGCCATTGGTATTCCCGTAGAGATCATTACCAATGATCGTAGGTGTAGGATTGGTAGCATCACTACCCGAACCATTCAGATAAATACCATAATTATTATCGATAAAACTATTACCCGTTAAGCTCGGTGAAGAGGCTCCGGTAATATAGGCACCGTAATTCAAACCGGTAACAACATTGTCAGTTACTGCTGGCGATGCGGTATCGAGAGCTATACCTGTACCTGTGTAATCCGTATTTTGGATCAGGTTATTAACAATGGTACCACCGGCAAAATTATTAATGCTGATTCCGCTTTCGCTAAAGTCAGTAATAATACTGTTGGTAACGCTGAACGCACTGGGTGAAGTCGCAGAGACTGCAGTTTCAGCATATTGGATGTAAGCATTATCAATACTGATACTGCCACCACTTGCTACAACGATACCCTGCCAATCGCCAGCCACAGGGTATTGGGCCTCACTGGTAAATATTACCGGCTGTAAACTGGAACCACTAACTACTAAATCTCCCTCTACTGTTAGTGAGTGACCGGCAGGGAATACCAATATTGCTCCAGCTTCCAGCGTTAAACTCACACCACTATTTACATTGATATCGTCAACAACAATATAGGATCCCGCAGCCAAGCTCGTGTCAGTATCAATATCCAAGCGGAGGTAGTGATCGTATACGGAATTTCCATTGGCACTGCTCAAGTAGCCACTGTAATCCACTAACGGTCGATAGGAAGTGCTATCGCTGTAATCGTAGACTTCTGCCTGTATTTCCCCTGAATCTAAAGTATTCCACCAATTGCCCGTAGCATTAACCGTAACTACACCGCTTTCGTAATAATACGTATACAAGTCGTAACTACCGTTACTGTGGATACTATTGCCGGTAATCTCAGGCTGCGGATCGTACTCTGCATCCCTCATTCCGTACAAATAAAAGCCGTAGTTACTATTATCGGTAACAGTATTACCCGTAATCGTTGGGGTGGTAGCAATACCGCTATAGCCCTTAATGTAAAAACCGTGCTGGTTATCGGTGATCACGTTATCGCTAGCAGTGACATTCGTCACACCGTACAGGTATACCCCAGCATTATCGGCATGCTGAATAGTGTTGCTACTGATTGAGCCGCTGGCGCTATAAGCGTGGATAGCACTTTCATCAAAATACTGCAAAGTACTATTACTCAGGCTAAAAGTACTGCCCGAGTTTGCATACAGGCCATAGTCCCCATACTCCAATGTCACATAGTCCAGGATCACCGTGCCGCCACTTTCCGCTACGATGCCATACCAGTCGCCAACGCTGGGGGTACTCTCATCACTGGTAAATACGATGGGGTTATCACTGGTGCCCTGGGCATCCAAGGTGCCAAAGACCTTCAGGCTAAAGTCACCACCCACTTCAATGCGAGCGCCGGGCTCAATCGTCAGGGTCACGCCACTTTGCACGTATACAGTGCTCAAGAGGGTATAAGTGTTGCCCGCTTCCAATGTGGTATCTTCACTTAGGTAACCATTCAAGCCATTGCTGATCGCTGAACTACCATCTTCGGCATCCAGATAGCCACTATAATCCACTAGTGGTCGGTAGGAGGTACTGTCAGTGTGATCAAAGATCTCCGCCGCAATCTCCCCGGAGTCTGTGGTGTTCCACCAGTTACCCGTGGCATCCACGGTGACCACACCACTTTCATAAGAGTTGGTATACAGTTCATAGCTACTATTACTGTGAATACTGTTGCCAGTAATTATCGGGCTTGGATCGTAGTCTCCATTACTTACGCCAATCAAGTAGAAACCGTAGGTACCACTACTGCTAACGGTATTACCGGTAATGGTTGGATTGGTGACACCACCGCTATAACCTTGAATATAAAAACCAAAGTCATTATCCGTGATCAGATTGCCAGTTATGCTTGGCGTGCTGGTAACCTCACTGTAGCCCCTAATATAAAAACCATAATTATTACCGGTAATCGTATTATTGCTGGCAGTAGCATTCGCCACACCATATAGAGATACACCCGCGACATCCGCATACTGAATAGTGTTATTAGTGATCGTGCCACTGGCTTGATAGGCGTAGACAGCACTTTCATCAAAATACTGCAAAGTGCTGTTGCTCAGGCTAAAAGTACTGCCTGAGTTTGCATACAGGCCATAGTCCCCGTACTCCAGCGTCACATAGTCCAGGGTCACCGTGCCGCCACTTTCTGCCACAATGCCATACCAATCCCCGACACTGGGCTCGCTTTTATCACTGGTAAATACGATCGGGCTGTCACTAGTGCCCTGGGCATCCAGGGTGCCTGAAACCTTGAGCCTAAAATTACCACCCACTTCAATGCGAGCACCGGGTTCAATCGTCAGGGTCACACCACTTTCTACATATATTGTATTCAACAGTGTGTAGGTGGTGCCCGCTACCAAAGTGGTGTCCTCGGCCAGGAAACCAATCAGGCCATTGCTGGTCGCGATACTTCCGTCTTCAGCATCCAGGTAACCACTGTAATCCACGATCGGCCGATAAGTGGCGCTGTCGGTATAGTCATAAACTTCTGCTGCGATCAATCCGGCATCCGTGGTATTCCACCAGTTGCCCGTAGCATTGATCGTAAGCCCACCAGTTTCGTAATGGTACGCTTCCAAGTCGTAGTTGCTATTACTGTGGATACTATTGCCGGTAATTACCGGTTGTGGATCGTATTCCGCGCTGTAAACACCATGCAAATAGAAACCATTGCGGCTGTTGCCGGTAACAGTATTGCCAGTAATCGTTGGGGTGGTGGCAACACCGTTATAGCCTTTAATGGAAAAGCCGTAGTAATTATTCGTGATCGTATTGTCACTGACGGTGGCATCCGCAACACCGTAGAGGTATACCCCGGCATTATCGGCATGCTGAATGGTGTTGTTATTGATTGTGCCGCTGGCGTTGTGAGCATAAACACCACTTTCGTCAAAGTACTGCAAAGTGCTGTTGCTCAGGCTAAAAGTACTGCCCGAGTTTGCATACAGGCCATAGTCCCCGTACTCCAGCGTCACATAGTCCAGGGTCACCGTGCCGCCATTTTCCGCTACGATGCCATACCAGTCGCCAACGCTGGGGGTACTCTCATCACTGGTAAATACGATGGGGTTATCACTAGTGCCCTGAGCGTCCAAGGTGCCAGAAACCTTCAGGCTAAAGTCACCACCGACTTCAATGCGAGCACCCGGCTCAATCGTCAGTGTTACATCACTTTTTACATACACCGTACTCAAGAGCGTGTAAGTGGTGTCTGACACTAAAGTGGTATCCTCGGTCAAATAACCGATCAGGCCATTATTAATCGCTGAGCTACCATCTTCGGCATCCAGATAACCACTGTAATCCACCAGCGGTCGATAGGAGGTGCTATCGGTATAATCGTAAACTTCTGCCCCAATTTCCCCCGAGTCCGTAGTGTTCCACCAGTTACCTGTGGCATTCAGGGTAAGCACACCACTTTCATAATTATAGGCAGACAAGTCATAGCTATTATTGCTGTGAATACTGTTACCAGTAATTACTGGTTGAGGGTCGTATTCTGCATTGCGAACTCCGTTTAAATAGAAACCGTAGCTGCTACTACCAGTAATAGTATTGCCGGTAATGGTTGGGTTAGTGGCACCCCCGCTATAACCTTGAATATGAAAACCGTAGTTATTATTTGTAAGTGTGTTGCCTGTCACTGTTGGGCTGGAGGCAACACCGCTATAACCCTTAATATAAAAGCCGTATTGGTTTTCGCTAATAACGTTATTACTAGCAGTGATATCCCCAGCACCGTAGAGATATACCCCGGCATTATCGGCATACTGGATAATATTGCTATTAATCGAGCCACTGGCGATATAGGCGTAAACGGCACTTTCATCAAAATACTGCAAAGTGCTGTTGCTCAGGCTAAAAGTACTGCCTGAGTTTGCATACAGGCCATAGTCCCCGTACTCCAGCGTCACATAGTCCAGGGTCACCGTGCCGCCACTTTCTGCCACAATGCCATACCAATCCCCGACACTGGGCTCGCTTTTATCGCTGGTAAATACGATCGGACTGTCACTAGTGCCCTGGGCATCCAGGGTGCCTGAAACCTTGAGCCTAAAATTACCACCCACTTCAATGCGAGCGCCGGGTTCAATCGTCAGGGTCACACCACTTTCTACATATATTGTATTCAAGAGTGTGTAAGTGGTGCCCGCTACCAAAGTGGTGTCCTCGGCCAGGAAACCAATCAGGCCATTGCTGGTCGCGATACTTCCGTCTTCAGCATCCAGGTAACCACTGTAATCCACGATCGGCCGATAAGTGGCGCTGTCGGTATAGTCATAAACTTCTGCTGCGATCAATCCGGCATCCGTGGTATTCCACCAGTTGCCCGTAGCATTGATCGTAAGCCCACCAGTTTCGTATTGGTACGCTTCCAAGTCGTAGTTGCTATTACTGTGGATACTATTGCCGGTAATTACCGGTTGTGGATCGTATTCTGCGCTGTAAACACCATGCAAATAGAAACCATTGCGGCTGTTGCCGGTAACAGTATTGCCAGTAATCGTTGGGGTGGTGGCAACACCGTTATAGCCTTTAATGTAAAAGCCGTAGTTATTATTCGTGATCGTATTGTCACTGACGGTGGCATCCACAACACCGTAGAGGTATACCCCGGCATTATCGGCATGCTGAATGGTGTTGTTATTGATTGTGGCGCTGGCGTTGTGAGCATAAACACCACTTTCGTCAAAGTACTGTAAGGTGCTGTTACTCAGACTGAAGGTGCTACCTGGGTATGCGTAAAGACCGTAGTCACCGTACTCCAAGGTCACATAGTCCAAAGTCACCGTGCCGCCACTTTCAGTCACAATACCAACCCAGTCGCCAACGCTGGGGGTACTCTCATCACTGGTAAATACGATGGGGTTATCACTAGTGCCCTGAGCGTCCAAGGTGCCAGAAACCTTCAGGCTAAAGTCACCACCGACTTCAATGCGAGCACCCGGCTCAATCGTCAGTGTTACATCACTTTTTACATACACCGTACTCAAGAGCGTGTAAGTGGTGTCTGCCACTAAAGTGGTGTCCTCGGTCAAATAACCGATCAGGCCATTATTAATCGCTGAGCTACCATCTTCGGTATCCAGATAACCACTGTAATCCACCAGCGGTCGATAGGAGGTGCTATCGGTATAGTCGTAAACTTCTGTTGCAATCTCCCCCGAGTCCGTAGTGTTCCACCAGTTACCTGTAGCATTCAGGGTAAGCACGCCACTTTCATAAGAGTTGGTATACAGATCATAGCTATTATTGCTGTGAATACTGTTACCAGTAATTACTGGTTGAGGATCGTATTCCGCGTTGCGAACCCCGTACACAGAGAAGCCGTAGTTGATACTGCCAGTAATAGTATTGCCGGTAATAGTTGGATTGGTGACGCCACCGCTATAACCTTGAATATGAAAACCGTAATTATTATTTGTAAGCGTGTTGCCTGTCATTGTTGGGCTGGTGGCAACACCGCTATAACCCTTAATATAAAAGCCGTATTGGTTTTCGCTAATAACGTTATCACTGGCAGTGACATCCCCAGCGCCGTAAAGAGATATCCCGGCATTATCGGCATACTGGATAATATTGCTATTAATCGAGCCACTAGCGATATAGGCGTAAACGGCACTTTCATCAAAATACTGCAAAGTGCTGTTGCTCAGACTAAAGGTACTGCCCGAGTTTGCATACAGGCCATAGTCCCCGTACTCCAGCGTCACATAGTCCAGGGCCACCGTGCCGCCACTTTCTGCCACAATGCCATACCAATCCCCGACACTGGGCTCACTTTTATCACTGGTAAATACGATTGGGCTGTCACTAGTACCCTGGGCATCCAGGGTACCTGCAACCTGAAGACTAAAACCTCCCCCCACTTCAATGCGAGCGCCCGGTTCTATCGTCAGAGTTACACCACTTTGCACGTACACTGTACTCAAAATGGTATAAGTAGTACCTGCCAACAGAGTGGCATCCTCGGTCAGGTAACCATTTAAAACATTACCAACCGCTGAGCTTCCATCCTCGGAATCCAAATAACCACTGTAATCCACGATCGGCCGATAGGTGGTGCTGTCGGTATAGTCATAAACTTCTGCTGCAATTAATTCAGAGTCCGTAGTATTCCACCAGTTGCCCGTAGCATTGATCGTAAGCCCACCAGTTTCGTATTGGTACGCTTCCAAGTCGTAGTTGCTATTACTGTGGATACTATTGCCGGTAATTACCGGTTGCGGATCGTATTCTGCGCTGTAAACACCATGCAAATAGAAACCATTGCGGCTGTTGCCGGTAACAGTATTGCCAGTAATCGTTGGGGTGGTGGCAACACCGTTATAGCCTTTAATGTAAAAGCCGTAGTTATTATTCGTGATCGTATTGTCACTGACGGTGACATTCGCAACACCGTAGAGATATACCCCAGCATTATCGGCATACTGAATGGTGTTGCTAGTAATTGAGCCACTGGCGCTGTAAGCGTAGATAGCACTTTCATCAAAATACTGCAAAGTGCTGTTGCTCAGGCTAAAAGTACTGCCCGAGTTTGCATACAGGCCATAGTCTCCATACTCCAGCGCCACATAGTCCAGGGCCACCGTGCCGCCATTTTCCGCTACGATGCCATACCAGTCGCCAACGCTGGGGGTACTCTCATCACTGGTAAATACAATGGGGTTATCACTAGTGCCCTGAGCGTCCAAGGTGCCAGAAACCTTCAGGCTAAAGTCACCACCGACTTCAATGCGAGCACCCGGCTCAATCGTCAGTGTTACATCACTTTTTACATACACCGTACTCAAGAGCGTGTAAGTGGTGTCTGCCACTAAAGTGGTGTCCTCGGTCAAATAACCGATCAGGCCATTATTAATCGCTGAGCTACCATCTTCGGTATCCAGATAACCACTGTAATCCACCAGCGGTCGATAGGAGGTGCTATCGGTATAGTCGTAAACTTCTGTTGCAATCTCCCCCGAGTCCGTAGTGTTCCACCAGTTACCTGTAGCATTCAGGGTAAGCACACCACTTTCATAATTATAGGCAGACAAGTCATAGCTATTATTGCCGTGAATACTGTTACCAGTAATTACTGGTTGAGGGTCGTATTCTGCATTGCGAACTCCGTTTAAATAGAAACCGTAGCTGCTACTACCAGTAATAGTATTGCCGGTAATGGTTGGGTTAGTGGCACCCCCGCTATAACCTTGAATATGAAAACCGTAGTTATTATTTGTAAGTGTGTTGCCTGTCATTGTTGGAGTGCTGGCAATACCGTTATAGCCTTTAACATAAAAGCCATAGCTGCTCTCGGTAATCATATTATTGCTAGCAGTAACATTCGCCACACCATACAGATATACACCAGCGACATCCGCATGCTGAATAGTGTTGTTAGTGATCGTGCCACTGGCTTTATAGGCGTAGACAGCACTTTCATCAAAATACTGCAAAGTGCTATTGCTCAGGCTAAAGGTACTACTCTCTGATGCATATAGACCATAGTCCCCGTACTCCAGCATCACATAGTCCAGGGTCACCGTGCCGCCACTTTCTGCCACAATGCCATACCAATCCCCGACACTGGGCTCGCTTTTATCACTGGTAAATACGATCGGGCTGTCACTAGTGCCCTGGGCATCCAGGGTGCCTGAAACCTTGAGCCTAAAATTACCACCCACTTCAATGCGAGCACCGGGTTCAATCGTCAGGGTCACACCACTTTCTACATATATTGTATTCAACAGTGTGTAGGTGGTGCCCGCTACCAAAGTGGTGTCCTCGGCCAGGAAACCAATCAGGCCATTGCTGGTCGCGATACTTCCGTCTTCAGCATCCAGGTAACCACTGTAATCCACGATCGGCCGATAAGTGGCGCTGTCGGTATAGTCATAAACTTCTGCTGCGATCAATCCGGCATCCGTGGTATTCCACCAGTTGCCCGTAGCATTGATCGTAAGCCCACCAGTTTCGTATTGGTACGCTTCCAAGTCGTAGTTGCTATTACTGTGGATACTATTGCCGGTAATTACCGGTTGTGGATCGTATTCTGCGCTGTAAACACCATGCAAATAGAAACCATTGCGGCTGTTGCCGGTAACAGTATTGCCAGTAATCGTTGGGGTGGTGGCAACACCGTTATAGCCTTTAATGTAAAAGCCGTAGTTATTATTCGTGATCGTATTGTCACTGACGGTGGCATCCACAACACCGTAGAGGTATACCCCGGCATTATCGGCATGCTGAATGGTGTTGTTATTGATTGTGGCGCTGGCGTTGTGAGCATAAACACCACTTTCGTCAAAGTACTGTAAGGTGCTGTTACTCAGACTGAAGGTGCTACCTGGGTATGCGTAAAGACCGTAGTCACCGTACTCCAAGGTCACATAGTCCAAAGTCACCGTGCCGCCACTTTCAGTCACAATACCAACCCAGTCGCCAACACTGGGAGTACTCTCATCACTGGTAAACACGATGGGGTTATCACTGGTGCCCTGAGCGTCCAAGGTGCCAGAAACCTTCAGGCTAAAGTCACCACCGACTTCAATGCGAGCACCCGGCTCAATCGTCAGTGTTACATCACTTTTTACATACACCGTACTCAAGAGCGTGTAAGTGGTGTCTGCCACCAGCGTGGTATCCTCGGTCAAATAACCGATCAGGCCATTATTAATCGCTGAGCTACCATCTTCGGCATCCAGATAACCACTGTAATCCACCAGCGGTCGATAGGAGGTGCTATCGGTATAATCGTAAACTTCTGCCCCAATTTCCCCCGAGTCCGTAGTGTTCCACCAGTTACCTGTGGCATTCAGGGTAAGCACACCACTTTCATAATTATAGGCAGACAAGTCATAGCTATTATTGCTGTGAATACTGTTACCAGTAATTACTGGTTGAGGGTCGTATTCTGCATTGCGAACTCCGTTTAAATAGAAACCGTAGCTGCTACTACCAGTAATAGTATTGCCGGTAATGGTTGGGTTAGTGGCACCCCCGCTATAACCTTGAATATGAAAACCGTAGTTATTATTTGTAAGTGTGTTGCCTGTCACTGTTGGGCTGGTGGCAACACCGCTATAACCCTTAATATAAAAGCCGTATTGGTTTTCGCTAATAACGTTATTACTAGCAGTGATATCCCCAGCACCGTAGAGATATACCCCGGCATTATCGGCATACTGGATAATATTGCTATTAATCGAGCCACTGGCGATATAGGCGTAAACGGCACTTTCATCAAAATACTGCAAAGTGCTGTTGCTCAGGCTAAAAGTACTGCCTGAGTTTGCATACAGGCCATAGTCCCCGTACTCCAGCGTCACATAGTCCAGGGTCACCGTGCCGCCACTTTCTGCCACAATGCCATACCAATCCCCGACACTGGGCTCGCTTTTATCACTGGTAAATACGATCGGGCTGTCACTAGTGCCCTGGGCATCCAGGGTGCCTGAAACCTTGAGCCTAAAATTACCACCCACTTCAATGCGAGCACCGGGTTCAATCGTCAGGGTCACACCACTTTCTACATATATTGTATTCAACAGTGTGTAGGTGGTGCCCGCTACCAAAGTGGTGTCCTCGGCCAGGAAACCAATCAGGCCATTGCTGGTCGCGATACTTCCGTCTTCAGCATCCAGGTAACCACTGTAATCCACGATCGGCCGATAAGTGGCGCTGTCGGTATAGTCATAAACTTCTGCTGCGATCAATCCGGCATCCGTGGTATTCCACCAGTTGCCCGTAGCATTGATCGTAAGCCCACCAGTTTCGTATTGGTACGCTTCCAAGTCGTAGTTGCTATTACTGTGGATACTATTGCCGGTAATTACCGGTTGTGGATCGTATTCCGCGCTGTAAACACCATGCAAATAGAAACCATTGCGGCTGTTGCCGGTAACAGTATTGCCAGTAATCGTTGGGGTGGTGGCAACACCGTTATAGCCTTTAATGTAAAAGCCGTAGTTATTATTCGTGATCGTATTGTCACTGACGGTGGCATCCACAACACCGTAGAGGTATACCCCGGCATTATCGGCATGCTGAATAGTGTTGTTATTGATTGTGCCGCTGGCGTTGTGAGCATAAACACCACTTTCGTCAAAGTACTGTAAGGTGCTGTTACTCAGACTGAAGGTGCTACCTGGGTATGCGTAAAGACCGTAGTCACCGTACTCCAAGGTCACATAGTCCAAAGTCACCGTGCCGCCACTTTCAGTCACAATACCAACCCAGTCGCCAACACTGGGAGTACTCTCATCACTGGTAAACACGATGGGGTTATCACTGGTGCCCTGGGCATCCAAGGTGCCAAGAACCCTGAGGCTAAAATTGCCACCCACTTCAATACGGGCGCCCGGTTCTATCGTCAGGGTTACATCACTTTTTACATACACCGTACTCAAGAGCGTATAAGTAGTGCCCGCCACCAGAGTGGTATCTTCGGCTAGGAACCCAAGCAGACCATTACTGATTGCCTCATCTCCATCCTCGGCATCCAGGAAGCCACTGTAATCCACTACAGGTCGGTAAGTAATACTATCGGAATAGTCATAAACTTCTGCTGCGATCAATTCAGCATCTGTGGTATTCCACCAGTTACTTGTGGCATCAACGGTAAGCGCACCACTTTCATAATAGTAAGTTTGCAGATCGTAACTGCTGTTGCTGTGAATACTATTGCCAGTAATTACCGGTTGAGGGTCATATTCAGCTGTATAAGTTCCATGTAGGTAAAAACCATTGCGACTGTTACCAGTAACGGTATTACCAGTGATCGCTGGGGTGGTGGCAACACCGCTATAACCTTTAACATAAAAGCCGTATTGGTTATTCGTGACTAGGTTATCTCTTACGGTGAGATCTGCTACACCATAGAGGCTCACCCCAGCAATATCTGCATACTGAATAATGTTGTTATGAATTGAGCCACTGGATTTGTAGGCGTATACAGCGTTTTCGTCAAAATATTGCAAGGTACTATTGCTAATACTGAATGCACTGTCCGCATCTGCGTACAGCCCATAGTCGCTATACTCTAATGTTACATAGTCCAGAGTTACCGTGCCGCCACTTTCTGCCACGATTCCATACCAATCACCAACACTGTGAGTAGCCTTATCGCTGGTAAATACAATTGGATTATCACTGGTCCCCTGAGCCTCCAGGGCACCAAAAACCTTGAGCCTAAAATTATCACCGGCTTCAATACGAGCACCGGGTTCAATTGTCAGGGTTACACCGCTTTGCACCTGCACTGTACTCAAGAGGGTGTAAGTGTTGCCCGCCTCCAAAGTGGTATCCCGTGTCAGGTAACCAAGTAAGCTATAGCTAACTGCTGCACTTCCATCCTCAGCATCGAGATAGCCACTATAATCCACGATAGGACGGTAAGAAGTACTATCCGTATAATCGTAGATTTCCGCTGCAATAGATTCTGGATCTGTAGTGTTCCACCAGTTGCCTGAAGCATCGACATTGAGCGCGCCACTTTCGTAATAGTTGGTAAACAAGTCATAACTGCTATTACTGTAAATACTATTCCCCGTAATCACCGGTTGCGGGTCATAGTCCGCATTATTTACTCCATACAAGTAGAGGCCATAACTACTGTTACCAGTAATAGTGTTTCCGGTAATAGTTGGGGTTGTAGCAGTACCACTAATACCTTTAATGTAAAAGCCATATTGGTTATCTGTAATCGTATTATCACTAACGGTGAAATCTGCTACTCCATACAGATAGACCCCGGTATTATCTGCATATTGAATTGTACTATTCTTAATTGAACCCCTAGCGCTATGGGCGTAAATACCGTGCTCGTCAAAGTGTCGTAAAGTACTATTATTGAGGCTAAAGTTACTACCGGATTTCGCATAAAGCCCGTAATCGGCGTATTCAATGGTGGTATAACTTAAATCTAATGAACCACCATCATTTGCCATGATGCCATACCAATCACCTTTGACTGGCGAAACCTGTGCACTAGTAAATACCACAGGCGTTTCCACTCCACCGGAAGTGGTAAGGCTACCATTCACCTCAAATGTATAATTTCCCTCAAAAAGGATGGTAGCACCTTCATTAATAGTAAGAGTCACCCCGCTATTAACATCTACATTACCAGTCACCAAATAGGTTTGGTGTGCCGCAAGCTCTATGTCTGTAGTAATATCACCGGACAATTCGCTCAAGACACTTAGGTTATCGTACTCAAGGGATTGATCTTCGCTTCCGGTGACTGCCACCGCAATTCCGGCTTTGACAATATCGTCAAAGCTGATTGAAACGCTATCAACCTGAGTCCAACTCACACCATCTGTAGAGATATAAGCTGTGATAGTGTCATCGTCACGTACCAATCTCAACCACTGGGGTAAAGCACCGGTTTGTCCAGTGGTAATTAATGTGTTGGCTGCGTCATCCGTATCTCGGGTGAAAAGTCCAATACTGTTATCGGCCGGATCCATCACTAGCGCAACAGCTTTATCAGTTGCTGCAGTGCCATTTCGTAATGCAATACCTGCAATACCTGACCCGCTATTACTATGACTGGATAAGCGGGCGATTAACTCTCCTTGCTGTAACAATTCTTGATAGACAAAGTGCAGGGAGTAGGCATCATCCCAGTCACCAGTATCTGCTAAGGCAGGGCAAGTAGCACTTGAGGAAAAAGTTAATGTTAGATTATCTAGGTAATTGTTGTCGCCAATCTCAAGCGATGTGGCTCGTATACCATAGCGAGATAGGTCGCCGATACCGCTACCGACCGTGTAAGAGAGACCAATATCAGCGCCTCCAACAGTAGCTGTGAAAGTATCGCCAGAGCGATTCAAGGTAACAGCTTGTCCTGAAGTTGGATGATTTCCAGCCGCAGATACATGAGCCAAATTGATTTGACTGTCTACGCCTGTAAAGTGAACAAGGGCCCAAACACCTGTCGTACCGTCCCCTTGATACTGAACACCATAGCCAACATATTCGGCATCAGTTAAATAGATACTGAGCGAATCGGTGCCGGCATCTACATCCGTTGATGAATTAATGAAAGCGCTGAGAGTAATCTCACTTGAATCACTTAGCACAGTCGGAGCTAGCAGAACTTGATCAACCTGTGCGGTTACAGTGACACGTTCATTCAGTACCGACAAGGCCTCGCCACCAAAACTATGAAACCCAAGCGATGCCAGGTCCTCACTAGAGCTGGAGGAAAAATCTTCAGAAACAAGATTTTCAGCTACACAAACTTCTGAAATCCCAAGACTTAATGCCTGCTCATCGCCACTTAGAACGACATCACCTGTGCTAGCACCAACAATTGAAAGCTGCCAGGGAGAAACTTCTTCATCCACCGCAACTTCGGCGTATGTATATGCCGAAGTACATAGCAATGAAAAACACAAGTACTGCAACAGCTGTCGAGCATCTTTTTTAAACGCCAAAAGCCGTGAATGATTATAAGCCGCGCTCCGCATGAACATGCCTTCCCAATTTGCACCTTGAATCAATCCAGGCATAACGGGCGGCAAGAAAGCTAAGTAATTCAGCTATCTCAGGGAAAGACTGAAAGGAAAAACCGCAGAAATTAAAAAAACGAAATGGGCACTGATACCACTTGCTTAATACTGCACTTCCAACAGCAATCCTTGCACCCTTTATGCATCTCGCACTCAGTCAATTTTTTTGAGTGCTTCCTTCCTTATAACTACAACCAACGCGCCATCAAGCGTTAGATGGCACAATTATAATCAAAGTTCGAAGAAAAATGTCAACTAATATATAAGTACCAGCAGCACCCAGAATAAAATGCGCAAACTCCCATAACTGACATTACAGTCAATAGAATTATGATCATGCAACCAAAACAAACCCACTTCACACTTCACCCATGCAAATAGCGGAAATCGCTTTCGCTAGAAAGCAAATATTTGCTAAAATTTTAGGTTGTGTAAAAAATAATGTGGCGCATAAAAAATTATTTATTTTGCGCCGCTACTTATGGGCTGTTCCGTGATCAAATTAAATTTAGCATCTTGTTTTCTACTTTCGACCGCAGTACTCCTTTCTGTAAGCGCTAATTCCCGCCCTACTGCTACCGACCCTGAACCCACCTACCACACCACGCATGGACTTGGGCCAGACAAGTGGGCATCTGCATGGTTACTTTCACAGCATTTGGATCCCGGCAGCCGAATAATTATCCACCCCCTACATGGCGATACTTTTGAGCCAAAAAAATCAGCAAGTTTTGACTCCGAAGGTGCAACCTTCCATCGTACCCAGCACCAGTCAACATTTGAAGTACTAGTAGAGTCCTTCGAAGTTTCAGATCCTAAGCTGGTAAAGCTAGCAAGCGTTATTAATGATATTGAAGTAAATCTATGGCGCCCCAATAGAAATCCGGAATCCATCGTCGTAGAAACTGCATTTAGGAAGCTGCAAAGAGATTATGGTGAGGAAAATATTACACTTGACTGCTACAGCCAGCTTTTTAGCAATATTTACGAATGGATAGACAGTGATAGCCAAGAACAAGTTATAGCCAGCCAAACCAATCTGATACCAGATCAGCAATGCACAAAAAATACAAAAGTAGCTTTTAACAGTCCTACAAGGCTTGTACCTGAGATTAAAGCCTCGGAGCTATTCGATCATATAAGAAGCGGCAAGAACGTTGTCTTTATTGACACTAGAGAAAGCAATGAATTTGCCGAGGCCCATATTCCAGGAGCTGTAAATATTCCCATACGCAGCTTGGGCAAGCAGCTCCCCAAATCACTGGAGAGCGCCGACATCATTATAAGTTATTGCGTTAAAGACTTTAGGGGCTTTGAGATGGCTAAAATACTTCGCCGGCGGGGATTGCAGCAAACTGCAATACTCAACCCCTACGGCATAAGAGGCTGGATTGAAGCCGAGCTTCCAGTTGCTGGCACTAAAGCGCTGACCGAACAGCAAGCTAGGGCCAACTTAGAGCAATGCATTAACAACAAAGAATGCATTAAGAATATTTAATATTTGCACTCACTTATAAAAGCGACATCATGCAGCAAGTCAATACATCCACGGAAGCGAATTTTATTGCACCGATCACTCTTACAGCTTTTAAAGCTCTAGCAGTGTGCTTTACCCTAATAACACCAGTTGTACTCTGGAGTGATACGACTGGCAGCATTGCGGACTACTTTAATTATGAAATACCTAAGGGGCAATTAGCCTACATATTCTCAAAACTGTTCGGGCTTTATAGTATTTTCTTACTGTGGCTACAAGTATGCTTAACGCTAGCCAACCCACTAACCTCCCAGAAAATGGTTACCAGAAAAGTACATATCATTCTTGGAAGTATGGTTTGTATTACCTTTATTCTACACGCAGGCTTATTTATTGCAGCCACAACCATTAGAACTGGGCACTCTACACTTAGTAATCTAATACCTACCTTTTCCCATGGGTTCTACAAAAACAGTGTTTCAATAGGCGCTATTGCATTTTGGGCATTAATCGGGTCTGTCATAGCTGGAACGATGCGTACAAACCAGAAAACCATAGCGATCTGGCTGCATCGCCTCAGCTTACCGGGTCTAATATTGGGTCTGTTACACAGTATATTAATTGGTACTGAAGCCGGATCAGGAATGATCATCGCCATTTACTGTTTGATGATTTCCAGTGTCATAACATTAGTCCTGGCTCACTACCTCAAGTATAGGAAAGACACCAAGCCCAACTAAAGATAATCCCGAGCTAGTAATAAGCCCAAATAGCTGCGGATATAACCGCAGCTATTTCCCTACCACTCTTTCATTGCTGCACACCCATCTGTAACTTTGCCTTACCACCCTTTCTTTTTGTAAAGTAATGGTTATTTATCATACGAGGGTTATCAGTGCGAAAGGAATTCTCTAAGGCTTGGCGAAGTCCGAGTCATTGCGGCATAGAGCTTTTTCACGCCTACTTCCATAAGTTTTCCTTTGCCAAGCATTGGCATGATGAACTCGCTATTGGAATCTTCCTTTCTGGCGTAGAAAAGCTCGATTATCGCGGTGAAATAGTGACTATTCCTCAGGGAACCCTTGCTGCGCTTAATCCAGGGGAGATTCATACCGGTTTTTCAGGAAGTGACTCCGGTTGGTACTACCGTATGTTTTACTTTGACACGGCGCTTATTGAGGAAACCCTCAGGGAACACACTCTACTTAACCAAACACCCGTACCATTTTTGAAGGGGCCACTATTGGATGATCCCGAGCTTTTTCAGCTCCTTTACAAGCTACATAGCAGTCTTGAAATGAACGCTTTATCCCTTTCAACAGACTCTCTACTCACGCTGGCGATTAGCCAGCTCTTTGCACGTCACGGCGACCAAAAGATCTACCCGAAGGCATTGTCTAACAAACAGGGAGTCTTGAAGGCCCGTGCTTATTTACAGGAAAACTGGCAAAGAAATGTGACACTGGATGAGTTGTGCCAATTAACTGGCATGAGTCGATATCAGCTAATTCGTAGTTTTAATGCCCAGTTTGGCGTTCCTCCACATCAATTCCTAATCCTCCTAAAAACCCAAAGGGCCCGCGCATTATTTCGTACGGGAGCCCAGGTGGCTGAGGTGGCTATCGACTGTGGGTTTTTTGATCAGAGCCATTTGAGTCGAAACTTCAAGCGTGCATTCGGTATCACACCTGCTCGCTACTTGAAGTCTGCACAGCGCAATTTTGTACAAGAACCTTCCTTCTACTCTCTCTAAGCTCACCTATCTCTGGGAAAACAAAGCACACCGTTAAACGGTGTGAGCTTCTTCTCATAGCGATATCTCTTCTACGACATGAGTAATATATATGAGCTTAGAATTTCTATTAGCCTGGCTGGCAGTAATGTTCCCACTAATTTTTAGCCCGGGACCTGCCAATATCACCTTTGCAGCAGCCGGAGCCAGCTTGGGTATTCGTCGTTCCTTACCTTTACTGGCGGGCATAGACATTGTATTTCTAATGAAGGCTTTATTAGTTGGCTTCGGATTTATGAGCTGGCTAATTCACTACCCTATGGTAATGACCTTCTTACAGTGGACTGGTGCCATCTACTTAATTTACCTTGCTTACGTTTTTATAAAGCCTAATAAAGAGCCTGGAAAAACTGCCACCAAATCGGTAAGTATTTGGCAGGGAATGCTGATTCAAAGTATGAATATTAAAGCTTGGATGATAGTAATTACTATGTTCTCTGTGTTCGCACCAAAGCAAGAGGAGAGCAATGAAAGCAGTGTTATCACCTTGATTATTATGATCACCATACTCAACTTTGTGACACATTTCTCATGGATCGCTTTTGGTCGGACCTTATCGAAAGCACTTATCAACGATAAAAATAGAAATCTGCAAAACAAGCTTTTTGCACTCAGCCTGCTTCTTGTCGCTGTGTGGTTAATTGCTGATAACCCAACCGCTATTAGCCTAAAGGCTGTATGACTTGGAACCTTAACTCAAAGGTTTAATTTATGAATCAAGCGGCCACTGGTAGTCCCCTGTACCAACAAGGAGAAAAGGACCACGCCAAATACCATAGATTGAATTGTCCACCAATAGGGCAATTCAACTGGAAGAGAAAGCACCAGAGCGACCGCAATAACCCCTCGCAGCCCGCCCCAACTCATTAATAGACGCCAGGATTTCGGTATCGGGGGGCCAACAAAGCGAGTCAGAGGTGCCACTAAGAATACAGATAATGCTCTAGCTCCTAAAGCCGCTGCTGTAGCAATAACCATCGCCAGCCATTGGTGGGTAAACATCTCAAAAGTAATCACCAATCCCATAATCACAAAAATAATACCGGTGAAAAACAGCCCCATCCACTCCCAAGTTGGACCCGCATGAATTAAATAGGTGCTATTTTGCTTACTTAAGCACGCTCGAGCAACAATTGCACATATCATTACCGAAATGATACCTGACACATGAAAAATACTTTCCGCCAAATAGAAACTACCAAATGCAGCGATTACTAACGTCATTAAAGCCGCACTGGGAGATCGTAGAAACAATATGACAAGAGTGGTTATCAAGCCGAAAATAAGTCCAATCGCAACACCACCGAAAAATACCATGCAAAAATATAGTGTCACTGAAGTTGCGTCCAATGAAGGAGCTGCAGCCCCCATCGACGAGCTTTCTACAATACCATAGGTAGCTAGCCCTAATACTAACGAATAGAGCACTACAGCTGCAGCATCATTGAAAAGGCTCTCTCCATCCACCAAGGTTAAGAGATCTTCTCCTGTTTTTTCCTGACGCAACTTATTAACTACAGAAACCGGGTCAGTAGCCGCTAAAATAGCCCCGGTCAACATGGCCGCCACCCAAGGAAAACCTTCAGGATGACCAATGCCGTAATAAGTAATTGCTGCAATAAGAACTGCACAAATGACCAAACCGAGTGTAGAGAATAACAGTACAGGTCCAATCCAGCGCTTTAAGACTTTGGGTTCCAACTGCCAGGCGGACTCAAAAATTAATACCGGTAAAATAACAAAGAATACCAGCTCTCTGATACTGGTTGCACGCAAACCTGTATCATAGTCAATTATGGGAAGTAACAAAGCCGCCAGCACTCCTGCGACAAGGCAGCCAAGTGTATTATCAATACGTAAGATCCTTGCAATGCCCAGCCCAATAACTGCAGCGGCAGCGAGATATAACCCCTGCCCTACAACAGTGACTATATCATTCACCTATCAACTCCCATTGCCAGTGCATTCGCACTTCGAATACAGACACACTCTCATTGAACACACTCATCTACAAGTAAAGACTTTACAAGTTTTAAGTATGACTCCACATACAAATGTGCACTCTCATGGCTAGTTAAGGGCTCACAGTATCCAAATACAAAAATGGTATTTCTACAGGTGGTATACGTAATAACTATTAGCAGGTGGGCAACGTGGACTTGTGCGACAATACCTGACCCAATTTCAAAGTATTTAAGCCCACCAGCTAATTGCTGCATATTACAGGTATTAGAAACACAAATACCAACAGGAAATACAGTGATTTCCGGGAATGTAGATATACATTGCGCAGCAAAAACGGAAACAGCTTCAGGGGATATCAATTTAAGTGTTGAGTATCCTTTTATTCCTATAATGGGTACCGCTTGCTCTACTTTCCATTTACTACAGCTATTGGATTTCCGCACATTAAATAAATCGACATCCTTGAATCCAAACAAATTAAAATACTCACCCGTACTTTTTCTTAGTAGTTTAGGTTCTTGGCCAATATAGCCTCCCTTCCTCTCCTGGAACCTGTCTAGATCGCAAAAAAGCACCAATCTTGACTGGCCATCCAATGCAGTATGATTGCTAACAATGATGACCCACTCAACTTCATCATTCACGTTAACTTGCAAGGTAATCCCATAGGCGCAATTTTCTATGTCAACAAATTGATTTTGCTGCCAAAGGTATTCAATCTCATATTCTAATGATTTATTTAAATGCTTTATGATTAGAGGTACTTTTTCAAATTCAACATCACAAATGCAAGAAGCCTTGGTGCCCTTCTTGGCCCTCGCCCGAAGCATTGGGTGTCTTCTATGGATAAAGGTAAAACCTCTGCAAAATTGCTCGAAAGTAACAGAATCGCGGAGGCGAACACACGATATTAGCTGAGTTCCATCGTAAGACTCATTAGTCAATTCAATAAATAGAGCTTCTTGGGACCCCAACTCACGTGAGAGTGGCTCTTTCTCCATGCAGGCCTCACATTTGCTAATGGGTACATTACATGTAATACAAGAAGCATTATCCTCAGTATAGGAAAATAGTTAGAAACTGTTTGTTGATATTGGCTATTGATACAGAGAGCAGATCACTAAGACAGTCAGCACAATCACAATCTAGTTAACAATCGATTGATTCCTTCGTCTATACAGATAAAATATTAAAAAACATTGCTAATGGATAGATATCTTATTATTCCTCACTTAAATAGAATTCAACTAACCTTCGTATGAATATCGATTATTAATAACCTCTACAAGAATTTCTTTCCACCAAATCGTCATCACCACTATGGAGAAAATCATCGCAACCGAGTAAGAAATAGCAAATGCGCCTAGCAATCTATGTATTTAAATTGATATCTTAACCAACACAACACAAGAATAATTCAATCTTCCCTTGAAATCCTCACATAAAAACAAGAAAGCATTCTAGAAACCCTGTATAAAAACTAATGAATTAGACCACCAATAATATCCATATACCGCTTTATATACAGAAGAACACTATTTCGACTCAAAAGTGGTTCACAGTAACCAAATACAAAAACCGAATTCTTATTGGTTGTATATGAAATGACCGTCAATGGGTTTAGCCCATTAGTTTGGGTCACCATTCCTTTTTCAATATCAAAAAATTTCATCCTTCCACCTAATTTACTTAAACTTCCTACATTAGATACGCAAATACCGGCAAAGAAGGATTCTGAGCCAGAGATTGTCTCTCTTGCCATAGCTTCCACCTCAGCAACAGTGTATGCAGACACAATTTTTTTTGCCATCGGACGTTGTTTAGTTAGTACCGTGTATATTTGGGACTGTAAATTTTCAGCAAAATCTATGATATCAACCGATGTAGGGTCTTCAGGAATAGATAACTGAGTAGTTTGCGAAAACGAACCAATATGCTCTAATGGGATCGGGGGGGTACATAAGCCTCTTCCATCTAAAGCTAAAATAATCTCCTCTCCCTTTTTATAGGTTGGTAGGACTACTGAAGCAATGGAAGCAATTGCACAAAGAATTGCGGTTAACTTTACTCCTCGGTCTTTACCTATTTTTGCTAGCTGATGGAGATCTTCAGGACACAATAGTCTCGCTATTGCACCAGCCTGCCGTTTACTTGCCGGTGCAACCTTCTCAACAGGCCAGTTTAATTTTTGATCATCCGCATCATGAAATATATGTTTTTCACCTACATATCCAGCGACTTCTAAATTTTTAGCGATGCTTTCCCCAAGAGGTAGCGTTTCATTGTCTCTAAAGGGTTTATTTTTTTGTACTAACTGATCCAACTGCAAGAACAGAGTCATAATAGAACGACCATCCATAATCGCATGAATATTATTGACAATAACCCACTGCACTAAACCTTCATGATTGCAAAATATGCTTAGACAATATGCATATCTATCACTGTCTATATATTTTTTGGCCTGGTTTGAGTACTCTCCCTCAAAATCCATTTCCTTATCTAGCCGGTACACATCTATAGGTATTTCGGAAAAATTCACATCACAAACCCACCGATATTTATTATCTTTCTCGACGCGGGCTCGCAAGAGGGGATGATACTGGTGTAGTATTTTAAGGCCAGAACGTAGCGTATCAATTGCTAGAGGCTCACAAACTCGAATAAAAGAAATAAGTTGCAAGCCCCCTTTTGACTGCCTAGACAGCTCTACATGAAGAGCTTCTTGGCGTCCCATCTCCCGAGAGGGTATCTCCGATTTCATGGTTGAAGCTACCGTACCTATTAGGCATTCATACCAATTATAGAAAATAATAAAACCACATATAAATCAAACAATTACGACATAAAAAGTGAAGTGACACACTATCTCGTAGCTATGCACACCTAGCGGCTTTGTAGATAAGCTCACTTTCAGTTGATATCATAATGACAGCTTTGAATCTGCTCACTAATGACAGCACTAAATATTCAAGCGAGTCGGCATGGGTATTTTCAATATACAAAATAGAATTAAATATTAACTCAGGGTCACCGGCTAGACAATCAAAGCTTTTAATTGAAATTAGACAAGGATAGAAATATGACAAATAATATGGAAATACAACAAGTTATCGATGAATTATATAGTGGAATCTCTGGCCCTTCAGGTTTTCAACGCGACTGGGAAAGACAGGCATCATTATTTTCCCCTGATGCGAAAATGATTCGCACATTTGTGGATAGCAATGGCAAGCCCCAGTCTACGATCCTCAGCGTCCAAGAATATCCAGAAAATTTTGAAAATCTAATTGCAGATCGCCCTTTCTATGAAGCTGAAATACACAACATTATCGAGCAATTTGGAAATATTGCTCACGTCTTCAGTATTTATGAGGCATGGAGCGATAAGGAGAAAACCCAATTCCTAAAAAGAGGGATAAATAGTATCCAGCTATTGAACGATGGCGAATCCTGGAAGGTAGTGCATATGATTTGGGATGACGAAAGACCCGGGCTGACAATGGAATCGAAATATAACCCCGCAGTCACTGCCTAAACAGTATCTAAGAGCACAATTAGACCCTAAGAGGCATTGCCTCTTAGGGAAACCAAATCCAGACTTATTTTCCTCTCCAGGTAAATCCGCTAAGGCTTGCAATCCTCCAAAATTAAGGCGTAAACTGTACATTAATACAGTTATCGCTAAAAAAATGTCAGATCATCCTTCCACTAAAGCGCCATCCCCATGCAAGGGCCGAGGAACCGCTTCTAACCTCCCAGGGCGCTTTGCTGAACTTTCCAGCTCCCGTGAAACTGATGGCTGGCAAGTGGAGCCTGATCAGCCGGTGAGACTAATAACCTCATCCATTGAGGAAAAGGCGAAAACTATTATCTCGACTAATCAATCTCCAGATATCCCTTTCTCCCAATCGATAAACCCCTACAGGGGATGTGAGCATGGTTGCATCTATTGTTATGCCCGCCCAGCCCATGCCTATATGGATTTATCACCAGGGCTCGATTTCGAGACCAAGATTTTCTACAAGCCAAATGCTGCTGAGCTTTTAGAGAAAGCGCTACGAAAGAAGAGCTACCAGTGCAGTCCCATCGCTCTGGGAGCCAATACCGATCCCTATCAACCTCTGGAACGAGAGAAAGAGATAACCCGTAGTTTACTGGAGCTTATGCAGGAGTTTCGCCAGCCGGTAACCATTGTCACCAAAAGCCAGCTAATCTTGCGGGACCTCCCACTGCTGGCAGAAATGGCACAAGATAACTTGGCCCAAGTCGCCATTAGTGTGACCACGCTAGATAATGCCCTTAAGCGTAAGCTTGAGCCAAGGACCGCTGGCCCTGCTGCTCGTCTGCGAACAATTGAACAGCTGAGTACAGCGGGCATTCCTACCGCAGTACTCGCTGCGCCTATGATCCCCGCTCTCAATGACTGTGAGCTGGAGTCGATTCTTGCAGCTGCACGGGAATCAGGGGCTGTAAGAGCCGCATATATCCTATTACGCCTCCCCTATGAAGTTGCCCCTCTATTTCGGGAATGGTTAGAGGTACACTACCCAGAAAGGGCAAAGCATGTCATGAGCCTGGTGCAGCAAAGCCGTGCAGGTAAGGATTATCAAAGTGAATTTTCCCAAAGGCGAACTGGCACAGGCATATTTGCTCAACTACTCCAAAGACGCTTTCAAGTGGCAATGAAAAAGCTGGGCTTGGATCATCGGCGCCTTACCTTGGATTGCTCCCAGTTCAAGCCGCCGCCTCGCACTAATGAGCAGCAGGATTTATTTTCTTGAATCTATGGGCCATATAAAAAAGAAGGAAGAGCTGAGGGTGAATTGGTTTCTCTATCTTGTTCGAACGGCCAGAGGAACACTCTATACCGGTATAACCAATGATTTGGAGAGGCGTTTTTCTGAGCACTGTAGTGATGGCCCAAAGGCGGCAAAAGCACTACGAGGTAAGGGGCCCCTTACGCTCGTGTTCTCTGTGGGGCTACCCGATAAATCAACCGCCTTGAAAATGGAGATAGCCATTAAGAAGTGGCCAAAATCAAAAAAGGAAAAACTAATACTTGGCTCTCATTCCCTGCCAGAAATTTAGCTTGTTGAGAAAGCCATTATCACTTTGGTGTTAACAACCATGCCTCTTCTCTTGCAGGAACCTTGCCTTTAAGTCCACCAACAACGTCTCTTGTCGCCAATACTTGTAGGCTATAATCGGCATCATAATATTCATAAATCAAACGGCTCCCAACAGAAAAAGGTGGGCCAGGCATCTGAGCTTGTTCATACTCGAAGGATACGAGGAGTTGAGGTGCGACTTGGGTAATAGCCATTAAGTGGCTGACATATTGCTCACGAATATCTGTGGGGAGGGCTACCAGTGCAGCCCGATCATAAATCGCTACAATCGGCCCCAACTCCTCTCTACCCAAATCGAATATGTTGCCAACAAAAATATCGATGTTGGCACCAGAGTAGCACTTCAGATTACCAACCTGGCTTACCTGTGGGATTACTGCCATTTCACTGAAGAGCTGCTTCACGGCCTCCTCATTGAGTTCACAGCCAACGACTGAGATATTCTGCTCTAATAACCAAGCAATATCTTTCGTTTTGCCACATAGCGGCAAGAAAATCCGATCACCCGGAGACAGAGAGAGACTGGAAAAGAATTCTGTCAACAACGAATTGCCGGCCGCCTCGTGAAAGCCAATATCATTTCTTTTCCACTTATCATGCCAAAATTCTTCCTTCACAACTGGCTCCTACAATCCAAGGTAAAAAAATAGATAAGAAACGAATTACATCAATGAAGAAGTGTTCTGTAGTATTCCATTTCGATACTACTTTCAGACTCATAGGGTTCAGTAAACGCCAAAGCTGTAACAAATACCATTGCTGTAGATAGCAATATACGTTTTAACATTGAACTACACCTCTATTCAATCTTACTGAACCCCTTACAACCCTTTCCCTCAAGCACTCAGATTCATCTTTCAACAAGTCCTTACTGCTCGTTGCTGACGCGGCCATAAAATATCAATCAGGCCGGCAAATGCTGCACCGATAGATACCGTTGCAATCAGTTGAAAATAGGCATCCAAGGTAATGTCCAACTGCGCAAGAAACGCAATAATGATACCAATGGCATAGCTGGTGACATTCCGAATACCGGTCACCATTCCCATTGCCCATACACTGATAATCGAGAAGAGAAGTGCAATCGGCCCAACCAGGATACTTGGGTCAATTTGCCATTTATGTGCCGCTGTTTGAGCGCCCAACCCCAACCCCAGCCCGGTCACCACACATGCGAGATTGTAGGCACCTGCCCGCCAATCACGCCCCCTGGAGTAATAGGCAATAACACCCAACACCGCTACCCATATTGGCATTCCTCCCAGATAACCGACGAGTGCCGCAACAATGAGAATTGCAAGGATTGGTGACTTCAGTAACTGGGGGGACAAGCTTTTACGCTTGGTTAAAACACTGGGCCACTTCATGATTTCCACTCCTTCGAGGACACCCTGATAAGAGGTAAGATTCCTTGCCTAAAACGTAAAACCCGCCAACACTCTGAAAGGATCTATCAGAACCATTCCTTGATATGAAGCTATTTTCAGCTAGTTCCCACTCTGGGGGATAGAAAACTTCTTCCGTATTCTTGCCCAATCTTGCAATCAGCAGGCAGTAGCACGAAGCAGATAAAACAGACTCACCCGCCGGTCATATGCAAAAAAGTTGAAATGCATAAATTCGACTGATCAAGGCTACTCAAGCGACCTCGTATTCAGGCCGGCAGAGTGTGGGAGCTGCATTCTATTAGATTCTCAAAGGAGTTTTGTCACAGCCCATTACAAGCGTTACCAGGGAATTTCTGTCCCGTCATAGTTATAAAATCGACCCGTTTTTGCTGGCGTTACTGATAAAAGCAGCTTTTTTAGTCCGCCGACACTTTCCTCAGCAGAAATCAGTGCTCCGGGGCCGCCCATAGCCGTTTTTACCCACCCCGGATGCAAAGCGAGAACCGTGATTCCTCTCGGCTCTAAATCGACAGATAAGCTTTTGACGACCTGGTTTACGGCTGTCTTTGAAGTTCGGTAGATATATCCCCCGCCAGAGCGATTATCAGCGATACTCCCAACCTTGCTGCTCATCACCGCGATTAGCTTGTGCTCGCTGGCCGCAACATTGTCACAAAAAGTTTCTGCCATCATATAGGGGGCGATAGTGTTGGACTCTAAAACTCGACGCCACTCTGCGCGGTCAACAGCGCCAAATCCCACGCCCTTCGGCCCGTAGTAACCTGCATTGTTGAGCAATATGTCTATCGGCTCTCCTTGAAAGGCCTTACCTAGAGAGATCATCTGTTCGTAGTCGGTCACATCTAGGCGAATCAACTGTATCGAGGGGTAGCGTTCTTGCAACACCGCGAGCTCAGCGGCTTTCTTCGGTTCCCGGCAACAAGCCAGGACTTTCCAGCCAATTTCGGCAAACTGGGCACACAACTCAAGTCCAATTCCCCGATTGCAGCCAGTAATTAAAATCGTGCCGGACATTGGCGCTCCTTAAATGGTATTCTTGCGGGAAAGCGATCATAGCAACTGTATAGCAATGTATTACACTCTCAGCGACATACTGTGGCTTTCCCTGTTCTTTGTGGTTCTTTGGTATATCTGGGCCAGTATGGCCGCTAAAGAGCACGTCCGGCGAGCCGCTTCTGATCACTGCCGACAGCTCGGTGTCCAACTGTTAGACGACACCGTGCTTTTGGTTCGTACTCGAATCAAAAAGGATAAGAGGGGGTTTTTCAGCCTTCACCGCAGTTACAAGTTTGAGTTTACTTCTACAGGCGAACATCGCTATTCAGGCACTGCTGTACTTCACGGGAATCGCATCCAACAGTTACAGCTTGCCCCCCACCACGTAAGTTAGAGGTACCCATGCAACGCGGCCTATATCGTCACTACAAAGGAAATCTATACGAGGTTTTACATACCGCAAAACATAGCGAATCCGAAGAGGTTATGGTTGTGTACCGAGCCCTTTATGGAAGCTATGGCGTCTGGGTGAGACCCCAAAGAACATTTAATGAAACAGTTTCTAAAAACGGCGTTAAATCTCCACGCTTTGAATTAGTCCAGGCATTTGACATAGCTGCCTGACCTGACTGAAATATAATTAATTTTGGAGGGGCCATGCTTCCTCCAAAGTCACTTTATCTGCCTATTATTTTTTCCAATAAGATAAGCAACTTTCTTCAGTTATATCTGCACCCAATCCAACTCAATCTTTTGTCTAACTTGCTGGTACTTAGGTGTACTATCAGCTTACAACTGACCCCGAAAACCCCCAGCGTTTATTAATCGAATTACTTATAATTTTGATTTGGAATAATTTTGCGCCAACTATTCGTTGGATCTTTCAGCCTTTGAAATAAGCTCTTTCATTCTATTCTTCCCGCCTCGTCAAGATTTCATTATTGCGACATAAATCGGTCAAGTCCGTGCAATAATCGATTTGTAACTTGTCGGCATGCGAGGCTTACCGATGAATCTAAAGAGTTTTGATGTGTCCATAGTGCTGTATATGGTTGAGCGGGCATCACGCCCCAGCTCTCGCCGGCGCTATCTGTGGCTATCTAAATCCGGGGATGGGTGGGCAGCCGGGGCACTTTTATTCACCTATGTATGGCTCAATTCAGCCATTCAACTGCTGTACTTGGCATGTACCGCAGTTGCCTTGGAGCGCGGATTGTACTGGGGGATAAAAAACACGACACGACGACTTCGCCCGCCCCAAGCAATCCCGGGCATGCGTCCCGTAATTGTGGCGCACGATCGTTTCAGCTTACCGTCGGGCCACACCTCATGCGCCTTCCTATTTATAACCGCGATGTCTATACAGGTGAGCCCCATGTGGAGCTTCGGTTATATCTGGGCCACCGGGGTCGGAGCCGCCAGGGTTGGCCTGGGAGTTCATTTCCCTTCTGATATTTGTGCCGGCGCTATTTTGGGGACCAGTGTCAGTTTAATTGTGAGTGCTGCCTTTATATGAAGATACTTTACGGCGTTCAATCCACGGGTAATGGGCACATCAGTCGCTCCCGTGCGCTGGCTAAGCAATTCGAAAAGTATCCAAATCTCGAGGTCCAGTGGTTATTTTCAGGCCGCCCAAGAGAAAGCTTATTTGAGATGTCTTCTTTTGGAGACTATTGGTGGCGGGAGGGAATGACTTTTATCCACAGTCACGGCCGCTTGAATAGTTTCGCAACACTGCGAAACATCAATGCAGTAAGATTCATCAAGGATATAAGAACACTGCCGGTTAATAATTTTGATTTAATTATCAGTGACTATGAACCTGTTACGGCCTGGGCAGCAAAATTTAAGAAAAAACGCAGCATCGGTATCGGCCATCAATACGCCTTTGAATACCCGATCCCTGCACCTCGAAATAAGTGGGCATCCCGCACAGTACTAAAATCATTTGCCCCAACACAAGAGAGTATCGGTTTGCATTGGCACCACTTCGGCAACCCAATACTACCGCCAATTGTCCCTCAGAAACCTGTACTCTCCCAGGAGTTGGGTGAACATATTCTAGTTTACTTGCCTTTCGAACAGCCTATTCCGATGCTGGACGAACTTTCCAGGCTGCCCTATCGGTTTATCGTCTACGGTATACCCCACAATTTACCTACCTCTAGTAATATTCAAGTTAAGGCCCCCTCAATTAATGGCTTTCAGAAGGATCTGGCAACCTCCAAAGCAGTAATCTGCAATAGCGGATTTGAATTATTGGCTGAAACCCTGGCTCTGGGAAAACCCATTCTCAGCAGGCCTCTCGCCAATCAATTTGAGCAGGAAGCCAATGCCAAAGCGCTCGATCAGCTCAAACTGGCCACAATCGTAAAACAGATAAATGCCTATACGATCGACAAGTGGCTAGCCAACTGCCCCCCTCCACTTCGGATAGTTTGGCCTGACGTGGCTCAATCACTGGGCAACTGGATTGCTTCCGGGTGCCGACAAAGCCCAGCTGAACTATCCTCCCAACTGTGGCGCAAGGTGGTACCAAAGCCCGTTGCAGAAGCAGCACCAGTATTTCAAAGAATATCCGAGTAAAAGCACTCTAATAATCGCCAAGTCTATTCATAGAATCAGTCATTGCCCAGTGCACCCTCTCCACGTTTACATATACACTTGAATCGTAGTGTTCCAGCATAAAAATATTCAATGGAAAACTACCTGGAAATTAAACGGATTACCCAAAAAGAATAATGTAAGAGGTAAACATGGCCCATCAGCTACTCAACGAGCGTGAAATCGATTTTTTGCTTTACGAATTTTTAGATACCGAGGCCCTAATCAATCGCCCTCGGTACAGTGAGCATTCCCGTGAAATTTTTGATGCAACACTGAATACTGCACACACCATTGCAGAAAAATTTTTCGCTAATCACAACGCCAAAGGCGATGCGATTGAACCGAGCTTTGATGGTGAAAACGTCAGCGTTATCGAAGAAACCAAACAGTCCTGGGATGCTTTTGCCTCTGCAGGATTTCTTGCCGCTCACTGTGATGCTGAGGAAGGCGGGCTGCAATTGCCAGAAGTTATTCTGCGCACAGCACTCGCTTATATGGCTGCAGCAAACGTTGCCAGTGCTAGCTACCCGTTCTTGACCATAGGCGCGGCCAATCTGGTTCGCACTTTCGCCAGTGAGTCGCTTAAAAAGCAATTTCTTCCACAAATGTTGGACGGGCGTTTTGCCGGGACTATGGCACTAACTGAACCGGATCAGGGCTCCGCGCTGTCAGACATTCGCACTAGCGCCCTACCAGAAGAAGACGGCAGCTACCGCATTCATGGGCAGAAAATGTATATTTCGGGTGGCGATCAAAACCTCACTGAGAATATCGTTCACCTGGTTCTGGCAAAAATTAAAGGCGCACCCGCAGGTGTGAAGGGAATATCACTTTTTCTGGTTCCCAAATTCCTTCTGGACGAGCAGGGGAATCCGGCAAAACGCAATGATGTAAAACTCGCAGGCCTGCTACATAAAATGGGCTACCGCAATACCACATCAACGGTATTGAGCTTTGGTGAGGACAGTGGCGCTGTAGGCTACCTGATCGGTGAACCCCACCAGGGCCTGAAGTATATGTTCCAAATGATGAATGAAGCCCGTATCAGTGTGGGAGCTGGCGCTTCTGTACTTGGATACCAGGGGTACACTTACTCTCTTGAGTACGCCAAGGGCCGCCCGCAGGGGCGTATGCCATCTAACCGAGATCCTGAATCCAAACAGGTCCCTATCGTCCAGCATGCCGATGTTCGCCGTATGCTACTGATGCAAAAAGCCTATGCTGAAGGTGGCTTAAGCTTGAGTGTTTATGCCACCTCACTTTACGAGGATGAGCATACAGCCCCTACAGAAGAGCAGCGCAACAATGCTGCAACACTGCTCGATCTGCTAACTCCCGTAGTAAAATCCTGGCCCTCCAAGTACTGCCTAAAAGCTAATGAGTTGGCGATTCAGGTTTTGGGGGGAGCGGGTTATATTCGTGAATACCCGGTAGAGCAGTTGTATCGAGACAATCGCCTTAACGCAATTCACGAAGGTACAGAAGGCATCCATGCCCTGGATTTACTGGCCCGGAAAGTACCGTCAAAAAATCTTGCTGGCTACCAACTGTTACAGGCAGAGATCCGCAATACGATTATGCAGGCCAGGGATAAACCTAAGCTCGAATCTATGGCCAAAATGCTGGAAGAAGCCCTGGAAAAGTTGGATGAGACAAGTTTTGCATTATTCTCCCAGCTTCAGGAAGATGTGGATCGCGGCCTGGGTAATGCCACCCTATACTTGGATTTATTTGGCTGTACCGTAGTCGCCTGGTTGTGGCTACAGCAGGCAGTTATCGCGGAAAAAGCACTGGAAAAAAATCCTAACAGTGAAGCTCAGGGTTTTTACCAGGGTAAATTACACACTGCGAAATACTATTTTGAATGGGAGCTGCCAAAAACAGAGACAGCTATCGCACTGCTGAAATCAGGCAATAGCGTTCCTTTCGACATGCAGGAAAATTGGTTCTAGTTAAACGACTTGTCGAGCAAAACGGAAATTACAGCTGCACCGTAATTTCCGTACCTCCCTGAGGAAGAGGGACTGCATTTATTTGCCCTTCATAGCTCTCAACAATATCCACTACCACGGCAAGTCCAATACCCTGCCCAGGTTGCTGTTCATCGGCACGAACGCCCCGCTGGGTAACCGCTTGCCATTTCTCACTGTCCAGCCCTGGGCCATTGTCTTTAACCCGAATAGACAGTTTGCGAGTATCTTCCATATTCTCAACGGCAACCGATAATTTCCCGTCACCATATTTATAAGCGTTATCCAGCAAGTTACCCAGGACTTCCATCAGGTCACCTTCGTCACCATAAAACAGGGTGTTTTCAGCACAGGAACTTTCGACATCACACGGCTTACTGCGATACACCTTTTCAAGCGCATCCAGTATTTTATGGAGCAGTGGCGCGACCGGTGTCCCCCGTATAATGGATTTCGGCGAACTGGTTACTGCCCGCTGCAGTTGATAACTGATAATACTGTCCATCCGCTGCACCTGATCCGTTAGCGTCTTGCCGGCGGTTGTTGAATCTCCAGAAAATTTGAGACCTTTCAATACCGCTAATGGCGTCTTCAGGCTGTGGGCCAGGTCAGCTAATGTGTGCCGGGTTTTTTCTCTCTGGCGGCGCTCATTTTCAATCAACAGATTTAAGTTATCTGTCAGTGGGCGCAGCTCCCGCGGAAAATTACCCTCCAATCGATCAGCACCCCCACGCTGCATTTCCTGAAGCGCATTAGCCAGGGCTGTCAGCGGGGCAAACCCCCAGCGCAGAACCAACCACTGTGCAAGGATTAATAACAATGCTCCCAACCCCAACCAGTGCCACATGGTTGAGCGAAACTGCCCCACTTGAGCCTGTAGCGGGGCCGCATCCTCGAGCACTGCAAAGGTAAACAAATTTTCATCTTCCAGCCCCCAGGCAACCCCTTGGCGGAAACTGCTATAACTTCCCTCTTCTCCCGGAACCGATACCTGCGAATAGGACTCCTGCCCCTGGGAAAGCGGATAGAACTCCAGCTGCGGCATTGCCAGGGCTGACTCCGAACGCCAGATAATCTCACCCTCCCGGTCAATAACAGCTCCCACCAAGCCGGAATCAGGCTGGTTGAAGCGTTGCTCGGGCAAACTCGGGGGCAGAATCAGGGTTTTACCTTCCGGCTCAGCAACCGCCAGCAGGGTGTAAATGTAGACCTGCAGCTCCCGCTGCTTGGCTTCACTCAGGGAGGTGCGATAGGCGTGCTCGAGGACTCCAGAGATAAGAAGAATAAAGCCGACCAGCACAAGACTGGTAACCAGGGCCAGACGCCCCTTTAAGGAACCCAGAATATAGGAAAGCAGGGGGAAATTGATGGATCTCACTGCGGAATCACAAAGCGATAGCCGCGCCCACGCAGAGTCTCGATAGGCTTAAGCTTGGCTGCCGCATCAATTTTTTTCCGCAGGCGTCCAATAAACACTTCTATCACATTGCTGTCCCGGTCACAGTCCTGCTCATAGATATGTTCTGTCAGGGTGGTTTTTGACACCACTTCATCCGGATGTAGCATCAGGTATTCAAGTACCTTGTACTCAAACGAAGTCAGGTCTAATTCAACTTCATCCACACTAACCCGTTGCGCACTGGTATCCAGAACGATAGGTCCGGCTTTAATCGTCGGTGATGAGAAACCTGCGGAACGGCGAACCAGGGCATTCAATCGTGCGAGCAGTTCTTCAGTATGGAAGGGTTTTACCAGGTAATCGTCCCCGCCAGCTTCCAGGCCGGAGACCCTTTCCTGCCAGTGTCCCCGAGCCGTTAAAATCAAGATAGGAAAATGCTTCTCTTCACGGCGCAGTGTTTCAATAACCTGGATACCATCAATTTTGGGTAAACCCAGGTCCATTACTGCAACGTCGTAGGGATATTCCCTCCCCAGATAAAGTGCCTCTTCTCCATCGGGGGCTTCGTCAACGGTGTACCCGGCCATGCGCAGGGACTCTGCCAGCTGCTGCCGCAGTAATGCTTCATCTTCAACTAATAGTGCGCGCATAGTAATTACCTTATTGCGGCTCGCAATTATTCTGCTATCGGGATATACGGCCGCTCTGTTTATCGACAAACACCACATAAACCTGGCTTTTGGCCGACAGTCCCTTCACCCGATACACGGCTCGCCCCTGTTTTTTGGTCTCAGAAATGGCGAGAATTTTTCCACCAAAGCGTTGTTTTACGATTGAAGCAGCCCGATCCCTTGAGATTTCTCCCCCTTGAACACGAAGAAAGTGGGGCTGGAAATTCTCCCGCTCATAAGCGGGGTAGCTGTGTACCGTGGCACTGCAGAGCGCCGGCAAAAACACAGCGGTAAAAGCAATAAAGCCAAGTAAGGTACGATTCAGTTTCACGGTGCGGCTCCTGTGGATATCCAATTTTCCACCCTTTATAAACTCCCTGCCGCCCTCAACCGGGCTCAAAGAGCCGGTGAGACGTCGACATGGACCCGGATTCTATCGCCCGGATGATGGTCAGTGCGAGTCAAGTAAACTTGCCCATTATACCGATAGCGGACATCGTATCCGACTAATTCCCTTCTTGTAGAGTATTCATCTACAACATGGCAACGGGACTCTGTTGCATAGTGGATTGGAGCATTGGCACGGCTGATCTGGTTACCTACCAGGGCGCCCACCAAAGCCCCTGCGATTGTGGCGCCGCCACGATTGTGACTGCGATGATAACCGTAGCGTCCACGGTGGCCGTGATCGCCTAAGTTATTGCCGATTGCAGCACCTATAAGTCCCCCCACTACAGTACCTGCCGGGGAAGTCGGCTCTCGATAGGCAACCTGTTCATCGCGACACTGAGTCGTCGGTGTAACAACCTGAACATCGGTGTAGACGGGAGTAACCTCGGTAACTCGCGCATAATCATAGCCACCCGCAGCATAGCCTCGGGGGCCCGCGCTGGCAGTAGAACTTAGACCCACCAGTGCCGCAACTGCCGCACCCGCGATTAGCTGTTTGTATAGTTGCACGATATATCTCCCGCTAGTCATCAACGGGAGCCAGATTACTTAAGATGATCTGAATAGACGCTGAATTACACTGTCGTACCAGCGTAGCAGCGAGGTAAAACGATAAGCCAGCCTCTCAGGATTGGAATTTGAATGGCAGGCACTATTCAGGAGCCCCAGATGAACTATCAGTCTCCTCATCACCCTCTCGTCGGTCACTGGCCTCTCGATCACGCCTAGGCCGAGAATCCTGGTGCCTTCTCCCCCTTTCGTGCTCCCTTCTGGGCCTACCTCCTCTCGCCCGGTCGCCCCTTGGTCGGTCTTCTCTGTGCCGGTTTCCCCTAGGTCTATTCTCATCGGACCTATCCCTCCTAGGCCCATCTTCCCTGAGTCTATCCCCTTGCGCTCGCTCTCCCCGAGCCCTATCACCTCTGGGCCTTTGCGGTTCACTCCTATCGCCCCTAGCTTCCCGCCAGCGCTCGCGCACTTGCTCTCTCTGTTCGGGGGACATCTGCCGATATCTCTCACGAGCCTCACGGATACTCTCACGCCTGCCTTCCGGCAGGGCACGGTACTGTCGATAAGATTCCCGCAGCTGATTACGGCGTTCCTGGGGCAGAGACTGCCATTTTTCATAGCGCTGCCGAGCATTGTCACGCTGCTCAGGGCTCATTGAGTTCCATCGACGCGCACCCCGCAACAACCTCTCCTGCTGGCTATCAGACATGTTGGGCCAGCGCTCTTCCATGCCCTGTAACAGCTTGCGATCACTATCACTTAGGCTTTTCCACTCCACCGACCACGCCATACCAGCCCAAAGCAGTGAGGCTGCCATCAAACAAGTTGCGACCAGGGTTTTAATCATGACTGTCCCCCAGCCATATATCTTTGCTTTTGGTGCCTTCTTGGGTTTGCCCGGGACCTTGAACCAACTCGGGATCTTCAGGGATAACGACATCACCTTGTTCATCGACCCACTCTTCCAGGAATAACAGGAATTCCTCCGGCAGAGGCTCTGCTTCCTCCGCCTCGGTAGTACCTGGAAATACGAGCGCACACATAGATATGATGAATAAAACACTACGAAGAGTGCCCATCCAACTCCTCCGCCAACCACTGATAAAACTCCATATCCTCAATCATCTCGATATCCATATCTTCATCCAGCAGCCAATCACCACTCACTAGCAGCTCTGTACGACTTTCATTATTGATAACAGAACTGGGCCACCATAGAGCAAGAAATAGCACTGCGGCAGAAGCCGCTGTAACTGGAAGGTATGGATACAAGGTGTTGAGTGAAAAGTACCGTTTTTTATTATTTTGATCTTGCGCTGCGGAGCGGATGCGCCGCAACTCAGCCAGGGTTTCCGTATCGAGCGAACTCTCTCTACGTATAACAGCGGCACTGGCCGCTCCGAGTATACGCTTCTCGTTAGTCGATGAATTGTTTTCTAAATTACTCATTCCATCGCCTCCAAATGAACCCGCAGGCTGCGCAATGCTCGAGAGAGGTGAGTCTTCACACTTCCCTCGCTACAAGCCATAGCCCCTGCTGTCTCACTGACATTAAAGCCTTCAACGCAGCGCAACAAAAAAGCCTGCTGTTGACGCAGAGGTAACTTTTCAATGGCGCGGTCAATGGCATCAATCGTACGTTCACCGATTAGGACACTATCCGGGCTGCGGCCGTTGGGGTCGGGAAATTCACTCAGATCCCATTCATCGCCTTCGCTATTAATAGGAAGTTTATCTTTCAACAGCTGCCAACGGGACAGGTTTTTCTTGCGACGATGCCAATCGGTTATGCGGTTATTAAGAATGGTAAAAAATAATGGGCGCCACTCCGCACTGTCTCGGCAGCTATAGCTTTTGACGAGTGCAAGCATAGAGTCCTGAACGATATCCAGCGCATCATCACGGTCCCCTACAGCATATTTCGCCATAGTGAATGCCCGCTTTTCTACTGAAGCGAGAAACTGATCCATAAAAGCCGATTGAGGTCCCTTGACGAGGATGCAATCCTTCTACAGCGATTGAGGAGCTGCCAAATAATTCCGTGATACATCAAATACGGGCAACTTACAGTCAAGGCGCGGCTTTATAGGAATGTCTAGACCTTTCAAGAAGTCGCAGCACAGAGTATGAGTGCTCTGAAAACCCCATGGGGCGGGCCTCAAAGGCCGCAGCTACTGCGTTATTCTTGCAAAGGGCTAAGGCCATGCACAGTAAGCCGCGCCTAACATCTGCAGTCTTCAAGGCCCACAGAAATATTACGGAATTAGTCAAAAGCTCCTCAGTTCGCCACAACCCACTAGATAATGCCAGCTAAAACCGGTAATGATTAATCGTTATCGTTGTCACGGGATCTGCGGTGGTGCTTTTTTTTCCGCTCGCCGCGCTCATTCTTACGATCATATCTATTATCTATTCGCTCACCCTTTTCATCGAGGCGCTCGTTAATTTTCTCACCTTTATTGTCCAGACGACTATCGATAAGATCACCTTTTTTATCCAAATGTGCAGCTAATTTATCTCTCCCATTAGCTGCCGCCCGCTCAGACCGCTGATCCAAGCGCTCGTTAATACGGTCACCCTTCTCATCCAGGCGCTCTTCAATACGATCCCCCTTGCGATCGAGTCGATTTTCAATATGGTCACCGTGATCGTGTCCATCGCCTCCACTGCTGCTTTCGGCCTGCAGTGCGAGTGGAAAACCAAGACTTAACGCCAGTACTGACAGTCCTATCAGCTTATTCATAAGTTGCTCCAGTTCCGTGAACAAAAAACTCAATGCGTTAACAGCACTGACTATAACGTCAAGCACTGGAGCTGGTTGACAGGACTCCTATAAAAAATCAGCGAAATCAGAAGACAAAAATAATCAGTGAGCAAAGTACCGTTCTCTGTTCAACCCTCTACAACTTCCGGGCCGGGCACTTCATCACCGAGCCAGCGTTGTGTCAGGGTGCCAGCAGTCATAGCGCCGTTAACATTCAGCGCGGTTCGCGCCATATCAATCAGAGGCTCAACAGAAATCAGCAGAGCCGCGATAGTGACTGGCAACCCCATCGCCGGCAATACCACTAAGGCTGCAAAGGTAGCCCCACCACCAACGCCCGCTATACCGAAAGAACTGATCATTACAACCGCCACTAAAGTAGCAATCCATACCGGGTCCCATACATTGATCCCCATGGGGACTGCCACCATCACTGCCAACATGGCCGGATAAATGCCGGCGCAGCCGTTTTGCCCAATAGTCGCACCGAAAGATGCAGAGAAATTGGCAATTGCTGGAGACGTACGCAGCTGGTCTACCTGAGTCTCGACATTCAGGGGAATAGTTGCAGCACTGGAGCGGGAGCTAAAGGCAAAGACCAGCACCGGCCATACCTTGGTGAAATAGTGCAGCGGATTGATACCATTAATCAGTAGCAGCAGACCGTGCACCAGGAACATCAAACCAATAGCCGTAAAGGAGGCCAGCACAAAACTCAATAAGTTAAGAATATCCCCCATACTGGATTTAGCGATCAGGCCGGTAACCAAAGCCATCACGCCGTAAGGGGTAAAAACCATCACTAGTCGCACCAGCTTCATAACCCAGACTTGAGCCACATGAACGAAGCGCTCAATCGCTGCGCCCTCTTCGGGAAATTCACGGCGAACCGCCAAGGCTGCCAATCCTAAAAGCACCGCGAATATAACTACCGCTATAACAGAAGTAGAGCGAGCCCCGGTCAGGTCCAGAAAAATATTGCGCGGCATAAAAGAGGTAATAATCTCAGGAATGGAAAGGTCTGTGACCTTGCCAATGCGCTCATTCAGCACTTCCACTCGCGCAGCTTCCCTGGAACCCTCAACCAATCCCGCAGCCGACAAACCAAATAGCTCGGCCATAGCCACGCCAATTAGAGCGGCCACCGCCGTTGTTCCCAATAGTACCCCCAGGACTGAAATACTGATTTTGCCCAGCGCCTGGGTATGGCTGACTTGAACTACCGCCACTAATATGGAAGTCAGCACCAGGGGCATCACGAGTAAATACAATAGATTTACGTAACTGTCCCCTATCATCTCTACCCAAGGTATCACCTCTGCGGGTGCAGCCCCCCATCCGCGAGACAGTTGCAGGGTGCCTCCAAAGATAACCCCAAGAATCAGGCCTGCCAGCACTGCTGGTGCGAGGGAGTCACGGCCTCGCTGCCAGCGAAAAAGTCCGTATATAAAAACAATAAATAGAAGCAGGAAAGCAAATGAACTGATATGCATAAGGTCTGGGTCCCACCCGGAACAAAAGGGGAAAGTGGCGGCATGCTATCAGCGATCCGCCACAAGCCTATAGATGTGTTAGTTATAGTTTTATAAAGTTTGGGAGCTTCTAATAATCCACTGTTACCCCGCCGGCTTTTACCAGCACTCCATTAGTACTCGCTATAGATTGAGAGCCGAAATGAAGTCGTCTCTATCCTGCGGCCCAACCAATGTTTTATGCCAGCGACCATCGGTACCAATAATGAACGTAGAAGGCAGCACCTCCGGCTTCTCCTGCCCCCAGCGCCCTTGCGGTTCGGCCACTAGAACGGGAAAAGTAATACCCAACTTATCCGCCTGTTTTTGTATTTCCGCAATCGGTAAATTGTCGAAGTTCACCCCAACAACAACGACATTGTTATTACCGTCGGCCAGTTGGTTAAGGACCGGGATCTCCTCTCGACAGGGCTTACACCACTCTGCCCAATAGTTAACCAGCAAAACCTTACCCGATACATCCAACTCTTCCCCATCAATGGCTAGAAGCGATTTATCGTCTTTAGCGCAGGCGCTTATTCCGCATACCAACAAAAGAAAGGTGACCGCTGCTGCTCTTGCCATCTTCACTTTGACTATTTTCATCAGGCCCACTTTCTCCCCCGCTTTCAGAGTTTGTTTGCTTATCATCAGTCCCGCCGTCGTGGCCCAGCTCAAGGGGCTTATCTTCAGCTTCCTTTTGCTCGGCCTCCAGGAACAACTCCCCAACAGTGATACCTAATTGCTCCCGGGTTGACTCTCTGGCATTGGCAAAGCGTTGCTCTACCTCTCCATACCAGGGCAATCCATCCAGACTCGCAGGAATTCCACTGGGCATCCAATCCGAACTCAGCCAACCTGCCAATTCAACCAGGGACACCGTATTCAGATCCCTTAGCAAAACATAATCATTGCGATCAGTCTGGGTCACCATACGATTAGCCTGAAGGATATTCCGCAACCTTCGCCACTGAACAAACTTGATTCCCATACGGGAAATATCTCGCTCCTTCAGAGGCCTCCCCTTCGCGCATTTCTTATACATCTGCCAGAGAACAATAAGGAGGGCAACCAGGTCAGAATGCTCCCGCTCCTGGGTCGCAGCTTGATAAACCGATAGTGTGCGCACCAACACACAGCCGGCCAATACCAGTATCCACATCAAATAAATCCAAAGCAGGAACAGGGGAACAACAGCGAATGCCCCATAGATTGCCTGGACCGAACTCCGCGCTACCAACAAGCCGAATAAGTACTTCATAACCTCGAAAACAATCGAGATTATGATCCCCCCCTCTATTCCGTGGCGCAACGGGACATAGCAATTGGGCACAGCTATGAACAATAGGGTAAAAACTATGGAGCTGAAAACAAACGGTAGAATCCTGAATAACAACGAAGTTACCTCAAAGGAATCCGCTCCACCCAAGAAAAATTTTTGTGAAAAGACAAAAGTACTTGTCGCCAGTCCCGCCCCTAATAGGATTGGACCGAGACTCAATATCGCCCAGTACAAAAGAAAACTCGAAACGCCGCTGCGGCCTTTTTGGACGTCCCAGATAGAATTAAAGGTCCCCTCGATACCGCGAAGGGTCAAACCCGCAGTAATAATCAGCATCGCGATACCAACGCCAGTCAAACGCTGTGCCTGTTCGGAAAAACTGCTGATATATTTTTGGATCTCGCGCCCACTCTGAGGCAAAAAGTGGGTGAACAGTTGATCCTGTAACCTACTCTGCAAGCCGGCAAAGTCGGGAAACAGTGACAACATGGCGTAGCTGACTGTCACTAGGGGAACTATGCCAAACAGTGTCAGGTAAGTGAGAGCAGCCGCGCGTTGCCGACAATCCTTTTCATCAAACAGTTTCCACAGTGACGTCGCAAAGCGCAGCCAGTGGTTTCCCCAATCCTTTACGGTGCTTCTCATTGTGATCTCTCTATGCCTGGACATCTCGCCCAGGCCGCAGTATTACTGCCCCAAATAGCCAAGGAGCTCCCGAAAACCCCGCAGGACGTTGGGGGAATTATTCAGAAGCGCCTTAGAACTCCGCAACATTCTTCGGTTAGAATACGCCAAACAGTAACAGGATGCCGCCACAATGTGGACGATTTACCACAACCCCCGCTGCTCAAAATCCCGCCAAACCCTACAGTTATTGCAGGATAACGGTATTGAACCGGTGGTGGTTCTCTATCTACAAACCCCACCTTCTGCCGAGGATATTCAGCAGTTGCTGCACAAACTGGATATTGATGCACGACAGTTGTTGCGCACTGGTGAAGAACCCTACAAGCAGTTAAACCTGAAAGACAAAGATCTGGCCGAATCCCAGTTAATTGACGCAATGGCTCAAAACCCTATTTTGATCCAACGCCCGATCGTTATAAAAGGCGACAAAGCAGTGATAGGACGGCCCCCTGAAAATGTACTGGGGCTGATCTGATGGATCGGGACAACGAAGGCTATGTCCTCATCCTCTACTACAGCCGCACCGGTGCTACGGCGCGCATGGCCACCGAACTGGCTCGCGGCGTAGAGACCAGCGGGATTACCGCTCGCCTGCGCACCGTGCCCGGCGTATCCCCAGACACTGAAGCCAGCGAGCCGCCGGTACCCACCGAAGGTGCCCCCTACTGTACAATCGAGGACCTGCGCAATTGCTCCGGTTTACTGATGGGCAGCCCCACCCGCTTTGGCAACATGGCCTCTCCGCTGCGCTATTTCCTTGACCAAACCAGTGATATTTGGCTCGATGGCAGCCTTACCGGTAAGCCGGCTGCGGTATTTACCGCCACTGGCAGTCTTCACGGTGGCCAGGAAACTACGCTGGTATCCATGATGCTGCCCCTGCTGCACCACGGCATGTTAATCGCCGGCATCCCATACTCCGAAGCCGCCTTAATGCGCACCCGCACTGGCGGCACACCCTATGGTGCCTCACACTGGTCCGGTGAACACGCCACATCGCTTTCCGATGACGAAGTAACCCTGTGCCGGGCACTGGGCAAACGAGTCGGCAGCCTGGCACAGACGCTGGATAATTCGCATAACGGCGACAACTAGAGGATAAAGTGTGAACGATTCTGTACAGCGCAAGCTCAAGATAGCGCTGCGAATTAACTGGATTTGTTATATCGGCATGCTCGTACTGTTTGTCGTCTGGAATCTATTCCTCGAAGGCGGCTCATTGTTCCTGTGGTGCTTGCAGACCATACCACTGCTGTTGGTACTACCTGGGTTACTAAAGCAGCACTATCGTAGCTATCTGTGGCTCTGTTTTATTCTTTTGCTGTATATCACTGCCAGTATTGTCGACGTAATGATGCCTACACGCGGCTGGCAGGATGGCGTACTGGTAGTCCTTAGCCTTATCCTATTCTTTTCATCAATGATGAGCAGCCGCTGGCATCGCATGCAATAGCCACCGGCGATACTCGCATTGCTAATGATTTTGTAACTGATAAATAGACAACGCTTGCCCCTCAGCGCACTAAGGAGTTTTGAGGTTTGACTGATTCATCCAATGAGAAAGGACTGTTCCGCAGCTTTTTTGGTGCCATTGGCGGCTCAATTACCTGGCTGAGGCGAGTGTTTACCAACCTGGTATTCCTGTTAATACTGGTATTCCTGGGTATCGCAATTTTTGGCAAGGACGAACAGCTGGTAGTCCCACAAGGCGCGGCCCTGCGCGTGGCCCCGAGTGGATTTCTGGTAGATGAGCTCAGCCAGCCCAGCGGATTACCGATTTTCTTCGGCGGCTCCCAGGGGCCAGCGGAAATCAGGGTTAAGGATCTTGTCGACTCTATCGACAAAGCCGCACAGGACAAACGCATTTCCGCACTGGTGCTTGAGCTCGACAATATGGTCGGCGGCAGTCTCAGCAAGCTCGACGAGATTGGCGCAGCCCTGCAGCGCTTCAAGGCTGCCGACAAGCCCATTTATGCGGTGGGTGACAACTACACCCAGGCACAGTATTTCCTCGCCAGCCACGCCGACAAGGTGTACCTGAATCCAATGGGTTCCGTGATGCTCACCGGCTTTGGCGTCTATCGGAATTACTATAAAAGTGCCCTTGAAAAGCTCAAAGTTAATTTCCATGTGTTCCGCGTTGGCGACTACAAGGATTTTATCGAACCCTATACTCGCGACGACATGTCTCCGGCTTCCCGTGAGAATAACCAGCGCTGGCTGCATGAACTCTGGAGTGAATACACCGAACAGGTGACCGGCCTTCGCAACCTGCCAACTGAAAGCATCGATCTATTTATCGACGAGTTACCCCAGAAACTGCAGCAGCATGAGGGCGACTGGGCACGTACTGCTCTGGCCAATAAACTGGTCGACCAACTCGCCAACCGCAACTTGGCTGTTCAAGAGCTACGCAAAACCATTGGTGAAGATGAGAACGATGAACGCAGTTATAAGGCCATCGATGCCCTCACCTATTTACGCAGCCAAAAGCTCAGCGAAGTCGCCGCCAAGAAAGAACCCAATAAGATTGCCTTAATCACCGCAAGCGGTTCTATTGTCGATGGCCGCGCTCCCGCCGGCAGGATCGGCAGCGAAAGCCTGGGAGAACTAATCGCACAGGCACGCAAAAAAGAAGTTGATGCACTGGTTCTGCGCATTGACAGTGGCGGCGGCTCCGCCTTCGCATCAGAAGCAATTCGACAAGAGCTACTCGCCACCCGCGAAGCCGATATCCCTGTCGTTATCTCCATGGGCAGTCTGGCCGCATCTGGAGGCTACTGGATTGCTACCGGCGGCGATCGAATCTGGGCCTCTCCCGCAACCCTGACAGGCTCCATTGGCGTATTTGGCGCCTTCCCAACCTTTGAAGATTCCCTCGAGGCACTGGGTATTTATACCGATGGTGTGGGCACTTCAGACCTGGCCGGCAGCATGCGGTTGGATCGTGCGCTACCCGAGGCAGCCGCCAGTATCCTGCAACAGGGAGTGGATAATACCTACGCCAGGTTCCTGAGAATTGTGGCCGAGTCCCGTGGCAGCACTCCCAAGGAAGTGCACAAAATTGCCCAGGGCCAGGTCTGGACCGGGCGCGCGGCTAAAAACCTGGGGCTGGTAGACGATCTGGGCAATCTCAATGACGCCATTGCCGACGCCGCACAGCTTGCTGAGATCGAAGAATACGATGTAATAGAGATCCAGCGCGAGCTGACTCCCGGCGAAAGATTCCTGCGCGCCCTGAGCGATAATGTGGATGCACGTATCGCCGCCAGCCTTGAGGCAAACCTGCCACTCGGCGCCTGGTTAAACAGCTTACAACCGGTTTTGGCACCAATCGGCGAACTGCAGAGCTTCCGCGACCCGCGCGGACTCTACGTGCGCTGCCTGCCCTGCCTAGCCCCCTAAAAGACTTCATCGCCTCTAGCCTGCGCCGGCTCAATGCCGGCGCGGACGCCCATAAAGCTCACGCAATTCATTTTTCGCGGCCTCCAGGATTCTGCGCCTGCGCGCAGGTAAATGGTGACCCGCACGATTGATATAAAAAGTGAGCATAGACATGGCTGAGCGGAAAGGCTCTGATTTGCGCTGCTGACTGGCCTCAGCTGCACTCTTCAGGGATTTGGCTATCGCTTTTGGATCATCCAGGCTAAATACACCGGCTTCAAGGTCCAGCGCATGGCTGTTTGTCGTGACTCTCTGTGACCATTTGGCACTTTTTACTGATACCAAACCCCACCTCCATAACCGCAGTTCCCTGTTAAATATATGGTGGCTCAACCGGATTTGGTCGTTACGGGATTCCTAAGGAGCCCCTGAATAACTCCGTAATGCCTCTGCGGGTCTTGAAGGGTGCAGATGTAAGGCGCAGCTCGCCGCGAATGGCCGTAGCCCTTTGCAAGAGCTGCAACGCAGCAGATGCGGACTTCAAGGCCCGCCCTTCGGGGCTTGCAGAGCGATTCACACTCCGCGTTGCGACTTTTTGAAAGGTCTAGACATTCCTGCGAAGCCGCGCCTTGATTGTGAACCGCTCTGCATGCCAGAGGTATCACGGAGCTATTCAGGGGCTCCCTAAACCTCGCTATCAGAAATTTTAACCTGCCGTAGAGCCCCACTCAGGGCAACCAGTGCGAATGCCAATAAACTCAGGACTCCCGCCCACAATAGTGTCGTCAAAGGCGCTGCGACCTCGCTCAAAACACCCGCTGCCAGGGCTCCCAGCGCCGCAGAGCCAAATAGGGCAAATTGATAAATGGAGATAATGCGACTGCGATAATCCGCCGGCGCCATCAATTGCACAATGCCTCGCCCCAGCCCTGCGGAGGCTGCCGCAACCGCCCCCCAACACAGACACAACAGGATCAAGCCAAACTTTGTTGGCCCCAGGCTGATAGCAATCAAGAGTGCTGCGCTGTAAAGCAAGCACATCAAAATTCCCCGCCCAGGCTCCGGTCCCTGCCCCCGTCTCAACATAGTCACCGTCGCGATCACCGTGCCCGCTATAAATGCCAGCTGCAGGGTCGCGTAGTAACCGGCACCGCGACCGTAGTCCTCGGCCAGCAGCGGTAAGACCACCAGGAAAACCCCGATATGCACAAAGCCATTGAATGCCATCAATGCGGTCAGCTCCCGCAAAACCGGGTGTTTCCATGCCTGACTGAGACCATCCAGAATCAGGGTATGGGGTCGCTTCTCTGGTGCCTTTTGACGCTCTTGAGGCTGGCGCAAGGAGAAAAGCAATAATGAAGCCACTAGCACAACGGCAATCTGTACACCCAGTAAGTGCTGCAAGCCCCACTGGTCAAATCGACTCGCTAGCAGCATCCCCACCGCCTGGCCGCCGTACTGCGCCAACATCATCCAGGTTACGGTTTTTTGCACGCCTCGCTCAGTGGCCTGCCCCTTGCGGTTGCGGGCACTACGCTGCACCAGGTTATCCCGTGCCGGCTGTAAAAAAGCGCTGCACACCCCCAGGCAAATTCCGTAAACCATCAAGGTGGATAAATTCAGGATATGGAAGGTGAAATACAACAACAATGCGGTATGGCAAAGCGCCAGGCCCAAACAGGCCAGAGCCGACACCAGAGCCGGGTCTCGCCTATCCGCCAAAGCACCGCCAAACAGCAGGAATACCAGGTTTGGCAGCAATACTGATGCCTGAATCCACCCCAATTGCAGGGCCGGAAGATCCACGATCGTCAGCGCAATCCAGGGCAGCAATATCACCTGCAACCCGGTTGCCAGGGAGGTGCCGCTATAGCCCAACAGAAACCTTTGCAATTGGGTTGGCATTCTAGATACGAAATAACTCAATGATTAATAACCTGCCAACTCACGCTTGTGCGGCGTCATATTTGCCGAGTGCCGCAACCAGAAATACCAGCTTGATAGCTTGCGAAGTGTTCTTAGCCCAGAGCCATCACCACCATAGGCGGCAGACTCAAAAGCCTCTGTCACTGCTGCGGCATAACCAGACATCTCCGGTTTTTCCTCGGCAATCCGGCGGGCATAGGATCCTGCAGTCTCACCGGAATGCCGCTGGACCCCATTGCGGGCCATGCGCCGGCAAAAGCGCTGGTAGAGCTTCTCCGCAGGCGCCAACTTGGGTCCTCCTGCGGAGCGGGCCGCCCATAAACTGATCCCCAACAAAAGCACAAGAATCGGCGCCCCCAGTAATAGGGCGATACGCATTGGAGACAGATCACCAAATAGCCGCTGTAACAAATTCTGCTGTCGATCGGCATCAAAGCTCACTACGGTTTGATACCAACGGTAGTTGATCATATCCCACTGTAAGCGCAACTGGCTGAGAATGCCGATACGGTGCAAGGGAAATAGGGAGTCCTGCATAAACTCTTCACCCGCCGCACTCTCCAGACCGTCGCGCACCCGCTCCGGAGCTACTGCCGCTGTGGGGTCTACACGTTGCCAGCCTTGACCGTCGAGCCAAATTTCAGCCCAGGCATGGGCGTCGTACTCGCGCACCAATAAGTACCCTTCTCCACTGACCCACTCACCGCCCTGGTAACCAGCCACTACTCGCGCCGGTATCCCCGCTGCACGCATGGCAAACACATAACTACCGGCAAAGTGCTCGCAGAAGCCCTGCTGGCTATCGAAAAGAAACTCATCAATAGTATCGCCGCCCAGTGCTGGAGGCTTCAGGGTATAAGTGAAAGCACTGTGGAAGTGCGACAGCAGCTGGGAGGAAACCGCCTCAGCACTGAGCCCCTGATCTCGTAGGGAAGCCATCCACTGACGAGTACGGCTATTGCCGTAACTGGGAAGTTGCAAATTCCTGCGCCGCTCCGCATTGCTGAGAGTAGCACTGAGTGACAGGGTTTCTCTCGGCCAGGAACTTACCTGGTAAGAAAAGCGGTTGAAAACCGGGGTCCGTTTTACCAGGCGATCATCCGTTGTCTCTCCCACACCCGCGCTCTCTGAAGCCGGTTTTGCCATAGCGAATAGCCAAGGGCTGCGGCTCGCTTCCTGGATAACCTGGTAGCGATAACGGGGACCCACTTGCGGAAGCACCTGCTCACCACTTCTCCAATACACTCGCCCGCCATTTCGAGGGTCAACACCATAGCCCTGGCGCCAGGTACGCCCATCAAATTCCGAGTACACCAAGCCCCTCCAGTAGCGCTGCTCAGGCGGGGGCACAGGTCCATCAAAGGAGATACGCAAGGTCGGCTTGCTGGATTTGGAAAGCTCAGTAAAGTCTCCCGGGGCCATCGAATCACTGACACCGGTGCGCCCAGCGGAGGTATTCTGCGGCACAGACCAAAGGGGCCCCAGCCGAGGCATAACCAAAAACAACAACACCATCAACGGCGTGGCCTGTGCCACCAACCGCAGGGATAACCCCAGAGCCCGGCGCGGGCGCGCACTAAAGTGTCCCAGCTGCGCCGCCAGGGCTGCAGTAATTACCAACACACTCAGTAAACCGTAAAGTGCATAGGGAATGGTCTGCTCTTGCACAAACAGAGTGGCGGCTACGAAGTAGGCCAGCAGTAGAGTGACAAAGGCATCCCTGCGGCTGACCAGTTCGAGATTTTTCAGAGTGAATGACAGCGCCAAGAGTGCAATCATCGGCTCCAAAGCAAACAAGCGCCGATAGGAAAGAGCCAGTCCCGCCACCGTCAACAGGATCACTGTCAGTTTAAGAGTCCGGCCGGGTAAATCCCTGCGCCCGCGAAAAACTTCCAGGCGCCAATAAACTGCAAAGGCCCAGGCAAAAGCCACCCACAGTGGCAGCATTGTGAATTGCGGCAAAAGGGCGACAAACTGGGCGGCAAAAATCCACAGCAAACTTTCCCTGGGCAATAAATCCTTATTCGCAATCATCACTGGCCTCGCCCGGGGTACAGGGCCAATGCCTGCAAGACCTGCTGCTGATGCTCGGGACCGAGCGAAGGCTCTATTGAAATGCCAGGCAGGCACAAACCGTATGCAATGCCTTGCTTTTCCGCTTGTAGGGTCCAGTCACAGAGATTGCTCAGGCGCATCTCTATATCCCTACCATCGAGTAAACCCCAGTCGAGCCACAAGCGCGTGTCAGTTTTGCGCTCATAGTCCTTGCTGTAAAGATCGCGTCCGGCCGCATATTGCTTCCAGGCTACATGGCGTAACGAGTCACCCGCTTGATAGGGTTTTAGCGCTGCAAAATCATCTCCCCCCCGCTTCACCTCACCAAACTCCCCCTCGGCAACAGTCTCTCCTAGCGGTAAAGGGCCCGCAGAAATTGGACGGGGGTAAACCAAAAATTCAACATCCAGGTCAATGCGGCTCCAGCAGCGAAATAACCCCAGGGGAAAACGGCTTTCAACCCTCAATCGAGGTGCCTGCACTCGCCCACGTTTTACTACCGGCATAGAGATACAAACATTTGCACTGTTCTGCTCGCACAAATCTACGCGACTGCCCTGCTCCGGTGGCCAACTCAGCTCGAGCCATTCCCGCTCCCGCTTACCCTCACAACTGACACTAATTTCCGCCTCGGCAAAATCACCAGCAAAAGCTGCCCGGGTATCCAGAAGGCGCAAGTGCACGCCACTTAAATTGGCAAAGGTGTGTAGTGGCAGCACCGCCAAAATGCTGACTAACAAAAACGTCAGAGCGAAAACCAGATTGTTTTCATAATTGGTGCCCAGCAACCACAACAATGCCACCACTATTAGAAAACCTAAGCCTGCGCGCGTGGGCAGGATAAATAAGCGACTGTGGTTCAAGGTAATCGCTCGGGCCCGCGGTGCCCGGCGACTAAGCCAGCGCTGCATAAGGTTGCGCCAATATTCCACCAGTAGGTGTATCGGATTGCGGGAAGGGTTCCGACGTTGGGGGTGACTTACACTCATCGACTCAGGCCGCGATCACATCCACTTGGCGCATCAAACGCTCAACCAACTGCTCGCCGTTGCTGCCATCGCTCTGTAATCGATGTCCTGCCACCGCCGGCAACACAGCCTGGATATCCTCCGGCAAAACATGGCCGCGATTGTGAATCAACGCCCAGGCTTTGGCTGCGCGTAAAAGGGCCAAAGCGCCTCGGGGTGATAAACCCACTGCGCAATCCGGGCTCTGGCGGGTTTGCAAAACCAGTCGCTCAAGGTAATCCAACAGACTGTCAGAAGTTTTCACCTGCGTAACCAGGTTTTGCATTTTTCCGAGTGTGGCGATATCGATTCTGGGCTTTAACTTTGCCAGCTGCTGCCTCGGATCGGCCCCCAAATACAAAGCCCGTTCCGCCTCCCGGGTGGGATAGCCGAGACTAATACGCATTAGAAAGCGATCCAACTGGGATTCCGGCAATGCAAAGGTGCCCGATTGTTGCATCGGGTTTTGCGTGGCAATCACAAAAAATGGCTGGGGCAGTGTGCGGGTCTCGCCATCGACACTCACCTGGCGCTCTTCCATGGCCTCTAACAGCGCACTTTGGGTTTTTGGCGATGAGCGATTAATCTCATCCGCCAATAACACCTGGCTAAACACAGGTCCCTCGTGAAAGTGAAATTGGCTGGACTCCCGATCAAATATCGAAACACCAAGAATATCCGCCGGCAACATATCACTGGTGAACTGCACCCGCTTATAAGTTAGCCCCAGCACCTGTGCGAGTGCATGGGCCAAGGTGGTCTTACCCATACCCGGCAGGTCTTCAATTAACAAGTGGCCTTTTGATAACAAACAGGCCAGCGCCAGCTTCACCTGGCGCTCTTTACCCAACAAAACACTGCCGATATCGGACACTATGGCGGAAACTATTTTTTGCACGGCAAATCCATTACTGCTCAATTTTTCTCAAGGGGGCTATTTCTGCACACCGGCAAGGGCGCAACAAAATGCAAACGCTACCGGTAGCAGCGGACAGTATTTCACTGTCCGCTAATAATCATAGGTAGCTGGGCGCTTACGCCAGCGCTTATAGTTGGGATAATCCACGCATCAGGTCGCGCTTGAGGTCCTCAACATTTTCCAGCCCTACCGAAATACGAATCAAATTTTCGGTAATTCCGGCGCGAGCCTTATCTTCATCACTGAGGCGGCCGTGAGTAGTGGTGGCAGGGTGCACAATAGTGGTTTTTGCATCCCCCAAGTTGGCGGTGCAGGAGAGGATTTTACAATTGTCGATCACTTTCCAAGCCTCCTCACGACCACCGCGCACAGTAAAACTCAGCACTGCGCCAAAAGCGTCTTGCTGTTCCCGCGCTAGGCGGTGTTGGGGGTGTTTAGGCAAGCCGGTGTAATTTACCTTCTCAACCATCTCCTGCTCATCGAGCCACCAAGCCAAGTCGAGTGCATTGGTGCAATGCGCCTGCATACGCAGCTTTAAAGTTTCCAGGCCTTTGAGGAATACCCAGGCATTAAACGGGCTCATACTCGGTCCGGCAGTGCGCAGGAAAACCACCAACTCATCCATTACTTCCTTGCGACCAACAGCAACACCGCCCAGGGCCCGGCCCTGGCCGTCGAGGAATTTGGTTGCGGAGTGCACCACAATATCAGCGCCCATGGATAGGGGTCGCTGCAGTGCCGGGGTACAAAAACAGTTGTCGACCACCAGCATGGCACCAGCGCTGTGGGCGACCTGTGCCAACGCGCGGATATCGGCTACTTCACACAGAGGGTTGGAAGGCGTCTCCATAAACAGCAGCTTGGTGGAACCATCTACGGCCTGCTTCCAGGCATCCATATCGGTCAAATCAACATAGCTCACCCGCACGCCGAACTTTTCCATATAGCGGCCAAATAAAGCCGTAGTTGTGCCGAAAACACTGCGGGAACAGATAACGTGGTCGCCACTTTTCAGTAACGCCATACAAATACTGAGAATGGCAGCCATGCCGCTAGCAGTGGCTACCGCAGCTTCACCACCTTCGAGAGCAGCGATGCGCTCTTCAAAAGTACGCACTGTGGGGTTGGTATAGCGGGAGTAGACGTTGCCGGAGCTTTCGCCAGAGAAGCGTGCAGCAGCCTCTGCAGCGGAGGGGAAAACATAACTGGAGGTGAGGTAAAGTGCCTCGGAGTGCTCTCCTTCCGGTGAGCGAACCTGGCCGGCGCGCACCGCCAGTGTTTCCAGAGCGTAACCGTCGTCTTCAAACATATACCGCTTCCTGGTCAGTATTTTTGGAAGCAGCCATCTTAACCGAAACGATCTTAACTGGCGCCCTCTTCTGCCGCGAGAAAAGGACGCTTACGCTTTTTTACTATTGGCAGGCTACAAAAAACGGTTTTTTGCCGCCCGCCAAATCAGGTGAGGGATATTTAGATATTCCCCCAAAGGACGAATTACAAAGCGTTGGCGTCGGCCTTTTTACGCTTGGCCGTATCATTGCGCTGAGCGTGCAGATCGTTTAGGTATTCCTCGTCCACATCACCGGTGATGTAATTGCCGTCGAATACAGAGCAATCAAAGCGATCAATTTTTTGCTTGCCACCACTGGAGCTGACTACCAGATCTTCCAGCTCCTGGTAGATCAACCAGTCTGCGCCAATCTCCTCACAGATTTCCTCGGTGGTGCGACCGTGAGCCACCAGCTCAGTGGCGGAGGGCATATCGATACCGTAGACATTCGGGTATTTTACCGCTGGTGCAGCACTGGCGAAGTACACTTTGGCAGCACCGGCATCGCGGGCCATCTGGATAATCTGCTTACAGGTAGTACCGCGCACAATGGAGTCATCTACCAGCAACACATTCTTGCCACGGAATTCCAGCTCGATGGCGTTGAGCTTCTGGCGAACCGACTTCTTGCGCTGCTTTTGACCGGGCATGATAAAGGTCCGGCCGATATAGCGGTTCTTCACCATACCTTCACGGAATTTCACCCCCAAGCGGTGGGCTACCGTCTGACCTGCCGTGCGGGCAGAATCCGGGATCGGGATAACCACGTCGATATCGTGATCCGGGCGCATGCTGAGAATTTTGTCCGCCAGATGCTCACCCTGACGCAAACGCGCCTTGTGTACCGATACGCCATCCATAATGGAGTCAGGACGGGCAAAGTACACATGCTCAAAAATACAGGGAGTCAAAGACGGGTTATCTGAACACTGCTCGGAGTGCACAGTGCCATCCAGTTCGATATAGAGCGCTTCGCCAGGAGCGACATCGCGCACCAAGGTGTAACCCAGTACGTCCAGAGCCACGGACTCGGAAGCCACCATATATTCGGTGCCCTTCTCGGTTTCACGCTTGCCGTAAACCAGTGGGCGAATTCCGTTGGGATCGCGGAAAGCAACAATGCCGTAACCGACAATCAGGGCAACGCAAGCGTAGGCGCCGCGCACGCGCTTGTGTACAGAGCGCATCGCACTGAAGATATCTTCGGCTTTCGGCTGCAGCTTGTGCAACTTGTGCAGCTCGTGGGCGAACACGTTCAGCAACACTTCCGAATCAGAATCTGTATTGATATGGCGCAGGTCCTGCTGGAAGATCTCATCGACCACCTCGTGCACATTGGTGAGGTTGCCGTTGTGAGCCATGGCGATGCCGTAGGGAGAGTTCACGTAGAACGGCTGAGCCAGCGCCGGGCCGGAGCTACCGGCAGTGGGGTAGCGGACGTGACCAATACCAAAATTGCCTTTCAGACGCTCCATGTGGCGCGCGCGGAATACGTCGCGAACCAGACCATTGGCTTTCTGCTGGTTCAGGCGATCATCGTCACAGGTAACGATACCGGCGGCATCCTGTCCCCTGTGCTGTAGCAGAGTGAGCCCATCATAGAGCTGCAGATTGACGTCACTCTTACCGACGATACCGACGATACCACACATATATTTGACCCTATTGACTCGAGAAGAGCGCTTTTGGCGCTCTATTTAAAACAACTTTACGAAGAATTCCTTAACGGAGCCCGCCAGCTCCCGCGCACTATCCTCAAATTCGAGGAAATGGGGAATCAGAACAGACTGACTCCACCAGCTGTCCTGCTCCACCGGCACCAATGCCGGAGCCAGGATCAACAGCGCCATCACGACAATGGCTCCCCGCACCAAGCCAAACGCCATTCCCAGCACTCTATCTGTACCGGATAGCCCAGTTGCCTCAACAAAGGCAGAAAGCACCGTGTTGAGACCGGCGCCAGCGAGTAAGGTGCCGATAAACAGGATGCCAAAAGCTGCAATCATTTGGAGGGAGGGGGTGTCGACGAGGTTGGATAGCATTGGCGCCAGCTGGTCGCGAAACATCATGGCGACGATAAAGGCGGCAATCCAGGTAAGCAGAGACAAGGTTTCCTTGATGAAACCTCGACTAAGGCCGATAAGCGTGGAGATACCCACAATAGCCAGAATGATCCAGTCAGCCCAATTCATTCAATCCTACCTGCGTGGCGGCTGCTGCCGCGAAGAGCGCGCATTCTAACTGAAGGGACTAAGCGCGTGAAGCCGTAGGCCAACCGATTGGAATTTATTACTTGTAGTACCGCTTTCCCTGGACGTTTGGCACAGTGGCAATCGGTTAATTGCGAATAAAAATGCAAAGTGGAAATCTGCCAGCGAGTTACCACCATCCGCCTCGGGCTGAAATAGTGGCAACCTGAAGTCAAAGGCCCGATCAGGCCTTGAACTGAAGCACGAGGGTCTGGGCTTTCAGAAGGGTATCCAATTCTTTTTTCAGTTGATGGGCATCGGCCTTGTTGACCTTTGGCCCAACAAAGACCCGCACCAGGCGACCCTTGTCTGTATCCACTGCCCGAGTATAGGCACTGTAGCCCTCGTTCATCAGGCGCAAACGCAGCTTATCCGCATTGGACTCATCCCGGTAGGAAGCCACTTGAACCACCCAGGCCACAGGCAGGCCATAGGCATCTACAAGGGGCGAGGCTCCCTTCTTCGGCGCGGCCAGTTTTTCCTCCGGCTCATCACTCTTGGCGATCTCTGACCCTTCCTCTCCCTCATCTGCTACTGGAGCCTTCGGGTTGGAGAAGTTCTCCGGCAGATCCGGCTGGAAAGCCTCACCCGGCGCCGGTGCAGGCACAGCATCCGCTACCGGTTGCGGCTCGGCAATTTCAATAGGGCGTATATCCGGCTCCGCCGGAATCTGGCTGGTTTCACTGATATTGCCTGCGGCCTCCCGGTCCAACAGGCTGGGCAAGAAAATAACGGCAAGCGCAGCCAAAACTAGCGCACCGACAATGCGCTGCTTAAATCCGTCGTTCAATCGCCCTCGGCGGGAGGGTTTACCCTCGCAATTCTCCATTACCTTCGTCTCGCATCTGCTGCAGAACCTCAGCCACAGTAAAGAAGGAACCAAATACAAGCAACCTATCTTGTGGACCAATGGTCGGCAGCAGCTGTTGTAAACCATCGGCGACGTTTGGACAGCGGCTATCGGCGTTCGTTGCCTCAACACCTGCTGCGGCCAGACCTTCCAGCAAGGTCTCTCCGCTCGCAGCGCGGCTATTGCCCGGTAACTCTGCGGGGTGCCAGGCATCCACCACATCCCGCAAAGGCGCGAAGAGTCCCACCAAATCCTTATCGGCCATGGCCGCTACCAGCGCATGGGTCTCACCATCTACAGGGTGATCTGCAAGCCATTTAGCCAAGTGTTCGGCCGCTGCCGGATTGTGCCCCACATCCAACAGCAAGTTACACCCCTGCCATTGAACCTGCTGACAGCGCCCAGGCAGGGCAATTTCAGCCAGTGCAGATTCGATCCCACTCTGGGGCAAGACATTGAGCAGAGCCAGCGCGGTAATCCCAGCAGCGATACTCGGGCGCGGCAAGTTGATCGGGGGGATCGCATGTTCCAACTCACCAAAACGGTAAAGTTCTTTTTTACCCTCTCCCAAATTGAGAGAGAAATCCTGACCTATAAAGTAACTGGAACTGGACAATTTTTCTGCCGCAGACAGCACAGATTGGGTGGGATTGCTATCAGCACAGACAAAAGGCGCCCCAGCACGTAGGACACCGGCTTTTTCACGGCCGATTATTTCCCGGTCACTGCCAAGCCAGTCCTCGTGATCAATGGCAACACTGGTGATAATAGCGAGATCCGCATCTACCAGGTTAACTGCATCCAGGCGCCCACCCAGGCCAACTTCCAGAAGTGCAAACTCGACGCCTGCCCTTTGAAATAACCAGAGCGCCGCCAGGGTGGTGTATTCAAAATAGGTCAGGCTGGTCTCACCGCGAGCAACCTCGATAGCCTCAAACGCCAGCACGAGATCTTTATCGGCAACCTCTTCACCCCCGATACGCACCCTCTCGTTAAAGCGCAGAAGGTGTGGGGAACTGTAAGCGCCTACGGAGCGCCCTCCCTTACACAGCAGCGCCTCCATAGTGGCCACGCAGGAACCCTTACCATTGGTGCCCGCCACAGTAATCACTGTCGGTGCCGGTTTCTGGATGCCCAGTGCATCGGCGACAGACGCGACGCGCTCAAGACCTAATTCAATTTCGGAAGGGTGCAGCTGCTCCAGACGGGAGAGCCAATCTTGCAGTGAAGGCATAGTTGAAAACATCGATGATGGGGGCTGCAATCAGCGGAAATTAAGCTGATCACAGCATTACCCAAGGGAATGGAAATCAGTTGCCGGTCAGTTTACCCAATATGCGGGACACTGTAGAGCGCATTTCCTTGCGAGGAATAATCATATCAATTGCGCCGTGCTCCAGCAGGAACTCACTGCGCTGGAAACCTTTCGGCAATTTCTGGCGAATGGTCTGCTCGATAATATTCGGGCCGGCAAAACCAGCGCGCGCTCCGGGCTCCGCCGCATTGATATCACCCAGCAGGGCCAGGGATGCGGAAACACCACCGTAAACCGGGTCGGTCATAATGGAGATATAAGGCACACCGGCCATCTTCATTTTTTCCAGCACCGCCGAGGTTTTGGCCATCTGCATCAGGGAGATCAGGGCCTCCTGCATCCGGGCACCACCGGTAGCAGAGAAACAAACCAACGGGATACGCTGCTCCAAGGCACGCTGAGCGGCACGGGTAAAGCGCTCGCCGACCACATAGCCCATGGAGCCACCGTGGAAAGCGAACTCAAATGCTACCGCTACCAGGGGGGCACCATTCAGGCTGCCCTGCATGGCGATCAGGGCATCCTTCTCACCAGTGGACTTTTGTGCCTGTACCAAGCGGTCTTTATATTTTTTAACGTCTTTAAACTTCAGGCGATCAACCGGCTGCACATCGGTGGCCAGCTCTTCGCGACCTTCTTCGTCGAGGAAGATATCCAGGCGGCGACGGGCGCCGATTCTAAAGTGGTGATCGCACTTGGGGCACACATCCAGATTGCGTTCCAGCTCCGGGCGATAAAGCATCGCATCGCATTTGACGCACTTCTTCCAAACCCCCTCGGGGACCTTGCTGCTGCCGGTGCGACGCTCTGTGCGAATTACCGCAGGGACAATTTTTTCTAACCAGCTCATCTCGTTTCCAAATCCGGAGGCTTTCTTTGGGCCGGCACATTTTACCGACCAGTGGGTTTCAGGCTAGGAATTAAAACACTAAGCTGAACAACAAACCCGGCCAGATCAGCCGCTATTTTTGGCTTTCTGGCCAGTTTTGTGCTTAGACCTATAGCTGCTTTTAGCGATCCAGGGCTTCGCGCATCTCGCTGACAATAGCTCCAACCGCCGTTTTAGCGGCTTCCAGGTCTGCCGCCGCATCTACCGCCGACACCAGCACGCTACCGACTACAGCACCGTCGCCATGGGCACTGACCTGGCGGGCTGAGGTACCATCTTTGATACCGAAGCCAACACACAGGGGCAGATCGGTAAACTGACGAATATGGTCCAGATTGTCACGCACTGAATCTAAATCCAGGTGGCCTGCTCCGGTAACCCCTTTCAGGGATACATAGTAAACAAAGCCACTGGCAACATCGGTAATTTCACGAATACGCTCTTCAGTAGTAGTAGGCGTCAGCAGGAAGATGTTGCGCAGGTTGCGCTCCGCCAAAAAGGCATTCAGGGAACCGGACTCTTCAGCCGGCAGATCTACGGTCAGGGCACCATCGACACCCGCAGTGGACGCCGCTTCAGCAAACTCCAATTCACCCATACGCTGAATAGGGTTGGCATAGCCCATCAGGATTACCGGGGTATCACTATCCGACTGACGAAATTCTTTCACCAAAGCCAAACATTTACGCAGCGAAGCCCCACTGGCCAGCGCTCGCTCATGCCCCTTCTGAATTACCGGGCCCTCTGCCATGGGGTCGGAAAACGGCACCCCCAATTCAATAACATCGGCCCCGCTGGCTACCAACTGATGCATCAGCGGCACAGTATTTTCCAAGCCGCCATCGCCAGCGACAATATAAGTTACCAGTGCCTTGCGGCCCTCATCGCGCAACTTGGCAAAGCGGCGATCAATTCTATTTTGTTCTGTCACAGTTTATTCCCTGAGCTACTCCTGGCAAAAAGCCAGCTCAATTATTTGATCTTCACCCATTTTGCCCGCCTCAGAGGCGGGCGGTGATATTGCTACACCTCGATACCGTCGATAGCGGCAACGGTGAAAATATCCTTATCGCCTCGGCCGGAGAGATTCACCAGGACATTCTGTTCAGGGCTCATGGAAGCCGCCAACTTGAGCGCGTACGCGACTGCATGGCTGGATTCCAATGCCGGCAAAATGCCCTCAGTGCGAGTGAGTCGACGGAAGGCATCCAGGGCTTCATCATCATCGGCGGTGACATATTCCACCCGGCCGATATCTTTCAGCCAAGAGTGCTCAGGGCCAACACCCGGGTAGTCGAGCCCTGCAGAAACCGAGTGAGTCTCGATAATCTGGCCGTCATCATCTTCCATCAGGTAGGTGCGGTTACCGTGCAGAACACCGGGAATACCATCATTCAGTGGTGCAGCATGCTTACCGGAAGCCAGGCCTTCACCGCCGGCTTCGACACCAAACATTTTCACTTCAGCGTCATTCAGGAACGGGTGGAACAGGCCGATCGCATTGGAACCACCACCGACGCAGGCCACCAGCGCATCGGGCAACTGGCCAAAGCGCTCCAAACTCTGGCGACGGGCTTCACGGCCGATAATAGAGTTGAAGTCGCGCACCAATTGCGGATAAGGGTGAGGACCAGCCACAGTGCCGATAATGTAGAAAGTATTATCGACATTGGTTACCCAATCGCGCATGGCTTCATTCATGGCGTCCTTTAGGGTCTTGGAGCCGGATTCCACCGGCACCACTTCTGCCCCGAGCAGTTTCATACGGTATACGTTGGGGGACTGGCGCTTAACGTCTTCCGCACCCATATAAACCGTACACTGCAAACCGAGACGCGCCGCCACGGTTGCCGTAGCCACACCGTGTTGACCAGCGCCGGTTTCGGCAATAACACGGGTTTTACCGCTGTGTTTGGCCAGCAGTGCCTGGCCCACCGTGTTATTTACCTTGTGCGCACCGGTATGGTTCAGGTCTTCCCTCTTAAGCCAGATTCGCGCACCGCCCGCCTGCTCAGTCAGTCGCTCAGCAAGATACAGCGGCGATGGCCTGCCTACGTAGTGCGCCAGATCGTGATCAAAGGCAGCGACAAAATCCGGATCATCTTTCAGGCGGCTATACATTGCCTGAAGCTCATCCAATGCGCTGATCAGCGTCTCCGATACAAAGCGACCGCCGTAGGGACCAAAATGTCCGCTCGCATCCGGGAAGGTGGAAAAATCGATAGCACCTGGCTTACTCACACTCATACTCCGTGGGTCACGTGGGGTTAAAACTTTCTTTCTGCTTACCTACTGTTTGAATAGTTCTCCTTGAACTATTCAAACGTCGCCAGAAAATACTGGCGCAGATGCGTCGATCTACTGGTATTTACTGGCTCGCGCCGGCCAAGCCGGCGGGCGGCACTTCCGGTACCGCCTCTAAATCTATCTCTTCGCCGCGCTGACAAACGCAAAAACTTTTTCTCGATCCTTGCGTCCCGGCTGACGCTCTACACCTCCGCTCACATCCACCCCCTGTGGGCGCGCAGCTTCTACTGCTGCAGTTACATTCGCGGGATTCAAGCCACCGGCAAGAACTATCGGGCGACTGCTATCTTGGGGAACCCTGTCCCAATCAAAGGTCTCTCCGGTACCACCGGGGACACCAGGCCTGTAGGCATCCAATAGAAAACCCCGGGCTTTGGGGTGCTCAGTCATTGCGGCTTTGACATCAAGGTCATCTTTCATCCGCAACGCTTTGATATAGGGACGCCGGAATTGTTCGCAGAAACGGGCACTTTCATCGCCGTGGAATTGCAACAGGTTAAGCGGCACCGATTCCAGTACAGCGTCCACCTCACTCTGTGCCGCATCGACAAATAACCCCGTCAGGGTGACAAATGGGGGAACTGCTGCTGCAACTTTAGCTGCCATATCAAGATCGATATAGCGCGGGCTCGGCTTATAAAATACCAGGCCCAACGCGTCGGCACCCGCATCTACAGCCATCAGGGCATCTTCTATACAAGTGATGCCGCATATTTTTACTTGCATCGTGTAACCTGGACTCAGCCGGCTGGCCGATCAAAAGAGGGAACGACGGATACTAGCAGATAGTCAGAAGGCGCGAAATGCACGCCCTCTGCCAGATTTGCTTTAGCCTCAAAAAATTCAGCAGTCTAACTGGAAAGCAAAGCACCCAAAGGTTGTGGCACCAGCAGTGGCCCAGGCTCACATTGGGGAAGCTGGAAATGATCCGGATAGCGCACATCAACGAGATACAGGCCAAACGGCGGCGCAGTCACGCCTCCGGCGGAGCGGTCCCGCTGATCCAGCACCTCTTTTACCCAAACTGGTAGACGCTCCCCTCTCCCCACAGCCATCAAAACCCCGGTGATATTGCGCACCATATGGTGAAGGAATGCGTTAGCGCTAATCTCCAAGGCAATCAGATGACCCACTGGGGCAATATTCAGGCGGGTAATTTCACGCACTGGGCTCTTGGCCTGGCACTGAGAGGCACGGTAGCTGGTGAAGTCGTGGCGGCCGATCAAGTAGCTGGCTCCCTCACGCATCGCCTCCAAGTCCAGTGAGTGCTGGGTCCAGGTTACCTCAGCGGCGCTGTGGGCCGAGCGGGTTGATGCGCTGTGGATCAGGTAGCGATAACTGCGTGCGTGAGCAGAAAAACGTGCATGGAACTGCGCCGGCATTTCCCGCGCCCAGCGCACCCGCACAGAATCCGGCAACTTGGTATTAACTCCCTGCACCCAGGCGCGGTCCGGGCGCTGCGCTCGGGTATCAAAGTGAATGACCTGATTGGTAGCATGAACGCCCGCATCGGTACGCCCGGCACAAACCAGGGTCACATCCTCCGCTGCAATAGTGGATAAAGCCCGCTCCAGATGAGCCTGGACAGTCTCCGATGCGGACTTCTGCTTCTGGAAACCGTGCAGTTTAGCTCCGCAGTATTCAACGCCCAGGGCTATGCGGCGCAGTCCTTCGGGCAGCCCCTCACCTTCAGGGACCTCCCCATTTGGCTTGTAAATATATTCCCTCTGCGTCACCTGACTCATATCACCAAAACCACTTGCTCTCCCCGCTGCGACTGCGCCGGGTAAAAATCACTGCCGGGAACTTCCCGGTAAACATAAAAAAACCTCGCAACCAGTGCGAGGTTTTTTCAAAAACGGAATACGCTGCTAGCTTACACCATCCGCTCCAGCATTTCCTCGGCGCGGTCTTTGTGTTCACCGCCACCATCCTGGGCGACCTCTTTGAGGATATCCTTGGCGCCCTCTTCGTCACCCATATCCATATAAGCTTGAGCCAGCTCCAACTTGGTCGCCATCTCATCGCCACCTTCCAGCAAACTCAACTCTGAATTGAGGTCGCTTTCCAGATTGAAGTCGAGGTCACCAAAGTCAGAATCTGACGGCTTTTCGACAATCGCCTCAACCTGCTCTATCGCTTCAGGCTTAGCTTCAACCAGGGGTTCTGGCTCAAGAGTCAAATCACCCTCAGTGGATTCATCGATGAGAGCCAGCTCATCCTCCAGGGAGAACTCCTCTTCGATTGCATCCGCATTGAAGTCCAGGTCGCTAGCCCCGGCCAGCTCCATACCTGCAGCATCGAGAGTATCCAGGTCAGCATCGAGGGATAAATCTGCTGCCGGCTCACTGCTGGCCGCGGCCACCTCTGCCGAGGACTGCTCAGTTGCGTTGAGATCCGCAGCAATATCATCCAGGTCGATACCGTCGAGATCCAGGTCGGAATCCAAGTCGCCGCCGATCATCTCCAGATCACCCTCAGAGAAGTCATCCATGGATAACTCTTCTGCAGGCTCCTGGGCAGAGGAGACTCCTTCTGTCAGGGGGATCTCCTCGCTCAAACCGCTGTCAACGGAATCCAGCTCCAGAGCATCATCCAATCCAAAGGCCGTATCCAGCTCAACCGAGGCCTCTCCTTCTGTCTGGGGCTGAATCTCTTCCTCCATCATGGAAAGATCCAGCTCAAAATCCAGGCCCGGAACGGAACCACCGCTGGTAGTTGCCTTTTCTTCCAGCTGGGCCTCAACTGAGGCCTCAGAGTTTTCTTCTGCCGCCGGCTCCAGGTCGAGGGAATCCAGATCCAACTCAGAGGTATCGAATTCTATTGGAGCATCGACACTCTCTTCTGTGTTATCAGAAAGTTCAAGCCCCAAATCGTCTTCAATCAAAGCGGGCTCTTGATTACTTGAGCCCAGATCACCCAGGTCCAACTCACCCAAATCAAGTTCATCAAGATTTAAGTCGTTTTCAACTTCTGGTTCCGATACCTCAGCAGTAACTTCCTGGCTGTCTCCGTCGAGAGCACTGTCCAGGTCCAAATCATCCAGATTAAACTCGGTATCCAGCGACTCACCTTGATCTGCGCTCGCCTGCAACGGCTCTTCAATGCTGCTATCCAACTCCAGGTCCAGGGACAGCTCTTGCTCAGAACCAGAGCTCTCCTGATCCAATGACAGATCCATAGTCAGGTCATCGAGGAGAGAGGTATCGGGCTCCAGCGCGTCACCGCTACCAACCAGTCCCGGCTCGGCGCTGGTGAAGTCATCGTCCAGGGCCGCGCCGATATCGTCGAGCTGCGCCGCTTCGAAGGACTCATTGGAAAGACCCATAGCCGGGGCTTCAAAATCCGGCGCACCAGCAATGGATTCACGCAGGCGGGCGGCGCGATCGGCAGCAGGACCGTCGCTGATGCTAAGCAGCTGGCGGTAGTGATCGTCAAACTTTTCAACGTCCTGGTTGTGGGCGTAAACCTCCATCAACATCAGGCGCGCATCGACTACCTGCGGGTCCTTTTCCAGGCCCAGCAGCAGCTTGCTTTCCGCTTCCTCATACTGCCCCAGGGACAGGTGAATCTCCGCTTCAGAAATTGGGTCATCAGTGCCTACATCGCCGAGATCGCCCAGATCGAAGGTATCGTCTGCCTCCATGCTCTCAACTGCAGCGAGAGTTTCATCGGGTTCGGCAATATTCTCAGGAATATCCAGCGGCTCTTGTTCCATAGCCATCTGCTGTTCAAGTTCCTGCTGCGCCTCTTGTTCAGCCTTGCGGCGACGCCAGGTGAACAGGCCAAATATAGCGGCCAGCAGACCCGCACCACCCAAGCCAATCAGCATTCCGTTATCGGCCAGCTGCTCCATAAAGGTTGGCTTGGGCTTGGTTTGAACTTCAACTACACGGTTACGCGTCTCTGCTGGAGCCGGTTCTGCTTCAACAGTTTCTTCTTCCGTATCAGCAGCAACATCAAACTCTTCGCTGTCTTCAATAGTCAGGCTGTCATCTAAAGACTCTACTTCAACGTCATCCGCCTCAGTGGGGTCGAGCAACACGTCTGACTGCTCCGCGGCGGCCTGCACCGCAGCCAGTTCCTCATTGGAAACATCAATCAGCGTATCCATGGTATCGATCTGCTCGTCGAGCTCGGCGATACGTTCACGCAATTCAGTGTTTTCGAGCTTGGACTTATCCAGCTCTTCCTCAGCTACTGTGAGATCGCCTTCCAGCGCCTCACTGTCATCAGTGCCGACTCCAGAACCGGAAGTAACGGACTCATTGTCCCCCGGTGCAGCCAGGCTAACGCGCCCTTCAACCGTTTCGCTGACATAGGACTCCTCCTCAACCGCACGGGCATCCAGCGGTGCGCCAGTAGCCACTTCCACTTCGGAGCGCTGGCGCCAGGAGTCATTCTGTTGAGCCACCTCAGAAATCGCCTCCGTCATAGTCAGAGTGCGCAAATCCTCGGTGTTGGGCAGGCGCAGTACGGCACCTTTCTTCAACAGGTTGATATTGTCATTAATAAAGGCTTCTGGGTTCAGCCTTTGAATCGCCAGCATGGTCTGCTGAACAGAGAACTCGCGACTGGCGCGATTTTGCAGCGCGATTTCCCACAACGTATCGGAGGAACTTACCGGGCCATATACCTGGCTATTGCTTTCACTGGTGTCTGTAGTCGTATAACGTGGCTGCGGACGAGCGGGCTCGCGAGTTTCTGGGGCAGCCCTTTCAGTTGGGGCTGGTTCGGCCGGTGCCTGACGAGCAGCCGGGGCCGGTGTTGTGCGAGGCTGGGGCTGTTGAACTGGGGCAGTGCGACGCACTTGCTGCCGCTCACGCTCAGCTGCGCGCACGGGTTGCTGCGCAGCCGTTGGGGAAAACGCCGGCAGGTCCATCAGCAGCGTATATTCGCGCAGTAGACGGCCACTGGGCCAGCGAGTCTCAACCAGGAAATTCAAAAAAGGTTCGCGAATGGCATCGCGACTGGAAATGCGAATAACCGGTTTGCCACCGGAGTAGTCCACTTCAAAACTTAAAGAAGTAAGGAGGTAAGAGCGCTCGACACCAGCGCGTTCGAATTCTTCAGGACCTGCGAGGCGAACCCTAATTTCGGTATCTTCCAAACCGCGAGTCTGCAGCAGTCCGATTTCCGCATCGAGAGGCTGGTTAAGGGTCGAGTTGAGCTTGATCTCACCTAGTCCAAGCGCCAGAGCCGCGTTGCTTCCCAGTGCACCGACTAGACCAACTGCAAGTGCCAACTTACGCACACGCATATCCGATTCCCTTTATTGTTAGAACCTTCCCAGGGTTTCCGAAAAGCGCGCCTTCAGAATATCCCCATTACTGAACGGTAATCGTTCACCTATTTGGCCGCCGTTTAGGCAGCCGCCAACTATGGCGAATTTTTCGCCAGTCTCAGCCAGGCCAAAGTTAAGATTACACCTTCACTATGGCCGCTAAGTATTAAATATCAGTAGTTTTTTAGCAACAAGTGGGCAATTTGTGCACAGTTTATTGCTACATCTTTACGCAGGTTGTCAGACACCGCACAAAGATTTAACTGTCGCTTGTTGAGTAGACTTTGGCGCAAGCGGCCGATGATTGTCACGTCACTGCCCACCGCACTTTCTGCCGAGGGCTGCTCCGCCATTTTGAGGCCAGCGCCATTTGCCAGCAGCGCACGCACTTTTTCCAGATCGACATCTTCAGTTAAAGCGACGCCCAAATTAGCTAGCTGACCGTGGAAAACAGAGACCGTATTGATGCTGGCATCGACTGCTACCGCGTCTCCAAATAAGCGGCGCAGGTCGTGAACCAAAGTCAGCTCACTGAGGGTGTGGCCACTGGCGAGCAGAGCCTCGCAGGCACTGAGCTGGTTAAACGCCAATCGATGGCCAATCTCAGGATCAATTTCTGCGTCCTGGCCACTAAACATCCGCGCGGTTTGTGCCGCCATAGCATCAATTGCGGCCTTGCCCAGAGCAGACACCGGCTGATTGAGCTGTACCTCTACCGCTTGCAGTTTATCTTTCAGGGGCGCCAGGGCTTCCGCCACCATGGAGGCGCCGGCACTTGGCAGCGCAACAACGCGGCGCTCGGCAGAAGCGAGTTCACCGCTGTTAAACATTGGGTGTACCAGGGCAACACTTTCATCGCCGCGGGTGTTGTTGGCCACGTCTACAATCCAGGCGCCATTTTGTTCTGCGGCAGCCATGGCAGCTTCAACGGCTTCGCCGGCGCTCAGCAGAATCACGACCTGCTTATCGTTAAATGTAAATTTCTCCAGGGACTCCACCGGAATATTGCGATTGGCAAATACCTGGGGGTCTACTTCCCGTTCGTCAGTCTCCAGCAAACTCAGCTGCTCGGCGGAAATTACTTCACGCTCTTCGAGTACTTCCAGCAGGGGACCAAAGGCGGCGTTATCAACACCGACAATGACCAGTTCGCGGGTGGCTTCGGACATGGCAAATCACTTCATTGAATTGGAAAGGGAAAAATGAGGGGCGATTATACCCGTGGGGAAAATTCGAAAAAGGCGCTATGACAAACAGTAGCCGTTTTTTACGCGAAGAAGTTCACAGCTTGGCAAAAAGTCCTCCACTAAAGTGGCCTATTTCCACTCTTAGTAGAGGACTTACTCAGGTTCGTACCAGTTACAGTTTGCCGAGTAAAATCAGCAGGATTCTGCGTAGGGGTTCTGCGGCGCCCCAAAGCAGCTGATCCCCTACAGTAAAGGCGTTTAAGTACTCTGGACCAACGCTCAATTTACGCAGTCGACCAACAGGAATATCCAACTTTCCGGTAACTGCTGTTGGCGTCAGGTTCTGCACCGTAGCCTCACGCTCATTAGACACCACATTTACCCAGTCGTTGGCACCATTTAACAATTGTTCAATGTCGGCAAGTGGCAAATCTTTTTTCAATTTTATGGTGAAAGCCTGGCTGTGACAGCGCATGGCACCGATACGTACGCAAGTGCCGTCCACAGGAATCGGGGTTTCGGTCTGTAAAATCTTATTTGCTTCAACTTGCGCCTTCCACTCTTCGCGGCTCTGGCCATTCTCCAACTGGGTATCGATCCAGGGCAACAAACTGCCTGCCAGTGGCGCGCCAAATTCTGCGGTGGGGAATTCTGCTGAACGCATATCTGCTGCTACTTTGCGATCAATCTCCAGAATGGCACTGGCGGGGTCGGCCAGCTCTGTTGCCACACCATCGCGCAGCGCACCCATCTGCGCAATCAACTCGCGCATATTGCGCGCACCGGCACCGCTGGCCGCCTGGTAAGTCATGGCGGTAACCCACTCGACCATGCCCGCCTTAAACAGTCCACCCAGAGCCATCAACATCAGGCTCACAGTGCAGTTGCCGCCGATAAAGTTTTTCTGTCCGGCATCAATCGCGCGATCAATCACATCGCGATTAACCGGGTCCAGCACGATCACAGCATCGTCCTGCATTCGCAGGCTGGAAGCCGCATCAATCCAGTAACCCTGCCAACCGGCCTCGCGCAAGCGGGTAAAAACTTCCTTGGTGTAATCGCCACCCTGACAGCTGACAATCGCATCCAGCTGTCTCAGTGCATCAATATCGTAAGCATCGCCCAGTGGCGGCAGGGGCCTGCCGATGTCCGGCGCCGTGCCTCCTGCGTTGGAAGTTGAGAAAAAAACCGGTTCGGCGATATGGGCAAAGTCATCCTCTGCTCGCATGCGCTCCAGTAATACCGAGCCGACCATGCCGCGCCAGCCGATAAAACCTATTTTTTGCATTGCGGTGTCCTGTATGTGAGGTGGTCAAAGTGCGCCGCCGGGAAAGCGGCGCGATAGTGGAATCGAAAATTGCGGTTTCGAAACTTGTGGAATCGAAACTTGTGGAATCGAAACTTAAAGTGCGGCTACAACGGCAGCGCCCATCTCTGCGGTAGAGACTTTCTGACAGCCGTCGGTATAAATGTCGGCAGTGCGCAAACCCTGCTCCAACACCTTGCTCACTGCTGCTTCAATCGCATCTGCGGCCTCATTCATATCGAGGGAATAGCGCAACATCATGGCAGCAGACAAAATAGTCGCCAGCGGGTTGGCGATACCCTGGCCAGCAATATCCGGAGCGGAGCCATGGCAGGGCTCGTAAAGACCAAAACCGCTTTCGTTCAAGGAGGCGGAGGGCAACATCCCAATGGAACCGGTAAGCATGGCGGCAGCATCGGAGAGAATATCGCCGAACATATTGCCGGTTACCATCACATCAAACTGCTTGGGCGCCCGCACCAATTGCATCGCCGCGTTGTCCACGTACATATGGGACAGCTCTACATCGGGATATTCCGGAGCCAGACGATCCAACACCTCGCGCCAGAGCACTGTCACTTCCAGTACATTGGCTTTGTCTACAGAACAGAGTTTGCCATTGCGCTTTTGTGCCGCCTCAAAGGCAGAGCGGGCAATGCGTTCAATTTCTGATTCGCTGTACACGTAGGTGTTAAAGCCCTGACGCTCACCATTTTCCAGGGTCTTGATACCGCGCGGCTCGCCAAAGTAAATACCGCCGGTCAATTCGCGCACAATCAGAATATCCAAGCCGGCGACCACTTCGGGCTTAAGCGAAGAGGCATCGGCCAGTTGCGGGTAGAGAATCGCCGGGCGCAGATTCGCGTAGAGGCCCAGGCCGCTGCGAATTTTTAACAAGCCCTTTTCCGGGCGAATTTCCCGCTCCAGGGTATCCCATTGAGGACCACCTACAGCACCGAGCAGCACCGCATCGCAGTCACCCGCCGCCTTCAGCGTTGCGTCGGTCAGAGGCTCACCGTGGGCATCGATAGACGAGCCACCAATCAAGCCCTGCTCAAAACTGAGCCCCAGATTGAATTTTCCCGATGCAACTTCCAGCACCGCCATGGCCTGTTCAACAATTTCCGGACCAATGCCGTCACCCGGCAGAATCATTACTTTTTTCGTCACAGGAATTTCCTTTAATTACTGAACCGCATCAAAAAGCCAAGGGGCTTTCTCTCGGCGCGCCTGCTCATAAGCGCGAATATCGTCGGCGTGCTCCAGGGTCAGACCGATATGATCGAGACCATTTAACAAACAGTGCTTGGAGAAGGCATCCACTTCAAATGGAATCAGCTCGCCACAAGGCTTGCGCACATGCTGCTGTTCCAGGTCGATGGTGAGCGCATAGCCCTCCTGCCCGTGTGTTTCCTCAAACAACTGATGCACGACATCTTCCGCCAGGACAATCGGCAAAAGACCATTTTTAAAACAGTTATTGAAAAAGATATCGGCAAAGCTGGGCGCGATAATTGCGCGGAAGCCATGATCTTCCAATGCCCAGGGCGCATGCTCACGGCTGGAACCGCAGCCAAAATTCTCCCGTGCAATCAGCACTGAACCACCCTGGTAACGGGGGAAATTAAGGGGAAAGTCCGGATTGAGCGGACGGCCGGAACAGTCCTGCCCGGGAACCCCCTCATCCAGGTAGCGCAACTCATCAAACAGGTTCGGGCCAAAGCCAGAGCGCTTAATGGATTTCAAGAACTGCTTGGGGATGATCAGGTCGGTATCCACATTGGCCCGATCCATCGGTACCACGAGACCCTCGTGCTGGGTAAACGCTTTCATCAGGCCATCTCCTCTTCCAGCTGTACCGGTGCCATCTCTCGCACATCGACAAAGTGGCCGGCAATTGCAGCCGCTGCCGCCATACTGGGACTCACCAGATGCGTGCGGCCACCGTAACCCTGGCGCCCTTCAAAGTTGCGGTTGGAGGTGGAAGCACAGTGCTCTCCCGCCCCCAGCTTGTCCGCATTCATCGCCAGACACATGGAACAGGATGGTTCGCGCCACTCAAAACCAGCTTCAACAAAAATCTCGTGCAACCCCTCGCGCTCAGCCTGGGCTTTTACGGCCTGGGAGCCCGGAACAATCAGCACCTGCTTGACGCTATCCGCCTTGTAACGACCCTTGGCAACTTCTGCCGCTGCGCGAAGATCTTCAATTCGGGAGTTGGTGCAGGAGCCGATAAATACGCGATCCAGTTTGATATCGCTGATATTCTGCCCGGCGTTCAACCCCATATATTCCAGCGCTCGCTCCATGCCCGTACGCTTGGTGGCATCGCTCTCGTCACTGGGGGTAGGTACCTGGGCGCTGATCGGCGCCACCATCTCAGGGGAAGTGCCCCAGCTGACCTGCGGCTCAATATCCTCACCGACCAATACCACGACTTCGTCGAATACCGCATCGTCATCGGAGTGCAAGTGGCTCCAGGCCTCAACTGCCCGATCCCACATTTCGTCTTTCGGTGCGTAGGGCTTGCCTTTCACGTAATCGAGAGTGATCTGGTCTACCGCCACCATCCCCGCGCGAGCACCGCCTTCAATGGCCATATTGCACACGGTCATACGGCCTTCCATGGACATGTTACGCATCACTTCGCCGCCAAACTCGATCGCGTAACCGGTACCGCCAGCAGTGCCAATTTTGCCAATGATCGCCAACACCACATCTTTAGCCGTGACACCTGGGCGCAGCTGGCCGTCGACGCGAACCAGCATATTCTTCATTTTCTTCTGGGTAAGGCACTGGGTAGCCATCACATGCTCCACCTCAGAAGTGCCAATACCGTGGGCCAAGGCGCCGAGCGCCCCGTGGGTGGAGGTATGTGAGTCGCCACAAACCACCGTCATACCCGGCAGTGTCGCACCTGTTTCCGGGCCGATCACATGCACAATACCCTGTCCCGGCTCATTGATACCGAACTGGACTACATCAAAGTCACGGCAGTTTTCATCCAGGGTCTGTACCTGGATTCGGGAGATATCATCGCGAATACCACTGACGCCAGCGGCGCGCTCGGCCGCCTCGGAAGGCACATTGTGGTCGGGAGTGGCGACTAGCGAATCCTTGCGCCAAGGTTTGCGACCAGCCAGACGCAGGCCTTCAAACGCCTGGGGGGAGGTCACCTCGTGAATCAGGTGGCGGTCGATATAGATAAGTGAGGAGCCATCATCACAGTTCTTGATCAGGTGGTCCTGCCAGAGTTTGTCGTAGAGTGTTTGCCCTGCCACAGCCATTCCTCTCAGTAGTTAAGAGCCTGAGTCTACCCAGACCCACCAAATAACACCAATTTATATTTATTATCTAAACTATTCCTAAATGGAATTCGAAAGCCAAACTGGGGTAATATCCATCTTCTGGCGTCTCTGCCATTTATCCACCGGCTCAATCTGAGCCTTTATCGACAAACCGCTTCAGGGGAAACAGCTTGGAACTACAGTGGCTGCGGGCATTTCTGGCAATCGCTGAACAGGGTTCAGTATCTGAAGGCGCCGAGCTGCTGCACCTGACTCAGCCCGCCATGAGTAAGCGCCTGGCTGCCCTGGAACAGCAACTGGGCTCCCCACTGTTTGACCGCATCGGACGGCGATTGCAGCTCACCGATGCCGGCCGCGCCCTGCTGCCCCGCGCCCGCCACATACTTAATGAAATCAGCGACACCGAGCGGGAATTGCGCGCATTGAGCAACTCGGTCAGCGGCAGCTTGCGTATCGCCACCAGCCACCACGTGGGTCTGCATCACCTACCCCCGGTGCTGAAAGAGTTCAGCTTCCGCTACCCACAGGTTGCCTTGGACATCGATTTTGTCGACTCGGAACAAGCTTACGAAGCCCTGATGGCTGCCAAATATGAATTAGCCGTGGTCACCCTGGCACTTAAGGAGTATCCGCACCTGAATGCCGAAGTGATCTGGCCCGACCCCTGTGTTGTGGTGGCTGCCCCGGATCACCCCCTGGCAAAGCTGCCGGAACTGGAACTCACCGACCTCGCCAACTATCCCGCCATACTGCCGGATATGAATACCTATACCGGGCGCCTGATCAAAAGAGAGTTTGATGCCCAGGGGTTAAAACTCACCGCGAAGCTGGCAACCAACTATCTGGAAACCATTAAGATGATGGCCTGTGTCGGTCTCGGTTGGAGTGTTCTGCCCCACACATTGGTGGACAGCAGCCTGGCTGTGCTGCCAGTCAAAAAGCTGCAAGTACTGCGAAACCTTGGCGTGATCAGTCACCGGGGCCGAACATTGAGCAATCCAGCCAGCGCGCTGCAGCAGATGCTGTTCGAAGCGGCTATTTAGAAGGTCCAGGAAAGAAGCGGTCAATTTCCTAACAGGCAATACCCAAACGCACCATTTTTACCAGTGCAAAACGTTAAAGATTTGTAAAAATGTGCAACTTAGCCACGGCACGGGAAAAATTTATCTGTAAACTCCGCGACAAATTCATCACGGAGTGAAGTCAATGAAGAAATCCGCACTTGCCTTGAGTACCCTCCTCGCCTGCGGCACCGCAAGCGCAGATACTATCCTCGGCCTTGATGCTACTGCCGGCGCATGGCTGCCAGGCTATAGCGGTAATATCGGTACCGACGAATACAAGCTGGATAACCTGTCCCTCTCGGAAGATAACATTACCTTCTTGCAGGTTGCCCTAGAGCACCCCATTCCCCTGGTGCCCAATGTGCTTCTGGCCCACAGTAATATCGATTCCGACGGTGACGATATCCTGGCCACCTCCGTTACTTTTGATGATGAAACCTTCACTGCCAATTCAGAAATCCGCACAGATCTGAACCTCACCCATACCGACGCTACCCTTTACTACGAAATTTTGGACAACTGGGTAAACCTGGATGTCGGTTTGACCGCGCGTATGTATGACGGTGAATTTACCGCAGTGAGCGATACCCAGGCAGAGACTGTCGACCTCACTGGCTACCTACCTATGGCCTACGGCATGGCGCGCTTTGATCTTCCATTTACCGGCTGGTCTGTAATTGCCCAAGGCAATGCAACGGCCTACCGTGGCGATACCCATACCGACCTGACAGCTAAAGTGCGCTGGGATTTTGTACCGGCTGTCGACTTTGCTATCGAAGCTGGTTACCGCGTAATGACTCTCGATCTGGAAGAGCTCGACGACTTGCAGAGCGATATTGAAATCAAAGGCCCATACATCGGTTTCAACCTGCACCTGTAAGCAATCCACCTAGGATTGCTGTTCGCGCTCCCCAAAAACTTTTGCAGCAGTAACGCCTGCGAGGTATAGCTACCTCGCACAATCTGCACTAAGGTGGCCCAGAAGGGGAGCGCAACTCACAGGCAGGGCCATGAATCCATTACTCGAAAAACTCGGAATTTCCCATCCCATTTTTGCAGCACCCATGGCCGGGGTATCCACACCCGCTCTCGCCGCCGCTGTATCCAATGCAGGAGGACTCGGCTCACTTGGACTCGGCGCCTGCTCAGTAGAAAAAGCCGCAGATGAAATTCGTTGTACTCACGACCAGACCGAGCACCCCTTTAATGTAAACCTCTTTTGCCACCAGCCCCCAACAAAAGATCCCCAACGGGAGCAAGCCTGGCTTTCCCATCTCGCCCCACATTTTGCCGCCTTCGATGCACCGGTTCCCAAGCTGATCAATGAACCCTATTCAACATTTATCGGCAATAAGGCCATGCTGGAAGCTTTACTCGAGCAAAAGCCACCGGTTGTCAGCTTCCACTTTGGCCTACCATCAGAAGAGTTTATCGCCGCACTAAAAGGTGCAGGGATTATCTTGATGGCCACGGCAACCTCTCCTCAAGAAGCCAAACTGGCTGAGGATGCTGGTATCGATGTTTTAATTGCCCAAGGTATTGAGGCTGGTGGGCATAGGGGGGTCTTCCACCCAGAGGGCGACCAGGAAATTGGAACTCTGGCGCTGGTCCGATTGCTGTGTTGCCACAGCAGCCTACCAATCGTTGCTGCGGGTGGCATTATGGATGGCGCTGGCATTCGCGCTGCACTCTCTCTCGGAGCCAGCGCCGTGCAAATGGGAACTGCATTTGTCCTTTGTCCGGAATCTGCAGCCTCCGACAGCTACCGCAGTGCCTTACAAAGTGAGCGCGCACAGCACACAGAGATCACCGCCAATATTTCCGGGCGCCCCGCTCGCGGTATCAGCAACCAATTCTATAAAGCGCTAAGTAAGGGCGCTCCCCCTCTGCCGGATTACCCGATCGCTTACTCCGCGGGCAAAGCCCTGGCTCAGGCAGCTGCAAAAGCAGGCAATGACGAATATGCCGTTCAATGGGCCGGACAAGGAGCCCCTCTCGCACGAGCCCTGCCCGCAGCCGGATTGGTGACAGCTTTAGTAGCAGAGCTAGAAGCGAGTAAATGAAGGGAGCTATTGGCAACTACCATTTATAGAGCTGCACAATTAAAGAGATACAATCCCCGAACACCACCCTTCATCATCGCGCTCAACGCAAACTAGTTGGCTGGCTGTATCACTCGCGCTGACAATCTCACCTTCGGGGCCCCAAGCTGCACTACAGCCGGCTGTGGAATAACCACCTGTCGGCTGATTAAAGTTCGCAATAGCCACCAGTAAATTGTGCTCTAAAGCATAATTTGCCAACTGTTGACTATCCTCCGGGTATCCCGTCGGAGTAATCAATACCCCTGCCACATAAACTGAAGCCCCCTGCTTTTCATAGGTGGCAACATGACCTGGGTTACACACATCTGCACAAATAGCCAGAGCTACAGTCTCACCTTCGACGTTCAGTGATAGATATTCAGATCCGGGAACGAACCACTTTTCTTCTCCTGGGTGCAAATGTATTTTCAAATAAACAGAAATCTCACCCTGAGGAGAAAATACGAGCGAACCGATCGCAATACCATTCTTCTGCCGAATAGGCGCACCCACAACTAGCCAAACACCACAGCTAGCTGCCAAGTCAGCTAGAGGGCTTAACTGTGGATCGTCGATCTTAAGCGCTAATTGTTCAGCCAGATCCGGCTCATAACCAGTTAATGAAAGCTCGGGAAACACCACAATAGAGGCCTTTTTCCTTACTGCGACTTTTACAGCATGGATATGTGACTCAATATTGCGTTCAATATTTCCTTTCACTGACGGCAACTGTGCCAATGCCAATTTAAACTTGCCCATCAACCCACCCTTCAGATCACCACTTAAATACAACATGAATCGACTAAATTACTGTATATGTTACACCACAAGTAATAAGCACCGATTATTGATTATGTTAATTTTTAAGTTACGCCCGCCTCTAGAATCCTTATCCTTAAATAAATATCCTACATTTTCTTCAGGTATCTATTTTAAAAAAAATAGTCGAATGAAAAAAAACCAGCCAAGATAAAGAATTAGACTCTAAGCTTAGAGAGTTTGCATTAAGAGCAGCGGACACAAGAATCAATCCACAGCAGCTAGCACTGACAATTGGGAAACGGCAGGTTACTGAGTCAGCGCTCTTTTCCAGCAAGCGTTGCATCAACCATCTCCCCGCATGATCCAAGATAGTTATGAGGGTCAAGAAGTTGATCTAACTCCGCATCAGAGAGAGCCCCCGACACCAGTCTATCTTCCTTTAACAAGTCAGAAAAAGGACGACCCGTCTCCATTGCCTGGCAGCAAATCTGGTAAACCAAATCGTGGGCATTCTCACGCCCCAGTTTCGGTCCCAGTCCCATCATTACAGCCTCAGAGAGCACTAAACCTCCAGTCATTTCCAAGTTTCGCATCATTTTTTCTGGAAATACCTGAAGTCCTTCTAGCGCAAAACGTGCCTGGGATAATACCGATGCGGTAAGACAGAATATTTCCGGCAGAACAATCCACTCTATCTCCCACGGGCCCGTAGCCCGCTCATGGTCTTCAACCATCGCTTCCAGCAAAGAGGCAACCTGCTGTCTAACCACTGGGACAGTACCGCTGATAAGAACTGCTGATAGAGGATTGTGTTTTTGGGGCATTGTACTAGACGCACCCCGGCCAGATATAAGAGGCTCCGCCACCTCCCCGACTTCTGTCTGTGCCATTAGTTTTATATCGAGGGCTATTTTTCCCAAGGTGCCAGTAATCAGCCCCAATAGACAAGCCACTTCGGTAACGCGATCTCTCATCGTATGCCAGGCGATACAAGGGACTCCGAGATCGAGTTCCTGCATAATTCCTCTTTGAACTTCTAGCCCCTGATGCCCCAGGGAAGAAAGATTACCCGCCGCACCACCAAATTCCCCTACAAACGCCCTAGACTTTATCTCTCTTAAGCGCGTTTGATGGCGATGAATACCAGCCAACCAAACTGCCGCCTTGTAGCCGAACGTTATAGGTACCGCTTGTTGAAGATTGCTGCGCCCAACCATAGGCGTATCCCTGAAACGCTTGGCCAGGCTTGCTAAAGCATCTGCGATTGCATTGACCTCCGTCTCAACAATTTCAAGCGCCGCCCTAATCTGTAAGACGGTTGCCGTATCCGTAATATCTTGAGTAGTAGCCCCCCAATGACACCACTGACCTAAATCTCGACTACACAGTGACACTAGCTGCTCTACAACACCCAGCACCGGATAACCAATCAGCTCCGTTTGCTCCTTAAGCTTTACAAAATCTATCTGCTTGGCGTCACAGTGTTGAGTAATGTCCTCTGCAGCCTCTGTAGGGATTATTTTTAACCGGGCCTGTACTTTGGCCAGCGCCGCTTCAACATCGAGATAGCGCTGAACACGCTGTTCATCCGAAAAAATCTTCCGCATTGCTGAAGTACTAAAAATATCGCAAAAAACGACAGAATCAATCGCGGTTGCTCTCATATCAAATCACGCTTAACAAGATGCCTAGACGCCAACAGGATCAAAACCACAACAACATCAGATTAGCTAAGGAAGAGATATTCTAAAAAATTAACCTAAGAATCGAGACGCCAAGAACATGGGAAACTAGAGGCGCCGTTAATCAAGCACAGCAATCCAACCTAAGAGAATTGAATACAACAAGCTAAAACATACTCCTGATTACATTACCCCGTACCCAAACAGCATCTTAAAGCGAATTTAATCCATTAAATTCAACCCCAAAAAATTAGTTTTATTTGACATATATCAACTCTAAAAACAAAAGTACTGCTAGCCTGAGCGGCATGAATAATATAAATAAAATGTGAGCTATGAATATTCTATCTCAACAAAAAGACTTTGAGGCTCCTCCCCCAGCTTTGCACACTCAACCAAGCAACAAAATCAAACAATAAAAAACTGCCAGCATGCCCACGCAAAACAAGCTGCAGAATACAAAAAAACACCAAGTGGATTTCCTGGTAACGACTAACTTTATATATTTAAAACGCTAGCCTTATCAAAACAGCAATTAAACTTAAATAATTAAAGCCGCAAGTACCTAAAATTTCACCAGCCATGTAGTAAACACTAATACACACACCACTGCATAGCATACTTTATCCCTAAAATTGAAGGAGCAGTTCGGGATGAACTTACCACTATCAACTGAAACCATCTATAACAAACAAGCTCACAGCTGGAGCCGCTCTGAGAAAATCCTACTCAGTGATTTCACCGCCCGCCCCAAAGTTTTGGAAGCAATCGGAGATATCTCCGGGAAAAACATATTGGATATGGGCTGCGGTGAAGGCTATGTATCCAGGATGCTACTTGATAAGGGAGCAGGTTCAATCTTTGGTGTTGACTCTTCCTCAGAGATGATTTCCCAGGCAAAGGAAACAGCTTCTGCTGGAAATTTGACGAAAGCAGAATATGCAATTGGAAATGCCGTTACATTTACAGAATTTCCTAGAGATAAGTTTGACCATGCTATTGCTGTATTTCTTTTCAACTATCTAACCATAGAAGAAATGACAAAGGTCATAAGTAAGGTCAAGAGTCTATTAAATAGAGGGGGCACCTTTATTTTTACAGTGCCTCACCCTTGCCTTCCGTTCATGAGGGAAGAAGTTCCTCCATTCTACTTTCAACACGGCAACTTGACTTATTTAGATGGCATAGATCAAACATTTGAAGGAAAAATATGGCGCAGAGGCGGCAAGCCAGTTTCAGTACGATGCGTGCATAAAAATTTTTCACACTATTTTGAAGCTCTGGCACAAGCTGGTTTTAAATCCCTGCCAACCGTTCAAGAACTCTCAGTGACTCAAGAGCACCTCGACCTAGATCCAGATTTTTTCTCACCACTAGCCGGCTATCCACTACACGTATTATTTAAGGTGCAAGTAAATGACTAACTTAGCCCCAAGTGAAGTAGTTCAAGCTCAAGCCTGGACTGCTAATGATATGACCGCAACTTCCAACTGGAAGTTTCTGTGGCCTTCAAACTGGAAATCTGAGGTCGAGGCTTTGGAGAGCTGGGCCAAAAAACAAAACAACCCAATTGAAAATCTGACCCAAGAATCAGTTGCCACACCTGAGTTCGACCAGCTTGCCAACCAGATAAAACATGAAATAAAACATGGTAGTGGGGTGGCATGGATACAGGGCGAGGAATCATTAAGTAAGCCAACGCTTAACCTACTATTTCTAAAGCTTAGCCTGGCAATGGGCAATACTATAGATACTTATGGCCGGCTTTATGGGATTCTCGATACAGGAAAAGACTATACTAGCGAAGCTATTCCTGTGTCTCAGACAAATGCACCCACTGGCGTCCATACTGATAGCTCACAACGTACCGTACAACCAAAGATACTTGGATTATGCTGCCTTACTCCGGCAGTTGAAGGTGGAAAATCGAAAATCGTTTCTGCGGCTCAAGTTCATGAAAACTTGCGAAAAACTGCTCCACAAAAACTAGAGATCCTGTACAATAACTATATTAGAGATTTAGTTACTCCAGGCAGTGACAAAAACATAAAAAGCATACTTGAAAACTGTTTTCCTATTTTCGAATATTCAAACGAAAAGCTCAGTATTCGTTATATGCGGTACTGGATTGAGAAAGGCCATCAGCGCGTGAACCAGCCTTTATCAAAAGAAGTACTTAAGGCTCTGGATATACTAGATAAGGAATTAAACAGTGCGGAGAATACATTAAGCTTCTACATGAACTCTGGAGATATGGTCTTCGTTGACAACACCAAAGTCCTACATGATCGGGATGGATTTATTGATACTCCGGATCAGAAGCGGGTTTATACCAGGGTATGGATTGATTAGGCTCCATCTAATCAACCCATAAACCATATACTCTTTAGCAGAACACCATCACTTTGTGAGCTAATAATTTGCGAAATACTGATTGGCAGCCTAAGAAAAACTGGAGAAGTACTTTAAACACTTCTCCAGCTTTAACGGGTGAAAGATTTCCCCGCAAAAATTTCAATTAACTTCCAATTAAACCTAACGATACCGGATACCTACTAAAGGCAGGCTAGTCTTTTTATTAACACCTCAAACACCGGACTTATGAAGCTGGAGGCTTTTGGTGGGCAAAACGAGGCCAGCTTTTCAAAGCTTCATGCTTTAACTTACACGGTTTCACTTGCCTGATTTTGACCCATGCATGCAGCAAAAGATAGGTTGCATGACATGGGATTATAAGGCATCACAGACGCTGTATTTGAACGTGCTGAATTTTACCACCATATACAACCACATCTTCCAAACCGGAATACTCTACTTTCTCTCCAGCATGTGTTTCACCTGTAAAGTTAAAGTTGAAATGAACTATCCCGGGTTTGGTTTCTGTAACACTGCATACTTCCCACTCAAGCTTTGAAAACATACCATGATGAAGTCTCTGCATAGACATGATGTCATTCACACCTAAGAATAGATCTCCTTTTCCTGACCTGAATGTGGAGCTTTCACAAAATAGTTTTGTGATTTCATCAAAGTTACTTTCGTTTGAGAGTTTGAAGTAATACTCTGCTACTTCCAAAGAACTCATCATCTTTTATTCCTCTCGATTACACATATCTGAGTTGTAGCATAGACCTACTCATAAGTGCAACGCTTTACTCAGGCCATCACCGGGATAAAGCTGCTTTGGTCTACAGCACAAAGCGAGCAGAACATAGGATTCAGCAATTTGTTATGCTTTACTCCAAACAATTGAAAAAACAACCCACATGAATATAGGAGTATTGATTCCTAGTGATAAAACACCAAAATATTGAAAACGTTTAAGCATGGGCAGTCCTTACACACAACACCTCAATCAGCCGACTGCATTAGTGGTCGACTGCTTTAAATTGTTATGACCTTTCACACACAGAAAATATGCCCATGCAATTAGTATGATTTGCAGTGGCGCACGTAATAACAAATAAACAGGCCCCCATTGATGCCCGCCAAGACCAATACCGTTTAATGCCGCATAAATATTTGCAGGAAAGAAAATAACGAAAACTACAATAGCAAGCCATGCAGCATGGAGCTGATATCTTGGCACAAAAAGAGCAATACCTATCAATAGCTCAATCAATCCAGTGAGATAGATTATCGCTAAGCGAAAAGGAACCCAAGACGGAAACATTTCCACCATGCCCTCCGTTTTAACAAAGTGCCCAACGCAGAAGAATATGAAGGTTATTCCCAATCCCCAATAGGCGTACTTTTTAACATTCAGAGGCATGCCGCTAAACTTTGAATAAATAAAAGAGATACCTAAGGGACTAGACAACAGTAAAAGAATAATTATTGGAGTTACCATAGTTTCCTCATAACGCTAAGCTCACCCACAGAGACGCATTCGCGCTGGAGCCGGTGACAGCACCTTGTGTGGTTGTTCTTGCCCGATACTGATATTGAAAGTACTTTTCGCTAACGGGTAAATTGGGAGCCATCTTCGGTGGCCACCGAAGACCTTGTTAGTCACAGTTCATTGCTGAACCGATTAGTTTATATAGACCATTAAAGAGTACGAACGTGACAGATATCCGCAAGGCACAACTCAGATAGTTATGTGGACCTCAATCCCGAATAGCAAGGTGGAGATAGCTTATCGTATGAAACCTCAATAGATCAATGTCAGAATTGATACCGGCAATAAATAACTCGATATTCATGTGAGATCTACAGGCCAATTCTTTAGTGTCACCAATAAAAATTTCATTAAGTCATTAAGAATGCCACTCAATCTCAAAGAATATTAGCAGAGTCTACAGAAAGACTCGAATTAGAGTTTGTTTGTGCATGGAAAAAGCAGACTACCCCCCCTAAATACGACCGTGAACAATAACACCTACTGGGATGAAAGCATGGCTTAAAAAATTGACGAGCAACCATAAACACTTGCTATGAGAGCCTCTCACTGCGACGTAATCCCAATGACCGAACTGATTGAGAGTGACTGTTTACAGCTGGGGGATACTCCCTCTGAGCAGCAATACTGGATAGTTATCGCCATATCATAACCCGATGCGGGCATATGAAGTAAAACACTGGGTTGCTCACTGCCGACTTTATAATCCATAGAAGAGCTTGAAATTTCCTTTTTATCAAGCAATAGAAAGGTTTGAACCCGTCCCGCTAAGCAACTTTCGAGTTTGTTAGCAAATTCAAGCTGATATAGAAAAGTATCAACACTTCCAGAATCTATTTTTTCCAACTTAATAGACAGCAAGTCAGCATTTGCTCGTGTTACTTCAGTATTTTTAGGTAGGCCGTAGGCCATAGCTTCGCCACAAAGCGCTAAAAATAAAAATTTTATAACATGCTTAAGCATAGCTCGTTTAGCTCATAATGTCGGATTCAGGCTCGCCAGGAGCGAAGCGCCACTTTTGTATTAAGGGGAGCGCAGCAACCTTACACTCAAAAGTGCGTAGCTTTGGGTGTCGACTGAAACCCCTTGTTGTGTGAGAGGATTACCATATGATACTTGTAATTACTATTACTGCTACAATATACAAAACACCATTAATCGCAGTACGAATAGTTAACGGTCGGTCAGATTCTCTAGCGCTCAATTTCTTATATAGATAAATACTACTTAAGCTAACAAATACACATATCGTAGCAATTACATAATCTTGAACGCTAGGCACTGTCTTGTCTGTAAGAATATATGCAAAAAAAAGCAAAATACCTGATATAGGAAGCCCTATAGCTGTATATGTACTTAGCAGTACGTTTTTTGTTTCACTATTCACTCTTCACCTCGAACAAAACGCTTAAATTAGGTACTTCTTAGCCGTCATCTGGGTTTACAGGTTGTATAAATTTACTTGATATTATTCTGCTTCTTAAACCTGCGCACCTTTGTGCGGATATTTTTCATTGGAGATGAAGTATTAAACTGGATCATCCTCCCAAGGGTGTAACTTTTATACCAACTATGCCCATAAAGTTCATCATTGCTCAATGAGTCTATAAGCTTCAGTATTTTTTGTATTGTAAACTGGAATTCTATCAGCAACTGTTTATAAGACCAATCCTTATAGGATGCATGAAAGTGCTGCGCTAGCCTCCCAAGTTCATTCCAGCTGTAACCTTTTTCTGGAAAATCTACTTCGAGATTATTTGCCCTAAGCTCATGCCATTTTAGGACAAGATTTCCCCAACCGATCAGGTATGAAATAGTATCAGAAACGCTTATTTCTGTATTTTTTATATTACCTTCAACACCAATCTCTCTCGAAAGCTCCTTGGGGACCCCCATATAATCAGCAAATAAATTTTCATAAGAATTTTCAATTGAGGAGATTAATTCTTCTTTATTTTTCGAAATTGAAGACATAGCTATCAATGGTTACTCGATTACAGAGTATTTATATAACGCTCGGATTTACGGTGGGTGAAGTGTAGCTTAAGCCCTTCGATCACGATAGCGGCGAATAATATGTGCTTATTCAGTGATTTAACACCCATCTCCACCAAAACCTCCTGTATCATCACTGTCAAGGTAAGCGCCAGAGCTAGAGCCCTGAGTTATTCCAAACTTTACAATAAACCACAGCACACTGGAAATTAGGAAGCCAGTAAATACTAACGGGGCAAAAACTGAGTTAAGCGAATTTTCGGAAGTAAGATCGATCATATACCAAGATCCGACTAGGCCGAAAAAATTAATTATGAATGATTTCATTTGCTCCCCTTGTACCACTTAACACCTTGCGGCGACCCATAGGGCCGCAAACTCGCTGCCTGTGATTGTTATTTCCGTATACACTCGCCGTCCAGATTGTAGCTTATTTTGCGCTTCACGCCATGAACTGGGGCAGTTACACCTATTAACTCCCTAGGCACTAACTTGTATTTCATAAGAGCTTTTCTAGCTGCCTCATCAAATACACCTTCAGGATAAGAATCTATGATTTTAACATTTTCAAAAAAACCACCAGGCATTACCGTCACTTCGAACTCTACCCAACCCTCTATGCAATTTTTAAGTGCCTCTAAAGGATAATTTGGCTTTACATAAATTATTGTTGCCGACGCAATTCCGGACATGAGAGAAATAGTGAGAGTGAATATTATTGGAATGCTCTTCATGTTCTTATTCTCAAAACGTTAAGATCAGCGGCGGCTTGTTTAGTGAACATTTAACATGCATATTGGAACGTAGCAACGGTATAAAAAACGTACAAAATAAAACGTCAGCTACATTGCCTTGTTAAGGCTTTTGCCTGCTAAACGTAAATTTATTGCCATTTTCTACCAGCCCTCTAAAGAAATCCTTATCAATCTCGGCAATATGAGCCTTTACTATATAAGAACCATCCAAGCGAAGAATGAGAGTGTTACCTATTAACTCCCAAGCTCCTTCAAAAGGTAAAACCAAACAGCCTAATTTTGGATAGTTTGTACACTTAAAAGTGTTGTCATATCTAAACTCACACTCGTCCCAGCCTGACTCACCACCAAATATGCCCCCACTCCTATCCTCCCAGGTGCCTACTAGATCCTGAGCTAAGCAAGTATTGCTACTTAGTAATAATAGAGTGACAAGCTTATTCATGAAGAACCTTAACGCCTTTAGTATGTGCGGCCGCGTAGCAAACGTCACATGTTTAATTTTATTATGTGCATTTACCTACTGCCTTAATTGAAAAATGTACTGTACCTGCATGACTTGTCTTTTTATATAGGCACAGCTCTGAGCCTATTTTTACTTGGCCAGGAGATCTTACCCCCACATGAGCCAAGTTGCCGTTAGCTAATTTGACCAAGAGCTTAGGCTCATTTCCAGTTTGGCTGCCATCATAAACCTGAGCATGCGCGACACCTGAAACAAGCTCAGTGCTTTTAGGAAAACCGACATATAAGAAGAGCACTCCAATTCCTAGCGTAACCAAGATTGCGAACAGAATGCCTTTGTGTTCGCAATACCAGAGTTCAACTGTCGCAAATATGGCCCGTTTATCTTTCATAGTCTAGACAATGCTGCCATTGCTTGTTAGCTTTTTTACTGGAAGTCCCCACGAGCTTTTAAAATACCATTTTGCTTCAAAAGAAACAGCTCATCGATATAGTTGCCGTAAACTACTACAGCAGAACTTCCCTCTATTTTGTAGTAAGGCTCTGGGAACCAATCGATGGCATGTTCTTTCTCATAACCTGTTATATCAATTACCACCGGCTCAGAGAACTCGATCTTCACTGGCTTGATCTTCGTGTTCTTATTATATGAGTGGGCATAGTCATAAGCGGCATATGCGCCAGCCCATTTCCCAGATTTAGTCTTGTAAACCGGTGTGAATTGATACTTGGAGTGATAGTAACGACCATCATGCTTCACGACATATAGAAGAACTCGCTCATAGTTAGCGAAAGGCGGCCTTCCGTAATGATCGAAAACCGTAAATTCGATTTCATTACCCTGATATGTGCCCCGATATGGATCAATTATTTTATAGGTCGCTAGAAACTGACTATCGAATGGTATTTCGCCTTCCTTTGGTGGCACAGGTTCAAGGCTTATCTTCTCCCCGATAAAGACAAAATACTTACTACCCTCCGTATCTGATAAAGCAGAACCAGAAAAAATGAGGCTTATTAATAAGATTGCTAATCGCACAATATCTCCTGAGAGCTAACGTCGCGTTCACCGGCTTGTTCGGTGCAACGCTTTGTTAGCCTTAAATTTTAACAGCACTGCAATACAATCCATGATTTAGAGAAGTCATGCTTTCTCGCGTCACTTTCTTTAATCCAGAAATAAAGCATACCCATGTCACCCCACATAGCTTCGATATCGTCGTCAGAGTCGAATTGGAGAACCATTCGCCAATCGTTTATCTGTCTCCGTAGCTGCTTAGCTTCTTCAGAGTTGTACCCTTCTGGGCCTCCGCAATTTACTCCACCACTTACAAGCTGACACTCTTCTTCCATATCATCATTTTGTACTGGTGTCGGGAAACCTCCAATTTGATGGCGAGGCTCATCTCCGTACTGTTCTTCGATAAAGTCGTAGTATTCATCGTCTTCGTCTTCAGATAAGCCAATTTCTTCCAAGCTAACTCTTTGAGCATCTGGATAGCTAGTGAAGCTCTCCGCTTTCACATACTTAATAGGTGGTGCTATATGATCTTCACTTAGATCGTTGGGCAGTTCATGAGAATACAGATCTCCAGATCCATTTTCATAGATTACAGCCCAGCCACCCTTATCATTTGGATCGAACCCCCAAGGCCACGCTTCGAGATCATAGAAGAATAGCAATCGACCACTATCAGGTAGCCAGTCTATATTTCGACTTACGTTAACTTCGCCCAGGTCTAACTGGGCAATGAACCCAAGTGGTTTATTATTTTTACGCGGCCAGTCGATAGGTGAGCGTACTACTGGCTCTCCGCTAAGAAAACTAGCCACTTTCATTTCTGTGGGAATAATCCTCAGGCACTTTTTACCGAGGCTTAGTATTCTCTCGTTCACTGATACTCATTTCCTTTGATGGGTAGGCTAACGCCTTGCACACGGGCTTAAGCTGCGAAGCAGTTTAAGTCCGAGCAGCGTAGCTGCGTTGTGCTGCAACTGGTTATGTGTGTACAGCATAAGCGCTTTGCTTAGTTTTAAGCCAGATGTAAATAGGCAGTGATAAGCAGAAAACGCCTGACTGAATTGCAATGAGGAAGAATAAAAGAAAACCCTCTTGCGGTGCATAAAATATAAGTATTGCAATAGCCATGATTAAAAAAATAGCAGCCTGAAAATATGGCTCAATGCTATGTGACCTAATCCATAGAATATAAAAGATGAAATAAGGCGCTATGGCTAGTAAAGCAAACCCATAGGTAAGCAAATCTTCAGAGGTGTAAGCCAAACTGCGAAATGGATAAAGGCAAATGAATATTGGCAGCAACATGGCTATATGATTTGTAGTTTTACGCATTCATCCTCCTATACACATAACGCCTGGGCTGTGTTTTATACACATCATTTAAGTCCATTTAAAGCCTCCGCTGCCTCCATATAATGGAGCAGTTTAGTGTAGCCCTGCCAAACAGTTTTAACTCCGGGCTCACCATCGCCATTCCGCCCCAGAAAGCCTCCAAGTCCTGCCAACATACGAGTTATATCTCTCATACTTGGAGCTTCATTTGGTGGGGAGGTTTTAGCTTGCATTATCCATATCATACGCCACTCTTTTTCAGAGTAGAATTTCGTACACGACGTATCAGGAAGCGTTCGTGCTCGTGTTGTCATGGAGTGTAGACGCCACCCAATGATCATATAGATTGCAATACAGTTCAGCATTCGCTGCTCGGTTCTAAAGCGATTACTTTCTATCTGGCATCCCCCTTTCACCACTCTAAAATAGGTTTCAATTTCCCATCGACTTCGATACCACTCAATGATGATCCTCGCTTGCTTAAAGTCCTCAACTGCAAGATCGGTCAGCAGCATCCATTCAATACCTTTTTTGCCTTCTGGTGGGCTTAATTCCTTAGCAAAAACTGCGTAAATAGAAAGAGGTCGTTTTGATTTTCCTTTTCCCTGTAATCTTACTTCTGCAATGGATACACTGACCTTAGCTTCCCTTTCTGGCTCTCCATTCCTTTTGGGGATACCTACTGAGTATTTCCCGATGGACTTCTGTTTGGTCATATAGTCCCAAAGTAAAGTCGTATCTTCTCCTTCGATCTCTAAACTACGATTAGCCTTGGCTCGAACAATATAACTTGCACGCCGCTGTTCATTTTGGTCTTCAGCTAATTGAAACCACTCATGAATATCCCCCTCTCTATCTGCGATGCTCACAATCGTGGTTTCAGGGCAGTGCTCTTGTATCTCACAAGCTGATTCATAATGGTCTAGCCAACGTCGACTCTCTTTATCTTGTATCGACTTCGTATAGCGAGAATTAGCGCTGGATTCTTTATCTCGCTGCCACATGCTACCCTCAATAATGCCCAGATTATCTCTGGATGGTGTTATAGCAATAGAGGTATGTAGGAGCTGCTGATTAGTCTCTTTGCGTCGGAGTGTTCCCATTTCTTTGCTTTCTAAATCGGTAGCAAAATTTAGGAAAGTGGTATCCTGAGGGATAAGAACAACTGGTTGAACCTTAATTCTTTCAAGAGTGGCTGATTTATGGCCACTCATAATCGAGTCAAAGCTGACTTTATCATTTTCGATAAATCGATAGGCTGCAAAGGTTTCTGCCCAAGACTTGTTTGCACAGGGAATACTACTCTTTGGGTCAGAACTTAAATTACTGAGAATATTGGACAAGCGCTTATTCAATCGTGTGTCACCCATAACTTGATTTTTCACTTCGTCCCTGACCCAGTCCTGCATAATTATCTAGCCAAATTTGTAGCTCCTATACCGTGCAAACTGTAACTCATTGATTTTCATAATAAAACTGGAAAAACTTGTGTATAAAACTTAGCGCCTGGGTATGCGGCGGACCGCGCAAAGCGCGGGCCGTCCGGTGGAAGCCACGCAGTGGCTGAAACGAACATCACCCACTTGTTATACTGTATATCACTAATTTATTTTTGATCAACCCATACAATAATATTTTTCCATTCACCCCTTTTAACTAGGCTTTTACAGTCGAATTCCGTTAACCCGCCTCTAGGCCACAACCCAGCGAAACAAAGTTCCGCTTTTGTATCAACTAAGTAAATAAAGTCTTGATGTATCTGTTGAGTGTACATCCCATTAGACCTTTCTTTAATCTTGGGCGGTTTGTCAGCGAAAACACACTGACTAAATAGAACTGAAGCTACAACAAGTATAATTCTTTTCTTCACTTGATAAATCTCATCTTTCTAAACCGAGGTATAACGCCGCTAGCAAGGGCAGCCGAAGCAACGCGTAGGCTGTCCAGCCCAGCCCCGGAGGGGTTGGTCGAGCTTGACTAGCCTGGTTATGGCTGGCGCACCTACTTGCTCTCTACCAGCCATCTTTGGCTGGCCACTGCCCGATAAATTTAAAGGGGAAAATACCATACTTTCCCAACCGGTTAACTATCTGATTGGCACTCCATAATGGCGTAGCTGGCTTGCAGGGCCTGCTGACTTAAAACGATGGCACTGGAACGAAACTGCAGTACCAAATTGCAGAAAAATTCTCAGAAAAAGTGCTCAGATAGAGATTGATGCTTGCAGCAGCTACAGAACATCTAAAAATCTGCCTTTACTTGTTATGTTTTTGTTCATTCTCGATTATCAAGCTACAACCAAAACCATCGATATATTCGGCCTTGATTTTTACACTTATGCTACCGGCATATAGTAACTTACCTACATACGTAGCGCCCTTATCTTCAATCTTTAGCTCTGCTGCGCCAGCGCTATTATTTTGAGGTGACGAAAATACAGCCCACACCAATGACGGTTTATATTTCTCAATTTTTGGCAAGTGCACTTTATAAGTTCCGCCAGTACTGTCGCCTTCCATTTTTTCAAATGTTATTCGCTCGTCATTTTCTTTGACCTCAGGCTTGCCGCACGCAAAAGAGGTTGCCCTAACAATATTTGGGAATAAGACAATGACGATTAATATGATAGCTCTACTCATAGGAAACATAACGCCTCAAACACCGGCATGGTGAAGTTGGCGGCTTTTTGGTACAAAAATGGTGACAGCTTTACCATGTCCGAGTGCTTTGACTTGTTACATTCTGGTACATAGCACAGCACCCTTGCGTGTATTTACTGGCTCTTGTGAAATATCACATTTTAATGTTGCATTGTCTTTTTCAGTGACAATACCAACAGACTCGCCTCGCCAAAGTGTCAAAGATGATTCATTGACAACTGCACATACTTTCCATGAAAAAACACTGTCTCCCATAACGGTGAAGAGAGAAAAATGCTCGTCAGCTGGCAATAGAAACTTTCCTTCTTTGTCAGTGACCACCTCTCGATAACTATCGGGACAATCCTCTACAGGTTTAAGCCAATCTGTGCGTGCAGCCTTGATAGTAACACCTGACATAGGTTTACCATTATCTATAAGCACCCCTCCAATTTCTGGTGCCCAGATTTCAGTGTGGGGATTAATTGCACACGCCGAAATCAAAAATGTGATTGCTAGTAATATTGCGATTTTCATAGTTTGGGAATGTAACGCCTGCATCACCAGCCGGAGATAATTGGAGGCTTTTTTGCAGTTATACCGCAAAAAAGGTGCAAATTGCCGGAGGTCGGGTGCATACCCTGGTTATGTTTATTTCTCGTTCCATGTTAACCCCAATTGGGTTACCACTACAAAATCACTAAATTCTACAAAGAATAAAATGTACTCATCACCGTCATCATCAAGAAATCTTAAAATCGTATGTTCTTGACTAATAAATCTATTCCAAGGGCCATCTTCTTGGTCTGATGTTGAGATAAGACCATAATACTCAATTAGATTCCAATCTAAATTATCTAAAGCCCTAGTTTTGGTATCCGATATTTTCTTATAAATATGATTGATGAATAATTGATAAGTAGCTTTGTAATCAGATTGTCTTTGCTCTATGAGCTTTCCAAACTCACCAATACTTTTTATTGTATCTTCGACAAAAGAGTTTAAACCAGCATCCTTTTCGACAAGTGTTGCACTAAACATCCTTTTCGGACAGTCGATCACACATCTTAATGCATTGAGGAAGCCATTCAACTCAATTACTGCAGGCTCTGCTCTATGAATTTCAAGATTATTTGTTTTAATGGAACGACCTCTCAAAAAACATAACGCCGCTAGGAGCGGAAAAAATTACGTAGCGAAGCGAAGAAGTTTTTGTCCGACTGCCTAGCTTTGTTAGGAGGTGGCGGCTTCGGAAAATCATTGTTTCTGTACAATTTGATATAATCATGGACGTTCCCCCCTTCAAAACATCCATCATCTAAAAATGGCTCATCAATTTCTGGGCAATTCCCGGTGGTGTAAAGCAATGTGGAAGCCCCCTTTTCATCCAGCCCCATAAAAACATCACCATTATCAGTTAATGTTTTAGTAAAAACCTCGATGCAACCAAAATACCTAAGAAAAGCGGGCATATCATCCCAAGAGAAATCATTATTTTCCTCAAAGAAAAAAGATACTTCGGTATCAGATTGTACTGATATATTGTAGATAGACCACTCTGGATCAACATGATATTTCACATCAGATATATCTGATCCTAGCATCGCAAACAACTCAATCAGCTTGGACTTGTCATAGCTTGATCCATTTGGAGGCGTTGGAAAATTATTTAAAATGGAGCAAAACCTCTCCTTTAGCTTGGCACCATCAAACTTGCAGTACACCTCAGTGGTTACTTCCATATGGCCTCCTAAACGCCTTGATCTGCGGCCGCAGCGAAGCGGAGGTCCGGTGTTGGCAACGCAGTTGCCGGAACGAACAGCATCAACTTGTTAAGTGATTTTTTCGCGCACCTGAAGATCAAAATCATTACCTTTCACGTAAACCCACTTTCCTATGTATATCGTAGAAACCCCTGACAACTTCAATTTACCTGAGAAATCTCGGATAAGCTCATTAGTAAAAGTCCTGTTGTCACCAAGTAGGAATACTCTAGTTTCTGTTTCTTCAGGGCTCACAGTATGCGCTCTCGTAACATCGACTCGAAACTCACCATAGTTGCCAAGAATCCACTCCCAGTAATTTTCAACGTCATATGAAATATTAACCAGCCCAAGGATCTCCCCTATCTGTTCGAGGCTCTTTTCAGTTCTAAACCAAATATCTGAGTTCAACTTCATGTCCCTGATCATCACTTAACGTCGGCCACACAGGCGAGCGCTTTCAGCGAGTCCAGCCAAATGCGTTTTTTGCATTTGGCGATTGTGCTGGCCCTTGTTAACTGCGGTCATCTTTGAAAGCTTCCGCGTTGAGGGAATATGCAAGTTCAGAGCATATTGACATAGGAACCCCACTGGTCAGTAGAACACCATTTTCCAGGCTTATATTGCCAACTTTATCCCCGCCTTCTAGATAGAAAGCTATGCCTTCACCAGAGAAAAGAACCTCCTCATTGGTAAAAGGGTTAGTTCCTTTCTTATCAGGAGCTTGCTCGAGGGCTTGATGACTGGAGATTATGCTACTCCATTGAGCAAGCTGTATATCACCATCGCTTTTGATGATTTTGCCGAAGTCCATTTTATCTCCTGGAAAGTTAACGCCCCTGCCAGCGGCAGCCGCTTGCGGCTGTCCAGCCCACGCAGTGGGCGGTGCTGCGCAGGCTTGTTAAGTTCTCAATGTTCATTGCTTCGCAAGAACTCTTTATATTGATCTGTAGCTCGCATTTCTTTGAAATCATCAATGCCAGCAATCATATCTATTATTCCAGGGGTTTTCTTGGCTTCGATACTGACAAATTTTACAAATCTATCTGTGTCTTTAGCTAACGCCAAATTTCGAAATATTCTGTATTGTGCACGATAATCATCAGGTTGAAGTTGATAGGCATTAAAGAAGGCCTGGACTGCTTCTGAATGCTTCCCAAGATTTTCAAGGGTGATGCCGTAGTTGAACCAGCTTGTTGGGATTTTAGGTGATCGATCAATGATCTCTCGAATTACTGGTAGAGCCTTTTCCCATTCATTGTTTTCTGAATAGTACTGATACTTCTCGACAATATTCATTTCCTTTCCATAGACAAAGGGGCTTAAAAGAAGCACTAAAAATAGAGATAGATTTTTCAACGTCGGATTTCCGTATCTAGGTGAACTTAACGCCCAGCGCAGGCGCAGCCAGCGCGGAGCGCATTTTGTGTTAATGTTTGAGCGCCAGCGAGTAACACAAAAGGTGCGTAGCGTTGGCTGTCGCTCTGCCGCTGCTTGTTATGAGCTACCACCGGTTTTGCCACTTACTTTCTACCAAATTGAATTCATGGTTACTGTCGTGCGGTGTAATATTAGCCTTCAAATTAAAGCCCTGGCCGCCCACAGCTTGCCAACATTTTGAGAACCACTCAATTAACTCATTTGTAGCGATATCCCATGGGTCAAGCGACTCATCTTTGCTTGTATACTCTTCTTCTAGCTCATACGGGTATACGTGTTCGATTTTCAACAAACCTGGATCTACGGGTGAGGGGTATTCAGCTTTTCCATCTACGTAGATAAAGTGCTCTGAATTATCTTTATCCATAAAGAATGCCCGAACTGGGAATCCTGACGAGAACCCATCAACGAAAATCTCAAATGCGAGCGTATCAACCTCTTTGGGATAATCGAACTCAATTAATTTTTTGAGAATAGGCCTCAAATCCTCACTCAGGTTTTCTAAGTGCTCTGCGACCTTACCTTTAAATTCTTGCTCGATGTTCATTTCTCTCGCTACTCATAACGCCCGCAACAGGGGCGACCAATGCTATGCACATTTTGTGCGAAACTGGGAGCGCAGCGATCCGCACAAAATGTGCATAGCGTTGGGTGTCCCGTGGAGGTCCGAAGGGCCGGAGCATCCTGCTTGCGTTTGTTATGAATTTAGCACGCCACTTCACGAATCTCTTCAATTGCAGGTAACCCAGAAAAAATGCCGACTAGCCCAGACACATAGGTAGTCTTACCAATACACCTTTCCATCTCGGAGTGAACGCTGCCATTTCTAATTGCTGTGTCGGAGAATAACAGTAAACTCAATACGTTAGCTGGAGGCTGTGTCTGTAAATTAATATGATCCTTTGATGGGATTAATACTAAAACATTGCCTCTAGGCGGTTTGTACATATAACCGACAACTTGAACATGCTTGCCATAGTAATTTTCAAACATACCGACAACCATAGGCACATCTCCTCGCATAAACCCACCGGACGGCTTATTGCTACAAGCGGTCAGCCCCAAGAGAACTAGTAGTAGTATTGATTTAGTATTTCTCATGAATTCATAACGTCCGGCTCTACGGCTGGTAAAAGTGGAGGCGAAGCCGGAGCTTTTACCAGTCCGACAGCAGCCGCTTGTTAGCTTATGGGTCGATTAGCGAATTTACCTACACCCCTGCCACCAAGTTTATATCCCGAATACACAACGAACATTGCTAAGATGGAGTACAAGACTACAAAAGTTAATTCTAGCTGGCCTTTGATCAGGTAACCAACATACAACCCAGTTACTAAAATCAACAAATAGTGAGTGTATGTCATCGAGTTTCTATTCTTTCTCCCGCAATAAATACCTGCCAAGAATGGGAACAACATTCCTACTGCAAAGTTAATCATTTTTACTATTAGTTTATCTGGATCTGGTTCATCTAATGGGAGATTATTTCCTAAGACCCTATCAGCAGTATAAAAAACCGCGAACGCTAAAATTGTTGCAAAGTATCCACCGATGCTAATAACTAGACTGCCAAATAGCCCTCTGAATTTTACTGTGCCCTTTACTTTTTCAGTCATTTCCATGTTCCACTTCATCCCCATTTATGTTTTATGTCAGTAATGTATCTCAAGTTCAAAAAAAGCTAACGCCCGCCGCACAGGCGAGCAACTTGTTGCGAGTCCAGCACACGAAGTGCGCGCTTGTGCCGGCTCTTGTTAGAGAGCGAGCGCACTACCGGCACTGACATGAAACGGTTCGCCAACAACCTCAACTGCTTCTGGAACAGGCAAGTTGTTACCACAACAGTCTATTTCAATGTACTCAACCATTCCTGATTTTCCTGAGAATATTAGGATCTCTAACGTTTTACCGGCTTCTGCAAGATTAAAGTGTGCTTCAAAAATTACACCATATTTACCTGGAACTGCAATTGCTTTGGTGAAAGCCGGGACCAGGACCTTGAAACTATTACAACCGCACTGACAGAACTCAGAAAACACGGCTTTATCGAGGTGATTCTTTAGCGCTGGTGCATCAGGGAACTGACATCTCTCTAAAATAAAGTTAATCCAATCCCGCGCCCTATGTTCGTTATTCATTGGTTCTCTAACGCCAAGCGAATGGGCTGGCGCTGCGTAGCAGTGACAGTCCAGGCCAACTGGTTGGCCGAGCATTGCGCGCCTTGTATGGTTGTTCTTGATCGATTCTGATGTTGAAAATCCTTTTCGCTAACGGGTAAATTGAGACCCACCTTCGGCGGCCACCGAAGGCCTTGTTTGTCACAGTTCGTTGCTGCGCCGGTTTATAAAGACCGTTAACAAGTAGGAACGTGACAGACACTCACTAGGCATAACTCGAATAGTCATGTGGGCCTCGAGCCCGAATAGCAAGGCGGAGATAGCTTATCTTATGGAACCTCAAGAGATCAATGTCGGTATCGATACCAGCAGTAAACAACTCGATATTTATGTGAGACCTACTGGCCAGTTTTTTAGTGTTACCAATGATAAAAGTGGCATTAAGGATGCCATTAAACAACTTCACCCCCTTAAACCTCAAAGAGTATTAATAGAGTCTACGGGAAGACTCGAGTTAGAGTTTGTTTGCGCCGCCGGCAAAGCAGGATTACCTATTGTTGTTTGCAATCCTTCTCAGATAAGAAGCTTCGCTAAATCCGCAGGGCGCCTCGCCAAAACCGACAAGCTAGATGCAATGGATATTGCACATTTTGGTGAGGCCATGAAGCCAAGGCTGTCGGTACTAAAGCCAGAAAAGCTTAGGGAGATCAGTGACTTACTGGCGGTAAGAAGTCAGTGTTTAGAGATGAGCACAATGCAAAAGAATCGGCTTCAGAGAATGCCGAAATCAGTACACAAACCTATACAGACCATTCTAAACACCATCAAAAAAGAGCTACAAGGTATCGACAAGCAACTGGATAAACTGGTTAACAGTGTGTCTGAGTGGCGGCAAAGGCGCGACCTATTGTTGAGTGCTAAAGGGGTCGGAAATGTATTGGCTTATACGTTGATGAGTGAACTTCCCGAGCTAGGAAAATTGAACCGTAAAGAAATCGCTGCACTTGTCGGTATCGCCCCGATGAACCGTGATAGCGGCAGCTTCCAGGGAAAGAGATATATTCGGGGTGGAAGGCATCGTGTACGTACGGTTCTGTTTGTTTCCATTATGTCGGCCATACAACATCATCCCAAATTAAAGCCGATGTATAAGCGATTAGTCGACGCTGGCAAACCTAAAAAGGTCGCTCTGATTGCCTGCATGAGAAAGCAGATTACGATTCTGAATACGATGGTGAAAAATAACACCTACTGGGATGAAAGTATGGCTTAATAACTTGACGAACAACCATAGTCACTTGTTATGGCTCATTTATTGGTAAACCCGAGAGCTCAAAGGTGGAATAAGCTCTTCTGTGATTGTACCCATTATTATTTCTAATTCGCTTTTGATTTCTACGAGTTGGTTGTTGAACTCTGGATACTGCTGCCAAAAGTTATCAGGCACTGCAGCAATATTTGCCAGTAAATCTCCTTTGTACATGTCACCTTCGGCCAATGGGTTTACAGCAAGAATATCAAGAGCAACGGGAACCAGAAACCTTAAACCAATTTTTTGACCAATTAGCATGCGTAGGTTTTCGACTGAAAGTTCCGCTAAAGGAACTGACCATAAACGGCGACATTCAGCGGCTAGACTTGAACCAAAGTCAGGCCTGCCCCATTTTTCTTTGTGTAGTTCTTCGAGAGATTTTGATAGATCCACGATAATCCTTTAAGGGCCATAACGCCTAGCACACGGGCGGCCGAAGCAAAGCGTAGGCCGTCCAGCCCACATATTTTGTGGGCAATCGTGCTGCTTTTTGTTATGCATTAGCCTCTCCGCCAGTCTTTAATAGTTGCAATAAGTAGGGCTATGAAAATTACTAGAAGGAAAAAGGCAACACCATAGCCCACGGCACCATCTACTTTAGCTCCTTTGGCCTCCCAATGCCCATAGGTTATAAGCTGATATAGCATTGCAAAAGATATGAAGCCACTAGTAAATACAGCTAGTAACATATGCCGCAAATTGAAAAGCTTTTTCCCAAAAGCAAGCTCCCCCCATGAAGGAGTCTCGATTTTTCTATCGAGGCCTTTTCGACGCCATCGGCGGTCTTTGAGATTAGACATAGTTTTTATTCATAACGCCGCAATCAGACGCGGCTTACTTTGTGTGCTTTTTGCACGAAAATGGGATCGCAGCGACCGTGCAAAAGGTGCACAAAGTAAGACGTCAGCTGCATTGCTTTGTTATGTGCTTACCGACGCTGCGGCCTCAGCACTTTCACATTCCCGGAAAAGCTTTTGTAAGTTTTCATTAAACCAAGACACTGCCTCTAAGCTCACAGTGTTCTTAAACTCGTCTATTTCGAAATCAGAAATTGATTTTGGATGCATTAGCGAGTTTCGCAACTCAAAGAATTTTCCCAAACTGTCCCACCTATGATCACTTATGTTTGGTGAAAAATGGATACTATGCAGCTTTGCGAAACAGGAAAATAGGAACAAGATACTTGGTTTTAGTTTTTGGAACTGATCTTTTTCCTCTAATTTTCCTTTGCTATTGAGCAGCACTGTTTTTTCTTTTAGCGCCAATATTTCCTGATAGTTAAAGATTGTGGGTACATCTTCAAGGGCAGCAAGACAAACCAATCGCAATTGGTACAACGTACCCTCTATGTATGCCGCACTTGTTCTGTATATTGTCCTGAGAGAGAACGGTGTTGGATCATTCCGTGCAATATCTCTTGCAGCTCGAATATCCTCTAGTAGCAGAGACTGAAACTGCCACATTTCCTTATATGCGTCTTTAACTCTCACAATTTATCCTTGGGCACAGTAGTGGTAGGACAGCCGGTTACCCTAACTGCCCCCACGCAGATCCGGACGTGCGGAACTACCGCATCCGGCTCTTCAGTAATATATTCGCTCGTGTAAAGCACGAACCCTAATACCAGTCCACAAGTATACTGCGTTTGTATACTCGCGGTGGCTTTAGCCCAAAATATCCCAGCATTTCCTTTAGACTATTCCAGTTGTAACTCTTGCGCTGACTCCGCCGGTTGAGCCATTTGTGTATGCTGTGTAAAACATAGCTGTACAAACGGGACAAGCTTCGACTGTTGTCTGGTAGACCGAAGTAGTTCTGGAAGCCCTGTAGCTTGCGCTTCAGTGTGGGAAGCCACTCTCTCAGGCGCTCACTGCGCTTGGCTTTGATCCAGTGGTAGAGCGCTTCCATTGCGCCCTTCTGTTTCTTTACGGCAGTCCGGCGCCTGAGCCTGGGGCGTTTATTGACGTCCAGGCTCCAGTAGAACTCAAAGCCCAGAAACTGGAACTGCCGTTTTCGACCCGGATGGAAGCGACTAAACCGCTTCAGGTGCGTTTTCTCGGGAGCTAACTGTAGGCCAAACTTGTTCAGCCGTTGCGGTAGCACCCGGTAAAAGCGCTCTGCATCCGTTTTCAATTGGAAGGCCACAACAAAGTCGTCGGCGTAGCGGATTAGCATGGCTCTGCCACGCATACGCGGCTTGACCTTCTTCTCGAACCACAAATCCAGGGCGTAGTGCAGATAGATGTTCGCCAGTACCGGACTGATCACACCTCCTTGCGGGGTGCCTGCTGCCGGTTTACTGAACTTACCATCTGGGGTTTGCACGCGCACCTTAAGCCACTGTTTAATCAGTGTCAGCAGGGCTTTGTCGTCGATACGAAGGGCTAGCATGCGCAGTAACCAGTCGTGATCCAGCTGATCGAAGAAGCCTTTAATATCGGCTTCAACGATGTAGCCGTAGCCTTTGAATTGCAGGTTTAAGCCAAGGCTATGTACGGCTTGGTGGGCACTTTTCCTGGGGCGGTAGCCGTAGCTAAAGGGCAGAAAATCCTGCTCCCAGATACTTTGCAGTAGCTGCGCTACGCTCTGCTGCACCAGTTTGTCTTCCACCGTAGGCAGCCCCAGTGGGCGCTGCTTGCCATTGCCTTTGGGAATTAATACCCGCTTAATCGCCTGGGTGCGGTAGCATTTGTCACACAGCCGTTGATGTAGGCATTGGATATTTTGCGGCAGACCTTGCCGGTAAACTTCGGTTGTTACTCCATCGATACCGGGGCGGGCCTGCTTGTTAAGCTGGCCCCAGCTTTGATACAGCAGGTTGGAATTTAGCAGTCCGTATAAATTCTGAAACCTGTGCGTGGGGTGGCTCTGTGCTTTAAATGCGATGGCGTGCAAGGCGGTTGTCATAGTGTATCCAGCCCTACTTTGTCCGGACTATGTTTCTGTTGCACACCGATATTACTGTCAGCCCCTTCGCCATGTAAGCGGCTTTCCCGCTCTCGGACTACTATGAGCTGATCCGACTTCCGAGTGGTCTTCGTTAGTTTCACCATTAGGCTTAACGTCCCTACCTGTTCCTTCAGGAACCTGCTCGGATCTCTCAAGTTCTCAATACCTCTCTTTCTACATGCCACGGCTTGATAACCCCGCCGATCCGCCACAACCTCACCAATGCGGTTGCTTTGCCTGGACTTCGATGGCGTTACACATCTCGTCAATCGGAGCTCATTTTATTATCGGAGCGATACCAGCACTTCAGGGTCACGATAAGCCCTATGGCCTATAGAATTCTCTGTGTACGCTTCACATAGTTTGTTCACAGTGAGAAAAAAAATGAGTATATTTTTTTTCTTTCTGTTCCGCCCTACGCGCAACACTCGATACAGGTGGCTGGTTAGGCCTTACCCGACAGGGACTTCCACCCTGCAAGAAGCATCAAGTTTAGCTTGACGCACTAACGCCCGCCTCAACGGCCGGAGGTCCGATTGCAGGCGCTTGTTAAATGCTTACTGCACATTATTTGACTGTAGGTTTTTGATAACACGTTTAGCTAAGTCTTTTTTTATTGGATAATTGATAGCTGGATTAGCTAACCAAAATATCATTTCATCCAATGTACCCTTGTACTCATTAAGAAGCCCAATGTCTTCACGATGTTCGATCGCATTTGCCCAGTCTCTGACTTGTAGATCACTTAATTCACCAGAGATATAGCGTTCAAGTACATTTTCTAGGTGAGATGGCCTTAAAGTTACCAAGTCAGTTTCTGAATCCCAGCCGTACGACTTGAGATCTCCCAGAATTCGATTTATTGGAGCCTTATACTCAACTAGCTTTGTAACTAAAACCTTGCGCGATTCCATCATAAGCACTTAACGCCTTGCTTTGGGGCAGCCGGAACAAAGCGAAGCGGCGAGTAGGCTGTCCCAGCCACGTAGTGGCGACAACAGCAACTTGTTACGTGTTGGGCTTACCAATACCAATTGTTTCAAAGTACTTACCTTCCGGTGATTCTGTTACAGGGCGCCACAGCCATAAGCCTAAATCCGGTATTTCAAAAGTATACCCATCATCTTCGGAATGTGGCACCAAACCTGTTATTTCTTGTATTTTTTCTAGGGACTGAGGTACCGGCAAGTTAAGTACCTTAATACCCGACATTAATATTTCAAAACCACTATCCCGTGACAACTCTATGCTTTCTACTTTTGGAGATGAACCCTCATAGAATATTTGAAAGCCTGAAGAATAGAATGCATCTGTGGCATGCACAGAAGTAGGAGTTTTTATGAAGCTCTCTGGTTCTACACCCATGAATTTAATGGCTTCGGAACGGTTCATTCCCAATTTTACAGGACCAATTCCTATTTTTGGTTTCACTTCAAATTGCATGACTTTCTTCTTTAGTGCTCACGACTTAAGACACGTAACGCCGCGCACACGGGCGGCTTACTTTATGCGCGTTTTGCGCGAAAATGGGAGCGAAGCGACCAGCGCAAGACGCGCATAAAGTAAGCCGTCCCTTTGCTGCGCTTTGTTAAGCATTACTCGCCACCACTGTTGACAGTGCACTTGAAATCTCGGAGTACCTACTTCCAAGAACTAAAGCTGTAAGCAATGTCAATATCAATACAGCGCTGAAAAAACCAAATTTCAGAGCTTTTTCCCCTTTATTCATTGAACAATAAACCCAAATCAAATTGAAAATAAAAAGCCCTGTAATAAGTCCAATGGACAACCACTTCAGCACGAACGGGAGCCAAAGGTCGAAGCATGGGCCTAACTTAATGGATTCAAAAAAAGGCAAGCCGACTATTAGGAGTGCGCAAAGTCCCATGTTTCTGATGCTATCAAATAGCGTTTTTATATCATCTAGGAAAGCTTTTCTGTTCATTTGATTTTTTGAGATCACCTATTGCTTAACGACTACAACAGGGGCGGCTGGAGCGCAGCGAAGGCCGTCCCGCGAAGGGGCCGAAGGCCCGTAGCAATCTGCTTGTACTTGTTAAGCATTGCGACGCTATAAGCCAGAATAACTTTGATAAACTTCATGATCTTTGTAGTTCCCTTGCTTATTTAAGTTGATATATATTTGAATGGTACATTCATAGAATAGCCAAAGAAATATAGATTCAAATTTACAGTCAGCCTCATTTTCTCGTACTACGGCCTGGTATCTAAAAGAATACTTATCGTAAGAATACACAATATTTGCTGAGGCTAAATATTCTTCAATTGCTTGCTTACTATCGCCTTGCGATAGATTAGTAGAAATACTTTCCTGTATTTTCTCGACTGTATTGAGACTATTACCCCAAACAGGATTGCTAATCATTACTAGTGCTAAAATGGTAGCTATCTTCAATGCTCTTCCTTGAACGCTTAACGCCGCCAACAGCTGCGGCTTTGTAGTTGATTGGTATTGCGCTAGCGTAGCGGAAAGCGCATAAGCCAAGCAACGGAAAAGCCGTCAGATGCTTGGCTTTGTTATGAGTTTTTAATACCGCGTATTGTTTTAACTATATGATGTATTAACCCACCAGCTATGAACAACCATAACCCTATACCCACAAGCATGTTCATCCAATATCCACCAGGATCGTCTGCTAATGTATATTGCTCTCTCCCCCCCTTCCTATACTGCCCATCTCGCCAGAAAAGTACCCATTTGCGAGCATCACTGCGCCCAGCACTAAAACTATCAACATTAGTAATATTGCAGTAATTAACTGCAATATTTTCATTGTTTTTGGTTCTTCCACTCCGTACTACCCATTACTCATAACGCCTGCAGCACACGCGAGCGTAGCGAGTCGAGGCCGATAGGCCGGTGTGGCTGCGTTTGTTAAATTCCTGCTCATACATCAACGCATTGACCAGTGTATGTCATGAAATTCATACAAAAACAAAGAAATGCGATTTTGTATTTTTGTCTATCCTTACGGTGAAATAAGTCATGACATTTCCGCTAATAGACTTATAGTAACCGTTAGATCCATCACTCACCACTTTCGGTGTGTATGAATCCAGAACGCTATTATCTAGTCCGCCATATATTCTTCCCGTTGATCGGTTGACATGAAACTCTTTTCCAATCGCGTCTGTATAAAAATCTTGAGTTAAAGGACCCGCGTTAAAATCCTTGACGGTACACCAAAAGGAACTCCCATAGGCACTAATGCTCATGCTTATAGCAGCAAGAATAGTGATGTATTTCATTCGTGGCTTATCTCCGAGTGGAATTTAACGCCTGCAGCAACGGCCGTAATGTAGCAGCGGAGCTGCGGAATGAAGGTCCAGCCCCGAAGGGGCGCTGTTGCCTGCATTTGTTAAAGTGCTATTGCTTGAATTCACTGCCTTACCTATTTTTTAATGAAACTATATAAGAGCAAACCAGCGAAGACGCAGGGGTAAACAAAGATAAAGTAATAAATCCCTGTGAAGAAGCCAAGAAGAGGCGCTGCCCATATATCCCGACCAGTAATTGTGTCAGATAGTACTGCGTAAATTGTGGCTATGACCATTGCTAGTATGAGCAAGGCCCCACAAATAATAAACGCTCTACTCGCTGCTCTCCTGATCATAGTTGCACTTTAACGCTTTTAGCACCAGCGCCGCAGGCGTCGGGTGCCTAAACTAGTTAAATGTTGCACATATTCGCCTATTGTGATTCCGCCTGCAATACCACCAATCAGTGGCAATGCTACAAATTGCGCATGATAAAAATCCATAGATTGAACTCTTAGGCTATTTAAGGCCAAAAGCACAACAGAGATAGCAAGACCTAAAGTTAAGACAACGTACTTAGAAACCCCTAACTTCTTAGCAAGAACCAAGCCCACCATCCCTGAAAGTAGTCCTTGAGTAAAATAGCTCTTAATATTTAGGAAGATGTCCAAATAGCGCGGTAAATCGAACAGGCCTGGCGGGCGAAAGTAAAGTGACGAACACAACATTGCACTCACCATAGTGACCACTAGTACTGTGTATTTACCGATCATATTCATATGACATTTAACAGTTAATTCAAAAGCAGCGTCTATATATCACCCTTCTCTATAATTCTACTGCCCTCAATCAAAGCCCGCTTAAAAACCCAATAAAATCAAAAAAATACATTGAGTGGCACGAAACGAAACAAGTAGATATAAAGCAGCGTCTTTATAATTCCGCGCTCTCCCTGCTTTATATCATTTTTCACATCCTTTAAAAATCAATAAGTTATAGAATTTTCCCCAGAAATAGGAGCAGCGTCTTTTGAATTCTGATATACGAAGCAGGACTTAGTTATCAGTGCTGTATTTCATCAGCCTACTATGTACATATGTCCCAGCTGGAGGGATGCGCTACCGCGTAAAGAATTGGCTTGCTTAGTACTCGACCTTACTGAGTCAGGAATCTTTTTTATTGAGATCAGCAGCAGACTCATTAGAGCAAAGAAAAGTGACGGTCCTTACCCCAAAGACGAAAACGTCCCGCTTCCCTACAAGGCTCTCATAAAATCACAGGGTCGCTGCTGGCCATTTCACTTGCAGTTGATAAGCCATCCATAGTGGTTTGCCCCCCACTCTGCTATTCTGCGCCCCCTATAAAGAAGCCCTTCGAACTTTGGCCTGGACCTTTCTGTTCAGATCTTTCCCGATTGCATGCTTCAGGAACATCAGGTTTGGGCTTGCCGTTCATTATTTGATCGAACGCTTCTGCTTATTAAGCCCCCGAGGAAACCTGCCCCCTACCCCAATCTGAGCCGGCCGCCACTCCTGCGGGGCTCTTGGGGTTTGCAAACACTTTTGTAACTTACTGATTTTCTTAGAAAAAATGCCAAAAACCGCAAACAAGACCAAGGCCGCGAAACCCGAACACACCCCCATGATGCAGCAATACATGCGCATCAAGGCCCAGCATCCCCAAGAGCTGGTGTTCTACCGCATGGGGGACTTTTACGAGCTGTTCTTTGATGATGCCAAGAAGGCGGCTGAGCTGTTGGATGTCACCCTTACTGCCCGTGGTAAGTCCGGGGGGGAACCTATCCCCATGGCCGGTATTCCCTACCATGCAGCTGAGGGCTACTTGGCGCGGCTAATTAAAGCTGGTGTTTCCGTTGCCATCTGTGAACAAATCGGTGATCCCGCCACTAGCAAAGGGCCGGTTGAGCGCCAGGTAGTACGTATTGTTACTCCGGGCACGGTCACCGACGAGGCACTTCTCAACGATCGCCGCGATAACCTCCTGGCTGCTATTTCACACTTGGGCGATGTATTTGGCCTGGCACTGCTGGACCTGGCAACCGGTCGTTTTGTGGTTCAGGAAACAGATACTCTGGAAGCCCTGGCCGAGCAGGTGCAGCGCCACAATCCCGCTGAACTGCTTGCGCCGGAAGACCTTTGCCTACCGGCTGAGATCGAGCGTCGCGCGGGCGTGCGCCGCCGCGCACCTTGGGAGTTCGAGCTTGAGAGCGCTTTGCGTCTGCTCAACCAGCAATTCGGCACCATGAACCTGGAGGCCTTTGGTTGTAGCCATATGCACGGTGCTGTTATCGCTGCCGGCTGTTTGCTGCAATACGCACGGGACACCCAGCGTACCGAGCTGCCCCATATTCGCGGCCTGCTGACGGAAAGTGGTAATGAGACAGTCGCCTTGGATGGTGCCAGTCGCCGCAATCTGGAGATTGATCTGAACCTGAACGGTGGCGATGACAATACCCTATTGTCGGTCTTCGATAGCTGTAAAACCGCTATGGGTAGCCGCTTGCTGCGCCGCTGGTTTAACAACCCCTTGCGCCAGCTGACCACCTTGCGCAACCGCCAGGACGCCATCGCAGCGTTAATTGCCGATTATGGCTTTGAGCCTCTGCGTGATGCCCTCAAACCTGTAGGCGATATGGAGCGAATCCTGGGCCGTTTGGCACTGCGCTCTGCACGCCCTCGGGATTTGGCTCGCCTGGGCCAGTCCCTAGCTCAATTCCCGGAAATCCAGCAACAGTTGGCAGAATCTGACGCAACTTTATTGAGTGAGTTGTGCAGCCAGATCGGCGAGTGGCCTGAAACAGTAGAGCTTCTGCAAGATGCCATTATTGAAAACCCTCCGGTAGTAATTCGCGACGGTGGCGTTATTGCTACCGGCTACGACGAAGAACTGGACGAGCTGCGCGCTATCAGTGAAAACGCCGGCGATTACCTGGTGCAACTAGAGCAGCGGGAAAAAGAGCGCACCGGTATCCCCACCCTTAAGGTGGGTTACAACCGGGTGCACGGCTACTTTATTGAAATCAGTCGCGGGCAAAGCGATAAGGCGCCAGCTGAATATATTCGCCGCCAGACCCTGAAAAATGCAGAGCGCTTCATTACTCCCGAGCTAAAGGAGTTTGAAGACAAGGCGCTCTCCGCCAAGAGCCGCGCGCTAGCTCGTGAAAAGGCATTGTACGAAGAGCTGATCAATCAGCTGAATGAGTCCCTGGCAGAGCTCCAAGCCGCTGCTGCGGGTATCTCCGAATTAGACGTGCTGGCATGCTTGGCCGAGCGCGCTGACGATTTGCGCCTGTGCCGTCCCGAACTGGGCACTGAGCCTGGTCTGCATATTACCGGCGGGCGCCACCCGGTGGTGGAGCAGGTATTGGACGAGCCCTTTGTGGCCAACGATATTGAGTTGCACGACGACCGCCGCATGTTGGTGATTACCGGTCCAAACATGGGCGGTAAATCTACCTATATGCGCCAGACAGCATTGATTGCCCTGTTGGCCCACTGTGGCAGTTACGTACCCGCCGACAGTGCCCAGATCGGCTTGCTCGATCGTATCTTCACTCGCATCGGCAGTGCCGATGACCTGGCCGGTGGCCGCTCCACCTTTATGGTGGAAATGACCGAGACCGCCAATATCCTGCGCAATGCCACCGAGCACAGTTTGGTACTGATGGATGAGATTGGCCGCGGTACCAGCACTTACGACGGTCTGTCCCTGGCCTGGGCCTGTGCCCACTACCTGGCGGGGGAAGTGCGCGCCTTTACACTGTTCGCCACCCATTACTTTGAACTGACTGACCTGCCCAGCCAATGCTCTGAGGCCGCCAACATCCACTTGGATGCCACCGAGCACGGAGAGGGAATTGTCTTCCTGCACCGCATCCAGGAAGGGCCCGCCTCTAAAAGTTACGGGTTGCAGGTGGCCAAACTGGCCGGTATCCCCAGTGATGTATTGACCGAGGCCCGCGCGCGCTTGGCAGCATTGGAAGCCGGCGCCCAGTCGGTAGATGTGCCAGCTCCTATTGCTACGCCTGCACTGGCCCCCAAACAGGAGCCGGAAGAAGCCGCTGTGCCAATGGCCGCGGGCCCTGGTTCCCCCCAGCAGGTAGATCTGTTTGGCAGCCCGAGCCACCCGGCCGTGGATGCCCTTGAGGAGCTTGATCCGGACGATTTGACGCCACGCCAGGCACTGGAAGCGCTCTATTCTTTACGCAAGTTACTGAAGTAAAAGACCGGGCGACCCTGGTCGCCCAATTCATCCTGTTATAAACAGTGAACTAAATCGACTGAAAAGCCACTACAATTCGCGCCAGTAATTGATAAAATCCGCTGCACGAAGAATTCAGTGGCACTATCGAGGGACAAACATGACATTCGTAATTGGGGAAAACTGCATTAAGTGTAAATACACCGACTGTGTAGAGGTTTGCCCGGTAGACTGTTTTTACGAAGGCCCCAACTTCCTGGTAATTCACCCAGACGAGTGTATCGACTGCGCCCTGTGTGAGCCGGAGTGCCCCGCCAACGCGATTTTCTCTGAGGATGAGGTTCCGGACGATCAGCAGGAATTTATCGAGTTGAACGCAGAACTCGCCGAGGTATGGCCCAATATTACTGAGAAGAAAGACCCATTACCGGATGCCGAGGAGTGGGACGGCAAGAAGGGCAAGCTGGACCAGCTGGAGCGCTAAACAAGTTCAAAGAAAAAAAGCCGTCATTGACGGCTTTTTTTCTATCTGTGGAAACCCCAAAAAATGAAAATAATAATTAATGCTATTTGCATTTGGCTTTTTGTATTTTCAACCTGTGCCCAGGCAATTACCGGCAAGGATAAATGGGTAGCGCTTATTTTTGATGAGGGACCCTCCCCCGACAAAACCGAGCCACTGTTAAAGCGGCTCGAATCTTTGGAAGTGACCGCCACTTTTTTCCCTACAGGGCAGGAAATGGAAAGGTACCCGGAGCAGACCCAGGCAATCATTCAGGCTGGCCATCAGTTAGGCAACCATGGTTACTCACACACAAACCTTTCCCAGATGCCTTTGAGCAGTGCCAAGGAAGAGATTAAAAAAACCTGTCGGCTACTACAAAGTAATGGCTATACCAGCAAGCCCATGTTTCTCCCTCCTCACGGAAAGATGTCTGACGAGCTGGGCACGCTTTTAAGCGATCACCAGTTCAAGATTGCTCACTGGGATATCGATCCTACTGAGCAACTGGAAGCAGGCGGCGCTCAAGTCGCAGCTGACTATATATCCCAGAGGGCAAAAGACGGAAGTGTAGTTCTGCTGCATCCCATGTATGGTCAGCACCATCAGGTAATGGAGGCCCTGCCCCTCATTACTGCGCAACTCAGGCAAAAGGGCTTCCAGTTTGCCACACTGGAGCAACTAACCCTGATGAAAGCAGGCGACCATTTGGAACCTGTGGAGCGGGACTCTATCAATTAGCGGAACGGGAGCCCAAGGCTCCCTCCACTCTATTGGGAGCCTCTTATGTTGCGCTGGGCTGTCACCTTCCTGGTTATTGCGCTGATCGCCGCCTTCTTTGGCTTTAGTGGCATCGCTTCGACCGCAACTGAAATAGCCAAGATTCTTTTCTTTATTTTCCTTGTGATGTTTGTGCTGGCACTAATTTTCGGCAGACCCAAGTAGAACAGCCGCCCAAGGGCGCCTGTTATTACTTCTTGTGAGGCACTCGGGTCGGCGCCAGGCTGAGCACTTCAGCAATGTGATTGGCCCCCAGTACCATCTCCATTACCCCCAACGCCTCAAGAATCTCATCATCACCGGCACCGAGCTTTCGCGCAGCGGCGATCAGGTGCTCGCGATGGTCATCAGGGGCGCTGTTGGCATTGCGCGCCAAGTCAAACAGGGCGTGCTCTTTTTCAGAAAAGTGCACATGCTTGGGGTCAGTGCGAATCCGCATCACTTCATCGGTTTCCACCCCAAGCATTTGCAGAGACATACTGTGATGGTAAATGCCATAGTCACAGTGGTTATCGGCTGAGACTGCCAGGCCAATGGCTTCTTTCAGCTGCGCCGACAAACAGCCGTGAATCATCACCGTCTTAAACTTGTACCAGTTTGCCTCAAGCAATCCGGGGTGTTGGGCGTAGACACGGAACAGACTGGGGATTCCCCCCAGCTCGTCATCAATCTCAGCAAAAACCCGGGCTACATCATCGGAAGCTGGGTGCTCGACCAACGGAATACTGCTCATTATTCACCTACCTGTCATCGCCGGGTGTCCGAGTGGCATAAATTACTTTCTGGCACGACATAACACTGTATATAATCACAGCATGAGAAAGATTATCCACTGTGATTGTGACTGCTTCTACGCTTCGGTCGAAATGCGTGACGATCCCAATCTCCGTGGACGCCCTTTGGCCGTTGGAGGCAGTAGCGACCGGCGCGGAGTGATCTCTACCTGCAACTATGAAGCCCGCAGCTATGGGGTTCGCTCCGCGATGCCTACCGCCCAGGCCAAGAAACTGTGCCCTGATTTGATTGTAGTACCCGGCAACATGGCTAAGTACCGGGAGGTCAGCGGGCAGATACGGGAGATATTTCTCGACTACTGCGATGATATTGAGCCCCTATCCCTGGACGAAGCCTTCCTGGATGTCACCGACAGTGGCCGCTGCCACGGCAGCGCTACCCTAATCGCTGAGGAGATCCGGCAACGGGTGCGCGGCACACTGGGTATCACAATTTCTGCCGGGGTGGCCCCGAATAAATTCCTGGCCAAAATTGCCAGTGATTGGCAGAAGCCTGACGGATTGACAGTCATTACGCCGAGCGAGGTCGATCAATTTGTTTTGCGCCTGCCTATCAACAAAATACACGGCGTGGGACGGGTAACCGCAGAGAAAATGCATCGACAAGGCATTCGCACTTGCGCGGATTTACGCAATTTTTCACAAGTTGAACTGAGTAAGAAGTTTGGCAAATTTGGCCGCCGCCTTTACGACCTTTGCCGTGGTGTTGACGATCGCCCGGTAAGCGGCGATGGCTCCCGCAAGAGTGTTAGTGTCGAGCGCACCTTTCGCGAAGACTTATCCAGTTTTGACGAATGGCTGGAACAGCTGACAGAGCTGTATATGCGTCTGCTGGAGCGCCTGGAAAAACTCGGCGATCGTTACGAAGTAAATGGCGCCACCGTTAAAGTAAAGTACGCAGATTTTACTACCAGCACCCACGAGCGCAGCAGCCGTGCCGGGCGTATTTCTGAATTCCGCCAGCTACTGAAGGAGTGTCGAGAAAAACGCCCTGCTCCCATCCGCCTTCTTGGGGTAGGCTTGCGACTCACAGACCTCCGGGCGGGTCAAGGCCCTGTTCAATTGCCACTACCCTTGCCGGAGCAAGCCTCTTTTTGACGTTTGATTGCTTAATTAGGCGCATCATCACTTATTGATAAATCTGGCGTTGGCCCTTACCCGAGCAACCACCTCTCAAACCAGAGGCAACTATACTTCGCAAGCCCGAAGATTCGTATCTGTCGTACCGTGACATCGGCTGAAATTATAAGTACTGGCCAGAGAATAATTTCGACGCAGAACCATACTACAATCTTCTTTATTGACGCCGCATAAACCAATACTCGGCCAGTGGTTCGAGGCGGGATAATTTGCGTACGGAGGCTCAAGACATTGTCTCTCAAAGAGTTACGCCAGCTATCTGACGAGGCGCTATTCCAATACTACAAGGAGTCGCGCAAACCTGCTGTGTTCCGTCAACTCTACGGCCGCCATAAAGATTCCCTGTATCGCTACTGTATGCAAATGGCGCCATCTTCAACCACTTTACTCTTGCAAAAACTCTGGCGTGGTCTTTTGGAAAATCCGCCAGAACTGCACGGGCGCCTGCTTAAAAGTTGGCTTTACATCCAAGTCAATAAATTGCTCAAGCTTGAGGAATTTTCCAGCTCGAAGAAATCCGCGCATGAATCTCCCCAGCAGAATAGAATTCTCGCAGCGATTCAAAATTTACCTTCTCAATTGCGCAATGTTTTATTACTGCATATGGAATGCAAGCTGCCACTGGCAACCGTGGCCGATATCGAGCAGCTCTCTCTCAATAAATGCCGCACCCTATATCATCGCGCCCGCACCGCACTGGACGAAGCGATATATGGTTCGGAGAGAAGACCTTGGCAAGTAGAAGTTATCGAAGAGTAATCGAGTTAATGCTATGAGCAATTGGGAAAATCAATACTTTAAAGAAGCCGAGACGTTGACTTCCCCGCAGCAGCTGGATGACGATCTATATAAAACAGCCCAAACCTATAAGCCGAAAGTAAACGTCAATCATCTACTCTCTCGTGCAACAGTAAGTTGTAGCTTGGTAACCGCCTTGCTATTGCTTCTTCATCCAGCCCAACACCTGGGTGCCTTCACTCACAAGGCAAATTCCACCGAGCAGCATTTGTACGAGCCGGCGTTAAGGGATTGGAAAGAAACTGTGATGGCAGTTACCCCAGCGCCAGATCCCTGGCTCGCACTACGCAATCAGGTAAATAGTGGCGAGTATGTTGCCTTGTGCCACTATTGGCGGGCAGAACAGCAGGATGGAAGTGAAGAATCCCTACCCGATGAATTACGTAAAAGTGCTAAGCGTCACTGCCGGATTTTATCGAGCACGGCTTCAAGGAGCTAGAAACAACTGATATCAAGTTCAAGCGGCCAATTCGAATTCTCACTCCCTATACAGTCTCAACTTAGCCACTACACTGTGGTGGGCATCTACGGTGCCGGTGGTCCTTCTGCCGGAGAAAATCCGGTACTAAAGTCGGTAATCAACCAACTTCAAGGGCGGATATTTTCCCACACACGAAAGCTAACTATTTACCGTCACCTTAAAAATGGGATTTCGCGCAAAAAAGCAGCGATATTGTTTGGCTACAGCAGAGGGGGAAATGCTGCAATAAAAATCGCCAATGCACTTGGCCGGCAAGGCATCTCTATACAATGCCTGGTGATATTTGATGCCCACAGCATCAATGACAAAAGAAAATTCAAACTCAAATATGACAATATCAAAAGGGCTTACAACTTCTATCAAAGAAACCCCAGAACCGCCGGAAAATATGGCTGGTGGGGTATAAACCCCTACTGGGGATGCACCCTATTCTCACCATTTATCGAAGTCCAACAATTTGACTTTACTGGCGAGTACTACAAAAAAGGTATTCCCGCTTCTCACTTGAATATTGTTCGCATGGGTCTCAACACCCTTAAACAAGAAGAAGCATTTATGTAAACTCGCCTTATATAACTCTCAAACAGATCGAAACCACCACTTTCCACCACGACTTAAAAAAATGGTGGTCCGGCCTTATACTGACCCCACTAGGTAATCTGTAGAAAAATCCACTCTGCAACTAAAGCTGGCTTCGCCTCACCCTCTATTTCCATTGTTACCATCAGCTTAATTTGATACTGGGACTCTTTTTTCTCCGTAATATCCAGTATTTTCCCGGAGACGCGCACCCGGCTACCGGTCTTTACCGGGTTGATAAAACGGACTTTATCCAAACCATAATTCACCCCCATATAAGCACCTGCAACCGTTATCTGTAGAGCCCCTACAAAATAAGGCAGCAGTGACAATGAGAGAAAACCATGGGCAACCGTTCCCCCAAAAGGCGTTTTGGCGGCGGCCTCTGGGTCTACATGAATAAACTGTCGATCCAAGGTGCACTCTGCAAAGCTATCAACTCTCTGCTGGTCAATTTCAAACCAGTCTGTGGGCTCTGTTTCAAAGCCAATGTAATAGCCGAGGCTATCAGGTGAAATTTCTACAGGCATCGAAGGCTCCTTTTCGATTCTCTATTCGCTTTCTCAGCGACTCCCAACCTCAATAGGCCGAGAGGCCGCCATCTACTGCCAGTGCCTGCCCGGTAATGTAAGTCATTTTTGGGGAAACCAGCATCAACATGGCCGCTACGACTTCTTCCGGCTTGCCCAGGCGTTTCATCGGGCATCCCTCAGCGAGAAACGCTTGAACTTGTTCAGGGCTGGCATCTTCAGTTGCAATATCGGTAACCATCGGGGTCAGACAATAGAAGGGGCAAATCGCGTTTACACGGATACCGTACTTGGCGTTTTCCATCGCTGCCGTTTTGGTCAGGCCGATCACACCATGTTTTGCCGCTGCGTAAGAGGCTATCTTGGGAGCACCTCCCAGCCCCGCCATAGAGGAAACATTCAGTACAGCTCCACTGGTCATCTTCAATAGGGGCAACTGGTGTTTAAGCCCCAGGAAAACCCCCTTAAGGTTAACGTTGTACTGAAGGTCCATCATGGCCTCATCTGTCTGCTTGAGAGACATCATCGGAGGCGCGATTCCGGCATTGTTAACAGCGATATCCAGCTGTCCAAATTCTGATTGGGCCAGTTGCGCCAGAGCAGCGCAATCAGACTCTTGGGAAACATCACAGCGCTGGGCGCGCACAGCGATATTTTGGCTTCCCAGCTTGTCCGCCAACTGCATCAAGGCCTCTTCATTGATATCTCCCAATACCAAACGAGCACCCCGAGAACCAAGTTCCTCTGCTAGTAATTTTCCAAATCCACTGGCAGCGCCGGTAATCAATGCGACTTTATCGCTAAAATCGAGAATTGGATCATGCATGGTTAAATCCCCCCACACGAAGTCAAACCACCATCTACAACGACACACTCTCCAGTCGTGTAACTGGAAGCATCGGAGACCAAATACAAAACGGTGCCCGCCATCTCTTCCGGCTCCGCATGACGGTGCATGGGAATATGGCCAACCGCAGTTTTATAAATATCCTCGTGGGAAAACAATGCCCCGGCGAATTTGGTTTTTGTAAGCCCTGGTAGTAGAGCATTCACCCGGATATTAAATTGCGCACACTCCTTGGCAAACGCTTTGGTCATATTGACCACCGCCGCCTTGGTAATTGAGTAAATACCCTGCCCAACACCCGGCTGCAAGGCATTCACTGAGGCGGTATTTACAATAACGCCACCACCCTGCTCTCGCATCAACTTGCCGGCTTCTACCGACATAAAGAAATAACCGCGTATATTGACCTCTACCGTCTTTTCGAAGGCCGCTAGATCAGTATCAAGAATATGGCCAAAATAGGGATTAGTCGCCGCATTGTTGACCAAAATATCCAAGCGACCAAATCGCTCGCGAATATCGCCAATAACCTGCTGGATATTATCCATATTGCCGATATGACAGGGGATTGCATCGGCACAGCCACCGGCATCCACAATTGCATCGGCTACGGCCTGACACCCTTCAATTTTTCTGCTGGAAACCAAAACATGGGCACCCTGCTCAGCCAAAAGTTTTGCGATGGCCTCACCAATACCCCGACTGGCACCCGTCACCAGGGCAATTTTTCCCGAGAGATCAAAAATATTCTTTGCCATTTCTTATCCTTATAATTTCACAAGTTAACCGTTAGCAGCGATATCCAATGCAGCTTGTGCGAGGGGTTCTACCAGGGCTCCCAGTTTTGCCGCATTTTTATTGGAGGCATTGCCGTCTTTTGCACGCTTCACCACCCCCTGAACAATCGCTACCAGGCGAAAGAAGCTAAAAGCCAGATAAAACGGCCAATTATCAATCCCATCAATACCCATTCGCTGGCAGTATTTGGCCACATACTCTTTTTCGGAGGGGATACCCAAGGCCTTTATATCCAAGCCTAATAGGCCGGACATTTTGTCTTTGCCAGCGGGCATTCGCATTTGCATACACTGGTAAGCGAGGTCGGCATAGGGATGTCCCAGTGTGGAAAGTTCCCAATCCAAAAGCGCTATGACCTTGGGCTCCTGAGGATGGAAAATCATATTGTCGAGCCGGTAATCACCGTGCACCAATGCGATACGCCCATCATCATCCGGTAAAACGTCACCCAACCAGGCCATCAACTCATCCATTGCGGCAATGGGCTCCAGCTCAGAGGCTCGATATTGAGTGCTCCAGCGGTCCAACTGCCGCTGGAAGTAATTACCTGGTCGGCCGTAATCCGAAAGGCCTACGGCATTAATATCCAAACTGTGCATGGCCGCCAGTACACGATTCATTTCATCGTACATAGCGCTACGCTGCTCGGCGTCAACTTCCGGCAGTGCCGCATTCCAGAATATCCGACCCTCACAATATTCCATTAAATAAAACATAGAACCGATTAGGTCCCGGTCCTCACAGAGGTGCAATACCCTGGGCACCGGCACATTAGTATCGGCGAGTGCCGACATTACCCGGTACTCCCGATCTACGGCATGGGCAGATTTCAATAACTTGCCCGGAGGCTGGCGTCGCAAAACATATGATCGCGCCGGGGTCTGCAACTTGAAAGTGGGGTTAGACTGGCCACCGGGAAATTTGGTGACCGTTACAGGCCCATTGAAACCGTCGACTTTGCCGGACAAATATTCTTGCAGTCGCTCAACAGGCAGCTCTTCCACAGAGCTGCGCAAATTCTTTACCGTCTCAGTCACTGAGTCCTCCATGATTTTCTGCGGCGGCATAGTGAGCTGCCAGGTTTCTGCCCAACTGCATCATATGAACTTGATCGGGACCATCCGCCAGACGGATGGTCCGAGCATAGGCATAGTGATGGGCGAGACTGTAATCCTGCCCCAATCCCGCGGCGCCGTGAATCTGTATGGCGCGATCTATCACCTTACAAGCCATCTGTGGCGCAACAATTTTTATCATTGCGATTAAATCTTTGGCCGCCTTATTGCCAAGTCGATCCATTTGCGCAGCGGCCTTCAGAGTCAGCAGGCGTGCCTGCTCGATTTCGCAGGCGGATTTGGCAATATCTTCCCGTACCGATCCCTGCTTGCTCATCGGGCGACCAAAAACAATGCGCTGCTCCGCGCGTGCCGACATCATCTCCAGCGCTCTTTGAGCCTGGCCAATTAAGCGCATACAGTGGTGTATCCTGCCCGGCCCCAAGCGTCCCTGTGCAATTTCAAAACCGCGCCCCTCTCCAAGAATTAAATGGCTGGCAGGCACCCGGACATTTTCAAAAATCACCTCTGCATGCCCTTCCGGTGCATCGTCATAACCGAATACCGTCATCGGGCGAACTATTTTGACTCCAGGCGTATCGGTGGGTACCAGGATTTGCGACTGCTGCTGGTGACGATTGGGATTTTCCGGGTCGGTCTTACCCATCACGATCATCACTTTACAGCGTTTATTCATCAGGCCACTGATATAAAACTTGTGGCCGTTAATAACGTAACTGTCGCCATCGCGGGTAATCGACGTTTCAATATTAGTGGCATCGGAGGAGGCAACCCGGGGTTCGGTCATAGCAAAGGCAGAGCGAATTTTTCCATCCAAAAGCGGGGTTAACCATTGTTCCCGCTGGGCCTCAGAACCGTACTGAGCCAAAACTTCCATATTGCCGGTATCCGGGGCATTACAATTAAATACCTCCGATGCGAAAAGCACTTTCCCCATTTCCTCAGCCAGGGGCGCATACTCCAGGTTATTGAGCCCGGCACCGTAACGGGGATCCGGCAAGAACAGATTCCAGAGTTCCGCTTCCCGGGCTTTAATCTTTAATTCTGCCAAAATCGCCGGCTCTCCCCAGCGATCCTCCTGCAACTGCTGCATAAATATCGCTTCGGCGGGATAGATATACTCCTGCATAAAATTTTGCAGGCGTTCCAGCAGTCCTTTTACCTTGTCTGAGTATTCAAATTCCATCGCTACCTGCCCAATCAACTGTAAGTGATATGTTCGTGACGCCCATCCCGATCCAGGTGCGGCACATGATTGAAACTGTGCAGACTGATATTTTCTGCACTGAAAAATAAACGGCTAACGGCTGTGTTTTGGATTTGCATATTGAGATTGGCGACGGTGGAAATTGAGCCGCCCAATATTTGCGTCAACATCATGGCAATGGCACCGCCCGAACTAACAACCAGGGTTCGGCTGCCTTTGGGGCTATCGCAAATGTTTTTAAGCGCATCTGCGATTCTGGCTTCAAAATGCGACCAGGTTTCCGGTGGACTGATCTCACCGGCAGCCCAAGCCAGCATCCCCTTCTTCAGGAATCGATAAAAATCGGCGCGACTGGCACCTGCTCCCGGTGCCCGATCCGGGTATAGCTCACTGTAATGCTTGGCAACCGCTAGAAAATCAAATTCATTAAGCTGGGGGAGTACACTGCGAGTATTTTCACTGGGGAGTTCCAACCCCTCGCAAATACCGTCCAAAGTTTGCCGATGCCGAGTTAGGTTGCCGCACAGCAGCCGGTCGAAACGAATACCCTTATCCCGCCAGTATTCACCCAACCAGCGCGACTGTTGCCAGCCAGTATCGGAGAGATTGTCATAGTCATCGGCCCCAAATGAAGCCTGTCCGTGACGTACCAGAATAAATTCAGCCACCTATTTCCCTCCCCTTTTGATCTCCCCAACCCTATCCCCAGCATTTGAATCATCAAAGTTTATTATGCGAATATTGAATCATTCATGAGAGTGATGACGGTGGCAGCAATGCAATTACAGCGAATCGACATGAACCTCTTTCCCGTGCTGGAGGCGATATACGCAACCCGAAACCTGACTCGTGCCGCTGAGCAACTGCACATCACCCAGCCGGCTGTCAGTAATGCTCTGGCACGACTTCGCCGTACGTTAGACGACCCACTATTCACTCGCAGTCCCACCGGTATGGCACCGACGCCACTGACTGAAAGTATTATGCCGAAGGTCCAGGAAGCTCTTTCTCTACTGGGGGCAAGCCTTAGCGAGCAGCGTCACTTTGTGCCACAGGAAGCCAGAAAAACCTTGCGCCTCTCCATGAACGATATGGCGGAGACTTTCCTTTTACCCAGGCTGCTGGAAGTGCTGGAGCAGGAGGCCCCAGGTATTACTGTCGAGTCTTTCCAGGTCCCAAGGGAGCAGCTGGTCAAGGAACTGGCCGCCAACACGCTGGACTTTGCCCTGGATGTTCCCGTACCCACTTCCCCACAGATAAAACAACAGCGACTGATGAACGATCGCTACCTGTGTATGTTGCGCCACGATCACCCCTTGGCGGATTCCGCCAGCCTTACCCTGGAACAGTACCTGAAGCTGGAACATATCCATGTCTCCAGCCGTCGCAGTGGTCCTGGCCTGGAAGATATTGCCCTGAACAAGTTAGGGCGCCGTCGCAATGTGAAATTGAGGGTCCAGCACTACCGGGTCGCACCGTTAGTGGTATTGAGAACCGACCTGGCACTGACAGTCCCCGCCAGCCTGGCGCGACAGTACTCAGCCCGATTGTTTGAGCTTCCGTTTCAAATACCGCAAATGGACTGGCACCTGCTGTGGCATAAAAATCAACACGACGACCCAGCCAATCAATGGCTGCGAAACAAGTTGGTAAGCTTGGTAGAGGAGTAAATGAGCCTCTGTATACGTCGAGACAGGGAACCCTTAAAAAACACTTTATTTATAGATGAGAATGGGACGCATCAAGGTTAGATAGGGCCCGTAATTGATCACTGAATTCGACCGGTTAAGTCACTGTTTCACAGTGGGCCGTCTTGTTATCCTGCTGGGCAACGATATGCACCTTTTTGCATATACATAAATGAACCCTAAAGGTTACAAGAAGAGAAATTTGCCATGTCCCAAGCCTACCCTAATATGCTTGCCCCCCTGGACCTGGGCTTCACCACCCTGAAAAACCGGGTGCTGATGGGCTCCATGCACACCAACCTGGAAGAACACCCCAATGGCTTCACCCGTTTGGCGGCCTTTTTTGCCGAACGTGCCCGCGGTGGCGTTGGCCTGATTGTAACCGGTGGTATTGCCCCGAACGAAGAGAGTGGCGTATTCCAGGGCGCTTCGAAGATGACCACTTCGGAAGAAGCCCAGCAGCACCGCGAAGTCACCGATGCTGTTCACGCTGAGGGCGGCAAGATCTGTATGCAGATCCTGCACACCGGCCGCTACGCCTACAACGAAAACCTGATCGCACCCTCTCCCATCCAGGCGCCGATCAACCCCTTCACCCCGCGCGAATTGACCAGCGAGGAAATCGAAGGCCAGATCGATGACTATGTACGCTGCGCCACCCTGGCTCGCGAAGCCGGCTATGACGGTGTGGAGATCATGGGCTCCGAGGGTTACTTTATTAACCAGTTCATCGTGAAACGCACCAACAAGCGTACCGATGAATGGGGCGGCTCCTTCGAAAACCGTATCCGCCTGCCGATCGAAGTTGTGCGCCGCGTACGGGAAGCCGTCGGCGAGAACTTTATTATTATTTACCGCCTGTCCATGTTGGACCTGGTAGAAGATGGCAGTGACTTCGATGAAGTAGTGGCTCTGGGCCAGGCTATCGAAAAAGCTGGCGCCACAATTATCAATACCGGCATCGGCTGGCACGAAGCGCGAGTTCCCACTATTGCCACCAGTGTTCCCCGCGCGGCATTTACCGATATCACCGCCAAGGTGAAAAAGCACCTGTCTATCCCGGTAGTCGCCAGCAACCGTATCAATGTGCCGGAAGTCGCCGAAGAAGTTCTGTCCTCCGGCCAGGCTGACATGATCTCCATGGCACGCCCCTTCCTGGCAGACTCTGAGTTCGTCAACAAAGCCGCCGAAGGCCGCGCCGACGAGATCAACACTTGCATTGGCTGTAACCAAGCGTGTCTGGACCACACCTTCCAGCTGAAACTGACTTCCTGCCTGGTAAACCCCCGCGCTTGTCACGAAACCGAATTGAACTACCTGCCTACCGACAACGTGAAAAAGGTAGCTGTAATCGGCGCCGGCCCTGCGGGCATGGCCGCATCTACCGTTGCCGCAGAGCGTGGACACGAAGTAACCCTGTTCGAAGGCAGCGATAAGATTGGTGGCCAGTTCAATATCGCCAAGCAGATCCCCGGCAAGGCAGAATTTCAGGAAACCCTGCGCTACTTTAAGCGCCGCCTGGAAGTCACCGGTGTTGAAGTAAAACTTAATACCATTGCCACAGCGGAAGACCTGCAATCTTTTGATGAAGTGATTATTGCTACCGGTATCGAGCCGCGCACTCCACCGATCCCCGGCATTGAGAGCGATAAAGTCCTGGGTTACCTGGATGTACTGAAGCACAAGAAGCCGGTTGGCGAGAAGGTTGCCATTATCGGTGCCGGCGGTATCGGCTTTGATGTAGCGGAGTACCTGACCCACGATGGCCCCCACTCCACTGAAGATGAAGTGGTCGCCAGCGATAAGGAAGAATTCTTCAACGAATGGGGTGTCGATATTGCCCTGGAGAATCGCTCCGGCCTGAAGCCACGCGAAGCAGTAAGCTCTCCGCGCCAAGTATACCTATTGCAACGCAAAACCACCAAAGTGGGCGCGGGCCTGGGTAAAACCACCGGCTGGATTCATCGCGGCAGCTTGCAGCATCGCAAGGTAGAGATGATTGCTGGTGCCCTTTACGACAAAATTGACGATAAAGGCCTGCATATCCGCGTTGGCGAAGAGGAAAAGGTACTGGAAGTCGACAATATTATTGTCTGCGCCGGTCAGGAGCCTGCACGCAAGCTATACGAAGCTCTGCAAGAGCGCGGCGTAACCACCCACCTGATTGGTGGCGCTGATGAAGCCGCAGAACTCGATGCCAAGCGCGCTATCGACCAAGGCTCTCGTCTCGCTGCCGAGATCTAATCTCCCGGCGATCACAATATAAAATACCCCCGCCAATTCGAATTGGCGGGGGTATTTTTTTGCCCTTAAATTCTGTGTCCCGTGCTAGGAGACATTGGCGACTCGATCCGCGACAACCGTTCCCTCAGGCTCAGGCCACTCAGGGCGAGACAGATACTCGGTAAGGCGATAGAGCACGAACACAACTCCACATAACGCCACTAACAAGCCGTATAAGGCCGGGCCACTCCACCATTGAATAATCACTCCACCAATTAATGGCGCCATCGACCAGCCAATGGCATAAAAGGAAGAGGCCCCAAAATAGGTACCGCGTAAATGGGATGGTGCCAGCCGGTCAATTTGAATGCTCATGGTTGGAAACAAAATTGCCTCAGCCAGACTCAAAATAAAAGTCGCTCCGAGCCAACCCCAAAACCAATCTACCGGATTTAGGGCATACCAAATCTGGGAGATCGACAAAATACCCAACCCAATCACAATACGGGTGTTAATGGCCAGCGGCCCCATTAACTTCATAATGGGAAACTGCAGTAATACTATCGTCGACGCATTAACAAAGATCATGCTGGATATCAGCTCTACCAATCCCGGCGCTTCAGCGCGGGTGAGGTATTGCACCAAGCTTGAATCCATATGCGCATAGATAAACAGCGTTAAAATATTCGCAATAATCACCACCAGAAATACCTGATCACGGCTCAATACCGAGAGCGTATTTCCCAGAGATACGCCCGCATCCCTTTGCTTACTCGCTAAACGTCCACTCTCGGTTCTGGCAAAACCCCAAACAAAGGCGAGGGCTAAGAGTAAGTAGCTGAGAGAGGTGAGCCCAAAAGTGGATTGCTGCGCACTCAAACCAGCCCAGACACCCACAATCGGCCCCAGCGCGGCCCCCACATTAATCAGGAAGTAGCGGAATTGCAGCGCCAATTCACGGCTGGCTTGATCGTCAATTAAGTCGCCTATCAGCGCACTCGCTGGCGGCTCCCACACCGCGCGACCAATAGCACACAGGGTCATCGCACAGATAAATCCTACCAAGGTTTGCGTCACAGCCAACAAGGCAAAGGAAAAAATACTCACAATACAGCCAAGCAATAGCATATTGCGACGCCCATAGCGATCCGATAGCGCACCGGTAAAGAAGCCCAATACAGCAGCACCAACGGCAGATGCACTCAAGATCAAACCAATTTCAGCCGCACCGAGGTGAAACTTTTCAAACAGAAGGATGGCCAGGAAAGGCCAGACCATAAAATAAGTTCCACGGCTAAAAAAACTGCCAATTAAAATAATCCAAACTAACGGAGGGAAGCTCCTCAAGCTTCTCCACCACTTCCCATTCATGGTTACTACTCCAATAGATTCACTGCCAACAATTCGATAGAGGCACCTGTCCTGTATGGTTTAAGTTGGCTGGTTCCAGATAAAAGAATGGCGCCAAGGCCACTCGGCGAGTGCCCGCAAGACATTGGTACAAATACAAACCCGGAAGGTTCTTTCACTATTCGGCCAAGGTGCCCATCTTTCAGAGGAGGGCAAGCAGCCTACCTCTGAAAATTAAGAAGCAGACAAAGAAGAGTTTCAGTAAGCAAGATGAATTTGAGACAAACAACCTATATTTACCGACAAAAAAACCCGAGATGATAAGATCCCGGGTTTCCTTCTTGGCAGAAAATGCTCCTGCCCTGCGGCTAAACCTTGGTATTAACCCAAACTGTTAATTACAGGTTAATAGAGAATAATCTGAGTGAGTTGCACAACAATCATTCTGAATACGGTTACCCAATACTATCCGACAAGATTTGTTTTGAAAACCCAAATTGACAGATAAAACAAAAAAATATTTACCACACCACCACCTCAGTACAAACCACTAAAAGCAGAATCTTCCCCCCCGTCTATACTCGTTCAGGAAAAGCACCCGAGCCGACCAGCAGAAAAAATACTGCCACGCTTTTTTAATAGAGAGATAAGTCGCGACATGTCCCTATCCAACATGCTCGTTCAAGTGCGTGCTCAGGTTGAGCAGGCATTGAGGAGCCAACGCCCTCCTTATACGTTGTTTTTTTCAATTAGCGATGCAAAGAAGCGTGCCGTCGTAAAACATAAAACGGCGGCAGATATTGCAGAGGTATGGCAAGACCTAGCAAAGATCATCCAAAGTGCAGCAAAATCGCACAGGGTGAACCCCTGTTGGTTGAGAGTTGACTGGGTAACTCAAAAAAGTGCAATGACGTTTGCTGGGCTGGAACAAATACTTAGAGATACCAAACGATCATACTTTCGCTATGGTCTGGCATTGGATGATAACTGTGATGTCGCATTCCTTGAACAGGAACTCAATGCTAATGCCATGCTTTATGGCGGGAATCAGATCGATCACGTCATCATCAACGAGAATAATTTCCTTGCCTATGCTAAGAAACGTTTTGGGCTAAACACCAAGTTAGATTTTTCAGATGACAGCCCAGTATATCTTCTGTCAACTCAGGGGATTTTTTGTGAAGCTAAACGTGAACCCGTCTGCCTCTATGGTCCAGGATTAGACGCTGGTCGGCGTATCATCGAAAAACTAAATGCTAATACTGTTACGAAATTAATTAAAACAAGCAGCCATTACCTGGGCAGCCAAGTCAAAAACAATGGAGCATTCCACTATGGTTGGCATGCCTGCTTCGACCGGAAGATAGATACCTATAACAATTTGCGTCATGCAAGCAGTACCTATGCGATGATTGAAGCCTGGGAGGTAACCGGTGATAAAGCACTGATGACTTCCATCCTTCGGTCACTAAAGTACCTGACAGAAAAGCTAATACAATCCGCGCTCCTTCCTTCAGGGAAGATGGGTGCATTTTTAGTAGAGTCGAATAATGAGATTAAATTAGGGGGCAACGCTGTATCACTCCTGGCACTAGTAAAGTACTCTGAGGTAACAAAAACCGAACACTACTCCGATTTAATGGAGCAGCTGGCACTTGGTATGGAGTACATGCAAGATGCCGTCACTGGGCAATTTTGTCATGTTCTTGAATATCCGGAACTTCAAGTTAAAGACAAGCATAGAGTCATCTATTACGATGGTGAAGCTGCCTTTGGTTTAATGCGTCTTTACGGATTTACTAAAGATTCCCGCTGGCTGACATTGGTCGAGAAGGCATTCAATTATTTTATCCGAGCTGAGCACTGGCGTGCCCACGATCACTGGCTGAGCTACTGTGTCAATGAGCTGACACTATATCGCCCTGAAGAAAAGTATTATCAGTTCGGTATTCGCAACTTTTCCAGTTACTTGGATTTTGTTGAAAATAGAATCACCACCTTCCCAACTCTGCTTGAATTGATGATGGCTGCTGAAAAGATGGTGACTCGCTTACGCAAAGAGCCCAAGTTTCAGTACCTACTAGACCAGGTAGATCTAAAGCACTTTTACAGAGCGTTACACAAACGTGCAATGTACCTCCTAAACGGCTATTTCTGGCCCGAAATAGCCATGTACTTCAAGAATCCCAGACGCATCTTAGGAAGCTTTTTTATACGGCACCATGCTTTCAGAGTTCGTATTGATGATGTCGAGCACTATCTATCTGGTTTTATCGCCTATCGAAATTATCTCATTGCCGCCAAAGATATACCGGAGGATATTGAGGAGGCATACCAAGAAATGCTTATCGAACCAGCTGCCGATTCACACAAGTCATTGCCTGTGCTCGCTTGGGGGGGGGACGTAAACTTGGCACGAAGGCAACATTATCGCACGGCACAATTTGGAACCGAGAAAGTCCTCGGCACAATTATTGCCCTAAAAAACGCAGATATAAGCGTAGTGAATCTAGAGTGTGTGATAGGGACTGAGGGCGAACAAGGAATCAGTAAGGGAGAGTCATCCCCATACTATTACCGAGCCCGCCCTGAAATGCTATCCGTGTTAATGGAGGCCGGTATTGATGTCGTTGTTACTGCAAACAATCATAGTGGGGACTATGGAAGCAAAGCACTTTTGGAGCAGCAACACTGGCTGGATGCAACCGGTATCGGTTACGCTGGATCAGGTATTAATATCGAAGAAGCACTTACCCCAGTATATCGTCCCGCCGGTCGGCTAAACATCGCCATTTTCTCTATTGATGCCACACAGCCTCGCTTTGCCGCAGGTCCAAGTACGCCTGGTTGCGCTCATCTACCACTTACCATACCCAACCTCTGGCTTGATAACCTAAAGCCTAGGATTGAAGCAGCGCGCAAAAAAGCACATCTCGTGCTCGTCGCTGTTCATTGGGGAAACAACAGAGAACCAAAACCAAGCGAAGATGAAATAACCATTGGCCACGCCATTATCGATGCCGGAGCAGATGGTATATTAGGTACCAGCGCACATAACCTACAAGGTATTGAAATTTATCAGGACAGACCTATTATCCACGATGCTGGGGATCTTTTGTTCGATGCGGTCCGACGTAACCTAGCCGATAGTGGAATCTTTCGCCTCCAATTAAGCGAAAATGGAATAGAAAAAATCATTTTTGTGCCCGTAGGTGTTGGGTTTGGTTTCAGTAAGCAACTAAGTGGAGATGTAGCAAAAGATCTTACGCAACGATTTTCGAAAGCTTGCTCAGAGCTGGGGACACACCTGACCTTAAATCCAGATGGTAGCGGAACCATTCTACTGTCACCTCCAGACAGGCAATACCGTAAACTTCCCCATCTTCTTAAAACCCATTACAAACGAGAAGTAATTAGAGAAAAACGTCCATTGAATCCTAATTGGACTGTAGATCAGGTCCCCTTAGATGCTCGCATCCCCTCAATAAAATGCGGGCCGCTTAAACTATTGGGAGTAAGATTTTTTCCGCGTGAAATAAAGACTAGACAAATGTTATGGGTAGAGTCATTTTGGACTACCGATAAAAAGGTAAAGGAGGATTTCCGTTTAGATTTTCGAGCGATCCCAATCAAAGAAACATCTATGCCTTATTGGGGAAAGGCGATGGACCACGATCCTTGTGATTGGCAAGTACCCACTTCTCGATGGGAACCAGGAAGAATCTACCGTGACTTTTATGGGTTAAGGGCCCCGGCAGCCAATCAAATTAAGCCTGTTCACCTTCAACTTGCCGTAGGTATTATTTCCAACACACAACAAGTAAAGCCTGTAATTGTTGGCGGAATGATTACACAGCTAAACTTTTCTAAGAAGCCGCCACAAATTCCTACATACAAAACAGATTTTCCTCCGGCTGTATACCAACATACGCCTATGCAGACTTGGAATGCTCAACAACTTGAACTAGTTTCTGGAGGAAAATGGCTAACGCCGCCACCTGAAAATTGGTACATTCGCAGCGTAATTTCTGGGAGTGGATTTTTAGACCAAGCAGTGGGGCCTGTCTTATTTGTTGCTCATACAAGTAAAGACAGAGATTTTCACGAACAGCGCTCAAAGCCATCTGCCAATTACTTTGACTGCCATAAAACCCTTCCTGAATTTGCACATCGTATTGCTGGCGCCATTGTTTCCCACCCTGTAGATGGATTACCTAAGGAACTGCCTGTACTTCAAGTTGAAGACCCATTAAAAGTTATAATTGAGCTCGGATTAGCAGCCAGAAAACGATTCCAAGGCGATGTCATTGCCATTACAGGTACTGCAGGAAAATCAAGCACCCTAAAAATGCTTGTGCAAATTCTGGGCCCCAAAGAAAAGATATTATCCAGTTTAGGTAACTATAACTCACGTGTAGGCGCACCTTCGATGCTTGCCAGTCTAAATCCTGACCATGAAGCTGCCGTTATCGAAGTGGCTCAGAGCGCATTATGGATGAAACGAGGCCCCATCACAAGACAGATAAAACCAACTATATCTATAATTACGGAAATTGGTCTATCACAAACTAACCATCGCATAAAATCAGTTGAAGACACTGCGAAATGGAAATCGTGCATTTTTGACGGATTAACGAATTCTTCAGTAGCTATATTAGGGGACCACCTAAAGTGCTTCGACTATATTCTTTCGCAAGCAAAAAAATATGCTAAAAAAATAATAGTGTTTGGCAAAGGAGAAAGGGCAGATGTTAAGATAATAAATATTGATGCCGATGAAACTGGAAGCAATGTCACACTACAGTTCCCAACTCAAAGATTAGAATTAAAGGTTCCCGCACCCAGCACTGGCATGATGTACAATGCCATAGCTGCTATTTGTGCAGCTTACGCGCTAGATAAAGACCTAGCCCAATGCGCAAATAGATTGCTTGACCTAGAACTTGATGAGGGACATTTAAAAAGAAAAAATTTAAACATTCAAGGTAAATCCCTAACACTTATTGATGATAGCTGGAACGCTGAAGTTTGCTCCATGATTAATGCATTCTCAGTATTTTCTCAGAGTAAAATAAAAAATAATGGACGAAGAATTGCGGTACTAGGTCGCATTGTCCATTTAGGTAAAAAAGCACAAGAATTACATGAAAGTCTCACTCACCCCTTACTCAACAGCAATGTTAACTGGGTAATAACACACGGTGAGGAAATGAAATTTCTCCGGGAGTTATTACCGGAAGAAATTTTAGGACCACATTTTTCAGAGGCTTCACCTCTCGTTGACTATCTAGCTGATTTCTCCCAGGATTCAGACCTAATACTTATCAAAGGATCCAGAAGGGACTCCGACTTTGGCTCAATCCCCATCCTACTAGAAAAACTTCAAAAAACCGGACAACCCATAGAGGTAGAATAAAAGTTAAAATCCAACACATGACAACTCAAGAAAAACATGATACAGATCAAACTTACACATCTGGCCGACAGATGTAATTCGCTATACCACTGCACGCCCTACTAAACCCACCCATAACAAATAATTGAATCCAGAAATTCAATATTTATTGCAAACTCCACAAAACAGAAACACTAACATTATTTTTTTTACCTTTAAAATCTTTCGGAAACAAATTAGACCAAACCCATGAAAACTCTCGAGTAAGAACAATTTTACTTATACTACCCTTACCGAAACCATATCCAAGATAAGGCTTCTGCGCCAAATTGGGGTCTACCGGCACCCACCGACCACCCATAAAAACTTCAGCGGCATGATGATTAGGTCGATCAAATCTTTTTTTCTTGGAAAAAAGAAACTCTGAAGTAACTCTTGCAGGATACCCCATAGAGCGTGCCAATGCGACAAAAAGCGCCGCATGCTCTGTACAATCACCCTCCCCTGACTCAAGGCCCGCCAGAGCGCCTTTTGTAGGCTGAACTTTATATTTAATTATTGCTTGAGGAATCAAAAAAGCTGCCCTCAAACGACTCTCTTCATCTTCAAAAGTATTTTGTATTTTAAGGGATAACTTTTTAATTGGAGTGGAATCTGACTCGATAAACCTCGCTGACTCTAAGTAAGTACCACTTGGAAAAAAGTCTCGCCCCCTGCTCAATTGAGTATAATCATATGAAGTAAGCATTAAATCAAACTCAACAATCCTGGAAACTGTCCTTCCAGCAGGAATACTCAGCACAAACTCAAGGTACTTAGAACCCCCTACACCATGCTTCTTGTAAATAATTTTTTCTGGATAATTATATCTAATCTTCTTTAATGACTGCTGCAAACTATACTCTACAGGCATAGAAAGTCTTTGAACATAACCATTAATATCCTGCTTCGAAGAGTTCGTAATTGCGACCTCAACCGAAAGAGTAACAATTTTTGATTCAGCTTGAGATAAGCTAGAAAGACCAAAGAAGCCAAAAACAATGTGCACCAATGAGTTAGCTAACCATTTCGCCATTACCTTTCCCGTAGCGCCTCACCCGCCTTATTGATTGGCTTCATAAGATAATCAAAAACAGTTTTCGAACCCGTTTTTATATCTACCGCTGCAATCATACCTGGCACTATCGGAAATTTATTACCCTCATGATTTTCCAGAGAATCAGTATCTGTGAGGATGAAAACCTTATAATAGTATTCGCCTGGCACAAACTCATCTTGAATCGTATCAGGAGATATAGTCGTCACTGTACCATTTAAGTCACCATAAATCGTATAGTCGTATGCAGTAATTTTTACTTTAGCTACCTGCCCAGGACGAATAAATGCGATATCCCTGGGGGAAATTTTTGCTTCAACTAAAAGCTGATCATCAAGTGGGACAATCTCCATTATCTTTCCATTTGGGGGGATTACGCCACCAATAGTTGTAACCTCAATAGCTTTAACAATGCCTCTTACAGGAGATTTGTGAGTAAGTCTTATTAGTGAGTCAGAACGCCCCTCAACTACAGAAGACAGCGCCTCAACTTCAGCACTAAAGTTTGCCAACTCCTCTCGGGCTTTCACCATGTACATAGATTTTATCTCATTTATCTTTGTCTCCAACTCAGACTTTTGTCTTTGCAGACGTAAAAGATCAACACTACTGGCTGCCCCTGATTCGACAAGCGACCTGGTGATAGACAACTCTTTATTGACCAACTCTAGGGTTTCCTTTGAACCTTTCAACGATTCTGCTAATCCTCTCCGCCGCGTATCAAATAGTTTTCTTTCTTTAGCAATAAGCTCCGCATGCGAAGACAGTTCCTCTGGAAATTTAATCGATGTACTATTTACCTCAGCACTCAATCGCGCGACACTAGCCAAAGCAGCTCTGTAGCGAGCCAATATTTCTTCTACATTCGAACGTAATTTTGTAGGATCCAACTGCGCCAACACTTCACCCTTTTCGACAATATCCCCCTCAGAAACTTTAAGATCCTCCAGTATTCCTCCCTCTAATGATTGGATAATCTGTGAACGCGAAGTCGGAACCACTTTACCAGCGCCAGAAGAAACCTCATCAACCTTGGCCAAGTAAGACCAAAAAACCAACGCGGCTAACAATAAAAAAAATACCCAAACTATTCTTCCTGAGCGTACGAGAGATGCATCATCAATATCATCCTCATATTGTTTTTCATCATTTTGTGAATCAATATCTAAGAGAGCGATGCGTTTTGGTTCGCGGCGAAAACCGAAGTCATCTGGAATTGGCATTACAGCTTCTCCATCCTAACCTCTAGGAAACTTCTTCATCCTTCTTAGGATCCTTCCGTCGAGAAAGAATAGAGAGTGCTTTTTCTTTTGGCTCATCGAGAACAACTCGACCACTATCCAGCACAATTATTCGATCTACAAAGCTAAGGATGCTAGTTCTATGAGTTGCAATAACAACTGTTTTGTTTACACTCCAATCTGATAATGCACAAATAAATTTTTTCTCAGTGGCTTCGTCCAGTGCTGAAGTAGGCTCATCCAGCAAAAGAACATTTGGTTGACGTAATAAAATCCTAGCAATCAGCAGAGACTGCTTTTGCCCTCCAGACAGCCCGTAGCCACCTTCTTGAATCATAGATCCCAAGCCTTTCGGGAGCTTACTCACAAAAGTCTCGGCACCACTCATTTTAAGTGCGACGAGAATTTCATCATCGCTGGCATTGGGAGAACCTAAGACAAGATTTTCATAAATAGTCCCATGGAATAGCCCTGTCTTTTGGCTAAGGAGAGAAATATCTCGTCTTACATCAGCGGGATCTATATGAGCCAAGCTGACATCATCTAACCGTAACTGACCACGAGCGGGCTCAATATAACCCGACAGTGCATGTAGCAACGTTGACTTACCGGATCCATTTCGACCTAATATAGCAATCCGTTCACCTTGAGTAATTTTTAATTCAGGAATAACTAGAGCGGGATCAGACGTATCATCTCCATAGTTATAAACCGACTGTTTAAAGTGATAATTTCCTTGAAGCGAGGACTTCTGCACTTTCTTTTCATCTTCAGGGTTATCAACCGGTAACTGCATAATCTGATCAATTCCTTTCATCGCAAACCGGGCTTGCTGCCAGCGGCTTAAAACCTGGGTGATATTTGCCATTGGTGACATCATCCGCGAACCAAGAATAGAGGCAGCAACCAGTGCGCCCGTTGTCATGTCGCCAGCCATGACCATCGGAGCTCCAAATAACACAACTACAGCAAAAACTGATGACTGCACGTTATGGGTCCAACTCAGTAAAACACCAACCAGATATCGCAGCTTTAGATTGGAATCTGCGGTGACTGCGTTGAAATGATTCCACTGCCCTTGAAAGCGCTGTTCCGCCTGCATGGCTTTTATATCTTCCAGCCCTTGAACCGTTTCTATTAGCATTGCATTACGTAGCGCTCCTTCTTTAATAGATTCCTTCGATAACTTTGCAAGCCTCGGCTGAAGAAGCAACCCAGGAATAATTAACAAGAAAACTGCTACAAGAGGTATTAGTGCCAAGCTCCCAGCAACCCACCACATAACAAACAGAAAGAGTACAAAAAAAGGTAAATCTGCAAGAGCCAAAACGGTGGAAGATGTAAACAATTCTCTTATGCGCTCAAGGTCTCTAATCTGAGAGATAAATGTACCGGTTGATTTTGGTCTGGCTTGATCTTTAACCCTAATAGCATGCCCAAAAACCAAATCCGACATACGAATATCAGCACGCTTCCCCAGCAAGTCCGTTACCCTGACTCGCATAGTACGCATAATAAAATCAAAGATAATTGCTACTACAACACCGCTAAATAGAACGTAAAGGGTAGGAAAAGACTCAGCTGGAATGACTCTGTCATAGACCTGTTTTGAAAAAACAATTCCAGCTAGTGCTAGAGAATTTGCAATTGTTGTGGCAATCATCACATGAAAATAGGGTTTCAAATCCCTAAGGATAATCCGGCGAAACCAATGCTTGTCTTCAGTCTTAACATAGTCATCTATACGAGAGTCTGTTGCCGTTCTCCTGGGACGAAATATAGCCAGGTTCAGAACATTATTTTTTAAATCGTCCAGATGTACTGTACTCTTTAGACCTTTATCGCCACAGTAGATAACACTCAGTTCCATATCTTTAGATACAGACTCTACAACAACTAACTGACCATCCACCAATTGGGCAACAATGGGCAAACGCCACGAATTGATCGCAGACTCATTGAACGAGCTGAATGTTGCCGTAAGCCCGGCCTGTCGCGCCATCTGCCTAACAACGCTTTCTATAGAGTTATATCCCCCCCAATTCCCAGCTATTCGGACCCTTTCATAAGAGCAATCAATTCGATAATGTCGAGCAATAGAAATTATTGCCTCACACCAAGGAGTAACGTTAGCGGCATTATTTTTAGAGCTGGAAAATGGCTTTTCAATTTCACCCGCAATATCTAATTGGCTTCCATTCAAGGCAACACCTCCACACCCTGAATCTCGGTTCCATCCAGTTTAAATGCCTCGCGCAAACCACCACGACTATGTAGACAATCTATTTTTAGAAGGTGCAAATCAAAAATCGTATTATTTTTTTCTCGGCGGGCAATGTGTAGCTCCTGTTCTGAATTTAGCAAATCAATTAGAGTCCGCGTGCCTAGAGTGGAATACTGCTGTTTATATAGATCCCTTGTTTCAGCTATAGCGCTCTCCCTAGCGCTAAGCGAACTCAAACTACGCATTAACCCTTCAGCTTCTTCTTGTGCCTCACGATATTTTTGGGTTACAAATAATTGTGCCGAGTCTCTCGCCGCATCAGCCGACAGCAAGGCATAACTCGCCCCCTCTCTTCCGGCAGATATCTTTCCACCTTGATAAATAGGCATGGAAACATTAAAGAAAATCGCCTTCTCATTACTATCAAGTGCATTGGCATCAACATAGTTTTGATCCAAGTACTGATTCACATTTCCATCAAGGGTTAAGGTTGGCCATGCATTTGCTTTTGCCGATTTAAGCTGTGCTTCAGCTTCAGCTCTAGATGCGGCAGCAATAAGTACATCTGGTACTGACGACAAATCAAAAGACTGGACATCACATGCTTGTGCGACGTCCTCAGGAACATACATAGCCACCCGAAATGGAGATTGGAATCCAGTGAGATTCTGTAAAGTGGTACGCCATCGGCGTAACAAAGCTTCTACTTGCTGTTTAGATGCCTGTGCAGCATCAACTCTTGATTGCGCCTGTAACACATCTGAGCGGGAACTAACTCCACGCTCCTTTCGAATTTGCACAAGATCAGCAATAGCAGATACGCCATTAACTTGTGCATCAGAAGTTAAAAGGAGAGACTGATAGCGCTGAACCTCAATTGCCGCTTTTGCGGTTCTCCTTGCAACTTCGTCAATAGATTGGAGAACTTCAGCCTGAGACCTTTGTACACCAGCCTTTGCAAAGTCAACATTGCTAGATACTTTGCCAAAGTCATAAACCATCTGGGAAATATTCACCTGGAACGCGTGTCCATCACCTTCGCTTTTGTACTCGGAGTCGTTCCCGGCCACAATTCCAGCATTCAATCGAGGAAAATATCCCGATCGTGCAGCTTTGACGCCTTGCCTCTGCTGATAGAGATTCCCAACGGCTTCTGCAATTAATGGATGCCAACCGACGGCTTGGTGCACCACTTCAAGCATATTGAATTCAGTTCGCTTTATACCTTCCTCATACTCCCTAAAGGAAAACTTTTTTAATGAATCATAAGCCTCTACTTCCATGCTTCTTGGGCTAATTACTTCAGAGGAACGGGGAGAAATTAATATATCGGCGTCACCTGTGATTGACCAAAACACCAGAGTCAACACAAATGATATTTTCATTTTCTGTTTAAACACTTCCACTATATTCACTTTCAATAATTACCGGGAGGTTAAACACTCTATTAACATCTAATTACATAAATTCTGTAGAGTGGCCACAAAAGTCTAGCCAAAAAAAACCGGGCCTTACGGCCCGGTACTTAAGTTAATTTTTCGCTTTCAGATCTAAGTGTCGCTCAAGCTGTTTTGTTGCCACATATCTCCGATAGTGTCGTCAATTGCTGCCGACATCTCCATCGAATCCATTACTCCACTAGAAATTTGGCTCGTATCTACGCCAGCCACCTCTCCAGCAGACTCGAATATTTGAGTATCGCTACCCACAGATTCGAATAGATCATCAAGAGTCAAGTCAGAGCCACTACCCAGCATGTCAATACCAGGCACAGTTGCAGTACCAACATCCAATATGCCGTCAGAGTCCATTGCCACATCTGATCCAATATTGATGATGGTAATGTCAATATCAATATCGATATCAACTGAAATGTCGATGTTGATATCAATGTCAACGCTAGTATCGGCATCGGCATCGGCATCGGCATCGGCATCGGCATCGGCATCGGCATCGGCATCGGCATCGGCATCGGCATCGGCATCCGCGTCAGAATCCCAAACAAATATCTCATCTGTTGGCATTCCAATACTTTCAACCATGAAAGCGACACCTTCATCTGGGAGCGCATCTGGCTCTTGGTAGTCCCTTCCAATATTGATAATGATGATATCAACGTCGATATCGATATCGATGTCGATATCAATATTTATGTCGATATCCACATCGGCATCAGCGTCGGCATCGGCATCTGCATCTGCATCTGCATCTGCATCAGCATCAGCATCAGCATCAGCATCAGCATCAGCATCAGCATCAGCATCAGCATCAGCATCTGCATCTCCGTCCGGTTCCCAAGTGAATAACGGCGGATCTGCCAAAATATCTCCGTCGCCACCCAGAGTCGCTACATCACTTCCATGAAGTGCGCTCTGCTCGTGCGGATGATGTCCGATATTGATAATGATGATGTCAACGTCGATATCAATATCAATGTCGATATCAATATTTATGTCGATATCTACGTCGGCATCCGCGTCGGCATCGGCATCGGCATCAGCGTCGGCATCCGCATCCGCATCGGCATCCGCATCGGCGTCGGCGTCGGCATCCGCATCCGCATCCGCATCCGCATCCGCATCCGCATCAGCATCAGCGTCGGCGTCGGCGTCGGCGTCGGCATCGGCGTCGGCATCTGCATCCGCATCTGCATCCGCGTCGGCGTCGGCGTCGGCGTCGGCATCGGCATCAGCGTCGGCATCCGCGTCCGCGTCCGCGTCGGCATCCGCGTCGGCATCCGCGTCGGCATCGGCATCCGCATCGGCGTCGGCATCGGCGTCAGCATCGGCGTCAGCATCGGCATCCGCATCAGCGTCGGCATCGGCGTCGGCGTCGGCATCTGCGTCGGCATCCGCATCCGCATCCGCGTCAGCGTCAGCGTCGGCATCCGCGTCGGCATCCGCATCCGCATCGGCATCCGCGTCGGCATCGGCATCGGCATCGGCATCGGCATCGGCATCGGCATCGGCATCGGCATCGGCATCGGCATCGGCATCAGCATCTGCATCTGCGTCGGCATCCGCATCCGCGTCAGCGTCGGCATCAGCGTCGGCATCCGCATCTGCGTCGGCATCGGCATCGGCATCGGCATCGGCATCGGCATCGGCATCAGCGTCGGCGTCGGCATCGGCATCGGCATCGGCATCGGCATCGGCATCGGCATCTGCATCAGCATCAGCATCCGCATCGGCATCCGCATCCGCATCCGCGTCGGCATCCGCGTCGGCATCGGCATCGGCATCCGCGTCGGCATCGGCATCGGCATCGGCATCGGCATCGGCATCGGCATCGGCATCGGCATCAGCATCGGCATCGGCATCGGCATCGGCATCGGCATCGGCATCAGCATCTGCATCTGCGTCGGCATCCGCATCCGCATCCGCGTCAGCGTCGGCATCCGCATCTGCGTCGGCATCGGCATCGGCATCGGCATCGGCATCGGCATCGGCGTCGGCGTCGGCGTCGGCATCGGCATCGGCATCGGCATCGGCATCGGCATCGGCATCGGCATCAGCGTCGGCGTCGGCGTCGGCATCGGCATCGGCATCGGCATCGGCATCGGCATCTGCATCAGCATCGGCATCCGCATCCGCGTCGGCATCCGCGTCGGCATCGGCATCGGCATCCGCGTCGGCATCCGCATCAGCATCTGCGTCGGCATCGGCATCGGCATCGGCATCGGCATCCGCGTCGGCATCAGCGTCGGCATCAGCGTCGGCATCCGCGTCGGCATCCGCATCTGCGTCGGCGTCGGCATCGGCATCGGCATCGGCATCGGCATCGGCATCAGCGTCGGCGTCGGCGTCGGCGTCGGCATCGGCATCGGCATCGGCATCGGCATCGGCATCAGCATCCGCATCGGCATCCGCATCCGCATCCGCGTCAGCATCTGCATCCGCGTCGGCATCCGCGTCGGCATCGGCATCCGCGTCGGCATCCGCGTCGGCATCGGCATCGGCATCTGCGTCGGCATCTGCATCCGCGTCGGCATCTGCGTCGGCATCTGCGTCGGCATCCGCGTCGGCATCGGCATCGGCATCGGCATCGGCATCGGCATCGGCATCAGCATCTGCATCTGCGTCGGCATCCGCATCCGCATCCGCGTCAGCGTCAGCGTCGGCATCAGCGTCGGCATCCGCGTCGGCATCCGCATCTGCGTCGGCATCGGCATCGGCATCGGCATCGGCATCGGCATCAGCGTCGGCGTCGGCATCGGCATCGGCATCGGCATCGGCATCGGCATCGGCATCGGCATCGGCATCTGCATCAGCATCCGCATCGGCATCCGCATCCGCGTCGGCATCCGCGTCGGCATCCGCGTCGGCATCGGCATCGGCATCCGCGTCGGCATCCGCATCAGCATCTGCGTCGGCATCGGCATCGGCATCGGCATCGGCATCGGCATCGGCATCCGCGTCAGCATCGGCATCGGCATCCGCGTCGGCATCAGCGTCGGCATCAGCGTCGGCATCCGCGTCGGCATCCGCGTCGGCATCCGCATCTGCGTCGGCATCGGCATCGGCATCGGCATCGGCATCGGCATCGGCATCAGCGTCGGCGTCGGCGTCGGCGTCGGCGTCGGCATCGGCATCGGCATCGGCATCGGCATCTGCGTCGGCATCAGCATCCGCGTCGGCATCGGCATCGGCATCGGCATCGGCATCGGCATCGGCATCGGCATCGGCATCGGCATCAGCATCAGCATCAGCATCAGCATCAGAGTCAGAGTCAGGAATAAAAAATTGATCGCGATTGTCATCATCGTTATCGCTAGCCGCTACAGCGATAACAACAACTCCAAGTGCAATTAATGCAGGAATCCACCAAGAAATACCCGGATCGACTGGTGCTGGTGCTGGATAAGAAGCGCCACCAGCCGCAGCAAAGGCAGAGATTAAATCTCCATTAGAAGCTAACATAAGAGGCTCTCCAGCCCCTGTTAGCACTAGCTCACTGTGCTCGCCATCTTCATCTAACAGGTAAAACCCTGAAACAATGACGATCTGGCCGGATTTTAAAACAATAACGAGGTCTAATCCGTCCTTGGAAAAAGACGCAATATCCTCAGGATCTGCGGGCATTTCGACAAGACCAGGAGAGGTCAAAGATAGCCCCTCCAGTGATCGCTCGTCGATTGAGCCCGTGGATTTGTCAAAGATTTTCGCAATCATGCTCTCACCAACTTCAAACGGTGCAACTTCCTAAATACACAGTTCATGGCCTGAGCTTAAAGACGGAAAATACCCCACTTTGAGCCCATCCGTGACTAGATTCACTAATACATTGCCTTACTAATTTTCCTCCATAAAAAAACAATTACGCCAGTACGTTTTTACGCGCACTACTTTTGTATGGACGTAATTCAAAACGTTTTCAAGGAGGAGTTAGGCAGCGGCAGGAGAAAAACAGTTTTCGTGCTAACTTCAGCAAGATTAGGAAGTTACAAATGACTACAGACCCGGAAATTGGCAGGCACTTAAACAAAAAACCTACACCCGTTGTTGATACGCCTGCCGGGCCAATCATCGGAACCACAGATGAAGAAACTGGCGTATATAAATTCTTGGGTATTCCCTACGCTCTCCCTCCTGTAGGGAATTTACGTTGGCTACCACCGCAAGAGTTGGACCCCTGGAAAAATCCTTTCCAAGCGCATAGCTTTGGTTCACCAGCAGCGCAAAACTCATCCGCCCTAATGGAAGTTCGAGATCAAAACGGGAATCTTCCTGAAAGGGAGGAATGCCTCTATTTGAATGTATTTTCTCCCGCAATGTCGCAAGGAAAAAAGCTGCCAGTAATGTTTTGGGTTCATGGCGGCTCTTTTTACATGGGATCAGGATGCCAAGAAATTTACAATGGTAAATACTTAGCAGCTAGCGGTCGGACAATTGTTGTCACTATAAACTACCGTTTAGGCGCACTGGGATTTCTACGTCTAAAGGATATTAGTGATATACCATCAACCGGCAATGAAGGGCTTTTAGATCAAATAGCCGCCCTACAATGGGTTCAAAAAAATATCTCAGCATTTGGCGGAGATCCAAACAATATCACTCTTTTCGGTGAATCAGCTGGGGCAATGAGTATTGCCTCCTTACTTGAAACTCCACAATGTAAAGGTCTTATACGCCGTGCAATTGTCCAGAGTGGGCACCCAAGAGCCTCCCACTCCCTGCAAAGCGCTAACCATGTTGGTAAGACTTTCATTCAACAATATGAAAAAATCTCTGGTGGCATCTCACTACAAAATTGTCCAACCAAACTTCTTCTGAAAACCCAAAAAGCAATACTATCTGACACGTCGATGACAGCAAAATGGGGGCAACTGCCATTTAAACCTGTCGCAGACAGGGAACTTTTTTCCCCTGAAAAGAAGCTCTCCCCGACACACCAAACATCCCTTTTGTTAGGGAACAATTTGGAGGAATGGAATCTCTTTAGCGCGATAAACCCTGAAAGCTTTAACATGGACTACCGGCAAATATGCACTCATCTGGAATGGCTTATCTCAGAATCCGAGCTAAAGCCCCTACTCAGACATTACTATCAACTAGCAAAAAAAATGACAGACAACCCCTGGCCAGAGTGGAGCCGAGCCTGGAACCTTTTGCTCACTGATATGGTATTCACCTTGCCTGGGCTGAGACACCTACAAAGTCATCAGGGGGAAAACTATCACTATCACTTTGCACAACCTCTCGCAGCACAGCCATTGCTAGGGGCCTGTCACGCCGTTGAGCTTGGCTATGTATTTGGAACCCATAGCGATCACTCCTTGAAAACACTATATGGTGCTGAAGAAAACCCCCATTTATTAAGTGCCTCAATGCAACAAGCTTGGCTGAATTTTGCTGAAACAGGGAACCCCGGCAATGATTGGCCAGAGTTTTCAGGAAAACACAGTAAGCGATTTGGCAATCATCCCTCAGCCAGAGCGTTTAACTCACCAGAGCTTCTCAGTTTATGGCAACATATACCCGACGATAGTTTGAATGGTTATCTTTAGGTTGGCATAGATGGCAAGAATTTTTTTAATCAGGCATGGAGAAGCAGCGAAAGGGGAGCACATCCCCGACCCAATACTCACAGACGAAGGTTACAAGCAGGCAGAAGAGCTAGCCCTAAAACTTTCCTCTCTAGAGAAAGTTCAATTAATCAGCAGCCCCAAACTCCGTGCACAGCAAACAGCAAAGCCTTTGGCCGAAGTTTGGGATATAGAGGTTGTAATTGAAAATGCAGTGACGGAAATACCTACACCAGAAGAAATACCCAAAGCTCAACGCCTAACCTGGTTACGAACATTACTTACTGGAGAGTGGGACCCCTGCGACAGAGAACAAAAAGACTGGCGCGAGGGAATAATCAGGTATTTGGAAAGTCTTTCAGAGGACACCTTTATCTTCTGCCATTTTATGGTCATCAATTCAGTTGTTGCACATATCCGAAACCACCAAAAAGTACAACAGTTTAGGCCCGATTACACTTCAATCACTGAGCTAAAAAATGATGGGAACAAGCTACATTTAGTTCAGCTAGGCGAAGAAAAAGTTAACAAAATCCTATAAAAAAATGGGGTATGTGCAGCATACCCCAAGCAGGTATTTATTTTAAATCAAGCTTTTGCTGACCACCTCAAACAAATCCTTAGATAGGTCTCCCGAATCAGCAACCCTTTGCAGGGCAACTTTCATCTTCTCACCCAGGCTACCAGAGTATTTTTTCCAACGTGTGATCGGTATAACCAGCCTTGCTGAAATTTGTGGATTTAGCTTGTCCAAGGCCAGAACCTGATCGGCAACAAACTCAAACCCGCTACCATCGCTCTTATGGAATTGCTTAAAATTACGATTAGCAAAACCACCTATTACAGACCTTACTTTATTGGGGTTTTTCATTTCAAAAGCAGGGTGATCCATAAGTGCACGAATATTTTCCAATGTACCGCGCTTGGGACTACAACTCTGCTGGCTCAGCCATAGTTCTACGACTTGAGTATCGGTTTTCCAGCGCTCATAAAATTGCTCAATCAACCCCCTGGCTCGGTCTTCCGGTGCATGATTAATAATAACAGCGAGAGCCGCTGCACTATCTGTCATATTACTAGCGCTCTCAAACTGAACCTGGGCTATATTTAAGGCCTCCTCAGTTTCTGTTATGCACATATAGGATAAACAGGTATTTTTGAGTCGTCTTTGCGCAACATCTAACGCATTCGGGCTATAGGGCTTTGTCGTATTCAATTCTAGATAGCGCTTGCGAAATTCATCAAATAATTCACCTGCAATTACCTTCCTTACAAAATCCCTCGCAACAATTATTGCTTCCGCATCAATAAATGATGACTCTTCAGCGATAAACTGCTCACTGGGCAACTGCAAGATCTCTGCAACCAGCGCTAGATCGAGATCAACATCCTGTAAAACCTCTTTATAAGCACTGATTAAACTTGATTGTACCTGTAGTTCCTCACCTTTACGAAAAGCCACCTGAAGATCACACAAAGCACTTAATGCTAGGCGCTGACTTGCATCCCAGCGGTTAAACGTGTCCTTATCCTTCCTCATTAAAAATTGAAGCTGCTCATTACTATAGTTATACCTTATTTTTACTGGAGCAGAGAAGCCCCGCAGCAATGAGGGTAAAGGCTTCTCCGTAAGTCCGGAAAACTCAAAAGATTGCTCATCTTCTGTTAACTGTAAAACAGTTTCAGTATCACCCTGCTCATTGAGTACAAGCTCTGCGCCATCAGCCCCCAGCAATCCAATTCTTATTGGTAAGTGGAAAGGTAACTTCTCTTCCTGACCCGGCGATGAAGGGCAAGACTGGCGAATAGCTAGCCTATAAGTGCCATCAGTTTCATTAAAGCTATCTGTCACATCAAGTATCGGCGTGCCTGCTTGGCTATACCAGTTGCGGAATTGCTTCAGTTCAACCTTGTTAGCATCTTCCATCGCCTTGACGAAATCTTCACAGGTTACCGCGCAGCCATCGTGCCGCTGAAAGTACAAGTCACTTCCTTTGCGGAATCCTTCTGCACCTAAGAGTGTATGAATCATCCGTACAACTTCCGCACCCTTTTCATAAATTGTCAGAGTGTAAAAGTTTGAAATTTCTATATAAGAATCTGGCCTGATAGGATGGGCCATAGGGCCGGCATCTTCAGCAAACTGGGTAGTACGCAAAAGGGATACATCTTCAATACGCTTAACCGCTCGGGAATTAAGGTCAGCGGAGAACTCTGCATCACGAAATACGGTAAAACCTTCCTTCAGACTCAACTGAAACCAATCCCGGCAGGTGACCCGATTACCGGACCAATTGTGAAAGTACTCATGCCCTACAATAGACTCGATCCGCTGAAAAGCTGAGTCCGTCGCTGTTTCTGGGCTAGCGAGCACGCAGGCCGAATTGAAAATATTCAATCCTTTGTTTTCCATAGCCCCCATATTGAAATGATCAACAGCAACAACCATAAAGATATCTAGGTCATATTCCCTTCCGTAAGTTTCCTCATCCCAACGCATCGCATTTTTAAGGGATCGCATAGCATGATCACACTTCCCAATATTTTTCGCTTCCGTAAAGATCTGCAACTTAACCTTTCTACCAGAGGCTGTTGTGAAGCTATCTTCCACATGCTCCAAATCCCCGGCTACCAACGCAAATAAGTAAGCCGGCTTGGCAAATGGATCTTCCCAAGTTACAAACTGACGACCATCTTCATATCTACCTTTCTCAATTTCATTGCCGTTGGAAAGTAGTACCGGGTGGTCCATCGGCGCGACGATGGTGGTGGTAAATTTGGACATAACATCCGGCCGATCAGGATAGAAAGTAATTTTTCTAAATCCTTCAGCTTCACATTGAGTGCAATACATACCATTAGAGAGATATAATCCCTCTAAAGATGTGTTTTCCTCCGGATTTATCCGATTGCGGATTTCCAGCAGAAATTCTGGTTTCTCTACAGGGATAGACAGGCCCTCAGGTAGAACCTGATAATCAGATGTAGATAACAAAACTCCATCCAAAGAAACCGAAAGTAATTCCAGCTCAACACCATCCAGCACTAAAGGCGGCAGCCCTGCGTCCGCTTGCGGATTTCTGCGAATATTCAAACGAGATTTGACCAAAGTTGCCTTGGGTTCCAGCTCAAAATGTAAATCAGTAGCATCCACCAGGTAATCTGGTACTTGATAGTCTTTCAGGTAAATGGTCTTTGGCTGGCTATCATTCATTATTGAAACACCTTCAGTCATTCTATGCCCTTCCGGGGCAGTATGAATTCGATTAATTGGACCAACAATATCGTTACCCGGGCTAATACTATTTATCACCCAAGTTAAAAACCGGACTATAGCTTCCCAGCGCGATTGGTGCCACGCATAGATAAGTTAGATTAATACTTGCCCTTGCAGCCTTGCCCACCGGCACTCTTGGTACGTCTGCCCCCACAGACGTGGCGGTAATAGCGGCGGAGAAATAAAAACTATCAATATGTTCATTTAAATAGCTAAAAACTATTAACTGATAGTCGATTATCTATCCATATAAAGCACTTATTGTCTGCCCCACCCTACAGCACAGTAGATACTCATCAACATGGCGAGAAATTGCAGCCAGTATAATTATCCAATCTGGTAAACTCGCCATAAGGTAGAAGTAAGGGATTAAAGTATTCCTACTCCGCCCTTTTGTAACGAATAATAGATTTAAGTTTGAGCTAATCTCTTGCGGGAACTCCGAGGTTAAGTGTGCGTAAACTCCGTATATCCATCATAACCCTATCTTGTTTTTTAGCTGCGCTCATAGCAGCTAGCTGGTGGAAAAAGGATATCGTTGCTTCTCAGCTAATCAACATTTTCTCAGGAGAGGTAGTTATTCAGGAGCTGTCAGGACTACGACTGGGTTTTAAAGAAGTTTCGATCCAGGAAGTTCGCCTAAAATCCAGTGTAAATAGCATTATCCTCCTTGAGGGAGTAAAAATTGTCTATCCTTTCCATATTATTTATGATCGAGATAACACTCAAAAAATTGAACTATCAATAGAAAAGCTAACCAGGAGCATGGAAGCTGAAGATATCGTTACCAAAGCCCATATCGACGAGCAGCTCCCGGAAAATAATGTCAAGACAAATAGTACATTTTCGTTAAGTGCCCTAAGCCAAAGTCTAACCCGCTTTTTGCCATGCAAGATATCTGTTAAGCAAATAGTACTCGATGACCAATTGATTGGCGGTCCACTAAATATAGCCCGCGACAACATAAAAATTCATGCCGAAACTCCCCTTAAACACCCCCAGTTTGGCGAGCTTAATTTATATTTTGAGGCTTTTTTAGGTTTGTCAGAAATCAAACTAAAACCCAGAATACTAACTAACAACTCAAAGATTCTGTCTGAAGCTGATATAACTATTGCTAAACTAAAAACTGACACATGGGTTTTAAACAGTAAACTTGTATCAGAGCTAGAATCTATAGCCCCACTGATAGAGGTATTTGAACCTAAAGCTAGCTCCACAACTAAGCCGACAGTATCAGGCAAAATTATAGCTACCACCGCGATTAGCTTGCCAGACAATCTGCTATCCATTTCAAGCTACCGAGAAATTGACATTCAACTTAATGGCAATGATCTAAAGGCCACAATCCCATACGCTCAACTAAACTCCGATATAGAAGCCCAATTATCTATAAGTAATCCAATAAAAATAACACTTGAATCACTATTTCCATTTAAACCTCAACATATCAAGGGGAATGGCGAGCTTGATATATCTTTAGGTACGGATAAAAACACCAATACCCCGCTATTAAGTGCGAACTTTAGCTCGAGCACATCGGCAACATCTCCCGAATTAGATATCGAAGGTACTTTTCATCTAACAAGTGCAAATACTATAGTTAATTCCCCCCTATATCTCAGGCACTTGCCAGCACTACCTATAGATAGTGTTAATGGAGATGTGGCATTTAAGGGTAAACTTCAACTAAGTTCGCTTAACAATATTAACTCTCCAGAAGTAAATAGCTTTCAATTAGAATTAATACCAAACCAAACTATTCAATTGGATATTTCAGCTTCCACATCAGGGAAAAACTCGCCTTTAATTACTACCGGATTACATCAAAGCAAGATTCAGGCAAGCATTAAAGATCTTATCTCCATTACAGGTGACCTGACCAATCCCAACAAAAGAGATATTGAGGTCGAACAAGGATCTCTAACTGCAACAATACAAGGCTCCAATGGGGACTCGACAGTACAGTTAACCGCTAGCGGCATACAATGTCACTTCTCTGATATCAGTGCCTGTAACTTTGAGCTGAAGACAAAGGTACCCCAACTTTATGAGCGGGCCAGAGAATTAGCAGTTACCAATCTGAGCTCAACGGCCAAGGCAAAGATTGAAAGCAATCTTAAAGGTCAAAAATTCACGCTAGAGAGCATTAAAGTATCTGGAGAAAAAATAGCAACCAAAACATTGGCGGCTGACAGAGTAAACTTAGATATACCAACAGTACACTGCGAAGTAACAGCACCTACAATCTGCACTCTCCCAGAAATAAGCAGTCAGTTTGGAATTATCAACACCGAGCAATTTTCCCTTTCTGGAGACCTCAATTTTCTTGATAGTATCGTTACCATCAAAAATGGTGCTGCAGCGCTGGACAGTGAATTTAATAGTAACAATTTAGAGATTGAGACATCGGAAAAGTACAAGGTTAACTCTTCAGCCAAAGGCAAGCTATCCCTGCAACACAATAAGCTAACAAGTCATAGTCAAATTAAAGCAGGTGCAATTAAAATTGATTTAAGCGGCTCTTACGACTTATCAAAATCCTCAGGTGGAGTTGAATTTTCCGTTCCTGAAGTTACCTTTAGTACGGATCGCTCTCTAAACGATACGATCCAGGGGCTTCCCCTCAATATCGTCTCGGGCAGACTTTCTGCCGGTGGTTCTGTGTCTTTGCCCCCCCGGTCCAAAGATAGTATCCATGTTTCATTGGACGATATTGCAGCAACCTATAAGGATAGTTTTGCCACCGGAATCAGTGGAGATCTAAAAGTAGAAAACGAAGATGGGCACTGGATCACACCTACACCATACTCACTATCGATAGAATCTATTAACGCGGGTTTACCAGTAAAAAATATCCAGTTATCACTGCAACTGGATAAACAGAAAGATATTACATTGCATAATTTTTCTGCTGACTTTTTGCAAGGCAAGGTTACTTCATCAGCCCTTATTTGGAATCTCGCTGAAGAGACTCGAAAAAGCATTGTACATGCACAAGGTATTTCTCTAGAGGCTTTAGCACAGGAGACGGACTCAGAGAACTTTGAGGCCAGCGGGCTAATTAATTTAGAAATCCCCATTGTAACGGGGCCTGAGGGTATCACTGTGGAAGCCGGTCACCTTCAGGGTGAAGCTCCAGGCGGACGCTTGCGCTACTACGGAGCCTTTTCTCCGCAGATGCTGGCAAGCAACCCTCAACTCAAGTTGATAGCCAATGCATTGGAAGATTATGAGTTTCAAACACTGGAAGGCAGCATAGACTATCCAGCCAGCGGAGATCTCCAACTACAGCTAAAGCTGGTTGGGCGAAGTGAGGCTATCGATTCTGATCGAGACCTGGTGATCAACCTGAACCTTGAAAACAATATCCCAGACATGTTGCGCTCATTGCAAGCCAGTCGTGATTTGACTGAAACCCTAGAAAAGCAGCTGGACCAATAGGTCAGGAGTGAAGTAGCCTTTATTGGTATGTACAAGCCTGCTTGGTTCATCACCGGTTAAGGTTGACTCAATAAAATACTTGGGTCTGCCGGCATCCAACTCACCTGCTGAACCAGGCAGGTAACACGGGCTAGGTACAAAAAGTAAAAGGGTACCAAAGAGGTACTGTGAGGAGTGTCAGATGAAAGCCAGCCGACTGATTCCTATGGGGCTGCTATACGCTATGGTTGCTACAGGGTGTACACCCACTGTAGCGGTAAAGGCTCCCAGTGAGCCAATTACAGTAAACCTGAATGTGAAAATTGAGCACGAAATTCGGGTCAAGGTCGACAAGGACCTGGACAACCTGTTTGAAGACAAGGAAGGGATTTTCTAAGGAGGCAAATATGAAGACATTAATGAAAGCCTTTTTGGCACTGAGCTTATTAATCGCCCTGCCTGCAATGGCAATTTCCCTAAATGAAGCCAAAAGTAAGGGCCTGGTTGGTGAAGCCAATAGCGGATACATCGCTATCGTAGATGCCAGCTCACCAGAACTGGAAAAACTGGTCAAAGAAGTGAATGCCAAGCGAAAAGCTGCTTACGCTCGAATCGCTGAGCGCAATAAAATTGATATAGCCCAGGTGGCAACACGCGCCGCTGAAAAGTTGGAAGCCCGCTTGTCACCCGGAGAATACTACCAGGACAACCTGGGACGCTGGGTAAGGAAGTAACTCATAGCACGAAGACTTCAGCTCAGCAAGAAGAGATGATAAAAAACCCCACAGCCAGAAACTGGCAGTGGGGTATTATCAAGGAGTAGAGGCTACAAATTGCCAAATAGTGAATGCCCGTCGAGCCCCTGCTTCTCCATAACCTCTCTTAAACGTTTCAGTGCATCCACCTGTATCTGCCTGACCCGCTCCCTGGTGAGACCGATTTCACGCCCTACTTCTTCCAGGGTGCTCGCTTCAAAACCGCGCAAACCAAACCGCCTAGAGACCACTTCACACTGTTTGTCAGGTAACTCTCCCAACCAGCGGTTGATGCTGTCAAAAAGGTCCCTGTCCTGTAAAAGCTCTGCTGGGTCAGATTCCTGCTGATCGGGGATGGTATCTACCAAGGTCTTCTCAGAAGAGGGCCCAATGGGAGTATCTACAGAAGTAACCCGCTCATTGAGCCCCAGCATACGCTCGACATCTTCGACTGGCTTCTCAAGGAGGGTCGCAATTTCTTCTGCGGATGGCTCGTGATCCAGCTTTTGCGCCAACTCTCGAGATGCACGCAAGTACACGTTTAACTCTTTCACGACATGGATGGGCAGGCGTATGGTCCGGGTCTGATTCATTATGGCCCGTTCTATCGTCTGACGTATCCACCAGGTGGCGTAAGTGGAAAAGCGAAAACCTCTCTCTGGATCAAACTTCTCAACTGCTCGAATCAGGCCCAGATTGCCTTCCTCAATAAGGTCCAGCAGTGCCAAACCTCGGCTAACGTAGCGGCGAGCAATCTTTACAACAAGGCGAAGATTGCTCTCGATCATTCGTTTTCTTGCCGCAGCATCTCCACGCAAAGCCTTGCGCGCGTAATACACCTCTTCTTCTGCGGTCAATAGGGGGGAGAATCCAATTTCATTGAGATAGAGTTGAGTAGCGTCGAGATTTTTCTGCAAATGGCCATCGCCATCCAATCTACAAACTCTACTTTTCTCTGCCTGGGAGGGTGCGGAACTCTTTTTAGCCGCAGATTTCCGCGTGCGACTAACACCTGCTTCAGTTGAACCTAATTTCTGCTCATCATTTTCAACGTCTAACTCAGGAGGAAAGTCTTCTGCCTGGCCAGCCATAGACTGGTCTTGCCGTTGTGCTTCCATTTCCCCTGCTCCTTGTACTTTGCCAATTTCAGCCGCACAACACACTCGGACATTGATAACACAACTATCAATGCCGCAGGTATGTGGCGACAGCCACTGAATCGGCTGACCCTGGGATGGCCACGATTACAGTGACTACCTCAAGTGGTACTAGTTAAAAGTCCATTTTTATTTGCAGAGCTTTACTGCGGCCGTGAACTTACGGTAAGTAGGCAAGAGGGTCTACTGGCTGACCGTTTTTGCGAATCTCAAAGTGGAGCTTGTTGCGGTCGGTACCACTCGAACCCAGTTCCGCTATCCTTTGCCCCGCCTTTACCCTGCTGCCCTCCTTTACGAGCAACCGGTGATTGTGTGCATAGGCACTGAGGTAAACCTCGTTGTGCTTGACGATCAGCAGCTTTCCATAACCTCTCAAGGCGCTTCCTGCGTAGATCACGGTGCCATCAGCCGCTGCCAGTACAGACTCACCCTTTTCACCCGCGATATCAACTCCCTTACGCAATGGGTCCCCAGAGTGGAAGTGACTAATCACTTTCCCCTTGGCGGGCCAGCGCCAGTTGACCGATCCGCTCCGGCGAGATGCTGTTGATTGGCGCTTTGGGCTTGGTGTTAAAGATTTTTTAGCAGTGGTCGTTTGTATTGTTTTCGGTTTAGCTTTTGCGACTGGCACTTTTTGCTTCTTTTGCGTGCTGGCAGTGCTCTTGGTTGGCACTGAACCCGTCAGCCTGATTCTCTGCCCAGGATATATTTGATAAGGGGAGCGGATACCATTTATCGCCGCCAATTGGCGAAAATCCTTGCCGTAACGCCAGGCTATCGAATAGAGGGTATCCCCTTTACCTACCGTGTGGTGGGTAATTTTGATACTCGGGGGCTGGCGTAGGGAGCTTGAGGGAGCCTTATGGCTGGAACAGGAGGAAACGGCCTGCAGCAGAACCAGCAAGCCTAATATTTTAAACACCCCCCACAAACAATGACCGATTTTAGGGAGCTTGTTCCGCCAACATCGGCGCTCAAAAGGTTGCAAAAGATGACATTCCATTATTCTCTTTTTACATCAGACCACGGCATTTATGGAAAAAGTGTCTAAAGAAAAGCTCCAAAAATCTCTGGAAAAGTTTGATAAAACGCTGCCATACCGAGATTTTCCAGATCTTATTGCGGAGTGGCGCAAGACTTCTCTCTGTGCACCTTGCCAAAGAAGTCTACAGCGAGAACTAAGAGCGCTGCCACTAGAGCCGCAACAATTGCGCCCCCCAAATGAGCACTGTCGCCGGTTTGCTCGACATAAGTTAGCGGAGAAGTGTTGGATAGCAAAGGGGCCAATTTGCTTGATGCTTCGATTTCCCCGGACATTGGCAGTTTCCAGGGCCAAATAATCTTCAAACTACCCAACAAAACCCCGGCAAGAAATGCCAGTGTCCTGGCTACATATTTGTGCATCAGCCAAGACAACAACCGACTGAAGAGCATCAGTCCTATTGCCGCCCCTGCCGCAAAGCACAATAGGTTTGAAATTTGGAGTTCATGAACTGCAGCTAAAACCTTGGGGTATATCCCGATTAATAACAGCAGGAAAGCGCCGGAAATTCCCGGCAGTGCCATCGCACATATTGCCAAAGCACCTGATAAAAACAGCGTAAGTGGAGTTGCCGGTATCTCCGAAGGCCGCATCTCGCTCACTGTTACTGCAAGCGCAATACCCAGTGCAAGAAAAACCAAAACAGATGGCGACCACCGGGGGATATTTCTCACAATGGGAACAATTGAGGCGAGAACCAAACCGAAAAAGAAAGACCACACAACAATTGGATAATTTTGCAGTAAGCCACTAATCAGGTGGGCCAAGCTAAAAACGCTCAACAATACCCCAAGGAAAAGAGAGAGCAAAAAGCTCCCATTAATATAGCGCCAAGTGGATAGAAACCCCTCCTTCCGCCACACTGTAATACAATGCGGGCCTATTCGACTGAGGGAGTCCAAAAGCTCCTGGTAGATGCCGGTAATAAAGGCAATAGTTCCCCCGGAAACACCGGGCACCACATCGGCAGCCCCCATTGCCATTCCCCGCAAAAGCACTCCGGGGTAGCGACTTTTTAGAACCTCAGCAAATCTCATCGAACCACGCCACCGAGTAAAGGCACGAAACGTACCGCTTCCAACTTTTCCACATCAAACTTATTACTATCCTCACGACGAGTCACCATCGTCAGGTATTGCTGCTCAGCCCCCACCGGAATTACCAAAACTCCATTGGGAGCCAGCTGTTCTCGCAGCTCATCAGGAATCATCGCAGGTGCTGCTGCAGCCAGGATAGCATCGTAAGGACCCTCTTCTTTCCAACCAAAGCCCCCACTGCTGAGCTTGTACTCTACATTGCTATAACCCAGCTCCCCCAACCGATGGCGAGCGGTTTCCAACAGAGGTTCGACACGCTCGACGGAATAAAGTTGTTCGACCAAGCGAGCAAGAATGGCCGTTTGGTAGCCAGAGCCCGTACCCACTTCCAGAACTCGGTGCAGAGACTTGGCTCTACTCAGTAAGAGTTCAGTCATACGGGCGACAATGTATGGCTGGGAAATGGTTTGGCCATACCCTATGGGCAAAGCAGTATCTTCATAAGCCCGAATAGCCAGGGCCTCATCCAAAAAGAGATGTCGAGGTGTAGATGCCATTACATCCAGTACCTCCTCGTTGGATATCCCCTCTTCCCGCAATCGCTGGATCAAGCGATTACGGGTTCGCTGGGAAGTCATCCCCAGACCTTCTTGTCTCAAGCGATCCATATTCTTTTCTTGTCCATGATTTGTGCAACAGCGCCAGTCACCTAAATACAAATTTTATGTGCACTGTTTAACATTGACCAGCTGAGCTATCTCCCGTAGCAAAGCCGTAGCAAAAGTACCTGGTGGCAAGGCAAATTCGACGATTAAATGATCACCTTCCCACTCATAGCGAAACGCCTCCGGGGATAAAATCATGGCCCGGCGTTCCTGGCTAAGACCGCAGTGCTCCAGCCAGTTGCACCAAGGCTGCCACGGAGACAACACTTGCTCTTCCAACTGCCCCAGGGCATCCGTTGACAGGTTTCTGCCACGCCCCCAAAGAGGCCCGGTTGGGTAGTCTTCAGGCTCTCCAACGAGGGGGCTCTGCCAGGTTCCGGTGTTGACTCGTTCAGCCAAAACCTGGTTGAACAGCCAGCTACGGGCAGCAGACATGGCGAAGGCCTTTTCGCTTTTGCGGCAACGACCGTCCTCTTCAGCTAAGTTTTTTGCCAAGCTAAGGTTATTGCCATCAATCCCAAAGCGCTGTTCACCGAAGTAATTGGGCACCCCTTTGGGAATCAGCTGAAGTACTTCTTCTGCTTTGTCCTGATCACCTTCTACATTGCGCAGACGAATCTTGAAGCGATTCCCCATATGCTCTCCGCGACGCAACTTGCGTGGCCCCCGGAAGGCCTGGAGCAATGAAATCTCATCGCTGTTAATTTGCGACCAGTCTGCTTCTGGCTTTTGTCCGAGCCATACACTGAACCATTGAGTGGTAACAGCATGTCGGTCTTTCAATCCATAAAAGCTGGCATCCCGGCTTTGCACCCCGGCTAACTTCGCCAATTCCTTGGCAACCCAGGCGGTATTTGCCCCGCGCTTTTTAACCTGTAAGTAAACATGCTCACCATCTTTATCAGCCGGTGGCATAGCCAGTTCATCGACAATAAAATCTTCTGGTTCTGTGCGAAAATCGCCAGAAATTACCGCACCCCCAAGCGCTCGGGGCCAATCCAGATTCCAAACTTCAGACATCTTTGCGCTCTAATAAAACAGTAGCTTGCGCGGCGATACCCTCACCGCGACCAGTAAATCCAAGCTTTTCTGTAGTGGTTGCTTTGACACTGATCGCATCGCAATCAACACCACAGTCAGCGGCAATATTGATCCGCATTCCATCGATATGCGGAGCCATTTTGGGGGCCTGGGCAATCAACGTCATATCCGCATTAACCAGGCGATACCCTTTACTATCGATTAACCCAACAACATGTCGAAGCAGGTTTCTGCTATCCGCTCCGGCAAATTGTTCATCGTTATCGGGAAAGTGCTTACCGATATCTCCCAGGGCCAGAGCCCCCAGTAAGGCATCCGATAGGGCGTGCAGTAAAACATCCCCATCAGAATGAGCTACCAAGCCATACCCATAGGGGATTTGTACTCCTCCGAGCACTACATGATCACCAGGGCCAAATGCATGCACATCAAAGCCCTGGCCTATTCGAAAACTCACTATCGCTTATCCTCAGTCGGGGAGTAGCGCAGACGTAAAATAGTTTCTGCAATTATGATATCGGCGGGGTGCGTCACTTTAATATTGTCACTATCACCCGTTACCAATTGCGGTGAATGGCCAAAAAACTCCAGTGCGCTGGCTTCATCGGTTACAGCAACCCCTTGCTCCAGGGCTTTACCAAGGCATGAGTGCAAAGTGCTGAGAGGGGCACGTTGCGGGGTTTGCGCCAACCAAATACTTTCGCGGTCAACCGTTTCTTCCACACAGGCTACACCGCCAGTCATATGACTGCGCTTTAATGTGTCGCTTGCGGGGCGCGCCAAAAGTGCCATCGGTGAGACTTCGTCACTGAGTAAAGCGCAAATATCGCGCTCAGACACACAGGGTCGTGCAGCATCGTGGACTAAAACCGGAGTATCGCCGCTTTCTCGCCCCGCCAGGAAATCCAGGGCGGACTGAACAGAGTCTGCTCTCTCAGCTCCACCAATGACGGTGTGTACCAAGGGGTGGTTTGCTTCTTTCAGGTGAGGGAAGTAGGTATCCTGCTCCGATAGCGATACTACAACGCCAGCCAAACCTGGCCACCCAAGAATATTTTTTAAAGTCAGGGATAGAAGTGGTCGCCCGAGCAATGGCAGGTACTGTTTCGGGCGATCAGCCCCCATACGTTTGCCAACGCCGGCAGCGGGTACAATGACCCAATAATCCTTAATCAATTTTCAGCCTCTTCCTTATCCAGGAAGATAAACAGTGTTTCCCCTTCCTTGATCAGTCCCAGGTCATAACGGGCTTTCGCTTCCACACCATCAGTGCCAACTTTCAAACTGCGGACTTCCCTAAATAGTTGACGGTTTTCCCGCACCAGCGCGATATTTTTTTCTTGCTGTTGGGCTAATTGACGCTTGAGACGGGTAACTTCGGCGAGACTACCTTCACCAACCCAAAGTCGGTACTGGGTGGCGAGGAGCATAATGGTGAGTATTGCCAGCAGCCATTTCATACGAGATTACGATATTTCGCTTGTTCGTATTTATAGTACTACAAAGAGGGGCTGGCCCCTCTTTGTAGTACTTGCACGCTAATTCAAATAATTGATTACTTGAATTCAGCGCGGCCGCGATAAGGAGCGGAGCCATTCAGCTCAGCTTCGATGCGCAGCAGACGGTTGTACTTGGCTACGCGGTCTGAACGGCAAAGGGAACCGGTCTTGATTTGACCAGCAGCAGTCGCAACCGCCAGATCCGCAATAGTAGTATCTTCGGTCTCACCGGAGCGGTGGGAGATCACAGCGGTGTAGCCCGCATCTTTAGCCATTTTGATCGCATCCAGAGTCTCGGACAGAGAGCCGATCTGGTTGAACTTGATCAAGATAGAGTTACCGACACCTTTCTCGATACCTTCCTTCAGGATCTTGGTGTTGGTTACGAACAGGTCGTCACCTACCAGCTGTACTTTTTCACCAATTTTGTCGGTGAGCACTTTCCAACCGTCCCAATCACTCTCGTCCATACCGTCTTCGATAGACAGGATCGGATAGTTGGCGGACAGATCGGCCAGGTAGCTGGCAAAACCTTCGCTATCGAACTGCTTGCCTTCGCCAGCCAGATCGTACTTGCCATCTTTGTAGAACTCGGAAGAAGCGCAGTCCAGAGCCAGGGTAATGTCATCGCCCAGGGTGTAACCGGCCTTTTCTACCGCTTCAGCGATGACTTTCAGTGCCGCTTCGTTGGAAGGCAGGTTCGGAGCAAAGCCACCTTCATCGCCAACTGCAGTGTTCAAGCTGTTGCTGGACAGTACTTTTTTCAGGGAGTGAAAGATCTCAGCACCTTGGCGCAGAGCTTCAGCAAAAGATTCAGCCTTAACGGGCTGAACCATAAATTCCTGGATATCCACATTGTTATCAGCGTGCTCACCGCCATTGAGGATATTCATCATCGGCACCGGCATAGAGTACTCGCCCGGAGTGCCGTTTACCTCAGCAATATGCTGGTACAAAGGGATTTTTTTGGAAGCAGCAGCTGCTTTAGCGGCAGCCAGGGAAACCGCCAAAATAGCGTTGGCGCCGAAGTTCGCCTTATTTTCAGTGCCGTCGGCATCGATCATCGCCTTATCCAGGGCGCGCTGATCGGTAGCATCCATACCCTTGAGCAGGTCGGCGATAGTAGTGTTGATGTTTTCAACCGCTTTCAGGACACCCTTGCCCAAGTAACGGCTTTTATCGCCATCGCGAAGTTCCAGCGCTTCACGGGAGCCAGTGGAGGCACCGGAGGGGGCGCAGGCGGAGCCAATAGAACCATCCTCCAGGATTACATCGGCTTCAACGGTAGGGTTACCGCGAGAATCCATTACTTCAAAGGCTTTAACAGCGACAATCTTGCTCATTTACAATGGGCTCCGTATTGGTACTTACTGAAAATAGGTTTTCGTAAATCAGACGTTATGCACTTTTGCTATAGCACTCAGCCTAAATAGCAGAGAGGAAAGTGCTGCGCGCCCGATCAGGGCGCGCAAAAATATCTCTTTTTTATTTCGTATCCAGCGGCTCAAAACCTTTGATCAGGTCATCTACCGCTTTCATCTGCGCCAGGAATGGCTCCAGCTTCTCCAATGGCAATGCACTGGGACCATCACACAATGCTTTGTCTGGATTCGGGTGTGCTTCCAGGAACAGGCCGGCAATACCGATAGCCAAACCTGCGCGGCCCAGCTCAGTGACCTGTGCGCGGCGACCACCAGAGGCTGCACCGGAAGGATCGCGCATTTGCAGTGAGTGGGTGACGTCAAAAATCAGCGGCGCGCCACCGGAGGCATTGATCATGGTGCTGAAGCCCAGCATATCCACAACCAGGTTGTCGTAGCCAAAGCAGGCTCCGCGCTCACACAAAAGAATATTTTCGTTGCCGCACTCAGCAAATTTCTCCACCACATTTTTAACTTGCGGCGGGCTCATAAACTGGGGCTTTTTGACATTGATCACTGCACCAGTCGCTGCCATAGCGGTGACCAGATCAGTCTGGCGGGCCAGGAAGGCCGGCAGCTGAATAATATCCACGACTTCGGCAACCGGAGCAGCCTGATGTACTTCGTGGACATCGGTAATCAAGGGAACTTTAAAGGTATCTTTAATTTCCTGAAAAATTTTCAGGCCTTCTTCCATTCCCGGTCCGCGATAGGAATTGATGGAAGAGCGATTGGCTTTGTCAAAAGACGCTTTAAAAACATAGGGAATACCCAGTTTTTCAGTGACTTTTACATAGTGCTCAGCCACCTGCATCGCCAGGTCGCGGGATTCCAGTACATTCATACCGCCAAACAGCGCAAAGGGCTTATCGTTGGCGACCTGGATATTTCCGACTTCAATTGTTTTCACAGTTTACTCCCTGTTATCTCCGCCTCAACTAACTTAGAGCTAAGGCGGAATTATTTTTTAACCCTGGTTTTCACGCTGCTTCATTGCGGCGGCAACAAAGCTTTCGAACAGCGGATGGCCGTCGCGCGGGGTTGAAGTAAATTCCGGGTGGAACTGGCAAGCAACGAACCAGGGATGGTTCGGCAATTCAACCATTTCTACCAGGGTATCGTCTGCAGACCAGCCGCCAATTTTCAAACCAGCTTGCTGCAGGCGATCAACGTAGTTGTTGTTCACTTCGTAGCGGTGGCGGTGGCGTTCTACAATGACGTCTGCGCCGTAGATATCGCGAGCCTTGGTGTCTTTAGCCAAGCGACACTCCTGACCGCCCAAGCGCATGGTGCCACCCAGGTCGGACTGCTCGTCGCGCTTCTCGATGTTGCCTTCGCTATCGATCCACTCTGTGATCAGGCCAATAACAGGGTGCGGGGTTTTAGTATTGAATTCAGTACTGTTGGCACCTTCGAGGCCGAGCACATTGCGCGCGAACTCGATAACCACAGACTGTAAACCGAGGCAGATGCCCAGGTAAGGAATATTGTTTTCACGAGCGTAGCGAACAGATTCAAGCTTGCCCTCTAAACCGCGTTCACCAAATCCACCGGGAACCAGGATTGCATCGGCATCCTTGATCAGGTCAATGCCGTTCTCACCCTCAACGTCTTCAGCGTTGATAAAGTCGATATCCACTTTGCAGCGATGCTTGATACCCGCATGGGTCAGGGACTCGATCAGGGACTTATAGGCATCCAGCAACTCCATGTATTTGCCAACCATGGCAATTTTCACTTCATGCTGCGGGTTCAGCTTGCCATCGACCACTTCATCCCACTCGGAAAGGTCTGGTGCCTGGCATTCCAGCTGCAGTTTTTCCACAACGATATCGTCGAGGCCGTAACTGTGCAGAAGACGCGGTACGCCGTAGATGGTCTTAGCATCGGGCAGAGGTACAACAGCGCGCTCTTCCACATTAGTGAACAGTGCGATCTTGCGGCGGGAGTCCTCATCGATCTCGCGCTCGGAACGGCACAGCAGAATATCCGGCTGCAAGCCGATAGAACGCAACTCTTTAACAGAGTGCTGAGTCGGCTTGGTCTTGGTTTCACCTGCAGTGGCAAGGAAAGGCACATAGCTCAGGTGGATCAACAGGGCTCGATTGGTGCCCATTTCCACACGCAGCTGACGCACAGATTCCAGGAACGGTTGGGATTCGATATCACCTACGGTGCCACCGATTTCAACAATAGCGACATCGACATCGCGGCCACCTTCTACAACGCGGCGCTTGATCTCGTCGGTAATATGGGGAATCACCTGTACGGTGCCACCCAAGTAGTCACCACGGCGCTCTTTGCGCAGTACGGTTTCGTACACGCGGCCGGTGGTGAAGTTGTTACGCTTGGACATCCGGGTACGGATAAAGCGTTCGTAGTGACCCAGGTCCAGGTCAGTCTCGGCACCATCCTCGGTGACATACACCTCGCCGTGCTGGAAGGGACTCATGGTACCCGGGTCTACGTTGATGTAGGGGTCCAGTTTGAGGATGGTAACCTTGAGGCCGCGGGCCTCGAGAATGGCGGCCAAAGAGGCGGAGGCGATACCTTTCCCCAACGAGGAAACCACGCCACCAGTTACAAAAATATAGCGCGTCATGCAAAACCTTGGTCAGTTGAGCGCTCGATGAATGTCGAGCTTACAGGGCTGGCCCGGGCGGATAATCCAGCTTCTCCCGGTGCCTTTTAGACGGGGCGCCAGGGTAGCAGAAACCCCCTTAACACTCAATCGAAAAACCGCCAGCCGGGTGGTTCATCCGGGATGGCGCAGCCTGCTTTGCATGAAAAGAGCCCCGCGACAGCCACCAGATCATCCCCCAAAAATACCAATGGGACACGATCCCTGAGCCAGGGCTCAAGGGCCCACTCCTGCAAGAGCTTCTTAAGCGTTTGTGACCTGGAGCGATTTACCGGATGAGCACGCTCCCCTCCTCTGCGATAACACACTCGATAATCGCCCACTGGCCAATCCGACGAGGGCCGAAGAATGCCACCCGCTGGCAGAGCCAGATTAGAGCGGCCATCCCAGTGCCAATTTTTATCGGGTTTATTGGCAATTGGCGCCAGCTCAGGGGTCAGGTAAAGGCGACTCCGAAAACGTCGTACCACTTGCCCACCCAAATTAACTTCAAGCTGTGCATCCTCTGCCGCATGAGTCACCTGGGAAAGCGCCTGATTTAATAGGGCTGACTCTGGCGGCTGCCCCCCTTGGCCCAATACCCAATGCCGCATAAGGTTTTTACGGCGCCCCTCGCTAAGGCTGAAGAAGCGAGGCAGGGCCAGACTTTCGCCAAATCGCTCCGCCTTTAAATCAGCCTCCTCCAGGTCAGCAAGTGCCAACTCAGACAGCAAGTCCGCAGACTCCCTCAGGTTCTCCGCTGCCCGAGCGATCTGGCGACTCGCTCCCCAACGCTGGTTGAGCAGTGGAACAACTCGATGCCGCAAAAAATTACGCTCCAAGGCCTCATCCGCATTGCTGTCATCTTCAATCCAGCTCAATCCGTGAGCCTCAGCCCACTGCTCTAGCCCTTTTCGCCCCGCCCTGAGTAGAGGGCGCAGTAAGTACTTATTATCTCCGATAGTTCGACTCTCGGACATACTGGCCAATCCCAACACGCCCGCGCCCCGCATTAAGCGCAGCAGGAAAGTCTCAGCTTGGTCATCCGCGTGGTGACCGAGCAGAATTTGATCACCTTCGGACATCACCTGATTGAAGGCCTCATATCTCGCCCGGCGAGCCCCCTGCTCCAATCCGCCATCTTTGTAATCAACAGTAACCTGAATGGCTGTAAAGGGTACCGCCAGACTTTCAGCAAACTCTTTACAGTGAGCCAGCCAAATGTCCGCATTTGTATTTAGGCCATGGTGAATATGAAGCGCACGCACGGGAACCTGGCAAGTTACCAGAAGGTGCAGGAGAACAGTGGAGTCCAGACCACCAGAAAACCCCACCCACAACTGGCCGCTGGCAGGGTGGGACTTTAGTAACCCCTTTATCAGAGTTGGGAGTTTTTCATGGAGGTCTACGGGTTTCACAAGGGATCGAGCCAGAATCAAATTTTCAAAAGTATACCGCCAAACCCAGCAAAGGCGGCTAGAGCCCTTTAGCTGGGCTCTATAGCACCCTTCTCACTGCCAGCCCTGGCTTCGCAATAAAGCCGGCGGTACTCGGTCGGCGTCATACCAACCATTTTCTTAAAAAAGGAGTTAAATGTAGCCTTGGTATTAAAGCCCGAGGACAACATTACCTCCATCACGGTGAGCCCCGCATTTTGCGGCTCCCGCAACATCCGTTTTGCCTCATCTATACGGTAACGGTTTACAAACTCGAAGAAGTTGCACTGAAAATGACGATTAATCGTCTGTGAAAGCAACCTGCGTGATACCTGTAACTGCCCTGACAACTGCTCTAGGGTAAGGGCTGGAACCAAGTAAGGCTTTTCTTCCCGCATATAATTTTCAATTTGGGCTGCCAACTCCAGATCAATCTCAGGCTCCCCATTAGCATCCTGTTCCTGGTCAGAACCTACATCTTCCCCGGACTTCTCCACTTCATGCCCATCGCCCTCAAACATTGAGGAGTAACTGAGACTGAAGAAGATCATGGCACTAACCAAAACAAATACGGCGTAGTTACTAAACAGCCCCATCGCTCCAATATCCAACTGGAGCTGCCACTCCTGCGCCAACCCTACCGCCAGGTTAATCACCAGAGCCCAAATACGAACCAGCAAGAAGCCCCAGATCAACACCAGCAGCCAAGTCAGGTCAATTTTCTCAATACTGGAATGATTATCTCGAATCTGCCTGCGGCATCGACGCACCTCAAAAAGACACAAAACACCGAAAAGTACCCGAAGCGATTCACGAGCCAATCCCAACAAGTGATCGAACATTGAGCCAGTAGTTAAATTCTCCCCACGCAGCATGGCTGTCTTGGTTTCGCTATCAAATTGCCAGTAGGAGAAATATTCAAACACGACTGCCAGAAAAAAAGGCAGCAAGTACCAAAGGTCCCGCCTGGAAATCCTAAACCCCTCGCGAGTTAAGGAGCGGGTATACCAAAGTAACAGGGGGCCTTCTAACCAGTAGGCTGCGCCAAATACAAAAAACAAGTTCGGGGAAGTCTCAATGGACCAACTGCGGAAACCCTCACCAAAATTAATCAGGATATCCAGGGGAATAGCGGCTTGTGAGAACAGAAATAGCGCCAACAAGGTGTTGCTGAAACGCCGCTCACGACGAATCACTAACAACAACAGTGCAAAAAGAGCGCACTGATAACTGGTCATTATCAGAACAATATCGTGGAAATTGAATAGTAAAGCGTCCATTGATACTCAGATAGCCCTTCTACCTAGGGAGCCTCTGAATAACTCCATAATGCCTCTGCGGGTCTTGAAGGCTGCAGATGTTAGGCGCAGCTCGCTGCGAATGGCCTAGCCCTTTGCAAGAGCTGCAACGCAGCAGCTGTGGCCTTCAAGGCCCGCCCTTCGGGGCTTGCAGAGCGATTCACACTCCGCGTTGCAACTTCTTGAAAGGTCTAGACATTCCTGCGAAGCCGCGCCTTGATTGTGAACCGCTCTGCATGCCAGAGGTATCACGGAGTTATTCAGAGGCTCCCTAGAAAGATATTACCACTAAACCACCATCGGCCCGCCCAAATAAGGGGTAAAGCTTTAGGTAATACCTGAATTTGTACGTCCAGATTTGGGTATTACCACAAATCAAGACGACGAGTTTAAGCCCCAAAGACAAAATCTCCCTACCAGTATCGATTCACTAGAAAAGAACTAACTCTTCAAGCAACAAGAGGAGACCGGGATGATAAACCGTCGGAAATTTATTCAAGGACTGGCCACTGTGGGCGGGACCTCTCTGGCCCTAACCTGCACAGAGCAGCAAGCTCTTGCGGCAGCAGATAATTTTTTCAAATCGCGAAGAACTGACGCCTACCGGGCACGACTTTTCTCTATTGAACAACTCACCACCCTGCACAAAATCTGCTCCTACCTGATACCCGCAACGGATACTCCCGGCGCAGCTGAAACAGAGTGCCATTTATTTGTCGATCACTATTTAACCGGCTGCATAGAAGAGCAAACCCAGCTAAAAACCAAAAAGCTCTTACATGAGTTGGATGAGCGTGCCACCACCCGGTATGGACACCCCTTTATTCATCTTGCCCCAGAACAATCGGTTGCTCTACTCGAATCACTCGACACCGGAATAGCCCCCTTTAACCCAGACTTACAGCAAGATTTCAGGAATCTTAAATTCCTGGTGTGCCTTGGCTACTACACCAGCTTTACCGGAGCCACCCGTGAGCTTGCTTACCAAGCAATTCCCGGTGGGTTCAAAGGTTCAGTTCCCTTGGATCAAACCGGGAAGGCCTGGGGTTCACTGCCACGTATTTAAAGGAAAGTACTATGCAAAATGATGAATTATTGATCCAAAAAGAAAGCCAGGTATTTGACGCAATCGTTATAGGGTCAGGTATTAGCGGCGGCTGGGCAGCAAAAGAACTAACCGAACGGGGATTAAATACCCTGATGATAGATCGGGGCCGGATGGTAAAACACGGTCAGGACTACCCCACAGAAAACAAGGGACCTTGGGAATTCCCACTCCGTACTAAAATGAATCTGAAAGAGAAAAAAGAAATCTACCCAATACAAAGTCGTAGTATTTTTCTCAATGAAAGCACCAAGCATTTTTTCTGTAATGACAGCGACCAACCCTACTCCACAGAGCCCGGCTCAGACTTTACCTGGATTCGCGGCAATCAAGTAGGGGGCAAAAGCCTTCTCTGGTTCCGGCAGTCATATAGATTTAGTAACCACGACTTTCTCGCAAACAAACGTGATGGCGTAGGAGTTGATTGGCCCATTCGCTACAAGGATATTGCACCCTGGTACAGCAAAGTCGAACGCTTTGCCGGAATCAGTGGCAATACGGACAATATTGAGCAACTGCCAGACTCCGAATACCAACCACCATTTGAGATGTACCAGTGTGAACAAGACATCAAGTCCAGGTTTGAAAAGCAGTATCGTGATAAGCATTTCATTATTGGAAGAGCTGCTCACCTGACCAAGCCAAACCGGGAACAGGTAGCCCTAGGCCGATACAACTGCCAGGCTCGTAACCAGTGCCAACGAGGCTGCTCATTCGGCGGCTACTTTTCTACACAAAGCGCCACCATGCCAGCCGCAATGAGAACCGGCAAACTACAAATTGCCAGTAATAGCGTGGTACACAGCCTTATTTACAACTCGCAAAAGAACCGAGTAGCTGGCGTAAGGGTAATCGACAGCGAAACCCTGCAACAACGAGAGTATTTTGGCCGAATCGTTTTCCTCTGCGCATCCACATTGGGCTCAACCCAAATACTCCTCAACTCAGCCAACAAGCATTTCCCCAAGGGGCTCGCCAACAGCTCTGGTGTACTGGGCCACTACCTAATGGACCACAATTACAATGCCTCAGCCCACGGCTTTATTGATGGTTATGAAGATGAGTACTTCTCCGGGTGGAGACCAACCGGCATCCTGATTCCCAATTTCCAATATCGCCCCGAACTTTACCGGAAACACTACAAGCGCGGCTACCAGGTTTCAGGAAGCGCCTATCGGCAGGACTGGCGGACAATGGCTGCTTCCGAGGGGATTGGAAAATCTTTCAAAGAAAAACTGCAACAACCTGGGCGCTGGGGATTTTGGATTGGTGCACAGGGAGAGATGTTACCGAGACACGAAAACCAGGTCAGGCTCCACTCCACCAAAAAAGATAAGTGGGGAATCCCGCAACTACATATCAATTGTCAATGGTCTAAAAATGAGCGCCTAATGATGGAGGATGCCTGTGAGACCATGCAAGCTATGCTTAAGAATTTGGGGCTAAATGAAGTTAGTGGACAAGTCACTAGTGATAAATATCCCCCTGGAAGTGCCATCCATGAGGTAGGCACAGCACGAATGGGTAGTGATAAAACCAACTCAGTTTTAAATGGGTACAACCAATCGCACGACATACCCAACCTTTTTGTAACCGATGGCTCCTGCTTCGCCTCTTCAGCAGTTCAAAACCCATCTCTAACTTTTATGGCATTAACTGCTCGAGCCGCAAACTATGCAGCCAGCGAACTTTCTGCGGGGAGATTATAAAAGTGATAAGCCTACGAAATTTATCTCGCAATCTGTTTACAGCTATTCTCTTGACAACTTTACCTGTCTTAAAATCAGTCGCAATAGAAGTGAATATGACTACTGAGAAAATTGAACCCCAACTCGGGGTTCAACTATGGTCTGTTCGCCATGAGTTAAACCGGGACTTTTCAGGCACACTAAAAAGACTAGAAGCAGCAGGTTTTAATGCGATAGAACTGGCTACGGAACTAGGTCCGTACAAAGAAAAGCCAAAGGAACTCCGCTCTCTACTGGAGCAATTAAAGCTAAAAGTGAGCGGTGCACACGTTTCTATTACCCAGCTGCTCCCGGAATTAATAGATACAACGGCCACTTATTACCAGACCCTGGGTGCCGAATACCTAATCGTTGGCTGGGACCCGAGAAGCTGGAACCCTAACGGGGTAGACAAGTTAATATCGCAGCTTCGCAGTGCGCAATCCGCTCTTTCCAAGTACGGTTTGAAAATGGGATTTCATAATCACGATAAAGAATTTTCCACCTATCAAAACACAACTTTCTGGGACTATATATCCCAGTCTACTGATGACAATTTCATTTTGCAGTTAGACATCGGCTGGGCTTCTGCGGCAGGCAAAGATCCTATCAACTATCTAAAACGATATCCGGGGCGAACCTATACCACTCATTTTAAATCCTGGGTTCCTGATGAGAATATTAACAATAAAGCTATAGTCGGCATGGATCTAATAGATTGGCCTTCAATTATTGAGGCCAGTATCGAAGTCGGCGGCAGCCAGTGGATTATTCTTGAGCAGGAGACTGCGCCAAAGGGCATGGAAACAATAGAGGCACTTATAAAATCAAAAGCAAATCTTCAGCAATACCTTTCATCGTATATCTCCACTAGAAAGGATATGAAATCATGAAATGTCTATTCCCCGCTCTATTGACTTTGATACTTCAAGCCAGCAATTGCATAGCAATAACAGCCGCCCCAGAAACTTACAACTATTTAAGAATTCCCTATCCGCTGGAAAAACAGCACACCATTCAAGAACCAAGCATCGCACCTTCAAAAATCACCATCACCGCCACAAAAGGCAGCGATTTATTCACCAATGCCGACAGCTCTTATCAAATAGACAATGCCCCAAGATTAATTTTCATACCGAAAGCTGACTTTATTTTTTCCGCAAAAGTCTCTGTAGACCTTGAGAAAAGCTATGATGGAGCCGCTTTAATTGTTTATGCAGACGAGGGAAACTGGGCAAAACTTCTACTTGAGAGGTTTAACTCTGGCAGAAATGGCATAGCGTCTACCGTGGCTTATAAAGGTGGTGACGATGCCTATCATATAGAAACCCGGAGGGAGTATAGCTATCTAAAAATTGCGAGGAAAGGAACTACATACTTCTTTTATCACTCAGAGGATAGCAGACACTGGTCATACCTTCGATCATTTTCCCTGCAGACCTCCAAGCCCACCAGGATTGGTTTTCTCGCCCAATCACCTACAGGCCCCAAAGTACAAGCTTTGTTTTCTGATATTAACTTTGAGGAAAAAACAATTACAGACTATATGCAGGGAACCTAACGACCCGACTATCGTCTCGAAGAAAAAACTTCGAGAGAACATTAATAACAGCCTTCGAGATACATAGCTATGACAAGCGCAACTTCTGTCATAGCTATGCTTCTTCAAGCCACCCGGGAAATGCTTGTCATCAAGCAGTCCGCGCCAAGGGCCTGTTTAGACCAAGAAGATACCCAGAGAGAAGCTGATAAAATTCTTCAGGCTTTTCCAGCATAGGGCTGTGCCCACAATCATACACTTCACAATAATCCAAATTATCATTCTGGGAGGCCAGCGACCGCCAGGATTCAGCCGGTGTTATTTGATCGAAGTCTCCCCATATTAATTTGATCGGGCACCTAACTTTCTTCAAGCTGCCATGAACATCATACTTCCTACTTATATTTAGCCATTTAACTACCGACTTAAACGTTTCGTTGGTGGAGAAAATAGTATTAATATCAGCCACGCCCTTTTCATAATCCGGTTTCGGCAGGCGGTTAATATCTCGGAAGACCCGCTCACAAAGTATATTTGCTGCTCCAGGTACCGACCCGCGTAAATCAGAAAGGGAAACTCCTGCCTCCAACTCCTCAAGCCCCGGGGCTCCACTGATAACCACCCCAGCTACCAGTTCAGGATATTTTGCGGCAAAATCTAACGTAATAAGCCCACTCATCGAGTTGCCGACCAAAATATTATTATCCATATCTCCATTTAACTGGAGACACTCTCTAATCATTTCGTGCGCCGAATCCAACTTACCCATAAAAACCTCAGGGATAGATGGCTCGAAAACAGTTATTTTATGCCCCTGCTGCCGGCAAGCATCTGCAACCTGATTCCAGATCCATCCACGCGCGAAAAGTCCTGGTAAAAAAACGATATGACAAGGTGCCATTAGTTCCTCCAATTCCATTTCAAGTTAATTTATCCGCACCATCCCCGGCACCACCATGACCGAGGACCTCAAAATGCACAAAATCAAACAGGGAACCAACCCACCATAACCGCCATAATTCAATGGAAGGCCAGGTCTGAAAAGTAAACACTCGAAAAATAACCAGCAATAAGAATGCCAACTATCCAAGAGCCCTAATTTTGAGAGCGAAGTCATACTAACCAGAGTGGAATGGCAGCTTCATTTCAAATCAATTACCTTTCTGTTCCCGAGAAAATGGAACCTGCGCAAAGCCTACCCCACTCCAAAATTTAAATAAGATTAGAAAATAAAATTTATTGAATTATTTATTCGCCTGCACGTTTGCAGTGCCTGACAACTCAATACAGCACCAATAGCGGCAATAATTTTGTGACAAGTAATACTATGAAGGCGTGAAATAACAAAAATCAGGAGAGGTAGATTTATCGTGGGATAACGCTATCCAATATACTAAAAATGGAGAAGGAAATAATACACTGCGCTCGGGACCCTATGAGGCATGGATGCCGATTAGGAGCTTACAGGGATGTATTCACAGCGTGTCTCGAGTGAAGTGTATTCTTTCCTTCCACCCCAGTATTAAATATATGGGATAAAAGAAATAGTAATATCTGGAAAGAAGAGATTGGCGGGCAAAGAAGTGCCAACGGGATAGAACATCACACTGGCACCGTTCCTGTGAGAACAAATTATTTCAGCCGCTAACCGGAACCAAAAAACAGGCTCCGGTTAGAACTGAGGGTAATTAGCCCTTTAAGTGTGTTGTAACTTAACCGTCACAACGAATATCAGCAGATACTCCAGCTTCCGGGGTCAACTTAACGTTGGCAACCGCAATAGCCATCGGAGCTTCACTCTCCAAGCCAAAGGCACTAAACACCTTGCCAAAATCCGCACCGGCTTTTACAAAGCACTGCAGATCTACAGAAACCCGGGTCCAGCTTTTCTGCTCCATGGATTTCAGCGCAGACTCCAGCGGTACCTTGGCAGAACAGCCATCTCCACAGTTCATGGTAGCCACCACTGGCTTTTCAATTGGCTGATCGACACGGATATTCAGTGTCAGCGCAGATTTCTCTTCCAGGTAGACATTCAGGTCCTGCATATATTCAGCAGACAACTGAACTGCACCAGGACGCAGGCCTTTCCAGGTAATCAGTCGAGCATCTTCTTGGGAAGACATATCGATGGAGCTGACAGTGATGTTTTTATCGTCTCCGCTAACCGCGAAGTTACCGTGCACAGGTACAACCTCTGCCCCAGCTTCAGCAATATTTAACACCCAGGGAGCTTGCGGGCGGGATACCAACAGCCAGGCTTCTTCCAAACCGCCACCGGCACTGGATTCACTGGTCTCCGGCAATTCGTTGCTCACCAGGGATTCCTGTTCAGCAGCCAGGCCATAGCCCAACTCAAACAGTGGCTCGTAATTCTCGTGGTAAGGATTCAGGACATTCTGATAGCTGTGCATTGGCCAGCTGAATGGCAGCTTGCCGGTAAAGTCGTAACGGGCTTCCCCATCGGCGCCTTTAATCAGCACATCTGCAACACCAGCACCTTCAGAGCCAGGCAGCCAGGCGGCAACAAAGGCATCGGATGCATTCAATTCACTGTTAATCCAAAGCGGACGACCGGACAGGAACACACTGACTACCTGAACACCCTGCTCACGCAGTTTTTTCAGCAGCGCCAAATCCTTCTTGTTACCGCGCTGGTATTCCAGGTTGGTAATATCGCCGTGCCACTCTGCATAGGGCTCTTCGCCAAATACAACAATAGCAATCTTGGGTGCCTTACCATTGGCAAAAGTAGCATCTGAGAAGCTGCCATCCGCACTCAATACCGCTTCACCGCCAGCGGCTTTAACCGCCGATGAAATACCTTCAAAGATTGAAGTCGCACCGGGGAAGTCTGCGCGCGTGTTGCCGGTACCCTGCCAGGAGATCGTCCAACCACCACTCTGCTTGGACAAGTTATCCGCACCATCGCCGGCAACCAGAATATTCTGGTCAGCAGCCAATGGCAGCAGCTTGTCGTTGTTTTTCAGCAATACCAGGGATTTGCGTACCGCTTCACGAGCGATTGCGCGGTGCTCCGGGTTGCCCAGGATACCATCTTTGCCTGCCAGCGGCATATTGCGGTCAAACAGACCTGCGCGGATCTTCACTCGCAAGATACGGCGAACAGCATCATCGATACGCTCTGCACCGATTTCACCGCTTTTGGCCTGGGCCAGGGTGTTGTTGTACAGGGCTTTCCAGTCCGCCGGCACCATAAACATATCCAGGCCGGCATTAATCGCCGCTGCACAGCTCTCTACAGTGCAACCGGGCACGAAACCGTGGCCATTCCAGTCGCCCACCACAAATCCATCAAAACCGAGGCGCTCTTTCAAAACAGTGGTCAGAAGGTATTTGTGGCCGTGGAGTTTTTCACCGTTCCAGCTATTGAATGAAGCCATCACGGTCTGTACGCCAGCCGGCAGAGACGTCAGGTAACCCGCCGCATGGACCTCTGCCAGTTCTTTTTCCGGAACCGCATTATCACCTCGGTCAATTCCTCGATTCGTACCACCGTCACCGACAAAGTGCTTGGCAGTGGCAACCAGGTTTTCGCCGCGCAGGAATTCAGCGCTGGATTTTTCGCCCTGGAGCCCCTTCACCATTGCCTCGGCATAATCCGCAACAATCTTGGGATCTTCTGAGTAGCTCTCGTAAGTTCTGCCCCAGCGGTCATCGCGGACTACCGCGACGGTAGGAGCGAAAGTCCAATCGATACCGGTCACTGCCACTTCGCGGGCGGTAGCGCTACCAATACGCTCAATCAGCTCCGGGTCTTGGGCGGCACCCAGACCAATATTGTGCGGAAACAGGGTCGCGCCGATCACATTGTTGTGGCCGTGAACCGCATCGGAACCCCAGATCAGGGGAATCGCAACACCGCCATCGGAAGTGTCCATAGATGCCTTAAAGAAGGCGTCAGAAAGGGCCAACCAGTCTTGCGGCGTGGCAAACTTATCGTTGTTCGGGAAGGCGCCACCACCATTCAATACGGAACCCAGGTGATAGGTCTCCACATCTTCAGGAGTAACGCTGCGGATTTCCGCCTGGATCATCTGACCCACTTTCTCTTCCAGAGACATGCGGGACATGATTTCAGTGATTTGGGCTTCCAGCTTTTCATCGCGTGGTAAGGCTGGCTTGAGTTCAGGCCAGTTGTCGATGCCCTCGGCGGCACTGGTGCCAGTATCGGCCTGCGCTTTATCGGCTTTTGGCTCAGTTTGTTGGCTCTCGGAATGACACCCGGCGAGCACAGAAGCACAGAGCACAAAGCCCAGCGAAAATCGCTTACTAAAATTCACGAATAACTCCCAAAATTATTCCACGCTTGTTAACTGGCTCTACGAGTTGCGCTCAGACAAACTTCAGAGGAAATATCTCCAAAGCCCTACACCCAGCGCGACCTACTATCGCCATATTTATTATGCCGCACATCACCTGCCCCGGCAGTTGTGCACGGTCTGCCTCCACCGAGCTGAAATATTAGAAATAACCCCAGATCCAGCTCTCGTCGGAATCAAGTTCTGCTAATGCCGTATTCACCGATCGCCATAAAACTGAGTCATGGCTACCCAGTGGGCACAGTTCGCAATGACAACAAATTGCAGTACTTGTCTCTACAGGCCAATAGAAATCCGATGGGCTGGTCCAAATTGCAGACAAGGCGGAAAGGATAAATGAAGGTTCTACTCCACCGCGCTACCGCGCAGGGTTCGTGAAAAAGCGCCGTAATAAACGATATAGCAGTAACACACCAGAGGCACCAAAAATGAATACTGTATACCGGCGCTATCAGCCAGCATTCCCTGGAAAAGAGGAATAATTGCACCACCTACAATTGCCATGCATAAGATACCGCTACCCTGGCTGGTATGTTTACCCAGCCCGCGCAAGGCCAGACTGAATATAGTCGGGAACATGATCGAGTTACACAGACCCACCGCAACTATGGACCAGACCGCGATCGGGCCAGACGTCATCATCGCGATTGCTATAAGTACCACCGAACCCAGGCCACAAACCGCCAGGGTTTTTCCAGCAGAGACAAAGCGCAGCAAAAAGGCCCCGGCAAAGCGCCCAATCATCGCTCCGCCCCAGTAATAAGAGACATACTTTGACGCTTCAAAGGGAGCCATCTTTGCCACTGATGGTTCACCAAAGAAACTCACCAGAAAACTGCCAATAGCCACCTCCGCACCCACATAGGCAAAAATACCTACAGCCCCCAGGGTCAAGCGGGGGAAACGCCACAGAGAAAACACATCGTGACCATCTGCTCCTCCACCCTGTTGGTGCTCGGGAATAGCCGGCAACCTGATCCAGGAAAAGAAAGCGACCATCACCAGTAGTAGAACCGCTAACCAGAAATAAGGTGTCTCCACCAAAGCCGCTTCGCGGGCCCTGAACTCAATAATACTCGCCGCTGTATCCGGGTCAGCGGTAATAGTAAGTCCCGCAAAGAAAACTGCGCCGCCAATCACCGGTGCCAAGGTAGTTCCCAGGGAGTTAAAAGCCTGGGTCAGATTCAGTCGACTTGGCGCCGTGCGAGCACTGCCCAGCGCAATAACATAGGGATTTGCGGAAACCTGCAGCAGGGTAATTCCGGAAGCCAGAACAAACAGCCCCAGCAAAAAGACTTCGTAGATTTGCAGGCGGGCAGCGGGAATAAAGACCAGGCAGCCCGCACAAGCCACCAAAAGCCCGAGCACCAGCCCAAGCTGATAACCAACCCGCCTCAACAACATGCCTGCCGGCACGGATACCAGGAAATAGGCAGCAAAAAAGTAAAACTGCACCAAGACAGCTTTGGTGTAACTCAACTCAAAAACATTTTTTAAGTGCGGCACCAGCACATCGTTCAGGCCGGTAATAAATCCCCAAATCAGAAATAGGGACGTAAGTGCAATTAAATTGATATAACGCGGGGCAACGCCGGCCGCTACTCCGGCACGGGCATCAGTGTCATATTTAGCCATCTCGCTCGAGGAGAACCCCGATTCGGGCAACATCTGGCTCATCGGAAACCGATCCCCAAATCTAAACTATTTCTTTCTAGCGGTTGGTCCATTCACCCGGAATTTTTTCCGCCACCACATGATTTTGCGCAAAAGTTAGTATCACCTTTGCGACTGTGGATTCATTCAAGCCGTTAAAGGCCCTGCACATTTTTACCACAATTATTGGCAACTACCTATCTACTCAACCAAATTTCAAATTACCGTTTTTGACCAGATAGACAATCTAATAGTGTCGAGCTGGATAAACAGAAGTACCACTGAACTTTAGTCTCAAAGAAGTCCGGGCTGATTAACTCGCATATAAAAATAGAGAGGAGTTGTCTTCTGAATCGAGATTGCCGAAAATTACTCGACTATTCACCCCAAAATCAGATAAAAAGGACTTTCTCGGGGACAAGCCGGAAGCGTGGCGCTATCCCCTCTGGCGGGTCACGTTTCTGCAAGGTAATATTCTGCGGATAATAATGAACGCGACGATGAGCGTCTATCCCGTCCTTTTCACAATACTAAATATGCGGGAAATCATGCAGTACTCGACCCGTCTAGATACGAGACCGAACACTGAAATTCAGTCGACCCGCTGGTTTTGGAAACTGCAGCTGGTCAGCTGGGTTGGCATACTGCTGGTCACTTTTCTTTCACTGACCCTGTGGCACTCCCCTACAGAGTGGCCTCACTTCGAGCCTGTCAATACAGTATTCCAGTGCGCTATTGCATTTTTATTATCCCTATTTCTAAAACCGATTTTTGATGTCGCCTGGGAATCAGAGCTCGCCTTCCGCACCGTGATCTACCTTCTGGCTGTCGCTGTTATTTCGGGAATATGGACCCTGGTTCGAATGGAGGCCTATATACGCCTCAGTGGTGAACACTCGATCTGGTCTGAGTTCGGCGGCTGGTATTACGCCTCTTTATTTGTATTTTTATTCTGGAGCGCCCTGTACTGCGGGGTAAAATATCACTTCCTACTCAATGAAGAGCACAAGAAAATGCTGGAGGTTGCAGCAGTACATGAACGGGAGCAGCTCCGCAGACTTCAAGCAGAGGCCATTGCCAATGAAGCGCAACTAAAAATGTTGCGCTACCAGCTCAACCCCCACTTTCTCTTCAATACGCTCAACTCCATTAACGCCCTAATTCGATTCCAGCAAGCTGATGAAGCGCGGGAAATGGTTGTGCGCCTCAGTGATTTTTTAAGGCTCTCCCTAAAAGAAGACCCGATGCAGAAAGTTGAGCTTGAACGAGAGATCGAGGCGGTATTGCTCTACTTGGAGATTGAAAAAACCCGCTTTGCCGACAGGTTGTCCGTAGACCTGTCGATCGATGAAACTGTACGCCGCGCACAAGTGCCCAGCATGTTGCTGCAACCACTGGTGGAAAACTCGGTGAAATATGCCATAGCCCCCAACGAAATGGGGGGCACTATCGGTATCCACGCGCACAACACCGATGATCGCCTGGTGCTGGAAGTCTACGACACCGGTTGCCCAGATCACTTTGCCAGCGAATGTGACCCGGAATCCTCCTCAACGGGAGTGGGCCTCAAAAACGTACGCGAACGGCTATCGACGCTCTACCCGCAAGATTTCAAAATAGAACAAAACAAAAATTCTGATGGCGGTATGCAAGTACTCATCAATATTCCACTGGAAATTTCCAACCAATCAACCCACCTGACACAGGGAGAAGTTCAATGAGCAGACTCAGCGTCGTACTGGTGGACGACGAGCCCCTGGCTTTAAGACTACTGAAAAGTATGCTCGAAGAACGCAAGGACCTGGATATTCTCGCCTGTTGTCGCAATGGCCGGGAAGCTGTCCAAGCAGTTTCAGAGCACAACCCTGACCTACTCATTCTCGATGTGCAGATGCCCGGAATGAACGGTTTTGATGTGGTGCGCAACCTACAGGCAGACACCATGCCCCTGGTAATCTTTGCCACAGCCTACGACCAATACGCCCTTAAGGCTTTTGAAGTCCACGCAGTTGACTATGTACTCAAACCACTGGACCCGCGCCGACTGGAAACCGCCCTCGACCGGGCCCGACAGCGCCAGGCACAGATGATATCCAAAGGAGAGGATGGCCATCAGGAAGAGAAAAATCGCCTGATGCGATCTTTCGAAAGCAGTGCCGGCAAAGCATCAAGCGGAGAGAACGCCGCTGCTTCAACCCAGCGTCTCGCCATTAAAGACCGGGGCAGTATCACCATGGTTAGCCAACCGGATATCGAGTGGATCGATGCGGCGGGTGACTATATGTGTGTGCATGCCAAAGGGGAAACCCATGTAATGCGCAGCACTATTAAAGACCTGCAAAAACAACTCTGCCCAGACACTTTTAAACGCATTCACAGATCCACACTGGTTAACCTGAACTTTATTGTGCATATCAAGGTTTTAACCAAAGGCGAGTACTTTCTCACCCTGAGCAGCGGTGCAAAACTGAAAGTAAGTCGCAACTATCGCTTACCGATTAAAGAATTTCTCGATTCCAACAAACAGTCTGATCTGACTGCCCCCCAAGCTTCCTAACCCCCAACCTCTCTAAAACTGGCAGGGATCGCCGGTACCCCCTCCCCCACAATCAAATACATTTCAAATTGGCCATTTATTCCGGACACAAAAAAGCCGGCATAAAAATGCCGGCAAACGAGCTCAGAAGAGAAGAAAAGAAAACTTAAGCGCGTTTATCTGTACGGTGTCCTGAGAGACCGTAGTAGAGAATATAGAGGTAACAGAAGATCGGCAGAACGAACGCCAATTGGATACCAATTTGGTCAGCCAGAAGCCCCTGTAACAACGGCACAATAGCACCGCCTACAATGGCCAGGCATAAGATTCCGGAGCCCTGACTGGTCGATGGGCCCAGCTTGGCCAGCGCCAAACTAAAGATAGTCGGGAACATAATAGAGTTGCACAGACCCACAGCCAGTACCGCCCACATCGCCAGATAGCCGCTACCCGTAACAGTAATTAACAACAATACACAGGAGCCGATAGAGCAGATTGCGAGCACTTTGCCAGCAGAGATAAAGCGCATAATTAAAGCGCCGGCAAAGCGACCAACCATAGCGCCACCCCAATACAGGGAGATATAGAAGGCGGCTTCAGACTCTTCCAAACCGGCGATGGAATCCTCAGCGATAAAGTTCACCAGGAAGCTGCCGATAGAGACTTCAGCACCCACGTAGACAAAAATAGCGATCGCACCCAACACCAAGTGACGGTAGCTCCAGGCGGAAGCGGCTTCAGTATTGGAAACAGACTCAGAAGTTGCACTACTGACAATTGCCGGCAAATTCAAAAATGCGAAGACGATAGCCAGGATCGCCAGCGCGGAGGCCAGGATCAGGTAGGGAACTTCAATAACAGCAGCGCTGGCAGCACCCGCTGCAACACCGGCAGCGGGTAAAATCAGCAATGCACCAAATTGAGGGGCGATAGTGGTGCCCAGGGAGTTAAAGCCTTGGGTCAAGGTCAGGCGGCTGGGCGCCGTGCGCTCATCGCCCAGTGCTGTCACATAAGGGTTGGCGGAAACCTGTAAAATAGTAATACCGGAAGCCAGAATAAACAGTGCACCGAGGAACAGTGCATAGACTTCCATTCTTTCAGCGGGAATAAACAGCAAACAGCCAACCACCGAAATACTTAAGCCGGTCACAATCCCTTTCTGATAACCAATTTTACTGACCAGAGCACCGGCAGGCAGGGAAACGAGGAAATAAGCACCAAAAAAGCAGAACTGCACCAGCATTGCCTGGGCATAGTTCAGCTCGAAAATTCCTTTCAAGTAGGGAATCAAAATATCATTCAGGCAGGTGATAAAGCCCCACATAAAAAATAGTGAGGTCAGCGCCACCAGGGCAAACCTGTGCCCCGACTGGTCACCCGTCGGTATCTGCGCAGCATCCGTTGCTGTATTACTCTGCATTATTGCCATAATTATTAATCCTGAGACTTCAGCTCACAGGTCTCTCCGGTCGATATTTTTATCCGGGCAAACCTGTGCCTATTGCACCAATCTTTATTGTTGGTACTTTCTATCATGGAGGTAGCGCCGCCTCAGAGGGCTTTTCGATAAGGGGGTTCAAAATGGGGGCAGCGTGGACATTCAGCGGCCGCCAGGCCCCAGACTGTCTGCTATCGGGTCAGGTAAACCGCTTTCTCAACGGCCCCCCTCGAAAGAGTAGATCAACCTGTTTGAGTACTTTATTTCCCTCTTAGACTTCCCGGGAGTCCAATAACCTAGCTGCATTGACGAGACTGACCACAAGGCAGCTCTGTAAATAGTGGCTTTTTCAGGCAAAGGGACAGCGAAGGGGAAAACTCAATCGCGCGGGAAATGACACACAAGCGCAAGTGTCTATGAGTAGGGAAAGAAGGGACTAGGAAGGAAACACCAACCGCGCACAAGGGCAATATTTTTATACACTTGGCGCGGCAGGAAAGGATCTAGGGAGCCTCCGAACAACTCCCTAAAGAAAAAAAGCAGCTTAGGAAACGATATTGCCGTAGCTCATCAAGCGCTGATAGCGCTTCTCCAGCAGCTCATCAATGGGGATGCTGCTCAGCTGGTCCAGCTGCTCACTGAGACGGTCTTTGAGGTTACTGGCCATTGCATCCGGATCGCGGTGAGCGCCACCGAGAGGTTCGGGGATGGTTTCATCCACAATACCCAACTCTTCCAACACGCTGGAGGTCACCCCCATCGCCTCAGCGGCCAAAGGCGCTTTCTCAACAGTTTTCCAGATAATGTTGGCGCAACCCTCAGGAGAAATCACAAAGTAGGTGGAGTACTGCAGCATGTTCAGCTGGTCACCCACACCGATCGCCAGTGCACCACCGGAAGAACCTTCACCAATCACGGTACAAATAATCGGCGTGCGCAGGCGGGACATCACTGCCAGGTTCTGGGCGATGGCTTCACTGATACCGCGCTCTTCACTGTCGATACCCGGATAGGCTCCCGGGGTGTCGATCAGGGTCAGCACCGGCATTTTAAAGCGCTCGGCCATTTCCATAACACGCAGGGCTTTGCGGTAACCCTCCGGCTTCGGCATACCAAAGTTGCGTGCAACCTTCTCGTTGACAGAGCGGCCTTTCTCTTCACCAATCACCGCTACCGGCTTGCCATTTAAGCGCGCGATACCGGCGATAATCGCCTTGTCATCACCAAAGTGACGGTCGCCGTGCAGCTCATCCCAATCGGTAAATAAACGCTCGATATAGTCTTTTGAGTAGGGACGTTGCGGATGGCGGGCTACCTGTACGACCTGCCATGGGCTCAGGTCGGAGTAGATCGACTCGGTCAGGGTTCTACTCTTCTCCCGCAACCGGGTAACTTCATCGGCGATATTCAGCTCGTTGTCATCACCCACAAGCTGCAGCTCTTTTATCTTGCCTTCCAGCTCTGCAATTGGCTGCTCAAACTCGAGAAAATTAAAATTCATGAAATCTGCGCCTTTAACTCTTTTTGTTACCACCGGGCTATCACAGCGGCATAGCTTAACTGTACAGAACCAGCCAGTCGAGCCCGGTAGATTTTAACGCCGTTGTGCGTATTGAAGCGCCACCTGCTCACGTCCCAACAGTTCCCTGAGGGACTGGACCATCTGGTCGTTTGGTTCTACGTTCCACTGCGGCGGCAGTCGGTACAAGCCCCGAGCATCGTGGCGGGAAACCTCAAGGCTCACCCCGCACTGACCACCGGTATAGGGTTGCAGGCAAGCGGCCAGCCGCTTGGCCAGCCCCGGTGCCACACTGCCGCTATCCACTCGCAAACGCACCCCGGTCACCCGGCTCTGGCGCAGCTCATCGAGCGTGGAAACGCTGTTTACTGTCATCTTCAGGCCGCCGCTGTAATCGTCAGTGGCAACCGGTCCATCCAATACCAGCAATGCATCTTTGGCCAACTTGTCTCTATGTTCGCCAAAGGCCTCGCTGAACATAGCCGCTTCAATACGGCCACTGCGGTCATCCAGGGTAACAATAGCCATGGAATCACCGCGTTTTGTTTTCATTACCCGCATCGCCACAACCAGACCCGCAACTTTTTGCGATTCCCGGCCAGGTTTCAAATCGGCGATTCGCGCCTTCACCAGGTGTTGTAACTCACCGGCATACTCGTCAATCGGGTGCCCGGTGAGATACAGACCCAGGGTATTCTTTTCGCCTTCCAGGCGTTCACGGATACTCCAACAGCGTGTGCGGCGGAAATCCTCGTACACATCGCCTTCCGATGCCTGGGGCACCACTTCGCCAAACAGGTCCATCATGCCCGCATTGGCATTGGCCTTTTGCTGTTCCGCCGCTTTTACCGCTTCATCCAGCGCGTTAAACAGCACTGCACGGGAATAATCCAAACCGTCGGCACCATTGGTATCCGGGCCTATGCTGTCCAGTGCGCCGGAGCGCACCAGTGCCTCCAACGCGCGCTTGTTCACCTTGCGTGGGTCAACCCGCGAGCAGAAGTCGAACAGGTCGGTAAAGGGACCGCCCTCTTCCCGCGCCGCAATAATATTTTCGATCGGACCTTCACCCAGGCCCTTAATCGCACCGAGACCGTAGATAATGCGATTGTCGATATCCACCGAGAACTGGAAGCTGCCCAGATTCACGTCCGGCGGCACCAGCACCAGCTCCATGGCTCGGCACTCTTCGATAAAGGTCACCACCTTATCGGTCTTATCCATATCCGAAGACATGGTCGCCGCCATAAACTGGGCGGGATAGTGCGCTTTCAGCCAAGCGGTTTGGTATGACACCAGTGCGTAAGCCGCAGAGTGCGACTTGTTAAAACCATAGCCTGCGAACTTCTCTACCAGGTCGAAGATCTTAATCGCAAGTTCGGGGTCAATTCCTTGCTCTTTTGCCCCATTTTCAAAAGTGGCCCTCTGTTTGGCCATTTCCTCCGGTTTCTTTTTACCCATCGCCCGGCGCAACAGGTCGGCGCCACCGAGGGTATAGCCCGCCAACTCCTGGGCGATCTGCATCACCTGTTCCTGGTAAACAATAACCCCGTAAGTGGGCTCCAGGATCGGTTGCAGTTTTTCATGCTGGTATTTGGCATCCGGATAGGCCACCTGGGCGCGACCGTGCTTACGGTTAATAAAGTCATCAACCATGCCCGATTGCAGCGGGCCCGGACGGAACAGGGCCACCAGGGCGATCATATCTTCCAGGTTGTCCGGCTGTAGGCGCTTGATCAGGTCCTTCATACCCCGGGATTCCAGCTGGAATACCGCCGTGGTCTCTGCCCTTTTGAGCATTTTGAAGGTTTCTTCATCGTCCAGCGGCAGCGCGGCAATATCCAGGGGTTCCTCACCCTCTCGCGCACGGGTCTCGTCCACCATGCGCTTGGCCCAGTCGATGATGGTCAGCGTCCGCAGGCCGAGGAAGTCGAACTTCACCAGACCCGCATCTTCCACATCGTTTTTATCAAACTGGGTTACCAGACCCGCGCCAGTCTCGTCACAGTAGAGCGGCGCAAAATCGGTGAGCTTGGTGGGGGCAATAACCACACCACCGGCGTGCTTACCCACGTTACGGGACACACCTTCTAGTTGCAGGGCCATCTCCCAGATTTCCTGGCCCTCATCGTCGTGGTCGAGAAATTCCCGCAGGATCTCTTCCTGGTCGAAGGCCTTTTGCAGGGTCATGCCCACATCGGGGGGAATCATTTTGGACAGCTTGTCGGCGAGGCCGTAGGACTTGCCCTGTACCCGCGCCACGTCCCGCACCACCGCCTTCGCGGCCATGGTTCCGAAGGTAATAATCTGGCTCACCGCCTGGCGGCCATAGTTATCCGCAACGTAGCCAATTACCCGGTCGCGCTTCTCCATACAGAAGTCGATATCGAAGTCGGGCATCGACACCCGCTCCGGGTTCAGGAATCGTTCGAACAGCAGATCGTATTGCAGCGGGTCCAGATCGGTAATGTCCAGCGAGTAGGCCACCAGAGAGCCGGCACCGGAACCCCGCCCCGGGCCCACCGGGATATCGTGGTCTTTGGCCCACTGGATAAAGTCCATTACGATCAGGAAGTAACCGGGGAATCCCATCTGGATAATGATATCCAGCTCAAAGCGCAGGCGGTCTTCGTAGATCTGGCGGCGCTCGGCATAGTCCGCAGCGGACTTGTCGAGGATGGTGGCGAGGCGCCGCTCCATACCCTCATAGGAGACCTTTTCGAAGAACTGGTCTTCGGTCATACCCTCGGGAATCGGGTATTCCGGCAGGAAGTATTTACCCAGCTGGATCGGTGCGGAGCAGCGCTTGGCGATCTCCACGGTGTTTTCCAGGGCTTCGGGGATATCGCCAAACAGCTCCCACATCTCTTCCGGTGTGCGAAAATACTGCTGCGCGGAATAGCGGCGTTCGCGGCGGGGGTCATCGAGAGCGCGGCCTTCATGGATACAGACGCGCACCTCGTGGGCCTCGAACTCGCTCTCGTCCATAAAGCGCACGTCGTTAGTGGCGACCACTGGCAAGTTCAGGTTCTGGGCCAACTTCACCGCCGAGTGCAGGTAGTCCTCATCGCCGGCGCGACCGGTGCGCTGTAACTCCAGGTAATAGCGGCCGGGGAATAACTCCGCCCACTCCCGTGCCAGCTCCTCCGCCTGGGCGCGGCGCCCCGCTACCAATGCACGGCCCACATCGCCGTACTTGGCACCGGACAGCATCAGCACCCCTTCGCTGTACTCCTTAACCCATTCGCGCTTGATATAGGCGTTACCGTGGTACTGCCCCTCCATCCAGGCGCGGGAAATCAGCTCGGTAATATTGCGGTAGCCGTCGGCGTTCATCGCATAGAGCGTGATCAGCGTAGGCTTGCCTTCGCCGCCTTCGCTGAGCCAAAAATCCGCTGCGGTAATCGGCTTGATACCGGAACCCAAACAGGCCCGGTAAAATTTAATCTGCCCGTAGAGGTTGCACTGGTCGGTAATCGCCAGGGCTGGCATTTCCAGCTCCTGGGCGCGGGCGATGGCCGGCTTGATTCTTACCAGGCCATCGATCAGGGAAAATTCTGAGTGAATTCTTAGGTGGACAAAGGGTTGGGTCATAGTCGCATTTAGTTCCGGGCCCTGCGAGGCCCGGCCCCGACAAAGCGCTATCGATTGTTTACCAGATTCGGCCCATTTGCCGCGCGCGCTCGGTGCAGAGCTTTAACACTGCACGGCGCTCATCATTGTTCATGGAGCCCCAGCGGCTGATTTCGTTACCACTGCGAAAACAGCCCTCGCACAGGTCCTGCTCATTCAGGGCACACACGGAGATACAGGGGGATTTCACCGGGCGCTCTTTCGGCTGCACGGTTTTTACCGGTTGTTCAGACATCTTTAGCCTCAAGCGGGACCAGTTCACTGGCGAAATGTTTGCCGTTGGCCGCATAGTGATCGCTGCTGGCTTTGAGCAGCTCGTAGGTGGCGGGATCGAGAGATTTTACTACCTTGCCGGGAGAGCCCAGCACCATAGAGTAATCGGGGATTTCTGTGCCCTCGGTCACCAGCGCATTGGCGCCAATGATACAGCACTTGCCGATTTTGGCCCGGTTTAAGATCACGGCATTGATACCAATCAGGCTGTAATCACCAATGTCACAGCCGTGCAGCATCACTTTATGGCCTACGGTGACACCGGTGCCGATGGTTAATGGCACACCCACATCGGCATGCAGAACCGAGCCATCCTGTACGTTGCTGTATTCACCGATAGTGATCGGCGCACAGTCACCGCGCACCACCGCGTTAAACCATACGGAACTGTGCGCGAGCATACGCACATCTCCAATCACATGGGCACCGGGCGCAATATAGTGGCCCTCACCTTCCAGTTGTGGCTGCTTATCCCCCAATCTGTACAGCATTTGGCCTCCGACTCGATATGATTATGAACCGCTCATTATCTCGCGCCAAAGAGGCCGTGGCTAGGGAGAGATGATCGCGCTTTTCCCAATATTACCCGCTAGAGCAGCTCGCCCTGCTGGACAAAGTTGGCACCCTCAAGAGTGAGTAAGCGCGCTTTCAAAGACAGGCCGCCGGCGTAGCCGGTAAGGCTGCCATTGGCTCCGATTACACGATGGCAGGGAATAACGATGGCAATCGGATTCGCACCATTGGCCCGCGCCACCGCGCGAATAGCCCGAGGCTGGCCCAGCCACTGGGCTTGCTGGCTGTAACTGCGGGTTTCACCAAAGGGAATTTGCAACAGCGCATCCCAAACCCGGCGCTGGAATTCAGTGCCCTTTGGCGCCAGAGGCAAATCAAAACTTTTGCGCTGGCCGGCGATATATTCCCGCAACTGCTGAGCGGCCAAATCTGTCAGCTCCGAGGCGCCCCGCTGCCAACCGGTCCCCAAACGCAATGGCCGTTCATCGTCATAAAACTGGAGTGCAACTATACCTCTGGAGCCTCGGGAGAGCCCCTCTCCCTCCTGCTCGCAGGCCGCGATGGCAACATCCCCCCATTCTGTGGTGTAACTCTCATAGACAATCATTTTTTCTCTCCAGATTTCAGGGACTGCCACAACAAAATGGCTCCATATGCCCGCCAGGGCCGCCACTGCTCTGCCCGCTCCAGGGCCTGCTTGGGTTTTGCCTTTTCACCATCACTGCCCAGGGCTTGCAGAATACCCAAATCCGACGCGGGGAAAGCGTCCGGCATCGACAGGCCGCGCATAGCGATATAATGCGCAGTCCAATCGCCAATACCCGGCAGTGCTGTGGCTTGGCTGCACCAATCCTCCAGGGACTGATCGGCAAAACTCACACGGCCATCCAAAGTTGCGGCGACAAACTCCTGTAGGGTTTTCATCCGAGCCCGAGTCAAGCCCAGATCGGCAAAGTCTGCCTCAGCGAGACGCTCCGCCGTTGGGAATAAAAACCGCTCCCTGCCAGCATCATCCACAAACGACTCCCCGTAGCGGGCCACGATACGTCCGGCAATAGTGGTCGCCGCCGCGACACTGATCTGCTGACCGAGAATCGCCCGCAGTGCATATTCGAATGGGTCCCAAGCACCGGGCAAGCGCAGGCCCGGATTCTTCGCCAACTGATCCGCCAGCAGTGGATCTTCATTTAATACTGTTTGGATCTCCTCAATATCCGCATCCAGATCAAACAGCCGGCGCAGGCGCTGGTTCAGTAGATATAACCCTGCCCCACCTTCCTGGCCAAATATCTCCACCACCAGGCGATTGCGTTGCGGATCATGGGAAACTTCCATCACACCGCGACAGGCATCCAGCTCGAAACTGCGTGAATAGACCTCCCCCTCCACCTGCTCCACCCCGGCCAAAGCGCGAGTTCCCAAGAAAGCCAGGAGTTGTTGCCAATCTAATGGCGGGCGGTAATCCAGGTACAACCGCACCCGAGTCGCACTCGCCTTCTCCGCGCGCGCTGCATGTCCCTCCCTGCGCACCTCGGATGGAGTGCGTTGATAGATCTGTTTGAATACGCCGTTAAAGCGTCTCAAGCTGTTAAAACCAGACTCGTAGGCAATTTCAGCAATAGGCAGGTCCGTATCTCGCAGTAAGCGAAAAGCAAACAGTGCCCGCTCGGTTTGCCAAACCGCTAAGGGGCTTACCCCTAAGTGCTCAGAAAACAGACGGCGTAAATAACGGCTGCTGACTCCGAGACGCTCCGCCAGTCGCTCCACAGATTGAGGCTCGCGCTCACTGCGCATCAGTTTTAAAGCGCGCTGTACGGTGGTCGAAACCAATCCCCAGGCCGGACTGCCCGGCGCAGAATCAGGGCGACAGCGCAGGCAGGGCCTAAAGCCCGCATTGGCCGCCTCCGCCGCAGTCTCGAAATAAGTGACATTGCGCTCTAGCGGTGGCCGAGCGGGACAGATCGGACGGCAGAAAATGCCGGTTGTTTTCACTGCGGTATAGAACCGCCCATCAAAGCGCCGGTCTCGGGCCAATCGCGCACTGGAGCAAACTGCTGCATCAATCTTCATAAGTCTCTCTCGTTTCTGACTACCAGTGTATGGATTGGACGGTATCGGAACTAGTCAAAAACGGAACTGACCATTTTGAGCTGTAGACTTATAAGTCAGGAATGTGAGATCCAGAGGGGAAGAGGCCAATTGGGCTCTCTTTAGATATCTCTATTCAAGGAATGCCTAGGTTGAGAAGCCGCACCTAAGGAACCTCTGAACAACTCCTTGATGCCTCTGGCTTACAGAACAGTTCACAGTCAAGGCGCAGCTACGCAGAAATGTCTAGGCCTTTCAGGAAGTCGTAATGCGGAGTTGAATCGCTCTGTAAGCCAGAGGCACCACGAAATCATCCAGCGATTCTTTAGCTTTGCAAATAGCCAGGCCGTTGCTTTGCTCAGTACCAGCTCTATATGTGTTAGTCCCAGCGAGTAATAAAAGAGTGTACAGAGATATTTTTTCATCAGTTTGACTGTTACTTTTTCAGAATGGCTTTAATAGGCAAAAATTTATTAACAAATAATTGATTACAAAGCGAGTCCATATTTTGGATGTGTACCAAAGTGATTATTTTTATATTTGTCACGATTGACATAAGAGCAGGTAGGATTTTGATTTGAATAGCATTTTTTAGGCAAGGCGTAAGATTGATTCCAGGGTAGTAATCAGGATAATCGTGGTCAGAATGAGCACTATATAAAGGTTCAGTGATCTAGGAAGCATATGGAAATATTCGAAATCGCCGACGAGATATCAGAGGCATCCGTGACTGACGCCATCATTGCTCTGAATAATGCTTACGATCAAGAAGAGATCAAGATCTTACTGCCCTACAATTCAGGCGGGTCTGTCGGAGCGGCGATTGATCTTATCAAAGCAATTGCAGCCACGAAAGCGGATGTTATTGTGGAGCTTGATAGGTATGCAATAAGTGCCGCAGCTTTTATTTGGGTATGGTTTTTTCTGCGTCCAGAGTCTCATATTAAAGTTCAAACAACCGGCCAACCCGCTGTAATTGTTTACCATCGACCGAGAGTTCCAGTTGAAGATCACCTGCTCTTCTTGGATGATCTTCCAGATGGGCACGAGTTAAGAGCTTCGCTTCAGGAATCAACCAGTCTATTTGATGAATTGTTTGATGAGCTTATAGCTGCTGTTGGTTACATATCTGATAACGAAAATATCTATACTTACAACGAGGTTCTAATTAAGCATAAGCTTAAGCACGCTCGTGATGGGTACTACATTAACCAAGATTGTGTGATTCCAGCATAGGTAAGTACGGATATGTTAGATATCTCTTTAACTTCAGTAAAACCACATATAAAGAAAGACTCAGAGAAAAGCAAAAAAGCTTATGCGCGGCTAGACCAACTAAAGCAACATGATGAAAAGCTAAAAGCGCTGTATGCACAAAAAGGTTTAAAAAAGCCTGAGATCATGGCGTAAATCACTTAACAAACATAGACAGCAGGACCTCGCTTTCGCTCGGCCTCTGTTGTAGGCGTTATTGTGGCGGCCGGCTTTATTAGGCATAAATATAGGCATAAATATAGGCATAAATAGGACAACCATGAATCATGCCCAATAGGATTGGCGGCTTACGCTTTTTGTTCGGTGGGTGTCTAGATCTGTTCTGTTACGGTTTCGCCTTCACTACAAAGACGCTCGTGTTGGCGGCGTTAGCATATTACGAATATCAGACTAAATGAAATATTATGAGTGTCGCCAGAGAGAATTATAAAAAAATTATTGATGATATTTTTGGGATAGGCGTATGTACCATTGACACCAGCATTGACAATAAAAACAATGTGATTGGAGCACTTGTTAGTGACCAATATACTACTTTCACAACAAACTTCCTGTATCGACTTAGAAGGTTATCGAAAATATATTCTGAAAATGAACATTTAAGGGATTCAATTCAACAAGCTGTAAACCAGGTTGCTGATATTAATAATTGGGATGGAGCATTTTCAGAGCTAACGGTGTTAGATTATTTCTTTAGCTTTCCAGATACGGGGGCCGAACACCTCAAGCTAGATGTAACTATTCCGGCAGCAGAAACCCTTGCTAGTGAAATGGGCTTTTGCAATGCAAACTTAGATGGCCATTTCTCAAACTTTGATTTTTATTTTGACACTAAGGTGCTCTCTGATAAGTCAGGACAAATCGTCGACGGAATTACGAGGCAGGTGAAGAAAAGACTAGATATACCTGGCCTTACAATTCACCCTTCATTTAATGGTGACTTACCTTTTGAAGAATTCCAGAAAAACCGAAATAAATTGCTGAATGAGCTCCTTAATGGTATCCATCAAAAGAGTAAGACATCATATATTAAGAGCACAATTGTAGAGAGCTTGTCATATCGGTTGCTGTGGGGAGCAGGAGTGAGTTCTGGTGAGAGTGAGTACAGCCCTATACAGCACGCAAAAAATCATCACACACTCTTGTTTCAACATGTGAAAAAATTTCATCGGAATAAGCCAACAGTTATTGTCTTTGTGAACTTTCCGTGGTTTGGCGAAAAGATCCCTCCACTTGATGACGTAAAGGAATCTTTTTATTCAAATCTTAGTAAAAATTTCTTTAACGGCTACAGTGGGAAAAAAATTCTTGGAAGAGATATTAATGGTAAAATAAAGTCAGGTATTCTAGCCTCTGACGTGACTAAGCATTTGTCAGCAATTATTTTCATGGACGATCATTCAATATTAGGTGACTGCAATGAAAAAAATCATATTAAAGCTCGGTCATATTTAAACAATGAGGCAAAAAACGACTTTTCTGAAGCAGGGTTCATAAGTTTTCTAAAACTGAATACAGAGATTTTAAGGAACACAAATAGGACACCTATGAGTCATGCCCCATAGGGTTGGCGGCTTATACTTTTTGTTCGGTCGGTGTCTACTTCTGTTTTACGGGCTCACTACACTGCGTTTCGCTCACCTTTGCTGCCAGCGTTATGCATTTATATTATTGCAACTATTATGCGTTACAAGCCGAGATTATTCTTTTTCGTCGGTTTAGCTGATGATTAATTTTGAGATGATAGCCTTATGGATCTAAGCCCAGATAAGATATGGACCCCAAAAGAGTGGGAGGCTCATGCCAACAACCTCCTGCGGGAGAGATATACATCTGCTGACTACATTCCGATACCAGATCAACACAATGGTGATGGGGGGATTGAGGGATTCTCGATGGATGGTCATGCCTATCAAATGTATTGCTCTGAAAATACAACAACCATGTCTAAGCTTTATGAAGATCAGCGCGATAAAATGACTCAGGACATCGGTAAATTTATCAAAAACACTAATAAAATGAAGGGGTTCTTTGGCAATCTCAAAATTAAGCGGTGGATACTAGTTGTGCCTAAGCACAAGACAAAAGAAATTGTTATTCACGCCACCAAGAAAACAGAAGAGGTTAAAAAAGCAAACTTAGACTACGTTGATAATGACAATTTTAGAGTCTTAGTTTGGGATCGTGAAGAATTCAAAAAAGAAGAAGAAAGTCTACTAGCAGCAGGAATCGCAACATTAAAACTAGATCCGATTAATGTTCCTGAACATGAAGTAGTAGAGTTCCAAGAGCAGTCCCCAGAATTTTCGGAACATATGAAGCGAAAACTGGGCAACCTAACTAGTAACGCTAACGCGATAAAACGAGGTCAAGATCGCCTAACTAAATACGCAATCATCAGCCAGAATATGATGAGCGAACTAAAGCAAGATTATGGTGAGTATTATGAACAAATTGCAAGCATAACAGCTAAAAGAGCTGAGCAGCTAGACATCGAAGCGATTGACTCCAACCCAGAAACACAAAAGATTTCCTATCAGACCAAAATTCTACAAGAACAGCTTCAAAGTTCGTGTAAGTTACACAATGATAATCTAGAAACAATCTCCAATGGCACTGTCGCAGACTGGCTAATGAACTGTACATTAGGTTTTGAATAATGGATATTTTTGATACCCCGCCTAAGAACGGTATGACGTTCAATCATCGCGGCACGCCTATAGATCCTGAGTTAAGACCACTTTGGAGAATCTCTCTAATTGCTCTAATCCTCATGAAGTTGTGTTCAGGAAACAAAGCCAACTCAAAGAAGGTACAAGCGCTGTACTCCTTAGTAGCGTCTGAAAAAAAAAGACACGCTTATAATTCAAGCATCACCGAATCAGGTTCAACTTCTATTGTTAATATTAGATTTGATCCCTTGGTAGATCGAGCTGTTGACATGGGCGTCGGGGAAAAAATTTTCCTTCTTGATGAAACAAAGAACATTAAACTGACCGAAAAAGGCTTGGCATTCGCAAAAAGGATCGATAGAGATAGTAATACTTTTATTCTAGAAAAAGACTTTGTGAGCCAATTCAAGAAGAGTCATTTTAACGACCAAAAAATCAACATGCTAATTGCTGGGGACTTATCATGAGCAGCTTACGGATAGCGCAACTATCAATAAGAACCTCAACTAACGACGGTTTATATGGCGTAGATATCCCTTTTGTTTCAGGACTGAATATTATTCATGCTGAGAATACCCACGGCAAATCGACATGTATTCAATCTATAATATTTGCTCTTGGTCTTGAAGGTTGTCTTGGCCCCTCTAGAAAGGTTCCATTGAAAACCGCCCTGACGACTCAACTTAGAAAGACTGATGGCTCAAAAGCAACTATTTTTGAATCAAAAGTATATCTTCAAATAAGTAACGGAAGCGAAACCGTTACTGTAAAGCGAAGCAGTAACCCTGACAAGAAGGACCTTGTTTCAGTTTTTCATGATGCCACAGCAGAGCAAGCAATTAGCGGTAAGTCTACTTCCCGTGATTACTTCTTGCGGCTTGAAGGTTCTGCTAAGCGGGAACGAGGTTTTCACTTTTTCCTTTCAGAGTTCCTTGGGATAACTCAACCTAACGTTCTGAAGTACAACGGCAGCGAATCACCGCTATATCTGGAATCGATTTTCTCGATCAACTATGTCGAACAGACTAGAGGATGGGGTGGCATATTAAACATCCTACCAACCTACCTAGGCATTAAAGAACTATCAGAGCGAATCATTGAATATACTCTTGACTTAGAAGTACAAACAGTTTCAAAGAAGAAACAAGAGCTAAACCAGAAAAAGAAAGATGCAGAACGCATTTGGAGTGTCTGTATTGACAATCTTATTTCTATTGCAAAAAGCACAACTGGCTTTGTATCAAATGAACTTGACGATAAAATTAGCACAGATACTTACGTGTCTCAGCAAACCTATCTTTACTACCACGCTGAAAATGAACATAACACTTACAGAGATCGTGTCGATCACTTAAAATCAGAACTTATACTACTGAAGCTTCGCAATTCAGGTAATAAAGTAGATGATAAAAAGATATCTCGGTTAGAAGAAGAGCTGACACAACAAACCACTCTGCTGACCGAGCAGGAACAAGCTATCAGCCTATTGATTTCTGACCTTAACATTTCTGAAAAATATACCCGCTCTATCGAACAAAGAATTCATGATGTGAACGATAGTTTACGTAAGTACAAAGATCTACAGCGTCTTGAATCAATAGGTTCTGAGGAAGACTTTCAGTTAGTACAAAATAAATGCCCGACTTGCCACACAGAAATTGAAGACTCTTTGCTTCCTCATGTACAAAGTGAAAGTGCGAAGATCCTAGGCTTAGGAGACAATATCAAATATCTTGAAAAACAAAAGGAAGCTTTTGATGCTCTATTGAAGGGCGAGAACAAGAATACCCAGAACAAAGAAATTAGGCTAGAAGTTGCGAAGAGCAGGAATAATGAAACTCGCGCCATTATACGTGAGATTAAAAATAGCTTGGTAGATGAAAAATCAGCGCCCTCAAGAAGTGATATAAAGAAGGAACTCATTGTTGAAAATGATATTGAGACACTAGAGAAAGCCTTAAGACAAGAAGAAGAAATAAAAGGAAAGCTTGAGGAAACCCTGAAAAACTGGAAGCTATGCGACTCAGCACTAAAAGCCCTTCCAAGTCGTGGGTTTAGCAGTAGTGATTGGAGAAAGCTAAAGGCATTGAAGAATAGTTTTGTGTCTAACCTGGATGACTTTGGTTACAGCAGCAATGATCTGAGTGATTTTAAAATTTCAGAGCGAAGCTACAAGCCAACTTTAAATGATGTCGACATTAACTCCGAGGCATCAGCAAGTGACAACATCAGGGTCATTTGGTCTTACTTGTATTCAATGCTGACTCTTGACCAGAAAAACATTGGAAATACTAACCATCTAGGGCTTCTAATTATGGATGAACCGAGACAACAAGAAGCCAAAAATGAGAGCTTCGGTGAGTTCATTTCTAAAGCTACTGAAGTCAAAGCAATGAACAAGCAGGTAATCATCGGTACTAGTGAGAAGTACGATGACCTTCAAAAAATAATAGCAGACTTGGACGTTAACCTCTGTCATTTCGATTCGGATATCATACAGAAGTTGTGACATGCACTGATTCTTGTATGCTGGAATTCTTAACCATCAGAAAAACACAAATAGGACACCCATGAAACATGTCGGAGAGGGATAAATCGGCAAAATAAAAAGCCATGCTCACCAGAGGGGCATCGAAGCACAATTGTGTGGATTATTTTGTCTATTTTGGGCGTGTAGGCCTTTCAGGGCATAGAGCAAACGGGGATCAATCGGTAGGATTAAAAATGATTCAATTTAGTTGAGATATGGGGTAAGAGAGAAACTTTAGGCAATCATGCACACCTTGGGCCCAGCGTTTATTCAATAAGTTACAGGCTTTCCGTACTTCTTCAACCGACCCTACCAAACCTTTAAATCGGCTTTCAAAATTTCGGTTGAGGTAAAGCCAGTGCTCAGGTGAAATACCCAGGCGTTCAAGTATAGGAAGGGTATTCTCAGCGATAGTGCCGCGCTTTCTGGGATCCAGATGCCGACCACTCCAATCCACCAACTCCAAATAGTGGCCCAGCTAAAAAAGTAAACCTTTTGGCATATTTAAGCGCTCATCTCCCACAAACGGCAGTAAACTTTTGGGTTGCTCAGCGGTGATTGCAGAGCGAATACGCAGTTGAATATAGGTGTAATCAGAGCCTTCAGGCGTTTTGGCAATATTAGCGCGGATAGGGTTTAGGTCTACATAGGCCATGCAAGCGGCGAGGGTTTTTTCATCCAGTAAAGCCTGCGACTTAAATAGCCCCTCCCAAAAAGGGCCTGTACACTTGTCTTCAGCATTGGCTTGCCGAGCGATAGACTCGTTTAAACAGCGCATAAACCAACTGATATCTGTTAAGCCCTCCCGCCATATAGCGGTGACTTCTCTTAGTTTTTCCAGCTCACAGTGATCGAGGGTATCGCCTTTGAAATAGCGCAGAGCCAGAGAGGGAGCCCGAAACAGCTTCTCCCAACGGGTAATTGCCTCTGCAAGTTGCTTTAAGTATTCGCGAAATAGAAATACCAATGTATTTTGAGAGCCCTGAAGTTAATTGGCGAAATTTTCACCCCGAAAGCATTGCGGAGCTTGGCAACCAATTAACAATGATAGATTTCATCAATTTGCAAATGGGCGAGCAGATATACAAAAAAGTTTACATTACCTATTTTTTGGATACGAATAACTTTAGAGCACTACTTTACCATTGCACAATGATAAAGTAGCGCTTTACACTCAAGGAATGCAATTTAAACCTGTCCGTTATTTCTATTGATTCAACTTATCCGCAGAATATCGCTACTTCTTCTGCTTCACTTACTACACCGACTACATCATTGACTATCCCCCCAGCGTTTCCTCCATCTTCGAATATCTCATCTTTATTTCGGTTAGCTCGCTTTGTATTTATACCTCGAGGGAGTGTCCGAAAGGACATTCCCAATTGAATTTGAGCTTCATCCACATCCACAAGTGTTTGAGCGTCATCCAGAATAGGTTGATCGTCACCGGGTCTGGCGTCCCTGGCGTCGTAGTGATATTTCCCATTCTCTAATCTGATATCGACAACTGAACTTGGACCAACAGCTTCCAATAACTCTTCTGGTGTATCCGCCTCTCCATAAGCGCCAAAATTTGGAATAAGAGCATTAAATTCCTGTGCCCCCCCAAAAGCGCCATAATTTTGACCAACACCATTCAAAACCTCTCCCTCCCCATCTTGATCAATTTGCCCACGCACCAAGTGTGACCAGGCACCCCACGCGCCAAATCCGAAGATGGTTGCACCAACAGCTGATCCCACACCGATACCAATCTTTACTGCGGTTGAAAGATGCCCAGAAGGATCTTGCTTCATGACAGGATTCCCATCGGCATAGGTGTAAGGATTTATAACCAGGAAGCTATCTCGACTCACAAACCTCATCCGTTGCGCCGCGTAGTACCTGGCCCTCAGATAGAGCAAGCTCGATTCCGAGTCGGCATATTCTCCACAATAAGCAAATGGGTTGTCAGCAATGCTTCCGTTCTGGGATGACCTACAGTTGCCATATGCGTTATAGACATACTCGCTACTGATAGAACCTGAATTACCGAAAGTCAGAAGTACATTTTGTCTATCGAGTAGATAAGACTGGAGTTCAGATGACGAGTCTTTCTTCAGCATACGAGCGAGTCGCGACGATGCTGATATTATGTAGCTGGCCTCTGAATCCCCCTGAACTTCATTGATGATATTGGCATTGCTGGCGTTATCGTAATAATAGTGAATGATTTCCTCATCACCGGTTTGCTTGGTTGCACGCAGCCCATTGGGATAATAGGTGTAGGTCGTGTTCTCGCCGTCACTTGAGGTGAATTGTGTGAGTTGATTCAATGCATTGTATTGGTAGCTATTGCCATTTTCATCTTTAATCAGATTGTTGTTTTCGTCGTAGCTCAAAGCCTGATCTGGGGCACCAGTCACGCTGATGGTTTTAAGCCGGTTATCCGCGTCGTAGGTGTATTTTGTATCCGCACTTTCAGTAGAGGGCAGTGAGCGGGTACAAGTTTTGATATTGGCTAGCGCATCATAGCCATAAGATACGGTTTCGAGTGGGTTGCCTTGTGGGTCTACAGATGATTCCCCAATGACTTGCCCAACATCATCATATACGAATGAAACATCGCGGTTGAGTGCACTTGAGCCCCCAGGGTGCCGGTAGCTAATGGCGGTTACGAATGAGGTCGTTGCATCGTAGCTGTAGGTGAGGGTAATAGGCTCATCTTCACCCGTACTGGTAGCGGTGATTTGTTGGGGGCGTCCAAAGCCGTTATAGGTGTAAGCGAGCTTGACCCCATTTGAATAGCTCACCGAGGCTATTTTTCCCACATTAGCTTTATCGATATCCTGGGTGATATAGGTGATTCCCACGGAAACAGAGCCATCGTCCCGAGCAATTTTAGCGAGCCGACCATAACTATCGTAGGAATAGCTGCACTGATGCCCGAGCGCATCAATGGATGAAGTCAGAAGGCCCGTATTGACATCGTAGTTCCACGAAACTGTTTTCCCGTCTGGATAACTTATTGAAGAAATATTGCCATCAAGCGTGTAGGTGTAGCTGAGCAGTGCATCGCTTTCCCCATCCACGAAGCGCTCGATGGAAGTACGCTGCCCGACACCATCGTATTCATAATGAATTTCAATGCTCGAACCATTCTCGGTGTACGAATGAGAAGAGACTCGCTTGTTTAAATCATAGGTGCTGTTTACCTGTGATCCATTAAACTGGGTGATCTGAGTCCTATTTCCTACCGCATCATAAGAAAATTTTCGAGCCTGTTCCGTCAGTGTGGCTTCTTGTGTGAATTCCCCGAGTTCATTGTAACTACGATTTGACGACGCTTCTGTCTGAGACGTACCTTCAAGTGTACAAGTGCTCTGAAGCATATTCCCATTTAGATCTCGCGAGGCCACTAGTGTGCGCTTGAGATTTGCACCACCTAGACAATACTGGGTGGGGCTTTGGAGGATATTGTAGGATCTCGCTAGAGAAAACTGTTGAGGGGTCTGCTGATCCCCAATACTGGTCTGTACATTGAGTTGAAAAGCGTTCCACAAGCGTGTAGCGCAGGCGTACTGATTAGCATTGTGCCTATCGAACTTTTTAGCCGAAGCGACAAGTCTTTGTTTATATTCTTTTTTAGCTCTTTTTTTGAATTTACTAAGAAGTGGGCCGCCAGACTTCTCAGGACCGTAAGTCACTTCAGTTGATTTCAGAGAATTAAAGGAGCTTGCTTTCGTACAGGCTACCGAATCATATTCGTATCCCGATATATTGCCAAGGGCATCAGTCTTAGAGGCTAATTGGCTGCGTGAGTTATAGGCGTATGTGACTTTTGATGCTTCGCCTAGAACACCCAATTGTACGCTGAGACGCCCAAGCTGATCATAAGTATTCGTCGTTAAGGTTCGCTCTGCCCCACCCTTCACAGGATAATCACTTTGCTGGATAAGTTGCCCAAACCCGTTGTAGTAGTACTTCTGTTCGTAACCGTTGGCATCGAGCTTTCGCATTATGTTATTGGTAAGATCGTAGCTCCATGTTGTGGTATTACCCATAGAGTCAGTGCGTATTACGGTTGCTTCAGCGAGGTCATAGTTATACGTAGTGATCGCACCCACGGCGTTGCTGGTTGAGATTGGGAAACCAGTACATAAATCGTAAACCTCATTAGAGGTGTTGCCAAAGAAATCGGTTGTCGCATGCGTCAATGTGTGTGCGGTAGAGTCAAGAATATTTTCGAAGGTCGTGTTGGTTTTCGCAATTCCAGAATGATCTGGTGCTGCTGAACCCCAGGTACGCGTGGAGGAACTGGGACGGCCAGCAGTGTCATACTCAACAGAGGTCACGAGTAGTGGATTAAGTAAGCCATTCACTTCAGTCCCGCGGGTGGATGTGAGGATGTGCTTCTTATCATCTGAAAGCTTATTGTCCGTTCTTATAATCTCTGGTGTTTGACTAAGTACTCCTCTGGGTTTGTAGTCGTATACCTTAACGGAAGTGGGCATACCAAAACTGATATCGTATTCAACCTCTCCCTTTTTGACGAGCTGTAATTCACCCTCTATCTGTTCGTACTCTTCGATAGAGGCAATTTGACCATTGTCTGTGTAGCTGCGAATAATTTTAGCGGGTCTGGTGTCTTCTTGCTCGTTGTAGAAGGTGCTTAGCTTTTCTGCAATCAGTTGATAATTCGGATCGAGCTGGTTGTAGGGGGGGAAGTCGCCGTCCGTTTCACCAACATAAGTGTACACTATTTCTTGGATGCGTTCGCTTCCATCTGCTGTGAAGGTGGTCGACTTTAGAAGAAGGTGCAGATTGTTGTACTGATTAACAACCAACGTTTTGTTATTGTTGATCGTGGTGTAATACCTGTAATTATTGTCATCACTTTGAAATAAAGTATCTGATGTTGTAGATGCGACCTCATACGTAGGGTTTCCAAGATAATTGTGGCCATCTGGACCACTTTGCTCAGGGTGATAATTATAGGTTGTGCTACGGGTTTCTTCTTCATAGGTGTTGATCACCTTGCTCACGACATCTTGTTGCTCTTGTTGTCCAGAACTATCTTTGTAGTAGATTGTACTGTAGTCAAACGTCGAGCTGACTTTATTGGGATAGTTGACGTTCGAGAGGAGCTTGCTATTTATAAGACCTCCGTTGTAAATAAAGTGCGTGGTCAAGCCCATAGGGTCAATGTAGGAAACCAGCGCACCCTCAAGTAGCTGGTAAGAATAGGTGATCGGGTTAGGGTTGGCATCGGATTTTGGGTAAATCACGTCGATGGAATCACTACTGAGTGAAATCGATAGGTTTTGTCCGTATGCATCAGTAACACTGATAAGCTTCGCCTGTGTAATGGAAGCATCGCTTGAATCATAGGTAAAAAGCAGATGGTTTCCATTTTTGTCGTCCCAACAGATCAATTTCCCCTGGGCATCGAAATACTGATGATGGCCGTCTAAAAAGGTCAGTAGGTATGCATAAGGGGTACTTGGGTCATAGGGCAAATTAGGGTATTGCCCTGGACTATACTGCGTCATTTCAAGGTTTTTCTGGTAGTAATACTGCAAGCCAGAAGGACTTTCCGGACTCAAAACATAGGTTTGGCTACCGTTGAGAGTCAAGATCCCATCATTAATGTAACTTAACGAATAGGACCATCCTACAGGTAGACCAAACAATTGTTCATAGGAACCTACGGTCTCCTGCGCGTATGTGATCCCGAGATTCACATCCATCGAGAGAATCCCTTTTAGAGGTGGCGATGGGATCGTAACGCTGAGTAAACCAGTACGGGGATTGACTTGGGTAAGAAAATTCTTCGCATAATTTTTGGCGACGGAGGATGAGTTAGAGCCAGTGGAGGTGCTAGCGATATTGGTGGTACTAGAAAAGTTTGCCATCTGGTCGAAGTTTGACACGTGCTCACCTTATATAAATATAAAAGCTACGCAAACAGATTAACTGTGTCTTGTTATCTCCACACGCCTTACCCTACAACCTGACAGCTGCTCACTTCGACTTTAGAGCTACGCTCTTATGGCGCGTGAGCACAGGCTGGCTAATTGTTTGCATTGGTGTAAAAAGAGATGATGACTATGAGCCATCAATGAATTCCGAAAATATAATAATTCTGTTTATGCACCTCCACGGTACCAAACAACGAGGTGTGCTGAGTGACTCTTGGCATCGATCATAGACAGTCGCGAGTAGTATGCCTGTACGGAATTAAGGGTTTCATTCAGAAAATTGACGGCATTTTGATACATTGTGCTATATCCGTCTGAATCGTCGAAGGTTTCGTAATTCCAAGTCTGTGACAATGTGTCAACTGAGCCAGCGGGTGCCGCGTCGTCTGTGTAAATAATGACACTCCTGCAATTGCCGCCATGTTCGTTTGAACTTGCGATTTTTACCGAATCGCGGCCATTCTGGCTTAAGCTATTAAGGCTATTTTGTACCTGCCCCCACAAAGTATCGCTGTCTGACTCACCGTCTGCGTAGGATTTATAGATGTAAGTGTTTGTAGCCATGTTAGTTCCCATTAATGTTTGTGATATATACAGGTACAGGCCTGCCCATTTTTAACAAAAAACCCTCTTAATACGGCAGAAAATTTTTCAAGATAAAAGGTAATTTAAGTGCCAAATACTAAAGCTTTTCCGATCAGTTTTTGCTTATAGATACTGACAGAAGCTTAAAAGTAATTGGCGCTTGAGCAAACCTGTTAATTAAAAATACTAAAGAAAAAAATATTTAAACCATAGGCGGTCACTGAGAGAGCTTAGCTCTTCACTTAAAAACTTTTCTGAAATCGCCTATGGAGAATCCAGTAAACACTATTCTAAATTCAATGTCGATAGTCATGAAAACGCAAAGAAAACTTACAGCCATTTAGTTGAAGCTTATAGCACTTAGATTTGAATTTTTCAGCCGAAATTGATACTTAAGTATTACCCCTCCCACAAGGCAAATCCCTCAAGGTATTTACCCTTAGGCTGCTAACGTTCTACAAAATAATTATTGAATTTCAAAGAGTTTTAAAAAAGAAATGATCCACAACCACCAGGAATAAGCACCTCAAGACCACTTCCACAAACCAGATAGATTGTAGTTTTTCCTTCAACCTAGTCATTCAAAGATATTTTTACTTAATAGTTGGATTTTTGTTAAATAGAGATATACGGCCGGAGATAAGTGTCTTGAGGAGTATATTAAATCTGTAATGGCGCCATAATGTCATCCACATCCCGCCAATCTGATATTCTTCACAAATACAAAGGAAATTTATATTTCTTGCAATCCTGAAAATCACTTGGGAACAGATGTTCAGAAAATTCGCACAAACATGCATTTAGCTAAGCTAGAATTCCAACTCCCCCACCCATCAAAAATGCCATAACGAATTGCTACAATTTACATCCTACACTCCGTTTGTATTGTGCTAGAAAATATTAGCACAACACAAGCTCCAATCAGGCCGCAACTGAGCAATGCGTTAGCACTATCAAAAATCGAAAAATTTGCATTAAGAGGTAATGTAGCTCATGATCTTGTGTCGTGAGAAAAAAACGGCAAAACCTCGATTATCACTATTTTTCCTGCATATAATCATAAAGAATGAAAATCTTTTAAATTTGCTAATATTTAAGAACGATATGAGCAGGATTTAACTGATGGAGAAGACTTGCTTGAATATCCATTGCCTATTATTGGCTTTGACTCCAAAAGACTGCCGAGAGGTAATTGGAGTTTTTGCCTAAATGCAGCAGATATTGAATGGGGATTTTTTTCTGATTGGCCGGAAAATGCATAGCAAAGCACTCTTGTTCGGCACTACCGTGGCTGGAGCCGCTGATACGCATCCGCTTCACAGCAGTCACGAAGCTTGGCGTTGTAAGCCATGATAAGAAAGTGCCCACAATGTGGAAAGCAAGCGGTAAAAGTCAGAATGCTGTCTTTTTCAAACCGCATGCACTGTGAAAAGTGCTTCTTTCAGTGCGAGTACACTTCGTTGTCAAAATGGGCACTCGCATTTATAGGCGCCATTATTCCAATGCTGGCTGTTATATTGGGTTTGGCCAGTAAGAGTTGGGTTGTGTTCGGTATAGTACTGATCTTAGCCCCATTTCTGGGCGAGTTACTGTTTGCAAAGTACTATTCTTTAAAGCCTGTAGGTGTACGAGCGTTAAGTACAAAGTTACGTGGTAAAAGATGATAACAAGTTTATCAATTTCGTTCCGACCGCGAAAAGCGCGGCCTCCACAGGATAGCCTGCGCGTTACTTCGGCTGCTCATTAGCAAGGCGTTGGACTTATTTGATGATTCACAATATATTTAAAGTAATGTTGCTGGCCATCCTCTTAACAGAGATCTCCACTGCTACAGCTACTTCGATCGGTTTTTGCACGCCTCATGTGGAGTATTAAGGAGAGCTAAATATTGAAGGCAGCTTTGTAATGGTTCTCACTATTGCGAAGAATGGAAGATTGATTGATGCTAAACCAGAGGACATTAATCCTAAAGAATTACGCGCTTATGCAGAATGCTTGGCAAAGCATTCAAATTATTACCTATCTACATGGCTGCCAAATCCAAGTGAAGGGCTGCATAGAATTCCCATTTTATTTAAAGTAGAGGCGTAACTTTTTCTGATCCGTTTAGAGTGCATCAGCCTAGCAAGCACAAGCAGTTATGTGCTGGTCGCTGCGCTCCCATTTTTGCACAAACGTATTCAGTATTGGTCGTCCCTGTTGTAGCTGTCATTTATCATAAATCAATAAAAGAGGATATATTTTGATAAAGCTCTCTATAAGTATTGATGTTTCTAACATTAAACAAGCTGAGGATTTTTATATTAAAGCTCTTGGTTGTAAAAAGCTAAGGGATCAAGCTGGAATGTCAGTAATTTCAGTAGAGAACTGTGATATTTATCTACAAGAGAAAGAGGTTGAATCAGCAGCAGCCCCCACCGAGACAGCTGAGCGAAATTATTCTCGTCATTGGACCCCCGTTCATATTGACTTTCTAACTGGAAACGTAGATGAAATAGTTAAGCGAATTGTTAAACTAGGCGGAAAGCATGAAGGAGGAGCAAGAGGTGACTGGGGTACTATTGCATATTGCTCAGATCCTTTTGGTAATGGGTTTTGTGTAATTAATGAGTAAAACACATACCAAGGACATTAGTCGACCAATGCTGGCTGGGCCTATTGGACGTATATTCTTGTAGACGGAAATGTTGCTACGAGAGGTTGCATTCTAGAACTAGATTTAGAGAAAAAATGGATCAAATATTCTAAGTAAACAGGGAATTCCCCTCAAGACAACCCCTTTAAAAAGGAGACCCACGGAGAAATGTGTGGTATCTTGAAACCTGCGAAGGAACTTATAAGGAGATATGGGTGGATCCTAAAAGTCTCTAATTCTCTCGCGTGAAGAATCCCGTGCTATTGAGCCTAGTATTAAACCCGAATCTTTTATATTCTTGAATGATACCGATCCGAGAGTATATTTCGAGAATGAAATCCAAGTTGTATCGACAAGAGTTCCACCGAAAAAATAGCCATTAAAACAATGGCCGATCAGTTTGTTCCAGGCCTCCAGCCTTACGCGGGACGACTAACGCTCCTGTTGCGGTCATTATGCTCTGTTCAGCTCTCTAACTTCAATAAATAATAAAAAGGAATCAACGGATGATTGAAAGTGCCCAAATAATTCAGCCTGTAATTGCCTTGATAGCTTGGTCTATGGTTATGTGGTTGTGGATGTACGCAACACGATTGCCTGCAGTAAAGAAAGCTAAATTAAAGCTTGATCCGAATGCTCCTCGCGGAGAGCAAATGTCAACCCTGCCTCCCCATATTCGCTGGAAAGCTGATAATTATAATCATCTCATGGAGCAACCAACTATTTTCTATGCTTTGGCAATATCACTTGCAGTCCTTGGCGCAGGAGATGGCATAAATTTTATTCTGGCATGGACGTATGTCGGTATTCGAGTAATTCATAGTATTGTGCAAGCAACCTTCAACAAAGTTGAAATCAGGTTTTTAATATTTGCTCTATCAAACATTCCATTATTAGCCTTAACAGTGAACGCTGTGCGAACCACGTTTATGTAATAAAACCAGTGGTGGGCATAACAAGACGTCGGCATTCGATAGCAAGCTGCCCGGGACGCCTACGGCGCCCTACAACTTCATGATAGCGCCTTATATGAAAGCACATATACCTTATGAAGAAAGATCTGGAAGAAATCCAGATTTTGTAGTCAAGTACAAGATAGACCTATCTGAAGAGAATAAAAATGTCAAGCCGGGTCAAGGAATGAGAGTGGATTTTCTATATGACGGGGATGATCCGCAAGTTGAAGGTATACACATGATCTGGCCAGAGATTCTTGATGAAGATGGCAGAGTCATAAGAGATACTACTCCGGGTAATATTCCTAATGAAGGCTTTGCCAATATGTGGATATTAAGTGAAGAGCGCCGTGAATATCACCATAAAAGGCTTAAGAATGGTACAAAAGGGACTTGGTGGCGCGGTGGTCGCATTGCTAATGTCACGGTAGTTCAGATCAATGCTGTTAAATAGTACTTACAAATTGTGGCACAATCGCCCACAAAGGATACAGGCTGGACTCGGTACACGTCGTTCCGTTCGCCTGTGTGCAAAGCGTTAAAAGTTATGAAAACTATCGCAGCATTTATTTTGTTTGCTCTATCTTCTAGTGCCTTATCATATCAGGCAGTTTCAATAGCGGTCAGATCACTATTAGAATCAGGGAGTACAGATAGCTTCGTTCACACCGGAAACAGTACACAGTCAGAATTCAATAAGCAGCGAAATATTGCTTCGTCATGCACCCTCAACATTCTAGAAGGCGATGCCAAACAACCAATAGGTGATGGTAGCGCTAGCAATCATGCTCTTATTATCTGCCCTGGCTTTAGAGCTCTTGGCGTTCGTTTAAAACCTGAAGAGTCCGGCAAATACCATATATTGGGTTACTGGTCCCAGTAAGCTTTTAACAAGTTGCTGAGTCCCACCACCTATACTCCGTTCGCTTTGTGCTGTACGCTACGCTAGCACAAAGCGGCTCCATTCTAGCGGCACCTGTGCAAGGCGTTATGCTTAAGGAAGAATCGTGGATGTAACTACACTGAGAGAAAAGCAGGAAGAGTTTTTTCAGTCAGGTAAAATCAACAAGGCTGAATACAATGAGCTCTCATCGATTCACCAGAGGATATCTGAAATGTCATCGAAGGCTGAAATTAGCCCAGAGGAAGCTGACAAGATAGGTGAACTATTGCAATCTAGCTCAAACATTCTATTAAAAGATGCTATCGAAACAGATACCACCTTTACTCAAAAGTTAACAAAGCGAAGTAATCAAAGATTCAAACAATGTATCTCTATATTACTTATAGCCATGTTTATTAGTATATCAGTTATAATCATCAAAGGGCTTTAAACACACAAAAAGTTTAGAGAAAGGACTGGCAAGCCTGTCACCTAATTTTATTTGTGATTACGTGCCAGCTTCATCAGTCCATATTCACGGCATTATGCGTAATTAAACATAGAGTATAAAATGAGTAAAGAACAACCAAATAATCTGCTACACGGTATTACTCTTGAGAAAGTTGTTACACGTTTGCAGGAGCATTATGGCTGGGATGGTTTGGCAGATAGGATCAATATCAATTGCTTTAAGAGCGACCCATCAATTAAGTCTTCGCTCAAGTTTTTACGCAAAACCCAGTGGGCACGAGATAAAGTCGAAGATCTGTATATCTCAACTTTTGAAAATAACTCTCCGTGGGCTAATCGTAAATAAGCACTATTTGGTAACCACATAGATGTCTCTGTGACAAGGCAGGGACAGGCGCATAAATCGGGTATGTCGGTAGTTTTAGCTACCAGCTCCCAAGCTACCCATCGTGCCAATCCGCAATAGTGGCTAGCTGGTCCTATTTATGAATCAGCGGCCACGCTGACAGCTTCACGGCAACAAGTTAAACAGATCTCCCCAGATAAGAACGTGAACTTTCACTACACAACTGCATCATTTACTCTACCCATTAGATCACCCGGCTTCGGTGTGCTTGGCCACCTCGCCTCCAGGCTAAGCCTTATAGGATGCTTCTATTCGTCAGCTCGTAATTTTTCTAGCGGCCTCCTCCCCACAAGACCTCGCGGTATTGCGGTTGCCATTCGCTAGTAGTTAGCATTTAATGGAAACGATTAAACGGTGATCCTCATACAGGAGGCTTCCACCTCATTAGTTCACGCCCATGCTGGGCGTACCAAGTAAAGGTACCCGAGATCAAAAACGCCACTTAACTTTGGTTTTGACACAGGGCTCTAGGCGTTCCCTATAACCCGAGGCAACATGAATAAAAGAGACAGCCGCATCTGTATTTCGATATATATTGTTCTGGGTACTGTTAGTATTCATTTGCTAGGCGAAATATATGCTGCAAAAATGATGGAAGAACTGGCTAGGAATCCGTCTCCAGATTTGTATGCAAATAATCACGGATTCCAATACATGGCGTTCTGGGTTACATGGGGCATAGCTTTGTCATTCGTCCTCGCGCTATCAACAATAATACTCAATAAGGTTCTGAGCAGGGGATATGTCAAAAACACATAAGAAAACGTTGTTATCGCCATGTTTGGCATCTCTAGGACAGCCTGTATTGCAATCCGGCTGTCTAAACGAAGGTCATTAAATATCATATGGATAAGCTTAAAAAACATTCAATACTTGTGGTTGTTATGGGTGCGACCATGCTGTGGTCGGCATTTTATATAGCCCCTCCAAAAGTATTTGATCTGCCTCTCTATTTAGATATTTTTCTAAACCTCAAAAGCTACTTTGCTCAAGGATTTCTTTCTGGGATTCTGAGCTTGATTCTCGCAAAAAAAAGTTGGCATTTCCAAATACGCCGTCTTTAATATTGGTATAATTATTTCCGCCCTGATTTTGACTCTAAATTGTATTAGAGTACAAGCTATAGACCTATACTATGCACAGTACTCAGTACTACCATTAATTATTGGTATTGCAGCCGGAATTACCGCAGCTGAATATATGCAATATTTAACAAAGTAAGGCAAAATTGCTCTGTGGGCTGGACGTGTTAAAGCGTACTTTTGCTCGCAGTTAAATTAGCTGATGTAGCGTTTTTTGGGTTAACAATAGTTGAGGGGAGTCGTACAAACACATAATGAGTTTGTCAACGGTCGCCTATCAGGATAGACAACGTTATGCATGGTTTAACCACAAGGCAGTCCATTACAAATAGCGTAAGGTGAACATGCGAATAGTACTACTCATATTTCTAGCTTTAAATATCTTTGGATGTGCCGCGCAAAAAGAGACTATTTTTATTCCCGCTTCTCCGCTAACAAGGAAAGAGGTTGAAGAGGAAAAAGAACGACTCAAAAACGATCCAGAATGGGCTGATTTCGATGTGGAAGAAATCATCGGTGACGGAAGGGGTATGTTCACATATAGGGAAGAAGATATTCGAGCAGCCCTGACCGGGATTAATAAGTCCGACAAAAGGCTATCATTGTGCTCGAACTCTATCATGAGTGGAGCCACGTCTATTGTATTCGTGGCTGAAACTGATGAACCTCATCAGGTAAAAATAAAGTCTGCTTCATGTAGTCCTGTAGGTGGTGGCCTTTCTTGCCGACCAGTAGAAACGGACTGGGAGTACCAATACAAGGGAATCTATTTCAGTGCCGGCATACTTGGCTATGAGAAAGCCATCGACGTAATATCAGCCTTTGAAAGACTTGGTATTGAAGGTCTCCCTGATTGGCATCGCAAAGTATTTGGTGTAGGCTCCGTAAATTCAGTCGAGAAAACTATGAATGGCTACCTTATAGGGGTTGGCGAGTTATTTTGTGGTGGGTGTGTATCAGAAATACTCGTCACCACCTCTCATGATTCAGAGTCTAAAATTCAGAAACTAACTTATGTAGACGCAATAGACAGCATATGTATATAGCAGAGGAATCACCTAACAAAGCCAGCCAGAGAGACCAAAAACCTCCTATTCAGTATAGTTCTTTAGCTCCTGCTCGCAGCGCTAAGGTAGCAGAAAAATTATGAAGTGGTTTTTGTTTCTGATAATTCTTGGAGTCAGTGAGTTGGCAGTTATTGGGTGGCTTCATTCAATACTTGGGCTTTACACGTTAATTGGTCTTTATATTGTTACTACTGCTATTGGTGCGGTGTTTCTATATGTACAGTATCCAGAATTCAAACAATCCAAGAGGGCCAGCAAAAGCATTGGCAAGAAATTAAGCAAGCAATTTGAAGGTAAAGGCCACAACTTATCACCGGAGCAATTAGAAAAGCTAAGGCCCTTCTTATTTATGGTCAGATATGGGATTGCTTTTTTCCTAATTTTTATTCCGGGTGTTATCTCTGATATAGTTGGCATCGTTATGGTGTTGCCCGTTGTAATTAGCTTTTTCATTAATCGCAGTATAGATAAAGCGATTTCCAAAGTGGAGGCACAGCCTTAACAATGCACTTTACCGGGCTCGACAAAACTATCATTTTTTGCAAAGAGCAAAAAAACACACCATTTTTTCTACATAATTAAGCGTAGCGTTATACCTAAACATGAATAAAAGAAAGTACTGGAAATGTATGTTATTGCTACCATTCTTGGCTATGATAATACCAGCAATACTTGTGGGTATGCTGATGGCTGGTATTGGCTATATTATCTTTGCAGTATTCAGTTTTTTCATAGTTGATCGCCTGAGCGACAAAGAGATAAATATATATTTGATTTTCTCTCCTGTAATCGCAAGTGTGTTTCAAATATTTAGCCTGATCAATCCACTTTTATGGTTAGGTAAAGAAAGCATCAGTATCAATAGTGCCATTGAGTTCATGGAACTTTTGTTTATAGCAACTATATTCTTTGGCTATCTTTTTTTGTTTGTTGCAATGGCTATTTATAAGCTACTTAGTTGGCAAGGTGTGTTTAGTGCTCAAAAGGTATAATAATACGTCCAATGGCCGCCCACTACGTGGGTTGGACCGCGAAAAGCACTGCTTCACAGCAACGTGGCCCATTAACTCTGTGTTAACAGACTAGAGGAAGTATGGAGCTAGAAACAAGACAGAACGCATTTGATCTTAGAAAGGCTTTAGGTGCTCCAGAACACCTTTAAATGCACGCTACTCTTGTAGGCGAAGCTGCCGATCTACTTCTAAGCGGGTTATCTGGTATGGAGGTACCTGTTTAAGGAGAGTTAATGAGAATGAGGATAGCACTCCATGACATCGGAAAAATCATTCACACTCACGATATGACTGGCTCTGAACATGAACCAGATGGCGAAAACCTATTGTTAGAAAAGGGGACATCTCCCAGATTGGCAAGATGTTGCATGCCATTTCCTCGCTGGCAGGAAATGGTATCCTCTCTTGAAGAACTGCTTATAGCTCTATTGGGCAAGCTATGGAAGGGTAATCGAGTTGAAGATCTTGAGATCTTGAATATCGATCACATAGCTCAACAACAGTCGGTGGATCGGTGGCACATGTATGAGCCACTAGATTCGCTATTAGAATCAATCGCAGCTGATGGCTATACCCGTCGCATCAGCTGTTAACAAGCCAAGACATGGGAACAAAAACCACCGTTGGTGGTATTAGACATACGGAACTAAGGAGAAAGTTTGAATATCAATTGGAAACCGAAGGCATGGATTGCGGTACTGTTAGGTGTAGTCCTACAAGCGTTCACATTTCTGTACTTAAATAGGCCAAAACTGTTTTGGCTCTATGTCCTTCTTTCTTGTATTGTTTCTATACTTGACTGGAAGTATCAAACTCTATTTGCGGCCATTTTTTCATTGATCTGCCCAATACATGCGTATTTTGTTGTAAAGAATTTTGAGAGTTCTAGTGAGCGGGGTTGGTACTCCAAGTGGTGGGGCATCCCTGCCATCTATATTACGTTTTTTACAACAGTCTTTCTATTTAGGTCTTTCCTATACGAGCCTTTTCTTTTTCCTTCCGCATCAATGCAACCAACAATAGATAACGGAAACTACATCGTTGTTCAGAAGTTAGGCTATCGCACATATGGAACGTATGGTGCTTCTTTAACCAGCGGGAATATAACTTCAACAGATCTAATGCGGAGAGGAAAATTGTATGCGTTCTATCCGCCTCATAAGGACACTCCTTTTATCAAGAGATTGATCGCTCTACCTGGTGATAGGATTGCTATCAAAGGCAATGACATTACTATTAATGGCTCTTTATTAACCACAAATCTACTATACGAAACAGATCATCTAGCAGTCTATGAGCAGCACTTGAATGGTATCACGTATTTGATTCAACGAATGAAAATGCGTCCAGCTAGTGATATGGAGGAAATTGTAGTACCTGAGAAAAGCTATTTCTTCATGGGTGACAACCGAGACAACTCAGCAGATAGCAGGTTTTGGGGCTATGTTACCAGCAATCGCATAATTGGAGAGGTCGTGCATATCTTCAAGTAAAGGCCTAATAAAACAATCAAGCGAGACGGCTTAGAGCCGTCGGTTATTTTAGCGTTGTGTATACAGGATAAATCCGTGTCAACCTTTCTAAAAATAATATTTTTTGGTGCAACAATACAACTAAATCAAAATCCAATTACAGTTAATGACAATCCAGTAATACTTATCCCAGCCCAAAAGTTAAATGTGGTTACTATGGGGGCAAATCTAAAAATTGATACATCTAGTGAGATTAATGCTTCTGCTATCCTTGAGGCACGTGAAATAGCTGATAGAAAGTACCCTGAAGGATGTGTTACCGCAGAATTAATAGCCTTAGATGATAAGGCTTATCTTTTTCAGAATACTGGCATGATATGGTCTAATAACAGTACTATGATTACTCTAAGCGCTAAGGACAAGCTTAATACTAAACTTGAATTTAAAAAGGTAATACTAAAATCATGTAATGTTATTAGAAATACAACTATCAAATGGTCAAATTACAAACACTAATCGAGATACTTAATAAGTTTGTCTTGTTCGATCCAACCATGAAAAGTATAGCCCCACAGGACGCGCTAACGTGAACATCAAATCAAAGCGTATGTTTACTTAGGCACTCAAATGAAATGGGTTAAGCGAAGTATATTCACAATCATCGTATCTATAGTCGGGTATCTATTTTTTCTGCACGCTGGGACGGCAAGTGATGGTGACGAATATTTGAAATGGTATTATAAAATCGAATTTGCCATAGCGATTGTGTGTTGGTGGCCAGTATCAATATATCTTGGCATTCAAGAGCTATTGGATATAGGCAACACTATTCTAGGTTTTGAAGTATGGGTAATCCAGGCTCTAGGTTATCTAATAGCCTTCAGTCTTTATGAAAGAGCTAAAAAACATAACTCAGGTGTCCGGTAGTTTCTAGCTACCAGCCCCCACACCGCCTATCGTGCGGGTCAGAGATGGGCAGCTCCCTCTCAATAATGAATCTCTACTCAACAATACTGTCGAGCAGCTCTTCATTTGAGTTGGAACAATCTTGGGGGCCCATAAATTGGGCACCTATGGCATATTGGTAGGTGAGTTCAACACTAACCCAGCGATTACATGCAGCAAATAGGGATCGCTAGCAAAGGCATCCTATATCAAAACCGCTACCTCACCATGGTTTTGACATGGATGCTTTGGGACATCCGTAACAACAGCGGGGCTATCAACGATCTCCTCTTCCAATTGCCCGCTCCTTTTGTACACGTATATATATTTCTTCACGGTGAACGGGCAGGGATTTGGGAGCAAGTATGCCTATCTTCACTTGATTACCTTTAACTTCCAGTACGGTAATTGAGACATTTGCTCCAATCCTTAAATTTTGACCCGTCCGGCGCTTTAAGACCAACATATTTGTTTCCTCTAAGGCTCAAACCATTTGTTGGCCGCCCTTAATGGAAGGCTTTATAAGTAACTTTTTGAGGATATATGAGGTGGTGCACGAGAACGGTAGGCATAGAAGAAGAAAAGGCGGGCACTACGCTCCCAGAGCTTGGAGAACCTCTCCAAACTGCTCAATACTCTCCAGTTTATTGAAGACGAGCGGGTTTCTAGCGTATGATCCATATAGCCATTTTGATAGTTCGGTTATCAATTTGGTTAGCTGGCCCCTGGTGTTCCACCACCTCGGGTCAGCGCCTTTTACTTGCTTTTACGTCACAATACCGCTCTCCTTTGACGGGCTGATTCTTAGAAAATTATTGACTTGGTTAAACTTCTTTGGTAGATAGATTTTTTAAAAGGCAGCTCAACGCCGACCAAAATACCAATAAGTATCCATTGATTTTACGCAGCTTTGACACTAAAACAAACTTAATAAAATCCAATAAGATTATTTTTGTGCCTATATTTTTTAACTTAGCGATTTGAATAATCTGAGTTACGCATATAATTAGCCACTTATGCTGATGCTTCCATTAGGCTCACACGAAAGAATTCAGAAGAATAGATCTTCAATACTGCTACTTACCGCAAGCCCCCTTCTTCTTACAGTCAAAATTGCTTAGTATTTTTAATATATTGTGAGGATTTTAGGTAATCAGTCTATTAGGAATAGCAATGGTGTTATTTTATAACCCTTTAGGGTTTGGACTTTTTGATGCGACACCCCCTAAGAACTCACTTCACTCATAGGGTGAAACTATAAATTCTAAATGTTCGTAGTGTATCTCAGAAAGTGAAGCCCAATCGAAATATACGTGTATCGAGCCCGTTAGCCGTGCCTTAATAGCCAACATAAAAAACCGGGAAAGGTAACCCGTACTTTCACCTCCGTGCTTGATACTAAGAAATTAATTTCACCACTACAGCGCCTGCTGAAGAGCCCTCTCCGCGCCACGATTTAACTCGCTAGGGGTGAGATTGCGGAGTAATTCAGGTGTAGCACAACAGTTAGCGACTAGCGCTTTTATCACTTAAGCACACCAACTCTGGTGCCGCTCATCCAAGGGCAGTGAGCCGATATAAATTCCTATGGAATTCCTGGCTTGTTTGTGTAGAGTACGCCTGTCTACTGCTAGCTTCCATTACTACTGCCAAGTGTGTTGGTTAGTGTGGGAACTTAGGCTGCAATTAATCCTTTGCTTGGTCTAGAATTGGCTCCAATGGTGGGGCTCTACCTATCCCCTCGCGGTGGAGGCATTAAGATCAAGTTCGAATTAGAGCAACCATACAAGCTTGCGAGGACATGCACTACTTTAACAAACTGCTAAGCCCCCAAAGAAAAGCCCATCACTGGCAAGTTGCCTTAGTTATTAGTCCACACTAATTGGAACATCGTATTTTATGAGCAAGAAGGCATTTGGAATTAATGAATTTATTATCCTCACCACCCTACTGGCAATGCTTGGCTTGCTGGCCATCCGGTTTTTGAATCCTGAGATGCTAAATCTGTCCATTTTTAATACTCGGGCAGGCTCCTTTTTACTTGGCTGCGCATTTTGTTACTTCACTCTAAATGAGTTCAAAACGGCCATAGCTAAAGATGAGTGGGGCCCAAATAGAATTGCAGGCATTATTCGTGTTCCCCTATATTTCGCTGCAGCTTTATTTCTATTTTACTTGACCGCAAGCGGGGGGAATTAATGGGTAGCGAGAGAATTCCTGTCAGAAATAAGAGCCCCTATAACTGGTAGGTCGCAACAATTATAGAGAGGTTTCAATTTGATGATGAGGAACTCGACAATATACGCTAGCGCTGCCGGGCATTCTCACATGTTGTGATATTAAATCGCTCTTAATCTATACAGATTTCTGTTGAGGTATCTCTACTATGCTTAGTCCGAAACTCTCGTGGAGATTGCCCTGTCCACTTCTTAAAGCTTCGTGAAAAACTACTGGTATCACTGAATCCTAATTTGTAGGCGATTGACGTGATCGGGGTATCGTTTTGCTTAAGATACTGCATAGCCTGATACTGGCGTATTTCATCTAGCACAGTCTGATAGCTGGAACCTCTTTCTTTTAGTTTTCTATACAAACCACGGCAACTAATACCAAGCTCCTTGGCCACGATCTCTTGTGAAAAATTACCTGAAGCCATCAGATCAACAAGCACTCTACTGGCCATACTAACTATGTCATTCTTCTGCAAACGCTCCAAGTAACTAATTAGGGCTTGCTCGTTGACCCTGACCAGCTCATCGTTTCCCGAAGAGAGCTTTCGATCAACAAACTCTTGTTTAAATCTAATCTCACAAATGTCTGCCGAAAAGTTAATTGGGCACTTATACATCAATTGATGGCTCTCAAGGGTGGCAGGTCTGGGCCTCTCCAGGTTAATAGAAATCAAATGGTCATGTACATCAGGGCATATCTTTCTGATGGACTTTATTAACAAAGCCATAAAGGCATCTATAGCATGAATACTTGGATCATATGGGAAATTGTCAACCTTTTCCCAGGATACTACTACTTGTTTCTGTTCACCATGAACATTGATTCGCATAGCGGTGGTAACCACTTCTGAGAATCGAGCAGATCTTAGTAAACTCTCCCTGATGGAGCTACTGGCCAAGTGGGCATAACTCAGGGCATGAAGGTTTGTATGACTCACATACTTAGTGACTTGCAGGCCGATACAATCATCACCTGATATGGATTCAGCGAGCCCCCATAGTTTTTTCATATTCTCTAAAGGAATTCTCTGGTTCGCATCCACTATGCATTTGGGGTCAATTTCTGCACGCCGCAAAATTTCTTGGGTAGAACAGAATGGTTTTAGGGTCTCAATAATAGGTAATACCCAAGTTGCAATGGTCGTGTGTCCATACTCAGCCATCTACAAGTGTGTCCTAATTGGTCAAGAGATTGGCTTTATTTGCAAAGAAACCTAAAAGCCAAATGATTAGCATCTAATCAATCACTTCCTTATTTACCAAGATTATCCTAACGATCCTGACATGTTAAGAGGATCTAGTCACCTAAAAGATAGCCAACCGACGTTGGTAATTGGAAATATGAAAAATCCCATAAAAAGAATAGCACGTCTGGTAGGGGTTACATTATCCATCACTCACCTAGGTGTTGCTGCTAGTGAGCCCACACAGGTTTTCTGGGGAGATATGCACCTTCATACCTCCTATTCGTTCGATGCCTTCTTAAGCCAAAATTATTCGGCAACTCCAGACACTGCTTATCGCTGGGCCAAGGGACAGCCGGTTATTCACCCCTACACTCATGCGAAAGTACGTATAGACACCCCGTTGGATTTTCTCGTGGTTTCAGATCACGCTGAAGGGCTGGGTGTTATGAGGGCAGTGGTGAATAAGACAGATGAGCTAGACAGCGATATGTCCTTATACCAGTCGATGATGCGCTGGTTTGCCAAGCAGCATATCCGATATAAAGTATCTATTAATGAAGGTATGGATATTTTCAATGAGTTACTGCCCGCTAAGGCTCTCGACACAGTAGCTCCCGCCGACCCTGTCCAGGACCCGGCTAACAAGTTCCCAGAGCCGGTTCTTGGTGATTTGGATAAAACCCGGACAAGTGCATGGAGCGCAATAGTCGATGCTGCAGAGCGCCATAACAACCCAGGCACCTTTACCAGTTTTATTGGCTGGGAATGGAGCTCAACCCCAACAGGGGCCAACTTACACCGGGTTGTGGTCTCCCCTGATGGGGCGGATAAAGCTAAGCAGTATCTTCCTTTTGGGGCTGATCAGAGCCAGTACCCAGAAGATTTGTGGTACTGGTTAGATGAGACATCTAAACGAACTGGCAGTGAATTCATTGCGATTCCCCACAACTCCAATGTATCCAAAGGCTATATGTTTGCAGAAACCACTCTGCGTGGTGAGCCAATTGATACCCAGTATGCACGTACACGCATGCGCTGGGAGCCCCTGGTTGAAATAACGCAAATTAAAGGGGACTCAGAAACCCATTCAACGCTTTCCCCGGACGATCCTTTTGCCGACTTTGAGAATTATCCATTTTACCTACAAGCTGACCCAGAGTCGTACCGTGTTGCCAAAGGTGACTTCGTCCGATCGGCCTTGCGTTCTGGGCTGGAAATACAGAAAAAAATTGGTGTAAACCCTTATAAGCTGGGGTTCATAGGGTCCACAGATTCACACACTGGTATGTCAACTGCGGAGGAGAACAACTTTTGGGGCAAGTTTGCCCACGACTCAGTACCAAGCAGCAAGCGAACTAACACTGTCATTGGCGGAACCAAGGCTACAGGTTGGAACATGTCTGCTTCTGGACTCGCCGCCGCTTGGGCAGAAGAAAATACCAGAGAAAGCCTTTTCGCTGCATTTAAACGCCGTGAGGTATACGCCACTACAGGCCCTCGAATTCAGGTGCGCGTCTTTGCAGGCTGGAATTTTCCGAAACACGCTATCGATGCTGAAAATATTGCTGAACTCGGTTATTCCCATGGAGTACCTATGGGGGGTGATTTAGTCAAACCACAAGGAACTGACCAGCCAATTCAGCTACTTATACGCGCGACAAAAGATCCCAAAGGAGCAAATCTGGATCAAATCCAGGTGGTAAAATCTTGGTTGGACGCAGCGGGAAAAAGTCATGAGAAAGTAATTAATGTTGCTTGGTCTGGGGAGCGCACTCTTAATAACCAAGGCCAGTTAAAGCCAGTGGGTGATACCGTGAGTCGAGAAACGGGGCAATACACTAACAATATTGGTTCTATTGAGTTATCGACCTTGTGGCAGGATCCAAGCTTTAATGTAAACGAAAGAGCATTTTACTATGTTCGGGTATTACAAATCCCTACTCCTCGCCATTCACTTTACGATGCAGTGGCCGTAAAAGAAATTAACAACGGAAATATTCAGATACCCTCTGAAGGACCCGCTGTTATCCAGGAGCGCGCTTATACATCCCCAATTTGGTATACCCCCTGATACCGATAGGATACCTCGACGCTACAGCAAGCAAATAGCATATCTAAAAAAGTAGCTTGCATACTGATATCAATACTCTCTGCAGGTTTCAATGGAGGAAGCTTCATGCAGCGGAAATTAGAGATTCTGAAAAGGGAGCCTCTGGTACACTTTTCTATTATCGCTTTAGTACTATTCATTGTAGCAGAGTTATTAATAGAGGAAAATGGAACCAACTATGAAGACACCTTGCTTATCAGCGAGGACATACTAATTGAGCACCTTCAATTCCAGAAAAAAACATTTGATCAAAATTTTGCACGACGTTATTGGGAGGGCTTGCCTCCGCCAGAAAAGTCCAACCTGATTAATGATTACATTAAAGAAGAAGTACTTTACCGAGAAGCCCTTAATCTAGGCCTACAGAAGCATGATCAGATTATACGACGGCGCCTTATTCAAAAGCTGGACTATGTAAATGGTGGCTTTTCCAGTAACACTGACATTAGTGAAGAAGACTTGGAAAACTACTTCCAGCTTCATCACGAAAAATATCGAATTGAAGCATCTATTACCTTCACTCATGTTTTCTTTGATTTTAGACGTCATCCTAAGGACAAGTTAGAGAAGACTGTTAAACAGAGCTTGAACCACTTAATAAAGCAGTCAGTTCCATTCGAGGAATCCGCCTTCTACGGAGACAGATTCATCTTTCACCGGAATTATGTAGATCGTACTCTCCATCTAGTAGCCAGCCACTTCGGCGATGAATTGGCAGAAAGTATCTTTCAACTACAATTGAATACCTGGTCCGGTCCATTTGAATCTCCGTATGGTCTACATCTAATTTTGGTTAGTGAAAACAAAACAAGCCGTCTACCCAGCTTTAGAGAAGCCTCCCCCTTAGTACTTGAGGATTATCGACGAAATAAAATGGAGGAAAACAAACAACTTAGGATACAAGAGCTGTTGGCAGGCTACAGAATAGAGAGGGATGCCTCGATACCATATGTACCTGTGGATATCACCTATGCCCGCTAAAAATCCCTACAAGATCATCAAAGCCCTTCTATTCTTATTGTTACTTACAACAATTAGTAATTGTAGTTTTGCTCATGACGGAAGACCGATATACATTGAGTTAAAAGAAGTCACGGAAAGTAGATATATCCTTCGATGGAAAATCCCGCCTATCATGCAGCCAGGCACTGAACCTGAGATACATTTAAAGGGCGAATTCTGCCAAATACAACCAGAGATAACAGGGCCTGCCGGACCCAACGTGAAGAGTTACCTATGCAGGAACCCCCACCCAAACAATTTTACAAGGCTATATAATCCCCTAACAATAAAAATCACATACCCCATTGCCAATCCAGCCTTATCGAGCTTAATTCATTTTGAAAAATCAGACGGTGACACTATTAATCTCTTTAATGGCCCCAAGGTCTTAAAGATAAATTTACCTTCCCGCCTAACTATTTGGGATTGTGTCAAACAATATATTGAAGCAGGTTTCTTACATATATTGGAGGGCTATGATCATTTACTATTCGTGTTATGTTTAGTCTTTATCGCCAGAAATTTTAGAAGCACTTTAATAGCGATTAGCGGATTTACGTTAGGCCACTCCCTCACCCTGGGACTCGCAAGTTTAGATTTATTCACCATAAGAGTAGACGTTGTTGAAGTGTTGATCCCATTGAGCATTATGCTGTTAGCAGCAGAAATTGTATACGCGCATAATGGACAGAATAAAATGAGCTTAACCCGACGCTACCCTGCGATTGTTGCCAGTGGTTTCGGTTTGCTTCACGGGTTTGGGTTTGCCAGTGCACTAACGGAATTAGGCCTTCCTCACAGCCATAAAATCACCGCATTATTTAGCTTTAATATAGGTGTAGAACTGGGGCAGATATTATTTGTTTTGGTTTTGATTTTCTTATCACCTACAGTTCAGTGGATATTCTCGAACTGGAAGATCTCAATTTTGTATCAACACTTTCTAACACAATCAAAATACGCTATTTATCCAGTTGGAGTAATCAGCGGGTATTGGGCAATTGAAAGGACCGTTGGGCTAATTTCCTAAACAAACAAAGCTTGAATCACAAAAGCTGCTTCAAGACTTACAATCTGCTATCCTCACGCAATCACACAGATCACGGCCTGCAGTAGAGGCCAGATACAAGTATGAATTGACCGCCACTCAATAGAAATTTGTCTAGCTTTGTTAGCCCACACCAAAGTCAGATACAGGCCTTTGTAGAGTTGGAGCAGTTTTCATGACCAAATCTATCACCACTGAAAATAAAGATGTTAAATTTTAGAACAGCACTTATAGAAGACCTTCCTGATTTACTTAAGCTGGAACAGTGTCTTATCGAAGCCGAAAGGCCATACAATTCATCCATTAAAGCTGAATCAGCATTCTATTATGATATGGAAAAGTTGATACTATCTGATGACTCATATCTTCTGGTAGTTGAAATCGAAGGTGAGGTTATTGGAACGGGATATGCCCAGATTCGAAGCTCAAAAATATCCCTTGATCATGAGCGGCATGCTTATCTGGGATTTATGTATGTATCACCAGCGCACCGAGGAAAGGGCATTAACTCAAAGCTAATAGAAAAATTAATTGCATGGGGCAAACAGAATGGAGTTCAAGATTTTTATCTTGATGTTTACTCTCAAAATAGCTCAGCGATAAAAGCCTATGAAAAAGTTGGCTTCCAACCAGCACTTATGGAAATGAAGTTAAATCTTAAATAGAAAGTTCACAGCCTATAAACCCAGGTGATGTCGATGCCTTTGGCTCACCTGATTTACATCAGGCGATTTCAAAGAGTGTTATTAAAGAAGCCTTAGCCAATATACTTCGATCTAAATACCTTCCTGCAAGATTTATAATCAACTTGAAATGGCGGGGTAATTCCCCATCTTAGTAGCGGCTTAATCAGGCTCAGAATCAGATTCCACTTTAGAAAGAGTCAAGAGCAACAGCAAATCAAGCTGTCAAATTATCTATTCCGTTATATTTTATGGCGTAAATTTGTCTTCACTAATTACACGCTTTATCACCCATAAATTATCCCGCCAAAATTTCGCTATTCATCACACTTTTAGTTAGAAAGAACGCATAGTTACCACACTCATAAACGGTTGTGCGCCATAACTTTAGTATTAGAAATACGCACAACCAAAATAATGACATCTATCTAAAAATAAGCCGGAGTCCAAGTGCGCCAGCATAAATGATTTATTGCAGGTGTATTTTTTATAGGTCTACTGCGCTTGTCCGACAGATAACAAAAATGGATTTTGTTCGGGAGATTATGACCATGCGTCTACCTTCGCTTATTGCGATACTATTTTCATTGGTGCTTTTAAGTGCCTGCGGTTCTGATGGAGGCCGGGGCGATGCCGCCGATGACTTGCTCCCGCCCCCTGGCGTCACAGACTCAGATGGTGACGGTATCGATGATGATAATGACAATTGTCCGAGTGTTAGTAATTCAGACCAGGATGATTTAGATGGCGACGGCAGCGGTGATGCCTGTGATACTGATGACGATGGCGACTCCCACCCAGACACTTCAGACAACTGCCCACAAACCCCAAATTCGGACCAAGCCGACAGTGATAGCGACGGCATAGGCAATGCCTGTGACAGTGATCTGGATGGCGACAATGTCCCCAACGATTCTGACAACTGCCCTGCTGATTCAAATAGTGAGCAGGGTGATATCGATGGCGACGGCGTCGGGGATGTGTGCGACAACGACCGCGACGGGGACAATTACACCGACAGTTTGGATAACTGTCCGGACGTAGCCAACCCAGACCAATCAGATCAGGACAATGACGGTATCGGCGACGCCTGTGACGAAGATAGCGATACTGACAATGACGGCCACGACGATGGCCAGGATAACTGCCCAGCCGTATCCAACCCAGATCAAGCCGACCTTGACGGCGACGGCATTGGCGATGCTTGTGACAGCGATGACGACGGTGACGGCGTAGACGATCAAGACGACAACTGCCCAACCGCAGCCAACTCCTCACAAACCGACCAGGATGGCGATGGTATAGGTGATGCCTGTGATGACGATGCGGACAGTGACGGCATCGATAACGAAGATGACAACTGCCCATCCACCCACAACCCGAGCCAAGACGATAACGACGGAGATGGCATTGGCGACGCCTGTGACAGCGACGACGACAATGACTCTGTCGATGATGAGGTCGACAACTGCCCCAGCCATAGCAATACCGACCAAAGTGATATCGACGAAGACGGTGTCGGTGATGCCTGTGATAGCGACCAGGATGGTGACGGTATTGATAACGACGATGACAACTGCCCTGCTACCGCCAATTCAGACCAAAGCGATATCGATGGTGACGGGCAAGGCGATAGCTGTGACAGCGACGATGACGGCGATGGTATAGACGATAGTAATGACAACTGTCCGGCCGTTGCCAACGATGATCAAACCGATACCGACGGCGACGGCACCGGCGATGCCTGCGACAGCGATCGCGATGATGACGGCGTTGAAAATGAAAATGACAATTGCCCGCTGGTACCCAACGCAGATCAAACAGATACAGATGGTGACGGTTACGGAGATGCCTGCGATGACAACACCGATGTCGACGGTGATCAGGTACCTGACAGCGTCGACAACTGTGTACTCATCCCCAACACCGATCAAATAGATCAGGATGGAGATGGTGTCGGGGATGCCTGCGACGAAGACCTGGATGGAGACGGCACCGATAACGATGCCGACAATTGCCCATCAATACCCAACTCAGACCAACTCGATACTGACGGGGATGGCAGCGGCGATATCTGTGATAGCGACGACGACAACGACGGTGTCGATGACACAGCCGATAACTGCCCCACTGAATCCAATAGTGAGCAAACAGATACCGACGGGGATTCAGTCGGTGATGCCTGCGATCCAGACCTCGATGGAGACGGCATCTTTAATGACGACGATAACTGCCCCTACGTCAGCAATACACTACAGGAAGACAGTGACAACGATGGAATCGGCGATGCCTGTGACGGCGACAACGATAACGACGGAGTAGACAACGCCTACGATAACTGCCCGGATACTGCCAACAGCGATCAGTCCGATATCGATCAGGACGGCATTGGTGATGTCTGTGACAGTGATAAAGATGACGACAATGTGCCCAATACTTCCGATAACTGCCCGTCTATTCCAAATAGCGACCAAGCCGATCAGGATGGCGACGGCATCGGCGATCTCTGTGATGACGATAGTGATACCGACAACGATGGCCACGACGATGGTGAAGATAATTGCCCGACGACCCCTAACCCAGATCAATCAGACACGGATGGCGATGGTACCGGCGATGAATGTGATAGTGATGCCGATGGCGACGGCATAGACAACACCGATGACAACTGTCCACTAACGCCAAACGACCAAACTGATACTGACGGTGACGGTATTGGGGATGCCTGTGACGAAGACCTGGATGGTGACGGCGTTAATGATGACGTCGACAACTGCCCAGTGATTCCGAATCCAGGGCAAGAGGACGGCGATAACGACGGTGCCGGAGACGTCTGCGATAACGACCGCGACGATGACGGCCTTGATGATACCGTCGACAACTGCCCGGCGATTCCAAATCCAAACCAAACCGATACCGATGGTGATGGAGAGGGAGATGCATGCGATTCAGACATGGATGGGGACGAGGTAGAAAACGATCTCGATAATTGCCCCCAGACTCACAATCCCGGGCAGGAAGATTCTGATAACGATGGTATCGGCGATGCCTGCGATCTCGAATCAGGCCTGTCCTGTGCAGCGTTTGAAGACTTGGAGATCGTTAACGGTGTAGATGCAGACCTGACTTACGGAATTGAACAGCCCTGTGATGGATGTTCTATTACTGCAGTAGAAAGGGTATTTAACGGCGTCCTATCTGATGCAGCCAGAATGGAAGTTGTTAGCGGTGCGGGCGGCTCTACCCATATTCAAATCAACCACCACTCGGTTAAAGAGGGACGCCATGTGGTCGGTTTCCTGGTAGAGCACACCACACCACTGCTGGATATCATCTACCTCAACACCATCACAATCAGCACCTACCTGGATGGAGTAGCTACTGGGGAGTCCACCAGCGGATATCGTCTGGCCCCATTCAAAGTCAACGGTGCACGCAATCACCGCCTGCTATTAGTCACCACCAATAGCGACTTTGATCAGGTGAGATTAACGCTGGAAGGATTGAGCTTTACCAATAATCAACTGGATGTTTACTTGGCCTGCTCAAAAGCTGTGGGCCAGCCATAACTAAAAGAAGAAATAAAAAGCCCCGGTACGCCGGGGCTTTTTATTTACAATCAAATTGAAAGGAATAAAGCATATAAGGAAAATTAATTACAACCTTTAAAAAAATAAAGAACGCAAGCCAAAGAACTTTTTTACCCCCACCTATCCCCACACACCAAAAATTACAAAATCAAAGGTCCTAAAAAATAAAACTTTTTAAAACATTCAAAATAGGGCTGAACAAATTGACAGCGGCGCGCCTTATAGTTACTAACCAGTAAGTTAACTATATATTATCCGGATTATTTTTAGCCATAATTGACAGTTAAACTTTTAGTTACTCGAACGCCTCTCAGAAACCATTTCAGCTGCAATTAGACTTTAGAAAATATGGGCTTGCCATTATCAATGGCATGCAGATGTATCTATAGATTCGGAGGTAAAATACTTGACGAGGAACTCCATGGCTTTTTCAATGATTAGCCAACGTCATCAAGTGACTTCCCTGTCATTTCTATCCGGTACCTCCAGGTTATTAATGCGCCAATCAAGGAAGTCACCGCTAGTGCACTAAGCAACATACTTGCGCCAATGTCGCTAAGTAAAATTGGAAAAAAAAATGCGATTGCGACACCCCCGAACTTTGAGACGGATGCGGCCAATCCCGCACCAGCACCACGATAGCGGGTCGGGAATACCTCCCCAGCGATTAGATAAGTCTGAGAATTTGGCCCCAGATTATTCATCAAGTTGAACAACATAAGCCCCCCGAAAATGAATGGTAACTGCTGGCTAGTGTTTAAAGACTCTCCATAGGCGGCAATAAGAAGGCCGAGTGCACAACCAAGGAAGCCAAGAACTTGCAATCGGATACGCCCCACCCTATCCACAAATATAATTGCTAGAATAACGCCAACTACCAGCATTACATCGATTAATGCTGCCCCTTTCGCCGCCTCGACTTTGTTATGGATTAATTCCGAAATGGAGTGTGCATGGGGTGACGCATATCCAAGCACATTCGCTAAAATTACTGGCGTGAAGATACCAACGCCATAGGTTCCCAAATCCTGCAAAAACCAGGGAATAGAAGAGAGTTTGATTGCTTTTCGAGATTTCTTATCCTGAAGTAAATGCTTAATACTCGATAGTTCACCTATCTTTTTCTCATTCGTCTCCGCTGTGGCAACATTCTTCAATAAGAATCTGGACGGGTATGGAGGATCTCTTTTCAACAGTTGGCTGATAGATTTCTCCGCCTCAGGCATCCGACCTTTAGCCAGAAGCCACATCGCACTCTCTGGAATATAGAAACGACCAATCGTGATCAAAATCGCTGGAACAATCGCCGCAGCATACATATACCGCCAAGCTTCCAGAGAGGGGTACCAAGAGAGGACCAAAAATGCGAGACCTGTCCCCACCAAAATTCCAACAGCCTGAAAACTAAAGGCTCCGAGAACTAGCCTGCCCCGCATCCTCGATGCCATGCTTTCAGAGATCATCATGTGAGCTGTGGGATAATCACATCCAAGCGCCAATCCCAGACCAAATAATGAAATAACAATCACGAGATAAGAATCTGCGAAGGTTAATATCACCAGGAAAAAGATAAACATGATCATCTCAGCGATGAACATTTTCCGCCGGCCATAATGATCGCTGAGCCCTCCTAGGGTTATCGCTCCAACCAGAATTCCAAACAATGTCGCCGATGTCACAAAGCCCATACTAAAGGCGGTCAAACCAAATTCTTTAGCAATTAAAATGTGGGATACCCCAGTCATGAAGACGATCATTCCCTCAAAAAATTTACCAGCTGTCGCAAGCCACCAAATTCGCCACTGCATTGGCGTAAAAATATTCTGCGGAATCGAGGTTCCATCACACCAAACGGGAGTTTCGTCAATGTAATAGTCAGCCGAATGGTGTTCGCTGAACCGCGCATTTTCAGTCAATGACGGATTTGGAGTGCCATCGGGCTCATTTCTCTCCATAACTACTTCTTTAAATACCCCAGTGAATTATGGCGAACACTAGCATAAAGTGATGACAACTAAGTGATCGAATATCAGCATTAAGAAAGATTCGAAAGCATGGTCTGTTATTACATTAGACTAAGGCGGTCCGTGATGCTTTTGTAGGTAAAGACATACCATAAGGCAGCTACTATTTTCAGCCCTTGAAGGCTGCAAGGACTTTAGTGAACAGTGAAGTGCCTTAGATAATCACCGACAGTACGAATTAACTCCACAATGATCGCACTTACCCACAGAACGTAACCAGGTTTGCACTGACCAGTCTATTTACCTGCGGTTTATTCTTAAAACTGCTCATTATCAAATAAGTTTATTAACGCTTTAAAGCCTTCTCGACGCACAAAACTTCTTTTATCACTAATGTTAGACTGGAAAACTCTGAGATTCAGAGTTCTTAAAAAAAGCTCAACCAGGCAATGCGCCATTGAATACCCCTCGGCAGTCATTGACACATTGATTGGCTGATTTGATTTATTTGAATCACTACTAAAAATTTATACAAAGAAATAATGGTTACCGCTCCACCTAGATGGAGCGTAAAACCTACTGCAAACCGAGTATTGTATTATTATCCCCAAATTGAGCTGCAGTGGCCAGGTTATTAACCGTTGTCTGACTCAAACGCAACTGGTTGGTATCACCATCTTGCACAGCTACTGCCGTGTTAAACCCCTGTAGCTGTGCTATTAAAGAATCATTAAGTAAACCACTTAACTGCAGAGTTTCTGCAGAGTTGAATTCATTACTTTGAGCCGTTTCTGCAGTATTAAGACCACCATACTGTTCAGTATATGCTGAATTAAACTCTCCAATTTGTTCATGTATCACTTCAAGGCTAGTACCATTCTGCAAAATGAGACTATCATGCCCTAGCCCTTCTTGAACAACCTCAGTAAAGTTATTATTCCCCACTTGAGTAGAAACCGAGAGTGACGCAGATGCTGAGTCCTGCATAACAAACATGGTCATTGAATTGCCAGCTTGAAAACCAAATGCAGTGTTTTCCGCACCAGAATCCTGACTCATTAAAAAGTTTAAGTCTTCACCCACTTGAACCATAGTCGCCATGTTGCCGAAACTGTCTGTTTGAGAGATAAAACCAGTATTTGATGTCCCCAGTTGGGTCACATTAGCTGAGTCATTAGCACTATCAGCCTGAATTATAGAAACATCATGACTCATTCCCTCCTGCAGGATAAAAACATAGTCACCCTCTGTATCAGCCTGTAAGGAATTAGCAGAACTTCCCTCCCCAAATTGGTTTTCAATGGCGACAGTAGAAACTGCCCCCATTTGTACTGAATCTGCATTCAGATTGTTCCCTACTTGCCGCTGAATTATCGTGCTAAATTCTGTTGAAGATTCCTGCATTGCCACAGCTTGATTAGAATTACCAACTTGCAACTGTATAATTGTGCTTCCGTTTACGGCAACATCACTCTGATCACCAGATGCAGTGTTACCATCCCCAATTTGAGTGAGTTGATAAGTATTATCAACTGCTACCCCTGCTGCACTGGCAATTGAAAATAAAACACCAGTTAAAAGAGAACTTCTTTTCATCACTAATACTCCCTTAAGATGAAAGCTCCAAAATTCACGCCTCGTAAGTGGCATGAAAAGATAAAGCTGTTTGCAAAATGAAACACAGGCCAACAAAAACAAGCGACTAGTCATGGACTTTCAGAAACATCATTGCCATAAACTAACAATACTCAATGATAGAGAAAATCATCTAGTGACAACTGGACATACAAGTAACTCCAACCATTCAACCAAATTAATAGGACCTTACAATGCCAATCGATAAATAACGGAAGGCTATTGCAACCCTAACACCGTATTGTTATCACCAAACTGAGCAGAAGTAGCAAAATTTCCAATTGTCGTCTGGCTAAGACGCGTGGAGTTGCTAGCTCCGGTTTGGATAGCGACGGCTGAATTAAGTACATCCAACTGTACAATTAAGGACTCATTTAACAAGCCACTAAATTGAAGTGTCTCAGCTGTATTAAATCCTGCGCTCTGCGCGGTTTCGGCAGTATTAATTCCACCAAACTGCTCTGTATATGCAGTATTAAAATCACCAACCTGATCATGCACCGCCTCAAGACTAGTGCCGTTCTGGAGTATAAAACTGTCATGTCCCACATTCTCTTGTGAGGATTGAGCAAAATTGTTGTTTCCACCTACTTGCATCACAATAGAATTTGAAGCTGAGGCTGAGTTTTGCTCGATAGCTAAGTTAAGAAGGTTACCTGACTGAAAACCTACGGCTGTATTCTCTGACCCCATAAATTGATTGATCAGGTAAGTTAGATTTTCCCCAATCTGGATCATAACACCGGTATTGCTGAAGCCATCTCTCTGCGATGTAGAGCCATCATTATTGATCCCCACCTGATCCACTCTCGCATAATCATTAACACTATTACGGTGATCTACCATCGCCAGGTTGCCAGATCCAACCTGCAAAATTGAACTTGACGTCCCCTCTGCATTAAACTGAAGCGAAGATCCAAAGTTGTTAACTCCAACTTGATTAATTATAGAGCTAGTAAAAACAGTTCCTTCTTGCGCAGCATCTGTTTCGTTTGTATCGCCCGTCTGATACTGAACAATCGAGCTAGAGACCGTTACTCCCTCTTGTGTTGCCATAGCATCATTGTTATTACCAATTTGTACTTGAATAATTGTGCTACCAACTACTGCGGAATCACTCTGATCAGCCGATGCGGTATTACCATTACCGATTTGAATAAGTTCGTAGGTATTATCAGTCGCAATAGCTAAGTTTCCAACGAGTAGTAAAGCGACACCCACACCGAGAGGTCTGTACTTAGTCATCTAATACCCCTTAAAGATGATTAATCCAGCACACCAAACATAGGCCATCAATCTCCCAGAATTTCTCTGGGAGATTGTTTACCAGAAGAACAGCCAAAAGACTCCCAAGTATTACTGAAGCCCCAGGACCGTATTGTTATCACCAAACTGAGCAGAGGTGGCAAAATTTCCCACTGTTGTTTGACTTAGTGTCGTCTGATTGGAGTCTCCTGTTTGCGCCGCAATGGCAGTGTTAAAAGCCTCTAACTGCACAACTAGTGCAGTATTCAGCAAACCGCTAAACTGAAGAATCTCTGAAGTACTAAAGTCTCCACTTTGAGCCAACTCAGCAAAGTTCAAACCACCGAACTGCTGAATAAAACCACTACTAAAGTTACCGATCTGTTCTTGAACCCCTTCTAAACTTGTTCCATCCTGAATACCAATACTGGTATTCCCCACATTCTCCTGCCTATTTTCAAATATATTATTATTGTTATTTTGATAAATAAATGAGTAAGAATCGGAAGCAGAAATTTGTGAAATCCCGGCATCTAAGGCATTTCCTGTCTGAAAAATTACGGCCTGATTTCCAGCGCCACCAATCTGGTCAATTGCAAAATTCAGAGCCGACCCGACCTGTAAACTAAAGGCTGAATGCCCCAAACTATTTTCTTGAGTAGCAGAACCGTTATTAGAGCTACCTATTTGAGTTGCGCTAATTGAATCATTAGCACTATTTCTTTGTAGTGCAGAGACATTATTGGTATCACCCACTTCATTGACATTAATGGTACTACCCAATGTATTGAATTGAGTAATTAAACCATCATTATTATCACCTATTTGCGTAACTATAACGGTTGATAGCACAGCTCCAATTTGGTACACCTCCATAAAGTTACTGTCGCCAACCTGGATCTCAATAATGCTACTAAATTCGGTAAACAACTGCTGTTCACCTAAGATCTGGTTATTGTCACCGATTTGCGTTTGACTAATAAGACTATTGGTAACACTGGGATCACTTTGTTCACCTGTTGCAGTATTTCCAGAGCCTACTTGAAAAACTATGTAAGAATTGTCAGCTGCTATAGAAGTCGCACTTGCTACTGCAATTAAAAAACCTATTGAAAGAGGTTTTAATGTATTCATCACAAACTCCTTTGAGTAACATAATTTAGAAATAGACAACCATCCGCGCCATCGAGCAAAATAGAGTAAGCGCAAGATCTAATTACATTACTTTGATTCAGGTTTACTGTAAGCCTAAAACCACATTTCCATCCCCCACTTGAGCAGCAGAGGCGGTATTACCAGCGGTGGTTTGGGTAAAAGTAATTTGGTTGGAGTTACCCAACTGAGAAGTGGAACTGGTGTTAAAACTAGCTAACTGTGCAACAACAGAAGAATTACCTGTCCCTCCAAGCTGTAAAATATCGGCTTCATTAAAGGTCCCAGCCTGTGCAATTTCGGCAGTATTAGTGCTACCATACTGTTCCGTCTGAACCGTACTAAACCCTCCTACCTGGAACACCTCTACACTGTTTGACTCACCAAACTGTTGGGAATAAGCATCGTTATAGAGGCCCGACTGCTCATGGCGAGCATCCAATCCCTCACCCTCCTGACGAATTTCGCTATAGTGGCCAATTGATTGCTGCAGCGTGTCTGCGCTATTACCAACTCCATCTTGAACCACTATTGCAGTGGAATCAAAAGCAAGAGTATGACTGACGTTTAAGGAGTTGGAGTTCCCATACTGCTCGGTAGTAACACTGTTTCCAATACTCGAATTTTGTACAACGATTGTGCTTTGATCACTACCTTCCTGATGCATGGAAATAGAATTCCCAGCTGTGCCGTTTTGCAATAAAGTAGCAGCGTTTGCATCCCCAATCTGAACAATACTTACAAATTCTCCCAGCGTATTTGTTTGCATGAAGGAAGCTTCATGGCTATCTCCAATCTGCACAATCAATATAGTGCTTAACTCTGCAAACTCTTGCCCGGGTGCCGCAGAGTTATTATCTCCAATTTGCTCTACCAGGATACTTGAAAAGACCGATCCCGCTTGGGTTGCTTCAATATAGTTACTGTCACCTACTTGTGATTGCTGAATTAAACTAAATGAAGTAAACAGATTCTGGATTGCATACACCTCGTTATCATCGCCCACCTGGACTTGAACAACAGTATTGCCAATAGCCGATGGGTCACTTTGCTCTGAGTTTGCGGTATTACCTGACCCTACCTGAAGAACATCATAGGTGTTATCTCCAGCAAAGGCGGCAGTCCCGCTCATGGAAAGTAAAACAGCTGCTGCGATAGGTCTGTACATGTTCATCTAATACTCCTTAACGATGACAAGTCCAGCTAGATAGCTTTTACGACAATTTTTTCAGGAAAGCAGCATCATTGAGTAAAACAAATATTGAGGTTGCGGCATGTAATACACGCCACATAGGGGGAGCGGTGACAGTTGAATGACTAGCTTCATAAGTCAAACTCATACTACTTCGCATACAAACAACAATATTGCGATACTTCTTGAGTGATAAAACGATGCTGAATTCAGTATTGATAAGAAACAAAGGTTTTTCTATGAGAGATTAGTTGTATGCTAGTGGGAAGAAAGTATCCTGTTTACACAGGCGAGCAATCAGAGAGTGAGTATTTCTTACTAATAAATGAAGGAGCAGCCATACAATTCGACTACTCCATAGATTATTATTTAATCTAAACAACTCGGATCAGCCGTATCAAAAATATTTCCATACCATAAATTTGTAGACATACAGGCATCCGGATTTGAATCAACCAAATCACCATCAGGGTTACCCGTTGCTATGTTTCCGGTAATCAAATAATCACTTTGCCCCCCTCCCTCCATTGATATTCCAGTCTGTCCATTATTTGTCACTATATTTTGAACAACCAAGCCACCAGAAGATGGGTCAATAACTATTCCCTCACCATTGTTGTTATCACAAATATTCTGAGCAACAAATGAGTTATCACCGTTAATCAATATCCCGCTAGAGGTTCCTCCTTGGTTATCTATAAGAAAATTTCCAATTACTTGACTGTTAGAACCTTGAATTTCAATCCCTCGATTAAAGAAACCAGTAGCAGTAGAAGCATTCACAATATTATTTTCGCTTATTAACCAAATACCGACGTCGATACCATCTTGCACAGTCATCGTTTGAATACTATGAAAGCCATCCCCATCCACAAAAATACCTATTGCACATCCATCCACCACTCCATTTGAAAGAACAGCCGCGCTGCCGAGGACGTCAATACCTCTAGAGGATCCACCGCCACATTCCAAGGTGAATCCATTCATATCTAAACTTCCAGTTGGACCCTCAATCGTTAGCGCCGGCGTACCACTACAATTTAATAGATCTTCAGTGAGAATCTCTGCGCTTGTAATAGTATCTCCACACTCCACCGCAGCCACTGACACAAAGGGAAGAGCCAATATTGCTGACACTAGAAGCTTCACATCCATTAGTTTCATGAGCTAAACCTTTAAGTCTATAAAAACAACAATTAAAAAAAGTTCGCATCCGAAGATTTTACTTTTATCGGAGGCGAAGCATTTTTTAGTCTAGCTACGGTTATTAACTTAACGATAAGAAATTTTCTCATACCTTAAATTTTGAAATTAAAACAAATTGACACTAAATAATACTTTCGGCCTAGGACCTAATAAAATCCAAGCACACCAAACGACGTAATGCCTTTATTAAAATTAACGCCTTCTATTTAGCAAGTAGCTATGCAAAGCCTATTAGCTTTTAAACGCTCTCTGTCTACTCAGGATCAAAATCTAATAAAAAAGGAATGGGCAGGCTATTCAACTTATTCATATGCGCATAAGCACAAGAATTGGAGTCAGCCTATTTAGCAATACCTATAGAGGCATCAGGCATGAACTAAAGGTAAAATAATCATTCCAATAGTACCCATATATCATCAAAAAAGGGGCTCTAAATAGAGCCCCTTTTTATTATCCTGATGTCTGTGGATGGGTATCAGGTAAAGGATTTTGAATACTACTCTCTACCAAGGGCTTCTCCACAAGCTCAGACCAGACACTGTCCGCTTCGATTTTTGCCTGCCGCTTGCGAAGATGAATCAAGAGTAAAACAAATGATGCACCTATCAGTAGCGCAACAACGTCAACCGCCCATACCGGAGTGGCAGCTCCTAACAACTCACCTTTGATAAGTGAGCTAATTGGTATCAGGAAAATAGTGGCAATACAGAAGGCAAGAAGCTGTCGAGCAGCAGCCATGGGACGACGTATAAATGCCCAGATCAGCGCAAATAAGAACCCTGTGTAATAAGCGGCTTTCTGCCAAAACTCAATATCCACCTGCGCATGGGGCAGCCATTTAACTGCCAGCATACTAGCGGCGACCCCCAAGATAGTGCCCAGCCCAGCCCCCACTGTGAGCTTTGCCATTACCACTGATGAGGTTGTTTGTACCGGCAGCGCCCCCTGCCCCCTGCGTTTCTTGCGCCGGCTTTCAATCCACAGTAGATTGCCGGTGAAGAAAATCAGTGCGCCCATAATACCGAGAATAAAGTACACCCAGCGCACGGCATTTCCACCAAAACTGCCAAAATGCAGGGAAAAAATGCTTAATACCGTGCCACTATAACCATTGAAATTACTGGGCAGAATGCTGCTGTAGGGAACTTCGCTCAAGTAGGGGTTACCGAGGACATAGGCATACTTAGCACCTCGCACCACCTCTCCGTGCATGATTCCACCTACACGCATGCGCGGAGCGCGGGTATCCAGATTCAAATAGAGGATTTCCGCCATCTGGAATTTGGGTTCCCCCTTCTGAATTGCAGCTTCCAACTCTGTGACAGGCACCAACTCAGAGAAGCTCTTCACCTCTGCTGGCGCCGGGCGAGTGAACATAGGGGAATCACCGTAGACCGCCACGCGCAGGGCACCATAAAGCGGATCATGGAAGGCAAATACAAAGGCGGTAAAAGCAATAATCAGGTGAAACGGCAGAGAGGTGATACCCAGTACATTGTGAAAATCCAGCCAGTAGCGCTTGCGGTTCTTACCCTTTCTGAGTACCAATAAGTCCTTGAACCAAGTGGGCAGGAAAACAATCAGCCCTGAAATCAATGCAACAAAATACAACGCCGCCACAACACCCAATACATAAGTACCAAAAGCATCGTGGCCCTCACCACCGGGAATACCGGCAGTGCGATGTAAATGATCGACAAATTCGCCAATGGCGGAAACCGTAAAACTTTGAGTGATCAGCTGCCCTTTTTCATCGAAGCTGGCATACCAGAGAGTATGGTCATGGGTTTCTTCATCCTCTATTTCCCAACTCACCGGTGCCGCCTGCAGACCCGCCAGTGGCAATTGGACGGTCATCTGTTTTGCCGCTTCCGGGTGTGCCTGCAGAACTTCGGAAATAAGGCTGTCATACTGATCGATAGAAATACTTGGCAGGGTGGTCTCAGGCTGCAGAGCCCATTGATTGAGGGGCCCTTTAAACATGGTCAAGGCGCCAGCGACAAAAGCGATATACAGAAACAAGCCCGCAAGAATTCCGGTCCAGGTATGCACGCTTTTATAAGTTTTAATCAATTCAACGCGCATATTCTTAGACTCCGAATCTCGCTACCCACAACAGGGTAAACAGCACCAAATTTAGCCCCAGGTAGAGGGACAACATACGCCCGACACTAATAAACAGGTAAACCAGACTTACCAAAGTGAGCCAGACAGGAGTAATCAACCACATCACGAATTGACTTTTATCATCGACCACTACATCACCGGGGCCCCACAGAGCAATCAATCCAGCAATGGCAATTGCGATGGGTAATCCCAAGAAAACTGCACACAGGCTTTTTACCCACCAGTGAGGTTTATAGCCTTCTAACCCTTTTTGAATTCTCTTCTTTTTCTTTGCTAAGACTTTGCCTGGCTTATCCAGCACTCCGCTAAAAGGCAGCAGTCCCAGCGCTAACATAAAAGTGCTAAGAAGCGTAAAGGAAGCTGACATTGCCGAAAAATTTTGGTGGAAAAGTGCCCAGGAAATGACAAGGAGCGCAAAACTGATGAGAAGAGCGGGGTAAAACTGGATTGGCCTCTGCTCACGCCACTGCTGATTGGGACAGCCTAAATAAAAGACAGAAGACGCAAGGACACAACTCAATAGTCCGAGTCCCGTTAAAACTGAGGAATACATTTCTAGTTTCACTTAAGGGTTAGAAGCACTACCACTAAAGTGGTAGAAAATTGTTTGCCAGGCACTGATCAATCGGTGCAGCTAAGCCGTTGCCAGACGAAATAATAGTGAGAGTTTATTGCGGCAATTCCCTATTTGCAAATAAGAATGATTAGCATTATATTCGCTGCCGATCTTCCTTGTCGTCCTGACTTCTTTACCTTGCTAGGGATTACGCTATGTATAAACGCCACCTGCTCAGCAAAGCCGTTTCACTCACTATTCTTGCTTCGATTGGAGCGACTGCGATCGCCGCAGATGAGAAGAAAGAAGAGTATGCGCCGCAGGCAATGGAAAATGTCATTGTTATTGGTGAGAAAACAGAGCGCTCCCTCAAGGAAACCACTTCTTCGGTATCCGTAATTACCGAAGAAACCTTAAATAGCATGCAACACCTGAGCATCACCGATGCGGTGTCCAATATCTCTAACGTGGTAGTACTTTCCGGCGCTACTCCGGATATTCGCGGTGTGTCCGGTAACGGTTCAGCCACCGGCTTTAACTCCTTTACCGGTGGTGCCAAAGCCCGTGTCTCCACGTTAATTGATGGTGTCGCCGAGCCATTTGTCGCAGACCTCACGGGTGATTCCGGTATTTGGGATGTAGAACAAATTGAAGTATTTCGTGGACCCCAGTCCACCAGCAATGGCCGTAACAGCATTGCCGGCTCTGTATTTATCAAAACCAAAGATCCCAGCTTCGACTGGGAAGGTGCAGCTCGCGTAGGTTACCGCGACCAGGACGGCTATATCGATACTTCTGGCATGATTTCCGGCCCAATTGTTGATGATACCCTCGCCTTCCGCCTGACGGCCCAGCAACTCACCGGCGACACTATCAGCAATGCCCAAGAGTATGAGGACAACCCCGCTGACTTCGACCTGAACACTCTGGAAACCCAGCGACTAAAAGGCAAGCTTCTGTGGACACCCACTGAAAAGTTAGAGGCATTATTTACTGTGTCCACTAACAGTGAAGAGGGAAATACCGGGCGTATGTACTACACCCTAACCGGTGTTGATGACTACGAAACATACTTCTATCGCGATATGGACACTGAATCCACAACTACCAGCGTTAAAGTGGATTACCAGATCAACGATGATATCTCTATTGAAGTGCTGGCAGCTTATATGGATTACCAGTGGGGCTTTGATTCCTACGAAGAGGAAGCCAGCAGTCAACAGTATGTTCGTATGGACGAACAGAACACCACCATCGATGCAAAGTTAAACTTTGGTCTCACCAGTGACACCCTGCACGGGTTTATTGGCTTTGCTCACTTCGAAAGAGAGCAAGAATTTGACAGTACTGGTTCCACCACCTATTTCGGTGATGACGAAAGTACCTCTACTGCACTTTATGGTGAAGTAACTTACGCACTGACAAACCGACTGAATCTAATTAGCGGTTTGCGTGTGGAGAATGAAGAACAAAATCGTGATTTCAATTTTAACAATGGTTTCTTGATTGCAGGCCTGGACACTGATGAAACCATCACTCTTCCAAAGCTTGCCTTGCAATACGACCTAACTGAAGACACCGTTGTTTCTGCCAGTGCCCGTAAAGGTTACAACGCGGCAGGTGGTGCCCTTAACTTCAGCGCAGGCGACTATTACTACTACGATGAAGAAACCGTTAATACCTACGAGCTGGCCGTTCGCAGCTCCCTGGCAAACGGCACTATCAACCTGAGTGGTAACCTCTTCTTTAATGAATACTCCGGCTACCAAGCTCTAAGCTCTTCCCGTGTTATCGTCAACATGGATGAAGTTGAGACTTATGGTCTTGAACTTGAAGCCGTAGCTATGCTGACCCCGCAATGGGAATTGCGTGCCGGCCTGGGCTTGTTGGAAACCGAAATCACTGACGCCGGTGTTGACTACGCCGATGCGAATGGCAATGAGCTCAACTCAGCGCCCAACGTCACTGCAAATCTAGGTACGAAATTCTGGGTTACCGATGCGTTCAACGTAGGTATTTCCGCAAATTATGTAGGTGAGTACTACGGTGACTTTAGCAACACCGATGAGAGAGTTGCTGGGGATTACGTTTTGGCACGACTGAATGCGAACTATGAAGGCCAGGACTGGACTGTTTCAGCTTATATTAATAATGCCCTGGATGAAGAAGGTTACTTAACCGTTGAACCGGTCAGTGCACGTTATCCAGACGGCTACGCAGCCATTGTTGAGCCCCGCAATATTGGTGTTTCTGCTATCTACCGCTTCTAATTAGCTCCTTTACCAACAGCTAAAAATCCGGCCCCTAGTTGAGTTTATCTCACACAGGGACCGGAATTCCGATATCGTCCTAAGCCTCGCCCTACTGCACAATTATTACCATATTGCTGTTTCCAATCTGGGAAACATTAGCATTTTGAAAATCGTTAACCTGGCTAACGGTAAACATATTTAAGTTACCCTGCTGTAATGCCGTGGCAACACCATTCGCTCCGCTTTGGATAGTCGAACCCATATTAGTCAAACCGATCTGAGTGGTACTTGCCAAATTAAAGCTGCCAGATTGAGCGTGGATAATAGTGTTAAATTCATTTTGCTGACTAATAGCACTGGTATTATTATTATCTGTTTGATTCACTGTAGCATTATTACTATTTCCCAGCTGACTCAATGTGGAAGTATTCGTGTCAGAGTTAAACTGCGACACAGTAGCCACATTCAAATTCCCTTGCTGGGCAGTTACCGCCGAGCTCGTCGTGCTATTGGTTTGAACAACCGTACCGGTGTTGTTGTCACCTACTTGATTAATAACTGCTGTATCAGTAGTACTACTTGACTGTGTAACAGTGGCAAAGTTAACCAGATTAAACTGATTAATAGTTGCAGTACTGGTTGTAGACGCCACCTGATTAATTACGCCAACATTAGTATTCCCATTTTGAGTAATAACGGCAGCCACAGTATCAGATGAATTCTGAGCAACCGTGGAAGAATTTAAATTCCCTGTTTGTATCTGATTAACTGTGCTTCCGGTATTTCCGTTTACCTGAGTGGCAGTGGCTGTATTAGTGTCGCCAGTCTGGGTTTGGCTGATAAAGTTAAATGTAACGGATGGATCACTTTGATCCGCTGTCGCGGTATTACCTATTCCACTTTGGTTCTGAACCGCAACATTGTCGGAGGCAAAAACACCCTGACTTGCAACAGCAAGCAGGACCGCAGCCGCCAACGGGGCACACCTTTTCATATTTATCTCCTTAGAATATGAAATGTCGCAAAATTAAGATTCTTATACTGCATCAACACACAAAATTAATTAGCACCATATGCAACAACATTAAGAGAAAGCGATTTACGATCAGCTGCGCTTAATTTTGCTAAAACAAATACCGGAACTTCAGCATTTATGCTTATAAACTCTTGCTTCTCAAGGACTCAATCCCCAGCTTCCTTCAGGAATCTATGCTTGATGCTGTGTTGAGTCTTATCTCCGATGGCACTTTCAGCAATAGGAGAATAGTGCGGAAAATATAGGAAGAAAGTTCCCCCCCTATTTAGGAAAACAGCCATACTGTAGGCGAATCCATTATTTTTAACGCCATCACTACACACATACAACGAAACCTCTCAAACACACCCTCTCTTAATATCAACCAGGCCACAAACCACTCTAGAAAATCACGCCCTTACTAATTGACACGCCACCAAAGAACAATTATGGAAACACTACGCATATTTGAACCGAAAAGCCAACCTTTAAACTCATCTATAAAACACCAAATAATAAAAATCCAACTCCTCCAGCACATATCCCATCAACATAGTTAATCAATAGGAATTATTCTCCATAAATATGAGAACAACTTCCTATTGTCATCAACCAAACAAAGACCAAAATTCGAGATATTTACACCCTATCAACCACTTCAAATATCAGACAATCACAATAGGAATATATCAATGAAGGCGATTTTAAATATTAAAACATCAATAATCGCAGCAGCAGGTTGTTGTTTAATAAGTGCACCGGGCATTGCTTTAGCCGTAAGTTGTGGTGATATAATCTCTACTGCCGAAGTATTGGATGCGGATATATCTAATTGTGCGATTTCTCCTGCCATCACAATAATGGGCCCTACCGGTAGTCTCGATCTCAATGGATTTTCATTATCCTGTGATGGCCTGGCTGGCACAGGAATTCTACTGGAAGGAACTACAGCTGTACTTATTAATAGCCAAGCATCCAGTGGCATCATTACATCATGTGATATAGGCGTATCTGTAGAAGGCAGCGGCCTTCACAATGTCATCGGCGTTACAACGCAAGAAAATGGATCTTTGGGAATGTCAGTCAGTAGCAGTCGCAATATTGTCAGCGGCTCAATCAATGACTTTAATTTTGGTAATGGCATTATCGTTCTCGGCGACTGGAATAGTTTTTTTGAAGTAAGCGCCACCAGCAATGGGGAAGGTGGCATTATTATCTCAGGAGATAACAATCAAGTTTTCCAAAGCACCGCCAGAAATAATACTTTTTCTGGAATAGCAATCCAAGATGCAAACTACACCAATATTATACTAAACACTACATCAAGTAATAATGAATACGGTATTTCAGTAAGTAATTTTGGGCAAGTAGGGAATCTCATAACAGGAAATACTGCTGAATCCAACGACATAGATGACCTATTTGATGATAATACTCCTGCCTGTGTAGGAACCACATGGTACGGTAATATTTTCAGCTCATCAAATGACGCCTGCATAAACTAGCTTAAAAAAAATTGCGGGATTCAAGGCATTAAACTTCTAGCCTTTGAATCCCGTATAAAAACAATTAACGCTTATCTATATCTTACTTCTGAGAATATCTCTCTATAACTGAACCAGCCTAGCAAACCAAACTCTCCTCTCACTACATCAATCCACACTGGCCGACTGGATATCCCTCAGGAATAAATATGAAAACGAAAATCTAAAGGGAAATCAGGCTTTCAGCAATTACACTAGCTGCAGTGTCCGCAATACTGTGGCGACACCATTAAACTGCCTGCAAGCCTATCAACTTATCGTAAAACGCTATTAATTTGACGTTACACAATCTCCGGAGGTAGTAGCGTCAGGTGAATTTCCTACCCAGTTATTCTCACAGGGGGCAGAATTATCATCTTGCAAGTCAAAATCCACATTGCCAGAGACAGTATTGCCTACGATATTGTTTCCAGTCTGGCCAAATAGCTCCATTAAGATTCCTGCAGTATTTGACCCTTGAGTGCCATTATTCTCCACCGTATTCTGGCTGATAAGACAGCTACTGGCGCTATTAATTTGTATTCCAGTTAAAGTATTATCCGATACTGTATTTGACGATATTATTGAACTGCTACCATCTACCTGTATACCCGTTATTTCATTTCGACTTATGTCATTAGAAAACAGATTATTTGTTCCCCCCGCGATTATAATACCTGTACCTGCATTATCCGATATATTTGATATGGTTAGCGTATTATTACTACTAACAAACTCAATACCAGAAGAAGTATTACCAGAGGTGTTCAGGCCGAACAAATTATGAATACCGGAACCTTCCACAGAAATACCTGTATTGCAATTAGATACAAACCCATCCTGTAACACCCCGCCCGATATTATGGCCGCAAAACCATCGACCAAAATTCCCACTGTAGTTCCATCACAACTCAGCGTATAACCATTCAAATCCAGATATCCGGTCGGCCCAGTTACAGTCAAAGCCGGGGTAACATTGCAGAGCAAATCTTGATCCAGTATTACCGGACTGGTTATGGTGTCTCCGCACTCAACAGCACCATTTGCTAGTGAACACAAAGATGCAGACAATAAAGAAGCCGCCAAAGAAGTTATCAATGCCTTGCTTATCACAGATCGAGATATAAAGCTCACGAGAGTCCTCCCAAATAAAGCTCAAATACAGAAAAGATATGTCATGCTGATTTTGAGTCAAAAACTGGTAACAGCCATGGGAAATTTGTCCGCAAAATTTAGTAAAATAGTTTAAGCGGGGAATGGAGCATATTGATATACAAGCTACAGGAATATAAATTGTAAAAGATAACACCACTACCGAAGCCACCATAGTGGCACTATCTTTTTATATCCGTATATTTCAATCCAGGCAGCTAGGATCTACAGTATCAAAAGTATTATTTCGCCATAAATTTGTACCATTGCAGGGATCACTGTTTAAATCTTGCGCATCGAAATCTTCATTGAGAATCCCCACATTTAAAATGATCAAATTATATTGCTGATCAAAATCATTCATTAAGATTCCTGCCGTTCCCGCACCTGAAGTGCCATTATTTTCCGATGCATTTTCAACGATCCAGCTATTACTGGAATCATTAATCTCTATTCCTGAGCCCATATTCTCAAAACAGAAATTCTCTGTTATATATGACCGATCACCATCTATCTGAATGCCACTCAAGGTATTTTCTTCAAAGGTATTCTGGAAGACGTTATTCCTCTCTCCAGTAACAATTAGTCCAACCCCCGTATTTGTTTGAGCGGTACAGGCTGTCATATAGTTGCTATTGCTCACTAATTCAAATCCGGCACTGGCATTTGCAGTGGTCGATACCGCTTGAATATTATGGAATCCATCTCCATTCGCTAAAACACCCACCTCACAATCTGCAACCTGCCCTCCTCGAAGTAGCGCTGCACGCCCCTCTAACAGCACTCCAACTTCACTACCATCACATTGAACCTCGTACCCGGTCATATTCAAGCGTCCATCTGGGCCTATGACAGTTAAAGCGGGGCTGACATCACAAGTGAGGTCCTCATCCAAAGTAACGGATGTGGTAATCGTATCCCCACATTCAACATCATCAGCCAGTGCTATCTCAGGGATGGATAGATTAGCCCCACTTATCAATATAATCGTGACGACTCTATTAACAATAGATTTAAATATGTTCATATTTTCCTGCTGGAGTTACGTACATGATTAAAAACTTCCCACTACGCTAGAAATTTTGATCCAACAAACAAAAAGAACCATGAGAAATTACTACTGAATCTACGATGAATTATCATAAAAATTAAAAAACCGACTATCTAATCGCATACGGTAACATAGCAACTTTTCGCCCCAAAAATTAGACAACCTTATAAGCTGAAAAATATTTAGCCATATTGTTTACTCAAACCCAAATAAACAATATACAAATACAATTTGCAATAATATTTACGTGAAGTTATATATAACCTCTAAAATTTTGAGCTAAAATAATAATCCTATGAAACCACTAATTAAATAATCAAATCAATTGAAACAGAAAAACCGGAATTCTTATTGCAGAATAATTGCACTCTGATTACTACCCAACTGATTAATAACCGCTGTCTGTCTAACTTGAAGACCTTGACTTACGGTATACATATTTATATCCCCTGTCTGTGAGACTGAAGCCAAATGTGATACTCCAGACTGTATTGTTGTACCTATGTTACTTGTACCAATCTGATTGGTAACTGAACTATTAAACATACCAGCATGAATAGTTGTTGCCTGGTTCATTTCCACCTGCTGATTAATGGTGGCGCTATTAAAACTATCTGTTTGGGATATGAAAAACATATTACCATCCCCTTGTTGGCTCCCTATAGCTACATTACTATTAGCTACATTATTAGCTGACATCGAAAATTGGACGGCGGAAACGAAATTATTATCCCCCACCTGAGTGATCATGATTGCACCTTGCAAACTTTCTCTCTGCTCTGAAATAATAGAATTGAAATCCCCTACCTGTTTCAGGGTAGAACTATCATTCATGCTTATCATCTGGGTGATTTGCGCATTATTATTATTACTTAACTGCTCAATTATTGCCGCACTTGAATCTGCCTGTGCTTGAACACAAGATGCCATCAAGGGAATTACTAAAATTGAAGTATAGTTTTTCATGCTTATATCCTCAGTAGAGTTAATCTTATATAACCTGAATCATCAACCATCACTTATCTGAAGCTCTCTAGTATTCAAGGAATACCACTAGAATCCAAATGCCCCTTCAGCCTAAACTAGTGTACTCACACAAATTTAAGACCCCGGCCACCTCTACCCAACATAATGATCAATATATCCATGAATAGCGGATACACAATAGGAGAAAAGCACTAGAAAAATGAGATAACTTTCCTTTTGAAAAAAAACAGTAAAATATTGCCACACCACTCAACAAAATATTCGTATAAATCCTCCCTTTATTTACCTACACTTTCTCTGGCTAACTTTTACCCTCTATAAACACAAACATTTACTACTAACAACTTAGGTATTTAAGTAAAGATGTGAATAGATCAAAATATTAACTAGGCTATCATGCCGATTGCACCATATGCCGCTATAGAGTTCAACCTCTACAGTAATGACTGACTGAGACATGGAAATTTTTAAATACTCTATAATTCGGCCAAATTGACGGCCAGGACTTTTCGAGAAAGCTTCATTAAACGCATCTTTGGGGTTGTAACCCATACGAACTTCCCAGGATCATACATTCAGCTATTAAACCGATGTCGAATTGAGCAATAACAAATCGCTATAAACAATTTCATTTAAAAAATATGTTAGATAACTATCTAATGATTAAAAAACTATGGTTTTAATAATCTGAGAGAATAGAAAAAGTATCAGATATGGAGTAAGTGCCCACACTCACTCCATCACTTAACTAACAAGATATTAAGTCTTTGGCCGAACGGCTTTGATATCCTGATCTGCAGCCCAGTTAAGAACGTCTTCACGACGCAGCGCCGTTGCCATTAGGTCCGGGAATTGATCCGGTGTACAGGCAAAAACCGGAGAGCCTATCGCAGCAAACTCTTCCGCCAGCGACTGGTCATAAGATGGACGCCCATCATCACTGAGTGCCAGTAAGGTAATCACATTTACATCCTGGCGAACAAGGTTAGCAACCCGTGCTTTTAACTCCTCTTCATTCCCCCCTTCATACAGGTCGGTAATCAGGATTAAATGTGTCTTGCCAGGCCGTTCAATTTTATCCTCGCAATAAGCCACCGCCTGGTTAATGTCTGTGCCACCACCCAGTTGCACGCCAAACAAAACGCTGACTGGGTCTTCCAGGTCCTCAGTAAGATCTACTATTGCGGTATCAAAGCAGACCAGTTTGGTTTTCACTGCCGGTATTGAAGCCATTACCGCTGCAAAGATTGAGCTGTACACCACCGATGTCGCCATGGAGCCGGACTGATCGACACATAGAATAACTTCATCCAGGTCCGCAAGTCGGCGACTTTGTCGCATAAAACCAATCAATTTCTCAGGCACCACTGTGTGGTAGTCATGTTGGTAGTGCCTGAGATTTTGCTGAATAGTTCTATGCCAGTCGATATCGGCAAAACGCGGCCTAAAGCTGCGTTTTGATTTATTGACAGCTCCCCTAACCGCTTCTGTGGTCTTTCGCTCCAAACGCTCCATCAGCTCATCGACCACTTTCTTGATGACCTGGCGAGCAGTCTCAATAGTCTTCTCGGGCATCACTGAACGAAGACTAACCAAGTCAGCGACCAGGTGAACATCCGCTTCAATCGCTGACAAAAACTCAGGCTCCATGAGCATCTGCTTGAGGCCAAGGCGTTCAAACGCATCACGCTGGACAACTTGTACCACAGAAGTCGGAAAGAACTCGCGGATATCACCCAGCCAACGGGATACTTGCGGAGACGAGCGGGACAACCCGCCTCGACCTTTTTTACCAGACTCTGAGTCTCCGCTGCCATAAAGCGCACTTAACGCTTGGGACAAACGCATATCCCGCTCAGAAAGCCCGGACTCACCTTCATCAGCCCCTAGCACCAGGCGCCAACGGCGTTCCTTTTGCTGGTCTTTATCGACCGTTATCTCATCGGGTTGTTGCTCTTCAGACACTTCGTTTACTGCGCCCATGTCTTGTCCTTCTGGATTAATTTGCCGATACGCAATAGATGCTCTGACCACAGCGGCAAAACTTCGGGATTAATGGCTTTGGATACCGAGTGGTTAGATCGGGCACCGAGTACCAGCTCCATCATGCGCCGACGCTCCATCGCATCGAGACTGGAAAATACGCGCCGGAACAAGGGCAAGTACTCGATAAATACTTCTTCGTCCAGATGCAGCAACCAGCGCTGTACCGCTCCCATCAATACCGGGTCGTACAGCAGGCGCTCAACCGCTTCGGCAAAAAAGCCCTCAAAAAATCGTGCTGCATCGGCGGCAGCTACCGCTGGAGACAGGGATTTTTCCAGCAATTGCTGTAAGCGATATCCATCAAATCTTTCAGCTTGATACAAAAGACGCGCACAAAGGCCGCTGACCTGTAAACTGGAAAGAGAGCTGTCTACCAGTTGCTCGAAGGCTTGCCACCAGTCCTCCATGATTTCATCACCCAACTCTGCCAATTGCAGTGCCTGATGAGCGCTGTGAATACTGTTTCGCAGCCGTAGGGACTCTTCATCGTTAAGATTGCGACAGGCGTACGGCAGGGCCAGGGCAGATTGCATGGCTAAGCGTTCTACCAGGCCGGCAACTTGCTCCAATGCTAATTCTCGCGCGGTACCATAGCGTTGTACCTGAATTAACGCCGGCAAGCTGTCGAGAAGCTCGATACCGTCACTGGCCAAAGCCGCTCTCTCGGCCAATCGCTTCAGGCCCGCTTCAGAAGCCCGGTGCAACTGAGATTCGAGGGACAGCAAAACCACTTCTGCTAACTTGCCCAAATGACTCTCAGCCGAGATCGCCTCGATAAGTTTATTGTTAGCCGCTTGCTCAATGGTGGAACCGTAAACTAAGTTTTCCACCAATTTTACTGCATACTCCGGCTGCCAGCTGAGCACCCAGTTTTCCCGGAAAGTACCGCGACTTTTTCCGGTATGGGAGGGTTTACCCCAAGGCACTTCCAGCACAGCAAGACGGTGCAGTAACGTAGATTTATTCAGGCCGATATCACTGCGTAAATCCAGGGAAACTTCTTTATCCAGAGCGGTGGGCTTTAGCTTGGTCTTTTTCTGCCAGCGCTGTAGATCCTCCAGCAGGGGCACCAGTGGGGCATCCTCGGGGATAGCCCCAACTTGCTCCCCCAGAAGCAACTCTCTTTCTACCTGCTGCCAAATAAGGCGCTCGCCAAAACAGAGGCAGGCCACAGCGGCTTCAATAATTTCTTCAAACCCCGGAGCTGGACGATTTCTAACGGTTGCCAAACTGCGGCTCAGGCGCACGGCTTCAATAACCGAAGCCGTAGAGACCACTTGCCCACTTTCGCGCAATGCGCGCACCAGCCGCCCAAACCAAAGCTCCAGCCACTGCTCGCCGGTGCCCTCGCGCCAAATATGCTGGTACCACATAGGTGCAGCAACCCCGGCCCCGTAACCGGAAGCCATCGCCAATCGCGGTGATGTCCAGGGTATCCAGGTGGTTTTCACTTTGCTCTTGGGCAATTTCGCCGGCAGCTGTTTAATCAGTGCGCGGTCATCTTTTGCTGTATGCTTTTCACGAAATGCCGGTAAGTGCCAGGCCCCGCAGACTACAGCGACCTCACCTTCCACCCCTTTCTTTTCTTTGGCAATTTCCAGGCGCATATAGGCTTCGCGCAGTAAATCCCTTTGCGATAACGGCGCGGTTTCAGTTATTTCTCCGCGCAGCACGGTCATCGCCGACTCTACCCGGGCAAATATCTCCGCACTGTCATCGTTATTCTGCTCGATCAGGTCATTCCACCAGGCCTCACCATCTTCATAACCCGCCAGCTTCGCCAAAAGGCCGATAGGATCAGAGGTATCAGATGGTGGCTCTGGCTCGCCTGCCACCGCAGGGGAATCAGACTCTCCGCCGTTTTGCTCCGCTTCAGGGTCCTGGGCTTCAGATTGGAGTAACTGCGCCAGCTGGATATTAATGGGCAGATCAATGAATTTAACTTCTACCCCCTGTTGTACAGCCCATAGGCAGGCCTGGTACTCAGGGGAGTATTCCACAAACGGGTAGTAAAGGCTGGAGCCGGGCGACTCTGCAGCATAGCCGAGTAGCGCTACCGGCGGCTGCATCTGTGCGCTAGCCAGCAGAGGCAGTAATTCACTGCAATCAGCGGGGCCCTCTATCAATACTTTTTTTGGCTTCAGCTGATCCAACGCGGCGACAAGGCGCCGCGCAGAACCGGGCCCGTGGTGCCGAATACCAAAATAATGACAATCCACCTTGGACACGGGATATCCCTTACAGTACTTCGTTCATGGTGTGGTAGTAACCGGCAAAGTCTCGGCGCTTTTTCAGGACCGTTTCCAAGTACTCTTCCAATACAGCTTTATCCTGCACTGGATCTTTGACAATGGCACCCACCAAATTACTGGAAAGCTCTTCTGCACTGAATTTACCATCGCCAAACCAGTTCGCCTGGCTCAATCCACCCACCATTACCGCAATTGCCTCAGCCGTAGACAAGTTACCGGACGGTGTTTTCAGGGTTATTTTTCCATCCAGTGTTTCACCACCGCGCAGCTCGCGGAAAATGGTCACTATTTTCTCGATCTCTTCGCCGGCGTTTGCCGGTACTGGCAACTCCAGGCTCTCACCCATTTCTGCCACGCGGCGAGAAATAATACTGACCTCTTCATTCATATCATCGGGCAGCGGCAATACCACAACATTGAAACGACGCTTTAACGCGGAGGACAATTCATTAACGCCCTTATCGCGGTTATTGGCTGTTGCAATCACATTAAAACCGCGCTGCGCATAAACCGCATCATTCAACTCGGGGATCGGCAACATTTTCTCTGACAGCACAGTAATTAATGTATCCTGAACATCAGAACCCATACGAGTTAGCTCTTCCAAGCGACACAAAGTACCCTGCTCCATAGCGCGATATAAAGGCGTTGGCACCAGGGCTTCTTTGCTGGGGCCCTTTGCCAGTAGCTGAGCGTAGTTCCAGCCATAGCGAATCTGGTTTTCATCGGTGCCCGCCGTACACTGGATCACACGGGTACTGTTGCCACAAATCGCCGCAGACAAGTGTTCAGACACCCAGGACTTTGCCGTACCCGGCACACCGAGTAACAGCAGTGCTCGATCAGTGGCGAGGGTAGCAACAGCAGTTTCAATTAGGCGACGGTTGCCGATATATTTTGCACTTATCTCAGCACCTTCAGCCGTTGTGCCGCCCATCAAGTACTTCACGACTGCCTGCGGAGACAGGCTCCAGTTCTCTGGTTTTTTGCCGGTATCTTCCGCTTTTAAGGCATCCAGTTCTGATTGATAGGTAATTTCAGCAGGTTGACGAAGTACATCACTCATGGGGAATCCTTTTGTTTTACCTGCCCGGAAATTCACTGCTTATTTTATGAATTTTGCCGGGCAACGATCGGTCTTAAAATTAAATCTGTGTTGGGTGTATGGACTAAAGCCCATCCACGCCGGCAAGCTCGCTATTAAATCGAAGACAGTCAGTTGCGGGGTCTGCCCGTAGCACACCCTGCTCAAAAAGCGCTTCCAGTAACTGCCGAGCGGTCTCTCTGGGTAACATCAAGCCCAATGCGGTCAACTCCCGCTGGAGATAAATAGACTGTAAATAACCACTCTCACTTAACTCCTCAACAACGAGCTTTAACAGCACCTTCCAGGGCGACGTTTTTTTCAAATCATCCCAGGAAAGCTCCGTAAGCGGTTCGGGCAAAAACTTGAGTAGATCCTGAAAATCCACTTTGGCCTTTTTATTGCGCAAAAGTCCAAACATCAATTCGGCACGGCGGGACTGTTCCAGGCGCGGCAATAAACTGTGTAAGAGGGACATACCGGCCTCACCGGTATCCAGGTAGCTCTCAATATTGGTGACCAGCAGGGCAATAGCCTTATCTGGCAAAGTATCTACCGCATTGGAAACAAAACTGTGGTTGTCATAATCGCGATTTTTATCGAGCTGCCAAGCCCCGGCTAAGTCAGTCACGCTGATATCCAGTGCTTCCGCAAGGCTTTGCAGAGATACCTTCTGCAAAAATTCCGAGCGAATGGCTTGCTGTTTTTTGCTCTTGAGCTTACGGGGCAATAGTTGCAACTGCTTCTTTACCAAGCCCACTTTTTTTAATTCGTAAAACTCAGCCAATTCCTGCGCAGAAAACTCTTCCTGAGTATTAGATTCAAGTTCCGATGACAATCCCAATCGAGATAAATACTGATTGGCAAGACGTGCCACCTTTTGTGAACGATCTTTAAGCAGGGACTGTAAATATTCCCCATCGGACTCACTCAGCCGGATAGCAAGAACTCGCACGATCCTTAAACGCTTATCAGCGGGTTCGCGCCCGGCGCAGGTCTGGATCAAATTCAAAGCGGCGGGGGGGTTGCTGAAGCGCAACTCCCTGAGCTTTGCCAGGCGACTCGCGGGATACCAATCATCCCAGTTTTCCTCAGTTAACGCTTCAGAATCATCAATACTACCCCGCTCATTCGCGGCCCATTGTGACCAGGGAAGATATACTTCCGGCAAGCCTTCATCATTACTTGAGGGAAGCCAGTCCGCAGGATGGGCAATATATCCCCGCTGTAACAGCAACTTCAGGAGCAATCCGGTTTGCTCCATAGAGCGGGACTGAACACTTTCAGTCACCCGTCGAAAATGGGCCCGCATTGGGTAGGGAAGCACGGGCTTATTCAACTCGGGCAACAAGGGAAATTCGCGTAACTCCCCCGGAGCTTGGGGCTGGTAGAGTGCGCTTTGATGCTGGCTGAGAAGCGCTACCGCCGCTGATGCCAAGCGCTCCTCTTCCAGGCCTTCAAACAATGGACGCCAGGACTCAGGTAGGGCGTTCGAGCTCTAAGGGCAAATCACTGCCCACCATCCAACGCTGCTGTAAGCGCTCTACCAACAACTGCTCTTCCTGGATTTTCTCAGGCGTTAGCATGCGATTGTCCCCCACTCATCTGTCCGCGCGCTGTGCAGTTCAGCACTGCTTCCATCCCACAAAATAAACGCCGCCTGTAATTTTGAACCCAGTAATAGAGAAGGAATCTGTTCATTGTTGAGCGGTAGCGTTTGCTGACCACTCGAGCAGCGCCACCAGTAATGGCCGTTGGCACAGCGCAGTAGACGCCCCCCTTCAAGAAGGTGCGGTACCTGCTCTATCCAGGGTTGCTGAGACAGCTGCTTTTGGTAGTGGGAGAACACGCTCTCTTGCTGGGCTGGCCATCTCTGATTCACACCATCCTGCACGACTTTAAACTCCACAGGGAAAGCTCTCAGGGGCATGCGACCGGGATAAAAAACCAACTCCCCTTCTACACTGGCGCCGATACCAATTCCCACCTCCCGGCGCCCCGCAGAAGCCGGATAGTGATCCAACAACAGGGCAAATACTGGGGTATTACTATCAAGCTTGAGCAACCAGGAAGCGTGGCTCACCAAACCATCGCGGCGGGTGCTCACTTTCTCTCCTACATTCTGCCAAATGCCCCTTTGCCTGAGGCTGGCTGGGTTTTCCAAGACCTGGTCACGGTTCTCGGCAACGGCAATCGCTCTGCGAGCATCCACATCTTCCTCATCGGTTAGCCAAGCACTGCTGAGTAACATTAATTGCCCCAGCTCCTTGAATACCACTTCCGCCTGTTTCTGTGGTCCAAGCCCCAGGGCCTTGGCTGGAAGCTCATCAACCCTGGATGCCAGGCCGGCAGCTTTGGCATCCACTAAGCGCGCAGAGATATAGCGGCAGCGCTGGCGAAGTTCCTTGAGAAATCCCACCATGCCAGTACGCAATTGATCCTCAACCCACTGCTGGAATTCACCTAGTCCAGTGGCGATACTCTTGTTGGTTTTAGCGCGTGTCTGCGCTGCCCGCTTAGCCCTGGCCGCTTCCTTTTTTTTCTGCGCCTCTTTACTTTCCGAGGTTTCCTCAGAAATACCGTGAATGTTTTTATTGGTAGAAGCTTTTGTCTCAGCTTGGGCTTCAGGCTTACTCTTACGCCGCCGCCCCAACCACTCCACTACCCACTCCGGTGTTTCAGTCTCAATAAAGTCATCCGGGCCGTCGGCGAATTGCCACAAAAGGGCTAGAACATGCTTGCAGGGAAACTTACGTGAGGGGCAGGTACACTTGTAACCGTGATCTACTGTATCTGCCATGGTGTAATAGGGATTGGCCCCCGACCCTTGGCATTGCCCCCATATACAATTTACAGAAGCCGCTTTACCGCGCAAAGGCCATTTAGCCGGCTTCAACAGTTTTTTGGCTGCGTTTAAAGAAGCCTGGTCTGGGGCCAGTTCTTGCACAACCTCTAGGGAAATATTCATCTCTTGCCTTATACAGCCCAATACTGTACATAAATACAGCAATCGCATCTATGTAGCTATAGTGGCGCATAAAGTATCACGCAGCCCACAGAGATTAAAATCTAATTTCTCAAATTTTGATTTTGCCGTCACTCTTGTTGATTTAAGACAAAAAGTACACTCGGCGAGCATTTATTTGGCACGATCGAACAAGCTCTAAAGAAACAAGGTGTTCTCTCCTGCCAGCATTAGAGGGATTTCGCCTAGCCTCTCTAAATAAGTTACCATTTTCAGGAACTGGCTATATTGGCACCAATTCCAGCCAAACCTAATCGCAACAAGATATCCTTCTCTATACGATTAGGTCCATTGGATATCAACGGCCAGTGAAAAATGCAATTAAACTAAATACGATATTTGCTGTCATTAGCACATGCTTTAGCATGTCTAGCTTCTCTCAGAGAATTGCCAAACTTATTGAAAAATCTGAAAGCTTTCCTTTCAATGAGACAATAACCCAAGAACAAATTAAAGACTTAGGGTTTAAAAAAGGCAGCTATGATATAGAAAAAAGCAAAGAATACATCAGGTATTATCACGCTCCTGCTTCATCTAAAGACGGCATTCATTACTCAGTCAAATATGACACCGACGGCAAAGAAAGCACCGTTAAACTTGATTTACCAAAAGATGCACTGAAAGAAAAATATTCTGGAACAGTGATTTTATTACATGGGTTCCGATCATCAAAAGAGTTCATGTTATTTTCTGCTCAATACTTTCGCTTTCTTGGATTTCAAGTTGTAGCTCCGGACCTCCTTGGTCACGGGGAATCGAATAGCACCAAAAAATATGGTGTAGGAGATAGTGAAATTATCAATAAACTTATTGATGCACTAATCAGTAAAGGGGACATCAAGGGCAAGCCTTTGTATATCGTAGGAAACTCCATGGGAGCCTTAACGGCTCTCTATATCTCAGCCATGAGATCTGACTTAAGTGGCATTATTTTGCTTGCCCCAATGGTCCCTTTTGATCAAGCCGTGTATAACTACGGTAGGCTCAATCACCCCATACTTAGCCGGATTATTCCTGAAAATAAAATTCTAAAAGGGGCAAATCTGGCTCTGGAGCAGTCCGGTATTGAACCGAGTGATACCAATATACTCCCCCTTCTCTGTTCATCCAGGCTCCCCATACTGTTAATATCCTCCCCCTCGGATCTAATTGCCCCTTATGACAATTATATAGGTTTAGATCAATCAAATATTAATTTGGTGAAAATTCCCAACAGAAGCCACCCAAGCATATCGACCATTGGAAATATTGAACACGAAGCAATTATCAGCTGGCTTAATAAACTGTAAGATATTTACGCGATCCAAGAATTTCTCAGCTTTAAGGATAAATCACAAGGTCACCCTTAAATAAGGGCGTAGATTTATCAAATCTAATTGATCATCTGCCTCGGTGAAAACATGATAATAGCCATACCCAGCATTGCTACAGCGGCACCACTCACATCCCAAACGGTGGGCTTAACACCGTTAACCAACCACAACCACATTATTGAGGAAAAAATATAAACTCCCCCATAGGCGGCATACACCCGGCCCGCTGGAGCCGGATGCAATGTCAATAACCAGGCAAATATCGCCAAACTTATACCGCCAGGTACTAGCAACCAAATACTTTTGTCCTGCTTTAACCACAAGTAAGCCGTGTAGCAGCCTATTATCTCTGCAAGCGCCGTAGCCAGGAACAAAGCTATAGTTTTTATTTCAAACAACAGCATGAACGTCTAGATATTTAGCTATTTACCGGACAAACATTTTCAAGACGCATTGTGAAGGCTCTTTTCATATATGAAAATTGTTCGATGGTCTCCATATGCTTACTCAGGGAGTTTCTTGCACGTGTGAATTTTCTCTTTTCCGCCGCATTCATTCCCTCGTTAAACATATATAAACTTTGCAGTGGCGCCATCGCAGTTTTCTCTGTGCGATAAAAAACATCATCAGACATCGCCAAATCAACCTTATCCCGTATGGAGCCATCCGGCATAATTTGTACCGATACGCTGGGAACGTAATTCGCAATAGGGCCGTCAAAGTTAAGAACGGTGGATTCCTTCTCACTCAACTTCTTCGCCACATAAACCTTAAGCTTGTTATTGCGCACTTCCAATTTTACAAACGGTTTAATAATTTTAAACTTCTCCTTATCCTCCTCAAATAGTTTCACGGATGCTTCAAGCATTACCAGGCTTTGAGTATTGATAAAGCGTTCATATTCTTCCAAGTGGCACGATGCCTGTACCCCACTACTCAACAAGAAACATAGACTAAAGGCTAATCTTTTCATTGATCTAAATATTATCCTTAATATTTGATAAATTGATCGCCTCAAACATCAACTGGCGCACTGGTTAACCCAGCACAGTTTAGACCTCATTGGCATCACTATTAGCCAGTGATTGCGCTTGAAACTTTCTTACGATAAAAAATACGTACCCTGCTTCTTTTTCCGATTAATTTACGCCACTAATAGTAAAAAAGGTGAAGCTGTTACAGCTTCACCTAACGGGTTTAGTAATTAAAAAAATCCTGATCTTTGCGGAAGTTAGTCCCTACCGATAATCCGACAGTACTACCGGCGGCAGTTCAGCGGCCTCTGACATCCACTCTTTTACGCTGTCACGCGCCAGCAACCGGTCTATCCACAGTTTAGTAAGCGGCCAGGGCTGCAAATTTGGGGCGTGGGAGAAAATTCTTATCACGGTTGGCACAAAGGCTAAATCTGCCAGGGACAAAGCGCCCATCAAGTAAGGGCCACCATTTTGCTCAAGCTCTCCTTCCCAGGCGGCAAATAAGCGCTCCGCATCCATCTCTTCTTCAGGGGTCATTAAACGTTTATCTGGATAAAATGCACTTTCAAAGGACAGACGTGGACACAACCCGGACAACCCAGAATGTTGCCAGCTAAGCATGGCCCGTGCTCGCGCCCGCATCAATGGATCTTGAGGTAACAGTTCACCAGAGCCTATGTCATTGGCATATTCCATAATGGCCAAGGAGTCAAAAATAATCATATCTCCCTCTTCCAGTACGGGTACTGATCTCGCAGGGGATAACTCTCCTATACGCTGTAAGTTCTCGAATCGCTGTGGCCGACGAATATCTACAACCACTTCCTCAAACTGAACTTCCTGTTCACGCAGTGCCAGCCAAGCCCTAAAAGCCCAAGTGGATGCATTTTTAGTACCCGAGTACAGAACACGAGACATAATTAATCCATTGTTATAGTTGAATTATATTGATCAATTTATAGCTTCAATTATACCGTTCAACAGCTAAACAATTAGAATATAGCATCAAATTTATTGCGCATTAACTGTACTGCCATTCATGGTCATCAATGAATCAGCACAAACAGCTATTTTTTTGAATCCCTTCACAAACTTGGAGGAGATTAAATGGCGACTCAAGTTAAAGCTAACTCTCTCTATTCAATTGAATCGCCAAAGAAGTACAACTTAAGTTTCTCAAATAGCTTAAAAATTCAATCTAGGCAGCTCGGGTTTTTAGTAATGGCATCATTAGCGTACCAGGTGTTGGTGCCACTACAAGTAGGGTCAACCGTATCATTCAAATCAAAGGGATCATTACCTGAAGAGATATTCCCAGTTATGATATTATTAGTTGAATTGGTGGATTCCAGTACGATACCACCATCAGCAGTATCTCCATCTCCATTATCTGTTGTTATATTTTGGGAGATTACATTACTGGATGAGCCTTCGATTAAAATTCCTGCCCCACCATTATTGGTGGATATATTATTAAATACACTTGAAAAGCTATCATCTATCTGAATCCCATCAGAGAAACTGCCGGTGACGATGCAAGAAGAGAAAGTATTGAAATCATCATCCATATCAACACCCACCCGACCACTGTTGGTAATTATGCATCCATTAATAATGTTAAAGATACTGTCAATATCAATACCATCGTCAACACTATTAATAAGTTCAGTTCCTATGACCGTGTGATAACCCACACCCTCTATAAAGATATTGTCAAAACATCCATCAATGGTACCGCCAATCAGCACCGCGCCTTGCCCCTGGATACGTATTCCAGCACCACCAAATCCCGCGCCTGTAGCACAGGTCACAGAGAAGCCTTCCATACTCAAGCTACCTTCAGGGCCAACTATAGTCAGGGCATCTGGATCAGCAGCAGTAAGGTCACAGGATAAATCCTGTGTAAGCACTTCGGCGGTTGTAATAACATCACCACAGGATACCTGAGCTGATGCTACAAAAGAGTATGACGCTGTAAATAGCCCCATTACGCTTAATATTAATAACTTAATAACTGACTGTTTAATATCCATGTAGAACCTCTGTCAATTTTAAATATGAATTGGATTTCCTGGCCTGGGATACAGACTGCCTCCTTAGTTTGGACCTGACTATTAATTCCGCCATAAGAAAAAGTACCTAAAGTACTAAGCTGCAATCAGCGGGGAAACAGCAAATCGAAGGGGGGGGGTAAAAATTAGGGGCACAAAAAAACCCGGCCGGTGCCGGGTTTTTTTAACAAAAGATAAGGATATTACTTCAAGCCAAGTACTTCTTTACCCTGGATAAAGGTAACGTCAACCGGAATACTGGCCTCAGCCAAGCGATCCAAATCAGCCTGCAGTTCAGGGCCAATTACGCCTTTGGTCTCCAGCAATGATTTGGCTTTCTCGTAATCGCCATCACCCTGAATAGTAATGATTAAACGAGACAAGTTGGTCATCGCCTGTTGCATCTTTTCAAAATCAACACTGTATTGACCAGTCTTGGGATCGCGAGTGAAGGCACCCTGCTCCTTAAAGTAGTTAAAGCGCATCATGTTGGCTTTACCGTGGGCACTGGCCGCACCAAAACGTACGCTGCGGAAGATACCCGCCAAGAAGGTGACATAGTTATCCATCAACTGGCCTTCTTCCAACTCACCTTTTTCATGCAAGCGGGTAACCATGTACAGACCGAGGATATCAGCCTTACCTTCTTCCAGGGCGGAAGAGGTTTCCTTCAAAGCCTGGCGAACATTATTTCCGCCTTCTACGGTCTTTTTAATTCCCAAACCGTGGGCCACTTCGTGGAACATGGTGTTGGCAAAGAATGCCGGGAAGGTAATGTTCTTGCGCTGATCTTCTGCGATCAATACATCGCTGATCGGCACCAGGATCTTGTCAAACTTGGCCTGCATTGCATTCTTCAGCTGCAAACGGCGAGTGCCTTTGGCCAGCTGTACTTCCTCATCATTGGGAAGGTTAATGGCGATAGTCTTGGAGCCAGCGTTACTGTGGCCAGCGTAGAAGAGTACATCGTAGGCATTCAAGTCTGAATCTGTTCCCGGCTCTTCAGATTTGTATTTTTCCTCAACCGGCAAACCCTTCTGTAGCTCGGGCAGCAGAGCGGCAAACTTGGCCAGTTTTTTACTCCACTCTTTGTCTTTCAGCAGGACGTAGGACTCATAAGCGGTACGATAGGCAAACAACTGGTCTTCATAGTTTTCAATAGGACCAATAACCACATCGATATCATTCTCCTTCATATCCATCCAGGCCATATCACTGGGGCGGAAATTATCGGAGAGAAGTGCATCGGCACGCATGGTGAGGTAGTTAGCAAATTCCTTGCTCTCAGCCAATTCAGCTGCCTGGCGCAGAATACTAGCCGCCTTATTCAGGTCCGCATTGTAGGCTTCGTTGTAAGGCACCAGTTCGAGACTGCCAGACTCATTGCGGCGTACCAGGGAGTACAAGCCGTCTTTTCCTGCCTGGTCCCATTTCTCGAACTCTTCGCGGGTCATATCCGCTGGGTAGAAGTTAGCACCCAGGGGCTTATCTCCATAACCAACAATAAACGGCTTATTGTCGTTAAGGCGATCCCAGGGGCCATAGTTGATATCGGCAAACTTACGAGCGCGGTTGTCTTCAATATCCGGCAGCAATTCCTCAGCTGGGCCGTAGGATTGCAACCAGAACAGGCGATCCATAATCTGGCTGGCATCAATCAGCAGGCCAATCATTTTGCGCTGGTTGTCGGAGAGACCGCTTAGATTTGCAGTGAGCTCAACCGGTACATAGATATCAAAACGCTTATCCGCATCTTCTACCTTTTGGCCTGAGGGCACAGGTACCGTCTTGGACTCTACAATCTGAGCCTCAGCTTCCGCTTTGGCAACTTCTTCGGGCTGCTGCTCTTTTTTGGAACAAGCGCCAACAAGGGCCAGTGCCAACACTGCTGCCGCTATCTTGGTAGCCTGAAAAGGAATGGTCATATCGCTCTGCCTATCATTTTTTTGTATCGGCGCCACATTAGTCTGGCTGTAGGGATTTATCAACCGTCATGGCGTAGGCACCTCGGCCGCCTGGGTCTCAGTTCCACGCTCCTGTTGCTGCATACGCCAGAGGGCCGCGTAGTGTCCGTCAGCCTGCATCAATTCCCGGTGGGCTCCCTGCTCGACTATTCCGCCCTGATCCATTACCAGAATGCAGTCAGCATCCACAATTGTGGAGAGGCGGTGAGCGATCACTAACGATGTCTGCTCGCGGGCAATATCCTGCAGGGATGCCACTATGCCCTGCTCTGAGTGGCTGTCGAGAGATGAGGTCGCTTCGTCAAAGATCATAATTGGAGGCTTTTTCAGCAGGGCCCGAGCGATAGCAACCCGCTGCTTTTCCCCTCCGGACAATTTGAGACCCCGCTCCCCCACCAGGGTATCGGCCCCCTCTGGCAGCTGCTGAACAAAGCCTTCCAACTGGGCGTGGCGGATCGCCTCATCCACCTCAGTAACTGAGGCATCTACACGTCCGTAACGCACGTTGTCCCGGATCGACTGGTTGAACAACACTGCATCCTGAGGCACAACACCAATAGCCCTGCGCAGCGACTCCTGGGAAACACTGCGAATATCCTGGCCATCAATGGAAATGGAACCGCTGTTAGCGTCATAAAAACGAAACAGGAGCTTAAAGAGGGTGGACTTACCTGCACCGCTAGCGCCAACAATTGCCACTTTTTGCCGTGGTTCCACAACAAAGCTGATACCTTTGAGGATCTGGCGATTATCTTTGTAGCCAAACTGGACGTTATCAAACTCAATTCGGCCCTCCATCACAGTGAGGGGGGCCGCCTGGGGAAGATCTTCCACAGCAGGTTTTACCGCCAGTAAAGAGAACATCTTCTCAATATTTGCCAGTGCCCCTTTCATCTCCCGGTACACAAAGCCGAGGAAATTTAGCGGTATAAAGATCTGCATCATAAAGGCATTCACCAATACGAAGTCACCTATGGTCATAGTGCCTTTGGTGACTCCTACCGCGGCAAGAACCATTGCTGCACACATAGCGCTGGCAATAATCAGCGCCTGGCCACTATTTAGGCCAAACAAGGACAGCCTGTTCTTACGCCGGGCCTTCTCCCAACTGGCCAGCTCCCGGTCATAGTGACCGGATTCATGTCGCTCATTGGCAAAGTATTTAACGGTCTCATAGTTGAGCAGACTATCAACTGCACGGCTACTGGCCTGTGACTCCGCCTCATTCAACTCCCTGACAAAGCGCGTACGCCATTCAGTGGCTACCACAGAAAAGCCGATATAAATAATCACTGCGGCCAGCACTAATAGCGCAAATAACCCGCTGTAATTCCACCAGAGCAACCCCGCCACCATAGCTATCTCTACCAGCGTGGGTACGATATTGAAGACCATAAACCGCATCAGGAACCCGATGCCGCTATTGCCCCGCTCGATATCCCGAGAGAGCCCGCCGGTACGGCGGTTCAGGTGAAAATCCAGGTCCAGTTTGTGCAAATGCTGGAACACTTCCAACCCGATCCGGCGCTGGGCCCGCTCAGTGACACGGCCAAAAATCGTGTCTCGCAGTTCGCCAAACAGAGTGCTGGAAAGGCGCACAGCCCCATAGGCCAACAGCAGCCCCAAAGGTAATGCCACTGCCTGGGCCATACCCCCAGCACTATCCAGGTCATCGACAATATGTTTGAGCAAAAATGGCAGGGTAACGCCCGCAACCTTGGCGCCAATCAGGCAGAGGATCGCCAAGACTACGGCGCGACGGAACTCCAATAGGTAGGGGAAGAGGGTTTTGAGTGCACCCCAGTGCACCTCATCCAAAGAGACAGTGGATTTGGGTCTCGGCATAATCTATCCAGGAGGAGAAAACAGGCGCCCATTATAATTCGTCAATAGAACTTATATAGACGCTTGTCTCTAAAGCGCCGCCTCAAAGTAATACCTTGAAGCACCTATCCTCACACCCCTCTGGCAGGCCGTGACACTAATGATTTCGTCAAGGCTACAGCTTAAGCCACCAAATCACAAAACATCATTGCAGACCTGCCTAAGACACAAAGCAATAAATCGTTGCTAGTCTTTCATATGCTCCAGCATATAAGTTAAAACTTCGTCACGGTCATCTACCAACTTTTCTATCAGGTCAAGATGATCCCGATTATTCGCTAACTTGAAATAACAGGGATTATCCATTTTTAGCATTTTCTCCTGATACTCTTTCGTCTGCCGAAAAAACTCTGGTGTATCAAATTCAGGCACAATTAAATGTAGCGGGCATTCAGTTGTGTCAATACCAGGCTCTAACAGCTGGGGGCTCACCTTTTCGGCGGATTCCATCGACATATTAATGATGTCATTGACAAAACTATTGACCAGTGGGCGAATGTCAAATAGTCCCGCCAGGGAAAATGCACCTTTAAACTTACTTTGAGCAGATGCCGGTACACCAAATTGACTCCAATCCGTTTGATGCAACAGTGCTACCAGTTGGCCACCTGCCGAATGCCCCACAAGATACACAGATGGAGCCCCTCTTTCTTCAGCCTCTTTCAGTATGGTAGCCATTGCCCACTGCATCTGTAAGACAATAGACTCCATTGGAGTATCATTTTCCCAATCCGGGGCCATACGGTAACCCGGCATATAAACCGCAAATCCTTCTTTATTAAAAGGCTCGGCCAGAAAAGAAAATTGCTCTTTTGAAAACCACTGCCACCAGCCACCGTGAATATAAATTACGACCGGTGCATCCTCAGCAACTTCGTCTGACCTGAAAACATCCATCGAGCCAGCTAAATCACCTTCCCCAAAATTGACAGTTTGCAAACCGCCCTTAATCCCGTTGCGATATGCCGAGCTACGACTGCCAGTAAACTCAGCATGAGACGGCAGCAGCAGATCGGTTGGAAGGCGGCGGGTCCACAAAGTAGGGTTATATTGCTCGTCCGTTTTCTCACGGGTAAAACTATTCCAAAATTCACTCACGGCTAGCACCCTTACTTTTCGCTAGGATTTATAGCTTCGAACTGGTCATCACGCAGTAGCATAGTACCGTCCTCTTGTAGGACCCAGAGTTCACGAGTGATGACACCTTCTGCGTTGTTCATTTTCCAATTACTTGAGAGTACGGTTGAGACTTCATCCACTACTTCAATTTTTGCGCCAATATAGGTCACATCTGCAAAACCCTGATCTACCAGATTTTGCCAGAAAGCTTGTATATTCTTTCGACCGTCGAACAGGCCAAAGGGTTTGGCAGTCATCTGAGCCCGCTCTTCATACATGGATGCACACCCAGCTGCATTGCCACTATTGAAGTAAGACTTCCACTGTTCACTGGCAGCTTTTGTTTTCTCAATCAGAATGTCGCTCATATCAAAATCCTCTTCTGTAATAGGTAACGACCTTGTGCCTATAGATTGCCCCATGGCCATGGTTGTGATAAACATCCATTAATTGATATTAGTGTTTAGGAAAATTAAACAATGAAGCCAAGCCTGGAGGATATGCAGGTATTCCTAGCTGTTGTAGAGGCGCGCAGCTTCACACTGGCAGCTGACCGCCTGGAGCGCACCAAATCGGCAGTAAGCCAAGCAGTTACCAGGTTGGAGTCTGATATCGGCACCCGCTTGCTTTACCGCAGTACCCGCTCCCTATCTCTCACCGAGGCCGGCTCAGAGTTTTACGCCCATTGCCGGGAGATCAAAGATATTTATAACTCAGCAATAGCGGGTCTTAGGAATAGCGGTGACAAATTGGCGGGCTCCCTATCGGTAACAGCGCCTCACGCACTGTGCGAGCCAGTAATTATTCCTGCAATCATTAAGCTGGCCGAGCAGCACCCGCAACTGAGAATCAGGCTGTTAGCCAATGACTCACCCATGGATTTGATTGAATCGCAGGTAGACCTGGCCATTCGCGTAGGCAGTCTTGCACTTCAATCGGCTAAAGTTTCAAAGTTAGGATTGTTAGGAGAAAGCCTCTACGCCAGCCCGCAGCTTATTGAAAAGCTATGTGGCATTCCCTCAGACCTTACTGAACTACAAAATTGGCCGCATATCGCTAATGATTGGCAGGGCATGCCATTAAAGTATGAATTGAAAAATGGGATTCAGGTAAAGGCCACGCCTAAGGTTCGCTGTAACTCCCTACACGATATAGTACAGTTAACCGAAGCCGGAATTGGGATTGCCAGGTTGCCCGATATTATCGCTCGAAAAAAAGTGGATACCGGCACACTTTGCCCTATAACATCTGTTGCCGCTGCGCCCATCCATTATATGCATCTGTTTTCCAAAAGGCCGCCAACAAAAGTACAGACTTTTATTAAGGCTATTAAATCCCAATTGCAAACCTGTAGTAAAAATTAATGGTAGAGAAAGGTTTAGTCTATTTATAACTATCAAGATAACCTCATAGCAGCCCAAATAGACCTGCATTTGAAACTTTAGAAATTCACTCTATCGGGAGCTACCTGCAGCCTGTTAACTCAATGGGTACAAAGGGGGGGGTACCCATTTAACAAAGAAATGCAAAGATGAATTGGTGGTATAGGCTGAATAGATATTTTACCAGGCAACTCCATATTTAAATGACCAGAGCTGCAAGCTCCAGTCATTTAAACAACTGAGTTCTAACCCAGCCTTCAATTCCAATCAATTGCAGCGGAAATACTTAAACGTAGAATCCTGGGTATAACGCACTAGTACCTTTCCGCCAGATGTCAGAGAGTACACCTCCTCTGACTTCCAAGCTTCTCCTTCACCTTGCATATTGAAAACCAGATGAAGATTGCCATCACTTTGGCTAGCAGACATCAACTGGCCTGAAGACTCCGTAAATTGAATACGACTACCTGCCAGAGTCATCGAGTCGGCCGATGAAGAAGCGTTACAGGATTCCTCGGTTCCAGCCCATTGTCCCTGATACTTAGGAGGTACAGTGGACATTGCACAAGCCTGGATTAATCCGATTCCCAGCAACACACAGAAAAAAGAGAGAGATCTCATTCAAGCAATCCAATAACGTATATAATAAGAAAAATTAAGGATATAAGAACCTTACAGTATATCTAGTACTTACGTCTCAAATAAATCCCACCATTAGCTAAAACCGTGAAATAGTCACCAAACGACAAAGGATTTTAGGGCTTGGTATTGCTTCACTTTACACAAACAAACACTTCCCGATTTTATTAATAATTCACTCAAGGTTACTTACAGGATTCCGGGTTAGATAACAGGTTTTGATTAATACTCAATTAATATCCTAGGTGCGCCCCCCAAAAACCATCACTAGAAACTATCCTCTTCAATAGCTACTGGCGATAAAGGTCAAGGTGAAGAAATGGATGAGATTCAACAGCTAAAAGATCGACTAGCGATTAGTGATCTACTCGCCCGTTATACATTAACTATCGACAGTAATGATGCCCGAGGCTGGGCTTCATTATTTACACCCAATGGCCGATTTGAGCACGGCAATATTATGATTCGAGGAAGAGAAAAACTGGAGCGCTACGCAGCGGTTCACAGCAAGTTGGGAAGCCGGCATATTACAAGCTCCCCCCTACATTTTATTTCTGAAGATGGGCAATCCGCCTCAGGGAAAGCAACGACCGTAGAAATCATAGCAACACGATCCGGCTATCGCATTTCTGCTGTTGGAGAGTATCGGGACAAACTCGTTAAAATCGATAATAACTGGTTAATCGAATGTCGACGAGGAGAAGAAGTTAAACTTCCTGAAGCCCCTGATTTCCCAATCCTCAGCGCCGACCCTGATGCCGGAAAAATAATGAAAATATTAATCGATGCTTGGGATGACTTAGGTGAGCCAATACCTGAACCTCCCCCAAAATAAAACTAAATCCTATTTAGTAAGCTGAGCTAATTAAGTGCACGCAGCGGCACATCATCGCGGCGCCCTATTGATGCCCCTAATATTTTTACTAAAAATTCGGTTAATACCCCTGCAGTAAAGCCCCAGATTTCATAGTTTTCATACATATACGCCGGAAGGTATATTTCCTGGTTATCAATAATAATACGATCAGTGCGAATACGCGGGTCTGCAAGAAAGAAAGACAGGGGGACTCGAAATACCGCATCCAATTCTCCTGGGTTTGGGAACAATTGGATATCCGGTGAAATTATCCCTACCCAAGGAGTCACATGTACTTGCCAGCGGGTAGTGCGAGGCCAAAGGGGGCCGAGTACGCGCACGTCATCCATAGGTAGGCTGACTTCTTCTTCCGCCTCACGCAAGGCGGTAAATTGAAGCGATGGGTCTGTGGCATCCCAGCGCCCCCCAGGGAGAGAAACTTCACCGGAATGTGTGGAGAGATTTGCAGAGCGCTTAGTTAGAATTACTTGAGGGTCCGGCTCTTCTGTCAGGGCAATCAGTACTGCGGCATGGCCTTGCAGGTCAGGTCCTGCCGGAACCCTTGCTTCCAAGTCCTCAATTTGCCCTACGATTTTCTGTTCAATAATCTCTAGCATAAATCTGTGCCCTGCCCCGATCGCTGCGGGGGCTCCATAACATTCATCATACCGTTTTTCAGCGGTAACACTGAGCGATATGCCACAATATCCATTTGTGACTTACCACCCTACCACACAATCAACAGCTTGGCTCAGGTGGATTCAGACCCACCATTCGCGGTCTTATCCTCATCAATTTTGGGGGTATAGCCCCCTTTCAGCTTTTCCCGCACCGTTTGCACCAAGGCGTAATACACAGGCACTAGCAAAGTTGCGAAGAGACTCGCAGCCAACATGCCGCCAAAGACCACCAGCCCCAGGGAAACCCGGCTTACTGCGCCGGCACCGGTGGCGACCAGTAGTGGAATTACCCCTAAAATAAAGGACATGGCCGTCATTAAAACCGCGCGGAATCGCAGGCGCGTGGCCGACAGAGCCGCATCCACAATAGACCGACCCTTATCGCGCTCCACGCAGGCAAACTCTACTATCAGAATCGCACTCTTTGCTGCCATCCCAATCAGTAATACCAAGCCGATCTGCGTATAGAGATTGTTGATAGACCCCGCGATAAATACCGTAAACATTGCGCCACCGATCGCAATGGGGACGCACAACATCACCGCAAAGGGGATAGTCCAGCTCTCATATTGGGCGACCAAAAACAAGTAGACAAATATAACGGCCAAAGAGAACAGGATTGGGGCCAGATTACCCGCAGTCACCTCCTGTAAGCTGATGCCCGTCCACTCATATCCATAACCTTCTGGCAACTTTGATGCCAAGTCTTCCATAGCATCCATCGCCTGGCCACTGGAATACCCCGGTGCCGGTGATCCATTGATAGTGACGCTGTTATATAAGTTGTAACGGGTTATTGTTTGTGGCGCGACCACCGGGGTAATAGTTGAGATAGAAGTCAGCGGTACCAAACCGCCACTATTGGCACGAACATAAAAGCCAGCCAGATTTTCCTCTTTATCGCGAAATTGAGCATCGGCCTGAGCGATTACACGAAAGACCTTTCCATATAGGTTAAAGTCATTGATGTAATAGCCACCCAAAAAGGTTTGCAACGTTAAATACACATCCGGCAGGGGGACCCCAAGCACATGCGATTTTTCTTTATCTACTTTTAATTCAAGCTGCGGTGTAGCGGCCTGAAAACTGGTAAAGGCCTGGGAGATTTCACTGCGCTGATTGGCATTGCCCAGCAGGTCAAACAAGACCTGTGACAATTCAGTAATACTGCGCCCCTGTAGATCTTCGAGTACAAATTCAAATCCACCAACAGTGCCAATACCTGGAAGTGGTGGAATGACAAACGGCAGCACTTGCGCATCGGGAATTGCAGATAATTTTTTCTGTACCCGATCCATAATGGCAAACTGGCTATCTTCCCTATTCGTGCGGTCATCCCAGGGTTTTAGCACAGCAAACATCATTGCCGTGTTGGAAGAAACACTGCTGGTAAGCAGGTTGTAACCGGGCACACCAACCACATGAGCCATACCTGGCTCTTCCATTAGAACATCGGTCACTTGATTGACAATGGGTCCGGTTCGCTCCAGGGAAGATCCATCAGGCAACTGCACGTGCAACATAAACGTGCCCTGATCTTCATCGGGAATAAAACCGGTGGGGATTCGGGTAAAGAGCAAATAACAGAATAATAAAATCAGAATAATTGAGGCGATACCGATAAGCGGTATTTTGATACAAGCCCTCACCATTCCCACATAAAAACCTGTAGAAATATGCAGAGCTTTATTAAAGAAACCAAAAATACCGGTCTCCTTAATACCGGCAACTTCCCCGTCTTTACTCGGCTTTAACAAGCTGGCACAGAGAGCCGGACTTAGTGTCAGTGCATTCAGGGAGGAAATGGCCACCGCCATTGAAATGGTGACAGCAAACTGCTGATACATTTTTCCCGTAATTCCCGGCATCAACATTACCGGGACAAAAACTGCAAACAAAACAAGGGTCGTAGCAATAACGGGGCCGGTAACTTCACGCATGGATTCCAGCGCGGCTTCCTTTGGCGGGAGGCCATCAGCCATTAACCGCTGGGTGTTTTCCACCACGATAATCGCATCATCTACCACTATGCCGATCGCAAGGATTAAGGCAAACAATGTGATGGTGTTAATCGTCATCCCAAATGCCAGCATTAAGGCAAAGGTGCCTATCAGGGATACGGGAATAGCAATGGCTGGTACCAGCGTAGAGCGCCAATCCTGCAGAAACAAAAAAACCACCAGGATTACCAGTATCAGGGCAATAATCAGTGTTTCCACAACCTCTTTAATTGAGGCCTCTACAAATAATGTGGTGTCGTAGAGAATCTCCGCTTCCAGCCCATCCGGGAAGCGCTTCGACAACTCAGCAACCTTGGCCTTTATGCCATCGGCCACTTCGATCGCATTTGCCTCGGGCAGCTGGTACACCCCTATCACTGCTGAAGCCTGGTTATCCAATTGCCCATAGGAAGAGTAAGATTCACTTCCCAGCTCCACCCTCGCCACATCCCTGACTTTTACCATGGCCCCATCGGGCTTGGCGCGGATGGTGATGTCCTCAAATTCGCTGGGAGATACCAAGCGCCCCTGCACCAAAATATTGTATTGGAACTGCTGATCTTGGCGGATCGGTGGCGCCCCGATCTGACCGGCGGCTACCTCTACGTTCTGTGCCTGCACAGCAGAGATAACATCCTGGGCGGTCACATCTAACGAGGCCATCCGGTTGGGGTCGAGCCAGAGGCGCATGGCGTAATTGCGCGAGCCAAAAATAACAACACTGCTCACCCCCAGCACCCGCGCCAATTCATCTTTTAAATAAATCTCGGCGTAATTTGCCAGAAATAATTCATCAAACTTTTCATCTGGGGAGAACAAATTGACTACTAGTAACAGCGTGGTGCTCTGCTTGGAAACTACCACCCCATCTCTTTTCACATCCTCAGGTAGCTGGGGAGTGGCCTGCTCCACCCGGTTCTGAACATTAACCTGGGCGATGTCATCGTCGTAGCCAGGCTTGAATGTCACCGTGAGACTGTAGGAGCCATCATTGCCACTGGTGGAAGACATATAATCCATGCCCTCCACACCATTAACTTGCGACTCAATCGGCACAGCCACACTATCGCGCACTACTTCGGCGCTGGCACCGGCAAACGTGGCGGCGACATTGATGGTCGGTGGCGTTATTTCAGGGAATTGCGACACCGGTAATTGTGGCAAGGAGAGTATCCCAGCGAGGGTGATCAATATGGAAATAACAAAGGCGAATCGTGGCCGCCGGATACAAAAGGCGCTAATCATGGGCAGCGACAGCTATTTGTAGTCATCGTCATGCCCCTCAGATTCAGGGCTTGCTGGTGCCGCTTCCCCATCAATTACCGGTAGTTCTCTCTCCCCTTGACTGTCTGTAGAGCCAGATTTCGCCGCAGAACTACTACTTTGCTCAGCGGGAGGGGCTGGTGGCGCTTCAACATCGTAGGGGTTTCTAGGGGTGTTTTGCGGCGTCACCGGCTTCCCTGCGACAACCCTCTGTAAACCATTAACGATTACAGATTCACCGGCGACAAGCCCGCGATCTACAGCCCACAACTCCCCTTCCCTCTGCCCCAAGGTCAGGTAGCGCTTCTCCGCAATATTATCTTTGCCCAAAACAAAGACATAACGCCCCTGCATATCCTCCATGACCGCTGACTGGGGTACCAGCGGCCTCAGGGCGTCATTGCCGGTGTAGACGCTTATGGAAACTCGGGCAAACTGGCCCTGTACTAATAGTTGGCCTGGATTGGGAAACAGGGAGCGCACCGCTACCGATCCGGTATTGGGATCGATCTGATTATCGATAAATACGATTTTGCCCTTATGGGGGTAGTAATTGCCGTCGGGTAACTCAATGCGGACATCCAGGCGAGTGGGACTTAAACCCTCTCGCTGCCGCCGCTGGGAATCCACCTGCACCGCATAAAGTTGCTCTTCTGGCACTTCAAAGAGCACATAAATGGGATCCATTTTTACTATGGTGGCCAGGGGATCGGTGCTTGGCCCTACCAGGGAACCCACTGGAAATTCTGTACGCCCGATTCTTCCAGTGAGTGGCGCGTAAACTTTGGTATAAGAAAGATCCAGCTCAGCGCTTTGAACTTTGGCGCGATTGGCATCGACTTGGGATTCCGCTTCCTCAAAATTACCTTCAAGCTCATCCATCTGTACCTGACTGATAGCCCCTGTGGCCACCAAACGTCGGCCACGCTGGAAGTTCCGTTCAGCAACTCTCAGGGAGGCTTGGGATTGTTCCAGAGTGGCGCGCTGATTCGCCAGTTCGGCAATAAAAGGGCGCGGGTCAATTTCAAACAGTAACTGCCCTTTCTGGACGGTTTCCCCCTCGGTAAAATTGCGACTCTGGATATATCCTTGTACACGTGGGCGGACTTGATATTCATCAGTTGCCTCTACCCGTCCGACGAATTCAAAGCGGGGGATAACAGGCTCCTCCCTAACAACCAGTACTTCTACTGGCGGGGGAGGTGGCGCCTTTTCCTCTTCGCCTTTACCACCACAGGCGCAAAGGGCAAGGAGCGCTAGTCCGAGCAGAAAAAAACGCGCCATCGCAGGGTAGATACCGCCTTTATACTTCAACATCACTAACAACTATAGGCGTCAACCGGTCCGGAAGCTGGCGCTCAAATCTCGCATGGGTATACTGACGCCATGAAATTTTGCAGCCAATGCGGCAGTAACGCCGTAACACTTTCCATTCCCAAGGGCGATGACCGCCCCCGCCACATCTGTGGCAGTTGCGGCGCCATTTACTACATCAACCCCCGTGTTATTGTCGGGGTTGTCCCTTACGTTGGCGACAAGGTGATGCTGTGCAAGCGCGCCATACAGCCGCGCCTGGGGCTCTGGACTCTGCCTGCCGGGTTTATGGAGAGTGGCGAAACTAGCGAAGAGGGCGCCTTGCGAGAGTCCTGGGAGGAAGCCCGGGCCAGTATCCGCGTGGACGAGCTCTACTCCGTCTACGATATTCCCCATATCAATCAGGTCTACATGATGTACCGGGGTGAATTGACCGATATGAATTTCGGACCCGGGCCTGAATCGCTCGAAGTTGAGCTATTTCGCGAAGACGAAATTCCCTGGAGGGAGATTGCATTTCCCATCATGCACCGCACTTTGGAGCACTATTTCGAAGATACCCGTATCGGGCAATACCAGTTACACCGCGGTGTCATCAATCGAAAGCTGTAAACCACTTTACTTAGTTAGTTAATGACCCTGCATTAAAAGGATGTTTGCATGAAATACTTTCCAATGCTCGGTGCCTTGTTACTGGTAGGCATTGTCCTGCCTATGATCTTACCGGGCCCAGATGGCAAACCCATTATGTCACCCTCCGACTGGCTGCCACAAAAACCGGATATTTCAGCGATTCGCGAAACCGGTGAGCGAGCTATGCAAAGTGTGCGCGAAACCACCCAGGAATCAGTGTCAAAAATTGAAGAGTTGGCAACTTCCAGCGGGCTTGTATCTCAAGGGGATTCTGACAAGCAAACATCTGAGGTTTTTACCTGGAAAGATAAAGATGGGAACTGGCACTTCTCAGACACCGTGCCGGAGGGGTTGGATTCTCACGTGCGTATTCACCGCGTCAAGCCTCTAAATACAGTCACTGCCAATGACCCTATTGAGTTGAGATCCGACTCGATCGTTGAAGACAGTAGCCCCGCCGAAAATAAACTGCCGACCCATCACACCAGTGTTTCAAAATTACTGGAAGATGCGAAAGCGATCGAGCAAAAAAGCCACGAACGACAAAAGGTACTCGATAGCCTTTAAGAGACCTCTGCTTTATTTAAGCCGGCACTACTGCAGCGATCATCCAATCGCCAGAGGTCAAACGCCGGTTCTTCATAGGGGTGGGCTGCTCGCATTGCATTGAGAGCAGCATCCACCAGCTCATCGGCACAGACCATCTCCACACGGTATTCCATTACAGTCTCGACCTGTCCCGACTGACCAATAAATGGCTGACTCCCATCCAGCGGCCTGAACTGCCCCTCTCCCAGGACTTGCCAACAACAACTATCGTAGTCACCAATACGCCCAGCCCCCACGGAAAATAGCGCTTGCTTTACCGCTTCCAAGTGAGACTCGGGAATATAAACACATAGCTTATACATAAATAATCGTCCTTCTCTCCCCCAAAAACAAAGAGGCCTCTTGGGCCCCTTTGTTTACCGGTAAAGTATTTTTTAAAACATCATAGTCATTAACTTGCGCTGGTACTGAGTGGCAACAGGGTCGCCAGCACCCAAACTTTTTACAATATCCAGGAACGTCTGCTTGGCAGCACCATCGGCAAAGCCCATGTCTTTACGCAAAATATCCAGCAATAATTCCAATGCTTCTTCATGGCGGTTGGCCTGACTGTACTGTACGGCCAATTGATAAGCAGAATCGCTATCCGCAGGGTTTTCTTCCAGCGCCTTTTGCAGAGCCTGAATTTCTGGAGTTTCCGCTGCCTGTTGCTTCAGCTCCAATTGAGCCATCAGCTGCTGGTATTCCGCATCCTGATCTGCCAGCAGAATTTTACTGAGCACAGTCTCCGCTTCCTGGGCACGGTTTTGGTCGAGCAGGATAGCAGCCAGTTGCTTGGCGATATCAGTGCGTTCAGACGATTCCGTATAAGCCTGACGCAACAGAGGCAGAGCTTCCGCCACTTTATCTTCACCGATTAACGCCTGTGCCTGCTGCAACTTTATGTCCCAGGGTTTTGGTAGATACTTATCCAGCATCTCACGAATCTGTGTCTCTGGCTGCACACCGGCAAAGCCATCTACCGGCTGGCCATCTTTTAAAACCATTACCGTGGGCAAACTGCGTACACCCAGCTGACCCGCCAGCATTTGCTCGGTATCTGCATTGACCTTGGCCAATAAAAACTGACCGCTATACTCATTGGCCAGTTTTTCCAACACCGGCATCAACTGCTTGCACGGCTCACACCAATCGGCCCAAAAGTCCACCACTACCGGGCGCTTCATGGACTCTTCAATCAGAATTTGCTGGGCGTTCTCTGCCGTTACATCGACAATAAATTCGTTCACATCCTCTCCTAGACTAAATCTGGGTATTTCTATTCTCAGGGGCCTCTAGCGGTAGAGCAGCTCCGCTCCATAGGCCAGTTCCAGGGACTCCCGCTCAAGCTTGCGAAGCCCCTTAACCACCAAGCCATATGAGCGATCCACCATTCGCTCAATCTCATAATCGGGCACTGTGCCATCCAACAACACCGTATTCCAGTGTTTCTTGTTCATATGGTAACCCGGGATAACACCGGAAAAGATGTCCCTTAAGGCCTGGGCTTCATCGGGATCGCACTTGAGATTACTGGCGTTCACCCCGCGGTAACAGCTTAAGGTAGCAAACATACGCCCCTTAATCTTAAATACCGCTACATCCGGGCCAAAAGGAAAATCCTCGATAGCTTCCGGGCGCGATAGTAAATACTCTCTCAAAGTGCCTTTTTGCATGATTACCAATCCAGGGATGACGGCAGGCGCGGCGAGGACAATAAGCGGGTAAAGCGCTGCCAGCGCTCTTCACTATTTTGACTGCCCTGCTCTACATAATCAGCAACCAGTGTCTTACCCCAATTGTAATTAATTACGTAGGCGCCGTAGGCATCTACAAAATCCTTCCGCTGTGCTGCCTTGGCGGGGCTCATCAAGGTATATTTCTCAAACAACGCAGGTACCTGCGCGCCCTCAATTTCCCCGTCGATATACTGGCGGGCAATCTCATTGCCGGCAAAACCCAACTTATCTACCAGGGCCATTACCTGCTCATACTTTTCCGCCGTTTTCGGATCCAGGCCAGCTAGGGGGTAGAGAACTTCCATTTCAAAACGGGTTTTCTCTTCACCGGGGAAAGTCAGCTCAATCCCGTAGTTTGCACTTCCTTCGGCAATCAGTGACTGTGGACTGAAAAGCGGGTAAACGCTGTACTCTGCCCAACCCCGTTCCTTGACCAGAGTTTGCTCCAACAGCGCGTTATAGGTGTGATGCCCCGGATACCCTTCGTGACAGCCCAGATCAATAGCCCTATCTATCGTAATAGGCAGGCCATTGTTCACCTGTATAAGACTGTGCGAACGCCCCTTATACCAGTTGTAGCCACTCCAGGGTTTGTCGCTGACATACTCCAGAACAAAACTCTCATCCGCTGGGAGTGAAACATACTGCTTGGTGCGCGCGCGGCATTCTTTAATGGCGGCATCAAATACGGCCTGAAGGCGATCGGCAGGAATTTCATAAGCTTTGCGGAAGCTGGCTACCCTCTCACTCAAGGGCTGCTCACCTGGGAGTAATGCTTCCAACTCCTCCAGCATGGGTTCAAAACTTTCCAAATCCTGCTGCGGGGGCTCGGTGTCGTAGAGGGTTCGAGCTTCATTGGTGAAGCTTCTCGGGCTCTCTCCTGCCAGACTACGAGCATGGAACACCAGGGCCCGCAACTGTGTCTTCAGGTAATGCATGCGCAGGTTTTCGATAGACCCATCGCCGTCGATTACCGCTGGCAGCTCTGCCAGTAAAGACTCACCGCGCCGGGCGATATCTGCAGCGCTCGCCTTACTCTTGGTGGCAGTTTCACGCAATTCAGCCGGACCGTAATAGGCATCGACATAGCTGTCGTCATGATTTCCCAGTTCAAGTACTAGAAGGACATAAGCCTGGGCCAGACTATCCATCGCACTAACTCCATTATCGGATTTGGGATTGGTTGTAGTCGATTGATTATCAACCCCGACTTCAGAATCGGCTTTTTTATTAGCTGTAGTTTGGCCATCACAAGCCCCGAGCAGAAGGGAAATAGCCAGCACTGGTAGCGCCTGTGCCAGTGTTCTCAAATACATAATTCTTATTTCTCTCACGTACATTAACAATGGGAGCTGGAAACTAATGGAATCAGGCCCCTCCAGGACCGAGACGCAGTGACATCAGGAACGCTAAAACAACTTAACCCTGGCGGCTGGGCTGCTGTTCTACGTCCTCCCCTTCCCCAAGGCTATCGCTGCCACCTTCATCCAGGGGCTCCCCCTCCCCATGAACTTCAAACTCATCGGCCACCGGAGCTTTGCGCAATACCAGGAACCCCGCCACTCCAGCAATTACTGATGCCAGTAGGATACCCGCTTTAGCTTGGATCAACAGCTCATATTCAGAGCTAAAGGCCAGCTCGGCAATGAAGATCGACATAGTGAAGCCAATCCCGCCAAGGAGTGCAACACCGACAATATGTTGGAAATTGGCGGACTTAGGCAGCTTACCCCAGCCAAGCTTCCAGCCAATCCAGGTGGCGCCAACGATACCTACCAGCTTGCCCACAACCAAGCCGGAAATGACCCCAAGGGTGACAGGGTTTATCACTGCCGAAGAACTGGTAAAACTACTAAAGGGAATACCGGCGTTAGCCAATGCAAAAATAGGGATTATTACGAAGCCCACCGGTGTGTGCAGGCGGGTTTCCATGCGCTGTAGCGGTGATTGCGCCAGGTTGACACCATTTCCCAGCGCCATCACTCGGGCGCGCAACGCATCGTTAGCAATAATCTTATCGCCTGGCCGGAAACAGCGGTCAAAGCTGCGAATAATATCCTTAACAAAGGTACTAAAGGCCACCGGGTCATATTTGGGTTTGGCCGGCAGTGCCATTGCCGTAATCACCCCCGCAATAGTCGCATGTACCCCCGCCAGGTAGAACTCATACCAGAGCAGCACACCGACAAATACATAGGCCGGAGAACTGCGAACCCCCGCCGCTTTTAGCAGCCACATAATCACTACCAGGCAACCCGCCGCAATCAGCGCAGTGATATTCACCTGTTCGGTATACCAGATTGCAATCACTAAAATTGCGCCCAAATCATCCACAATGGCTAGCGCAACCAGGAAAGTAACTACCGCACGAGGCACCCGATTCCCCAAAAGGGCAATACAGCCGACAGCAAATGCTATATCCGTGGCCATGGGAATGCCCCAGCCGCGTTCTGCACCACTATCCGCATTAAAAGAAGCGTAAATAAGTGCCGGCACCACCATTCCGCCAATTGCCGCCATCACCGGAAGTACAGCCTGGCGAAGGTCGGACAGCTCTCCCACCATAAATTCGCGCTTTAATTCCAATCCCACCAGAAAGAAAAAGATCGCCATCAAGCCATCGTTGATCCAGTGATGTAAGGAGAGAGAGAATTCCCAGTTTCCCGCGCTGAGGCTGATGGGCATGTGCAACAGGTGTTTGTAAGCCTCCTGCAAAGGAGAGTTGGCAATAACCAACGCCGCCAGAGCTGATAGCATCAGCAAAATACCACTGCTGCTTTGGCGATGGATAAATTCTTCAAAGGGAGTAACCAGGCGCCCAAAGGCGCCCTCAAGTGGCGCCTCAAAGACCTTTCCCTTGCGAATTTTGAACTTATCCAGAACGCTTTTTGCCATCAGCTAACATCCTCCTTACTAAAGATTAGTCCCACAATTTGCGGAGCCGCACTTCTACCTGCTGGAGCCAGAGGTTAGCATGGGCCCTGTATTCTCAATTATGTAACCAGGATTGCACCGCGAAACATGACCCGATTGGATCAACTGCTTGTACAGAGAGAGCTGGCAAACTCCCGCACCCATGCAAAGAAACTGATTGATGCCGGAAGGGTCATGGTATCCGATGGCGGTACCCTCCAGCCCGCGCGCAAGGCCGGGCAGAGCATTCCGGAAGATTGCGCCCTTGAAGTCACCCCCCTACCAGAAGACCAGTATGTTTCCCGAGCGGGCGTGAAATTGGCCGCCATCCTCGACCAGACAGGACTAAACCCCTCCGGATGGCACGCACTGGATGTTGGCTGCTCTACAGGCGGTTTTAGCGACTGCCTACTTCAACGGGGAGCAGTATCAGTTGTCGGTGTTGATGTTGGGCGAGATCAGTTGGCGCAGAAGTTACTGGATGACCCCCGTATGCACCTATTTGAAGGGGTAAATGCACGCCACCTGGAAGCCTCCCAAATCGCCCCCCACGGAGACGCAGGTTTTGATGCCATCGTTATGGATGTCTCTTTTATTTCCCAAGTACTCATTCTGCCGCAGTTACCGGCCTTGCTTAAACCTTCGGGACAACTCTTAAGTCTGGTTAAACCGCAATTTGAAGTGGGCCCGGAGGGGATTGGCAAGGGTGGTCTGGTGCGTGATGCCAAATACTACCCGGAGGTGCACGAGCGCATCACTGCCTTATGCGAAGACTTGGGACTTGAGGTGAAAGAGTATATTGACAGTCCAATAAAGGGCGGCGATGGCAACCGGGAGTTTTTACTTTGGGCCACTCGGTATCTACGCTAACCTGAATTTCTTCAGGTGAATTAAACCTTACAGAAAAAACCATTGCTGAAGTTTCGATAGCCCTAACGAATAAGGGCTATCTACCGAGTTAATATTTAAATACATATTTAGTTAGCTTGATATGCATCTTGAAAAGGTTTTTTAACGCGTTCAGCCCAGTCGATTCATACACGCCTGCTGAACAAAGGCCAAAAAAGAGCTCACCTTTGGCAATTTTTGTCGATGTTGTGGGTAGAGCGCATACAGATCCACCGGTGGCATCTCCCACTCAGGAAATACTGGCACCAATAAATCCGCAGCTACTTCTTGTTGGCACATATAGTCGGGGAGAATTGCGATTCCACAACCATCAACCAGCATCTGCTTTAGCATCAAGAAGTCATCGACTCTCACTCTCGGCTCGATCATTATTTCTCGAACATCAGTTCCATTCGTTAAATTCAACCTGCCACCATACTGTGCACTGCTCATAATTAGAAACTCGCAATCGGCCAAAGATTCTAACTCGGCATTCAGATTCTGACGCTCTATGTAATTTGGGCTAGTGTATAAACGGCGCCGAATTTTCCCTAACTTCTTGGCTATCAACCGAGAATCAACCAACTCTCCCACGCGGATAACCAGATCGTAGCCCTCCTCGATCAAATCCACTCTTTTGTTAGATAGAGTTAACTCCAATTCAATATCAGGATGGGCCTGTAGAAACTCACCCAGCACATCTTTCAATATCGCATGGCCTACACCAACAGAGACGCCCACCCGCAGCTTACCGCACGCCTTGCTCACTAAACTGCCGACTTTGCTTTCTGCTAGATCGACTTCATGCTGTATTCGACGGCAATGTTGCAAGTAGGTACTGCCGGCTTCGGTCAAGCTTTGTGTGCGGGTGGTTCGCTCTAGCAAAGTGACTCCTAGAGCATGTTCCAGCTTGGCAATTTTCCGGCTGAGATTTGCCTTAGGCAAATTAAGCCTTTCCGCAGCTGAGGTAAAACTACCTGCATCCACTACTGCCATAAAAAGCAGCATGTCGTTCAAATCAACGTTACGGCCCATTCTATGAAACCTGCAAAGCTTTATTGTTGTTAAAAATGGGATAATGATTACGAAAAATAACTATATATCAAACAAAAAGGGATATCTAGAATGACTCCATCGACTACAGCAACAGACAAACCACCCGGAGAAAAAAATGGAAATTTTAGCCCGAGACACACTGGAGTTAGGCGGATTCGCAGGTATTACTGAACATCGACTGGTGACTGATAGCCGCGTATTTGGTGCTCGCAAAAAAGCAGAGGCTTTTGAAGGACTGGGCAACATGGTGTATTTGGCTGATGCACGCTATTTACCCCAGGGCTCATCGGGTATGCATCCGCACAGTGAAATCGATGTTATCTCTATCATTGTCGAGGGTCGGGTCAGCCATGAGGGATCTTTAGAACACGGCAAGGATTTAGCCGCAGGTGAAGTTCAGGTACAACGTGCAGGGGGAGAGGGTTTCTCTCACGATGAAATTAATCCAGACAAACAACAAAATAGAATGCTGCAAGTCTGGGCGCTGCCAGAGAAAGCTGGCCAGCCTGCGGGGTATAAAACCTACAAACCAGCATTAGATGGCGCCACTCGTATTTATGGAGGTATTGACGAGAAAGGCAGTACTTTTGATAGCAGCACTTTAATGGACATTGCACACTTAAAAACAGATGAACAATTATCTTTAAATGAAACTCACTTAATCTATGTAATTAGTGGAAGTGCAAAAGTAACCTCAGGGCACATCACAGAGCAGGTGAAGGAGGGCGACTTAATCCGAGGGGACAACTTAACTCTCACCAGTACAGCAGCGCTGCACTTGCTTCTTGTGAGCCATAACAATTAAATCCTCAGTTACAGAAATATCAATCTGAACTATATGACTGGCCAAGCAACAACTCTACCATTAGTTAGAATGTGAGCTTTATCCGCTTTGATGAAGGCGCCTAAATCAAAACCAAATAAAGTTCTATTTTACGGATGCTGACTGCCAAATACTTCCCGGAGGTGCGCAAGCGCATTAGGGCTTTATGCGAAGATTTGGAATTTGAAGCAAATGAGTATATTAGCAGACCAAAAAAAGACAGAGATGGAAACTGAGAATTTTATCTATGGTAACACCTGCCAATGCTGTATTAATATGAGATATTTAAGAGATATAAAATAGTAAGCGAGGGACCTCAATAAAGCCCCCTCACCATAAATAAAACTAATAGAACCTATTGTGAACCACTAAACTGATCGGATAGCAAGCTGAGTGGTATAACGCCATTTTTCAAAATTTTTCCATGAAATTCTTTGATATCAAAATTGACCTTCTCCTGCTCTTTCTGACGCAACTGAAGAATATGTGTAAAACCAATATGATATGAGCTTGCCTGGCCAGGATGAAAAACAAAGCGATTAAGATCTTTAAAAACCTCCCACTCTACCAGCCCTGTAGCTTGAGAAAAATATTCTTCGGCCTCAGTTAGATCCCATCCTTTTGCATTTATACCCGTATCTACCACTAAGCGGGCTGCCCTGCGGGCCTCTGCTTGTAATCTTCCTAAGTTTCCATACGGATTGTTGTCATGCCAACCCTGCTCAAAGGCTAAACGCTCTGCGTACAACCCCCAACCTTCAGAGAAACCTGAAATATTGGTAATACTCCTAAATAGGGGCAGGTCTAGATTACCCGTAAATGAAAATTGCGCATGGTGGCCAGGTATTCCCTCATGGTAAACAAATCCGGGCAATTCCAATAAGGTGGTATCTACAGAAGTATCTACAAAGATCACTGCACTTTCTCCTCCGCTAGCCTGACGGTACCCATAGCCAAGCGATTCTATGAACTCCAATTCAGGGTACTGAAAATCAGGAAACAGACCAGCACTTTTCCCTGCTGCCTCATCTAACAACGTCTTAAATACACTCAGAACATCTTCCCTGGCAATTTGCGGTGAATCCCGGCGAGCCATCTCATATAGCGTCGGCAAATCATTTGAGACATCATAACCAAGTGATTCAAACTCAGAATATATTTCAGTGTGAATATCTTTCAGAGCAGCAATCCCAATTTGATGTGCTTCATGGGCATCTTGTGGAAGACCGACAAACCTACTTAACAGCCTATTGTAAAATTCATTTCCTCCCGGGTACTGGGAAAACCCAGGGTTTTCGGGTGCGTTTGGTAGCAACTTCAAGAGCTTACTAGATACTTTTGCACGGGCTGGTGCTATCTGATTTGCTAAGATATCTTTACACTGGAGCAACCACTCTTCTTTTTGCAAGTCAGAAACGGCCATTTCATTTACGGCTGACTCAAATAACAGATAGATGTTGTCTTGCTCAGGAACTTCATTCCAAAATTCAAGTGTATCACTAACCCATATCACTGTTTCTTTATCATCAATTATTCCCAATCGTGCCCTAACAGACAGCCAACTATTTATTGAAGAATAATATGAAGGCAAGCGTTTCATTTGTGCTAAATAGTTTTCAACACCACTAACATCATCAAGATTAAAGCTCTGGAAGACATACCAAGCACTAATCGCAGTAAATGCATTAACTCTAAATTGAGGCTGCCCCTCAACCGACAAGTAATTCTTTAAAAACCATAAATAATAGTCATAATCAACCTTCTGCACCTCACTCAACTTCCGTCTATCAAATGACTTTAACTTAGCCAGCACTTTGACATATAACGCAAGTGTTTTAGCTTTATACTGTAGAGATATTGGTGTAATGCCAGGTGATAAAAGCCCTATTTCTTCATGCACTTGATGAATCAATGCCAACTCAGGATCTCGCCTAAGCAGCTCAGCATTAGATACCTCTATAAAATAATCAAATTCCTGATCATAAGCCTTAGCCGGCAAACCAATAAAAACACAGAGAATAACCCAGGCATATTTTAACTTCTTCATAGAGCTTCCTTGAATACGCTTCGTTATGTTATGCAACCAAAATAATAATGCCTAGTAGAAAAAAGAAAGTGAAATAATATTTACTTAACCCACATGATATTCATACTTTAGAATTAAAATTTTCTCTATAACCACCACATCCCCCTCGATCTCATTCAAATATATTTTAAGCTCGAGGTATATTCAGCCAAAAAAGCCACGTTATTTGCCAACCAATGTCACCCCCTTCGCTATGCACTTCTTAGCAAAAACAAAAAATCAAAAAACGCCTTATCAGAAATTTAAGAGCTTTATATTTCCATCACCATTCCTACATAGCCCCGTAACAACCCACACCTATGCTGCGCCATGTAACTCTATCGAGGATAAACATAATGAAAAAATTACTTATCATGGCGGTCCTATCCACTTCTAGTCAGGCAGCTCCGCTAACAAACTATCAAGTTATTGATGGCGATACAGTTCACGGTTACGTCGACAATGAGTATGTAAAAATACGCTTGAACTGCATTGATGCCCCTGAGACCAACCCCAGCACCCAAACGTACGGCCCCGAAGCCACTCAAACCCTAAGCGACCTATTGTCATTTGGTTCAGTTGATTTTGAATCTACAGGGAAAGACATCTATGGTCGGGAAACTGGGTATCTGCATGTGAATGGGTACAATATCAATCAAGAAATGGTAATACGGGGAGCTGCCTGGAATTATGAATACTATTGCGGCAGCGAGTTTGAACTCGAGCAGGAATTTGCTTACTACTACGGTCTTGGGTTGTGGTCGAACACTGATGCTATAGACCCCTACTGTTTTCGCAAGAACTTGGACTACGATTACTGCTACTACAATCCAGAGAACAACTTAATTTTAGATAACTAGATCAAACGCAATAGAAATCAGAAAAATACAGCATAAAATAACTTGGGGGTCTGACTTTAGGGCAACGGCAGCACTTCAGATCACCAGGTTAAGCATAACTACTGAAAATAAATCTAATCGACCTCAAGTTGAGCCATTCTATTTCTTGCTGTTTCATTATCAGGATTAATTAACAATGATTTTCTATAGCAATCTATAGCAAGCTCTTTCTTCCCCTTTACCATATAAGCTTCAGCCAAGCTATCCCAGGTCTTATATGAACCTGGATAAAACTGTGTATTCAATTCGAAAAACTCTATTGCCTTATCAACATCTATGCCAAACTGATCATTATAGAGACGATCATAGCCAAAGAAACTAATAACATCTTCCCTCAACATGAACGTTCCTCCGAGCTTTCTTGAAAACTGTTCGAAGTGATTTTTAACATTCACTAGGGGCGAAATCTAGCTTGATCATCGATCATATAACCATCAAAAATTGATCGAAGCCCTCTATAAAAGCTAATAACGGGCATTGTATGATGATTTTCTTCTGTCCCATAGGTTACTGAATCTACGTACAGCCCTTTCTTAGGCTTCTCATTTCGCAGCCTGATAAATTCTGCAACATAGTTTTCATCAAGATATACACCTTCTACTCTCTTTGACGTAGAGATAAACAGCCTGCGCTTTTCAGTTGATTTACCTTGTAGGAATTCAGAATACCGCTTTAACATAATCTGCTCATCCCACCACATACTTGGATCAATAGCGATATACGCATTAAAGTCTTCAGGCGATGAATATAAGCTATGGATAACAGGTAAACCTGTAAATGAGTAACCTGCAAGAATTTGATACCCAGATGTCGGATATTCCGCGTTTATCTCTGGGATAAGCTCTTCTCTTAAAAACTCAAGAAATTGATCAGCGCCCCCTGTATTGGATAGCGCCTGATTTTTACGTCCACCATATTCAGTTAGCGATCGAGTAGGTGAACTATCTCTTACACGCTCTTGACTTACGATACCTACAACAATCATTTCAGGAATTACTGGAGTGGCATCAGAACTCAGCTGCCGAACCATACCTGTGAAGACATGAAAGAAACTATTAAAATCTGCATCAAGTAAATAAAGAACCGGATAATCTTTATATCCACCTTCTTTAAAGGATGCGGGAAGAGAAATCCAATACTCCCTTCTCTCTTCGAGAATTTGCGAGACAATGACCTTGCGCTCACCAATAGTTAACTCATTGGATTGAGCAGTCAAACTCCAAACTGCGGCAATTAAAATTGCTATAAATTTGCCTTTCATAGGAACACTCCATCTTTCCACCAGCTAACCATTTAACCCACTAATAATTTAATAATCATAAGAGAAAGAAAAGCATACGCCGCGTTCTGGGCTCAATGAGAATGAAGAATTCACAATGTGTTTAGAATGCAGCTTAGTCTTTCCCCCTGCCTCAAAAGTAAGTGGTTAAACTGCGATATATACTCAACCAATCATTTGGACCTTTTAGGCATTAGTCCAAAATATTTCCTGCTTTGCGAAGGGATCCTTGTAAGAATCCTGGCTGACCTGGGTTAAACCAAGCCTTTGCATGGACATTTCAGCTACATGTCTATTAAATGCTGAGATATGCCCTCCATTTAAATAGTGGTCAATATCTACCCAGGAAGCATGCTTAATTTCTTCCGTATCTGTTATTACAATATCCCGATTTAAGGCGCTCAATTCACATACGAAGTAGATATCCGTATAGCCTAAATTCGTAGGAAATCGGGTAGCAAATCCTAGTACTGAGGAAAACTCGCAGGACACACCGGTCTCCTCATAAACCTCACGAATCACCGCATCGGCTATCTTTTCACCCAGATCAACGGTTCCTCCAGGCAGCTTCGGGCTCGATGCTGCACTGTGGCCCTGGACACAGAGCAGTTGCCCATCAAGAAGTACGAATCCCCCAACTCCCACCGTATGGGTTGGGTAGAAGGGAACATATGCATCTTCCTGAAGCTTAAGAACCAGCCTTGTAGCAGAATCCCGACAGCTATGAAATGTAAAACCATGCTTTAGGCATATCGGGATAAACCGGGTAAGTGCATCTCGGAGATCTATCCATATCAACTTTCGGCTGTTAACTCTGGATACTTCTATAATGGCTACCAGTTCAACCAAGAACTGATTTTCCGTACCAGAAAAATTCTCAAGATCCAAAGTAACGCAATTAAAGGAATCAACTGTATGATGAAACACAAGCAACCTATTCAACACCTAAATGATTTCAATACCATAAACGATATAGCCGACACTGAATCAATCATTCGTTCATTGATGTAAAGCCAACTTAGAATCCACAATAATAGCTCTGTGCCATTATTTGATAAGATACATCCCTTCAGTGTCTGGACGGCTCAATTCAAATCCAAATTTTCTATAAAGCTCGGGAACATCTGCCATCAACGTAATATATGCTGAATGAAGGGCTTCTCGATCCAGGTAAGCCATAATGTGCTCCATGATCTGACGCCCCAGGCCAATACCTTGGAATTTTGGATCGACAGCAACATCCACTATCTCAAAATTAAGTGCGCCATCCCCCACTACCCGCCCCATAGCGACAGTTTCAGATTGTCTTTTTATATGGATACCATACAAACTATTTGGAAGGCCTTTTTCCGCTGCTTCACGGCTTCTGGGGGTTAAGCCTGTTATCTCTCGCAGTTTGAGGAAATCCTCGGTAGAAGCTACTTTCTCAATAATTGTGTACATACCTTGCCGAATAAAATAAACAAATAAATAGTACCGCTAAGCCTACCTAGTACCCAGCGACAACCCAATCGTTATAGGAAGGTACTTAAACTGGAACTTCCTGGATCTCTGTCACCACTTCAGCTTTCACGGAGTTCGCAATAAAACACTGTTTGTGGGAAAGGTGATGTATTTTTTCTAACTGCTCGCGACTGGGTTGTTTTTCACCGGAGAAGCGCACTGAAGGACGCAGGGTAACTTTAGTCATAGCAATGCGACCATCCTTATCGGCCCCCATAATTCCTATAGCTTCATCGCAATATTCATCAACCACAAACCCTCGCTTGGCTGCAATCGATAGAAAAAACAACATATGGCAGCTGGACAGAGCCGCTACAAAAGCTTCTTCTGGATCAACGTTTTCAACTACTGAATAGGGAATGGGTACAACATGGGGGGAAGAGGAGGCTGGGATAGATGCCCCACCATCAAATTGCCAGGTGTGGGCTCGACTGTATTGATTATCGGTGAAAATCTGCTCGTCGCGTTTCCAGGTCACCGTTGAAGTATACTCTGACAAGACTTATCTCCCTTTAGACGACACCCCTAGTCTTGGAGAAAAGGGGCTAAATTGGGATGCTCACCAGCCCTAAGATTACCAAGAACCGGTGAGTGCTATTTCAAATGGTCCATCGCCTCCCGAAGCCGGATATAGGCGCCACAAGAAATACTAGTTAAGCGGCATCCACCTGCTCATCGGTGCGAGCAGCCATGATAAAGTCATTTTTGTGCAGGCCCTTAGCCTCGTGACTCCACCAGGTAACCGTAACCTTACCCCATTCAGTCAGCAGTGCGGGGTGATGCCCCACCTCTTCAGCAATCGCGCCGACACGGTTGGTAAACGCCAGAGCCTGCTTGAAGTTACGAAACTTAAACACGCGTTCCAGCTGCATAATTCCGTCACGGGTCATCGGCGTCCAGTCAGGGATCTGCCGCAGCAGTCCTGGCAGTTCGTCATCACTCACCAGCGGCGCATCGGCACGACAGGCTTCACATTGTTGTTGAGCTAGTTCGGTCATGAATCGGTCCTCAAAACCTTGTTTATTATCGGCTCAATTGGGCCGGCCTCACTCTACCCGCCCCCCCTTAACGAAACAAGTACAGGGCTCAAAAACGCATTTTATCCGGTTTTACCATCACAAAATGGAACCGCATGCTAAAAATATTGGACGATCTATAGCCACCGCAGCCTTGGGTCGACATCGGCAGATTAACGTGAGGATTGTCATGAAAGCACACCTCAGTCTATTACTACTTCTAGTATCTCTAGGAGCCTGTGAGCGCCAGCAAGTGGATAGAGAGCGCCTTCCTCCACCAGAGAAGGTTATCCTGGAGGAAATGCGCTCCGAGACAAACCTGGCATTCGAGCAGCTCTGTCAGCAATTTATACACGGCCTATGGAATCTATTCCCATCCTGGGCGCTCAGTGAAGGCTACTATGAAGTAGCCAAAGAGCTTCAGGTGCCCGATAAGAGTTATCGTGAATTTGTATTGGACTTTGCTCAAATCTATGAACGCAAATTTGCAGCCTTGGATAAAAGCCAGCTCAATATCAATTCACGCAGTAATCTCGCTCTTATAGAAAATTTTCTGCATCGACTGCAATGGCAATATACCCGCTTTAAGTCATACCAATGGGACCCATCCATATATAATGTTTCCCATTCTTTTGCCCTGATCCTAAACACCGACTATGCGCCACTTCTAAAGCGCCTACATACCGTTAGCACTCGTATGCTGCAAGTGCCCGAGTACTATCAGGCCGCTAAGGCAGCTATCTATCGTCCGGCAGCGCCACAGCTTGAATTAGCAATTCAACAGAGTACAGGCTCACTGGAAGTCTTTGGCGAAGAGCTGGAAAAAACGGTTAAAGAAAGTCAGATGCCTGCGGACGCAAAGGAGATTTTCCTACGGCGAATGCACGATTCTCGCTTAGCGATACAAAGCTATATCCACTTCCTACAAAACTTGCAAAAGAAATTGACTAAATCCGGAAAATTCCGTGATTTTCGTATCGGTGAAAAACTCTACGAAGAAAAATTCCAGTTTGATATCAATATTGGAATGAGCGCTGCTGAACTATACCAGCGCGCCATCATAGAGAAGCAGGTAACCCACGATAAAATGACCAAGCTTGCCGATCAACTCTGGCCAAAATACTTTCCTTCTGATTCCCCACCCAACGAGCCACTGGCAAAAATTGAAAAGCTGCTGAACAAGCTTTCCCAATATCATGCCACCAAAGAAACTTTCAAGAAAAAAGTAGAGCAACAGATCCCGGAGCTGGCAGAGTTTGTGACCGAAAAAAACCTGTTAAGCCTGGACAAGGAAAAGCCACTGGTAGTTCGAACAACTCCAGCCTATATGCAAGGCTTTGCTGTAGCTTCCATTAATGCGCCTGGCCCCTACCATAAAAATGCAAATACCTATTACAACGTGATGCCCATAGAGACCTACTCCGATCAACGGGCGGAGAGCTTACTGCGAGAATACAACGACTATATCCTGCAGATACTCAATATCCATGAAGCGATCCCCGGGCACTACACTCAACTGGTTTACGCCAACCAGTCCCCCAGTATCCTGAAAACTATTCTCGGCAATACTGCCATGATCGAAGGCTGGGCCGTCTATGCGGAACGCATGATGCTGGATGCGGGTTACGGTAATTTTTCCCCCGAGCTGTGGCTGATGTACTACAAGTGGAACTTGCGCACTATCACTAATACCATTTTGGATTATGAGGTACAGGTAAAGGGTATCAGCCAAGCAGAGGCGATGAAGTTAATGGTCAGGGATGCCTTTCAGCAACAGGCTGAAGCAGAGGGTAAATGGCGCAGGGCGACCTTAAGCCAAGTGCAGCTCACCAGCTATTTTGCTGGCTTTACTGATATTTTGGCCCTGCGCGAGGAAATCAAAAAGAAAATGGGCAACAACTTTAGTCTCAAGGGGTTCCACGAGATGTTCCTGAGCTATGGCAGTGCACCAATACCAATTATTCGCGAACTGATGCTGGCGGACTTAGCCAAGCAAGGCAATAAATTCCAATAAAAAAGGCCCCTGTTGGGGCCTTTTCTTTAAATGGCGGAAGCGTTACACCTCACCTTCGGCAATCTTGGCTTTCCAGATCAGCGGGCCAGTAGTGTGTACTGACTCACCCTGACTGTCGACAGCCACAGTTACCGGCATATCTTCTACTTCGAACTCGTAAATCGCTTCCATTCCCAGCTCGGGGAAGGCGATAACTTCGGAGCCCTTAATCGCCTGGGCAACCAGATAAGCAGCGCCACCGACGGCCATAAGGTATACCGCTTTATTATCGCGGATCGCCTCAATTGCCATGGGGCCGCGCTCCGCCTTACCGATCATCCCGGCCAAGCCAGTTTCTTCCAGCATAGTGCGAGTGAATTTATCCATACGGGTAGCGGTGGTTGGACCAGCGGGACCAACAACCTCATCGCGCACCGGATCTACCGGGCCTACGTAGTAGATAAAGCGGCCGGTGAGATCCACAGGCAACTTCTCGCCTTTAGCGAGGATATCTACCATTTTCTTGTGCGCCGCATCGCGACCAGTCAGCATCTTACCGTTCAGCAGCAGGGTCTCACCGGGCTGCCAGTTTTGGATATCTTCTGCGGTAATGGTATCCAGGTTTACCCGACGGGTATTGCTGCCCGCTTCGCGGGTAATTTCCGGCCAATCTTCCAGCTTAGGCGGAGTCTGGCGCGCAGGCCCGGAGCCATCCAGGGTAAAGTGGGTGTGACGGGTAGCTGCGCAGTTGGGGATAATCGCCACAGCCTTGTTGGCAGCGTGGGTGGGATAATCCTTGATCTTCACATCCAGCACAGTGGTCAGTCCGCCCAGGCCCTGGGCGCCGATGCCCAGTTTGTTGACGGAATCATAGAGTTCCAGACGCAGCTCTTCAGCGCGGTTAGAGGCTCCGCGCTCTTGCAGCTCCTGAATGTCGATGGGGTCGAGCAGGGATTCTTTGGCCAACAGCATCGCTTTCTCAGCGGTACCGCCAATACCAATACCCAGCATGCCGGGCGGACACCAGCCGGCGCCCATCTGCGGAACCATCTTCAGCACCCAGTCAACCACCGAGTCAGATGGATTCAGCATGGCAAACTTGGTTTTGGCTTCACTGCCGCCGCCTTTAGCTGCCACATAAACTTCTACGGTATCACCGGGAACGATTTCATAGTGAATCACCGCCGGAGTATTGTCTCCGGTATTCTTACGAGCACCATCTGGATCTTCCAGAATAGAGGCACGCAGCACGTTGCTGGCATTTTGATAGGCCCGGCGCACACCTTCGTTAACCATATCGGTAACGCTCATATCCGCTTCCCAACGCACATTCATGCCCACTTTCAACTTCACGGTGACTATGCCGGTATCCTGACAGATTGGGCGGTGGCCCTCGGCACACATGCGTGAGTTGATCAGGATCTGGGCCATGGCGTCCTTGGCCGCCGGGTTGACCTCTTTCTCATAAGCCTTGTTCAGGGCCTGAATGAAGTCCTGTGGGTGGTAGTAAGAAATAAATTGCAGCGCATCGGCCACGCTGCCGATCAGATCATCCTGGCGGATAGTGGTCATTGCCAACTCCGATTAACGTCTCGAGGCCGGCGATTCTACACGAAATGTAGGGTTATTGACCCAGATATTCCCAGAAATCCCATTCACCTTAAGGGAAAACGGAATAAAAAAAGGCGGACACCAGGTCCGCCTTTTTTAACTCAACCGGAAAATTACATGGATGAAGCGGTGGAGTCACCGCTGGATTGCAGAGAGCGAATCGCATCGCGAAGCTGCACCAGATCCTTATTCACCGAACGGCGGTAAGCATCAATAGATTCTACAGCCTCTTCATTCGCACCGACACGCATAGTCAGGTCACTGCGCACTGAAGCCAGCTGGCGCTCCAGGCGTGCAAGCTTGTCGGTCATCTCACGCTGGGAATCTGTATTGCCCTTGCGCAACTCTGCCAGCGAAGCCTCTACAGCAGCGATTTTCTTCACGCTGGACTCGAGGCCGCTGAGCTTAGTGCTAAGAGCGGCGACTTGCTTTTTGTTAGCCGCGACTGCTGTTTTATTGGCGGAGATACTCTTGCGGTTGGTGTCATAGGCAACACCCCACAATTTGCGGATCTCCGAGGAGTTTTCCTTGGCTTTTGCATTCAGTACTTCAACCGACGCCGTAGATTCCTCATCGGAGAGGCTAAAGCGCTTCTCCAGTTCAGCAATACGGTTTTCCGCATCGGCAATACGAGTCTCTGCATCACTCAACAGGGTCCGGCTGTCCTGCCATTGCTGGTACAGGAAACCCGAAGCACCCAGGCCACCCATCGCCATAATCAGGGCACATAGCCCCAAGAAAGAGAAACCACCTCGGCGCTCCTCCACGATCACCTGGGGCTCTGGTGAATCACTCCTTTCTTCGCTGGTAGTGAGATCCAGTGATGGTTCAAGAGCGGCGCTGCCGCCCAGTGTGGGCTCTTTGCGTTGCATGGTTCGATACACCCGATAACTGTGCTGATGAGTCCGGTACCCGCCAGTTCTATGCTGCTCTTTCCGGTACCGTATTTTCAGAAATATATGACAATAGAATCCATTCAGATTCGTCGAATTCTGCGGCAGTTATACCAAAAATTGACGAAAAAGTAAGCGGTCGTCAGTAATAATAGACGACAGTCGAATAGAGCTGACAGCAAAAGCTTCCCCCCTTGTGTTTGAGGAAATCGTCCCAAACTTCCCTAATCCATCGCGCCGGCTTAATTCTGAGATGCGGCACGTGTAGAATGCCCTCACCAATAACCCTCAGACAAAGGAAGGAAAACACCATGGCTTTCGAATTGCCTGAACTCCCCTACGCTAAGAACGCCCTGGCACCGCATATCTCCGAAGAGACTTTGGAGTACCACTACGGCAAACATCATAAAACTTACGTAGACAAGCTGAACGGCCTGCTGGAAGGCACTGCTGACGCTGACAAATCTCTGGAAGACGTGATCAAGTCCTCTTCCGGTGGTGTGTTCAACAACGCAGCCCAGGTTTGGAACCACACTTTCTACTGGAACTGCCTGAGCCCTAACGGTGGCGGCGAAGCCACTGGCGCGATTGCCGAGGCTATCAACGCAGCCTTCGGTAGCTTCGACCAGTTCAAAGAAGCATTTACCACCAGTGCTGTAAACAACTTCGGCTCCGGCTGGACTTGGCTGGTAAAAAATGCTGACGGCTCAGTCGCCATTGTAAACACTTCCAACGCAGCAACCCCGCTGACTGAAGAAGGCGTTACTCCCCTGCTGACCTGCGATGTTTGGGAACACGCTTACTACATCGACTACCGCAACCTGCGCCCGAAGTACATGGAAGCTTTCTGGGCCCTGGTGAACTGGGAGTTTGTAAACCAGAACTTCGCTTAATCCCGAAGTCACCAGAAAAAGCGGGCCATGTGCCCGCTTTTTTTATTTCTTTAATGTCCTCCTCCCAATCAAATTCTCCCCACTACTGGCCAAATGCTGCTCCAGTCAGCACAATACCTGCTGATCTGCACTACACATCCCGCATAAAGTATGGGGGATTTAGGCAATCAACCTAAAGAATGCCACTGGAGTGGCACAAATTAGCAACGAAGAACCGAACACTGGGAATATGCTCATGAAGTTGAAACCAACCCTGATCGCAGCCGCCATAAGCGCGCTGGTAATCAGCGGCTGTGACCGCGGCGCCCCGAACACAGCCGAGCAGAGTGCAACCGCCACAGCCACGGAAAGCACGGCGACTCAAGAAGTCGCAGGAAAAGTGGACCCAGCCGCAGTCAAACGCGTAAACCAGATGTTCGAGGACTTCTTCCAGGAGCACCTCGCCCGCAGCCCCGAGTACAAAACTTTCCTGGGCAAAAAAGAAGACTACGATAAGTGGAACGACCTCTCCCCAGAGTTTGCCAAGGAAACCCTGGAGATCGACAAGCGCCAGCTGGCGGAACTGAATAAAATTGATCCTTCCACTCTGGATGACGCTACCCGCTTGAGCTTGCGCCTGGCAAAGCGCAACTGGCAACAGGATATCGATGGCTACAAGTGGCGCAATCACGGCTACCCCGTCAACCAGATGTATGCCACCCACACCAGCGCAGCATCGCTACTGATCAGCCAGCACCGTATCGATGATGTCAGCGATGCAGAAGCCTATATCGCCCGCTTGAATGGTATGCCCAAGTATTTCTCCCAGTTGGAAGAACAACTGAAAGCCAATGCTGCAGTCGGCACAATCGTACCTAAGTTCGTATTCCCTTACGTTATTAGCGATTCCCGCAACCTGATCACCGGCGCACCTTTTAACGGTGAAAAAGACAGCCCACTGTTTGCAGACTTTAAAGACAAAGTAGAAAAGCTGGAAATCAGTGAAGATCAAAAGAAATCACTGGTCAATAAAGCCAGCCAGGCCCTGACTGAAAGCGCCGGCCCCGCTTACGAAAAATTAATCAGCTACCTGCAAGAGCTTGAGAAAAAAGCCAACACTGACGACGGCGCCTGGAAACTGGCAGACGGCGAAGAGTTCTATAAATTCCGCCTCGGTGTTTACACCACTACGGATATGACTGCCGATGAGATCCACCAAACCGGTCTTAAGGAAGTTGCCCGTATTCACGACGAAATGCGCGAGATTATGCGCAAGGTGAAGTTCGAAGGTAACTTGCAGGAATTCTTCGAATTCATGCGTACCGACAAGCAGTTCTATTACCCCACCACTGAGGAAGGTAAAGCGGAGTACCTGGAAAAGGCCACCGCAATTATCGACACCATGAAGGGCCGCCTGGATGAACTGTTTATCACCAAGCCCAAAGCCGATCTCGATGTAAGAGCCGTAGAGGCCTTCCGCGAAAAATCTGCAGGTAAGGCCTTCTACCAGCGCCCGGCCCCCGATGGTTCGCGCCCAGGTATCTACTACGCCAACCTGTACAATATGAACGATATGCCGTCTTACCAGATGGAAGCATTGGCCTACCACGAAGGTATCCCCGGCCACCATATGCAGCTTTCGATCGCTCAGGAATTACAGGATATTCCCAAGTTCCGTAAATACGGTGGTTACACTGCTTATACCGAAGGCTGGGGCCTCTACTCCGAACTGGTGCCCAAAGAATTGGGCTTCTATGAAGACCCCTACTCTGACTTTGGACGCCTGGCTATGGAACTGTGGCGCGCTGGCCGATTGGTGGTAGACACCGGCCTTCACGCCAAGAAATGGACCCGCGAGCAAGCGATCGACTACCTCGTAGAGAACACCCCGAACCCGAAAGGCGACGTGGTTAAAGCGATCGAGCGCTATATTGTGATGCCTGGCCAAGCGACCGCATACAAAATTGGTATGCTGAAAATTGTCGAGCTGCGTGAAAAAGCCAAAACAGAACTGAGTGATCAGTTTGATGTTCGCGGCTTCCACGACACTATCCTGGCCAGTGGCCCAGTCCCCTTGGATGTACTGGAAGAACTGGTTAATGAGTGGGTTGCAAAAGTAAAAACCCAACAATAAATAATAGAAGCGACAGATAAGTACCTGATAACTACTTGTCTGTCTTTTTCTCATCGTCAGTAGAGCATTGCAGAAGTAAAAATTCTGTATAGTTTTTACAATACGGCATTTATTGTTTTACAGGGAAGTCCGGAATGACACTCCGGACTTCTTATTAAGCAATCACCAGCTCCCAGCATGAATGGCACTGTGGTCTTATTTCACCCCCCCTATTTTCAGCTCACCTTAGCCGCCACTGTCGTATAAAAGCACCAAAATAAAACATACCCAGTATTCCCCATACCAAAAAAGTGCACCGCTCTTATTTTCTGCTGAATTTATATCCACAAAACCAAATAATGGGATGCTTTTACATAAAAAAGTCCATTAACTGCAAAAATAATGATAAAAAAGTAAGAGCTACTCTTTGAACGCAAGGATTGTACTCATGAAGTTAAAAATAACTCTGATTGCAGCGGCAGTAAGCTCACTCATTCTCACAGGCTGCAACGACAGTACCAACAATGCGGATGCACAAAAGATTGCACCCTTAGAGGAAAGTGCACTTAATCAGCCACCTCCCCCGAAGGTCAGTAAAGAAATGAGCGAGGCCAGCAAGAAGGTCAATTTGCTGTTCGATAATTTCTTCCAGGAGCATCTAGACCGCAGCCCTGAATTTAAAACATTCTTGGGTCTGAAAGAGGAGTACGGCAAATGGAATGATCTAACTCCTGAATTTGCGCAAGAAACCCATGAAATTAATAAGCGTCAATTATCCGAGCTGAATAAAATTGATCCCGCTATACTGGATCGACCTACCCAACTTAATCTTCGACTGGCAAAACGCACGTTGCAACAAGAGATCGAAGCTTATAAGTGGCGAAATCATAATTACCCAGTCAACCAAATGTTCGCCATCCATACCGGCGCCGCTTCAACACTTATCAGCCAGCACCGTATCGATAACATTAGGGATGCCGAAGCTTATATTTCCCGATTAAATAGAATTCCCCAGTATTTCGCACAGCTGCAAGACCAACTGGAAGAAAAGGCCAAAGCTGGCACCACTATTCCAAAATTCGTTTTCCCCTATGTTATTGGAGATGCACAAAACCTAATTACTGGTGCTCCTTTTGATAGAAAAAAGGACAGCCCTCTATTTGCTGACTTTAAGGGAAAAGTAGAAAACCTCGATATCAGTAAAGAACAGAAAAAGTCCTTAATAGATAAAGCTAAAACAGCACTAAAAGACAACACTGGCCCCGCCTATAAAACCCTAATCGACTACCTGCAAGAGCTTGAGATACGCGCAACTACTGATGATGGCGCCTGGAAACTGGCAGATGGCAGTGACTTTTATAATTTTCGTCTCGGCTTTTACACTTCTACCGATATGACAGCCGAAGAAATTCATAGGATTGGCCTTGAAGAAGTGACTCGCATCCATGATGAGATGCGGGAAATTATGCGTAAAGTAAAATTCGAAGGTAAGTTGAAAAACTTCTTCGAATTTATGCGCACCGACCAGCAATTTTATTACCCGACCACTGAACAGGGGAAAGCTGCATATCTTGAGAAGGCTACTACCATTATCGATACCATGAAGGGTAGGCTGGACGAGTTATTTATCACCAAACCTAGAGCGGACCTCGATGTGAGAGCGGTTGAACCTTTCCGGGAGAAATCTGCCGGTAAAGCTTTTTACCTGCAACCTGCTGCCGACGGCTCACGCCCAGGCATCTACTACGCCAACCTCTACAATATGGACGATATGCCCAGTTACCAGATGGAAGCACTGGCATACCACGAGGGTATCCCCGGCCACCATATGCAGCTCTCTATCACCCAGGAATTACAGGATATCCCTAAGTTCCGCAAATATGGTCACTATACCGCCTATACCGAGGGTTGGGGCCTTTACTCTGAAATGGTGCCAAAAGAGATGGGACTCTACCAAGACCCCTACTCAGATTTTGGGCGCCTCGCCATGGAGTTGTGGCGAGCAGGACGCCTTGTAGTCGATACCGGAATTCACACAAAGAAGTGGACCCGAGAACAAGCCATACAATACCTGATGGAAAACACCCCTAATCCTGAGGGGGATGTTATTAAAGCCGTCGAGCGCTATATCGTATTACCCGGCCAGGCAACAGCCTACAAAATTGGCATGCTCAAAATTTTACAGCTTCGTGAGAAAGCCAAAAAAGAACTGGGAGAGAAGTTTGATATTCGTCAATTCCACAATGCAGTTCTGGCCAACGGCCCAGTACCACTGGATGCCCTGGAGGAAATTATTGACGAGTGGATAGCAAACACCAGAACTCCAAAAGTATAACTAAAAGGTTAAAACAGAATTAAAAAAGGCCACTATCTGTGGCCTTTTTTAATTTAAGCTAATAGCGCTCACTCTTATACTGCAAACCGCTGCCGGTATGTAGAATGATCTTATCTCTTAGGTATCGCATGGCTTAGCTATACTGTGCTCAGTTGGCTGCGGGGTAATAGTCATAACTTTTACTTCGCTAGGCGTTTCAAATCGGTGCCAGACACCTTTTGGTATAACCAATATTTGCCCAGCAGATAATTCGTTCTGCTTCTCTTTACCGTTTACGAGAAGAATTAGAGTTGTTTCTCCATCTACAACTTGAACAAACTCATCTCCATTGGTGTGCCTTTCCCACTCACTATTCCCTGAATAGTGGGCTACATATATTCCACCATCCCTATACTCGGACAATAAGGCAAATGCATCTTTAGCTTCCTCATCCGTTGTTTCGGGAGTTCTTCCTTTTAGAAATTTAACTCTAGAAAACCCATCATCTATCGTAATAGCTTTTGACTTCGGCACTTACCAACCCCTTACAAGTACTACTCTTACTACTGGGGTGGAAGGAAAGAATACACCGCACTCGAGACACGCTGTGAATACATCCCTGTAAGCTCCTAATCGGCATCCATGCCTCATAGGGTCCCAAGCGCGGTGTATTCTTCCCTTCTCCCTTTTTAGTTACTAAAACCACATAATCCGAGCACCTTCACCCTTTCTAGCGGTAAAGATGCTCAACTTTTTAAGTTACTCTTTTGACGATCCTATAGCCGAATACTCTGCAAAAGTGAATCCTAACTCTTGTTGGTTGCTATCCACTGATCTACCTGCTGCTCCAACACTGCCAATGGCAAAGCGCCATTGGTGAGAACTACATTGTGGAACTGGCGGATATCAAACTGGCTACCAAGCGCTTCTTTAGCGCGTTCACGCAACTCAAGAATCTTTAGCATACCGGTTTTGTAGGCCAGTGCCTGACCGGGCCAAACCATATATCGCTCGATTTCGGTGGTGACTTCGGACTCAGTCATACCGGTCTTTTCCAGCATATAATCAATCGCTTGCTCGCGACTCCAGCGCTTATAGTGCATTCCAGTATCCACGACCAACCGCACAGCCCGGAACATTTCCGCCTGCAACCGACCCAAATCATCATAGGGGTTTTCCTGGAAACCGGCTTCTTTAGCAAGCTTCTCGGAGTACAGTGCCCACCCTTCCGAGTAAGCATTAAACAACCCCATTTTACGGAAAGTCGGCACACCTTTTAGTTCTTGCGCTATTGCCAACTGGAAGTGATGCCCAGGCACCGCTTCATGGTAAGCCAAGGTACGCATTCCAAACTTTTTGGTTTCATGAACATCCCGCAAGTTTGCATAAAATACGCCGGGGCGAGACCCGTCCATTGCTGGAGGGTTGTAGTAGGCTCCCGCCGAACCTTGCTCTTTAAACTCTGGGACTCGGCGCACCTCAACACCCATTTTGGGTTTTAAATCAAAATAGTCACCCAGGCCTGCATCAATTTCATCAATCATTAGCTGGTAATCGGCAATAATTTTCTCCCGCCCTAAATCTGAATCCTCATAAAGAAACTGGGGATCATTATTCAGTGCAGAGAAACGTTCGCTAATAGTGCCACTGGTTCTACCAACGGATGAAAAAATTTCATTCATTTCCGTTTCAATTCTTGCAACTTCTTCCAATCCAATACGATGGAGTTCCTCCGGTGCAATATCTGTACTGGTAAAGTTGCGTACCTGATAGGCATAGTAGGCATCCCCATCCGGCAATGCCCAAACACCATTGTTCTCTCCAACTTTTAACCGGAGAGTACTGAAATAATCGATTAGCCCTTGATACGCGGCGTAAACTTCTGTACCAATCAGCAACTCAGCTTGGCTGAGAATACGTTCCCGCTCCTGTTTATCCAGCTTTTCAATTTTGTTAAGTCGCTCCAGTAATGAGGCATAAAGTATATTTTCTTTTACCGGCGCGGCGATAAAACCCTGCATTTCCTCTAAAACACTATCGACAACAAAGCGCGGGGGCAGAATATCTTTCTCTTCCCTTATCTTCAGACCATCCAGCAATTGATCAAACTTACGTCCGACCTCTCCCAGACGAGACAAGTAATAATCAGCTTCTTTTACATTGTTGATCTGATGTACTTCAGCGAGAAACTCCGGCAACCTATTCTGCTCACCCGACATTTGGTTAAGCGGGTAATCATGGTGCCTCCAGCGTTCAACTTCCGCCTTTATACTGAGAAGATGCTCTAACACATCATAGGAAATGGCCTGCTGCCCTTCCAAACTTTCGCGATCATAGCTGCGCAATACCGCCAGCTCGCTCTTCATCATTTCAATAACACGCAACTGCTCTTCTTCAGACAAATCATCGAGATGCGCATTGTGTCCATCAATTCCAAATTGTTCCAAAATTCTAATTTGTGAAAGGATTTCCGGACTGCTACTACCGATTTTTATAAAGACACGTTCAAAAAATACATCTATAGACCAAGGCTTGAAATAAACTGCATTAATAGCAAAAGCAGAAACTGCCAAAACCCCCACAAAAAATAAGCCGCCAAACCATTTGGCAATAGTCTTAATCATTATATTTCTCCCGAATTCTTAGCTGTAATTTTGTCCCGGTATCAGGATCACCTCAACTCCCGCAGCAGAGAATTCCGATAGAGCGATCAGCGCAGGGGCCAAGCTGAATTAGACCCATAATTCACAACTATTTTATCGGCGATACAAAGTCACTGGGCTTCAGAGCCAGCAGGGAGCAACTGACCTTCTGCAATATATTCTCTGCAGTATTCCCCATAATGAAACCGGGAATACCCGCCCGTCCAACAGTGCCCATAACCAGCAAGTCGAGACCTTCTTCATCAATCAGCAATGGAATAAAGTTATCTGGATGGGCAACCACATGGTGAATACGTATTTCCCCCTCAATTCCGGATGCACGTATCAATACATCGAGTTTTGATCGGTGTTGGGCCCGCGCTGATTCAGTGGCCTCATCCAACTCTTCCTCAGAAGCGCTCAAGGGAAAATGGCGCCGCAAGTATTCATCGATATCGAAGTCCCAACAGGAAATAACGTTCAACACCCCACTGCAACTGTCAGCGAGTACTCGCGACCAACGCAGCAACCGGATCGCCAAGTCATAAGTGCTGCCATCCTCGCATTCAGGGTCGAGAGCTACAGCCACCTGAATCTTGTTGCGATGTTCCTTGATTGGGCGGCACAGCCATACCGGGCAGGGACACTTTCGCAGCAGATCCATATCCATTGCCTTGAAGCCCTTAAGCTGGCTGCGACCCTCAACATTCTTGATCACCAGGTCATAGCCCTCAGCCAATACCCGGCGGATCACCCGCTCGGCAGGTCGGGCACCACAATCTGACTCAATCTCCAAATTGGTCCTTTCCGCCGATAACTCCATATGTACGCGGGCCGACTCAATTTCACTCCTGACCCTATCAAGCATTGTCCTCACACAGAGCCGACTAAACTCCTCAAACCCCTCCGGCACCTTCGGACAGACCAGTAAAACCTTAATCTCCGCCTGATGATTGCGCGCCACTGCAAAAGCCTGCATGAGTCCGCTGCTTTCATCCTCAGCAGCATGGCTGACATACAGGATTTTATGAATGTTTGGCATAACGCTGCCCTCAACCAGAGATATTTGGGAGCAAACAGGGGCAAGACTCACCATAAACCCACTCGCTGCCTCAAATTGGTATCGTGAGTAGAGCAGATTTCACACGGAAATACACAGGTGAAGGAGATGGCGCAGGAGCAGATAGGGAAGGTGAAGTGAGTAAACACCAACCATATTAGACGGAAAAAGCGTCAAGTGTCGCTATAACACGAGACAGAGGAGCCCAAATGAGCTCAGGAGGCTAAAGCAGGTCGGCCAGAGTCCAATGCTGGGGTCAGATATCCAAAACCTGCTTAACAAAAGGAATGGTGATTTTACGCTTAGCCATAAGTGAAGCCCGGTCCAGCTCCTCCAGACACAGAAAGAGTGCTCGAGTATCCCTCGGGGCGCGGTGCAATATGTACTGGGCCACATCTTCCGGCAGGTCAAAACCGCGCAGACGGCTGCGACGGCGCAGGGCGGCAACTTTATCGCTGTCATTCAGGGTTTTGAGCTGGAACACCAGGGACCAGTGCAGGCGTGACTGCAGATCAGCCAGGGCAATATCCATACCTCGGGGTGACTTGCGAGCCCCCATTAATAACTGCCGGCCGCCATCCTTAACTCGGTTATAGAGGTGGAAAATAGCAGTCTGCCACTCGGGCTGCCCCTCCAACAAATGAACGTCATCTATACAGACAAGGTCCAGTCGTTCGAGTCCGTCGAGAATAACAGCCGGGTCCATGTTCATTAGGTCTGCGAGAGGGAGATAATGGAAAGAGCGACCATTGGCCTCTGCGCACTGACAAGCAGACTGAAGCAAGTGGCTAATACCACTACCCGCCTCACCCCAAATGTAAATTACAGACTCGGGATTCTCGCCACTGGCAAAAGACTGCAGCAGGGCAACTACCTGTCGATTTGGATCTGAATCCGACAGGTAGAAGTTATCAAAAGTGGCGTCATCCCGCAGGGATACCCCCAGCGGCAATTGTTGCGGAATACTCATCTCAATCCCAGTGATAGCGCAACGGATTCTCAGCGCTGCCCAAGGGTGAACGGTATCCATTCAGGTTAATGGCGTCTCCGTCCGCTTGTGCTCGCAATTTATGGTTTAGAGCCAGGGTATCACGCAAATTGCTCAACCCTGCCGAAGTGACCAGTGCCAGGCGCATTCGGTCCCCTTCAACAGAGAGCAGGTTAGCACTGCTGACCTGTGCCAACCCCTGTAGGTAACCAGATGCCTTGGCATAATCAGCAAAACTGTCGATACCAGATAACTCAACAATCACCGCGCCCAACTGATTGTCCTGGCCATTCGGGGACACCGCATAGCGCTGAGCGAGAATATTGGCCAGTTGGTTAACGCCGCGCAGAGCGACCTCTTCCAGCGAACCTCCGGCAGTATCGAAGGCATAGCTGCGACCGCCGTGAATTAGCAACCAATCTGCCTGCCAGCGATGGCCCGAAGCTTGAAGCACCCGGCCCATCAAAGTGGCATCGGGGCTATAGCGAAAACCCGCCTTCTCAGCTGCCTGCTCATCCTGCGCCCAGAGAGCTCCCAGGGGCATATTGCGCTGATCATTCAGGTCCATTACCGGGAAATCCAGGGGGACACCGCGCTCGATAGCCATTGCCTCAAGTACAGAGAAGAGCTCCGGGGTCGCTTCTTCACTCAGAGCACTGCGGCCCTCTTGCAGGGTATCTACTGCAAGCCACACCAAAGTGCCGGGGCGATTGTTAGGCCACATGGGCAAGTTCATTTGATTAACTTGCCGGGAGATCGCTTGGGGATCAAAGGAAAGGTGCAAGTAGAGCTGATTGTCCTCACGGGTATAGCGATACCCTTGAACAAACTGCTGTGCATTTTTTAATATCGGCTGCACATTTGGGTTACTACCGACAGCGGCATCTCCCGTAACACGTACGAACACCCGTTCCAGGCCGCGACTTCCGGCTGCTGCACGATCCGTGGCTCCGCGACTCGACACAGCCTCGACAACTTCGTACAAATCCGAGATGACTCGAGCTTGGACCGGTAGGGCTAGAACACTGATGATCAGAGCCAGCAACTGCAACACCAATCCCTGCCGGAGCAGCTTGTGCATAGGACTTCTCTCCAAACCTCTTATTTTCCGCCCCTGAGCTTGCAGAAATTATTATCGATGTGCAAGACGCCAGATTTTAGGGCGGACTAAAAATTGCGGCTATTGTATCAGCGTCAGACGTTTCTCTCAGCCCCGAGTTCTCACTATCGGAGTGATTTCACAGTTCAAATGGTGAGAAAATGCCGAAATCCCCCTTCGAGATGCCGTCTGGGCGTGGCTCCCGAGGCAAGACCCAGATAGAATACGCGCCCTTCGAATACCCACCGCAGGAAGAATCATGAGCGATTCCAAGCCGCAATCTACGCAAACATCCCTCTCTTATAAAGATGCCGGTGTCGATATCGACGCAGGTAATGCACTGGTAGAGCGCATCAAAAATGTCGCCAAACGCACATCCCGCCCCGAGGTAATGGGCGGACTGGGCGGATTCGGCGCCCTGTGTGAACTTCCAAGCGGCTATAAAGAGCCGGTTTTGGTTTCCGGCACCGACGGTGTAGGTACCAAGTTACGCCTGGCAATGGACTTGGGCATTCACGACAGCATCGGTATCGATCTTGTCGCCATGTGTGTGAATGACCTGATCGTAGCAGGAGCTGAACCCCTCTTCTTCCTCGACTATTACGCAACCGGCAAACTCAATGTCGATATTGCTGCAGAAGTAGTTACCGGCATTGGCAAAGGCTGTGAGCTGTCAGGCTGCGCACTGGTCGGCGGCGAGACCGCCGAAATGCCCGGCATGTACGAAGGCGACGATTATGACCTGGCAGGCTTCTGCACCGGTGTCGTAGAAAAATCTGAAATCATCGACGGCAGCAAAGTTAAAGCTGGCGACGTATTGATCGGCCTGGCCTCCAGTGGCCCCCACTCCAATGGCTACTCCCTGATCCGCAAGGTTCTAGAAGTCAGCGGTGCCGATCTCCAGCAGGACATCGGCGGTGAAACCCTGGCCAAAGCGTTGATGGCCCCGACCCGTATTTACGTTAAAAACCTGCTGCAATTAATGAAGAGCTTCCAGGTGAATGCGCTAAGCCATATCACTGGCGGCGGCTTACTGGAAAACCTGCCCCGCGTACTGCCCGAAGGCTGCAGCGCGCGTATTGATGTCACCAGCTGGGAAATGCCTCCTGTATTTAATTGGCTGCGTGATGCAGGCAATATCGATAGCCGCGAAATGTACCGCACGTTTAACTGCGGTGTTGGCATGGTTATTTGCGTGCCTGCAGAGCAATCCGAGTCGGCACTATCCGCTCTCAAGCAAATGGGCGAAGACGCCTTTGTCGTTGGCACTATCGAAGATGCCAAAGAAGGGGCGGAAGCAGTAGAGCTGGCGGGGCTGTAATGTCTTGTAGAGTTGCCGTATTAATCTCCGGTAGTGGCAGCAACCTGCAGGCTCTGCTGGATGCCGCCGCACAAGAGGACGCGCCTTTTTCCGTGACTGCAGTTGTCAGCAATAAGGCAGATGCCTATGGGCTGACTCGCGCAGAACAGGCAGGCGTTCCCACCTCTGTGGTGGATCACCGGGATTTCTCCAGCAGAGAAACCTTCGATCACGCCTTGATCGAAGAGATCGACAAGTGCAAACCAGATTTGGTTGTACTGGCTGGGTTTATGCGTATTTTGACACCCGACTTTGTGCGCCACTACAACGGCCGCCTGATCAACATTCACCCCTCCTTACTGCCGAAGTACCAGGGCCTGCATACCCATAAGCGGGCACTGGAAGCCGGGGACAAAGAACACGGCGTAACCGTGCATTTTGTCACCGAGGAACTCGATGGCGGACCACCTATCGTCCAAGCCATTGTTCCTATTAAGGAGGGAGACACTCCAGAGCTACTGGCAAAGCGAGTGCAGGTTCAAGAACACATCATTTACCCCATGGCAGTTACCTGGTTTGCTCAACAGCGCCTGCAAATGGCAGATGATCGAGTTCAGCTGGATGGTGAATTACTACCTCACCACGGGGTTCAGGTTTCCGCATAAAACCAGACCTTGATAGCTGGCGGGGTAAAAGTCCTTCAATGTACTTTGCGCGCCTCGCCAGCTAGTATTCAAAAGGGTTCAGTTTTTTGTGGGATATCACAGTGCGCCTTTTTGCTACCTCTCTGTTTCTTTTTTTAATTACCGGCCAGGCAATTGCTGCTGAGCTGGAACCTTTCAAAGCCACCTACGCCGCCCGATTTAATGGGATCAGCATTACCGCCACTCGGGAATTGTCCGGACAGGACGGCAACTGGCGCCTGGACTTCGATAGCAGCGCCCTTTTTGCCAGCATTAAAGAGTACTCTCGCTTTACCAGCCAGGATGGCCATATCACCCCCCAACATTACGAATATCGCCGCAAAGGCCTTGGTCGAAATCGCGCCACGGTGCTTAATTTCGAACCATCAAAAGGTATGATCTTTAACGTCCATAATCCGGAGCGGGATCTCAAAGACGCCCCACCCAATATTCTTGACAAGGTGAGCTATCAAATCCAACTGGCACTCGATGTCGCCGCTGGAAAAACAGACCTTCAATACAAAGTTGCCGACGGCAAAAAAATTCGCGATTACAAATTCAGTCAAGTTGGCACTGAAACCCTAAAAACACCTCTGGGCCCGGTGGAGACAATTAAAGTCGCTCGAGTGAGAGATAAAGACTCAGGAAGAGAGACAACTGTCTGGATCGCACCGCAATGGAACTACGCTTTGGTGAAACTTATCCAAAGAGAAGAAAATGGCAAAAGGTATCAAATCAACCTGACAAATTTATCCATCAACGGCGAAAAAGTCGCTGCCAGCCAATAAATGGCCACATTTTCGACTGATGAAAAAAAATCCGTCGACTTGGATAGATTTTTGTCCCCATTGTCTTTATAAAGTCACTCCTCTCCCTCACTAGGGCAATGACGTATTGCTAGACTTTTTAGTAAGGGATTTGCTACGGAAGTGGAAGGTACTTATATAAGTCTAAAGGCCTTCCTGCCATGGCAGAGTTTTTTCCAACCTGTTTATGGCTTTCAGTAATCAGCAGACTTAGAGATGGGTTCTCATGAATAAAAAATACCTGCGACACGCAGTTCTGGCCGCAGCTATCAGCTCCGTTTCCCATGGCGCTATGGCTGCAGGTTTCTACTTGCAGGAAACCAGTGCAACAGGCCTTGGCCGCGCATTTGCTGCCGAAAACACTATCGGCGACAACGCTGCAATTCTGGCGCGCAACCCAGCCGGTTCAGCTCTATTCAATACTTACACCATTTCTCTTGGTGCGACTTACGTTGATCCCGAAATCGATGTTGATGGTGATGTCACCTACTATGTCGGCAGTGAGGAAACTGGCTACCTGGGATTCGAAACTCCCGCGAGCGCCAAAGACTACGCCACCAGCGCGGTAATCCCCAACGGCTACCTGGCCGCCCCCATCAATGATGAGTGGTCCTGGGGCCTTGCCATGTACACCGACTTTGGCCTGGAAACTGATTTCCCGGATAACTTCCCTGCAACTACAATCGCCAACAAAACCTCTCTGCTGACCGTAAACATCCAGCCATCTGTTGCTTACGATTTTAACGATCAATTCAGCATTGGCCTGGCAGCGAATATTTTCTACGTTGATGCAGAACTGAACACCACCTTCCCCGATGACTTCCTGATCGGTGACGTTGTAGAACCCGTCTTAGGATTTAACCCCGCCGGCGCCACCGTGTTGGACGTAAAAGGGGATGCCTGGGACCTGAGCTGGACCATCGGCGGCCTGTGGCGCATCAGCGACAACACTCGCGCAGGTATTTCTTACCACGCTAAGTACGACCCCAAAATTAAGGGTGAAGTAAGCTCCGACATCGCTCCGAGCCCGCTGGATTCATTTGACGATACTTCCGGCAACCTGACCCTGAACCTGCCTGACACCCTGGAGCTGGGCTTCTACCACCGCTTCAACAATAACTGGGGTGTGGCGGTAGGCTACATGTGGACCAACTGGGACCGTTTCGAGCGCCTCGAAGCCTTTATCCCCTCCGCTGGTGAAGAGTACAACCCGCTTCTGCTGAAAGAAGAAAACTTCCAGAGCGGTTCTCGCTTCAGCATCGGTGGTGAATACTACCGCAATGACGAGTGGACCTTCCGCTTTGGTTACGCTTACGACCAAGGCGCAGCCCGTGACGGCTTAAACCGCGAAGAAACTGAAGAGCTCTCAGAGCTGGTAGATGAAGATCTCCCGATTACCTGGCGTACCCTGTCTATTCCTGACACTGATCGCCAGTGGCTGACTGTTGGCGGTACCTACTCACTGACTGACAAACTTACCGTTGATGGTGCTTTCGCCTACATCTGGGGTGATGACGAAGTTATCCAGGAAGCTAACAACATCAGCGACACCCTGATTACCTACTTCGATGGTGGCACCACCAAGACCGAAGCTTACCTGTTCAGCTTGGCTCTGAATTACCAGTTCTAAGTCACCTTAGATCTGATGAGAAGAAGGCTCTACCCCTGGTAGGGCCTTTTTTATTTCCAGCTATTATCCTCCTCACCTAAGCCTCCATTAACCCCACAACAATCCACTCCCCAGAAAACTCCCCCTCACCCCCAATCCAAATACCACCAAAGCGTTAACACCGAAAAAAAGGGTTAGATATCTCCATCCTTAAATTTGATATAAGGAACGTCAAATCCTAAAACCAGATGAGTTTGCAAAATCATATTTCCTAACAACGTATTTAAATTATTTATTTTTGCTCAATCAATGGAATTTGGAGCTTATTTGTTTAACTTATCAATATTCTTCAAAATCGCCTTATTCAGAAAGCAGCCCCTATAAGCTCACATCACTGTTACTCAAGGATCTCTGAATAACTCCGTAATACCCCTGCAACCTCTCATTAACCGAGAGGGCTCACGCATGCATTGCAAACATAAAACCCACTTAAATTGTGAAGTAAGTCAAACTACAAGAGTAAAATCATGAAGTTGTCAGCAGTATTTATCTTGTTAATTTTAAGCCTGGATGTCGCAGCCTTCTCTATGGGAGACGCCATCAATACGGCTGGTCGACAAAGAATGCTATCCCAACGCATCACCCAGACTTACATCTTGCGCGGGATTCAACCGGATGCAGAGCGCCACGAAAAGGTATTTGCCCGATCAATTCACGAATTTAAAAAGAATCACGAGAAACTAAATAATTTTCATGGCGCAGAAAAGATCAGGGATCAACTTGTTAAAGTTGAAAGAGAATGGAAAGCCTTTGAGTCTGTCGCCTTACAACCCGTCAATAAACAAAGCGCCAGCGAATTATTTCAGCGCAGCAACTCCCTTCTTTCTGCTGCTCACACCTATGTGGTCCAACTCCAACAAGTCGCCAATCACAACAGCGCCGAACTCATTAATATCGCCGGCCGCCAGCGTATGCTCTCCCAGAGAATCGCCAAGAACTACGCTGCTAAACTTTGGGAAGTATCCTTGGATGATGCCGAAACCGGATTGCAAGAAGATCTCTCCGAATACTCCAACCGACTGAATCAGCTATTGGAGAGCCCCCTCAATACGCCAGAGATCAATGACAACCTACGAAAGGCAAAAGACCATCTGAGTTACGCCAGCCGGGGGTTTGAGGGAAATATGAAAATATCTGAAAAGCGCCAAATTCAGGTAATTACCGGCACCACGGATCTAATGCTACGCAATATGAACATCATTACTGAACAATACGCCGAATTGTTAAATTCACAGGAGTAGCAATGAGAACGGACATTGAGTTCAGGCCCAGCACAGAAAAAATCTTGCACGAACTGGCCGACCCTGATTTCCAAGCTCTTAATCAACAGGCTAATGATGAAACGGTCAAGCGCATGAAGCAGGCCACTCCGGTATTAATCGGCATAGGCAAGGCCGGAGATAATATACCTGGCATGCGCAAGAACTTAATGCTCCACGCCGGCCCTCCAATAACCTGGCAGCGGGCATCCGGGCCATTAAAGGGCGCCATTATTGCCGGCCTGATTTATGAAGGGCTGGCAAAGAATAAAGCTGAGGCTGAAAAAATTATGGCCGAAGGCGGGGTGGACCTGGAGCCCTGCCACGATCACAGTGCCGTTGGACCAATGGCGGGTATTATCACCTACTCAATGTCGGTTTATATCGTAGAAGACAAGGTAACCGGGTATCGAGCTTACTCCAATCTCAGCGACGATCGAGGTGACAACCGGGGAAGCTCGATGCGATTCGGTGTCTATGACCAAGATGCAATCGACCAACTTCACTGGATAGAAAATCATATAGCTCCAGTCCTCGATCAAGTGATCAAAGAGCAAGGCGGTATCGATTTCCTGCCCATTATCGGCAGAAGCTTACTGATGGGTGATGACTGCCACCTGATGACGAATGCAGCCACATTACTACTTTCCGGAATCATATTACCGGGCATCATCAAAAACTGTACGAACAAACACGATATTGAAAAAATATCGACTCAAATCTATCAGGACGGCTCCTTTTCCCTAAACCCTATTATGGCCACCTGTAAAGCTGTAGCCGACGCAGGAAGTGGTATTCCCCATAGCAGTATCATCACCACAATGGCCCGCAATGGAACAGAGTTTGGGATCAAGGTCTCTGGTCTTGGAAACACTTGGTTTACTGGAATTGCAGGAGTAGGACACGGGCAATTAGTACAGGGCGTTACCCCAGCAGATGTCAACAGGGACATGGGAGACAGCGCGATTACCGAAACAGTGGGACTGGGTGGCACCGTCAGGTCTATTTCCGGCTCCAGTGTAGAAACGGTCAACAACACATTGCAGATGTATAACCTTTCCCATTCAGAGAGTGACACCTTCCTCACTCCAGGAATTGATGACAGGGGTCCACCCTTGGGCTTTGATCTACTGAAAATCATCAAGGCAAATATTACACCAACCATTAACTCCAGCTTGGCGAACAAAACCATGAACCGCTATATGGCGGGAATTGGGTCTCTTCGTCCTCCGATGGAAGCCTTCACCAAGGCTGCCGCAAGCTTCTTAAAAGAGGAAGAGAAACAAACCAAACTACATTAGAAACGAGACTGCCAGCCAAAAAAAGGGGGCAAAGCCCCCTTCTTCATTTAGCTTCAAAAATAAAGCTAAGACTCTTCAGACTACCAACCGCACTGACGCCCTTGGTTCTGCTCTTCCAGGTACGCCATCAGCGGCTGGAAGTAATCGATAATGGCGGAAGCATCCAGGTCGCGCTGACCGGTGAGCGCTTCCATAGCATCCGGCCAGGGCTTGCTTGCACCCATTGCCAACATAGCGCGCAGCTTCTTACCAGCCTCATCATTCTGGTAGATGGAGCAGCGGTGCAGCGGTCCGGTTTCACCAGCGGCTTCACACAGCGCGCGGTGGAATTGGAACTGCTGGATACGCGCCAGGAAGTAGCGAGCGTAAGGCGTATTACCGGGGATATGGTACTTGGCACCCGGATCGAAGTTCTCTTCGGAGCGCTCTACCGGAGCGGCAATGCCCTGGTAATCTTCACGCAGCTTCCACCAGGCCTTGTTGTAGTCTTCCGGCTTCACCTCACCGTTGAATACTTGCCAGCGCCACTTATCAACGAGCAGACCAAATGGCAGGAAGGCAATCTTATCCAGCGCCTGCTGCATCAGGTAACCGATATCTTTACTCTCATCCGGCACCTCATTCATCAAACCGATTTCCTTGAGGTACTTCGGCGTGATGGAAAGCGCGATGGTGTCGCCAACAGCTTCGTGGAAGCCGTCGTTAGCGCCATTTTTATAGAGGAAAGGCTGATCCTTATAAATGCGCTGGTAGAAGTTGTGGCCCAACTCGTGGTGGATGGTAACCAGGTCTTCACCCGTTTTATTGATACACATCTTGATGCGGAGATCGTCCTGCCCGTCCATATTCCAGGCGCTGGCATGACAAACTACATCGCGATCGCGTGGCTGGGTGAACTGAGAGCGCTCCCAGAAAGTTTCCGGTAGAGGCTTAAAGCCCAGGGAGGTGAAGAACTTCTCCCCGACTTTAACCATGTCTTTTTCACTCATGCCGGAATCAACCACCAGCTGAGTCAGATCATAGGGCGCCTGCATGTCGTCGTCTTTTACGATGTCGTAGACGTTACCCCACTCCTGAGCCCACATATTACCCAGCAAGTGTGCAGGAATCTTACCCTGAGCCGGCACTACGTCATCGCCATAATGCTCATTCAACTTGGCGCGAACATGGCAGTGCAAAGCTTCGTACAACGGCTTCACTTTACCCCACTGGGTATCCATATCTGCCGCAAAAGCATCTGGAGCCATATCGTATTTGGAGCGCCAGAAAACACTCAGGTTGTCATAACCCAGCTCTTTGGTGCCCGCATTACCGATCTCCACCTGGCGCTCATACAGAGGCTTCATGGGAGGAGAAACTTTACGCCAACCAACCCACAAATCCTTAAGCAATTCAGGATCGCGATTAGTCGCCATCACCTGCCCCATCTCGGTCAGGGTATAGCACTTTTCTTCACCGGCATCTTCGCGGCAGTATTTACCGGCACCGTACATGCCCTGCATTTTTGAGCCAATTTGCGCCAACTCAGAAGTTAGTGCCGGATCTTTCGGCGCCGGGAATACCAACCCCTGCTTCAACATGGTCAACTGGCGACGGGTATCCGGGTCCAGGTCCAAGTCGTTAAATTTGGCGGCCTCTGAAGCCAGCTCCACGGCCAGGGTGGTGTATCGCTCTGAAGCCAAAGCTTCTACGTATTGGGAATCAATATTGATATAGGTAGAAGCAAGCCAAGCGGCATGGCTTGCCTCTTGTCCCATTTTTTCCATGCGAGCCTGGGCATCTTTTAAGAAAGCTTGCGCATCTTTGACTGTCAGCTGGGAATTATCAGCTGGGCTTTCCGCAGTCGCCTGGGCTACACCAACCGGTTTTACCGCTTGCTGCCCACTGTCACAGGCAGACAGTGCAACGGCAACCGCTATCGAGAGAGCAACTTTTTTCATTTTCTCCTCAAGAATCATTTTTAGATCTGCTTATAGTTGACGCCGTTTATAGCATAAGCCCCACACAATCAGCGACGACGAGGCCGAAGATCGAGCCAGATCGACACAAAATCCCCTTTTATATCGTCTTTGCGAGAAAAAATTTGGTGAGGAAAAGAGCAAAAACCCAGGATACGGTCGAGCAAAACACTCTCAACGGGGAATTTCAGGGGATGATTTTTGAAACAAAGAAGGGAGAGATTGGAGGCAGCCCAACCAGCAACACCCTCGGCACATGATACCACTGCTACCGTTGCTCCCTTCCGGGCCTGGCGGAGTTCACAGCTGCTCATTGCGAGGGGACCGGGAGGGCCGCCACAACGATCTTCGGTGTCAGTGCATCCGAAGAGGGCGCGATTATAGAGGCATAAACGAATAAGATCCAGCCCTATTAACAGGTTATAATAAACGACTACTATCTCACCCCCTGCAAAGAGTTACTCATGCACTTGTTTGTCGATAATTTAACCAACGTTGACTTCAGCTACCTCGACTCAAAACGAGGCATCGTAGGCGAGACCTGGCTGGCAAACGCAGCCCTCGATGGCGCCTTGGATGAACAGGGGATGGTTTGCGACTTTGGCATAGTGAAAAAGACCCTGAGGCATTGGCTGGATGATCAAGTCGACCACCGCCTCTTGGTACCTACCCGCTCACCCCAACTGACCCTGGAGCACAGTGGAGACCAGGTTAACCTGACCTGGCTACTGGAAAACGGGGCCTCTATTAAAGTGTCAGGTCCGGAACAAGCTTTTGCCTTAGTGGACGCCGAGGTAATTACTCCTGAGAGCGTCGCCATCTGGTGTGTCCAGCAGCTGGCCAGCCACTTCCCCGATAGCGTGGAGAAGCTCAAGCTCAGCTTCCACTGTGAAGTCATTGAAGATGCTTTCTACCACTACAGCCATGGCCTGAAAAAACACCTTGGCAACTGCCAGCGTATCGCCCATGGACACCGTTCACGTATTCAGGTCATGACGGGTGGCCAACGCGATACAGAGCTGGAAAAGTACTGGGCTGAGCGCTGGGAAGATATCTACCTGGGCACTCGCGAGGATCTGGTTTCAACAACTGCCGATGATCGCGGTGAGGATATCCATAACTTTGCTTACAGTGCACAACAGGGAAACTTCACCCTGTCCATCCCTGCCAAAGTTTGTGAAATTCTTGACTGTGATACCACGGTGGAGCAGTTGGCCCAATATATTGCCAACACCCTGGCGGCTAAAGAGCCTGGGAAAGCGATTACCGTAAGAGCCTACGAAGGTATTGGCAAAGGCGCGATTGCTTCAGCTCAAACCAGCTAGCCCAGCCCCATAGCACCGACACCGTTATAAATTGAAGTACCAAGGCGCCCGACTTTGAACCTGATTGTTTTACAAAAGCACGACTTTATTAGCCCCAATCGCGTCCGCCTGACTGGACGCCAATTGGAGCATATCATCAAGGTTCACAGAGCAGCGCCGGGACAACAACTTCGTGTCGGACTGCTCGACGGGCAAATAGGTAGTGGCGAGATTGTTACGCTCGACGAGAAGTGCGTTGAGCTTGAAGTGGCACTCGCAATCGATCCGCCCCAGCCATTACCTCTCACACTTATTTTGGCCCTGCCTCGACCCAAAATGCTCAAGCGGGTTATCCAGCACCTGACTGCACTCGGAGTCAAAAAACTGGTTTTAATTAATAGTTACCGGGTCGAAAAGTCTTACTGGCAAACCCCCTGGTTGCAGGAAGACAAACTCTTTGAGCAATGCTTGCTCGGACTAGAGCAGGCTGTCGATACGCAACTGCCGGAAATTCTGTTGCGCAAACGCTTTAAACCGTTTGTCGAAGACGAACTCCCTTCCCTCTCCAGTGACTCCCGTAAACTGGTGGCTCATCCAGTAGGGGGAACAGCTTGCCCTGTGGACATAAAGCAACCGACCACTTTAGCCATTGGCCCTGAAGGCGGCTTTATCAGTTATGAAGTCGAGAAGCTCCAGGAAGCAGGCTTTCAATCCGTTCACCTGGGTCCACGTATTTTGCGGGTAGAAACTGCACTGCCAGTCCTAATTAGCCGGTTATTTCCCGCTTTTTAAATTGCTCAAATTTTAGAGGCTCTAATACACCTTCACGGGGGCCTCTAAACACCTGTTTGATCTATTGTGTTTTAAAACATAGAGCAAGCTTTTACGAAAGCTTAACCACCCATACTTCAATTGTTCAAATAAACCCCGCTAAAGTTACCTATCTCTCACGATGAGACAATTGCGTAATTCAGCAATCAATATTTCATCAATTTGTCACAATTAAGTCATATTTTGCGCCCTCGTTTTACCACCTTACGGTCGAATTACTATGAGCGTATTCTTAAGCCGGCTAAAGCAAACCCTTACCTTACTTCTTCTTGGGGGGGCACTGGCTGCTGCAACTTCTACAGCCCAAACCCGTTTCCCTCCCGATACAACGGGCCTGCTTTTTACTCTACACGGCTCCAATACTGTCGGTGCAAAGCTGGCACCCAACCTGGTGAGCGATTACCTCGAAGCCCGTGGTGGCAGTAATCTGGAGATTATCCCTTTAGGGAAAGAAAATGAGGTTCGAGTGCAAGGGGATCTCGGTGGCAAAAAAATATATGTCGATATTGCGGCACACGGTTCAAGCACGGGATTTAAAGGCCTTGAACGGTCCCAGGCCAATATCGCCATGGCTTCGCGACCAATAAAAGATGCTGAGCACGCAGCGCTGAGTCGCTTTGGAGATATGCGCGGTCAAGGTGCAGAACATGTCATTGCCATCGATGGACTCGCCATTATTGTTCACCCTCAAAACCCCATTACTCAATTAACCCTGCAACAAATAGCAGCAATATTTTCCGGGAAAATTACCGACTGGTCTGAAGTGGGCGGGCGGAAAGGTCGTATCAAAGTTCTGGCGAGAGATAATCAGTCCGGCACCTGGGATACGTTTAAAAGCTTGGTGCTCGGGAAAAAGCACTCCCTTATTACTAATGCAAAACGCTTCGAATCGAATGATCAATTGTCAGACCGTGTTTCGGCGAATCCCAACAGTATTGGGTTTGTCGGCTTGGCGTCTATTCGACGGGCCAAGGCCGTATCGGTATCTGACCAGAACACCCAACCGCAAGCTCCAGAGCATCTGACAATTGCAACTGAAGACTACCCCCTCTCCCGCCGTCTATTTCTCTATACCGCTGCTTACGGTTTAAAACCCGTCGCCGAAGAGTTCCTGCACTTTGTACAGAGTGAACAGGGACAGGAGCTGGTAAAGGCCACTGGATTTGTCGCGCAGACGCCAATCGGTGTAAAACCTGAAGCCAACCGGGAGGGGCCCAGCGAATACCTGAAGTTAACGGAAAATGCAGAACGCCTGAGTATTAACTTCCGTTTCTCTGAAGGCAGCGCCTCTTTAGATAACAAGGCAAAACAGGATATACAGCGACTTGTCCGCTTTATGCAAAAGCCTGAGAACAGCCACAAGCGACTGCTATTGATCGGATTTGGCGATGAGAAAGTGAGCGAGGGACGCTCAATCGTGTTATCAAAACTACGCGCAGTTACCGTTCGCTCAGCTCTAAGGGATCACCAGATTAATACAGCACCGGTTCAGGGCTTTGGTGCCTATCTGCCGGTAGCCTCCAACAGCTCCAGCTCAAAGATAAAAAATCGCCGGGTAGAAATCTGGGTTATTTAACCCTAGCCCTAAACCCCTCTCCCTCGTGAGGCGACAAGGAAGTCCCTCAGCACCCTTTCTGTTTTTCCTCCTCCCCTTCCCCAGTTTTTCCCTAAACAACAAGCCCAGCTTTCTCCAAAACATAAATAACGCGCATAAAAAAGCCGCGTAAATACGCGGCTATCAATTAGTGGCTATGCCACCAGGTCTCACAGAGAGGAACGCAAAGAGCGCTCCGGGGGAAACTTCCCAACAACAAGCGCGTTACCGCTTATTTACAATGTGGCCGCCCGCAGGCGGCCACTGGGGGCAATTAAGCTACAGCGTCTTCCGCTACTGCTTGTTTTTGCAGAGCCAGTTTGGGATCTACAAACTCGTAACCCAATACGTCGGCTACGGCTTGGTAGGTCACCATGCCAGCGTGAACATTCAGGCCTTCCAGCAGGTTGGAATCGTCCAACAGTGCCTGCTTGGCGCCTTTGTTTGCCAGGGCTACCGCGAAAGGCAGGGTGGCATTGTTCAGGGCCATAGTGGAGGTGCGAGCTACACCGCCGGGCATATTGGCAACACAGTAGTGAACCACACCATCAACTACGTAAGTAGGCTCTTGGTGAGTAGTCGCCTTGGAAGTCTCGAAACAACCGCCCTGGTCAATAGCAACGTCAGCTACAACTGCGCCTTTCTTCATGCGGCTGATAATGTCGCGGGTCAGCAGTTTGGGGGCTGCCGCGCCAGGAATCAGAACCGCACCAACAACCAGGTCAGCTTCCAGTGCGTGCTTTTCAATAGCATCGTTAGTGGAGTACTCAGTGCGAACCGCGCCACCGAAAATATCGTCCAGCTGACGCAGACGCGGTAGGGAACGGTCGAGGATAGTAACGTCAGCACCCATACCCAGGGCCATCTTCGCTGCGTTAGTACCAACAACACCGCCACCGATAATCAGGACTTTAGCGGGAGCTACACCGGGAACACCGCCGAGCAGTACGCCGAGACCACCCTGGGCTTTTTCCAGGTGGTGGGCACCGCACTGTACAGACATACGACCGGCAACTTCAGACATAGGCGCCAGCAGAGGCAGGCCACCGAAGCGATCGGTTACGGTTTCATAAGCGATGCAGGTAGCGCCGGACTTAACCAGCAGCTCAGTTTGTTTGGGGTCTGGAGCCAAGTGCAGATAGGTGTACAGAACCTGCCCAGGGCGCAGCATTTCGCACTCGTGGGGCTGGGGTTCTTTTACCTTGACGATCATATCGGCAGTGGCAAAAATCTCTTCCGGAGTATCGATAATCTTGGCGCCGGCTTGAACGTACATCTCGTCGGGGAAACCAATAGCGGCACCACCATCCTTCTGTACGATCACTTGGTGGCCGTGGCCAACCAGTTCGCGAACACTCGACGGCGTCAGGCCAATACGATACTCGTGGTTCTTAATCTCTTTAGGGACGCCAATCAACATTTTCCTTCTCCTCGCTCTGTGCGCTCGGTACTGCCTTAATCAAATAGGAGTACCTAATTTCTATGTTTTCCCCAGTATAAGAACAGATAAGAAGTGGATATTTAGTAGATTTTTGATAAAACTAGTGGAATCCACTATACAACCTGTCGCCAAGTCTACTTTTTGACCATGTCGACCAATTCGGAGTCAGCAGTTATGCGCAAACGTGCGGGAGAGCTAAGTACCATCGACCGGAACATATTGCGTGTTCTACAAAAGAATGGGAGAACCAGCTATGCCGAGCTGGCCCGGCAGGTAGGTCTGACCGCGACCCCCTGCGTCGAACGGGTCAAGCGCCTGGAAAGTGACAATGTTATTCAGGGCTACACCGCCCTGATCAACCCGGAGTACCTTGATGCTGCCCTGGTGGTTTTTGTGCAGATCAGACTGAATCGATCCGCACAGGACGCCTTTGAGGAATTTCGCAACGCCGTGGCCGCCCTGCCGGAAGTTCAGGAGTGTTACTTGGTATCGGGGAATTTTGATTACTTGATCAAGGCCCGGGTGGCGGATATGAGCGCCTACCGCAAGTTTTACGGCGAAACGCTTTTAACGCTGCCGGAGGTGCAGGAGTGCACCAGCTATGTGGTGATGGAAGAAGTCAAAGAGACACTGGAAGTACCGGTTCACTACAACCGATAGGGGGATAGATCGATGAGTGGCCACAGCCACTCATCTGCATAAACCGGCAATCAGTATTGAATGCCCAGTTTCCGGTAAATAAAACCAATCACCCAGGCTGGGCCGATCAACAGGAATTGTAAGTCCTTAAAGAAAGAGGGTTTCTTGCCTTCGATATGGTGGCCAATAAATTGGAACACCCACATGATCACGAATAGGGCCAGTGCCGTCTGCCAGATAGGCACCCCCAGCCGCTCCAATACCGACCAAGCCCACAAACACAGAACAGTTAATCCCGTCATTCCCAGGGCAATGGGAAACGACATCGCGAAATAAAACAGAAGAATCGGGATTGTCACCACGACAGCCCAGTTCAGCCAGGGAATTGTCGCCATAAATTCCGGCTGCGGAACTGCCCACAAAAGTCCGGCCACAGTTGCATAAATTACGGGAACAGCAATCCAATGAATGGATTTGTTGATCGGATTCTGATGACTCTCACCATACTCGGAAAACCACTGCTGGGCACTGCGCATGACAATCTCCTCATTCTTATATTGTTATTGTCAGAGCAATAATAATCCCCAACCCATGGATATCAATCAATGGCCGAAAATACCACGAGGCCTACAAAACGTGGCTTTTAGCGCCTAACGTAGGCATCCAACTGGGATAAATAGAGATCCGCCATCGATTTATCGAAACAACAGAATACAACCTGCTGCGGCGCTCCCTCCTTCTCCTGGAATTGCTGCACCTGCTCTACAGCCACCTCTACGGCCAGCTCTGGGGGATAATCGTAGATACCGCAACTGATCGCCGGAAAAGCGATTGAGCGCATGTTTTCGCGCCGGGCCAATGCCAGGCAGTGCCGATAACAGCTGGAGAGCAACTCGGGCTCACCCAAACTGCCGCCGCGCCAAACTGGCCCAACCGTGTGGTAGATACGTTTTACGGGAATGGAATAAGCGCCAGTGGCGCGCACTTCACCAACAGGACAGCCGCCCAGACTGCGGCAGGCCTCCAGTAGATTGGGCCCCGCTGCGCGGTGTATGGCCCCATCGACACCACCGCCTCCCAAGAGACGGCTGTTGGCAGCATTGACGATTACATCGACGTGCAATCGAGTGATATCACCGAGATGAACTTTGATCACTCAGCATCTCCAACCGCTATTTGAATAATTGCTGCGGATGGAAATCCATTTCACTTCACAACAGTCGCACCTTTGCCAGAGATGCGTCCCTAGCGCGGCTGGTCTGTCTCGGCCCGAGCGAGTCGCTCGGGCTCAAGTCCTGCCCTGCCCCCTCAACCAAGCAACTTGCGGTGCTGTGAGGCAACGGCTTCCGGGCACTTCGTCAGCGCGCTCACTAACACGATAGCAGCTGAAGAGAAAACAAAACCCGGCAACAGCTCATAAACATCAAAAATGCCACCAGAGAGTTGCTCCCACACCACAACGGTGAGGCCGCCAACGATAACACCGGCAATAGCGCCACTGCCCGTCATACGAGACCAGTAGAGACTGATCAACAACGCCGGGCCAAAGGCGGCACCCAGGCCAGCCCAGGCGTAACTCACCACATCCAGAACCTTGGAATCCGGGTCCATCGCAATCCACACAGCGACCAGTGATAAAGCAACCACCGCCCAGCGCCCCACTTTCACCATGGCTTCCGGAGTGGTCTCACGACCAAACCAAACGTGGTAAATATCCTCCGCCAACGCAGCCGAGGACACCAACAGCTGGGAATCTGCCGTACTCATAATGGCAGATAGAATCGCCGCCAAAAGAACACCGGCAACTAGCGGGTGGAACAGCACCTGCACCATTTCCATAAATACAGTTTCGCCATCAGGCAGGCTCTGCTGGATTTCCAGGTGGGCAAACAGGCCTACCGCCATTGCGCCCAAGAAGCCCGCCAGGGACCAAACCGCCGCTACTGTCGCCGCAACCGGAATATCGTTAGGGCTACGCACCGCCATAAATCGCGCCAAGATATGCGGCTGGCCGAAGTAGCCCAGTCCCCACGCAAGGGAACTGAGTATCGCCACCAGGCTTAAGGTTTGCCCGGTGTTATCGGTCATCCAGTGGGTCAGCTGTGGCATCTCCGTTTGCAGGCGAGTCCAGCTGGCAGAAAAACCACCCTGGTCAGAAATAACAACGAGAGGCACCGCAATCAGCGCCGCACTCATCAGCAGCCCCTGGAACACATCGGTCCAGGACACCGCCAAAAACCCGCCAAACAGCGTGTAAGAAATAACGGCAACCGCACCGATAATCACCGCCCAGCGATAATCCCAGCCAAATACCGTTTCAAACAATTTGCCGCCGGCAATCAGGCCCGAAGCCACATAGAAAAGGAAAAATAACAGAATGAATATCGCGCAGACGGTGCGCAGATAGGGGTGCCCCATCTTAAACCGACGGTCCAGATAGGCTGGCACCGTCAGGGAGTCGTCCAGCTCATAGGTGTAGATGCGCAGGCGCCGGCCCATTGTCACCCAGCTCAGAACGATGCCGGAGAAAAGGCCAATTGCGATCCAACCGGCGGAGAGCCCCGCTGCATAGGCCGCGCCAGGCAAACCCAGAAGCAGCCAGCCACTCATATCCGAGGCTCCGGCAGACAGGGCCGCCACAGCCGGCGGCAGGGAACGGCCACCGAGGAAATAGTCGCTGGCATTTTTCGTACGCATGTAGGCGTAAATACCGATAACAACAATCAACGCCAAATAGGCGACAAAAGTAAGGGCGATCAGCCACTCGGCGGCCATAAGGGATTCCTTCTGATCAAAGTGGGGTGGTACTTGGCGCGGGAATAGTCTGCGTTTTCCTGCTCAATTTTTCAGCGCATTGAGCTATGGAAAGAGCACCACCTAAAAATTGTTATGTTTATTGCGCGTAAATCTACCCATAAGGTGGCGCCGACTCAATCAGCAAACTACATATATGTTGGATACAACTACAGAAAAAAAGACAACACTATGGGCATTTGTCTGGACGAGCTCCGACTCCAGGTTATCCGTCCAACCCTCAAGCACTTGAGAGCCTGGAGCCAGGGCATGGAGAATCTCCTTCTGGGAACCGCTGCCCAGGAGTCGCAATTGGGCTTCCACCTCAAACAGGGACGGCGCCACGGGCTGGGTATTTACCAAATCCAGCCCCACACCCACCGGGAAATCTGGGATCAATACCTGATCGATCACCCAAGCCTCGCCTCAAAAGTGCGAGGGCTGGCGAGCCAGCGGGATTTTCTCGATCACCCCCACAGCGAACTGACCACCAACCTGCGCTATGCCACAGCCATCGCCTGGCTGATTTACAGGTCGGCCGAAGTCCACAAGATCCAGGACGAGGAAACCTCAGACGTGGCCAATATGGCGCGCCTCTGGCATCAGCACTTTCACCACGGGCCCAGTGCCAGTCCCCGGGACTTTGAATGCAGTTACGCGCAACTGGTCAGCGGTGCAGATCCTACAGATTCAGCGCCTCGATATACTGGGGCTCCACTTCCTGAGCATCCTCAGGCTCCCAAGAATTCACCTGGCGCTGGATTGAATGGTCAGGACGCTCGACAGCCGACGGCTTAGAGCGATCCAGTTCCAGACTCTCAAAATCATAGAGGTCCCTGTCCGCCAATTGTGACGGGGACACCCGGGTAATCGCGGCGAAAATATTCTCGCTGCGGCCTGGGAATTTCTTATCCCACTCCCGCACCATCTGCTTGATCGCCTGGCGCTGAAGATTCTCCTGGCTGCCGCACAGGTTGCACGGAATAATCGGAAACTGCTTGTACTCGGCGTACTGGGCGATGTCCTCTTCACGGCAATAGGCGAGCGGACGAATCACGATATTGCGGCCATCGTCGGCGCGCAGTTTGGGCGGCATCGCCTTGAGGCGACCACCGTAAAACATATTCAGGAACAGGGTCTCGACGATATCGTCTTTGTGATGGCCCAGTGCCACCTTGGTGGCGCCAATTTCTTCGGCAAAGCCATACAAGGTGCCACGACGCAGACGGGAACAGAGCCCGCAAGTGGTCTTGCCCTCAGGCACCACTTCCTTCACGACCGAGTAGGTATCCTTCTCAACAATATGGTGGGGAACACCCAGGGACTGCAGGTATTCCGGCAGGATATGCTCGGGGAAGCCCGGCTGTTTCTGGTCCATATTGACCGCCACCAGTTCAAAGTTAACCGGCGCTGTCCTCTGCAAATTCAGCAGCACGTCCAGCATGGCGTAGGAATCCTTACCGCCGGACAAACAGACCATAATCTTGTCGCCCTCTTCAATCATATTGAAGTCGGCGATGGCGCGGCCCACATGGCGGCGCAGGCGCTTTTGCAGCTTATTAAACTCGAGCCGCTCGCGGCGGTTTTCCAATTCGGGCATGGTGTCTCTCTAACTCATTCGCGACCAGTGACCGGGCCCAGAGTACCGGCACAAAACCTTAAACTTTGGGACCAGAGCCAGGCTTTCCTGTTCCTGGGGGCGCGATTGTACGCATTTCGATCACGGAGTACACGACTCACCAGCCGCCTTCTCCCCCAGCAGGGACTTCACGCAGGGCCAGACATGATCCAGCAGGGCCGGCTGCGCCTTGGCGGTGGGGTGGATACCGTCGGATTGCATAGCGCCCTGCTCCAGGGCCACGGTTTCCAACAGGAAGGGCACCAGGGCGACCTCTTCGGCCTTGGCTACTTTGGGGAATACAGCGGCAAAAGCCTCGGTATAAGCGCGGCCGTAGTTCGGTGGGATACGCATCCCCAGCAGCAGGACTTCGGCCCCGGAATCTTTAGCCAGCTTGACCATCTGCTGCAAATTGCGCTGCAAACTCTGGGGTGGGTAGCCGCGCAAACCGTCGTTGCCGCCCAACTCGACAATCAGCCACTGGGGTTTGTGCTCTTCCATCAAGCGCGGTAGCCGGGTCAGGCCGCCTGCAGAGGTCTCCCCGCTGATACTGGCATTGATCACCTTCACCGGACGCCCCTTCTCCTGCAAGCGCTCTTGCAACAGGTTGACCCAGCCCAACTCCTCATCGATACCGTAGGCCGCACTTATGCTATCCCCTAATACGAGCAGAGTGCCGGGCTTGTTGGCACTCAGTGCCAGATTGGGGACCGACAGCATCAGCACCAAGCCGAACCGAGTCAGTAACTGCCGAAAAAAGGCTGTTGTCATGTCATACTCTCCAAAAATCTCGCGTATCCGCAAAGGGAATACAGTATGTCCGCCATTCTCACGGCAGAAAACCTCTATCACAGGGTCTCCACCAGCGAAGGGCCACTGACCCTATTAAACAATATCTCCCTGAAAGTCGCCCGTGGCGAGAGCCTCGCAGTGACAGGGGCCTCAGGTTCCGGCAAGTCCACCCTGCTCGGCCTGCTGGCGGGATTGGACAAACCCACCGAGGGCAAGATCTGGCTGGCAGGCGACGAGATCACCGCCATGGACGAAGAGCAGCGCGCAGCAGTCCGCGCCCGCTGCGTGGGCTTTGTATTCCAGACTTTCCAACTGCTACCCGGCCTTACCGCCCTGGAAAATGTGATGCTACCGAGCGAATTGCGCGGTGAACGGGGCGCCGCCAAGCGGGCGGAAGAATTCCTCGCCCGGGTGGGCCTGGAACAGCGACTGCGCCATTACCCGCGCCAGCTATCCGGCGGTGAGCAACAACGGGTGGCCATTGCCCGGGCCTTTGCCAGCTTTAGCAGCAAAGATGCCATCCTCTTTGCCGACGAACCCACCGGCAGCCTCGACGCCGGCAACGGTGCCAAAATTATCGACCTGCTGTTTAAACTCAACGAAGAGTCTGACACCACCCTGGTGCTGGTGACTCACGAACAGCGACTGGCAGAGCGCTGTGCCTCCCACCTGCATATGTCGGCAGGCGCCGTAGATACCTACGCTCCCCTTATCGACGGAGACAACCTGTCGGAGGTGTCCGCCTGATGCTGCCACTCAGACTGCTGTTCAGGGACTGGCGCGGTGGCGAGTTGGCGCTAATTGCCTCGGCCCTGGTTTTGGCTGTTACCTGTGTCACTGCGATCGCCCATTTCACCGACCGCCTTACCCGCGCCATGGAGCAGCAATCCCTCACTTTCCTGGCCGCAGAGCGGGTGCTGCGCAGCAGTAAGCCTGTGGATAGCGCATGGCTGGAGGAAGCCGACAAAAAGGGATTGGAACAGGCCGAAATAGTCCAGTTTTCATCCATGATCTCCGCCAACGACCAGTTCCAGTTTGTCTCGGTCAAAGCCGTCGATAAAGGCTATCCATTGGTGGGGCAACTGGAAATCAGCAAGTCCCAGAGCGGCCCTAGTGAAGTGGCACCACAAGGACCTCCCCCGGGAGAAGCCTGGGTGGAGTCCCGTCTTTTACCTTTGATGGGAATCCAGCTCGGCGATTCTATCGCCCTCGGCGACACCCAATTGAAAGTGACAGCCATACTGGAGCGGGAACCCGACCGGGGCACCAGCCTGTTTGATATGGGCGCGCGACTGCTAGCCAATACCGCCGACCTGCCCGCCGCAGGTGTGATCCAGCCCGGCAGCCGAGTGCGCTACCGCTACCTGTTTGCCGGTGATGACCAAGTCCTGAAGGATTACTTTGACTGGCTCAAACCTCAACTGACTGAACACCAGCGGATACTGGACCTGCGCGAAGGCCAGCCCCGTGTTGCCTCTGCTCTGGATAGAGCCGAGTCATTCCTGTTTCTCGCCGCCAGCCTTGCCGTTCTCCTCGCCAGTGTCGCCGTCGGCCTGGCAGCCAGACGCTACGGACTGCGCCACGGCGCCTACGTAGCCGTAATGAAAAGCCTCGGCGCCGGGCGCAACAAAATTCTCGGTATCTACCTGGGACAGCTGGCCGCCCTCACCCTGATTGCCACCGCGATCGGGCTGGCACTGGGCACCTTTATCCAGAGCCAGGCGGTCAACCTGATGGAAGGGTTCTTCCCGGTTCAACCCCCGGCCACCAGCTGGAGCCCACTGCTGATTGGACTCGCTACCGGCCTCGCCTGCGCCCTGGGCTTTGCCCTGCCGCCACTTTTCCGCTTGGCCCGCACAGACCCAATGCAAACCCTGCGGCACGACTGGAGCAACCCGGATAGACGCGAATGGCTCGGGCTGATTCTCGGCCCCAGCGCCATGCTGCTTCTAATCTGGTGGCTGTCCGGCAGCCTGCTCATGACGCTCGCCTTGTTTGTCGGCATGCTCCTGTTGGTAGCCGGCAGCGCCCTGGTCAACCGCCTCTTGGTGCGCGGCAAGTTGGCCTCCCTCGGGGGAGCCTGGCGTATTGCCCTGGGCAGCCTGCAACGCCGAGCCGCGTTCAACACTTTATTGATTGCCGCTTTTGGCACCGGATTATTGGCCATGCTGGCCATGGTCTTTGCCCGCACCGCCCTGGTGGATGAGTGGCGGATGCAATTGCCGGAAAAAGCCCCCAATCACTTCCTCCTGAATATCGCCCCCCACGATGTTCCAACCATGGAAAATATGCTGGCAGAGGGCGAGGTAAGCAGCACCGAGTTTTACCCCATGGTGCGCGGCCGTTTGGTAGCGATTAACGGCGTCTCGATTAAAGAGAAAAAAGATCGTCCCGGCGGCGTTCGCCGGGAATTAAACCTGAGCTACACCGACACCCTGGCGCCGGACAACCGTATCTTGGAAGGCGAGTGGTGGGACAAGGCCAGCGAAGGTGTTTCCGTAGAAGTGGAGCTGGCAGCCCAGCTGGAACTGTCACTGGGAGATCAATTGCGTTTCTCTATCGGAGGCCTCGAAGTAGAAGCCCCGGTAGCCAGCTTCCGCTCGCTGGACTGGAACAGCATGCGCCCCAACTTCTATATGATATTTGCACCGGGCACTATCGATGATTTCCCGGCTACCTATATCACCAGTTTTTACCTCCCACCGGAGGACAAGCTACTGGTCAACGATCTGGTTCGCGCCTTCCCCAGCGTCAGCGTGATAGAGCTGGATAAGATCATCCAGCGTATCCGCGACACCATTAACCAGGTGTCCTTTGCCATCGAATCGGTAATGGCCCTGATGCTGGTTGCCGGGGTCCTGGTATTAATTGCCGGGGTGCGCGCCAGTATCGCCGAGCGATTGCAGGAAGCGGCAATTATCCGCACACTGGGAGGCCGCAGGCGCTTGTTGCTGAGAAGCCTGATACTGGAATTTGGCCTGCTGGGTTTTGCCGCCGGTTTGCTCGCGGCTATCGGTGCCGAAGCCACCTTGGCTGTGCTGTCTTATTGGGTCTTTGAACTGCCGGTGATATTGCACCCAGTCCTTTGGCTAACCGGACCACTCACCGGTGCAGTACTGGTTGGCACCGCCGGTACCCTGGCCTGTTACAGCTCGATCAGCCAGCCCCCGCTCAGAGTACTGCGCGAACTGGCCTAACGAATGATTGTCGGCTCTTGAAAATAAAGATGTAGTTTTTATGGACCTGGATTTCGATCGCAAACATATTTGGCACCCCTACTCCTCCCTGATCGACCCGCCGCCGGTATACCCGGTGACGCGGGCCGAAGGGGTACGTATTTACCTGGAAGACGGGCGCGGCCTGATCGACGGTATGTCCTCCTGGTGGAGCGCCCTGCACGGCTACAATGTGCCCGAGCTAAACCAGGCCATGCGCGATCAGATGGACAAAATGTCCCATGTGATGTTCGGGGGTTTAACTCACGAGCCCGCGATCGAGCTGTGCAAGAAATTAGTGGAAATCACTCCACCTGGTCTCAACCGGGTATTTCTTGCTGACTCCGGTTCAGTGTCTGTGGAAGTGGCTATCAAGATGGCCGTGCAATACTGGCACTCCCATGGCAAGCCCGAAAAGAACCGCCTGCTGGCCCTGCGCAACGGTTACCACGGTGATACTTTCGGGGCCATGGCCACCTGTGATCCAGTCACCGGAATGCATCATTTGTTTGCTGAACATCTGAACCAGCACCAGTTTGCACCCGCTCCGCAAACACCCTTTGGCAGTACCTGTAGTGACAATGATATCGCTGAACTGTGTCAGCAAGTGGAAGAGAACCGCGATCAGCTGGCCGCGATTATTTTAGAGCCCATCGTCCAGGGCGCTGGCGGCATGCGTTTTTATTCTGCCGATTATTTGCGCCGGGTGCGCGAACTCTGCGACGAGAATAACGTACTGCTTATCGCCGATGAAATCGCCACCGGCTTTGGCCGCAGCGGTAAAATGTTTGCCTGTGAGTACGCCGATATCACCCCCGACATTCTCACCCTGGGCAAAGCCCTCACCGGCGGCACTATGACCCTCGCCGCCGCCCTCTGTACCGATAAAGTAGCCGAAGGTATTTGCCAGGGAGAAGCCGGTGTATTTATGCACGGCCCCACTTTTATGGGTAACCCCCTGGCTTGTTCCGTCGCTAACGCCAGCATCCAATTGTTACTCAACAGCCCTTGGCAGGAGCGAGTAACTGCGATCGAACAGCAGCTGACCGAACAGCTAGCCCCATTAAAATCTGCACCGGGTGTCGCTGATGTTCGAGCCCTTGGAGCGATTGGCGTGGTGGAAATGCGCGAGCCGGTAAATACGGCCAAAGTGCAGGAAGCCCTAATCGAACGCGGAGTTTGGCTGCGCCCCTTCGGCAAACTGGTCTACGCCATGCCGCCCTATGTGATTACTAAAGAAGACCTCAGGAAATTAACCTCAGCGATGGTTGATGTACTGGGAGAGATTTCCTAGCTTCCGTACCAAGTAATTTGTGAAGCCGGTCTCAATAATACCGGGTTAACCGGCTCCTCCTATAAGTAACCTTCTCTTTGCTACCGCGAAGAGAGGGTTAATAGATCAAATTCCATAACTCGGGGGCGCCACTTCCGGGCTAAAAACCTCCGCTGCCCCCTTCCCTGCGCATTCTTTCCAGATTCAATTTTCTTATTCCTTACAAATTTCGATCAGCTTGATCGCAATTTTTGCCACAAATGTTTTGAGCACCTAAAAATTCCTGTATCATGAATGTTAATGATAGTTATCCTCATTTACGATAGCGATCAAAGTGGCCAGAATGATCACTGAAAAATGTTAGGCATTCACTTCGCCCGATCAATGCCTTATCAACCCTTAGCGTTTGGGCGTTAGAGAGGAAAAATGAGAACTTTAATTGCGTTACTTTTTGCTGTTACTTTTGCTACCACTGCTCAAGCTAGCCCCGCATCAGACGAAAAGCCCATCCAGCATCTCAAAGTAGCGGACGTTACTTCTATGAAGGATGCCAAGAAGATTTTCATTGAGAAAACAGCAGAAATTAAAAGCAAGCAAAAGCTGAATCCTGCTGAACTTCACCAGATTCATGTCATCACCTACACCCTCGAAAAAAGTGTTGAGTACTTCGCTGAGAACCTGAAAGGTGAAAGACAGAAGCTGGCAAAAGACATCGCCGTTGTTGTGGAGAACATCCACATTAACTCCGAAAACAACCGCCCAGAAAAAACCCGCAAGGATCTGAATCACTACTTTAAATTAGCAGAAAAGTTTGAAGCTGGATTTAAGCATAAACATCACTAATACAGATCACTTCCGAGCTTAACCTGTCTCTATCCGCAGCGAAAGGCTCAACTGAAAGCGCTAACTAACAGTAGTTAGCGCTTTCATAGCAACACCACCCCGATACAATCTCCATCAACTTCTCAACGATTCCCACTGACCAGATTTCCTTCCTGTCTGATCCGCACATAAATCTCCTCGCGGTGTACTGGCAGGGATTTTGGAGCAATTATTCCTATCTTTACCTGATTGCCCTTAACTTCTAATACTGTGATTGAGACATTCGCTCCAATCCATAAGTTTTCGCCTGTACGGCGCTTTAAAATCAACATATTGGTTTCCTACTGATACTCAAACCATGGATAGACCTTCCACAAAAGGAAAGCTTGAATAGAAATGTTTTGAGTAAATGCGAGGTGGTGCGCGAGAACGGTAGGCATAGAAAAAGAAAAGGCAGACGCAACGCCCCCAGGGCTTGAAGAATCTCTCCAAGCCGCTGATTGTGCTCCACTTTATTGAAGACGAGCGGGTTTCTAGCGTACTATGCATATAGCCATCTTGATAGGTGATTTATCAATTTGGTTAGCTGGCCCCAGGTGTTCCAGCACCTTGGGTCAGCGCCTTTTACTTATTCTTACTTCACGCTACCGTTCTCCTTTGAGGGGTTGGTTTTTAGAAGATTCTTGGGTTCTTGATTCTCTCGGCTCTTCGAACCGAGCTGCTTTGATTATTGCCTTTAGATCGCTTCTTAATCGCGGCCAAACTACCAATAAATATCTATCGATTTTACGTGGCTTTGACATTAAAACAATCCTAATAAAATCTAATAAGATTATTTTTGTGCCTATATTTTTTGTTGCTCACGCATTAAAAATTTCGATTGCATATAAAAATGGCCGATTAGCTTAATATACCCACCGCTCCCACGCTGGAGTTCAGACAACAATAAATCATCAATGCTTTGATTTAATACGTACTCCACATATCTACAGAAAAGATCTCTCCATAGACCAAAGTAACTTGCAGACTTTTAGGATATTACTGCGAGATTTAGGAGCCTCTGAATAACCCAGTGATGCCTCGACTTACAGAGTGGTTTAAATAAGAGCGCAGCTTCACAGGAATGACTAGACCTTAGAGGAAGTCTCAACACGGTGCATGAATCGTTATGGAAGCCCTCAGGCCAATCCTTGAAGGCCACATCTGCTGCATTGCAACGCTTGCAAAGGGCTACGTCCATTCGCGGCGAACTGCGCCTAACATCTTTAGCCTTCAAGATCCGCAGAGATATTACAGAGTGATTCAGAGGCACCCTGGATACCTTAATCACTCCCCAACTAATACCAGCCTGTAAAAGTTGGCAAGTGCTAGCTTAGGGATTTACGATCACATTGACCGTGATATTGGAGAACAAGAAGATAAACCCAAAAACAATCATGAAATCAATGGGTTACGGGATAGCGTAAAAAATTGGGATAGTAGTCAAAGTGATCGTTTTTCCAGTTTGTACGGACGTATCAGAATGCTTTAAGTCTATGGTTTTAAATAAAAATTTAGGCCTTGGCGCAGAAATTGATTCTGAAATAACAATCAGGATAATAGTGGTCAGAATGACTGCTAAATAGCTGTTAGCTGCTTCATCGAACGATTTCAAAATTTAGGAGTTTATATGGATAGTAAGATCAAAATAAAGATGGGACCCATCGAAATTGAGTATGAGGGGAGTGAAGCATTTTTGAAAGAAGAGCTGCCAGCCTTGCTTTCGGCGGTTTCAGATCTTTATAAGGAAAGCGGGGTAACTGAAACGACCGTTAACGCTGATCCAGCTCCGGCCCCCTCTCCAGCAAGTTCAGGGGGTACTGTAACTGAAAAAACAACAAGCTCTTTGCAAGCCACTACAGGCACTGTTGCAGCACGATTAGGGGTAAAATCTGGGCCAGAGCTTGTTTTGGCTGCAGCTGCAAGACTGACTTTATCGCTTGGAGTAGAGTCCTTTAGTCGAGCGCAATTGCAAGAAGAAATGAAATCTGCTTCTCCATATTACAAGCAGACCTATGCTAAAAACCTCACAGGCACATTAACTAGGTTGCTTAAAGATGGAAAGTTATTTGAGACAGCAAAGAATACTTATTCATTAAGTGCTTCTCAAAGATCAAGCATGGAGGCGAGGCTTGCTCAGTAATGAATCCGTAAAACAACATATATCTAACCCAGATATAAATCAAAAAGACAAAGTTCTTTTGTGCCTTGCCGTTGATGTTTCAACGCCAAAGCCCGTCAAGAATTTAACTCAAATTGGCATTCTTTGCGGATATCCAGCAATAAAGAAACTCAATGTTTCATCTATATTGTCTCGCCAAAAAGGGCTAGTTATTCGTAGCCCAGATGGATGGGAACTTACTGCCAAGGGAAAAGTACATGTAAAAAGCTTGATCGGTGGCCCTGTAGCCGTTTTATCAAGCTCACTTAGAGGCAGTTTAGCTAGCATAACGAATTGTGAAACTAAGGCTTTTGTCGAAGAGGCTGTACAGTGTTTTGAAACACACTTATACCGAGCTGCTGTAGTCTTATCTTGGGTTGGTGCGGTTTCTGTTTTATACAACCATGTGCTAACCAACCACAAGCAAGACTTTAATTCTGCAGCCGCCAAGAAAAATCCAAAGTGGAAAGCTGCCAATACAACAGATGACCTTACAAGAATGAAAGAGGCAGATTTCCTTGAGGTTTGTGAGTCAGCATCTGTTATAGGGAAAAGTGTAAAGCAAGAGCTTCAAACGGCACTCACGTTTCGAAACGGATGCGGCCATCCAAATAGCCTCAAGCTAGGTGAGCACCGCGTGTCTGCACATATCGAAAGTCTTATTCTAAATGTGTATTCTCAATTCTAGGCAGCTAACAAGTGGCTGTTGTCGGACGTGCCTACGCTCCGCTTCGGCACGCCGCAAAGCCAGGCGTTGGCATTGTAAGGTTGTATATGGATATTTCAGATTCACTTAAATACGCAGAAAATTCACTCAGGGATTTATTGAATTTCATTCTATCAAAACAGTTCGGAGCAGACTGGTTTTACTCGTGTGGAGTATCTGATAAACGCATAGAGCAGTGGGAAGAACGAAAAAATATTGATGAAAAAAAGTTTGGCTATAGTGATCCCCGTATCATCTATTATGCTGACTTTTATGATTTAAAGACAATTCTTAAAAAATGCTGGGATAAAGGGTTTTCAGATGTATTTGGGAAATGGAAAGAGATAGAAGTTCTACTCAATATATTGGAAGAGCTACGAAATCCAGATGCACACAGAAGAGATTTACTTCCTTACCAAAAGCACCTTGCTATTGGGATTAGTGGTAAAATTCGGGCAGAAATTACGGAGTACTTTAGCAACATGGAAACTGGTGAGTCATATTACCCTAGAATTGAAAGTGTTCAAGATAGCCTGGGAAACACATGGGCTATTGGTGAGCGAAATCCACATGATACTAGCTGTATTTTACGCCCTGGTGATCAGATTCAATTTAATGTGGCTGGCACTGATCCAAAAGGAGACTCGTTAGAATACACCGTACTGCCTAATGCTCTTCCTTATGAATTCGAATGGAAAAATAATGGCAACTTTGATTTAACTATACAAAACAAACATGTAGGTAAGAAGCTTTGGGTCGCAATAGCTATTAAAAGCCCTAGAGATTTTCATGCGACTTCTGTAGTCGGCCTTGGGAAGGTGGATGATGTTGTAAAATTTGGTTTCGAAGTTCTACCGCCAAGATAAAATGCTAACAAAACACTGCAAGGGACGCTACAAAGCTGCGCTCGTTCCTCGCTTCACTTTTTCACACCTATGAGTGCAGCGCTAGCCTTACAAGGAAGAATAATGGATAAAAAGGAAACACTCCTAATTGAATTTGAAAGGATAGAGATGAATGCAGCAACTTGTAAGTTTGCGCATTTTAAATCATCCAGCTCCAAACAAAATCTGACGCTAATTCTTGGAGTTCCGGTTGTTATAATAAATGTATTTATTGGCTCAACCTTGATTAAGTCTTTAGGCGATTATTCGGGCACAATAATCTCTGTGTTATCACTTCTGGCAGCAACTCTTGCAGGAGTTCAAACATACTTAAGCTACCAGAAAAAATCTATGCTACATATTGAAGTCGGTAATTTGTACTCTGATATTGAGAGAGAGTCCAGGATATCGAAAGGAAAAATCAAAGCAGATGTAATGAGCATAGAAGAAGGTTGGGTATCAGTTTCCACGTTAGAATCAAAATATAGCGAAGCAAATAAAAAGGCACAGGAATGCCCAATATCTGACTCAGCTTTGAGTGGCGCTAGAAATAAGTTTCACTCGCTAAAAAAGGCTAACAAGTCAAGCAAGCGGGACGCTGTAACCGGCGCCCCTTCTTGAGGCGTTAGGCAACAAGGGATAGTCGTAATTTATGAATTTAAATCAAGTCAGTTTGCCTGTAAGGGATATGAAAAGAGCAGTTGATTTTTATCTTACATTGGGGTTTTTACAAATTGTTGATACTCCACATTATGTTAGATTTCAATGCCCCGAAGGGAGTTCAACATTTTCTTTAGTGCTTGAAGAAAATGAGTGCTCAAATACTTCTGTTATATATTTTGAGCATGAACAACTTGATCAATTGGTTGATAGCCTTATTAAAAAAGGCATAATTTTTGAGCAGATGCCAACAGATCAGGGTTATCTTTGGCGTGAGGCAATTGTAAAAGATCCATCGGGTAATAAAATTAAATTGTATTGGGCTGGAGAGAATCGTTTAAATCCGCCTTGGAGAGTAAATATTCATGCCTAACAAACGCATCTTGTCGCCCTACGGGCTGAGACTGCTTGCGCTGCGCTTTAGCAGCCCCAAATGCGGGCATTAGGCTGTACCCATGAAGCAAGCGCTACTTCTATTAACAGTATTTTTCAGTCAACTGGTTGGGGCTGAAGAGGACGTATATTTAATTACAAGAGAAAGTGATTTCTGTGCGGGAAAAGCCTTAAATCCCGATCATTGCCAAGACAATGGAATGTGTTATCACTTCAAAAAAACGCCAATATATCCTTTGGATGCACTAAAGAAAGGAGTTGAGGGGTTTGCTAAAGTAAAATTTGATACAGACCCAAAAGGTTGCACTATTAATCACAAGGTTTATGCCTCTAGTCCTGCGGGTGTATTTGATCAAGCGGCAATTGATGCTATAAAAAATTACCAATATTCTGGCGGGGCCAAGGGTATTGTTGAAACAGTTACATTCAGTATTCAAAAATAAGCCTAACAAGGTGGTGTTGCCGCCTTCGACTGGGACCTTCGTTCCGCTGGCGCTCCACTCCGGCCCCAAACCACGGAGCAACACTAGGACACCCATAGATTGAAAGATAACATCGGAAATAGTATAGGCCTTCCACTTTGACGGCCATTTATCCTAGCCTGATGTAGGGCAAGGTGAAATACTGAAAAATTATGCTTGAGGTTTGAAAATTTCGTGTTTTTAGCCAAACCGGAAGGAATAGTATCGAAAGGTTGGGAAGGAATTAATGGGGCGTTGCAGAAAGGAAACGTTGGCAATCGCCTGTGCCATGTACCTAACGTTTATTGAGCTGAATACAGGCTTGCCGTACAGCCTCTGCTGATCCCACCAGGCCTTTAAAGCGGCTTTCGAAGTTCCGATTGAGATAGAGCCAGTGTTTTGCTGAGATGCCCAGCCGCTCAAGGATAGGGGGAGTATTTTGAGAAATGACACTGCGTTTTTTCGGGTCTAAATGCCGGCCACTCCAGTCTACTAACGCCAAATAGTGATCCAATTGAAAGGGCAACCCCTTCGGCATATTAAGGCGCTCGCCGCCCACAAACGGTAGTAGCTCTTTAGGCTGCTCATCTGAGATCACAGCGCGAACACGCTGCTGAATGGACGTGTGATCGGAGTCCTCCGGGGTTTTTGCAATATCGGCACGGATAGGATTGAGATCGACATAGGCCATGCAGGCAGCCAAGGCTCTTTCATCCAATAGCGCCTGAGACTTGAAACGGCCCTCCCAGAAGCGGCCTGCACAGCGGTCTTCTGCATTGGCCTGACGAGCAATAGATTCGTTTAGGCAGCGCATAAACCAGCTAATATCCATTAATCGCTCTCGCCACAGATCGATCAGCTCTTTAAGCTTGTTCTTTTCACTGCAATCCAGAGAGGCACCCTGAAGAAAGCGCTGAGCCAAATTAGAAGCTTTAAATAGCTCCTGCCAGCGGAAAATGACCTCAGTATCAGACCAAGTTCTGGCCGTTTTAGCATCAATATAGAGCACCACATGGTAGTGATTACTCATTACCGCATAGGCAGCGATATCCAGCGAAAAGATAGCAGCTAGCTTGTGCATCCCAGTCTCAATCCACTGGCGCCGGTGCTCATAATCCCTCCCCAATTGACCATCTCTTCCACAAAGAAACGCCCTGCGTACACAGCGGGAGACGCAGTGATAGTACGGAGTCGCATCAAGTGAGATCTGTGAGCGACGAGGCTGGGTCATAGGGTATGGATTTAACTGTTTTAATATCCAGTACTTTTATTGTGATTTCCGTATTGTGTCAATAGCTGTGACGCCTTAAGCTCTACCTTTGATGGGTGTCCAGAAACGGCCTTCTGGAAACAAAAACCTGTAAACTGAATTTGACCTGGCAGAGCACTCTCTGAAAACCTGGTGACTGTCAGATCAAGCCTGAACTACTAGAGCTTAACTTAGTGCCATCCTGATCTAACTGCATTTATTAATTAAATGCCAGCGAAGATCTGCTTCTATTGTTCTACATCGCAATTTTCCGAGGAAAAATTTTAAAGTGAAAATAAATGGTATCAAATTCAGAATCGCTAAACTTTTCTTACAACAATTTTTAGCATTGTCTTTTTTTCTCTGTCAACTATCTCACGGCAACGATTACATTGAATTCAGCGCTAAAAATGGTACAGGAACTCTGCTTCCAACCTTTGATACTTATATACGCGGTGGAGATTATGCTAGTGACACCTACTTCTCGGAACCTATTCTGATGGCAAAGTGGGCGCCATCTGATGGATTCAAAAGAGAAATATATTTAAAATTTAATTTTTCAGAGATTAATCACCCAGTAGAAAAAGCCGAACTTAAAGTATATGTTTCTAATTCAGGAACCGGCACTGAAAAATACATTGAACTCTACAAAAGCAACTTCGACAACCTAGACAAAACTTCAAACTGGGACAACCTGGAAAGAGAAAACTCCTATTTTCGCAACAGATTACATGTAGATAAAACAAAGAAGTGGTACTCATTTAATGTAACCGAAATAATAAATTGGCAAGTTGAAAACACCAAAACAAAAGAGGTTGTTCTTAAGCTGAAGTTAAACGAAATTAGTGGATCTACCGCGAACCACTGGCTGCATTTAGCCTCACTGGAAGCAGAAACGAGTGAACTAAAGCCTAAACTTGATATCAAATTAGGTGAAAACAATATAATTCATGAATTAGTGACCCGCGACCAATCCAACTTAAACTTTAAAGATGATTTAATTATACAAGACTTCTCATATTCCGGATATAAACAGGGATTAAATATCCCCAAAAGAAAAGTGGAAGATCTAGACTCAAACATTCTCAATGTCAACGACTATCATGGCATCGGCGATGAGCAAGACGATACAATAGCCATTCAAAAAGCGATTGATCATGCAATTATTCTAGCGCGTGCTACGGGTTATCCGCATTATGTCTACCTTCCTAGCAAGAGTAACGGAGAACCATATCAAGTAAGTCTTAAAGAGGCTCAAAAATACTTTGAAAATGCCAGGCACTTTTGGAATGAAAATACAGTTACTAACGATCCCTTCTGGGTAAGTCACTATGAAAATTCAGAAGGAGTGTCTTTAAATCAAGTGATTTGGATATGGGGCGATGACATTGTATTAAAAGGAGATGGGGTTAATAAAACTTACCTTTTGGGAACTCAATCAACTATTGGTAACCTAGAAGAAAAATACTCCATGAGAAAGAAAAGCATAATTGGAGTAAAGCCCAAAAATGGAGATCAGGACTGGGCAAAGCTTACAAGGACTAATCAACAGTTAGATGAAGAGGGGAATAGGTATTATGAGATAGTCGATACAAGGCCGATTCCACTAGCTTCGAGTGTTTATGGAGTAAAAAACACAATCGAACTTGAAGGTACATATAATTCAGGTGATGGCTCTCTAAATTATAATGGGAACTCCTTAAAAACTGGTGACTATATCGTTATTAGATCTTTTGCAACACGAAACTTTATTGACTCACATGCAGCTGCCTCTTGGTGGAGATTTTGGGGAGAGGAAGACGGCGTGGACTACACAAATTATCGCGCCATAATTAGTTTAAACCCACAAAGATCATACGAATATCATTATGGAGTTCAGGGTGTCGGGTTTTTAAGACGTATAGAAGGCATAAATGGAAACTCTATAACACTAGACAGCCCTATCCGTTATTCATTAGCTGTAAGTTCTGGCGCGATTGCATATAAAGCCAACACCCATATTAATAATATTGGAATTGAGGATCTATCAATTAGTAACATGCCATTACAAAACGATCATGGAGTCAGCTATATTTACCAACAAAATGAAGGGTTTAAAAATAGCGATTACAATACGAAGGGGAGTCCTGCTTATTATGTTCATAATTCAAGCTTAATTAACTTAAATTATTTGGTTGACGGCTGGATCAAGTCAGTAAGTACATTTGATCCAGTACACGACGGAGAGTCATTTAATTTTCTCTCAAATGGAATAGTCATCTCAAACTCTAAAAACATAACTATTGAGGATGTAAAAGTAAATAATTCTCAATATTTAGGGGAAGGTGGAAATGGCTATGCTTTCACTTTAATAAATGCTAATGACTGCTTGCTGAGTAGCGTAGAAGCTAAAAACCATCGACATGGTTATAGTATCTTGAAGAGTTTTAGTTCAGGCAATGTTATTTACAATAGCAACTTCGGAGCAGTAGCTAGCGGGAGTTATTATAGAAATGGGCTTGAGATGCACGATTTCCAATTGGGTAATGATTACCATATGTGGTTTAGCCAGTCCAATTTGATAGACTCTGTAAGTTTAACAAATGACTTTCTAATTTCGACCGCACGCTCTGCTTCGGGAGGAGCTGGTCGTGAAGCTGGAAGAACCTCCATACAATCAATCTTTTGGAATATTGAAGGTAAACAGTACAAACAGGCTGCTTTCTGGGCCCGTGAGACAAGTGAAGATCCATACCAAACACGCTGGACAAACTCACCTTGGATCGTACTTTCAGATTCTCTAAACGGTTTGGGTGCAATTGTAGGGACAAGAGGGGAGGGAGACATTGGCCGGTATAATAGTGAGATATATTTCGGTGATCACGAAATTAAAGACCTGATTCTCATGGAGAACATGGGAGATAAATTAGCAATAGATTCCTTGTACCAGTTTCAGCTTGAGAGAAGGCTTCACGATAATTAAAAAGCTTAGATGTGATTTATAACTCTAATTAACCTAGGGAGCCTCTGGCAAATTCGCCTTTGGCTCTGAGAAATCTGTCACATAGCGAATAAGGCTATATTTTAATCAAGTACTAAGAATTTATTCTCTTTCGATCAAGCTGCGTGTTACCGGTTCTATGGCTGTATATGCAGTTACAGCAACAATAGGACACCCATAGATTGAAAGATGACTCTGGAAATAGTACAGGCCTTCCACCTTGACGGCCATTTCTCCTGATCAGGTATATGGCAAAGTGAAATACTGAAAAATTATGCTTTAGGTTTGAAAATTGCGTGATTTTGACCAAACCGGAAGGGATAGTATCGAAAGATTGGGAGAGAATTGGTGGGGCTTTACAAAAAGGAAACGTTGGCAGTCGCCTATACCATGTGCCCAACGTTTATTGAGCCGAATACAGGCTTGCCGTACGGCCTCTGCTGATCCCACCAGGCCTTTAAAGCGGCTTTCAAAGTTCCGATTAAGATAGAGCCAGTGTTTTACTGAGGTGCCCAGCCGCTCAAGGATAGGGGGCGCGTTTTGAGAAATGGTACCGATCGGCTTGAGATCTACATAGGCTATAAAGTAGGCCTCCTGAATCGAGGCTAGCGGGTTGGGCCTAATTATGACTTAGCGGCCACGCAGACAGCAGCTAGCTAAACAGATCTCTCCAGATAAGAACGTGATCTTGCAATGCACGACTACATCATTAGCCCGGCCCACTAGCCACATAGCTGCAGTCTCCTTGGCCACCTCGCCTCCAGGCTAAGCCTTACAGGATGTTTCTGTTCGTCAGCTCCCAGTTTTGCTAACGACTTCCTCCCCACAAGACCTCGCGGTGTTGCAGTTGCCATTCACTAGTAGTTAGCATTTAATGGAACCCATTAAATGGTGATCTTCCTACAGGGGACTTTCACCCCATTAGTTCACGCCCATGCTGGGCGTACCAAGTTTGTCAACGATCGCCCTTCGGGCTGGACAGCTTTAAACGTGGCTTTGCTACAAAGCTGCCCATTACAAAGGCGTTATATTTTTACTGAACTATGGAGTAGTAAATGAAAAGACCTACATGGGCGACAATAATTGGAGTGTTGGCAATTATCTTCGGGATATTTGGGGTTCTTGGTGGCGCTCAGGAAATAGCCATGCCCTCGATGCTCGAAATGCAGAAAGAAATGATGACTGAATTCAGTAAAGGGAAGACTCCTGATGGAAAGGATATACCCCAATTGACACTAGAAATTGAAGAGGAAGGTGAACCCAAACGAATTGAGTTTTCTCAAATGATGGAGTCTATGCAAGAACAGTTTAAGGTCCCAGAGTGGTATGAATCTTGGTCAATTGTTTTTGGTATAGTATCTATGGTCGTAGCAGGTCTGTATCTTATATCTGGAATATTTCTAATGATGACCAAAGATTTCGCAATAAAAATTTTCTATATAGCTATCGCTGCGTCTGTTATTTGGGCCATTGTTCAAACAGTAATTAGCTCGCAGTCAGATAGTGGGTTCTTGATGGCTAAAATACCTGGCTCAATCACTAGTATTGTCATCGATATAATACTTCTTATTGTGGTTCTCGTTGGCAGTAAAGAGGCTTTTGTTCCTCAACAAGAAGAAATATAAATCGGGTGGCCGGTAGTTTCTAACTACCGGCCACCACACCACCCATCATGCGGGTCATGAATGCTAACCGGTTGGACCTACTTACCAGCCAATAGCCACGCTGGCAGAATCACTGAAAAAAAATTGCACAGATTTCCCAATATAAGAGTATAAAATTTCACAAATCAGCTGCATCATTAACCCTATCCACTAGATCACGTGGCTTCGGCACCCTTGGCCTCCAGACTAAGCCATATAGGATGTTTCTGTTCGCTAACTCATAGTTTTACTCGCGGCTTCCTCCCCACAAAACCTTATGGTATAGCTATTCGCTGGCAGTTAGAGGTCATTAAACGGTGATCTTCCTACTGGGGGTTTTCATATGTCAAGTGCGATTCTTATTGCCCCCATCCTTTACGCAGGCATTATAGGGCCCCATAATCGCTCTTTATCCATAAGCAAGATTAGATTTCTTGCCTCAAATACACATGGAAATATGTCAATAGCATATATGATTAATTGCCGAACACTCGAAGCTGGTATCTAGTGAAAACTCCCAAACGTCTACAGCCTCTCATCGATGATGGCTTAATCGATGAAGTTATCAGCCGCCTAATGAGCGGCAAAGAAGCCGATATATTTATTGTCCGTTGTCGTGACGAAATTCGTTGCGCCAAAGTCTATAAAGACGCAACTAAGCGTAGTTTTAAAAAGGCCGCACAATACCAAGAAGGGCGTAAAGTTCGCAGTGGTCGTCAAGCACGTGCCATGCAAAAACGGTCGAATTATGGCCGCCAACAGCAAGAAGAAATTTGGCAAAATGCCGAAGTTGATGCTTTATCCCGTTTAGCACGCGCTCATGTACGAGTTCCCAAGACTTTTGGTTGTGTTGACGGTGTATTATTGATGGAGTTAATCACTGACGAAGCAGGCAATGTCGCACCACGGCTTGGCGATGTGACAATGTCAGAAGAGCAAGCAATTCAAGATCATGCATTAATGATTCATTACATCATGCTCATGCTTTACGAGGGAATTGTACATGGTGATTTATCCGAATTTAACGTCCTAGTGGATGATTCCGGCCCCGTGATTATCGATTTGCCTCAAGCTGTTAATGCCGCTGCCAATAACAGTGCACAAGAAATGTTCACTCGCGATGTCGACAATATGCGTCGTTATTATGGCAGATTTGCCCCCTCTTTATTACAGACTCAATACGCCAAGGAAATGTGGGCACTGTTTGAAGAGGGTAACTTAACGACTAGCTCAACGCTCAGCGGCAAGTTTGATGATGACGATGACAGCGCCGATGTCGACGCCGTGCTAGAAGAAATCAAAGCGGTGATGCAAGAGGAACTGGAACGAAAAGAGCGCATACGTGAATCTTCAGAAGATGCATAAATTTAGATGAATGTACCCGGTTTAGTAACCTTATTGGTTGCTGCGGGTATTGCTTATTACCCTATTGCACAAATTAGTGCACACACACATTAGGACAGCCAAAGGCTGGAGGATGATGTGAACTGTAGAGCAAGCTCTCTTTCTGGGGGCGCTTACCCTTTGATTTATGGGTAAGAGAGATTAAGTTCTGGAAATTGATATGCAGATTTTTGGAAATGCTATTTTGGATAAAAGAGTGGTAATCGTGTTATAGAGTATTTGGGTAGAAGTAGATTAGCAGGGTGTGGCTGAGAGGAAACGCCGGCAATCCCTATTCCGTGTACCCAGCGTTTATCGAGTTGGATGCAAGCTTGCTTTACAGTCTCCACTGATCCCACCAAACCTTTAAAGCGGCTTTCAAAATTCCAACCGAGATAGAGCCTGTGTTTTGCCGAGATGCCCAGCCGCTCAAGGATAAAGGGTGCCTTTTGAGAAACGGCACCGCGCTTTTTGGGGGCTAAAGCCGGCCACTCCAGTCTACTAACGCCAAATAGTGATCCAGCTGAAAGGGCAACCCCTTCAGCATATTAAGGCCACTTTTCCACTAAGCCCCTCATTGAGCAATATCTTGTAAAAACACACCGGAGAATTGAAGTGTAAAGCCCTCGACTAAATAACGGCTGTCCTAGTAAGAACTCGGTCGCTAAGTAACTAACCCCAAAATACTAAGCGGCTAAATACTACCCTTAAACTTAACTAAAAATTAATGGTCTAGTAACTCCGCATTAGTCGGGTACTTTTCAAGGAGTTCAATAAGCTTTTTAGTGCCATCTACAGGCTTTAGGCTAGCAAGCGTTCTTCGTAAAGCTCTTATCGTTGCAATATCTTTCGAGTTAAACAGGATTTCTTCACGGCGAGTACTGCTTTTAGCAATATCCAAGGCAGGAAAAATTCGCTGTCTCGCAACTTCCTTTGACAATACTACCTCCATATTTCCCGTACCCTTAAACTCCTCAAATATCACCTGGTCCATTCGGCTTCCGGTATCCACGAGTATCGTTGCCAGAATCGTAAGTGAGCCACCACCTTCAATCTTCCTCGCAGCGCCAAACAGCTTTCTGGGTATCTCCATAGCCCTGGCATCTATCCCGCCAGACATTGTACGTCCCCTACCACTCTGCCGCGCATTATGTACCCGTGAAAGCCTTGTCAACGAGTCAACCACGATCATTACATCCTGGCCTTCACCGGCTTCCTTACAGGCCCTATCATGGAGTTCATTAGCTACTCTCACATGCTCTTCATAGCTATGATCAGAAGAGGACGCATAAACTTCGGCCGGTACACTTCGCTTAAAGTCAGTAACCTCCTCTGGCCTTTCATCAATAAGCAAAGCGTACAGCTTTATTTCGGGGTAAGCCTCCCCCACTGCTTGGCAGATATGTTTCAGAATAGTGGTTTTACCACAACCTGGTGGAGCCACAATCAAGCCACGCTGCCCCTTACCAATTGGCGTAATCAAATCCATCGCCCTTACCGTAAGTTGCTGAGAACCAGACTCAAGGCGAATAGGCTCAGATGGATTAATAGCTACTCCATTTAAGAACCGTTTCTTTGGATCAGTAGTGTCCTCTTGCTTTTTATCAGCCTTCTTAGGCTCCGTGTTTCTCTTTACCTTTAAGGATAATATTTTTCTGGACATAATATGCTCTTTATAAATCAATCGAGATCGGGGAGATTATTAATGATTGTCGATGGCTGGACAAAAGATTAGTACTCCCCCAAATTGGATACTATAGCCAGAACTTGCGACTAAGCGATTACCCTATCGAACCCAAGGCAGACAAATAGCCCTATTAAAACCCGAGAACACCGATTAACGTCAGCCGTAACCATCGAAACACCAATTAGAAGGTTGAAAAAAACGAAGAACCGCTACTGATTGAAGGTGCACACTAGGACACCCACAGATTGAAAGATGACAATGGAAATGATACAGGCTTTCCACGTTAACGGCCATTTCTCCTGGTCTGGCTCGGACGAAGTGAAATGCTGAAAAAATATACTTTAGGTTGGAAAATTGCGTGAATTAGCCAACCTAAAGGAATAGCATCGAAAAGCCGGGAGGAAATAGTGGCGTGTCACCAAAAGGAAGCATTGGTAGTCGCCTATGCCATGCACCCAGCGTTTATTGAACTGAATACAGGCTTGCCGTACAGCCTCTTCTGATCACAGCAGGCTTTAAAAGCGGCTTTCAAAGTTCAGATTGAGATAGAGTCAATGCCTGGGCGAAATGCCAAGCCGATCTAGGACAGTGGGCGTTTTTGTGCAATATAACCTCGTTTTCCGATGTCTAAATGTCGGCTACTCCAGTCCACTAGCTCCAAGTAGTGATCCAGCTGAAAAGGTAGCCCTTTCGGCATATTCAAATGTTCAGCGCCGACAACCGGGAGTAGATTTTGGGGCCGCTCATTTGAGGCTGCCGCACGGATACGCTGTCGAATTGAAGTGTAATCAGACTCTCAGGTGTCTTGGCGATATTGGCACGGATCGAGGAGGTCTACATAAGCCATAGAAGCAGCCTGGGCTCTTTCATCCAGTAAGGCTTGGGACTGAAACGGCCTTCCCGAAATCAGCCTGTACAAGTGTCTTCAGCATTAGCTTGGCGAGCGACAGATTCATTTAAATATCGCATAAACCAGCTGATATCCGTTAGGCGCTCCCGACATAGAGAGAGGATTTCTTTATTTCATCACTTCGCATCGGCGCCACTTAGTTAAGGAACAATTATTGGATCAAGTCAGACTAACTAAAGCGCCGCTGTAAATTATCGACTGCAATTGAAATTCGCCCACCCAAATTTAATTTCATCTCTTTTATTACATCAGAGTTAGAATCGAGAATGTCACTTCGAGAAAAGTACTTCAGGTTGAACCTGGTTGACTTCGGTGTTTCAGCATTAAACTCCATTAGCATGGCGGGTAATAGAGGGAGAAGATCACCCTCAGTGTAGAAATCTTGATTCAATCGGCTTTTCTTAACTTCTATAACAAGGGTTGCTTCTCCTTCAGGCATGACGATCACTTCTTGATATGTTTTTCCGGTCATGCCATGGGGAAGTTCGTTGTGAGAGGCAATAGAGGTTACTCCAGGGAACCATTCTCCGTAATTTTCCATGTTGGTGACGTACTCAAAGAACGTGTTAATCGGACGTTTAACCGTGATCGCGACTTCCGCTAATAAAATCATTATTTACTCCGGGTTCGTTATTTACGAGTCCACTATATTGTTCTTTTTGAATGACAAAAAGTGAACTATAATGCGATCGGAGTTTCCATTTTGGAAAGTGATATGTCGAAGTTTACCCAGTATGAGTCTTTTGTGGCTGTTGTTGACTCTGGTAGTATTCGGCTTGCTGCTGACAGTCTAAACAAGACGCCATCAGCGCTGAGTAAGCAGATTACAAACCTAGAGTATGATCTTGGTGTGCAGCTATTTGATCGCTCCAATAAGCAAATGGTACTTACAGAGCATGGCGCAAGCTTTTACAAAAGCAGTGCTGCAATACTAAGGCAAATCAGTGAATCAGAAAGGCGCATTCAGTATGATAACGAACGCGTCGAAGGGGACCTCAAAATAACGTTATCCCGGTCTTTGGTTGACTCAAGCTTGTCTTCTTGGTTAAGTGAGTTTTCTGAGCGTTATCCAAATGTTAGATATCGGCTGGAGTATTCCGAATCCATTATTAACTTTAGTGATTCTGATCTTGATTTTGCTTTTAGAATTGGTGAGATTGCGGACAGTACACGTTTAATCTCCCGCGAGCTATGTGAGGTTCGACCCACATTTTTTGCAACGACAGAATATCTCGCGACCCATGGTACACCTACTCAAATCTCTGAACTTACTTCCCATCGCGTTGCCATGCCACCTCTCGAGGACCTTTCACCAGAAGTAAGAAAGTGGTTAAAGAACAACAAGTTTAATAATCAGACGTATGCTCACCATAGAATAAATGATGTTCACGCCATTCAAACCATGGCGCTAAAGAATATCTGTATTGGGTTCCAGTTGCATCAGAGTATTATTAAGTTAATTGAATCGGGACTGGTAATACCTCTTTTCCAAAACAACAAGTTACCACCTAAGAAACTCAGCCTTGTATATCGTCAATCTCAATACAAAGCTAAGCAGATCGAAGTTTTTAAACGATTTATTTTCGAGAAATATAATAAAGAATAAGATGGCGGAGGGGCTAAATGATATTTCCTCTGCTCTAAATTCACACGATAATCGACATATACCAGCCCACAATGGGGCAACCAAAGACTGGGGGATGTTGCCAACAGTGTCTTATATTATGCTTCCATTCGTCAGATTGTAGCTTTGCTAGCGGCCCCTCCCCTCATGGATGGCTTTATCCTAGAGAGAGGCGTTGTGCAATTTTTTCTGGGTTCGATCAACTTTAGATGTATAACAAACACTGGTAGCTTTATTCGACCCCCTCAGGTCTCCGAAGGAGACCCAATATTATGCATGTTTATGTGGCTCCCTGTGGTCTCAGTTTCGTAAAAAAAGGGACAGGTAATATTTGGTTGCTCTGCCTCAGTGGCCATCAATCAAAACGCAGAAAATCTCTATTCTAGTTATTAATAAAAGATTTTTTAAACTTAAGTATTTTAATAAATCTTAAATTGTTAAGTGTAAGCTTGATTGATTTAAATGGGAATCTACCCACTATTACCTTAAAGCAATTATTATTCGATATCGCATAACGTTCTTCATCACCTTCCATACGCAAAAAAACACCATTGATACCCTTCAGTCTGCCTTAGGTTATGAGCCCTTGCTATTTTCATTAGCAAGCTTAGTAAGGATCTTAATTGCTTGATTAAGTAAAACTACAGAATATACTTCATGGGGTGGTTAATTTATGGAAAGGGGCTATAAAAATAATTTTTTAAACACAGCTAATAAGGCACTTATAAAGTGCTTCATTCTCACGTGTATGTGTTTGGCTCTAGGCTGCGATAATAGTGGTTCTGACAGCAATGACACACCCAAGGATACCACAACAGCAAGTGAATCGTTGCTGGCACAATTTGGCGATGCTCAGGGCCGCTTTAGCAAAGAAACAATGCAGGCGCTATTAGAATATGAGGATACGTCGAACACATTGGCTCTTGTGCAGCTTATCGCCGTGAGTGATACCTATGGATTTAGCAACTACGAGAGCTCGATTGAATCAGTATGGTCTAACGTAGGTGGAGGCACTGCTTTTGCGAGTACAGTAGCGGCAACTATGTTCGCTGAACGGGAATTTAGTGCGATTCGTATCGCCGAATTTCCGAACATTGATGCACTACTAGAAGCTATTAATTCAGACGATTTTACAACCGCTATAAATACGCTGTATGGAGCTTCAACTGATCAAACTTGGATATTAGGAATACCTGGGAATCTTCCGTTTGAACCTTCCGGTTCCTTCTCTGACCCAAGCCTGGATAATCTTGATGAAGACGAAGCCATTGAACTACTTCTCAATACAGGCGTATTGGATGATAGCGGCGATGCGGTATCGCTTTACACAAATATCGATGTCATGATCGATATGATTGTCAGCGACTCACCCTCCCCATTTTTTATGATGAACCTCATCGACTTTTATGAAACAGCACAATATTCTGACGGCCGAGAAACAGAATTAACCGGCGAAGAAGCTAATAGCATCTATGGTGAAACCATTGGGCTAATACTCTTTTCTTACAACAGCGGCCCTACCTATTCAATGGATGTTGATATTGTTTTGACTGAAGATACTATCGACTGGGAAAAGATTATGATTGTGCGCTACGCCAGTCGTGATGCCTTTTTAAATGCTTTCTTAAACCCTGCCGCACAGGAGGCTTTAGAACATAAAGAAGCTGGATTAGAGAATACTTTTGTTTACGTAACAGAGCTAGCTGAAACCGGCACGGAAAATTAGCTATCCTTTTCAAGGCAGTTAAAACCACAACAGGACAAGCTACTGGATACTTCGTAACAATACTTCCGGTGGGAAGCCTTCCTCCATTCAGTAGACGCCTACCATTTGAGCAGGCTACACACTGGGACACCCATTTATTGAAAGGTGACAGCGGAAACAGTACAGCGCTTCTGTCTTAACGACTATTTCTCCCAGCCTGGTGTAGGGCAAGGTAGAGTGCTGAAAAATTGTACTTTAGGTTTGAAAATTACTTAACTTTGGCCAAATAGGCCTTTGGATTGCTCACCTGAGGTGGCAGCACGAATACGCTGCTGAATGGAAATGTGATCAGAGTCCAGCGAGGTTTTTTCAATATCAGCTCGGATAGGATTGAGATCGACATAGCCTATGCAGGCGGCCAAGGCTCTTTCATCCAGTAACGCCTTAGACTTGAGCCAGGAGAAGCCTGTACAGTGATCTTCTATGTTGGCTTGGTGGACAATAGATTCGTTTAGGCAGTGCATGAACCAGCTGATATCCATTAATCACTTTCGCCATAGCTCAATCAACTCTTTAAGTTTGCTCTCTTCACAAGGGTCCAGAGAGGCACCATGAATGAAGCGCTGAGCCAAGTTAGATGCTTTAAATGGTTCCTGCCAGCGGGGAATGACCTCAGTATCAGACCAAGTATTGGCCGTTATAGCATCAATATAGAACACCACATGATAGTGATTGCTCATTACCGCATAGGCAGCGATATCTCCCGCAAAGATAACAGCCAGCCTTTGCATTTCAATCTCAATCCACTGACGTCGGTGCTCATAATCCCTCCCCCACCTCCATAAAGGAATGCTCTGCTTACACAGCGGGAGACTCAGTGACAGTTTGGAGTCGTATCAAGAGAGATCTGTGAGCGGCGAGGCTGGGTGATGGGGTATGGGCTTAACTCTTGATTTTCGTATTGTGTCAATGGTTGTGAAGCCTTAAGCTCTACCTTTGATAGGTGTAAAGAAACGGCCTTCTAAGATAACATAAACCGGCTCATTTCTGTGGCGGCTGAGTGAAACGTTACGTGAAATCGATATGAACAAAATAGAGCTTGCTCGAAAATATATGGACATATTCTATGAAACAAAGGACTTTGATTCATTAGACCTAATACTATATGAAAAGCTGGATTTTGAAGGGCCATTGTTTAAGTGTAAATCGGCCAAAGAATATATAGAATCTCTGAAAGCTTCGCCTCCAGTTGATGTATCGTATGAGATGGTAGAAGAGTTTCACAATCCGAATTCAACATGTTACATATATAAATTCACTAAAAATTGTAGAAGTACATTAATGGCTCAAACGTTTCATTATAAGGTGGGTTGTATTAGCAAAATTCGTCTTGTTTTTAATCCAGAGGAAATCTCATAAACCAGGTCGATAGTTTCTAGATAGCAGCCCCACATCATCCATCGGTTGGGCGGGTCCGCAATAGGCAGCTCCCTATCCGTAATGAATATCTTCCCATTGGATCACATAGCTCCGATGCCCCTGCCATCTCACCTCCGAGCTAAGCGTTATAAGAAGTTTCTGCTCATCAGCTCACAGTTTTTTGCTGGCGGCTTCTTCTCCACAAGACCTCTCGATGTTGCAGTTGCCATTCGCTAGTAGTTAGCATTTAATGGAGCCCATTAAACGGTGATCTCCCTACAGGGGACTTTCACCCCCTTAGTCCACGTCCATACTGGGCGTACCAAATAAAGGAATCTAATCGGCATAGAAACCACCGCTTTGGTTTTCAACTGGACCCTTCAAGCGCAATATCACAAATTGTTAATATTGAGGAAAAAAAATGGATTTAAGTTCTCTACCTTTATTTGTTGTCGCTTGCTTAGCAATCAATATGATACCTGGCCCAGACGTAATCTACATCGTATCGAATACAATGAAAGGTCAAATGGCAAGCGGTATAAAAGCTGCTATTGGGCTAGGTGTTGGATATTTTGTCCACACACTAGCAGCTTGTTTGGGTTTATCGGCAATAATCCTAAGTTCTGCCATGGCTTTTAGCATAGTGAAGTGGTTGGGTGCAGCCTACTTGGTATACTTGGGTGCCCAGTCTTTACTTTCCATGTGGCGAGGAAGTAATAAAATTGTTGTTGAAGAAAGTACTGATACAAATAAAAACATATTTATTCAAGGTCTCATTGTTAGCGTTTTGAACCCGAAAGTAGCATTGTTTTTTCTCTCATTCTTACCTCAGTTCATCGATACTTCGACCGATTTAGTATCGTTACAAATATTGATACTGGGTTTACTCTTTAGTACTTTAGCTACAGTATGTAATGTTCTATATGCTTCAGCTGGAACTTGGTTGTTTAGCAAATCAAATTCTAAGCAATTCTCTCGAGCACTCGAAGGCGTATCTGGAGCTCTACTCATCGGGCTGGCTGGAAAAATTGCCTTCACTGAACGTTAGTAGTATCAACTGGGTAACCGGTAGTTTCTAGCTACCAGCCCCTCCCACATAGTGCGGATCGGCATAGGACAGTTCAGCAGCTGTAGTAAATTTTTCACAACGTTAGTGTCAAACGGCTCATTTATTTGAATTGAATGACATGGCAGAAAACTACCTCAAATTAATAGCAGTATGCTAAACAGATCCCCCCAGATAAGGACCTAAACAATCACTACTCATTTACTCTATTTGTTAAATCATATCGTTCCGGTGCCCTTGAATGCCTACACACCAAAATAAACCTTACGTGATGATTCTGCGGTTTCTTCACCAAAAGAATACTGTGTTATAGTCACCATTCGCTAGTAGTTAGTATTTTATGGATCTCATTGATTGGTGAGCTTCCTACAGAGGGCTTTTACCCCATTCAGACAATACTCATACTGGATGTACCAAGTACCAGCAATCCGACATTTATCCTAACACTTGTTTTCTGTTCGCTGCACCTATAAGCCTCTTCCCTAGATGCTGTTGCGGTAAGAGTTAGAGAGCCCACGAATTTTAGACTAGGCTTAATATGATAATAAAACTTGACAATTTTAGCGAAGATATGGCAGGTCAGATTTTCACAATATTTCAACGCTCCTATAAGGTTGAAGCTCAATTGATAGGCGCCGCTGACTTTCCTCCACTATCGCGAAGTGCGCAAGATATAGAGAAATCCAAATCGCAATTTTATGGATTTATTGACAATAAATGTCTAGCCGCAACTATCGAGATTGCTATAGAAGATAGGCGATTAGAAATTAATAGTTTAACTGTTGACCCAGATTATTTTAGGAAAGGAATAGCAGGTAAATTGCTAAGCTACATTCTAGATGAATTTGAATTTATAGAAGCAATTGTAGAAACAGCTGCTGTAAATGAGCCCGCAATTAATTTATATAAAAAGTATGGTTTTGTTGAGTTTAAACAATGGATTCCGCCTCATGGCATTAAAAAGGTGGCATTGTCATTAAAAAATGCGCTCTAAAACGAGTAGCCGGTAGTTTCTAGTTACCGGCTACCCACACCATCCATCAAATATGGCAGAGTTGAGCTTGGTGTGTTTAAAGCTTCGTGCTGGCGCTGCAACATCCTTAGTGGGTACTCTCGGCACAGCAGCGAGAGGCGACCTTATACCCTTGATGGAGGCACTATGCGACGCTCCAGACTAAAGATTTCAGTCCAGTAAGCGCTTCCATCTAGTATCCTTCTTTCAAGGACAGCTGGTTGGTACGGATTCCCATGATCTTCCTGCCCTAGATATTTGAAAGTTGACCAGCCTACAGTGACCAGCTGCCGGTCTTTACTTTTGCCAAGTGTGTCGGTTTTTGTGCACTTTCTGTTTAAAAGTTTGGTGCCGCCAGCTCAAAATCATTTAAAAGTCATAAGTACTTCAGGTGTTTTCATGTCGAACTGATTAAATTGCCCGCAGTTCATTTATTCGTTGATGTAAAAACAAGGACAAACTGTGAAGCATTTTTGTAGTTCTATCATACTCCTGATCTCTCTTCTTGCGGTGAGTAGCCACGGTTGTAGCCAAGAAGCACTTCCCCTGCTGGAAGGCCCCTACCTTGGGCAAACACCACCGGGACTAACACCCAAAATATTCGCGCCGGGCTATGTCGCAACCCGGCATCGTGACTATAGCGGCTCTTTCACACCAGATATGACCGAGTTTTACTTTAGCCGAATGGATGTCGACACTGAAAAGTGGTTGCTCATTCGTTTCAAGCAGATAGGTAACCAGTGGCACGAATCCGTTGTTGGCCCAAGGGTCGGCCGCCCTCTACTTGCCCCAGATGGCAAAACCATGCACTTGGGGAAGAAGTACATGGTGCGTACCGAATCAGGCTGGTCAGATATTAAAAGTATGGGGACGATGTTCGACCGCAAAGATTGGGGCATCATGCGTCTGACATCATCAGCTGATGGCACCATAGTGTTTGACGACTACAAGAGCAATGACGTGCTACGTATATCAACCGTTAGCAACGGCAAGCGGCAACCACCTGTATTATTGGGGCCGCATATCAACTCTGGTAAGTGGACAGCCCATCCCTTCATTGCCGCCGATGGCTCTTACCTCATCTGGGACAGCGAAAAAGACGACGGTTACGGTGACAAAGATCTCTACATCAGTTTCCGCCAACAAGATGGTTCCTGGGGTAAGGCAATAAACCTAGGAGATACCATAAACACCGCCGGTAATGAGGCCAGCGCGTATGTGTCACCAGACGGTAAGTATCTGTTCTTCAATCACAACCCCATTAAGGGAAAAGACGGTGTCGATCCTGAGGGCGATATCTATTGGGTAGATGCGCAAATCATCGAAAAACACAGACCCAAATTCTAATCCGCGCAATACAAAGATACAGCCAGCCTAAATCGGGTAGCCGATAGTTTCAAACTACCGGCTCCAACACTACTCTCTTATGAGTCAGCGGCCACACTGATAGCTTTATAGTAGCTCGCTATATAAGAATATGAACTTTCATAATACAACCTCCGCATTCACGATCATGTAGTTTTGGTGTCCCTGACGACCTCACCTACAAGTCAAGCCTTATATCGTTTTCTGTTCGTCAGCTCGTAACTTTTCCAGGGTGTATTTCCCTCAGAATCTCGCTGTCTTGTAGTTGCCATTCGTTAGTAGTTGGCATTTAATGGAAGCCATAAACGGCGATCTTGCTATAGGGGCTTTCATTCCAGTAATCCAAGCTCAGCCAGGGGAAATTCCACTTCTATGCGGCCACTGCTGGCGGGTATTATTCCGTTCTGTGGAGTATCCGATTTTGAAGAGAAGATATTGCTTACTAGTTACCGCTGTATTGCTGATTATTGGTGTTAGATAGGCTTCTTTGGGGTGATGCCGAATGTGATGATCAAGAACCAAAGTGGAATATAGGTAGACTCGGCAGTTGTTCAGCTTCCAAGCAATAGACTTAGGTTTGGTGCTGTAGCACCAGATGAGTCCCGGACAATTTACCGGTCATTGAGCAAAATAATGGAAGCTACAAATACACAATTGCTTTGAACTCTGGTGTGGATTTGTCTGGGGAATATGGTTACTTCACTGCGAGTGAGTTTTTCACCAACTTCGTAATTGTTGTTGGGGAGGCAAACGATGTGTCCTGTTCAAGCTGAGCGGCATTACAATCAAATGAACCAGGCATTCGTTGCTACGGTCCTTACGGTGGCAGGTGCGATAAAGCTCTGGAGCCGCTGCACTTGCCCATTATATAGACATTATGCTTCATCATAATTGGAACTAATTTTTATGCTCTTTAAGGGATCGTGTAAATGTCACCGTTGGCATATTGAAGTTCAGTTAGCAAAGCCGCTCGAAGCTTTGAATCCGCGCATTTGCGATTGCAGTTATTGCCAAGCCAATCCTTACCCAATTATAAGTGACCCAACTATGTCTACGGTTTTCATTGGCGATGGAATTTCAACTAATCAAAATGGAGATCAGCTAGCAGTTTTCTACCATTGCAAAGGTTGTAATCAACTGCTAGCCGTAGGCTGCAATATAAATAACCAGCTTCGTGGAGCAGTAAATCTCAACTTATTGAAAGGTGTAGATCAACTTGGCGACCCTATTCAAGTTCAGCCGAGGCTATTGAGCGCTGATCAAAAGCTAGAACGCTGGGGTAAGTTGTGGGGTTTCCTTAGTGGGCTATAAAAACATAACACGTCTAAGTTTTCAGACACTTCGTCCCGCAGCTCAAGACGTTAAGTGCTAAGGTGATCACTTGCTAGTAACCGTTGCTAGATTCTCATTTCCATATGAAGCGCAGATTGCAAAAGCACGACTTGAGTCTGAAGGAATACACGCTTTCATTGCAGATGAGCACACAGTCAATATGCAGTGGCTATATTCCAATGCTATGGGTGGAGTCAGGCTTCAAGTGTCGGAAAGCGACCTAGATGAAGCCAATGAAATATTGAATCAAGACCGTTCCAATCTTGTAGACCAAGAATTAGGGCATGATGAAGAAAGGGTCTGCGAGTCCTGCTCATCACGAAATGTCGAGCCATTTACCAAGGGGAAAAAGCCCGCATTATTAGTTTTCCTACTTTTGGGGATGCCTTTATTTTTCTATCAACATGGAGTTAAGTGCAAGGATTGCGGTCACTTTCAAAAGCTTGACAAACAGAGGTCATAAAATATTGCCCCTTAAATATTGAATACGACGCCAATACCTCCACCCATACTCTTTGTTAAAAGCCTATTGATTTGAATATGTGTTTTAGACTAAACAAATAAGGTATATCCATTCACCCAAGCTGCTGGATTAAACCTTGGCTGCCTCATTTACAATCACCGCGAACAAGACAACGTCATTTTAAACACCCCAATCATTCTTATATGGCCAATCATCTGGAAAAATAGGGGGTCAAATGGATGTGATAGCCAGCCCTATCCGCAATATCCAAAATGAGTCATAAAGTATGGCAAGGATACCGAGGGCTATGGAATTGAAAACCTATGACTGTCAGTTCTCGTTTACGATAGATAGGCTTATTCGTGACATGCACATCTGAAATCTAAGATGTCTTGAGCAAAAGGCTATTACTCTGGTATCAACGACTTAATAGCCCTCTCTGATAAATGTGTTCATCGTAAATGACCGGTGAGTATCGCTAGGATTAATACCCCCAATGTATTTAATTTAACGGACGTATTAAGACTCTTAAGCGTAAAAGCCAATCCCACACCCAAGAGACAAAACTGAGACCCACTTTGATTAATGAAATAGATAATGCAACCACCACAGTAACATTACACTGACTTGTTTAACCCTCTCGGCATAGATTTCACTTATGTAGGTATCGGCCTACATAAGTAAACTCAATATAGCCTTATTAGGCTTTTCAGCTTAACTCATTATATGAATTGAAAACGTTGAAGTAGACTTAGTCATCACAGACTAATTCATAAGCTTAGTACAAATTAGCAAAGTCAACTTATTTTCTAGGTTATAGATATTGTTATGTTGCATATCAAATTATATGGCTTTGGCTTAAGTTAGAATATCTAACATATAGAGAAAATCATTATGTGTTTTTCAGCCACGGCATCGTTCGGATCAGCAGCTCTGCTTATTGTCGGTGGTGCTTTGTGTACAACACATGCTATAAAAAATGATAAAACCTATTTATTACTCGCAGTTACCCCTCTCTTGTTTGCGTTACAGCAAGCAAGTGAAGGGATGGTTTGGATTGGGTACAACGAAAATTTGATTTCACTAACGACAAAAGCTTCTATTTTGTATCTGTTTTTTGCTTTCTTTTTCTGGCTTACTTGGATACCTCTTGTAGCCTATATGCTTGAAACAAAAAAATGGAAAAGAAATTTTTATATCATATTAATAATTATAGGATTTATTTTTGGCTTATATCTCTGGGTGCCTATTCTATTGGAAACAGGACCAAGACACATAATAAAAACAAGTGTATGTGGACATAGTTTATGTTATGAGTTATCCGAAGGTGGTTTACTACCCGTCACAGTTCGAGAAAGCATTTATGCTTTACTAGGTGTTTTATTCTTGTTATCGAGCAATCATCTATTTAGAAAATTTTGGGCACTTGTCATGCTACTCGGTGTTATCACTTACTTTACTCAGAGTGAAACATGGGTATCAACCTGGTGTTTCTTTGCTGCGATATCAACGTTATGGATTTATTTCCTATTAATAAATGATTTTAAAGCAAAGATGAAAAAACAAGCTTCATGATCGCAGTATATTAGTATGTATAGATTGGCACTCTAAAGATGAGCTATAGAAAATTCGTAAAAACAGACAACAAATAATTTCCGGTCGAAGAAGCATTAGCGCTACTAATAGAATTGGGGGTATTTAATACTCAAATAAACATGCAAAAATCGGATTGTAGTCGTGACACGTCCAGCAATCCTGTTACGTCCTAGTCATTGGAGATCCCCGTTTAGTTAGTTCAACATGAATGACCGGAGAGTACCGACTAGAATAAATCCCCCAATTTAGTGGAAGCATCATCACTCTAGCATTCAACCAGTAACCCTTAACCCAAGGCTTATATAGGTGACCAATTTTGATAAGTGGAATAAAGAAAAGCAACTATCCAATTAGTATTACACTGGGCTTGTTACGCCCTATCAAAATAGGCTTTACTTCTGTAAGCATCAATATCCAAAGGCAAACTAAATGTATCTTTGCGAATTTTATAGACTTAACTCATAAGGTGAATTGAAAACGTTAAAGTAGACCTAGTCATCACAGACTAATTCATAAGCTTAGTACAAAATATCAAAATCAACTGATTTTCTACGCTAAGGATATTGTTATGTTGCATATCAAATTATATGGCTTTGGCTTAAGTTAGAATATCTTACATATAGAGAAAATCATTATGTGTTTTTCAGCCACGGCATCGTTCGGATCAGCGGCTCTGCTTATTGTCGGTGGTGCCTTGTGTACAACACATGCTATGAAAAATGATAAAACCTATTTATTACTCGCAGTTACCCCCCTCCTTTTTGCGTTACAGCAAGCAAGTGAAGGGCTAGTATGGATTGGATACAATGAAAATTTAGTGTCACTGACGGCAGCGTCTTCTATTTTTTACTTATTTTTTGCTCTATTTTTTTGGCTTGTCTGGATACCAATCGTTGCCTTTAGTCTTGAGACAAAAAAATGGAAAAGAATTTTCTTTATTATATTAACAATCATAGGTTTTATTTTTGGTTTATATCTTTGGATACCCATCCTACTAGAAACAGGACCAAGACACTTAATAAAAACGAGCGTGTGCGGCCATAGCTTATGCTATATCACATCCGATTACAGCTTATTCGCCATTACAACTGGACATATCATCTATTCTTTACTTGGATTTTTATTTTTATTATCGAGCAATCGAATTTTTATAAAATTTTGGGCACTTGTCATGACACTAGGTGTTATCGTTTATTTCACTCAGCGCGAAACATGGGTATCAACCTGGTGTTTCTTTGCTGCGATCTCGACGCTATGGATTTATTTTCTACTAATAAACCATCATAAAGCAAAGATAACAACATAACTCCCATGTTTGTAGTGGCAAAGTTAACTAGGCCACCCTGACAAGGGTGAGATTAATCACACAAATTTAGGAACTCTATAGATTAGGGCTTAAAAATCAGCTTAAGTTTTTGGTGCTGAGACCTCTTTGATAACACTCTTTGTCCAAAATAAAAAACAGCAGCAATTCGACCAAACATGCATCACATACCAATTTTCAGCTTACCGACCGAAGCTAATCTCTACAATCCTTAACTGCCTCACAGAGGTTGGCAAGGTCCGGTCTAATGGATTTTCAACCATTCTGGTCATTATTTTTTGTTAAGTCCGAGCTGGCAAAAATCTATGGTATTACAATTAGGTAGGGAGACTGTATAAAATTGGAATAATACTCAAAGTGACAACTTTAATATTTCTCGGCTTTAAGTATCAAATGGAATCCTTTTATACCGCAGGGAGATCATCTTACAGACCCAAAAATAACTTATCCGGTGGTCTTCCACCTCGACTAACTCTTGGTCTACTACTCAGGCAATCCATTACAAGTTTAATTTGCTCGTCTGTCACTTTATTAAAGTCAGCATCCTTTGGGAAATACTTTCGAATGCAACCATTATCATTTAAATTAGCCTCTCTCACAGGATGAATATAGATGTGCAAAAAATATCAGCCTCTAAACCTTCTTCAATCGTTTCATGATCAGCGAATTCAAGACCTTTATCGAATGGCAGTTTTTTTGATTTCTTCGTTAAAACTAAATATGTGACGAACCGCTGCTTGAGCCAATAGGGCTGATCATCTACCCATCAATCTGACGATGATGTTAAATCACGCCTTGCATTAAACCCTGGCCAGATAATTCCGCTGCGCCGATCATACTTACCGTAGCGTTTACGGCGGGGCTTTGATGCATCCCTAAAGTGCTTGTATAAGCCTCCACCATTTGCCTAATCCAAATAAATAATTGGTAGATCGTATGATCATGGAGTGATACACACTTATATTTTTTCAAATAGCTGACAGTCTTCTAAGAACTTAATTCTTCCCTAATTTAGATGTCTATTTATTGCTACACACCATCGGTCACTTCCGCACTTTATAAGCTTACTGGCGTCTTAGCTCCCAGAGCTTATGCGCTTAGATATTCTCGCACACCTGTATTCTGTCGCAGCTCTCGGCTAAACGTTAGGGGATGTATCCCTAAGAGTTTTACTATCGCTTTTTGAGAGTGTCCTGATTTTCTCAGGCTGTAAATCTAATATCGCTCGTTCTCGCTCAGCCAGTAATAGCTCATCAGTGCCTTTCTCTTGGTTGAGAGAAGCTCCTACTCTACCAACTTAGCCCTTATCAATTGTGCTTAATATCCGAAACCAAGATTTTAATCCCACCCATAGTTTGTTAATATGCACCACAATACATACTATTCTCAAGGCGTAACGATGAAATAGCTTAAGTTAAGCGTCTAGATTTAACAGGTATTAACATGGTTTCCACAAGTTAGCCTAAAACTCTATTTTGGATAAAAACAGTAAAGCCGGGAAAATCTTCAAGTATTGGGAAGCATGGTGAGTACATTACATAGAGACCAAAAAACTGTAAAATTATACTTATTCCAGACCTTATTTTGGTTCACCACTTTCACAATTAAATTTAAGTTCTACAAATATCGTTGCAGGGGCATTAAGCCCATATCAATATTAACTTAACAGCCAAGAGAAACACATGAAGAAACTGATACTCTTACCTGTACTTATTCTATTATCAACTTTTGCTCGAGCTGAGGAGGAAAAGCTAGTAAGTGGCATTGATATGTTTTCAATGATTCAGATAGAGCAAACAAAACCAATATTTGACTACTGCAAAGAAAACGTTCCAGATAAGAAGGTTGAGATTGAATCTTCTTTTTCGCACTTCTCTCAAATTTCCAGGGAAGCGATATTACTACTCATGGAAGAAGAACATTTTAATTCTGATGAGCTAAAAAAACCTAGCATCCCCGAAAGCCAAGCCTTACAAACCAGGGAAATGATATCTAAACTTGGCGAGAATATGCTGGTTCAAATTAAGGATAAGAATCCCGAGGTATTTTGCAGCAACATAGTGAAAATGATGCAAGGCCATACCGTAGAATCATACAAACTCAAGCTTCAGCCACAATTGAAGCAATATTTACATAGAATAGAGTTAAGTAAGACTGAAAATCCTATGGGAGTTCAGCATAAGGATTAATCATTGTAAATTTACAGTGAGTATTGAAGGAGACCCTGAACAACTCCGCAATGGCACTGCGAACCCTGAAGGCGGCAACGCAGCAGTTTTGCCCTTCGGGGTTTGCAGAGTTATTCAGAGGTTCCTTAGCTATATCTTCCCCTCTGGCACTGTTAAAATTAGCTTCTGATAACTCAAATTAGGTATTATCTGGTTACTGATTCCATCTTTAGCTCTGAAGATTATTTGAAGTGTCGAAAAAGCAAACTACCGGAAATCCCGTGCACCCCATACTCTCTATAGAAAATCTACAGTGCCGCTACGGTGAGCAGGTAGTTATCGAATCGGTCTCCTTTGCCTTAAAGGCGGGGGAAATTGCCTGTTTGTTGGGCCCTAGCGGCTGCGGTAAGACAACTCTGCTACATGCCATTGCCGGCTTCCAGCCAATCGCTGAGGGGAATATTCAGCTATCTGGAGAAGTAATCTCTTCTCCTGAATTACAGATTCCCGCAGAACAACGGAATATTGGGGTGGTATTTCAGGACTACGCCCTCTTCCCACACCTTACCGTTGAACAGAATATTGCCTTCGGTATCCAGTCAATGCCGAAAAGCAAGCGGCAATCCCGCACCCAGTCTTTGCTAAAGTTAGTGCGCTTGGAAGGTTTCGGGCAACAGTACCCACACCAGCTCTCTGGGGGTCAGCAGCAGCGTGTCGCTCTGGCTCGGGCACTGGCACCGCGCCCCAAGCTGTTACTCCTGGATGAACCCTTCTCCAACCTGGATACCGAGTTGCGCCGCAGTCTCGCCGCCGAAGTCCGCCATATACTGCGCGAAGAGAAGATCCCTGCAATTATTGTTACCCACGACCGCCATGAGGCTTTTATTGCCGGAGATAAGCTGGGAGTACTCAGCCAAGGCCAATTACAGCAGTGGGACAGCCCTCAAGACACTTATCAAACACCTAGAAACTTGGCAGTTGCAAGGATTGTTAGTGAAGGGAATATCATTTCCGGTACTGTTGTGGGCAATGGCCTGATCAGTACCCCTCTAGGGGAAGTGAAGGTGCCGACAGCCGCATACGAAAGTGGAGATCAGCTCGAACTGTTTGTGCGCAGTGAGGATATTGCCGCAGGCGAACATCCCGGTGCTGTGATGGCTCAGGTTGTGGAAAAGAATTTTCTCGGCAACCAGGTGAGCTATCGCTTTCAGCTAGCCGCAGGGGAAACTGTCGAGGCCGCTTTGAATGCAGATGTTCAAGCGGCTCCCGGTGATAAACTTCCCCTGCACCTTTCCTCTGCTCTGGTGTTTGACCAGGCCCGATAAAAGCTATCAGGACAGGGCGGGCGCTTCTGAGTCCGCCACGGCTGTGCGCTCCTCACCTCTGCGCCAACCAATGGAACGGCTTAGTAAAATCACCGGTATCAACCCCACCAGGACAATCAATAAAGCCCCCAGGGCCGAGCGTTCCAGCATCTCATCGGAAGCGAACTGGTAAACATAAGTCGCCAGGGTGTCAAAGCCGAAGGGGCGCAGTAGCAAAGTCGCCGGCAGTTCTTTCATACAATCCACAAAGACCACCAAGCCCCCCGTTAGTAGGCCTGTACGCACCAAAGGTAGATGTACAGCCCACAGGGTTTGCCAGCTATTGCGCCCCAGGGAGCGGGCAGCGCGATCCATTGAAGGGGTTACTTTCTCCAGGCTGGATTCTATGGCCCCTGTGGACACTGCCAGGAAGCGCACTGTGTAGGCAAAAATAATGGCGAAAATACTGCCGCTTAACAGCAGCCCTATGGAGATATCAAAGTGTTCACGTAAAAAACCATCCACCGCATTATCAAAAGCGGCCAGGGGAATCAGGACACCAATCGCCAGTACTGCCCCGGGCATTGCATAACCCAGCTTGGAAAAGCCGACCAAGACCCGTACGGATCTTTTGGGTTGCAGTCGCTTACCGTAAGCCAACAGCAGGCCCAGCAGTACAGAGACCAGTGCCGCTGCGATTGACAGTAACAAGCTATTGCTGGCGATCTGTATAAAATCTTCGCTCCAATAACTGGAGAAGTTGCTGAGTGCGTAACCTCCCAGAACCAGCAGGGGAATAATAAAACCGGCCACCAACAGTAACCCGCAGAACAATAGGGCTACACCGGATCGCCAGCCGCGCAAATCATAGCGTTCACGCTGGGAATTTGGCGATTGTACAAAGTGCTTCTGTCTCGCCCGCCCCATTCGCTCCAGCGTAATTAACAGAACAACAAAAATCAGAGTGCTACAGGCAATTTGCGCCGCGCCTCCTAAATTGCCGTGGCTCAACCAGGTATCGTAAATTCCGACACTCAAGGTGCGTACGGCAAAGAAGTCCACTGTGCCGAAATCATTCAGGGTTTCCATCAATACCAGTGATAAACCCACCGCAATTGCCGGGCGTGCCATTGGCAGGGATACGCGCAAGAAGCTCTGCCAGGGCGTACAGCCCAATGACCAGCTCGCGGCACGTATACTGCCGCACTGCTCGATAAAGGCTGCTCGCGCGAGCATATAGACATAAGGGAAGAGCACCAGTGACAGCATGGCAATCGCCCCACCCATGCTACGGATCTCCGGGAACCAGTAATCCCTGGCTGTCTGCCAACCAAACCAGGCGCGCAGGGACTTTTGCACAGGGCCCGCATATTCCAGCAAGTCCGTGTAAACGTAGGCAATCACATAGGCGGGAACAGCAAACGGCAATAACAGCCCCCACTCAAACAAACGACGCCCGGGGAACTGGCACATGCTCACCAGCCAGGCACTGCCCACGCCTGTTATCAGTGTTACCAAACCGACACCGCCCGCCAGAATCAATGTGGAGGACACATAGTGAAACAACACCGTGTCCACGAGGTGCGGCCAGATATTTTCTTCAGGGAAAAATGCCAACCAAAAAATGGATAGCACTGGCAGAGCTACCAGAAGGGAGATAGTAGCTACCAATAGCAGCCAGCGGGAAGCTGATAAGTTGGCTCGGTTTAGCATGGATTAAGGAATCAAAAGCTCATTATAAAAGAACGGCCCTGGTCTCTCGACAGGGCCGTTCGAATAAGGCTGAGATAGTGCTGTCAATTTACTCGGCAGCAATTCCCATTCAGTTAACCATTCTAAAAGTCAAAGCGTACTTCATCAACCATGCGGGAAGCCGCTGGAACGTAGGAGCCGATCTCCGTGAGACTCAGATCGTCTTCTTTAAACTCACCCATATACTCCTTAATCAATTCAGAGCGGGCAGTGCCAGGGCGTACCGGGAACTCAAAGTTTTTCTCAGCGTAAGAGTATTGAGCATCGGCGCCGCTGAGGAATTCCAGCAGCTTAACGGCATTTTCACGGTTGGGGGCGTGCTTGGTCAGCGCCGCACCGGAAATAAACATATGGGTACCGCGATCTTTCTGGTTAGGGAAGACCAGGTTTACAGACTTGGCCCAATCCACCTGCTCCGGCTGCTCCTTATTGGTAATCATTTTACCGAAGTAGTAGCTGTTACCCAGGGAAAGGTCGCAGACACCTTCGCTAATCGCTTTAACCTGAGCGCGGTCATTGCCCTGGGGCTTACGTGCCAGATTCGCTTTCACACCTTGCAGCCACTCTTTGGTTTCTGCTTCACCGTGATGGGCGATCATGGAGGCGATCAGGGACAGGGTGTAGGGATGCTTGCCGCTACGAGTACAGATTCGGCCCTTCCACTTAGGGTCTACCAACTCTTCGTAGCGAGTAATTTCACCGGGCTTAACGCGGTCTTTGGAGGCGTAGATCAAACGCGCCCGGGTGGTCAGGCCGAACCAGTTGCCGGCCTTGTCGCGAAATTGTGATGGGATATTGTCTTCCAGGATTTCACTGCTTACCGGTTGGGTCAGCTGCTTATTAAGCAGATCCATCAGGCTGCTGGTATTGGAAGTCAGGACCAGGTCAGCGGGGCTATTGCGCCCTTCCCTTTGCAAACGCTCGTTCAAGCCTTTGCTGGCGTAGACCACTTTGGCCTCAATACCGGTTTTTTCGGTGAACTCCTTTAAGATCGGCTCTATAAGGAAAGGCTGTCGGTAGGAGTAGATATTTACCTGCTCGGCCGCACTGGCACCCACAGCACCCAACAAGCCGGCTACAGCCAGCACTTTTTGAAATAGAGCTCTGGTAGACATTATCGTAGATCACCCTTGGATTAAACGAGAAACATTCTCATTTGATTTAATGGCAATGTCAATAAAAATACATATGACCTAAGGCGATAAGGCAAAGTCGTCAATTTCCTCCTATGCTTAGGCTTGATACCGCCACCCATAGAGGTCCTATGTACCGCTTTGGCCCTTTAATAGCACTGATCTTTGTCCTCTGCAGCTGTGGGGGCCCGAAGGACTCCAAGTCACCTGCAACCCCTCCTGCAGATGAGTCGGCTACCAGCGCCATGAAGGAGCCCATTGCTCCATCGGGCAATGGAGCGGAAGCGGAAAAGAAAGCTGCAGCTATATGCACCCCGGAATGGTTTGCCTGGGTTCAACAGCGAGTGCTTGCCCAGCAAAATGGCGATATGGCGAAACTATACCCATCCGGTATGCCAACTACCGGTAGTGAGGAGTGGTTCACAGCCATCACCCAGCTCAGCGGAGCCAATACCAACGGTCTCAAACCCGGAGGCATGGAGTGGTGCGAGGCTATCCAGAAGCATCTTACCGAGGGCAGTCCACAAAACCCGTTGTAAGTGCCTGAAGACCAAACGCAGACGCATCAATTTTTATTTTACAGTTTGGAAATACCGATCGCTCGGTTAAGGGAAGATTTGATTCATAGGATACTGCGATTTAGCAAATAGACAGCGAGGTAATAGCACCATGCAGCTTATCAGCAAGTTGTTGCTGGCCTTTATCGCCGCAACAGCACTACCCTATGCACTCGCCAAAGAAAAGCCCCCACCCGGCGCTATGGCCCTTTCCACCGTATTGACCAAATTGGAACAGCAGGGCTACACCCCAATTGTTGAGGTCGATCTGGACAAGGGTAAGTGGAAGATTGAGGCCTACAAGGGTGACCAGAAGTACGACTTGCACGTAGACCCCAACTCTGCGGAAGTTTTGTCGGAAAAACCGGACAACGATTAAGGATTACTGTCCTCATTCCGAGCTATCCTGCCAGGGCCGGCTGCCAAAGCCGGCCCTAACCTATTCTGCTTGAACATAGTGATGCAATCCGCGCCATAAATTGCGATGGCAAAACAAACTTGGCCATACCCCGGATAAAATTTGTTATCCGATCATCAAAGGAATTTACCGGATTGGTCAATCACTCCGCTTCAATTTCGTTTAGTCTTTCTGAGATCAACGCCACAGGATAATAAAATGACAACACAAACCCTGACCCGGCAGGATGCAGACAAAGCGGTACTGCAAAACTATCTGGACAAACAGCGCAGTGCCTACCTGGCCAACCCGGCTCCCAGCTATCAGCAACGTGTGCAGGATCTTAGAACCCTTGCCCAGCTCCTGCGTGAACAGCAGGAACCCATTATCCAGGCGATCAGTAACGACTACGGCAATCGAGCCCGGGAAGAGATACTGCTCTACGATATCTACCCAGCGCTCTCCGGCATTAAAGAGACTATCAAGCGCTTAAAGAAGTGGATGAAGCCCAGAGGGCGCCATACAGATTTTAAATCCTATCCCCTCTCTAAAAATCGTGTGGTCCCACAACCTCTGGGGGTAATTGGCGTCATAGTGCCGTGGAACTTCCCAATAAACTTGAGCTTTTCACCACTGACCAATATTTTCGCCGCAGGCAATCAGGCGATGGTCAAGATGTCCACCAATTCCAAGCATCTTGCAGAATTACTCAGTAAAGTCTGTGAACAATACTTCCCGGAAGAAAAGCTGGTTTTTATTCCCGATGCCGATGAAATAGGCCCGGTGTTTTCCAGCCTTAAATTCGATCACTTAATCTTTACTGGCTCCAGTAATACCGGTCGTGCAGTAATGCGCTCCGCCGCAGAAAACCTGACTCCAGTCACATTGGAGCTTGGAGGTAAATCACCGGCAATTGTTGGCCCGGATTACCCGGTTAAGAAAGCCGCCGAGCAACTAATTTACTGGAAGCTGGTAAACGCCGGGCAGATCTGTGTCAACGTGGATTATCTTTTCTTGCCGGAGGAGCATCTCGAAGAGTTTATCGAGCACGCAAAACATTATGTTCAGAAGCGCTACCCCGACTTAGATGGCCAGGATTACACTTCTATTATCGACGACACATCTTACCAGCGAATCTGGGCAACCCTGGATGACGCCAAGGCTAAGGGTGCTAATGCCATAGATTTAAGTGCTGGCAAATTGGATAGGGACAATAAACTGCGAAAATTTCCCCCACATATCCTGACCAACGTAGACGGCGAGATGCTGGCAATGCAGCGTGAGATTTTTGGCCCGCTATTGCCGATTATCACTTATTCCAAGCCAGAGGAAGTTATTGATTATATTAATGCTCGCCCCAGACCCCTGGCGATTTACCCTTACACTCACGACAAAACCTTACAAGATTTATATATCAACAAGGTAATGTCTGGAGGCGTGTCGGTAAATAATTGTGTACTGCACGTTGGTCAGCACGATATTCCATTTGGCGGCGTTGGTGAAAGCGGTATGGGCCACTACCATGGCTACGAGGGGTTTTTAACCTTCTCTAAACTTCGCCCCATCTTCTATCAGGGCCCAATCGATCTATTAAAATTACTGCGGCCTCCCTATGGCAAACTCTCAACTCGTGTTATCGATTTTATGCTAAAGCTTACACGCTAGGCTCCCTAGGTCCGGCAATATCTGTTGCCGGGCCATTCACTGCTATAATCGCACTCAGGTAAGACCGAAATCACTACAGCCCGCTGGCACTGCGATAATCCCTAGTCCAAACTAATACTATGGCTTGTTAGCAGTATGGAGCCGTAGATGATTTTTCTTACCGCCATAGCTTTGGTTGGCAATCTCACTAACCCAATCCCCCCCGGCCTCGATCCCAATAAACCCGCCCCCATCTACGACAGCCCCGACCTTTACGGAGCAGAACCTTCGGTCATTGCCTTGGACTTATCCACTATTAAAGCGAAACTGCATGGTCTAGGGTTCAACCCCATCACGCATATCGAATTTGTGGGCGGAAGATGGAAAATCCAGGCGGTCTACGGAGGAGAATTGAGGGCTCTGGAAGTGAATCCGGACAACGGAATAATTATTGCTGACCGACCAGCCAATTAATCGCTGTTTAAATGTTAAAACTAAGGAGCCTCTGAGTAACTCCGTAATGCACTGCGGGTCTTGAAGGCTGCAGATGTTAGGCGCAGCTCGCCGCGAATGGCCGTAGCCCTTTGCAAGAGCTGCAACGCAGCAGATGCGGCCTTCAAGGCCCGCCCTTCGGGGCTTGCAGAGCGATTCACACTCCGCGTTGCGACTTCTTGAAAGGTCTAGACATTCCTGCGAAGCCGCGCCTTGATTGTGAACCGCTCTGCATGCCATAGGTATCATGGAGTTATTCAGAGGCTCCCTAAACCTCTAGGTCCAAACGGGTCACAAAAATTTACAGTGATATGCAAACATTGGTATTTAACTAAGGGATCTATTCAGTGAATAGAGTCCCGGTATTGCAATGGTGTCATTCCTTTCCAGCCCCGGTAGGCCCGAATAAATGAATTGGGTTCTTTAAATCCCAGCATAAAAGAAATCTCACCCAAATGAAGGCTGGACTTGGCGAGGTAGTGATCAGCCAAACTTGATCTAACTCCCTGCAATACTGTCTGGAAGGATTGATTTTCCTCCCCCAGTTTCCGCTGCAAAGTCCTTTTACTGATAGCCAAGCGTTCAGACACCGCTTCGACAGAACTCTCACCGGCCGGTAGTAACTCCATCAATACTGAACCTACCCGCTCTCCCATTGTGGCTTCGCTATCCAGATCCTTGAGCTGTTGACTCAATTTACCTTCAAAGAAATCCCACATAGGGGCATTGGCAGTCAGAAATGGCTTTTGTGCATCTTGCGCTGAGAAACAAATTCTCACCCGGTCTGACTGCTTAATTGAACAACCAAAAAACTCCCGATAAGGCGTTTGATCTTCAGGCAGCTGCGGTAGTGCCAATTCCAATGGTTGAATTTCCTCCCGGGTTCCCAACCGAGCAAGGCGGATATAGAAAATTAATTCGCTCAGGCCCAAAGCTTCAGGGATATTTCCATCACTTCCATAGCACTCTAAATTGAGCTTGGTGTACTCATCAGTAATATCCAAGTGCAATTCCATGGGACCGATCAGTGGTTTGTATTGCTGTATCCGCAGTAGAGCTTGATTCAGATTTGCACTGCACAGGCTCGCAAATATGGGAGGGTCAAACGACTCAGCCGAAAGGTGCTCCGCCAGTAAAAGTGGTAATGGCCGATCCTTAGAGGCCCGATCAATACCACACCAAAAACGGAAATATTCCACCGGAGAGAGTGTCACAGCCTCCCGCTGTAACAGATCCGCAGGTAACCCGGCATAGGCAAGAGCCAGCGCTGTATCGATATTCATATCGTGTAATATCAACTTCCAGCTGGGAGGTACCAGGAATTTCGCTGCACGTTTGATCATTACCGGACCTGCCTGTAATTAAGACTTTTCCATCGTCTGACGGGAAAACTTCAGTACCATTTTACGGGGCAGTAAAGGCATTATCCAATTCAGAAACAACTTGAGCCGTGTCTCATTAAAAGCAACCAGATCTCCCCGCTCCATTGCCTGATAGCCACATCTGGCAACAGACTCAGCCGAACGGGCATTTTTCCAAATATCGACACCCTGAAGATCACCAGCGGCCACAAACCCTGTTGCAACAGCACCGGGGCACAAAGCCGTTACTGTTACACCTGTGCCTTTCAACTCTTCCGCCAGTGCCTGGCTAAATGAAGTTACATAGGCTTTAGTTGCGTAGTAAACCGCCTGTAAAGGGCCGGGAATAAAAGAGGCTGTAGATGAAACATTAAGAATATGTCCACTATTGCGGCCAACCATCCCCTTTAAATACAGGTGGGTGAGATTGGTAAGGGAAACCATATTCACCTGCATCATACCCTGCTCAGCTTCCAAATCCCTCTGATGGAAAAGACCATGACCACCAAAACCCGCATTGTTAATTAGAGTGCCAATCTCCACACCCTCACTTTGGGTTCGCTCAAAAATTCTCTGCGCGGACATGGGGTCAGAAAGGTCCTCGGCAATAACCATTGCCTGGATACCAAACTCCTTCTCTAGCTGCTGTTTGAGTGCTGAAAGCTTCCCTTCAGACCGGGCAACCAGAACCAAGTTGCCACCCTTAGATGCATGTATCCTGGCCAGTTCAAGGCCGATGCCACCAGAGGCCCCAGTAATAAGTGCCGTTTCCATCTATCTGTCTCCCAAGCGTTAATCTTGAAATCAGTATATGATCAGAAGGCGCCAACTAAGAATCCGATGATGCCAAGTGACTATCCAAGTATGCCAAAAACCATATTGGTAGTTCTTACATCAAGTGGGAAATTAATCAGTCCGCTTTGAGCCCATAAACGGGCTGGATAAAGTCAGCTCTGTTCCACACCAGTAACAATTGGCCCTTTGCTTTCTCACCTTATGGCCACAAGAAGGGCACTCTTTCAGGTTACCAGTGGATATTTTTCCATCGCGCTTACCATCTCGCAGATCAATCTGCCCCATTTTTTCAATAAGTTCGGCCTCGGTCACCCCTAATTTTTCTGATAAAAGCTCCCACATAGCCTGATTCGCCAACACTAATGTATCTATACGTCCCTGAATATCACCGACTTCCAGTTCCAGGTTAGCGGCCATCTGCTTTGCATTTTGAGCTCGATATCTCGCATCATCGATTTCTCGCTGCTGAAAATAATCCCAAATAGTGTCTAACATTTATTTTATTTCACTTCACTTAACAAATCAGAATAAAAAATGGATCAATTCTGCATTTACGATTTTCATTTAATCAAAATTATTAACAGATATATCAAACCAAATAGTGTCCCAAACGGAAAAGAGCCAATCCAAATCAGTGAGAGTATTAAAGAATACCAGAACAACCACTTAGCTCGAAAAGACGATAAAAACAAAGCAGTACAGGAAATCAACAAGCCTGGAGCAGATAATAGACCTCCTATAACAAAATTAGAGAGGGATTGGCTCATCATGCCTGCCATTACTTCAGGGGATGTATCAAGTGATTGGGCGATCTGAGAAGTTTCCCAAAAACTCAACATCCCCAAATAAAAGAACACAATAATCGGGGTTTGAAGAGCAGCACCCAATATAGAAAGAACGCTCCCCAACCTAACCCGCTTATTTCCCTCCGGGCAAAGCTCACTTTCCGGGGAGCTATATATGCCTTGTTCAAAACTCATTTTTACCTCAGAAAACATCACATCCTTCATCAAGGATTTATAAATTTTGTCCCTTTATTAAAGCGGTAGCGGTTGCCCTAGCAATTAGTTTCCCCTCTTGAAGAAGCTCTCCTTCCAGAAAGCAGACAGTTCCACCTCTAGATACAACTCTGCCAATACCCTCAACTGGCCCCACTTTAGCTGGGCGAACAAATTGAGTCTTTAGCTCTAATGTCGGAGCAAACTGACCAATATTCAGTGAAAATACAAGTGCAGGACCCATTACGTCGTCGAGCATTGCACATAGAAACCCACCCTGTATTGTTCCCGCAGGGTTTAAGAATGACTCACTGGCAAAAAATCGGGCTTTGATCTCCATTTTTTCACGTGAATAGCTTATTAACTCAAATCCCAGAGTTTTCGCACACTCAGGTACTGTCAGATCTCCTGACTCGACCATTTCGTAGATATCCATATCCCCTCACAAAGTCTATTCTACGTTTGCTATTTTAAATCCAATCAAGTTCACCACCGACTGCCAGTCTTGCTCTACTTGATCTCGACAACTTAGCCGCTTGTAAAGTAAATCTAATTAGCGAACCTCAAAAATATATAATTTCTTAGGCTCCCCATCTATTGGGGTCCAGGTCTCTTTAACCCCTTTTAAGTCCAATATTAAGTTAGCCTCAGCGATGAAATTCATGTCGAATACGATACAGCCACCTCTCCAACCACTTTCTTCAGAATAAGTGTATGGAGGCATTTCATTTAGAGAAGAAACAGCTGGTACGTTTATCTCTGGTTTACTAAAACCCAGATCGTACCCCTCAAATCCAGCATTTGAATAAACGATATTTTCATCAAGAGTGATCGAAGGTACCCGCTCTACCCTAGAAAACTCTTGCCCCACACAACTCCCCAAAACTAGCGACATCAGTATCACTATATACTTCATTTCAATATCCTCACGAAACTACAATCGAGTTAAGTGGCAACATCTCAAGTAGTCTACTCAAGCCATCAGAACTTCTTACCTAAATCCACCCCTGTAAACCCTGTTCCAGCAGCTAAGTGTCCTCAACCACACCACTAGCTCCCTGGAGAAAGCTATATGCCAACTCAAAGCTGCCTCTAGTAAACCACTTTTCACAAGGCAAAAAAAAGCCCCGCAATTGCGGGGCTTTTTAGATAGGCTTAAGGCCGACTTACATCATGCCGCCCATACCGCCCATGCCACCCATACCGCTCATGTCAGGAGCAGCCGGCTTGTCTTCCGGAATTTCTGCAACCATGGCTTCGGTGGTGATCATCAGGCCAGCGATAGAAGCTGCCGCTTGCAGAGCAGAGCGGGTTACTTTAGCTGGGTCCAGGATACCCATTTCCAGCATATCGCCGTACTCACCAGTAGCAGCGTTGTAACCGAAGTTGCCTTCGCCTTGCTTGATCTTGTCAACAACTACGGAAGCTTCGTCACCAGCGTTGGAAACGATTTGACGCAGAGGCATTTCCATAGCGCGCAGGGCTGCAGCGATGCCGTGGTTCTGGTCTTCGTTGTCGCCAGTTACAGAGATAACCTGGGTAGCGCGAACCAGTGCGGTACCACCGCCAGGTACTACGCCTTCCTCTACTGCGGCGCGGGTAGCGTGCAGCGCGTCTTCAACGCGGGCTTTCTTCTCTTTCATTTCCACTTCAGTAGCGGCGCCTACTTTGATTACCGCAACACCGCCAGCCAGCTTGGCTACGCGCTCTTGCAGCTTCTCTTTGTCGTAGTCGGAAGAGGACTCTTCGATCTGTGCACGGATCTGGCTAACGCGAGCTTCGATGTCTTTAACATTGCCAGCGCCGTCAACGATTACAGTGTTTTCTTTGGACAGGGTTACGCGCTTAGCAGTACCCAGGTGCTCCAGAGTGGTACCTTCCAGCTCCAGGCCAACTTCTTCAGAAATCACGGTACCGCCAGTCAGGATAGCGATGTCCTGCAGCATGGCTTTACGACGGTCGCCGAAACCAGGTGCTTTAACAGCAGCAACTTTAACGATGCCGCGCATGCTGTTTACAACCAGAGTTGCCAGTGCTTCGCCTTCTACGTCTTCAGCGATGATCAGCAGCGGCTTGGAAGCTTTAGCTACTTGCTCCAGCAGGGGCAGCAGGTCGCGGATGTTGGAGATTTTCTTGTCTACCAGCAGGATGAACGGATTGTCCAGCTCGGCAGTCATGTTCTCTTGGTTGGTGATGAAGTAAGGAGACAGGTAGCCGCGGTCGAACTGCATACCTTCTACTACGTCCAGCTCGTTTTCCAGGCCGGAACCTTCTTCAACAGTGATAACGCCTTCTTTGCCAACTTTTTCCATGGCTTCAGCGATGATGGTACCAACGCTCTCGTCGCTGTTAGCGGAGATAGTACCTACCTGAGCAATAGACTTGGTATCAGCACAAGGAGTGGACAGGCCAGCAATGTGGTCAACAGCTGCGGTTACCGCTTTGTCGATACCGCGCTTCAGGTCCATTGGGTTGAAGCCAGCGGCTACGGATTTCAGGCCTTCAGTTACGATAGCCTGGGCCAGAACGGTAGCGGTGGTGGTGCCGTCACCAGCGGTGTCAGAAGCTTTGGAAGCAACTTCTTTAACCATCTGTGCGCCCATGTTTTCGAACTTGTCGCTCAGCTCGATTTCTTTCGCTACGGAAACACCGTCTTTGGTTACGGTAGGAGCGCCGAAGGACTTGTCCAGAACTACGTTGCGGCCTTTAGGACCCAGGGTAGTTTTTACAGCGTCTGCCAGGATGTTTACGCCTTTCAGCATTTTCTGACGAGCGTCGTCACCAAAAATTACGTCTTTAGCTGCCATGATTCTTATTCCTCAAATTCTTTTTGCGAGTAAAGTTAAAGGCTGGCCTTAGCCTTCCAACACGCCGTAGATGTCACCTTCGCTCATGATGATCAGCTCTTCGCCTTCCACCTTGAGGGTATTGCTGTCGGCATAGCGACCGAAAACAACAGTGTCACCTACCTTCACAGACAGTGCGCGAACGTCGCCATTGTCCAGCTGCTTGCCCTCACCCACGGCTACCACTTCACCTTGGTTCGGCTTTTCTTTGGCAGCGCCTGGCAGCACGATACCGCCAGCTGACATCGCTTCTTCTTCCTTACGGCGTACTACGACGCGGTCGTGTAAAGGACGAATTTTCATGGATAAGTTCTCCATTGAGTCGTTTTAATGGTTTCCAACATGGGCGGCACTGGCCCTTTGGGCCGGTAACCTCACCCCTCTCTGATCCCCAGAGGCGGGGCTTAATTCTCAGTTGAACCCTATCTATGGGCGGGAATAAGGATTTCAACACCATCAGGTGAAAAAACTGCAAAGCAAATTCTCATCACTGACATTTTGTATATTTTTTAACCCAATCAGGACTTGGGGCGCTTATCTTCAACGGAGTGTTGATTCTCTCCGGGGCGCTTCTCATCTTTTGAATACTCCCCCTCGATAATGTCGTCACCACGCTTGTGATTTGGCGACTGGTTAAAATTCTGCGGGGGAACCACCTTGACGTGGCGAAGGATAAAACCGAGCAACAGGTTCCTGAGCCCCGGAATCAGGCAGATAAAGCCGAAGAAATCAGTGATAAAGCCCGGGGTGAGCAACAGCACACCACCTACCGCGAGGAATATCCCTTCAACCATCTCTTTGGCGGGAATATTTCCAGCCTGCATCTTCTCCTGGGCCCGCATCAGGGTAGAGATCCCCTGGCGGCGAAGCAGTGTCACTCCTACCACTGCGGTCAAAATGACCAGGCCGATCGTTGGCAGGGCGCCAATTTCACTCCCTACGGCAATCAACACCCACATTTCGAGTACAGGTAGGGCTATAAATAGAAGTAATAATGGGCGCATTGCGGAAATTCCTAGTTAACCAGCTTCGCTGAGAGCCGGGACGATCACGGTTTTTTCAATATGCTGTAGTAAATGGAGTGGGGAGGCAAATTATTCAAGGGCGCCTTATTCCACCCCAAAGTAACTGGAGAGAGGAAGGATTGAATGGCAAGCGAGCAACAGGATGCTATAGAAGTGCCAGCCATCGGACGCAGTCGCCACTTAGTGGACGATATATTGGCGAAAGCGGACATTCAAATTAACGGGGAAAGACCCTGGGACCTGCAACTCCACCGGGAAGCAGCCCTTGATGAGGTCATCGCCCGTCACAGCTTAGGCCTGGGTGAGACCTATATGCGCGGCGATTGGGATGTCCAAGACCTGGATCAGTTCTTCCACCGGCTACTCAGTGCTGAGATTCATCACAGTATCAAGAACTGGCGCTACTTTTGGCGCGCCACACGCAGCTATCTGGTGAATCTACAAAGCAAAAACCGCTCGTTTAATGTGGGAGAGCAACACTACGACCTGGGCAACGAATTCTATAGTGCCATGCTCGACAATCGGCTTACGTACAGCTGCGGCTATTGGAAAGAGGCTGAAACCCTCGACCAAGCCCAGGAAGCCAAGCTGGACCTGATTTGCCGCAAGCTGGAATTGAAACCCGGGATGCGCTTGCTGGATATTGGCTGTGGCTGGGGCAGTCTGGTTAGCTATGCCGCGCAAAAGTATCAAGTGGAGTGTGTTGGAATTACGATTTCCCGAGAGCAAAAAGCCTATGTGACAGAGCGCTATGGTGAACTGCCAATTACTGTCCGCCTTCAGGACTATCGAGAACTCAAAGAACCTTTTGACCGCATTGCCAGCGTAGGGATGTTTGAGCATGTCGGCCGCAAGAACTACCGAACATTTATGGAAACAGCAGCGCGCTGTCTGAACAAAGATGGGTTGATGATGTTACATACGATCGGTAACAACCAGCGCACCGCATCTACGGACTTGTGGACAGAAAAATATATATTCCCAGGTGGTGAGCTACCTTCCGTAGGACAGCTGGGCGACGCGACCGATCGCTTGCTAGTGTGCGAAGACCTGCACAACTTTGGATACTACTACGATAAAACCCTGATGGCCTGGCATGAGAACTTTGAGAAAAACTGGCCGCGCTTTGCCGATCGCTACGGCCAGCGCTTCTACAGGATGTGGCGCTACTATCTACTATCTTACGCCGGTGCATTCCGGGGGCGCACACTTCAGCTATGGCAGCTAATGTATTCGAAGTTCCGCGCCGATGGTGTTACGCGTTTGAGTTAAAGCACTATTCGCTGTAGATCCAGAAACTAATTACAGAATCAAAAAAGGGTGAACTCAGCTCACCCTTTTTTATGCTGGGGAAGAGGGAAGCTTACAAGCGCGCTCCGCCATCAATATCTATCACTCGACCGGTGACGTAGTCGTTCTCCAGGATAAACGCTACTGTCGAGGCGATCTCATCCTGCTCACCCAACCTGCGCAGGGGCACTTGCTTTACCAGACTCTCAAGAATCTCAGGGCGCATTTGCGCAACCATATCGGTGCCGATAAAACCCGGGGCAATCCCGGCAACACGCACGCCGTAGCGCGCCAGTTCGCGTGCCCAGGATACCGTCATCGCTGCAACACCCGCTTTACTGGCGGAGTAGTTGGTCTGTCCCATATTGCCCGCACGGGACAAACTGGAGATATTGACCATCACCCCACCCTTACCGCTCTCCGCCATAATGCCCGCTGCAGCACGGCCACAAAGGAATACACCGGTAAGGTTCACATCGATCACAGACTGCCACTGTGCCAGGGACATGCGATCTGTCACTTTGCCGTCTTTACACTTGAGCAACATGCCATCGCGCATAATGCCGGCGTTATTAACCAGAACCTGGAGTCCGCCAAAGTCTGCTGCGATTTTCGCAAAACCGGAGTCCACCGCTTCCTCATCGGCAACATTGATCAAGTAGCTGCGAGCCTCTGCACCGAGCTTTTCACAAGCTGCAACGCTGTCTTTCAGGCCTTCCTCATTAACATCGATCAGGGCCAGGCGGGCGCCTCGCGCAGCCAGATACTCGGCCATGGCTCGGCCCAACCCCTGGCCCGCACCGGTAATCGCAACAATACTGTCAGCGATTTGCATATTGAACTCCTCGTCGTCGCTCGTTTTTTAGATTTATCGTTTATGACTGCCTTCGAACCTGCCCTATGCAGGTTCGAGGGGGAATTACCATTCGTAACCGACACCAACGGTCACTTTGGTATCTTCTTTTTCACTTTCCAGGGAGGGCGTATTGTCGTACTGCCACTCGTAACCGATCTCCATCAGCACGCCTTCAACCAGCGGTGTGCGCACCCCCAGCTTGGCGTTAGCTTCGTAGTCGTTACTGTGATCAAAGGATTGTAAGGTTTCCTGGTCGAAATAAATTTCCGGCCCAAGGGAAAACTTGTAGCGGTAGTTAAGTGCAATTCGGCCGGCGACATAGCGCTCATCCTGGTCTTCACTCAACTCTTCGTCGATAAAACTCTCGTGCAGGCTACTCACACCACCTTCGAGGGAAAAAGTGGTTTTACTGGTGTCGTAAAACAGATAACCCATACCGAGACCGAGCGTAGTTCCCAGGTCTAAGTTCTGAGCCTCTTCCCTTTCCAACTCACTGTTAGCCGCGGCAAACCATTTCTCAGCAAAGATCCAGCGGAGATCATAGTTGAGCTGGTATTTTTCCAGGTCACCGTCTTCTTCACTTTCCTGGTTCTGGTAAACCGCCCCCATCAGGTGGTTAAAATCTCCATGGCGGATATCCAAGTTAATATTGGCATCGAGGTCTTCACGCTCACGGTTACCGCTCTCGAATACGCCCCCGGCGGTAACATTACCGCTGAATAACACCGGACTGGTGGTAAATGTGCTGTAGGGTTCTGCCCGCTCAATACCGGGGAAGTCGATCAGCCAACCGCGCCCTTCAGCACAGTACACTTCCCAACGCTCCTGGCGGTGGCCAGCCAAGGTACAGGGTTCATCCCTGCCGGCAATTTTGATATCGGTATCGACATCCATCGACACAACTTTGGATTTGTCGACTTTAACTTCACCAAAAGTCTCTGACTTCCAAGTGACCTGATCCTTCTCTACCAGCACCAACTCGCCCTGAATACGATCGCCATTTTCCAGGGTCAGCACACCGGCATGGGCCTGGAATGGCACAAGAAACAAGAGAGTTCGAGCAAAGAGCTTGGGAAGTCGTGTCGATAAAACCACTAAGAAACCTTGGACTTTTTAGGTGTATGAACGGTGCAAACAGCCTCAACAATCGCACCATGATGCCATAACTAGAATCATGTGGCACGCCGTCACAGCGGAGGCTTTCGCGCCCTGGGGACTGTGACCTTGCGAGCTGGTAAAGTATCCATAAATGGCGAATAAAAATCTCATTTTCAGGAGATTACAAAGTAAAAAATTGCGCCCAGTTGGCGTAATTCGCCGATATTTAGAGCTTTTTATGGAAAAACAGAACTCCCTGGAAAGAATATGTCAGGCCTTGGCGGCGATCCCCAAAGGGCGGGTTGTCACCTACGGGGACCTGGCTGAGATGGCCGGCTACCCACGCGCTGCGAGACTTGCAGGTCAGACCCTGCGTAAATTACCCCGGGGTACCAAGCTACCCTGGCACCGGGTGATCAACGCCCAGGGGCGCATCTCCCTGCCGGAACCCGGCGCCAGCCGCCAGCGTGAAAGACTGGAAAGAGAGGGGGTCATACTGCTGAAAGGGCGAGTGGATATGGGCAAATACCGCTGGAAACCTTAGCCCCAATCGCATATAGAAAACTACGCTACCTCATCAGCCCCCCAGGGCGCGACCCAAAATAACAGGATCATTCCAGGCACCGCCAGAACGGCACACAGGAGAAAGAAATGTGTCCACCCCATTCCCTCCACCAAATAGCCGGTGGAGGCATTGGCGAAGGTGCGCGGGAGCGAAGTCAACGCTGTAAACAAGGCAAATTGAGTCGCGGTGTGCAACTTGCTGGTAGTTCGGGCGATAAATGCAATAAACACCGCTGTCCCCAACCCCACCCCGAGATACTCAAAGGCAATTACTATCGCCAATAGCCAGAGGCTCGGATTGAAATCTGGAGTACCCACCAGCTCGCCATTCACTTCAGACAAAATCATAAATCCGAAAATTGAAACCAGCTGTACCACCCCGAAAATCCATAGGCACTTATTAATCCCGATTTTTACAATTAATAAGCCGCCAAAGAAACCGCCAATTACCGCAGGCCACAAACCGGCATTCTTTGCCACTATGCCGATATCCGTATTGGAATATCCCATATCCAGGTAATAGGGCGTCGCCAGTGCCGTAGCCATGCTATCGCCAAGCTTGTACAAAAACATAAAGGCCAGTACGAGCACCGCCTGTTTTACGCCATTGCGATTAAAGAATTCGACGAAGGGTAAAACAATGGCCTCGCGCAAAGATTTAGGACGACCTGCTGGATGGTCTGGCTCAGCGACCATCAAGGTCATAAAGACGGCGATCAACATAAAGGCCGCAGTAATCATAAACACCTGGTCCCAGGCCAGGTGATCCGACAGGATCAAGCTGAGGGATCCCGGAATCAAGCCGGAAATACGATAGGCGTTGGCGTGAAAGGAATTGCCCAGACCCAACTCCTGGTCCGGCAGAATCTCGCGTCGGAAAGCATCCAGGACTATATCCTGGCTGGCGCTGAAAAAAGCCACGGCAAAGCAAATTGCGGCAATTGACCAGATATCAAACTGGGGACTGAACATCCCCAGGACGCCAATGGAAACAATCAGTAACAGCTGCATTACCAGCATCCAGCCCCGCCGACGGCCGAGCATCGGGAATGCGTAGCGCTCCATCAACGGAGACCAGATAAATTTCCACGTATAGGGCAATCCGAGCAATGCAAAAATACCGATAGTGGCCAGATCCACGCCTTCGGTACGCAGCCAAGCGGGCACCAACTGTATCAATACAAAAAGAGGCATCCCCGAAGAGAAACCGGTGCCAATACAAATCAGCATACGCCGATTAAACACCGCCTCCCGGATGGTTTCGTGGGCCATAGTTTGTCGCTTTTATTCGCTGAGCATCGTCTACCAGTGATACCCAACCCGACAGGCAACAGACACACAATCAAACATAAGGGCGAGTCTATGGAGGGGTGGGTTTCACCTTTACAACCACCATAGACACAAGCCGGGCAGAATGCCCGGCGAAGAGTTTTGATATGACATAGGGATTTAGAAAAGAGCTGAATTCGGGGTGTACTCTTAGAGAGGAAATAGCATCCCTGTAAACCTTAGGTAGTGCCCGCCCCCGGCTGCACTTCTTCTCCCGGCCAGTCGCGCTGCTCGCGGCGCCAAAAATAAATGGACAGCAGAATGGCTGGAATTCCCATAAGCGCTGCATAAATAAAGAAGTAGGCATATCCCTGAGCATCCACCACTATGCCGGAAAAACCACTGATAAATTTCCCCGGCAAGGTCATCAGGGAGCTGAACAAAGCATATTGAGTGGCGGTATAAGCTTTATTAGCAAGACTGGAGAGAAACGCGATCAGTATCGCATTGGCAATTCCTCCACTGATGTTGTCCGCACTAATTACCAGCGCCAACCAGGCTTTATCGGGACCGATCACAGCGAGCTGGGCAAATAACAGGTTGGTACAGGCGACCATAACCGAACCCAGTATCAGCGGACGCACAACACCGTATCGCACCACTAACAGCCCACCTAGAAAGGAACCGATAATGGTACAGAAGAAGCCAAACAGCTTACTGATTTCAGCGATTTCCGTTTTGGTAAAGCCCAGATCCAAATAGAAGGGATTGGCCATCACCCCCATCGCAATATCACTTAAACGGAAGATACCGATAAATAGCAACAGAATGATTGCAAAGCGGCCATTGCGCTGAAAAAACTCGATAAAGGGGCAGGCCACGGCGCGAATAAACCACTGCTTCAGGCGACCATGCTCCCCCTTGCCCAACAGGCGCTGGGCCCACTCGCTTTGCAGCTCATCGGCTTCTTTGTTTACCTTGCTGTGATCGGGCTCGGCAATAATCAAGGTGGTAATCAGGCCCACGCCCATCAATCCAGCCATCGCAAGATAAGCACCAGACCAGCTAAAGATATCCGCAATAAACAGGGCGCCCGCTCCAGCTATCAGCATTGCCACCCGATAGCCAAATACATAATTGGCAGCCATAGCGCCCTGATAGTCATCGTCCATCGCCTCAATTCGATAGGCATCAATCGCCACATCTTGAGAGGCTGAACAGAAAGCGACCCACAGGGCCAGTAGGGCTACGTGCATCAGGGAGAGCTGGGGATTTACACTGGCCATACCTATCAGGCCAATCGCTATCCCGATTTGGGATACCAGCATCCAGCCCCGACGCTTGCCCAATTTATCCGTGAAAAAAGGCAGACGCAGCTGATCGACAATAGGGGCCCAGAGAACCTTGATCGAAAAGGTGATCCCCACCCAGGCAAAAAACCCGATGGCGGTACGGCTGACACCGTAGTCCCGCAGCCAGGCAGTCAAAGTAGAGAAAACCAGCAGTAATGGGAGGCCGGCGGAAAAGCCGAGGAAAAACATGGTGAGTACACGGGGCTTCAAATAAGCGGCCAGCGCTTGCCCCCATGTCATTTGTTTTTGTAAGTTGGTCAAGCGCGGGCCTCCAGAGCCTCAGCCGCTGCAACAGGTGTTCCTGCACAGCGGAGTATTAAATTAGTTTATTTACTCAGTGGCCCCACAAAACTTCCAGCTCCGCTTCGGCCAACTTATTGGCATTGATATTGAAGCCAACTTTAGCAGGAGAAGTGTTTTCATCCAGCGGCAGGGATTCCACTTTCAAGGCATAGACACGAAAACGATAGCGATGATCCCCATGCCCTTTGGGCGGGCAGGCACCACCGTAACCGGAATTACCATAATCATTGCGCCCCTGCACTGCTTCTGGAATCAGGCCGTTTTTCAGATCACCGGCCCCTTCCGGAAGATTGGTAGTATCCACTGGGATATTAAATACCACCCAGTGCCACCAACCACTGCCGGTGGGCGCGTCGGGATCGTAAGCGGTAATAGCAAAACTCTTTGTGCCCTCCGGTGCCCCACTCCAGCTCAATTGGGGAGACAGGTTCTCACCGCCGCAGCTGCCATAAACATGAGCCATGGGCATTTTCTTTCCAGCTTGTAGGGAGCTGGATGACAGTGTCAGCTTCTCAGCAATCGCGTTGGTTCCAGTCAGTGACAGCGCAGCAGCACAAAGTAGCCCGGCCAGACCCCGGCCGCCCTTTTTCAATAAATGGCTCATATCCCAGTTCCCCTTTTAGTTTTCTTCACTGGACAGCAGTGGGCCCACTTTGTCCAGATCCATATTTCCGCCGGTCAGAACAACCACGACATTCTTATTGCGAAAGCGCGCGCTGTGCTCAATGATCGCAGCGAGACCCACCGCAGCCGACGGTTCTACCAGCTGCTTGGTTCGCGTCCACAATAGCCGCATCGCATTGACGATACCAGCTTCGCTGACTGTCACAATATCCCGCACCGTGCGCTCAATAACGGCGTAATTTTTGCCGCCCAATGTTGTGCGCAGACCATCGGCGATCGTATCGGGTTGTTGTGTGGTGATATGAACGCCACCGCGCAGTGAACGCTGGGCATCATCCGCTCCGGCGGGTTCCGCACCAATCACCAGGATATCGGGGGCAAGCGCAGCCATAGCCAATCCCACGCCGGACAAAAGTCCACCGCCTCCCACTGGCGCCACAATAACGTCTGGAGCAAAGCCCTGTTCGCGGCTCTGCTTGAGCACCTCCATGGCTACGGTGCCCTGCCCAGCAATAATGCGCTTATCGTCATAGGGCGGGACTTCGTGCGCACCGGTTTCCTCAAGTACCTTTGCCAAAGTGGATTCGCGATCAGCCAGGCTGGGGCCCGAAGTCACCACTTTGGCACCGTACCCCTCAACCGCCATGCGTTTTGTCTTGGGAGCCGTTTCTGGCATCACCACCGTGCAGGCCAATCCCCGCTGGGCTGCTGCCCAGGCGAGCGCCGCACCGTGATTACCGGACGAATGGGTGGCAACTTCCTCGACCCCGACTGGGAGCAGCGAAAGCGCATTAGCCGCGCCCCGCGCTTTAAAGGCACCCACTTTCTGCAAGTGCTCACACTTAAACCACAAATTGGCGCCCGTCAGCTCGTTCAGCTGCCGAGAGCTGAGCAGAGGGGTCTCGTGTACCATGCCTGCAATATTTTGTGCGGCACTAAATACATCCTCACTGGCAGGTATCTCGTTGCGATCCAGGGGCATAACACTGTGTATCCTTTTCGACTACATGGGAATAATCCAGCTTATCCACCGCCGATAACATCCAGTGTTCTACGGAGCAGGCACAGTGGAAAACCATGCCTGTCGATAAGGAATTATTTGCTGAGCATACGCAGGAATTTCATTTTCCTGTCGTTGAAGGGTGCATATCGTATATCGATATCGAGGATATTTCTGCGCCGCATTACGGCCTTGTAATGACTGAAAGTGCGGAAGCCATGCTCTCCATGGTAGGACCCCATACCGCTGGCACCGACGCCTCCAAAAGGCAGGTCCTGGGCCAGCATAAACATCATGCAGTCATTCACGCAGGCGTTGCCGGAGCTGCAACGGGATAGAATCCGATCCGCCAATGCTTCATCCTGGGTAAATACATACAGGGCCAGGGGCTTCTCTCGCTCATTGACAAACTCCTCCGCTTTGGAGAAATCATCCAGTTCAATAATGGGGAGTATCGGGCCAAAGATCTCCTCCTGCATAACTCCCGCAGAGAGATTGACGTTGCGCATTATGGTGGGCGCCATATAGCAGTCATCCACATCGACTTCACCGCCAAATACCACCTCTCCATCCCCCAGGTAATCCGACAGGCGAAGGGTGTGCTGGCTGTTAATAATGCGCCCATAGTCGGCAGATTCTCGCGGATGCTCCCCATACATTTCCCAGAGCACCCGCTGCAACATGGGGGTGAGCCGATCGGCTGTCCGCCGACTACAGAGAACATAATCCGGGGCGATACAAGTCTGCCCCGCATTGGTAAATTTACCCCAGGCAATTCGCCGTGCAGCCACTTCCAGGTTGGCATCATCGGCAACAATACAAGGGCTTTTTCCGCCGAGTTCCAGGGTTACCGGAGTCAGGTATTTAGCCGCCGCACTCATTATGATTTTGCCGACCCGGCCACCGCCGGTGTACATAATATGATCCCAGCGCTGCTCCAGCAGCGCCGTGGTTTCCGCCACACCACCTTCGACACACGCAAAGGCATCGTTGTCGAGATAACGCGGTAATAATTCTGCGATTAACCGGGAGGTTGCGGGCGATAATTCAGAGGGCTTTACCACCGCGCAATTGCCGGCGGCAATCGCCGGTACCAGCGGCGATAACAATAATTGCAGCGGATAATTCCAGGCACCGATAATCAGCACTACACCCAGCGGCTCCGGTTGCACATAGCTCTTGGCCGGCTGGGTCATCATCGGAGATTGGACCTTGCGCGGGCGCACCCATTTCTTCAGGGACTTCAGGGTGTGATCGATATCGTTGTAGAGAAATGAAATTTCAGTGAGGTAGCTTTCCTGGGGAGCTTTGCGCAAATCATCGTGAAGGGCTTGGACAAAATGTGCCTCGTTCTCGGAGATCATCTTGCGTAGCTGAGACAGTTGCTTGCGCCGCCAACTCAATTCAGTGGTGCTGCCGCTGCGAAAATAGGTTCGCAAGCCCGCCACCAATGTGGCTGCGTTCCAATCGTTTGCCCTAGCCAGATCTGACAACATTTGCGGTTCCAATACCGAAACTTCCAAACCCTACTTCCTCCAATGAGTATAAGCCGTCGCAGGCAATGACTAGCTTCGCTTTATTGATATGGCAAAGCGCCGAAGTCCGGCCGCTGGGGCGCGCAATTTCGTAGGAAGGGGGGGATAAGTCAAGATAGGAAGGAAAGAAAATTTTGAAAATGGCGACAAATTCACCAATCGCCCCAGCAGACAAAAGTAGCTCTGGGGCGATGGTACAGGCATTGTGGGCTTATTCAGAGGCTCCTTAGATAAACAGAACCAGAAGGGCCAAACCAGTGATCCACAGAAGCAAGGTTCTGGATAGCAGCGCTTGCAGCCCCTCAATCTCCGCACCACTTTGGCGCTGCATCTGAGACAGATCGGAACCACCACTGCACTCACTGGCGTCAATACCGCCGAGAGCCCCCTCCAGGTAAGCTTCGAGAACCTGATCGGTATGGCTCTCACGACACATCAACACCCGGCGCCAGGCGCGGTAACAGCCGGCAAAGTTACCCACAATGGCAAAGCTCAGCCCCATCACACGGACCGGCAGCCATTCCAGCAACCACAACCAACGCGCCGCCGTCGCCTCTTCGGAGGAGCCCCGGGTATTTTCTGCGTACAAAGCACTCAAGCGGAAGAGTACTGCCCCGGGAATACCCAGCAAAATAAACCAGAACAGCACCGCGAAGAGTCTCTCAAAGGCGCAGTAGGCAGCGCCGCGAAATACCTGCTCATGCAGACAAGTGTCATCGGAGGGCGCTTCGTGTAACTCGCGCAAAATGGGCGCCGCCGCTTTGGTAGCACCTTCCAGGTCTCCGCTATACCAGTGGCGCAGGTAATTTGCGACGATATCGTTGAAGTTGCCGCGACCGAGACAATAGAGCAGCAGTGGCACCCCCAACAGCAAGTAGCCCAGACCGCCCGCTGCGCCCTCTGCCAGCGTCATCGCAATCGCAGAGATCAATACTGGAACCAGGATAGTGACACCAAGCAGCAGACCACTATTGCCATTAATGCTGGGCAACGCCTGTAAATACTCGCCCCAGCGACTGAACCAACCATCGCGATGTAACGGAGCCCCTGAGCCCCAGATTTGCACTAGGGCAACGGTGATCAGAACAATTAACAGAGTCATAAATAATCCGAGACTGTTTCAGTTATCAAAATCGTGCTACGGCTCCTGATACAGAAACCCTTCCCGCTTTTAAGGACCGCTACTGGATATCAGACGATTTCTTTCAGCTTGTTGAGGTAGCGCTCCCAGTCAAACCCCGGACCCGGGTCCAATTTCCTTCCGGGAGCAATATCCGAATGACTGGCAATTCTATCGATATCAATAGCGGGATAAGCTTGCATAATCGCAGCGCTCACCTCGGCAAGTGCGTGATATTGGGAGTCGGTGTAAATATCGGTATCCAAACCTTCCAGCTCAATACCAATGGAAAAATCATTGCAGTTAGTGCGACCTTTAAATTCGGACTTGCCCGCGTGCCAGGCACGACGATCAAGGGGCACGTATTGAGTTACCAGGCCATCGCGGTCGATCAAAATATGCGCAGACACCTGTAACGCAGCAATATCGGCAAAATAGGGGTGCGCGTCGATATCCAACTGCCCCAGGAAAAAGGCATCAATGTAGGGGCCGCCATATTGTCCGGGCGGCAAGCTGATACTGTGAATCACCAATAGATCCACCGCACAGCCTTCCGGGCGGCTATTGCAATGAGGACTCGGAACCCGGCGCGCGCCCGCCAACCAGCCAGACTCCACTTGATATTTCAATCTGCGATCTCCGCTGCAACCTATTGATAGCCCCGGTATCGCCCGAAGCTTCAGCAGTTACCATTCTATGGAAGCGTTGATCGATATGCCAATCTGATCGGAGCAGTATCGCGACATAACTTGCGGAAAACCACTGGCCACTGAGTATCCCTGCTAAATACTCAACGTCCGCTCGTTAAATTCCTGAAAATTAGCGCTGCTCACTGCGCTTCTTGCGCACATTGCCAATTACGGACTGCAGCGCCCGCTCAAACAACATGCCGTCATCCAGCGGCAGCAGTTGTGCCGAACGCAGCGCATGGGCCAGCTCTAGTCGGGCGAATTCAGCGACTTTGGCGCCATTGCGATTAACGAAGATAAACTGGTCGATATCGCGAATTACCGCCGCCAGACGACAACGGAACTGCTCGTCCTCAGAGCGCTTCAGCTCGAACCAACTACCCTGTGCCAGGCGGAAGGTCATCTGCCAGTGGGGATCATCTTCGTCAAGGGGGGCCAGTCCATCCTGCTCCGGTGCAGCCACCTCTGCTTCAGCAACTGCCTGCTCGAGCTCTTCCATCTGCGGCACGGCCACTTCCTGGGGCTCGGCTTGGACAGCTTCAACAGTAACTTCAGCTGGCTCATCTGGAAGTTGATCTTCGGCAGTGTCTGAAATCACTTCCCGGGTAACCACAGCTTCAGCGATTACCGCTTCAGTCACTGCAATTTCATCAACCGTAGCTTCAGTAACATCAGCGGGTCCGGCATCAGCAGCAGTTTCCTGCTCCACGACAGGGGCAACAGGCTTGTCAGCAACATTATCAGCAACAACAGGCGCAGGCTCAGCAGATTTCGCTGCGCGCACTTCGCGGGCAACCTGCTCTGCCACTTCACGTTCACGCTGCTCCGCCAATTGCTGGGCCAGGGCAAAGCGCTCGCGATAAACTTCTTTGAGGCCGGTGAAAAGGGTACGCGCTTCGAAAGCGTTATAGGAAAGCGCCTCAATTCCCTCGCGCAATCTCTCCTGCAAAACAGGCAGTAAGCTCAATAACTGTTTGCGGGAATCCGGCATTGGGGCCTGCACACTCCACACGAGATCTCTCGCTGTGCGCACGTCGCGGTTCCAGGCGTCGCTCTCTGTCCCCTCTTTGACACAGGTCAGGAACAGCACGTTGTTCCAAACTTTGTTCAACCAATCCTGCACCACCTGTGGCAGATCCCGCTCTGCAACCAAGGCATCCATTACTGCGGCAACCCGTGCGCGGGCAGCTTGGGTTTTAGCCCGACCATCCGCCTCATCGACAACGCGGCGCTCCAACATCTCGGCACGCTTGCGCTCGCGGACGATAAATTCGCGCAGGGATTCCAGCAAAACGGCAAAGATATTGATATCCCGATCAAACTCATTAAGCACGCGCTCAACAATTTCGGATATCTCTTTGTACAGGGGATCGGATTCGTAGTTATCCCCCGCCTGCCATCCGGTAGCGGCATCGGCCAACTCGTTCAGCAATTTGCGCGCAGGATGGCCGCCTTTACTGAAAAATGACTTGTCTGCAATGGCTACTTTCAACAGCGGCAGTTGCAGGCGGCCCAGAAGTGATTTGATTTGGGTGGCAAGGCTGCGGTCCTCCAGAATAAAGGAAAACAACATCTCTACCAGCTTGATCACATCGCTATCGACTTTTGCCAGCGAGGCGGCCTGATTGGAATCCACCAAGCGCTGCTGTAGCAATTCGCCCACATTCAAAAGCTGTACCGCACTTCCACCTTGATAGTGGCTGCCACTTTGCAGTGCACCCAAGTGGGAAAGCAGATCCCCTGCAGGCATTGGAGTAACACCTGCGGCTGCGGGCACTAACCCTGGGGGGAAGTGCCCTGTCGCTGCGACTCCACCTTGTACTGGCTGGCTGCCAGCCTCTACACCACCGGCACTACCAGTGGGGGCACTGGCGGCGTGGGGAGCACCGTTGTAGGCCGAGCGCTGCCTGGCTACTCGCTGCTGCTCACGCAGAGATGGCAGTACGCCCTGCTCTACAAGTAATTGGTTACAGAATTCATAGAAGTCCCGCAGCTGCAGCATGACCACCTGCTCGAACTTTTTCAGCAGGGTGAGGCGAGCGCGGATAAATAGGTCCAGATCCTGAATCGCCTCTACAAAGGCGTCACAGATTACGTCTGGCCCCAGAGGGTTGTTCTTGTCGTACACCTTGACGGAGTAGAGCGTATCGAGCCTCATGCACAGCTCGGTAAGGGGCTCGGCGAAATCGCGCTTGGCATTGGCCACCATGGTATCGGCAGCGACCAACTGCTCCAGGTCATCATTGTGAACCAGCGACAGGTTATCTGAGGCGAAACTGCTTTCCGTCTTTTCTTCCTGGCGGACCTGAAAAGCGCGCGAGACGTTCTGGATAAAGTGCTCGGCAATATTGCGGCGCTCAACGCGCAGCAGGCGCAGTGCCTGGAAAAGCCCATCCTGCTCCTCCTGGCCATGAGCTCGCTCGGCCATTGCAAACAGGGAATCATCCACCTTGCCAAACAGCGCTTTAATCCGCTCCAGCAGCTGTGCCGTCGCTTTGTCCTTCAGCATTGTTACTGCGGCGGGCAGAACAGGGGGCTTACCTGATGCAGAAATATTTCGCGCTCCACTTTTCTCTGAGAGGGAAACTACCTTTCTGGATTCACTCATTTCCAAGAGGTCCTTCGAATGCCGTCCGACTTGTAGCGCTGAGGCCAAAAGCAAAAATTAGTGAATGGAAAAGTGGTCTCCCTAGCGGAAACGGGGGCTTTCTGTTCCCCGTTAACCACATTCCCAAACTGTTGAAATCCCGCCGCGATCATGCGCGAAAAATCTGCCGAAGTTCTTGATTTCACTCAAGTTTTGACCGCGAGAGAACAGCGTTTACCGGCCCTGCTCTGAAACAATTCAGGCTGCGATCAAGCCTAACTCTTCGGTCATTCTACTCGCGTTATAGGACTGTTTTACACAGTTCTGCGACATATTTGAGACACTTGTCACAGCTATTCGTAGAGCCAACTGCTACTTGCCAGAGACTGAGTTGAGCAGTCAAAACCCCGAGTGTTTTGGTAAACTGCGCCGGCGTTAATTTCGAGGTTTCCCAATGCGACCACAAGACACGGCTATTCCCAATATCACTACCGACCTGCAACGCTCAGTTCAGGTGGCCCTGGAAGAAGATATTGGTAGTGGCGATATCACCGCCCAGCTGATCCCAGAGGACCGCAATGCGCGGGCCCGGGTAATCACCCGCGAAGATTGCACTCTGAGTGGTCGCGCCTGGGTAGAGGCTGTATTCCACGCCCTGGACCCGGAGCTCGTCCTCACCTGGCACTTCGAGGACGGCGACCGTATCAGCGCCAATGCCGTTATTTTTGAGCTGGAAGGCAATGCCCGCGCCATCCTCACCGGCGAGCGGGCCGCACTGAATTTCCTGCAAACCTTATCCGGTACTGCCACAACCGCTGCGGAGTTCGCCGCGCGAGCTGAAGGCACTGAGGTGAAGATTCTCGATACCCGCAAGACCATTCCCGGTCTGCGCAGCGCACAGAAGTACGCCGTACTTTGCGGTGGCTGCCACAATCACCGCATCGGTCTTTACGACGCCTTCCTGATCAAAGAGAACCATATCTTCGCCGCCGGTGGCATTGAACACGCCGTCGCCCAAGCGCGAGTGATCAAGCCTGAAGCCTTGATTGAAGTCGAAGTGGAAAATATTGAAGAGCTGGAGCAGGCGCTCGCCGTCGGTGTGGACGTTATTATGCTCGACGAATTCAATGATGAAGACACTAGAACGGCCCTGAAACTGGCCAAAGGCAAAGCCAAAATTGAGCTTTCCGGCAGTGTCGACCGGGATCGCATCGCTCAGTTAGCTGAACTGGAAGTGGACTATATCTCTTCCGGTAGCCTGACCAAGCACCTGCGCGCTATCGACCTATCCCTGCGGATCGATCTCTAGCGCCCACAAGACCCATCATCACTGCGCTTAGTGATGGTGATGATGGTGCCCCTGCTCTTCTTTGTCTTCGGCGGGGGCTTCCATCCCGCTCATCTGCCCGTGGTTGGCGTGGTCTCCGTGTCCACCGTGGCCCATAGCCCCCCAAATGGTCCAGATACCAAACAGCAAAATCGCTGCGGCGAAACCATAGCGAACCCCCGGCTTTTGCACTATGCCGCGCACCTGCGCCGCCGCAGCACCAGTAGCCAGCATGGCGGGCACGGTGCCCAAACCAAAAGCAAACATCGCCAAGGCAGACCGCTCGGCACTGCCCTGGGCCAGGGCGAACGTCAGCGCGCTATAAACCAAACCACAGGGCAACCAGCCCCACAGGGAGCCCAGTGCCAATGCCTGCCCCGCAGAGCGCACCGGTAATAATTTGGCCGATAGTGGCTGCACATAGCGCCAAAGGTAACGGCCCCCTTTTTCAATCCAAGCCAATCCCTGCCAGATACCGCCGATGTACAGCGCCATCAGGATCAACATGATCCCGGCAGCAAATCGCAGCGGAGTTAGTGCCGGCAGTATCGCCGCACCGAGGGCACCGGCGAGCGCTCCCATCAGCGCATAGCTACCCAGGCGACCCAATTGGTAAGAGCCCAGCTGCACCCAAGCAGTCTTTTTGCCCGGTACCGCCATACCCAGCGCTCCGGAGATTCCCCCACACATACCGATGCAGTGACTGCTACCCAAAAAACCGATAGCCAGAGCCGCCGCTAAAAAACCCCAGTCCCCCACTTACTTCTCCTGCTTCCTTTCCGCGTCAGATTTGTCCTGCTGAACATCATCGTCATCAAACAAAATGCGACGACCTTCCGTTTCCAGGTCATCGTACTGTCCGTTATTCACGGCCCAGAAAAAGAGCTTCACCGCAAAGCCAACCAAAATCACCGCAATGGGAATCAGGAAATACAGACTTTCCATCAGTTACACCTCCTCTCTTTCTGTGAGCACGGGATTAAGCCGCGGCGCCCACAGGGTTTTCGTCGACTTCCTGTCCACGGGACAGACGCAACGCATTTAGCACTACGATCAGAGAACTCAGGGACATACCGATTGCCGCAGCCCAGGGCGGCACCAGACCGCAAAATGCCAGCGGCAGGGCAATCACGTTGTAGCCCAGAGCCCATGCCAGGTTTTGCCGCACAATTCGGCGGCACTTGTGCGCCAGCTCTATAGCTTTGGGCAGCACTTCGAGATCTCCGTTCAGCAAAATGGCATCGGCGCGGGACTGGGCCAGATCCGCCGCAGACATCATCGCCACAGAGGCATCGGCACCAGAGAGCACTGGCACATCATTGATGCCATCCCCTACCATTAACACCTTCTCACCATCGCTTTGCAGCTGCTTCATATGGCTGAGCTTGTCCTCTGGCGAGGCACCGGCGCGGTAGTTGTCGATACCCGCTCGCCCTGCCAGCCGTTCAACTTCCGCAGACTGGTCACCACTGAGCAGTTCCACTGAAAGACCTTGCTCAGTCAAACCCTCAACAGCGGTGGTTGCCGAGTCCCGTAACTTATCCCCCAACGCAATCCAGGCAATAGGGCCCAGGGAGTCGCCGAGCAGTAGCCACTGCCCCTCCCCTTCAGGCGTGGAAACTTCCTCACTGGAGACAAAGCTCGCCTTACCCAACCGGTAACTGTCCCCCTCGATCTGCCCTTCCAGGCCGGCTCCGGTATGGACTTTCAGTTCATTAGCGGTGAGATTGCCACGCCAGGCGCGGAAGGCCCTGGCCAGAGGGTGATTGGTCTGGGATTCCAGGGCGGCAGCAACGTCCTTAACCCGCTGCTCAGTCCAGTTGGCCCGCAGCAAATCAATATGCAGGATTCTCGGCTCACCGCGTGTCAGGGTACCGGTCTTGTCGAACAGCACCCGGCCGATACGCGGCAGCGTTTCCAGTAGGCTGCCTCCAGCCACAAGAAGCCCCAACTGCTGTAAACGCAGGGTGGCGGAAGCCAGGGCAGCAGGGGTTGCCAGCGACAGTGCGCAGGGGCAAGTCACCACCAAAACAGATAGGGACACCCAAAAAGCGCGACTGGGATCGATTTGCCACCAGACAACAAACGCCGCCAGTGCCGCGAATAGAACAACACCGACAAAAATACCCGCAACCCGATCTGCCAGGGCCACTTGGTTGGGTTTATCTAATTGCGCCCGCTCTACCAAGCGCTCAATGGCGGACAGGCGAGTCGACTGCCCCGCTGCCGTAATTCGAATAGTCAGGGTGGAATCGCCGTTGACACTACCGGCATAAACCGGGCTGCCTGCAGACTTCTGTTGCAGTGCCGATTCACCGCTGAGCAGGGATTCATCCACACCACTTACGCCCTCCAGCACCTCCCCATCGGCGGGGATAGTGTCTCCCGGGCGCAACAAAACTTTATCCCCAGCGACCAATGCGGCCACCGGTACATGGACAATATCGTCCCCTTGGTATTTGGCCGCCGTCATCGGCAGCAACTGAGCCAGACCACCGCTGGCTAAGCCCGCCCGGTGGCGGGCGCGCATTTCCACCGTCCGTCCCAACAACAGGAAGAAGGTGAACATGGAGATAGATTCGAAGTACACCTCACCGGTGCCAAATACCGTGGCGTAAAAGCTGGCGACATAGGCCATACCAATCGCCAGGGACACCGGCACATCCATACTCAGGTGTCGAGCGCGCAGACTGCGCAAAGCGGCACTGAAAAATGGACGCGCCGCATAGAAAACCACTGGCGTTGCCACCAGCAGAGAAACCCAGCGGAAGTAGCGCTCAAACTCGCCGACGCCCTCTTCCGCTGCAGCACCAAAATACAGGGCGATGGCAAACATCATCACCTGCATGGTGCCGAGTCCAGCGACACCCAGGCGGCGCAGGGCGGCGCGGTGCTCGCTCTGGATCACACTTTCCTGGTTGGCCGCAGTAGCCGGGGCCGGCCGGTAGCCAATCCGTTCCAGTTCGCCAAACAGCTCACTGGGTTTGATCTTGTCGGGATTAAAACCGATCTGGGCACGCTGGGTACTGGCGTTGACAGAGACCTTCTCAATCCCGTCCAACTGCCCCAGGTGCTTTTCTATCAGCCACACACAGGCTGCACAGGTAATACCGCTAATCAACAGCGAGGCAATCTTGTTGCCGTTATCCCAATCGTGGACAAACTGCTGCTGCACTTCCGGCAAATCGTATGCCGCCCAGCGGTCCTGGGGTTGAGCTTCCTCCGGCCTGTCGCTCTCCTTCTCCCGGAAGCGATAAAAGCCATCCAGACCACCGGAAACGATAGCGCTGGCTACCGCCTCACAACCTGGACAACACATATCCCGGGCGGCCCCGTCGATCACCACCGAGTGGTTGCTGCCGGGAGGGACTGGGAGTCCGCAGTGATAACAGGAGGAGGAAGACGAAGTCATTGAGTTACTGCGTTCAGTGGCGCGGCATTGCCGAGATCGAAGTTGATTTCACCTTTCAGGCGCCAGTTGGCGTCCTGATGCGCATCGGGATCGAGTTCCGGCATCAAGCGCAGATACCAGCGATTCCCAACGCCTTCAGGCAAAGTGCCCTGGTAGCGGCCCACGGAGAGCTGGGAGAGCTCGATATGCTTATCCAGGTCAGACTCCACTGGGTGGCTCAATGTGAGCAGTAGGGCCTTGGGGTAGTCGAGGTCGCCATTCAGCTCCACGACAACCGATTTTTCAGACGGCTGAAACTGGACCAAAGCGGCCAAACCCAGCTCTTTCGCACGCAAGTCCTGCTCGGCGCTGAAGTGATACATGCGGCTGTCTTTGTAGTAAGTATCACTGACTTTATCGTCAGCAAAGCGCACCGCTATCGAGACTGTAATTGTGGAGACAACCACCACTGTAATCAGTGGGGCCAGTACCATCCACGCCCAAGGTTCCCGGTACCAGGGTTTTGGGGTTGATTCATTCATCGCGTTACCAAAAAGTTACCGTTTGTGCACAAAAGTCGAGCCCGCCTGGGCGGGCCCGTACTTTGCAACGGGATTGGCGTCCCGTCTACTGCTTTGGACCAATAAACACCGTTCGGTGCTTATCAACCAGCTCAGGATTGTCGACTGCTTGGACAACAATCTCGATATCGTGCTTGGTATCCTTCAGCTGGTCTCTGGGAACGCTTACCCGAATGGGAACGGAGAACATCTCTCCAGGCACCAGGTAAATCGTCTTCGGCTTGCGAATGGAGTAATCGTATTCAGGCTTACCTTCCACCTTTATGGTGAATTCGTGGGGAGCCTGATCCATATTGTTGATTTTTACCGTGTAGACATTTTGCACCTGTCCCTGGGACTCACGGAACATACGAGCACCGCGGTCGCGAGTGATTTCTGCCTCGATTGGGCTTCGAGTCATCACTTGCTGTGCAAACAGGCCGGTCATCGCAACCAGTATCAACGCGTAGCCAAATAGGCGCGGGCGCAGGAAGCGGGTCTTTCCACCCTGCAATTCGTCCTCAGAGGTGAAGCGAATCAAGCCCTGCTCATAGCCCATCTTGTCCATCACGCTATTACACGCATCGACACAGAGGCCACAGTTGATACATTCGTACTGCATGCCGTCGCGGATATCGATATCCACCGGACACACCTGAACACACCAGTAGCAGTCGATACAGTCGCCCATACCTTCCGCCTTGTAATCCACGTTCTTTTTGCGCGGACCACGGGTCTCACCCCGCTTGGCATCGTAGTAAACCGCCAGCGTATCCTCATCGTACATCACCGACTGGAAACGGGCATAGGGGCACATGTATTTACACACCTGCTCACGCAGGAAGCCGGCGTTCATATAGGTGGCAAAAGTGAAGAAAGCGACCCAGAAAACACCCTGCGGGTGCGCGTTAAACGTCGCCAGATCCACCACCAGCTCGCGCACACCGTAGAAATAACCCACAAATGCCAGTGCAGTTGCCAGCGAGATCAACAGCCAAATGGTGTGTGTGCCACCCTTGCGCAGAACCTTTTCCAGGTTCCAGGGGGCCTTATCGAGCTTCATTCGCTTGTTGCGATCGCCTTCACAAACCCTTTCTGCCCAGATAAACATCATGGTCCAGACGGTCTGCGGACAGGTGAAGCCACACCACACCCTGCCCAGCAAAGTGGTGACCGCAAACAGCGCGAAGGCGGCAATGATCAGCAGCCAACCTAGAAGGAAGCCGTCTTGGGGGCCGAAAGTAGTCCAGAAAATATGGAATTGGCGGGTGGGGAGATCAAAGAAGACCGACTGGCGCCCGTCGATATTGATCCAAGGTAGGAAGAAGAAAGCCAGCAGCAAAGGCAGGCCGGTATATTTGCGAACACGGGTGAAAACACCCTTGATATGTCGGATGTAGACTTTGTCTTCCGACTCATACAGCATGCGATAGCGAACTTCGCCATCACCTTCCTGTTCCTCACGGGTTGGAATTAAATCACTCACACAAACCTCACTCTCGCACGGGCACATCTTGTACGTGGGCCAGGTAGCCCCTTATGTTGAGGCTTTTTTCTCCGTCCCTGCAGCGCCCGGAGTCCCTTGATAAAACAAGGCCCAGCAAATGCCGGGCCTCAATAGTTAATTACTGCTTTTCTTCTTCCTGCTGCGACAGGCTGTAGACATAGGCCGCTACGAGGCGGATTTTGTCTTCACGCAGTTTATCTTTTTGCGCGGGCATCATATTTGTACGACCACCGCGAATAGTGTGTTGGATCTGTTCGCGATTGCTACCGTACAGCCAGATGTCGTCGGTCAGGTTCGGCGCACCCAGCATTTGGTTGCCTTTGGCATCCATACCGTGACAAGCCATACACACGGTGTTGAATACCTTCTGACCTTCGGCTGCCATGGCGGTGTCGTGCTCCAGGCCGTTCAGGGAGAGAACATACTCTGTCGCATTTCTAACACCTTCTTCACCGATCACCGGACCCTGAGGAGGCATCATGCCCTGACGACCGTTGTACAGGGTTTCCAGGATTTTCTCCGGGGTGCCGCCGTACAGCCAGGCGTTATCGGTCAGGTTCGGGAAGCCAAAGTTACCGCCGGCATCTGCACCGTGACATACCGCACAGTTGTTAGCGAAGATCCGGGAACCCATCTTGAGGGCTTCGGGGCTCTGCGCAATCTGCTCGATCGGCATATTTTCGTACTTACCGAAGGTCTCGTGGAATCGCTCCTGAGCCTTGGCCTGGGAAGCTTCCAATGCACCGACAGAAGTCCAGTTGCCGACACCTTTGAAGTTACCCAGACCCGGGTAAACCACCAGATATCCCGCAGAGAACACCAGGGTGGCAATGAACAACATGAACCACCACTTGGGCAGCGGGTTGTCGTATTCCTCGATGCCATCGTAAACGTGGCCCGTGGTTTTGTTTTCCGGTTCAGCCTGGTCATCCACTGCCACCTTTCGGTTGGCGAACAGCACCCAGGTAATCAACGCCAGATTGGCGAGGGTGAGCACAATTACCCACACACTCCAGAATGTACTCATTACTTATCCTGCCCCTGTTTTCGATTGGCTCCGGGTTTATCCCCGGAATTGGATTCGTCCTGCTGAGCGGCCGACTTGTCCTTGTCGGCTTGTCGCTCTTCATCGGCAAATGGCAAATTGGCATCTTCTTCGAAGCGCTTCTTGCGCTTCGGAGAGAAGGCCCACCAGCAGATAGCCAGAAAAGCCACAGAGCCCAGAACCAGACCGATTTCCCGCAAAGTTTCAATAGTCACGAGTTTCCTTCCTCGCTATTAGCGTTTTTGGGTAACCAGGGTACCCAGCTGTTGCAAGTAAGCGACCAGCGCGTCAATTTCCTTGACCTTGCCACCTTTGAAGGGCTCAGCGGCGTTGGCGATGTCGTCATCGGTGTAGGGCACACCGACGAAGCGCAGCGCTTCCATCTTACGTGCGGTGTATTCGCCAGTTACCACATTGTCGAACAACCAGGGGTAAGCAGGCATGATTGACTCAGGCACAACGCTACGCGGGTTGTACAAGTGCGCGCGCTGCCATTCATCAGAGTAGCGTCCACCTACGCGCGCCAGGTCTGGACCGGTACGCTTGGAGCCCCACAGGAAGGGGTGCTCGTAAATGGATTCCTGAGCCATGGAGTAGTGGCCGTAACGCTCAACTTCCGCACGCAGAGGACGAATCATCTGAGTGTGGCAAACGTGGCAGCCTTCGCGAATGTAGATATCGCGACCTTCCAGCTCCATTGCTGTCAGCGGCTTCTGCCCCGGCAGCGGCGTGTAGTTATCCTTGGTAAAGAACTGCGGAACGATCTCAACCAGGGCGCCGAAACTGATGGCGATAATGGTGAAAAAGATCATCCAGCCGATGTTTTTTTCTACGAGGTCATGATTCTTCACGATCTAAACTCCTATGCCGCAGGCACTGCTCGAACGGTGTTATCGGCTTCGGCATCGTTTACCTTCTCGGTAATCGTGCGGTAAACGTTGTAAGCCATCAGCAGCATACCCACCAGGAACATGGCGCCGCCCAACCAGCGAACTACATAGCCCGGATGGCTGGCTACAACACTCTCTACGAAGCTGTAAGTCAGGGTGCCGTCGGCGTTAAATGCACGCCACATCAGGCCCTGGGTAATACCGTTAACCCACATAGCGGCGATGTACAGAACAGTACCTACAGTGGCCAGCCAGAAGTGCGCGTTGATCAGCTTGGAGCTGTACATTTCGCGGCGTTTCCACAGAACCGGAACTAGGTGATACAGAGCACCGATAGAGATCATTGCAACCCAGCCCAAAGCGCCGGAGTGTACGTGGCCAACGGTCCAGTCAGTGTTGTGAGACAGAGCGTTTACAGTCTTGATGGACATCATCGGACCTTCGAAGGTAGACATACCGTAGAAGGACAGGGATACCACCAGGAAGCGCAGGGTCGGGTCGGTGCGCAGCTTATGCCATGCGCCGGACAGGGTCATGATGCCGTTGATCATACCGCCCCAGGAAGGTGCCAGCAGAATCAGGGACATAACCATCGCCAGGCTCTGAGCCCAGTCGGGCAGCGCTGAGTAGTGCAGGTGGTGACCACCAGCCCATACGTACAGGGAGATCAGTGCCCAGAAGTGAACGATAGACAGCTGGTAGGAATAAACCGGACGACCAGCTTGCTTAGGTACGAAGTAGTACATGATGCCGAGGAAGGCTGCAGTCAGGAAGAACCCTACTGCGTTGTGGCCATACCACCACTGGATCATTGCGTCCTTAGTGCCCGAATAGATAGAGTAGGACTTGAACGGGCCAACAGGAATCTCCAGGTTATTAACGATATGGAGAACAGCAATAGTTACGATGTAAGCACCGAAGAACCAGTTCGCCACGTAGATGTGAGAAGTCTTACGCTTCATGATGGTGCCGAAGAACACCAGCGCGTAAGCAACCCAAACCAGGGCAATCAGGATATCGATAGGCCACTCGAGCTCAGCGTATTCCTTGGTGGAAGTGAAGCCCATCGGCAGAGTAATTGCCGCGGCGACGATAACGGCCTGCCATCCCCAGAAGGTGAAGGGGATCAGCCAGCCACCCCAAAGGCGGACCTGACAGGTACGCTGTACCACATAGTAAGAAGTGGCAAAGAGAACACTACCACCAAAGGCGAAAATTACCGCGTTGGTGTGCAGGGGCCTCAAGCGCCCGAAGTGCGAGAAGGGCTGCCAAAAGTCGTTGAGTTCAGGCCAGGCTAGCTGGGCTGCGATCAATACGCCCATGCCCATACCAAAAATGCCCCAGACCACGGACATGATGGTGAACTGGCGCACGATATTGTAGTCATAGTCCGGCACAGGGCCGGTCTTTGCCACCGTTGTCGTCATGTTTTTACTTCCGTTGCTTTTAAGATTCGGTTCCACTGTGCGGGACTGGCCCACCACAGAAGGTGTGTAACCACAATGTGTGAGGCACTGTGGTTACTATTGGCCGGATAAGGATTTAAGCGCATCCTTGCCCGGTGATTGCTGATCTAAATCAACTAAATCAATTTTCTTCCTTTACCTGCGGCAATGCGCAGACGCAGGGCGTTGAGCTTGATAAAGCCCTCCGCATCCTTCTGGTCGTAAGCGCCAGCATCGTCTTCGAAGGTAGCGATACGCTCATCGAAGAGGCTGTCCGCAGAGCGACGGCCCACAGCACTCACGCTGCCTTTGTACAGTTTCAGGCGAACTTCGCCATTAACCACATCCTGGGACTCATCGATCGCAGCCTGCAGCATGCTGCGCTCCGGGGACCACCAGTAACCGTTGTAAACCAGCTCGGCGTAGCGCGGCATCAGGGAATCCTTCATGTGCGCAACTTCGCGATCCAGGGTAATGGACTCAATGGCGCGGTGCGCCTTCATCAAAATGGTGCCGCCCGGTGTTTCGTAGCAGCCGCGGGACTTCATTCCCACGTAGCGGTTTTCCACGATATCCAGACGACCGATACCGTTGGCTCCGCCCAACTTGTTCAGCTTCTCAAGCAAAGTAGCAGGGCTTAAGCGCTCGCCGTCGATAGAAACGGGATCGCCCTTCTCAAAACCCAAAGTAATGTAGGTGGGTTCTTCCGGAGCCGCCTCGGGGCTCACACTCCAGCGCCACATATCCTCTTCGGCTTCCGCCCAGGGATCTTCGAGGTTGCCGCCCTCGTAAGAGATGTGCAGCAGGTTGGCATCCATCGAGTAAGGGGATTTCTTCTTGCTGGAAGAGAAGTCCACCGGAATATTGTGCTGCTCGCAGTACTGCATCAGCTTTTCGCGGGAGTTCAGGTCCCACTCGCGCCAGGGAGCGATTACCTGGATGCCCGGCTTCAGCGCGTAGGCGCCCAGCTCGAAGCGCACCTGGTCATTACCTTTACCGGTAGCACCGTGGGAAATGGCATCGGCGCCAGTCTCGTTGGCAATCTCAATCAGGCGCTTGGCAATTAGCGGGCGCGCAATAGAGGTACCCAGCAGGTACTCCCCTTCATAAATCGCATTGGCGCGGAACATCGGGAAAACGAAATCGCGCACATACTCTTCGCGCAGATCGTCGATATAAATCTCTTTAACCCCGAGGGCCTCGGCCTTGGCACGGGCCGGTTCCACCTCTTCACCCTGGCCGATATCAGCGGTGAAAGTCACCACTTCACAACCGTAAGTCTCCTGCAACCATCGCACGATTACTGACGTATCCAATCCACCGGAGTATGCCAGTACCACCTTTTCGATTTTGCTCATTGCTGTCCTCTGCTGCCGGAAATACGCCGCCACGACTAAACCGCGGAGACGGGGAATGCCACTACGCGAAACTAGTGTCGGTCTGGGGGAGTTATTCTTGGAGATATGCCCAGGATCGGTAAATTGCGGGCACAACAATACCCACACTCTTTGTCGGGGCGCGATTGTAGCGCCTAAGCTCGCGATCGACTAGCGCCAAGGCGCGAGTAAGCACAATTGATTGATTTTTAACCTTTTCGTGCATCGCAATTTTGTACAGCTTCGGGTAGCATTCGCGCCGCACAACGACTCACTACGCTAAGAAGCTTTACGGAGTACCATGACGGAGCAAATTACCCTTCGCGCCCCCGACGACTGGCACATTCACCTGCGCGACGGCGCCGCTCTCGGGCGCACCGTGCCCGATGCCGCAAAACAATTCCGCCGCGTGATTGTAATGCCCAACCTGGTACCCCCTGTGACCGATGCCGAAAGTGCAGTGGCTTATAAGGAACGTATTGACGCTAATGTTCCCGCCGACACCCCTTTCGAACCCTTGATGGTGATCTACCTCACCGACAAGACCGACGCTGCCGTTATTCGCAAGGCTCATGAAGCCGGTGTTATCGCCGCCAAACTGTACCCAGCGGGCGCGACCACCAACTCCGATTCCGGCGTTACCGATATCGCCAACATCTACCCGGCCCTGGAAGAGATGCAGGCCTGCGGTATGAAGCTGCTGGTACACGGTGAAGTGACCACCAGCGATATCGATATCTTCGACCGCGAGCAGGCTTTTATCGAGAAAACCCTGTCCCGCCTGGTAGATGATTTCCCCACGCTGAAAGTGGTGTTTGAACATATCACCACCGCCCAAGCAGTAGAGTTTGTACAAGGCGCCCGCGAAGGCGTTGCCGCAACCATCACCGCGCACCACCTACTGTACAACCGCAACCATATGCTGGTTGGTGGTATCCAGCCGCACTTTTACTGCCTGCCGATCCTCAAGCGCGGCTACCATCAAAATGCATTGATCGAAGCGGCCACCAGCGGTAACCCGAAGTTTTTCCTCGGCACCGACTCAGCCCCCCACGCCCACCACAAGAAAGAACACTCCTGTGGTTGCGCCGGCTGCTATACCGCCTACTCCGCTATTGAGCTATACGCCGAAGTATTCGAGCGCGCGGGCAAACTGGACAAGCTGGAAGGCTTTGCCAGTGAGTTCGGCCCCGACTTCTACGAGCTGCCGCGCAACGAGGGCACCATCACCCTGGTCAAGAGCCCCTGGACCCTGCCGGAAAAACTGGATATGGGTGGTGAAAATCTGATTCCCCTCGCAGCCGGTGAAACCTTAAACTGGCAACTTGCGTAATCGGCGAGTGCCCTGATTACAGCGCCTGCAGGGAGAACACTCCCGGCAGGCGCCGCAATTCGAATACAATACCCTGCCCCACCAGCGCCAAATGCTGCTGGCCTGAAGACAAGATTTACAAGGAACCACCGTGACACCCGCCGAAGAACCCACAGGACCAAAAAGCTCTCTCGCCCAGCGATTCCGAGGCTTTCTGCCCGTGGTCATCGACCTTGAAACCGGCGGCTTTAACGCCCGTACCGATGCACTGCTGGAAATTTCTGCGGTTATCCTCGACATGGATGACTCCGGCAACCTCTTCCCGCTGGAGACCCACAGTTTCCACCTGGAGCCTTTTGAGGGCGCCAATGTTGAGCAATCCGCTCTCGACTTTATTGGCATCGACCTGGAATCCCCGGACCGCGACGCCTGGCCGGAAGAAATCGCCATCCCCGAGCTGTTCCGCAAGATTCGCAGCGCGGTGAAAAAGCACAGCTGCACCCGCGCCATCGTGGTTGCCCACAATGCCCACTTCGACCTGGGCTTCGTCAATGCAGCCGTCGAGCGCACCGGCATCAAGCGCAACCCATTCCACCCGTTCTCCTGCTTCGACACCGCTAGCCTCGCCGGCCTCGCCTACGGCCAGACCGTATTAGCCAAAGCTTGCCAGGTTGCTGGAATCGAGTTTGATAACAACTGCGCCCACTCCGCCGAGTACGACGCAGAAAAAACCGCAACCCTGTTTTGCGGCATCGTGAACAAGTGGAAAGAGATGGGCGGTTGGCCGCTGGAAACTGAAGAGACCACAGAAGAAGCCGAATAACGCACTATCTTCCGGGCTGCCTCAAAGCGGCCCGATTTATCCAAAAACGACAAAATTATTCGAAAGCTGTCGACAAAACACCCGCTATGTGCAGAGTCTGGCCACTTGGGTGATTTTTTGTGCAAGCCGTGCTAATATGGCCCGCTTACACATAAAAACCGGATAGCGCCGTGGCCAAGAAACCTTCCTCTTCCTCCAATCGCAAACAAGCCGCTCCCCTCGAGACCAGCGAAAGCATCGAGGAGCAGGTAAAGGCGTTCCTCGCCGGTGGCGGTGAGATCGAGCAGGTGCCCAAAGGGGTAAGCGGCCAGACCAACACTTCCGGCCCCAAGCACATCACCCTCGGCAAAAAGCCCAGAGCCTAACCTCCGCGCAATAAAAAACCCCGACGGCGCTCCGCTGACCAGCAGCAAAGCGCGGCCGGGGCCGCTCGAATATGGCCGCGTCAACGCAGCCACTTCTCATTCACATCAGGGCATTTCTTCCAGTTCCGCACCCTCTTTCACCGGCGGCATCAGATCTTCTTTGTTGATATTCAAAGCCATCAGCACGTTGGCAGCTACGTAAACAGAGGAGTAAGTACCCACAACCACACCCACGATCAAGGCCAGGGAGAAGTTGTGGATCAATTCGCCACCGAAGAACTGCAGCGCCCACAGCACCAGCAAGGTGGTGAAGGACGTCATAAAGGTACGACCCAGGGTCTGGCTGATAGAGATATTGATAATTTCCTCAGATTCAGCCTTTCGCACCTTGCGGAAGTTCTCACGGATACGGTCCGATACCACGATGGTATCGTTCAGGGAGTAACCGATCACCGCCAGTACTGCCGCCAGTACGGTTAAATCGAAGTCCAATCCCATCACCGCAAAGAAGCCCAGCACGATAATCACATCATGGCCCAGAGCCGCTACAGCGCCGAAAGAGAACTTGTACTGGAAGCGCAGGGCAACGTAGATCATCACCATGAACAGGGCCAGCATCATGCCCAGGCCGCCGTCGTCACGCAGCTCGGCACCTACCTGTGGGCCCACCATCTCGACACGGCGCAGCTCAACATCACCCTCACTGCCCTCTCGCAGGAGAGCCACAACCTTGTCACCGATCGGTGTCGTTGTTTCCTGATCGGTAGCGCTGATCTGGATTTCTTCCTCGGTCACCACAGGGGGCAACTTGATCAACAGGTCCTTCTCAGAACCAAAATTCACTACCGTGGCACCGTCGTAACCCGCTGCTTCCAGCTGATCGCGCACGTCGCTAATAAAAGGCGTTACCTCGTAGCCCACTTCAACCTGGGTACCACCGGTAAAGTCCAGGCCGAACTTCAGGCCGTTCATTGCCAGTGCGGCGATGGAGGAAAGTACCAGCACCACCGAGACAATCCCGGCGATCTTGCGCCAGCGCATAAAGTCGTAGACGCGCTTGCCCATGTACTCGGTAATTTTGCCGTTATCCACTTTGGTCTCACTCATGACTGACTCCCTTAAATCCAGAGCTTCTGCACACGGCGACCGCCGTAGAACAAGTTAACAATTGCTCGCGTACCCATGATGGCACTGAACATGGAGGTGAGAATACCGATAGACAGGGTTACCGCGAAGCCCTGTACCGGACCGGAACCGATGGCATACAGGATCACCGCCACAATCAGGGTGGTGATATTCGCATCCACAATGGTGCTGTAAGCATTGTCAAAACCGGCACTGATCGCTGTCTGGGGAGGCATCCCATTCCTGAGTTCCTCCCGTATTCGCGAGAAGATAAGCACGTTGGCATCCACCGCCATACCTACTGTCAATACGATACCGGCAATACCGGGCAGCGTGAGGGTTGCACCCAACAGCGACATAACCGCCACCAGCAGGATCATATTTACCGCCAGGGCCAGGTTTGCGGCCAAGCCAAATACGCGGTAGGAAATCAGCATACAGATAATCACAGCCAGCAGACCGATCTGTACGGACTGCACACCCACCTTGATGTTATCGGCACCCAGGGATGGGCCGATCACACGCTCTTCCACAAAGTACATGGGCGCAGCCAGGGCACCGGCACGCAGCAGCAGGGCCAATTCCTGGGCTTCAGCCGGGCTGTCCAGACCGGTGGTGCGGAACTGCTTGCCCAGGGCACTCTGTACCGTGGCCAGATTAATAATCTTCTTCTCTTCGGTGCGCTTCTGCACGGTAACTTCGTTACCGTTTTCGTCGATCTCGGTTACCGGCTCAAAGCGAGTCTCGATAAACAGGGTACCCATACGGCGACCGACATTCTTCCAGGTTGCGCGGTGCATCATCTCGCCGCCACGGGCGTCGAGGGTGATATTTACCTGCGGGAAACCGCTCTCGTCGTAACCGACGCGGGCATTGGTAACGCTGTCACCCTTGATAATGATCTGGCGCTCCAACCAGGCACCACCGTACATCTGCGCCTGGCGATCATCGCGGTACTCGAAGTATTCCTTGTTGGAAACCAGCTCATCCGGGCGAGCTTCCATACGGTATTCGAGGTTGGCAGTTTTACCGATAATACGCTTGGCCTCTGCGGTGTCCTGTACACCGGGCAGCTCCACAACGATACGGTTGCGGCCCTGGCGCTGTACGATCGGCTCGGCAACACCCAGCTCGTTCACCCGGTTGCGCAGGGTGGTGAGGTTCTGGGTTACGGCGTAATCTTCCAGCTGCTTGATTTCCTGATCGGTCAGGGTTGCGCGGATCTCCAGGTTTTCGCCGCTGCCGGACTCGCGCAGTTGAAGCTGCGGAAATTCCTTGCGCATAGTGGACATCGCCAAGCTGCGCAGCTCATCGTTGCGGAAGCGGGCAATAATCTCGCGATCATCCACCAGCTCCACATTGCGGTAACGGGCCTTGGCTTCGCGCAGTTTGCTTTTCACTTCCTGCTCGTAGCTTTCCATGTTGTTCTTGACGATGGTGTTGGTGTCGACTTCCATCAGGAAGTGCACACCACCCGCCAGGTCCAGACCGAGCTTCATCGGGCTAGCGCCGATATCTTTCATCCACTGGGGCGTAGTGGAAGCCAGGTTCAGGGCGACAACATAGTTGGTGGTACCAAGCGCTTTTTGAATCGCCTCTTTAGCCGGCAACTGCTCCTCCATGGAGTTCAAGCGGATCAGTACTGACTTGTCCCCAACTTCGCCGCCGAAGTGAGCAATACCCGCTTCATCCAGGGCTTTTTGTGCATTCGCAAGGACATCGGGGCCGATGGTGAGTGCACTGGATTGCCCGGAAATCTGCACGGCAGGGTCCGGCTTATAGAGATTGGGCGCGGCGTACATCAGGCCAAAGGCCACAACCGCGAGAATCAGAAAGTACTTCCAGATCGGGTAGCGATTCATGCTGTTCTCATTGTTCTAGTGTGACCCCGAGGGCCGGTAAATCTTGGCAATCTGCCTAAGCAATTTGCCTGGATATGCGGGCAGTATACGCAGAATGCAAGGTACACCGCCCCCAATAAAAGTGGGGGCTGATTATACGGGGATCGTGGGAACGGACAAATTACAGGGGTGCCGCAATGAGACGGGCAGCACCCCAGGCAGGGTAAAAGCGACGCCTGATCAGGCCTCCAGCGCTGGAACCTCGCGGCCCAGACCACGGTAGAACTCGGCGACATAAGCCTCCAACTCATTGGCGGCAATGGCATCGCGTAGCTTTTGCATCAGGCGCTGGTAGTGGCGCAAATTGTGAATCGTATTCAGCTGCGCACCGAGAATTTCACCGCAGCGATCCAGGTGGTGCAGGTAAGCGCGGGAGAAATTCTCACAGGTGTAACAATCGCACTCTTCCTCCAAGGGACCCGTATCGTGACGGTGCCTGGCGTTGCGGATTTTCACCACGCCTTCGAAGGTAAACAGGTGGCCGTTGCGCGCATTGCGAGTAGGCATAACGCAGTCGAACATATCCACACCGCGACGCACCGCCTCGACAATATCCTCCGGCTTGCCCACGCCCATCAGGTAGCGCGGCTTATCTTCCGGCATCTTGTGAGCCAGGTGATCCAAGACCTTGATCATCTCATCTTTAGGCTCACCCACAGACAGGCCACCAATGGCATAGCCATCGAAACCAATCTCAGTCAGGCCGCGCAGTGACACATCGCGCAACTCCGGGAACATACCGCCCTGCACAATTCCGAACAGCGCCGACGGGCTATCGCCATGAGCTTTCTTGGAGCGCTCAGCCCAACGCAGGGACAACTCCATAGATTTGCGCGCTTCATCGGTAGTGGCCGGATAAGGGGTGCACTCATCAAAGATCATGACGATATCGGAACCCAGGTCCCGCTGAACGCGCATGGACTCTTCTGGGTCCAGGAATACCGGGCTGCCATCGATAGGCGAGCGGAAAGAAACCCCCTCTTCCGTAATCTTGCGCAGCTCACCCAGGCTAAACACCTGGAAACCGCCGGAGTCGGTAAGGATCGGGCCAGACCACTGGGTGAAATCGTGCAGATCGCCGTGGGCCTTAACCACTTCGGTACCCGGGCGCAGCATCAGGTGGAAGGTATTGCCCAGAATAATCTGTGCACCAATCCCTTCGATATCCCTCGGCAACATACCTTTCACGGTGCCGTAAGTGCCCACCGGCATAAACGCCGGGGTTTCCACTACACCGCGAGGGAAACGCAAGCGGCCGCGACGGGCCTTGCCATCAGTGGTATCCACTTCAAACTGCATAAAACATTCGCGGCTCACTGGGTATCTCCTTTCGCTGGTGCTACTTCTTCTTTTTTGGCATTGGGATCGCGGGTAATAAACATGGCATCGCCGTAACTAAAGAAGCGATAGCGCTCCTCAACTGCGGCCTTATAAGCGGCCATCGTATGCTGGTACCCCGCGAAGGCACTCACCAGCATCAATAAGGTGGACTCCGGCAGATGGAAGTTGGTGATCAACTTATCCACAACCTGGAATTCATAACCGGGGTAAATAAAGATATCTGTCTCCCCCACCGTGGCCTGTAACTGGCCACTGCGCGCCGCACTTTCCAGCGCGCGCACACTGGTGGTACCCACCGCAATCACGCTGCCATTGCGAGCGCGGCAAGCAGTTACCGCATCCACCACATCCTGGGAGACGTCCAGCACTTCGCTGTGCATCTGGTGCTCATAAATATTGTCCACGCGCACCGGCTGGAAAGTACCGGCGCCCACATGCAGGGTAACGAAGACAACCTCGACACCTTTATCCCGCAATGCACCGATCATCTCATCATCAAAGTGCAGCCCCGCCGTCGGCGCCGCCACAGCACCGGCATTGCGGCCGTATACGGTTTGGTAGCGCTCGCGATCGCTGGCATCGTCTTCACGATCAATATAAGGAGGCAGCGGCATATGGCCGAGGCGATCCAGAATCGCCAGCACACCTTCTTCTTTAGGGAAGGACAATTCAAACAGTGCATCCTTGCGGCCGGTCACCTCTATACGGGTACCGTCTTCAAGGACGATGGTAGAGCCGGGCTTAGGCGACTTGCTGGAGCGCACATGGGCCCAGATATCCGTCTCGTTAAGCACCCGCTCCACCAGGATTTCCAACTTACCGCCGGTCTCCTTCTGCGCGAACAAACGCGCCGGGATCACCCGGGTATCGTTAAAGACTATCAGGTCACCAGCTTGGACCTGATCGAGAATATCTGGGAACTGCCGATGTGCAATGGCCCCGCTGGGCCCATCCAGACACAAAAGACGGCTGCCACGGCGCTCCTCAGTGGGCGCGCGGGCAATCAGCTCATCGGGCAGATGAAAGTCAAAGTCCTGACGCTGCATGGAATCCTGGAAATCTAGAAACTATGGAGAGGTCGCGAAGGTTATAGGAAATTTTAGGAGCTGTTAAGGAGCCTCTGAAAAACTCCGTGATACCTCTGGCATGCAGAGCAGTTCACAATCAAGGCGCGGCTTTGCAGGAATGTCTAGACCTTGCAAGAAGCCGCAACGCCGAGTGTGAATTGCTCTGCAAGCCCCAAAGGGTGGGCCTTGAGGGCTACAGCTGCCACGTTGCAGCTCTTGCAAAGGACTGTGCCATTCGCGGCGAGCTGCGCCTAACATCTGCAGCCCTCAAGACCCACAGAGGCATTACAGAGTTTCTCAGAGGCTCCTCAACTCGGACGACAGAAAATGCGCTAAGTTATTGAAATCACTGGTTGACCCAAGCGAAAGCATTGCTATAATCACGCCCTCTTCGCACCGACCCCAAGGTCGAGCAGCGAAAGTGCCAGAGTGGTGAAATTGGTAGACACAGGGGATTCAAAATCCCCCGCCCTTAAAAGCGTGCCGGTTCGAGTCCGGCCTCTGGTACCAAATCAAGATCCGAAGAAGTTCGGAATCGTTCAGAAAGCCCCGTAAATCGGGGCTTTCTGCTATCTGGAATGTACAAAGCCCTCCGCTCTCGTTCATTGTCATCCGGTGCTATCTGGTGCTACATTTGGTGCTACCTAGTTCAATTTAGAAACTGGTAGCACCAATGGCCCTTACAGATACCCAAATCAAACAGGCCAAACCAAGCGACAAGGATCAGTGGCTTACAGATGGGCAGGGATTACGCCTGCTAATCAAACCCACCGGCTCCAAGTATTGGCGGCTTAAGTACAGGTTCCAAGGACGGCAGAAAACGCTAGCCTTGGGAGTTTACCCTTCTGTTAGTCTCAAACAGGCACGAAATAAAGTAATTGAAGCAAAGCAATTACTAGAGAACGGGCAAGACCCTTCCATACAAAGAAAAATTGAAAAACATCAGCTTCGAGAAAACATAGACCGCAGCTTTGCTACTGTGGCTGAAGACTGGTGGAAACATCAGAAAGGAACCTGGACTGAAAATCACGCCCAGCGTGTATGGTCTAGGCTACGCGATAACGCCTTCCCCCGAATTGGGCAAAAACCTATTGCCGATATTCATCCCCAAGATGTAATTGCCATTGTTCGCGATGTTGAAGATCGGGATGCAATGGATGTTGCTCAGCGGGTTCTACAAGATATTCGCCGGGTTTGTCGTTATGCAGTGCAAATGGGCAAACTCACTCACAACCCCGCCAGTGAATTAACTGGCATTCTACGCGGCCGTAAAAGTAGTCATAGGGCCTCCCTTCCCCGCGAAGAATTACCCAGTTTCTTAAAAGAACTGGACTTTTATCAGGAACGCGGGCGGGCACTAACCAAGCTAGCTATACAGCTATTAATCCTTACCTTTGTTCGACCTGGCGAATTGCGTTGTGCGCGCTGGGAAGAATTCGACTTCGAGTCTGCTCTATGGCGTATCCCTGGCGAGCGTATGAAGATGGGAACGGATCATATAGTACCGCTATCTACTCAAGCCTGTGCTGTCTTGGAGGAATTAAAGCCCATCAGTGGCCAATATCCTCTGCTTTTCCCATCTGAGCGCGAAAGGGCCCGGCCCATGTCCGATAACACTATGCGTAAGGCAATTTTTAAAATGGGCTGGGATGGCTCCCAAGAAGGAAAAAGTAAAGCAAATCCCCATGGTTTCCGCGCTACAGCTTCCTCAATCCTGAATGAGACCGGCTTTAATCCTGACGCCATTGAAAGGCAGCTTTCCCACATGGAGAGGAATGGGGTAAGGGCTGCATATACCCATCATGCTCGTTATATGGATGAGCGAAAAGAGATGATGCAGTGGTGGGCAAATTACCTAGATGAGATGCGGGGAAGTGGAAAAGTAGTTTCGATATTTGCACAGAAAAATTAGAACTTTCCTTCGAAGGCTGAATATTAGGTTGAGGCAATTTTTAACGTAGCTCGCTCATTGTGGGTTCAGTAGGTATACAGTTATGGATGATTCACTACGAATTATTGAGACCGATAAGCTTGTAATGAGTATTGATGCAGCCCTGAAGCGGTTTGAAGGAAATACTCGGGCACCGGAAGAAAACTTGAAAGATTTCCTTGCCCAGCTTAGGAGTCAGATTTTCTCCTCTCTTCAAAGTGAGGGCTTAATTGCCAATGAGGAGAATATAAGCACTTTAGCCCCAAATTCATTTTTCGAGCTTGTTGATCAAGTCAAAAAGGACAATGCAGCGAACGAGATAGACTCGCCTCTTCGGGTGCTACATATACTTGCTACTGGGGCGTGTTTTGAAGCGGCCTTTAAGAATCGTGACTATGAGGAAGCAATACTCTATGCAATGGAGCTTGGGGCGAGTCTTACTCATAGGGCTCCTACTCACTCAAATCCAAAGTTAGGGCGGACTGATTTCGATCCTTTAGCCGGCCCATGGCCCAGATTAGAAGATATGTCCCCATCCTCAAAAGCAGGCCGGCTCGCTTCAATAATTCAGCAAGGAAGAAAAATCTGGGGGCAGACGGATAGCATCGAAGAGTGGAAAAAGGTACAGGCCCGTCAATTAAAACATTGTAGAGATGCTGTATTTCAACAGGCAGAACGCCTTGGAAATGAGTGGAAACCCGCTGCTTTTGCTACTGACGAAAGCCCTATGAACCTCTTAGAAAGCCAAATAGACCCGAAGTTTGTCTTACCTTTTGCTCGAAAGATTAGCCGGCCTTTCCCAATGCTGGATAAGCGGGTTACAGATGCTGAGATATATTCCCTCTATGCGATCATATGGGCTCACAAGGGCCTTGATTTGCTTGATGCTCTTGAATATGAGGCTCAGCCAATAATGCGAGAAGACAGGAAATGGATAGACCATTGTTTAGCCGAGGCTGAAGGTTTTATTCGCCAGGCCGTAGAATTTCAAGGTGAGCATAAAGCCGGACAGGTACTCAGCAATGATCAGCGGAGCCGAAGAGAAAAGCGCGATCGATGGACATTAAGTATTCGAAAGTGGCTATTTGATATTCGTGCAAAGCTTAATCATAGCTATGGAAGTGCGAGTAAACTTGCATATAAATACCTTCAAGAGGCTAAAGAGAGACGAACATCGGCTGATGGCTCTCTGTGGAAGGATGATGATGCCGCTAAGAAGTTTCTAGAGCAGGAAATCGGGAGAATCCGAAACAACAAGGAACCGTACTGCAACTGGTAATGCTTTCTACTTTATCTTTCTACCGGTAAAAAGATTCTTTGAACCGGTAGAAAGAGTCTTTAACCGGTAGAAAGAATCTTTAACCGGTAAGCGGATATCCTAACCTTCATTTCATTGATTCAATCTCCTCACCGCCACAGACGTTCACTGTGGTTTGTTAAAGGAGACAGAATATGCCCCTCTCAAATACTCATCCCCAAGTACCGGATGTTTTACCTAACCCGCCGAGCGACCCTATTTTGCGCCTACCAGAGGTAGAGCGTCAGACTGGGCTCAAGAAGACTTATATCTATGCCTTGGTAAAAAAGGGCGAATTCCCCACCCCTATCAAACTTGGTGAGCGCGCCAGTGGTTGGCTCTCTTCTGAGGTCTGCCAGTGGGTGCAAGATCGAGTTGCTATTTCTCGTGCGGGAGGCAAGTAATGACTTTTCGTGCTTCCTCTCCCTACACACACCAGCAAGTAGCTGAATTTGCTCGAAGCTATCGGAAAACAGAAAGCGCTGAGTTTGAGCAGAAAATACTTCTTTCGAATTCAAACCTGAGCCCTAAAGATCAGAAACTCTTCCTCAGCTCTGCCATGGAGACATTTGATAGAGGCTGTTCTATCCCTGGTTATGAGTTGCTTTTATTTCTATGGCCAACGGGTGAGGCAGCATTTCTTGCTGTAGGTTCTGACTCATTTAACCCTATTGTTGATCAGCAACATGGCCGTGCCCATTGGTATCTCTCCTCCCCTAATACAACAGTACTAGGCCTTCCTGATACTGAGGTGGTGAACCTTTACCGCCTTAGAGCAGGTCTCTCTCTGGGAGGTTGGTTAGTTTGGAATGGTATCCAACTCGAATACCACCCATCAGAAGAAGCTGATGCCCTAGCGCTTCGCAATGGAGGGCTTAGAAATGTCAGCTAATATACGTGCCCTCGCCATGCCATATTGCCTAGATTTGCAGCCATGCGGCCGCTACGCACTACTCAATCGAAACTACAAGCCAGTTGGTTTTAGCAGTAGATCATTTGTCTACTATGAAGAGTACCCTGTGCTTTTCAATGTCAGGATTACACCCAAAAGAGCAGCAGCAATCTCCCTGAAAGGAGATCCTGATCCGAGGCGAATTATTCTTTATAACGATGGTTGTATCCCTACCGCTGACTCGGAAACCTGGCTTTTTTATCAGGCTAAATTAGCGATCTTGGCAGGATTACATCATTACAGTGATGATGAATATCACGAACAGGACAAAGCAAAACGTATCCGTCTGGCCAACTTACGCGATGCAAAACGGTTTACGGAACCTAAGGGCGTAGCGGTTTCCCTACCGCCAAATTTATCACCACGGTAAATAAGACTATTGCCTCTATTCGGGGCGATCTTACCCCCTCTTTAAAAAAGGTGTTACAGGTGTACAGGTGTTACAGCATGGCTGAAAGCCCCGTATTCACTGGCTTTCCGCCGTCACACCTTTCTGTTACCCCAAAAAATGTTGCAGCAAAAAGGTGTAACAGGAGTGAGGCCCGCAGTTCTGCTGAAAGCCTTATGGGGCGGGGGTTAAAGCTAAATATAAGGAAAGCTAATGGCACGCTTTGATATTAAACGAGTGGCAGACCTCGCCATTGATCGGGCTGATGAAGTCTTGGCGCACTGGGCTCCAGATGGCTCATATCAGGGAGCTGAATATATTGCTCTTAACCCAACTCGATCTGATAGCAGCAAGGGGTCCTTCTCAGTAAATCGCAATACCGGTGCATGGGCGGATTTTGCAGCGGATGAAAAAGGTGGGGACCTCGTATCGCTGGTTGCCTATCTTGAGGGGGTAAACAATGGAGAGGCAGCACAAAGGCTTGCTGCATTTTTGGGGCTCTCAGAAGGGGAGTCTATACCACCTAGCTCAACCAATAAGTCGAAACCCAAAAAGCCAGCCGGTAACTCCTGGGAAGCCGTATTGCCGGTACCTTTAGAAGCAAAGCAGTCTTGCCCAACAACCCATCCCCATAACGGTAAACCCTCTAAAGTTTGGGAATACCGTGGGCAGTGCGGCTCACTGTTAATGAAGGTGATGCGTTTTGACATCCAGAAAGATGGTGCAAGATCAAAAGACTATCGGCCCTTAACCTATTGCCGGGATTCGAATGGTCGCAATTTTTGGAGATGGAAGCAGCCGGTAAAAAATCGGCCACTCTATAAGCTGGATCTATTGGCAAAACGCTCTAAAGCTCCGGTATTGCTAACCGAAGGTGAAAAGGCTGCGGATGCAGCTGCTAGCCTGCTGCCGGGTTATGTTTCCATGACCTGGCCCGGTGGCAGTAAAGCGCTGGGCAAAGCAGATTTTAAGCCCCTACATGAAAGGGAAGTACTTCTCTGGCCCGACAATGATGCAGCAGGTAAAGACTGTATGCTCAAGCTGGCTGCGATGCTGCACACTATGGAGTGTAAGGTTTCTATGGTGTGTTTAGAGTCCTTAGGGCCTAAGTGGCCAACAAAAGGCGATGCGGCTGATGCGGAAGCTGTCGGTATTACAAGAGAGCAGCTTGCAGCTTTGATTACAGAAGGAAAGTTTTTAACGCCCTATCAGCCTGTGGCAACGGAACATCAAGACCAAAATAAGGGAGTAAGTACTAAAGGGGCCGAGTCTGGGCAATTTGTAGTAAATGATCGTGGGGTTTTCTTCCCGGTTCAGGGGGCAGATGATGAGCCTTCACTAATGAGAATCTGTGATCGCCTGGATGTGCTTGCTTTAACTCGTGACCCCCAAGGAAGAAACTGGGGAACGTTGGTTCGCTTCCTTGACCCTGATGGCATTGTTAAAGAGTGGAATATACCTAGTGAGTACCTAGCGACTGAGGGCGGTGCGGAAGTACTCAAGCAGCTGTATAGCATGGGCCTTCGCGCTGAGGCGGGGCAGCAACCAAGACGCAGAATCATTCAGTACTTACAAACGGCAAAAAGCCCCAGTCGCTATGTCTTGGTGAATAAACTTGGCTGGCATGGCAATGCCTACTTACTACCGAATGAAACCCTGGGAACCCCTGTAGAGCCTCTGTATTTTTACTCCATCAGCCCGGACCTCAACAAGATAAAGTTTAGTGGTGAGCTTCAGCAATGGCGTGAGCATGTAGCGAGCTATTGTAAGAACAATACCCGGTTGTTATTTGCGGTTTCAGCAGCGTTTGCAGGGCCCCTACTAAATCTCATTGGCATGGAAACGACCGGCTTTCACTTCTTTGGTGATAGCTCCCAGGGAAAAACGACGTTACTTAAAGTGGCTGCCTCTGTTTATGGCGGGCCTGATTTTGTTCGTACCTGGCGTAGTACTGACAACGCGCTAGAAAGTATTGCTGCCTCCCACTCAGACGGCCTTTTAATTCTTGATGAGATCAGCCAATGCGATCCCCGTATTGTCGGAGATATTGCCTATATGCTGGGAAATGGCACTGGCAAGGCAAGGGCTAATGATCGTGGAGGTGTACGCGGGAATGCGTTTGAATGGAGGCTTGTTTTCCTATCAACAGGAGAGCGCACGCTTGATCAGCAGATGGCTGAAGCGGGCAAGAAAGCAAAAGCCGGGCAAGAGGTGCGGCTATTGGCTATTCCCTCAGATACAGGTAGTGGTGCCGGTATCTTTGATGAATTGCATGGGTTTGCCGGGGGTGCTGCGTTATCCCGCTATATGGTTGAGAAAGCATCCTTATTCCATGGAGTGGCCCTTTATACGTTTATCAGAGAGCTTTGCGCTAGCAACTTGGAAAAGCTGACAACCCAGATTCGCCGAGAGCTGGTGAACTTTGCTGCAGAGCTGTCTGATGATGTGAGTGGCCAAGTACGCAGGGCAGCAGAGAAGTTTGCCCTAGTTGGTTTTGCCGGGGAGCTGGCCTCCACTGCGGGAATTACAGATTGGCCAAAAGGCATGGCGATGGAAGCGGCTAAATCCTGCTTTAGCGCTTGGGTATCAGCCCGTGGCGGTATTGGAAACCTGGAGGACCGGCAGACCTTGTCAGCGCTGAGACTATTCTTTGACCTCTACGGAGAGTCCCACTTTACCCGTTGGGATCGAGAGGACTTCACGGCTGATGATCACACTGTTCGCACCCTGAAGCGCTGTGGCTACCGGAAAACGCTACAGGACAGTAATACCCTTGAAGGACAGGCTTGCTCTGAGACTGTTTACTACGTTTACCCGGCCACTTTCAAAGCAGAGGTTTGCAAAGGGCTTAGTGATCGAAAGGCAAAGCAACTACTGGCCGCCTGTGGTGCTTTGGAGCGTGATGGCAACGGGAAATTCTCGATACCAACGCGTTTACCGAACAGTGGGCGTAACCCTGAGCGGGTGCTAATCATTCGACCTCATTTGATTCCTGTTGAAGATGATGAAGAAAAGAGACTACTTAAGAAAAAGGCCGCGTAGTCCATACTGTATACTTTATCCAAACTAGCAGCCAGCCATATGGTAAACAGCTAGTTTGTAAGGGGAGAACTCAGAGCTTGCTTGTAGCTTAAATTGGTCAATTTCCACCATTCTCTATTTTCAGCTTTGCAGACCAGGCTATGTGCAATATTGTGGCCCGGTCTTTATTACCTTGCCCACATCGTACGAACACTTTGTTACCGCCAAAATAGATATCATTAACACCATGATTATCGTTCTGTACACCTGAACCCCATGTCATACATTATTTCGACTTGAAGGCAGTAGACAAGTTCATCTTTGAGCCGATGACTCACTATCTCTGGTTGCTATTCGAGTGAAATCTATTACCTAATATAATCAAAGGATTTTTTAGATAGCTTGAAGGGGCTACTTCAGAAATAGTAACCAAGTGGATAGTAAGCCGCACGCTGTTTAACAAGTCAGCTAGTTAATTGGTGGGGAAAGTATGGTATTTTCTCCTGCAAAACTATCGGACAGTAGTCAGCCAAAGTGTGGTGGGCAAAATACGAGTAGCCGCTTCCGAGTTCGCCAGTCATAACCACGCAGTGCAGCCGTTGGACAACTTTACTCACATTTTGCGAGGTCTATGTGCTCCCATTATTTCGCAAAACCTGGGCAAAGTCAGCGGTTTCTGATTGCGGCATTAGCGAGTCGAGATTATAAAAAGGATTGTTTTTTCGTGATATCTTCAAAAATTCAGCCATCACAACTACCACGCGTTGGATACACATACCAAGACTTTATGTGTATTCGCATGCTGATAGATTGGTTTCATGATCCAGAGAAATACCAATGGATGAGTATAGAGGGCAATCAAAGGCTTGATCACGTTAAAAGCCTTGATGATATCATCTGTTTTACAGCCAGTGGAGAATATGAACTCTACCAAGTCAAATTTACAATTGATTCTGAACGCGATGACTTGCGTTTAGATTTCGATTGGCTGCTCAAGAAAAAGAACAACGGCACATCTCTAATCGAAAAATGGTCATCTGATATTGATAAGTTCGGCTCTTCCGGCGAGATATCTATTGCCAAACTAATTACAAATAGAAAACCGGACAGTGTTTTATCAAATTGTCTAAAAGGCAACAAAATTGAATACGCACTCATTCCAACAGATATCAAGTCAAAGATACTTACTCAGCTTAGAAGCGAAGAAAAGGCTATAAATTTCTTCGATAATCTTATTTTTGAACATAGTCAAAGGGAAATTGACGATTTAGAGCTTCATTTACGTGATTCACTTGTACCAGACCATGCGAACAACGAAAACTGGCTACAGTTATTAAAGAGTGTTGAGCGCTGGGCTTCGCGAAAAAGTGAACCGGCACCAGATGGCAGAATTCACCTAAAACTCATACACGAAATTTTATCGCTCGGCTCTAAGAGAACTATTTCTCAGTTCTTTGAAATACCTGACGGCTACAAACCACCAACAGAGGAGTTCCAAAATGAAATCCTTAACATAACCTCCAAGCCTGGCTATCATGTTATCTCTGGATTGCCGGGAATGGGGAAAAGCACCTTTCTATCTTTTTTAACCGACCAGTTAATAGAAACAGAAACGCCTGTTATACGACATCATTATTATTTATCCCCTCAATTTATTGGTGATAGAATTGCTTTTAATAATGCGGCTCAGTCATTACAAAGTCAGATCAAAACCCTTTATCCCAATGACTTCCATAACGACAAACTTGATCCTCAATATCTAGATACGTGGATAAGCAAAGCGGCAGGCAAGGCCGAGGAAAATAACAAAACACTAGTTATCATAATTGATGGATTAGATCATGTTTATCGTGAAAGATCAGATATAAGCCAACTTGAACACTTAGTTAATCGGATTACTCCCTTAAAAAACAAGGTTTGTTTGCTGTTTGGAACGCAGCCCATAAGTGACGAGCATCTTCCCAATTCTCTGTTACGCTCAGCGCCAAGAGAACGTTCCTGGATCGATATCCCCCCTATGGATCTTGATGCCATCAAATCGAGACTAGACTTCATAGTATCGAGTGAAGAAATCAAAGTAGTGGGCAACGTTGACCACCAGCGTAGTGAAATAGTAGAAATCTCTCAGGCTCTACTCGATATTTCACATGGATATCCTCTTCATATCATTTACTCCCTAAATTATTTGCAGTTCGCTGATAATAATATCAGCAAATATGATGTGGAGAGACTCCCTATATGTCCAGATGGCGATATTCACGAATATTACGAGAATTTATGGGTATCACTATCTGAAGGAGCAAAAGAAATTCTTCTTCTTATAGCGAATGCGGATTTTTCATGGCCGGACAAAACGCATATAAGCTATTGTTTCAATGACAGCCTCACCTTCCAAAAAAGCTTTTCAGAAATCCAACACCTAATAGAGCAAAGGCTAAGCGGGATATCCCCATTTCATAGCAGTCTATTCGTATACATAAGACGCAAGGACATCTTCGTTCAGTCAAGAGATAAGCTAAATAGGATATCTAAAACTTGGATTAACACATATGCTCCGGAGTATTGGAAGTGGGGCTGGGAATGGATTATTGAAGCCAATCTTGGAAACACCAACCCTCTATTTCAAGGCATCAATAGGGGGTGGCTCGTTCAATCTCTCTGCAATGGTTATCCATTAGAGCATGTAGAACACATCTTCAACGTTGCCGAACATATAGCGTTTGACCAAAACCGGTATTCTGAGTTATTAAGACTACGAACTTTGAAAACAAGACTACTAAATGGTCCAGAGTTTCAAATACAGAATTTCAGCGATTTTCTAGACTGCTCATTGAGTATCTCACATGATAATTTTGGCCTTCTTTGGCGAGCGGATAATCTGAGAATTATCCCAGACAATGAAATTGTTATTATTGCAATACATTTTCAAGGAAGAGACGAAAAAATTGTCGACGCATGTGCCAGTGAGATCTATCGTAGAATTAGCTTTTATGCGCGATTAGAGGACTCTAATCACTCCGAAACATTAAGCCGTCTTATAGATGGCTATCTTCATACACTCGTTAGCTATAGCAATCCCGATTTAGACCTTATAAATGACTTCTATGGAAGACTTCGAGACAAAGCCTCGTATTTCACAAAAATCGTTAGACTGCTCATCCAATATGGTCATAGACATTTGCTATTTGATCTGTCCCGATTCGATATTCCAGATGACATTATTTCGGAAGTCTGCGACGAGGTTGTTTTGGCCGCAAGCATCGAAGATGTAGTACTCGAAGGGGAGAACCCCATATTTAGTAGCACTGATTCAAGTATTTATCTGCTTTATCAGCTTTTAGCCGGAAATGACATTGAGATAGAGCAACTTAAGGATATTGAGTGTCCCGTTGAGTATAAACACACATACCATCTTCCTTTTTATGAATATTTCTTTAGAACACTTATATCAAGCTTTAAAATATCAGATAAAATTGACAATCCACAACTAGCCGACCCCAAAGATATTCAGGAGTTTCTTAAGAATGTCTGGTTAACGTTCCATTTTGCCTCCTCAAAAATTGCAAAAGCACTTAAGGAAGGTGGTAAATTCGAGATGTCAGATTTGTATGACTCCTTTGCCATTCTCGAACAACCTGATAAGTACTTGATGGGTTATCAAATTGATACTATTTTATTCAACATTCGAGAATCTTTAGCTAAAATCGCTGTTCATCTAAATATCTTATGCAACTCAATTGATGTATTTTCAAATCTTGATAAAGATCATTTTGACACTCTTTCAAAGAGTACTTGGTGGGACTCCAGAGTATTTTTTGATATTGCCTCTCAAAATGCAATTTTTAACCTTCCTAAAGAGTCTATTGCTCAAGAATTCACTAAACTTTTTGACGCTGAAATACTACGGAGATATGATACAGCAACGCTAGCAAACGACAGCCTTGACTTAGCAAAGTTAGCAACCAATCTTGGCCTTCATTCCGAAGCCAGGAATTTTCTTGAGCGTACAACACTCAACATGGTCGGATATGGCCACAGAAAGGACATTACTTTACATGAGGTTTTTGAAGCCATTCAAGAATGCTCTGACTTCAACTGCCCTCAAGTGTCAGACTGGCTAGAACGAGTAGCAACTTTCACGACCGATGTCTTTGATTTTTCTGAGAGAGAAATTAGACATATTCCTGAGTGGTTCACAAAATTATTGTCAAAGCACAACCCAGAGCGCCTCGTAGATGAATTTGACTATCATCTATCGGAAGAAAATTGGGATAGAACACGCCGGATCCTCGAAAATTTCGTAAAGTCATTTCCACTTTCTACGAAGTCAGAACATTCTTTTCTGAGATGCATGACGACATTTGATGCGATGAGCGCATTAGATGAAAGAAGCAAAGACTGTGACACCCTGAAAGGTATTTACGAAGATCAGTGTAAAGTTATTGGAGGTATGCCCTCACCACCGAGAGAGTACTCCTCTACCGATGGAGATCTCAATACAGATTATCCTGATGTATCCACTCTGAATCCCAAAAATCTTACAAACCTTACTGAAGCTTTAGAATCAATTTCGTATGAGATTTATGAAAAATTTATTTCAGACTGGATTTCCTATTGGGTTGATCAAGGGCAAGCGAGAACCATCCTCACTTCATTCAGTGAGCACTACAACCAAGAAAAATCGGACTATGAACTGAATAAATGCTTGCATAACATTTTTTTGTTAAGCAAAAAAATCGAAGGAAAAAAAGCAGCTTATAAATGGGCTGTTAGAAATATAAAGCTAAATAATTGCTGGAATCCATATTTTTCCTCTGGATCAAAAGAGGCCTTGAGGGAGTACGGTGATACTTACAGAAAACACTGGGAAAACCTTCTCCGCGACACCATGGCTCCTGGCTCTTCCAGCCTACAGAAGGATGAGAATATAGTTGTTCCTTCTACTCAGCTTATAATTTATTTGGCATCGGCCGGACAGGTCGCCCTAGCGACCGAGATTACTGAAGTTATGATCACCAACCTCGAGGGTGATATAGCGCACCTTCCTTTGACCGAGCCATACTGGTATGACGATCCTATTTCATTCCAAAACATCCCGTTGCATCTAATTCTTCTACATTTCAAGTGGCCCGATAGGTACGCCAGACTCCTTACTGCAAAACAGATAGCAACCCTCTTACAGGACGACTCCAATATCGAATTTCGTTCTCTATATTTAGATTTTTTGGCAATGCAACCTTATGAGGTTGATATCATAGATTTTCTATCTGTGTTATCGCTTGTCGAAGCTTCCCCCTTTACCGAAGAAGACATTACTAAAAGAATTCACTTCTCTTCGCTTATTTCCGATGCACTTCTACTCTCGTTGGGTTTAGCAAGTGAAGAGCGACAGGACTTATCAACACTATATTCTGAATTTTCTGATGACTTAGTACCGAATAAGGCTAAATATAATAAGTATGCCAACGGTCTTGCATTGAGGTTTATAAGTGTTATCAAGGAGCTAGAAGAAGAGTATCAAATCCAACTGGTGAGACACTTTCTTCTTGAATGGGAGGGAATCCATGAAAGACATTCTTGTTATATTTTTAGACCTCACAGCTTTTCTAATGACCAGTTTTATCCTCAAGACAAGATTTGCTGTAGTTTTTCATGGCGAGCCGAAGTATCTATCTTATCTGCCTATGTCAGAGCATTAGCTTATGCCATGCACAGGCACTCCGTTCCCGCAGAGGTTTGCTTATCACATGCTCAAGAAGTATTACCATTCGTTTCTACTGCTGTAAATCTAACTCCTTCTGATCCGCCATACGGTTGGCCCAAATTGGATGATCTTAACAAAGATGATCCTTTACCTGGTCAGAAAGAGCTTGAGAAATATTTAGCAAATTTATCAGCTTGTACTGATAAGACATTGCTACATGCCAACGGACCTATTTTAAGAAATCATACTGGCGTATGCCTTGATCTAAATGTCATCCTAGTTGCTCTTCAGAACCCTGGAATCGACGACCCAAAAATGATATTTGATTCAGTAAATCATGTAGTTGGTTCTGAGCACGGCATATTCCCCTTAACCAGGCGGGCAGAGTTTTCCCCCTTTGGAAGGTGGGAGATTGACTGGTTGTCAAGAGGCTATTTTCAACCTACTTACTCCGTTGGAGATTCACCAATTAACTCCATAAGTCAAAGCGACTCTAGTGTAGAGTATTTCGGTGGTAGTATAAGTAATGGTGCCTGGAGATATTGGATCAACCAATGGTACCCTGTACATCACGGAGACATAGGCAACTCTCTAGGAACCTATTTTACAACTTCCATAGATTTTTTTGAAAAATTCAAAAAACACACGGGCAAAAAATTTTATCTTGTCGCTGAAATGACTTGTATTGATAGGCGTGATTTCATACATGATGTGAAGCCAACTAAAACATTTGCTATTTTGCCAGTTTAGATTAATGTATTTTGTTCGTATAACTTTTTCTCTAAAGCTGGCTCTCAACGTATGTCAAGCCAAAGACTAGCGCTAACAAAGCCAAGCAAGGCGACAGCTTTTTCATTGCAGCTGCGCCTTCACTACAATGCTGGGCATGTTGGAGGCGTTAAGTTTTCGGAAATACTATGGGTTTAAGCTGGAGCCTACCTCCTGAGTATCGAGACTCCTCTTTTAATGCGATCCATGACAACTTGGAAGGTTTTCGAATACCCTTAGAGCCCAACTGTGACAGATTCTCCAATAAGCAGGTATCCGTATAAGGTTTCCCCTGGCTGCCCCAATGTACTCTCACTGAGCAGCTAACAGCTTTTTATTATCACCTGAAAGTACGATAGGCAATCCAGACGCTAAATTTCAGCGAACAAAAGCAGTAGATTTAATTGAGCGATTTCAAATGTTTATCAGCAACATTTATTGAGAAGGTTCTATTGTTCATTATTGTATTTACACTGATAATTAGTGTATTGAGGTTCTATCTGTAGTTGAACCCATCTGTGAAAATTTGTAACACCAGAAAACTTAACGACTAGGCGGCGTCTGCTGGTGATTCAATTTTGATAATTGGCTCGTTTTCTTGTTAGATGTTTCCTATTGCCTTCCTGTACACATCTTCCACTTAGCATTGAGTCAGGGGGATTCACTTTCCTGTAGAGAGAGTTTAAGTGGAAAGAGTAGCCCTGGGAGGATGGCCTTTTCCTCCTGGATGATAGCCTTAAGGGCTGCTTCACGAGGTCCAGGTTGGGACCACTCCATGACTAACTCTCGGGCAAGGCAGAGTGCCTCCAACTCTTGTAATTGAGATAGAAACACTTGAGTGGGTACTTTTGAATAATTCGCTAGAAGGTTTCCCATATCTCCCCCTGAATTCACCTAAAGTAATAATTTTTGTTAACTTTATAATAGTATTGGTTGCATTTATTGTATTGTCAACAAAAATTATTAACTTGTTAACTTTTATTGTTACTATCTTGGAATCATGAGACAGGTGAATAAACAAGTGATTACGGGAATACAGGTACGGATGGCTAGAAGTGGCCTGAAATGGAGCGCCCAAGATCTGGCAGAGAAAAGTGGAGTGGGCCTTTCGACAGTTAACAAGATTGATCGAGAGGATGGAATCCCTTCTGTGCGTATTCAGAATCTTGTAGCTATTGAGCAGGCTCTACTTGCTACTGGTCGTGTTCGCTTTGAAGGGGAAACTGGTGTGTTTGTTAAGCCTTTTGAAGGCTGACATCTATTAGGAGGAGTAGTACTTTTCCTGCCAATACGGGCTTGCCGAATACATGAAATCACAAGATGACTCACTACCCAGCGTAAAGACCCGCTGAGTTGTATGGCAAGCTTGTGGTATGGTGGAAAAAAGGATTAACAGCTTCAAGGAGTGAGGTAACACAATGTCACTACCCTCAAGGATCGAGGCAGAGCAGCGCTATGAAAAGCTGCGCGCACTCGCTTTGGAAGTTACACAGAATTCACTAACGGGTAATTTGAAACTAACTCAAATTACCCCTCGGGCCCTAGAGGCTACCCAAATCTGGGGATCCTCAAGGCTTCGGCAGTACAACTGGGACTGGCCGCAAAACTACAGCTACTACAAGAAAAGCTACCCCAAGCGTTTTGAAATCGCCGTGTGGGAAAACAACATACTTACGGCTATCTCTTTAGGCCGTCCTACCTATCATGCTACAGGGTTGCGCTTGGATGTGGTGGAAGCCATGCCGCGTGACCTGGGTGAACGCTCCAATGTATTCGATACGATTATCCTAGCGTATGAAATCTATGCGCGGATGATCAATGCCAATCATATTAGGATTATGAATCCGGTTAATGAAACGGTGAAAGCCTTCTATGAGAGATACGGATATCAGTACATCGCCAAGGGCGACTACCTGACAAGAGATATATTGTGATGACTGATAAAGACAAAGTGAAACGCCTGGCTGAGCCCAGACAAAAGAAAGGCTGGACGCAAAACGAAATCGAAGAATTTGCCAAGCGCCGCAGCCGTGAACTAAAGAAAATTTCCGAGGATATTGAGGAGCCTGATCACCTCGCCTCTGGTACCCAAAAATCTATCGAGGAGATATGCAAGGATGACGACAAAGACGAATAAGCCACCGTCAGATAAGGAAAAACAGTTTGAACCGCAAAAGGGGGAGGTTCACCCAGTAGAGGCTAGAGTAAAGGCCACTATTTTTGCTGCTCAGATTAAGGCTCGAATGAAAAGTAAAGGTGCTCAGCTGAAATAACAAGTTTTCTAATCTTTTTGGTAGAATGGTTTTCCTTACATAAAGATTTGAAATGGGTTTTATATGGCTGAAGCTGAAATCAGCTATTAGAGCACCCTGGCGCTTGCTTTTTGCAGCGGCCCTCAATAAGAGTTTTCTTTGTCGCTCAATTATATAGGTGATTTATATTGTTAATTTAAAAAATTATTTTTCACATAAATTGTGATGACAAATGAATATAAGACCTCAAGTCTTTATATTTTTCAGAGAGTGTATATATTGGGTAAGCTTGCGGTTGGTTTATCGGAACGATGAATCCTGATCTTTGAAGACCGCAAACAATTGCTATAGCTCCTCCTTGAGATATTTTTAATGTTTCAGATATTTTTTCATAGAGTTCTCCGCATTTTTTTATAATAAGTCTTCCATCTTCTTCAGAACTATAAGTTAGAATTTCCCCGCACAAGGATAAAGTGAGCAGTTCACGCTCGGATAATGCAGATACAGAAATAATAACTTCATGAAAGATATCTGAATTATTTTTGATTGCTTGAGACTTTACACCGTTTACAAATATTTCAATCAAAATATCGATCTTTAGCCTTCCCGATGACTTCTGTATTGCGTCGCTAGCATTTATTAAGGCACTTACAAAATTGTCATCTTGAACGGCCTCATCATTAATAGATATTCCCCCTGATTTTAGAGCTTCTAGAAGTTTCTCTATCCTATTCCATCGAAAGCGCTCCAAGGCTTGGCTTATAAATGTTTTAATTCCTCCAGATGAGATAGTGGTGATTTCCATGCTTCCCCCTTAATTACTTGATTGACATTTCATAAATGGTTATTTCGTATTCGCTATGTTTTTCGATCTGTTAACGTTATTATTTTTCCTACTAATATAGCCATAAAAATATAACCTAAGAGCACCTCTACCATTGCCCATGGCATAGAATCTTCTGTTGGGGTTAGATCTCCATAACCAAGTGTCGTCCAAGTTACAATGCTAAAGTAAAGGGCTTGTGAAAAACTGGGCTTTTGACCCGCTGGTATAGCATCCCCATTCAGGCCAAAGATCATATAAATTAGGCTGAAATAAATTAGGGTAAATGCAAGCATTCCAATATACGCAATTAGTCCGTAAATACTTCTGTCTGAAGCATAGAACCTTTTTGCAAAATAAAATGCACATATTGATGTGATTGTGAATGAAACCCAGATTAAGTTTATCCCGGCTTTAGCTGAGATAACTAAAAAAATATAGGAGACTAGCATCCCCAATAGTGAGATATTTAACCGATCTTTAAGTCCCTTTGATAGATCATCATATAACTTACCCTTGGCCCGCTGCCATCGTTTTGAGATCGATTTTTGAAACTTCGACCTCGCTTTAACTTCCGAACTGGCATCCTCCATAAAGACTCCTTGCTTAAGACTGAATTCTAGATCGGCGGGATATCTATAAGCATATGTAGCCGACCTTTCCTTAAAGTATTTTGCTTCTTTTGGTTACGTTATTAAACCCTCTATCTAGCTATACAACTAATACGCTTGTTCCAATTGTGGGGCTGAACTGTTACACCTTTCTGCTGTGCCACTTTAGGGGTTACAAAAGGGTGTGACAGAGCAAAGCCAATAACCATGGGGCTTACAGCCATTCTGTAACACCTGTACACCTGTAACACCTTTATTCGAGAGGGGGAGAGGTTCGCCGTCCCCTTACCCCTTTGGCTGGGCTAAGACTGCGGAGTGGGGAAGCTATCAACTTGTGAGATTTGGGAACAATATATCTCAGCAGAATATTGAGAGGGCATTACTAAATAGTTTCATAGGCTCCATTCGAAGCTGTTTGGCTATGCTTACTTCTTGCACAGGGTACGCAGATTTTGCGTACCTCTGGCGGTAGGGGAGCGAATTTAATTTACTTTCATCTGTGGTAACTCCGGCTGTGAATATCTACCTGACGTAACGGCGTAGCTCCAATTTAAGGCTGAGTCTTTGGCGGGCCAGAGAATTCGATATCTCTACTTCTGGGGAAATGTGGAGATTAACTGCCAACTAGTTGGCTTCATGGCTATGGTTAAACGCTAAGCCAAGCTTAGGATTCAACGGGTCCTCCTAAGGGGGCCAGCACACGAGTGATTCGGGCGCGTGTTTTTAACAGATATCTGATTTTTCCTAGGGGGGTTATACCCTCCTCAGAGACAGTTAGGGGCAAACCCCTAATTCGGGGTTTGGTGTTCTGACCAGCTGAACCTACGGGGGTAGGTTGGATATCTGGCAGCCTTGTATCCGGTACGGCCGTCCTAGCTTAGATTTCACAATGGTTTAATTCAGGTAGGCGGGAGTAATAATTAGGTAGTTGTTCTGGGCGTTTCAAACCGACAAAGTGTCGGTTTTGGTCTGGCAGTGAAAACCGGTGATTTGCCGGTTTTGGTTTAACTCTCAAAACCGCCAATCCTGCGGTTTTGGAGGAGGTGAAGCATAGGCCACCTGGATATTGAAGTGATGTCGTACTTCGCTACTCCATCTCATGTGCTCTACTAGCCGCTCATGCTCAAGCCGGTCCCCTGTCGATTGCATGCCAAACCGCCAGATTAGCGGTTTGAGGTATATGTAAACAGGCTAAAGCTAAGGTCAAACTCAGGTGGTACGGCAAGATGTGTATAGAGGCTCTTTTTAGTGGTATGCCCTGTTGTTGAATGCCTTCAATTGAGGAGCAGGAATTCAAAGTGGTGCTACATTTGGTGCTACTTTTTCCGGGGTTCCACCCAGAGGTCCTGGAATCACTAGCTTTCCAGTCGTTTTTCGAGTCCGGCCTCTGACCATCTCTCAAACCCGCGTCAGCCCTAGCTCTCGCGGGTTTTTCATTTCTGCACAGGCAACTTTGTAAACGACTCTTTTGTTGGTTTTAACGCCAAAGTGTCAACAAAGTGTCAACGCAAAATCACGTTGACACTTTGCTACCCCGTAAGCCATCCGGCTGTGCAATATCCTTTCACTTCTCTTCGCAACTCTTCAAAGTGTGAAATCCAATTCTTACCCAAACCCCGCACCAGCTCAGGCCAGGGCCGCTAGTCTCATTTCATCAACCAAAACAGCGCCCAAAATCGGCAGGCGTGGGGAGGAGTGACCGACGCCCCTTTTTGCTGCACAATTATTGATCACAAATAATCAGAGGGAGCTGGTAATGCGAATTTTTACGGGGTTTTTAAGGGCTGGGGTGTGCTTGATAGCTTTGACTGGCTGCCAGGACGCAATGAAGGAAAATGAAATCCATCCAACGGCAGACAACCTGATAGAAGTTGATCCAAGCCGGCTAAAAATTGTAGAAATCAAGGAAGGCGATAATGGCATCCTGGTTGTTGTTGGTGAATCAACAAGCCGCCTTTGCGACATTAGAGTAAGTGAAGCAACGCTGAATCAACTCGTCGCCACCAACTCCATTGAAGAAAGAAGAATAAAAGCTAAATGTCTTTGGGATGGAGCCACTTACAGTCTCTACCCTTCACCTTTTTCTACAGCCGTATTACGCATTGACGAATCAACGGTCACGATTGACCTTCAACTGCTAGACCCTAAAAATAAAAAATATCTAGCATTTACAAAAATTGATAAAAATATTCACAAGTGAGGTAAGAGCTATGCTCGCTGAAATTATAACCTGGGTGCCATTACTACTAACTGCAATCTGCAGTGGTATCTCTGCTTATTGTGGGGCCTATCTTAAAGCGGCTGGAAAAATGCGTAAACTTAATGAGTCACTAGATGAAACCACTAAACAAATTAGATCGCACACCCAAGCAGCTGAAGAAGTAAGAAGCAAACTATCCAAAGAAATGTGGGTTGAACAACAAAAATGGGAGTTCAAAAGAGATTTATACCTTCCCATACTAGACATACTTGTTGAACTTCATGAAAAATGCCTCAAGGCGAACAAAATCATGAATGTGATTGGAAATCTTGATGATGAAGACTGGGATCGATATCAATCAGATAGAAATAGCATTATGAACGATACGAAGGAGTACATTTCAAGAGAGGTTGAACCTCTAGAAGAAAAACTATGGACACTTACCTTAAAAAAAGGCAACTTATTTTTAGATGATGAAATAACCCAGCACATCGAAAACCTTCGCAATGCAGAAAATATTCGTAGTCGAGAATCATTTAAACAATATCAAAATGATGTGAAAAACGGTCGAACTTCCTTTGATGATATTAATTCATATCATAGCGAAGAGATTTCAATATCGCACAAAGCTGAAGCCGTAAAAAAAGCCTACAGATTATTATTAGATTCAGCAAGGCGAGATCTTGCGTTAAACGCAAATCCCATCAACCCCACAGATAAAAAAAGTGAAACTTTAAGACCATCAGAAACACATACTGAAAGCTGCCCCGCGTAAACATTGGATCAACATGGTTATGTCTCCCTACCTAAAAGAAATAGATCTTGATAAATATATATACAGAATAATCTCTCTAGAAAGACTTCTGGAACTTTTTGCAACGAATGAAAACACACTTGTAAAACCTGAACTTTGGGATGACACATTCGAAAACTTCATACTAAAGAGAAAAGTTAAGCAAGAAACAGGCGAGATAAAAGAGTTTGATCTTCACAATTATATATTCGGGCAATGCTGGACTCTTGCTAGTTCATCTGACGCCATGTGGAGAATTTACTCCCCCAACAAGGACGGCATAAGAATTAGGGTGAAAGTTCGCGACTTAATAAGCAGCCTGCATGATGCACAGAGTAGTAAATGGCCAAAAGATATGACATGCTGCATTGGAAAAGTTGAATATTTAAGCGAAGATAAATTAATGGAAAGAGCAAACTCTACATTTTCCGGTAATGGAATAGAGGTCGGAAAAATATTTGGAAGTTTGCTCTTAAAGCGAAAAGCTTTCGAACACGAAAATGAAGTTAGACTTTTATACCAAAACTGGGAAACTGAAAAACCGGGGGAAATTTACAGGTACAAAATAAACCCTCACAATTTAATAAGCCAGATAATGATTGATCCCCGAAGAAAAGAGAGAGAGTTCAGCACCTTGAAAAAGATTATCATCAAAGCAACTGGATATAAGGGAGATATTAAAAGATCCTTACTATATAGGCTTCCAGAAGATACAATTCTTGATTACATGAAAGATCAAGCATAGTAATCGCACCAACTCATTGACGCCATTAAAATGTAGTGGTCTAATCCTTCCGGACACTTCGCTAAGATGGTAAAACTACCAAGCGAGGTGAAGTATGACAACAAAAGGTACACGTCGGCATTTCAAGCCGGAATTTAAGAAAGACGCCGTAGCGCTAGTCTCTGAGCAAGGGTATTCAATTTCTAAAGCAGCAGAGGCTGTAGGAACAACAGCCAATAACCTGCGACGCTGGATAAAGGAACAGAAGCAGGAAGAAGACGGTGTGAGGTTGGATGTAGGCGAGCGCGCAGAATTAGAGCGATTACGACGTGAAAATAAGCAGTTGCGGATGGAGAAAGAAATCCTAAAAAAGGCCAGCGCCTTCTTTGCGAAAGAAATGAAATAAAGTACAGCTTTATTGAAAAACAGCAAGGCAGCTTTCCTGTTAGGGTGCTCTGCCGGGTAATGCAGGTAAGTAAGACTAGTTATTACGATTGGTGTTGCCGTGGTAATAGCTCAATAGATGCTCAAACATGGCAACTATGCCATCGTTTGAAGGCCCTATTTGCAGAATCTAGACAGAGTCTCGGAAGTCGTCGGTTAATGAAGCTGTTACGTAAAGAAGGCTTTGAAGTCGGGCGCTATCGAGTCCGCAAGCTCATGAAAAAGCTAGGCTTGGCAGTAAAGCGCAAGAAGCGATTTACACTGACGACAGACAGTAAACATCACCTGCCTGTCGCAGAGAACCTTCTGAATAGGGAGTTCTCACCGAGTGCTAAAAATCAAGTTTGGACGACTGATATTACATATATTTGGACTTCGCAGGGCTGGCTGTACTTGGCGGTAGTGATTGATCTCTATTCGCGCCGGATTGTTGGTTGGCATCTAGATCGCAAGATGGAAACGGCCCTGGTAACTCGTGCGTTGATGATGGCTGTCAATTTGCGTACGCCCCCAAAAGGTCTCCTGCATCACTCTGATCGTGGCAGTCAGTATGCCAGCCATACCTACCAAATGTTATTGAGTCAGCAGGGGATGGTGTGTTCAATGAGCCGTAAGGGAAATTGTTGGGACAACGCACCGACTGAACGTTTCTTCAGCAGCCTGAAGCGGGAGTGGTTAACGGGAAACCTCTATCCGACAAGGGAGGATGCGGTAGCAGATGTAAGAGCCTATATTGCTTATTACAACTCACGCAGAATACATACAACACTGGGAGATCTAGCCCCTATCGAATTTGAGGAATGTGCTTAAAGAAGTGTCCGGCTGGAGTTGACCACAACAAAAATCACATAAAAATTTAGCAGAAGAAAGCTTTTATACTCCTAAGTTCAGCATAGAAATCCAGCGTAGACTGGATTTCTATCACGTCCATACTTATTCGCTGAGCGTGGCATCTTATTACTAGCACGTACGTTCTCTTTCCACCAATACCCCGCCCCTCTCAATCGAATACTCTGTAAACTTCCCTGTCACAATATCCAGAATTTGCAGCCAAGAATAAAACAGCGCTTTTTCAGATTTAGCAATTTTCTCTGCCAGCTCTTTTGCCACCTCTTGAGTTGGCGCAGAGTCTCTAAAGCTCTTAGCTCCGCCATTCATCAAGTGAACCCGCTCCGCGAAAATGGCGTACCTGTTTACTCTATTATTCATAACTTCTCTCCTTTTAAGTGTATAACCAGCTTAAGCCCGCACCGCGCTAAGCTGAGATTTCAAAGTATCCGCACTGCTTTTGTGCCCACTAATTGCCGCCTCTTGGGTTGGCTTTTGCCCACTCCCTGGGTGCGAGTGAGTCGCCAGGGTGGCGGCCAGTGCAGACACTACGCCTATTAAATCCTCTAGCACTTTCAGCACATTTAAAGATTCACTACCTAACCAAACCTTGCCACCATCTTTTACTTTGATGGTTTGGCGAACCTTGGCCACTGATTCGCGAATATTTCCGATTTGTTCCTTTAAGTCGCGGCCCGCTGAAATATTAATATCACTGGCTGTTGTAATATTTAGATTATCCAGCGCGGATAAGTTCAGGCCGCCAGCAGATAAGAAACGTAAAGCTCCAAGTGCTTCAATAATTTTTACGCCAGCAATTTCCTCTATCGAATGCTCTTTAACTTGTCGGTACTCGTTGTCACAGCTGCTTTGCAATTCCGCAGCCTGAATAGTCCTACATAGTGAATTTTCCCGAATATCCCCGTGAGTTTCCCGGCTCCACTCTGCGTGTGCGTCCACTCTCTGCCGTACTGAGTCACTTTGCTGCCATGCTAAATCCTCACGGTCGAGCGCTGGGAGTCCTACCCTGTGCGATAACACCGTGCAAATAAATGGCTTATACGCCATTGCCTGCATAGTGCAACGGTAACAGTATGAAAAATGGCAAGCGATCAAGTAACAAACCACTACCATCTCGTAACTTATATCGACAAAGAACTGATAAATAACTAGCCAAGCTATCAATATTTATGTTTACATCACTTAATTAGACTAGCATTTATAATTTAAACAAAAAATCTTATAGATGATAAAAAGGCATTCTTAATTTAGATTCTTATTTTTAAGTGAACATTTGCTTCTACAGGCCATTATATGAATAGCAAGAATAAAATCACTTCCGGTGGCTGCTTGTGTGGAGCTGTGCGATATGAGGTTAAAGGGCCACTACGCAACGTAGTTAACTGTCATTGTAGTATGTGTCAAAAACTACATGGAAGTTTCGGCCCGCATACCAAAGCTCGCAAGGTCAACATTAAAATAACAAAAGATGACGGGCTGGCGTGGTATAAAACATCAGAAGTAGCCCGCAGAGGCTTCTGCCAGCAATGTGGTTCAAGCCTATTCTGGGAACCATTTAATCTCGATGCAACTGGAATTATTGCAGGATCACTGGATGGCCCAACCGGGTTGAAAACTATGGGGCATATTTTCACCGGCGAAAAGTGTGATTTTTACGAAATCGATGACGAACACCCTCAATTCAAGGAGTCATCTGATGGGCAACTAGTCAATGACTACAAATAGGTTATTTTTTTGAGCCAGAGTGATAGGGGCATGTTTTCGGTAATGCGGCCTCGTTTTCAAGAGCTTAAATACCGCCTGCTCCAGCCCACCAGTTCCAAATAGTGATTCAGCTGGAAAAGCACCCCTTTCGGTATGTTCAAATACTCACCACCGTCAAATGGAACAGATTTTGGGATTATTACCTAAGACTACCGGACTGAATCGAAGTGTGGACAGGCTCCTCATGCGTCTTGACGATACTGCCACAGATTGAGCTGAGATCTGCATAAGCCATACAGGCACATCAAGTAAAGCTTAGGGCTTAAAACGCCCCCCCTCCAAAACGCCAGCACAGTAGTCTTAAGCATTAGCTTGGCGAGTGATAGATTCGTTTGAACAGCTCATAAACCAGCTGATATCTATTAAACGCTCCCGCCATAGGGAGATGACTTCTTGTAGCACTTTTACTTCACAGTGATCAAGGGTATTGCCTCGAGGCTAACACTGGGAAAAACTGGAAGCTTTAAATAGATTTTACCAGGAGTAATTACCCCTGAAGGAGATTGCCTATTTGCAGATTTGGTGTTCACATAAAGCGCTATATGGTAGTGACTACTCATTAAACTGCAGACACCTAAGTCCATTTGTTATCGGACTGGTTTACCTAATGAACCTCTAAGATTCTACCCGGATAGTTGAAACATTATCATATTAGAAAAATATTGATTTCCAGAAATTCATATGAAAGTGAATGTTATTGAATTATTTATAACATCACTAGATAATTCCAGCACCATTTGGTTTTTTAATTCCAAACCAGTAACATCAAGAGGGATGTATATGTCTATTTTCTGGGTGGTTGATACTAAAGTAAGAGTTTTACCACAAAGCTCGCTACCTCAAGATGGTAGTACCTTCTACTTTGGAAGATCTATAGTTCCAGACGAATCTAAAGAAAGTGCTGTAGCTAGATTAACCGCCGCACTTGAAGAGGACTTCATGCTAGTTGAGGAGGTTTCCAACGTGACTACATATGATAGTCAGCAGTGGGAAACCGAAGCCGATGAAGACTTTGAGACCAAGGAATCTTATGAGGAAGCCCTCCAAACGGGAGAGATCGCATTCGGTTGTTTTTCGTCAGAGCTATCAATGGAGGATTAATTGTGACAAAGGGAGCCATGACAATAGCCGAAGGAAGTCAGGACAAAAAATTTAAAACCGATGCAACACTTATTTTAAACGGAGTACAAGAACATCAATATGTTCTTCGTACTGCTTTTGATTCACTGTCAGTTTGGAAAACCAAATATGCAGTCAGTGTATCGCCATTCTATCCCCGCCTAAAGACCAGCATTAAAGAGGCAGCTTTAATTGACAATGAAATCTGGGTTTTTGGTATAGATGGCACTAATTCAAACCATATAATTGACGCAGTAACAGTAGCCTCCCAATTCTATATGATTGAGCCTAGGGATATTCTTAGTAATATATATGTGAAAAATCTGAATGCCGAAGGAGAAGCCGGTCTTGAACTCAACTTCTTGGTCCAGCTGAATAAAGATTTATATAGAGCAACAACTGAGGCTATCATGGAGGCCTGCAGGCACTTTGGTATAAATAGTGAAGTAAATCTCCATGTATATAGCTCCAATATAAACCCAAAAATTCCTCAGAAAGATTTACATCAAGCAATGAAAGATGGAGGAGCCTCTTCAGTTGTTACAGACCCTAGAAATATGAAGTATAAGTCAGGAAACAACCTTGGTAGTAAGGGCGCCAATATTAGAACCAATATGCATGTAGCAAAATTAGAGTTTTAACTATATCGACATAAAATATAAAGCCTGATCGATCTAGTTAGTAAATTATTTACAGCTAGTATATAAATTGGGTTACCAGGAACAATTTATGACCCCATAATTTGGAGTATGATCCAACTTAGGGAACTAGCTCCCCATCTGGTAACTCATTCTATTTGATTTACAAGTAAATGCTCTGAATTTATATTCATATCCTGAATAAAAGAGCGAGATTCAAACTACCGAAAGGAGTAGATCAGCCAGGCGCGGATTATAGGAAATATCGAACACCATGTACCCAGTATTTATTGAGCGGAGAATTAGCTCCGCTCTGCAGCCTCCACTTACCCCACTAATCTATAAAAAGAAACCTTTAAAATTTCAGTTGAAAAACATCCAGTTCATAGATGAGATGCCCAGCAATTCTATGGAGGTTTTAGATCTCTATTAGCAGATCAATTACGCCCACATAAAGGGATAAAACCCCCTTGTAAATAACAAGCACTGAATATTTCTTAGTGTTAAAAACACTGGGCTTTAAGATACTCTAGTATATTTGAATTCAAAGTCTCCCCCACCAAATACAACCAGTAGAATTCCGGCCCCAAGTATTGGTAAATGCCCTATCAATTCATGAATACCGAGAATCGATGCAGTTAATAGAAAGAAACTTAATACCGTAAGAGTTGCTAACCGCGTTGACCAGCCCAACAAGATAACCAACCCAAAGCAGAACTCAGCCATTCCAGCAGAAAAAACGAAGGTCAAATCGGAGAAAGAATGCCACCCCAGATTAGACATAAAGTTCCAATGATAGTGCTGCAGAAATTCAAGACCCAAGTGAGGGTTTAGCCACTTATTGTGAACTGCCAGAGTCATAAGCTGAAGGCCTAGCCCGCAGCGTAAAGCAAGCAGTCCAAGATCTGGCTTTTGGTACAATATAAATGCTAGTGAAAGCCCTAAAAATTCAAAGCCATAATCAATCCAGATTGAGAATGGATAAGTAGCCATTATTGAGAGCAAGAGCGCGAAGATTAGATACCCGGAGCTTCTCAGGCTGACATCTACAATTAGCGCTATACCAATTACTAATTGAAACTCATTAACAAGACTTTGCTCTGGAGAGAACTCCAGGTTAGGGGCCAGTAATACCCCCAAAAAATAATTAAAAACAAAGGTTAACCCAATCAGTGCAGACGTGATATGCCAAATTTTGTGACGACCAATGTCGGACCAGAGGTAGGGAAATTTATTAGATGCTCTGTGAACAGCTACTGTTTCAAGCGGCTGTAAGGATCTATTCACCATACAGTATAGAAAGCCCCCCAAAAGAACTAACGCATATATCCAACTCCACTCAAACTCAACTGAATTACTACCGTTTTCTACAAACCAGCGTACATGAGACCACGCAGGAGGCGAAGCAAAGTAGCCCATAAAAGCTAGCACTAATAGGCAACTGTAGGACTTCCCCTGTGTACACATAATTCTTACCTCATTGAATACTGCTTATAGCCCGCAGTGAACTCATGCAGGCAAATCTTGCACGAGATCATATATAGTTCACGTAATTAGAGTAAATGGGGTAACTTTCACATTGCTAGGTAATTAACAAATGTGAAAAAAATAGTATTTTTAGGGGATTCTTTGTCAACCAAAAAATTTCTTGAAGCAAGTTCACAAAGTGTGAAATCATTGCTCATTGGTAATGATCACCAATAGATCTTAGCTATCTTGCGCGCGTCTAGAATGAGCATATTATCCGTCAGACAAATTGGGGAGCAACTACATAAGTCTATTTTTTATTAATAGTTTTACTAAAACCAAAAAAGTGCTGGTTATTTATGATTGAATTTAAAAGATATGCTCACATTGAAGACTTAAGGAAGGGGTAAATAGCACTAGTGAAGCAGAAGAGTTTTCTCTCTTTATTTGGCGGGTTGTTGATTCTATTCATGATGACCAGGAAAACGAAATAGAGATAATGAGCAGCGCAGGCAATCTTGAAATGTTACCTGATCTCGAATATGAAATATCAGATTATATGCAATCAGTAGGCTTCTACGATGTATGGTGTAGAGTGAGTAAACAGGCTTAATAGTACCAATACTCATTATTTAAGAATTGAAAATAGAAGCTCTACAAACCAGCTTAGTGTTGAGCTGACTAGTACTACTACCATCTCAAGCCTTTATCCCAACAATTCTGGGCACCCACAAAAGTAGCAGCTTCAAAGACAATCCATATTGATACCGCATAAAACGCTGAATCAAACTCTGCATAAATGGCCAGCCAAATAGGGGGTAACCAATGCCTATTCCACGCAGCGCGCAAATCTCATGAGTGGCCACTGCACTTACTTGAGTACATAAAGATGGCAAAAATATGGGGCCGGGTAAAAGATATGGACATCGTCTCAATTGGGGCGGCAAAAGCCAGCTGGCAGATTTCTCAAGATGCAGCAACTTATACCACAACAAGCAATTACAAGCCTGCCGTCCTTTATCTCAATAAAAAGACCGCTTTGAGCTGTCCTCCATAGTCAAGGCTAGCCCTGACAAGCCAGGAGCAGACACCACAACTCACTTCAATGCCACACCACTCACAGGCTTAAACTGTTCGTTCGTCTACGAATATGTCGATTCGTCACTTTTTTAAACACCGAGATTACTGTCGCTATAAGCTAGGTCAAAACTCAATAGGAAAAAAACTCTTATGAAAGTTACAGCCATTGCCTCCTGTTTACTATTAGCCTCAAGTAATAGCTTCGCCCTCGAAACCAAAAAGAGTGACTACGATTTGAGAATCGACAATGTACAAATATTAACCAGCGGTGCGGAAGGTTTTAGCGAGAAAAGCCGTATTTACATTCAAGATGACCGCATAGCCAGAATCACTCCAATGACCAGGACAGCCCTACCTGCCGAGAATACCCACGACGCACAGGGTAAATATGCGATACCGGGTTTGATCGATTTACATGTGCACTTAAGTGCATCCGGGTCAACTTATAAGAATTATCAGCATCTGCCGCTAGAAACCAACTTAAACAATCAACTCTATTATGGCGTTACCGCTGTCACTGACCTTCTGATGTCGAGCGAGATGATGCAATCTATATCCCAGTTGAACGATTTGGCTCCACTAGTATTTGCCTCCGGACCCGCCTTCACCAACCCTAGAGGTCACGGTACCCAATTCGGAGTGAAAGTTCATGAGATTGACAGTATCGAGCAAATCAGTGCGAGCTGGGATGCACACTTAAGTTACCAGCCAAAATTGACCAAAGCCATCATAGAGACGAAGAATGGTACTGCCGTCCCGCTCTCAGATGATGTACTCAATGAGATTGGAAAACGCTCCCAAAGCGCCGACTTACCGTTTTTTGTTCATGTCACTACCCTGGAAGATGGGAAACGAGCAATCAAGGCCGGGGCTACTGCTTTAGCCCACGGTATTAATTTTGAACCAGTGGACAATGAATTTATAAAGCTCATGCTACAAAACGAGGTTACTTATATACCCACTCTATCGGTGCTTCATAATCAGGCTGACGAACATGAAAATCAATCTATCACTCAATTAGACTTGGCGCCTATACATCCGAAAATGAAAGCCTGCCTGTTTAATGAAGTCCAGGCACCAATCGGCAGCAGAAAACTAGCGTGGCAGAAAAAAGCTATCGCATATAATAATGTGGTCGAGCTTGCTAAAGCTGGCATTAAAATTGGCACCGGCTCTGATTCTGGGGTCCCTTACTCGCCCCACGGACTGGGTTTAATAAGCGAGATATTAGCCTTGCAAAAAGCGGGCCTATCCAACCAGCAAATCTTACTCGCCACAACACAGGTTGCTGCAAAAGCTTTGAATGCAAGTGACGATATAGGGTCAATATCCCCGGGAAAACGTGCTGATTTTATTCTGCTAAACAAAAATCCTATTGAGAACATACAAGCAATTACAAACCCAGAAAAGATCTATCTTGCAGGTGTGGCGGTAGAGAGAAAACAGCTTATCGAGAAGAGTTACGCCACTCCCCCTATCGGTTCCAGTTGTGAATCTTCTTCGGAGAAGAAAGACCATAGAATATAAAAAGACCTCACAGTGTCAGCACTCATTTAAATTGTAATTTATGGGTGCTGATACTCACCTTTAGATAATAAGAAAACATATCAAGCTGGGTTGAATTAAAACTATCTTATCTTATTTAATCCCAATATAATTGGCCAATCCTGAATAAGCTATGATAGCTAGTGCTCATCAATATTTTATGTCAATACTAAAAGATCTTAAGCATCCTTTCTTTGCGAAATCATTTGTCGTCGTTCTATTACTAGATATAGCTTGCGTATTTGTTTTTTTTGAATCAGGAGATATAAGCTCGGTTAGCAGTGCTCTCACTGGTGCTCCGATATGGTTTGTTTTCTTTTATTGGCTACCCACCTGGTCCACAGCTCTCATTGTATTGCGCCTTAGGCGCAGAGGGTATCATTCATTGTTAATCGAGTGGATGATCCTGGTAGTCCATATGACTATTGGCAATCAGTGCGTTAGCTGGTTTATAGAGTACGCCTTTAATGTCGAAGGCGGTTTGAATATGGGACTGGGCATTATCTTTAATGGGCTAATGTGGGCTACCTGTTTATACTGTTCTTACGCCATGCTGGAATACCGCCATAAAGCCTCTGAGCAAAAGCTCGCCATGCAGAAAGCAAAATTACAAACATTACGTTATCAGCTAAATCCACACTTTATGTTTAACAGTCTTAATACTATCTCCTCCTATATTCATAGCGATCCAAACCTTGCTGATGAAGTTTTACATAAACTGGCAGATATTTTGAGACATTCTCTCGACACTGGCGATCTAGAAGAAACTACAATCAAAGAAGAAATCGAACTGATTAATAAGTATTTAGAGATAGAAAAAGTACGTTTTGGTGATAATTTGAAAGTAGAGATTACGGTAGACCCAAGAGCCAGTGATATCTCTATCCCTCCCCTATTATTACAGCCAATTTTTGAGAATTGCTTCAAACATTGTCGTACAATAGAAAACTTACATATTCAATGTCGTATCTACTTAAAGAATGACAAGGTAATTATTGAAGTCGCAGATAACGGATATGGATTTCAGGAAAGCGTTCTTAGTTTTATCCACTCACAGGGAACTGGAATTCATAATTTGCGCCAGCGCATTGAGCTACGACCAAATGGAAAACTTACTCTAAGCAATAAAAGCGGTGCCCACGTTAAAGTTGAGATGCCTGTATGAATTTAAGGGTCATTATTGCCGAAGATGAAGCACCGGCAAGGAAGAAATTAAAAGCTCAGCTGGCAACTATTAACTCTATTGAATTGGTTGCAGAAGCAAAATCTGGACTGGAAGCATTAACATTGATTGAGGAGCATCAACCACAACTACTACTGATGGACATTGAAATGCCTCATCTTAGTGGATTGGATGTACTAGATGCCCTAACTTACCAACCCTATATTATTTTCACAACTGCGTATTCTAAATTTGCCATTGATGCTTTTAACCACGATACAATCGATTACTTGCTTAAACCCTTCCCATTGCAACGCTTAAAAGCTGCCATTGAAAAAGCGGAGAAGCGAATCAAACTTATTCATAACAGTACTCGGGTAGGGGGTGAATCGATAGCACTAAAGCGCCTCGTAAGTAAGTGCGATGATCGCATGACCTTTATTGATCTGAACGATATTTCTTATATTAAGTCTGAACAAGGTTCAATTATTGCTCATACAGTGAAAGGCATCAAACCCTTACAAATGGGCCTAGATCAACTGGAGCAAAAGCTTAACCCAGATCAATTTCTACGCCTACACCGTAGCTATCTGATTAACCTGGACAGAATTTCGGAAATTCAGCGTTATTTAAACGGAAAATTGGCGGTGATTATTGATGATGAACAGAAAACCACTTTAATATCTAGCCGATCCGGAGCCGATAGATTGAAAATGATATTCGAGCAGGGAAGCTAGAAATCGCCATTTATTTCTTTATTCTTACACGATTAGACTGTGTTTACACCTTAAATGGAAATCAGGCTGAGTTTTATATGGAATACTGGAAAGTACGTTTTTGATACCATCTCATAAGCATTATCAAGTAATCATCCCAACATCATAAATCATAAACCATATCGACAAAAATAAAGTGCTGAACCAATTCAATACATTGGGAAAGACACAGAAGCCTCTAAAACTAGCCCAGCATTTCTTTAAGTGGAAATAAGAGTTTCGACATTCAATTATTCAAGAGACTCTTCAAATTCCTTTTTGCTCTCTAAATCGTAATAAAGGATATCACTCCAATACAAACCCACTGGAGGCTCACTCTCAACGTTGTCAAATTTATCATTGAACTGGAGCCCATAAAATGGACTTAAAACAGATTCTGAATTGTTTTCTGCCGCACTCTTTACAATATCAGCCGACACCTCTGGGTCTTCAGGAAGTGCATCAATAGCTGCTCCAGCTTCACGGCAAGCGATAATTTCGGATTCAACGTAGCCACGCAGAACTGACTCTTCAGAGTCATCCATACAGTCCAGCTCGATAGTCTCAAGCAGTAGATGCCTATCCTTATGCTCTTGAAGGAATTCTAACGTTTCATTTAGCATTGAATCCGGCAGATCCGTAATGTCTTTGCTAATAACTCGCAGAACTTCAACAAATTTCTTTAACCGCTCAAATCCTGCCTCAAACTCACTACTAATAGCATAAAGTTGAGTTTTATCATCAGGTGAATCGTCCTCAAAGCCATCCGAGACCAATGACGCGCAAAGATTGGGATTCCCGGACATTAGTACACGGTAGGTGAAGGGAATACTATATGGCCATTCAGATAAGCCTGAGATAGTCTCGGGGCGGTCTGAATAGGATTTAGGTTGATTACTAAGGCTATAAAGATAAGAACGATTTGCCATTTTGAGGCTCCCTATAAATACTGCCAACGGCACAACTTTATCGCTGTCATGCCTTTTCTGCTTAAGAAAACTATTGGATTGAAACTTCCTGGGCTAAGAAAGTCGAGAGTGGAGTTAACTATGTGTGCTTACCATCCAGTTAGTTGCTAATAACCATCGGTTCATTCGTAAATTGAGTAGATGGATAAGTTAGGTACTGACCGCCAGCGTTCTATTTCTGTTAGAACTAGACTCTACCACTACTGAGCCTGATTATGTACAAAGGGGCTTTATTTTAATGATATTTTTCAGAAATTGATTTTAATCAATTTCAGATTGGAGTTTTTCTAACTGTGCCGTAGCCAGAGCCATTCAACTTTACCCCTGTAAATAGCTCTGGTCACTCGGTAGATTATCAAACCACAACCTGCCTTAACCTGAACTTTAAATCACTCACGCTATACATGTAACTATTACTTACTTTTTCCACCCTCTGTCTTCGTTCATTAAGTCTACCTTAGTTACCAGGCTCCTATTATTCGGGGCACTCCCTTTCTTCCAATACCCCACCCCTCTTGATTGAGTATTCTGTATAACTTCCGGTCATTATATCGAAAATTTGTAACCAGGAATAAAACAGCGCTTTTTCAGATTTAGCAATTTCTTCTGCCAGTTCCTTTGCGGATTCCTCTGTGGGTGCAGAATCCCTAAAGCTTTTTGCACCACCATTCATTAAATGAACCCGCTCTGCAAAAATTGCGAACCGATTGATTTTTCTTCCCATAATTTGCTCCTTATCCATAAAAACAGCTTAAGTCCTTACATTCCTAAGCTGATACTTCCATCCAATTTATACTTCGCTCAACTCCTCGCATTTGCGCCAGGGTCAGCTCTAACTCCTCGCGTAGATTCATCTCTACTGATACCGAAAAGCTGCGTACGTATTTTGTATAGTTAAGGATACAGATAGCGTACATTGGCCGGTTGTTATAACCCGATCGGTAACGGCAGATCCGGATCGGCTCCCCGTCAATAGTGATACTTCTGGCTCCCATTGCTACCTCCACTCAAGATACTGTACATGCATACAGTATACGGTAAGAGGTTCAGGAACTGTCAAGTCACTATTGCCGCCAGTCCAGAGCCCACTCCGCCCATATCGCCCTTCTGCACGCGAAATTACCAGTGTTATCAAGGAGTTTGGTACGAGGGTAATCACCGTTTACGCCATAGCCGCAGATATACACTTCCTGTGTATTGGCAACCCAGTCGTATAAGTGCTGGGACAAGCCAAAGACTGTATAAGAAACGATCAGCGATCTATTTTTTGATTAAAAAATGATTAACAAGGCTTAAGGTGAGGGAACACCGGTGAGTAGTACATAGGCTACACCGCTCAACTCAATGCAAGGGAGAAGCAGAGGGGTTGTCGTAGAACAATGTGTATCCTGCTAGCTACCAGGAGTATTTGGGGAATGCTTGGGTAGTCAGCCTTTAGGAGGGTTTTGCGGTACCTCTAAGCTCTCTAGGCTTTTAGCCAGCCAGTCTTCATACCAGTTAAGATAGCTACTAGACCAAGGCTGTGGCTCACGGTAACTCTGAGTAACCCATACCTCTCCCCTATGAGCACCGTTAATAACTAACATAAATTCAATACCACAGCCTATTTCTGCAATATCAATGGTGCCTGCTGACATCGGATATTCATCTTCGTCATCCTGGTAATAGTGCGGAAGACCCTCTACGTTAGCACCATAAGAATGCCCAGCCCCAAAACCAATCTCAAGAAGAAAGGCCCGAAACTCCTGCGGTAAAGAAATGTTGTATTTCTTCTCGATACCGTTAACTTCTTCCTCCGAAAACCGACGGAAGTTATAGTTCCAGCGCTCTGCACCAAAGAGAGAACAATCCTTATCCAAACCACTCAGCCGCTTAAGTTGTTGTTTGATGCCCAGAAGTCGACTTTCTATATCTTGCGTACTCATACCGTCTATATTTTAAATATTGATAAGTTTCAATTCTGTCTAGATTATAACTTTTAACTCAACAGCTGAAGTACCCACTCCACATCCTGCTGCACTGTAACCTAACGAAGAGTGAGATTACTTCACTTTGTGCCATTTCGTAAATCTAAATTCGCAGCCATAATTACTGCGATAAGAGCCCCGCAAATAAAATAGAAAAATACAAACCACCCTTGAACTAAGGCACCTACTTACTTACAAGAATCAAAAGAGATATTTGCGATGTATACCAGTAATTTAATTTAGCCAATTTAATCTAGATCAACTATGGGCCCAACAATATCAAACTCCAACAGCAGGTAGCATATTTTTAAAACCTTAAATACAGCTGAAAAGATAGGCGCCGAAATGATCTTATTAGAATTTATTCAGATTGTTTTCAGTAACAAAACTGCGTAAGGTAAGTGAATATTTCTCGATATTTTGATCGCTGCTGAGCAGCGCTATTTATGAGCAAGTCGAATTCAAAATACTGAAGAACTTTATAAAAAGCCTATTCCCTCAAAGGAGAACGGTAGCGTGACATAAAAGTAAGTAAAAGTCGCTGACCCAAGGTGCTACCAACACCAGGGGCCAGCTAACCAAATTGATAAGCAACCTATCAAGATGGCTGTATGGATGATACGCTAGAAACCCGCTCGTCTTCAATAAAGTGGAGCACATTCAGTAACTTGAGGCACTTTCTCAAGTTCTGGCAGCGTTGTGTCCGTCTTTTCTACTTTTATGCTTACCGTTCCCGTGCCCCACCCCGCATTCACTCTTCAACTTTCTTTCACAGCTTTCCCATTGCGGAAAGGCTACCCATGGTTTGAGTATCATTAGGGAATAATATATGTTGATTTTGACTCGCCGAATTGGCCAAAACCTCAGAATTGGGGCTAATGTCTCAATCACTGTATTGAACGTTAAAGGCAATCAAGTACAAGTAGGAATAAAGGCCCCCAAATCTTTAGCCGTCCACCGCGAAGAAATTTATAACCGTATCCAGAGAGAACAGAAGATAGGCAAGTAAAATCTGTAAGCGGAAAACCTGGACCAATTATTGGGGGCAGAGCCGAGTAAGCTAAGGAGTTACACTGCCACCAATTATTGGCCTTTCGCGGGAGCAATCATACTTACCGTCAAGAACCCAATCATTTTGAAACTTTGGAATTATCACGAATTGGAGATACGCCATCTTCGAAGACTATATGTCGTCTTCGAAACTTCTTATCCTGAAGGTATTCCGGCTGGCTAATTCGATCCATTCGAAAATGGCGAAAGTCATTGCGAGCAGGGTCCCAAGCTACCAGATACCATAAGGGTGGCAAGATCAACATAGCTTGCGGTTCAACAACACGGCTAGTTACTGCCCCTTTTGCATCACGATATTGGAAGCTCAGGTATAGTCGCTGAAGAAAAGCCGTTTCAAATGTAGGCAGTAGTAAGGGCGACATCTCTCCGACATTAGATACGTCTACCTCCGGCGAAAGCTTACCGATGTACAGGCAATCCATAAACCTGCGTAAATCACGCACCTTATCAACGGGTAAAGCCTTCTCTATTTTTGCCAGCCCGGCATCCGCAAGATCTGAAAAGGGCAAACTCCCTGCTGCACGCACGGATGCAACGCTAATAAGCAACGCAAAAATCTCAGCGACCGAGAGTCGAGCTGTAGTTTGAACCGATTGCGGATCAAGTTGCAGGCCGCCCCCAGGGCCAGGTTCAGAACGGATAACAAAACCCTCATCCCGCAACGAGCTGATATCACGCAGCACGGTGCGCCTGGATGCGCCAACTTCAGCGGCTAAATCGGCAATCGTCAAAGTGCCCTTTCGCCGAAGGCTTCGCACTATGGCGTCTTGTCGGAGACGTACATTCATTTTACACAGACATTAATAAATGGTGACAGTTTTTGGCACCATTAGATTCTAGCCTAAGCACTCACGATCCAGCAAAAGGATGTTGAAGTTGGAACAACCCTTAAGGATAGAAAGCGGAGCCTGCTGGTAAACAGCAGCTCTCAAGACCTCCCCAAAAAAGAGGAAGTAAATTGTCTAGAATACCCGATTTCCCCACACCTACTTTTATGTCAGTGAATGGCATAGAGCTGGAGGTCTTTGAAGCGGGCCAACAGAACACAGGAAACCCCGTTGTGCTTTGTCACGGATGGCCGGAACATGCCTTTTCCTGGCGCCACCAAATACCCGCTCTCGCCGCAGCGGGCTACCACATTATCGTTCCCAATCAGCGAGGCTATGGCAACTCATCCTGCCCAACGGAAGTAACCAGCTATGACATCGAACAATTAACCGGCGATCTAGCTGCACTTCTGGATCACTACGGATACCAAGATGCCACCTTCATCGGTCATGATTGGGGTGCAATGGTCGTTTGGGGAATAGCGCTATTACACCCAAATCGTGTTAATAAAATTATAAACCTCGCACTGCCCTATCAAGCCCGAACAGAAAAACCTTGGATCGAGTTTATGGAGGAACTCCTTGGGAGCGATTATTATTTTGTGCACTTCAACAGGCAGCCAGGTGTTGCGGACGCAGTGTTGGACAAGAACGCTTCCCAGTTCCTTCGTAATTTGCTCCGCAAAGACGCACCTCCTACACCGCCGGAGCCTGGTATGGTAATGATCAATCTCGCAAGAGCAGTATCACCGCTTGGTGCCCCCTTGCTGAATGATAATGAACTGGCTGTATTCGTTTCCGCATTTGAAAAAACGGGTTTTACAAGTAGCATAAATTGGTATAGAAACCTGGATCGCAATTGGCATATCTTGGCAGATGTAGACCCAGTTATCCAAAAGCCGACCCTTATGATTTACGGCGATCATGATTTGATACCTAGGTCTCCAGATATCAGAGATTTCGTCCCCAATGTAGATGAGGTGAACCTTAATTGCGGCCATTGGATTCAACAGGAAAGACCGGAAGAAACCAATCAAGTGATTTTAAACTGGCTGGAACAACAATCCGCTACTTAGTATCCATTTCTCTAGAAAATTCCCTTTCTGATTATCCACACAGAATCTCGCAAAGAAGGCGTTCACGGTAGGATACTCACTATAAAGTGGCCATCTGAGGACAGCATGTGCATATAAGCGAGACATGCTACTTCATAAGGCCACTGCCCAACACTATATATCTCGATACAACTCATCAACTACTGATAAATTGGCTTTGTTGCCGAGATGTTCCTCACCTCTAAATTTGGCTGACAATCATCGCTTAAGTATGTAAAACTAGTGGCTTAATGCATCCACCCTGGTGCATGCAGATCATAACTTCACTGTCAATTTCAGAATTTTATAATAACTGGATTCCCAAATGGAAAAGGTTGCCATATTTGTTGATGTGCAAAATGTTTATTACACATGTCGACAAATCTATAAACGAAACTTTGACTACAACAAGTTTTGGCGGGAGGTGACAGGGGGTAAAAAAGTTGTTAAAGCCATAGCTTACGCAATCGACCGTGGTGATAGAAAACAGTATGAATTTCAAAACATCTTAAGGTCGATTGGTTTTGAAGTGAAGTTAAAGCCCTTCACCCAAAGATCCGACGGCTCAGCCAAGGGCGACTGGGATGTGGGCATCACTATTGATGCTATGGAATATTCAAACTCGGTAGATACAGTGATTTTAGTGTCAGGAGATGGCGACTTTGACATTCTTGCCCATAAGCTCAGGTTAGATAGAGGCAAGAAAGTTGAAGTATATGGTGTTCCGGAATTGACGGCTGGAGCATTAATTAATGCGGCGAGCAAATTCACTCCAATTGAAGATAGGTTATTGCTGTAATAACTACCAAGGCGACTAACTGGTGTTCAGTGGCCTTAAAGAAATTTCGCTCAAAATAACCATCTAGTCACTTATGTGATTTTAGAACAAATACCTATGCTATTAGTCAACAGACAAGTCTATTATTGGCTTTTATACTATCTAATAACACCTTAGTAAGGCTCAAGGCGTCAACAAATGAAGAACTCATTAGTTATAATTTTGACCCTATTCTCTATGGCTTCTATAGCAAGAGGGGATGTAAATAATTGCCCTAAATTAAATCTCAACATTCCTGAATCTAAAGCCAACCCAGTAATAAAGGTCGCACCACTGCGTCCACTAGGCACTAACAGGAACTTACCCGTATGCGTAGTCGTGTCCTTTAGACTGGTGGAGAAAACGACGTCTGAAGGAGGAGGTCTTGTTCCTGGGGAAATAAAGATCGAAGGTTCATCTGATAAAGCATGGGATACCCCCGTTAAAGTCGCCGTATCAAGATGGCTTTACCTTTCAGAAGGTATCGACTATCGTGGGCGTCAGTATGTGATCTATAAGATTCCCTCACAATCCCCATAGTCAAAAACTAGAAAAGCTAAATGGTACCGTTTAGAGATTTTATGCGTATATTGGTACTCTTGATTACACTTATCCCCGCAGCAGTTTTTGCAGGAGGTATAAATTGTACTAGCGACGGAGACTCAGATCGCTATAAAAATCAGCTCAAAAAATTCAATGCTCAGCTACTATGCGGCCTAAGTCCTGAGTATGTTGCAGGATTTCGTATTGTTTTTGCTCCATCATTCGGACAAGCCAAGATAACAACGGTTTACCAACGCCATGACGGGACACTAGATGTAAATGGTAAATATCCTCTATCGTTATCCCAGTACAAGGACATGGTTTCCCAATTTAAGGATCTCAACCTCTTTGAATTAGAAAGTTATGATAGATTAATTGATTTGTACTGTGCCAAGCCTCCAAAATTATCAACGAAAATAGATTCCTCCGAACCTAATAAATGCCCTTTGGGGTTCGATGGGGAGACCGTTTATATTGAGGCTGCCTATGGAGGCCAAAAAAGGACCGTTCAGCGCTGGAATGGACTAAGTGTTGCTCCCGATGTGGAAAGGGACTTTAGTAAAACTGCAAATTTTCTCCTAAATATACTTGACTCTGAAATTAAGGACTAATTAATTTTTATATATACTCAATGAGAACACTTAAGATTCTATTATTTTACTTTAGGGAGTGGAAAGGATTTAGCCTAATAGTTCTCCTTCTATTACTGGTGTTACTTCATGTTATTAACCTTGCCAGTAACACCGAGAAGGTTGTAAAGCAAAATGGTACAATCAAATCAAAGTTTTATATCGGTCGCTCCAATGCTGCTCACATACCAAAATACCAATATCAAGTAGAGCTGAAGAATCGCAAGGTGATTGATGTGGGCAGCGATATGAACCTACACCCAGGTGATACGGTTTGTATTACAAGCATCACTTATAAAAATAGCTTGAGAGTCGCCCAATATACCATAGAGACTTCAAACGGCTGCACCGGTGCACAGTAATCGGCGTTGCGTAAGAATCTACTTTTGTATTCCTACTAATTTCACGACATTCTAGCCATTAAACTTTAGGCGTCAGCTCAGAGACCTACTAATTTCCATATCTATCAATCCTTATATAAGTTTCTTTACCCTAACCATATTAATAAACTCAGCATGGTGATAGATGCGCCTAACTTATTGATATTACGCGTTTTTTTGATGGTATCCAAGGTATATGAAGTATTACCCCTGTTACCAAATGCTATGTTTCTAGGGTCGCGTACAATCTACGGAACCAGAGGGCATCGGCGATGGCTATCAGAATCCTTTCTATCGATGGTGGAGGAATCCGGGGAATCTTGCCTGGCCAGATACTGGTGTCCCTTGAGCACAAGCTAAAGGTGAAATCAGGCAATCCTGACGCCAGGATAGGCGAGTACTTCGACCTGGTGGCCGGAACAAGTACCGGTGCAATATTAGGTGCCGCCTACATCTGTCCTAACAAGCAAGGAAAACCAAAATTTTCTGCCCAGGATGCTGTCAGCCTCTACCTTAAGGAAGGCGAGAAGGTATTTGGCTCAGGCTCATGGCCTTTTCTAGAAAAGTTAAAGTTATTGAAGGAGGAAAAGTACTGTTCCATGGAGTTGGACAGGGTTTTATCGCAATTCTTTGGAAAAATGAAACTTAGTAATCTATTAAAGCCCTGCTGCTTTGTTTCCTATGATATCAAAAAGCGGGAACAAATCATTTTTAGGCAACATTGTGCCATAGTAAAGAATGAAGACTTTCTGGTTAAAGACCTTCTACTGGGAAGCACCGCGGTACCAACCTACTTTGAGCCAGCACGCATCTTTTCACTACCTCCATCCAACAATAAATATGTCTTAATTGATGGCGGCATGGTAGCTAGTGATCCTGCTTTATGCGCCTACTCCGAAGCCATCAAATTCAGCGGGGTCTCTGGGATGAAGGATATGGTTATTGTATCTCTGGGTACTGGCAGGCAACTTTCAGGATACAAATACAAGGAGGTTAAAGATTGGGGGATACTCAATTGGGCAAGGCCCGCCATTGATATCGCCGTAAATGGAAGCGCGCAAATGGTTCATTACTATATGAAGCAAATTTCTTCTACCGTAGAGAATTCAAATTACTACCGGATACAACCGAAGCTTTACACTGCTGATTCAGCTATGGACAATTCGACACCAGAAAACCTGAAGAAGTTAAAAAAAGCGGGAGAGAGGAATGCAGAGTATTTTGATAAAGAGCTGGAAGAAATAGCTACTATATTAGTCAACAACCAAGGGAGCCATAGGTATCAGTAATGCTACTGATCGGGACCAGCGCTGACTTTATCAAATTTCAGCTATAGAAATTCATACTACTTATCAGAGCTTAGGTATTTTTCTCGAACCTGGTTAATCATACCTCCTGCTTCCAGCACTTCAATTTCGTCCTTAGCCAAATCACTCCGCAAGTTAATACATTCTCCAGATGATTTAATTATCAATTTAATTGAACTGCTAGACTTTATCTGTGCAATTGGGTTGTCAATTTCAAGAGCTACACCCTGCTCAAGCCGATCGTAATCATCAAATTCTTCAAATAGTAATGGCAGTACACCAAAGTTAATAAGATTACGCCGGTGTATACGGGCCATACTTTTTGCAATTATGCACCTTACCCCAAGAAAACGTGAAGATACTGCCGCATGCTCACGGCTAGAGCCTTGTCCATAATTCTCACCACCGACAACAAAACAGTCTCCATTGAGCTTCACTGCCCGATCATAAAACGATTCATCGATTCGTGAGAATGTATAACGGCTGATGGCAGGGATATTTGAGCGCAGCGGTAAGATTTCTGCTCCAGCAGGTAATATTTCATCAGTGGAAACATTATCCCCTGCTTTCAGCAATAATGGGCCAGTTAAAACTTCCGGTAGCTTTTCGAAATCAGGGAGGGGCTTGATATTTGGCCCTTTGATCAACTCAACTGCTACTGGGATTTCTTGAGGCGGCTGCAGTAACGGACGTATATCAGGAAGATACTCCGGCTCATGGAAGCTGGGGTAGTCCATATTTAGGTCTCGAGGGTCAGTGATCACTCCTCTTAACGCACTGGCAGTGGCCACTTCGGGGCTGCATAAATAGACTTGATCGTCTGCGGTGCCTGAGCGGCCTCGGAAGTTACGTGGGACCGTGCGCAAGCTTATACCACCACTGGCAGGGGCCTGCCCCATGCCGATACAACCACCACATCCGGTTTGATGCAAACGAGCTCCCGCTTGTAGCAATTTTGTCAGATCTCCACTCCGACTGAGCTCTTCGAGTAACTGACGTGAGGTTGGATTGATGTCAAAGGAAACGTCATCAGCTATTCGGCGACCTGAGACCATGCGTGCAGGTATCGCAAAGTCTCTCAACCCTGGGTTGGCAGAAGAGCCAATATAGCTCTGATAGATAGGACGGCCCTCCACTTCACGGACCGTCACAACTTTGTCTGGGCTTGATGGGCAAGCAATTAGCGGCTCGAGATTTGATAAATCAATAGTATCTTCTTCGTCATAACCCGCGCCTTCATCGGCCTTCATTTCGACAAAGTCGTTTTCACGATGCTGCTGCTTTAGGAAAGCCCTTACTGCTTCATCGGCAGGAAAAACGCTGGTGGTAGCGCCCATTTCCTGCCCCATATTGGCGATCACATGGCGATCCATCGCTGTCAATTTGGCCAGGCCGGGTCCGTAATACTCAACAATCTTGTTAACACAGCCCTTAACAGACTGCCTACGCAACATTTCCAGAATGATGTTCTTAGCGCTAATCCATGGCTGCAGCTCACCTTCGAGCTTCACACCGAGTATTTTGGGCATTTTCAGTGCAAAAGGGACGCCTGCGATGGCCATTGCTACCTGTAAGCCACCGGCTCCAATCGCCAGCATCCCCATAGAACCCGCTGCACAAGTATGGCTATCGGCGCCAAGTAATGTCTTACCAGGCACATCGAAACAAGCCATCTGTACTGGATGGCTGACACCATTACCGGGCCGCGAAAACCAAATTCCAAATTTACGACAGGCACTTTGTAAGAATATATGATCGTCGGCGTTTTTAAAATCCGTCTGTAACAGGTTATGGTCTACATATTGTGCTGAAAGCTCAGTCTTGATTTGAGACAAACCAAGTGCCTCAAGCTCCAACATAATAAGTGTTCCCGTCCCATCCTGAGCTAGCGTCTGATCGATCTTTATCTCTATTGGGCTGCCAGGCTCCATTGATCCACTCACGAGGTGGCTTTGGATAAGTTTCTGCGCAAGATTCATAGGCATAAAGGGATACCCGGTGAGTGAGCTGGAGCTTTCTAGTATTGATGTAACTAGATCTTGATCATTGTAGCTCTAGCTTCCTCGGCTGAAGCACCGTTGTAGTTGCAGGACTATGTAAGCGCCAAGGCTATACCCCCGGACTCTTAGTAGCTCTAACATACGCTAGAGCTACCTGAACCGCTTGCCTCCGTATTTCTGATTCTCTGACAAATGAATGAGTATATGCTGCTACATATACTCAATATGGGGGTAATTACTATTAGATAGGGGTTTAATTCAATCCAGAACTTCTATTTAATCAGTCAAAATAAAAAGCGTTCTTGGGAAAGACACAATTTTCAAAGATTGGCAATTGCTTATGGATTCAGCTCACACACAATTATATTAATTTTCTTCTCCACAAGCTGCCCTGTATTACTTTCTCCATACTCACTATGCTTCCCGCGGGATACAACTTTAAATCCAGCGTCAGACAATTGGGCACAAATATCACCTTCATCAAACAACCTGAATCCATATTGAGTGAATGGTAGATTTTGCATAAAAGATTTATCGCCAAAAGCCAGGCATAACTTTCCTTTAGTCGCTAGTACTCTGGAGATCTCTGCTAGATGAGTTTTGAGGGTGTCCCAAAAGTATATTGTGTGTACGGCTAGAACCTTATCGAACTGTTTATCGGCAAACGGCAGGCTTTCTGAGCTACCAACTAAAAAGTCCATTTGCCCCAACTCTATATATTCAAAATTTAGGCCTTTTGCGGTTGCAACCATATCGCTCGACCAATCAATACCGGTATAGTGGACACAAGATCCCTTACGAATTACGTCGACTGCAAATTTGCCATTGCCCGGACCAATTTCTAGAACAGAATCACCATCTACCACATTGAGAGCTGTTAAAGCGGCAAGATTTGTTGCTTCATTCGCTTTGTTCATTTGTTGCGCGGTTTCTGAGGCCAATGTACCAGATGGTTTTCTAAGCTGCTCAGCGACAAGCTTTGGATCTTTTGACATTACTATTCCTTCAGCGTCAAAAATAAAGTACTAACCAGATAATTTATTCTTTAAATTAACCAATCACTTCCTAGTTAACCGTTTTGTTTTGAATACAGATGTAAAATACAACTTATTCTACCTACTATATTGCCCAATATCTATATTGATTATGTTAGGCAAAAAATAGGTACAGGCAGAATACCTATTAAGATATTCTGCCTGCGTATCTCAGCATTTCCTGCAATACAAATTACTTCAATATAAAAATTTGTTTTTTAAGTATCCCTCTCCAAAATAGATTGCAAATTAAGCAAACTAGAACTTGTTATCTTTAATTTGGTTAGATTGTACTTAAAACGATATTTAAACATCCACAGTATGTGCCATGAGCTTGCAAGCAATTATCATAATGACAGCAGCCACAATTGTTGGGACCACTGTAGGGATAAATTCTGGATAAGATCCATCAATAAAATAGCCTACTAATCGGCCAACCAGAACCAACATCAATGCAATAAATCCAACCATAATATGGTCCACGTTAGATCTTATCGCTCCAAGAAGAACCATTGCCCAAATTGCGATTGTTGTCCCACCCCAAAGAGAGCGAATGCTCGATAGCCCACTCACAGAATCAATAGGTTCGATAAATGTGTGGGTCAGCATGACAGATGGACTGATCATAAGAACCAATCCAGTCCCCATAAAAAATAGCGCTAAGATACCTAAAATACACCGTCCAATAGTTGCCTTCGCCATATACCCAAAACCTCCAATCAATTTGTAATCATTCAATATCATCGAACGAGGTATAGGATATGGATAAATATGACACTTTATGGCATATTTTGATAACTATGCGCACATCTACCCTCTCACGAATAGATAGACTTGAAGTTATCACCGCCCGATTAAAGTCGGACGAACCCATCACGATTGGTGAAATTGCCAAGGAAGTGGGCGTTAGCATTCGGACGCTAAATCGAGATATAGAGGTGTTGAGAAGCCGAGGCTTGCCGATTGAAACGGATGTGGGGCGCGGTGGTGGAATCCGTTTGGATCAGCGCTGGGGCGTTGGTCGTGTCAACTTAAACTATACAGAGGCTGTTGACCTGATGATCAGTTTGGCTATTGCTAAACAGATGAAGTCCCCCCTCTTTATGGCACACCTAAGTAGCATCCGCCACAAGGTAATGGCTTCCTTTTCATCGTCCATGAAAAGTAAAGTGAATGGTATAAAGGCACGTATCATCATCGGAAAATCAGCTTCCGAGGTTGTGCTCTCAAATTTCTTAACTCCAAAGCGTAAAACTGTCGAGAAACTCCACCAGGCTTTCTTAATGCTTCAACGCATAAAGATCACCTATTGTGACGAAAGCGGAAAAGAAACGCTACGTACTATTGAACCCCACTACCTCTTTCTTAGTTATCCCGTATGGTACATCCTCGCCTGGGATAAGCTCCGTGAGGATATGCGGGTATTTCGTTGTGACAGAATTAGGAAAATTCAGGCTCTGAATGAAGACTTCAAGCTAATTCCACTAATTGAATTTAAAAATAAGAGAGATAAAATACCTCCATCTTAAGGTCATTTTGTTTAAACTTCATCGAAAACTACCTTAGAGCAGTATAAGTAATAAGCCTTATATTTAGCCAAGGGCAATAACAAATAAATTGTATACGTTACTATATGTACTGACGATACAAGTCCAAGAAACCCACAGAGTTGACCTATTAATTTGACTTGTAGCGAGATACATATTTGCATAGCTCTATAAGTATGGCTAGGATGGCTGCCAACCATTAACTCCATCGCCTAAAACAAAGAAGCCTCTTAATTTAGGTATAGGTACATGAGGATAGCCATTTGAATCCTAGGTCACTTTTCTTTTGGTTCTGCGGCTTATCGGCAATCATTATTCTTGGATTCACACCAAGTTATGTTATGGCTTACCGAAACCTATCCAAAATGCATCATATCCACGGAATAGTTTCCCTTCTATGGATTGGAATCATGTGCTTACAATCTTATTTAATGCTCAAAGGGAGCACATCTCTTCATAAATATCTAGGTTGGCTGTCAGTTGTCGTTGCCACAATATTTATAGGCACTTCATACTGGGCATTTTTCAGCACTATTGAATCAACCTTAGAGAAGAGTGAAATATTTAAACTTGTATATTGGGTTGACTTATTCTTATTACCGCTTTTTGTATTCTTTCTGTTATCTGGGTTCCAGTACCGAAAGTCTCCCCAAAAGCATATGCTCTGCATGATGCTGAGCTTGGTAGCTATACTACCGCCGGGACTAGGAAGGCTTATCTACGGTTTATTCCTATTTCCCTTCAATGCTCCTATTAGGTATTTTTACGAGCCTATGATGCTAACCACCATAGGAATACTAATATATTTAGGAATTCGTGAGCAATGGAGATTTGGTCAAATAAAGGTGGCTCTTGGGGTAACGACATGCTCATTTATCACTTCCTATTGGGTAGTCAATATGGGATTTTTTGAGAGTGGAGTAAGATGGATTTTGAGCACTTAATGTTGACTCCATTTTGTTCCACTAATTATTTATCTCATTAAATATTGGGTTATTAATGGCGGCATGCTACTTCTTAATTAGACGGATAATTAGCACGCTATTTCCAAAACTCCATCCTTTCGTATAGCAATAGAAAAGAACAAACCAAAAGAGCAATTACAAAGTTAGTAAAAATAGTCTTGGAACTATTAGGATGGTGATTTACTCTACCTATAAGACCTTTGGCCCAAAACTATTTTATACGCACTCAACAAGGAAGCAGAGATGCCAGGCAGTTATCCAAGTAAAATTAAGGAATTACCTCTCTACGATGGTCGCTTTGATGCTTACAAGCTTAAGGCAGAAAACAGTGATGTTCTTTTCGCATCATATCCAGCTGGAACGTCCATTCCACCCCATACACATGACACAGATAATCATGGCGTTATCACAAAGGGGGAACTAATACTCACCATGAATGGTGCCACCCAACGGATTGGCATTGGACAGTGGTACCATGTACCAGCACATGTAGAACACTCTGCGACATTTGATGTCGAAACCGATGAGATCGAATTTTGGTTTAAAGATAAATAGGATTAAATTTCTACTACAGATCAATTTACATGTATAAAACTATAAATCTTGAAAATTAAGCTATTAAACGGTAGATATAGTTTAATAGCTTAAAATATCGTTTTGGATAAAGATGTTACTTGGAGACGCGATGATGATCCTAGTACTATAGCCACCGGGGATCTTTATCCCGTCAACAGCCCTGAATCATTAGATAAGGGAATAATTTAAAATAACCTGTTAATTTATAGGCAATTACACTAAACAGCCTAGAAATATATGTGGAAATTCATACTTGATTTTATAAATGGTGCTCTTGGTATAAGTTCCATTGAAAGCGGCGTAAGAATATCCCCAGAGGAAGAGCGCTTTCCAACAGACGGAATTGTACGCGCACCCTCTTTTGATTCGATTCCACACAAACAAGAACCTTTGACGGGCTCAGTCCGCCCAAAAGAGCTTGGTGAGGTGGTAGAAGTCATGGTTGGTGTTGATTATCCAATTCGCGGCGGGCAAACGATACTCGTTGCCGATTTTGGAACTTACACAATTGAGCTACCCAGCCCTTGCAGCGGAATAATCGAAGAGATTCTTATTAAGCCCGGTAGCTTGATAGGTAGCGAAACGCCTCTATTTAGAATACGTAGACCAATATAAATTTTAAACAGATATAACAATAAAATTAAAAGCTTCCTAAAACCTAAAGGTCCTACCTAAAAAATTAACCACATTCAGATAGTTAATGAGTCATTTATCGTTCGAGTAGATATTACTCCACCAACCGGCTAGCAGAGATACGAATCATTTCTCTTTAGAGATACTGATAGCTATCCCCTAAACCCTACACTTCCTCGCCATCTCAGAAATTGCCCTGCAATTTTCAAAGGCAAATAGCAAGACTTCAATCTCGCCAAATCCAGTTCACTCAATGTATAGGCCAAGTTCTGAATAGTATTTGAAAAAATATTTTGTGACCAATTCTGGATATTCTAAAACTCCACAGCTTTTTTTGTTAATTCATGGTATCAGCTGAACGAGCTTCCCTATATAGTGGCGCCGCCTAACTTTGATTAAAGATAGGTTAGTTGTCATTGTTTTTTGAGATGTGGGAGAGATACCAAAGTGATTAAGGAAATTTTTTCGAAAAAAGATCTCAAGCTTCCAATCATTGGCGGCTTGATAGCGGCAGCAAGCTTGCTAACAACAACTGTATCGGCAACGGCCGAAGTTGATATAAATCAATTACGTCAACAATCAAAAATTATGTTCGGCACTCTCTCAGAAACTATGCCAGGCAGTGAGAATGACACCCCTGCGATGGTTGAGCTTGGAAGAACACTGTTCATGGACGAACGGCTTTCAGTCAATGATAGCCAGTCCTGTAACAGCTGCCATCAAGTAGGGAACTACAACGGCTCGGGTGTCGACAATGAAGCGACATCACCGGGAGCTTTACCTGGCACCAAGGGTGATCGAAACTCTCCAACGGTCTGGAATTCCGGATTTCAAGTGGCTCAATTTTGGGATGGTCGCGCAGAGGACCTGAAGGAACAGGCCAAAGGTCCAATTCTAAACCCTGTAGAGATGGGAATGCCTTCAGAAGAGGCTGTTGAGGCAAAGATTTCAAAAATTGCCGAATATCAAGAAAGTTTCAAACACGCCTTTGGTAAAGAGAATGCTATCTCTTACGACAATATTGCTGAGGCCATAGCTGCGTTTGAGCGCACACTGATTACAAATGATCGTTTTGATGATTTTATAAATGGTGATGATCAGGCTATGACAAAAAGTGAGTTAAAGGGCCTGCAAACCTTTATCAACACTGGTTGTTCAGCATGCCACAATGGTACAACCTTGGGTGGAAACATGTACCAGAAGATGGGGCTGGTCAACCAATATCCACACCAAGAAGATTTAGGTCGTTATAAAGTTACAGGCCTTGAGAATGATAAAATGATGTTTAAAGTTCCAATGTTACGCGACGTAAGCAGAAGCGCTCCTTACTTCCACGACGGGCGTGTAGAAACCATTGAGCAGGCAATTTACGATATGGCTTGGTACCAATTGGGACAGAAATTGAGCACACAACAGGTAAATGATATTGCAACTTTCCTAAACGCTCTAGAACATCAAGCTCATTAAGCTATTTCCCCACCCTTCGGGGTGGGCCCCTTTCGCTCTAATCAATTTTGGCTATGCTCGCGGGTTTCCAATCACTAGCTCATTGATAACTTGTAACCATTCACCCCTGCGGTTACTTTGTGTATAAGACACAGCAGTCAGTAGACTAAACGGTTTCCTGGTTACCGACCAACTTATGATGTCTAGCGCTCCACCAATACTTATATCAAGCCCGTAGAATAAAATTCGAAGGGAAATGTGCAGTCTTCAGCCGCCGACTTGAGAGAGTTCCATTAAATTACTGTTCAATACCTGGGCATTCAGTCATCAGATTACTTTATGTGCTTTTCGCTTTATAGATAGTGAAATTTTCCATAAGGAACTAATAGAATAGAAATTACGATTTTTTTCTCATTTGAATAAGAACCCCCAATAGCGCTTAATTTCTTATCACAATCCCAAAGCAAGATAAGAAAACAGCCTTAAGTAACTTTTAAATAACCCAAAGCAATAAAACTAATCTGATTTGCCACACTCACTGTATTAAGAGTTTAGCGTTCAGGAAGATCAATGAAAATTCGGCTAGCGTTAGCCCTCACCATGCTAGTTATCATAGCGTTTTTAGGCTTGGTGTACGTCTACAATTATCGACTGACCCAAAGTATTCAGTATGACGCCCACCCTGTTACTGAAGAGTTCATTAAGAGTAATGCTTCCCTTAAAGACAAAGATACTATCAACATCCTTATCATAGATGGCGGTGGAATACGTGGTTTAATACCACTCTATGTTATTCAACATATTGAAGAGCAGACTGGCAAACCTATTGATGAATTGTTTGATGTTTTTAGTGGAGTATCCACTGGCGCCATCATCGCTACTGGCCTCAATGTGACTCAAGAATCATTTGACGATAATCATCCAGGGATTGAAAACCTTAAATCCCAAAGTGATAAAATTATTGATATTTATAAACAAGATAGCCGATACGTATTCTCCGTACCCTGGTATCACAAATTGCTAACCTTTAATGGTTTTATCTCCCCTCGCTTTAGCGGTGAACGCTTAAGCGAAACCATGGAAAAGCATTACACTGACAAATTGAAGTTTACGAGCCTGAAGAACTACGTCATCATCCCCTCTCTCAATATTCATATGGGCCAGCTTCAACTATTCAAAAACCGTGGTGAAGCAGTCAGTAAACTGCCCACAGACACACTGTATCAACTTGTAACAGCGGCAGCTAGTGCGGAGACTCTATACCCACCTGTCGAGTTCGTAACTACTGGACGGGACATTCATCAGCGCTATTATGCCGACGCTGGTATATACGCAAATAATCCGGCTAGTATTGTTTTACGCGAAATTATTAGAGAGTTTCCTGAAAAAAACTACTATGTGCTAATTCTCGGGGCCGGAACGTCTCCACTGAGTACAATGGAAGCCAACTACAGAAACTTAAAAAACTGGGGAAGAATTAATTGGGTGAAAGACCTTATATCTAATGTACAGAGGTCCATGGATGACCAACAAGTATACACTTTGGAAATCGCACAATCCCTTAGCCCTAAAGGGCGAATAAAATATAACTACTTAAATGTAGAGCTTGTTAATCCATATGTTGACCCATTTGACTATAAAGCAAGTAAGAAGCTGAAAGTTCTAGCAGATAGGCTTCTTGAGGAAAATAAAACGGAGGTTGATCAGGTAGTAAACACCCTCACGGACAAAGGCTAACTATAACGCTGGAGAATACTTCACCTATTCAGTTGAGCTTGCCATTCAGCGTTGCCTTGGATGAGAAGCCATCAATGGATTGGCATGCATGAAAGCCCGAAGATTTGAGTTGAATCACACAGAATACAGATAGTGTGTTCAACTTAGGCAAGGTAAGATCATGCCCATACCTTCTTGGATTGACCATGGATATAGGTCGTTAGCAATGAACACACGCCTTCTTAATCTCGATGTACTACGGGGGCTGGCTGCAACTTTGGTTGTCTGGCAACACAGTAGTGAAGTATTTATCCGCACCCCATCCATCGCCCAGCACGGCTCGGCACTGGCTGAATTTATCAGTCAACTGGATTTTGGCAGGATAGGTGTACTTTGCTTTTTCCTAATATCCGGCTTTGTCATTCCCCACAGTCTTCTTGCATCTAATCATACTCTTAAGAGCTTTGCTATCCGCCGCTTCTTCCGCTTGTATCCTGCTTACTGGTTATCTCTGACTGCAATTATCGGACTTACATGGTTGCTCGCTGACCGAACATTCTCTGCATCTACCATTCTTGCCAATACCACAATGCTGCAAGGGCTTATGGGGTTTGAAAGTGTTCAGATTCTATATTGGACTCTCACTGCAGAGCTGCTTTTTTACTGTCTCTGCGCACTGATGTTCACTCTTCGACTACTAGGGAATCCCAGATATCTACTATTAGTGTGCTGGGGGGCACTATCGGTATTTGTCAGCATGCAACTTTTAGAGCAATCATCCACTCCAATTTCCCAGCTTCCCGCCACCACTACTTACCTCCCCTTTGCTATCGCAGTTATGTTCTGCGGAACCCTACTCAGGTATTGCTACGAAACAAGGCGCGGTTATCGTTATATGCTTTGGGGCCTGGTTTCGACTTTCTCGATACCACTACTCGTTTTGGCCATGCACTTATTAGGTAGGTCGATCAGCGAAACTCCCCTCCGCTTTGTATCATCTCATTTCATCGCTTTAGCTATCTTCCTCGTTTTTGTATTACTTCCACCTAAGCCAATACGACATTTAGCCGCTCTGGGGACTATCAGCTATTCCACTTACCTGTTTCATTTAATCGTTGTCTTTCTCGGCAGCTGGGCGATAAGCCAACCTTGGGGACAAGGGCTTACAAGTATTTCTCTATCCACGTTGCTTGTGGCAGTAACACTACTTAGCTTTGTTCTAGCTGCGGCCATTTATTGGTTGGTGGAGAGGCCTTGTATGCAATTTGGGCGCTATTTGAGTGATCGAAATAGTGGGCTAAACAGATCGGGGAAAATGGTCGGGGAGAGTTAGTGTAGAAAGCTATTGGGATAAGCATGGGGCAAGACTTGAAAATAGCTGCAGACTTATCAGTCTACAGCTATTTTTAGCAGCTGTTATCGGGCGTCTACTGCGCCCACAACAAGCTGATAGCAATAGTCCACATCATAATGCCCACCAGTACATCGAGTACCTGCCAGGTTCTGGGGTTCTTAAATAGCGGCTGCATCATACTGCCACCCACTGAAAGAAGGGTGAACCATAGCAGGGATGCACTACATGCCCCCAGCACAAAAAACCAGGTTCCATTGCCAGCATACTGCGCCCCTACTGAGCCAATCAGTACAACCGTGTCCACATACGCGTGTGGATTAAGCAGGGTTAAGGCTACCGCGGTAATCAATGCAGAGCGGCGGGATTTCATCCACTCTTTTTGCTCTCCAAGACCTTTATTAGTGAAGGCCGAACGGAAAGCCATAGCACCGTAGGAGAACAGGAAAGCAGCACCGAGCCAGGTCAACCAGATCATCCAGTCGCCACCCGCTTGTGCGAGGTTTGCAACCAGGAACACGCCCCCTGTGATCAAGGCAATATCCATCAGTACGCATAAAGCCGCGATACTAAAGTGATATTGTCGACGGATACTCTGCGTCAGCAGAAACGCATTCTGCGCTCCGATCGCCATAATCAAACTGATGGTAGTCAAAAAACCTTTTGCGAGCGGCGCCAGCAACAACCCTGAGAACACGATGCCTCCTGTGTTTCATTCTCTAATTTGGAAGTGCCCGCAGGGCTGCGGGCCTTAATAGTGGCGCGAGATTAAGAGTCAAACTAGAATAAGTAAACTTAATTATACTGATCCCTCATAAGAAATTCTTATGCTAGACCTAAAGCAACTCCAGGCCTTTGCCTTTGTCATAGAGGAGCGCAGTTTTGACAAGGCTGCCGCCCTACTCCATGTCAGCCAGTCTGCGATTTCCCAACGAATCAAAGCCTTAGAAAGCCAGGTTGGCCAAGCCCTATTGATACGCTCCAACCCTTTGCGACCCACTGAAGCTGGCCTCAAAGTGTTGGGGTACTACCAGCAAATGCACTTGTTACAGCAAGAGCTTCTCACTGATATCGATCCAGAGGGGGGCAAGAGTCGCTATAGCAACCAGAATAAGGTTCGGATCGCACTGAATGCAGATAGCTTGGATACCTGGTTCCTGGCTGCCATCACACCATTGATTCGATCCCAGCAGTTGCTCGTGGATCTAAAGGTTGACGATCAGGACGCTACCCATGAACTGCTGAAGAATGGTGAAGTCATTGGCTGTATCAGTTCAACAACCAGTAACCTCCAGGGCTGCCAATCAGTACTGCTCGGTCATATGGCCTATTACCCAGTATGCACTAAGGCCTTCAAAAAGAAGTTTTTTTCAGACCCGATTAAGGTTGAAGAGCTCCACTACGCTCCCACAGTGGAGTTCAACTATAAGGATCAATTGCAGAGTCGTTACCTTAAACAGTTTTGGGGAGTGGAGACTGGCCAGTACCCATCTCATGAAATCCCCTCTTCAAAGAGCTTCCTCAGTTTCTTAACTCTGGGGCTGGGTTGGGGAATGGCGCCAGATATTCAGATCGCCAGCCTGCTAAAAAGTGGAAAGTTGGTGAAACTCGCTGAAGACCAGTATTTGAAAATTCCTCTTTACTGGCATGTTTGGAACTTAAAATCGAAATTGATTAAAGAGATCACTATCAACCTCACAGAGCATGCTCGAAAAGCTCTAAACCAATAGTCGAATAGTTAGTGATGGTGCGACTGCCAGGATGGACAGTAACCCAACTGCAGTTCACCATTTTCCAGCTGTTTTAGGGTTGAAAGTGCTTGGCGATATATATACCGATTTTCCTTATGCCTAATATCCAGATTCTTGAAGTTCCGAAAAGCTTCCTGATAAATTTCTTTAGCATCGCCACTCAATAGGAAGCTAACAATATAGTCTCCATGTAGTAATTCATAATTAAAGTAAGCCCCATCCAGCTTCTCTTTCTGTAAAAGCTTCGATGGTTCTGAAGTTATACGGCGAGTGTAATAATTTCCCGGTTTATCTACGATACACTGAGAATGCTCATAGCCACAATTTTTGTCAAAACTTTGCTTAAGTCGTTCAATACTTTGACCATAGTCTGGATCAGTTTGCCCGTATACAACACCTGAAACGCCCAAAAAAATCATCATTCCGCTACACATCATACAGGGCTCTAAAGATGTGTAGATCGTAACATTGGCTTTGGTCAAATATTGACTTTTTTCTCCGAGACATTTCTCTGATAGACACTGCTGCATTAAACGCACTTCAGCGTGTTGAGTTTTGTCATCGCAACGCAAAACTGAATTTAGTTGGGCCCCGACTATTTTCTTGGCATCATTATCAAATAAAACCGCACCAATATTATGGCCTCTTTTATTTTTATCAGTAGGTCTGACCCAGTCCTGTAATACTATAGAGTAAGCCAACAACATCAGTATCTTATCTTGCTCATCTTTAACACTCTCGGCTTTAGCTATTCCCACAAGAGAAAATTGTGATAAAGCCAAAAATAACAGGAGGCGAAACAACCCGGTATTTTTACCAAAAATTTTCAGCTTTTTGATACTTAGGAGCCCGATTAAAGCCATTTCTCCATTTCACCAATAATAAACCTGACTCTGGCGGGTACAAGTTGAGTGCGCCTAAGCGCCAAATATAGTGTCTCACTAACAGGATTTTCAAGGCTATGTGCCTTAATCAATTTCGGCTTTCGAAATGCACTTACCGCATAGGCAGGTAAAACTGTGAAACCCAATCCCATACTAACGGGCTCCTGTATTAAACTGATCTGATTGGAAAACCCTTTTTGTTGAAAAGCTTCAAGACTTCTAAATTGCGGGAAGTTTGCTCCCAATAATAGACTCGCATGGTGTATACCGTCCGGGTGGCCTATGTAGCCCAGCGCTAAAAGCTTCTCCCAGTCAGGAGTTTTTACTTCAGCCGGCGTCACTAGCAACAACCTTTCACTGGCGATCGGCCGACTATCAAGCTCCTCTGCTTGTGGCGGGCTAGTCATTAATCCAATATCAGCGCCGTTTTCCGCAATGGCCTTCTCTACATCCAGGTTGGGAGCGAAACGGCAGCTCATCGATAAACCCTGATGGATTTTCTGCAGGGACAATAACTTGGGGTAGAGCTTCAGCCCCACGCTCCCGGGGCACATTACTCGTACATCCCCATGATGGGGAGGATCTTCACCAACAATTTGCCCCAGACTGGAAAGCTTCTGAATAATCCCCTGCCCTTCCCGGTAGAGCCGATCACCAGCATCCGTGAGCGTGAAGTGTTTACCCTGTCTAACTAACAGAGCGACACCTAAGTGCTCCTCTAACTTGCGTATATGCTGGCTGACCCCAGACTGAGTCATATGCAAGCGATCCGCCGTACGAGTGAAGTGCCCCTCTTCAGCTAAAGTACAGAAGCTTCTTAACCACACTGGATTTATCATTACGAATACTACTTAAAAATATTACAAATGATAATTATACGTAATGAATCAGAGGCTGTAACTTAACCGCATTCAACAAAGGAGACAGCTATGAGTAACGCATACCCGAGAACCTTTTCTCATATCGGTATTTCAGTGCCAAACCTTGAAGAAGCTGTGAAGTTTTACACCGAGGTACTTGGTTGGTACCTGATTATGAAGCCCACAGATATCACAGAGGACAAAAGCGCTATCGGTGAAATGTGCACCGACGTATTTGGCCCAAACTGGGGTAGTTTCCGCATTGCTCACTTATCGACAGGGGACCGGATTGGCGTAGAACTATTCCAGTTTAGCAATCAGGAAAACCCAGAAGATAATTTTGAATACTGGAAAACCGGGATCTTTCACTTCTGCGTACAAGACCCCAACCTGGAAGAACTGGCGGATAAGATTGTGGCGGCCGGTGGTAAAAAACGTATGCCGGAGCCCCGTTATTACTATCCCGGTGAAAAGCCTTATCGCATGATTTATATGGAAGATCCTTTTGGCAACATTCTGGAAATTTACAGCCACAGCTATGAGCTGATCTACAGTGCTGGTGCCTACTGATCTTAAGCACTCCAGAATTCACTCAGTATCACTCGAACGATGCTGAGTGAAATGCCAGCACAGAGTTATTCAGAGGCTCCCTAATTTATTTTGGTATTACTCAATCGCTCTGGTCTGCTGTGATGCTGACAACATTACGCAAAACCAACCAAGAAACCACAAAGGCCAAAATTCCACACACCGCAATTACCCCAGCAAGCGATTCTGGTGTTCCATTAAAAACCAAACTGGTTATCAGGATAGCTACAGCCCCGATTGACAACTGCATAGTACCAGCCAGGGCAGAAGCCGTTCCCGCTATAGGGCCATGTCTTTCCATGGAAAGAATAAATGCCGTTGGAAGAACCAAACCGAGAAACATATTACATACGATAAGCATGCATATCAGTAGTACGAGATGATCAAAACCGGCCTCTATCACTAAATACATAGTCACCGAGCTTATTACAAATCCAACTACCCCCCACTTCACCAGCTTCACCATCCCTAAACGGGCACCGAAATTTGCCGAAAATTGACTCGACAAGAAAAAACTAAGCGCATTTAGAGTAAAGGCGAGACTAAATTCGGTTGGGGTCAATCCGTAGTAATTCGTATATAAGAATGAAGCTGCCGCAAAAAAAGCAAGTACACTAGCGAAGCCAAACCCTCCTATACAAGTAAGCCCTATATAGATCGGGTCACGTAGTAATATCGAATAAGACTCAAGCAGCGCACCTATTTTAAATGGTATGCGCTTATTCACTGGTAAGGTTTCATGAAGGCTTGTAATAGCAAGTATCAGACTTAAAAAAGTAGCAATGGATATCCCCCAAAATATGCTGCGCCAACCAAACGAAATTAATAGCAGACTACCAATTAATGGCGCCAACATAGGAGAAATTGAAAGGACAAGAATTGCTGTGGTAAGAAGGCGAGTTGCTTGAGTACCCGTATAAGAATCTCGAATTATTGCCCGGGGAATCGACATTACCGAGGCGGCACCCACCCCTTGTAGGAAGCGAAAGGCAATCAACCACTCGATAGTGGTTGCCAGGGCACAACAAATAGATGCGAAAGTAAAAACCAGCAAACCAAAATAGAGCGGCGGTTTGCGGCCAAACATATCGGAAGCGGGGCCATAAAAAATCTGACACACCCCGAACGCAATAAAATAAGCCATCAGCGTATAAGACGCGACCTGGGTTGAGGTGTCGAGGGCCTTTGTCATCGCAGGTAATGCAGGCAGATACATATCAATGGCCATAGGACCAACAGAGCTCAAAAGCCCCAGGATCAACGCCATTTTTATAAAGCCTGAGTTCATCCACAGTCCCTATTGAACCAACTCCACCTTGGCACCTCTACAAGACACCTCTCACAATTACTAAAAAGGGAGAAGGAAAGAATACACCGCGCTTGGGACCCTTTGAGGCATGGATGCCGATTAGGAGCTTGCAGGGATGTATTCACAGCGTGTCTCGAGTGCGGTGTATTCTTTCCTTCCACCCCAGTAGTAAGTTTCCTCATCCTTTTCGGACTGGCAGGTCAAACCTTAACCTTCAATCGTAGCAACTTGACTTAGGACCATAAGATCAGGGGAGTTAATGGCCCATGACGCTTCTATACCGTCTGCAGACGGTATAAATAAAGGTATTCCAACCCTGACCTCCAAGCGTCCAGGGGGCTCCTGTGGTGCCCGGCACTTCATCAGCGCCCCCTGGTGGAAAAGCCCTGTCATTCTAGCAACTGTGGTAGCTCAGGAATTTTTGCCTGGCCTGCTGACTGCTACCAGCCACAAGCCCAAGCGGAACCCGCTTTCCCCACCAACAAGACAACGTCGCCGCCTCCCTTTAAGCTCCAGACGCCCAATTACCCCGCGCGGCCGCCGTCAGCGACCCTATATCGCCAATACCCCCTGTTGGATTATCACTCTGCAACCAAACAGTGATGACGTTGATCTATTACTCAGCGCCGGGAAAATGCAGCGACTGCATATCAACACGATTGAGGGGATTGATGGACGCTCAGGCATTCCGGAACTGGAAGATGATGAGCATATCGCGAGTAACGTCACCCGGTGGCGCCACTTGTGCGAACTCAAAAGCTCCGAAATTGGGTGCTATCTCGCCCACTTGAGAGCAATTCGCCGGGCATACCGCTCCGGCTTGGACCGGGTCTGTATTCTGGAAGATGATGTACAGCTAGAACCCTCATTTAGCCGCGTCTTAGCGGAATTAGAGCAACTCCCTGAAAATATCGAGATGATTCGACTGATGGGACTTAAGGTCCGCAAGAGAAAAGTCGTGCAAACCTTAAATGATGGTGTTCACCAGTTAGTGCGACCAGAGCGGGGATGGTGTGGAGCACAGGGATATTTGATTAACCGGCGCGGTATGGAGAAAGTCTTAAAATATGCCAGCCGTATTTTCGAACCTATCGACAAGGTATTCGATCACTTCTGGCAATTTGACCTAAAACTATATGGCGTTGAGCCCCACCTTTTGTGGGAAAACGAACACATCTCCAACATTGTTAAATCCAATATCCACCGCACGAAAGTCGCCCGGTGGCTCTATTGGCTGCACCCTTTCGGAAAACTTTGGCGCAGTGTGGGCAGGCACTTTTATTTAAGGATCCACTCAAAAGAGTTCTATCCAGCAGAAAAACCCACACAGCGCACAGGGCGTACGGCGCGGATTAAACCTTAAGAACCCTATGATCAATTCTCCCAATAACGCTGCATTTTTAAAAACATAAAAGAAGCGGTCCAGGTAATCATCACCAGTCCCGTAAGGGCTTCAAGGCCAGCAGTAAAACGCAGATGCCCCAGGGGCTCGATATCGCCGAAACCCAGTGAGGTATAAGTGGTGAATGAGAAATAGGCGCAGTCCAACAGGCTGCCATTAAAGTTGCCCACCAAAGTACCAAAATAAGGCGAATTCACCATAAAGTAGTAGCAGTAGGCAAACAGCCATATTTCAGCCACGTGGGCGATCAGAGCGCCAAACACCCCCAAGACAATCGCCAGGTTATGCTTGATCGGAATCCAGCGGCCAATCCGGGCAAGGGCACTCAATACTTCGTGGTGAATCAGGACGACGGTGGCGACAACTATCGAATTCACCACAAAAGCAAATGCCAGATCAGCGTCGATCATGAAAGAACTCGCGCACTAAATTGCTTGCCTCTTCCGCCATGACTCCCGACTCCACCGTAATCTTGTGATTGAAAAAGTTGGCTTGTGCCAATTCCAGCTGGCTCTCAACAACACCGGCCCGGGGTTCGGTAGCGCCGTATACCAGCCGCCCTACCCGCGCATGTACCATTGCGCCAAAGCACATAGTACAGGGCTCAATCGTCACATATAAAGTGGTGTTTGGCAGGCGGTAGTTCTGTTGTTTATCTGCCGCTTGCCGCAGGGCTACGATTTCCGCATGGGCACTGGGGTCACAATTCCCAATCGGGCGATTACTGCCCTCCCCTATGATTTTTCCATCCTGGACCAAAACCGCACCCACCGGTACTTCACCGCGCTCAGCAGCGAGTTGTGCAAGCTCCAGGGCTCGCCGCATAAATCCAAAGTCTCTGGGAGTCGCCATAAAGCTGCTCTATTACCTCTACCTTCTATCAAATGCCTGTTATTTATGTTTAATAAAACGACGAATAACAAAGTCCGCCTCCAGCTCCAGGCTGTCGCGCTCTTCGAGTTTCTGCCGTTCTTCACGGTTGCCCTTCCAGGCAAAAGGTGTCATAGCGAGAAAATCGGAAATGGCCTGCTTGCCCTTCAATACAAAAGGAAAACAGCAGCGCATATCGACTTCCGGGGTCAACTTCTCTATCACTTTTGGTGCGGGATGTTTACGCGGCTCTTTATAGAGGTACTTCTTTAGTGACCACAAGTGATCGGGGCCAGGGGATACATCTACCAAATGGCCACCGGTTTTGATTACCCGCTCCATTTCATGATCGGGGGCTGGGGCAAAGATCTTCAGCAGGTTATCCACCGACTCCGAGACCACCGGCAAATTTACATTGCTGGCAACCACAAACTGAGCGCCACTGTCGCGCTTGGCCGCCATTCGCACGCCGGATTTTGAAATGTCGATACCGGAAAGGCCGTGGCCATGCCAGCCAGCGGACTCAAGCTCCCGCAGGTAATACCCCTCACCGCAACCGATATCCAGTAAACGTCGGCCGGGCTTGTAGGGCAAGAGCGCCGAAATACTATCAACCAAAGGCCGATAGTAACCGGCGTGAAGAAAGCGCCGCCGCGCGTGAAGCATCTCCGAAGAGTCACCGGGATCTTTACGGCGCTTGCGATAAACGGGCAACAAATTGACGTAGCCCTCACGCGCGCGATCAAAACTATGTCGATTGGTACAGTGCCAAGTATCTTTTCCTAAAGTTAAGGGGGCAGCACAAAGCGGGCATTGCCAAATCATTCAACTTCCTGAGTGTGTCTATTCTCTTTTACAAACGAGCGCGAAGACCGCTGCATAATCAAATCTGCCGCCTTCTCCGCAATAGCGATCACAGGCGCATTGGTATTGCCACTGATCAGGGTGGGCATTATGGAGGCGTCCACAACCCTCAGTCCATCCACACCGTGTACTTTTAGCTCGCTGTCCACTACAGCCAATTCATCACTCCCCATTCGACAGGTACCTATCGGATGGTAGATGGATTCTGCATGCTGGCGAATATAGTGGATGATTGACTCTCTATCACTCAACTTCTGCTCTGGACGCAAGGACTTTTTCTTGTAGCGACTCAGTTCCTCCTGGGCGAGGATATCCTGTGCCATTTCAAATGCCTCCACCATTACCTGCAGATCCTCGGGCTCACTCAGGTAGTTGGGTTCAATTCTGGGCAGTTTGCGTGGATCGGTGGAGTCCAGAGTGATCTCACCGCGACTCTTAGGCCTCAGGGCACAGGCGTGAAGGGAGTAACCGTAGCAGGTGCGCTTATTAAACCCATGTTGGAAAGTCGGAACTGCCGTCATGTGGAACTGAATATCCGGATTGCCACCCGCCAGACTGGAACTGGCAAAGCCCCCCGCCTCGGCCACATTGCTGGTTAAGGGTCCTTTATTTAAAAAGATCAGTTCTGGCAGGCGCATTGCGGTAAGGAGCTTCGGCCATAGTGCCTCGGAAAAGCTAACCGCTTCAGAGGCTTCCACTACTTGTATGATATCCAGGTGGTCCTGTAGGTTTTTTCCAACACCGGGAAGATGCGCTTGCGAAGTCACTCCAGATTTACGCAATTGGTCCTGATCCCCAATACCAGACAGCATTAATAGCTGTGGCGACTGGATAGCACCGGCACTTAAAATCACTTCCTTGTTCGCCAGGATTTTAGTGCCATCAAGCAATTCGACGCCGGTCGCTTTCTCTCCCCTGAGAATAATCCTCGCCACCTGGCTGTTGGTACGAACATGTAGGTTAGAGCGGCTGGAAACTGGGTGCAGATAAGCTGTAGCCGCAGAGCAGCGGCGTCCGCGCCGTTGGGTTACTTGGTAAAAACCCACGCCATTTTGCTGGCTGCCATTGAAATCATTATTCGGCCGGTGTCCCAGGGACTCAGCTGCGCGTAAAAAAGCATGCCCCGATCGGGTTTTCCACTTTAAATCCGAGACCGACAGAGGGCCGTAGCCACTGTGGTGCGCATCAGTACCCCGTTCATTGCCTTCCGACATTAAGAAGTAAGGCAACAAACCTTTCCAGCCCCAACCGGGATTACCCTCTGCTTCCCAGGCATCGTAGTCGTCGCTATTGCCACGGATATAAACCATGGCATTTATAGAGCTACTACCCCCGAGGGTCCTACCCCTCGGCCAAAACAGTTTCCTGTCATTCAGGTGCTTTTGTGGCGTGGTATGGTGGTGTAGGTTATAGCGAGTACCCGGCAGTAACTCGCCAATACCCACAGGGATGGAGATCAAGGGGCTCCGATCTTTAGGACCCGCCTCCAGAAGACAAACTCGATTCTGCTCTTCGGCACTGAGCCGATTTGCTAAAACACAACCGGCGGAGCCGGCACCTACGATCACATAATCAAAAATCATTTGAGTGGACATGGGACCTCAGCACCTTTGTAGCTGGATGGTCCACTGACGGTACACTCAAGCTGTGAATAATGACAGGCTGGAGGTCACCCAAGCATGCCCAATTCCGAATTCAGTGATGATCAGGTACTCACCTGCTGGCATAAGAATGCTCATGAGTGGACTAAAGTAGTAGACAATGCCGCCATTCCCAGCCGCCGACTAGTTACTGATGCTGCCATTGTCAGCACAATCATGGCGTACCAACCTGCGAGCATTTTAGATATCGGTTGCGGTGAAGGCTGGCTCAGTAGAAAACTGGCGGAGCAAGGTATTCGAGTCTGTGGTGTCGATGGCGTTAAGGATTTAGTGGATATTGCCAGCGCTCGAGCAGGCGCCAATGAATCCTACCGGCGATTGCAGTACGAAGAAATTTGCGCCGAAAAACTGGAACAGCAGTTTGAACTTATCGTGTGCAACTTCTCCCTTATCGGAAAGGAATCTGTCGAGCAACTATTCAGCCATGCACGCGAGTTAATACTGCCCGGTGGGTATTTTGTCATCCAAACTCTTCACCCCCATCAAGCCTGCGGTAATGAGCCCTATCGAGATGGATGGCGCCCGGGATCTTGGGAAGGTATTGAGGGAGATTTTGAAGAGGCCGCTCCCTGGTATTTCCGCACCCTGGAAAGTTGGGTCCAGCTATTTCGTGACAACAGCTTTGCCATAGAAGCGATTCACGAACCCAGAGCCGATAGCCAACCAACCCCATCCTCACTGATTATTTGTGGGAGAATTTTGCGGTAGCGCATTTTGGAACTCTTTCCTGGCACCTAAGCCCCGATCCGGTGGAAAGAGGAGCTATTCAAGACAATTTTTTCATCAGCATTGGCACAGAAATACCAAAACAATAATAAAAAAACATTGGCGGGCTCCTGCTCACGCTCGCGACCACTTAGACAAAAATGAAAAAGTATCCATTTCATGCGGCCTCCAAGGAAAGAGATGACTTTTTCGGACTGTCCAGTAAGTGGAGTTGCATCAGCCGCCTAATTAATTCGAAAAAATGCTTTGTTAAGGGTGACCCATAATAAATTCAACGACCGCTTGCGGCCATCGAAATGAGAAGTTGACACCCAGGGGTAAACAGAATGCTACTCTGCAGTTTCCGATTCAGCGCCAATCAACTAGTGCCAAAAACCGTTGGCCTATTTCTTCTGCCCGCGTGCTGCGTCTGTTCTGCCGATGAGTTATTTATCCCGGATTCCCATGAAACCCTAAATATGGAATCCGGCAGTCTGTTTTTCTCCGACAGTGCATTTGCTATGGATAACGAAGCCCTGGTCCAGGCCGCCGAGTACTTGCGCACCAATAGCATGAGCAACGTACAGCGACGCCTGAATTACCAGTGGCTGCAGATGCACACCAATCCAGATAAGTTTAAGCCCCTGAAAGGTGGCAAGGCATTATCCAAAATCCTGCGAATGGGTCTAGAAACGTACAAAGCACAAAACTCCCGTGCCGCACGTACAGGCTTGCTCAGGTACACCAACAACGAGGGCAAGATTGGCAGCTCGGTGGACTACGGCATCTCTCTGTCCGACGACAAATTCAAGTTCTCTTTTGAGCTGGAGTTTTAGGGAGCCCCTGAACTCAGGCGCGCTACCTCTCCTTCCCCGTTTACAGGTTTGTTAGAATCTCCGCCACTTAAAACCGGCGGAGATAACCGTGAGTAGCTCGAACACCCCCAAATCCTTTCCTGAACTCCCTGTTGCCGGGGTGGGTCCACGCCTGGCCGCACTGCTCTACGACCTGCTGATACTGATGGGCCTACTGGTGGTTTACGGCTTTATCGCGCTGATGGTTGCCTCTACCGTGGTGGGCCTCAACTGCCAGCCCGAGGCAAATGACTACAACCCCTGTGTCAGCGGACCATTCTTCCAGCTAGGCGCTCTAGCGGTTATCGTAGGGTATTACTTCTGGTCCTGGAGGGCTGCGGGTCAAACTGTGGGGATGCGCGCCTGGCGGCTGCTGCTGGCAAGCCCAAACGGAGCCCAGCTCACTTGGCGCCAGTGCATCCTTCGCGCCATCGTAGCGCCGCTGTCTATTGCTTGTTTGGGACTCGGTTACTTCTCTGCCTGGGCCAGATCCGACAAGGCCACGTGGCATGACCTTATCTCCGAATCCGAGGTGCGCGTACTTCCCAAGAAGTCTAAAAAGTAGAAGGCTAGGGGCCCTAACGGGCCCGCTGCAGTAGATACCATCCCGCGCCAAAGCACAGCAATATCGGTAGTAACACCGCGAGGAAAGGCGGGAAACCAAATACCAGGGAAGATGGCCCCAGCATATCCTGGACAAACTGGAACACCAGGCCAACCACCAATCCGGTAAACACACGCAGTCCGGTGGTTACTTCCCGCAGAGGGCCAAAAATAAAGGAAATTGCTACCATCACCAGACTGGCAATAGTGAGAGGCTGCAATACCTTTTTCCAGAACTGCAACCAGTAGCGACTGGAGTCCTCGCCCTTGCGATCGAGGAATTTGCCGTAAGCCCACAGGTTGCGCGGTGACAGATCCGCTGGCAAAGGCACCACCAAGGCGAATAACTCTGGCGAAATCTCCGCCTTCCACTCGGTCGTAGGCAGCGCCTCACTCTCGGTATGCTCACCGGTGAAGATGGTCGTGCGGCTATTCTCCAACTCCCAGCGCTTGCCATCAAAATGGCCGCGCTCAGCAAACTCAACCTGCTCCAGCTCTCGATCGGCACCGAAGTGATAGCGGGTAACACCGTAAAGTTCACCATCCGGCAGTGCCGCGTTGAAGTGAACAAACTCGCCACTGTCTTTCAGCCACAGGCCACTTTCCAGACCGCTCGCCTCCAGCTCACCCAATGCCCGGGCTTTGTCACTCTCGGCAATCACATTGGTCTTGGGAATAACAAATTCCGCCAGGCCCAAGCCCAGTAAAATCAGCAGCATAATGGGCTTCATCACCGCCCAGGTAATCCGACCGATTGAGACGCCGGCAGACCGCATAACGGTCAGCTCACTGGTACCTGCCAATGAACCCAGCCCCACCAGACATCCAACCAGGGCAGAAAAGCCCAGCTGTTCATAGATACGCGCTGGCAATGTCCAACCCACATACTTCAGGGCATCGACAAAGCCGTAATCCTTCTTCAGCTCCCCCAACTGGTCCACTAATGCAAAGACCACAGTGAGGCCAAGAATAATCATCAGCGCGCCACCCACAGCAACAATAACGGTGCGGGCGATATATAAATCGAGCTTACTCACCTGGCGACTCCTTCACATCCTCGGGCAAACGCTTGGGCGGCGCCTTGCGCCAATTTCTTCCCGCTAACAGCAGCAAGCCGAGCAGTAAGAACGGCGGATGAACCAGCCAGATCATTGCCGGATTGGAAATCTTGCCGTCCTCAATCGCCCCCCTGACACCCTGCAGGATTACCAGGTAGGTGATATACAGCAGAATGGCCGGGATCATCTTCGCAAAACGCCCCTGGCGAGGGTTGGTACGGGATAATGGCACTGCGAGTACTGCAACCACCAATACCAATATCGGAAGGCTGAAGCGCCAGTAGAGGTAGGCCCTCTGTTGCGGATCATCGCCTTTAAGAAGATCCAGGGTTGATGCCGATTCCATCTGGTCCTGCAAGCGGCTGCGCTCGCGAGGCACCTCCAGAATCACGGCGTAACTGTCAAATTTCATCTGGCGGTATTCCCGCTCACCGGGAACACCCTCATAGCGATAACCGTCGCGCAGGACCAAATAGCGCAGGCCCGTCTCAGGATCTATCTCCTGTACACCTTCACGAGCCCGGGTTACAACCTGCAGATCCGCCTCAGTTTCCTCTTCCGCACCGCCCAACTCAGCCAGGAATACCCCCAACATGGTGGACTTGTCTTCGCTCAGCGCATCGGCGTAATAAACCGCGCGGCCGCCCTGGGAGGACACAAATCTTTTTGGTACCAGGTGATCAAATTCGTTGCGCGCCTTTTCTGCATTTAACAGGCTGGTGGAACGCTCCATACCTGCCGGAGAGAAATACAGGCTCATGGACGCCACCACCAGCGCCAGCATCAGTGCTGGAATCATGGTATAGCCCAGCAAACGCCAATCGCTAAAGCCACAGGCGTGCAGAACCGTCATTTCACTTTCTATATAAAGGCGGCCATAGGAGAGGAGAATCCCCACAAACAGGCCCAGCGGTAATACCAGTTCCAGGAATCCCGGCAAACGGAATCCCATCAGGGAGAACAGGATATTCGCCGAAATATCACCGGCGGCAGCTTCCGCCAGGTATTTCACGAATCGGCCGCTCATCACAATTAACAGCAAAATTGCGCTAACCGCTAGCGTGGCAAACAGCAGCTCGCGGCAGAGATAGCGAAAAATAATCACAGGGCGAACAAATTCCTTGGTGACAGCGGTGTGATGGTGTCTGAATCAAAAACGAGCAAGTTTCCCTCTAGGTACAGCAATCCATAGGCAGGCGGGTTAAACTTGTGCGACGCATTATCACTAAAAATTCTTGCTATGTCTCGGCCTAGAGACATGCAATCTATTGTCAGATTTTAAGGAAAGCGAAAAATGCAGTTCTCCGCCAAGGTTGCAGATATCAGTAAACAACGCAGTGCCTGCTCTATTATTTCAGCAGATGCCAAAAATAACCTCAGCGAAAGTGGAAAAAGCCTGGATAAATTGACCGGGGGAATGATTGCAAAAATCCTCAAGCGCGGGGACTTGGGGGCCAAATCCGGCAGCACCCAGCTGATCAATCTTATCGACGTTCCCAGCGAGCGCGTTCTGGTCGTACGCACCGGTAAAGGCACCATCAGCCAGGCGGAATTCCGCAAGCTGGCAGCCAGCAGTGCCAATGGGGTAAAGAACTTTAAAGAGGCCGCGAGCTACCTCTGCGAAGTAGAGGTTGAAGGTGCCGATAATCGCTGGAAAGCACAGCAAATCGCCATGGCCGCCGGCCTGGCAAGCTATCGCTACACCCTGTCCCGCACCGATGCAAAGCCCCTGCCCCTGGCGAAATTTACCATCCACGCTCCAGAGAAAAAGCAGCTGAAAGCTATTCAAGGCGGCATGGAAGTGGGTGCCGCTCAAGCACTGGGCAGCAATGTCGCCCGTGATTTGGGGGATCTCCCAGGCAATATTTGTACCCCCAACTACCTGGTTGCCCAGGCGAAGGCGCTGGCTAAAAAACATGCAAAGCTCACCACCAGCGTGCTGGACGAAAAGAAAATGAAAGCCCTGGGCATGGGTGCTTTCCTCAGCGTCTCCAAAGGCAGCGACGAGCCCCCCGCGCTGATTGCCATGAACTACAAAGGTGGCAAGGCCAGCGAAAAACCTGTGGTATTGGTCGGTAAAGGCATCACCTTCGATAGCGGCGGCATCAGCATCAAGCCGGGCCAGGCTATGGACGAAATGAAATACGACATGGGCGGTGCCGCCAGTGTCTTCGGCGTAATGAACGCCCTGGTTGAACTGCAGCCTTCTATCAACGTAGTAGGCCTGGTTGCCGCTGCTGAAAATATGCCCAGCGGCCGCGCCAGCAAGCCCGGTGATGTTGTGACTTCCATGTCCGGCAAAACCATCGAAATCCTCAACACCGATGCCGAAGGCCGCCTGGTTCTGTGCGATACGATCACCTACGCAGCCAAGTTCAAGCCCAGCGCAGTGATTGATATCGCCACCCTCACCGGTGCCTGTGTTATCGCCCTGGGCCATCACGCCACCGGTCTCTACGCCAATAACGAAGAACTGGCCAAGAGCCTTCTCCAGGCCGGCGAAACTACTGGCGACCGCGCATGGCAAATGCCGCTGTGGGACGAGTACCAGTCCTCCCTGGATTCCAATTTTGCCGATATCCAAAATATCGGTGGGCGCGAAGCCGGTTCAGTAACCGCTGCCTGCTTCCTGGCGCGTTTTGCCAAAGACTACAAGTGGGCACATATGGATATTGCCGGTAGTGCTTGGAAGTCCGGCGCACAGAAAGGTGCAACCGGCCGTCCGGTTCCCCTACTGGTTGAATATCTACTGGGCAAATAAGTAGCCAAAGCGCACAATAGCCGCCGGCACCATCGGTGCCCGGCGCGCCGGGCGGTCCATTGATTAATGGGCCGCTTTTGTTTTTGGCAGCGTATCAATATGGCCGGGATTATTTGACCAGTATCTGTAATGACTCGCATTGATTTCTATATTCTCTCTTCCGACCAACCGGAACACGCCGATGTTTTTGCCTGCCGCCTGGCTGAAAAAGCCTTCCGCGCGGGTATGCGGGTATTAATCGCGGTGGACGACTCGCAACGGGCGGAGCAGATGGATCAACTGCTGTGGACATTTCGCGAGGACAGTTTTCTGCCCCACGCCCCGCAAACTGAAAACCAACAGGCGCAAATAGAAATTAACAGTGGCGAAGACCCCGCAGATCACCACGGCTTACTGATCAACCTCTGCTCCAAAGTACCCAAGTGGTTTAGCCGCTTTGAACGCTTGGCAGAAGTTGTTATCCAACAACCGGAACCATTAAAACGGTCCCGATTGCGATTTGGTCACTTCCGCGATCGCGGATATCCGTTACAATCCCATAAGATCAATTAGAGCCTCTAACTACGTCCGAGAGTCATGTCCGGCAAAAAAAACAAACACAAGCACCGCGGACAGCAGCGCAAGCAGCCCAGTGAATTTCTGGATGAACTTAATTCACTGCACAACTTGCTTGTCACCGACGAGAACAATGAAGAAATCCCCGTGCTCAGCCAGGTGGCCAAGCAGGGTAATCCTGTAACCCCTGAGCCCCCCACACTTCCCACTATTACCGACATACCGAAACCCAGTGGGACACCGGCTACCAGTGAGTTTGAAGATATCGACACCTCACTGGAAGATATCGACTTGCCTATTTTATTTTCACCGGTTGAAGAAGAGATGCTGGCCCAACAATCCCTGTCGCTGGCAGAGTCTGACCTGGCTCTTTTGCGCCCGCTTCAAGATCTGGCTATAGAGGATGAGGAACCACAAGCTTCCGCAGAAACCGGGCAAATCGAAGAAAAGCCCGTTGAAGATAAACCGGTTGAAACACCGTTAGAGCAGATTTCCCGGGAAACCAAAGTTGAAGATTTCCCAGAGGCCGAACTGGAGAGAGAGCCCGAACCGCAGCCGGAGCCCCGGGCGGAAAACCCATTTCTGCCAAATCATATTCGCTCCCGCCTCACCGGTGGACGGCCCCTACCAGTTGAAGAAAATACCCAAGTAACCGAAACCCCAGTGCTCCCGGAAGTAGAAGCCCCAGCAACAGTGGCACCAGCCCCTGAAGTAAAGGAAGAAGCTGAACTTCCAAGCACTGAGGCCCAAGCCGCCGAAGAAGATCCGGCCGCAGACCCTGAGCCCTCCGCCAAAGAGCGCCAGCGCCAGGAATTGATCGAACAACTCGTCGCCCAACAGCTGCCCAAACTGGAGCGCCGCCTGCGCGCCCAAATAGAACACGTGGTCGACGAGCTCGGCGTTTGGGATTAAGAGACGGCCTAAGGGAGCCTCTGAATAACTCCCTAAGCTCAAATACCGCCTTTTGCCCACCAGACCCCAGCGGTATAATTCCCCCTTTTTCCGCGCAGCCCGAGCAAGCACCAGACTATCCTGAGCCAAAACGCTGTGCACGCAGTCAGTTAAACACAAGGTTTCCCGCCCGCATGGACAAAACATACCAGCCCAACGCCATCGAACAGCAGTGGTACAAAACCTGGGAGGAGAACGGCTACTTCAAGCCTTCCGGGGATACTGAGGCCAAGCCCTACAGCATTATGATCCCGCCGCCGAACGTCACCGGCAGCCTGCATATGGGCCACGGTTTCCAGGAGTCCATCATGGACGCCCTGATTCGCTACCACCGCATGCAGGGAGACAACACCCTGTGGCAAGTGGGCACCGACCATGCCGGTATCGCCACCCAGATGGTGGTAGAGCGCCTGCTCGGCGCCGAAGGCGTATCCCGCCACGACCTGGGCCGCGAAAAGTTCATCGAGAAAGTCTGGGAGTGGAAGGAAGAGTCCGGCGGCACCATTACCCGCCAGCTGCGCCGCCTGGGCGCCAGCCCCGACTGGTCTCGCGAACGCTTCACCATGGACGACGGCTTCTACAAAGCGGTGCAGGAAGTCTTTATCAAACTGTATGAAGACGGCCTGATTTATCGCGGCAAGCGCCTGGTGAACTGGGACCCGAAATTCCACACTGCGATCTCCGATCTGGAAGTATTAAACGAAGAGAAGCAGGGTCACCTGTGGCACTTCCGCTACCCACTCTCCGACGGCTCCGGTCACCTGGTAGTTGCCACTACCCGCCCGGAAACCATGCTCGGCGATACCGCCGTAGCCGTACACCCGGAAGACGAGCGCTACCAGCACCTGATTGGCAAGACCATCAAGTTGCCCCTGGCGGATCGCGAAATTCCGATTATTGCCGACGAATACGTCGACCGTGAATTCGGCACCGGCTGTGTAAAAATCACCCCGGCCCACGACTTCAACGACTACGAAATGGGCCAGCGCCACAACCTCGAGATGATCAACATCCTCGATGCCGATGCCCACCTGAACGACGCAGTGCCGGAAAAATACCGGGGCATGGAGCGCTTTGCCGCGCGCACCCAGATTGTCGACGACCTGGACGCCCTCGGCCTGCTGGAAAAAGTAGAGCCCCACACCCTCAAGGTACCTCACGGGGACCGCTCCGGCGCCGTGATTGAGCCCTGGCTCACCGATCAGTGGTACGTAAAAACCCAACCCCTGGCCGATGAAGCCATCGCCGCCGTTGAAGATGGCCGCGTTGAGTTCGTGCCGAAAAACTACGAAAACATGTACTTCTCCTGGATGCGCGATATCCAGGACTGGTGTATTTCCCGCCAGCTGTGGTGGGGCCACCGCATCCCCGCCTGGTACGACAACGAAGGCAATGTCTATGTTGGCCGCAGCGAAGAGGTAGTGCGCGAGAAGCACAACCTGGGCGCCGACATCAGCCTGCGCCAGGACGACGACGTACTCGACACCTGGTTCTCCTCTGGCCTATGGACCTTCGGCACCCTGGGCTGGCCAGAAGATACCGAAGAACTAAAAGCCTTCCACCCCAGCTCCGTACTGGTCACCGGCTTCGATATTATTTTCTTCTGGGTCGCGCGCATGATGATGCTGACCCTCTACTTCAAGAAGGAAGTGCCGTTTAACACCGTGTACGTGCACGGCCTCGTGCGCGACAACCACGGCCAGAAGATGTCCAAATCCAAGGGCAACGTAATCGATCCCATCGATTTGATCGACGGTATCGACCTGGAGACCCTGGTAGAGAAGCGTACCTCTGGTCTGATGCAACCGCACCTGCGCGAAAAGATCGAGAAGCAAACCCGCAAGGACTTCCCCGAAGGTTTCTCTGCTTTTGGTACCGATGCCCTGCGCTACACCTACTACTCACTGGCATCCACCGGCCGTGACATCAAGTTTGATGTGGGCCGTATCGAAGGCTTCCGCAATTTCTGTAACAAGATCTGGAACGCCTCCCGCTACGTGCTGCAAAACTGCGAAGGGCAGGACTGTGGCCAGGACAACAGCAGCGACTATGAACTGACCATTGCCGACCGCTGGATTATTTCCCAGCTGCAGCGCACCGAAATTACCGTACGCGAAGCGATGGATACCTACCGCTTCGACCTCGCCTCCCAGGCCCTGTACGACTTTGTCTGGAGCGAGTACTGCAGCTGGTACTTGGAACTGTCCAAGCCGGTCCTGTGGGACGACAACGCCTCCGACGCAGTAAAAAAAGGTACCCGCCGCACCCTGATCCGCGTACTGGAAACCATTTTGCGTCTGGCACACCCACTGATGCCGTTTATCACCGAAGAAATCTGGCAGCGTGTAAAAACCCTCGCCGGTTCCAACGGTGACACCATTATGCTGCAGCAGTACCCAGAGGCCGATAACAGCAAGATCGACGAAGAAGCGGAAGCGGCTGTTGCCTGGTTGAAGCAGGTTATTGAAGGCGTGCGTAATATTCGTGGCGAAATGAATATTTCCCCAGCGAAGAAAATCCCACTGATCCTGCGCGGCGGTTCCAGCCGTGACAAAGAACTGCTGGAGCAAGCCCACAGCCTGCTGATCAAACTGGCGAGCCTCGAAGAAATTACCTGGCTGGAAAGTGGAGAAGCTGCCCCCGCCTCTGCCACAGCCCTGGTAAGCGATATGGAATTGCTGGTACCCATGGCCGGCCTGATCGACGTTAAAGCCGAAAGCGCGCGTCTGCAAAAAGAGATTGATAAGCTTTCCAAAGAACTCGCACGAGTTGAAGGCAAACTCAACAATCCCAAGTTTGTGGACAAAGCCCCCGAAGCCGTTGTTGCCAAGGAAAAGGACAAGCTCGCGGAAATGAAAGGTGCTCACGAGCGTCTGCAACAGCAGCTTGAAGAAATCAGCAACCTGTAAGGGTTCTGGTAATCCGCTCCGATAAAAAACGGATCTGACTTAAAAAAGGGGGCTCTGCCCCCTTTTCTTTTTTTTGATATAAATCAAGCAACCCCTTCTTGAACTAGTGCCTTTCGATTTTCTATCAACTTCAGAACCCGAGTATGTGCTCAATGTACTTACATCATCTAAGGGTTTATCAGCTCCAAAACCAGCTTTACCAGAGTGGTATACGACCTAAAGCGAGGTGAAACGCTTCAGGCACCGCCCAATTTTTCAAACCTTCTAAGTACCTGATAAGAAATCAACATGATTTCCGATTGGTTCGACTGCTATTTTTTATAAAGATCCTGATAGATTGAAAGGTCTAGGGAGTTAGAGAAAGTCTATTCCGTGGGGATAGTGGGCAAAGTGATCTTTTTTACACTTGGGACAAGAGTTCAAGCTTGTGTGTGATTTATTAATTTCTCAAGATTTTACGCATTTCTTCGCTAGATTGATTCCAGGATGATAATCATGATAATAGTGGTCAGATTGATTACTATATAAATATTATGTGAAGGAAAAAGTATGAGCTTCCTTGAAGACTCCTGGAAAGAACGAGAAGAAACAATATACAGGGGAATATTTGGTGATCTAGGGCCCGGAATTTATACTTTATCAAACGAAACTTTTGATCGCATGAATGCTAAGGCTGTTGATCCTCGCTGGTTAACGCATGGAGTTTTCAAGAGTCAGCCATCCGAAACAAGGAATACCTGGGCTTATGTTACATCTGGTATGTCCAACCCTTGGGAGACTGAGGAACCAGAAGAGTTTTCTGGATTGGGCGTAGAGTTTGTCATGGAAACAGACGAAGAGGCGGATTGGGCAATTGGAGTTTTACAAACCTTAATGGCTTATAATTTACTTCTCATTTCTGGTCAGATGGGCAATTTTCCTCCCCTTTATTATGGGCACCGTGTTCCCCTTGCACTTTCTACTTCCATAAAAACGATGATGTTTACTCACCCTGTGAATTTCCCAGAAAACTTTGCCATTAAATCTGGAGCAGTCGATCTTATTCAGGTTGTGGGTATCACACCATCAGAATTAGAGGCTGCAAAAGAAACATCATCTGATGAGATAAGGCAAAAAATAATTAGTAACGCAGGTGGTTTGGTCACAAATAAGGAACGAGAAAGTGTGGCATAAATCATATAACGAGCTCAGCCATAAACGCCCATCCAGCTAGACTCGTCGCCGCGCTCCTCGCTTATGCTGAGGGCATTAACTACACAAGGAGAAGTAATGAGCATTCGAGGAGTATTAACCCGGTTCACTTTAACTTATATAACACTGATTTTCATCGTAGGATTTATACTTAACTATTTTGGCCTTAGCAGTAGTAGCGGCGTAAATATCGGAATATTATTGGGCACGATATTTTGGGTATGTTCTTCTTTTGCGAATAAGAATCGTCGCTATTTCACTAAAACTGAAAAAACCAGGGTAGTGATTGGCCTAATCGCAATTAACATGCTTATTCAAGCTATTTTCGGAGCTATCGCACTTTCCGAATCTGGTCATGAAGTAAGCGGTTCAGTTCTTTTGTTCTCAGTTGCGATTAACGGAGCTATTCATGCAGTCGCTATCTATTTCTTCGTAGGGTTTGCGAAAAAAACACTAATTAAGCAGAGCATCATAGAGAGTTAAGAAGACCAGCCAGAGGGACGCCAAAACCGCCGCCTCGCTTTGGTTTTTCCTCCCTGCTGGCAACGTTAGCTGACTAAAGTATGGAATATATAACATATCGAATTATAGATCCTAGAGATGGTGTACCTGTATATGTAGGCCAGACTGAAGACTTTAAAAAGAGGAAAAAGCAACATATACGTAGAGCTAAAAGGTCTTTACCCAAAACTAAAACATTCGATATTAAAGTTTATTTAGTTCTTCTATATTCTGAAGGCTGTGATCCTGAATTCGAGATTGTGGATATTAAGCCTACAGAGGATGAATCACTCGAATCTGAGGAAAGCTGGGTGAGAAAAACTGTAGAGTCGGGTTTTCCTGTACTTAATCGGTGGAAAGCGCACAGGTCAATAGTCAAAGAGCGGTTCACAAGCAATGAATTCAAGCAATACTTCTGTGCAAGGTTTCCAGCTAACAAGGTTATCAATTATGCGCCTTCGGCGCCGGGCGCAGTAAATCTGCGCCGTTTATAACGGCGTTAACGCTCTTATTAACACGCCTCGTGGACTGGACGCGCCAACGCGCGCCCCTGCTCAGGGCGCTCCGTAATCTCAACCAACGCCACCCCCCAACACCCTCCCCTTTTGCAAACGTCTATAGATTTCCTCACGGTGAACGGGTAGAGATTTGGGAGCACGTATGCCTATCTTTACCTGATTACCCTTAACTTCCAATACCGTAATTGAGACGTTCGATCCAATCCGTAAGTTTTCACCCGTCCGGCGCTTTAAGATCAACATATTTGCTTCCTATTAACACTCAAACCATGCGTAGACCTCCCTTAATGGAAGGATTTGAAAGTAACTGTTAAGGAAGTATCAGGTGGGGCGCGAGAACGGTAGGCATAGAGGTAGAAAAGGCAGGCGCAACGCTTCCAGAGCCAAGGGACATGCCCCAAACTGCTGACTGGACTCCACTTTATTGAAGACGAGCGGGTTTCTAGCGTATGATCCATATAGCCATTTTGATAGTGATGATATCAATTTGGTTAGCTGGCCCCAGGTGTTAGCGCACCTTGGGTCAGCGCCTTTTACTTACTCTTACGTCACGCTACCGTTCTCCTTTGAGGGAATGGTTTTTAGAAAATACTTGATTCTCTCGAATCGCTTTGATCATCGATCTTTAGTAGGCTTTTCAGTGATGTCCCAAATATCGATAAATATCTACTGATTTTACGCAGCTTTGACACTAAAACAAACTTAATAAAATCCAATAAGATTATTTTTGTGCCTATATTTTGGTTGCTAGCGCTTTGGTAATCGCCCCTCCCGGGCTTGGACTGCCTTTTCGCTGCTTCGCAGCTCCAAAGCCGGGCGTTAGAGTAATACAATGGAATTCAGTGGTTGAAAAATGACGGATGTATTTGAGAACACAACTCTAGATTTTCTTCGTTCGCTTGACGACTCACCAACTATGCGTGCAATTCGAACGATGGAGGAGTCACCAACGATGCGCATGATACGGGAAATAAACGATTCGCCGACGCTTCGATTGATACGGGAGATTGAAGACTCGCCCTCAATGCGATTGATTCGACAGATAGAAGAATCTCCAGCGATGCGAATTATGCGCGATCTGGAAAATTCTCCCGCCTTGCGGGTTGTCAAAGATCTCGAAAGTTCGGCCGCATTTCGAGCGATTCGATATTTACAGGATGCACCTGCATTAAGAGCAATAAAGGCACTTGAGGCCAGTCCTTCACTTTCAGCATTCTCTAGAATATCTGAGCAAGTTAATAAAAGTGTTGGTTCTTTAACATTCTCTGAAGCTTACAAAGTTCTAGTAGATGAGATTGCAGAAGCAGAAGACGACTGTTCTTTAATTGAAGAATTAAAAACTAGATCCAGCCGGGCACCTCTTAGCCGACTAAGCGCAGAGTTCTATTTAAGCCTAATTTTTGCACTTTTTCTCTACTATCTTTCGCAAATGTCGGCAATGGAGTCGGAAGAAAAATTGCTCGAAAGAATGGAAACGTTGGAGCAGACTATTTCAACTCAACTGCAAGCGCTTGAAAGAAACGAAAATGAGAGCGTTTTCTTAGTAATAGATCGAGAACTCAATTTTCGAGAGGAGCCAAGTATGGATGGCAAGGTTCTCCAAGTGCTCCCAAGAAACAAGAAGGTTATTGAGCTAGCGAGGCAAAGAGAATGGATTCAAGTCGAGCACTTTGATTACGTAAACAACTTAAACAAAGTCGGTTGGATTCATAGCGGCTACGTAATCTCGGTAAATCCCAACGAAACATGATGAAAAGCCCTGACAGTCGCAAGCATGCGGACAAATTTCCGTTACGCATTTTGGCATGGCTTTGCCATTTTATGCCAAAATGCTCCACTACAATTAGCCAGTGTTGCGGGCTTTATGTGCCACAAATGGAGAGATTGTGCGAAAGTTAGACATTCCAACTATTTTTAAAAGTGAGGCAGAAGACCTCGTAAAAGCCCGAGATGGTGCTATCCGTATTCATGGCACCGGTGATATTAAAGCCGCGGGTAATGAAATTGAAATACATGTGCGGGAGTTTTTTAAAAGAATGCTCCCTAAAAATCTATATGTAACACATGGTCACCTTATAGATGCAGATGGAGTTGTTAGTCCACAACTAGACATAATCATTGCTGACACCTCAAACCTTCCCTCTTTAATGACAACAAAAGACGGCTCTGAGTACATACCGATAGATTCTGTTTATGCTTGTGGCGAGATTAAATCAACTTATTATAAAAACTCTAAATATATTCCAGCCTTCTCTGAGGTTCTATCAAAAATAAAGAATGAAATGGCTCACGAAGATATTCCTAATACGGCGTATCTGGGTAAAACTGATGGCTCATCTTTAATAAGAGACATATTTTTAGGTAAAGAGAATAAAACTCTAAATAAAATCTACTCATTTATGTTGTTCGTTAATTCCGGAGATTTTGAGTTCTCAGATGTCAAAGCTACATTTAAAGATACAGATTTTAGCCATCTCCCTAATACAAGCGTAATCTTAAATTCGGGGGCCATTTTCTTCGGAAAGCTTGATGATCATGGGTTTTCATATGAACGCTACCCTGATGAAATAGAAGATAAAGACTACAAGTGGTTTTTTTCGCCATTTATACCCACTGATGATCATGGCTCTCTAGAAGGGAATAATCTAGGGTATCTCTACTATTCAATCCTTCAACATATATCGTCTTCTTACCTTGAGCCTCCAAATTTATCATCATATTTGGCAACCATGATGGTTGGAAGAAAGTCTTTACTTCAGAGTACTAACGATGAATGACATAACAATACGCTCAAGCGGAAAAAAGCATTGCCGCTCTGTCCCATAGCTTAGCGTTATATTTTTTGAGCTTGTAGATATATTGGAGAGGAAGATAGCTAATGGCAATAGAAGGATACGATAGCCATTTATTTGGGAAGAAGCTTGCTCAGTTGGTTTTTCCTGCACAGCCGATTCATAGTGTGGAACACCTATTTGGTCGAGAGTCTGAGCTTCGAAGAATAGAAGAGTCGCTATACGCATCTGGTCGTCATGTCTTTATCTATGGAGATAGAGGTGTAGGCAAGTCGTCACTGGCAGCAACAGCTGCTAACCAATATCAAAGTTCAGATTCAGAATACATTGATGTTTCGTGTTCTCCAGATGCAACATTTTCCGATGTAATTGTAAATATTGCATATCAAGCAATTAGCGCGAGTAGGCTTAGTAAAAAAACAATAAAAGAGAAGGCGGGGGTCAAATTCAAATTTCTAAGTCTTGAGCACGCTCAGGATATAACTCTTAAAGACCTTCATGGTGAAATCAAATCACTCCTAGATGCTGTCGAAATACTAAGAGAGGTATCTCTAATACACTCAGAATACCCCGTAGTGGTAATCGATGAATTTGACAGAATGGAATCAGATGAAGAACGTTCGTTATTTGCTGACCTATTAAAACATCTGGGTGACAAACGAGTCGCAATTAAATTTATATTTACCGGGGTAGCATCAACAATCGATGCACTGCTTGGAGCTCATCAATCTGCAATAAGACAACTAGAAACAATCGAGTTACCAAAGCTCAGCTGGGATGCTCGGTGGGGAATCGTAACAGATGCAGCAAATGCATTTAACATTGAGATAGCAGGGGATATTCTGGTGAGAATAGCAGCTGTTTCAGATGGATACCCATACTATGTCCATTTAATAACAGAGAAGCTAATGTGGCATATCTTCTGGACGAAAGATAATGTTAATACTGTCACTAAAGAGCATTATCATGCAGCTATAAAAGATTCTATACAAAGCATTTCAGCCGAACTAAAAAGGCCATACGAGAAGGCCATATCACAGAGAACAGGTGATTACGAGGAAGTACTCTGGTCTACGGCAGACTCAGAATGGCTACATCGTTACGTAAAAGATATGTATTCTTCGTATGAGTACATTATGAAGCAATTTTCCGACAAGGAAGCTATGTCATCCACGAAATATGGAACCCGTATTAGAAAGCTTAAAAATGAATGCTGCGGTGAAATCTTAGTTCCTGACCCAAAGAAAAAAGGAATGTACTCTTATAGAGAAAAAATGCTGAGAGGCTATGTTCGCATGCAGGCTGAGGCACATGGTATTGAATTAATCGGAGAACAGGTGGAGACGAAGTCTATTCAACATGTTACCGTCCGCGCAAGTAGTGGATACCATCAGCCTAGCGTCCCAAGAGGAGTGTATTTTGACCGAGAAAGGAAGAGTGAAGCAGCTAACGAAGATGAAATTTAACAATCGCAAGCACTCGAAAACAACAGCTACGCTTCACTAAACTTTTATTCCCGGTATTGCGGGCGTCAAGCACAGTGCAATTATCGAAAATTGGTAGAACAGGAAGGATAATGAAGGATTTGGATGACCATAAAAAAATTGCAGTCTTGATTGATGCAGATAACGCTCAATGCTTAAAAGTAAAGTCCATTCTTGATGAAATCTCGGCTCACGGTCATCTCGTTATAAAAAGAGCCTATGGGGATTGGTCAAGTGAGTACCTTAAGAATTGGAAGCAATCGTTAAATGAGCTTGCGATCCAGCCAATTCAACAATTTGCATACACCAGTGGTAAAAACTCTACCGATGCATCCATGATAATTGATGCAATGGATTTATTGTATTCAGGGAAGTTTGACGCATTTGCCCTGGTATCAAGCGATAGTGACTTCACAAAGCTTGCATCACGGCTTAGAGAGTCAGAGATATTTGTTTTTGGTGTGGGACAAAAGAAAACGCCTATATCATTTCGAAATGCCTGCGATGACTTTATTTATACCGAGAATCTTGAATTGAAAGACAATTCAGATATTGAGAAAGTTGAGAGGTATAGTAATGATGACCCCATAACAAAGTTAGTTCCGGTTCTATCTAAGGCTTGGGAGCAATATCAAGATGATGATGGGTGGGCAAATGTTGCTCCAGCTGGCAGTTTTGTAAAAAGAGCTATGCCAGACTTTGACCCAAGATCTTATGGCGCAACGAAGCTTCCTGAAATAATTGTTGATTTGGCGTCTGATTTTGATATCAAAAAGTATAGAAAAGGCAATACAAATATAGTTGCTTTCAAATTAAAAAAGGGTGCATAAAAAGCGCCTGCAATCTGACCTTCGGCAGTCGAGGCGGGCCTCATAGCCACGAATAGAATCTTTTAAGTATTAGATATCTTGCAGAAACTACAGACCACAAAGAATATTCCATATTCGAGTCTGTATATTTGAAAAATAAGTCTGCTTGTAAAAGTCTAATCGAGTATGAAGAAGAGGATCAATGTACAGCTTGCCTCTACGGCGATCCAGATTCAGCTGTAGTATCATGCGATGGAAGTTTCATTGTGAAGATCTAGGACAGCCAAAGACTGAGGGGTGGTTCCTGTAATAGAGCTAGCTACCTCTCTGGCGGCTCTTTCTCTTTGGTTTACAGGTAAAGGAGATTAAATACTTGGAATTGGTCTTCAGGCTATTGGGATCGCTGTTTTTCGATAAAAGGGCGGTAATCGTGCTGTTGAGTACTTGAGGCCGGGGTAGATTAGCAGGGCGTAGCTGAGAGGAGGCGCCGACAGTCGCTTATACCGTGTACCCAGCGCTTATCGAGTTGAGCACAAACTTTTTGTACAACCTCTACCGATCCCACCAAGCCTTTAAAGCGGCTTTCAAAGTTCCGGCTGAGATAGAGCCAGTGCTTGTGTGAAATACCGAGCCGCTCAAGAATAGGAGGTATGTTTTCGGCAATACAACCCCGTTTTCTGGGGTCTAAATGCCAGCCGCTCCAGTCCACTAGCTCCAAATAGTGATCCAGCTGGAAAGGAAGCCCTTTCGGCATATTCAAACGCTCACCGCCGACAAACGGAAGTAGATTTTTGGGCTGCTTACCTGAGACTGCCGCACGAATACGCTGTTGAATCGAAGTGTAATCAGACTCTTCAGGTGTCTTGGCAATATTGGCACGGATGGGGTTAAGGTCTACATAGGCCATACAGGCGGCGAGTGCTCTTTCATCCAGTAAAGCCTGAGATTTGAACCGGCCCTCCCAAAAGCGGCCTGTACAGTTGTCTTCAGCATTGGCCTGGCGGGCGATGGATTCATTTAAACAGCGCATAAACCAGCTGATATCCATTAGACGCTCCCGCCATAGGGAAACGACCTCTTTTAGCCTGTATTCCTCAGCGTGATCGAGAGTATCGCCCTGAAGATAGCGCTGGGCCAAGCTAGAGGCTTTGAAGAGTTTTTTCCAGCGAGTAATTACCTCTGTAAGAGACCATTTGTTAGCCGATTTTGTGTCGATATAGAGCACTATATGGTAGTGATTACTCAATACTGCATAGGCGGTAATATCTAGCGCAAACACCTCGGCTAACTTATGCATACGGCTTTCAATCCATTCGCGCCGATGCTCGTAATCTTTTCCGGACTCAGTATCTCTGCCACAAAGAAATGCACGCCGTACACAGCGGGAGACACAGTGAAAAGCTAAACCGATCTCCCCAGATAAGAACGCGAACTTTCACCACACAACTGCATCATTGACTCTATCCGTTAGATCACATGGCTTCGGTGCCCCTGGCCACCTCACCTCCAGGCTAAGCTTTATAGGATATTTCGGTCCGTCAGCTCGTAGCATTACTAGCGGACTCCTTCCCACAAATCCTCACGGTATTGCAGTTGCCATTCACTAGTAGTTAGCATCTAATGGAACCCATTAAATGGTGATCTTCCCACAGGGGACTTTCACCCCATTAGTCCACGACCATGTTGGGCGTACCAAGACCATCGGAAATCGGCCACTTTGTGGCCTGGACTCGCAACAAGTTGCTCGCCTTTTATGGCAGCGTTAAATGCCAAAGGATGAATGTGAGTAAGAATCAAAAAAATCCATATACTGAAAACGATAACCGGCTCGCAGATGTAATAGCCGCAATCCAAGTTATGGGAACTTATAAATTCTACAAATTAGATTTTTCTGGTTGGGCCGATCGTATTGAAGGCAAGGAAGATCTAGGGAATTATTGGAAAGCTATCTTTGAAGAGCACCCCGAGTTCTTTCGACTTGATAGTAAACAGGAAAGAGCATCCTTGGTATGGCGAAGAAACTATCAAAAATTATACGATGTAGACGAAGAGAGAAAGATATCCAGGGAAGCCTACAAGGGTCTAACAGATGACCAAAAGAAAAGAATTTCCAGAACTCCATTAACCAACTCAGATATCTCTACTCTTATAAATACTGCGATTAATCTTCATGGCGGCGAGCTGGACCACAAGAAAGATTCAAGATGGTGGATAAGTGGTGCAATTGGTTTAGCAGGCGTTATTCTCGGTGCAGCAATTAAAGCCTATGCTGCATAAGCTCTTAAATAAGGTAGCCGGTAGTTTCTAGCTACCGGCCCCCACACCACCCATCATGCAGGTCCACAATGGGTGGCTCCCTATCCGTAATAAATCCCTAGTCAACGAAAGTGTCGAGCAGGTTTTAAGTTGGGTGTTACGGCAGTGCGCAACCTCAATTTTAACCCTGGCTGGAAACCTATCGGTAGGTTAGCCCTGCCCATTAAATCGTCGAGTTTGGGCTCAGTCCTTCACCCTACCCAAGGTATTAATCTTGACATTAGGCTACTATGCCGTCGGCTGACTTCTGCTTAATCACCCTGATCATTACTGACCGAGGCGCTGCTGTGTTCCACCACCTTTTTCTGTCTCCGCGATGGTGGCTAGCGGGCTAAGCCTACATATGAGTCAACGGCCACGCCAGCAGCTTCACAGCAGCAAGCTAAACAGATCTCCCCAGATAAGAACATGAACTTTCACTACGTAACTGTATCATCTACCCTACCCATTAGATCACATGGCTTCGGTGTCCTTAGCCACCTCGTCTCCAGGCTAAGCCTTATAGGATTTTTCTGTTCGCCAGCTCGTAGTCTTACTAGCGGCTTCCTCCCCCCAGACCTCGCGGTATTGCAGTTGCCATTCGCTGGTAGTTAGCATTTAATGGCGCCCATTAAACGGTGATCCTCCTACATGGGACTTTCACCCCAATTAGTCCACGCCCGTGCTGGACGCATCATGCGTAGGCACACCGACAAAATTGGAGCTGCGCTTCAATTTTCTTCGCTACGGGCGTTAAAGGTACGTCAATGATTAGAGCCATTTTCGTAATAGTTTCCCTAAGTATGATATCTGGTTGTGTTGGTTTAGCTGTTGGCACTTACGGGAAAAAAGAATGGGTGAGAACAAAATTCAGCTTAGGAAAAGAGAGAAATCAATTCGCTTTCGAGAAGAGAGATTCGCCTTACTCAGAGACTGAAATTATCGAGCATTGGGGCAATCCAGATACTGTAGATCAATTTGAGGAATGCAAAGTACTCATTTTCAAAGATGGAACCTCATGGGCGGGCGCTGGTGCATTTGTTGGTGTAGTGCCGGTTCCTATTGCGGTACCAACTGGGACGTATAAGAATCGTTTTTACCTTCGTAACAATTCAGCTGTTGGCTTAATTCAAGAGTATGGAGAAGTAGATCGTGCTCTTGGCTATACGTGTGGCAGTAATGAGTGCGCAGCTAGCTCTGGAGAAAAGGTTAATGAGTCTGAGTTTGATGCTAAAGTGGCAGTAGCACAATGGTGTGCCAAGTCCCTTTAACAAACGCAGGTAGTATACTCCGAGCCTTCGCGGGACGTTAAATTTCTAAAGTAGTATTAAGATGGATGAGAGAGATCAAAAGGCACTTGATGATATTGAAGAATATGGATGCCATGTTCTTAATGTGATGGAAGGAGATGGTGAGCCTTCATTTACATATTCTATCGGCATAAATAAGCAGCAAAATAAGCCTGATGTTCTAATTATGGGGCTAAAGTCTGAGCTAGCTCATTCTATGGCGAATAACTATAAAAATCGACTTCTTGAGGGCGAAGTCTTTGAACCAGGGAAGTATTATTCAGGCTTTCTTGGTGACTTTGATGTGTGTTTTATAAAAGTAACAAAAAGACACTTTGAAGAGTACTTTGGGTGGGGGCTGTGGCTGCATGATGGAGACGATTTTGAAGTACTTCAGATGATATGGCCTACCACCGATGGCGTTTGGCCTTGGAATGAAAATAAGTCAGATTATTACAAGTGGGCGCAACCAATCCTAAACGATGATGGGTTGCTTAAAGAAATTTAAATCGGATAGCCGGTAGCTTCTAGCTACCGGCCCCCACACCAACCATCGTACGGGTCCGCAATGGGCGGTTCTCTATCCGTAATGAATCTCGACCCAACGAAAGTCTTGAGCAGATCTTCATTTGAGTTGAGTATCATGGCAGTGCTACTTCTGAGTCAGCAGCAACGCCGACAACTTCACAGCAGAAAGCTAAACAGATCTCCCCAGATAAGAACGTGATCTTCCACTCCACAACTGCGTCATTGACTCTAACCGTTAGATCACCCGGCTTCGGTGCCCTTGGCCACCTCGCCTCCAGGCTAACTCTTATGAGATGTTTCTGTTCGCCAGCTCGTAGTCTTACTAGCGGCTTCCTCCCCACAAGACCTCACGGTATTTCAGTTGCCATTCGCTAGTAGTTAGCATTTAATGGCGCCCATTAAACGGTGATTTTCCTACTGGGGACTTTCACCCATTAGTCCGCGTCCATTGGGCGTACCAAGTCAATATTGTTCGCCACTGCGTGGCTGGACTTGCTGATGCTTGCCGCAAATTGAGTCGGTAGCAAAGATCGAGAAAAATTAATGAAATCTATAAGTTACGAAAACCTAAATAGCCTCTATCAATGGATGGATTTCATCGTAAATGAAAAGGACGTTTCTTTAGATAATGTAGATTGCAATTTAAAAATATTCGGCGAAGGAGATGATGCCTATTTGGTAATCAATATATATGAAGGCGAATCCAATTCGACTGAATATTATTTCAAACCGGATGATCCTGAGAATGGTCTATTACCACTTATCTCAACTTTAGCTGAATTTAATTTCTCAGCTAAGGAAATGTTAGAAAAACTTCCATCTCAAAAATACACAGAGGATGATATCGGCTGTTATTCGATCTTCAAGGGCATGAAAATATTCAAAGAAATCGTTGCATCCAATTAAGGCCTATTGCATGAAAAAGAATACTCAAATTAACGTGAAATATTCCGTTAAACATACAACTCAAAAGCCCATCTCTGAATCATCGCTAATTATATCGTCTAAAAATACCGATAAGGCCTTGGAAAAAAGGAAGAAAGAAAAGAGTAATACTGAGGAATTTACCGAATGGAAGTAAAGGTTTTTACCTCTTCTCTAATACGGGATACGATGCCAGAGTCGGAATTGGCTAGTCTTGTATCGAAGTTCAGAACGTATAAAAAATCCGGAAATGCTCCGCTACTCTTTGGTCGAGATGCCTCATACAATCGTCCAGATGCTGTACTCAAAGCAGATATGCATCATATCCATCTGAAAGGCAATGAAAAATGGAGCTTAAATATTGTCCAGTTTCGAAGGTTGAGCAATCTACATCTTTTATATTGTCGCGGTTTTATGAATCCGAATGCATACTTGCTAATCGCAGTTATAGATAGAGCGCATGAGAGGGCTAGAAATATCAATTTCATGCTGGATATGGCAGAAATTGCTGAGGGTTTTAGATCTAAAGTCTAATGCTAAATCCGGTAGCCGGTAGCCGGTAGCCGGTAGCCGGTAGCCGGTAGCATCTAACTACCGGCCCCCACATCCCCCATCGTGCGGGTCCGCAATGGATGGTTGCCTATCCATAATGAGTTTCTACCCAGCGATAGTGTCGAGCAGCTCTTCATTTGAGTCGAGTGTCATGGTAGCGCGTCACCTCAACATACAACGCTATCTAGGACAGCCAATGACTAGAGAGTGGTGCCGGCAATAGAGCTAGCCCCCTCTCTGGCGGCTCTTTCTCTTTGGTTTACAGGTAAAGGAGATGAAATGCTGGGAATTGCCCTTCAGGCTATTGGGATCGCTGTTTTTCGATAAAAGGGCGGTAATCGTGCTGTTGAGTACTTGAGGCCGGGGTAGATTAGCAGGGTGTAGCTGAGAGGAGGCGCCGACAGTCGCTTATACCGTGTACCCAGCGCTTATCGAGTTGAGCACAAACTTTTTGTACAACTTCTACCGATCCCACCAAGCCTTTAAAGCGGCTTTCAAAGTTCCGGCTGAGATAGAGCCAGTGCTTAGGTGAAATGCCGAGTCGCTCCAAAATAGGAGGTATGTTTTCGGCAATACAACCCCGTTTTCTGGGGTCTAAATGCCGGCCGCTCCAGTCCACTAGCTCCAAATAGTGATCCAACTGGAAAGGTAGCCCTTTCGGCATATTCAAACACTCACCGCCGACAAACGGAAGTAGATTTTTGGGCTGCTTACCTGAGACTGCCGCACGAATACGCTGTTGAATCGAAGTGTAATCAGACTCTTCAGGTGTCTTGGCAATATTGGCACGGATGGGGTTAAGGTCTACATAGGCCATACAGGCGGCGAGTGCTCTTTCATCCAGTAAAGCCTGAGATTTGAACCGGCCCTCCCAAAAGCGGCCTGTACAGTTGTCTTCAGCATTGGCCTGGCGGGCGATGGATTCATTTAAACAGCGCATAAACCAGCTGATATCCATTAGACGCTCCCGCCATAGGGAAACGATTTCTTTTAGCCTGTCTTCCTCAGCGTGATTGAGAGTATCGCCCTGAAGATAGCGCTGGGCCAAGCTAGAGGCTTTGAAGAGTTTTTTCCAGCGAGTAATTACCTCTGTAAGAGACCATTTGTTAGCCGATTTTGTGTCGATATAGAGCACTATATGGTAGTGATTACTCATTACTGCATAGGCGGCAATATCTAGCGCAAACACCTCGGCTAACTTATGCATACGGCTTTCAATCCATTCGCGCCGATGCTCGTAATCTTTTCCGGATTCTGTATCTCTGCCACAGAAAAATGCACGCCGTACACAGCGGGAGACACAGTGATAGTACGGTGTTGCATCAAGAGATATCTGGGTGCTTCGCGGTAGAGTCATCGGCTGCACGCGCACTTATCTGTATAAACATACAAAATTTTGTGGGGTTTCAATCTTTTATCAATAGGGATGGCGGTTTTACTTTCTATTTGGTGGGTGTCCAGGATCACGCTAACACGCAGTTTTGCTAGCGGCTTCCTCCCCACAAGACCTCTCGGTATTGCAGTTGCCATTCGCTAGTAATTAGCATTTAATGGCGGCCATTAAATGGTGATTTTCCTAAAGGGGACTTTCACTCATTAGTCCGCGTCCATGCTGGGCGTACCAAGCCGAACCAAGCACTTCCCTTGGTCGCTGGTACAGCCAAAACGCTGCGCTTATCTGCCTGCCCTTGTGTAGGGCGTGATATCTCAGGAGAATGAAAAGTTGTGATTATTAGGAATGTGGTGTTAGTAATATCCTTTCTGGGGCTAGCTGGGTGTGCTTCAACCGAGTTGAAAAAATCATTTATGCCAGTAAAAAATACATATGAAAGTATACAATTCAATCCTGTATTTGGCGAGGTGACTAGTAAACATCCAGAATATTTAAAAGCCCAGAAGGAGTGTGAAAATACTGTTTACGCTGACGGGGTCAAAATTAATGATATATTTGTACATGATCGATCAAAGCTAAACGGAATATCCACCAAACACATGTCTGAATATATTAAAAATAGATTATCTCTAGGTTTAGGCATTAATGGATCATTTAATTTGGCCAGTGCGGCTTTATCTATCCCAATTGAAAGTGATACCCCCTCTTATCAGTCTAAGGGTAGCCCCAAAACATATGAAGATTATTCGAAAGAATATATGACTCTGGAGAAGCCGACTGAGATTAAGACTATTAATAGGCTTCAGGAGAAATATATTGAATGTATGCGAGAAGAGAAAAAATTTGAGCCCATAAAATTTATTATAAAGAATTCGGAAACAGGTGAGATAATAAGGGAACACAAAGTTAAGAAATAAGACATATCGAGTAGTTGGCAGCTTTAAGCTGCCAACCATTTTGCGAGTCCGCAATGGGCGGTTCCCTATCCGTAATGAGTCTCTAGCCAGCGATAGTGTCGAGCAGCACTTCACTTAAGTTGAGTGCCATGGCAGTGCGCTACCTCAACTTTATCCGACTGGAAACATATCGGTAGGCTAGCCCTGTCTTTTAACTTATGGAGTTTAGGTTCAGGCCTTCACTCTGACCAAGGTATTCATCTTGGCATTAGGCTACCATGCCGTCGGCTAACCTCTGTTTAATCACCTTGCTCATTACTGACCTAGACCCTGCTGTGTCTCATCTCTTTCAACTATCCCCGCGATGGTGGCTAGCGGGTTGGGCCTTATGGGACGCCGGCCACTCTGACAGCTTCACAGTAGCAAGCTAAACAGATCTCCCCTAAGAAAAGCCTGAACTTCCACTACGCAACTGCATCATTAACTCTACCCGCTAAATCACACGGCTTCGGTGCCCTTGGCCACCTCGCCTCCAGGTAAGCCTTATAGGATGTTTCTGTTTGCCAGCGCGTAGTTTTGTAAGCAGCTTCCTCCCCACAAGACCTCACGGTATTGCAGTTGCCATTCGCTAGTAGTTAGCATTTAATGGAACCCATTAAATGATGATCTTCCTACACTGGATTTTCACCCCATTAGTCCACGACCATGTTGGACGTACCAAGTCCATCGGAAATCAGCCACTTTGTGGCCTGGACTCGCAACAAGTTGCTCGCCTTTTATGGCAGCATTAAATGCTAAAGGATGAATGTGAGTAAGAATCAAAAAAATCCATATACTGAAAACGATAACCGGCTCGCAGATGTAATAGCCGCAATCCAAGTTATGGGAACTTATAAATTCTACAAATTAGATTTTTCTGGTTGGGCCGATCGTATTGAGGGCAAGGAAGATCTAGGGAATTATTGGAAAGCTATCTTTGAACAGCACCCCGAGTTCTTTCGACTTGATAGTAAACAGGAAAGAGCATCCTTGGTATGGCGCAGAAACTATCAAAAATTATACGATGTAGACGAAGAGACAAAGATATCCAGGGAAGCCTACAAGGGTCTAACAGATGACCAAAAGGAAAGAATTTCCAGAACTCCATTAACCAACTCAGATATCTCTACTCTTATAAATACTGCGATTAATCTTCATGGCGGCGAGCTGGACCACAAGAAAGATTCAAGGTGGTGGATAAGTGGTGCAATTGGTTTAGCAGGCGTTATTCTCGGTGCAGCAATTAAAGCCTATGCTGCATAAGCATTTAAATAAGGTAGCCAGTAGTTTCTAGCTACCGGCCCCCACACCACCCATCGCGCAGGTCCGCAATGGGCGGCTCCCGATCCATAATGAATCTCTACCCAACGATAGTGTCGAGCAGGTTTTAATCTGAGCTGAGTGCCATGGTAGTGCGCCACCTCAACTTTATACAACTTAAAACACATCGGTAGGCTAGCTCTGCCTTTTAACCCGTGGATTTTAGGTTCAGGCCTTCACCATATCCAAGGTATTAATCTACGCATTTAGCTACTATGCCGTCGGCTGACTTCAGCTTAATCACCTCAGCCATTACTGGCCGAGGCGCCGCTATGTCCCATCACGTTTTTCTATCCCCGCGATGGTGGCTAGCGGGTTAGGCCTACTTATCGTTGACAGCTTCACAGCAGCAAGCTAAACAGATCTCCTCAGATAAGAACGTGAACTTTCACTACACAACTACATAACTGACTCTACCCGCTAGATCACCCGGCTTCAGTGCCCCTGGCCACCTCGCCCCCAGGCTAAGCCATATAAGATGCTCCTGTTCGCCAGCTTGTAGCCTTGCTAGCGACTTCCTCCCCACAAGACTACACGGCGTTGCAGTTGCCATTCGCTAGTAGTTAGCATTTAATGGAACCCATTAAACGGTGATTTTCCTACTGGGAACTTTCACCCCATTAGTCCACGCCCATACTGGGCGTACCAAGGAGGCTTCGGTCACAAAGCCAGCCGGTGTTAGCATTGCACCGAGCAGCAGCTCGATAAAAGTCCGAATTGATCTTGCGGGTATGCTTTGCGTCACAATCAAATAGTTCACGGGGGATGTTGCAACGTCCTTTCGTGTCCATTACGACCTCCAGTTGTGTATTCAACACTTTTCTGGAGGCCGCGCCCTTTTCTTCGCCTCTCTGTCAAGCTATTTTTTTCCGTTTTTTGACCCGTGAAACTCTAAACCCTAAACTCTAGTCATTTAAGGAGCCTAAAATAAATATTAAACCGGGCCAATATTAGCCCACCTATTCAGATAACTATACGTCGCTCTAAGGTTAGTCATAGGCAACATGTCTTTGGTTTCCTTGGCATGCCGTTAACTCATGTGACTCAAATTCAAACTCATATTCCGATTTTTTCGACTCCCGAAATGTGTTGAGTTTCTGATAGCAAACACTACATGCTCGCTTACAACCTGCGACCCATACATTCTGAACGAAGAATCTATTCTCTATTTGCTCTAAAGCTGCAACTAGCTTTTGCTCTGCATGAATCACTCCACTTACAGTTTTTAGATTCCCATCATTACCTGTGACCAAAATTGTTCTACAACTGCCGTCCTTAATGGCTGACCTCATTGAGCCAGACATACCTATATTTAGCTTCAGGTGCCCAATATTTGGGCTGAATTTTTTATGCTTAAGGCGCTCATTTATTCTATTACCAAAAGCCTCTTTAATTTTATTAAAAATTTTTTTGCTTAGATCCTTCATCTGGACTTAGATAGCTTTTTCGCCCCTTAGACTGGTCAAGTAAAACACTTCCTGTACAGCGTAAAAATGACTTTTCTGTCCAATTATCAGTAATATTATCGTTGTTGTTTGCAACAAGAAGTAAAGCGCAATCCGACGTCAATATTAACATGCATTGAGTTTCTTCATTGCGTGGATCTTCCTGATTAAGCTCATGCGCTAGCAGACTCAAAGCAAGTAATGTTTCACTCATTATTTTTCCCTAAATTAAGTTTAGATATGGAGCGCCTAATTTTATCGAAATGTAACAGCCATCCTCCTTATATAAAGTCAGCCTTATAACTTACATGTTATATACACCAAAACAGAACAGATAGGCAATCAACTTTATTATTAGCTTTTAAATGGTTTCTGCAGAAACCAAATGATAAACTATTGCCATGATGAAGCTGATTGAAGCTTAACCATCACATGCTCCACTAATAAATAGAGCCCTCCAAGTACATCTTGACCAAGATCATTAACACCCGTACTGGAAACATACTGCACCAAAGCTAGTGTAGCGATTAAATAGACTGCTGATTCAAAAGTGCTTGGCGTGCACGTTCTACTTTCACTAAAATTTCTTCGGCAGATTTCTTCCATACAAAAGGTTTCTTGGCCTCATTTTTTATATCAGTAAGCTATTCAATACACAACACTAGCAGGTTAGGCCTACTTATGAGTTATCGGCTACACTGACAGCTTCACAGCAGCAAGCTAAACAGATCTCCCCAGATAAGAACGTGAACTTTCACTACACAGCTGCATCATTGACTCTACCCGTTAGATCACACGGCTTCGCTGTCCTTGGCTACCTCGCCTCTAGGCTAAGCCTTATAGGATGTTTCTATTCGTCAGCTCGTAGTTTTTCTAGCAGCTTCATCTCCACAAGACCTCACAGTATTGCAGTTGCCATTCGCTAGTAGTTAGCATTTAATGGAACCCATTAAACGGTGATCTTCCTACAGGGGACTTTCACCCCATTAGTCCACGCCCATGCTGGGTGTACCAAGCACATTTTGTTCGCTGCTATCGCGGCCAGACGGCTTACGCTACACTTCACCTGCTGCAAATAAGAACGTTAAATGATATGAGTGAGTCGACTTATAATGAATTCTTAGAGTTCCTATTCAACAGGAATGAATCTCTTGGTGAGTGGAGATGGGATATTGATTTGGATGAACCTGACATCTCCGGAGAGTCATTGGTTTCTTATATTATTCGCATGTTTGATAATTATGACAGTGATTTAGCACAGTACAGCGACTGGCAGTTAGCGTTAGGATTAGAGTACATTTTTAACAATACCTTCTCCGATCTATCTTTCTATTTAAGAGATGGTCCATCTTCTTTAGAAAAGCGACTACAAGCTATACACTCGTTAAAGCACTTGTATTCAAAGTGTTTAAATTTTCGGTGCCGAGATTCTCTCGGACACCTTTCTGAGGTAGGAAATCCACTCAATAATTTTTGCTATATGCTTTGGGATACAACCCCCCTTAGCTATTGTGAGGAACTTCCTGATTCAGATGCTCTATATTCAGCTGTTGCTGAGGTCCTGGAATATGCTTTATCGCTAGATAACCTTGCATGTATCGAAAGTGGTCTTCATGGATTGGGTCATCTAGAGCTTTACTACAAAGATGCCCCCAAAATAGTGAAAAAATTTATAAAGGATGCAAGAGTTAAAAATAGTAGACTGCTCGAATATGCAATAAATGCGGAAAGTGGTTGTATTCAGTAAAACATTTAAATCCGGGGGCCGGTAGTATCTAACTACCGGCCCCCACATCACACTCCATACGAGTCCGTAATGGGCGGTTCCCTATCCGTAATAAATCTCTATCCAACGATAGTGTCGAGCAGTTCTTCATTTGAGCTGAGTGTCATGGCGGTATGCTACTTCTGAGTCAGCGGCCACCCTGACAGCTTCACAGTAGCATGCTAAACAGATCTCCCCAGATAAGAACGAGAACTTTCACTACACAACTGCACCATTGACTCTATCCGGATGATCACCCGACTTCGATGCCCTTGGCCACCTCGCCTCTAGGCCAAATCATATAAGACATATCTGTTCGTCTTTGCTAGCGGCCTCCTCCTCACAAGACCTCGCGGTATTGCAGTTGCCATTCACTACTACTTAGCATTTAATGGCGCCCATTAAATGGTGATCTTCCTACGCGGGACTTTCACTCCATTAGTCCACGCCCATGCTGGGTGTGCCAAATTTAAGAAAGCGGACAAATTACTAGGCCTTCGATTCCGTAATTTGCCGTTGCTAAAGGTGTTATGTAGGGCTAAGTCGAGAGCTTATTGATAGAGGTGGCGTAATTGACATTAGCTTAAAGAATCACCCTGGCACTCACTGTAGCGCTACGACAAATTTACCAGACACAATAAGTTGTTTTTATGCAGCCTTTTAATACTCAATTTACCTTATCTAGAGATTACCTTGCCGAATGCTATGATCAGTCTCTACCCTATGGGAAAAATGTCAAGCCCAATTATCTTCTTCCTACATTATTATTATCTTCTGGTGCGGGATTACTGTTATTTACTGAGCAACCTAAGATCGCAAGTTGCACGTTAATTGCATTAGGCGCGCTGGAACTGATTCACATTCGATATCGACGAGCTTGGTGGTTAGCACGGCAGATGCTTGGGAAAAGTGCCGGTAGTGAAGTGAAATTAACCATAGATAATGACGGAATCCAGACACAGAATCCTTATACGATAACAGTTCTGTCGTGGGCAGATATCGAGCGTATTATTGAAACTGAATTAGGTCTTATTTTGGTGGCTAAATCTGGGGGGCAGCAGTACTTATCTAAATCGTTATTACCAGCTGAAATAATTAATGAGATAGTTACCAAGGTTAAGGGTGAACATTAATTTCAATAAAAATTGAAGTCGCTCCTACAATACTGCTAATACAATACATAAATCGGGTAGCCGGTAGTTTCTAACTACCGGCTACCCACTCCACCCATCATGCAGGTCCGCAATGGGCGGTTCCGTATCCGTAGTGAATATCTACCCAGCGATCACGTAACGATATCAACCAAGCACACTGAGGGTTAACTATAGTAGGTTAAACAGATCCCCCCTGATAGGACCGTGAACTTTCACTACACAACTACATCATTGACTCTATCAATAGATCACTCGGCTGGGTGTCCTTGGCCACCTCAATCCCAAGCTGAGCCTAATAGGATGTTTCTGTTCGTCTGGTCGATGTTTTGCTATCGGCCTCCTCCCCACAAAACCTCGTAGTGTTGCAGTTGCCAATCGCTAGTAGTTAGCATTTAATAGAACCCACTAAATGGTGAGCTTCCTACAAGGGACTTTCACCCCGCTAAACCACGCCCATGCTGGGCGGCAGAACGACGCTAAAGAGCCTGCGCGTCTGCTTTGGGCGTTAAGCACCAGATCAAGTTATGAGTATCGAAAAGGAAGCTAAAGAGTTCAAAGTAAAAACAGGGATAGAACTCCCTGTATCTTTAATTGAACTCTACAAAGAAAAAGGAAATGGAGGTTTCGGCCCAGAATATGGCATGCTCGGAATTATTACTGGCCACAAAAACGACTTAGATGATTCGATCTTGAGCCTATATCAGAGTTTTTGTTCTGGAGACCCTGATGACCCCAACTGGATTTGGCCAACGGAACTAGTTCCATTTATTCATGTTGGGTGTGCAATCCACTACTGTATGGATTCTACTTGCCAAAATAATAAAGTCATTGAATTCGATCCGACAGGCTATGATCCAGAGGTGGGCCCTAAAGGCCATTTCAAAGAGATTTGTCCGTCTTTTAAGGAATGGATAGCAAGCAATGTGTAAATACTTAACAAGCCGATCAACTTCGCGCCTATGTGACCAGACAGCTAAAAACGTGGCTTCGCCACATTGCTATCGCTATTGAGGCGTTAAGCGAAAAAGATATGAGTACAAAAGAGGCAATGGAAAGGCTAGGGTATACGCAGGAATGGATCGATAGAGGTGTCATCTCTGAGGAATTTCTAGCCTTGCAGTACCACGAGATAAATAATAGTGAAGACCAAAATGCAGAGCATTATAGGTGGGGTGGATTTCTCAACTATATTCGTGGAAAAAGCAAACTATCAGATGATGAGGTAGAAAATATATTTGCGCTTGAAGATCGTGGTCCTGACGATATCGATCTACATATTAATAGAGTAATTGAGCTGATTCAATCAGGCCTGTTAACCAATGAACAGTTTGTAAACATTGCGAACCATAATGAGATTTTAGAAAAACCGATACAGAAGATATATCAAAGGTTTGCATTGTGTCGAAAAATTCGTTCAATTGGTATTGAGCTAGCGTTTGATGAAGTAAAATCGTCAACAGATACTGCAGTGCATGAGTATGTACTGGATCTTCCTGATATTAAATTAGAGCATGTCAGATGGTTGGCGGAAAATGGCGCCAATAAGCGAGTACGTAATATTGCAGGCCAAATGGCCAATAGTCGGAGATTCAGGGGTGACGCTTAAATCGGGTAGCCGGTAGTTTCTAGCTACCGGCCCCCACACCACCCATCATGCAGGTCCACAATAGGTGGCTCCCTACCCTTTATACATATCTACCCAACGATAGTGTCGAACAGCTCTCCATTTGAGTTGAGTTCATGGCGTTGCGCTACGTTAATTTTATATCCGACTGGCATTATATCCGTAGGCTAGCCCTGTCTTTTAACTCATAGAGTTTGGATTCAGGTCTTCAACGTACCCAAGATATTAATCTCGGTATTTGGCTACTATGCCGTCGGCTGACTTCTGTTTAATCACCTTGCCCATTACTGACCGAGACGCTGCTGTTTTCCGCCACTTTTGCCTATCCCCACAATGATGGTTAGCGGGTTGCACCTATTTATGAGTCAGCGACCATCTTGACAGCTACACATCAGCAAGCAAAACAGATCTCCCCAGATAAGAACCTGAACTTTCACTATACATCGACATCATTGACTCTACCCCCAAGATCACACGGCTTCCATGTCCTTGGCCACTTCACCTACAGACTAAGCCTTACAGGATCTTTCTGTTCCTCAGCTCGTAGTTTGGCTAGCAGCTTCCTGCCCACAAGACTTCGCTGTGTTGCAGTTGCCATTCGCTAGTAGTTAGCATTTAATGGAACCATTAAATGGTGATCTCCCTACAGGGGACTTTCACTCCATTAGTCCACTCCCGTCCTGGGCGTACCAAGTCAATTAGCTACGCGCCTTCGGCGCCCGACAGCTTATACTCCGCTTCGCAACGTTTCAGCTGCGGGTGATTGAGGCGTTAAAACTCAAAAAGGAATCGTGCATGAAATTTATTGTTTTGGCTTTAACACTTGCTATGTCATTGACAGTTACTGCAAATCCAGTACCTAACTTTCCGTTCGTTATTGTCACGGAGAAACTTGAGCAAAAGGTAAAGCCCGATGTAGCAAAAGTACGCTTTAGTATATTGGCTTATGAACAATCCTCTAATAGAGCTATGGAGAAATTAACAAAATCCTCAGCACTGATGTTGGAGGCGCTTAAAAAGCATGGAGTACTCATTTCAAGTTTAGAGTCAACCCAAATTGATAAAAACACAAAGCGAGCTAGAAAAGACGGAGCTTATAATTTGGAAGTTTTGGGTTATGAGGTACAGCAAGGATTCAATTTGAGATTAACGAACCTCGATAAATACCCCAGCCTTATGAATGAACTGATCCGGCTAGATGGTGTTCAAAATATAAATGCATTCTTTGAGACGTCTAAAGAAGAAGAGTACAAAGAGAAAATGATAACTGAGCTTAGTGCAAAAGCTCGGAAAAAAGCTAATGCTCTTGCCCAAGCTCAATCTAGAAAGGTGAAAAGTGTATATGGCATAACTACGGAGGAAAACTTTGGTCAGGCGTACGCTATATTTTCCTTAGAGTACAACCCCCAAGAATATGCACTGGCTATGGCCGCAGATTCTTACGGTATGGACTTAGTTATGGCGGTACCGGAATATATTAAAGTGGGACAAAGAATTACCGCAATATATGAACTTAACTAGCTTAAGTGATAAAAAGTGTAAATCGGGTAGCCGGTAGTTTCTAGCTACCAGCCCCACCCCACCCATCGTGCGGGTCCGCAATGGGCGGTTCCCTATTCGTAATGAATCTCTATCCAACAAAAGTGTCGAGCAGATCTTCATTTGAACTGAGTGTCATGGCGGCACTTCACCTCAACTTTAACCGGCTGGAAACATATCGGTAGGCTAGCTCTGTCTTTTAACTCATAGATTTAGGTTCAGGCCTTCACCGTGTCCGAGACATTAATCTGGACATTTGGCTACTATTCCGTCAGCTGACTTCTGCTTAATCATCTTGGCCATTACTGTCCGAGGCGCTACTATATCTCAACGCTTTTTCTTACCCCCGTCTTGGAGGTGGGCCTATTTGTGAGCCAGCGGCCACGCTGACGGCTTCACAGCAGCAAGCTAAACCGATCTCCCCAGATAAGAACGTGACCTTTCACTACACAGCTGCATCTTTGACTCGACCCGTTACACCACATGGCTTCGGCGTCCTCGACCACCTCGCCTCCAGGCTAAGCCCTAAAGGATGTTTCTATTCGTCAGCTCGTAGTTTTACTAGTATCTCCCTCCCTACAAGACCTTGCAGTATTGCAGTTGCCATTCGCTAGTAGTTAGCATTTAATGGAATCCAATAAATGGTGATCTTCTACAGGGAACTTTCACCCCATTAGTCCGCGCCCATGCAGGGCGTACCGAGTCAATGCAGCCGACCGCTTACGCGTCGACTGATTGAGGCTTTATACTTCATTATGATTTGTCCTAAATGTGAATATCAAAGAAACTCCTATGACAGGTCACCGGAGTGGCAATGTCCCTCATGTGGTGTCGTTTATCAAAAATATGAAAGTATCAAAGAAGAAATGATTGCTCAAAGAGAGCGATGGAAGCAAGAGGATCAAGACGTAGAGCAAAGAATTGCAAGCTTTCGCCCATTTGCAAATTTATGTTTCATTCTATGTTTTAGTTATCCCATATATTTTTTGCTCGCAAGTAAAAGTAGCTTGGGGGTTATTTGGCCAATAATTTTGGGCGTATCTTTAATTTTTCTGTGTAAAAATATGATTGCTACTGGAATCTTTATTCGTAGAGGATTTATTTTTACTCCCAGAGAGAAATACCCTACATATTTTAAAATCGAATTGATTACTGTAGTTTCAGGAGGTCTGTGGTTGCTTTATGCTGGTTTTTCCAACTTTTTCAGGGCTACCTGGTAAATGTATCAATCGGGTAGCAGATACTTTCTAGCTACCGGCCCCACACCGCCCATTGTGCAGGTCCGCAATGTTCGGTTCCCTATCCGTAATGCATCTCTACCCAACGATAGTGTCGAACAGCTCTTCATTTGAATTAAATATTTTGTCAGCTGGCTACTTTGTAGCCAGCTGACTTCTGTTTGATCAACTTGATCATTGCTAACCGAAGCGCTGCTATGTTCTACCACTTTTGTATCCCTGTGAAGGTGGACAGCTTCACAATATCATGTTAAACAAATCTTTCCATATAAGAACGTAAAATTTCAACTACATCATTTGCCATCCGCTAGTAGTTAGCATTTAATAGAATCCATTATACGGTGATCTTCCTACAGGGGACTTCCACCCCATTAGCCCACACACATGCTAGGCGTACCAAATATATGCACTCGACATCAAAACCCCTGCTTTGGTTTGATGTCGAGTGCTCTAAGCGTTATGCACCCAGAGAGTTGTGATGAAACCAATCATCATTAGTTACGATTGTACTGATCATGACCCGATAGATGAGTGGGTGCCAGAGGATGCTTACGATGTGGATTTTTGGATGAATTTTACAATTGGCCTAGACATCAAGGGGGGCGACAACTTCCTGGTTCGAGTCGTTACCCCAAACAATCTTCATGGAAAGAACTCAGCAAAACATGCAATTGTTCTTAACGAATACACTTGGGCAATTGTATTAGCTGAAGTTGACGCCATACTTGAGCACTGCCAAGGCATCAGTTGGACTGGTATTAGCGCGCAGTTATCTCAGTATTTTCAATGGGAGTATGACAATTACAAACGTTGAAAATAGGCTTTTTGGTGCAGCGTATAACAACACTCCAGCTACAAACGGCCTCTACCTGATGTATATCACATTGTGCACCGGTTAACTTAGCGTTAAGTACACATACTGATGGATAGAATATTTCAAGACTACGAAGGCGATGTACCCGAGCTGGAAGGCTCCAAATTTACTATCGTGAAGTCGTTAATTGACGATGTTGACAAAGATATTTACCTTCTTTGGCTTTATGATGAGTTATCTGGTTCGTGGTATCGAATATTTATTGATGGACTATATTGCGGAATTGATAGATATCCTCACGATCAATCTTGTAATGATGAGGATGACGATATCTCTTGGGCAGATCATTCCGGTTGGTTTAGAGGCAAGACCCTTTTATCTGCAACTGTAAGCTTCGATGGAAGAACTAATGGTGAAATTACCCTCAGAATGAAGTTTGACAAGGGTAGTTTTAAACTAATATGCAAGTTTGAAGCTGGAAATTCTCGCCTCGAGTTTGCTTAAATCGGGTAGTCGGTAGTTTCTAGCTACCGCTCCCCACACCACCCATCATGCAGGTCCCCAATAGGCGGTTCCCTATCCGTAATGAATTTCTACCTAGCGATCACGTAACGTAATCAACGTCGAGCAGATTTTCATTTGAGCTGAGTGTCATGGCAGCACGCCACCTCAACTTTAACCGACTGGAAACATATCGGTAGACTAGCTCTGTCTTTTAACTCATAGATTTAGGTTCAGGCCTTCACCGTGTCCAAGGTATTAATCTGCACATTTGGCTACTATTCCAGTAGCTGATTTCTGTTTAATCACCTTAGCCATTACTGGCCGAGGCGCTACTATGCCCCACCAATTTTTTCTGCCCCCGTCTTAGAAGAGGGCCTACTTGTGAGTCAGCGGCCACGCTGACAGCTTCACAGCAGTGAGCTAAACAGATCTCCCCAGATAATTTCACTACACAACTGCATCATTTAGTCTACCCGTTAGATCAACCTGCTTCGGTGTCCTTTACTATCTCACCTCCAAGCTAAGCTTTGTATGATGATTCTGTAGGTCAGTTCATAGCTTTACAAGCTGCTTCGTCTCCACAAGGCCTCGCTGTATTGCAGTTGCCATTCGTTAGTAGTTAGCATTTAATAGAGCCCATTAAACGGTGACCTTTCCACAGAGGACTTTCACCCCATTAGTTCACGCCTATGCTGGGTGCACTAAGTCAGTTAACTTCGCACTCTAAGCGGCCAAATGCTTACAATCCGCTTCGCTACGTTTCAGCTGCGGGTTATTGACGTACTATGGATAAGTTGGTAATCGAGTAAGAGATGACAATAGAAAAATATCAAGAAGAAAAAGAGATATTACGAAACTTGAATAAACGAGAAAGCCTGTGGGGCATGTTGATAGCCACACTGATTGGAATTTTTCCAACATTAGCTGTCTTTTATGCTACGCCGGAGTTATTTGTTTCTGTTTTAGGGTGGGTTATTCCAGGAGTAGTCCTCGGAGGTTTTGTTAAACTGGCAATTAGCGCCCATAGTATTAAGCTTAGACTTATCCCTGCTGGGTTAATATTTCTACTTGGACCGTTGTTACTACTTGAAACAGGAAATCCATTTACTTTTTTCATCGGTCTAATGAACATGTTTATAGTTATAACAATTACAAGGCCAAGATTATCAAAAGATCAGGAGCGGGCACTCTGGCTTCAACGACAGGGTAAGCTCCAGCTATAACATGCAGCTGCAATCTAACCCCCGAAAGTGGAACAGGGTGCAAAATCTAAGGAGAAAAAAATGAGATGTATTTTAATAGCACTGTCACTGGTATTTTTTCTAGCTGGTTGCGCAGCTTCTATCCCAAAGGAAGATCTTGAGAAATCAGCATTTATTAGGGCAGGCTCAACCAATATTTGGTCAATAACAAGCGGCGGCTCAACGGTTTCTTTGACTGCGATTGATGGCCTACCTGTAAATACAAAAAATGGCCCTGTAGCAGTCAGCCCAGGCAAACATACAATTACTATGTCGTGCGCTGGCAATGAAAATGATTTTGAGCTAACCGTCAAAGCAGGTGAAATATACGAGTATACCTATGGTGTTGGTGGGCCAAAGGGGTGTTTTGGTGGGCTCATCAAGGTTAATTGATCTAAATCCGGTAGTTTCTAGTTACCGGCCCCCACACCACCCATCGTTCTGGTCCGCAATGGGCGGCTCCCTATCTGTACGGGCGAACGATAGTCTCAAACAGCTCTTCAATTGAGTTGAGTATCATGGCAGTGCGATACCTCAACTTTATCCAACTGGAAACATATCGGTACGCTAGCCCTGCCTTTTAGCGCGTGGATTTAGGGTTCAGGCTTGCACCATATCCAAGGTATTAATCTTGGCACTTAGCTACTATGCCGTCGGTTGATTTCTGTTTAATTACCTTGATCATTACTGACCGAGGCGCAGCTGTGTTCCGCCACTTATTTTCTATCCCCGCGATGTCAGCTAACGGGTTGGGCTGACAGCTTCGCAGTAGCAAGTGAAACAGATCCCCCCAGATAGGAGCGTGATCTTTCACTCCACAACGGCATCATTAATTCTACCTGTTAGATCACCCGGCTTCGGTATCCTTGGCCACCTCGCCTCCAAGCTAAGCCTTTTAGGATGTTTCTATTTGTCAGCTGGTAGTTTTGCTAGTGACCTCTTCCCCATAAGACCTCGCGGTGTTGCAGTTGCCATTCGCTAGTAGTTAGCATTTAATGGAATCCACTAAATGGTGATCCTCCTACATGGGACTTTCACCCCAATTAGTCCACGCTCATGCTGGGCGTACCAGGTGGCTGCACGGGATAAATTTTAGCTGTCACTTTTTAAGCGAAATTACACACAAATCGCCATCAAAATTTGCTCGGTGATCGGGCGTTATAATTATAAGGGAGATACTCATTGATAAAATTTCTAAAATATTTTGCCAGCTTTGTTGTCCTTGGTGGGATCGCATTTATAGTCGCCTACAACCATAATCTATATGTTTGGGAGCAACCAAGTAGAAGCATGTGGATTAGCAATGGTAGCTTATTTGATGGTACTGGTACGTTGCCCATTGAGAACCCTGGAATTTTTGTAGAGGATGGTAAAATTTCCTGTCTGGGGAATACTTGTGAAGTACCAATAGATGCTATTCAAATTGATGCAGCAGGTAAATCAATTGTACCTGGCCTCATAGAGCTTCACGGTCATTTTTTCAGTGGTAAAGCTGATTCTAGCGAGAGCAGCTTACCTGTAATGATTTGGAATTCGATCCGATTGCAACCAGATGTTAGGCGGAAGCTGATCGAATCAGGTATTACAAGTTATCGTTCCGTCGGCGATCCCAGCTCGGGAATTTATAAGCTAAAAAAATCACTTGACGACCAGGAGGTCGCTGGGCCACATATGTTTATTGCGGGGCCTATATTTACTGCTCCTGGTGGACATCCGGTTCAAAGAATACCAAGTCGGATGATCGAGCAAATGGTCGTGCAATCCGATGATCCAAAATATGTAAAGGAGAAAATCGCTGCTCTGGTTGAGCAAGGCATTGACGGTATTAAAGCCGTCTATCAGGGCCATACAAATGAACAAGGCGAAATCACGTTACCACGCATCTCAAAGGAAACCTTGAAGGCTATTACAACGGAAGCTCGCAAGCATGGTCTTTGGGTTGCAGTACACACAGGCTCTCCACAAGAAACTAATGAAGCTATTAAAGCTGGAATAACTACCATTGAGCATGGTGTGCGACATGGCAATCTCATTAGCCCAGAAACAATGCAATTAATTGTCAAGCACAATATAGTTTATGTGCCAACTTTAGGTCGAGAACCCAAAGGACACCTGAATATACCGGCCCTACACGAGGCTGGAGTTCAATTTGGTGTTGGCACTGATACACAAGGCAAAATGATTGCTGGTGACAGCTACCACAATGAATTGTCACGCATGGTTGATGCTGGACTACCTGATGCGAAAGCGCTTATAGCCGCCACTAGAAATGGTGCCGAAGCTTTAGGGTTAATTGATCAACTGGGGACTATTGAAGTTGGTAAATCTGCTGATCTACTACTTGTCGATGGTCAACCTTGGAGTGATATTCGTGACCTTAAAAATATCAAGATGGTCGTTCTATCAGGACGAATTGCGTTGGATAAACGTGAACTGACATCGATTTAAATACCCTGATCCCCCGTTAACGATTTATAAATCGGGTAACCGGTAGTTTTTATCTACCGGTCTCCACACCACCCATCGTGCGGGCCCCAATGGGCGGCTCGCTATCGGTAATGAGTATCTACCCAGCGATCACGCAACGATATCATTTACTCTACCCGTTAGATCATATGGCTTCGGTATCCCTGTCCACCTCACCTCCAAGCTAAGCCTTCTAGGATATTTCGGTCCGTCAGCTCGTAGTCTTACCAGCGGTTCTTCCCCACGATACCTTACGGTATTGCAATTGCCATTCGCTAGTAGTTAGCATTTAATGGATCCCATTCAGCAGTGATATTCCTACAGGGGATTGGTCCACGCCCATACTGGGAATACCAAGGCCAAGTAGCATCCCCCCTTCGGGAGCTGGACCTCGCTACGCTCGGCCGCTGTTGGCGGCGTTAGATTTTCTGCTCATCGGAGATAGGGAATGTCAACGAGAGAAATCTCCAAATATTATGACTCAACAGAACACAGTGATACTCGAGAAGATTTAATTTTTGCTCTTAGCGAAGTAAAAGGAAGAAAGGTTGCTATTGATTGTGGCTGTGGAGCAGGATCAGATATCGCTTATTTGCGCGGTAAAGATTTCACAGTTCATGCCTTTGATATCGAAAATGAATCTATATCTAGATGTCGTAAACGATTCAAAGATGATGAGCAGGTTATTCTATCAAAGGATAGTTTTAATACTTTTAACTATCCTGAGTCCTCGCTGGTAGTTGCTGATGCCAGTCTTTTCTTTTGCCCTGAAAAAGATTTTGAGTCAGTTTGGTTGAAAATAAATGACTCTTTGACAGAGGGTGGAATCTTTTGTGGTTCATTCCTAGGGCCGAAAGACACAATGGCTGGGCCTGAGTATGATAAGGAAGCATTTTGGAGTGATACTCTAGTTATGAATGAATCGAAGATAAGAAAATACCTCAGTAACTTTGAGCTATTAAAGTGGACTGAACATGACCTTTCAGGAGAAACTACAGATGGTACACCGCATCATTGGCATATATTCTCCATCGTAGCGAAAAAAAAACCTAAATCGGGTAGCCGGTAGTTTCTAGCCCCCCATGCCACCCATCGTGCGGCTCCGCAATTGGCGGTTCCCTATCCGTAATGAATCTCCGTTTTACTAGCGGCTTCCTCTCCATAAGATCTCACAGTGCTGCAGTTGCCATTCGCTAGTAGTTAGCATTTAATGGAATCCATTGAACGGCAATCTTCCTACAGTGGGCTATAACTCCATTAGTCCATGCCCATGCTAGGTGTTGCTGGACTCAGCATTGTGTGCTTCCTCGTCGCGCCAGGTGTTAAACACACGCAAGATTAGGAGCCCTCTCCGTTTTATCGCGGCTGCTGAACCCGATAATTGATAGAGGAAAGAATAATGGATGATTTAAGAAGCAGGGCTGCGAGAAGATCCAAGACCAAAGCTAAGCCCCATAAGAATAGTGCTAGAACTGAAAAGCCGTGGATTTCGGAGAAAAACTGGAAGTTGATCTATACACGTTCTGAAAAGCTTCGTAGAGCTCAGCAATTAGGGATTGAGTACCCCAAGCGAACTATGCTTCAAATCCTAAATACTGAGCTTCCTGAGAAAGATTAAGATATGCGAAATCTCCTATTCATATGCAGCCGGAATCAGTGGCGTAGTCCTACAGCTGAAGCCATTTGGAGAAAACACCCTGATTTCAGCGCTAAATCTGCGGGTACCAGCCCGCGAGCTAAAAAAACAGTCAGCTCAGCGGATGTTCGCTGGGCTGACGTGATACTCGTCATGGAACAAAAGCATAAAAATAGGCTAATAGCAGATTCTCTAGAATCCTGGATCATAAGCCAGTTCATGTCTTAGATATCCCAGATGAATACAAGTACATGGACTCAGAGTTAGTTCAAGAATTAGAATCGGTTGTTGGGGCATACTTGGAGAGTTAGTGCCGAGGTTCAGTCCTTAACAAATTTAGGTAAGCTGAAAAATAACTACACCTGCGGTTCCGCAGTTTCCCTCTGCTAAAAACGGTAGGTGCGTAATATCGACAACCTCGTTGAGACATAATAATGAAGAAGCTCAAAAACGAAAAAGAGTTAGTGAAAAAGGCTATAGCACTCGGTACTGCATATGGCACCAAGCGAGGAGTTGTCGAGTTCGAAGCTACCGATTCAGCTCACGAGAAACTCGAATATATTTACCGTCTTTTAGTTCACGATAAAGTAATTCAACCGCTTCCAGAAGACAAGATATCACAGAAGGCAATCATGCATAGGTTGGCAATTTGGGCTTCAAAGTACTGAGCGCTCTAATAGGATTTTCAACTAAATCAAGTAGTCACTAGTGTCTAGCGAACCGCCCGATTCATACCGCCATCAGACAAGATACTTTGTCCATTGATGTATCGGGCTTCATGTGAAGCAAGAAAGACACAGGTCTGCCCGATTTCTTCGAACGTGGCAGTGCGCTGTGCGGGTATGGATCTGCGGGCAAACTCCGACAGGTTTACGTTTTCACAGAAGCCCGGCATTAAATTATTCATGCGAATATTGTATCTTGCATAACGATCACCATAGAGCTTGGCAAAACTGTGTAAAGCGCCACGCAGCATGCTCATCGGATAAGGCGCTCTCGGCTCAACCGTATTCATTGAAGAAATATTGACGAATGCCCCTCCCCCCTGCTCGATATAAATCGGCGTGACGATACGGGCAAGCTTGACGACATTGAGCACGTACATATCGAGGCTCTCATGCCAGAGATCATCACTTAGCTCGAGCAGGGGGCCGTTGAAATCAGGATCGAACCCTACTGTTTTAATTTCTTCCGGCACCCCGCCACCATGGCCCATATTGCTAACGACGGCGTCGATACGGCCATAGGTTTGCATCGTGTCGTCGACCATTGCCTGCAGATCTGCGGTTTCGAGAACCGAACCCTGCCGCCCTATACCACCTAATTCCTTGGCCAGTTCAACACTGCGGTTGGAAGGGGACATCAACGAGACTTTGTAACCCGCCTTAGCCATTTCGCGGGCGCAGCCGGCACCAATTCCCTGACCAGTTCCAGTCATAATAGCAACTCTTGTTTCGGACATTACGCTATCCTCTAGTGCAAATAATTCATGGGTGGAGATCAATATACGATCTTTAAAAGTGGCAGCAAAAGGATATAATTACATGTACTTATGAGTTTAATTCATACCAAAACACGATCTTTACCATCTTTGGCCGGCTTGCGTGGGTTTGAGGCTGCGGCAAGGCATATGAGTTTTACCGATGCTGCGAAGGAGTTGAACGTTACGCAAACGGCGATCAGTCACCAAGTGAGAAATTTGGAGTCGAGACTGGGTGTAAAACTGTTCCATCGTGCGGGAAAGTCGATTTCATTGACCGATGCTGGGAAAAAGCTGTTATCCGAAGCCAGTGAATGTTTTGATCGACTCGAAAATACGCTCCACCTCATCAAAGCCGAGAGTCAATCTCCGGTGGTAACCGTGAGCGTAACCCCCAGTTTTGCCAGCAAATGGTTAATACAGCGGTTAGGTAACTTCTGGAGAGCCTACCCTGATATACAGTTGAATGTTCACCATACCCTGGCTCTCGCCAATTTCACTAACGATGGTGTCGATATTTCCATTCGAGCTGGTGACGGAAACTGGCAAGGTTCAGTGACCAGGCTTTCGTTGCCGCTCGATTTAAGCCCGATTTGCCACCCTTCGCTGCTTAACGGCAAAAATCCTTTGAAAGTGCCTTCCGATCTCAAATACCAAACCTTGCTGCATGAAGATAATTTTGACGATTGGGCATCGTGGCTCAAAGCAGCCGGGGTCGACGATGTCGATCCGCGATCAGGTAGCGTCATGAATGATAGTAACTCTCTCGCAATTGCAGTCGAAAACTGCCAAGGAGTTGCGCTGGGCCGAATATCGCTAATCGAGGATGACTTAAAATCTGGAAGAATCGTAAAACCATTCGATGTAAGTATTGATTCCAACTTTTCTTATTATCTTGTCTGCCCATACGAAAAACTTGATACTCCTGGAGTACAGGCTTTTCGTAATTTTATACTCAGCGAGATAAGTCAAACTGTTTAACGCAAGTTAGGAGAGAGATAAGGTATCGCCTAACAGCAATCAATCAGCCGGACATGGCAAAGCTTTACCGATAACCCCAAGCATTAATAGCCTTATGGAAATAATCCAGCTACAAGTAAAATGTTTTCAGGCAATATTGATTCAGCGGTCTTATAGCTAATTGAAGCAAGAAGTTCCGAAAATAATAATGTTTAAAATCCGCAAAAGCAAAAAGTCATGGTCACGTAACTTGATTAGGCACCAGACTCAGCACTAGATGTTTTGCTAGGTGCTAACAATGCTAAATATGTTGTGGTCAACTCCAGCCGGACACTTCTTTAAGCACATTCCTCAAATTCGATAGGGGCTAGATCTCCCAGTGTTGTATGTATTCTGCGTGAGTTGTAATAAGCAATATAGGCTCTTACATCTGCTACCGCATCCTCCCTTGTCGGATAGAGGTTTCCCGTTAACCACTCCCGCTTCAGGCTGCTGAAGAAACGTTCAGTCGGTGCGTTGTCCCAACAATTTCCCTTACGGCTCATTGAACACACCATCCCCTGCTGACTCAATAACATTTGGTAGGTATGGCTGGCATACTGACTGCCACGATCAGAGTGATGCAGGAGACCTTTTGGGGGCGTACGCAAATTGACAGCCATCATCAACGCACGAGTTACCAGGGCCGTTTCCATCTTGCGATCTAGATGCCAACCAACAATCCGGCGCGAATAGAGATCAATCACTACCGCCAAGTACAGCCAGCCCTGCGAAGTCCAAATATATGTAATATCAGTCGTCCAAACTTGATTTTTAGCACTCGGTGAGAACTCCCTATTCAGAAGGTTCTCTGCGACAGGCAGGTGATGTTTACTGTCTGTCGTCAGTGTAAATCGCTTCTTGCGCTTTACTGCCAAGCCTAGCTTTTTCATGAGCTTGCGGACTCGATAGCGCCCGACTTCAAAGCCTTCTTTACGTAACAGCTTCATTAACCGACGACTTCCGAGACTCTGTCTAGATTCTGCAAATAGGGCCTTCAAACGATGGCATAGTTGCCATGTTTGAGCATCTATTGAGCTATTACCACGGCAACACCAATCGTAATAACTAGTCTTACTTACCTGCATTACCCGGCAGAGCACCCTAACAGGAAAGCTGCCTTGCTGTTTTTCAATAAAGCTGTACTTTATTTCATTTCTTTCGCAAAGAAGGCGCTGGCCTTTTTTAGGATTTCTTTCTCCATCCGCAACTGCTTATTTTCACGTCGTAATCGCTCTAATTCTGCGCGCTCGCCTACATCCAACCTCACACCGTCTTCTTCCTGCTTCTGTTCCTTTATCCAGCGTCGCAGGTTATTGGCTGTTGTTCCTACAGCCTCTGCTGCTTTAGAAATTGAATACCCTTGCTCAGAGACTAGCGCTACGGCGTCTTTCTTAAATTCCGGCTTGAAATGCCGACGTGTACCTTTTGTTGTCATACTTCACCTCGCTTGGTAGTTTTACCATCTTAGCGAAGTGTCCGGAAGGATTAGACCACTACAATACACACATTATATACACAAGTGTAAAATGCCGAACGGAAAACACATGAATAAAGCAAGGGATACATGTGATATTGAAGGTAGAAAATTTAGCAAATCAGAAATCAAAAAATTGAAAATAGAGCTCTAACAATACCCCACCCTAAAGATATCAACAAAGCGATCTTTCGCAATCTAAATATATTGATAATTACTTACCAAAAAAAATACTAAAATTAAAAATAGAGCACCCCAAGCTTTAACACTTATTATTACTTAGCTTTGATTTAATAACTACATCATCAGTATTTAGAGAGTCACATATGAGCTCATGATAACCACGGGGCAGTAATGTTTAGATAAGATATTATTGCGATTATACCGTCTACAACACTAACCTATGCCCAACCTTATTGGCAACCCAGGACAACACCGTTAAAACAGGAAAACAAATAAATCATCAGCCTTGGAAGGGTAACAAGAGAAGGAGAAGTATGAAGTGGCTTAAGATAAGCCACTTCTATTACAAAAGGCTAATATCTACTAAAGCGGTAGCGGCATAGGTTTTTCATTCACCTTAAGCTCACTGTCTTTCAAGCTGACATTTGAGATGTAGCCGTCATTGGTAGACACTAACAAACCTTGCTGTTCAAGGGACGCTAATATGGTCGGCACTTGTTGAGCAACGATTTGCTCCAGCTGCTCTTCACTCATACCTTGAGTTTGAGGGTTATTTTTCAATTGAGCTTTCATCACTTGTACGGCAATAAACTCAATCACAGCTTTATCGCCACTTAGCTCTCCATCAACTAAGGTATGTGACAGCCAAAAAGCCGGATCTAGCGGTTGCTCCGGTAACGCACTGATGCCAACTAAGCTAGTATGAAGGTTACTATTAAAGCTGCCTTGTGGGAAAGTACCGCGTAAGCTGGTAATGTTCAGTTGAGGCTCGCCAGCCACTAAAGATAGCAAGTTTTCGCTCATAAACTCCATTGTCTTAGCGGTTGCTTCTTCCGTAGGTAGTTTATTGAGTGAGACGGCAAAGTCCTGATAAGACTTCAAAAATTCCTGGCTTATATTGGTGACCTCAAGCTCAAGGGCCAGGTCTTCACCATGGAATTCAGCTATATCAACCTTTTTAGTTCCATAGGCAACTTGCATATTCCCCAGCTGATTTTCTGGGTTGAGTTCAGTACTGGCCTTTATATATAAATCAGCAATGTCAATATTTTCGTTTTGCTCTCTATCATTAAACTTTACGGCACCAAAGTTAATTGTTGTATCAGAATCATAAAAAACACTTTCAAACATTGCTTCAAGGGAGGAAGGCATGGTCATATCCATAGTCAACCTTTCAACCTTAAAATCCCTTAGCTCGGAAGTAACAGTAAGGCTATCGGCACTCCCCTGGTAAGCTAGTTGCTCATCCTGATATTGCCCTTTTCCTTGAAAACCGCTAAAAGTTAACTGAGCTTTTTGATTCTCAACATCAGTAGTAAATGGCGCAATGCTATCGTTATAGTAATAACCACCTAAGGCATTCATATTACCATGAACCTGGTAAAAAGGAGCTTCCTCAGCCCAAACCAAATGTTCACGCAATTGATCACCGGCAACTTCTAGCGACCAGCCGAGCCAACCAAAACCAGCATGCTCGCCGAAACGGAAGGGGCCATGGGAAGCACTAAAGTCTACTTCTACAGAAAAAGGATCAATTTCAGGGGCACCTGATACATCCGAGAAAGCACTGACATCCAAGCTGACCAAAAAGGTGGCCTGGGTTGAAAACCAGGATGAATCCATGCTTTTTACTTCAACCGTGTATGCCGAATTTTCATTCGCGGCAGTGACTATTTCATCAATGGATGACTCGAGTTGAGTACCTACTATTTTAGGCCCCACAATACCGGTAAGCACTGCTGCCGGAAGCAATACACTTAATACTTTTTTCATTAAGATAAATCCAAACTACAAATGTGATGGGAAATAAGTCTATTACTGCTATTATCTCACACTTACAGTTAGCTGTAAGTCAATATGTAAAATATTTATTCTTTTCGCTCTAAACTACAAAACGGACGTCCCACAACAACAATATGTAAAGCGGGCTCTATGAAACCCACCACATTAACTATCTTGACTGGCGCCCGTGATGGCAAAAGGGGAGGCCTCCCTCGCCAACAATGCGGACTCTGTGCTCAATTGTAATTGGTACAAATTCTTATATTTTTTAAGGGATCGTGTAAATGTAACCATTGGCGAGTTGAAGTTCAGTTTGCTGGGCCACTCGAAGGTTTAAATCCACGCGTGCACGATTGTAATTATTGCCAAGCCAACCCATCACGCATTATTAGTGATCCAAATATATTAGTAGTTTTTATTGGCGATGGAATTTCAACTAGATAAAATGGGGATCAGCTCACCAATTTCTATCGTTGTGAAAGTTGTAATCAACTATTAGCCGTAGGCTGCGATATAAACAGTCAGCTTTTCGGAGCGGTAAATCTCAACATATTGAACGACATGAGTGTAATTGGCAAACCTGCTCAAGTGTAGCCAAGACTATTAAGCGCTGAAGAAAAACTAGAAAACTGGGGCAAGTTGTAGGGCTCCCTCAGTGGGCTTTAAAGGCATAATGAGATGCAGTAAGAGGTCCTGTTGATCACAGAGGTAGCCAAAATATCGCCTCAACCGAAGTGATCTTGAACTTTCAAGATGTTAACACTAATACCGCCTAACCCAACTTTGTTCGTCCGATTAAATAACCATAACGCGTAATAGAAGGTTTACCACCCTTGGTTTTCAATGAGCGGTGTTGGTCAAGCAATTCAACTTGCTCAGCCTGAATCGCTTGCGCCTTCTTTAGCGTTATCCTGAATCAAGACAGGTGAGATCGTTTTCTACAGTGACACGACGCTACCATCATTCATGGAAAAGCATTCCTCTTGATTGTTAATTGGGCCGGATCAATCAGTGCACCGCATCACAGTCTTTCTATCTCAAACACCAGAAAAGTCACATCTAATTAGCTTATGAAATTTCTCTTTGAGATTGAGAGACATTGTTGAGGTCTTCTCCTATAGAAAGGTTAAGGCGAGTCAGTTTTGCATTCAGAGTTACCACAACCGCTAAAACGACCAATAGGACAGTAGCTGGTAAAGCAGTGCTGAGCGCTTGCCCAGCCAACAGGTGCGATCCCGCAGCTCCGATCAAAGCGATGGAGAAACCTGCATATCCCCACTGTTTAAGTGTTTCAAACTTTGGTTGAAGGATTACAATCGCGCCGATCAAATAGGCGGTACCTAAGATTTTCAACAAATATAGGGGGTAGCCTAGTTCATTCGCTGCCTGAACGAGGTCCTCTTGCCCAGATAGTTTGGACATGCCCGATGCCGCCATAAGCACTGCGAACAAAGAAGAGATCACATAAAAGATGACCGCCTGTTTTCTCATGAAGGGAATCCTGTTTCGTTAAATGACGAGCACAGACTAGGTGTTCTCTTATTGCAGTTATATAGACAAAAAGGCAAACTTCTATTGCATGAATGCAACGTCAGGGTAATGTCATGGATTGGAACGACTTGAAGGTCGTTATCGCGCTTGCAGAGAAAGGAACCTTAAAGGCGACTTCTAGGCAGTTGAATGTTAATTCAACCACTGTTTGGAGGCGGATCCAGCAGCTTGAAAGCGAGCTTTCAACGCAGCTATTTATTGTTAGTCGTCGCGGCTACCAACTGACTGAGGCGGGGCGAACTATTTTGGATAGTGCCAAGCGAATGGAGTCATTGGCCGATGGCATCCTCATTCAAAGTTCTCTGCAACATGACAAAGTTCAAGGTTTAATTCGTGTTACCGCACCCTCAACAATGGCAACGACCACTTTGCCCGAGTGGGTTAGTGAATTCCGGATGTCATTCCCCGACGTTGAATTTGAGATCCTTGAAAGTGAGCAGGCTCTGGATATCGAGCATCGCGATGCGGACATTGCCATTAGGGCAAGTCATACAGCACCGGAAAACCTTATTGCACGTAAAATGAGAGATGTAAATTTAAGCATCTATGCCTCTGAAGACTTTTTGAAGGCTAGTGGGTATAACGCTCCTTTCAAGTTGTCCGAAATTGAACGCCTAACAGCTATTGACTACGTGCACTTAGATAACCCAGCAGTGCATTGGTATCAGAAACGAATTAAACACAATGCTAAATCCATATATTGTAATTCTATCACTACAGCACTGAACGCTGCGTTTAATGATCAAGGAATAGCTTTGCTACCAACTGATGATTCGTATGATCTTGTCGAACTCTATCGATTGGATGCTAAGTACAACTCATCTTTGTGGATTCTAGCTAATAAGGATCTGAGAAACACAGCACGTATCAAGGCTTTTTGGGACTTCTTAATTACTAAAATGGAAAATTATAAAGTTCAATGATTTGCATATTCCTATGCATGGAACTATCAGGGGGAGATAAAATCCTATGTATGACGATATGTTACAACACCAAAGGTTCCTCTATCTCTTCTTCATTCTCTTGTCATCTTATTTTTCCGCCTCAAGTCCAAACCTGACTATGCAATTTACGCTTAATAGGTTTCTGATAATTCCCTGTTTATACGGGCTTTGATAGACTGGCTATCAAACAATATGATACAAATCAAGGGCTTCGGTTACCATTGAATATGGGCTTTCATTTCCCGCTAACAAAAAGGAATTCAGTATAAGAATCAGGCAAGAACAACCATACAAAGCCAAGCACGATCGCAAGAACAAGTATTTGTTGGACCAACACCATTTTGCAGCCATGCTCCATATTGATTGGCGCTTGCTGTACAAGTAAAAATTTGGAATTTTCAAGCAATGTCAGGAATTATAGAATTAGAGCGTCTTTTGAGCGAAATGAATCCCGAACTTATTGAAGATGAATTTGTATTTTGCACTGTTTCAGGCTCATTAGCTCAATATATTGAATGGAACCCACTTGCGAGCTTCAACGAAAAAGAAGGATTAACACTTATCTTAACAAAAGATATCGCAAGCCGTGAGGGGTTGCAGTTTAAAAATACTTATAAACAAATAACTTTAACCGTACATTCTAGTTTAGAGGCTGTTGGATTAACAGCCGCTGTTTCAAACAAATTGGCTTCTAAGGGTATTAGCGCAAATGTAATTGCAGCATACTTCCATGACCATATTTTTGTACAATCAGAAAAAGCAAGGGAAGCGTTAATTGCATTGAAGGAAGTCGGCAAGAACGGCTTATAAGTGCTCCAACAAGGGCATATACTGGCTGACTACTACGCTGCGTGTCAGATTTTGACCACCTCGTATATGCCTATTAAGCAAGTGTTAATATTTTAGAGTTGAGAAACTATGGCAAAGGAAATTGAGCGGAAGTTCTTAGTAGATAAAAAGGCTATTGCTTCTTTTACAGGTGGAAAGAGAATCAAACAAGCCTATATAAGTACGGAGTCCAAAGCTGTAGTCAGAGTTCGCATAATCGGAGATCATGCATATCTAACATTGAAAGGTGAAAGTAAAGGAATTACACGGACTGAGTTTGAGTATCCAATACCCTTTGAAGACGCAAATGAAATGATTGCGGAGCTATGTGATGGTCCCATCATAGATAAAACGAGATTCATAGTAGAGCACGAAAAACACACCTGGGAAATAGATATCTTTCATGGAGACAATGACGGCTTGATTGTTGCTGAGGTCGAGACGCAAAGTGAATCTGAAAGTGTGGAGTTGCCGGAGTGGATTGATAAAGAGGTTACTGGAGATCCAAGATATTACAACTCCAATTTATTAGATTTTCCATTTAAAGATTGGGACAAATCATAACTAGAACCTGCACAATATTGATACATACTTCGCTGAGCTAATCACAAAATAAATTCTGTATGTCCTCGGCTCAGCGAGGCATCATGAGTAAATCACTATGAACCCAGCCATAGAAGAATTAAAAAGATATTTAATCGAGCTAGAATCGGTGAATGACTTTGAATCGATAGAACTTAAAGCAGAGCATATTGGCATTTTAATTCAGGTAAAGTCGGCGATAGGACAGCTTGAACTATGCGAAAAGTATGGTATCAGCGCAGGTTCACTAGTAAGTAGTTTACCCAAAACTGAAAATCCAAATTTTTGCTACTTAGTGGTACATGAAAACGAGTCGTCGAACCCTGATAACTGGGAGGAAGTTATCTTCGAAGGACAGAAAATTCAGTTTAGTGGTGGTGACCTTGTAATTCGCAAGTAATCAACACACAGTAAATCATTGTCGCCAATCAACAAACTGCTTGTATATTACAAGTCTTATAGAAGTTAAGCACTATAGACCCACGCCGAAAGCATGCCTAAAAAGAGACTAAAAGGTACTCAGACGCAAGTAATGACTACTATGACAATAAGAGCAATTTGCTTATTAATTTTGGTTTTAGGAATGACAATCCTCTTTAACATTATAAAAATCCACAACCCCGATGTAAGCTTTGAAAGCTCAGATGGCCATTGGGGAGACTCTGAAGTTCAATTTAAGGGGCGGGATTATTCCGTAATAGAAGAAGGGTTCCGTAGGTACAAACTTCAATGTAACGCAAGCGATGTGTACCTTGTTAGAAATACTGAGAAGAATTGGATAAATGTACTTGCTTGGCCAAACTACCTCTCTCATGAGAAATGGAAAGTCCCATACAGAAACGCAAGTGGAGTACGCTATGATGGCATTATTAGGTGCCAAACAAATCAATAACATCACATTCTAATTCCAGTACAGCGTATCCCTAAAATACCGATCTGCTTTTAATCAGAGGAATAGTTTAATAGCAATAGGACCCTCCTTCATCTTCTGAAAACTGGCGCACATTTTCATTTATTCAGCTGTCGCAAGACATTACATAACCCTACCGAATAAAAAGTATACACATAAGAATTAAACGTTCCTTCGCACCACTGGCGCTATCTCCCGCAACGATTTATAAATCAGACAAGCGAATAGGATTACCGACAACTAAAAAATTTCTCAGAAAAGCAATAATCGTTTTTCAAATTATCTCTTCTTGCGTGAGAGCACCCTCAAAATCAGAATTCTTGATTTGCCCTTTTACTGCAAGACCAGTGATTGATACGGGCTTCGCCCGCAGAAACATGGGAGAGCGAAGTTGAATTACCCGGATCAGTTCACTCCTCAGATTTGGCCATTGATTGTTTATTGTCTGGCCGTATTTGCCCTAATTACCTTAATGCTCAGCCTTTCCTATTTTCTCGGTCAAAAACGCAGAGATCCGGCTACCGATGAGCCCTATGAGTCGGGTATTGTTTCCCAGGGCAATGCGCGTCTGCGCCTCTCTGTCGCCTATTACCTTGTTGCCATCCTGTTTATCGTCTTCGACCTGGAGGCGATTTACCTGTTTAGCTGGTCCATCGCATTTTATGAAACTGGCCTGCTCGGGTTTATCGAGGCCACCGTATTTATCGTGATACTGCTGGTGGGGCTTATTTATCTGTGGCGCCTGGGTGCACTTGACTGGGGCGGATACCAGAAGAGTTTGGAGAAACGCCAAAAACCCCAATAACAACAATGAGAATTCATAATGCGCTGGAAGCTGAGCAAAGCCGACGACCTGATTGCCACTGAACGCGGTAATCCTTCTGAAGAAATAAGCACTCAAGATTTAGAAAAAAATATTCTCCTTACCAAACTCGAAGAGCTGGTTTCCTGGGGTCGTTCAAATTCCCTATGGCCATTTAACTTCGGGTTGTCCTGTTGCTATGTAGAAATGGCCACCGCCTTCACCAGCCGCCACGACATCTCCCGCTTTGGCGCTGAGGTCATCCGTGCAACCCCGCGACAAGCGGATTTAATTGTAATTTCAGGGACAGTTTTCCTGAAAATGGCACCAGTGGTACAGCGACTCTACGAGCAAATGATCGAACCCCGTTGGGTCATCTCCATGGGTTCCTGCGCAAATTCCGGCGGTATGTACGATATCTACAGTGTGGTTCAGGGAGTCGATAAGTTTCTCCCGGTCGATGTTTATGTGCCCGGCTGTCCACCACGCCCAGAGGCTCTACTGCAGGGATTGACCTTGCTGCAAAAGTCGGTGGCTGCGGAGAGACGAGCCTTCAGCTGGGTTGTGGATGATCAAGGAACTCACAAGGTTCCAAAGCCCAGTCAGCGTGATCTCCATAGGGAGGAACGTATGAAAGCTGACATGCTACGTGCGCCCGACAGTGTTTAGGCTTCATGGAATAAGAAAAAAACAACGGAATAGCCAATGACTGGCGTAATTGCGAAAACTGTCCACACAGCAACTCCCTACAGGAAAGCAGCAGAGGCATTTATTCGGGACCTCGACACCGGATATAAGCTTCACTCGTTCTGGTGGCAGCCACACTGTGATGATATGCCCACACTGTGGATCGAGAAACATGCCTTGATCCCTCTTTTACTCTTTCTCAAGCGGGATATCACCCAGCCATTTGAAATGCTGTATGACCTGAGTGCTATCGACGAACGGCTGCGGGTCAACCGTGGGGAGGGAACTGAAAAACAGCCTTCCAGCGATTTCACTCTGGTATATCAACTACTTTCATTTACCCGCAATTTATTTATCCGTATCAAGGTGGCTCTTCCCGAGAGTGATCTGAGCGCACCGACTATTACTGCCGTTTGGGAGAATGCCAACTGGTATGAACGGGAAGTGTGGGATCTATTTGGTATCGAATTTCCCGGTCATCCCCATTTACAGAGAATCATGATGCCGCTGACCTGGAAGGGGCATCCACTGCGCAAGGATCACCACGCCCGAGCTACCGAAGTCGACCCATTTAGTCTGTCAGAAGAGAAGGAGCGCAAAGAACAAGACGCCCTGCTGTTCCGGCCGGAAGACTGGGGCATGGCCAGGAGTAATGAAGACTCAGAGTTTATGTTCCTCAATCTGGGCCCGAATCACCCCAGCGTGCACGGGGTATTCCGTGTAGCCCTTCAGCTGGATGGTGAACAGATTATCGATGCAGTGCCAGATATCGGTTACCACCATCGCGGTGCAGAGAAGATGGCCGAGCGCCAGGCCTGGCATACCTATGTGCCCTACACCGACCGTATCGATTACCTCGGCGGTGTCATGAACAACCTGCCCTATGTGATGGCACTGGAGCAACTCGCCGGTATTAAGGTCCCTGAACGCGCACAGATGATACGGGTGATGATGTGCGAGTTCTTCCGCATATCCAGCCACCTGGTATTTTTTGGCACCTTTGCGCAGGACGTGGGGCAGATGTCTCCCGTGTTCTATATGTTTATCGATAGGGAAAAACTGTTTGGAATAGTTGAGGCCATTACCGGCGGCAGAATGCACCCGGCATGGTTCCGTATCGGCGGAGTAGCGCAGGACTTACCCCAAGGTTGGGACAAGATAGTGCGAGAATTTCTTGACTATATGCCCGCACGCTTAGCCGATTACGACGGCATGGTAATTAAAAACAAACTCCTGCAACGCCGCACCCGTGGCATTGGTGTCTACGATACGGCGGAGGCGTTTGAGTGGGGGGTTACCGGGCCAGGCCTTCGTGCCACGGGCCTGGATTGGGATCTGCGTAAAAAGCGCCCTTACAGCGGCTATGATCAGTTCGAGTTCGAGATTCCCAGCTACGATGGTGGGGACTGTTTCGACCGCTGCCGGGTCCGGGTGGACGAGATATGGCAGAGCCTGCGGATTATCCGCCAGTGCCTGGAAAATATGCCGGCAGGCCCTTATAAGTCGGACCATCCTTTGACCACCCCTCCGCGAAAGGGGCGCACTATGGAGGATATCGAGACTTTAATTCAGCACTTTGTGAATAACAGCTGGGGACCGGTAATGCCAGCCGGCGAAGTGTGTTATCCCATTGAGGCCACTAAAGGTATCAACAGCTACCAAATCGTTAGTGATGGGGGGACCACCTCATACAGGACCCGAATTCGCACCCCTTCATTCCCACACCTGCAAATGATTCCGTTGATGTCCAACGGACTGTTGATTGCTGACCTTATTGCCATTATCGCCAGCATCGACTTCGTCATGGCGGATGTGGACAGATAACAATAAAAAACTACGGCACGCACAGGGCCGTACAGCAGCGGAGTAGAAAAGTGCACGGAAATACACCCAGCGTTTCAGTCATCGCACACACAGATGGCAGCAGCGCCTCAACGAAACCTCCGCAAGTTCTATCTCGGGGGCGACTATGTCCAGCTTACTAGAACCGGAATTGATTGAAGTAATGGAGCAAGGCAATAGCAACTCAGCAGACAACCAGGTGACCTTAACAGTACAAGAAAAAGAGGAAATTGATCAGGAAGCCACCCACTACCACGAAAAAACTTCAGTGGGGCTCGAGGCGTTGCGGATTGTACAGAAACATCGCGGCTGGATTTCCGATGAGAGCCTCCAGGCAATTTCCAATTATCTGGATATTCCCGTTGCAGAACTTGAGAGTGTCGCCACCTACTTCCAGTTGATTTTCCGCCAACCAGTAGGCAAGGAAGTGATCTACCTGTGCAAAAGCTCCAGCTGCTGGATTATGGGTTGCGATAATTTGCAGAAAAAAATATCTGAGCGCTTAAATATCCAGCCTGGAGAGACCTCCGAAGATGGGATTTTCACCCTACTGGAAACGCCCTGCCTGGGAGATTGTGACAAAGCCCCAGTCCTTATGCTCGGCGAGGAGATGCACCGCCATTTGGATGAGAAAGGTATTGATGAATTAATCGATAAGAAGAAAAAATACCATGCTGACAAATCCGCTGACTAAAAATATTTCCTGTGAAAATATTGCCGCCACTATAGAGCAATATGTGGAAAACGACGGCTACCAGGGCTGGCGCAAAGCCATCACCATGGTACCGGACGACATTATTAACGAAGTAAAAGATGCCGGCCTGCGCGGACGCGGTGGAGCAGGGTTTAACACTGGACTGAAGTGGAGTTTTGTACCTAGGGGTGAGGATTCGCCCAAGCAGAAGTACGTTGTCTGTAACGCCGATGAAATGGAACCCGGCGCCTTCAAAGACCGATTGCTAATGGAGCGAGACCCCCACCTCCTTCTTGAGGGAATGGCTATAGCCGCCTATGCCATTGGCGCCTCTCACGCCTATATTTTTATTCGTGGTGAATACCACCTGGCTGCAAACCGGCTCGAACAGGCAATCGATGAAGCCAAGCAGCAGGGCATGATTGGAGAAAATATTTTCGACAGTGGCTTTAATCTGGAGATCTGTCTGCACCGCAGCGCCGGTAACTATATCTGTGGTGAAGAAACCGCACTGCTAAACGCCCTTGAAGGCAAGCGGGCCATTCCCCGTGCCAAGCCCCCCTTTCCACAGGTCAGCGGGCTTTGGGGCAAACCCACCGTCGTTAACAATGTAGAGACCTTGTGCAACCTTCCCCATTTAATTAGCCACGGCGTGGAGTGGTACAAAAACCTTAGCCGGGGTGACGATGCGGGAAGCAAAATATTTGGTGTTAGCGGCAAGGTTAATAATCCAGGGGCTTGGGAACTCCCAATGGGGACGCCCATTCGCGAAATTATTGAACAACATGCCGGTGGCATGAAAGATGGCCTGCAACTGAAGGGCATTCTTCCCGGTGGAGGATCGACCGACTTCCTCGGCCCGGACCACCTCGATCTTCCCATGGATTACGACGTTATCGGCAAGGCCGGCAGCCGTATGGGGACCGGCACGATTACCGTGCTCGACGATAAAACCTGCCCTGTAGGCCTGGTACTGAACCTGACCCAGTTCTTCGCGCGGGAATCATGTGGCTGGTGCACCCCCTGCCGGGACGGCTTGCCCTGGGCCGTCAAAATTCTGGAGAGAATAGAGTCTGGCCAGGGGACTAAAGAAGACTTGGAACTCCTCAGGGAACAGTGCGAGCGTATTGGCCCCGGCAATACCTTTTGCGCCCTGGCTCCCGGCGCTGCAGAGCCTATACAAAGCGCGTTAAAACTCTTTGAGCAGGATTTTATCGACCATATTGAAGGCGGTTGTTGCCCCTATAAATAAATTATCGCGACTAAATTAGTACAACAACCCTGCCCCTGAAAGCATTAATAAAAAGAAAATGGATTTCAAATGCCAACCATCACAATAGACGGTAATAAATACCAGGTTGATGGAGATCAAAACCTGCTCACTGCCTGCCTGTCCCTGGGTTTGAATGTCCCCTATTTTTGCTGGCACCCCGCCATGGGTTCTGTTGGCGCCTGCCGCCAATGTGCGGTTATCGAGCATAAGGACAGCGAAGATCAACGAGGCCGGTTGATTATGAGCTGTATGACCCCGATAAAAGACGGCGGTATTTACAGTGTCAGTTCGGAAGCTGCGAAAGATTTTCGCGGTTCTGTGATAGAAGACTTGATGACCAACCACCCTCACGATTGCCCGGTTTGTGAGGAGGGCGGCGAGTGCCACTTACAGGATATGACTGAAATGTCCGGTCATACCATGCGCCGCTATCAGGGTACCAAGCGCACCCACCGAAACCAGTATCTCGGCCCCTTTATCAATCACGAAATGAATCGCTGTATTACCTGCTACCGGTGTGTCAGGTTCTATCACGACTATGCCGGTGGCGAGGATTTACAAGCACTGGGTCGCAATCACCAAGTCTTTTTTGGCCGCAATACCGAGGGCATGCTGGAAAATGGTTTTAGTGGGAACCTTGTCGAAGTGTGCCCCACCGGAGTATTTACCGATAAGACTTTCAGCCAGCACTTTGTCCGAAAATGGGATTTGCAAACAGCCGCCTCAGTCTGTGAACACTGTGCCGTGGGTTGCAACACCGCGCCTGGAGCGAGGGAATCCGGCAACAACCAAGACCCGATGTTGCGTCGTGTGGTCAACTTATATCACCACGATATCAACGGCTATTTTCTCTGTGATCGGGGGCGCTTTGGATACGAATATGTCAACAGTAAGAGCCGGATAACCCAGGTACTTTCTGCGCGCAAAGATGCCGTGATCAGCTCTACAGCAGAAACTGATGAACGTCTGCACAAAGAGGTTTCTCCCAAGGACGCGGTGTTCTCACTTTCAGAAAAACTCGCATCAGCTCAGAGAGGTGAGCACCGCTTAATCGGCATTGGCTCACCCAGGGCATCGCTGGAAAATAACTTCGCCCTATTAAAGTTTGTAGGATGGGATAACTTCTTCTCTGGCCTCAACCAGCGGGATATGCAGCTACTACACCTTGTAGACAGAATTCAGAGCGATGCCAATATCCACAGCCCGACTATCCCTGAGATAGAAAATTCAGATGTTATATTGATACTCGGGGAAGATATCTACAACACAGCCCCCAGGGTTGCCCTGGCAGTTCGCCAAGCAGCACGGAGCCGCCAAAAAGAACAGGCTGAATCATTAAGAATACCCTTGTGGCAGGATGCTTCTGTTCGACAATTAGAGGGTGAACCCAGCCCAATTATTTTTATCGGCACCGAACTCAATCAGATCTCAGATATTACCTGTAAAGCGATCTATACCCTGCCGGAACAGGCCGCCCAAATCGGCCAGGCAATTGCCAATAATATTCTGAAGGTTAAAAGCAACAAAACTTCACTGAGTGCAGAGAATCTGGAGGAAGCTGAAAGAATCTCAGCAATATTAACTGCGGCTAAGAACCCAGTGATCATCTCTGGAACCAGCAGCAAAAATATCCACCTTACCCACAGCGCAGCCAAAATCGCCAGTGCACTGGCAGAAAAAAATGGCAAACCTACTTCTCTATACTTGTGTTGTGAAGAGGCTAATAGCTTGGGAGTTATTCAACTGTTTGAGCCCGAAACCGGTTCCCTTGAGCATCTGATCACTGAACTCAAGAATGACAAAACCAATATCGATAAAACCCTAGTGATTCTGGAGAATGACCTCTCCTTAAGAATCGCAAGTGAAGAGTTAAACAGTCTGTTTGCCAGCGTCGACCATATTATTCTGCTGGACACCCTGCTCAATGAAACCGCCAAACATGCCGACTTAATCTTTCCTGTATCCGCAACGGCCGAATCCCAAGGGACATTTGTTAACAATACTGGTTTGGCACAGCGATTTTATGCGGTCTATGAAGGCACTGGGTATATCCAGGAGAGCTGGCGCTGGCTGGTAGATGCCGCTGGTTTTTGCACAGAACACTCCGAGAGTATCGACACTATTATCAATTGGAATCATTGCCCGGATATCACCGATTCCCTGGCAGAAAGTGTTGCTTCACTCAAGGTCATCAAAGATTTAGGGCCGGATGAAAATTTCCGGATTGAAGGGCTGAAGGTTGCTCGACAGACCGCTCGCTACAGCGGGCGCACGGCTATTCACGCAGAGGAACATGTCTCAGAGGAGCCCCCACACCAAGACCCCGATGCTCCTATGAGCTTTAGCATGGAAGGTGTACACAATCCAAACCGATCACCGCTGCAAGCCAATATCTGGTCTCCCGGATGGAACTCCAATCAATCGATTTTCAAGTTTCAGCAAGAAGTAGGTGGCGAACGTCGTGGTGGTGCCTCGGGCAAATATATCCAGCGGCGAGAGCAAGCACTATCAGAGTGGTCCTTGTCCACAGCCTTCGATGGCGATACAGATAGCGATAACCACAGTCTAACGACACTGCCGATTTACCGAATGTTTGGTTCGGAAGAGCTCAGCAACCGTGCAATGGCCATCGCTACAGTGATCGATAAGCCATTCTTTACTTTAAATCGCGGTGATGCCGAAAGTGCCAACCTCAACCAGGGAGACACAGTGGCATTAGACACCAATAGCGGTGTTTTCCGGGGCAGTGTGGTTATCTCCGATAGCCAACCTTCGGGCAGCCTGGGTGTGCCCTATGGTCTTCCAGGGCTTGAAACTCTTGCCCCCGTATTACCGGGTGGTGCCAATCTGTTGCCAGTGGAAGAAAGCTCCGCAATCGGGCAAGAGGACTAATTATGAGCACAAATATCTGGATCATATTGCTCAATATTTTCGGCGTATTGATAGTTACCGTGCTGCTAGCAGCCATTTTAACTTGGGGCGAACGCCGCCTATTGGGCTTTTGGCAAGATCGTCCAGGCCCTAACCGAGTAGGGAAATTTGGCACCCTGCAAGTTATTGCAGATATGATCAAGCTGTTCTTCAAGGAAGACTTCACTCCGAAATTTGCAGATATTCCCGTATTTGTACTGGCACCCACTGTAGTTATGGCAACCATGTTGATTGCCTTTGCCGTAGTGCCCATATCGCCCAATATTGGGGTCACCGACCTGAATATCGGTTTACTGTTTGTGCTGGCTATGAGTTCTATTGCGGTCTATAGCGTAATTCTTGGGGGATATGCATCAAATAATAAATATGCTCTGCTCGGTGGGCTAAGGGCTGCCGCTCAAACCGTGTCCTATGAAGTATTTATGGGTTTGAGCCTGATGGGCGTTGTTATGCTCTCAGGCAGTTTCAATCTGCGCGAGATTGTTAATGCCCAGGCAGATGGTTGGTTTATCATCCCTCAATTCCTGGGTTTTATTGTTTTCTTTATTGCCGGTATTGCCGAGAGCCGCAGAACTCCATTTGATCTTCCGGAAGCTGAGCACGAACTGACAGCGGGATTCCATACCGAATACTCCGGTATGAAGTTCGGCATGTTCTTTGTGGGTGAATACCTGGCAGTGATTCTAATTTCAGCGCTAATCACCACCCTGTTTCTCGGTGGATGGCACGGCCCCCTACTGCCCCCATTTATCTGGTTTTGCCTGAAGACTGCCATTCTGGTTGGTGTTTTTATTCTTTTAAGGGCGGCGATTCCACGCCCCCGCTACGACCAATTAATGAAATTCGGCTGGAAGGTCATGCTACCTCTGGCCCTTATCAATCTACTGGCTACCGCAGCGGTACTTTTGTGGACTGCCTAGAAAATTAAAATAAGCGTGCGAGGCCAAAGAAATGATTTCAAGCCAAATTCGCAGCATGTGGTTGGTATTTAAACACCTGTTCCGGAAGAACGTTACCGTACAATACCCCGACCAAAAGCCCTACCTGGCACCCAGATATCGTGGCAGGATCGTGCTCACCCGAGATCCCAACGGTGACGAGCGCTGCGTTGCCTGTAATCTCTGCGCCGTTGCCTGCCCTCCTGATTGTATTTCACTGCAAAAAACAGAAGATCCAGACGGCCGCTGGCGCCCCGAATATTTTCGTATCAATTTTTCCCGCTGCATTATGTGTGGGCTTTGTGAAGATGCCTGCCCAACCTATGCCATTCAGCTAACGCCTGACTTTGAGATGTGCGAGTACGATCGGCAAAACATGGTGTACGAAAAGGAAGATCTTCTAATCAGTGGCCCCGGTAAGTATCACGACTACAGCTTTTATCAAATTGCAGGAAAGGCCATCTCAGGAAAGGACAAGGGCGAAGCTCAAAATGAGGCCGAGCCCATTAATGTAAAAAGCCTAAATCTCTGATTTCAATAAGGCTAATAACTAAAAAGAGGTTTTCCCAGTGAATTACATTTTCTACTTAACCGCTGCGGTTGCCATTGTCTCAACCGCCATGGTTATCTTTCACAAGAACGCGGTCCACGCGCTACTATATCTTGTCACTTCACTTTTATCGGTTGCCGTTATTTTCTACCAGTTTGGCGCTCCCCTGGCAGCAGCTTTGGAAGTTATTATTTATGCCGGCGCCATCATGGTATTGATTATTTTTGTCATCATGATGCTCAATCAGGGAGACGCTTCAGTTGCACAGGAGCAAGCCTGGTTACAACCCCACACCTGGATTGGCCCAGCCCTTCTATCAGCCATTTTGTTAATCCAGTTACTTCTGCTGGTTAGTAGTGGGCAAATTCCTTCAGAGCAAACCTATCACTATATCGGGCCCAAACAGGTCGGTATCGCACTTTTTAGCCATTACGTTCTCGCTGTCGAACTCGCTTCAATGCTGCTTTTAGCAGGGCTTGTTGGAGCTTTTCACCTCGCCCGACACAGAAGAACAGTCAAACCGGAGTGAAGCTATGCCTATCGAATCTGCACCTGGTTTGGAGGCTGGCGTGCTGTTGGCCTCCATTCTGTTTTGCTTGGGATTAGCCGGATTACTCATCCGAAGAAATATTATTTTCATGCTGATGTGTATTGAAATCTGCACCAATGCCGCAGCATTAATGTTTGTTGTCGCCGGTGCACACTGGGGCAATGCTGATGGACAGGTGATGTTTGTTTTTGTTGTCACCCTGGCCGCTGCCGAAGTAGCCATTGCACTGGCACTGGTCTTGCAATTCTATTATCGCAAACACACGGTCGATATTGACCAGCTCAATGGATTGAGGGGTTAATATGAACGGATCACTAGCCTGGATAGCATTACTTCCCTTTCTTGGTTTCCTGACCCTCATCAGTATTCCACTGTTTACACAAAAGGAACCCTCACAAAAGTTAGTGAGCCTGATTGGTGTGGGCAGTGTGGGAATCGCAGCGATTCTGGTTTTTAATCTCGCACTCTCCACCTTTCTGGGCAACCCGGAATCGGTCGTTACACTGTCAGTTTGGCAGTGGATGCGGGTATCAGACCTCCAGCTAGGCTTCACCTTTCATGTGGACTGGCTAACCCTGGTAATGCTGATGATCATTACCGGAGTGGGCTTCCTTATCCACTTATACTCAGCCGGATATATGCGTGAAGATCCGGATTTCCGCCGCTACTTTTCCTACCTGAATCTATTTGTCTCTGCCATGTTAATTCTCGTAATGGCGGACAACCTGGTACTTCTCTATCTGGGATGGGAAGGTGTTGGTCTTTGTTCCTACTTACTCATTGGCTTTTGGTATAAGGACCCTGCAAACGGCGCGGCAGCACAAAAGGCATTTATCGTCACCCGCGTCGGCGATACCGCCATGGCGATCGGCTTGTTCCTGTTGTTCTTTGAGTTCTCAACACTAAATATACCGGAGCTCATCACAGCGGCAGGGAATCCCGGGGTCAACAGTCAAATTGTCACTATCGCTATGCTGCTGTTACTGGGTGGCGCTGTGGGTAAGTCAGCACAGATTCCACTCCAGACCTGGCTCCCCGATGCGATGGCAGGCCCCACTCCCGTCAGCGCCCTTATCCACGCTGCCACCATGGTGACGGCCGGGGTCTACTTGATCGCCCGCATGCACCCGCTTTATCAGCTGTCTGGAACCGCCATGACAGCTGTAGCCATTGTCGGCGCTCTGACTCTATTAATCTCCGGATTCAGTGCTATCGCACAAAGTGATATCAAACGGGTCCTGGCCTATTCAACCATCTCCCAGATTGGATATATGTTCCTGGCCCTGGGTGTCGGTGCCTGGTCAGGAGCCATCTTCCATTTGATGACCCACGCCTTCTTCAAGGCTCTGCTCTTTCTCTCCGCAGGGTCAGTAATCCTGAGCGTACATCACGAGCAGAATATCTTTGCCATGGGCGGCCTCTATCGCAAAATCCCCTTTACCTTTATCTGCTTTACCATCGGTTGCGCCTGCCTGGCAGCACTCCCATTTACATCCGGTTTCTACAGCAAAGATCATATTTTGCTCAGTGCTTATGAATATCATCAAGGAGTAAACCTGCTTTGGCTTGCCGGTCTATTGGGAGCGCTGGTCACAGGGATTTATAGCTTCCGGGTTCTGTTTCTTGCATTTCTGGGCAGTGAGGGCAGCGCCTCCTCACACTGTAAAGACGCCAATAACACGGTGATGATGCTTCCCTTGGGCCTCCTCGCTGTACTTGCCCTATTTGGTGGAATTCTCGCTCCACCTCTCCAGGGAGTCTTTGGCACCCCAACCGACGAACACCACTCCTGGGTCATTGAAGCCATTGCCATTGCCATGCCGCTGATCGGCCTATTTATCGCCTGGAAAATGTTCCTGTTCGAGAAGAAGGTTGGGGAGCAGCGCTCTCCACTAATGCAGTTTTGGTTTAAGGGATGGGGTTTTGACTGGGTCTATGACCGGGTCTTTGTAAGACCTTTTAAATTTATCACCGCCCTTAACCACAAAGATATTATCGACAGCATCTACAAGGGTACCGCTTCGCTGAGTGCACATCTAAATAACGCCCTCAGCTCTTCACAAAATGGCCAAATACGTTGGTACCTGGCCACCTTTGTAGCCGGATCAATTTTATTCCTAGCCCTGTTGGTGGCTCTATGACATTACTGGCAATAATTATAATTTTATTTGTTGGGGGAATATTAGCCTGGCTGGCAGAGAGACATCTCTATGAGGGTGGACGCTTAATCAGCCTGGTTTCCCTGATAATCGCATCCCTGCTCTTGATCAGCTATTTCCCCCAGGCAGAGTCCACAGCTGTTACAGGTGACAGTCAGTGGTGGGATAGCCTTTTGATATCGTGGATACCCAGGTTTGGGATCAGCTTCCATCTGGCGATTGATGGACTCAGCTTTCTTATGCTGCTACTGACAATGGGGATGGGAATCTTTGGGTTAGTAATGACCTGGAATGATGTCACCTTCCGGCGCGGCTTCTTTTATTTTAACTACCTGTGGACACTGGCCGGTATTGTCGGTGTGTTTACCGCTATCGACCTGTTTTTATTCTTTTTCTTCTGGGAAGTCATGCTGATTCCCATGCTGCTGTTGATTGCAGTTTGGGGCTATGAGGGCAGAGTCTACGCTGCGATAAAGTTCTTTATTTTCACCCAGGCAAGCAGCTTGTTAATGCTGATTGCCATCGTTGCCTTGGCATTTATCCACTATCGGAATAGCGGACAACTGACCTTTAACTATATGGATTTGTTGGGTGCTCAACTGTCTGCAACAGCAGCTTATTGGTTAATGCTCGGATTTTTTATTGCCTTTATCGTCAAGTTGCCAGCGCTGCCCTTCCATACCTGGTTACCTGACGCTCATACCCAGGCCCCTACTGCCGGCAGTATTCTGCTGGCAGCGATTCTATTGAAAACAGGAGCCTATGGTTTATTACGTTTTACACTGCCCTTATTCCCGGAGAGTTCACAAGCTTTTGCACCGGTTGCAATGACCATTGGAGCCATCAGTGTGGTCTACGGCGCATCGCTGGCATTCGCTCAGAAGGATATGAAAAGACTTGTGGCCTATTCCAGTGTGAGCCATATGGGATTTGTTCTATTGGGGCTCTACGCGCTGAATACTATCGCCCTGCAGGGCGCAGTGATGCAAATGATCGCCCACGGATTGAGTACCGCTGCTCTCTTCGCATTAGTAGGCGCACTACAGCATCGTCTCCATACTCGGGATATGAGCCAGCTCGGCGGTGTCTGGCCTCTTCTGCCAAAGCTATCCGCCGTTGCACTCTTCTTTGCCATTGCCTCGCTGGGACTGCCTGGGCTGGGTAATTTTGTTGCCGAATTCCTGGTGCTTGTTGGTAGCTTTAAAGCTAATCACTGGTTAACGGTTATTGCAGCAATTGGGCTTATTGGAGCAGCACTCTATGCACTATTGATGATGCAGCGTGTCTTCTTTGGCAAGTTTAATGACAAATTGAAACCCGCTACAGAGGGGAAAACTGTCAGTGATCTAAGCCTCAGGGAGATCTCTGCGCTTCTTTCACTGGCGGTGCTTCTCGTGATCTTCGGGCTCCGCCCCCAGCCTATCTTTGATATCGCCGAGCCTACGATTGCTAAATCAATGCAAAAATTTCAGGCCCCTGAAAATGAAGAAGTCGTCATAGAAAAGACAGGGCCGGAAACTTCAGCAAGCTTATCCTCTCCTACTGCTAAAAGCGCTAATACAGGTACATCTCTATGAGTGCCCAAGAACTATTTTCTATCCTACCGCTTTTACTGATTAGTGCCGGTATTGTAATTTTGCTGCTCCAAGTATCCTTCTGGAGAAATCATGCGGGCGCTCTGGTTACAACTCTTATCACTTTGGTAGCCGCTATCATTGCCTGTTTCTGGGTTGGAGCCACCCTATCGGGCAATAACGGGTCCATTCAAGTGACTGCCCTACTCTCGATTGACTACAACTCATTGTTCTTCTGTCTGCTGATATTAGTTACCGCCATAGCCGTCAGCGTTATGGGATACAACTACTTAAAACTTCGGTGTGACCTGAATAGAAACCCGGATAGCTATCCAGAAGAGTTTTATATACTACTTTTACTTGCCATTTTGGGAGCAAGCACCCTGGTATTTGCCAGCCACTTTGCCACCTTTTTCCTCGGTATAGAATTAATTAGCCTCGCACTTTATCCACTGTTGGGATTTGCGGTTACTGGCAATTTATCCTCAAGCAAAGATCAAGTAAATTCCCTGGAATCTGCCTTTAAATACTTAATCCTTTCAGCACTTTCTACCGCTCTCGGGCTATTCGGTATCGCATTAATTTATGCGGCGTCTGGGGCACTGGACTTTGGCAGTATCGCTACACGTATACAGGATCTTTCACAGACTTCTGCTCTTTTTGCAACCGGCTCCACTCTGCTGATCATTTCTGTTGCTTTCAAGTTATCACTGGTTCCATTTCATATCTGGACACCCGATGTATTCCAGGGCGCACCTACGCCTACGACGGCGTTGATTGCCACAGTGGGAAAAACAGCCGTAATTGCCTTTCTGTTGCGATTCTTTAATACCTTAAATCTCTACCAGAGCCCTATTCTTATTGACTTACTGACAATCGCTGCCATAGCCAGCATGCTAATAGGAAATTTATTGGCCCTGATGCAAAACAATATCAAAAGGCTGCTGGCCTACTCCTCAATCGGCCATATCGGCTACTTAATTGTGGCGTTTATCATCGGCAATAGTGCGTTTGGTACAGAGGCGGTTATTTATTATATGGTCGCCTATGTCATTACTACACTCGGAGCCTTTGCAATCGTTGGCCTGATAGCTGATTCAGTGGAGGCCGCCCAACTAACCCATGGAACAAATGTCAGTGACGTGACCAACAGTGCAGATGATCCTTATCACAGGGACTTTTACCGGGGATTACTCTGGCGTAGTCCATGGCTGGCGAGCTGTCTTGCTCTAATGCTGTTATCTCTGGCTGGAATTCCCTTAACTATTGGATTTATTGGGAAGTTTTACGTCTTTACCGCAGGTGTTGAAGGAAAAATGTGGGCTCTTCTCGCTGGGGTGGTTATTGGTAGTGCATTGGGCCTCTTCTATTACCTTCGTCTTCTACTTACGATGGTACAAAGAGATGCCATTGACACTAGCAGTAACAGCGAAACGTTACAAATTACCACTTCAGGGCAATTTTTAATTGCAACTCTCGCTGCCGTACTGGTTTTTTTCGGAATATTTCCACAGATCCTTATTAACTGGATAAATGCTATATAAAGTAGAGAGCGAGTGCTGATGTAAAAATATTTTAAAGCCCAGGCAATAGCCTGGTCATCAGAGGGTACTTACTATGAAGACTTTCAAACAAGCATTTGAAGTCATCAAGGATGCTGAGAGATTTCACCTGGAAATGGCAGCTGTTTACGAGACCTTACTGGATAAATCAGAGGACTACCGAACCCAATTGCTATTAAAACACATGCTTGAGCATGAGCAGAGAATGGCGAAAAACCTGCAGAACTATAATGATGTAGCGCAAAATAAGGTGATGAAGACATGGCTGCAATACACCCATGAAGAAAGTGCCAATGACTTTATTCGCCGCCTCAACCTGAGTGATCCACCGACAATTCGTGAAATTAATAATATGGGACGAGAGGTAGATCGCTATTTCTCAGAACTCTATCAAGCGGTGTATGGTGCAATTGAGTCGATGGAGGTGAAAGAGGTGTTTGAAGACCTAAAGCAAATACAAGATAAGGAAAGAATTACCTTATCTATGGCCACAAATTCACTGTGGGATATGTAAAAATCCCGCTACTTACAGCGGGATCTAATCGTCACATAATTCTGCAGTCGGCTAACCCGGTATTAAGAAACACCAGGTTAGCCAGCTACAAAATGCCAGCTACAGCTGGGATTACTTAGAACTCATACTGCGCTCTTACGTAGTACAGAGCTCCATTGAATCCCATAGGTGCCGTTTCCGGATATTCCGCTCCAGCAACACCGGACCAGGGGTTTTTATCCGGGTAGTTGTTGAATACGTTTTCCGCACCGGCAATCAAGGTCATGGAATCATTGAAGTCATAAGCAGCCTCAATATCCACAGTCCATTCATCACCGGCATCAATGGGCAAGCTGTAATCGTCCAAATGTGCTTCCCAGTAGCTACCGTAGTAGTTGAGTCGCACTAAGCCGCGCCAGCTGTCACCACTATGGGTGACAGATGCATTACCGCGCACCTCTGGTAAGCCATCCTCCAGCTGCCTGATACGCATTTCATCCATGGTATCCGTACTGAAATCGGTAACTTCCGTTTCCGTCCAGTTGAAAGCCAGGTTGAAATCTGTCGCATCACCGAGTGGGTAAGTCGCCACCAGGTCAACACCCTGGGTTTGGGTATCGAAGTCATTGGTGTAGAAACGGAAATATTCAAGGGAATCAGCACCACTGATGCCATCCTGAACCAACTGATCTCGCTCTTCATCAGTCAGTTCCTGGTTAGCAGATTGAGTGATTCGATCTGTAACCTCGATGAGGAAGTAATCCAGGGTAATATCCCAATCACCTGCGGCAATAATTGTACCGAAAGTAAAGCTCTGAGACTCCTCTGGCTGCAGCTGCTTACCGCCTTTCAATACAGCAATGGGGTTGGTTGCCGGAATAGTTCCCCGGTTAGCCAATGCGCCATTGGTATAAGCCGTAGTGACATTGGTAATGTTGGACTGACCTGGTGTTGGAGCACGGAAACCGGTGCTCAGTGTAGAGCGCAGGGCAATCACATCGTTGATTGTATAGTGGGCTGACAATTTGAAATTGGAAGTATCTCCGAAATCAGAGAAATCTTCCCAACGCAGTGCCGCACCTAATCGAAGAGCTTCGACGACTTCGAGTTCGAAGTCGGTGTAAAGTGCAATATTATCCCGGTCAAATGTGCCTACAACCTCAGGACCAAAACCAGAGAACCCATTCGAACCAATCAGGAAACCCTGCTCTGCCAGATCACCAACTTGCCAGGAGGCAGTATCACCCTGTTTGACCTCAAACTCTTCTTCACGCCATTCAAAGCCCGTGGCCATGAACAGAGGCATTCCGGCAAGTTCAATGCTCTTAGTCAAATCGATATTGAAGTTGTTTTCTTCCTGTATATAACCACCAGGGCTAAATCTGGTCGGGCTGTCAGGTCCGAGCGTGGCGTTGACGGTGTTGTAGATTAAAAAATCTACTTCGTTGTGACCGGTACTGGCACTTACGTCGTAGCCAATGCCATTTGCCAACTCACCACGAACACCAAATACTGCTGAGTAGTCCTCTAGCTCACCGCCAAAGCGCGGAGTAAATCCGCCTGGGAACATTTCGGTGTATGAGAAGCACTCATCACTAGACTGTGCTTCCTCATGGGTCATGCCAATACAATCATAGATACCATTGCTAGCATCCAGATCACCAATTAAGGGCTCATCATCAAGCGCATAAACGCCGGGACGAGTTTCCGGGTTCCGGAAGTAAAAGCCCCCATCTGTTTCGCGGCTGGCATAGTTACCAAAGGCATACAGCTCAGCAGTATCATTTATCTCTATGGCACTGTTAACAAAGAACTTGGTGTCGTCATTAACTTCTGGCTGGCCCCAGATCTGCGCAGGATTGGCAACATAGGTATTGCCATCTGCGATCAACTGGGCTGCATCGTCTCGCTGCACACTGCGGCTGGTAGAGTCCTGCTCACGGTACTCGAGGCTGACATTCACAAAACCAGAATCCGTCAGAGGCAGACCGAAATTCGCCGCTATCGTACTCTGATCACCATCGCCTTCAGCGGTAGTTGCATACTTGGCTTCAACCGTGCCGCCCTCCGCTGCATCCTTTAACTGAAAGTTGATAACGCCGGCAATCGCATCGGAGCCATATTGGGCCGCGGCACCGTCACGGAGGACTTCAACCTGTTTCAGAGCAATCGCCGGAATTGCGGAGATATCTGGCCCCTGGGCACCATCTGAAACACCACTTCCGAGGAAGGAAATGACGGCAGCGCGATGGCGACGCTTGCCATTCACCAGAACCAGTGTGCTATCGGGTGGCAGTCCACGCAGGTTTGCAGGGCGAACGATTGAGGCAGCATCAGAAATTGGCTTTGCATTAACGTTGTAGGATGGAACAACGTTTCTAAGCAGGTTACTGAGATCTCCATCACCCTGGTTTACAAATTCTTCTCCGGTCACGATATCGATGGGAGCGGAGGAATCTGTAGCGGAACGCCCTTCAACACGGGTACCGATTGTTATCACTTCCTCAAGGAGTGCATCTTCAGCAAAAGTGGGACTGCTTAGTGCAGCAATCGAAGCTGCCAGCAGAGAGGGAGCGCCAAAGGCTGTAAGCCAGCGCTTCTTTTTTTCATTCATAGGAGAAATACCCTGTTTTAGTTATCTCTTATTTTCTTCCGAGCCAAATCAACCAGCTTTCACTTAAACCAACTTGTGCGTTAAAGCAAAATAAATTGGCTAATTAAGGTAGTGCTCCAGGAGATCAATAATAATTTTATACGCACTTGAAAGCTCGCTTATGCAGAGGGCGGTTACCACCAATACATTCACTGCAAGAAGTGTGACAACCAGAGAAAATGCCAGAAAAACTACAATTTGCAAGAGCAAAAAAGGCAATTTAAAAATTAAGAACGACTAAAAATGTAGATACTGACAAAACTGCCAAAAATAAAATAAATCTAATTAGATGATTAAATTAAATTTTAGTACAAGGGGAAGCCAAATAGAGCGCTCATGAACAAGCAGGGTATATCCCAAATAATAACTTCTACAGAGGACAAATGAAACTTATTTGATGATTTGGGGTAAAAAAATAACCTTAACCTACTGCAATAAACATGATAAATATCATTTCCACAAACAAATACTGTGAAGATATTTTATCTTGTCAGCTCTAACTCACAGACAAACATCCACAGAAAACCCACTTAACAAAAGAGATTAATACTAAAAAACTAATGAATATGAGACAAGCAAGCCTAACAAGAGTGGATTTGTGTTATAAAAAAACCACCCACTGGCACACTTCGAAGCTAGTAGAGTGGCTTTAATAAACGTCACAGTGGAGCGTCAGTCTAACTTTTGGTTGACAAAGATATCTCTAAGTAAACCTAGCAACACTATTCAACAATCAAGTGCGAACTTTACTGCGGCTTGAGCGTGAATCTCTGTGGAGTTCATCAGGGGAGTAGAGGTATCATCTTGCGAAAGTAACATGCAAATCTCTGTACACCCTAGGATCACACCTTCGGCACCTTGATTGGATAGCAAATCCACAATACGAATAAATTCCATTTTTGAACTGTTAAGGACTCTCCCCTTACAAAGCTCTTCGTAAATAACCCGGTGGACTATCTCCCTATCGCTGGGCTCCGGAATCAAAACCTCAATCCCATACTTTTCCTGTATGTAGCCACGATAGAAATCTTGCTCCATAGTAAAAGCTGTCGCCAACAAACCGACTGTCTTTATCCCTTTGTTCTTAAGTGCTTCAGCTGTAGCATCACCGATATGTAAAAAAGGTACATCAATAGTCTCGATAATATCTCCAGCTACTTTATGCATAGTATTAGTGCACAATAAAATGCCCTCAGCACCAGCTTTTTCCAGGCATATTGCCGCCTCAACCAATAGCTTACTTGCCTGAGCCCAATCACCCTTCATTTGTAACCGTGCAATTTTTTCAAAATCGACGCTATAAAGTAGAATTTCAGCCGAGTGCAGCCCTCCTAACCTTTGAGCAATTCCTTCATTAATCAGGCGATAATAAATTGCTGTACTCTCCCAACTCATTCCACCTAAAAGGCCAATCTTCTTCATCTTTGAGCTCATCTAATATCCCTTAATACATGTTGCAAATACTAACATGAGAGAGTCGAAAGACTGATTGTAAATTGAGGGCATTCAGGAATAGCGACAACTTAATTAAAAGTACCAATTTATATAAAATCGGTACTCACTTATAAATTACATACGGACGAGATTTAATACTTTTCTTATTCTTAGTGAAAGATCAATAATCAGACACTTCTGTAGGATCAACCCGCATACAGGAAGCTATTAAGTTTCTCTTACTGAAGTTGTAACCGGACACGACACTCATCAAGTTTTCCCTTCCCAATAGCCGGTGGGTAATCTCACCAAGAGGCAATCCTTGCCGGTCCAATTCCCGTGCTTCAGTTGCAAGATTTAACAAATAATCATACTTGGCTTGTAAGCGGATTTTTCCTTTTTCTACAATCCCTCTATGAGGACAAAATATAATATCAAAATCATAGGTGAGCACTTTTTTGATACTGTGCATTAAAGTTGGAATACTTTCATCTTTACGCAATAGCTTTAACTTACTAGCTACATACAGATCAGCAGTGAATATCCACCCTCGATCCTGAACCAGATAACAGGTCATGTCTTTGGCATGCCCTGGTGCGGGGATAACAACTACCTTTTCGCCGGAGAACCTTAAATCTTCCGGTAGTGGCGCAGCTTCCGCACGCCCGGCCCTCCCCCAAATCAGCATCTGTATTGGCGGTATCCGAAAACCTCTCTTTAATATCTCTACTGTCGCCTTAGGGGCTCTTGGCTGTATACCAGTAAGCTTATAAATTGCGCCGGCGTTACCACTATGATCTTCGTGGTGATGGGTGAGGACTAATTGCCGAAAAGGTTTATTTTTTACAAACCACTTGACGTATTTCCACTGGTTACTGGGGCCGGCATCGATAATAGTGTCACCCAACCGATATACAATAAACGTTGTATTGATACCAAAGTCGAAACGGCCGACCCTTTGCGCATCCAGATCTTGATAGTCAAAAGAATCAATAACCGACACGCCACTCTCCAGCGCAAGAGACAGACCTTTAAGGAATTATAGAAGCATATCTATAAGGGCAGCCCTCCCCGGCAATTAGGAAATTTTAACTCCAACCATCCTAGGCTCAGGGAAAGAGAGTTTGATATAAGCTTAAATACGACGCAGTGACCTTAATAGTGACAGACTACTTTGTCATCTTTAAGCGCAGCTGCAGACCCAACTTGGATGTGGCGCCAGTGGTGACCCAGGCAACACGCCCGTCAGTATCGACAATCAGCAAGGTTGGCGTCACTTTCACGCCCCATTGGGCGCTTAAAACGCCATGTGGATCATTTAGAGAAGGAAAAGCAAGTTCGTGATTCCGCATGTATTCGGTAACCACCTCTTCTGTTCCAGACTGCATCGCAACACCAACAACCTGGTAATCCCGAGACAGGTCAGTCACAGCGGGGGAAACTATCCGGCAATAGGGGCACCAGGTTGCCCAAAAGTAAATTAATACTGGCCCTTTGGGGTACATTTGCTTTAGGTCAATAAGATTTCCCTGCAGCGATTGCCCCTCTAACTGAGGGGCCTGGTTCTCAGGGATATCTCTTTGGTGGAAATAACCCACGGCAGTAACCATTAGTACCGCCAAGGTGATAAATATCAACGCCTGAACCAGGAAGCTATAACGAGCTTTTTCCACCCCAAATAAACTCCTTTAGTACTTCACACTACACCCATAAGCCCGCGACGAAGACTTGGGCACAGCCAGTCCCTTCAGTGAAGCATCCAGTGCAGCAGAAACATAATTGTGTGAACTGCCTATAACCGCAGGATTGGCTGAGTCATTATCATCAATGGCTCCAGCATATACGACTTCCCCCTGAGGATTAATGATAAACATATGCGGAGTAGTTTTAGCTCCATAAGCACGCCCCATAACTCCAGAGGTATCCAGCAAAAAGGGTACGCTTGCGCCGAGGTTATGACTCTGTGCAACTGCCATAGCCTGCTCTGGCTCCAAATAGCCCTGCTTTCCTTTAGCGGAAGAAATAACCGTGAGCCAATTTACTTTCTGTGCTGTATACCTTTTTTGAAGGGACTGCATATTACCACTGCCATAGTGTTTCCTGACATAGGGGCAATCTTTATTAAACCATTCAATAACCAACCATTGGCCTGTGTAATCGGAGAGATTGTGAGTTCTTCCAGCAGCATCCACTACTGAAAATTCTGGCGCTTTTTGTCCAGGAACGGCTGCTGCCAACACAACACTCGGCAACATCAGGAATAAAAGCAAAACTCCTCTAAGTATCGAATTATTCACGTTGAAAAATAATTTCATAATTAACCATCCTCACTATTAACAGTTAAGTGCTTACTAAACAGTGCTGCAATTAAAGACTCTTGCAGCAGTGGTGGAAGTAACTCTGGTTTTTTCTCTCCTGCAGGATACCATGCATATACAGGTACAGAGTTCCTCCCTAAATCCTGCAAAGCTTGGGTAATTTCAGGGTTATAACGCGTCCAGTCGGCCCGAATTAGAAGCACGTTATTCTTTTTAAATAATGCTTGTACACTTGGGGTATCAAGCACCAGCTTTTTATTTACCTGGCAGGTAATACACCAGGCTGCGGTATAGTCGATAAATACAGGGCGCCCATTATCCAAGGCTTCCGTCAAAAGTGCCTTGTCATAACGATGCCAGTCATACGCCATTTCTGCAGGTTGCTCACCACCCTCCATACGGATTGCCGGTAGAGATATTAGCAAAATAGCAGCGACACAAATCAGACCCACTGCTCCCCCCTTTTTGGAAAAATTTTTTACTAGCCAGATTGCAAGAGTAACAACGAGCAACAGGCTTAAACCGGCCAACCAACCAGAGTCCCCAGCTAGACGCCCTAAAATCCATAGTAGCCATATCACCGTTGCGTAAAGCGGAAATGCAAGAAACTGACGCAACTTCTCCATCCATGGACCTGGAGCTGGCAGATGCCTCAGTATTACAGGACTTGCACACATCAAAATAAATGGCGCAGCGAGCCCTAAAGCGAGGCATAAGAAGATGAGTAGAGCCTGAAGTGGAGGAATCACCACCGCTGCTCCCAGAGCTGCTCCCATAAAAGGACCGGTACAGGGGGCGGCAACAAAGACAGCTAAAACACCAGTGGTAAAGGAGCCACGGCTATTGGAGCTAGCAAGCCCCATTAATCGGTGCCCAAACTCAAAAAAGCCGCTAAAGGATAGGGCCATCAGCCAGAAGAGCATAATTAAACCAATTACCACAACCGGTGACTGAAGTTGAAAACCCCAGCCAACGGCCAACCCTCCCCAGCGTAGCGTCAATAAAGCAAGCCCCAGAGCAAGAAAAGTCACCATAATGCCGGCGCTATATAGGAAAGATTCACGCAAACGTTCGGCTGGACGATTACCACCGTTAATCAGTCCAAATAGCTTTATGGACAGTACGGGGAAAACACAGGGCATCAGATTCAATAGGATACCGGCAATAAATGCTGACAGAAGTAAAAGCCATATAGAGGTCGCGCTCGTCTCAATTCCCTCTTGGGATAAGAGGGGGGCAGAGACTTTCCAGGCCCGGCTCGAGTCTGTAATCACAAAATCGCTGCTTTCACTAACCTCAGAACCTGGCAGACGCTTGAACTTGTAGAGGAGAGTTTCATCTTCGCGCTGAACTTCTGGCTCAGACGCAGAGTACAAGTCACCATTTACGGGGAAAATACTAGGTATTTCATCGCTACGATTCCCACTGAGCTGCAAAGTAATATGCTCACTACCTCGCGCTGAAATGGATACTGGTTGCCACGGGCTCTCACTTTGTCCCCCTGGAAGCCTGTTGGCAAAGTAATTCCTTAACGCCAGATCTGTAGCTGGCCAAGCCGCCTGCTCTGCAACTGGCCGTACAAGGCTCATAGTGGCAAAGCCCGGTATGCAATCCACTTTACAAACCAACCACTCCAGGTCCGCATGCAGGGTCACCTCTTGCGTGCCCTTATCTGGGAGGAGCTGGAACAGGTAGGCAACATTCCCGGAGTACCCCAGGTTAGTAAGATGCTCTACCCGCAGGCGCGTTGGGAATGGCCATTCGATCGGCCCCAATGAAGCGCCCTGAGCCTCCATATCAAACCGTGGAGCCGCCCCTGAATCTCCAGCATTACGCCAATACACATGCCATCCAGGATCTACCTCAAAGTAGAATCCAACCGTCTCTCTCATTCCTTGGCGAAATGTATCAGGTGCCAGCCAACGCACCTTGACGTGATCACCAGATGCCGTCTCCTGTGCTACAGGGAGACCCACAACCAACAGTAACGTTAAACAGCAGATGTTGATCAGCGTGGTCTTTATTTTCAATGTGATTCTCCTTCTCGCCTAATCAACTGGTACTCCCCCTTTGGGTCAGATACAAGTTACAACATTGGCCTCACCCATCACAAAACAAAGTCTCACTATACTCCGATCATACCTAACCTAAAGAAGCGCCCAGAATGCCTGCCTTGCAGATAAGTGACGGCCGTATCCTTACTTATGATGACTATGGTGATCCAAATGGCTGGCCTGTGCTTTTCAATCATGGTTTCTCAGATTCGCGACTAATTCGCAATCCTGATAAGGACCTTACCGCATCTCTTGGCGTAAGAATCATCTCTGTGGATCAACCTGGTGTGGGGGGATCATCTCCCCATAGAGGCCGGCGAATGGTTGATTGGGGGGCGGATATTGAAGAACTGGTTAATCGTCTAAATATCGAGACATTTTCGGTAGTCGGCCATTCAGGTGGTGCCCCTCATGCACTTTCTATCGCTAACAAACTTCCCCACAGAGTCTCTAAAATTGCCCTTGCAGCCCCTGTTGCGCCACTGGACTACCCAGGAATGACTGACCTGCTAAAAAACCCGGATATCAGACTTATCGCAAAGATCCATCGTTGGCAATTTCTTACTCGTTGTCTGTGCCGATTAAGTGCATACCAAGCCAATAGCAATATACAAGATTATATTCAGCTCTTTGCAAAGAAAGACGCCTCTGATGCCGCACTGTTTATTCGAGACCCGGCACTTAAGAAAATGTTTGAAGAATCATTCTCTGCTGGAGCAACGCAGCATGGGGAGGGTTTTTTTGAAATGATAATGGCGCTTTGGGATTGGGGGTTTGATCCTCGTGAAATCACTACTTCCACCAAAATATTTTATGGTGATGCCGACGATATAATTGATATTAAAATGCCAGAATACCTCTCAAGTATAATGCCAAATAGCTCAACTCAAAGCTGGCACCAGCTGGGACACTATGCCTTTGTTAACAAGTACTGCTGGATTGAGTTGCTCAAGTCAGCTCGTAAGTAAGCCTTGCGAACTTTACGAGCAACGCTTTTATCTAGCCATCAACAGGCAAAGCCTCTACTGCACTTACCGGAACCAGGCTTGAAATAAAATCCTCAGTGGCCACATCCCAGGAATAGGTCCTGGCATGAGTAACACAGTCCGATCGGTCCAATAATAGTGCCTTTTCTATGGCCACTTGCAGATTGCTATCCAACGCTCCAACGGGGGCATCACCAATGATATCTTTCGGACCTGTCACAGGGTAGGCGGCAACGGGCAAACCACAGGCTAAAGACTCAAGATTAACCAGACCAAAAGTATCAGTTACCGAAGGAAATACAAAAACATCCGCAGCGCTGTAACATTCAGTTAAGTCCTTACCCTCTTTAATTCCCAGATATACCGCCTGTGGAAACTTCCTCTTTAATTCATTGAGCTGAGGACCATCCCCTACGATAACTTTTGTTCCCGGTAGCTCAAGCGATAAAAACTTATCCAGTGATTTTTCCACTGCAACACGCCCTACATTGAGCATGATAGGTCGAGTTAGGCCCTCAAAAAGTTTTGTCTCAACCGGATGGAATTTTTCTAACTCTACGCCTCTACGCCAGCGGGTGACACGGGCAATCCCCAAGGCTCGAGCTTCCGCTGCCATACCATCTGTAGTCACCATTGTTTGTGCTGCGGAATTATGAAAGCGACGCAGGAGACCGTGTAACCACTTCAGTGGAACTTTATAGCGAATCGATACATATTCAGAGAGACGGGATAGCCAAGATGTCGTAAAACGCAAATTATTCCGTTTGCAGTAGCCACGAACAGCCCACCCCACTGGACCTTCACTCATGATGTGAATAGCGTCCGGTGAAAAATCCTCAATAATTCGGGCAGCTTTCCCACCGGGAAATACTGCAATTTTCACCTCTTTATAGCCCGGCCAGGGGAAATTAGTAAAATCATTAGCAGAAACAATTTTTACTTGGTGTCCCCTTGCTATGAGTTCTTTCTCAGTTTTTTCCAGTACTCTGGAAACACCATTTAGTTGCTCCGGATAAGTATCCGTAGCAATCAAAATCTTCATATTTTGCACTCTTCAGCTATAGACATTAAACCTCACCTTCCACAGGCAGCCTTGATTTCATATAAAACCAGGACCATTGAAGTATAAAAAAATCACCACTTCGACACACAAGGGATTTTAGTTTGGTCACATCGATGTGAATATTTTTTGGCAATACCCTCAACTTCAGTGAGAAGATTATCATTCAGGGTTATAGGCTTGAGCCCCATCTCGATAAGCTGATCATTATTTACCAACAAATCATTTTCTGCTGATTCTTTTCTGGGGTTGTCCAAGTAGGCGATTCCTACCCCTGTCTTGCTGGAGATTATATTTGCTAGATCACTGATACGATGCGTCTCTGTCATTTGATTCAGAATTTTGACTCTATCGCCTATCTCTGGAGGATTTTCAATAGCTAACTGAATACATTGACAGGTATCCTGAATATGAATAAATGCCCGCTTCTGGCCACCAGTGCCATGAACGGTAAGTGGGTAATTAATCGCCGCTTGCATCAGGAATCGATTGAGGACTGTTCCATAATCACCATCATAATCAAATCGATTAATCAGAGATTCATCCCTCTGTGTTTGTCGGGTCTGGGTACCCCAAACGATCCCTTGGTGTAAATCAGTGACACGTACCTGATCGTTCTTGTTATAGAAGGCAAATAACAATTGATCCTGTGCCTTTGTCATATGATAGATAGAACCTGGATTACTAGGGTAAAGAATCTCCTGTTCACTCAAATACCCTTCAGTCTCTACCTGGATTTTTAAATATCCTTCGGGAATAGTGAGACCAGCTGTTCCATACCCGTAGACACCCATAGTACCCAAGTGAATCAAATGTATATCCAATCCGCTTTCCACTATAGCCGCTATGACATCATTGGTAGCATTCAAGTTATTATCAAGTGTATAACGTCTATGCCGGACAGATTTCATCGAATAGGGTGCGGCACGCTGTTCAGCAAAATGTACAATCGCGTCTGGTTTTTCCTCTTTTAAGAGAGTGAGCAATCGATCAAAATCCTGTCCGAGGTTAATATAAACATGCCTGATGGACATACCGGAAACTTCACGCCATACACGAAGCCGCTCGGACAGGTGCCTGATTGGTGTCAATGAATCAACTTCAAGCTCAATATCAATTTTTCGCCGTGATAAGTTATCAACAATAATAACTTCATAACCCGCCTCTGAAAGGTGGAGAGATGTAGGCCAACCACAAAATCCATCACCTCCCAAAATCAATATTTTCCTCACCCTACCCCCTAAAAACTCTTAGGAATTTATACAATTCGAATACACTAATATTTTTATCAGCTTCGAATTAACCTACCTCATTCAAAAGTACCAACTGCCGTGAAACGAGGCCATACAGACAAATTTATTCGATTTTTTGTGACATTGTCGTGACAATCCATATCACTATCCATGTTCCTTGTACGCCACAATGAGAAAAAATGAACCACTCGTTTAAAATATCTCTCAGCAGCTTTGTAGTTGATAGTAAGTTGGGGGCTTCCTCGCCTACAGGCGCAATAATAGAACTATCTCATTGTTTCTATATTGAAATATATGGCGACAAAGATCTTTATCGCGCCATTCAAATGAATAGTGCGCCAATTTTACTTTAAGCCTAAATACATTGAGCACTCGAACGGAAACACTATTGTTTTAGACCGATCACTCTATCCCTCTATTAGAAAGGAAAATACGCCAATAATGTTTTCAATCAAGCTAAACTTTTTTGACAATCATACGGTTCAAATTAGTCGCCCCCCCCAAAGCACCTTTCTGTAAGTAAGACAGCGATCAAATACCCTTCATCTCTGTGTCTACGCTCACAAGTACATGCTGAATTTTGATCTGGTATAGCGAACTGGCCACTCACCGAAGATAAGAAGCGTTTCCATAAACCCTATCAACAAAGGTGAAATTAAATTCCACAAACAGATGAGTTATTAGCCTACAAACCATGTGTCACCTGAAGACAATACGAATCCACAATTGGGGAATTCACTCTTAATCGAAAATAATTATAAGTTTTTCAAAATATCCATTGCCTTCAGTAACGTTAATAACCAGCACTTTTTCCTAAATCTAATGTCACAACCACCAGGAATAGGGACTTTCCGTGAAGCAGGAAAGCCTGTCACCGAAAGGCAAATATGCAAATACCTACCCTTTCAAAGGAACTTATTTATCACAAACGGCAACTAAAAAAGCCGAAAAACAAAAACATAGCCGCGTACTAGCGCGGTAGGTTATGGGCAAAATCGACACAATCGGGATCGCATTTTAGATCTTTAGGCCAGTTAATCTGAGCTTTAAAATCTGCTATCGCAATACTGTATCTCCCGTGGTCTTGACGCCTGCCATAAGTGGCAGAACAGGCACAGTTCTACCTATAAGAAGCTTGCAAGGATGCTGTTAAACCTTTACTGGATGCACTTTGCGAGATAAAAATGTTATTACCAAAATCTCTATCAATTTTTCCTTGTAGCACAACTGATAATCAGTTTTTTGGGGAATCGTGCTTAAAAGAAAAGTGGTCGAGTGTCTCCGCATCGAGTGCATTTTCGTAGAAGAACTCACCTTACGTCCGCTCAATATCAGTACCCGGAGATATAGCTGATGATACTTAAAAAACACCTATTGCCTGTCACTATGGCAATATCGGCTTTAACATTTAATGCCACTCCAGCGCTTGCCGACTTTGGTTCCAAGCACGATAAAAACCGAGTTCCCAAGCACGCAAGAAAAAACCAAAGACAGCAAAGAACCACTCCCTTCGACTTCAGTGAAGTCTTCGATACCGTACAGATATTGCATGCTGGAGCAATTGAAATTCACCTGGGTGGGCATTTGGAGCAATCTGATCTCGAATCCATGGAAACCCTGGAAGCCTATGTTCATGCTTTTGAGGAAGGCGATGAATTATTCGAGATGAATTACAACGCTCTCGACGGGGTCGGGGTCAATGTGGGCAACGGCAAAAGATTTACCAGCTTCCCAAGGCCCGACCTGAAAGGACCTAATGCATGGGCGAATGTCCTGCCCCATCGTGCGACAGGCCCCAACGGTGATTCCTGCATCAGCTGTCACAACGTACCGGTAGCCGATGGCGGTGGTGGCGTGAACGATAATGTGATTCGTATGGACCCTGAACGTAAGCAAAAAGGCTTTATCGAGCGCCAGTCGCCCCACCTGTTCGGTATGGGGGCTGTACAGTTGGTAGCGGAAGAAATGACTACCGAGCTGCACACTTTGCGGGATGAGGCTATCAGTGAGAGCTGCTCATCCGGCACAGATACGACTGTCGCACTAACCGCAAAAGGCGTTAGCTTTGGTGAGATCTCCGTCTCCTGTGATGAGGTCAACTACGATAATGTTGAGGGCCTCGACACTGACCTGGTAGTCAGACCCTTTGAGTGGAAAGGCTTAACCGGATTTGTACGCGCATTCGTTCGCGGCGCGGCACACCAGGAGCTGGGCATGCAGGCCACTGAACTGGTCGGTGATGCAGACAGCGACTTTGATTCGATCACTAACGAGCTCAGCGTTGGTGACATTACCGCGTTAACTATCTACAACGCAGCACAGCCCCGCCCGGTGACAAAAATCGAGCTTAACAGCGTGATCGATTCCCTAACCGAGGAAGAGCAGGAGACTTACGGCTTACCACTAAGCGACGGAGAAATCGCCAGTATCGAAAATGGCGAAGAGCTATTTAGCTCTATTGGCTGCGCCTCTTGCCACTCCCCTGAGATGGAAGTTGCATCACCAGTCTTCTATGAACCCTCTCAGCACGCCAACTACCGCGATGAGACTTATCCCGCAGGCGATATAGCCGGCCTACCTAGCAGATCCCTGCAATTTAACTTGCTCACAGAGATCATGGATAACCCCCAGGAGCTTCCATCCGGACAAACGCTGGGACAGTTTGAGGAATCGGAAAATGGCGGAGCAATAGTCCGCTTGTATGGCGACCTTAAGCGTCACGATATGGGCACAGCCATGGCCGAGGAAATTGATGAGGGCAATGTGGGAGCCTCTGTATTCCTCACCGAAAACCTCTGGGGCGTTGGCTCAACACCACCTTATCTACACGATGGACGCGCTACCACTATGACCGAGGCGATTGTCTATCACGGTGGTGAAGCTGAATCCAGTAAAGAACAGTTTAATGCGCTGAGTGACACTGAAAAGGCAGACCTGGTCAACTTCCTGGATAATCTGGTGCTCTATCTCGCGGAAGAGTAAACACTAGGTCACCGCTATAGACCTGAAGCGGGGCGGCCTCAGGCTCGCCCCGCCTCTCTTTATCCCTCCCTAATCGGGAACATTTCGCTGGTGCCATTCAGCCAGGGACTCTTCAGGGTAGCTTCCAAACATTTCGTCCCCTTCCCGTATATCTGGCTGCACCCAACCCGGAGCAGAATCCAGCATCATATGGCTACGAACCGGCGGTACCGGCAACTCAGAGTCAATCGCAGAAGCGAAGGGGTGTACCAGTTCTGGCCAACGCGGGTCCCAAAGCCATAACGCACTGCCACATCTTGAACAAAAATGTCGCCGTGCCGGACTTTTCCCGCCATTTTCCTGACCCGTTATCCCAATTACAGCCTGATAGATACTTAAATATTCTTCGCCCTCCACTTTCAGGGTTTGGAAATCTGCCCCCAGGTTAATGGCAAAGCCCCCTCCTCCAGCTGTCTTTCTGCATATTGAGCAATAACAGCGATTGAAGGGATAAGGTTGCCCGGCGTTCAGGCTGAACTTAACCGATTGGCAGTGGCAAGATCCTTTGAGTTTCACAGTAGGTTCCCAGACTTTTACCTTTCGTTCGACAGGTGGTCAGAATGGCGGTTTTACGAACTGCACAGTTTCTTGTGCCATATTTATCGATGACTGAGATTGCTACACAGATCATAAGTGTATCCGGGCTAAACTGTTTCACCCATCCCCAATGAGACTCAGGGCGTCACACCAATGAATGAACCTATCAGGCATGATAAGTGGCAGGCTCTAGAGTACGTAAACGCCTCTGACATGCAGTGGCGCCACGCTATGGAAGCCATACATCGCTGCGATTATCGCCAAGCTGGCACTATTCTTGATGTGGGTTGTGGCGATGGCAAGGTAACCCGCTATTTAGCTGAGCGTATGACAAATGGCAGGATTATCGGTATTGATCTAACCGAGGATATGATTTGTTATGCTAATAAAAATTACGCCAATATACCCAACCTATCCTTCGAGCAAATGAGCGCAGACGAAATCCAGTTCGACTGCAAATTCGACATTATTTTTTCTTTTAGTTGTTTACACTGGGTAGCGGACCAAGCTCAAGTCTGGAATAGTTTTTATAAATATTTAAAAGTTAACGGTAAAGTAGTTTGTGGTTTTCAGGTTGATCATGAAAATTTCTGGGAGACTGTATACGAGGAACAAGAAACAGCTACATGGAAACCCTATTTTGAAAGTTTTCACGATCCTTATAATCACTATACGCTAGAGGAAATGCGGAACTATGCCGAAGAAGCTGGCTTCTACTTACCCCGATTCGATGAAATCTACCATGTGGAAAACTTTCAAACCTGGGAAAAGCTCACTACCTTCTTTCTATCATGGGTTCCCCAGTTCCGCCATCTAGGCCACCCAGAAAGAGAGCAGTTTGCCGACCAGGTAATGAACAAATACTATAAGAAAATCCACCCGGAAATGAGAAAGGATGCTGGGGTAAGAATCAAACGATTTATTATTGAGGCAGAGAAATAGATTCTCTTCAAGCTTTCCTCATAGCACCAACACTCTCACCTGCTACCACAGAGGGTTCTGATATATTTTTATAAATAATAGTTGCACCAATTATTAACATAATTAACTCAATCAAGTAGTGAGTGCCACTTAAAGTTAAATACACAATAGATTCTTCAGGGAATAGTGGATAAATTGATACACCTAGATAAGCTACCACCAGACTAACACACAACCAACGCTTTAGCCGCCCCGTTATCATCCGAGTCAATATAAAGAAGGCATAGGCAAAAGCAATAGATATCAATGTAAAATAGGGATAGATAATATCTATCAAACTAGGTGCAAGCCCCTCAGAAGATTCATCATAATTTAGTGCTATCAGGAAAGGTTTTAAAAAACTCAATATATTGCTTAGTAATGGCCAGGCAAGCAACCCAAAAATAAATACCCTTAGCGATTCCCTGATCACAAAACACCCTTCTTCTGCAACTCTTAATCCAGAAGCAACGATCATCTTAACAAATAACTTTGCATCGAAATTGGCTACTGGCTAGTACGTAATGAAAACCTAGAGTCTAGGCATCTCATCCAAGTTAACCTGTAAGCATGAAGCAATCAAATTTTTCTTGCAGAAGTTATAACCAGTCAAAGCGCTGAACAATCCTTCTTTACCTAATAAACGCAAAGTAGTCTCTTCTAAGGGCAGTCCCTGCTGCGTCAACTCCTGCGCCTCTCCAGATAGATTAAGCAGGTACTCATATTTTTTATTCAACTGCTGCCAACCATCCTCTACCACACCTCTATGAGGGCAAAGGATAACGTCAAATGAATGATCCAGGACTCCCTTTATACTTTTCATTAATGTAGGGACATCTTCATCAATACGCAGGAACTTTAAGTAGTTGGCAATAAATAAATCAGCACTAAACAGCCAGCCACGCTCAGGTAACAAATAGCAGGTCATATCCTTTGCATGCCCGGGACTAAATACTGGTAATACTTCTTCTTCACCAATGTAGACCTCCGCTGGGAGAGGTGCTACCTCCGCTTTTCCCGCAGTTCCCCAGAAAAACTTCTGCATCGGGGGAATTCGGAAGCCTTTTTTTAATATACCAATAGTCAGATCCGGGGCCACCGCCTGCACACCGGTAAGTTTCTGGATAGCGCCGGCATTGCCACTATGGTCTTCATGGTGATGAGTCAGCAATAACTGCTTTAGCGGTGCGCTTTGTATAAACGGCTTGACATACTTCCACTGATTGCTGGGACCCGTATCAATTACGGTTCCATTGAGGCGATAAACAACAAAGGTTGTATTAACACCCATATTGACTCGGCCGACGCGAATAGCATCTAAGCCTTGATAATTAAAGGTTTCACGTACTGGCATAGCTGTGCCCTTAGATAGCTAGGCGTTATTTTTAGGCGAATGCCGTATCTTGGGGAATTGTATTTCCCATGAAAATGAATGACATATCCGTTCCGAACCCTAGACAGTTATGGAGGAGACACATCCTGACTTACTGCAGAATACTGAAACTAGCTGGTCGAGGGTTATTCTAGTGCCACCACTTCTATTCCGGCATCGGTATAACGCCAACGCAAATTGAATTCACACAATTGCATGCCATAAGTGCGCTGTGGATCGGTCTTTTGGTATGCCGGTCTTGGATCCTGGGATAACACCTGTTCAATTAAACGGGGGAGATCTGTACCCCAGTCATCGCGGTAGGCTTTGGCTTTATTCAGAACTGACTCGGGGATAGTAACGGGAATTTGCACTGGAGCTGCGTCAGCAAATTCACTTTGCGCATGCGTTAACGCATCCGCATAGGGAACATAGGGTTTAATATCCAATACTGGCGTACCATCGACCAAATCTGCCCCGGCAACTATCAACTCCACTTTAGGAGAGGTGCGTACCTCCAGAAGACGAACTACTGACAGCCCGATATTATTGGGACGAAAAGGCGAGCGAGTGGCGAGTACACCCAGTTTCTTATTGCCGCCCAAACGGGGCGGGCGCACTTTAGCTGACCACTGCCCAGCGGCTTGGTGAAATTGGAACACTACCCAGATATGGCTATTTTGCTCCAGACCGGCAACTGCATCTGGCGTATCCAGGGGAGGTAACAACGCAATACTGGCGCGACTGGCATCCGCCAATAGTGGCTGGCGGGGCACTCCAAACTTTTCTCCAAAGCAGGAATGCACCCGCGCTATAGGCTCTACAACCATTTAAAATCCAAACACCTTAACAAACTACTTATCAATACCGCCGACACACAGATATTTTATTTCCAGGTAATCCTCAATACCGTATTTTGAGCCCTCGCGCCCCTGCCCGGATTCCTTTACACCGCCAAAGGGTGCCATTTCGTTGGAAATAATACCCTCATTGATACCGACCATACCGTATTCAAGCCCCTCTGCAACACGCCAAATACGACCGATATCCCTGGAGTAAAAATAAGAAGCCAGACCAAATTCCGTATCGTTGGCCATTTTAATGACTTCCTCTTCAGAGGAGAATTTATATAGCGGAGCTACCGGACCGAAGATCTCTTCTTTGAACAAGTTCATTTGATCGGTGGCCCCACCCAATACTACGGGAGAATAAAAGCATTCCCCCATAGTACTGGGACCACCAGCAACTAGAGTTTGCGCGCCTTTTTGCAGCGCATCTTCCACCAGAGATTCCGTTTTCTTCACTGCTTTGGTGGTAATCATAGGACCCATGTCGACACCGCTATCAAAACCACTGCCCATGGAAAGCTGGTTTACCGCGGCGGAAAATTTCTGTGCAAATTCATCGTAAACACCTTCTTGCACGAAAATGCGATTGGCGCATACACAGGTTTGACCGGCATTGCGATATTTACAAACAATTGCGCCCTTAACGGCTTCGCCAATGTCAGCATCATCAAAAACAATAAATGGGGCATTACCGCCCAATTCCATAGAGGTTTTTTTCATGGTTGCTGCACACTGGGCTTGCAGCAATTTTCCGACAGCGGTAGAACCGGTAAAAGTAAATTTCCGCACTAAGGGATTGGCCGTCATTTCTGCGCCAATCTCCGGTGCCTTATCCCCTGCGACAATATTAAAAACACCTGGGGGGATTCCTGCTTCCTCAGCGAGAACTGCGAGTGCCAGTGCGGATAGAGGTGTTTCGGAAGCGGGCTTGGCAATAAATGGACAGCCTGCGGCAATAGCGGGAGCCATTTTGCGTGCGATCATAGCGCTGGGGAAATTCCATGGCGTTACAGAACAGGTCACACCAATCGACTGCTTGATAACCAAGAGCCGTTTATCACTGGAAGGCGGGCTAATAACATCCCCGTAGACGCGCTTGGCTTCTTCCGCAAACCATTCGACATAATTAGCACCATACACAATTTCGGTACGGGACTCTGTCAGTGGCTTGCCTTGCTCTGCGGTCAAAATAATGGCTAGATCATCGGCGTTAGCAATTATCAGCTCATACCAGCGTCTGAGAATTTTCGCTCTTTCTTTTACCGGAGTATCGCGCCAGGCAGGCCAGGCTTTATCAGCAGCTTCTATAGCACGGCGAGTCTCATCTGCCCCCAAGTTGGCGATACTGGCAACCGGCTTGCCAGTTGCCGGGTCCAACACATCGAAGGTATCGCCAGAATCAGCGTCAATCCACTGGCCATTGATATAGGACTGGTTGCGCAGCAATGCAGGATTCTTCAGCTTCAACATCGTATTCTCCTTGTGGTTTCTTCCCTGGCCCCGTCAAAAACGGGATCACTGGTACGATAGAAATCCCACAATGCCATTCCACTGTGGGTTAAGGCTGTAGAAGCTGGAGTGGTGCGTAAACCGGCAGTATCCCTTGCCGGCTTACAGGTAACCTAAGTTACCGCCTCTTATTTTTTCTTCTTTTTAACAAACTTCATCAGGCGGCGTTTCTTGGCCTTCTGGCGGTCACTCAGCTTGTTCTTTTTGTCCGCGTAGGGGTTAGCGCTGGTGCGGAACTCAATTTTTACCGGAGTACCGTGCAAATCCAGAGCCTTGCGGAAAGTCTTCTCCAGGTAGCGCACATAATGTGCCGGTACCTGCTCAGTCTGGTTACCGTGGATCACAATAACCGGCGGATTTTGTCCGCCGGCGTGAGCGTAGCGCAATTTGATACGATGTCCGTGCACCAAAGGTGGTTGGTGCTCACTTACCGCCCACTCCAGAATACGAGTGAGGTGATTAGTGGACAGTTTGTCTGTAGCGCTCTGGTAAGCACCCTCAATGGACTCGTACAGATGCCCAACACCGGTGCCATGCAGTGCAGAAATAAAGTGCACATCAGCAAAGTCCACAAAGCGCAGGCGGCGCTCCAACTCGGCTTTCACATAGTCGCGATGATCCGCTTCCAGCCCATCCCACTTGTTCAGGGCAACTACCAGCGCGCGTCCCGCCTGTACTACGCTGCCCATCAGGTGCATATCCTGGTCCACCAGGCCTTCGCGGGCATCGATCACCAGCACCACCACGTTGGCATCTTCCACCGCCTGCAAGGTTTTGACGATAGAGAACTTCTCCACCGATTCCTTGATATTTTTCCGGCGGCGAATGCCCGCAGTATCGATCAGGGTGTAAGGCTTTTCGTCGCGTTCATAATTGATATAGACGCTATCGCGGGTTGTGCCGGGCTGATCGTAGACAACAACCCGGTCCTCACCCAAGAGGCGGTTAACCAGGGTGGATTTACCCACATTGGGGCGGCCCACAATGGCAATCTTGATTCCGGTCGCTTCTTCGGCTTCCTCTTCAACTTCCTGCTCGGGCAGGTCCTCGATAACCCGCTGCATCAGGGAGCGAACACCGCGCCCGTGGGTAGCAGTCGTCGGGAAAAGCTCACCAATACCCAACTCATAGAAAGGTGCCAGGGCAATATCCGGGTTTACCCCATCAACTTTGTTGGCCACCAGGAAAGTGGGCTTGGAGCGGGTGCGCAAGCGTTCGGCAATCATCTCGTCGGCTGGGGTCAGGCCGGCGCGGCTGTCCACCAAAAAGAGTACGAAGTCTGCTTCTTCGATGGCCTGCATAGATTGTTCGGCCATAGCCGCATCGATGCCTTCTTCGCCACCGGAAATACCACCGGTATCGACCAGTAACAGCTTGCGCCCGTCGATCTCCGCCTCACCGTACTTGCGATCGCGGGTAAGCCCGGCGTAGTTGGCCACCAAAGCGTCGCGAGACTTGGTCAACCGGTTAAAAAGTGTGGATTTGCCCACATTGGGGCGCCCGACCAGGGCAATTACTGGCAGCATACAAATTCTAGTTTTAGCCGTATAAAAAAATACAAAAGCCCGCGCGAGGCGGGCGATTTCAACTTGCCTGCGCAGCAGGCTCCTTTTGCGGGCTCTAAGCCCTAAGGCGGACAGCCTGTCCGCCTCTCGTCAGTTGGCTGCGATTATCAGGTATCAGCGAGGCGCAGAGCTGATAACTTGCCGTCATCCGACAGCACAAATATCAGGTCGCCATCAACCAGAATGGGGATGCGAATCGCATCACCGTCCACCTGCTCGCGGCCAATAAATTGTCCGGAATTGGGGTCCAGCACATGCAGGTAGCCTTCCAGATCTCCCACAACGACCACGTCCTGGAAGAAAGCCGGTCCGCTCAATTCGCGGCGCAATAGTTCGTTATTACTCCACTCGATCTGGCCGCTGCCCACATTGTAGGCATAGACGCTACCGGAGGCATCACTGAGGTAGACATGGCCACCACCTACTGCCACTTCGTGGTGGGTAGAGGCATCGCGAGCCCAGAGGCCGCGGCCATTATCTTTGGACAGGGCGACAACACGGCCCTGGTAGCTGGCGGCAAACACCAAATCACCGCGCACTACTGGAGCACCGTCGATATCAACTACCCGCTCCAGCTCCGCAGAGCCCTGGGGAATAGCGACTCGCTGTTCCCAGCGCTGAATGCCATCGCGGGCGTCCAGGGCCAGCAGTTTGCCGTTATCCAGGCCGGCAATCACCATACCACCGCTGATAACAGGTGCTGCAGTACCGCGCAGGGTCAGTACTGGCAAATTGGTATTGTGGCTCCACAACTCTTCACCGCTGGTAGCGTCGAGGCCAACCAGCTTGCCATCTACGGTCTGCAGGACAACCACGCCAGCACCGATCGCTGGAGCGGCAACTACTTCGCCGGAGACTTGGTAATTCCATAGCTCAGCGCCGTTTTCGAGGTCCAGAGCCACGGCGCGGCCGCGGTAGTCAGAGACTACCGCCATGCCCAGGCCAGTGCCCACACCACCGCTCAGATCTACATCCAGATCTGTCTCCCAGAGCTTACGCCCGGAGCTGCGATCAAAAGCACTGATTTCACCATCGCTGCTGGCAGCTATCAGGCGACCATCGATAAGGCTCGGCTGCAGCATCGCGTAACGCTTTTGGTCAATACCGCCAATATCGGCAGACCACACCTCTTGCAGGGCAACAGTGGAGTTAATATCCACCAGTTCGACGGGGTCGACATCTTCCTTCTCGTCATTAGAGGCACAGGCAGCCAGGGCCACCGCTAGCGCCACCGCTGCAGTGCGACCCGCAGCGCGATTCAGAAATCCCATTACTCGTCTCCCTCAGATACAGGCTCGGTTTGGTTCTGAGCGTCACTGCTCTCGGTTACCGCCAGGCTTTCAGCCTTCAGGCGCAGAAGTTGGGTGTTGCCCGCTTGCTCTGGCAGAAGCTCTGTCAGTGCTTGCTCGTACGCGGCACGCGCACCGGCGATGTCACCCTTTTGCTTCAGGATATCACCACGAGTCTCAGAATAAAGGGCCGCGAATGCCGGGGGTATAGTGCCCTCGAGCAATTTCAGGCCTTCATCTGACTCACCGCGGGCCGCCAAAACAGCGGCCAGGCGGCGTTTAGCGAGCAGCTCCAGGCTTGCTTCACTGGTGTTGTTGAGTACCCACTGCAGCTGCTGCTCGGCAGCTTCCAGGTCATTGCTCTCCGCTGAAATAGCCGCGAGACGCAGTGCAGCCTGGCTGGCGTAGATGCGCTTGGCAAAATCATCTTTCAGCTGCTCGGCCACATTCTTGGCAGTGGTAAGCTGCTTGTTGTCCGGTTGATTGTTGTTGGCGGAGACCGCTTCAACGAAAGTCTGGTACAGGTCAGAGGCCGCTTCAGCCTTAGTGCGCTGATCTCCCTGCCACCACTGATAACCGAAATAACCGGCCAGGGCCAGCACGACGCCAGTCACAATTCCCTTGCCATTTTCCGCCCACCAGCGCTTCAGCGTTTCTATTTGTTCTTGTTCGGTAAGATGCTCAGCCATTGGGTAATTTGCCTTTCCTGTAGATTACTAACTTTCCCGGCGGGGGCCTCCGCCTCCCTCAGTGTTTCTTTCAGCCTTGCAGCAGTGCTGCCAGCTCTTTTGGTGCCAGCGTTTGCTGCGGTTGGTCAGCGCGAAGGTACTTCACAGTTATCTGACCATTTGCAGCCTCATCTTCGCCGATAATCAGCGCATAATCGGCGCCGCTCTTATCAGCTTTCTTCATCTGGCTTTTAAAGCTTCCTCCACCACAGTGCAACTGCAGTCGCAACCAGGGCAGCTCGTCGCGCAATTGCTCGGCGGCTGTCATGGCAGCTGATTGTACATCACCAACGGCAACCAGGTAGGCATCTACCTGTTGCGAAAGGGACTCAGGCAACACTTCTAGGGTCTCCAGCATCAATACAAGACGCTCAACACCCAGGCCAAAACCCACTCCCGGAGTGGCTTTGCCACCCATCTGTTCTACCAGGCCGTCATAGCGGCCACCGGCACACACAGTGCCCTGGGCACCGAGGCTGTCGGTCACCCACTCAAATACAGTTTTTCCGTAGTAGTCGAGACCGCGCACCAACTTGGGATTGATCTCATACTTAACGCCAGCCCCGTCCAAAAGTGCCTTTAGCTGACTAAAGTGGGCGGCGGATTCCTCATCGAGGAAGTCCAGTAGACAGGGCGCATCCGCCAGCAGTTCCTGAGTTTGCGCATTTTTACTGTCGAGAATTCGCAGCGGATTGCGCTCCAGACGGCGCTGGCTGTCCTCATCCAGCTGGTCACGACGCTCACTTAAATAAGTGACCAGCGCATCCCGGTAAGCAGCGCGGCTCTCGGCGTTACCCAGGGAATTGAGCTGCAGGGTCACATGTTCGCTGATACCCAGCTGACGCCACAGTCGCGCAGTCATGATCAGGATTTCTGCATCGATATCCGGCCCTTCAATGCCAAACACCTCGACACCAAACTGGTGGAACTGACGCAGGCGCCCCTTCTGTGGGCGCTCATAGCGGAACATAGGGCCGAAATACCACAGGCGCTGTGGCTGGTTCAGCAAGTTGCTCTGGATCGCTGCACGCACAGTGCCCGCTGTGCCCTCAGGGCGCAGGGTAACGCTGTCACCGCTCTTGTCATCAAAGGTGTACATTTCCTTCTCGACAATATCGGTAGCCTCACCCACCGCACGGCAAAATAACTGGGTCGACTCCAGGTAGGGAGTACGAATTTCGGTGTAGCCATAGCGACTAGTAAGTTCACTCAGTGTGGCTTCCACGTACTGCCATACCGGGGACTGTTCCGGTAGCAGATCGTTCATGCCGCGAATTGCGCGAAGCTGTTTCAACGCTGTTCCTTAATTTTTCACTCAATTAATTGGGGCTTGCGCAGGGAGCTGTTGCCCTCTACGCCTTGGCGATGATATCCGCTTCGCGCTCGGCCTTGGCGGCCGCCTTCTCGCGAATCAAACGCTCTAAATCATCCACCAGATTTTCATTCTTAAACTTGCGGTCTGGCTGCCCATCCACATAGATGGCATGGCTCGGGGTACCACCAGTCAGGCCTACATCGGCCTCTTTCGCTTCGCCGGGGCCGTTGACGATACAGCCAATTACTGCCACATCCAGCGGTGTGATCACATCTTCCAGGCGCGTCTCCAGCTCATTCATGGTTTTCACCACATCGAAGTTCTGGCGCGAGCAGCTGGGGCAGGCAATAAAGTTAATACCTTTACTGCGCAGACGCAGGCTTTTGAGCAGATCCCAGCCCACTTTGACCTCTTCCACCGGGTCTGCAGCCAGGGAAACCCGCAGGGTGTCACCGATACCGTTGAGCAGAAGGGCACCGAGACCAATCGCCGACTTCACTGTGCCGGCACGCAAGCCGCCAGCTTCGGTAATACCCAAGTGCAGCGGTTGCTCAATCTGCTGGGCCAGCTTGCGATAGGCAGCCGTGGCCATAAAGATATCGGATGCTTTTACACTGACTTTGAAGTCCTGGAAGTCCAGGCTGTCGAGGATCGATACATGGCGCAGCGCCGACTCTACCAGAGCATCCGGCGTGGGCTCGCCATACTTTTTCTGCAGGTCTTTTTCCAGGGAGCCCGCATTGACACCGATACGAATCGGGATATTCAGATCGCGCGCTTTATCCACTACGGCCCGAATACGCTTCTCTCGGCCAATATTGCCGGGGTTAATACGCAGGCAATCCACCCCCAGGTCTGCAACCCGCAGGGCGATACGGTAATCGAAGTGAATGTCTGCGACTAACGGGACATTCACCTGTTTTTTAATTTCTCCAAACGCCTCTGCGGCATCCATGCTGGGCACAGAAACCCGCACTATATCGGCTCCAGCCTGTTCCAGGCGCTGGATCTGGCCAACAGTAGCTGCTACATCGCAGGTTTCGGTGTTGGTCATACTTTGCACCGAGATCGGGGCATCCCCTCCGACCGGTACATCACCCACCATGATCTGGCGCGACTTGCGGCGGACAATGGGAGATTCAAATTGCATAGGCTGACCTGGTGGTATTACTGATAAAAATCGAGGGGAGATTATAGAGAGATTGGGCGCAAACCTACAGGGTTCGCGCCCAAACGGGGAAGATCATCTTAATCGCCGACAATCAGACGACGAGTGCGGCGGTCGCCAATAGGCTGGCTGTCGATAGTTTCATCGCGGTAAACCACATGGGTTGCACGGGCATTTCCCAACATCAGCTCAAATGGAGCATCTCCATCTAAAGATTTGGCACTGCCAGCAGCTTGGACCCCGGCCAGTAAAATCACACCTTGTGCGTCTTTCACCTCAACCCAGGCATCTTCATCAAAGCGAAGCCGCAATGCGCCTTTCAGGGCCTGGTCCAACTGGGCTACTTGGGCGGGAACAGGCTCAACCACTTTTTCCACAGAAGCAGCGGGTTTATTCTCCACCGTTTCAGCACTGCCAACCTCAAGCTGAACATGAGCAACTCCATTTGATGCTGGTGCAAATGGCTCTGAACTCAACTCTTCAACTGCGACTTCCTGCCGCTCTACTTCAGCAACCGGATCAGTTACAACTTCACTGGCAACGGGGGCTTCGGCAACCAGGTCCGCAGTATCCTCACCCATGGGCATACCGGGAATATTGACTGGAGTACCGTACTTCCACCAGAAGACACCACCTGCGAGCAACAGGGGAATCAGGGCCAGGGCACCATGTCCGCGCTTGCGCTCAGGGCGAAATGCCTCGGCTTTAGTGGTTCGCCGGGATTCACTGCACTGTGCTGGCTGCGGCCGATCCCTATCATAGGCTTCCAAAGCCGGCTCAGCAGGAATATTCAACTCGCGACAAATATTGCGGATATAGCCTCGCGTGTAGACAGCTTCTGGCTGCTTTTCGTAATTATCGCTTTCAATCCACTCAACTGTGTTATCAATAATACACAGGCGCTGCGATAACTCCTCTCGGGACAGCCCGGCCGCTTCCCGAGCCGCCAGCAAAAGATTGCCAGCGGAACCCTTAGAAGTTTGCGTATTGGATACGACCTCACCACCTTCGCAGTGTTCGGGACTACTATCCGTCATTACCACTCAACTCCTGATATTTCAGTGTCTCCGCAGAGTACGGGTACAAATTCTTCAAAGCAAGGGCGTAACTCCGCTCCTTGTCACGATTGCCAAACACCTTCTCGATACGAATCCCAAGCCACAGTGACTGGGGTGTCTGGCGATTCTTTTCACTAAATTGATCCAGGTACGCCTTGGATTTTGCATAATCACCGGCGTTAAATTTCAGCTCAGCCATTTCGATCAACGCCAGCGGCAAATCGGAGTTCAGCGCTAACGCCCTGGCATAGGCCCCTTCCGCCTTGTCAGTGAAACCCAGACGCGCGGCCGTACGGCCGTAGTTAACCAAGGCAAAAGATCGACGATTATAGGTGAGGTCTGTAGAGGCGAGTTCGAACTGTTTGAGGGCCTCTTTGTAGCGCTCTTGTTTATAGAGAAAAACGCCGTAGTTAGTGTGAGCCATGGAAAACCCGTCGCTATAGCGCAAGGCTTTCTTGAAGTGAGACTCCGCAATATCCAGCTCACCATCCGCTTGATAAAGCAGTGCCAGACCGTGATGTGCCAGTGGGTTCTTTTTGCCCAATTCCAAAGCGCGGTTAAAATGACGGCGGGACTGCTCCCTGCTGTTGGGGTCCCGCAAATAGCGAAGCCCCAACTGAACATGGGTCTCCAATGCCTTATCCAGGTCAACTTCCTTGCGCTCGGGCATCCCAGAGGTTACACACCCCCCCAGCAGAGTACCGAGCAGCACCAGGAGCGACAGGCTCTTAAATTTCGCGGACACTACATCACCTGTATCTTTATTTTTCACTTATCGGCCCAGCGAGATTGCGCGGGTGTCACCAATACACCAATGAGTGCTAACGCCAATCCCTGGACAAAGCAAGCCCGCAAAACACAGCAAAACCCAACATCGACCACCGGCATCCACTGGCAGTGGTAAAAGTACATATCGGTATTTTGTGTGAGAAATCTGATCCCGCCTCAGCTGGCACTTTCCAAATCCCTATACTGCCGGAAAGCCTTGCCAGTTGCAGCCCTAAAACCCAATCAATTCCATTTAGTGATGACTTTGTCGAGTATTGTCAATCCGCCAGTACCGGTGTACCGGCGGAATAAGTAAAAAGGGCTTAGAAGAGTTAGAGTTGATTACCTTCCTGGTCAACCGCATCCAGCTGCATGCCATCTGGACCAGTGTCCCGCGGCGGAATCAATGACTGGACTGCATTGGAGTCAGTATTTGCCGCATCTGGATCAGTTAGGGTTTCGAGGAACGCTACCAGTAAATCAACTTCCTCGTCGTCCAAATTCACAGCGCCGTCGCCATTTTCAGCCAACAGTGCTTCAGTCAGTGCCTGGCCATTGGGCGCAACTTTCGCCGCACACTCATCCACCTCTGCAAACTGATCCAAATCGCACATCTCACTGTTGGTGAAATATTGGGAAACAGAGTCGGCTCGACCAGTGTAGTGTTCGACATTTCTTTTCAATGTACCGAACTGACCTGCGTGCCCCCAGGGGCCAGTGAGCGCCACGTTAAGCAGCGTTGGCGTGCGGAAGCTGCCGCTTCCATTACCACCCAAGTCAGCACCACTGCCACTCTCATCTTTACCAACACCAATTTGTGGATAACTGACAGCTCTCAACCCTTGATTAGAGAAAAAGGCTCCTGAGTGGCAATTTGTACACCCTGAATTTCGTGTCATAAAGGTAATTGCCCCTCGCTTTTCATCGTTATTGAGGGCCGCAAGGTCTCCATCAACATAATCAAAGAAGGGGTTATCAATAAAAATTTGCACCGCTTCGTAAGAGGCAATTGCCTCTGCAATTCTGCTGAAGTTAATTGCCGAATCGCCAAATGCTGCGGTAAACATTGCACCCCACGAGTCCTGGGTTAATTTTTCAGCGAGAATATCCTCACGATAATCAGTAAAACCATCATCGCTGGTATCGTCGTAACCGAACTGGGTGATATCCCCCATCTCAGCAGCTTCTGTGACCGGGAAGTGGGCTTGGGCCATCATCAGTGCGAGGGTACCAGTACCCACGGCCGCCTCTGTGTTGCGAGTAACATCCCGGGAGTCTGTCCTGAGCCCTCCATTACCATTGATCGCCACTCGGTTATCCCAAAACAAACCGTTATCCCAAAGGGCTACATTGCAGATAGGCTGGGCATTTCGAGGTACCAGCGGAACTTCATTCTGGCCGTCGGAGCGACCGGGACCGACTAATTCAGCATCAACGGGATCAACGCCAACTGGCATGGATAAGTCATCGCCACCACAACCTATTGCCGGGTGGTGGCAGGAAGAGCAAGATGCATCGCCATCAGCGCTCAGGTTTTTATTGTGAAACAAGCGCATACCCAGCTCTACCATGGCAGGGTCCTGTTCACTTCTGACCCGGGCAGCAAAGGCGCGCATATCTTCCAACTGCTCGGCCATGCCAACGTCATCCAGCACTGCCTGTAAGCAGCTATCGAGACTGCCATCAGCAATATTGACCGCTGAACGCGCATTTTGACATTCATCAAAATCGGAAATTCGGCTATCAGAACCACCTGCATCAGAACCATTACTGAGGCCGTCATTAGTATTATTTACCAATGTTCTGGCAGTGACGCTGGCGGTCTCATCTTCGCTGTCGACATCGCCGGTGGTTACTGAGTAGGTATATTCAGTGTCTGATGAGAGACCCTCATCGACATAGTATCCGCTAGTCGTCTCAGCAATTCGTTCGCTGCCACGATAGATAACATAGGTCGCACCGGTGCTTTCCCAGGAAAGACCGATACTGGTACCGGAAAATGCGTTGCCGATCAGTTCTGCAGGAATAATTCCCTGACCTGAGCCTGTATCGCCATCGCCATCGCCATCGCCATCGCCATCGCCATCGCCATCGCCATCGCCATCGCCATTATCATCATCACCTGAACCAGAATCGCCATCACTGCCAGTATCAGAAGTTTCAGTAGGCGTGTCATTGCCACTACTTGAGGAACCACCTCCTCCGCAGCCCACCATCACAAGAAATAGAGGTAGGACCAGCAGCTTTACCAGAGCCGTTAGCGATAGTGTGATTTGATTTTTATCAACATTCATAGTTCTTGACCTGCCCGTCAATGACCTTTTCTTATTCCGAGTTCTGGACAGCAAATACAGACCTAAGTGCCAGCGCTGGCATCAAAGGGTAAGGAAACACTTACTATATCTAAGAATAAATTCTGCGTTGCAACCTAATGAAAGATCTAGGGAGCCTCGCAGTGATTGCGGACCGTCCTGAAAATCAGCGGCATTGCGAAAATACCCAATTACTCCCAGGGCCTACTGTAATGACTTAAAACAGGAATAACTGCTAATAAGGTCGCAGTAAGCTACTACATCCGTTCTCATAGTCAGAAATTTAATAAAAATTAGTAGTTTCAGTGTTTGCTTAAGAGAATATGTAAATTCAATCAATGAAATTTGGGCGTTAACGCCCAAACCCCAATGAAAATATTTTTGCGCCGTTGAATCAGAGGTGGGAAAAGCAAGGAAAGTTTGTAAAAACAAACTGTGTCAGGATTATTTCAGATAGATTAAAAAAAGCTGCCGGCAATAACCGACAGCTTTTTAGTGGTGACTACCGACAAATAGCCGGCTAATCCAACTTAGGAGAAACGCAAAGCGCTCTTGACGCAACCATTTCCCAAAGAGTTATGGAATGAAGGCTATAAACTTTTACCATCGCTATCTTTTGCATCTAACTGCTTTCCATCTGGTCCACCATCCCGAGGAGGAATCAGAAACTGAATCTCATTAGAGTTGGTATTCGCGGCCTTGGGGTCAGTAAGAGTTCCCAGAAATACCACTATAAGGTCCATCTCTTCTTCGCTCAGGCGATTTATACCCCCACCCTCATTTCCATCTAAGATCGCCTGAGAGTGTGCCAAACCATTGGGAGCCAGTTTACTGGCGCAATTTTCAAGACCCTTGAATTGAGCGAGATCACACATTTCACTATTTTCAAAGTACCTGGAAATGGATGCTCCATGATCACTGTAGTGTTCAACATTTCTCTTCAGCGTGCCAAACTGCCCGTTGTGCCCCCAGGGACCGGTGATCGCCACATTCAGCAAGGTCGGTGCCCTGAATGCTCCGAACCCTAAGGAACCCTCTCCACCCATATCTTCCCCACTGCCACTCTCATCGGTTCCTATACCTATCTGCGGATAATTTGCGGCCATCAAGGCTTCAGACGTGAAGAAAGCTCCCTTGTGACAGAACGTGCACCCAGCATCCTTCGACATAAAAGTAATAGCACCACGCTTTTCCTCTACATCGAGCGCCTCCAGGTTACCGCCCACATAGTCAAAGAAGGGGTTATCGATAAATATTTGCACGGCTTCATAAGCTGCAATTGCTTCAGCAATGCGACTGAAATTGATTTCAGAATCCCCAAAGGCAGACGTAAACAGCGGAGCCCAAGCTTCGACATCCAAATTAGCCGCTAATATATCTTCGCGGTATGCAGTGAAATTTTCATCGACAGAATCATCGTATCCAAAGTCCGCGATGTCACCCATTTCTGGCGGGGCCGTTACCGGGAAATGCGCCTGCGCCATAAGTAGGGCTAACGAACCAGCCCCCACAGCATCATTCGTATTATCGGTAACATCTCTTGAATCCGTACGGAGAACGCCATTCGGACTCAGTGAGACCCGGTTATCCCAAAACAGTCCACGAGACCATAGTGACGCATTACAAATAGCTTGTGAATTTCTCGGCACTAAAGGCACTTCGTTAGTTCCATCAGATCGACCTGGCCCGAGCAAAGCGGTATCTACAGCATTCACTCCAACCGGCATCGAGAGGTCATCTCCCCCACAACCAATCGCAGGGTGGTGACAAGATGAACAAGAAGCATCTTGATTAGCACTGAGAGACTTGTTGTGGAACAGACGCATGCCCAGCTCCACCTTGGCAGGATCCTGCTCACTGCGGACCCGTGCGGCAAAAGCCCGAATGTCTTCGACAAGAGAGACCATGCGATTGTACTCGAGCATGGCTGCCAAACAATTGTCCAAGTCCTCTTCGAGTAGATCTAGTGCCGTCGCAGTATTTTTACACTCTGCAAACGTGGAGATGCGCTCATTTAAAACATCATCTTCTGTACCGTTATTCAGGCCAGCATTGGTGTCATTAACTAATGTCTTGACCGTAACCTGCGAAGCTTCCGATTCGTTTGCAGCATCAACCGTACTGACAGAGTAAACATATTCGGTGTTAACTGAGAGGCCCTGTTCGACATAATAGTTATTGCTGGTTTCCGCGACCTTTTCACCGTTTCGATAGATAAAGTAAGTCTCACCATCTCTTTCCCAGTTAAGACCGATACTGGTTCCCGAGTGGGCATAGCCAATTAGCTCAGCGGGTTCACCGGCTTCTTCAGGCTCAGGCTCAGGCTCAGGATCGGTGCCCGTTCCTGAGCCAGAACCGGAACCGGAACCGGAACCGGAACCGGAACCATCATCACCCTGAACGGTATCTGCAGGCGAATTATCCTCACTACCAGATGACCCGGAGCCGCAACCAACTAACAGCGAAAACAGCGTGAGGAAAAAGAGTCTAAGTAGGACTCTGGGAAAGACTTTTTGATCGAACTTCTGAGCACTCATAAGAATCCTAGTGGTCCCTTCCATATATTTTTAATAGTTCGTAGGTGATAACGCGACACCAATAGATTTGGTTGACCAATTAAGGAAGAAATGTGAACAAAAGTCCTGAGTGAATCCCGGAGGGAACGACCAACTCACCAGAATTTCAGGGGATAGAGTTTTTTTCCAGCAACAATTGACTAAAAACTTTGCAATCCAGACGATGACTTATACCTAGCCCTGATCGCAGGAATTCACTCTCGGATCAACTTCGGCCTGGCTCTGGAAGCAAAATAAGAATGAAACTGTGGTGAATTTTAAGGCAGAAGGTGGTTGCCTGAATGATGAATGCGAATAAAGGTCGCTAATGAAGAGCTGGCATCTCACCAGTAAGTCAATATTAGTGAGATGCTCAAATAAAATGCAGGAATATTAAAGTTCGTTGCCGTCCTGATCCCAGGCATCCAGCTGCATTCCATCGGGTCCGCCGTCACGGGGAGGAATCAGGGATTGGGTTGCATTTGAATTTACATTCTCTGCATCCGGGTCAGTGAGCGCCTCAAGAAATGCCGCTAACAGCTTCACTTCATCGTCGTCTATCGGAAGTGCTGCATCACCATCTATCTCCAGAATTGCCTCGGTCAACTCCAGACCATTGGGCGCAACTTTCGCTGCGCAGTCTGCTAGCTCGGCAAACTGATCCAGGTCGCACATTTCACTATCTGCGAAGTACCGGGACACCGAATCCGCTTGCCCGGCATAGTGCTCAATATTTCTTTCTAAGGAGCCAAACTGCCCGGCGTGCCCCCAGGGACCAGTAATGCCTGCATTGAGCAGTGTTGGAACACGAAAGCCACCGAGTACTGCCCCTCCCCAATCAGCGCCATCATCCTCTTTTCCGACACCAATTTGAGGATAGTTAACGACCCTCAAACCCTGGTTAGTAAAGAAGGCGCCCGTATGGCAAGCAGTACAACCAGAGCCTGGCGTAAAATAAGTAATTGCTCCCCGCTTCGCATCGTCATCCAGCGCTGTCAGGTCACCGTCGATATAGTCAAAGAAGGGGTTATCAATAAAAATATATACCGCTTCATAGGCGGCAATCGCCTGTGCGACCCTACTGTAGTCAATACTGTTGTCTCCATAAGCGGCAGCAAATAAGGGGCCCCAGGACTCCTCATTGAGCTTTGGTATAAGATATTCCTCACGGTAGTCAGTAAGGTCATCGTCGCTACTTTCGTCGTAGCCAAAGTCAGAAATATCCCCCATCTCAGCAGCATCAGTCACCGGAAAATGGGCTTGGGCCATCATAAGTGCCAAAGTACCGGTACCAACCGCCGCTTCAGTATTATTGGTTACATCCCTGGAGTCTGTTTTAAGGCCACCGTCGCTCGTGAAAAGAACGCGGTTGTCCCAGAATAATCCATTATCCCAGAGCGCCACATTACAAATAGGCTGGGCATTGCGTGCAACCAACGGCACTTCGTTTTCACCATCGGAACGCCCTGGGCCAAGCAAATCGGGATCAACGGCATTAACCCCAACAGACATGGAAAGATCATCACCAGCGCAGCCTATTGTCGGGTGGTGGCAAGAAGAGCAGGCGGTATCACCGTTAGCACTAAGACTTTTACTGTGGAATAACCGCATACCCAACTCAACCATCTCCGGGTCTTGCTCACTTCTAACTCGAGCAGCGAAAGCGCGCATATCCTCCAATTGCTCTGCCATTCCCACTTCATCCAGCACAGCCTGCAAGCAACTGTCGAGACTACTATCGTCAACATCTAAGGCTGAGCGCTCATTTTGACATTCATCAAAATCAACAATGCGCTTTTCAATGGCCTCTGCTTCAGTACCATTGCTCAGGCCATCATTCGTGTTATTAACCAGAGTTTTTGCAGTAACACTATTAGTATCACTATCAATACTCCCCACACCGACCCAATAACTATATTCAGTATTAACTGAGAGGACTTCATCCACGTAATGGTTATCTGTAGTTTCTGCGATCAATTCGCCATCGCGATAGATGCTGTAGGTCTCTTCAGAGTCCTCCCAGGAGAGCCCTATGCTGGTGCCGGAGAAGGGATTTGCAATCAGTTCAGCAACCAAGATCCCCTGCTCTGAATCGGAATCATCATCTGGCCCAGTATCACCATCCGAACCACCATCCGAACCACCATCAGTATCACCGTCCGAATCGTCACCATCGTCTGAGCCAGAGCTATCCCCAGAGCCGCTATCATTTTCAGTAGTTTCTGTCGGTGAATCATCCTCACCGCTAGAGGAACCACCTCCCCCACAGCCCACCATAAATAGAAATAAAGAAATGAACAGCAGCTTATTCAGCGCTACAAGCAATTGGGTTAATTGGTTTTTTTCCGCGTTCATAATGTTCGAACAGTCCCGTCGATAACTTTTCTTTTCCTAAGCCAGGCAACTCAGAGAACTCCATGCACTTCAACTCTCAACACAGCTGTGCAAGCATTTCTACACTTTGTTTTTCCTGAACCTAAGCACGCTGTAACAGCTCCAGGCCAAATGAAAATGACTGGATAGCACGCTATAGCGTCATAATGTTTTGATGGATGTTGGAGATACGGGTGTAGCTACTGCAAAGATCCAGTGCCAGACGGTCTAGTGAAGACCTCTCTCCAATGGCCAGCTATTTCATTCAAAGTCAAAATGTTGCAAGCAAAATGCAAATTAAAAAATATGATCGTTTTGACCTAATCTCATGCATATATCCAACGCTCCCTTCCCGGGTAAATTTTCCTCGAGCGTTAAACGTTAGATAAAGCAATTTCGTTGACACGAAAAATAGAATAGAAAGGAACTTTTAGGCTAAACAGAGTTTTTTTGAGAAGGGGAAAATCGAAGCCAATAGGCTGCCAACAATTTGGCAACCTATACAAAAAATTACCAGCGACTAGTTAACAATACGAACGGGGCGCTCTGCATTGCGGTAGCGCTCGGAGCGGCGGGTACGGTCATTAACACTGCCTGCCAACTGACCACAGGCCGCATCAATATCATCGCCGCGTGTAGTGCGCACAGTCACGGTATAACCTTTGTCGAGCAAAATCTGCTGGAAGCGACGCAGTGCGTTATTACTCACTCGCTGGTAGTCGGACAACTCAAACGGGTTAAAGGGAATCAGGTTAATTTTCACCGGAATCTCTTTAAGCAGCTCTGCTAATTGCTCAGCGTGCTCCGGGCGGTCGTTAACCTCGCGCATCAGCGTGTATTCAATGGTCATTTTACGGTGCGTATCCGGCATGCGGTCGATGTAGCGCTTGGCGGAATCCAGTAGCACCGCAATAGGGTATTTTTTATTGATCGGCACCAACTCGTTACGCAATTCATCGTTGGGCGCATGCAGGGAAATTGCCAGGCTCACATCGGTCACATCGGCGAGGCGGTCCAGTGCGGGCACTACACCCGAGGTCGACAGGGTAACGCGGCGCTTGGAAATACCGTAGGCGTTGTCTTCCATCATCAGGTTCATGGAATCGACCACATTGTCGAAATTGAGCAGCGGTTCACCCATGCCCATCATCACCACGTTGGTAACCTTGCGCGGTCCTTTCGGGTCCAATTGACCGAAAGATTTACAGGCAATCCAGACCTGCCCGATAATTTCTGCCGCCGTTAAATCGCGGTTAAAGCCCTGCTTGCCAGTTGCACAAAAGCTGCAATCCAGGGAACAGCCCACCTGGGAGGAGACACAAAGGGTGCCGCGATCACCATCGGGGATATAAACAGTCTCGATAGCATTGCCACCGGAGACTTTAATTAACCATTTCCGTGTGCCATCGGCGGAATCCCACTGATTCAATACTTCCGGGGCACGGACTTCGGCCACTTCCGCCAGCTTTTGACGCAGGGCCTTGCTGACATTGGTCATCTCAGCAAAATCATCAACCCCATTCTGGTGAATCCACTTTAAAACCTGAACAGCGCGGAAGCGCTTCTCGCCCAATGATTCAAAAAAGGCGGCCAGCTTTTCTACCGAAAGGCCGAGCAGGTTGGTTTTCTCTGTGGTCATTCATTTCACCTCGGGGGAAGAATTGCACCGGTCCGGACAGACCGGTGCGATTTGTGGCGCGGATTAAGCGCGCGCGCAGATTTCGTCGTCGGCGAAGAAGTAGCTTACTTCGCGAGCAGCGGACTCTGCGGAGTCGGAACCGTGTACAGCGTTGGCGTCGATGCTGTCAGCGAAGTCAGCGCGGATGGTGCCAGCAGCAGCTTCTTTAGGGTTGGTAGCACCCATCAGGTCGCGGTTTGCCAGGATAGCGTTCTCGCCTTCCAGAACCTGTACAACAACTGGACCGGAAGTCATGAAGTCAACCAGGTCTTTGAAGAAAGGACGCTCTTTGTGCTCAGCGTAGAAACCTTCAGCTTTTTCGCGGGACAGTTGAACCATCTTCATGGCAACAATGCTCAGGCCAGCTTTCTCAAAACGGCTCTCGATTTCACCGATTACATTCTTGGCGACTGCGTCCGGCTTGATGATAGAAAGGGTACGCTCCAGGGCCATGGTTATCTCCAAATTGATTTTTTGTAACTTAACTTAGGAGTCTCCAAACAACTCTGTAAGCCCCGCAGGGCGGGCCTTCAAGGCTCGCAGAGGTGTTGCGGGATTGTTGCGGAGTTGTTCAGAGGCTCCCTACATAAAGAAAGAGCAACCTACTCAGTTGCTCTTCCCTGATATTCCTTTCATACCCACCGGGGGTACTCAATTTTTGATCACCGCATTTCGCGGCCGGCGGATTATACGGGGTATTGATCGACTTTTGTACTCTCTTGCCAATACTGCCCCCGAAGGCCGGTCACTCCTGCTCTTCGATCCAGGCAGCCTGGATCGCTTCGAGGATTTTCTCTCCGCAGCGATCGGGATCGTCATCAAATCCGGGCAGCGCCATCACCCAGTTGCGCAGGTCGACAAAGTTGACCGTCAGAGGGTCCACATCCTCGTGAGCTTCGCTCAACTCTATGGCAATATCGTGAATATCAGTCCACTTCATGATTCGGCTTCCTCAGCGTGCAGGTCAGTGCTTTTCCGACACCTGGTTGATGGTGTACTTGGGAATCTCGACCACCAGGTCTTCATCCTCCACAATCGCCTGACAGGACAGGCGAGACTCCGGTTCCAAGCCCCAGGCTTTATCCAGCAGGTCCTCTTCAAGCTCGTCCGGCTCTTCCAGGGAATCGAAGCCCTCGCGCACAATGACGTGGCAAGTGGTACAAGCACAGGCTTTTTCACAAGCGTGCTCAATTTCAATATCGTTGGCCAGGGCCGCGTCGATCACGCTGACACCGCTCTCCGCTTCCACCACTTTGCCCTCAGGGCACATTTCCGGATGGGGTAAAAATACTATCTTCGGCATGGGGTACTGAACCTCTGTGGTCTCAATCCGACGGGGAGAAAGTAACGACTCCCCGGCCGCCGGCAGCGCAGAGTCTGCGCCTGATCATGGTTATTTATCAAATTCATCCAAGCTGTGGCCCTGCATAGCGCGCTTAATGGAGGCATCCATACGCTTTGCAGCAAAAGGCTCAGACAGCTTATTCAAGGCTTCGATACGTCGACGAATTTCCTCTGCGTCGCCGCCGTTATGGGCCAGGCGCAGAGCTTCCATCGCGTGCTCAAGCTCGTTTAACTCACCTTCGTCCAGCAGCTGGGCACCGTTCTCACGCAGGGCCACCAACATGCTTTCCAGGGTTCTCTCCGCTTCCACCTGGGCCTCGCGCAGGGCACGCAGGGCGATATCCTCAGCGGCGTGGGTGTAGGATTCCTGCAGCATTCGCGCAATATCCTTGTCCTCCAGCCCATAAGACGGTTTAACCGTAATATCGGCACTGACACCACTGCTTTTTTCCATGGCTGTCACCGATAAAAGACCGTCAGCATCCACCTGGAAAGTCACACGGATATGGGCGGCACCGGCCACCATCGGCGGTATGCCGCGCAATTCAAAGCGCGCCAGTGAGCGACAGTCACTCACCAGCTCCCGCTCGCCCTGCACGACATGGATCGCCATGGCAGTCTGGCCATCTTTAAAAGTGGTGAACTCCTGGGCTTTGGTGACGGGGATGGTCGTGTTGCGATCAATCAGTTTTTCCGCGAGGCCGCCCATGGTTTCAATCCCGAGGGAGAGGGGAATAACATCCAACAGCAGCAGTTCTTCGCTGGACTTATTGCCCACCAGTACATCAGCCTGAATCGCAGCGCCGATTGCTACCACTTGGTCGGGGTCAATTTCCGCATGGGGGGGACGGCCAAAATAACCCTCAACCCGCTCGCGCACGCGCAGAGTACGGGTGGAGCCACCCACCAGAACCACTTCCTGCACCTCATCGGCACTGATACCGGCGTCGCGCAGGGCGCGCTTGCAGGCGCGTAGGGTTTTGTCGATCAGGGGGTCCAGCAGTGAAGCCATAGTGTCGCGGTCAAGCACACCGGACCAGTCGCCGTATTGCACTTCCACCTGCTCGACACTGGACAGGGATTCTTTCGCAGCACAGGCGCTGTCTAACAGGACTCGCTGGGTCGCGGCGTCGAGATCGGTACCCAATCCCACTTGCTCGGCGATCCAGGAAGCGATAGTGCGATCGAAATCGTCGCCACCAAGGGCTGTATCGCCGCCGGTAGACATGACTTCAAACACACCCCGGGACAGGCGCAGAATAGAGATATCGAAGGTGCCGCCACCGAGATCATAGACCGCGATCACACCCTCTTCGCCTTTATCCAGGCCGTAGGCAACAGCCGCTGCTGTGGGCTCGTTGAGCAGGCGCAGGACTTTCAGGCCCGCCAGTTGGGCGGCGTCTTTGGTCGCTTGGCGCTGGGCATCATCGAAGTAGGCAGGCACGGTGATCACCGCACCATCCAGCTCACCGCCCGCCTTGCCGTAGAGCGCTTCGCGGCCGCGCGCGGCCAGTTTTTTCAGGATTTCTGCCGATACCTGCACCGGGTTTACCGGTCCGGCTGCAGTTTCAATCGAAGGCATACCGCCACTGCTCTCAGCCAGGCGATAGGGCAACTGTTCACCGAAACTTTTGATATCCGCAACACCTCGCCCCATCAGGCGCTTGATAGAAATCATGGTGTTGTAGGGGTCTTCTGCAGCGCACGCGCGGGCTTCAGCACCCACGGTAATCGCCTCGGCTCCATAGTGCACCGCTGATGGCAGGATCACGTCACCCTGCTCATCGGCAATGGCCTCTGCCGATCCACTGCGCACGGTCGCTACCAGTGAGTTAGTGGTCCCCAAATCGATACCCACTGCATGCTTGCGCTGGTGGGGAGCTGGGCTCTGGCCCGGTTCAGAAATCTGCAGTAATGCCATTAGTTATCTCTTCTTTAAGCGGGGCGCGGTACCGTCTGGCCCTCTCAGTCAGTGCTCTCGCAACTAGTCGTTGAAAAGGTCTTCTTCCAGCTCGTCAATTTGTTTCTCAAGCTTGGCCAGGAACTGAAGCTTGCGCAGAGAATCCTCTGCTGCGCCCAGATCGCCCCCGTCATAAGTTTCGGCAAAGCGCTGTTCCTCATTGGAGATCAGCCCCCGCGCCTCAGCACTGAGCTCATCTAGCGCAGCTGCGGGATCGGGCTGCTCGCGCACTTCTTCCAGGCGCTCGCGCAACATCATCTGCTGCATCAGAAATTCAGTATCTTTGGTGGTCTGCTCAGGTGGCACATCTACCCCGGCCAACTTGAGTAGGTAGGCGGCGCGCTGTACCGGGTCGCGCAAAACGGTGTGCGCCTCATTGATCTGAGCCGCCATTTTGATGGCCAACAATTGTTCGCCCTCGGAATGGGAAGCGTATTTATCCGGGTGGAATTCCCGCTGTAACTCCCGGTAGCGGGTCGCCAGGGCACTGCGATCGACCGCGAACGCGGGTTGCAGACCAAAAACTTCGAAATGGTTCAGGTTGGTTGCCATCTGAATATACCTACTGGGGCACAGCCTGGGACGCGGCTGAAGTTGCCGCTTACTGCTGCACGGCCCCCAACTGTCCGAGGAGCCAATAAAAAGGCCGGTATGCGCAGCGCACCCGGCCTTGTGGGGCGAGAGCGAATCAGACGTGGAAACTCTCGCCGCAGCCACACTCATTTTTTACATTGGGATTCGAGAAGGTGAAGCCTTCATTCAGGCCTTCCTTGACGAAATCCAGCTGGGTGCCGTCGAGGTAAACCAGACTCTTGGGGTCCACCACCAACTTGACGCCGTTTTGCTCAAATACCGTATCTTCGGCTTCGAACGAATCGACAAATTCCAGCACATAGGCGAGACCGGAACAGCCGGCCGTTTTGACACCGACACGAATGCCGATTCCCTTGCCTCGCTTGGCCAATTGACTTTGAATGTGGGCCTCAGCGGCCTCGGTCATACTAATAGCCAAAACAACACCTTCGCTATGTTTAGACGCTACATTTGGACGAAAAGTTAACCCGCCGCAGATTCCTTGGCTTCTACAGCGTCATCGGACTCACCGCGCTTTTCACGGATATCGCGAACCGCAGCCTTGATCGCATCTTCAGCGAGAACCGAGCAGTGGATTTTTACCGGCGGCAGCGCCAGCTCCTCTGCAATGGCAGTGTTCTTGATCTGCTCCGCTTCGTCGATCGTCTTGCCTTTCACCCACTCGGTCAGGAGGGAGCTGGAGGCAATGGCGGAACCACAGCCGTAGGTCTTAAACTTGGCGTCTTCGATAACGCCCTCGTCGCTTACCTGAATCTGTAGGCGCATCACGTCACCACAGGCGGGCGCACCCACCATACCGGTACCTACATTGTCCGCCTTGTCGTCCATACGTCCAACATTGCGGGGGTGCTCGTAGTGGTCAATTACTTTATCGCTATAGGCCATGACTTTTCTCCTAACTCTTGCGCGCGCTTAGTGAGCGGCCCATTCAATCTTGTTCAGGTCTACGCCGTCTTTGTACATATCCCAAAGCGGTGACAGTTCACGTAGTTTCTCCACTGCCTTGCGCACTTCTGCGGCAGCGGTGTCGACATCACTCTCGCTGGTAAAGCGACCGAAGCTGAAGCGCAGTGAGCTGTGCGCCAGTTCGTCGTTAACACCCAGGGCTCGCAGTACGTAACTGGGCTCCAGACTCGCAGAGGTACAGGCGGAACCGGAGGAAATCGCCAGGTCGCGCAGCGACATGATTAGGCTCTCACCTTCTACAAACGCAAAGCTCACGTTCAGGTTGCCCGGAATTCGCTGCTCGGCGGAACCGTTGATATGGACCTCTTCCATATCCTTGATCTGATCCCAGAAACGGTCGCGCAGAGAGCGCAGACGCTCGGCTTCCTGAGCCATTTCTTCTTTAGCAATACCAAAGGCTTCGCCCATACCGACAATCTGGTGAGTCGGCAGGGTACCGGAGCGCATACCGCGCTCGTGGCCGCCACCGTGCATCTGGGCTTCCAGACGGACGCGGGGCTTGCGGCGTACGTAAAGGGCACCGATACCTTTGGGGCCGTATATTTTGTGGCCGGAGAAGGACATCAGGTCAACCTTCATTTCCTGAAGGTCGATCGGCAACTTGCCGGCGCTCTGGGCCGCGTCCACATGGAAAATAACTTTGCGCGAACGACACAGTTCGCCGATTGCAGCGATATCGTTGATCACCCCGATCTCGTTGTTAACGTGCATCAGGCTCACCACGGTGGTGTCCTCGCGCATGGCTTCCTCAACCTGCTCCGGATAGACGATGCCGTCTTCGCGGGGATTCAGGTAGGTCACTTCAAAACCTTCCCGCTCCAGCTGGCGGCAGGTATCCAAAACAGCTTTGTGCTCAATTTTGGAGGTAATGATGTGCTTGCCGCGACTCTGGTAAAAGTGGGCCGCACCCTTGATACCCAGGTTGTCGGACTCGGTGGCACCGCTGGTCCAGACAATTTCGCGCGGATCGGCGTTGATCAGCTCCGCCACTTGGCGTCGGGCATTCTCCACTGCTTCTTCCGCTTTCCAACCAAACAGGTGGGAGCGGGAGGCCGGATTGCCGAAATTGCCTTCCATCGTCAGCTGCTCTGCCATTTTCTTGGCGACGCGTGGGTCAACCGGACAGGTAGCCGAATAGTCCAGATAGATGGGAAGCTTCATAGTCATACCGTTTCCGCTTAGTAAATCTCTAATATCTGTCTGCTGGCCCGTTTGGGCCCCAATCACAGGCCGCCGAGTACAGCGACCCTCTCTTCCGGCGCCTCGCGCATATCTTGCCGACGCGCAACTTCCTGCACCTCAGCTCGGGAAACCAGGTTGGCCAAGCTGATACTGCTGAGGAAGCTATGAATCTGATCGCTCAAATCTGACCAGAGGTAGTGGGTCAGGCACTGTTCGCCATTGGCACAATCCGCATTGCCGCCGCAGCTAGTGGCATCTACAGACTCATTGACTGCATCAATGATCTGCGCCACAAAAATCTCTTCACCATCCCGCGCCAGGCGATAGCCACCACCGGGTCCACGCACACTGGACACCAGCCCAGAATGCCGCAACCGGGAGAACAACTGCTCCAGGTAGGACAGTGATATACCCTGGCGCTTGGATATGTCTGCCAGACTGATCGGTCCGCGATCAGCGTGCAACGCCAGGTCCAGCATGGCAGTCACCGCGTAGCGGCCTTTGGTTGTCAAACGCATATCAGCTCCCAACTGATGTACAGCCCTTTTCCGATCGGGGCGCGAGTATGGAATAACCCACTACTGTAGTCAAGTATATAACCCAGCGGGACACTCGGGTACTCAACTAGTCGGGTCGCCCCTTACCACCAGAGCGATGAATGTAATTCTGGATTGAGGTCAACATACCGCGCAGGATACCCAGCTCCATATCATCGGGGCGCACCCGACTATACAGTCGGCGCAGGCGGGTCATTGTTTGGCGGGGGTTATCCGGGTCAATAAAGCCCAGCTCGCCCAGCGCCTGTTGCAGGTGATCGAAGTACAACTCCATATCGCTAGCCTTGGCCGGTGGGCGATCCCAATCGGTGTAATTCACAGGCTCACCCTTTTCCGCTTCCAGGGCCGCCATACGCACTTCGTAGGCAAGTACCTGAACAGCAGTCGCCAGATTCAGGGAGCTGTATTCCGGGTTGGCAGGAATATGCACATGGTAGTTACAGGCCTGTAACTCTTCGTTGGTAAGCCCTCGATCCTCGCGGCCAAACACCAAAGCAACCGGATGAGACGCGGCCTCGGCGACGGTACGCCCTCCACACTGGCGCGGGGTCAGCAGCGGCCAAGGGATTCGGCGCTCGCGAGCGCTGGTGGCCACAACAAGACCACAATCAGCCACGGCTTCTTCCAGGGTATCCACCACAACGGCGCTATCGAGCAGCTCAGCTGCCCCGGCTGCACGCCAAACCGCATTGGCTGCAGGAAATTCCCGAGGCGCTACCAGGTACAGCTGGCTCAGGCCCATATTCTTGAGCGCGCGCGCCGCACCACCAATATTTCCGGGGTGTGCGCTGTTAACCAGAACCACGCGTACATTGTCGAGTGCAGCAAGTGGAGTCGTGTCTAAAGGTGACTTGGCCATACTGAAAGTAATAAATCGGTGTCATGGGGGCGCGCGAGTGTAGCAAAAACCAATCGGAATCCCTACAATCGCGTCCGTCGCAGTTAACCTGCGGCCTGCTTTTTAACCCCTTTAACCACTTTGTGCGGAATAGTTATGGAACCCATGCTAAATATTGCCCTGCGCGCGGCGCGTAAGGCAGGAGAACTGATCGAACGGGCCTGGGAGCGCGGCGACCTGATGAAATTCGAAGAAAAGACGCGCAACGATTTCGTTACTGAAGTGGATAAGGCCAGCGAACAGGAAATTATCTATCACCTGCGCAAGGCCTACCCCAAGCACAGCATCCGCGCTGAAGAAAGCGGCCTGCAAGAGGGCGCAGAGCCCGATTACGAGTGGATTATCGATCCCCTCGATGGCACCACCAATTTTATCCACGGCGTCCCACAGTTCGCTGTTTCTATCGCCTGTCGCTATCGCGGCCGCATTGAGCACGCAGTCGTACTGGACCCGATCAAACGCGAAGAATTTACCGCAAGTCGCGGTCGCGGCGCTGCCCTGAATGGCCGCCGTATCCGCGTCTCTTCGCGACAAGGCATGCGCGGCTCTCTGATTGGCACCGGCATTCCCTTCAACGGCCTGCCGTTGGATAACATCGACGCCTACCTAGCCGCCCTTAAAGATATCGCTGGGCAAACTGCGGGAATCCGCCGCCCCGGCGCTGCAGCTCTGGATCTTGCCTATGTTGCTGCCGGGCGATTCGATGGCTTCTGGGAAATGTACCTGAACACCTGGGATATCGCAGCGGGCTCCTTGTTGGTCAAAGAAGCCGGCGGCCTGATCAGCGATTTCCGCGGTGGTGAAGACTACCTGGACTCCGGCCACCTGGTCTGTGCAACTCCGAAAGTATTTAAGCCCCTGGTGAAAATCGTGGGCAAACATATGGGGCACATACGCTAAAAGCCTGAACGGCACTCCGGCAAATAAGATGCCGGGGTGCTGATTCCAAAAGCCCAACTCACCTCTTCCCCGTCAAACACTCCATCAAAACTCGCGCAAGCTGCGGTCGATCAAAGTTATCCGGCAAAGCGGTTGTCACCCCCGAGGAAGACTCTCCTCCCATAACCACCAAACAGGTTTTTTGAGTGACTTGATCCTGCTTGAGGATACTTACCAAATCCCCAACCGACATTCCCGGTAAGGTATTGTGAAATAACACCACATCCGGTGCTTGGGTACGCGCCATAAATATGGCCTCAACAACATCTGCGGCCACAGAAAGCTGTACTTGCGGCGCCCCCTGCAAAAGTTTTTCCACCCGAGCCACACTTTCAGGGCGGTTATCCACTAGCAGCAATATACAGTCGGGTAATGTTGACGGGGCATCAACAGAACTTGCAAATGACAGGAAAGACTCCGCAGCATCAACCATTGGGAATTCAACCCAAAATACCGACCCCTGCCCTTCCTGACTGTCAAAATCGATCCGCCCCCCCATCGCCTCCGCCAGACGCTTGGCAATTGCAAGACCGACACCCGTACCCTCGATATGCCCTTTTTCCTCCCCCAGACGGTTAAAGGGCTCAAAAACTTCTTTGCGCCTCTCTGCTGCAATCCCCTTGCCGGTATCCAAAATATTCAGCCTCAACCAGCCATCGGCCTGCGGCGTAAAATTAATAATGACACGGCCATTTTCACGATTGTATTTCACCGCGTTGCCCGCCAGGTTCAATACAACTTGCTTATAGCGCACAGGGTCCGCACAAATATAAGCGGACTCCCAGCCAAGAGGCTCAAACATCAAACTGACACGACGGGTTTCAGCCAGGGGCTCGAGCAAACGTTTACATTCTGCAACCAAATCAGCCGGCCGAATCAATTCCATCGAGGGGCCCAAACGCCTACTGTCGATTCTGGCCAGCTCCAATACATCGCCGACCAAATGCAATAAATGCTGCCCCGCGCGACGAATTTCTGATAAGCGCTGACGTTGGTCTGCGTTGAGACTCTGATCTAATTCGACAATTTGGCTGTAACCTAAAATTGCATTAAGTGGCGTGCGTAATTCATGGCTCAGGCTAAACAATAAATCTGCCCGATGCGCATTTTCCTCCCGCTGCAACTCCAGCTCCCGCTCCATTTGCGAAAGTCTTTCCCGGCTGCGGCTGACGTCTTGTAAAACTCCCAAAACCCGCACGGGCTGACCGCGACTATTTAATTGGGCCTTACCGCGGCAGCGAACCCAAACCACACTGCTATCCGAACGCCAGATGCGAAATTCCACATCGAGCGATAACCCCTCGCGCACATGATCCCGCATGGACTGCTCAACCCGAGGGAAGTCCTCCGCTAAAATTCGAGCCTTCCACTGCTCCGCGGCTGAAATACCGATACTGCGTATCGGGCTCACTTCGTAACCCAGAATCCCCCAGCAGGCATCATCAAGCACCATTTCATCTGCGCGTAGATCCCACTCCCATAAACCATCGCCAACTCCAGACAGTGTTTGTAAGGGGCGCTCGCCAGGCAGGTTGGATAGGTAGCGCTGGGCCAAGGTTTCAGTGAAGTCAGCGCAACTTCCAATCACAACAAATCCACTGTCATCCTCGAGGTTTATTGCGCGTCCCCGCAATCGTAACCAGCGCAGCTGACCGAAACTGTCGTAGGCCCGAAAAGTAGTATCGAAGTATCCACCTTTGTTAGTAAGACGACGCCGCACAGTGATAATTCGATCCCGCTCATCAGAGTGAACCGAACGCAATTCATCACCCGTCCACAGGGAAGTCAAAGAGAGTTCTGCAGTTTCTGCAAACAGGAGCCAAATTTCACCCTGAGCACGCTGGGCACCGGAATCCGGATGCCACTCCCACAACCCGCAATCTGAATCCAAAAACAAATCTTGCAAACAAGCGGTATGACGAGGCAGGCGCGATGCATCCAAAGAAGAGAGCTCATCGCTGGTTGCCAACTGGAACACTACGCTGGACGGATTTGGGGTTAGTGACTCTGACACACAGGGCTCGACTATCGAAATTAGCTCATTAATTACCTGGCTCATGCATCCTTGCCATAAAAGAGAGCCTCTCTCCCGGGGCCGTCAAATTTGGGGACGCCTTGGGAGACCCTAAACTAAAGCATTATGAGCTTTGCGCAAAGTGCGGGCAAAAAAAAGGCCCCGCAATGCGGGGCCGTAATCAGCGATGATGAGAGAAAACGGGAAGTCACCCAGTGTTAATGGTTTGCCATAACCCTAAGAAACTCTCCCGAAATGCGGGTCCTTTGCCCCGCACCTTTACCAATGCAACCCTTATGCCAACTTTTAAAACAGCGTTTTTTAAGGCCTTAGCTTTCATACTCCAGCGCTTCTGTGGAATAGCGAACCAATGCGATCCTTCAGATGGCCAAAATGCACCAAAACAATGCATTCAAGTGAAAAGCTACGAAGAGAAAGTAAAATCTGGCCAAAGGAAATACTTTCACCCCTATCTCAAAATAGTCATGGGCAATACTCAATAAAGGGGGCCTGCTATGAACGCAACTCCTCTAAGTTCCAGCAATCAGCGAAAACGTTTTTGGATTCCCACAATTTTATTTGCCAGCACAGGTTTGTTAGCACTTACCGCAGTACCGATTTATGGATTTGTCTACGGGTACCACTGGTATCAATGGCTTGCATTTGCCATTTTTGGTGCACTTTGCAGCTTTTCTATAGCAGCAGGAAATCACAGGTTGTGGTCACACAAAAGCTACGAAGCCCACTGGTCAATTCGACTTTTATTTATTTTATTCAGTGCGGCAGCCATGCAAAACACCACTTTAAATTGGTGTGCAAGCCATAGATACCATCACCAATTTATCGACGATAACAATCGAGACCCCTATTCAGCAGGGCGCGGCTTCTGGTTCTCCCATATGGACTGGATGATGCACGAATATCCCAGCAGTTATCTCGATTACAAAAATGTTAAGGATCTTCAAAGGGACGAGTTGGTAATGTGGCAACACAATAACTATGTTCCCATCATTATCGCCATGAACCTTGGCCTACCTATAATCTTGGGGATCATTACTGGAGACGTTCTCGGTATGATTTTACTGGCCGGAGTATTGCGCCTTGTGGTTAATCATCACACGACTTTTATGATTAACTCATTTGGGCATTTATGGGGCCGGCGCCCCTATAAGGGATCAATCAGCGCAAGAGATAACGCTTTCCTCAACCTATTTGTATTTGGCGAGGGTTATCACAACTATCACCACACCTTTCAGATAGATTATCGAAGTGGTATTCGCTGGTTCCAGTATGACCCTACCAAATGGTTGATCAAATCATTGAGCCTTGTTGGACTCACCTATAATTTAAGGGTTGCTCCACCTATTCAGATCCAAAAAGTAAAGGTAGAGCAGCTTTTCAAACAAGCCAGGGAGAAAATTGAAAAGATTAAAGATAAAGAGAGCTGGCAAGAGGTTCTGGAAAGTGAGGCTCGTGGATTCGCCAAGTTATTGAAGAACTGGAAATCCCTTCAATTTTTACGCCATGGAGAAAAACATGGTCAGCCACCCAGCGAGTGGGAACTCACTTCGATCCAAACGAAAATCCAAGAACTTGAATATGGACTCAAAATGCAAGGAAAACGCCTAAAGGTTCTAATTGAAAAAATTCGACCAAGCGAAGGAGCGGCCACTCCCTAACCAGACAATAGGTATTGCTTCGCAAGATAATAAAATCGATAAACTATTAGCGGGCTTTCCTAGTCGCTGGCAAATTTGCGCATGGAAAATGCCACCCGTTCATCCACATTTTTCCTGAACATTTCTTCATCAAATTTTTCGATAAAGCCCAAGCGCTCGCGCAAGCCAACACCGTTGGCGATTTGGATTGCCAATCCCGGGCGCGCATTAGCCTCCAATAAGAGGGGGCCACGTTCACGATCCAGGACAATGTCACAGCCTAAATAACCCAGCCCAGTCATTTCGTAACAGCTTGCCGCCAAGCGGACCAACTCGTACCAACCCGGTACCTGCAATGCATCGAAAGGCACTTCAGTATCCGGGTGCTGGTCAATTCGCAACCCGCGCATTACCGCATGACAACTTTTGCCCGTGGCCAGGTCGATACCAACACCTACAGCGCCCTGGTGCAAATTGGCTTTACCATCTGAGGCGTGGGTTGAGCAGCGCAGCATGGCCATCACCGGATAACCGCGAAAAACAATAACCCGCACATCAGGCACACCCTCAACAGAGTAGCGATCGAAGACCGGGTCAAAGTCCACCAGGGCCTCCACCATCACCCTGTCGGGTTTGCCACCGAGACTGTATAGGCCGCTGTGAATATTGCTCACGTGCCGCAAGATATCCAGCGCATCAATTTCAGCACCGGATATCTTTTTATATTTGTCGCCATTGCGACCGGCAATAACGAGAATACCTTTACCACCCGAGCCCCGTGCCGGCTTGATTACAAACTGCCATAGAGGGTCAATCACCTCCATAACTCGCTTGCGGCTGGCAGGGCTTTCAAATGCCTCGATCAACTCGGGCACAGGAATTCCCGCTTTTTTAGCCGCGCGCTTAGTGTTTAGCTTGTCGTCGACGATGGGATATTTTTTGCGGTCGTTATAGCGCGCAATATAGTCAATATTACGCGCGTTCATCCCTAACACCCCCATGCGGCGCAGGGTCAGCGGAGATACCACTCCGCCGCGAACTTTATTGAAGATATGCTTAACTGAAAACTGCAGCATAACGCCCCCTAGCGAACCAGCGGACGGAAACGCATCAACTCACTGAGTCGATATCCGGTGTAGTTGCCCACCACCAGAATAAAGGCCAGCAATACCAACAGTAACTCGGGGAAGTTGAACGTCCAATGCTCAATATAGCGGTTGGTCATTACCCACCAAGCCAGTATCGCCACTAACAAACTGCCCCCGGACTGCACCACCACTTCGTAGGGGCCATCCTCCTCCCACACAATCGACATACGCTCGATAGTCCAGGCAAGGATAATCATCGGGAAGAATGTCACTGTGAGAGCCTGCTCAATGCCCAGCTTATAGCTGACCACACTGATTGCCCCCATTATTATCACCACCGTCACCACGACGGCGGCGATCCTCGATACCAATAGCAAATTGAGCCTACTGAGATAGAACCTCACCCAAAGGCCGAGGATCAGGATCAAAGTAAAAATCGCTAAACCGGTAATCAGCTGGGTTTCGATAAAGGCAATTGCCAGCAGTACCGGCATAAAGGTACCGGAGGTGCGCAGACCTACAAACACACGCAGCAGCACCACCACCAGGGCCCCCACAGGCACCAGCAGAATCAGCTTGAAAATACTCTGCTGCTCAATGGGCAAACTGTAGATCGAGAAATCCACCAGCGCATCTTTCTCATCTTTGGTGCTGCGCATAGAGACATCGCGAGCGGGGACATCATTGGCAATCACAGAGAAAGTCACTTGGGAGTTACGACCGCCCTCAAGATCTAAAAGACTCTTGCCGCCGCGCTGCCAAATAAAGAAATTTTCCGGCACACCAGGCTGGCCACTGCTGGGTTCAAACACGATCCAACGCTTGCCATCATAGACCTCAAGCAGATCTTCTGGAGATAGTCGACGTCGATCATCCTCCAGGTAGAGGCCGCGAATACGGTGGGCGGGGATATCGGCTGTGGCCAGTACAAGCAAGGCAACATCCACAAAAGAGCGGTCAGCGTAATGACGGAAGATCAGGTTGCGATCCTGATTTTCATCGTCATTCAATTCGAATAGTAACTGGGTAGTGAGAGATTCCACATCAGAAGAGCGCTCGCGGGCCTGTTCAACCAGGGAGTAAATCGCCAAGCGTACCGCTTCTTGCTCACGGGCCCCCAGGAAGGGTTTTTGTATCTCAGTGCTCAGATCCAGAGGCTGCGCCAGCGCGGCACCGGGACGCTGGTAGACATCCAGCTGATAGAAGAGAGATTGGGGGCCTCTTGCGGCCCGGCGAGACCAAATGGCCCGATAGGCATCATCTTCTCTCGCGATATAGAAACCAAAACCGGAGGAACTGAAGGTCTCCCCCAGTATTTCCATATTGCGCTGTTCGCGCGGGAGGGTCAGTGCGGCCTTTACCGGACCGCCATCGGCATCGAAACCCACTTTTGCTTCGATAGTCCACACGGTGCGGTACTCACCCGGCAACAGCGGAAAACCCAACTCAAGGTTTTTATAGGCGGTCAGGCCTGCTCCTACCAATGCGAGTAACGCCGCAATTACATAAACTTGGACACGCGGCGACATTCGCCATTCCCCGTAACTCTGAGGTCCCAATTAGGAACCCAATTGGATAACTGGCCTATTTAACCCCGTCTATTTGGGGTTGGCCCTGGACATTGCGCCGGCTCACATCGACAACAGCGGCATCTTTGAGGAAGTTGCGTCCCAGCAGCATCAATAAATCAGAGCCGCCCTCATCGGTCAGGTTAACTTCGACTTGGTGGGTTATACGCCCAACAGTCAGGTTAAGCTCCACTACCGGCCTGCGCTGATTATCAAAGCCCAGGCGCTCCACTCGAACATGGCGTTTTATCGGCAGCTCTACCGAGACCGGGTCCATTTTGCTCGACTGAACAATCTGGAACCTGATCCAGTCCCTGCCATCCCGCTCGAAAGGAGTCAGCTTCCTGACCCGCAGTGTGGAGGTTGGTGAACCTGTATCGACAACGGATTCCAGGATCAGGCCGGGAGGCTCTATGGCCACTTCTTCTACCGATCCCAAAACCAACTTATCTTTGGCAACGGGCACTTCGACTACTTTTTCTACAGTTCGTTCGATTACCCGCTCAACAACCTTCACTTCCGGTTCCGCACAAATCACTTCCGCAGGCTCTGGGCACTGCATCGCAGAATCTGGTGATTCTACCGGTGGTGCAACTTCCGCTGGTTGAGCGGCCCTGTCCCGCCCCGGATACATCAGTGACTCACAACCGGCGAGCACCGAAAGCGTCAACATTAACCACAGAAGGGAAAATCTCTGCATACCGACCAATTACCTCAAGCCCCATTAGCAATGCCATTCGGACCGCTACAAACGCGCGGTGTTCGCTTATCTGACGGAGAAATTGCTCCCCGCCTCAGGCAAAAGGTCGATATTAGCTCATGAGCGCGGCCACTGCACAGCGATGTCCGCTGAGTCGCGGGACTCAACACTAACAATGTGACATGCCGCCCAGAGTGATTGAGAGCACTGGGCTCTGGGGATCAGAAGCTGGTTAGCCCTGCTGCAGGCGCTGGTCGATAGTTTCCAAAATAGCCAGCAGTGCCGCAGCATCATCCCGCCCCTTGAAGAACTCTTCGGCAACCGGAGCAATACCACACTGGCCCGGTAGGGGCATCTCCCCTTCAATCAGGACCTGCATACGCGGCAAAAAAATAAATTGAAGCCACTGGGGCAAGGTCAAAGTATCCACACAAAATGGCTCGGTGCTGGCCAGGGCTTCTGCGGGTGGCGCATTATCCTGCCAAACCTGCAGGCTGCGCAGTTCAGATTCAAGGAACAGGAGCTGATCAGCGATTTCAGAATAAATAGGTTGCATAACTCATAGAACCTTCACATTTACAGCCGTGATAATACGCAATAGCCACCTGCCCAATCTGAGTAACAGCGCAAATACGACTAAAGATTTTCTAAATTTTTCGATTAAAGGGCGGCAGTGAATTGAGTATTGCCTGACCATAGCGACGGGTAACCACTCGGCGATCCAGCAAAGTGACTGTGCCGCTGTCCCCTTCTGCCCGCAGTAAGCGCCCGCAGGCCTGCACCAATTTTAGGGCTGCATCCGGCACTGTGATTTGCATAAATGGATTGCCGCCCTTAGCTTCAATCCACTCCGCCAGCGCCGCCTCAATCGGATCATCGGGCACCGCGAAAGGCAGTTTCGCAATAACCACGTGGCGGCAGTAGTCACCAGGCAAGTCCAATCCCTCAGCAAAACTTGCAAGCCCGAACAGGATACTGCTGCCACCGCCATCGATAATCTCACGGTGGCTATCCAGCAACTGCTGGCGGGATTGCTGCCCCTGCATCAGAATTCGGTTGCGCCAGGTACCAGGGAGCGCCTCGTAAACCGTCTCCATCTGGCGCCGGGAGGAAAACAGCACCAGAGCGCCACCCTCCCCTTTCAATAGGTCTGGCAACGCATCGATAATGGCGTCTGTGTGTTGCTCTGCATTGCCCGCATCTACAGCTTCCGGGGGCACTTGCAGTGTTGCACGGGAAAAATCGAAAGGACTCGGCACCACCTGATAGCTGGCATTGTCTGGAGTACCGGCACGCATTTGCAAACGATCAAATTTCCCCAAAGCTGTGAGTGTGGCCGAAGTCAGTACCGCGCCGTAACAGCGGCGCCACAAGCTGTACTCCAGGGTTTTGCCTGCGAGTATCGGTGAGCTGCAAACCTCAAAATCTGTGGAGCCGCCCCAGTCCACCAGGGTGACCCAGCGCGCCTGGGGCAATGCGCCATCAGCATCGGCACGGGCGTAATTCGCCCACAACAGAAGATTGGCCTCAGCGCGCCCATGCCAACTGCCCAACTGGGGGTACCAGCGCTCCAGATCTGCCAGGGGTACCGGCGAGTGGCCGTCCTCCATCATGCGTTGGGCGGTCTGCAACATCTTGCTGAGCAGGCTTTCCAACTCATCAAAGTCTTCCCGCAGCTTTTCCGCCAGCTGCGACATGGAATCGGGGATTACCCCACCTTCAAAGCGATGGCGGGTGGTATTGCCCCGCTCATCTTCAAATTCACACAACTCTTCAATCAGCGGCCACATCTGCTCCAACCCCTGCTTGGCAGAGGTGAGAACCGCCGGCAGCTGCTCGCCGCAGCGGTCGATCTGGGCGCCGTCACCAATCTCACCCAGCATCTGCCCCAGGGCCTTATTGGTTTGATCCAACCAACCGGTAGAAGCCCCGACGCGACTGTGGTGAGAGAAATGATTGAGAGCCTTTTCCGGTAGATGGTGGGCTTCATCCAGTACATAGATAGTCTCTTCCGGGGGCGGAAGAATTGCGCCACCACCCAGGGCCAGGTCCGCCAGCAACAGGTCGTGGTTAGCAACTATCACCTGTGTCTTGCCCAGGCTCTCTCGCGCTCGGAAGAAGCTGCAATTGGTGACATGGGGGCAGCGGCGGCCACTGCACTGGCGATGGTCAGTGGTAACCCGACTCCAATCATCCGTCTCGATCGTATCCGGCCAGTTATCCCGATCGCCATCCCAGGTACCCGATGTCAGGCTATCCGTCATCTTCTGGTAGAGAGCGACACTCTCCGCTTCCACCTGCGGGAGCTCATCCTCATAGAGACCAAGGGAAAGGCCAGTGCCGGAGGCAGAAAAGCTGGACAAGAGTTGATCCAACTTGGATAAGCAGAGATAGCGGCCACGGCCCTTCGCCAGGGCAAACTCAAATTTGAGCCCGCTGTGACGAGCAACTTCTGGCAGGTCCTTGTGGATAATCTGTTCCTGCAGGGCCACCGTGGCGGTGGATATCACCAAGGTCTTGTCCTGGGCCTGGGCCAGGGGAATAGAGGCGAGAAGGTAAGCAACGGTTTTACCGGTACCCGTACCCGCTTCAACCACACAGATATGCTCGCCATCGGTCTTGTCGCTATCGCGCTCACCACTGGCATTCTGGGTGATAGAACCCAGGGATCGGGCAATGGCGGCTACCATCAGCTTCTGCCCATAGCGGGCTTTCAGCCCTCGGCCGGACAGAAATTGGCTATAGGCGCCCTGAATGGCGCTTTTGTGTTTTTCGTTGAGCACGGGGGTGAGGTCTATTCGCTAAGTGGCTGGCGCAGGGGGCGCTATTATCCACTAAGCGCCCTCTCCCCACCAGCATCTGAACTCAGCGGGCCTCACTCATAGGCGAGGCGAGATACCACGGGGTTAGCGTAGGCCTGAATAGCCTTGTCGCGCCAGCGCTCATCGACCCGAGCCATGCGCGCTTCAAACTTCTCCCGCTCTTCTTTATGTGCAGCGGGGTCCCAGGCTTTAGCCGGATATCCCACCGGTAATTGCGGAACCTCACCGTAAACTATCTCGTAGGCAATCATATTGGATGGATGCAGTGTGTAGTTGCCGATAACTTGTCGATCTATTTCTTCAGCCAGGCTGTTTACATCGTTAAAATCACCTTCAATCGGCGTGCCGAAGGTGGCATGTACACGGCCTTTGTGACCGACAATGCCCTTACCAATCGAGGCCAAGTCCTCGTTTTTACCCTTCTTGTACTCGTCCTTGTGCTCGGTAACGTAAATTTCCTTGGCCTTTTGTGCATCACAGGGGTCCCATTCGTAGGAAATAGACACCGGAACAATATGCAACTTGCGCCAAAAATCGGCAAAGGGCGTTTCCCGGTCCTTAGTCATGGCGAACATGGCGCAGAGTGCTGGATTGGTGCGATCCAGGCCATCTTTGGCGCGCCCGGAACGCTGTGCGATCCACACATGCTCGTTATCGTTGACGATGGAGTGATAGATGTAATTGGACAACTGGGTTGCTGCCTGCAGCTTTTCCCGACGACTGCCAGAACTGCGCACCACGGTGAAGCACTTGTTCAACTTCATCAGGTCGCTGGCAAACTGCTTGCTGAGCAGATTGTCTCCAATCGCAATGCGGGAGGTCTCATGCCCTTCGCGGAACATCGCCTGAATCATCAGCGCCGGGTCCATAGCGATGTCGCGGTGATTGCTGACAAACAGGCAGGCGCGATCCCTGGGCAGGGTGTCCAGACCAGAAATGCTCAGGCCGGAGGTGGTGCGCTTGATCACCTTCTCCATATATTTGCCGACAATCTCTTGAAGATCCCGCACATTGCGAACATTGCGCAGTTCAAAGCGCAGAAACTGACGTACCAACCAGGCGACGGCGCCCTCCAGCTGAGCCAGTTTGGGGACAAGGAAATGCGCAGCTGCGTGGGACATTTCCGGGTCGGCAATTAGCCTTTTGATAACCTCGCGCACTTCATCATCGCGATAGGGGCGCATATCCTCGAATTGAGAGGGGTCTAACTCACTTGCTCTCATGAAATACTACCTGTCGGGCCTGCCTCAGACGGCCCGCACTTATTTATTTTGCGGCTGGGTCAGCCGGGACTACTGGGCGCAGAACATACCGGAAGCGTCGACGAACTGCCAGCACTGGACCCGACCAGATAGTTGACCGCAGTGATAAATCCGGTTTCGACGACCAAGTCAACGCCAAAATACAGCGATGGTGCGATGATACAAAGTGGACTTCACCGCCCCAAGCTATGAGAATAAGGCTATTAACCGCCGCCGACGGCAAAACAACGATAACGAATACGGCGCTAGCCACGCAGTCAAGCAGGAGTTCACCTTGTCTCAATCCAACCCCAGCTCAGAGCCGCGCGCTCCCAGCTTAACGGACGCCCTGATCCCTCTCGGGATTCTCGTCGCCCTGTTGTCACTATCCGTATATTTCTACGGTGCAGACTCCTCCTACGGTCCCAATCAAATAGCGCTACTGCTCTGTGCCTGCGTTGTGGCCCTAATGGGGATGAAGAACGGACACAGCTGGAACGACATGGAAGGTGGGATGCTCCATGGCATTGGCCTGGTATTTGGCGCTATTCTGATCCTACTGTCTGTAGGTGCACTTATCGGTAGCTGGATTCTGGCCGGCACAGTGCCTTCAATGATCTATTACGGCGTGCAGATTCTATCGCCACAGTGGTTCTACGCCGCCAGCTGTATTATTTGTGCCGTAGTAGGACTGAGTATTGGCTCCAGCTGGACCACAGCGGGCACCTTAGGTGTGGCACTGATGGGAATTGCCGGCGCTCTGGGCCTATCCCTTGAGGTCACTGCCGGAGCCGTAATCTCTGGCGCCTACTTCGGCGATAAGATGTCTCCGCTATCTGACACTACCAACGTGGCCGCAGCGGTAACATCCAATGATCTGTTTCAGCATATTCGTCATATGATGTCCACAGCGATCCCGGCCTTCGCGATCGCCCTGGCAGTTTTCGCTTTCCTGGGTTTTACCTCTGAAGCCAGTTCTGCGTCCGCAACTGATATCGAATTATTGCTCACCGCGCTTAGCAGCGAGTTCAAAATTTCCCTGGTTAGCTTGCTGCCTTTGGTCTTGCTGCTAGCAATGGCTTGGCGCAAAGTCCCCGCTTTCCCAACATTGATCATTGGCTCCCTGGTTGGCTGTGCCATCGCACTGATTTTCGAACCGGAAGCCGCCCGTCGCCTCGGTGGCGGTGAAGGTGCTTTGGCCCCCCTGAAGGGCGCCTGGTACAGCCTGTTCGATGGCTATAAGTCCACTTCCACCAACGAGAACGTGGCTGAACTGCTGTCCAAAGGCGGTATGAGCAGCATGCTCAACACCGTATGGCTAATCACCTCCGCCATGGCCTTCGGCGGCGCAATGGAGCGGGCCGGATTCCTTCAGGTCATCGTCCAGGGAGTTTTGTCACTGGTTAAAACAGTGGGCGGCCTGGTAACTGCCACCGTCTTCACCTGCTTTGGAATGAACCTGGCCGCAGGCGATCAGTACATGGCGATTATTATTCCGGGCCGTATGTTCCGCGAAGCCTTCAAGGAAAAGGGCCTACACGGGCTTAACTTGTCTCGCACCCTCGAGGATTCCGGCACCATCACCTCTGTGCTGATTCCCTGGAATACTTGTGGTGCCTTTATGGCGGCAACACTGGGTATTGCTACCTGGGAGTATTTACCTTTTGCCCTATTCAATATTATCTGCCCTCTGTTGGCGATCGCCTATGGCTGGCTGCACTTTAAACAGAAGCCCATTTCTGTAGCGGCTACGGCATCTTAAGGAAATAGACAAAACCCCTATGAGTGAAAGCGGTACCCTAAGCGCCCTGATCGAGCAGGCTGACTTCAAATTGCGCTGGTTCAATCTGGGCCGGCGCTTGCAGTCGGTTTCGAAATCCACTGCGGCATCCTTCGAAGCAGGTCTGGCTCCCTGGCCACACCCATACTTGCGCCAGGCTTGGACGGGCCTGCTGCTGCAACCAGCCGAAGGCGGTGAACCCATCGTCTGGTTCCTGCGCTTTCCGCTGGACGAGCAGGGCAAGCTGCAACTTCAAGCCCGAGATGGATTACTTCGCGCTCTGGCACAGGAACTCAAGCAGGGACCCGCTTCTGAATCTGCTGCGCAGCTGGACCAGCTGCTGCAGCAAAGTGGCTTGCTGTTTACCCCATCAACTGAGCGGCAGGCAGCATTTCACTCCCAAACAGCGCTTCTGCTGGGCCGCCAGCCCAGCGAACATTACGAGCCTGTCCTGCGCTATTTTGGCGACCCGGAAAATCACCGCTGGGACAACCTTGCGCTGCAAGGGATTGCCGACTTGGCCGTGCGCTGGGAAAAAGAAAGCACTTTGCTAATGCGCCAGATTGGAAAAGTCGCGGCTCCGGTTTTTATTAACATTTGCCATTGCCTGGAAAACCAGCCGGTCGACCACCGTCTTGCAGCAGCCATTATTGAGCGAGCAGAGCAAGAACTGACCGCAAACACGCCGGATATCTCGGTGGCCGCTGCTGCTATCAGGGGTATCTCTCACTCACCAGCCACAGGATTGAGACAGGCATTTATACAGTCACTTTTGGCTGAAGATGCCAGCAACCGGAATAAAGAAGTCCTGGCCGCAATAGGCAGTCGCTGCGTCCAAGATTTGGAAGGACAAGAATTGGCCGCACAGTGGGTTGGCAAGCTGGCCGATGCCGCTGACCAGCAGACTTTTAACTTACTGCTTTCCGATTTAATGTTCATTCCGAAAGTGCGGATCGCCCTATTGAGTGCTCTCCGTGACCCGGCAAGAAAAGAAAGTCTCGCAGTAGCCTTTGGCAATTTTTTGCACGGACCCAAACCGACACACTGAAGGCCTAAAGATAACGCCTCAGCTGGTGCTCCCTCACCCATTAAAGCTACTTTCACGAGTGAGAATTTTTAACAGAAAAAACTCTTACTCGTGAAACCATTTTCTTTGCATCGCAAAAAAACTCCCCAATCCATCAAGCGGCATTGTCAGCCACAATAATAATTCTTAGAGTCTGCCTCAAAACTGGCGCGATCAGTTTCAGCGCGTAGATTAAACAACCGAAATTCACCATAAAAAATGGTCAGCACAAACCACATTTTTTAAAAAAGCCCTTATTTAAGTAGTTTTTTAAAATAAATTGGCGCACCTCTTTTCATAACTTGATCATTGACAGACATTTAAACCCAACGCCTATTACACTCAAATAGGCGGTACCTTTGTAGAACAGATTTTACAAAGCTGACCAACAGGTGACGTTTTATTGGCTATGCTAATGGCTAACATCAACGGAAAGGAGTTAGGGGATGAATTTCACTCCAGCCAAGTACTTAATTGGAATTATCAGTGCACTGGTTCTTGCAGGTTGCTGTAGCCCTCCGGCACCTCCAGCTTACTGCCCACCCGGCGCTGAACAAATTCCTCTATCCATGGCTTGTCCTGCAGATGCCGACTGCTGGATGGCTTCCGACAGAGTGCGCTGCATGAAGGTGGTCAAGTAAAATCTTTTTCTTGCCCGACAGCGTGGTGATTCATACTAAATGAAGTTTTGACCAAATCACCGCTGACAGACACCCGATTTACAAAGCCTTATTTAGTATGGATCACCACAAAATGCCGCTCTAACGAGCGGCATTTGTCTTTCCCCACACAGTTCCTTATCTCGAAACATTCCCTGTAATAGACTGTGATGCCCGCGGCGCTGGCCCGGCAAAGAAAATGCCGTTAGCATTGCCGCCCAGAAATAATAAATAAAATTTGATTTGTGTACGTTTTAGCCAAGTGGCAATAAAAAGGCTCAGAAGAGAACAAACCGAATACCATGACTAGTGAAACCCTGGCTTTAAGCCGTGTAGCGGCAATCTCACGGTTGAAGTCCCATTTTGACCAACATAAGTGGTCCTTGAGAGAGCTGTTTGCAACGGATCCCCAAAGGACAGATAAGTTCAGCTCAGACGCAGCCGGAATCTATCTGGATTACAGTAAGAACCACTTGCGTGAAGACACCCTTAAGTTGCTGTTGGAATATGCAGAAGAGCAGGGTCTGAACAACCAAATTACTGCGCTAGTGAACGGGGCCATTGTCAACAATACCGAACACCGCCCTGCCCTGCACACCGCACTGCGATTTCAGGGGCAACCGAAAACTGAACAAGAGCGGGCGGTAAAAGATTGCCGCGAGCAAATGAAACAGTTTGCCGAATCGGTGCACAACCATAGCTGGCGCAGCTTCTCAGATAAACCGATCCGCCATATCGTGAGTATCGGTATCGGCGGTTCCGACCTGGGTCCGCGCATGGCGGTAGAGGCCCTCAGTCCTTGGCACAAAGACTCTATCGATGTGCACTTTGTAGCAAATATCGATGGCGCAGACCTTAGCGACACCTTGGCTGGTATCGATGCGGAAGAAACCCTTTTTGTAATTGCTTCCAAGTCCTTTTCCACCTTGGAAACCCGTGAAAATGCGCTGTCCGCACGCCGTTGGATGTTATCTGCCGGTTGCGATGAGTCGCAGTTGGCCAAACACTTTGTTGCGGTGAGCAGTAATATTACTGCTGCTCAGGATTTCGGAATTGCTCCTGAGAATATTTTCCCAATGTGGGATTGGGTGGGTGGTCGCTACTCACTCTGGTCTGCTATCGGCCTGCCCATTGTTCTTGCTTGCGGCTATGAAGTTTTTGAACAGCTTCTGCAAGGCGCCAATGCAATGGACCAGCACTTCGCCACTACTCCACTGGAGTCCAATCTACCCGTACTGATGGCGTTGACCCAGTTCTGGTATCGCCAGTGCTGGCATACGACCAGCCATGTCGTGCTGCCCTACGCGCAGCGCCTGGCCCGATTCCCCGCCTGGTTACAGCAGCTGGATATGGAGAGCCTGGGTAAAAGTGTCGACAAGGACGGGCAGGCGCTGGGCTACCCCAGTGGCAGCGTTATCTGGGGCAGTGAGGGTACGAATGGCCAACACTCTTTCCACCAATTATTGCACCAGGGAACCGACCTTATTCCAGCAGACTTTATCGCAGTCAAGGAACCGACGTCTGAACTCCTCGAACAGCACCGCTGGCTGCAGGCCTGTTGTATTAGCCAGAGCCAGGCGCTACTGCGAGGCAAAAGCCTGCATGAGGCCCGCCAGGAGCTGGAAGAAGCTGGTCACACTCATCGTGAGGCCCACGCCCTAGCCCCACATAAAGTAATCCCTGGTAATCGCTCCAGCAACACCCTGATTCTGGAAAAGTTAGATCCTTTCCACCTGGGCTCGCTCCTGGCACTGTACGAGCACAAGGTCTACGTTGGCGGCTGCCTGCTGGGGATCAACCCCTTTGATCAGTGGGGCGTCGAACTTGGTAAGCAGTTGAGTTCAAAAATCCATAAGGCTGCCAAGGGTGAAATTCCTCAGGATGACTGGGATAGTTCAACCCGCAGCCTGATGAAAAAGCTGCTCTAAACTCTACAAAAAAGGCCGCACTAATTAGTGCGGCCTTTTTTGATCTTTGCTAAGGACATCGTTAACTGGATGCAGAGCCCCGCTTCAGCATTGGCTCAATTAGATCCAGTGGCAACGGAAATACAATTGTAGAGCTGTTATTTGCGCCGGCAATATCAATCATGGTTTGCATATATCGCAAAGTAATCGCGTTGGCATTTTTCGATAATTGATTCGCTGCCTCAGTCAGCTTTAAAGCCGCCTGCGCCTCCCCCTCTGCGTGTATAACTTTAGCCCGCCGCGCGCGCTCCGCCTCTGCCTGCTGTGCGATAGCCCGCACCATACTTTCATCAAGATCGATATGCTTAATCTCTACATTAGTAACTTTTACACCCCAGGCATCTGTTTGCTCATCGAGTATTTTTTGGATATCTACATTTAGCTTGTCTCGCTCACATAACATCTCATCCAGCTCGTGCTTACCCAGTACCGAACGCAATGTAGTTTGCGCTAACTGGCTTACAGCCTCGTGATAAAATTCCACATTAATAATTGCAGACTGTGGATTAATTACCCGGTAATAAACCACTGCGTTGACTTTTACTGAGACATTATCCCTGCTGATAACATCCTGGGTGGGTACGTCCATCACCACAGTGCGCAGATCCACGCGCTCCATAGTTTGAACAATGGGAATGATTATAATCAGTCCTGGCCCTTTCACTGTTTGGAAACGCCCCAGGAAAAATACCACTGCGCGCTCATACTCCCGCAAAATACGAATGGCATACATCAGTAGCAGTATGAGTGCGACTACCAGTATCCCAAAAAAATAACTGAGCATCATTGGACTCTCCTTAATCCCACCTTAACTGTTGAGCGCTGTCATTAGCTCAATTGATTGCCCTACCTATTCCACCTCTACCCGTAAAACCATGCCGTGTTGGGCCACTACTCTAACTTTCTGACCCACCTTCAGAGGCTGGTTACAGGTCGCCTGCCAAATCTCTCCATCGAGATGCACCAAGATCTCTGCGTCCTTAACTTCGCTTACCACCGCAGAGCGACCCACAAAAGCCTGGTCTGCCGGGACTTTCGGCTGGCGTAAACTGCGTCCAACAGCGGTCAACAACATCAATAAAAAAACACCACTTACACCGGCAATAGCCCCAATCAGCTGTTTGGAAACCTGCATTCCCGGCACATCACTATCAATAAGCATTACAGAGCCAATCACCAATGCAACAATTCCGCCGATCCCCAGGGCACCAAAACTCGGCATGAAAACCTCTGCCACAATCAGCAATGCGCCAACAATAATTAATGCAAGACCAGCGTAATTAATCGGTAAAACTTGCAAGGCATAAAATGCCAGAAGCAGGCAGATAACACCAACAATCCCGGGAACAAAAGCACCGGGGCTATAACCCTCAAAAATAAGCCCATAAATACCCACCAATAACAAAATATAGGCCACTTGAGGATTGGTAATCAGGGCCAGTAATTCATTGCGCCAATCCGGCTCGTAACTTTCACTTTGCAACTCGGCAATATTTTCCGGAATCGTATAATCACCGGTATCGAGTAATACTTTTCGACCGGCAACCTGGCGCAATAAATCGTCATCATTATCCGCAACAATATCGATAACATTCATTTTTAACGCTTCCGGAGCTGTCAGGGTCGCTGCTTCGCGTACAGCTTTTTCCGCCCAGTCTGCATTGCGCCCATGGCGCTGTGCCAACCCTCGGATAAACGCGACAGAGTCATTAACGACTTTGCGCTCCATGGCCGTTCCCGCAAGCGGTTTTTCTTTTTCTTCATCCTCTCCGTCTTCCGCCTTTTCTTTTTTCTCTTCCTCCTGCTTTCCTCCCGGCATAGGTGTGCCCTGAGGTCCGCCAATCTGCACTGGCGTAGCCGCTCCCAAGGTGGTAGCAGGAGCCATAGCGGCGATCTGGCTGGCATAGAGAATATAAGTTCCCGCACTGGCAGCGCGCGCGCCGGAGGGGTAAACGTAGGTGGCAATAGGGATAGGAGACGCAAGGATATGTTGGATGATATCCCGCGAAGCCGCATCCAACCCCCCAGGGGTATCCAGATGCAGAATCACCAACTCTGCGCCCTGGTCCACAGCCTCCTGCGTAGCCCGCTTGAAATAATCAGTCGTCGCGGGACCTATGGCCCCATCAATTTTGAGTATGGCTACATGGGGAAAGGGCTCTTCCTGGGCGGCACTTTTGTACACAAAAAGGCTGAGCAGCAGCGCCAGGAAAACCAGGCTGCGAAAGAACAAAATGGGCGAAATCTGCTTCGACATGCATCCATCCCTGATGCGACATCTGGCTCAACGCCAATATTTGGATATTGAGTGCCACAGCGAAAAAGCAAAATCACTTTAGCATTCACGACACCCTAAACCGGAAACAAAAAACCCCGGCTAATTCCATCAGATTAACAGAATTAGCCGGGGCCTTGTTTATTTCCACCGGGATTTACGCCCAGTTGAGTAGTTTTATACCCGATTGCGTCGGCTATACCAGTTCACATCGCGGGAATATTTATCTACCTGATTCTCAACACCCAGCAACATAGCAAACAGAGCCATACGCACCAGCAAGCCATTGTCGGTCTGGCGGAAAATCGCCAGGCTCGGATGTTCATTCAGGTCGGTATCCAGTTCATTCGCCTCTGCCCGTGAATCCCGTGGCAGGGGGTGCATAATTACCGTGTTAGGCTCTGCGTGGCGGGTAAAAATAGCCTTATTCAGGCGGAAGCGCCCACGGTAGCGGTTGGCCTCTTCCTGAGAGGCGAAACGCTCTTCCTGGATACGGGTGGAGTAAACAATATCCACATGGGAGATAGAGGATTCCAGCTGATCAGTAACCGTCACCTCGTGCCCGGCCCCGCGCAGCATCTCCACAATCATTTCCGGCATGGCCAGTTCCGGTGGAGAAACCAGGGTAATCTGCACCTTGCCAAACAAACACAGCAGTTTGCACAGGGAGTGCACCGTGCGGCCGTGCTTGAGGTCGCCGATCATGGCGATACGAAAATCATCCAGGGTGCGACCGTGCGCGGCCAGCTCCTTGCGAATGGTGTAGAGATCCAACAGTGCCTGGGTGGGGTGCTCATTGGCGCCGTCACCGCCGTTGACCACCGGCACACGACTCGCTTCAGCAAACTCAGCCACCGACCCTTCTTTTGGGTGGCGCATACAAATCACGTCGCTATAGCCCGATAGCACTCGGGCGGTGTCGTAAAGGGATTCGCCCTTTGCCATAGCGCTGGCAGTAATTCCTACCGTTTCACGTACAGTACCGCCCAACAGATTAAAGGCGGCTCCAAAACTCAGGCGAGTACGAGTGCTCGGCTCCATAAACATATTGCCGAGAATCGCCCCTTCCAATACACGCGTTACCTTTTCACGCTGTGCATAGGGGGTCATGGCGTCAGCTACATCAAATACGCGCTCTATGTCGGCGCGCTCAAATTGGCTGACCGACAGAATATTGGCTCCGATAAAGTCCATGGTTACTCCAGTGGTTGCGCCTTTTGGGCGCCGGGTATTCGCGAGCGGCATTCTACTCGGGCACCAGGAAAGAGCCCAGTGGAAGAACGGCCGCTGACGTGATTCGACACATTAGGCGAGTAAGCTATCGCCCCAGTTCTCCAGCTCTGTGATCAGGGAGATGCGCTCCGGGTTCTGCACCCGCAGCTCAGACAGCTGGCGGAAATAATCTTCCAGGGTGATTGAGGCCCCGGCAGTAGCGTCAGTTAAGCGCTGGAAACACCAGATCTGCCAGCGCTGGTGCTCTTCCTCAGACAGGGTCTCGGGGAAATTGCGCGCCCGCATACGGAATAGCAGCTCGGGTAAGCGCTTATCGGTGAAAGGCACTTCACCCGCCAAAGCTTCCGGACCTCGGGTCGCCAGTCCACGGTGCAGTTCACGGCAGATATCGCGGTCAGAGTCGCTGAGGAATCCACCGTAAAGGTCCGCTTCCACATCTCTCTCAGGGAATTCCCGATCCAGGAATACGTTGTGCAGCTTTTCTGTCAAATCGATATCTTTGAGCTTCTGCCAGTTCGCCTCACAGGTTGTGCGATCGATACCCAGCTCAGCGGCACGCTTGTCATCCAGCATATTTGCAGGCGCCAATACCGGGCACTTGTTCAAATGCACCAGTTTCAGCCCTACCGGCAACTCGCCCTCACCCAGCTTGTCGCGAGAGGTGTACAGGCGCTCTCGCAGAGTGTCTGCATCCAGGCTGAGTAATGGCTCGGGGTCCATCGCCAGGTTGGCAACAATAACCGCATTGCGGTTAACCGGGTGACTGGCCAAGGGCATCACATAGGTCAAGTGACCATGATTAGCAGAGACCTTGCCGGAAATATGCAATAGCGGACGGCGCTCGGGCATATCGATCATCTTGGCGGCCTCCTGCTTGCGGCGCAGGCGGAACACATAGTCGTACAGCTTTGGTTGCTGTTTGCGGATCAGCCTCGCCATATCAATGGTGGCGTGCACATCCGACAGCGCATCGTGGGCGCCCTCATGGGAGATCCCATTGGCAGCGGTCAATTCTTCCAGGCGGAAGGACGGCGCACCGTCCTCACGGGTGGGCCACTGGATTCCCTCTGGGCGCAGGGCGTAGGTGAGGCGCACCATGTCAATAATGTCCCAACGGCTGTTGCCGGAGCGCCATTCCCGTTCATAGGGATCGAGCAGATTGCGATAAAGGGTGTAGCGAGTTACCTCGTCATCAAAACGCAAACTGTTGTAGCCCACCCCACAGGTGCCCGGCGCACCCAGTTCGGCGAGGATGCGCTGGATAAACTCTATTTCCGGCACTCCATTGGCCAGGGCTTTCTGCGGGCTAATGCCAGTCACCAGGCTCGCCATCGGCTGCGGCAGGCAGTCCACTGAAGGGCGGCAGTAAATCATCAATGGCTCGCCGACGATATTCAGTTCTTCGTCGGTCCTGATACCGGCAAACTGCGCCGGCTTGTCGGCACCCGGGTCTGTACCCCAGGTTTCATAATCGTGCCAATAAAGTGTGGTAGAACTCACGGTACCTCCATAATTTGGCGGCATCATACCACCGAGAACCTCCTCGTCTGGACACCCAAGTCGAGATTTCGAGCACTCCGGACCAACTCCTTTGCCAACGCTGGTTGCAAAGCCGCCACCGCCCATTAAAATTCGGCGTTTCCACGAATTTAAGACAGCACTTCACTCTATGAATATTCGCCAGCTCCTCACCGACAAATTCCAGGCCGCCATGCTCGCCGCCGGTATCCCCGAAGAATGCGGCCCGATTGTGGCACCTGCGAAGAAAGCCGGATTTGGCGACTACCAGGCCAATGGCGCTATGGGCGCTGCCAAGCGTATGGGCACCAACCCGCGTGAGCTGGCTGGCAAGATCCTTGAGCAGCTGGATAAGGGCGCTATGATCGAAAAGGTCGAAATCGCAGGCCCCGGTTTCTTGAATATTCACTTGAGCGAACAGTGGCTGAGCCAGCAGCTATTGGCCGCCCAAGGCGACAAGCGCCTGAATATCGCCTCGGTTGAAGAGCCCAAGACCGTAGTCATCGACTATTCCCATCCCAACCTGGCCAAAGAAATGCACGTAGGCCACCTGCGCACCACCATTATCGGTGATGCCCTGGCACGACTGTTGGAGTTCCAGGGGCACAAAGTAGTTCGCCAAAATCATATGGGCGACTGGGGCACCCAATTCGGCATGTTGCTGGCACACCTTTCCGACAAACTGGCAGACAGTGATGCAGAAGTGGCACTGGCCGACCTGGAAGTCTTCTACCGCGAAGCCAAGGTTCGCTTTGATGATGAAGAAGGCTTTGCCGATCGCGCCCGTGAATACGTTGTAAAACTGCAAGGCGGAGATGAGCAGTGCCTGAAACTGTGGAAGCAATTTATTGATATCTCTATCAGCCACTGTGAAGAAATCTACTCCAAGCTGAATGTCACCCTCAAGCAGGAAGACGTTTACGCTGAAAGCCAGTACAACGATGATCTGCCGGTGCTGGTAAAAGAGCTGCTGGATAATGGAATCGCCGTTGAAGACCAGGGCGCGATTGTTGTTTTCCTGGAAGAGATGGCCGATAAGGAAGGCAACCCCAGCCCGATGATTATCCAGAAGAAAGGCGGCGGCTATCTGTATGCCACCACCGACTTGGCCGCTATCCGCTACCGCGCCAACCAACTCAGTGCCGACCGTATCCTATATGTTGTTGATGCTCGCCAATCCCTGCACCTACAACAGGCCTTTGTCGCCTCACGCAAAGCGAGCTTCCTGCCGGAGTCGGTTTCTCTTGAGCATTGCGCTTTTGGCACCATGATGGGCGACGACGGTAAACCATTTAAGACCCGCACCGGCGGCACCGTAAAACTGGCAGCCCTCCTGGATGAAGCAGTAGAGCGTGCAGAGAAACTGGTGGCTGAGAAAAACCCGGAGCTGGATGAAAAAACCTGTGCAGAAATTGCGCGCAAGGTGGGCATCGGTGCGGTGAAATATGCGGACCTAAGCAAGACCCGCACTAACGATTATATCTTCAGCTGGGAATCCATGCTGAGCTTTGAGGGCAATACCGCCCCCTACCTACAGTATGCTTACACCCGCGTACGCAGTATTTTCCGTAAAGCCGGTATTGAGCCGAGCGAGCTCAAGGGCGATATCCAACTGGAAAGCCCACAGGAACGCGCCCTGGCAATTAAACTAAGCCAATTTGGCGAAGTACTGGACCAGGTAGCCAAAGATACCTTCCCGCACGTACTCTGCACCTACTTGTACGAACTGGCCAGCGCCTATATGAGCTTCTACGAAGCCTGCCCAGTATTGAAAGAAGGCGTAAGTGAACAGCAGAAGCACAGCCGCCTGCAATTATGTAATCTAGTGGCCAGCACTATCGCTACTGGCCTCGATCTGCTTGGCATTGAAGTGATGGAGCAGATGTAAATTGCTTCAGCCCGGTATCACCTTCTGTAACTTTTCAGATAGGCAAACCGGGCAGCATCCGGGTAGGCCGCCTTCAGTTGTGGCCTACCCAACCATCCTGCGCCATCTTTTATCCCACTCAGGCCACACGTTTCCCGCCAGCCTGACAAAAGGAAATCACCCGTGAAAATACTGATTACCGGCGCCTCCGGCCTATTGGGGCGCAGTGTATTTAAACAGCTTTCCAGCAATCCGATTTTTTCTGTTACCGGAACCGCCTTTTCCCGCGCGGGAGAAAATTTAATTCGCCTGGACTTGTCCGATAGCGAAGCGGTGAAGACCTGCCTGCAACAGGTTAATCCCGATATTGTCATTCACTGCGCCGCCGAGCGCTGGCCTGAGCGCTGCGCCGACAGCCCCGACACCGCCTGGCAGCTCAATGTCAGCAGCACGGAATTCCTGGCGAAATACTGTAACGAAAATGATACACAATTAGTGTATATCAGCACCGACTATGTTTTTGATGGCAGCACTCCGCCCTACAAAGCTGATGACAATCCCAACCCGGTTAACTTCTATGGCCGCAGTAAATTGGCAGGGGAAGAGGCCGTACTGAATAACGGAAACCACTGGGTATTGAGGTTGCCCTGGTTATTCGGGCCCGTTGCCTATCTGGAGGAATCCGGTATCACCGCCCTACTGGATACTTTGCGCGAGCAAAAGCCAGTCACGTTGGATCACTGGGCTATTCGTTTTCCCACCAGTGTTGAGGAAGTGGCTGAAGTATTGGAGCAATGCCTGCTAAAAATCCGTAGTGGCATCAATTTTGAAGGCATTTACCAGTGGAGTGGCGATACGGCCTGCACACGCTACGAGCTCGCACACATTATCGCCAAGGCTTGTAACCTGAATACTGCACACCTGAGCGCTGATAGTGAACCCAATTTCACAGTGACACGCCCTTACAATTGCCAGTTGGATAAATCAAAACTGACAGATATGGGGATTAACAGTAGCGAACCCCTGGAGCAACAGCTATTACGAAATTTAAAGCCATTTATTGAAGGCTGATTTAAATAGCTTTCAGACAAAGCGCTACAGGGAAGTATCGCTGCCGGCCATGTTCCGGCTCACACCTGTGTAATACCGTTAACTCATACAACAAATGGTGCTACAAGGTGGCAATCGAGTAGATCAGGGAAGAGCTATTGGATTGCCGAGTAAAACCACTCGAATATTTAGGGAAGGATAAATGAAATTAAAACACTGGTTCTCTGCAGGAGCTCTGGTACTGGGCAGCCTAACTACATTGGCTTCTTGCAACGCGGATAGCGGACCTCACAGCAAGAAACCACACCAGGCCATCAAGACTGAAAACGCCCAACCCATTATCTGGATTGGCGACTTCAATAACTTTGATGATGCCGTAGCACTGATGCTAATCGCCAAAGACCCACGCTATACCCTGGAGCTGGCTGTCGTTGAGGACTCTTTCAATACCGTAGCGCACGGGGCCAACACTGTTTACAACATCCTCGAATGGCTGGGAAATAACGATACCCAGGTTATTCGCGGAGCCTACTTTGCCACAGAGGAAGTCGCCTACGGCGCAAACGGCAAAGCTTCAGTATCTCCGGTAAATGACGATAAGGCCGTTCTCGGCAGAGAAGACTATCAACTACCCAACTCCTCCGATTTCTCCACCGGTACCTGGAACCTGGAGCGCCGCAACGCCATGGGTATCAATCTCTACGGCCAGTATGTACCCGGCCCCTGGCGTGACAACGGCTCCACCTTATATGGAACTGACCACCTAATCCCGCGCGCCAAACAGGAGCACTACCGCTACCAAGGTAACAATGGTGTCTCCTTCAATTTTGAGCTGGCCGAAGACATTATCCTGGAAACGATGGATAACCTGGAGCAACGCCCAATAGTTTTCAACACCGGTAAACTCACCACCCTGGCCCGGGTACTTGGCAAAGCCAGCGAAGAACAGCTGGCTAAAATTGACCGCGTTATTATGATGGGTGGTGGCTTTGAGAATTATGAGCCGTTTACAGAGAATCACGAAGCAGCCTGCTTTGGCGATAAATCTAGAAATCTGGGCGGCAATATTTTCTCCCACCCCAGCTTCGGCTGTGACAGCGACTTCAGTACCCATCAAGAGTTCAATATTCTGCTCGACCCACTGAGCGCACAATGGACCTTCGACGCCCTGAGTGAAAATAGTATTGAAACCTACCTGGTTCCGACCAACTCAACCGATATGGCCAAAGTACAAGGCAGCACCATCGAAGCCCTCGCAGAGCGCCGCGCAACTCCGGAAGCCTGCTACACCTCCCAACTCCTCAGTTCCATTCGTGAATTTGAGGGTGGGGATTTCCAAGGTAATGGTGACTTCGCCATGGATGCCGTTATTCGCCTGTGGGATATTATTGCTGCGCTGGTACTACTGGAGCCTGAAACCTTGGAAATGGAATTAGTGCCCGGCTATATCACCGTCGATCAACTAGATGCAGGCCTAGCCGATAGCACAACACCTTATGATCCGATTACCTTTGACCCAACAGTAGGGAAGACTACTTTTGCTGAGACCGGTGAGGGCTTGGCAGTAAATGTGGTTATGGGTATAAACCACGATGCTGCGCGCTCAGCGATGATTGAGCGCTTGCGTGACCGCTTTAATGCTGCGCGGAAGGCGCCTAGATGCCGTGTTAAGTAATAATAAACGTTACCACGTCTGATGCAGAGGAGCCTTTTATGTATTTGTAGTCTACGCAGATACTTAAATAGGCTCCCAAATAAATGAGAGGTTGAGCACACTTACACACTTACACCGATTGAAAGAACATAAAATAATTTATGTAGAATGATAATTGCAGCCAACTAAAAATACATCTCCCAAACGAATCATCTAGAAAGCTGAAATCCCTTTATCGACAAACAAATAATTGGATTACCCATAACATTGGGCAACAGAATAGAGAACTAAATTAAATGACTCTTTATTAATAATCGAAAATTATGGTTTTAAGAAGGCACTTGAAAGCTATAATACGATAACACTTCAAAAATGAAGTCTATGACTATATCTGCATCTATAATATAGACATATTTGATACCCACATCAAACTAAACCATATTCCATGTTAACTAACACTCAAAATCAAACCTGCTGTTGATTGACTTCCGTAATAATTGTATAGCTTCGCTATGGAGCTGAGCTGATCTAGTCTTACTAAGGTTTAAAGCTCTACCAATTTCAGAAAAACTAGCCTCCTCAAAATATCGCATCCGAATAACATCTTGATGAACATTCGACATTTTCCCTACTTTATTCAAGATTTCTGACAAAAAAGAACTATACTCTGGGGATGAATACGGAGATTCGTTATTAGTAATCTCTTCAACGTAATCATATGCGTCAAGCACATATGAATAACCCAAATTCAAAGTTATAGATATTAATGTTTGAAATAGATTACTTTCAAAACTCTCATCTGAAAAATTTACCTCTTGTTGTATTTGTTTTCTTGCAGTAAGGCCGGCATAATAGCTCGCCCTTTCTGAATAATTTTCAAGGCCATTTGCAATACTACCTCGAATACGAAACGCTGCATATGTCTTAAAATTTACTTTCTTTGTTCTATCATATCTATCTATCGCTTCAATCAGCCCAACATCAGCCAATTGATATAAATCATTAACATCTACACCTGTAAATTTTCTGCGAGCATATATACGTTTAGCAATATAATAGCCATAGTCCTTATAGTACTCATAAAGCCAAGTGCGAGCATTACTCATGCCGGGACGACTAAGGGCGTCCCACATTTCAGTTAATACATTGTCCTCAATAGACATTGAAAAGCATACTATGTAAAACTACCAACCAATGAATATGCTAAAAGTGACCAGCCCTCAATTAATACAAATACAAGAATTTTTATAGGAAGGGAAATAGTAGTTGGGGGTAACATGATCATACCCATCGACATTAAAACGCTGGCTACAATTAAGTCAATCATTAAAAAAGGAAGGAATATAACAAACCCAATAATAAATGCAGACTGGAGTTCACTAAGTAAAAAAGCCGGCACTAAAATAGACAGATCTAGCTCTTGGGGTTCATGAGGTATATCGCTATCGGACAACTCTGAAATAAGCACTATATCTTTTTCACGGGTTTGGCTTATCATAAAATCTTTAATTGGGGATTTAGCCAAATCAACAGCAGAATTTAAAGAAATTTGCTTCTTTAAATAAGGATCGATAGCGACATCGTTAATTTTCTCAAAAACCGGCAGCATTACGTAGATAGTTAAAATTAGAGCAAAACTAATTAAAACACTATTAGGCGGAGTGCTAGGCATAGCAAGTGCTTGCCTTAACATTGACAATACAATGACTATTCGCGTAAATGCTGTCAACATGATTAGAATTGCTGGAGCCACACTTAGTAGAGTTAGCAGCAATAATATTTGTAATGGTGCAGCCAGGTCTCCCTCTTCTCCCCCTGCATTAACTGAGAACTGAATTTTATCATCAGCGAAATTTATTGTCTCAGATTGAGCGAAAGCCTCAAGAGATAAAAAGCAAAGAATAAGTATTGCAAAAACAGAAAATTTACGCAGCACGATCAACTTCCAAAACATCCTGCCCAGACAGTAACGCTATATCCACTCCGCTTGGCTGCTGTATTAGTAGTGCTTTATTACCATCTACAACCAGAAGGTAAGCCACTAGTTTATTATCAAGAACAGTTTTCTCAATTAATCTTATATTTTTTGAGCCCGATGAGATTTGCCGCCTCTTATTATCGTAAATTTTCAAAAACACAAAAAACCCAGCCAACAAAAAAATAGTGAAAAAATAATTATTAGGCAATAAATCTACGTATGAAAAATCCTCCTTAAAGAAAACTGAATCTTGAGAATTTACAATCTGTCCAGAACTGAAGCTAGTTTTTTCATTTGAGGAAACACCAAGCGACAGAAACATCAGAAGAAAACATAATATAAGTTGACGTAAATTACGAGACATCAAACTCTAAAGACCTCTTCAATCTTTACTCCATAACAACCATCAACTACAACTAGCAGCCCCTTCGCAAAAACTTCATCCCCGACTTTAAGATTTATATATTGCTCGGAAGGAGCGTCCAACTTGACAATATTCCCTATAGAAAGTGAAGTTAACTCCTCTAAAGCGATACTCGTATGACCAAATTCAACCTTTATTTCAACCTCTATCCCTTTAAGAAATTTTGGGTTTATCCTGTCAAACAACTTACCTCCATCACTCTCATTAAACTCAGACAACTCTAACATATCTACTTCACGACTCTCAGACATAAAACAACCCCCTAACCTTCTAGGCTTCACTCAAACCACTAACCAATACAGACCTATAAGAATTTCTCTTACAAATATAGCCCCGTATGTACAACTGATTGTTACTTGAAATTAAATTTACTTCCTCGTTAATCTTCACATCAGTTTTAACGACATCTCCAACTTCCAAATCTTTAAGCTGTTGCAAGCCCAATCGAACCATACCGATACCGGCAGAAAACTCCAATGCGCACCCTTTAAATAAGGATGAAAAGCTACCAAAACTTGAATTATTAGAAAAAAATTCCCGCGGATTCCCTATTAATTTCTTAACTACATTTTCAGCTAAGTAGCACCTAAATAAAAATTCTTCATGGAGAACAATATCGACTGCGACCCATCCTGAGCCATAACTATGTAAATTTTTAGGCAATTTTTCCTCTAACGTATTTACCTCTTGAACCCCAGGAAAATTAGAGGAAAAGTCAGATAAAAAATCATGTAATACCCTTGAGCTTATAGCGTGCTCTACATCCTCCTTAACGACTGGTGCTTTAACGATTTCTTTGAGCAAAGTTAATTTATTCTCACCAGGAAAACAGATAAAAAAATCATCTGAAACGTAATTCGAATTATAACTATTTGAAATTTCAAGCTCAAATGCATTTTTTACTACATACTCAATAGAGCTATGTCCAAACCACTTTTCAGAATGGCTTAAAATGGCTGAATTCAGCGTCTCAGAAAGTTCTTTCTCTTCCATCTGAGAAAAAACATAGAAATTGCTAGAATTCATTTATCCACCCTTTGAGCTATTATATAATTCTTCAATCATTTGATTAGAAACAGTAAGGACTTGCGAACAGGCTTGATAACCACGCTGGATGATTATAATTTCAGAAAATTCATCTGTAACATCTACATTAGAGCGCTCTAATGAAGATGACCTAATACTCCCAACAATAGGCTCATCTGCAGTTGCTATTACATCCGGTGAGTTTTCAGCCTTAAAAAGGCTATTTGATAAAACCTCAAGGGAGCTAAGGTCTACAAAATTAGCAAGTGCAATTGTAAACGGTTCCTCAACTACACCATTGGTGTAGGTTAGAACTAAACTTCCGTCCGAATTAAATTCTGTACTTTGCAAGACTCCTTCCCCTCGCCCATCTACACTCAGCGCAGATAAATTGGCAGTTTGAGATGGAAAACTTGTTAGACCATCAAATTCCCCTGGTTCGCCAATTTTAAATGTAATGTCATGAGTGAGGTTATCTGATAGCTGCAATTGTACCAAAAGCTCATTAGCCCCTGCAATCGGCGACCCGGCAGAAGTGAACCCTAGCAGACCACTACCCACTAAATTGTTATTACTATCATGAACTTCTGCTGTCCAATCACCAGAAGCCTCTTTTCTATATTTGATAGTTAGCGAGTGTAATGTTCCAACAGAGTCATAAACATCGACCGTAATAGGCGGGTCACTACTAAGTGGGAATTCAGTATCAGCCGCAGAAAGCGAACTTAAATTTCCTGATAAGCTTACTTCTGTAGTGGGTGAAAAAGTAGATGACTGCCACTCCGAAGTACTAATTTCTTGCAATTCACCAGTTTCGGACAACCCCAGTATTGCCCCACCAGTAGTAGTATCGACAAGAAGGTCATCAACAAATGTAAATTGTCCTGCACGTGTATATAGAAAATCACCTTCATTTTCTATAATAAAAAATCCATCGCCTTCTATAGCCAAATCGGTATTTTGACCTGTGCTAAAAACATCTCCCTGAGTGAAATGGGTCTTTGTACCGGAAAATCGTACACCATCACCAAGTCCATTATCATTCAACTCCCTAAAAAAACTGTCTTGCTTTTTAAAACCGGGAGAATTCATGTTGGCAACATTATGACTCAGGTTATCTAACTTTCTGGTAAATGCTTTAAATCCAGATAAACTATTACCTACAACACTTAGTAACGACATACACATTACTCCCTAATAATTCGAACTTCAGCAGGAGATAAATCTGCTATAACTTCATTAGTTGAAGTAGTCAGGGTAAGCAAGGGTAAACCATCAGAAAATCTAATTGAAGAGACACTCCCAATAATTGCGCCGCTACTACCATTTACTTCCACAGTTTTACCAAGTAGACCTAAAGATTGACTGACCGCGCTGACTTCTAGTAAATCTGAAATATTGTCTTGCGACGACTTGGCAATTTCAAGATTTGAGAATTCAGCTAACTGCGTGAGGAATTCACGGTTATCAACAGGGTCCAACGGGTCCTGATAGTTAAGCTGGGTAATAAAGATGCGCATAAATTCATCTAAATTAACGGTACTCTGCTCATTTAAGGGTTGCTCCCCTGCAACTCTGCCAACAGCATCAATAGACATGTTTAATACTCCAATCCTTTAACAACAGAACCATTAATAACCAACCTGTTTATCATCAACTTCAATTTCTTTGATGACTGAAACACTGCATGTTTTATTTCATCTACATTTCCATGATAATCACGAATACGTATTTCAACCCCACCGCTTCCAGTCACAAGCTGTATTTTAGTTTTCTCTGGTAAACTATTTGCTATCGCACGAGTCAAATTTTTCTCCGTCATTACAGATTTATAGTAACCCTGCGTATTTATAGCAGTCACTTGAGCATTAAAACTCGAGGGTCCAGATTTCAATTTATCTACAGGGCTTTCGATACTCCTCAGCTGATCGTGCACATTTTGACCTACTGCCTGATAGTTCCCTATCGCAATATGCCTATGAATTTCATTAGAGTTCCTGAGAGTCTTAGATATCACTTCATTTGAACTGAAGATTTCGCCTCGTCTAAGCTCACTCGGTAGAACTTTAGTTTGAACTTCTTTAAAGTTTGAGCGTGAATCAGACGCATTTATAAGGGCTTTTTCCCACTCTTTAATCCTTAGATTTTTTTCTCCATTATCAAGTTCAGCGCTTCCCTTCGGAGTAGTTACAGACGAGAATTCTTTTATGCTCGTTGAGTTCATTTTAGCATGATCCTGTCTTATTTATTGTGCTCATTAAATAAAGGTCACTAAAATACAAATCTTCATATATGGCATAGTAACGAGCACGCTTTTTATTTAAGCAAACAATCTTTATATCAATTTCGTTAATTCTAACTTGAACAGATATATATTCACTATTTATTTCTGCGATAGAACTTTCAATATCATCAATTTTACCCTTAAGCTCATCTATATTTCGGCTTTCACTTTCCAAATAGTATTCTTGAGTGCTGATAAGGTTAAAATCAAGCATTTTAGATTGATATTTACAGTCAATATACTCTTCAGTATCGTGCAATCTTGTTAAGGCTCTAGCCTTCTGAAAATTAAAATCATCAAGCTGCCTTTTCATTTCAAAAATAACGCTAGCCAGTTCATCTTTATCATTACTTAACTTCTGCTTATAAGTGATAAGCGCTTGGATTTTACAATCCATTTTTCTTAGCTTAGATATCATATTTTATCTATATAAAATCAATTCGACATCTTTTGGTTAGCAGAACTTATAATATCACGCAGCTCATCCAGTACAGTATTTCTATCTAACGACTTACCGGTATAAAATAAATCATTAATTCTCCCTTCAATATATATAGCTTTATCCAATTCAACATTTTCACCTTCCTTGTATGCTCCTATATCTATCATTGACTTAGATTCATGGAATAATGAATGATATTTATATATCAGCATGAGGATTGACTTTTCAGCATCATTGATTAGCGCCCCCTTAGCTCTGCTAACACTTTCCTGTATATTGACTGCAGGGTATTTGCCTTGAGCGGCTATATCTCGGTCTAAAACTATATGGCCGTCTAGAATCCCTCGCATATAGTCGGCTACAGGATCACTCATATCATCACCTTCAACTAACACCGTATAATAGGCGGTGATAGTGCCTCTAGTCTTAAAGGCGCCAGATTTTTCAATGAGGTTTGGTAATATAGAATAACAGGAAGGCGTATAGCCTTTAACGGAAGGCGGCTCCCCCCTGGCTAAACCAATTTCTCTTTGGGCCATTGCTAATCTCGTTATTGAGTCAATGGTCAGCAAGACATCCTTTCCTTGATAACTAAAATACTCTGCAATTTTGGCTGCAGTGTGCGCCGCATATACACGACACAAAGGTGGCTGTTCGGCTGAAGCGACGATTACTACGGACTTTGACAGACCTTCCTTTCCCAGAATACACTCTATAAACTCTGTTACTTCGCGACCTCGTTCGCCAATTAATGCAATTACATTTACTTCGGTATCACTAGCACTAAGCAACTGATTAATTAAAGTTGTTTTTCCTACGCCACTTCCAGAAAATATACCCACCCTTTGCCCTTTACCCAGAGTAAGTAATCCATCAATTATCGGGATTCCTGTATTAGCAACTGTGTCAATTCTTTTCCTTTCAAAAGGGTTAATTGGGCCAGGAGTTTTCCATTCCCCTTTGCCAATTGAAGAGATATCACCAAGGGAGTCTAAAGGTTCTCCTAATGCGTCGATTACTCTACCAATCAGTCGATCGCTATATATATTTTTTGTATGATTATCTATTTTTTCTACCCGGTCCCCAGGCATTAACCCTGTCATTGTATCGAAGGGCATAAGAATTATATTATCTTTATCAAAGCCGACAACTTCAGACCGAATATTTTCAGTCTTATTCTTTTTATAAATATAGCATAAGTCGCCAATACGAGCGTCAACACCTGTAGCAGATACATATGTTCCATGAAAACTAACTAACTTGCCAAATTTACCTATGGTATTGGTAGTTTTAATACGCTCTACAAGACTAGCCGTAGTATTCATTTATTAAGATTGCTCACAATTAAATTCTTGTGACAGAGACTCTCTAATTGCCATTAATTGCCTTTCAAGACCACCATCCAAAACGCCAACATCATATTCAATTAACAGATCACTCAACCGCAGATCGTCATCCGGGATGAGGCTAATCTCACAATTAAGCGTATGCTCTATTTCACTACGTATACTTCGAATTCTATCAACATCAAGTGGTGAAGCTTTTATAGTCAATTTTTTTTCATTAGGTAGCGCCTCTATTACATTTGATATAAACGCTCTTAAACCACTTTGTTTTGCATATTCAACCCCTAAAATTTTGCAAGAAACTTCTAGGGCAAGTAATGAAAGGCTCTCTGTGACTTTTAACCATTGGGACTTGGAAAGTTCGCCCAGCAGCTCCAAGTTCTTCTCAAACTCTTCTGATTTTTTAGCGGCCTCATTAGTGAAATGCTGCTTGTATTCATCCTCCGCTTGTTTCCAACCGTCTGCATAACCTTGCTTTAATTTGGATTCAATATCTTCTGCATATTCGTTCTTTGTTAAATCATAGGTTTTCTCTAAGTCAAGCAAGTTGCTTCGTAAATTTTCAAGCTCTGAGTTTTGCCTACTAATAAGCTCTTGTAATGTCAAAATTTCTTGTTTAAGAGATTTTGTTAGCTTTTTCTCATGTTCAAATTGCGCCTGAATATTTTCAACCTTTGCATCAGTGTCTTCCGTTACAACAGGATTAGCATCGGGCGTATAAAATTCTATCTTATGGGTTCCACCTATCTTAGGTCGACGAATTATATCAGACATTAAAATTCACCTGTCATATATTCTACCGACCGGGTGCTAATCAAATCAGATACGTATGGTGTGACGTTACCCTTCAAACCTATTTTCTGCTTCCCACTAGTTTCCACTAAAGAAACATACTTCGGAAGAACTCGATCTTGCTGGTAATCTATATCATTAACTTCAGATATGCTCTCGTTAGCTATAAGGTTGGTCACTTCACTGTACTTCAGTGATTTAACCCCTGATTTCTTCAAGTCTCTTAGTGCATTATCTAAAAGTAACTTGCAATCACTATTTAACTTAGAGCGTATCCAGATACGATCCAAAAAGGATAATGATTTATACCTGACAGCAGCCAACTTCGCAGGTTTATTTAACATCAGCTTGTCTCGAACTTGAGCTTTCGTTGAGCCATATTCTCATATCATCTAAAACTTCCAGACGCTCAGTTGAATTCAATCTTCCTCGACCAAAAATAAAAAACAAAATTATTAAAATAAAGAAAGAAATAGCAATATACACGTATATTTTAATAGATGAAAACTTATTAATATCGTATTTTTGAAGTGAAGAATCTCTCAAGAGAACCTTTACAGGCTCTTTTAATTTTTCACCTACCATCTCTTGGGTTCCATTTGACGCAAGATCAGATTTTATTGTTTTCTCTAAAGAAATAAACTCAATTGATATTTTATCTCCAGTTTCTCCATTGAGACCGACAGCATTAGCAACCAAATCTCGTAGCTTCTGTAATTGTCCCTCACCCAGCTCACTTGTTAACAATATTGAGACGCCTTTTCTTATGATCCGCCCTGGGCTAACTTGCTTCTTTACTAACTCACTGGAATATTGATAATTATTTTCAATACTCTCGGATAGAATGTCATTCTCGCTGCTCTTTCCTTTAGAACTAGACCTTTTTGATGTGCTGTCTTCTCTATACTCCCTACTAACCTTATTGCTCACCAAAACTCCGGAATCAGAATTCACAAGCGGAAGCGAATTTTGCTGTGTACTTTCAGACTTTGAATAATCTATAGTTAAATCAACACTTACAACTGCATTCTTTTGATCAACAACTTTAAAAAGAATTTCGTTTACCTTTGCAGTGTAATATTCTTCGAGCTCTCTTTTAAATTCTACTTTTTTTAGAGCATCACCAAGAAGCAACTCAGAACTGGACAGGAGGTTTCCCTTAGAGTCCATAATAGTTACTTTGCTTGGCATTAGCTTAGGCACAGAAGCAGCGACAAGATTTTGAATCCCAACTATCTTATCCTGTCTAAGAGCATATTGATTTTTAACAGTCAAAACTACAGAAGCTTTAGCTTCTTCCTGATTCCTCTTAAAAAGAGAATTATCTGGAAGTACAAGATGGACTCTTACACTACGAACCACATCTAAAGCTTTGATTGATTTTTCAATCTCTCCCTGGAGAGCTCTCTGATAATAAATTTTCTGGGAAAACTCAGTCAAGCCGTACGAAGCATCATCAAAAATTTCAAAACCAACATTTTCTATATCAAGCAGCCCATTTTCGGCTAACAACATTCGAGCAGCTGGGATTTGCTCACTTGAGACTAAAACGGATCCATTTTGTTCATCTATTTCAAAGGAGACGTTATTATCTACTAATGTTCTAGTTACACTACTAATCTCACCTTTTTGTAGGTCGCTTACCAATATTTCACTGCCAGTTTTAATCAAGAGGAACAGCACAACAGCTAAAATACTCGACAAAACAAAAAGGCCCGCGAATATTTTCTTTTGATGTGATTTAAAATCTATGTGCATAACAACTATTCCACTACACCTGCATCTTCATAATTTCCTGATAACCTTCAAGTAACTTATTTCGAACCTGAGTTACCAGTTCAAAGCTCAACTTGGCCTTGTTGATTGCTGACATTACCTGATGGACATCATCCAGATTCCCTACTGTAAGCGTTAACGCCTGCTCTTCAGCAACACGATATTGTTCACTGACATGCTGCAATTCTGACGAAACAGCTTGGTATAAACTATTATTTCTTACCTCTGAATTTGATGGCAGCTCAATCTTTTTAAACTCACCAATTGGATTAATTGCATCAATACTCATTATTTAGCACTCATATCAATTGTCCATTGAATGATCTTCTTGGAAGCTTCTAAGGCCTGTATGTTCGCTTGATATGCGCGCACAGCCGTCATTAAACTAACCATTTCCTCAACACTATCAACTGCTGGCTTTAAGATATATCCTTCCTCATTAGCATAGGGATGTGAAGGATCATAAATGCGTTTGGGTTCAACATTTCTTTCGGAAACAGTTATTCCATCAATGCCATTTGCATCCATTTGACCATTAGTACTGGCTACCACATCCCGAGGCTTATAAACATCCATGGTATTGCTAAATGTCTTGGTACTATTAGCAATGTTCATCGCCACGGTATCAACCGTTAGGCGTTGATACTCTAAGCCATCTAAACTTATTGCAAAACTATCAGTTATCATTCTTAACCTCCTTTAATTGCAGTCTTTAATATTTCAGATAATTTTGTTTTTGCGACAGATAGCGACTGGAATTGCAAAGTGTTATTGGCTAGTTTAACCATTTCTTGATCAAGGCTGACGCTATGGTAAGTAGGGTGAATGCTAACTTCTTCAGTGGGCTTCCACGAAGACGAAATTTTCTCCAAGTCACTAAAGTCATTCTCACTCAGGGCCTGTCTTATTTTTTCATATGACCGGCCAAACTCCGTAGTAAGCGGCCTATAGCCCTCCGTATCTATATTTGCAATGTTATTTGCAATAAGACGATTCTCAACAGTTGTTCGATCAAGAGACTTATTAAGTAAACTTCCAGTGATGCTATCAATCAGTTCGATCATATCGTAATTCTTCATTTATTTAATTATGAGTCTTGCATGCAATGCGCCAGCAGATTTTATTGCCTGTAAGATAGCAATCATATCTCTTGTGCTAACGTGTATCTGCTTTAGAGCACGAACAAGATCATTTACGGTACTTCCTGATGGCAGGGATACTGACGCAAGTGATTGCTCCTTAACACTGATATTAGTATCCGGTACAACAACAGTAGAAATACCTTGGCCATTTTCATCTGTTAGACTTGACTTATTTAAGCCAATAGAAAATATATTTGGTTGCGATACAGCATAATCTGTAGATATGCTTAGTTCCAAGTTACCATGGGATATTGAAACGGCATCAATTCTTACGGAGCCTCCCGAAACTACGGTACCTGTTCGCTCATTAATAATAATTTTAGCGATACTGTCCGGCGTTATGGATATATTTTCTAAATCAGCTATCAAATCAATTAAATCAGTATTGTTGGGCACATCAACAATTATTTTACCCGCATGCTCAGTGGTAATATTTAGCGAGGGGAAAGTACTTTTAATGGCTTTTTTAACTCTAGCAGCAGTTGTAAAGTCAGGTTCGGACAAAACCACACTAAGCTGACCTTCTTCTAACAACTTCGTGTTTACAGCTTTCTCAACTGTTGCACCATTTGTAATTACACCTACCGTTGGGTGGTTTTTTTGAATAACATTTCCATTTAATCCGTATGAATACCCTCCAACGGAAATTGGTCCTTGTGCCAAAGCATATATAACTCCATTGGCTGCCGTTAGTGGAGTCATTAATAATGTACCCCCGATTAGACTCCGCGCATCACCAACTGATGCAATATTAATATCAATTTTATCACCAGGCTGGTAAAAAGCAGGGAGGTTTGCTGTAACAATAACAGCTGCTACATTACGGCTGCTGATTTCTTGTTCATCAACTATTACATTAAATCTAGCTAGTATATTTGCTATCGATTGTATCGTAGCATCTGAACGACGCGTATCGCCAGTACCTGCAAGACCTGCCACCAGTCCATAGCCAACTAAGGCATTATCTCTAACACCTTCAACGCGAGCAAACTCTTTAAGTCGTACCGTGGCATTGACATCGCTCATAATAAAAAAAGCAATAGCCAATATCGTAAATGAATTGGAAAGTTTCCACCTGAAACTTCTCATAAGAATATCTCTACTTACCAAAAACTTCATCTTCTATATTAGTATCAGCTTCAATTTCTTCTATTCTGTATACATCATCATCAATATTCCCATCTCCTGGGCAACAGATAAAACTTGCTATTTTATTCCAAATACTAATCCTATCCGGATCTTTCCCTGAATATACGATCTTTGCCTGACTTAGCCGGCTAGAAAGTACGGTATTATTATCATCTACATGATAGGGACTAACCCAACCTGTCACTGAAATATATTGATCTTCCCCGTTAACTAATAAGTGCTGTTTTCCGTGGAGGAACAGGTTGCCGCTCGGGCTTATCTCCGCTACATCTGCAGTAATTACAGCCTTAAATAGACCATCCCTATTTGTGCTACTGTCGCTTGATCCCCCAACACTTAAATCTAGAGATCCCCCTCCTATTTCCTCTCTTGTAGTTGTGGATAGGTGCCCAGCAGCACCAACAGAAATCGCTGCGGAACCACTTCCTCCATCATTCGCACGGGCAAGAGAAGTTTCAACAATTACAATAGTAACGGTATCTCCTATCGCTACTGCACGGTAGTCAGCTATTAGCGGGATAAATGTTTCATCACTAAAAAGTGATTCAGAGTATGCTCTATCTATCATTAAGACATTAATGAACATGATAGATAAGAGTACCTTTACAGCTTTCTTCACATTTCCCCCTGCACAAGCACCGTGTCTTTTCTTACAACCTTACCTTCGAACATATTTTCACCGTTCTCTAGCTGGACTAATATCAAATCACCTAAATCCCCATCAGATTTGGCCTTACCCTTGGCAACTATTGTTATGTTTTTAACCACTGATAAAATCACTACCGAGCTTCCCATTTCTACCGATGGTATAAATTCAAAGTCATCAGTTGTTATTACCTCACTTGTATTGAGATGATTCTTGAGGCGCATCCCTTGTGGTATGGTTTCAATTGGAGTGTGCGTTAATTTAGCTATATCAGTGTATTTTTCTTTTACTATAATTCTATCCGAGTAAGTACCTTTCCTATAGGAACTGGCAGCTTGTAGCACTGTATCGTAGTGTGCTATTTTTAACCAAAGGGGGAAGTTGTAAATAACTCTACCATTGGTTTCTAGTGATACATTCACTGCTTCTCTTGATTTTATTTTTCCCTTTGTAAATCTCTTTATAACTATCTGATCTGGCTCAGCACAAAGGTTGACTTCGGGAATGTTGTCATACGGTACTATTGATAGCTCACTGCCCGCTTCAACTTTGCCATGAAAAACTTTCTTCACTTTTAAATTAACAACATCCATATCCAGATTAAACAAAGGACAATTAACTTTAATTTTGTCTGGCCCAAAGATATTCAAATGATGTTGAGGGTATAGAGCCATAATTAGGTTCGATAAATCAGATTTATCTACCCAATATCCCCTTTCCGTCCAATCTCTTTGTAAATTACCAGGAATTAGTATTTCCTTATTTCCCTCTAACTTAGAACTTATTTCTCCAATTTCGCTTAATAAAACTGCTTTACTTTTTTGATTAATTATAGGATGCAGTTTTATTTTTATTTCCTCTGCAACAGCGAATGAAGCAGCCATAAAAATAATTACTACATATTTATACTGCTTCATTTATATGTTCAAACTCTTAACGAGTTATTGATTTTCATAATTTCATCGGCTGCACGAATAACTTGTGAACTTCCCTCATAAGCCCTTTGTGCCATAGTTAAACTTAGCATCTCTTCAACAAGGTCAACATTTGAAGCTTCGATATATCCCTGTCGAACTAAACCCAAACCGTCCTCGCCTGGCTCCGAATAGTATGCTGATCCAGAATCTTCATTTGCAGCATAGAGACCACCAGTAATAACATCCAGATCTTGCTCGGCCATAAATCCTGCCAGAGATATTTGGCCAAGGGTTTCTTCACTATTATCAGATAAGCGTGCTGAAACAACTCCGGACTCAGAAATATTAATATCTATAGCATCTGGTGAAACTTGAATACGGTCAGCTAATAAATAGCCATTTTCTGTTACAAGAAAACCGTTATCATCCAATTTAAAGTTTCCTACTCTTGTATAAGCGAGTGATCCACTAGGTAATTCAACCTCAAAAAAGCCCTTTCCGGATATAGCAATATCCATCTGATCATCAGATACTTTGAGGTCACCCTGCTCATAAAATCTAGTTATTTGGCTAGCCGCAGCCCCCATCCCTTGAGATTGTAACTGCCCATTTACCGAGCCTACTTTTTCGGTTTGATATATCAAACTCTCAAAATTGACTCCCTGGCGCTTGTAAGCCGGTGTATTCAAGTTTGCCATATTATTTGATATAGCATCAATTTGTGCTGCCTCTGCACGCATCCCAGTCGCGGCAATATATAGTGCATCTATCATAGGTTTTCCAAGGCTTTATTTATCAATATTTATTAAATTCTACCGACTTTAGATACTAGCTCTTCCATCATAGTGCTATATCCCTGAAGTACTTGCTGACTTCCTTCAAAATGTCGAGTAAGCTCTACCAAACTAACCATTTCATGTAAGTGGTTTACATTGGACATTTCGAGAAATTCTTGCCTAACCGACGGTTGCTCAAGCAAAGAAACTGAGGGGCTTGAATATTTTCCTTTACCTATTTCCTTCAACATATTATCCGAAGCATCAACTACAGCTATTTTAGCAATAACTTGATCTCCCTCTTGGTAAAGCTCTCCGTTATTTCTTATTTCAATTGTTCCTGGTTGGACTTGAATATCCCCATCAATTCCTTGAAGTTTTGATCCGTCAAGTAATGTGAGATATCCCTCGCTATCTACTTTTAGCTCTCCTTGTCGAGTTAACCATGTCCCTGCATTATCTCGCACTTGGAAGTAACCATCACCTTCTATTGCCACATTCAGGCTTCGGCCAGTAAATTTTAAGGCTCCATTTGAATAGTCAACTCGGGAACTCGAGGCTATATTTATATTATTACTTCCCGTAATAGCGAATTCCTTGCCACCCAAATCTATCGGCTCTGCTTCTAGATCTGCAACAATACGTTTATATGCATTTGTATCAACATTTGCCAAATTATGTCCGATCGAATTAAGTTTTCTAAGATCAGATTGCATCGTATTTACGATTGTATTAATTCCTTCCATTACGCTTCTACTGGCTCTCTTTTGCTTTTTTCATCTTGAATAACTCTCACGATTGAAAATGAGTTTACCTGTATATTTGTTGGCACTTCATTTAACGAGATAACTGACATATGGGGCATAAAGCGCTCTATCAACTGCCGCATATGCACTCGTAGTTTTCCAGAGCATAGTAAAACTGGCTTATTTCCGGAGTTAATCATTTGCTCTGCCGATTTAGCAACACTCATTGTAAATGTCTCAATCAACCTTGGATCGGCTGCTAAGCTGCTCACCCCATCCGTATTATTAATACTTGCTGATAAATTTCTCTCTAGTCGAGGTTCTAGTGTGAGTACTTGCAATGTACCGTCTTTATCTAGTAAAGGCTCACATATTACTCGACCGAGCTGTTGGCGAACCAACTCTACAAGTATATGGACATCTTTTATTGAGCGAGACTTATCAACCAAAGACTCGGCTATAAGCTCGATATTATTAATTGGCACTTTCTCTTTAATTAACAGTTTCAGAATTTTCTGAATATCACTTAATGATAAATTATCAGGGATTAACTCATCATATAGTCCAGGCTGAGACATCTTAACCTTTGAAAGCAGTGTTTCAGTCTCCTTTCTAGTTATCAGTTCGTCAGCATGCTTTCTAATAACTTCACTGAAATGAGTAAATATCACTGTAATCGGATCTACTACCGTCAGCCCGCTTTCTTTTGCTTGACTTCGTTGTGAGTTATCGATCCATACAGCAGGTAATCCATAAGAAGGATCTTTAGTTTTTATTCCACTGACATCAATACTGCTACTTGTACTTATTCCCAAAAGCTTATTTTCGTAGCATTCAGACTTAGCCACTCTTGAACCAAATAATCTGATTTCATATGCGTTGGGCTCAAGATTTTGTGATATTGAGACCTTTAACGTTGGCACTATTACACCCATCTCTTGGGTATACTGTCCTCTAAAGCTCTTAATTTTTTCAATAAAAATTGAGTCCTTGGATAGGAACTCACCCAACTCAGAACCCGATTGTATTTCTAATGGCTCGACGATAATATCGTGATACCCAGCGTTTTCGTTTCTGTTTTCTTCCGCATTTTCCGCAGCTAGTTCATCATCAGTGATTTCTGACTGATTTTTATTTAAAATGACGAATAGAGTAGGAATAAAAATAGCTAATAATATTCCTATGGGCCAAAGAGGGATCCCAGGCAAGATCGAAAAACATGCTAATGCAATGCATACTAGAACTAAACTCTTAGGATATCTACTTATTTGCTTTGAAATTTCATTACCTAAAAAGGAGTCACTCGATGCACGGGTAATAATGATTCCGGTTGCCGTAGATATAATTAATGCAGGTATTTGAGTGACAATGCCATCTCCAACTGTCATTAATGTATATGTGTGGAGAGCATCCCCCCAGCTCATACCTATTTGGGCAATACCTACTGTTAATCCACCAATAATATCGATAAGAATAATGATAATGCCAGCAACAGCATCACCTTTCACGAATTTACTTGCGCCATCCATGGAGCCATAGAAGTTTGCCTCACGCTCGATTTCTTTTCGCCTTTTCTGAGCCTCGGTTTCATCGATAAGTCCCATGTTTAGGTCAGCATCAATACTCATTTGCTTACCAGGCATACTATCTAGAGTAAAGCGAGCAGCTACTTCTGCAACTCGTTGTGCGCCACTTGTTACGACTATAAACTGCACAACAATTAGGATGAAGAAAACAACCAGGCCTACAATGTAATTTCCTCCAACAACATATTCACCTACTGCTCCAATAACTTCACCTGCATCACCATCACTTAAAATCAATCTGGTAGCTGCGATATTTAATGCAAGCCTTAGAAGCGTGGCTATTAGTAGGATTGCCGGAAAAGTAGAAAACTCTACTGGACGATCCATATAAAAAGTTAGAAGAAGTATAAGTAGGGCAGTACTTAAATTAAACAATAGTAGGAAGTCCAACACCTCTGATGGTATTGGTGCGAATAAGACCACTAGAATTCCGATAACCCCTAAAACAAGGGCAACCTCACTCTTTGTTCCAAACATTCTCTCAAGCATTGAGTGCATCCTGGTCTTTAATATCTCTAGCTATTGGGGGCAAGCGTTTTTCTCTTAGTTCACCAAATAATTTTGCAACCGGCACGTAGCTTTCAACTGGTATGTAGTCATCTACTTTTGTTCTCTTATAGAGTGCCCGTGCCAATGGCGGCTTATGCATTATTTTAATGTTATGTTTTCTGGCCAATTCACGAATAAGTAAAGCTGTTTTGCCTTTGCCTTTGGCTATTACTTTAGGGGCTAGCATACTGCTTTCATGGTATTTTAAAGCAACAGATATATGAGATGGGTTTGTTACAATTACATCTGCCGACGGCACACTTCCCAGGCCCGTAGTTTTGCTTCTCAATTCTTGCTGAAGCTCTTTTATTTTTTGCTTTACCTTCGGGTCTCCATCTCTACGCTTTATCTCATCTTTAACCTCTTGTTTTGTCATTCTCATTTGCTTTAAGAAACTTTTTCTTGAAAACAAGAAATCCAACAGGGCTATAACGGCAATTAGCGGTATCAACATAGCCAACACCTCTACGAGCGCGCTAATAAATACAGATAATGCGGAACTTGGGTCATGATTCGCCAGTGCAAGCCAACTGTTTAATTTACTCTTAATATAGAAGAATAGAAAACCTATTAAGACGGCAATTTTTATTAGTGTCTTAAAAAGATCAAATAATGTCTTTAGCGAAAATATCTTTTTAAACCCATTAACGGGGTTTAACTTGTCAAAACTTGGCTTTAATGGATATCCCGAAAATACAAACCCTGTTTGAATTATATTCCCTAATGCCGCAAACAGCGCCGCCAACAGCATAATTGGTACAATAACGAATATGGTCCTTTGAACTTGAAGGCCAGCCCAACCTAGGATATTTTCGTCACTACCACTTGCCACTTCGGAGAAGTCCAGCATCCCTGATAGATGATCAAGGAGCTGACCGGCCAGTATCTCTCCCATACCCACTATTAATATCAAAAACCCAATTAGCGTAAAGAGAGAAATTACCTCTAAACTTTTAGCGACTTGCCCCCTTTTTTTTGCTTCTTTTAGCTTAAACGGAGAAGCTGGTTCGGTTTTTTCTGAAGATGAATTGTTGTTGGCCATTACTGAACTAGCACTTGCCCCCAATAGTCAAATATTTTCTCAAAAACTGCGGTAATTGGTGATATCAAATAACTTAGAGAAGCGGTTAAAATAAATAAGCCGAGAAATATCTTAAGTGGCAATCCAACAAAGTATGGGTTTACCTGTGGCATCGTACGAGCAAATACGGCAATAACCAAATCAACCAAAAGCAGCCCGAGCAGTATAGGGGCAGCCAAGATTGCCCCATACATAAACATCATTCCTGATGCAATAAATGCATCTAACAATCCATTTGGATGGATAGTGCTGCCTATGGGGACTATATTCAGTGTTTCTATGATGCCTTTAAGGAGTGCATGATGCCCACTCAGTAAAAAGAAGATGGTTGTACCAAGTAAAGTGAGCAATGTTCCTATGAGGGAGTTTTGCGTGTTTGATTGCGGATTTAGTAGTGTCGCCGCACCAAGCCCCATCTGGAAATCAATCAACCTTCCTGCAACTAAAAATACGGACATTGCAGCCATTACCACAGCAGATAGAGTGATGCCTACAACTAGCTCTTTTGCCATTATCGTAATTAATTCATAGCTACTGCTAATTCTAATCTCACTAATTATTACAAATGGAGTTAAAACCAACGCAACCGCAATTATTAAAAAAAATCTGATTCGAGCTGGCAGGCTGATTACTGGCTGCAAAGGGAATGCCATGAAGATAGGTGCAATACGACACGCAACAAGCAACATGCTTACGATAAAATCAAGTCCAGCCTGGATTGACATTACATCAGCTCAACGATCCGACGAAACATTCCTTCCGTATAAAGGACAATGGTACTTAACATCCATGTACCAAAGATAAATATTATGCCGATAATGCTTAGCATTTTTGGCACAAAAGTTAGAGTCATCTCCTGAATTTGGGTTACAACTTGAAAAATACTAACAAGCATGCCGACTATCAGGGCCGTACCCAATATGGGAGACGATACTAGCCCTGCCGTGGCTAGCATTTCTCTGACCATTTCTAACGCTACTTCTGGTGTCATACCGATGACTTTACAACGTAGTTAAATATGTGACTACTATTCCTAACTAGTCATTCTTTTTTGTTTCTGACAAAGATTGAAAGCGAGATAGTGAATTAATTAATCGCTCGCCCTGCTCATTGACTTCACTATTCAATATTTGTGTTACGATTTCTTCAGCCTTTTCCTGCTCTCCAGAATCTGATTCCAGAAGAGCTTGTGCAAAGCGACCTGCAAAGGAGTTGGCACTTAATCTATTTGCCACCTTTGCCTGGACAGCAGCACTATTTCTTTCTCCTTTAAGAAGGTTAATTATTGCCAATGTCCCTAGTGTCTCAGAAAATCTCGGTTCTAGCTCTTTAGCACGCAGCGCTGTTTTTTCAGCGTTTGATAAATCCCCATTACAGATATGAGCCCATGCCAAAGCATTGTAAGTACCTAAATGGGTTGGCATATTATCGACAGCTTTTTGCAGGCTATTTGTGGCATGGGAAAATTCCCCTCGGAGCAGTGCCAACAAACCCTCTCCAAGCCACCCCCTACCACTCGATGGTTTTTCTGCTAAAGCAACGGCAAAATGATTCTCCGCTGCCTGTAATTCACCATCACCTAAATTCAGGGTACCAATAATCACATTGGCTTCGACATTCCGGGGAGACTTGGTGAGGATCTCATCGGCTTTGGCCCTCGCAGATTCGTTATCCTCTTGATCTAGAGCTAACAGTGCTGATACTGTCTCTGCTTCCAGAGCAGTTTCCTCACTTGTTTTAGCAAACGTAAGGAGCTGTTCTGCCTCTTCCAAATGTCCCTGATAATGTAGAGCTCGCGCTTTAAGCAGGGCAGCCCTAGGCAATAAAGTTTCCAGCCCCTCAAGGGTTTGCAAAGTATCTTGTGGTTGATGTAGCGCTAACTGGGCCCAGGCGATGTTATATTTCACAGTATCCTGCGGTACCTCAGTCCCGAGTAACACCGAAAACACATCAATCGCAATACTGTATTCGCCTTTATATAGGTGCAACATGCCTCTTTGGAACATCAGTGATGGATCATCGTGCCAATTAGTCATGCCATGATTTAGATAGTGTTCAGCTTTTTCTAATTCACCGGCTCTTAAGCAAGCTTCCACCAAATCGATTACCAGGCGGCGGTTCTGACTGTCTACTTTAAAGAAAGAGGCAAGTCTATCGATCTTACTTTTTAAGTCTTCCATCATTTCATATCCCAAAATTTCCACCTGAGCCCCTTGGCGCGCTAATGTATCATAGACATCGCGAATCCAGATAATTTTTCATTAAATCAATAGTACAAATTGATCTTCAGTGACATTTATTGATACCCCTTACCCTTTTGGGTAATTTTTGATCAAAATGGGAAAGCTTTATTGTATGACTTTTGATTAACTTTGACCGAATCAATCTTTAGTCAGGACAGGCTTTGATTGTATCTAGCAACTATTACCCCACTCGATGGCAGTCGGAACTATAACCGATCGCCTATACTCGAGCCCAACTCAGCTATCATTCTGGGTGTAATAAATCCAAAGTAGCTATTGGGCTACTCCCTACATATTTGCGCTGAAAACTAGGTGTCTTTAAGTTGAGTATAATTCCGCTTATCTTATTTAAAGCAAGCTTGGATAAAGAGTTGGAAGCGACTGTTTTTCTCATCCGCTTTCCCATCTCACATAGATATGATTATAATTTGATACCGAACTGTTTGATCACAAACTTACAACCTCAAGATAGTTGAGTTCATCGCAGGGAATATCACCCTACCTATCACCTCTTGCCGGATACAGTCTAGTCGCCTCTCAACTATCGCAAGTGCCTTTTAATTGCGTCTCAATAAACCCTCCCTTCTGCCCCTCCATCACAGCAATCAAATCCTGGCCAAATGTTTCAGATGTGTATTTTATGACCAACCTGACTCTCCTCACCTATTGAATGGAAGTGTCTACTAATAACGGCTGATTATTCATTACCTTGACTATTAATAATGGGGCCATGAATAATTACATGATAACTATAGTCTTCAGGACACTGCATCAACAAGGCATGATGTAATACAGTTGTGTAGCACTTTCAATAAGCAGTTATGCGGAGTATAAATCGCTCAAAATGCTCCTAGGACAGGCCCTGAGAGCCGTATTTTCTGCATTGCAACTCTTGCAAAGGGCTAAGGTCATTTACCGAATTCTGTGCTTATCTCCTGTAGCCTCCAGGATTTATACGAGTATTACAGATTTTTCGAGGGGACTTATGTTTAACAGTTTATTCTAATTACAGCCTGTAGCAGACATACTTAAAAAGACTGATCGTTAATGTTGTGGTCAACTCCAACCGAACACTGATTTAAGCACACTGCTCAAATTCTCTAGTGTCTAGGTCCACCCAGTGTTGTATGTATTCTGTGTTAGTTGTAATAAGTAATATAGGCTCTTACATCTACTATTGCATCTTTTATTGTCGGATAGAGAATTCCCATTATCCACTCCCGCTTCAGGCTGCTCAAGAAACGTTCAGTCGGTGCCTTGTCCCAAAAATTTCCCTCACAGCTTATTAAGCACTCCATTCCATGCTGCATTAATTACGTTTGGTTAGCATGGCAGGAGTACTGACTGCCACGATCAGAGTGATGCAGGAGACCTTTTGGGGCCGTGCGCAAATTGACAGCCATCATCAACGTACGACTTACCAAAGCCGTTTTTATCTTGCGATCTAGATGCCAATCAAAGTTCGGTGCGAATAGATATCAATCACTACCTTCAAGTACAACTAGCCTTGCAAAGTCCAAATACATGTAACATCAGTCGTCCGAATTTGATTTGTAGCACCCGGTGAGAACTACCTATTTAGAAGTTTCTCTGCGACCGGCTGTTGATGTTTACGGTCTGTCGTCAATGTAAAACTTTACTGCCAAGCCTATCTTTTCATGAGCTTATGAACTCAATGGTGCCCGACTTCAAAGCCTTCTTTGCGTAGCATCTTCATTAACCGGTATCTTCCGAGGCTCTGCCGAGATTCTGAAAATAGGATCTTCAAACGATGGCATAGTTACTATATTTAAGCATCTATTGATGCTATTACAACGGCAACACCAGTCGTAATAGCTAGCCTTATGTACCTGCATTACCCAGCAGAGCACCTTACTGGAAAACTGCCTTGCTGTTTCTTAATCAAGCCGTATTTTATTTAATTTCTTTCGCAAAGAATGTGCTGGCCTTTTTAGAATCTCATTCTCCATACGCAACTGCTTTACCCGGCGTCGCAGCCAATCCAACTCGGTTCGCTCATCAGCACTCAGCCTCACATCACTTTCTTCCTGCTTCAGATCCTTTTTCCCGCGTCTTAGATTGTTAGTAGTGGCTCCAACGGCTTTAGCTGCCTTAAAAATCGAACACCCATCCTCGGAGACTAGGGCTACGGCGTCTTTCTTGAAATACGATTTAAAATGCTGACGTGTACCTTTTTTGTCATACTTCACTTCGCCTGGTAGTTTTACCATCTTAGCGAAGTGTCCGTAAGGATTAGACCACTACAAGTCCATAGGTATACTTTCTGGACACAGGGTAAGTTGTCTAAGCAACTCTCCAAGAAAAAAGTATAAACGCCCAAGTCAATAGATAACAATCACTACCACCTACAATCAGTCTCAGTGTTAAAGCTCATATCTCTATAACCTAATAACAATAATTGAGTGCGAAGTTGATCAATGGCAACTGGAGTAGGCCTATAATGGCCAGAACAGGTATTAACAAAAACGATCTTTCCACCCTCCGCCACAATCTCACCCGCAGCTGCAACGCTGTCTCCTGCTAGAAACGTCGAATGAGCAAAGACCGGCTTTGGATAAAAGTAACTTGAATATATATTCCCATCTTTATCCATAACATAGATAGCGGCTCTACCGTTATAATCTTCTGCCTGCTGTGCACGCCTAGTATCAAAAAGCTCACCAGCAGAGTCATAAATCTTCCCATCCATCACCGATAGTTTCGTCCCCTCTCGCTGGGCATCGGTGTAATAAGTAACATATGCAGGACACATATATTTAAATTTTTTAAGGCATCTTACATCTTCACCCTTGTATTTTGAATGAAGCTCAAAAAGCCTGTAGTTTTTTACTTTTGAATTACCATGTGCCGCAACACTAAAGCTGCTTTCATTAGCCCTATTCGTAACGTTTGCAGTAAGAATCCAATGGGGGCTACTTTCCGGCGTACATCTATCCGTATTCGCCTCATGGTAATTACATGTATTTTCACCTAAACACCAGTCATTTTTTCTAGGCAATAAACTATTGTAAAGACCTATACCCATTAAATACTCTGTTATTATATTTACACTTTTGTTGGCAACTAAAATCTGTGCACTATCTTGGTAAACCACGCCGCTTGAGGGCTGGCCGCAATAGAGTGCAAACAAAACCACGGTGATAACTTTGCCTATAGTCTTCATGACCAGTACACACACCTTTCGCAACCAAGTAGAAAGGGAGAATACACTGCACGCAAATGCGTTGTGATGGCACTCCAATAATTGCTCAATCGGCATCTATGCCTAATATTGTCCTGCCACACACGGTATTTCCCCCTTGCAAATTTAGCTTGTTCAGGCCCCTACTAATCAGCAAGGCCCAGCGCTGGAGAATAAATATCATGACGAGAAACGTAAATTCCAAGTCAAAATAGAAATAGTGCCCTAGGTACTCAAGCCGCAGTATTCAATCAACCAGAGGCTTCCCTCCACAGGCTATCTCATAGCACACCTTGAGAGCCTCCACAGGCTGCAGTGAAGCGAAGTCTATATCATCATCTACGTATAGAAACTTCATATGGCATTCTAGACGGGAAAAGCCATCTCCTACGGGACACAATATAATCTTTATGGCGCCCCCAGTATGCTTACGGCTTACGGCTTACGGCTTACGGCTTACGGCTTACGGCTTACGGCTTACGGCTTACGGGTAAACACTCACCTCCCAGGAAAAGGCCTGCAACCTGTCCCAAAATATTTGATAAGAACGGAATCATAGCGAACTATGCAAACAATATTTTGGGTCTCTGACGCAATCCCCATTGCTCCACTGCCCGCTTTGGGGGGATACACTGTAGACACTAGCAAGTTGGGTATTGCTATCTGCAAGGCCAATAATTTGGCCCCCTAAACTATGCCCCACACAATGCCAGGTTAACGTCTTATATTGATTAGTAGACCAATCGATGACAGCATCTCCCCACGCGCACATAGATAGTCAGGAGTCTCAATGATTGGCAACTGCAGACTTGCCATACCTCGATAGTCATAAGTCACTACCAGGTTGCCATTCTCAGCCAGGAATTTTGCAAACCCAGTATAATGGCCCTGCTTAACCGCTATAGTTGAATTCATGATCACCCCAGCTTTTGGCGCACTTTTAAGCGAGAATAGAGTTATCCCAAGGGTCAACCCGTCTTTTGTTACAACTTGGTATTCTTCAGGCACCCTTTAACTTCCTCTTAGCTTTATCCCGGTATAAATTAATGAAGAGGAGCCGGAGTCTAATTCGGGGGTTCCTGCTCAAGAAATCAATATCCAACTATTGCCTCATGTGCAAACAATCAGGAAGCATTTATTGCCACTCAGTCCAGGCCGAGACCTCAATATAAATGTGAGAAACCATTCAGGAACCTGAATCAAGGCCAATACCTTGAACGAGTCGCCCAGTCCATTGGTATTTGACGCGTCACAAACTCAGTGCGAAAGCAGGCTATTGATTCCGGAAACACTCCCCGTTCGATAGTCGAATATTTAATTTAAAGGGGCTCACAGCAATTTAACAAATGGGTTTTTCTTCGGCATCGAGCGAGAAAGTCTTGTCTAACCGGACAGCAAGAACTTGATAATCCAACCGTCCAAGGAATGGACAACCTTCCCAAACCAGCAAACAAAATCTTTAATAATCTAGTTACCTTCTAATATTATTTAAATGCAAGATACATAGAAGCCAATTCACTAATTTTTTTCAAGATAGGGAAGTTCAAGTTTTCCAGGCCTGGATCTAGGGGTAAATGCAGGGAAATACCCCATTGCAATTCCCTGCCCCACTCAGCCATCTCAAATACGGGTTGCAAGCCATCATAAACTAGCGTCTCATCAAATCTAACCGAAGCCCCCAATCAACCACCTATGCCACCGCAGTTTATCCACTGACAATTGGATTTGGCTCGCTTGACCACCGCGCACTTCTGGACACCCACTAAAGAAAATGCTTTAAACGTCATATCCATTGACGCAGCATAGGGATCACGACAAACTACTGGATATAAAAACAGTTTAACTTTGTTTCTATGACCCTACCTCGATACTCGCAGGTTTCTCTTGATACAACACCTTACTACCACTGTGTCTCTCGCTGTGTACGTAGGGCATTCCTTTGCGGGAAAGATACCCTATCAGGACAGAACTATGAGTACCGGCGCCACTGGATTGAGGCCAGAATGCAAAAACTGGCCGGTATCTTTGCCCTTGATATCGCAGCCTATGCCGTAATGAGTAATCACTACCATGTAGTGCTCTATATTGACGCACACACAGCGAAAACTTGGTCCGATGTTGAAGTCATTCATCGCTGGCAAGAACTTTTTAATACTTCCAAGCTGGCTCAACGCTACATTCAAGGTCATACCCTTGATCACGGTGAGATGGGAAAGCTCAAAGAGCTTATTGCTCTGTGGCGAGAAAGATTGATGGATATCAGCTGGTTTATGCGCTGCTTAAATGAATCTATTGCTCGTCAGGCTAATGCCGAAGACAATTGCACAGGCCGCTTCTGGGAAGGTCGCTTTAAATCCCAAGCATTACTGGATGAAAGAGCCCTTGCCGCTTGTATGGCCTATGTCGATCTCAACCCCATCCGCGCCAATATGGCAAAAACCCCAGAAGATTCTGATCACACCTCCATTCAGCAGCGTATTCGCGCAGCAATCTCAGGCGAGCAGCCCAAAAGTTTATTGCCGTTTGTGGGTGGTGAGCGACTAAATATGCCAAAGGGTTTACCCTTTCAGTTAGATCACTATCTAGAGCTTGTCGACTGGAGCGGGAGGCACCGAGATCTTAGAAAGTGCGGAGCCATTGCCGAAAATACTCCTCCCATACTTAAACGGCTGGGTATTTCACCTAAACACTGGCTGTATCTCAACCAAAATTTTGAAAGTCGCTTTAAGGGTTTGGTAGGGTCTGCTGAGGCCATACGACACGCTTGCAGGCAACTCGATAAACGTTGGGTACATGGCATAAGCGACTGTCGACGCTACTTTTCTGCAACACCTTGCTAACTCCCTCCCACTCTTTCGATACTATTTTCCACTTTTGTTCAAAGCCACGGTTTTTCTAAGCTCAAGCATAGATATTCAGAATTTCACGTCCCTTTAACTATAAATCAGAAAGAAATAGCCACTGGGACTAGCGCCAGCAACGCTGCTGGCGCCTTTCTCTAATCTATGGGTGTCCAGAATTGTTATTCTCCAGAATTGTTACAAGATTGGCTTTATTGACGATATGATTTTAAAGTACACAGCCAACCAATTAGGGACGAGCTCTAGCAGATAAAAAAACCCAGTATCAAACTGGGCTTATCAAGCTTAAATATCTAGTAAATTACCTTCAGACCTAGTCTGAAGTTGTCCTTTATTTTCATTTACAAGTATCGTTAAGAACCCAGCTAAGTCCCATTCTGTCTTCTTAACAGTTTCGGCATTGGAATCATAGTGATATACCGCATCATCTGATGCTGTCTGGATAAAGTAATATTGCGTCTCCGATATCAAAGAGAATACAAATGGTTTATTCAAGAAATCATAAAAGCCTTCCTCCTGCATTTGATTAAAAAAATCAAGCTGGAAGAGAATGTGCTCTCGAACCTTCCAAGACGGGCGATATAGTTGAATTACTGAATCACCTATAACACCGCCATCACTCTTACCCATCTCCCCAAGGAATGACTCTAACTGGCCTTTAATCTTGATATCATATAATCGTGCAATTTTTTTTAGCTCCAATTCAGAGTACCCTGAGCATTCTAAACCCTCGCTAACCATCCCTTCACTAATAATACTTTTTAAAAACTCACTACTCATGGATTAACTCCCGAACTACCTTCAAAGAATCGAATATTAAAAAACGGATTATTTGCAGCGAAGCTGCTGCTAGTTATCGTACAACCAGAGCACATTCCTGGATTAGCAATCGAAGTATTTTCCACGCCAACTGATATATTCACCTGCCTACCAGAATAAGTTTCCTGCATATAGCTCATCAGTTTTTGTTCTGCATGATTAAAATTCGTAGAACCATTTGGGCCATTCGGAACACTTGGAACAGCGCCACTATCACCTCTAATCACCTGATACTCAATACCATCTATTTTAACATTACTAGGTGCATTTCCTTTCCAACCTTTACCGCTAACCGCGAGCAAGTATTGTGTTTTCCCGTCAATTTCAACTGAACCAGCAGCAACAGATAAATTATTAGTATTACCACTGCGAACATAAGGAGATAAATTTCTTCTTACTAATGACGGGTTAATTGCTGCATCAGATATGTTGCTTAAGGCGCTTACTGATAGATTCTTAGGCAAGCTATTTGGAGCACCTCCAGCCCTAAGCGGATTAGCCCCCAGATCCCCAACAGCACCCCGCTGCGCTGCCATTCTACCACCTGAGGTTCTGGTAAGCGCATTTTCAAGCATCTGCCCTCCGGCCAAGCTGCCATGACGAGCTGCGCTAGCTGACCCACTACCGGTGATAATACCCACCACGGCACCGCCAACAATATCGCCACCCACCTTACCTATGGCTCCAGCTAGGCCAGACCGTTCATAGGTAGCTACGACCGAATCTTTGTACGTCACCGCACCATTAACCAGAGTTTCCCTGGCAAATTGAGCGTACTCGTGCTCCGGAGCGTATCTCTGTAGGGCAACCCCGGCTGTTAACTTGCCGGCGACTACCAGACCATCGGTGAAGCTTTCCCAATTCGCAGACTGGATATCACTGCCTAAAGCGCCAGTGAGCCCAAAGGCATACTCCACTGTATCGCCAAAGTTTTCAAAGGCGCCCCAGACAGCAGCTGAAAACTCTCCGAGGCCACGAATGGCACCGTTAGAGCTCTGCCATTCACTGTTGAAACGAGCTATTTCACCTTCACGCCAGGTAGAGTAACTATTAAAAGACGCAACCTGTTCAGAAAAGTCAGTCCCCCCTACACTCGCAAAATGCGAATTCGCAGCAGACGCTGCAACACCCGCATGGAAGTCATCCCAAACTGCCTGCACACCGGCCCTGGCCTGCAGGGTGCGTGCTTCATAATTTGCAAGCTTCGCATCTAGCCGACTATTAAAACCAGCGGAGTGCATCATCACCTGCGTATTCCGCTGGATCACCGAACTGTTAGACCAGTAGTCCCTCTCACTGCCCCAAATATCACTTCGGCTAGCAATAACCTGTACAGTTTCAAGATCACCTTCGCGCCCTTGATAACCCGTAATTGTTGTTACGTGTGCATCAACGCGCTCCTGTAACTCGCGCTCTCTAGCACTGGCTTTTTCGCCGCCAGTAACAGAACCCGCATCCAGACCACCGCCGGCAACCGGCTCACCATCACCGCCTAAGCGCTTGATCGAGCTTTGAGCAACTCCTGCAGCAGTGGCAATTGCCACACCACCCCAGTCAAAACTGTCACCCCAGATAGCGCTCTGCACCGATTCGTTGATCAGGGCTCCTGTGAGCTCCCGGCCTACATCCGCACCAAAGCTGCTGCCGCTCTGTAATACTTCACCCAGCACACCAGCTTCACTGGTTTGGGAGAAACCATCACTCAGGCCTGAGGCAACCCCAGAAGCAACCGCAGAAGTCGCCACGTTGCGCCAGCTAAAGCTCACATCCTTATTAAACGCTTTGTTAATGCCGTAACTGCTGACCGCAGTACTGGCTCCCAAAGCGGCAGAACCGACCCAGTTGAGTTTGGAGACCCCATCCACCATTTTGGTAAAGCTGTCAATTCCATTCAGGTAGCTGGCGGCGCCCACCGTTGCCATCGTGGTAAAGCCACCTATGGCGACATCGCTCCAACTAAAGTCCTCCTGCATCCCAAGGCCCATCGCCGTTACTTGACTGGCAATCGAGCCCACGGCACCCGCCACAAAGGCAGCCCCTAATCCCAGGGTACCTGAGGCAATAGCACCGGCACCCGCTGCCATCATGCTGCCGATGCTAGCACCGGCAACTGAAACAAAAGCACCGGCTGTAAATACCGTGGCCACCACCGCAACCACAATCACCAGGATCATACCCAGCGCGCCACAGCCACCATCATCCACCGGCGGTGGCGGCGGCACATCCGGCAGGGTCGGGGCGGTATCCCCCATCTGCAGGGCGCCGTCTACCGGGCGGAAGGTGTCACTGTTGTTGTGGATATTGGTAACCACATTCGGCAGTTCGAGGCGCTGGCCTTTGGTCAGTACCTCGTCGCCCTTCATGCCGTTGGCATCGGCCAGGAGGTACCACAGGCTGGAGTCACCCCAGACCATGGCGGCGATGCTCTGCAGGGTTTCTCCACCCTGGGCTTCGTAGCTGGAGTAGCTGGCCGTGGGGTAGTTGGGGTTGATCGGCTGGTAGTTCTGGTCGAAGTCTGCCGACTGCACCGCCTGCACGTGGTCGCCGTTGCTATTAAGGTGACGGTTGCCCGCTCCTTCAGCCTCGGCTAGTGCTTTAACGTAGTCGTAGCGGCTGGGCACCTGGTCGTTGCCCACATCACCGACGGCGTGGCCGTTGAAGTAGTAGAAGTGGCGCATCTCGCGGCCGTAGCTGTTCTGGCCGTCGTCATTGATCTCTTCGCGCACCAGGGTGCGGCCTTCCTTGTCGGTCACATAGGCGATGGCGCGCTGACCTTCGACGTCGTAGACCCGGCGGATATGGCCGTTGCTGTCATAGGTGTAGAAGGCTTCGCCGTTTTCCCAGGTCCGGCGCTGCTTGGGGTGTAGGTCCTTGTTGTCGGCGCTGATTACCACCGACTTGGTTTTGTAGCTATCCCACTTTTCGTAGGTGTTGTACAGCGTGGTCACCGTGGGGGCGGCGCCGTCTTCGGGGTAGGCGCTGGTGATGGTGGTGTCCACCGTCTGACCGTCACCGAGGAAGGTGTTGCGGCTGCGGGTGACTTCGTCGGTGACTAAACCATTCTCATCGTACTGGGTGGTGGCGTAACCCAGCTGGATACCGTCGGCGTTGTAGTAGTTGTCGGTGGCGCTGGACAGTTTGCCGGCGGAGTCGTACTCGTAGTAGGCGGTGACCTGCCCCGCATCGTTGTTGACGCGGCTGGCGCGCAGCACAAAGCCGCTGCCCTGGTCGATATGCACGGTGGTGAGGCGGCCGTTGCCGTCGTAGGCGTATTTCTCGCGGATACTGCCGTCGCTGGCGCGGCTGGCGAGATAGCGCTGGTCGAGGCCGTTGTAGGCAATCGCGGTGCCGGTTTTACCCAGAACAATCTGGCCGTTTTCAAACTCGCCGAGGGTGAGGGTGAAGCGGTTGTTTTTGTCGTAGGTGTAGTAGAACGATTGCGTCTTGCCGTCGATAGTGCCATCGAGATTGTCGACATAGCGGCCGTCGTAAACACTGCTGACGCTGCGGCGGTTGCCAAACACATCGAAGGTGTAGTCGATCTGGTAGGCGTTACCGTATTCGTCGTAGCCTTCGATATTGGTGATGCGACCCTGTTCATCGTAGGTGGCGTTGCTGTGCTGGTACACCACGCGGCCGAGGTTGTTGTACAGGTCGTTGGAGCGGTAGTAGAGCTCGCCGGTGCGATTGCCCGCTTTGTCGTAGCGGTATTCGGTAACGGCGGGGGCGACACCGTCGTTGGCGGCAGTCTGGTCGCCATCGGCTAGGCCGTTATTGCCGTAGTCGTAGGTGCGGAACAGGTTGCCGTTGTGGTAGTAGGTGTAGCGAATATCCTGGTTGTTGCGCGCTTCCCAGGTGCCGTCGCCACTCAGGGCGGTATTGCCGGTCTGGCGCGATAGCCAGCCGGCGTAGTTGTAGGCGTATTCGATACGGTGGCCGCCGAGGTCGTCGTGCCAGACGGCTTTGCCGAAGTAGTCGACCGCGTCACTGAGCACATCCTCGCGGGAGGACTGGTTCCAGTCGGTATCCACGGCGCCGCCCATACCGGACTTGGCGATAGAAGTGATATAGCCACCCAGCTGTACTTCATCGGCGGCGCCCTGTGCCTGCTGGCCGGTCGCGGCCAGTACATTGCGACTCACCGAGTCGCTCCAGGCGTAGGCATAGTCAGTGATCTTGCCGTTATAGCTCTTGTACTGCAGTACCCGGCCCATGCCATCGTAGCGGTAGGTCTCCTGGCCGACGGTGCCGCTGCTGTCGACACTGCCACCGCTGTTGAAACTGGCGTAGAGCACAGGGTTAGTGTCGCCGTAGAGGGCGTTGCGGTGGCGAATGCGGTTGCCAAACTCGTCGTAGTCCCACTCGTCGTAACGATTGGAGGCGCTATAGCCGTAGTCGATCGCCAGGGAGTTATCCTGGAAGCGATTCATTCGCACCAGTTGGTTGTTGGCGTCGTAGTGGTAGGCCACCTGGTAGTAAAGTGAACCGGTGCCGCTGCCGCGCTCATTGGCGTAATACACCCGCTGGCTGCTGCCCTTGAGGTTGCCGGCCTGGTCGTAAGCTTGGGTATCGTAATCCCCTATTCCGTCCTGGCTGGCAATCAATAAGCCCGCTTCATAGTCCTGCAGACGCACCTGTTGGTGCTGGGTGTTGTAGTTGGTAATTGCAGTGCGGGTGGCACTGCTGGCACCGGCGGCAGCTTCGGCCCCCACCTTTTCCATCACCACTTCACCAAAGGCATTGACGCCGTATTCGGTGGCGGTGTGGGCGCGGAACTTCGTCATCTGCTCGGTGTAGACGTCCGCTTCCGGCTTCAGCTCTTTGGCTACATTGCCGCGCTGGTCGTACTCGTACAGGGTGGCATTGCCGTTGTTGTCGATCGAGGCCACGGTTTCGCCGAAGGCGTTGTAGGTGGCGTGGTGGGCGATCAGTGTCTCGTCGTTGGCGGCACCGGTCAGTTGCAAGGCAATATTGCGGATAGCCTCGCGGTTGTACATGCCCACCTGTGAGTAAAAGACGGAGGTGTAGCTGTCGCCCTCGGAGGAAACGCTGTGGGTGTAAGTGTTAGTAGTGACGGTTTTGGTCACGGCATTAGTGATGTTAGTCACCGTACCGCCACTGTTGTTATTAAAATTACCCTTGGCGTGGTTTAGAACCGTGCCTTTCTGGCTATTGCTGCTGTAGGCCCACAGTTGAAACGCCAGGCTGGTGGCGCTGTTATTCATCGATGAGGTATCGACGTATACCCAGCTCTGCCCTGTGGGCACATCCACATTTTTGGTTTTGCCGTCGGCAACAAATTTAATCGACTCTGTGCCGGGGGGCAGATCGTAAACTTTGATCCTTTCTGGAGAGGTTTTAGATACACCTCCACCACCAGTATTTGTACCCCAAGTTTGACCGTTAGTGGTCATAGAAACGGTGACATCAGGGTAAGGATATTCTGTCCCTTTATGACTATCCCAAGGACCATCAACCGTATAGGTCCCATTACTGGTAACAGCGACAGATTTAGACCCTCCTCCATTAATTTTGATATTAATGGTGGCTCCAGTCGCATCTTTCAGCCCGGAAACAGTAAAAGTAACCTCGGCTTTAGCATCAAAGAGATATTCGGCTGGAACCCCAGGCCTAGCCTCCATGGGTTCTTGCCCCACTAGTTTCATCCGAACCGTAGAATAAGTAACCGTAACATCCCCATAGGCCTCTACTTTCCCCGGATAGCTCGTAGATTTAGTGCCCTCAGTTGCATAAGTAGTCTCTTTGATTTTCGCCGAGTCACTGTAAGCCAGACTCGTACTTCTCGAACTGCCCTGCTTCGAGGACTGATAGCCGGCAGACAACCAGAACTTATTTACCTCCGGTAAGTGCTCAAGGCCAACCCCTTCACCCGGCAGGCCCACGCTGCCATTTAGGCTGTCGGCGCTACCGCTGTACAGATCCACTGCGTGCAACACCAGTCCATCTGCGCTCAGGAATGTCAGCGATACTGCTGCTGCATTGCTGTTGAGCGCGATGTCCATACCATCGCTCCAGTTGTACTGGACGTTGTCCATCACCACCTGGCCACTGCTGTTCTTCGCCAGCACTTTGACCTTGGTGTTGTTGCCGAACACACTGGCCACATCGCTGCTGTCGAGACTCAGGGTGTTGCCATCTACCGACCAGTCCAGGCTCGGCATCACCTGCAGCGGGTTATTCTGTGCATCTTCGAGGGCACTGTCTGCGGCGCTGTCGTCCGCTTGCAGGAAGTCGCTGGTAATGTCGTAGTTGTAGGCGTTGGTGGTGATCACCACTTCGCGCCAGCCGTATTGGGTACCGTCTTTGGACAGGGGCACAAATACGTGTAGCTGTTCTTCCACCTCAATACGGTTGGTAAACACGGTGATTTCCCGGCCGCTGTCGAGAGTGACCTGACGGCTGGTGTAGTAGTGCCGGGTATCCCGTTCGATATAGCCTTGGTGGCTGCCCTGGCTGGTGCCGCCGAGCTGGTAGCTGGTGCTACCCAGCAGTCCGGCGAGATCAGTTTGCTGTTTGGCGGTGAGCCCGAGGTCTTCAAAGTTGAGGCGCGGGTCGTTGCTGCTCAGGTAGAACAGTTCATCTGTGTTATCCACCCAGGAGCGGGCACTATCCACGGCGGTAGCGCCGCCGGGGTTGCTGGCATAGCCTTCGCCTTCATTGCCCACGTAGCCAATATTGTTATCGCGCACAGTCTTCTGCGCGCGCTCGGCGGGCATGCTGTGTTTGTTATTCACCGCGGCATCAGCGGTGCTGGGCATATTGCTGTTGTTAAGGTTGACCCAGACCGTGGAGTTACTGGTGCTGTTGGTGGTTTTTTTGGCGGAGCCGATACCGGTAATCGTGGGATCTGTGCCCGCCTCAGAGTCCACACTATTGGTTACTTCGGAGTTGTCGTTATCCACATCCCAGCCTACATCCAGATCGGGGTTATCGCTGGGCGTCGCCAGCGGGGCTTCCACCACCGTAATCAGCTGGTCTTCCTGGTCGTACAGGCTGTACTTCCACTGGGTCTCACTCTGGGTGAGTTCGTTCATCGCCTGCCGCGCGGTTTGGATACCGTCCAGGCTGTCGTTGTTGATCGCGGTAATTTCTAACGAGGCATTGCCGTTTTGGTCGTACAGGTAAATACGCGGGGAGCCGTTGTCGGCGTTGGTTTTAAATAACCGCCCGAGTTCGTCGTAGACGTAGTACTCCTGGTATTTGCCCCCGATCACCGAGTCGCGCACGTCGGTATTAATGCCCTTGCCAACAATCTGGCCGTGGGTGTTGTAGGCAATATCGTGCTGTACCCGGCCACCCAGCTCGGTCTTATCGACGTTGTTGCTGCGGGCAATTTCGCGCCCGGCAGCGTCGTATTGCAGCCAGGTGATCACCTGGCTCCGGGCGTTGTCGATATCCGTCTGCGTCTGGCTCTGGTAGACGGCGTTGCCGAAGGCGTCGAAGTAGAAGCGGGTCTTGCCTTCGTAGTTGGCGTCACCGCTGTTTTCCCGCGCGTCGCGGGTCTCTAACCGCTTGCCGATCATGTTGTAGTAGTGGCTGGTAACCTGGTTGCCGCTGTCGTTGTGCACTATCTCGGCGGTGCGGTGGCCAAACAGGTCGTAGCGGTAGCTGACTGTGCCGCGCACGCTCTGGCCGCGGTAGTCGGTGTACTCGGCGCCTTGCATCTGCACCTGTTCGCCGCGGGCGTTGTAGCTGGCACTCTCCACGCGGCTATCTGCGGCATTCTCATCGCCGTCGTAGCGCACCGTGGTGATGGCCTGGCCGTTGCCGTCGTAGTCGTAGCGGGTGACCAGATCGCTGCTCACCTGGGTGATATTGAGGGCGGTGCCGGAGTTGCTGATGCGCGAGAAGGATTCACCTTTGATGCGCTCTTCCAGCAGCAGGCCGCGGCCGCTGTACACATACTCAGTGGTGCGCTCGTCGCCGCTGGCGATATTCGCCACCAGGGCGGCGCGGTTACTCGTGTAGAGGTTGTCGAGCCAGGCGTGGCGCGCCTCACTACCATCCTCCGCTTTAGGGGCGCCGAGGCCGCTAAAGTTAAGGGCGTCGGCGTAGCGGGTCTGCGCGGTGATCTGGCCGAGACCGTCGTAAAGATACTCGGTGACATAGCCGAGGCGGTCCACTTCCAGTACCCGGTTGCCGGCGCTGTCGTAGAGCGCGAAGCTGGCCTGGTCCTTGCCATCGATCTGGATAATGGCGTTGCCATTGGCGTCGTAGAGCGCTTGACTGCTCTGGGTGCTGCCGAGGCTAAAGCCGTTTTGCAGTTCCTGTTGGTCGCCACTGGTGGAGTCCGGGTCCACCAGGTTGTTGAGATCGAAGAAGACCCCGGCATCGGATTCGGTTTTGGTCACCAGGTTGTTGGCGTTGTACTGGTAATGGGTTGTGCGCCCGGTAGTAAATTCGCTGCCCTGCAGGGCCTGGGCGTCGGTGCGCCAGTGCTCGGCACTGTTGTCGAGATTGAGCCCAGTGAGGCTGCCGTCCCAGGCGCTGTCGTTAATGGTGAGGCGCTGGTCGTAGCGGGTCTCGCTGCGCAGGTTGCCGGCGGCGTCGTAGGTGCTGTAGGTCAGGCCGCCGTCCGCATCCAGGGCGTACACCTGTTGATCCAGGCGGTTGTAGCTGTAGGCGGTTGCCTGGACCTGGCCGTGCTGGGTGCCGTTGGCGCTGCCGTCGTCACTTAGGCTGGCATTCTGCATACCGCGCTGGCCTTCGTACACCAGGCGACCGAGGGCGTCGTAGCGGCGCTCGGTTACCGAGCGTATCCACACCGTACTAATGCTGCCGTCGAAGTCCGGGCTGTCCAGGGCGCTGTCGCTGGCACCGACAAAGGCGGGGCCCAGCAACGCCAGCAGCTGGCCGTTGTGGTCGTAGCGCATATAGCGGTTTTGGATGCCGTAGGCCGAGGTCTTCTCCTCCCCGGCGCTGACATCCCAGTAGTAGCCATCGCCCGCGAAGGTTTTATCGAAGGCGTTGTAGCTGTACTTGGTTATAGCGCGCACCTGGGTGGTGCCGGTGTTGTGATAGGTCAGCGTTGCAGCGTACTCCGGGCCGGTCTCCTGAATCACCCGCCCCTGGGCATCGTAGTGATAATCCGTGCGCGCGCCATTGGCGTCGATCACAGCGGTGCGGTTGCCGGCCTTGTCGTATTCATAGGTGGCGGTATTGGCGGTGGCGTGACCGTTGACCAGGTCGTAGCCGTGCTGGGTGCTGGTGAGCAGCTGGCCGCGGTTGTCGTACACACTAACGCTGTGGCGGTCGCGAATGGGGTCTTGCAAGTTGCCGAGCAAAGACTCCAAAGCGGCGCGGTCGAGCGCGGCAATATCGGTGCTGGCGGCCAGTGTCTGCGCGTAGGTGCGCACGTCGGTGGCCTGGCCGAAGGCGTCATAACGGTAGGTGGTAACGGCGCCATCCGGGGTCACCTGGTGGGTGAGCTGGTTGTTGGCGTCGTACAGGAAGACCCCGGTGTTGCCGTTGGGGTCGGTGGTGGCGACGATATTGCCAAAGGCGTCCAGTACCGTCTGGGTGCTGCCGCCGCGGGCGTCGATTTCACCGACCTTGCGCCCCAGCTGGTCGTGCAGCTGCTGGCTGGTATAGCTGGGGCCGCGGGGGCTGACCAGCGTTTCCAGTTCGCCGAAGCTGTTGTAACCAAAGTAAGTGGTGGCCACTTGCTCGTCGGCACCCATCTCTTCTTCGGTCGGGCTCCGCTCCCAACCCGGCAGGCCACTGGTTTCTTTCACCAAGTGACCCAGCTGATCAAAATCGCGGAAGGTTACGCGCTGTTCGGCCAGGTCCTTGGCTTCGGTCGTGCGCCAGATTTCCCCAAAAGCATTGTAAGCATGCTGGGTCACCACTCCTGCACTATCGGTTTCTGTATTTAAATTACCTCTGGGGTTATAGATATAGCTGGTACGGCGATCCTGGGCATGGGCCAGGGTATTGGTATTGATAGCACTCGGGTCGGCATTTTGCGCCACCGCCTGGCTGTAGTGGGTCTCACTCAGCACCTGCCCCAGGGTGTCGTAACTCCAGGTGGACAGGTAGCCCTGGGTCGTATTGCGCGGCACCTGCTTGTGGGTCAGGCGGCCGGCGGCGTCGTAGCTGAAGTAGGTCTTGAAGCCTCGCGGGTCGCTGATCTGGGTGCGATTGCCGAGGGCATCGTACTGGTAACTCTCAACGTAATTTTGCAGGGCGCCCTCCGCCCACACCTTTTCGGTAAGGCTGGCTTTGCGCCCGGCGGCGTCGTACTGGGTAACGATCACCTGGTCGTGCTGGCTGTTGGCACTGATGGCCAGGTCCGCGGCACTGAGGTCCGCCCAGCCGCTGGCGGCGGGCACAGCGATACCGTTGGCGTAGCGGATCACCGTCTCGGTGTCGTTGCTATCGTCGTAGCGGGTCTCGGTAACATAGCCGAGGCTGTCCACGGTGTGGGTGCGGCGGCCGGCGGCATCGTAAATAAAGGTGCTGTGGCGATTGTCTGCGGCTTCTGCGTTCAGATCCGCAGTGGTCTCGCTGGCCAGATTCAGGGCGCGGGCGTAGGCGATCTCACCGACCACTTCACCGCGGCTGTTGTACAGGCTCTCGGTGACATAGGCGTATTGCACCCCGCCCTGTTCGAACAGCCGCAGGGTATGGGTCTGGCGGCCGGCGGCGTCGTACTGGAAGCGGGTCTCGCGATCGTTACTGGTGTCGCGCACCAGGTCGGCCACAGTTTCGCTGGACGGATCTATCCTGTCGGCATAGCGGATCACGGCGCTGACACGCCCGGTGCTGCTGTACACCGTCTCCGTCACATATCCCAGGGCGTCGATGTTGTGGGTCAGCTGGCCGTCGTCGTTATACACATAACGGGTGGTGCGGTCCCACTGGGTATCACTGACCAATGCTGTCAGTGAACCGATGTCCAAGATTGCCGGCATGGCATAGGCACTCCCGTGCCCCGTGCTGAGTGTGAGCTGCCCGGCGGCATCGTACTGCTTCTCGCTCACGATATATCGCATGCTGGCATTGCTAAAATACATCGGACTCAGCACATAGCGCTCACGGCCCAGCTCGTCGTAGACAAAGTAGGTGCTGTGCCCCAGGGCATTGGTCATCGCGGTGCGGTTGCCGGCCTGGTCGTACTCGTAGCGGGTGGTGATGGCGAGGCCATTGGGGTCGAGGGTCTCGCTCAGTACCCGGCCCAGCTCGTCGTAGCTGTAGGCGGTGGTGCGCTTGATACTGGCGCTGCCATCGATACCGCCACTGAGGCTGCCCTCCTGCACTTCCAGCACATTGCCCTGGCCGTCGTAGCGGTACTGGGTCAGCAAATTAAGGCCGGAGCCATCGCTGCTGGCATCGACAATGACCCGGCTCACGCGGCCATTTTTATCGTACTCGGTGCGCGTTGCGCTGCCGCTGGCATCCACGGTTTCCTCATAGCGGTGGCCGTAGCGCTGGGTGGTGGTCAGGTTGAGACCGCCCACGTCCTGGGTGCGGGTCAGTACCCGGCCCTGGGGGTCGTAGGTTAATTCGGTGCGCACGCCACTGGCGTCGACACTGGCGGTGAGTTGGCCGGCGGCGTTGTACTCGCTGCGGGCGCTGTTGCCGAGGGCATCGGTGGTGTCGGTCAGGTTGCCCTGGGTGTCGTAGTCGTAGCGCGCCTGGCGCAGCCAGCTGTCTCCAACCTTGATGGAGACTTCGAAGGTCTCGCCGTGGACATTGCTGACGGTGCGGGTCTGCACGCCCTCCGGGGTGGTGACGGTCTGGCTGCGGTTGGCGTCGTCGTATTCGTAGCGGGTGCTGCGGCTCAGCGCATCGGTGCGGGTCAGTACCCGGCCGAAGGCGTCGTAGCTTAAGTGGGTCTGCTGCGCCAGGGCATCGGTCTGGGTCAGCAACTGTCCCAGGCGGTCGTAGGCGTAGTGGGTGCTGTAACCCCGCGCATCGGTACTGGATACCGCTTCGCCGAAGGCGTTGTACACCGTACTGGAAGTAATGCTGGCGAAGGGACCGCTGCTCAGTTGCGCGCTGCTCGTTTCCAGTTCGCCGCGGCGGCTGTAGCTAAAGTCGGTGACTGCCTGGCGGCTGTTGGCAACATCTATCGCCTGGCTTAAACGGGTGCGCTCGCCGAAGGCGTTGTACTGGGCTGTAGTGACAAAACCTTCGCCATCAGTGCTGTTGTCCACCAACCCGCGCTGGGTGTAGACGGTGCGGGTGACGGTGTCTTCACCATCGGCGAGGCTCGCCGCCAGGTTGTCCAGGGTGGCGGCATCGCCGGCCAGGCCCAGGTTGTTAAACGCCGTATTGCTGAGGCGGCTGGCGTACTGGCGGGTGCCGGTCACTTCACCGAAGGCGTTGTGGCTAAAGCTGCTCAGCTGCCACTCGAGGCTGTTATTACCGGGGTTGAATACCGGTGCCAGGCTGTATTTCAGCAGGCCGTCGGCACTGTAGGCAAAGTGGGTGGTGTAGCCGTTGGCATCGGTGCTGCTGATGCGGCGACCGCTGTCATCGTAGCTGTGACTCAACACCACCCGGCCCTGGTGGTCCCGCTCGGCGATCACCCGGCCCTGGACATCGTACTCAAACTGGTAATCCCGCGCCTCGCTGTCGTTGGCACTGAAAGTGGGGTCGCCCTGGTAGTTGTCCAGGTAGTTATCCAGGATCGAGCCGCTGGCCATAATGCCACTGCGGCTGCTCGCCAGCTGACCGCCGGCGGTGTAGGTAAAGGTGCTGGTGTTGCCGGAGGCATCGGTGGCGTGGGTCACCTGGTTGCGCCCGTCGTAGCGCCATTCGCTGATGCGGTCGGCACTGGAGGCCTGCGGGCGCAGCTGTCCTGGGATATCAGTACCCGCGGCTTCGAGGGTGTCGGTGAGGATCTCTACGGCACCGATACGGCCACTGCCGCGCACGGTAAACCAGTCGATCTCTTGTAGCTCTACACCTTCGTCAAAGTAAGCGATATCCGCCTGGATATCCCGCTCAAAGGTCTGCCAGTTGCCGTCCAGGTACTGGTCTTCCAGCGGGAAGTTATAAAAAGTGAATCCATTGCTATCGACAAATGTATAAGGCTCGTTAATCGATGAACGGTAAGCGATATAAGCATTACTAGTGGCAGAAGTGCTCACCCGGTAGTAGAGGTTAGCGCTCCCGGTCAGCTTGATTTGCGCAGAGGCAATGGTGCCATCGGTAATATTCCAGCTGGCAAACCCGCCGTTATCACCGATACGCAGGCGGAAGCCATTATCGGTACCACTGCCCGTCAGTTCGATCACACTGCGGCGCAACTGGCCATCGTAGACTTGCTCAACACTGGCGCCAGTAGGGTTATTGTCATAGAGCTGCCAGTTACTGGCATCGATATTATCGCCGCTATTAAAACGGTGACGCACAAAATCCACCCCGCCCAGACTGAGCCGTGCGGGATCCCCCTCCACCGCGGCTAAAGCGCTGTCCAGATCCCCTAGAGCCGTGGCGTACTGAGTGCTCTTCACCCGATTGCCGGCTACATCGTATTCGTGCTCGGTGACATAGCCTTCGGCATTGATCTCCGCCACCTCGCGGCCCTGGCCGTCGTAGAGCCAGTAGTTGCTGCGATCCGCCGCCGGGTCTGCGGCGGGGCGCAGGGTCTGCAAGGTGCCGCTGTTGAGCCAGTGGCTGCTCTGTTCGTAATCCGCTACACGGTTGGCGTAGCGGGTACTGGATACCAATTGGCCGGCGCGGTTGTAGCGGTACTCGGTGAGATAGCCCTCCGCATCCAGGGTGGCGGAGACCCGACCGGCATCGTCGTAGAAGCTGCGCCCGATGCGCGCATCTGCCAGGTCCACCCCGGTGGCCGTTGCGCTGAGTGCCTGGGTATAGCTCTCGCCGGCGGCCAGGGTAAAGCGCCCCACCCCGCTCTTGCTCACCGGGACGCCGTCCACATCCAGGGTGTAGGACAGCTGGTATTCATACACGCCGTTGGCGTGGACATCTTTGTCCAGCTCCACGGTGCCGGTGGCGGGGTCGAGGGACAGTGCTTCCCACTGACTGCTCCCCAGCGGGCGGATCGACAGGCTCACTCCGCTGGCGCTGTAGGCTTCATCCAGCCCCAGGCTCAACTGCGGGTTGGTCACCGACTGCAGCTGGCGTCCCACCTGCTGTTGGAAGGTGGCATCCACTTGGCTGCTGCCGTCGATATAGTGGCGGGTTACCTGCACGCTGTAATCGCCGTCGGCGAGGGTCTCGCCCACCAGCAGGTTGAGGCGCCCGGCAAAGGAGCCGTCGCGCAGGGTGGCGGGATCGATCCAGGTTTGTGCCGGCTGTGCGCTGATGGGAGAACCGGTGGCGTTGTCGATTACCACGGTTTCCAGGTAGGCGATGTCCGCCGCTTCGGCGGCGCTCAGGTAGCCTTCAAGGGCATAGCCTTCGGCGCTGCTGCGCTCATAGCTGGGTAGGTCCCAGCTGGCGGATTCGGTACCGCTGTCGTTGGCGGCAAAGGTACCGGACAGAGTGCGCAATAAACGGTCGTTATCGCTGAGGCCGTTGCCGTCGGCATCGCGGTAGGTGGCGATACGGTATTCGTAGTCGCCGGACAGTTCATAGCCCAGGTTGGCAGTGAAGTCGCTGCCGTTTTGGTTGACCAGAGTGCTTTGCCAGCTCTCACTGCCAACCCGGCGGTATTCAAGATGAGTAACCTCTGCCGCTGTTCCACCTTCAAATATGCGGAAATTACGAAAGCTGCTATCCCCCAGCTCCCGGTTTATATCTTTATCATTGGCAAAATAGAGCGTTGAATGCTCACCCAGAAACTGCGCCCCCAATTGGCCAACCGGGATGCGATAACGCACCCAGCCATCCCCGACAGAGTACGTTTTATAGGTGGAGTTCATTGTTGACACATTTTGTGTGCCGGCTAGCTGCACAAAACCCTGGTCTCGATACTCCCCATCAACATCAAACCCAAAACCCTGGATTTCAGCTGCTGAGTCACTTCTAAACTCCAGCTCAACAATGGTGTCTTCTGTAATCGTGTAATCAAAAGCGATGCCTTTCCAGGCGTTGCCGGTAAAACGCAGTGTGTCGCCGTTGGCACTGATGGAGTAAGACCCGATACCGTCTTGGGTCCCCTCTCTGGGGTTATCAATAATGCTAACGCTATTAAAATTAAAGTTTTCCCCGGAAGAGTTGGCGGTGGTCAAATTATCAGACCACTGAAATATTTGATCCTGCGCTGACTGCTCTCCCACTTCCACCGGGAAAGCCGCTCTCACACTGCTGCTACCATCATCGTAGTGCAGGGTTAAAGTCACGCTATAGGACTGGCCCGCGGTCAATTCACTGCCTATCGCTAAATTGACTTCGCCGTTGTAACTGCCAAACAGTTGCGGATAAGTTTCAGCAGTGGAGACCAGCTGGCCGTTGCTATTTTTAACTTGCGCGACAATTTTATTGAGGGCGGGGTCGCTGCCGATAGAAACTGGATAACCAGTAATAGCGTGACCACTGCCACTTTGCAGGGAGACTACGGTGTACTCGAAATCGAAACTGCTGGCTTTGGTAACACCTTTACTCACTGTCAGCGATGGGCTTCCTGTGGTTTGCTTTACGGTTACACCATTTTGTTCATAGCGAATACGGAAGTCATAAGTGCCCTCTAAAATAGTCGCATCATCTACATCACCGAGGACCACTTTGAGATTATTGCCATCCTCTACGACAGGTACCGATTGCCAGTTATTGGGCGATGCCTCATATTCGAAGATGGTTTTACTAACCGATGGAGGGCGCGAACTGATCGGCCACTGGAAAGAGGTGGGATGGTATTCGGTTTGGGTGCCGATTTCGTAGTCGAAGGTATTGATACCAACCTGGTCGCCTTCAATATCGTAGGTGGTTACCTCTACCTCATAGTGACCACTACCCAATACCTGATCAGTATCTAAATTTAAGTGGCCGTCATAGGAATAATCATTCGGATTCTCACTCTTGAGCCATTCAAGATAATCAGCAGGATACGTCGAGGCGGTAGATACAAGAGCACCACTTTTCTTATCCAAAACCCGTACATCGGCACGGGAAATTGTGCTGGCTAACGCTTCAGAAAAATACCCCAAGACTTCTGTTGAAGAGCTTTTTTCAATATAGCGAGTGGATTCAAATTCAAAAGAAGCGGTAGCCGTACTGCTATCGGTGGTTCTTCCGTCCTTATCAACAACAAAAGTGCCTGAGGCCGATTTAACAGCCTGGTCACCGTCGAGATACTCAATCAAGTACTCATAGGTGATTTTTTTATCAACAACACCGATCACACCAAGGTCGGCAATATGATTGCTACCGTCAACTACGGGAGAAACATTGGTCCAATCATCACCACTGCCATTTACGCGATATTTAAAAACAACTGCGGTCCCATCAGGCTGGGTAGATCCGGGCCAAGAAATCTCCGTTGGTTTATATTCGTATTGATCGCCAATTTCATAATAAACTTTTTTGGACTGTACAGCTCCGTTAATCGTCAGCGTAATGTCATATTGACCATCTGGAAGTTTGCTGCCAGTTCTAAGGTTTATCTTTCCATTCCAATTAAAGCCATCACGCTCAATATCTTGTGGGTAGGTATAGGCAGTATACGAAGCTCCTGTCGCCTTATTTACAGAAACTGCCTTAATAGTTTGAATATTAGAAGGAAGGCTGTCCGTGTAATACTTAATAACTGAAGAGTTACTACTAGTATTTGTAGTGGCAACCCCTTTAAATGAAGTGCTTAAGCTCTGGTTTGAAGTTGCAATAGTAGAGAATGTGCCTTCACCACGCATCCCAACTTCATATACGCCCCCTTGATAATTACCATTCCGGTAATCAATGCGAAAATTATAGTTACCAGAGCCAGGGTTATCAAAAACTACCGTATTGGTATGGCCACTAGAGGTAAAGCTCCTAGATAACCAATTGGAAGAGGAAGTTGATTTATAATAAAACTTGGTAGTTTTAGACTGTCCATAAGTGGGATCGGTCCATTTTATTCGGGTGCCAACGTTGAAAGTTTTTGTTTGTGTGTATTTGTTCCCTCCAACTGTGAATGTCATTAAACGCGGAGGTACAGTATCTTCCCAACTGGATTCTGAACGATACTCTTGCGCGACTACTTGCACCTTGTAATTTCCAGCAGGCAGATTATCGCCATAAAGCGTTGTGAGATTTACACTGCCATCCCAAGTTCTAGAGGAAACTGTATACGAAAAGGTGCCATCATATCCACTTGGCAGTGCACCATCATTTCTAGTGACTGTTACAGAGATCTTCCAATTTTTAAATTTATTATTGACAGCATCAGCTGATCCTGTTCGTGCTGTAAACGCTCCCGCTTTTAACTTGGTAGAAGCATTAGTTGAATTAACATTACTATGTTCACGATAAACAGAAACCGTCTTGGTCTGGTTAGAAGGCGCGCTGACCCGTGTATGGGCCGTTGTCGAATAAGTATAAAGCTGTGAGGGATCGTTTTTCTCTATTTCCGATCTAACCGACAAAGTGCGGTTATCCGTATCCGTAAACTGCTCCGCCACAATCGCCGTGCTGGCATAGGTATAGGGCTGTACCGGCGGACGGGTATAAGCAGTAGTAATGGCACTGCCACTCACCGTTTCTGTGTGCGTATTTTCGACCCGCGCATTGGTGGTGCCACTTAAGGCATAGGGATTTTGCGCCGGGCGCGTGGTGGCGGATTGGCTGAGGTCGATACTGCCGTTTTGATTGACAATACTGCGCTGGTTAAAACCGAGACTGTCCGCTTGGGCGTAACTCTGCTGTGGGTCCAACCATTGGGTGGCGCTGTCACTGGTAACGTTGAGGTGGGCGTTACTGGCGGCGTACTTTGCCGCTAGGGTGTCCGTGGTTTCTCCCTGAGGATTTTGTATTTTTACATCGTACTGGGTGGTGCGCAGCACCTGTCCCTGGGCGTTGTATTGGGTTTCGCTCAGGTAACCTTCGGCATCGATAAGAAAGCGAACCTGGCCGGCGTCGTCGTAGTATTGATAAGTACTGCGATCACTGTCGGGGATCGCTGTGGGGCGCAGGTCTGCCAGGGTAATACTTTGATCGATACCGATCACTTGGCCGTCGTTGTCTTTCTGCAACAAACTCTGTAATTGGCTGCTGCTGAGTCGGTTGGCGTAGTGGGTGCTTTGTACCTGACGGCCTTCTTCGTCGTAGTGGAATTCGGTGATGGCGCCGGAGGCGCTGATCACGGCTACCATCTGGCCTTTGTCGTCGTAGAGGCTGTGGCTGATAGCACCGATCGCGTCCTGGGTGGCGCGGATACGCCCGAGGGTGTCATAGAAGAAGCGGGTTTCACCCAGGGTGGCATTGCCGTTGGTGGTGTCGTGGCGGATTTCGCTGATCAGGCTGCCGTTGGTGGCGTAGCTGCGGGTGATCTGCAGGCCGTCGGCGTCGGTGCTAATCACCTGTGATTGGGCGTCGCTGTACAGGGTGGTGCTGGTATGTCCTTCGGCATCGGTGCTGCTGAGCAGCCGGCCGAGGCCGTCGTAGACGTAGCTGGTTTTATAGCTGCTGGCATCTTGCGCGCCGCCGCGGGGGTCGACGGTGCTGCGCAGTTGTCCGTTGGCGTCGTAGACCGTGTATTGGGTGGATTCACTGCCGTCGGCAATGCCCTCACCGTCACTGCCCACGGCGCTGTAGGCGGTCACACTGTAGACCTGGCCGCGGAAGTCCAGGCGGGTGTCGCTTCGGCGAGTGGCGTTGTGCAAGCTGTTGGCTTGGATATCACTCTGGGTGTTTTGCACCCAGCTGGTGAGGGTGCTGTAGGCAAAGTCGACGGGGTTTTCGGCACTCGCTTCGCTGTAGTTGGCGGCGTCGAATTGGTCGAAGTAGCCGTGTTGTAAGTAGGTAATGCCGCTGACGGTGCGGGCGGGTATGCCGTGTTCGGCATTCTGTGCGGCATCGCTGTAGCGGGTTTCCTGTACCGTGCCGTCGTGGCCGACCACAAAGCGCAGGCGCTGCTGGTCGTCGTAGATATAGTGGGTAACCCGGGCTTCGCTGGGTTGCTCGGCGCCGGCACCATCGGGGTCCGGGCGCAGGTAGACCGTTTCTTTGCTCAGCTGGTTATAGCTGTCGTATTCGCGCTCGACCGTATTGCCCTGGGCGTCGCGCACCAAAGTCTGGTTGCCGCGGCTGTCGTATTCATACGTGGTGGTGTCACCACTGTGGTCGGTGAGACTCAGCAGGTTGCCGTCGGCGTCGTAGCGATATTGGGTCAGCTCGCGCACGCCGTTTTGGTCGGCGGGGGCTTTCATCTCGGTAATGCGCCCGGCGCTGTCAAACGTCAGTTCGGTTTGCACCCCTGTCCAACTGCCACCACCGGCTTCCGGGTTGTCGATTTGGGTGATCGTGGTTTTATTGCTGCCCAGGTCGTAGCTGTAGGTGGTGATGCGGCGGTCGCTGTTATCAAACTCCAGCGCCATGCCACTGGAGGCTACCCGGCCGCTGTGCACTTCGGAGATACGGTAATCCCCCTGCCCGTCCACATCCGTATAGTAAAAGCGCATCAGGCTGCCATCACTTTGCAGCACCGTGGCAACGCGGGTGCTATCACCGTCGTATTCGTAAGTGGTGGTGTACACATTGCCGTCGGCAATACTGCTGTCCTGCGGGGACAGGTCGACGGTAACAGTTTCCAAACGGCCTTGGGCGTCGTAGCTGTAGTGCAGGCGCTGCTCTGTGGTGCCGTCGCTGCTGACAGTCACTCCGGTAACGCGAGTGCCGCTATAGGTAATCGCGAGTGTCTGGCCTGCGGCGTCGGTAACCGTGTCCACCAGACCACTGCTGTTGTGGCCAAAAACGACTTGGCGGCCTTCGGCATCGACACGGGCCACCATTTTCCAGTTGCCGTTGATACTGCCGTAGACTTCTTCAACGCGACTGGAGCCCTCGCGCCAGACCCACTGGTTGTTGCCGCTGTCGAACAGAATCTGGTCGTGGGCGCCGGCACCATCAGAAGAGATATAGGCCTGGAGGCTGGCATCGTAGCGGTAGATGGTCTCGGCCCCATCACTGCCGATACGGGTAATCTGGCTACCCGGCTGATTAGGGGTGCCGACCAGGTTGGTCAGCTGGTTGGAAAAGTTAAAGCGGAAGCCATCGTTGTTGTCGCCATCCAGTTGCCCCTGGCTGTTGTAGGTGCGGAGCAATGACAGATCCAGGCCTGAGGCCGCGACAAATTCATCCTGCTGGCGCAGTACCAAATTGCCGGTGGAGGCGTTGACATAAATGGATTCACGTCCCTGCCCAAAACTTGCCGAACCCACCCCTGCCTGTGTGCTATTAAACAGACCCAGAGCTTCCCCACTGATAACGGCGACCATAGCTTTACCCTAAAATATCTAACCTGTACTGACGTGCTCACCCTGAGATGTCGTCAGTTTTTTACTTTCGTTTAGATATATATCCGTAAATTCACCCAAATCGTACAGGAGAAATTTAGATAAATTTTTGCAAGCATGAATTCACAGCTATAGCCAGTATGCATGGCTAACTATCCACACATACAATCCCAGGGTGCGAGGAGCATTAAATAAACAAAGAGAAGTAGTTTTACCGTGATAAGAAGGCTAGCTGCGATGGCGTATGACGGGTAGAATGCAATCGAGTAACAGGAGATATCCATGTCATCAAAAATCAACGACGATCTTGACGCTGAAGAACTATTCCATTGCGCAATTGAGGCAAGCAGCCTGAAATACCATGACAGAGCTATTGAGCTACTAAAACGCAGCATCTCAATTGAAGACCACCCCGCAAAACGCCTGTTTCTTGCTGCCGAACATGCTGAAATTAAACTGTATGATCGAGCTATTGAGGGTATGCAAGCTGCAATCTCTATGGCTCCAGAATTATGGATCGCACACTTCCAGCTGGGGCAACTCTATTTAGTAACACAGGAAATTAGTGAAGCTAAAAAGGTATGGGAGCATATCGTCAACTCAACAAGCTCTCCTAGATACTTTCAAGAATTCGCACGAGGGCTCCTAGCGATAGCTGACGGCAATACAGAAGATGGCGTTGAACAGCTACGAGGAGGAATTTTAGAAAACAACGAAAACCCTGCTCTAAATAAGGATATTGAGAAAATCATTGAAGCCACAATTAATCAAAACGCTCCTCAAGAGGAACCACAGGTAGAAGACGAAGAAAACAGCGCCGTAAATAAAATGCTGCTTTCTAAATACGGACAAAATTAACCTATGAAAATAACTACGGATCAAAATCTTACAACTCTTTTAAACAAACTAAATGCACCATCCCGACAACGAAAGCAGTCACCACCAAGAGGAGGAAGTTCAGAAAACCCGACCACGAGCACACTGGACGTTGATCAAATATTACGAAATAAGATAACGGAACTCTATAGACACGGAGAGAACCTAGAGTCCTTAAAGAAAAACTTCATCAGCACAATTCTTGCTATTGAGTTCGAACAGAAAATTCCTATTGAGAACCTGCAGTCAATGATTACATCAATCACTGAAGTTATGATCTCCGATAGCAAGGTGAACTCCCAACTTGAAATTCTGATTCAAGCCATAGTAAAAGAAAAACAGACCCCCTAAGTTAGAACGACCCAAAGCAGTCAACCCTTGGCATCGCCTCTGGAATTAAAGCCCGCATTTACACAGCCTATCTACCCATTCTCGAAAACTAGTAACAAAGTACAAACAATTCCAACCAAAAAGCACAGCCGCCAATTGCCAAAATTCAGCCCCCGCGAAAAGAAAAAATTTAACAAATCATACAGAAATAAGCCTAATTACCTTCAGGCTAACCGACTTCGCAGGAAGGTAAAGACCTAGAGAGCATTTCTCTACCACCTCGCGGTAACTATAACGAACCTCTAACTCGCATCAGCCCGCGTTAGGTAAAAATATCAACAGACCATAAAGTATTTATAGCTAGAAGAAATCACTTGATTTTTAACGAGTTAGAGAAGGCTATTTATATACTTACAAACCTCGCCACAGAGGGGGCTTACTCTTCCAATTACATAGCTCGAAGGCAAAAAAATTAGATTACTACAAAGCTTTAACCTTATGTGGTTGACCCACCTCTCAAATTAACTCCTGCAGAGACTAACAGCCCCGTCAGACAACACGAGAAGCCTCAAATCAATTTAACCGGGCACCAAATACGAATAAAGCAGCCCTATAGCAAAGTTGGAGCTATCTAAAACTGACACCTATAGACAAGCCCCCCCTGCCCGCAGAACAAAATCATTCCACCCTCTGTTTCACAGGATTTAACCCACTTTTTGAGCCCAAATTTAGCAGTTTCCTCGCTCAAATCCCGCAGATTGCCCCTACTCGCCCCGATTGCTAAGATGCGCGCCTGCCGCTATGGCCCGGCTTCCCCTTTGGTTCCGTATTGCGACACTGGGGCTGCCTGCAAACCGATTTTCCCAAGCGTTACCCTCGCCTATCCGCAACGCGGAGGCCCGAGGCTTTCCACAGGAAAAGCGGTACTGAGGCCAGGTGCTATTTTTAACCGCGAGCGCACCGCGACGACTCCCTGCGACTACAGGAACGAAGTTTATGACCCAACCATCGCTGCAGCAGTTGGAACAACACGACGCCTTTATCCATCGCCATATCGGCCCCGATGCCAAACAGGTAGAGGCCATGCTGGAAACCCTCGGAGTTGCCAGCCTCGAAGAGCTGATCGAGAAAACCGTGCCCGAAGCCATTCGCAAGACCGATGAGCTGGATCTGGCCGACGCGATCAATGAAGTTGAGGCCCTCGCAGAGCTGAAAGATATCGCAGCGCGCAACAAGATCTACCGCACCTTTATTGGTATGGGTTACCACGACACCATTACCCCCAATGTGATCCTGCGCAACGTGCTGGAGAATCCGGGTTGGTACACCGCCTATACCCCTTACCAGCCGGAAATTGCCCAGGGGCGCCTGGAAGGCCTGCTGAACTTCCAGCAGATGATTATGGACCTCACCGGTATGGAATTGGCCAACGCCTCCATGCTGGATGAAGGTACCGCAGCAGCTGAAGCCATGGCCATGTGTAAGCGCCAGGTCAAACGCAACAAATCCAACGTCTACTTTGTAGACCAGGACTGCCACCCACAGACCATCGCCGTAGTTAAGACCCGCGCCGAGCACTTCGGCTTCGAAGTAGTTGTAGGCGATGTGGAAAAAGATATCCCCGCCGAGCTGTTCGGTGCCCTGCTGCAATACCCCGGCAGCACCGGCCGCGTACGCGACCTGACTGACATTATTGCCAAAGTACACGAAGCCAACGCCCTGGTAACCGTGGCCGCTGATCTGATGAGCCTGGTAGCCCTCCGAGCACCGGGTGATATGGGCGCAGACGTAGTTGTTGGCTGTAACCAACGTTTCGGCATCCCCATGGGCTACGGTGGTCCCCACGCTGGTTTCTTCGCCTTCCGCGAAGCTTACAAACGCTCCGCACCAGGTCGTATTATCGGTGTGTCCGTGGACAGCAAAGGCAAGCGCGCCCTGCGCATGGCCATGCAAACCCGCGAACAGCATATTCGCCGCGAGAAAGCCAACTCCAACATCTGTACTTCCCAGGTGCTGTTGGCGGTAATGAGCGCTTTTTATGCGATTTACCACGGCCCTGAAGGCCTGAAAACCATCGCTGCCCGCATCCAGCGCCTGGCAGATATTCTCGCTTCCGCCCTGCAGCAGGAAGGCTTTAACCTGGCCCACGACAGCTGGTTCGATACCCTGAATATCACCGTTGGCGCCAAGCAGGAAGAGATTTACCAGCGCGCCCTGGCCGCAGAGATCAACCTGCGTAAAATTGGTGAAGACGCTCTGGGTGTGAGCCTGAGTGAGACCGCCACCCTGCAGGATGTGTCCGACCTGATCAATGCGTTTATCGGCACCGAACACAGCATCGACCTGCACACCCTGGACAGCGAAATTGCCAGCAAGGGCTCCCTGGGTGTACCCGCCGCCCTGGCGCGCGATACTGAATTCCTGACTCACCCAGTGTTCAACACCTACCACTCCGAGACTGAGATGCTGCGCTACCTCAAGTCTCTGGAGGCCAAGGATATCGCCCTGAATCACTCCATGATTCCCCTGGGCTCCTGCACCATGAAGCTGAATGCCACCGCCGAGATGATCCCGGTTACCTGGCCCGAATTCGGCAAACTGCACCCCTTCGCACCGGTAGAGCAAGCGGAAGGCTACGCGGAAATGTTCCGCCAGCTACAGCAAATGCTGTCCGCCTGCACCGGTTACGATGCGGTGAGCCTGCAGCCCAACGCCGGTTCCCAGGGTGAATACGCAGGCCTGGTTGCTATCAAGAAGTACTTCGAAGCGAAGGGCGAAACCCAGCGCGACATCTGCCTGATTCCCGCCTCTGCCCACGGCACCAACCCGGCATCCGCCATGATGGTGAGCATGAAAGTGGTTGTGGTTGCCTGTGATGATAAAGGCAATGTGGATATCGAAGACCTGAAAGCCAAAATCGAAGAGCACGGCGACCGCGTTGCCGCACTGATGGTCACTTACCCGTCCACCCACGGGGTGTTCGAGGAAGGTATCCGCGAAGTTTGCGATCTGGTTCACCAGGCTGGCGGCCAGGTTTATATCGACGGTGCCAACATGAACGCCTTGATCGGCGTCGCAGCTCCGGGCCAGTTCGGTGGTGACGTATCCCACCTGAACCTGCACAAAACTTTCTGTATTCCTCACGGTGGCGGCGGCCCCGGTATGGGTCCGATCGCTGTTGGCGAGCATCTGAAGCCCTACCTGGCGGCCCACCCGGTGACTGAAGTACCGGAAACCAATCTGGAAAACGGCACCATCTCCGCCGCTCCCTGGGGCTCCGCCAGCATCCTGCCGATCAGTTGGATGTATATCCGTATGATGGGTAAGCAGGGCATGAAGCAGGCTACCGAGATGGCGATCCTGAACGCCAATTACGTAGCCAAAAAACTGGGTGAACACTACTCCCTGCTCTACACCGGCACCAATGGCTTTGTTGCCCACGAGTGCCTGGTTGACCTGCGCCCACTCAAGGAAGCCAGCGGTATCACTGAAGAGGATATCGCCAAGCGTCTGATGGACTTTGGCTTCCACTCCCCCACCATGTCCTTCCCGGTAGCCGGCACCCTGATGATCGAGCCTACCGAAAGCGAATCCAAGGGTGAGCTGGATCGCTTTATCGAAGCGATGGCAACAATTCGCCAGGAAGTGGAAGATGTAACCAGCGGTAAATACACCCCAGAGGACAACCCGCTGCACAATGCCCCTCACACCCTTGAGGACGTGATGAGCGATGAGTGGACACACAGCTACTCCCGCGATATCGCTGCGCGCCCAGCGGCGTGGTTAAAAGAGCATAAGGTGTGGCCCGCCGCTAACCGTATCGACAACGTATACGGCGACCGCAACCTGATCTGCTCCTGCCCTCCGATTGAGAGCTACGCAGAGTAAGATTCAACACTCTCACAGGTGGATTTAAAAGCGGGCTTAATGCCCGCTTTTTTATTCGACCCACAATACTTTTATCGAACTGGCACAAACTCTCACTTCCTGTATAGCTACGTATTTGCAACCATCACCTTTCAACAATATTATTCTGCGTTAACTTAGTTAAAAATCCTCACATAAGCGGCGCCTAACAACAAAGAAACGGTATTAGAACGTTTTGGCAAAAATTCAGCCAAACTTTCTAATCGCCCCAAGCTTTCAACATCGGAGGTGAAAGTGACCATTAAAGTCTTAAAAGAAATATTAATTGCGAAGGGAAAAGCAGACTCTTACTCTGACGGTCAAACACCCATAGATCTATGGAGAGCTCTGAACAAAAAATCAGACCAAGGTGTCTTCGACTTTATAGAAAAAGGTTTCATTCTGTCTAACGGACGTCCTAGACCAGCAGATATCACCATAGAATACCGCGATGGGACAGAGTGGGTTTGCATAAAGGATCGCCCCAGGGGACTCAGCACTTTTGATAAACCAGGATTACCAAAAGGCAAAAACTGGGAGTACTACAAAATTCCTACAGGGACAGTTTTGCCAGAAGGTATTGCAATTGTAAAAGATGAATATAACACCAGATTTGAGGCAACACACTATACGATAGCCCCAGCATACGACATGCCTCTGAATCAATTTAAGAGTAAGTTAAAAATACTAGAAAAATCCTTAATTAAGGAAGCTATATAATGGAAGTACCTAATACCTGGGCACCACTACTAATTTCTGCTGTTAGAGATGCCGTTTTGTATCAAGAAAGCCTTTTAAGAAGTGAGACCATAGGCGACAAGACAGACTATGAGGAGCATCACTTACAGCTAACACAGTTCCTAGAGTTTCTTAAAGAGGAATATAAAGTGATTGAAAAGGAAACAGGTATACCCTTAGAAAAACTATTATAAAGCTTTTCTTCTGGGTGGCTTCAAACCACCCTGAAGCATATTAAGCTAAACAAATATATCCACACCACTTATCGCCCATAGCTGTATAGGATATCCCCATAAAAACAGTAATAATACAGACATTCCTGCCTGTACTGATTAGTTAGCTTTAGCACATCCCCGCTTCAGCAAGTCACACAAGATTCCACGGGGAATTTTTAACTACTTAAGGCAACTAGGAACCGCTGAAGTACCTGGCCATATTGTAGAAAGGTAACTGCTAGAATCTTTAGTCACATTAAATATCATAGTGCCGCCACCAAGGTTATTATTCTCATTACATGATGCTAAAGCGCTCGCTGCAGAAGCACTATTCAACACAGTAGAAGCGCCAACACCCAGCTTAGACTTATCAACACCCAGGTTGATATATTTCTGGATTCTTGAAGTACAACTTGAGCCCAACCAATAGCTCATCTCCCAGCCATAGGTTAGTTGATCGCCCAGTTTCTTGCCATTCCATTCAGCCTGAAAAGCATCGGTATCACTCCAGAGTGCTTTGGAAATGATTTTACTCGGCATTTTCTCTCGCAATGCACTAGTCACTTTTACCAGGGAATCAGAATAGGTTTGGCTGCACTGTGAGTACTCATCATCAATATCAATACCATCCAGACCATATTGATCCACTGCATCTTTCAACTGCTGAGCAAAGTCATCAGCGGATTGCTCATCGGTAAAACAAGACCAACCTGCATTTTGGTGATTTCCGAGAACACTGAGCACCACTTTCGTACCCTTGTCTTGCAAGCCTTGTACTGTACTCAAATTGTTATTGAGCAAGTCTGACACTTGGTCATTAAAATGCAGTACAGCTTTCTGACCATCGTAATTAATATTTGCCGCGAAGATCACAGCTATATCAAACAACTGGCTGCCATCGCTCTCTGTAAAGCAGCCTGCATTGCCCAGGTTATTACTATTAACTTCTACGTAAGCAACTTTAGGCGCTGACACACTTTCCTGAGGAGTATCAGATTTACACAGAGTTGAGCCCAGCTCACGGATTTCATTCTTACGTGAACCACACCCATACCCGCTGCCATCCATGGAGGCATTATCGGCAAGATTTGCAATTTCCCAGTCCCCCAGGACGGAACACAGCTCATCCTTATAGATTTGAGCCTCAAGATAGGTGACCGGGCTTGCATCAGATGCACAGCTGCTTCCACTAACAACATGAGGCGCTGAAGGTTCGGATTTACACAATGTCATGGATAATTGGCGACTTTCATTACTCGTCAATTGGCAATTATTTCCCAGATGTTCTATTGAGGACCCGTCTGATAAACCAACCAAATCACCATTACTGAGAAGATCACAAAATTCATTAGGATAATTAAGCGCTTCAGAATAGCTTACTGTTGTAGTGTCCGAGGGACAGTCATCCGAATTGACCACTTCAATATCTGCGTATGCACCAGTCTGAAATAAAATGGTGGTACAAGCAGCCTGCATTGCTCTACGTGTCGATTGTTTCATATTTATGCTCATTTTTTATTATGTAGTTATGTGAATTCTATAATCTAATATCGATAGTCAAAAAAAATGGTGTAGAGCTTACACTCTACACCCAACACTACGATCAACGAGGTATTAGAATTTATAGCTTGCACCAATATATAGTCGGCGCCCAGAGTAATTATAATAAGTCATTCTGTTTTCCTGCTTCCAGAACCCCTCTGCCTTTTCCTCCGTTAAATTAATGATAGATGCCGTGAAATTGAGGTTTTCATTGAAGGTAAAGCTGGCATTAAGATCAAGCTGCCCATAAGCTTTATCGTATAAATTATACCCTTGGTGAAGCCCCCCAGCTCGATCATCTTTCCAGTTATAAGATGCTCGCACACTGTACAAATCATTTTCATAATAACCGGAAAGATTGTACTGGTGCTTAGCCGTTCCAGGAATTTCTGCCTCAGTTTCTTCACCATTAACAAACACCCCTGAAGTACTGGTGTCGGTGTAGGTATAATTTGCCATTACACCAAAACCACTTTCGAACGCGTGTTGTGCAAACAGCTCAACGCCTCTTGAAGTTGCCTCAGCACCACCCGTTTTTGTGGTCATGTCGACTTCAATGGGTCCATTGCAGCAATTGTGCTCACGTAATACAACTTCAGTTGTGGTTATAGGAAGGTTGCTGATATCCTTACTAAATAATGTTGCCCCAAGTGCGGAAGCATCAAAGTAATACCATTCAATTCCCAGGTCGAATTGATTGGAGAGCATCGCTTCTAGCCCAGTATTTGCTGAAGTGCCAGTCCCACGGCCGGTCCAAGAATCCGGCGAGTTAATATTTACAGGGGGGCCATAAGACTCAGCCTGCCCCAAATCAGCATAACTAACTCGAGACATGGTTTTTGCTGCAGCAAATCGTATTACAAGGTCATCAGTTAGATCCCAGGCAATATTCAAACTTGGTAGGAAGTTTTCACTGTCAGCACTTCGGTTATTTGCATTGGTGATATCTGTCTCTTGACCAATGATGTCATCGTACGTCGAGGTAGTTAAGTCGGTATTAACATAGCGGACACCAAAGTTACCCCGGAAGGCTTCCCATTCAAAGTCTGCCTGTGCGTAAAGTGAAAATATTTTTTCCTCGATGGTATAGGTACCGGATAAGACAGGAACTACAGTCCGGGTAAAATTATCACTAACGTAGGCTTTAAGCGCATCTATATCAAAAGGCAGATAGTTAATAGCCCCGGTATCGCCTGCGCTATTATCGATTACGCTGCCGCCAAGTAAGATTGAAGTGTCTGGATGAAAATCCGGGTTGTGGAACCATTCGGTACCCGACAACCACCCACGATAACCACCGTTATCCGAAATACCGTCATCCCACAGGAAAGTATCTCTTAGGGACTTGGCTTCATGATCCCGATATTTAGTACCGACATAGATTTTGTTAACTATTCCCCAATAGGTATCAAATCCCAGGTCAAGCTGATAATAATCTTCCCTATCCCGATTTTGGGTAGCGTCAGAACTAAACCAGTCATAATATGGATAGGCCTCCTGATCCGAGGTGAGATCTGTAGAGATTTCGTAGCTAGGTTCCCCGTCGGCAATAGACCACAGCCAACTATTTACGGAACCATAACGTGCATCCATATTTGCCATGATTCTTTCGGAGACACCTCCTTTTGCAGAGCTGCGCCCAATATTCACTGCTGCTGTGTAAGAATCACCTTCATACAGAATTTCGAGGTCGAATGTATGAGATTCTGATTCACCGTAGCTATCCTGCCCGGTCAATTGCGGAGACATTAAACCTCGCTCTACCTCAACACCACCATTGACATCAGCATCGCCCCAGTTATCAGCATTTAGCAAGCCGTTATCACCGTTGCCATAGGTGACCACGGTATCCCCTTCCAGCTCAACGCCAAAGTAAGGGTTATGGTTATCATTCCATTCAGCTAAGGTGAGATTCTGACTACGGGTATCGTATCCCAACTGGGAACCGAAATAGTTCAGAGAAAATTCCAAACGCTCAGTAGGCCGCCATTGAGTGGTAATTTGATAACCATCCCTAGCCCTATCCTGCTCATGATTACCAATACCCATAGCTCTGGGCGCCCAAACATTGTTGTAAACTTCACCAGTTTCCTGGTCAACAATTGCCGGACGCTCAGCACCTTCAACTGTATCTGAATGGAATCGCCAATGGCTCGCGTAGTTTTCAATTGAGGTTACGGTTCTGTCCTGCTTGGTATAGCCAGCCAGGATACCAAAGGTTTCACTCTCATTTTTCCAGGAGTAAAAAGCACTATATTGAGGTTCCCACTGCTCATTAGTATCTGAGTAAGTGGTTTCAGTAGTTATAACACCCTCACCAGAATCCATTTCCAGAGGCTTACGACTGTGTAGAATAACCGTTCCGCCAATTCCTCCTTCATCAATTCTAGCTTCCGGGCTTTTGTAAACTTCTACTTTGCTAATCATGTTGGATGGCAGCAAAGTGTAATTAAAGCTTCGAGATGGCGCTTCTCCATCTGAGGTTGCAATGTAGTTTCCATTTAACTGAGTCAAGGTCCACTCGGCACTGGTACCACGAATACTGACTCGACTACCCTCTCCACCACTGCGTGTAATTGTGATCCCTGGCACGCGCTGAAGAGAGTCTGCAACATTCTTATCCGGGAACTTGCCCACATCCTCGGCGGTTATCGCGTCTACAATAGCATTAGAATCCCGCTTAATTTCCAGGTTTCTGGTATTACTCTCAAGAATTCCGATTACCTCAATATGATCCATCGGTTTGTCTTTCTCAGAGATATCATCAGCAATCGCCACGCTACTAATGGCTAATGAAATAGCGGAGACTAGCGATTTCTGCTTAATCTCCCGGCTCCAGATTTTGACCGTGGTTCGTCTATTATTCTTGACTGTTTTCATAGTATCCCAACTTTCTTTTCTTATAAGTTTTTTAAAAGAGCTCCTCTCCAAATTGGAGAGGGGCGAGAAACCGTCAGGGGACCCTAAACCCCGTAATGACAGTCCACTTGTTGAGCACTAAAACCCTAAGAAAAAAACGGGATAAGGGGGTAATAGAAACTGAGACAGGAATAGAACAAAATCGGCGTTTGGAATTTTGGAGGACACTAAGGGAAAGGTATTAGAAGGTATGAAAGGCCAAAATTCGATTATGGATTTACAGGATATTCAACAAATAGATAAACTATTTTTAAAGAGAAGAAAGCCAGCACCAAACCATTTCAACAAAAAACTTCTATTGATTATCCATCTCTAAGTAGTTCAGGAATGGCCTATCGCATTCAAAGTTGAGACTGAACTTCTTCTCTATAAATAGCGGGAAGCTGCCCAAACATGGTCTTGAAATGTCTACTGAAGTAACTGTGAGATGGAAATCCGACACGGTATGCGATTTCAGAAATTGGCCGCTGAGTGTCCACCAGCATACGACGGGAGTTCTCTAACCTAACCTCTCTGACAAACTGCATTGGAGTTTTCTCCAAATACTTTTTAAATCGCCTCTCAAGGGCGCTAACAGACAAACTGGCTACCTCTGCTAGCTGTTCGACAGTAATCGGCTGACTGTAATTATTTTTAATATATTCAACAGGCTTTTTCAGCTTATCCATTCTGGAGAGCGTTTTGACCGTTTCATTAAGGTCGCGAGCTACGCCATAGGTACCAATAATTTTTCCAGTGGAATTCTTTAGTGGGCGCTTGGATGTCGTAAACCAAACCAACTCTCCACTTTTCCCTATATTTAACTCCAGTCGATCTGTAATCGTTTCACCCTCCATCACTCTTTGGTCATCACGCATATAGTTTTTTGCGAGATAAGAGGGGGAAAAATCCATATCAGAGCGGCCCACAACCTGATTAAGGGACCTGCATCCCACATGCTCAATAAACTCTCGGTTACAATGTACTACGTAACCAGAATCATCTTTCACCCAAAAAATAATATCTGATATTAAATCAAAAACCGCAATAATCTGCTGGGTAGACACCATTTCCAATATTGATTCAGACTTCATTATTATTATCTGCAATAGCTGGTAAAGAGCCCCTGTCTTTTTACATCGGCTTGAATTACTGCACAGGTCTAGCAAGCAGAAAAGACACTAAAAAGCGCCTTCTCGGCACTCTCCCCGCACCTCACCCCCATCTGCAGAAATAACCCGCTCAATTTCAAAATAGCCACGCTCACAGAAACCGGTTTCCAACATCTTTTGCTCGAGAGCCCAATCTAAATAACGCTCTACTCGGTCACTTGAACGGCCTCCCAAACCGATAGTATCCCGCTGCATTCGACGTTGAGAACTAGGCTGGTTTGAAACTGGGGGAGGAAGATCCTGCCGATCCTTCTCAAGAGTAAATGTAAAACGCTTAGCTCCGTTTTGAGCAATCTTAGTTACAAACGACTCTTTCATTCCGGGAATCGGCTTGTTACTGGAACAGGCACTGAGAAAAATAGGTAACGCTAGGCCAGCGGCAATAAATAAGCGGGCCTGAAAACTGCTAATATTTTTATTATTCACTCAAAATCCTCTCTAAACACTAACCTGCTTTACTACATCGAGCGCAAAGTTAGTATTGTTTACTGCGTTTCTATTTAAATACCACTGTTTTATTTCCGTGTATAAACACTCGCTCCTGCAAAACTAGTTGCAGCGCTCGAGTCAAAACCAATTTTTCGACATCCCTACCTGCATCCGCCATGGTTTCTGCAGAATAGGCATGATCCACATGTATTACATCCTGTTCAATGATCGGCCCTTCATCCAGATCATCGGTAACAAAGTGCGCTGTGGCTCCAATAATTTTTACTCCACGCTCGTAGGCCTGCTGATAGGGCTTGGCTCCGATAAATGCGGGCAGGAAAGAATGGTGGATGTTGATAATGCGTCCACTATAGCGAGCAACAAAATCAGGGGTCAGCACGCGCATATACTTGGCCAACACCAGATAATCCGGGTTGTACTCATCCACTAAGGTGGCCACTTGCTGCTCGTGAGCTCCGCGCTCCATCCCCTCTGCAGAAATACAGTGGAAAGGAATATCAAACTTCTGTACCAGCCCCTCCAGATCCGGGTGATTGCCGATAACAGCCGCGATCTCCACATCCATAGCGCCGGAATAGCACTTCATCAGGATATCCCCCAGGCAGTGGGGCTCGCGGGTAACCATCAGCACCAGGCGTTTCTTCCGCTCTATGGATACCAAGCGACGCTCTGCGCCCTGGGGCAGTGTCATATCCAGATCTTCCAGGAAGGTGGCATCGTTAAAGATACCCTCCAGGGCAGTGCGCATAAAGAAGCGCCCCTCAACCCGGTCCACGAACTCATCATTTTTGATGATGTTCAGCTGGTGCTTGTAGCAAATATTGGTAATCTTTGCGATCAGACCCTTATCATCGGGGCAGTCGGTCAGCAGTATCTTCTTTTCCATGGTCAAATTTCAGGCCAAATATCCAGAGTCCAGACTATACACTATGCCGACTTTACGATTCAGCGATCCATTCCGGGGAGAACATGGATAAAAACCTTTACGCCGATCATATGGCCACCCTGTACCGCCGCTACGACGAAATCCTCGAGCAGAGCGGGTTTGATACCCTCAACGTATTCAGTGGCGCTCCCAGGGTGCAGTTCCTGGACGATAACTATTACCCGTTTAAGGTGAATCCCCACTTTAAGGCACTGGTTCCCATTACCGACAACCCCCACAGCTGGGTTATCTATCAGCGCGGACAAAAGCCAAAGCTTTTGTTCTACCGCCCAGTAGACTTTTGGCACTATGTACCGCCGGCACCCCAGACCTTCTGGAGCGATTTCTACGATATCGAGCTACTGAGCAAGCCGGCCGATGCCCAGGCGTTCCTGAGCTCGGAGAATACCGCTTTTATCGGTGAGAGCGACAAGCTGCAAGGCTGGTCACTGGGGGAGGAAAATCCAGAGCTTCTGATCAACCGCTTGCACTGGGCCCGCGCTTATAAAACGCCTTATGAGGTCGCCTGCCTGCGTGAGGCGAACCGTATTGCGGTCAATGGGCACCGCGCCGCCGAACAGGCTTTCCGCAGTGGCGCCAGTGAATTTGAAATCAATCAGGCCTACCTGGGCGCTGCAGGCCAGGGTGAGAACCGTATGCCCTACGGCAATATTGTTGCCCTGAATGAACACGCCGCAATCCTGCACTACACTCACTTGTCTACTGAGCGCCTGCCTAAGCCGCAGCTGAAAAGCTTCCTGATCGATGCGGGCGCTGACTGCAATGGCTACTGCTCTGATATCACTCGCACCTACGCCTGTGCCGATAATGAGTTCGCAGAGCTGGTAACGGCCATGGATGAAAAGCAGTTGCAGCTGGTAGACGACCTCAAACCTGGCCTGCCTTACCCAGAACTACATCGCCAGTGCCACTTAAACGTAGGCGAGCTGTTGCTCCAATTTGGCATTATCAAAACCTCTGCCGAGAATGCCGTGGAATCCGGCTTAACTCGCCCCTTCCTGCCACACGGCCTGGGTCACTTCCTCGGCCTCCAGGTACACGATGTCGGCGGTCACCAGACCGGCCCCGATGGAGGCACGACACCCCCACCGGCCAAGTACCCATTCCTGCGTACCAGCCGAACTATCGAGGAGAACCAGGTATTTACCATCGAACCTGGACTCTACTTTATCGATAGCCTATTGGGAGAGCTAAAAGACTCAGACCTCGCTGCCGAGGTTAACTGGGATAAGGTCGACAGCTTCCGCCCCTACGGCGGCGTCCGTATTGAAGACAATATTGTCGTACACGCAACCGGCAACGAAAACCTTTCTCGCACCCCTTAGTTCATAGAGTAACGCAATATTGTGAGAGTGCTTACAAGTAAGCGCTCTCGCAATACCTTTACCTTACTCCGAAAGTTAAAACATTAAAGAACGCCCTACCGCTCCCGCTTTTCCTCTCGCCGCTTGCGCCCCTAAGCTGCTTGCCCCCTCACCGAAAAGAAGCCAAAGTCCATCACCGGTATTACAACAAGAAAAGGGACAATTCATGAGAAAAAAAACACTGGCAACGCTTATCGCAGCCACAGTTCTAGCCGCAGCCAATAGCGCTTATGCAAAATCAATCGAGTATATTTTTTACGATAAAGAGGGCATTGCTGGCTCTGAAGTTATTCATCAGGATGGAACAAAGGTATCTGGTGAATTAAAGCTCGGCTGGAATAACCGTCGCCTAAACCTCAAGGAGAGCTTCACTATCGGTGAGGCGGCAATGCCCGAGCAATTATCCATTGAAGGGATCAGCCCATTTGGTGCTCCAGTCAGCGAAGAATTTTCCCTGGAAAATGGTGTCGCTCGCTGGAAAGGTTCCGATGAACATGGCAGTGCAAAAACTTCCGAAGCCCAATTTTATATTCCCAAGAACAGTACCCTTGCCGTACAGACGCAATTGGTAAAAGCACTGATTGCCGATGCAGATCAAAATATTGATTTACTGCCGCAAGGAAAAGCACGTCTCCATAAGCTTGATAAAGTGACCCTGCAACAAGGCGAGAAGAAGAAAACGGTCCACCTTTACGGCGTAAGCGGCCTGGGCTTTACCCCAGATCTCGCCTGGTATGATGACAATGGGGATTTATTTGCCTCCGACGAAGGGGGATGGTTCGCCATCCTGCGCAAAGGCTGGGATATATCTCACCTCGAAGAACTGAAAACCCGGCAAGTCGCAGCCGCAGACCAGTACCTGCAAGGTATTGCCAAGAAACATACCCACACATCAACCCAACCCATCCTGATCAGCAACGTCAACCTGGTTGATGTTGAATCTGGCAAACTGCAGAGAAAGCACCATGTGCTGATCAAAGATGGAAAGATCGCAAAAATCAGTAAAAAACCGATCAAAGCCAACGGGGCAACCACCATTGATGCCCGTAACCATACGCTGATCCCCGGCCTCTGGGATATGCACGCCCACTTATCCCCTACCGATGGTGTTCTGAATATGGCCGCTGGCATTGTCAATGTTCGCGACATCGGTAATACCCATGAAAGTATCATGCGAATTGAAGGGATGTTTGAGTCAGAGCAAATCATTGGCGGCGACCTTTTCCGCGCGGGCTTTATGGACCGGGAAAGCGAAAATGCCATGCGAATGGGCAAGACTGCGGACAGCCTGGAAGAAGCCAAGGATATTGTCGAGTGGTATGCCGATCACGGCTATCAGCAAATTAAAACCTACAGCTCGATGGAGCCCGAGTGGATCGCTCCCTTAGCCAAGCATATCCACGAAAATGGTATGCGTTTGTCCGGTCATATTCCTGCATTTATGACCGCCGAAGAAGCAGTGGACGCGGGCTTTGATGAAATTCAGCATATCAATATGCTGTTCCTGAATTTTATGGGCAAGATAGATACCCGTAAAAGACTGCGCTTTACAGAAATCGGAGAGCACGCCCACGAGCTGGATCTGGATAGCAAAGAAGTGGCTACTTTCCTGGATAAGCTAGCCAAGAAAGGCACTGTCGTAGACGCAACCACCACCGTATTCAGTTCGATGTTACTGCGCCAGCCGGGCAAAGTAGATCCTGAATTTGCCGATATTACCGACCACCTTCCAGTCAATATCCAGCGCGCTTTTGTTGGCGCCGAACTGGATGTGAAGCCGGAACACCGGGATGATTACGACCTTTCAGCGGAAGCCCTGCTGGCCATGATGCTCAAACTACACGAACACAAGGTCACTATGGTCGCGGGCTCCGATGGCATCCCCGGATTCACCCTGTTACGTGAACTGGAGCTCTATGCCAAAGCCGGTATTCCCAATATTGATGTGCTGCGCACGGCCACACTGGTACCGGCACAAGTTATGGGGGCCGACGAGTACACTGGCAGTATTGCGGTGGGTAAAAATGCAGACCTGGTTTTACTGGAGGGAAATCCCCTTGAGGATATCACTGCGTTACGTCGCACTGCACTGGTGCTCGAGGGACAAAATATGTATCGCCCGGATGAGCTTTACACTGCCTTGGGTATTAAACCTTTCCACCCTTCAGTGCCATTTGAATTAAATAACACTACTACAGTAGCCACCAAGTCCGAGTAAGCAAAAAAAACAGAAGCGGAAAAAACAGTAGCGGGAAAAACTGAAAAGAAAAACCGGCAATCCAAATGATTGCCGGTTTTTTTATTTATAAATTGGCTAGGCCAGTTCTGTGCGCACAGTGCGCGCAGCCTCTACCATATTCAGCAAGGATGACCCGACCTCAGCCCAGTTGCGGGTTTTAAGGCCACAGTCCGGATTTACCCAAAGTCTCTCAACCGGCACCACCTGTGCAATTCTCTTAAGTCGCTCTATCAACTCCCCCCTTTCCGGCACATTGGGCGAGTGAATATCGTAAATGCCAGGTCCAATTTCATTGGGGTAACCACCGGCCTTGTCGGCAAACGCGCTGAGTAGGCGCAAGTCGGAGCGAGCAGATTCAATAGTAATTACATCCGCATCAAGGGAAACGATGGCATCCATAATTGCATTGAAATTGCTGTAACACATATGGGTGTGGATCTGGGTTTCCGCTTTTACTTCACTACAGGTGTAGCGGAAACAACCCACGGCCCAGGCAAGATAATCCTGGTGCTCAGACTCTCGAAGGGGAACTCCCTCACGCAAAGCCGGTTCATCAATCTGGATGATCCCGATACCGGCCGCCTCAAGATCCAACACTTCTTCCCGCAATGCCTTGGCAATTTGCAGACAGCTCTCACTGCGGTGAATATCTTCCCTCGGGAAGGACCAGTTGAGAATTGTCACCGGGCCGGTAAGCATACCTTTTACCGGCTTATTAGTAAGGCTCTGGGCATAGCTGCTCCACTCTACTGTCATAGCGTTAGGCCGAGAGATATCACCAAAAATAATCGGGGGTTTCACACAGCGAGAGCCATAACTTTGCACCCAGCCATTACCGGTGTGTACAAAACCATCCAGTTGCTCCCCGAAATATTCCGCCATATCGTTGCGCTCTGCCTCACCATGCACCAGTACATCCAGACCGAGTATTTCCTGACGACGGATAGCTTCGGCAATTTCAGCGCGTAGATGTTCTAAATAATCCGCTTCAGAAATTTCGCTATTGCGGTACTTGCGGCGCACACCGCGCAAAAGATCCGTCTGTGGGAATGAGCCTATTGTGGTGGTGGGCAGCAGTGGTAATTTCCAACGCTTGGCCTGTACTAAAGAGCGATCCTGAAAGCACTGTTGACGCCAGGTATCCCGTAATTGATCAGCAATGGAGCCCTCGGCTACACCACTCTCTCCGCCTGAGACAGGGATCTCTGTGTCCTCATTGAGCAGCTGCTGTAATTGAGCCAACTCCTGAAGTTTCTGGCGGCTGTAAGCAAGCTTCTGTTTTTGCTCACTGGGCAGCTTGATCTCTGTTTCCAGATCCACAGGGCTATGGAGCAGGGAGCAACTGGCTGATAGCCACAGGCGATCTCCCAACTGTTTCGCCAAAGGCTGCAAAGTGCCCTGCCAGCGGTTGAGGTCTGCTCGCCACACATTGCGCCCATTAATCACACCCGCAGACAAAACCTTGTTCTTACCTGCCAACTGGACCGCAGCTTCAAGTTCTTCAGGTGCGCGTACACAGTCAATATGTACCCCAGACACCGGGAGGGAAAATGCCAGCTCCAAATTCTCGCGCAAAGGTGAGAAATAGGTAGCCAGCAGTGTATTCACCCCCGGAGCTACTGCCGCAATCTGCTGGTAGGTGCTATCAAAAGCTCCACGCCATTCATTCGGCAGATCCAGGCCTAGTATGGGTTCATCCAACTGCACCCAATCAACCCCGAGGTCAGCGAGCTGAGACAGCAACTCGGCATAGCAAGGCAGGAGTTGTGGCACTAAATCCAGAGGGCTATCCACACCCCGCCCCAGCCACAGGTAAGTGAGTGGTCCGATAACCACCGGCTTGGCTTTGTAGCCCAGGGATTGGGCTTCTCGCACCTCGTCAAGTAACCACTCACTATCCAGGGAGAAGGCCTGATCATTACAGAGCTCAGGCACCAGATAGTGATAATTGGTATCAAACCACTTGGTCATGGCACTGGCCGCTACCGGCTGTCCCAATGGAGCGCGACCACGGGCCAAGCGGAAATACTGGTCCAGCTTGTTGTCTGCCGCCCCCTCTGCAAAACGCTGGCCGACCACACCAAACATCAGGGAGTGATTCAGAACCTGGTCGTACCAGGCAAAATCCCCCACAGCTACACGGCTCAAGCCGGCCTCACTTTGGGCCTGCCAGTTACCACGGCGGATCTCTGTGCCCACTTGCAGCAATTGCTGCTGGGGCATATCACCGCGCCAATAGGCTTCTTGCGCTTTCTTTAGTTCGCGATTGGCTCCGATACGCGGATAGCCGAGGATATGTGTTTGCACCATGGCCGCCTTCCCAAGCTCTTTCCTGTGAGGGGAACAAAGTTGCCCCATTGAAAAATACCCCGCATCTGCGATCTCGGTAACGGTCGCATTAGCGAGAGTCCTGACTTGATTGTGTGCGCACAGTGCTGTTCAATCAATTTCATATTTTTTGCAAATAACATGAATAATTTTAATGATGATTGAATTGCGCCATTTGCGTGCGCTGAGTGTTTTGCGTGAGACAGGCAGCCTGGTACGCGCAGCGGAACGCCTTCACTTGACCCAGTCGGCTCTTTCGCACTTATTTCGCGAAATGGAGGACCGGCTCGGCCAAGAACTGTTCATACGCAAATCCCGGCCTCTGCGATTTACCAGTGCCGGTCTGAGACTGCTGCAGTTGGGCGACGACATACTGCCCCAGGTAGCTATAGCGCAGCGGGACCTGTCCCGCCTGGCATCTGGGCAAGCGGGCAGGCTCAATATCGCTATCGAGTGCCACAGCTGCTACCAGTGGCTGATGCCCGCACTGAATACCTATCGGGACGGCTGGCCAGAAGTGGAACTGGACCTGTGCAGCGGCTTCCACTTCGCTCCCCTGCCCGCACTGGTGCGCGGCGATCTGGACCTGGTTGTCACCTCCAACCCGGACCCGGACCTCAAAGGCCTGCACTACGAGCCGCTGTTCAGCTTTGAAATGTGCCTTGCCATAAGCCGCAAACACCCACTGGCGCAGGAGAGCAAGCGGCGCTGGGTAGAACCGCAGGAGTTAGCTGGTGAAGTCCAGATTACCTACCCGGTTGAACGAGAGCGGCTGGATATCTTCCAGCACTTCCTCGACCCCGCTGGAATTGAACCTGCAGAAGTTCGAACCGCAGAACTGACCGTGATGATGGTTCAGTTAGTAGCCAGCGGCCGAGGGGTTTGCGCCCTGCCCAATTGGGCGCTGCACGAGTACCTGCAAAAGGGGTTTGTTTCCCAACTCCAGCTGGGTAAAGAGGGCCTTTGGAGCACTCTCTACGCGGCAGTGCGGGAAGATATGCTCGAGCAACCTTATCTCACAGACTTCCTCAAAACCGCACGGGATACCAGCTATACCAATCTGCAAGGTGTGAGAGCGGCCAAAACCAGCCCCAGTGTGGCAGAACCTGCCTAACCACTTACAAAAGTTAACTGGGCGGCTTAAGCCTTTGCGGAAATAATGACTCACTCAACCTCAGCACAATTATCAAACAAACTGAATATTTTCAGATCAAACAAATCAATGGTTTGGTCTGGCCGGAGAGGCCGGTAAAATTACACAAATAACGATGGAGCCTCTGAATAACTCCGTGATACCTCTGGCTTACAGAGCGGTTCACACTCAAGACGCGGCTTCGCAGGAATGTCCAGACCTTGCAAGAAGTCGCAACGCAGAGTGTGAATCGCTCTGCAAGCCCCGAAGGGCGGGTCTTGAAGGCCGCATCTGCTGCATGGCAGCGTCCGCAAAGGACTGTGACCATTCGCACTGAGCTGCGTCTAACACCTGCGGCCTTCAAGACCCGCAGAGGCATTACGGAGTTATTCAGAGGCTCCTTATATACGGCATTGGCCTGTACCCGGCCAAATGCCTGGACTTTGTAGGAGACCCTCTATGTCAAACCCGGTTGAACGTTGGAACTCAGTGAGTAAAGGACTGCACTGGCTTTTTGTAATCCTGCTGCTCTCTGTGTGGGGAGCGATTGAACTGCATGAGTTTTACGAGCGCGGCGACCCCATGCGCGGCTGGTTTATGCAGCTGCACTTCTCCCTGGGAGTCGGTGTCCTGATGCTTCTGGCCCTTCGCCTCTACTGGCGTGCACGTCACAAGCGCCCACAGATTGAAGGCAAGAAGTGGCAGAAGGCGCTGTCCAGCCTGACCCATGGTGGACTCTACCTGTTGATTCTGGCTATGCCGGTATCAGGCATCGTGATGCGCCAACTGTTTGGGCGCGATACCGAGTTTTTTGGCCTGTTTGCCGTTCCCAACCTGTTCGCCAAAAACCCGGATCTGGGCAAGCAAATCGCTTTCCTGCACAAAGATGTAATGTGGCCCGCCCTGCTCGTACTGGTTGGACTCCATATCGCCGCCGCCCTGTGGCACCACTTTATTGCCCGCGATAACACACTCACCCGTATGCTGCCACAGCGCTAATTCAAGTCAGGGAAGAAATAGAAGAAAGGAAACTGAATGGGAGAGCGCAGGCCTGCGCTCTCCCGGAATAAACCTGCTAAACAGGTACGACTTACTCGTCGTTATTGCCGCGCTTGGCTTTGGGCTTACCTTTGGGCTTGAACTTAGGCTTACCCTTGGGCTTCCCTTTCGATTTCACCGCCGCTTCATCGAAGCGGGTGATTTTCATCGGTTTACCGGAAACACGCACCTTCTTCAGGTGTTGGAACACTTCTTTCGGCATTCCCTGGGGCAGATCTACCGTGGTGAAATCGTTGTAGATTTCGATACGGCCGATATAGGAGCTGTCCAGATCCACCTCATTGGCAATAGCGCCAACAATGCTGCCGGGGCGCACGCCCTGCTCGCGGCCGATCTCGATACGGAAGCGCTCCAGCCCCTCATCGGGCGGCGGCAGCTTGCGATCTTTCTCGAAGCTTTCCTTCTTGCGGCGGCGACCACCGTCAAAGTCATCATCGCGCTCGCGACGCTCTTTGCGCGGCCTCTGCTCTTTCTCTTGAATCAGCAGGGGCTGGTCACCCTGGGCCATTGCAGCCAGCGCGGCAGCAACATCCAGAGGGTCAACTTCATTCTGCGCCAGGAATTCCTCAACCAGCTGGCGATAGGGCGCCAGATCAGTTTGGCCTTCCAGGGTCGCGGTAATGCGCTCGCGGAAGCGCTGCATACGGGCGCTGTTAACTGCATCTGCGCTGGGCAAATCCAGTTTTTCGATCGGCTTCTTGGTCGCTTTCTCGATGACACGCAACATTCGGCGCTCGCGGGGCGCCACAAACAGGATCGCATCGCCTTCGCGACCAGCGCGGCCGGTACGACCGATACGGTGAATATAAGCTTCGGTATCGTAGGGGATATCGTAGTTAATCACGTGGCTGATACGCTTTACGTCCAGTCCACGAGCCGCAACATCGGTGGCTACAACAATATCGAGCTTGCCGTTTTTCAGCTTGTCGATCACGGCTTCACGCAGGTTCTGCGCCATATCACCGTTCAGGGCGGCACTGGCGAACCCTCTGGCGGCCAGCTTATCTGCCAGTTCCACGGTGCTGTTTTTGGTGCGCACGAAGATAATCGTAGCGTCCACCGGCTCCGCTTCAAGAATACGGGTCAGTGCATCCAGTTTGTGCAGGCCGCCAACCGGCCAATAGCGCTGGCGAATGGTTTCCGCAGTCTCTGTCTTAACACGGATTTTTACTTCAACCGGCTCATCCAGATGCTCGCGGGCGATGCGGGCAATCTCTTTTGGCATAGTGGCGGAGAACAGCGCAATCTGGCGCTCTTCAGGAATCTGCTCCAATACCCACTGCACATCATCGATAAAGCCCATGCGCAGCATTTCATCCGCTTCATCCAGCACCAGGGTGCGCAGATTGGACAGATCCAGGGAACCGCGACGCATATGGTCCATCACCCGTCCGGGAGTACCTACCACCAACTGAACGCCACGCTTCAACTGCTGTATCTGGCCGCGGTAGTCAGCGCCACCGTAGATAGGTGCAACGTGGAAACCTTTCAACTTGGATGCGTAAGACTGGCAGGCTTCAGCCACCTGAATAGCCAGTTCGCGGGTCGGTGCCAGCACCAGTGCCTGAGGGCGACGATCCTTCAGGTCCAGCTGGGAGAGTAGCGGCAGCGCAAAAGCTGCGGTCTTGCCAGTGCCGGTCTGGGCCTGGCCTAGCACATCCCGCCCCTCCAGCAGGGACGGAATAGTTTGTGCCTGGATCGGGGAGGGAGTCTCATAGCCGAGCTTTTCGATGGCGCTGAGAATTTCAGACGGCAGACCCAACTGGTCGAAGCCGGCCGCTTTAGGGGTATCGGTCATTTCGGAATTCACTTGAAGCCAAAGTCCCTATCGCGGGACCGGAGCGGTGGGTAAAAGGCCGCGCAGTCTAACAGGTTAGACGATCCAGATCAGCCTGTTTTTTAGGCAAGTTGATTAGCATGTATCTCCGCCGACAGATAGGATATCAATATTGGGTAGATAAAAAGAAAAGCGTCATTGATCTAGAAGTAAAAAGAGTACAGCGCTCCTTAGACCAGATCCACCTCAGTTTCAGGCTGCCGCCTTCGCTCCGTTGCACGGGCCTCCGTCAAGCGCCTGCAAACTCCATCGATTGTAGCGGCAATATGGCGGGAGAAGCTGCCATCCACTTGAGTCTTGTCATAGAGATAAGCCCGAAATCGCTGGAAGAACTCCGGGTCTACCGGGTCGGGTTGACTCCAAAAGCTGGAGAGCCCCCCTTGATGAGTCAGCCCCGGTAAGTCATACAGTGATCTTCCAAGTACTTGAGTTGGCACCTCGTGGAAGAGTGCAGATATGCCCACTGTACTGTTGATTGTTACAACCCCTAGGGTGTGATCGAGCAAAGTCGGCAGGTGCAGGTCATGACAGTAGATAACCCTGCCGGTAATCTGGTAACGAGTTTCCAGCTCTCGTATCAGCTTTTGATAGTGACAAAACCCACGATCCATCGGGTGGTGCTTTATTACCATCATCGAACCCTTTGGAGCATTTTGTGCAAACGACTGCAACACTACCTCTATCGCATTTTCGATAGAAACCAAATCAGAGTGCTTTCGCAGTTGAAAATCATCGCGGGTTTGAAGTGGAAAAAGAAAGTACCGGCCGCTGAGTTCACCCGTCAAACGGGCCGTAAGTCCCCGCTCCATCAGTTTATACAGGCCTTTTCGATAGAAACTCCTGATCCAGCAAACACCTTCACCTAGCCAGCTGAGACTTCGGTGGTGCCGATAGTGGGGAAATTCCGATTGGGAAACCCGCATCGCAAGATAATAGGCCATTGCAAAACGCGCTCGCCTAAAAAAAGTTTGCCCAACAGATTTAACCGGCTTTCGCTCTCTGGCTAGATAACTATTAATTGCTTCTCGAGACCAGTCCGTACGCGAATGAGCGTTAACCCCGCCAAATTCAAGAGTGATAAAATCCGGGCGCAAATATCCCTCTTCAAATACACCAAAAGCGATCCCCTTGGACTCGCAGATGGATTTTGCAATGGTATGCAGGCGGCGGCAGTCCCCATAGCAAATAACAGTATCTACATTATTTTTAGATAGATAATCTGAGAAGAAGGCACTCCAATCACTTTCTCCCCCGGTGAAATCCACCTGAAAATCAGCCCAAGCAAAGTAGCGATCCCCGCCATTAAAGTTGATCTTATGAGTAATGACTCCGCTCTGTGACAAGCGCCTTGCCAATTGGGCAAAGAATGGGCCATGAGGTCCTTGTAAAAATACTGCCACAGACATGTATTGGCTTTTCCTTGAGCTAAGGTCACTGGATACGTTGATACGAGGCGATGAATAAAAAAGAAATGACTGTGAAATTAGGCAAACTTCACAGTTATTATATTGAACTGCTTTTTACATCTATGCGAACCATCTAACAACATAGAACTTGGATATTAGAGTCGCTACTAACAGGGCAGAAACTTCTGTAAATTTGGCAGCAAAAACTGCCCTACTATGGTTTCTTACTTCAAGGATCTTCCCATCAATCAAACTGTATAGTCTAAAAATTCCGACACACAATTTGTATTTGGTACAAACCATAAAGTCAATTTATCTAAAAGTACAACCACTCAGCCCGCCAAAAAATTAACATCTGGCGACACATGAGAAGAGGTTAGCCCTGTAGTAACCCGAATAAATTCCAGCTCCATTTAATCCCACATCTTATACCAGGAAAAAATAGGTGTCAGTACAATTGGTACTATAATCACCGAAGTGTAATCGAGCGTAATAGAGTAAGAATGGCTTGCAGCCGGAAAGCCTTGGAAACCAGTTCCCGAATACTTAACGCAGAAGGGCGAAATATAAAAGTTAGCAACGTAGAAGTTTGAAACTATATTCCCCGAGGTCTAAAAGTTTAAAGCAATATATCAAAAGAAATTGAATAGAAAACCTTATACTGGATTTCGGGTACAGCTTTCAATATCTCATAAATATTCTTCGATACAAGGAGAAGAGTTTAAAAAAAACTCCTTTTTTATTTCCCAAAGACCGTGCCCCCTCAATTAGCTCAATAGTAGTTTCTGCATTGATAAATTCAGCCGTTTTGGGATCTACATAGACAGGGTATAACAACAAAGTAGCGGCAATCATCTGATTTAAAGTTAAATTGCGCTGCCTTCTCGATAAAAAATCCCTTAACTCACCCGTGGGGATTTCTCTATTTTCGACAAGCGTATCCCTTGTGAGCCCCCAGCCAGCATAAAAGGGTAACCCATAAGTGACCACCTGCTTGCCTCTCAGTAATGCCTCAAAACCACTCAGGGAGCTCATGGTGTGAATTTCATCAGCGACTTTAATAGCAGAAACTATATCACCCTGTTCAAGCAAAGTGTCATAAAGGGAGTCAGAACTCTCCTGCAAAGCACCTAGGCGAGCACCACAAACTACGTCAGGGTGTGGTTTATAAATAATATGAGCATCAGGGTTATTGAGCCTGACGCGCTCAAGAAGCGCCAAGTTACTTTTTATTGCTGGGGAGCCATTAGCTATCGAGGCATCGCTTTCAACCTGCCCGGGAACTAAAATAATTTTTTTACCATAGGAAAAATCAAAACCAACTGTAGGTTTATCTTCTACAACGTTGTATTTGCTAATCCCTTTATCGATCAATTTGTCTCGTAACTTTCTAGCTCTATCTAGAAGAGGATCAGGAAAACTACAGGTATTTAACAGCATCTCCAAATCGCTGGGCTGCCTGGCGTCAAAGTAAATACCACGACTATCTAGAACCAGTGAATTCGGAACGACCAGGTCGGCACCCAAACCAACGGAACGCAAAAAGCCATCTTCAACCCTCCAGACATTTAAATCAGATTTCTTAGCCTCATCAAGCAAACCATCTGTAATCCGACTTGCCCATACCAGAATATTGGTTCCTGCCCTTGCATCCGCTACCTTTGCAGAAGAAAATTTAATCCTTCCCTTTCCACCGATAAAACCTGGAATAAAACTCCTTTTCCAGTGAGAAAATCCTACTCCGATCCAGTCGCCATCGAAGCGGCTCCATTGCCTGCGTTGTTCAGCAATTAATGCCACAGTGTCTTCAAAGTTACATCGATTGCCAGTATACGGATTAATATACCGGGAGTATTTTAGGTACGCAGCACAAAAAACCTGAAGCAACGTTCGCTTCACACTGCGGCGACCACAGTTTTGCCTATCTCGAGTTAAACCCCACCCCGCAAAAAAAGGCATTCCAAAGCAATGGACCTCCTTACCGGCAACCAGCGCCTCAAAACCTAGCTGGCTGCTGACCACATAAACCTTTTCGACTCGATCCAGGATTGACCAGGGGGAGATATCCTCAGAGATAATCCTACAACCCCTCAGTTCAGCCAGTTTCTTTAGATAGCCACGCTTTTTCCCTGCGATAACATCGGGATGAATCTTTACAAGAATTTCAGCATCAGGATTTTCATTAATTGCGGACTCAAGCATTTGAGAGAAATGCTGCTCAGAAGCCAATCCACCTTTAACGGAGATATCCCCAAATGTTTGATCGACCACTAAAATGGTCTTTTGCCCAGGCAACATTTCCAGTGATATATCAGTCGATTGGTTATATTTCGACAGTCGGCTCTCTCGTATAAGCTTTAAGCCTTTCTCTGCACGAACAAGTTCATCCGGCGAGAAATCAGCCTCACTGATTAATATTTCCAGGTCACTTGGCCGGGAGGCGTCGTAATAAATACCTGTCGAGTCAACAACCAAACTATGAGGTTCAGCGCCATTTACGCCAAGGCCGAGTGAACGTAAAAACCCATCTTCTATAGCGATATAAGGCAAACTCAAATGAGTGGCAAGGCGCTGTGCTTTAAGGGCGCTTTTTTTTAACCCCCAGCCAGCCATCATGGAAATTGATCTATCCGGCTTGAGAGCTACATAGCGACATTCAGCTTCCAGGAAGTTATCAAGGTTAGATAAACGCCGAAGCCCGAGTGAGCAGTGTCCAATTACAGGCATTTCCTTGCCTCAAGAGAAAGTGCATCCCGAAGGCTATGATCGTTGGCAAGACCCAATATTCCCTCAACCCAAGCTGAGGGTTCCATTGGCAGCAACAGACCATTTTCCCCATGCCGCACTACGGAACCATATATGTCCCCTTGAGCAAAGATACCTGCGGCACCAGCCTGGGTAATATCAAAAAATTTTGTATGCGACCTGGCGCGATTAAACGGCAAATCAAGCAAGGGTGCCAAACCAATTGATCGCCCTCTCCCTCGAAGCATCGACACGTAGGTAGGCCACTTCATCGGGTGCAGTATCTGCACCCGCGGCATTCCTCGAAAGAGTCGATTGACACGCTGATCTCCAATTATCTCAAAATTGAGAATTGGACTGCGGTTGAGGACTTCCTCTATCACCGGCCGCAACCATAGAACATCCTCAAGGTGTGACGCAGAGCCATGATAAAACACAGTCAAAGGCTGCTCCTGCTCACATCTCAAGGGAGCAGGCTGCAGTAACTCTGGAGACCAACTTTGATACTTTTCCGCGAGGTAGGGGGCCGATACCAATAGTTGTGCGCCGACAGATCTCAGCCACCTCTGCTTAGACCAACTAAGCCGTAATATTTTTGCTTGATATCGAAGTGGCATGCTGGAAAAGGCATACCAATCAAATAAATCATCGTCGATAAATAGGTAGATTCTCTGAAACTGACCTCTGTTTTTATCAATAAATGACTTCCAGCTCCGAGGGATGTAGCGAACAAAGATTAAGGATTTTCCATTGATATCCTGTTCAATTGGGGAGCTGGACCAAGTTATACACCGGAAGTTGATTCCCCTCTCATACAAATATGGCCGAATAAAATAATCTGTTGATGGATTTGCACCCTCTTCAATGACTAAACAGCTTTCTGTGGGAATCGAGTCAAGTGCCAAACTACTACCCCTCTAGCGGAAACACGATTGGAATCAAAATCAAAACTGTTATCGAATAAGCAATAGTCAGGGGCAGTCCAGCTCTGAGGAAGTCGCGTAAATGATATCCTCCCAAGTTTTGCACAATCAGGTTGGTCTGGTAGCCAAATGGGGTAAGAAAGCTGGCACTAGCTCCATAGGCTACCGCCATTACAAAGGGCATCCAGCTAACCCCAAAGCTCTCAGCCAAACTCCATGCGAGGGGGAAAGCTAATGCAGCTGCGGCGTTGTTGGTCATCAATTCTGTCAGCGCCAATGTCAACAAGAAGACGCCCACCAGCCCGGCTAACGGCCCCCAGTCCGCTAGTAAACTACGCAGCCCTAGCGCCAGTGAATCTGCCAAACCACTACCCGCGAAAGCCTCAGCCAAAATCAGGGCACTAGTGATAATCAACCATATCTGAAATGGGAAGCGCCGCTGTAACTCAGTAGTTGATATAATTCCCAGGCCAATCATTCCACCAAGGAGAACGATGAGCCCTTTTAACAGCGAGAAGATGCCCAGTGCCGCACCAGCTACAACGGCAGCAAAACCCAACCCCAAAAGCCAGTTATTGCGTCGAGAGAGATCGCGCCGAACCTCTGTGCCGCTGATCACATAGAAATTCTTATCAATATTCAGATGATGACGAAAATCCGGGCCCACCGCCAACAGCAGGGCATCCCCAGCACGAAGCTCAATCTCCCCGAGCTTGCCAGACAATCGCTCACCGCCACGGCGCATGGCAACCACTGCCGCATCGAAGCGAGTACGGAAATTACACCCTTTTAAGGTCTGGCCAAGAATACTGGAACTGGGCGTAATCACTACTTCTGTAAGATTCAGGTCCAGATCCTCATCTTCCAGCGCAAATAGGCGCAGCCCCTCAATATCCTGCAAGCGGCCAAGATCACGTACATCGCCACTAAAAATTAATTTATCCCCGCAACGGATAACTTCAGAGGGGCCGACAGGGCTAATAACCTGATTTCTGCGAACAATTTCAATTAAGTAAAAGGTCTCAAGTTGGCGTAGACGGTTTTGCTCAACACTCTTCCCATCCAATGGAGAGTTAGCCACCACTTCAGCCTCCAGTAGGTACTCAGTGACAGGCTCCTCCGTTACTCCCCCTTCAGGGAGAAGACGGTTGCACAAAAGCAATACCACCAAGCCCACTAAAGCTGCGGCCAAGCCCACCGGCACAAAGGCAAAAAAGTCCAAACCGGGAAGGCCGCGATCGAGTACAAAGCTGTTAACGATCAGGTTCGTAGAAGTACCAATAAGCGTCAGAGTACCACCGAGAATTGCCGCGTAGGATAACGGAATCAGTAACTTGGCCGCAGGCAAGCGCCGCTGCCCCTTCACACTTGAAGATAGGGCCGCCACCACTGCCGTATTGTTAAGAAATGCAGAGCTTAAGGCGGTAGCAGTGGTAAGCCTCAGTAAACTTGCCTTTAAGGAGCCCTTAATCAGTCCTTCTGAAATCGACCGCAACCAGCGCGCCTTCTCCAATCCCACGGACACGAGCATCAGTGCTACTAAAGTGGCTAAACCCGGGTTTGCTCCTTTCTGTAACGCTGACTCCGCTGGGACCAATCCTGTCAGGAAACAAGCACCAGCTGCCGCGGCGAACACCAGGGACGGCCGGAAGTGAGTAAAAATTAAACATCCGATAACCAGGGCGAAGATACCGGAAACAAATAATTGGGGGAAAGTCATAAGGTCGAAAGGTCGCTCTGGTTACCGGTACTAGTGTACGTCTTTATATACACACCTGTGCTGAAATCAAATTATGCCAAATCTTAGGTGAGTATGCTGCCGGTCGGCACCGGCTGCTATGGCAGCTGGAGCAAAAGTATACGGCTTAAGGCGTAAGACAGCCTGTTTACACCGCGATCTACTTCTACCTCCCCCCGTTGAGAAACCCGCCACTGTCGAAATTTGACAGTGGCGGGTTCTCCATAGCTATGCCAGAGAAAAGTCCTCATGCGAAAGAGTTAAATTTGGGTTATATGCGGGATCCCGATCCAATAAACTTCCCCATCGTTCACGCATGCAAGATGTTTCCCCAGCCATTCGGCGCTTTTTACTAAAGGTATCATCTGCGCCTCGAGACACTGACTCATGATGATAAAGCTCAGCATAAGGAGTCCAAAGATTACGATACCCTTTTTCCATCACTTTTAAACACAGGTCCACATCATTGAAGGCAACCGGTAGGTTTTCTTCATCCAGCCCCCCCACCTGTTCAAACAGTGACTTCCTAAGTAATAAGCAGGCACCCGTTACCGCAGACAAGTTTTGTACAACGCTCAAGCGAGCAAAATATCCATGCTCACCTCTGCCGAAATGCTTATGCGCGTGGTTTGCGACACCACCAATACCAAGAATGACACCACCGTGCTGAACAGTATCATTTGGATAATAGAGTTTAGCCCCAACACAACCGATCTCCTCACGACAAGCCTGGCTAACCATTTCCGTAAGCCAACCTGCACTTATAGGCTCAATATCGTTGTTAATCAGGCCTATAATCTCTCCATTTGCTTGTGTAACCCCAAAATTATTTATAGCCGAATAATTGAATGGATAATCCCACCGGCAAATACGTACTTTCTCATTAACACTAATCTTGTTTAAGTATTGTAAAGTTTTCTGGCAGCTACTTTGGTTATCTAAAATCAGTAATTCAAAGTTTGGATAATCGGTAAGCGATAAGATCTTATCGACACAAGGCTGCAAGATGTCGTAGCGATCCCGGGTAGGTACTAGGAGACTAACCAAAGGTGGTTTCTCTGGGAGATCCCATTGCACGCGATAAGTATTAGGTACAAAACCTCGCTCTACTTTCGCATTTAGCTTTTCTGACTCCAGGTAATTACTAAGCGATCTCAGTCCAGCTTTTGATGTATAACTTTTCTCGTCACAAGCTAGTGCTGTCGATCCCTCTATCGCTCGCCAGTGGTAGAGAATTTCTGGAATGTGGACAACCTTATTAGAGTCAAGGTGCGGCAGACAACGTAATAATAGATCGTGGTCTTGAGCACCTTCAACACCCGAATGCCAGCCACCTACCTTTCTTATCAAATCTGCACGCAATACAGTAAAATGACAGATATAATTATTTGAAAACAGCAGGTCTGGATTCCAATCGGGTTTAAAATGAGGATCAAAACGATGACCTGATCGGTCAATTTTATCTTCATCGGTATATATCAGCTGTGCATCTTTTACATTACCGATCTCTTCTACCACCCGCTGTAATGCATAAGGCGATAAAGTATCATCATGATCCAATAAAGCTATATAGTCGCCTTGTGCTAACTCTAAGGCGCTATTACTAGCTGCAGAGATGTGACCATTATCGCTGCGAAAAACAACCCGTATACGCGGATCTAAGGTCTCATAAGATAGCAGACATTCCCGAACCTGCGAATGCGAAGATGCATCATCAGCAATACACAACTGCCAGTTGGAATAAGTTTGCTCAAGCACAGAATCTATACAGGCACGAAGAAACCCTTCCTCTGTGTTGTAAGTCGGCAAAATAATTGAAATTAAGGGGCCACCAGTACCTATCGCGTTCTGCTCTACAGGCAACTGCGGTCTTTCCACTCGTTCAATCCAATCCTGGTAGTCAACCCCTCTACACTTGCGACTAAAGGTCTCCCCATAATGGTGAAGGGCGACATCAAGCCAGTGACAAGTCTGCTCACCAGCATCCGCTCTCCACCGAACCAAAGCCTCAAGCTTATTAAGTTTTCTATACTTAGGATGCCTTGCTACCAGACGTTTAGCCATCAAATCATGTGCGAATCTCGGTAATAAAGGGATCAACTGTAGATGTTCAACACTGAAAAGACCTTGCTCATTCAAAGGATCAAAACGTAGAGCTCGAGCGCCGCTTGGAAGAAAAAGTACCCTCTTTACGATCCGATCAGAATTACAATTTAGAGAAAAACATTCATCTTCACTAAACCCATCGCCAGAATCCACGTATAAATTGCTACTAGCGGTGCCCCTATTATGAAGGAGTCGAAGCTCAAACATATACCAGCCAGCAAACAGCCGTTTTCTCAATAAGAACTGAGGGTCGATACCGAGAGAGCGCCAGTTAAAGCCACTCTTCTCAAAATTTTCCACCGCAACTTCAGCCGCAGGAGTAAGGTGGCGTATCAAATTAATGCTAAAAATGGACTTTATAAATTTAACCACAGTATCCAGCTTTTCTATGATCCACGAACTGAACTATCAGCTGATATCAGCCTACTAGCCCAAAGAAATATTCATTACAGTCAACTTAAATAGACACAAAAAAAGTCATATTGAATACTTAACTTGCGCTTCTATCGTAGTGCCAAATATATACGCTTCTATTTTATCATCTATCGTCAAAATTTTTCCCGGCCTAAACGAGAAACCACAGTATAAGCGATTAGAAAGTCCCTTTCGATAAACATCTGGACGCTCTCGATCCACATCAATTATATTTTCTTTCCCATTGATTAACAGGCGAACCTTCAGAGGTCCATCGAACTCTGAAACAGCCCACCCGCCTATGATTTCCGGCATTACATTTACATGAGCTTTTCCATAACAGAGGTATGGAGAGTCCTTGGTCAACTGCTCAGTAAGACCGTCAACCGCCCGTTTTATATCCCCACTAAAATGAGTCAGAATATCATCATGTTCATCGTTTAAATCGTGAGCTTTAAAATAGGCTTCACCTTTATGCCTACCAGCACTACCTGCACCAGAGCCTTTACGTGCTTTGTTCATCATATGCTCTTGGCGTGATTTAACTACATAATGATTAATACGCACACGATCATATATAACATTTTTGGTTTTTGGTTCAAAAGAACCACCATTTTCAAAAATGGTTGGAGCTAAATCGCCGGAATAGTAACGGCCAGACTTTAAAACACATTCATGTATATTCATTCTCTGAGCCATGCTAGGTTTTAAAACTGTCTTAATGTGGCGATTTGCTATATGGTCCTTTTTTGAGGCATTCAGGAATCGATCAACTACCAGCCCCTCTCCACTTAATTTTCGCCCTGATGATCCATAGTTTCGCCAATTAAGTGCCAAAGCTCCGGCATCCTCCATAGAGTTAAAATCTTTAAGATTTTCTTTCAGCGAAAGATTATTTGTACTGACCAAAAACTCATCGGCATCGATAAACCCGAGTAGATCAACTTCACTACCATATTGGCGCAATATTTGGTTATAAGCAGGAGCTTGAGGGCCAGTATCGCCAATTCTGGGAAAATATATACGATTTATCAGCCCCAAATAATCCAATGCCTCTAAAAGCTGTGAGGATCCATCATTGCTGACATTGTCAGCAATAAAAAATCTGTCTACACCAACTAATTGATGGTAGGCAATCCACTCAAGGATATAACTGTGCTCATTCTTAAAAATAGCTGCGAGGCCTAACTTCATTCGACTACCTAAAACCATCTGCTAATAAATTAATTAAAGACAATTCATTTACCTCAATCTGTTAGCAGATTTTAAAATCTAAGTTTGTTTTTGATTATACCACTCTTTGATTGTCAACCACCGTTCAAGATCTTGATATTGAATAGGCTTAGAATTCAATGGATTTACATCATCCTGAACACGAACATTAATTATATCTGTCGGTGTTACCCCCAATGTTTTCAAGTCTATCTCATAACCACATTCACCTGTAGGGTGCACCGAAGGTTGATCTAAGTCTTCTCGATAAATACTTGCCTCGGTGGAGGCAATTTTTTTTCCATTTACTTCCACATCTACAACTACAGGGTTCACATGGTGTACGCCTCGCGCCCACCCTCTTAGCAAACCAGTTTTAAGAAGATCAACATTTACATCACCTCGTGATTTAGTAATACGCGTCTTATCAAGATACTCTTGTGGATCTGGAGAAATAAAATTGAGAGCTTTTTTGCGCTGTAACCCAGACGCCTCGACACCGGCAAAATCTATCAATTTCTCCACAAATTCATTTTTATGACGAACTATTTTATCAGATGAAACCAACATTACCGGACTCTCTGTTTTCTGTAAAAAATCAATCATCAAACGATAGCTATTTAGTGCATCCTGGAGGCCGTCATTTATATCAGATTTCATCGAAATTGAATTCCGATTTGCTACTGAAAAGATATCTCGAAATACAAAAATAAAATGAGGATTTCTTAATCTGGCACTAATAAAATCCAACCTCTTTAAGGTGGATGGTCGCTTCCAACCCCAACTAGGGTTGGCTTCATTATATTTAGCAATCACTTCAGAAAAATGCTCATCACTACGTCCCTCAAAAGCTAAACTTAATCTGAGATCTTCAAAAACTGGGGGATAACATTTTTCCCCCATAGGTAGCCCAAGAGCATGTAATGCACCAGAAACAATAGAAGTCCCTCCCCGAGCAACACCCACAACAACGATAGTTCGGCACTTCATTGTAGAGGCCGGGATGAACACTTCAACCCCTTTATTAATTAGCATTTCCGAATTCATATCTTTTCTAGAAACCAATCAAAAAACAACCTTATCCATAACTAGCAAAATAAAAGATATAGACGCACTATAGAAACAACAGCGAGCACACTAAACAGTCACCATCATTTCACCCACCAAAATTACAGACACCAAAAAATACCATAAAAATCAAACTTAAACTTAAACTTAAACTTAAATTTAAATTTAAATTTTCAAAAACAACACCATTAAAGATGAAAACAAAAGCATATAGAAAATACTAAAGCCAATAGCATTATAAAAACTTATTTTCCTGTGGTACCATTAATATCAGATCCAATACCAATACCGTATCTCTCTCGTACTTCCACAACAGGAAAGCAAGACACGTAAGCATTCAAATATGGCTCTGTTGGATAGATTCCAATCTCTGCAGCCTTTACCCCATTAAAGCCTAACGGAGTTCCATCATCATGCTTACTACCGGTGGACAACAGTGCCAATAAATTATCAACATTCGTTCCTACGCCATTAGGCGTCAATGGGGGCAGCCCATATTTTGAAATAAAATCCGTTAACTTTTTAAGACCTTTTTTTGTAATCAAGTATCCGTCACAGCCATTATAAAGAACTGGCTTTTTATTAGATGGATTCACCCGTAACAGTTCTCGATACGCCTTCATATTAACTACAACTTCATCTCTGGAATAAAAAAGCTTATCTGGTAATGATGAATATGGAGGGGTCATACCGACATGGCAATATAGCTTTTCGGCAGCTCGCCCATTCACAAATACAATATCTGCATTTTGAGGAATATTTCTCACCAAACTAGCCAAGAGACCTTCAGCGAACGGCAATAAAAATGCATCGTCTTCTAATAACAAAAAGTACTGAATATTAGACTGATTATACATCTTCTCCCATAATCTGAAATGGGATACCGAGCATCCAAAATGCGCCAAATCAACAGAAGTAGCACCTTGATCTAAATGCCCTCTATATTCAGGGAAAGATGTTAAACCAAAGTTTGGAACACGAGCATCAACACCATTAAAAAATGAAAATGTTAATTTACTATTCCATGATGAACTAAATAGGTTTCTGCGGGGTGAGTTTAATAAAGAAATAACTTCTATATTCAAATCATCAATAGCACTTTGATATTCACTTGAATTACTGAATGCCATTGCTCCACACAGCACCGAAGTAAATATATGGTTTGTTTTTGCCAGTTCAGGGTGACTCAATAACACCTTAGAGAAAATAGGGTTAGAGTACTCAACGGTAGCTTCTGAACATTCAAGAACTAATGCACCCAAATTCCAACGGCTTTTCTTAAGAGCACAATCAATTTCCTGCCCCACTCGTCTACTACAGCCAGAAAGGTATCGCATTCTTTCAAACCTCATATTTATTCAAAAGATATCTTTCACATACACTATCAAGTATACTCATATATTCTTGGCTAATAATTTTTTGCTTATCAACCTCTTGTGTATCACATTTAGGGTTTGGAGCATGATTTTCCCTAAAAGCACTTAGCATTGACTCCTGAAAAGGTATATCCAAGTTATTACAAAGGCTACTGAGCACAGCTTGTGGATCATCCATTAAATCCTCAAAACGAAAACCGTAAGTCACATTTGCTTTAGGGTGAAGTAGAAGTTTATTTAGCCGCATATGGTCTTTAGCTGCCCCCTCTACTGGCCAGTTCCATCGTTTTTGATACGAATTTAATACATCAACAGGGTTACGCAAGATAAAAATAACTTTAGCTCTTGGAAAAATTTTATATAAAGTATCCCAATACCATGAAAAAAACTCTGATTCGCTACTAAAAGTAGTTTTAATTTGAGGCAGCATAATAGGCTTCTGAAACCAAAGCTTTTCATCAGAAGGAAAAAGATCAACCATCAGCTGACGAACCTTTTCAACAGCAATATCTCTTACCGTTTCATCGTGATAAGCAGGGTTACCACAATATGGGATCGAACATTCAATACTGCGAAAAACACCAAATATAAGATTTGTCGTCTCCCCAATACTCTGTAACCCAAGGTATTTATTAAAAACACCCGTCATCAATGTCGTTCCACTTCGGCCATTTCCAAGCAAAATAATGGGTTCATCAACATTACGAATATTTGGCATTTTATATTATCTCAGTAATCATTTAACTTGGTAAGGTAAGGTTTAACCTTTTTCTGTTCAGCCAGTACGGAAACTGATCCAGAGCGTCTACGCTTAAAATGAATTGCATCTTTTATACACACATGATCAATACCACCTAAAAAAGTCTCACATGCCCAGTGAAAATCTTCATGAGCATGACCAGAATCAAGGTCATTCTTTTTATACGGATATTTATCAAAAATGCTTCTATGGGCAAGACATAGCGCATCCCAATAATTGCCTACACGTAGAAATTCTGGATCAAAAAATTGATCACTAGGATCTCCTTGGCGGACCAACATACTATGTGCACCAAAAATCAGATTATACTCAGGATGCAGCACACTATTTTTCAATGCTTTCTTGCCAGAAAAGCTGGAAATAACTTCATAACATCCGCTTAACCAATTCTCTGACCAGAGATCGTCGCCATCCAGCAAGGCAATCATATCCCTATTAGATGCGGATATGGCCTGCAATCTTGCTTGCCCTGGATCACCTTCCTCTCCAAAAAGAACTCGTGCCCCATATATCTGGGCCAATTCCTCAGCGATATTTATAGTTAATCCATCACTTTTATCTAGAAATAGAAGACAATCAACTTCAACATCATAAAGACGCTTCAACTCTGAAATCGATACCTGCGCACTCTCCATAGTTGGTAACAGTAATGCCCCTTCTTTATGGGCAGTGATAATCACTTGGAGTGAGGGTAGTGATGATTTCATACGGCCTCTCTCAATGCTTCAACATAGCTTTCAAAATTTCTAGCGGCACGATCATTCATAAAATGACTTCTAAAAGTCTCTTTAGCTGGGTTCAGATCCATCAGAATTGATTTCAACTTATTTACGTAACTTGTAATATCCTCGATATCATCCACAAGGAAATCTTTAGGTAGTAGTTCACCTACTCCCCCTACATTGGAGGCAACAATAGGCAAGTTTAATTCAAGAATTCTAAGTAATATCGTGGGAACACCATCCCATTCAGATGTATAGAGAAAAGCATGACAGCCAGAATCGAGCATTTCCTGCTCTGTAGTATATAAGCCCATTAGATGTATGTTATTTACACTCTCAAGACCATAGTCTTTAACTCCCAAAACTGCCTTACCCCAAACGTAGAACTCTACATCAGGCATTGCTTGTGCGATTTTAACAAGTAAATCGGGTCTCTTCTGCTCATCAAATCTTCCCGCCCAAGCGATACGATTACCATATTTTTTTCTCGGACTAGTTGAATTTTCAATTGACACTTGCTGGAACGGTGTTTTGAGCACTGAAATTTTATCAGTCACGCTTCCAACCACCATGCCTCTGCGCTTTATTTCTTTCAATAGAAAATGGCTATCAAAGAAAATTGCGTCTAAGTATTGGCTACAAGTCAGAAAATACTCGGCTGGATATCCTGCGACATTACCAAATGAGTCGCGATCATCACAGAAAAAATATCCCTGTAAATTGGCAAAACGAGTTAAAATTCGCCCATAATTTTCAATCGTTTTCCATAGTATTCCACAATTTAGATTCAGTACTTGCTTCGCACCAGATCCAACAATAATGTCATAGACTATGTGCTCTAAAACATCCGGATGACACTTCCTAGAAATTTCAGAAAGATTTACAACTGCGTCAGAGTCTATTTTTCGTGGGGCTAGCACCTTTTCATCCACTGGCCCCATTGAAATTACTTTGATACCCTTCCCTGGATATATTATTTTAAATGACTCATATACCAGCCCAAGTATTACATCCGCACCACCAAAGTTTATCGAATCCCTAAATATCAAGATATCTGATTTCCCTACAACATCCGATAGTCCCTTCATATAAGCAAAAGGGTCTGAATTATAGGGCATCAGTGAGTAAGCTCTAGAGTTATCGCTTCTCTTGATTAATGGTTCTATCTCAGCAGCTTTAACGATCATTTGCTGAAGCTTCGAGCTGTCTGACAAGTTAAATATCCCCTCGTCAAGACATTCCAGCGCTATATCGCTTAAACCTTTGGATTCCACATTCTCTTTGCAGGTAACTCTTAAGGGAGACATCCCCGCAGATGGCTTTACAGCCTCTCCAGAAGCTTCAGAAGAAAAATAGAATTCGAGTGCGGTACTTCCCCCTAAATCATAAGTATATGCAATCCATTGAGTATCTAATAAGGGGCCTGGTGACCTATTCTCGTACTGTCCATGCTTCAGAAAATGTATGAAAATATTCCCTTCATAGTTAGCCAGGTCTAAATATCTTGAGCGATAGTAAGCGGCATCAAAGAAAGAGGCTGTCGAAGCATCTATTGACTTATGCTGATTATACCAGCGGTTGAATATCTCACCATCAGCTACACCTTCTTGTTTCACGAACTCCTGATTATACAAATAAGATAAAGATAGAGGATCCTTAAGAAATATGACTTGCTCTCCAAGCTCCCACACCTTTAACAGCTTGCATTGACTCAAAGAGTGTATAAAAATTTCAAAACTTTCAAAATCACTAAAGGAGCTTGTAAAGGTTTCCAGCAATGACAAGCATAGATCAAGCCTCTCAGAAAAAGAAAAATCATTTAGATAGAGTTTATTCGACAATAGAACATCAAACCCAGGAAACAATCCGGACGTTGGCAACCCCTGATGAATCCATGAATTTAGTACGCAAGATGGACTTTTCGATCTTTCAATATACAGGAAATGCTCATTCAGTAATGGATTAGGACTTCGGCCTTCATATCTTCCATGAAGAATAAAATGTAAAAATGGGTCTGGGTGCGCGACTAGGTCTTCATACTTATCAAGATAAAATTCTTTACAGAAAATCGAATTAGGGATTAAAGAACGCCTCTCTCTAAACCAATGCCTAAAAGCATCGATGCCAGAATTAAATTTCACACCTGCACGTTCACTGTAGAAGGCCACATCAAAAAGTATGGAAAAGTCTGCTGGGCATCCGGCTTCCATCCACTCCTCCAAGCTACTCAACCACTCATTGTTAACACTTCCTTCAGTATATCGACTGAAGATTGCTACAAAAATAAGTGCCTCTTCTTTATTGGTAATACCTAAATCTTGCAAGCATGAAGCCAGCCGAACAAAATTATTTTCTAGATTTTCAGATTCAGAACTGCTTACATAATGAGATAAGTAGAAATCCCAAACAATCCCTGATGACACACGCTTAGATAACAACTGTTTAAACCAATATCCAAACAAGTCCATATCCCCAGCTTCACAATTTAATTCTGCATTTCCTCTAACATAGTCAGATTCAAAAAGTACATTCGGACTACGACCTTCAAATCGCCCATGATTTATGTAGTGCCAAATAAAGCTCCCTTCCAAATCAGGATTATCGCTCTGATAGAAAGTGATATCAAAAAGTTTAGATGCTGATATATTGTTATTTATATCTTCCTGAACCCAAAGATCATATAGATCTTCAGGAGAAACTCCGCTTTGCGCCTTCTCTCTGGAATAAAAATCAGCATCATACAAATAACCAGGTATAGATACCGAACTTTCAACTACAGGTCTATTAGATTCAGGGGTCACTGAACTGGATTTATCTTCGTAACCCCCGAAAAACCCTTTAATGGATTTCTTTAAACCAGACGCATCAAACATAATAAACTTTCAATCTAAATTAGAATTTTTACAAAGAATTAAAATAGCTAAGAAGCAACTCTCTGTCTTATATAATCAAAAACATCAGTTGTAGACTTACTCTCACACACTTGTTGTAGCTTTGAGGTGTCAACCTCATTGGTTACAACATCATAATATGGATGTATTAGGGAATTATCTATCAAATCAAAACCGGTTAGAGAAGAAACAAAATCACAAATCTCATTCGTGCGAACACTTACCCCAGATCCCACATTGTAGGTACCAGAGCAGTCTTGCATAAGCAGCTCGACTATATAAAATGCAACATCAGCTGCGAGAATAAAATCCCGTGAAGGATTTACGCCTTTAAATACAGAAAATTTTTTAGCATTGGCAACTGAGTTCAATAAAACATCAACAAATCCATGTACAGCATTATGTACGTTGCCAAATGGATTAGTTATTCTTGCACAAACAAACTGAATATCATTCGAATCCGTGTAATTTGAATATATTGCCTCTTCCAGTAGCTTTCCTCTGCCATACCAAGAAATCGGAGTTGGTAGATCATCTTCTCTATGTGCTCGGCCATTTTGCTCTCCATAAACAGTTCCTGCAGAAGACAAATGCAAAAATTTTTTTGCTTTATGTACACAAAGAAAACTACATACTTTATTCGCAAATTCGATCATTGCCCCTATTGCTTGCCCAGGCGAACCTTCACAAGTATTTGGCTTCCACCTTCCTGCTGCATTAATGTAGAGGCTGCAGCCTTCAACTTCACTAATTACTTTTTCTTGATCAAATTTACTAAATTCAAACTCGTTATTCTTGGTGGTTGGACCCGATGTTATTCCGCACCATTCTATACCGCGACGCTCCAACTCTTCTGTAATAGCAGTTCCAAGGAACCCTCTTGCACCAATAACACAAACTTTGCCTACCATCCTTTACGAGCCCCCATTTTCCCTGTCAGATTCTGTACGTTCCCTCTAAGATAGATTCCCACCAATCACTGCTATTAAGGTACCACTCGATAGTTTTACGGATACCGGATTCAAAACTTTCATGAGGTTGATACCCGAGTTCACTATTTGATTTTTTAGGGTCAATGGCATAACGTCGATCATGTCCAGCACGATCCTCAACAAAGCAAATTAACTCCTCTGATCTTCCTGCTTTTGCTCTCTTTGCACCTGGAAAAAGTTTATGGAGTTCTATATTGTTGGAAAAAACGTCATTAATGTAGCTGCAAATAAGATTAACGATGTCAATATTCGCCCACTCATTAATACCGCCAATATTATAACAATCACCAATATTCCCTTGCTTAATTACCAGATCAATGCCCTGGGCATGGTCTTCAACATAAAGCCAATCCCTGATTTGTTTTCCATCACCATAAACAGGCAAGGGGCGATCTTGGAGAATATTAGTGATTACAAGCGGAATTAGCTTTTCAGGGAAGTGATAAGGTCCGTAATTATTGGAACAATTACTGGTCGTAACCTTTAATCCATAGGTATGATGAAATGCTCGTACCAAATGGTCTGAAGAAGCCTTGCTTGCTGAATAGGGGCTATTTGGTGCATATTGTGTAGATTCACTAAAAGCTGGGTCATTCGGCCCAAGCGTACCGTAGACCTCATCAGTAGATACATGATGAAAGCGATGATTTTCCTTATTTACGCCATCATCCAACCAAACCTTCTTAGAAGCTTTTAATAGGCTATAAGTACCAATAATGTTTGTTTCAATAAAACTATCCGGGCCACTAATAGAGCGATCGACATGGCTTTCGGCCGCAAAATGTACGATAGTATCAACGTGATGTTCTCGAAGAAGAGTCTCTACTAAACCTGTATCACAAATATCACCATGGCAGAAATAGAAGTTTTGCTTGTCATTGACTGAGGCTAAATTGGCCCTATTTCCGGCATATGTGAGTGCATCCAAAACGACAACCTTGTCTTGTGGATATTTTTTCATCCAATAATGAACAAAGTTCGCACCTATAAATCCGGCTCCGCCGGTAACCAATAAATTACTCATTTTTAGTAACTTCTTTAAAAACTGATGACTACTTCAAGTATTTGCATTTTCGAAAGCTTAAAATTAAGCTGAGGGGCATTTTACATATTGATTACATAAAACTTCCCCTACCCTCTATCAATCAAGTACAAACGGTATTAACGGACTAAGAAATAGATTTTTCTAGTAAAACAGCGTGTAGAGATTGTCGCCAATGCTGAAGCTCTATTCCAAGATCCTTAAGCAAACTGGTTTTATCTAAAACACTGTATTGGGGCCTTTTTGCTCTTGCTGAATACTCAATAGACTTTATAGGCTCGATTTCTACGAATTTTTCTTTAGGGATCAACCCCATCTCTTTAGCTTTATAAAATATTGCTACAGCAAACTCGTACCAGCTGGCCATCCCTATGTCAGAACAATGATATGTTCCACTTATCTCGGGCTGTTCTACTAAACGATAAATAATATCTGCTAATGTATGGGCGCTTGTTGGACTACCTATTTGATCAGCAATAACTTTTAAATGATTTTGCTGATTCATAAGGCTCAACATTGTATTAACAAAATTAGTACCATGGGTACTATAGACCCACGATGTACGCAGTATTACAGCTTCAGGAAGTACGGTTCTTACGGCCACCTCACCTGCAGCCTTACTTTCACCATATACATTAATTGGCTTAACGGCATCTCCTGTCTGATATGGTGCTGAACTCATACCATCAAAAACAAAATCACTAGATATATGTATCAAGCGTATATCAAACTGCTTGCAGGTTTTCGCTAAATTTTCCGGACCCAATGCATTGACTGAAAACGCCTGTTTCGATTCAACCTCAGCTTTATCTACAGCCGTATATGCAGCAGTATTAACTACAACTTGTGGTTGATATTTCCTAATAACTTCTGAAACTTGTGTTTCATTAGTAATATCTAGCGCATAGCGGTCAAAAGCCATGAGGTCATAATTCTGAGGCCTACGATTATTTAGCTCTGTAGCTAACTGGCCATTCTTCCCAGTTATAAGAATTTTCATTTTCTATTTTACGTCAAGCTAAATTTTTGAAAATACTATAAGTTCCAGATGCCGGCGCTTCTCAAACCTATCTAGCTCTGCTAACCTTTATCTATTACACAAAAGTAACGGCTTCTTTTAGTAACTTCCCAGACATATCTTTTTTTGAAAGTTGTGGTCTACCATCATCAATCAAAGGCCAATCGATCGCTAGATCTGGATCATCCCATCGAATGGACTCCTCATATTCTGGAGCATAGTAGTCAGTGCATTTATAGATAACTTCGGCCACAGGGCTCAGACTATAAAAACCATGAGCAAACCCTTGAGGAACCCATAGTTGACGCTTATTTTCTTCAGACAATAAAACACCAACCCATTGTCCAAATGTATCCGAAGATTTTCTCAGATCAACAGCGACATCAAAAATTTCCCCTCTTGTCACTCTAATGAGTTTACCTTGTGTTTTTTGTGTCTGGTAATGCAATCCTCGGAGTGTCCCTTGTGTAGACTTACTATGATTATCTTGAACAAAGATACAGTCCGTACATTCCCTACTAAACAAATCCTGGCGAAAAGATTCAAAGAAGAACCCTCGGGCATCTCCGAAAACTGTCGGTTCGATGATTTTTACTTCAGGAATATCTGTTGCGATTACTTTCATACTACTTTGTATTCGGCTTTAATAGCAGTGCCCCAGCTAAGGAGACTAATTCATGTCAAACAACAGCAGCAATGCGTTGTCGATCAACTTTAGAGCAGTCCCCACTTTCTCGTATAAGGTTAAGCAGATATTCACCATAGCCGCTCTTTAACAGGGGAAGCGCCTGCTTTTCAAGATCTTCCGCTGAAATAAAGCCCTTTCGATATGCTACTTCTTCTGGGCAGGCAATTTTCATACCCTGACGACGTTCAATTGTTTGTACAAAATGAGCTGCTTCTAGCAGATTGTCATGAGTTCCGGTATCCAACCAAGCACTGCCCCGCCCCATTAACTCGACGTTCAACTGGCCGCTCTCAAGATACATCTTATTGATATCGGTAATTTCTAATTCACCTCGTGGGCTTGGCTTAATTTGTTGAGCCAAATCACACACTTGGTTATCGTAAAAATAGAGGCCAGTAACCGCGTAGTTAGATTTTGGTTGTTTGGGTTTTTCTACCAAACTTACAACTTTACCTTCCTCATCAAACTCTACTACACCGTAAGCCCGTGCATCGCTGACCCGATACCCAAACACGGTTGCTCCCTCGGTCTTATCATCAGCTTGCTGTAGTATCTGACTAAAATGTTGCGCGTAGAAGATATTGTCGCCCAGGACAAGTGCACTATCGTTATTGCCTACATGGTCTTTACCGATTAAAAATGCTTGAGCCAGACCATCAGGAGAAGGCTGCACAGCATAGGATATGCTTACGCCCCACTGACTACCATCCTCCAGCAGGCGCTGATATAGATATTGCTCTTCAGGAGTAGTAATAATGAGGATATCCCGAATCCCAGTCAGCATAAGGGTTGTAAGGGGGTAATAAATCATTGGCTTATCATAAACAGCCATCAACTGCTTACTAACACCTTTAGTTAAAGGATACAGGCGAGTACCAGAGCCTCCGGCGAGTATTATTCCTTTTCTATCAGAAGATCCCTTCATAACTAACTACCCCCAAATTTTCCAATCCAAGTTCCAATTCCTTTTCAATACCAACAATTTATAGTGCCTCTTTGTTAAGCCACTACTTGCCAATAAAGTCATATGCAAACGGTATTGAGTAAGCCAGAAGTGAATAATTACACACATATTCATAAATCGGTATGGCATAAGACTTACATCACATCACACTAAATTCGTACAAGTATGACGAGCAACAAAATATGCCATACACCTTATTTCAAGCAAAAATAAAGCCACTTTTAAAAAAATTACACTCTATTGGTACCAAATTAGAAAGACAGTACTGCTGCAGTACCTACGGCAATACGGTAAAGTATTTCTGTGACATCTTTGGTTACTTGTAACTCGCTGGAATGGATTTTTGGCATAACCATAATTTCATCGCCTGGGCGTAGCCTATCCCCTAGGCGATTATCAAAGTCGCTATCTTCAATACGATTTATAGTTCCATCAAGATGTAAGATTACGAGTTCTTTACGATTTGCATTGTTAGCAAAACCACCGGCAAGTTCAATGTAATCTTCTATTGTACGTTTCTTATTGAAGACTAAAGAAGTAGGAAATATCACTTCCCCAACAATTGAAATAGTTGAGGACTTTAACGGCACTATCAGTTCATCTCCATCTTCAAGTAGCATTTCTCCCGCATTGGGATTATTGGCAATAACAACCTGCCCCCTAGGCTCTGCTTTCCGCGCTTGCTCAATAAAGTTCTGGATCATTATCGCATTATCTTTTTGGGCTGATTTTTCCAGATCCGTATTAGGTTGACGAGTAAGAACTTCCATCTGTAGTGCATCCAGAGAGCGATCCAAGGCTGCACGCTGTCTATCCGCAACACTTTTTCTATATAACTGAACAGATGCCTGATCAGCATTATCCCGAAAGTTCAACTGGGTTAATAACTCTTCCAATGTTGCACCATAAGGAAGCACATAAGTTGCAGGTCCATCCAACTCACCAGAAACCTGTATTGAAATAGACTCAATATCGTTGTCACGCACTAGCTCCACCTGTGCTCCGGGATACAAGCGTGTTGTCATTGCGTTAGTAAGAGGCATGTAGTTAGCTTGCTGTACACCATCTATTACTTGGGTGATACGCGCAAAATTCGCCTGCGGATCCGGCTTGGTAACAAGTAACATTTCACCAAGCTGAGTATAGGGACCCGTAAATTCCATTTGAGCTGCTTGTTGTACCGCACCCTCAACTGTTACAGAACCATGGCGCGCCCCTACTACTACAACATCACCATTTCGTAGTTGTAGTGCAGGCATAATTCCATCTACCAGAAAGTTATAGAGATTAACTTTCTGTATTTCTTTTCCCTGACGTACCACTTTGATGTCCACAAAGCTGCCGCTTTGCTCATCGATACCCCCAGCACTATCTAAGTAATAGAGAATGGAATCTGAGCTGAATCCATTGTAGAGACCAGGGTTATTAACATGTCCAGTTACAAAAACTTTAACTGGCTGACTGGCTTCCAGGTTCGCATATGCCTGCACATTGTTTTTAAATACACGCTTAACATGACGAAGAACAAAGTCATTCAAGACACCATTTTTTACACCAGCCACATGGACTGGGCCAACTTCGGGGACAAAAATATTCCCTTTTGGGTCTACCGGCAACGTAGCGCTAAAGCTATAGGCTCCCCATAGCTGCAAGTTAATCTGGTCGCCAATAGAGATTCTGTAGTCTGGGTTAAAGCCACTGAAAGGCTGGTCCTTGAAGGCGCCTTGGAAAAGCGATTCACCAAAAACAGGCACACCTGTTCTTGGTAGCTCAGTAGAGGCAACTTCATCAATCAGCTGAGTTTCCAGGGCTGTAGCCTGCACTCCAAACAAAGAAATCAGGATCCCAACGCCAAAACTGAATTGTTTTATTTTCTCAGTAATCATTTGTTTGATCTTTGTAAATGAAAGTTTTTCAAAAGTGAACAGTAGATTCTCACTGTCACTGTCTGCTTTTAACTATTTGGATCCAAAAACTACATTCGATGATCGCGAATAGTTACAACTAGCATTTTTCCAATTCCGTAGAGCATCAGTAGAATTATGCCTAAACTCACCAAATTATAGAGTTTATGAGGATACTCAGCCTTCTCCGCCATTGACGGCTGAGTTACTACCATTAAGTGCTTTAGCTTGCCGGAGGCTTCCATACGGGCAGCTTCTAGTGCTTTTAAAGAAGCTGCATATGCGTCCGTAGCAAACTGTAAATCTAACTCGAGATTCTGGAAATGAGCTCCTAAGAAGTTAAGTCGCTGCTCTCCTTCTTCCTCTCCTATCCCTACCAAGCGTACTTTTTCTATTTCGATTTGGCTTTCTAAAGCATCTATATCCGCTTGCATGGATACAACTTGTGAAGAATCAGCATTTAAGTATGACTTTGCTGCGGTTAAATTCGCACGTTGTTCTGCCAGTCGAGCCTCCAGACCCTGGATAATCGTACTTATGCCCTTTGTAAGCTCTTCTGGACTAACTACTTTATGGTTATTTTGGAAATCGAGAATTTCTTGCTTGGTACTACGCAGTTTCACTTGAGCCAAGTCAACTTCATTCTTAACAAATGCAACTTGTTTATCAGCTAATTGATTACTGATTTCATTAACAAAATCTTCCGATTTTTGAATAACAGTCTCAACTAGAAGCTTGGCAAAAGTAGGATCAAACGCCTGCATCTCTATCGTAATGATACCTGTCGCTTCATCGTGAAAGATTCCTATATGGTCGCGATAGTAATTCAGGTAGTCTTCTTGAGTGGCATCGGTAGCCAACCGCGAGAAAATATCATAGCTGTCACTTTTATAGTAATCAGCTAGTTTCAGCTTTTCGTCCAAATAGAGAGCCATATCCAAGGATTGGATGTAATTAACTACGAGAAAAGCATCTTGATTATCACTCCCCATTCCTGGAATCAATAACCCTAGAGCTGGCGAAGCGGCTTGAGATGAGGCGCTATCTTTAACAATTAATTGAGCATTGCTCACATATCGTTCAGAAACCCAGAATAGGTAATAAGTACTCATGAGCACGAGAGGTAACAAAACTAGTACGGCTACACCTCTCAATTGATGAAATCGCTCAATAATTTTACCTGGTTTCCATCTATTCATTATTTTTAAGATAGGCTGTAGCAGCTTTTTAGAGGAGCCATTAGAGCTACCTATATTTTGGCTTCGATCCTGCTCTTGTTCTTCAGCAATTAGTTCTTTAACTTCCATAATCGACTCTTATGCATTCGCGGTGTGAGCGGCAATTCCGTTTTGAGGTTTCGTATTCGCTGAGTTTTTCTCACCCTGATAAAGTTCTATGGCCTTATCCATAGAATCAAAGATTGACAATCCTCCAGAATCTAGATAAATGCCTACTTCACAGTTTTTCTTTAGCATTGCCATAGCATGTGCAACGATAATGAAGGAAGAAGTTTTACGCTTCTCGGCAATTACCTCTTCGCACTTCTTTTTGAAATGAGCATCACCAACTGACATTACTTCATCGACAAGATAGATATCAAAATCTACCGCAATACTTAAGCCAAAGGCTAAGCGTGAACGCATTCCAGAGGAATAACTTTTTACTGGCACATCAAAGTAATTACCAATCTCAGCAAAGTCCTGGACTCTATCCATTAATTTTTTTTGAGCACTCCCCCAAATTCCATGGATACCACAGATAAAGGCAACATTCTCACGTCCAGTCATACTGCCCTGGAATCCTCCAGACAATCCCATTGGCCAAGAAATTCTCTGATTCGTGATTACACGTCCATAGTCCGGATAGTCAATTCCCCCCATAATCCGTAGCAGAGTCGATTTACCCGCGCCATTTCGCCCCAGGATGCCGATGTTTTTTCCTTCCGGGAAAGTGGCATTGACATCTTTAAACAAAACCTTTCTTCCCTGAGGAGTGCGAAATGACTTGGTTAGGTTTTCTAACTTAATCACTGACTTCTTACCAAATCTCGCCAATTTGCTCTATAACACAACAATCCAAAGCAAAGCATTGTGATAGAAACACCACTTAGATATGACAAACTGCCAAACATCCCTTGATAGTTGGCAAAAAGTCCTTCTCGCGTTAACTCAATAACATGTAGCAAAGGATTCCAAACAAGGTACACGTGGTATTCTCTTGGAATTTGCTCCAGTGAAAAAAATATTCCTGATATAAAATATAAAGGTCTAATCAGGCTTGAAGAAAATTTAGCAAGTTCTGGAAACTTAACCCCGACAACACATAACGCTAAGCTCAAGCCAAGACAAAAACAAAAAAACAGAATATTGACAACAACTAAAGTTAAAAAATTATTGAATTCTGTAGAAATACCAAACCAAGCTAGCGCACCAATTAAGGTAATAAGAGTAGCTAGATATATTGCAAACTCTAGCAATACTCGTGTAAATACTGCATCAAAGGGCCTTAGCTGGCGATAATTGAAAAGTCCTCTATTTGACTCAACAGCGGCTAAGCCTTTCTGAAAACAGTGAGTAAAGTAAAGGAACGGCGTAATTCCTGCTAACATAAACAGCGGGGTCGGTATGCCCGGATAAAAACTGTCGCGAATTAAGCTAAAAATTGCTACGAGCACCATGATGTGTAGAGCTGGCTCCAGTAACACCCAGGCATAACCCAAGCGCCACTTGCCAAAGCGAGTTTTCATCTCTCGCACCAACAATGCATACACAACATCTCGTTGGATTTGCCAGACTGAACGTTGGGTTGAGGAGTTCATAGCAATTATTTCTTTGCGATCTGTGAACCAGTCGCTACCCGGTGCGGGGCGCTAACTGAGACAATTTCTTTAAATATTGTTGAAGTGCTTTAGCATTTTTTTCAGGTCAGCTATTTAATGACATAGCCCAAGCTTCAGGCTACCTGCCTCTCTTCTGATGCTAGCGCTCCTCAAAATGGACGCGGAATCCTATCGTAGCGCCCGTTATTAGTCATTTTTTAATTAATTACGTGTCATTACGTTCGTCCCAACAGTCTAGCTCAAAGCTATCTATAGTAGACGATACGCCCCTCTAGATGATCGCCAATGATGGTTATCAATTTCTCTATGAACAAGCAGGCGACACCTCCAGAATGCATATTAGTCGCGGACAACAATGCTATCACTCACGCATTTTGTGAATGTGAATACACAAGCATTAACTGAGAGAAACAGACGCAAACAGACATTAATAGAGTACTTAATGCCATATCCGGCCTAATTGCTGAGATCCCATACTGATTAAGATATAACCAGCTCCGGGTCTCTGATACATAACCTTTCAAAATTTACCCAATATTTCTGAGCAAAATCCACGCCAAGATAACTTTTGAAAGGAAATTTAAGGTGTTAAGGAAGGGGCTATTCTATCTAAGTAGAAACTCCCAACACTTTGCCCCAGATTTGGCATTCAAAATTGGTACATTTGTGCAATATGATCTTACTGCTCTCCATCTAACTCGCTGTAGGTTAATGAGAAGAAGTAATTGGGAGTGGCCAGAAAGTTTAACCACCCAGTATCAAGACCATTTTGGTACTTAAGTGTCACTTTGCTTTTGGCACAGTAAGATTAACCTCAAGGGGCGAGTAAGACCTTTTTAAGTATCCTTCTGCTTGTATCCCAAACCCTACTTTCACAGAGATCGACAAAATGTGTGATGTTATGGATATGGCTAGTATTCATTCATTCTCCATAGGGGTCATGATTAGCTCGAAAAACCTGCTGAACAGTGGCAAGGGGTAAAATACAGAGAGGCCCTCACCTCCCAAGTGCTATACGTTATCAGTGCTCCTAGGCTGAAAGCTTCCCATTGAGTATGGGTCTTGCAGTGATTCTAAATAGTGATTAACGAGCGACTTATCTCTGTATTCACCTTTCTTTATACCTGACAAATCACAAGCATAGGTAGAATCATTTTCAGCTTTATCATTAATACTAAAGCAAAAGAACAAGGGCATACTGTAGAATATAACCCCCCAAAAATAACAGCGTACCCAAGACCGCCCATAGTAGTTTTACTTTCAGGTGATTCATAGTTCTACCCTCAACTACATTTTTTCTGTTGCCTCATTTTGTCTATTTGTTCAATTATGCTCAACCTAGGCCAATATGCTCCAAAGAGTTGTCCAATCGAAAAACTATCATCCTTCTTAATTTTTTGTTTAAGTCTCAATCAGAAACTCTAACTCTGGTGAGGATTTTGTCGGTACAACTTGTATCACTTCATAAGCAGCCAATTCCTCACGATAGAATGGATCTTGTTTTAGTACCTGATCTAACGCAGACCGACTATCTATGGTCACCAGGATTACCCCACCTGTGCGAGGCTCCTTACGGCCGGAAAGCTGGAAATATCCCAGCTCGTAGTACTTATTCAAAAAATCAATGTGCTCTGGAATAAACTTTTCCATCTCCTCAAGGGGTTTTATATAGGTAAGGGATACTATGAACATGCTGATCAACCTCTATTTGCAATTCAAAATATCAAAGTAGAGATCGTAGTTTTATCTTCCATCCAATCTCTTATTAACGTAGATTGCCAATCTACAACTCTCGACTTCATTAGAGGAGCATTATACCTACAGGCAATCTGCAAATAGGGACAAAGAGCTCGGTATTGATGCCTAATAAGTAAGGACCTTCCCAGATAGTATTACCTCAAGTGCAAAATCCAAATAAGGATTCAATAAGACCCCAAATTAATGAGGAATAGATTAACAGTTGTCTATTTGCTTTTTGGTTAAAAGCCAGTTTTCACGATAGTAAATACTTGCATCATAGTGGAACGTTAAAGTCTTCGGATCCAAATAATAGGGAAAACCACTATTGCTGGATATAATAAAGTCATATCTTGCTAAGGCATGTTCTTGAAAAGAATAATACTGGCCATACTCAAACTTATTACAGGTATCGCTGTGAATCTTTAGTAACCTATCAATAAATATAGCTTCTCTATTATATTTATTCATATGTTCCACTAATTGTGCCCTAGCATCCAAAAAACTGGAAATAACAAAACCAAGCACAAATGCACACAAAATTACTATGTACTTTTTGATAGATAACTTTATTCGCTGATATCTTTCTGACATCTGGTGATCCTTAACAGTTAAATTATTCATATAAATCAGCTTGATTGTAATTTTATGGTGCAAATATGGACTTTATTTTAGCTACTCTATGAGGCAGTGAATCGTCAGCATACGTTGTGCATGCTGACACAAATCAGCCGGAGCATTCAGCGATTAATAAACTCAGGATTATACAAATGAGTATTATCGACAAAGAATCATAACAGCTTCACCTCTTGCTCCACCAATACCTCCCCCTACAACTTTCCATCCCTCGGGTACTTTTACAGTTTTCTCTGGAACTTCCCCTTTGTTTAATGACCTTCCAGATACTTGCCATAAAGTAGCAGCAAAGCATTCACTTAGCTGCTCATCTGATTGCTCTTTACTCTCCTCAGGATCAGCTTCAGCAAAAGCGTTTAAAGCCCCAAGAGGGACTACTAATCCAAGTAGTCCAGAGAATAATATTCTATACTTTTTCATTGACTTCCTTTTAGAACTAGCTCTTAAGCTTCTTATTTATCCTTTACGATAGGAACATATGGCCGACTAAGAAGTCAATAAATACACCTTCTTTTATTTTAGATTGAGCACTTTTCTCTATCTGACCAGTCGAAAGATTTCTAAGGTGGAGAATAGATATTGAGAACTAATTTTTATCTTTCTAATGACTCTACAAATAACCATCGAAATAGCGACCGAAGAAAGTTTCCAAGTAGCTCATACGTAGCAAAGGCTACACTTAAAGTACCGTTTCATAATATCCGAAGCGTAATGTCAGGAATTTGGTCTAATAGATAAAAGTGCATAATATCTTTTGTAGGCACCCTCAAATCACAAGTAAGCATACCCTAATAAGTATTCATCCCAATATCAAAAAATCTAGGCGATCTGAAAACCGTATAATTTAGTTGGTATTAGAGGGCTGTCATATTTAGCTTTTTTTGAGTTCGCGAATCATAGATGTCGCGATACGCTAAATAAGAGGTTCGCTTAAAGAACTTCTTGTAAGTTTCCCACCTTCATTAGTAGAAAGTACAGTCCTATAAAGCATTTGAGCATTTTTCAAGCAGTAAGCAAAGTCTGGTTGTGGCATCATATTCAACTACGTAAATTAATTTTCAGCCTATGGAAACGATGTAATGTGTAAAAAGTTATCCATTAAAACTGGCCTTACCATCCTAGCGTCCGCAATTACTTTGATGGGATGTACAAGTGCCCAGGAAAAAGAAGCGATGCAGAAGATAGTATTTTCTAACGCTGAGGCTATAGAAGGATGCGTACTAGTAGAAGATGTAACATGCAAAACAATCAGGGTTAACCAGGGAGATGTTTGTACTCCTTGGTTACAAAAAAGGGCTGTGCGAAGAGGCGGAACCCATGTGGTTAAGGCTTCTTCAATGGCGCAATTTGGCGATATCTATATGCCTAACGGAGTATCGGCAGGTAAGGCTGTAACAGGCACGCATATCCCAGCGAAAATCTATAACTGTAGTGCTGCTAGCGAATAAGCGCTAACATCCCCAGGGAGCAAGCCACATTATCACTTGCTCCCCGGCAGTATTCTTTAACATTCCGCTCAACTCAAGCTATAACTTCTTGCTTACCCCAATTTTAAGCTACTCCTTGAAAAAAAGCCCTAAAGAAGAGAAAACTTCTAGAATTTGTCTTTTTCTTCGCCACTAGATAATTGCAGCAATCTTAATGAAATATAGATTGTATGACTTATCATACAACGGTTATCGACTCACTAAGGCACCGCGATCCAGGTCTCTGCTTCCCCATCGATTACAGCGATCAACTGATTGTTACTGAATGGAGCTAATTCCAGCTCATCTGAATATTTAGAAATAACAAGTTCAGCAGCATCCTTAAACGGTTGGTTTCCATAGTGAGGTAAGGGATAGAAGTGCACAAGATTTAACCCTTCATAAGACTCTAGATTCTTCGCTGCATCGGGGTTATCCATCTCCCGAATATACGCGATATTCGGCGAGAGGATTACAGTACCTGCCGACTCACCTATATAGGGCTTACCCAGCCTAATCTGCTCCAACAAGATTTTGTCTGCCCCACTTCGCCTAAGCTCTTGAAGTAGGAAATAGGTGTTACCACCAGTTACATAGATATACTCATTGTTTTGCAGTTTATCTTTAATCTCATCCACTGAAGCCTTAGACACTTCCAATTCATCTACAATAAGACCTAACTGCTCCAGCTCCTTCTTGGCATCTTCCACATAAAAAGTGATCTCTTCGGGAATGCTTGCAGTAGGGATGAATGTAACCCTCTTACCTTCAAGCCGCTTATCAAAACTCGCGATCGCGCTCGCGACCTCAGCAAAATACGAAGTCAAGAATAGCTTGGCCATATATTTTAATCCTTTAAAGTACTTAATTAATCAATTACTTGATATCGATATAGTTTACTCGAGATGTGAACAGGTCAATAAAGATGTATCACATTATCCGATTATGTATGGAGGGCCCAATATTATTTTTTTATTATCTCGCAACAAAATCATCAATTACCGATTCCACCTTGAAAGTGGCCAACTTTGTCACTAAATCCAATAATAAATGGCGAAGCTTCTCCCCCCTGATTTTTACAGGAATGTTTATATCAGGCTGGTTTGACTATGAATTTCAACAATATTTATAAGCAGCTAAAGCCAAGTTTAAAGTATGATCTAAGTGGAACTAACAGGTAACCAAAATCACTTCTTTATCATTCACTATCTTGGCATCTCTCATAGAACCAGAAGCATAAGCAAGCAAAATCTGTAAGAACCATATTACATAAAGATTCGGCAGCTTAACTTTTGTACCATTTACCTAATAGTAGGAGCCAATTAGCATACGCAAAATGGAGGGGGAGATAAGTCGCTCCAGAGGCTGCGGCTTTTACTGCCCTTGTTTATGATGCATTTTTCGTACACGATCTTTCGGAGTGAGCACTCTTGCTCCCGAATCTACCTGAATCCCACCAGTGATATCTAACCATTTAGCAAAAAACGAATATATTTTGGTATAGCCTTCCCAGCCTTTAAAGTAGCCGAAAATCGCAGCCACGATATAAACCACAAACAAAGTACAAAAGAATATGGCTTCACGGTCAGGAAAAAACAGCTCTTCCATACCCTCTTTGGGGTTTACCCCCCGGGCGAACCCCATAATTAAAATCACATTAGAAAAAGCAGAAGAGTTACCGGGATACAGCCTAGCATTATCCCTCGAGCAATTTTCTCCGGTTTTGTTGGCTGATACATGTATTGCACCGATGATTAAAATCGATTGACTGGAAGGCAAGGCGTGATAGGAATTTTAGGCAAAAAAAAAGGGCCTAAAAGACCCTTTTTATTTTTGCGAGTTCTGGATAAGAGATTTTCCATCTCTTCTCGCAACCCCTTGATAGACAAGGGAAATTTGGTGGAGCTAAGCGGGATCGAACCGCTGACCTCAACACTGCCAGTGTTGCGCTCTCCCAGCTGAGCTATAGCCCCAAATTTTGTTGCCTGACGTTTCCGTCGAAAGCGGGGCGCATTTTAGCAAGGTTTAGGCGCCTGTCAACAGAAAAAATAACTTTTTAATCAATTAGTTAGCTGCTGACACCACAGGCCCCCGGAGGCTGCCGCTTCCAGGGGCTCACCAACGCGAATCAGCCTTACTTGAGTCCAGTGTACTCTTTTTCCCAGCGCTTCAGCACCTTCTTCCCGGCACCGCCCAATACGTCGATCGCCTGGCGCAGGCGGGCGCGGCTGAGGTCGGGGCCCAGGAGCACCATGGCTTCCATCACGGAGAAGGACGCAGTGGTGCCGCTGATGGCGACAAACAGTGGGGCGTTAAAGTCTTTCAGCTTGATTTCCATGGCCGTGGACAGGGCTTTCACTGCCTGGAAGATACTGTCCTTGTCCCAAGCGCGCAGGGCTTCCAAGCGCCACAGGGCAAATTGAAGCAGCTTCTTCTGGTCATCCAGAGGCAGCTTGTTACCGCTGAAGCTGTCTTCGGTCAGGGGCAGTTTGCCAGAGGCGAGGAAGCTAACCAGCGGAGCAAAGTCACCGAAGGTTTCCATGCGCTCTTTCGCCTGGGGCAGAACCTTAAGCAGGTTGTCTCGGTTAAACATCCACTCGGTCAGGCGATCGGCGAGTTGCTCGTTTTCCAGTTCGCGAATCCACAGACCGTTCAACCAGGACAGTTTCTCTACATCGAATACCGGACCGCCCAGGGAGACACGCTGGATATCGAAATGCTCCAGCATCTCATCGAGGGAGAACTTCTCGCGCTCATCCGGCATGGACCAACCCATACGGCCCAGGTAGTTAAGCAGTGCTTCGGGCATAAAGCCGGCGCGCTGGTAATACAGAATAGAGGTGGGGTTCTTACGCTTGGAAAGCTTGGTCTTGTCCGGGTTGCGTAACAGCGGCAGGTGGCAGAGCACCGGCATTTCCCAACCGAAGTATTCGTACAGCAGTTTGTGCTTAGGTGCGGAGTTGATCCACTCCTCACCGCGAAGAACATGGGTGATCTCCATCAGGTGATCATCCACCACGTTCGCCAAGTGGTAAGTGGGCATACCATCGGACTTGAGCAGAATTTGTGCGTCTACCTGGGCCCAATCAATTTCAATAGTACCGCGCAGCAGATCTTCCACCACACAAGTACCGCTCTCAGGCACATTCATACGCACTACATAAGGTGCTCCGGCAGCGCGACGCTTTTCAACTTCCTCTTCCGGCAGAGCCAGGTCACTGGGCTTCAGTGAAGTACGGCCCGCTTCGCGCAATCCTTCACGGAGTTGCTCCAGTTCTTCCGCGGTACGGTAGCAGTGGAAGGCGTGCCCTTTTTGTACCAGCTCATCGCAGTAAGTTTTGTAGATATCGCCGCGCTCACTCTGACGATAGGGGCCGTGAGGGCCGCCGACATCCGGTCCTTCCTGCCAATCCAGCCCGAGCCAACGCAGGCTGTCGAGAATGGCTTTCTCCGATTCCGGGGTACTGCGCTGCTGGTCGGTGTCTTCAATACGCAATACAAACTGGCCGCCTTGAGCGCGGGCAAAGCACTGGTTGAAGAGGGCAATATAGGCTGTACCAACGTGGGGATCACCGGTTGGAGACGGTGCGATTCGGGTTCTTACGGTCATGATAAACCTGATTGATAAATGGAGGACTCGTTAAACCGCAGGATTATAGCGCTGGCCAGCCTCTTGGCACAGGCGGGGTTTTCTCCTCAATAAGAATATTTACGCGCCATAACTTCATTATTGTGAGCTAATGACGTGACATACATCACGAAAAAAGTATTATTGCCGCCATAAAGAAGGAATGGCTTGACTAACGTATTACCCCAAATTTTGCAGGGGTTTCCGCGAGCAGCTTCTCCCTAAGAACGATAAATTAATCGCTCAGGATGGCATACCATGCAAAAAAATGTAGTTCGCACACTGTTTTCTGCTATTGCAGCAGGTACCCTTTTCAGCATTTCTGCCGCTTCAATGGCCGCTACTGATAGTGCAAACAGTGATATCACTCTCTCTTTCACACCTACTATTGAGATCACTCGTGTAGACAACCTCACGATTACCGATCCCACTTTGGGTACCGATGCCGTAGGCACCGAAGATTTCTGTGTGGGCGGCCTCGGGTTCTCCACCTACAGCATCACTTTCGACAGTAATGATTCAGTAAATGATACTGAGTTCACCCTCACTGACGGCACCAACAATGTCCCTTACAGTGTTGGTTTTGATAACAGCACCTCCGGTACTTTTACTACTGTTACCGAGGGCGATGCGCTGACAGGCCAAACCCGGAATATTGCTTCCTGTGGCTCCAGCGATAATGCGCGCTTCCAAATCACTGTAGCCAACAGCGATTGGGAAACTGCAACTGTGCTAAATGGCACCACCTATACCGATACCCTGCTGATCACTGTCGCCTCCGAGTAACAGTAAAGAGTGGCTGGCCCTGCCAGCCATAGTTCAATATGGCAGGACGTCATCTGGGGCGCCTTGCGCTGGCTTTGTGTCTGGTGCAAGCCTCCTGCCCCGATGCCCTTGCAGCGACCGCAGCGACTTTCCTACTGGAAACCTCTGCTCCTGAAGGGTTTGATGATCTCACCGAACCCCAGCAACTCGTGGTGGATCTCTACTACGGCGGCCGGGAAATTGGTGCTGCGCAAGTCACAATTGACCCGCGCTTTGTTCGCTTTGACTCCCCGTTTGAGGTACTCGAACTGTTGCCCGAGGTTCGCGATACCGAGCGAATTCTCTCCATCCTCGAACGACCGCAAACAAGAAACAGTCACCATGTATGCCGCTCAAACCGGCAGATTGGCTGCGGCTACTTAATGCCATCGGAGTTTGCCGTTATTTACGATGAGCAGCTCTACCGGCTGGATCTTTTTTTCTCACAAGATCTGTTACCGCAACAAGCGGCAATCAATGACCCTTATTTGCCGGAAGCGAGTTCTGACTTCTCTGTCGTACAAAACCTGAGCGGTTCCTGGAGTGGGGTTGAAAGTGATTGGGGCCCGGACAGCTATAGCGCTGCATTAAATGGCAACACCATAGTGAGCTTTGGTGAAAGCGCTCTGCATTCACAATGGTCAGTGGCCTCAGAGCAGGACAGCCGGATCCATAATCTATATTGGAGTCGGGATTTTCAGGGGCAAGCCTATTCGGCCGGCCTTTTACAACCCCAAGGGGGCTTTGGCTATTTCCGGCCCCAGGAAGCGATCTATGGCGTAGAGCTACGCACTTCCCAGCGCACCCGAACCGATATCAGTTATCAACAGGGAGCGCCGGTTGAAATTAATATGCCGGTGCGCGGTAGAGTCGAGGTATATCGGGATGAACGACTTATCCACACCGAATTACTGGAGGCCGGCAACCGCCTATTAAATACCTCTACCCTACCCCACGGCGCCTACGATATTGAGGTGCGCTCCTACGATGAAGCGGGGCGGGTATTAAGCCGGCATATCGAATTCTTTGCCAAGGATTCGCTACTGCCGGCCCCCGATGAGTGGTTTTGGAGCTTGCAGGCAGGTTTGCCCACCCTCAGTTTTTGGAACGACACTCTACCGGACCACTACGAAGAAGGAATTATTACTGCCTCTGTCGCACGCCGTTTAACGACCGGATTGGGTCTTTTTGTTTCTGGCGCCGCAACCGAGGAGCAGCAATTGTTGGAAGTCGGCGGTCGCTGGATTGGTGAAGGCGTTGAAGTCTCCCCAAGCTTGGTCACATCCGGTGATGGACGCAGCGGATACCGATTGCAGGCATTACTTAAACTGCCCTACGGGACTTTTAGTGCAGTAAAAACCGAGCTGGATGCCAATACAACACCGTTCAACAACGATAAATATACATTACTGCCAGGCAGCTATTCCCAAACAAGTATGAGTCTGCGCACAGCAGTATTGGGCGGACAGCTATCCCTAAGATTCAGCGAGCGGGACCAAAACCAACTCCCCGGCAGCATCGACAATGGCGATTCACTGAGCAGTGCCCAGAAGTTAAAAACCCTGGAGTTCCGCCACCCCTTTTTTAAAAGCACCCATTGGCTCGGCAACGCCACTCTGTCCCACAGTGATGCAGACGGCGAGCAATACACCAGTCTGGAATTCCAGTTCCGAATGCGTTCCAAACACTGGCAACACACCGCTAATCTCTATAGCGACAACAGCGAACAAAGCACTAGCAGCGAGCGATTTGCACTACAAAGCCGCTGGTACGACCGGGATTTATGGGCGGCTGAATTTGAACAGCAGCTTTCTATGGAAGCATCCCCTGAAGCCAATTACCTGGAGGCCCGTACGCATTTAGCGGGACATCACGGATATTTGAATACTGCAGTTGGGCTTTACGATGATGATGAAGGCCGTGCGATCAACTACCTCGGAGGGTTCAGCACCAACCTAATTGCCACAAAAAATTCCCTCAATTGGGGCGGTGAGCAAAATCTCCAGAGCGCAGTTATCGTAAATATCGAAGGCAGTGAAGATAAAGATTTTGAAGTTTTGGTTAATGGCAGCCGCCGTGGATACGCCAAAGGCGGCACAACGTCAGTGATTAATTTACCGGCTTATCGCAGTTACGACCTTTCCCTCCGGCCCCTGGAAGAGGGCTTTTTCGATTACCGGGAAACCTCCGAAACCATTACCCTGTATCCGGGCAATGTGGGCGCCAGCAGCTACCAAATACTGCCACAAATCCTGGTACTGGGCCGATTAACCAGCCTTGGCCAGGGGCTGGCAAATACAGAAGTAATCATTGGCGAACACTCAGCGAAAACTGACCAATACGGCGTTTTCCAAATGGAATTCCACGGTGAACATAACACCATCCTAAATACAGAAGTTCGCTGGGGAAATTGTAAAGCCTCAATCGAGGCCACTTCATCAGGTGATAGCTGGCTCAACCTGGGAACCATAGAAGAGTCAGAGGCCAAATGCCAGACTGGGCAAATAGCAGAGGTAAGCCGTGTCCATAACTAAGAAGCTGCAAAAACTTGGCCTAGTCTCTGCGCTGTTGATTCCGCTATTTAATATACCAGTACAAGCCCAGGTAAATTGCTCCAGCAATGACGATTTGCGAGTTTGTGGCTTGGAAGATTCACACACTATTGATTACGAATCAGAACCTAAAGAAATTCAGTTCACTACCCGAAGCCTGCTGGGAAGCTGGACCCTACGCTACGATGTAGAAGTGAGTCCGCTCAGTGGATCTACTTTCGCACTATTTGCGGACAGTGGTGAACAGCTGGATATTGATATTTCATTTCGAGCCAATAACGGCACCACGGAAACACTCAGTCCAGGAACTCAGTCCGCTACTTTTGCCGGCACCAGCGACGATGCAGATACTTATTTAGTGATCGAGCTGGACAGCAGCCAAATACCCTCTTCCAGCCGCTACTCCGCCAGCTTTGAGATGACACTGAATAATTATTTTATTATTTGGACTGCCGGCACCGAAACAGTTCAGTTTGACATTGTGCTGGACGTAGAGCCAAACATCGCCATTCGCAATCTGGGTGATATTGACCTCAGCAACAGTGGCACCCTGTTTGGACAGGCCATTGATGGCAGTGAGGACTTTTGTGTTGGCGGTATAGGATTTAGCGGTTACACAGTAAACCTGTCCAGCGCCAATGGCAGCACCGGGGGATCAGGCAGCAGTGCCTATGAATTGGGGGGAAACAGTGAACAAATCCCCTACAGCGTAGCCTTCTCAGACAATCTGGCTGCAACTTCAGGCATTTCCCCAGATAGCCTGGGAGATATCTCCGGCAGCTTTAGCCGAACTTCGGATGAAAACTGCCTTTCTGATAATGCGCGAATTTATATTTCTATTGCGCCCTCAGACTGGGAAAACGCGGGCGAACCTCTCTACACCGATGTACTCACAGTAACGGTGAGCAGCCAGTGAGTTAGACATAAAATAATCCTTTAATCCGCCCTGCTTGCTATAGGCAAGCAACCAATTCTAATTAGCCACTAAGAGGAAAACGAACCCGCTCACTCTGCTGCCCTCGTAGTAAAACTTCCAGCTCACCGCCAACGGGTTTACCCGTTACTTCGATACTGGTGCCAGCGTATAACCGACCGGTGGCCTCAAGTTTTTCACACTTCTCTTCAGTCACACAATGACGTACTTCCACGACTTCTACATTAATATTGCCACTATTCGTGAGTCGGTAATTATCCCCTTCAGCCACTAGATCAATTTTATAAGCTCCACCTTTTGGCTGCACAAATACCAACGCTTGATAAGCCACAAGGATTTTTAGTGCCGTTCTGTCACTCTTAATATCACCTACAACGGGTTTAAAAGTCACCCGGTAGACTTTTTCCTCTTCAAGATCTCTATCTAAGGCCATTAAGCGAAAGCGCTTTCTCTCTCCGGGGGCCAGGACAGCTCTTGCGGGGCTGACAAGGAGTTTAAATTCATCGGGATTTATCACCCTGACTCGACTCTCATTATCATGGCCGGGGTTATCCACACGGAATATTTCAGTTTGGATATATAGCGTCTCATTATCTGGGTTGCTGACGAGAACATCATCCCGGGCGCTGGGAGTATCTTCCAGGTAAAGGACAATTTTATCCACAGACATAGCTGCCATTACTGGCTGGACGACAAAGAGTAGCAGTGAAAGCAGTACTTTTTTCATAAAGAGCGGGTACTCTTAGAACTTCTTATAGTAAGCGCAATATCGGGCTGTTTTATCCACAAGTCAAATCGGAACCTAATGAGCCTCCCTTAAATCAACATCACCAGCCCCGCTATTAAATAAGAGGCAATACTGATTTGCCCTACACCGCCTGAAAAGTAAAACACTGCCAACGTAATAGATCATCCTGACGGGACATACCGCTAGCTAACTTAGTGGCGCGCTATCCATATGGGCAGTGTGCAATCGATTCAGCATCATCACTATGTAAAAACCCCAGCCCTCCATTGATAGCCCTCTGGTCCCATATTTCCTCCCCGTGAACCTTGCAACAGCGGTGGCACCGTCTATTTTTCCTGTATGACCCGGCTCCAGCCAGGGTCCGGTTCATCTCTGGGCAAAGGCCAAATTACGCCCAATTCCAGACGACAATAACACCCGCTTTTCGGACCAGATTCACATGTTAATTGCTCATCGCGGCGACAAGACCCGCCAACCAGAGAATACGATTGCCGCTTTCGAGGCGGCCCATAATCTGGGGGCCTGCGCTATTCAGTGCGATATCCGCTTCAGCGCCGACGGCACCCCCTGGTGCTTCCACGAGGATAGCCTGCACATCCCCGGCAATGACCAGTCCCAGGTCTTCCACTCCCTTAGGGACTCACAGTTACACCACCAGTCGATCAATCGCTTTATCGAGCTGGTAGACTGGGCCAGCTGCCATCGCCACCTGGATTGGTTTATCGGTATCTCACCTGCCAATATCGCCGCCACTGGATTTGTCACCGCCGTTAAAAAGTTAATGGAGCTGATGCGCACCGAGAATGAGTCATTCGCTCTACTCACCGCAGACTGCCGCAGCCTCAGAGCCGCCCGCAATATGGGCTGGCATCGGGTTGCCCTTGAGATCAATAGTGTCTCCCGGTGCCTATCTGCCGACATTGTTACTTTGGCGCCAGAATATCTACTAATTCGCGACAGCCAGGTTGAATGTGACGAATTGCCCCCAGGCCCCTGGCAATGGGTTGTCTATGAAATCAACTCGACAGAAGAGGCAGTACTCTGGCGCAAGCGCGGTGCTCACCATATTCTCACCGGCAACTTGCCGCTGCTGATGCGCTCCCGGGAAGCGAGTGATGTCTACGGATTTTGATGTCTTGGTAGTCGGCGCAGGTATACAGGGAGCAGGAGCCGCTGAGGTTCTGGCCACAAATCACTATTCCGTGGTGATACTCGAACAGCTGGGTATCGCCGCCGCCACTTCCTCTCGCTCCTCCAAACTCATTCACGGCGGCTTGCGTTACCTGGAGAGCGGCCAGTTCCGTTTGGTCTACGAGTGCCTGCGGGAGAGAAAGTGGCTACTGGATAACAAGCCTGAACTCGTGAGAATGGTCCCTTTTTATATCCCTATCTACCAGCACAGCAGGAGACCGGCCTGGCTGGTCCGCTTGGGGTTGAGCCTCTACAGCCTGTTGTCGGGAATAAACAACAGCGATTCCCGCTTTCGAAAAGTCCCTAAATCCCAATGGGACAGCTTGCCGGGTCTGAATCGGGAAGGCCTGAAGGCTGTATTTCGCTACTACGATGCACAAACCGACGATGCCGCTTTAACCCGTGACGTTGTGGCTTCGGCAGTCGCTCAAGGCGCTCAAATAATTTGCCCTGGCAGTTTGGTAGGCGCTGAAGTCACCCGCGACCATGTCCGGATTGATTATGTAGCAAACGGCAAGCTCAACACCCTGCGCACCCGTGCACTGGTCAATTGCAGTGGCCCCTGGGTAGCCAATACCAATGCTCGCTGTACGCCCCCAGTAGATATTCCACCTATCGACTTGGTTGCAGGCACCCATATCTTGTTGCCTCTATCACTGGGCGACAAAATCTACTACGTCGAAGCTGATGACGGACGCGCAATTTTTGTAATGCCCTGGCAAGACAAAACCCTGGTAGGGACCACAGAGCGGCCCTATTTCGGCGATCCTCGCGACGTAACACCGACTCTCGAAGAAGAGAGCTATCTCTTACAGGCCGTACAGAAATATTTTGCGCAAGCCCGAGGGCTGAACGGCGAGGACATTTGTGAGAGTTATGCGGGGCTGCGAGTACTCCCTGAAATGGAGAAGAGCCCCTTCGCGCGATCCCGGGAGTCCATTATTTGCTGCGATGACGATAAGAAGCCACGGATGTTGGCCGTAGCAGGCGGCAAATTGACCAGCTACCGCGCTACTGCCCGCAAGATACTGAAAAAACTGGAGCCCACCCTCCAGGCTGGTCGATCGATTGCTACAAAAAATACCCCGACCAAAACAGAAGATAGTTCCTCCGAGAGAGAGCGAAATATTTAAATACATTTTGAATGTGCAGTTTAATTTTTCGACTTCAAGTCACTTGAATACCAACCCCAAAAAATCATCTGATAAATAATTTATCTCTTCGCCTTTTTACCGTAAATGTGCCCAACCAAATAGAAAGCGAACGGTATAATCAAATAGCTAATAATCGGTACTATAATCGCCACAGCAGCAATTACTTGTAACAATTTATGATCTGGCAAAATTAGGGCTAAGCTGTCGGGAATAAAATAAACCAAAGGAATCAAGGATAAAAATGTAATTAATGTAGCAAAATGCTTATTGTGATGAACCATAGACATACTCCCGCCCTCCCGTAAAAATGAGAGGGGTTTTGAATTACTTTTGGTTTGCTGCAGTAAGGTAGCTGTTATATACCCATCGATAGGTCGTGTGTTGAGCTAATATGCCCCCAAGCTCCGTGCCGTGATTACTTCGCCAATCATCCATCATCTCAGCCAACACGGATGACCAGGTAGCAACTTTAACGCCCGCCTGCGTCATACGATGCATAGCAGCTTGTGTCACTGTACTATTCCAAGTACCAGAAGCATCCACTACGGCATATACATCATACCCTTCGGCTACAGCAGAGATAGCGGGAAACATCAAGCAGACATCCGTAACGATGCCAGCCATAATTATTTTTTTACGCCCGGTTGACTCAATAGCTCGCTTAAACTCCGGACTTTTCCACGCGTTTATCTCACCTTCACGCTCAATTATTTCACTGCCCAAGATGTTTGTTATCTCTGGCATAATAGGACCATTAGGGCCTTCAGGCATACTCGCGGTAACAACAGTGGGTAAACCTACTGCTTTCGCAAGATTTGCCAATCCCTTTATGTTCTCCGTCATCAGATGCGGATCCAGATCCCGACAACTCACCAATAGTCCCGTTTGATGATCAATTAATGCCAACACAGAATTGTCTTTAGTTAAGGTCTCTGAAAACTTATTCACGGTGCTACCTACCTATATAATGTTTTAACTTTCTAATAACAATTGCACTTGTATTAACATCTGCAATTAACTTACCGCTATAACTCCTAATTAAATCTCCATCCTTCACGTTTTCTTTTTGCCCAGTTTCAGAAAAGACTCCCCAGCCTTTAGTTAGGTAAACCAGAGTTTCACCATTAAAGGAAATTTGCTCAGCTGCATTTAAATTGGCGATCTCGATAATCGTACTGTTATCAAAGGTCACTGTTTGATCATCGCGTCCCCCATAAACCCTGGTGACCTTATTTTGGCTGGGCATGTAATACTTGTAGACTGCGGCTTGACCAGAGACAGTTGGTAAAACCCATAGCTGGATCATTCGGTTTTTTTTGCTGTCCGGGTTCACCTCGTTGTGCGTAAACCCCTGGCCTCCAGCTCGCTGGACTTGCACTCCTCCTTTATCTAAACCTTTGCCATGCTCTAAAGAGCCCTCATGTTGTATTCGTCCATCCACCATGACCGAAATCACATCTATCTCACGGTGGGGGTGCATGCCTGTTTCGCCTTTCGGATTGAAGCGGGCATCGGCCAGATATACAAAATTATCGAGCCCTTCAGAGGTATGTGGATGTTTGTGCGGACCGAATACCTGGCTATCCGTTACCAACCTGTGCTCGGTAAGCCCAGCAAAACCGCCAAGCAGTAGTGAGTCACGTTTGAGGATTTTCATGATGTGCCTCCAAAATATGTAAGCGATGGAGGTATCTTAGGTACAACTTATTGTTTTATATATACCAAAATCAGAATATGACTATCCCACTTTCAACAACAATAGATTTCTATGAGCCAAGACCTCAAAGATATGAAGGTGCTTTTAGCCGTAGTGGAAACAGCTAGCTTTATCCAAGCCGCAAATCGCCTGGCTATACCAAAAGCCAACATAAGCAAGAAAGTCGCCCACCTGGAGGGTCAGCTATCAGTCAGGCTCTCAAATCTTAAAGGAGGTAGGTAGGTAGTATTTAAATCACTGTCTGCGTATTGAACAAGAGATGATACTGGCCGAAGGGGAAGTGCCTGAAATCCTGCAGGTTCATTACCGACCCAGCTCACCTAAAAATATGAAACGCCTACGAAAATTAAGGGTTGGGAGAATCATCGAAAGTTATTTAACTAGCGTCCTGGTAATATCCTCACCATAATTTCGCAGTATAAAATAAGTGCTCGAGAAAATATAAATCTAAATTTTACGGATGACTTATAAATTATTAATCGAGGCACTATTGCCAATCTATTGCAAAATTAGAGCATGAAAAGAAAGATTATTTATGCCCTACATCCATAAAATAGAATCAAGATTACTTAAATCTGTGCGTTTATCGGGGCTCTACCTGAGATATTTAAACAAAGAAAACTATGTAATATCTGGCCGCAAGAATAGCGGACGAAAAAATGTTATTTCTAAGCATCTAAACTTCTGTCTTTCCACTACGGAAAGCTAAGTTAAAAAAGAAGCTGCTTTTTAATAAAGCCATACAAGGTCCATGCTTTCAATAAACTGATGACAAGATAATACTCTGACCTTATCCCAGTTACTCACCACTTAGGCGAGCCTAGTAGCGCTAAGTATTCGCCAAAAGAGGCCCCGGTTCTGGAGCTACACAACCAGCCCAGCAAGCATACGTTGCCCAGTGGGACAGCTGTCAGCCCCATGCAACCGGTACAACTGTTGGGCACAATAAATGCTCAAGAGGTCAAAATACCCTCATCCAGATACATTTTCACATGGGGTCTACGTTTTACATCCCATATAATGGCGGGCTACTCTGTTTTTATTAGTCTGTTACACCGTAGTTTATGTCCGATTTTAGCCCCCATCGCTTTTGTACCGCTCCGCTGCTTGATTGGAGCGACCGCCATTGCCGCTATATGTGGCGCCTACTGAGCAAGCATGCACGCCTGTATTCGGAAATGGTGACCACCGGGGCAATACTGCATGGTGACCAACAGCGACATTTGCAATTTGATGCAGCTGAACAACCTGTCGCCCTGCAGTTGGGGGGCAGTGACCCTCAAGAACTGGCTGAATGCGCCCGTATCGCCGAGGAATGGGGCTATAGCGAAATCAACCTAAACTGTGGCTGCCCCAGTGACCGAGTCCAGTCCGGGCGTTTTGGTGCCTGCCTTATGGCGGAACCGGATGTGGTAGCCGCAGGACTCACTGCCATGCGGGAAGCGGTATCTATTCCGGTTACCGTCAAGCACCGTATCGGCATCGACGATATGGAAGACTACCCAGGCCTGACCCGCTTCGTGGAGGCCCAGGCCAATGCCGGTGTGGATACCTTTATCGTCCATGCGCGCAAAGCGTGGCTTAAAGGGCTAAGCCCCAAGGAAAACCGCGAAATTCCTCCGCTCAATTACGACATGGTTTACCAGTTGAAGAAAGATTACCCCAAACTGCAAATTGTTATTAACGGGGGGATCAATTCAATTGAGGAATGCCAGCAACATTTAAGCCACGTGGATGGTGTTATGCTGGGGCGCGCGGCTTACCAAACCCCGACAATCCTGGCCCAGGTGGACAGCCAATTATTTGGCGGTGAGACCGGCCCGGATGCCATCCAGGTGGTAGAGCAGATGCTGCCCTATATCGAGCAGGAAATGCAGCGCGGACAGCGCTTGAATCATATCACCCGGCATATGCTCGGGTTATTCCAGGGGCTTCCTGGTGCTCGGCGCTTCCGCCGACATTTGAGCGAAAATGCCCACAAGCCGGGGGCGGGTCCCGAGGTGCTTGAACAGGCATTGGCCCAGGTCACCCAAGCCGCTTAGACCGCTTTCAATATGTAGACCAGTGAATAATTAAGGGAGGAACCATGAACAAGTTGGAGCAACTCAAACAGCGCAGCCAGGTTGTAGCAGATACGGGAGATATTGAAGCAATTCGCCGATATTGTCCTCAAGATGCCACAACCAATCCCTCCCTACTGTTTAAGGCCGCCCAGCTCCCTCAGTACGACAACCATATCGCCGAGGCACTTCAGTGGGCCGAAAGCCACCAGGGTGGCTCGAACGCGGAAAATATTGCACGCCTGGCCGCCATCAAACTGGCTGTCAGCATCGGCACGGAAATCTTGCAGTTGGTGCCCGGGGTGGTATCCACCGAGGTCGATGCTCGTCTCTCCTTTGATACCCGCGCTACTATTGACTACGCACGCCACCTGATCGCCCTCTACGAACGCGCAGGTATTTCCAAAGAGCGGGTATTGATCAAGATCGCGTCGACATGGGAAGGCATTGCTGCCGCATCGGTACTGGAGCGCGAGGGAATCCACTGCAACCTGACCTTGTTGTTCAGTCAATCCCAGGCGATCGCCTGTGCCGAAGCCGGGGTAACTCTGATCTCCCCCTTCGTCGGTCGAATCCTCGATTGGCATATCGCCAACAGCGGCCGCGAGTCATTCCCTGCGGAAGAGGACCCGGGCGTAATCTCGGTGCGCAATATCTATGAGTACTACAAGTCCCGAGACTACAAAACCATTGTGATGGGCGCCAGCTTCCGCAATACCGGGGAGATTGAGGCTCTGGCTGGTTGCGATCGACTGACAATCAGCCCTCAGCTATTACAGGCCCTGGAGGACAGTGAGGCACCTCTCGCTGCTGGCCTGCCACCGGTATCCGCAACCAAATCCCGGCCGACACAGGATCTGGCTGAAGCCGAATTCCGCTTTCAATTGAATAGCGATGCCATGGCCACTGAAAAGCTTGCCGATGGCATCCGGAACTTCGTGAAGGATCAGGAACGTTTAGAGCTATTGTTACAGAACCGAGTAAAGGGACAGCAGGAAATTCATGCTGCAACAAATCCGTAAACTGTTTGAGCAGATAGGAAATAGCGTTGATGTTGAAGCACGTGACGAAAAAGACGTGCGGATGATCAGCGCTGCGCTGTTAGTCGAGGTCGCCACTGTCGATCAAAAGCTCGATGAGTGTGAGCGTGAAACGCTCACACAGCTCCTGTGCCAGCACTACTCTCTCGACCAGACTAGTGCCACAGAAATAGTCAGTGAAGCTATTGGCCAACGGGACAGAGCCACATCCCTGTTCGAGTTCACCCAGGCGGTGAATGAACAGTTCAGCGAGAGAGATAAATACCTGCTGATTTTACAGATGTGGCAGGTAGCTTTTTCAGATGATGTTATCGAGGCTTTCGAGGAGCACCTGATTCGCAGGGTGGCAGAGCTAATTTATCTGCCACACGGACTCTTCACCAAGGCACGCGCCGAAGCGAGGGATATGAAGCGTTGCTAAGAAAGGGAGATTTCCAGGACTGGGGATTAGGAGAGAATAAGCGCTAGTGATAATGCGCCGAAGATTTGGCAACCGGGGAACATTCTCGCTCCAGGGTATGTACCAAGTCGCGAAAAGTCTCGGCGTTTTGCTCGTTCATGCTCATCAATACCCGGTGAGCTTCCAGCACCTTTTCCCGCGCAGCACACTCGTCGGGGCTATTACATACCAAAGGCGTGGTGGGTACGCTCATATCGTGGACCGTATCGCTGATTTCAACCAACGAATCAAAGCCCATAGCGTCCAATAGATGGCGGATACCTTTACCCGCAGAGAATACCAGCGGCTTATCACAGCCCCGCTCCAAAGCGCGAATAGCAATCTTCGCCATCAGGCCGAGGGTCGTACTATCAACACCTTCTGCACCACCGAGATCAAATGCCACTCCGGCAAAATCACCCCGTGCAAACATGTTGTCGATAAAGCTATCAAATGAGGTACAAAGGTTGAGACGAACATCACCTACTAACTTGATGACGTAGATGCCCTGGTGGGCCCCAACCATAATTTGCCCGGACTGCATAACAACCCCTGGCTCACCCGAATACACCTTTTGATAGAAGTGCAGGCGGATGGCAAAAGTTCACTGGTAGAGAACACAATAGCATTTGACGTTTTTGGCGCCTAGTGCAATTTTGTGCATAAAGTGGGCGGAGCTTACTCCTGACTATGCAGACTGACAAGTGCGATAAAGCACAAAATTCGACTTCATAGTCGAAGACTATCGATAGAAGTTTTAGGCATTACTGGCGGCCTAAAGTGAGAATCGTAATATCGTCCGGAAGGGCACCAAAAGTATCCATTTTTAGAGACTGACAGAGCCTGTCGAGTTCTCCCCCACTCTCTGAAATAGCCTGCAAAAGCTGGGCCTCTTTATCAAGCAGATCGCCCTGTAATAATTCAAGTACACCGTCGGAACAAGCGACCAGGCGCCAAGCGGGCGGCAGCTCAGCACGCATCACTTGCCAATCACCCCGTTCAAATATACCCAGGGGGCGCCCTTTTCCCGGCAACCAGTCTGCACCTGCCTCACTTACCAGGGCCGGCATAGGTATTTGCCCGGCGACGGCATAGTGCAACTGCCGGGCACTACTATCCACAACCCCGACAAACATACTGGCGTGCTTGCCCAATTTTGTGGATAACAACTCGCCATTGACCAGATTAAGGACATCCAACAAGTCATCACTGAGGGAATCCAGCTGGGCAAATAAGGGGCGCTCCCGCAAGCGATGCATAATACTGTGCTTAATCAGGGCAGTAACCAGCGCAGAAGAGACACCATGGCCCGACACATCGACCAGGTAAAAGGCTACAAAGCGCTCACCGAACAAGCCGTAATCAACAAAATCACCGCTCAGGTACAGGGAGGGAACCAGCCGGTAGGATGCTTCCACACCACTGGGGTAGTGATAGGGGGTACGGGGAAGTAAATGCTGTTGCAGTAAACGGCCAGCTTCCTGGTCCCTGCGCAGCAGCTCAACATGATCCCGCAGTTCACTGTTGCGACGCTCCAAGGTCACTTTATATTCGCGATTCTGCTTCGCCAGGTTTTCTTCACCGCTGATACGGCAGATCATGCGATCAATAGCCGCCGCTTCTTCCAAAGGTTTAACCAGGTAGTCTTTGGCTCCAAGGCGCATCGCTTGGAGTACATCATCGGCAGCACTGTCTGAGGCAATAATTACTGCGGCCACTTCTGGGGCTATGCGCTTTATCCGCCGCAACACTTCCAGCCCACTCATATCCGGCAAATAGCGATCAATCAATACGATATGGAAAGCACCGGGGCTGAACTGGCCGATGCCATCTTCCCCGTTGTTGGCAACACTTACCTGGAAGCCAAAACGCGAAAGCGCCCCTCGCAAAAAATTGCGGGAGCGCTCATCGTCGGTAAGCACCAGGCTACTGGGGCCGGCCATATAAAGGCTCTAAAAAGTTATCTGCCCTAGGTAACAAATCAGTAGTCGGAAGCCTCTTCCACTTCACCCTGATCAATTGCCTCTGCGGCCTCTTCTTCAGTTTGAACATCCATTTCACCATCGACAATCAAATAGTCGCGGCGCTGCAGGTAAGCATCCCGCAAGAGTACATAGCGATCACCATGCAACAGGGACTCCGCTTGCAGCAGGCTGGCACGGCTCTGAATGATATCTGTACCCTTCAATGCATATTTGGTCGCGTCGTCATTTACATAGGTCAAGGGGTTGGTGTAGTAATCCACGACCCTGGCAGGGGTATCCCGTACAGTGGATGGACCCAGTAGCGGCAAAACCAGGTAGGGGCCAGAAGGCACACCCCAAACAGCCAAAGTCTGGCCAAAGTCCTCGCCATCACCCTGCTCGAGACCCATGTGCTGGGCAACATCCAGAATACCGCCAATACCTACCGTGGAATTCACCAGGAAACGACCCGCGTCATTGCCCGCTTGGCCCCATTTACCCTGCAGAACATCATTAAAAGTATTGGTAACTTCGCGCAGATTGTCGAAAAAGTTGCTGACACCGTGCTGCACGAAAATCGGGGTAATTTGGCGATAGCTGACAGCGGCGGGCTTCAACACATAGCGATCTGCACCATCGTTGAAGGAGAATATGGCCCGATTAAAACCTTCCCAGGGGTCGCGAAGTGATAAATCTTCGCCCTCGGCACCACCAAATTCATCGGCAGGATCAAAGCCGTACTCATCCTCGAGAGACAGGCCCCCGTCATCGGCACTGGCATCCTCTGCTCCGCTGGTATCTACCGCAGCCGGGTTTTGAGCTGCACCACCAAACGGATCTTGTTGCGCTAGCGCCCCTACTGGAGTAACAGCTATCAGAGTTGCCATTAACCAGGGCGATAAAGTTTTGCTTCCAAGCACAACCCTGCTCCTCTTATATCAAACTAGTGAGACCAAGGATTCTAACGCCCTAGTAATTCGTAAGCTACCCTCGGCAGCATAGCAGCTGGGATTTGCCAAAGATAAAGGAGTTTCAGGCAATCACAGGCTAAGCCTTTAAACCGGCAATAACCCCTTTATTCAGTAGTTTTTCTAATAAATCGGCACCAAAATCAAATAAGGAGTCACGACTAATATTGGGTAATTCCTGAGCCATCTGTTCCAATATTTGTAAGCCGGTGTAATCGCCCGCAGAGACCAACTGCAACAATCTGGCGGTGACGGCATTGATCTCCATAAAATTCACTTTGTCGGAACGATCCCGGTATACGAAAAGGAACGTCGGTACCTCCGGCGGCTCTTGGGGCTGAAAATCCGGCCCCAACCGATGCACTGGGTAGCGGTAGCTGAGGCTCCAGACAAGAGGGGAAACTACAGGAACTTGCTGTAAAACATCCCCCTCTATCGCCAGCCCTTCCGGTAATTCCACATCACTGACATCTAAAGCCAACTCTACCCACTCGTAGTGGGCAAGCTCCAACAGGAACGGAGGATCTTGTGGTTGTTCTCCCCGTTCGTTCTGTAAATATGAGAGAAACTCTTCACTGATCTGCAAAAAATACGGGCTAACGGATGTGTGTATGTGCACAAAATCTCGCACCATTTGATGCCAGTTTTCGTCGCTATAAAGACTGCGTAAAACCGGGAATCCACTGGCAACAAAGGACTCAATATTGTTGTAAATCAAATCCCGATAAATAGCGACACGCCGGTCCTCAATTTCTGCCGGCGGCGCAACTTGATCCGGTGCGCGCAAATGGGCAGTAAAGTCCCGCTGCACATTTTTGAATGTCTCGGGCTTATCGACGACTGAGGACATAATTCTCTTCCACCTGGTGACTGGCCTGAATGGTTTTAATATGTCCTACTTCTTCGAGTAATTTGGGAATTGGCGGAATATTAAAATCCCGCTCAAGTAGCGTCGGCATCACACCGTGAATATCGTAGGCGCGATCGAGTAGTTCCCACACAGGATCAATAACCGGTGCACCATGGGTGTCCACCTTTAAATCCTCTGCCTCATCATAGTGCCCGGCAATATGTACGTAGCGAATTCTTTCAGTAGGTAGTGCAGATAGAAAGTCCAGCGCATCGTAGCGGTGGTTAATCGAGTTTACATAAATATTGTTCACGTCCAGAAGCAAATCACAATCGGCCTCTTCCAGCACCGCATTTAAAAAAGCCAGTTCAGTCATCTCCTGGCCCGGCGCCGCATAGTAGGAGACATTCTCCATTGCAATCCGTTCTTCCAGTGCGTCCTGGACCATACGGATTCGCTCGGCAACATACATCACCGCTTCTTGCGTAAAGGGAATGGGCAATAAATCGTACAGATGGCCGTGATCTGAGCAATAACTCAAGTGCTCACTGTAACCGCGAATATTGTGTTGCTTGATAAATTTTTTAATGGCTGCAACCAATTCCATATCCAATGGTTCTGGTGCACCAATCGAGAGAGATAAACCGTGAAGTAAAAAAGGAAAACGCTCTGTATATTCCTTAAACCAGCGCCCATAGCGACCGCCAACACCAATCCAATTCTCAGGCGCTACCTCCAGAAAATCTACGGCATCTGTATCAAGGTTCTCACCCATCATTGAGCGGCGCAATCCAAACCCAGCGCCTTCTATGGAAAACTCGCGCAACACTTTCAGGTCTCACTTTTTTCAGCGATCAATAAAAAACAGGGTGGATCGCTAAAGCGTATCCACCCTCTTTGAGTACAGCGAAAAATTACCCGCCACACTTACCTTCGCCGCACTTACCTTCTTTTTTCTTGCCTTCGCCGCACTTACCTTCGCCGCACTTGCCTTCTTTTTTCTTACCTTCGCCGCACTTGCCTTCGCCGCACTTACCCTCTTTCTTTTTATCATCACCATCGTGATCAGCCAGCGCCACGTTGTAGCCTGAGCTCAGGTCTGCTGCGGCAAAGGGGTTAGCATTGCTGTTGGCAGCAGATACATTCATAGCGGCAGTGGCGATAAACGCTGCGCCAACTGCGGCGGCTACAGGGGAAAGGTGCTTCTTGTTCATAGTGAATCTCCTAACTAGGTGTCCTTAGCAATAAAAAGTACAAGAGACTTTTTTCCACTCCGCAGAAGTATAATGCTGCGAAACAAAAATCAGTCATTGAATAGAACCCGCCACAAAATAACCGGTATCAAGGGGTCATTCTGGGCTCCAGGCCTGCTTTCAGTACTTCTGTCGGGCTCTCCATCAAATTCTTACACTTGATCAAAATTTTTTTTGTGATCTCTTTTCCATAGAGAAAATCAACCAAGCAAACCTTTCCCATCAATTTCTGCCCATGACTTGCTTAAGCGCTTGGATGACACCGGCATCAGGGTTTTTAGAGTCTGCGCGAATAAGGAAACACGAAATTCCTCCAACATCCAGCGAAACTCACGCAATTCTGCCTCTGCAGAGAGTTCTCTGGGTGAATATTTCTCCACTTGCGCCAAGTAAGGCTCCGCCGCCTTCTGGTATTCAACTTGCAGTTTTCGGGTCACGGTTAGGGTCGAGAGCAGCCTTTTCCAAGCGCATTGCGATCGCCTTCAGATAGCGGCCGTACTGGCGCAGCCATGACAGCGGAGTATCAAACAGGCATCCTCGGTAGAAGAGCCCACCCAGTTGCTGCTGGATATCCCCCACCGCCATTGCGACCGCCAGGTTTTTCTGCTGCTTGATTTGTTTGCGCAGTGGCACCAGCTGGGCCAGGGCCTTGACCAACAGATCACCAATCTCCTGGGCCACCCCCACCAAGTCACCGTCATTTTTCAAAGCGGCCAGGAATTCAGCTTCGGTGCGAGGCAACTCCTCTTTGGGCCAGAAAACTTCGCGGACAGCTGCCATCAATATGTCGTCAGCTACCTCCTCACGACGCCCCAAATCTGCTGCAGAAAGCCCCAGCTCCTTGCCTCGCAACAGCTCTTTGCGCAGATACTTCACCTTCTCCGGCAAGTGCAGCAGAGCCAAACGGCAAATACCGGCACGAGTAAGCCTGCGCGCCTCGCTGGGGTTATCCAGTAGCTTCAGGGAGACACTGTCTTTTCCTTCAACCAGTGCGGGGTAAGCCCGCACCTTGAGCCCACCCTGGTTGAGGGTATGGGTCTCTGGAAGATCACCGAAGTCCCAGCGGGAAATACCCTCCCGCTCAAAACTGTCGCCAGCTGTTGCCAGCCCCTGCTGTACCCGATCCCGGTAGCGCACCTGCAATAGGGCCAAATCCCGATCTTGATCCAGCAATTTGCCGCCTTCATCCATTACCTGGATATTGAAACGGTAATAATCTTCCAGGGCCTGTTCCGCAGACTCCCACACCTCATCTGGCAGCTGCTGTGCTGTCTGGCGCTTCAGCTCCAGAGCCAACGACTGCCACAACGGGGTATTGTCTGCACGCAGTCGGGGCAAAGCCTTATCTATCGCAGCCGGCACTGGCACAAAATATTTACGCCACTGCTTGGGCAGGGCTTTTACCAGAGCGATGCACTTGTCCCGCAAGATGCCCGGCACCAACCAGGAGAGGCGAGCTGCCGGCACCTGGTGCAGTGCTGCAACCGGCACCTGTATACTGACGCCATCATCCACACTGCCAGGCTCAAAGTGATAGCTGAGCGGATAGACAATACCGCCCGCCTGCAACTCATTAGGGAATTGGGCCTCTCCCACATGATCGGCACTCTGCTGCATCAATAAGTCGCGGGGAATAAACAGCAGCTGTGTATCGCTGGATTCCGCTTTCTTGCGCCAGTGCTCAAATCCAGCCAGGTTGACGATATCCGCCGGGATACGCTCATCAAAGAAACGGTACACCACTTCATCATCCACCAGAATATCCCGGCGACGGGATTTGGCTTCCAGCTCTTCCAAGGACTTCAGCAGGTCGAGATAGTGCTTATAAAACCGCCCCTTACCGCGATAGCGTTGCTCCACCAGCGCCTGGCGAATAAACACTTCCCGAGAAATTTGCGGGTCCAATTTGCCGTAGGGAATTCGGCGTTTTTCCACCAGCACCAAACCGTAAAGGGAGACCTTCTCAAAGGCCATCACCTGTCCGGAGCGAGCGTCAAAATGGGGTTCAAAATAATTGCGCTTAACCAGGTGCTGCGCGGCGGCCAATATCCACTCGGGCTCGACCTTGGCTACGGTATGGGCGAACAGGCGGCTGGTCTCCAGTAACTGGGCAGACACCACCCAGCGGGGAGGTTTTTTAAATTGACCAGAGCCTGGGAAAATATGGAAACGACGGTTGCGGCAGCCGTTAAACTCCTTGTTTTCATCCCGCGCGCCAATATTGCCCAGCAATCCCACTACGATGGCTCGGTGTATCGCTTCGTATTCCGCCGGCTCTTTGTTTTCTTTAACTTCGAGATCGCGACAGGCCACACGCAGCTGGTGGTGGATATCTCTCCACTCGCGCATACGCAGCCAGGACAGGAAGTTTTTCTGGCACCACTTGCGCAACTGATTTTGACTCAGTTCCTGACGCTGGACTTCAAAGGCATCCCACAGCTGAACGAAGGATAAAAAATCCGATTGCTCATGCTGCCACTGGCGATGTTTTTCATCCGCAGCCTGGCGTTTTTCTGCCGGGCGCTCGCGCGGGTCCTGCACGGCGAGAGCGGCGACAATAATCAAGAGCTCCCGCGCACTGCCATTCTCTGCCCCCGCCAATAACATGCGGCTCAGGCGCGGGTCTAAAGGCAACCTTGATAGGGATCGCCCCAATTTAGTGACCCGGCCCTGCTCATCTACCGCCTGTAATTCCTGCAGCAATTTATAGCCGTCATTAATCAGTCGTGGGTCCGGCGGATCGACAAATGGAAACTCGCGGATATCACCGATACGCAACTGCAACATTTGCAGAATGACTGCGGCCAGATTCGTACGCAAAATTTCCGCATCGGTAAATTCCGGGCGCTGCTCAAAATCCCGCTCTTCATACAAGCGCACACAAACACCGGCGCTGACACGGCCACAGCGACCGGCACGCTGGTTGGCGCTGGCCTGGGAAACCGGCTCTATAGGCAGCCGCTGAATTTTACTGCGATAGCTGTAGCGGCTCACTCGTGCAGTACCCGGGTCGATCACATAACGGATACCGGGCACGGTGATAGAGGTCTCCGCCACATTGGTAGCGAGTACAATGCGACGGCCTTTATGGCCATGGAAAACTTTGGCTTGCTCCGCAAGGCTCAAGCGTGCATACAGGGGCAGCACTTCCAATTGCGCTATCTGCGCATCCCGCAAAGCCTTGGCGCACTCGCGGATTTCCCGCTCGCCGCTCATAAATACCAGGATATCCCCACCGCGCCGACTGCTGGACTTTTCCTCGTGCAGCAACTCCTCCACAGCAGTGACCACCTGCTCGTTGAGATCTGCATCCGTATCCGCTGCGGGGCGATAGTGAACTTCCACTGGGTAGGTACGACCGGAAACCTCGATAATCGGCGCATCGTCAAAGTGCCGGGAAAATTTTTCCAGGTCGATGGTGGCCGAGGTAATTATCAGTTTCAGGTCAGAGCGCTTGGGCAGTATGGTTTTCAAATAGCCCAATAGAAAATCAATATTAAGGCTGCGCTCATGGGCTTCATCGATAATCAGCGTATCGTATTTATTTAACAAGGGATCGCGCTGAATTTCAGCCAGCAGGATACCGTCTGTCATCAGTTTGACGTGGGTATGCTCGTTGCTGTGGTCGGTAAAGCGGACCTGGTAACCGACGGACTCTCCCAGGGGCTGCCCCAGCTCCTCAGCAATTCGATTCGCTACAGTGCGCGCGGCAATCCTGCGCGGCTGGGTGTGGCCGATCTGGCCGTAAATTCCCCGGCCCAGTGACAGGCAAATTTTTGGCAACTGAGTGGTTTTACCAGAACCGGTTTCACCGGCAATCACTACAACCTGATTTTTCTCGATCTGCTCGGCGATTTCCTCCCGCCGCGCTACCACTGGCAAAGACTCCGGCCACTGCACTTCCGGCAACTTGCGCCGGCGCTCCTCCACCAGGGTCTCAGACGCTTGGAGCTGCTGCTCCAATTGGGCCAACATGCGATCTACCCGCTTGCCCTCTTTCTGGCGCCGGCGCACATTTTTGACAGTCCTGCGCAACCCATAGCGGTCACGCCCCATGGTCGCGGAGATTCGGGCCTGCAGCGCCCCCAGTACTTTTTCTGCTTCGGTGTGACTCATAATTCGTACAGCAATGGCAAACGCGGGATTATACCCCCTGAGCACCGCAGGGCTATCAAACCTTATTGTGGCGCTCATCTATACTGGTGCGAATAGCACTTCTTCTGAGGGGCACGGCCTTTACTGCTGGTGCAATTCCTCAGGGTCATACCTTGCGAGCAGTACTATGCAAGAGATCAAGCCCAAGCCCCCCGCCAGCGCAGGCCAGCTGTTTGGCCACCCCAAGGGACTCTTCCTGTTGTTTGGTACTGAGATGTGGGAACGTCTCAGCTACTACGGCATGCGTGGTATTTTTGTCTTCTACCTGACCTCTACAGCGACTGCCGCAGTCTTCGGCTGGGAACAACTGACCGATACCGAGTTGCAATCCAAAGCCCTCAGCTACCTGGGCTGGTATGCAATGCTGGTGTACCTGACCCCCATTATTGGCGGTTGGATGGCAGATAATCGCTGGGGCCAGCGCCGCTGTATTATGTTCGGCGGCACCTTGATGATGCTGGGGCAGTTCGCCCTGGGATTCCCCCACGGTTGGCTGCCAAATGGCAGTCAAATTTATATGCTGTGGATCGGGTTGGCCTTGCTGATTATCGGCAACGGTTTCTTCAAACCAAATATCTCTACCATGGTCGGGGACCTTTACGAGGAAGGTGACCACCGCCGGGATACCGCTTTTACCATTTTTTATATGGGCATCAACCTGGGCTCTATCCTCGGTTACCTGCTGGTGGGCTGGATTGGGGAAAAGGTGGATTACCAGCTGGCCTTTATCGTCGCTGGCCTTGGCATGTTAGCCGGCCTAATCCTGCAGATGACCCAAGCCAAGCGCTACCTGGGAGAAATCGGTGTAGAACCTTCTGCGCACCTGGAACTGAAAGACAAGAAAGATGAGGACGTCGATAAGCGCCGCCCGTTGACTCAGGAGGAGCGAGACCGCATCAAAGTTATTTTGGTTTTGGGCGTGTTTATCGTGATTTTTTGGGCCGGCTTTGAGCAGGCTGCCGGCTCAATGAACTTATTCGCCAAATATCGAACCGACCTGAATGTACTGGGGTGGGAGATTCCAGCCAGTTGGCTGCAGATGGTAAACCCACTGTTTATTATTATCCTCGCGCCAATTATGGCCAGTATTTGGGTAGGCATGGGAGACCGGGAACCCAGCTCACCGGCCAAATTCAGTTTGGGACTGGTTTTTCTCGGCGTGGGATTCTTATCCATGTGCGGTGCCGCCCTGCAAATTGGCGATTCAGAGACCATTAAAGCGAGTATTTGGTGGCTGGTATTTGCCTATATTTTCCACACCATTGGCGAACTTTGCCTATCGCCAATTGGGCTCTCTGTCGTAACTAAATTATCTCCGCTGCGCTATTTATCCCTGATGATGGGGCTTTGGTTTGCCTTTATTGGTATTGCCAACAAAGGAGCCGCAGAGATCGGTAAACTCGTTGGTGTATCCGGCCCACTCGCAACCTTTGGCGGAGTAGCCCTGGCCGCAATTATTGCCGGAATTATCCTGTACTTTATTCGCGAGAAACTGGTGGACTGGATGCACGGTGCAGAAGAGGTTCACGTAAAGGTGGGCGAAACCACCAAGGAGGAACTGAGCATCACCGCCGATCACGACGGTGTACCGCCGAAGCATTTTAGCGGTAATGACAAATAAGGGAGCCAACCCATAAAAGGCGTATTTTGCGAGCACGGACCTCGCTCTTTAACGTTATCAGATTCCGGACCGCTAACAGGCGTACGTTTAGCGGTCAAAGATCTCTTTCAATTGAAAGGGGAGAAAAATACGGCAGGCAGCCCCGAGTGGTTTAATACCCACCCTCCTGCCAATAAAACCGCACTTAGCTTGCAGCAATTACTGGAGGCCGGCTCAACCTTTACTGGGTTTACTCACCTTGATGAACTCGCCTACAGCATGCAGGGGAGTAATTTACACTACGGTTCTGCCGACAACCCTAAACTGCCCGGCTATTTTTGTGGGGGTTCCTCTATGGGATCGGCCGCCGCCGTGGCCTCAGGAACAGCCGATATTGGCTTAGGCACCGACACCGGCGGATCGGTGAGGGTACCTGCAAGCTATTGTGGTTTATTCGGCATTCGAACCAGTCACTCACTTATTCCTACCGACGGTGTTATCGGTTTAGCACCCTGCTTTGATACTGTCGGTTGGTTTAGTCAAACTCCTTCATTACTTGTAGACGTCGGCAAAATTCTAATCCCGTCACAGCACTTGTCCGCAAATAAAGTAACCCGCCTGGTTACTTGCCCCGAGATAAGTCAACTGGCAGATACGCCCATTCAATCAGCAATCCAGGAATTTATTCCTACATTAAATAATCAATTTCCTATCTGCGAGATTAAACACCTGTCTGACATTGAATTACTGGGCGAACTGGCGGATGTATTCAGAATTTTGCAGGGCCGCGCCATCGCCAATACTCACGGAGACTGGTTGCGAAAATACCGGCCGGTATTTTCAGAGGACATCGCCACGAGAATTACTATGGCCCTATCAATTACCGACGATGAGATATCCTGGGCCAACGAAAAACGACAACAGTGGTGCAAGTTGATGGAAACATTACTACCGGACAACAATAGCGTTTTACTAGTACCAACCACCCCCACAACCGCAATTAAGAAAGGGACCGATAGTGAACCCAGCAAAGTACAAACAAATCGCCAGCGACTATTGGGTTTAACCGCTATTGCAGGGCTTTGGGGCACCCCCCAGTGTCATCTGCCGTTGTTTTCTATCGTAGAAAATGAGATTAATACTGGGGGAAAAGAGATAGAGAAACCCAGTGGTTTCTCATTGATAATGACTCCACGAAGCGATTTTTCGCTTCTCTCTCTAGTTGAGCAACTAACGAAACCCCACGAATAGCAGGTAGCACCTAAGGTGCTACCTGAAAAAGCGATCAGCTTTTTAACGCCCTTTAACCAAATAAGCGATGGCTCGATCCAATCCCTCCAGGGTCATCGGATACATATGCCCGTCCACCAGTCTCTGGGTCATACCGATACTGGGAGTATATTGCCAGTACTCCTCTCCTACAGGGTTCAACCAGATCAGGTTACTGTAGGTATCGGTAACACGCTCCATCCAGGCCGCACCGGGCTCCTCATTCATATGTTCGACACTGCCGAAACGACTGGTAATTTCGTAGGGCGCCATAGACGCATCGCCGACAAAAATTACTTTGTAGTCCTTGCCATAGGTGCGCAGTATTTCCAGCAGCGAGGTATTTTCGCTATAGCGCCGCTGGTTGTCTTTCCACACATGCTCGTAAACAAAATTGTGGAAATAAAAATATTCGAGATGCTTGAACTCAGAACGACAGGCGGAGAACAGTTCTTCACAGACGCGCACATAGGGGTCCATAGAGCCCCCTACATCGAAAAAGATCAGCACCTTAATTGCATTATGTCGCTCCGGCACCATTTGAATATCCAGTAACCCTGCGTTGCGTGCAGTAGAGGAAATGGTGTTATCCAGATCCAGTTCCTCTGCGGCACCGGTGCGGGCAAATTTGCGCAGCTTGCGCAGAGCCACCTGGATATTGCGGGTGCCCAGACTGATACTGTCATCCAGATTTTTAAACTGGCGCTTCTCCCACACTTTTGACGCCGAGCGATTGCGCCCCTTACCACCCACACGGATACCGCCGGGATGATAACCACTATTGCCAAACGGGCTGGTGCCGCCAGTACCAATCCAGCGATTACCACCGCTGTGACGCTTCTTCTGCTCCTCTAGACGCTTTTTAAATTCCTCCAGTAGTTTTTCCAAGCCACCGAGGCTTTGCACCTGGGCCTTTTCCTCTTCGGTCAGCTGCTTCATAAATTCTGCACGCAGCCAGTCCTCGGGAATCATTTGCTCGACAATGTCGTCGAGGGTCTCAAGGTCCTTAAAATAGGCGTCGAAAGCGCGATCAAATTTATCGAAGTGCTTCTCATCCTTGACGAGGCAAACGCGGGCAAGGAAGTAAAATTCCTCAAGGTCGGCAAATACCAGGCGCTGCTGTAATGCCTCAAGCAGGGCCAGCAGTTCGGTGATGGTTACCGGTAATTTATAGCGGCGTAAATTCTGGAAAAAGCCAATCAGCATAATAATTCGCAGTCAGCACAGAGAAAAAATAACACCCGGTTAAACCGGGCCGAAATCACCGAGGACAATTTCAGCCCTCGGTGACATTAACCAACACAGTTTAGCGATTATCGCGACGGGCCATAAACGCCAGGCGCTCCAGCATATGGACATCCTGCTCGTTTTTCAGCAGGGCACCGTAGAGCGGCGGAATGGCATTGCTGCTATCGCTGTTTTTCAGGATCTCCTCGGGAATATCATCAGCCATCAACAGCTTGAGCCAATCGATCAGCTCAGAGGTAGAAGGCTTTTTCTTCAGGCCTGGAACCTCGCGCAGCTGGAAGAAAATATCCATTGCCTCGGCCACCAGCTGCCCTTTGATCCCTGGGTAGTGCACATCGACAATTTTGCACATGGTGTCACGATCGGGGAAGCTGATGTAATGGAAAAAGCAACGGCGTAAAAAGGCGTCCGGCAATTCTTTCTCATTATTGGAAGTGATAATTACGATGGGGCGCTGCTTGGCCTTGATGGTTTCGCCAGTCTCATAGACAAAGAACTCCATACGATCCAGCTCAACCAGCAGGTCGTTGGGGAATTCGATATCCGCTTTATCGATTTCATCGATCAGCAGCACCACGCGCTCTTCTGCCGCAAAGGCCTCCCAAAGCTTACCGCGCTTAATGTAGTTGCCAATATCGTGAACCTTATCCACCCCCAGTTGGGAGTCCCGCAGGCGGGATACCGCGTCGTACTCGTACAGGCCCTGCTGGGCTTTGGTGGTGGATTTAATATGCCACTGAATCAGCTTTAGTCCGAGGCTCTCTGCTACCTGCTCGGCGAGCAGTGTTTTGCCGGTGCCGGGCTCACCCTTGATCAATAGTGGGCGCTGCAGGGTAACGGCCGCATTCACCGCCATCTGCAAGTCGTCGGTCGCTACATAGCTTTCGGTACCGGTAAACTTCATAACTGCTCCAATCCTGTCGTCGAGGCTAACTATCTCTTTTAGCGAATGATAATTGAACAACAGGTTGGGGGCGAGGCGGTAACGCTCAATTTGGATGACCAGCTTGCGCTGGAGGAATTTGCCAGTCCCGCAGGGCGAGCCTTGAAAGTACGCGTGGGCTTACCGAAGCAGCCTAGGCCATCTGGGTACTGCGGCGGTGTACAACCTGGCGACCTTTGCCGGTGATATACCAGCGGATGCCCAGGTGACTGTGAATTTTCCCGACCATCTCCAGCACCAGCAAGCTATTCAAGGCGCGGGCTATAGAATTGGTTTCCATACCGCTGTCCTGCACCATGCCGGAAAGAGACCGAAATACACACTCCCCGGTATTTAACAAATGCAGCACCTGTAGGGCATTGTCATCCAATTTACGGATCTGATTGAAATCGATGGTCGGCCCCTGCTCGGGATCGCCCTCAATTTCATGCTCCAATAGGGGCATCATTTCCAACTGCATGGTGCGCAGTTCCTGCTCCATATTCTCTACTCGGGCGCGGGCAATACTGGCGTCGCGCAACTGGCGCCGCGCGGCGTTAAACACGAACATACGGGACGCAATTGCAGCGAGCAGGCAGTAACCGGTAAAAATCAATAAACGCGAGGGGTCACCCTGGATTTCTATCAACAAGTCACTCTGGGTGAATTTAAGGAATATCGGCACCATCAAGGCGCCACACAGCCCCATAATCAGGCAACGTGCGAGCCCCGCTGGATCTTCTTCGGTAAACAGCATTTGATAGTAATTGACCAACCCACCCAAAATGCCCGAAACCAGCATTACTGCAGTCAATATAAGCAGGTGATCGAGCATCAGTATTCCTCAGCCATTCGGCTCTCACTGCCAATCCGGGCAAGTGGGTATTGAACTGAATATTTCACTCTATTCACGACTGCCCTTGCCCTCTTCCCCTATTAGGTGCGAGGTATTTCCCACATGCTGGATACAGCCGCCTCTTGTTGTTACTGGATACCTGGCAGAAAAGTGACACGGCTTTTACATTGTTTTGCATTGCGCCACAGCGGGAACCAGCTTAATAGATATAGCAGCTGTCATTGACTGGGGTTGCCGGTCTAAAGGGTTTTAGCGCCTTTGATACGAGCAACCGAGTGAAGGCCTGGATATAGGCGTCGAGGAGGGACGATGGCTGCGCAAGTGAATTAAAGTGCAACAAAAAATACTGGGGGAATGGCTACCCTGCCCTCAGGCATGACAGCCATATCTTGGGTTATTGTTCGTTAAAGTAGGGATCTTCATCAAAGCGACGACGCCTGTCCCGGCGAAACCTCATCAGCAAGCTGACAATCCCCCAAACAACCATGATCGCCAGGGCTCCACCCGAAGCGAATATCAAATTGGTAGTGACCTCTGGCGCCGCTCCATTTTCTTCAAACAGCGTTTGATAAACAAATAGCGGCAACACCGGCACAGCAACTGACTCCGCTACAGAGGTCTTTGCCGGCGCCAGCAACACCGCCGCAGCCACTAACAGTAGAGTCTGGCGTACCCAACTCCAGCGCCAATTGCGCATAAACCACCAGCCCGCCAACAGCATAACCAGTGTTGAAGCGGCGTATACCATCCAGGCAAATTGGAAATCTTCTGTCATTCTCTCACTCTACTTTCTGGCACACCGATCCAATATGCCAGGGTCCTTTACATCGTCACTCGCTCGGAACCGGCATATTTACGCCGCTTCGCAGACAAACACTGCCAGCGATAATTAATTCGAAGAATCGAATTAATTATGCGCAATATTCAAAGGCGTTCACAGGTCGCAGTTCCCGTTTGCGATCAACCCTGTTCAACCCAAGAGACAATATGATCCTCCATATCGTCTGGATGAACCGACTCTTCACTGACAACGCGCCCACGCACCGATATCCCCGCCCGATGAACGGATTCCGGGTCTCCCGATACCAATGGGTGCCAGTCCGCAAGAGGGCGCCCTTCCGCAAGGCTGCGGTATGCGCAGGTGAGCGGCAACCAATCGAATTCGGCAATATCCTCTATACGCAACTGAATGCATCCGGGAACATGGGCTTTGCGCTGGCTGTACTTGCTGCACTGGCAGGAATGGGTATCCAACAGGCGGCAGGCCACATTAGTGAGGTAGACCTCACCCGTATCCTCATCCTCCAAACTATGCAGACAGCAGCGACCACAACCGTCACAAAGCTGCTCCCACTCGGATCGACTCATTTGCTCCAGCGTTTTCCGCCGCCAAAAAGGCTCCTGTGCCATTTAGCTCGACTCAGCGTTGCAACTTGCTGTTCTTCAGCGCGATTTCACTCATTTCGGAATCGGCTATTGGCGGCATCTGTAAGTAATAGCCGCGAGTGCGCACCTCTTTGAGCAACTTGTCCGCCTCCGCACGGGCCAGTTTTTTGTCCGGCGTCACCAACATCGTAGTGACGTGCTGCGGCTTGCCGAAAAGCTCCAGTAGATTTTTGGGAACCCTCGCAGTGCCCTCGCGCTTATCCACGTACAGATACATCTCGTCTTTATTTGGACTGCGATAAATATCGCATAAAACTTTCACTTCAATTCCTCTTTACGCAATTGTTTCAGAGCTTCGAGCAAAGGGTGGCCAATCACATCGGCCCGCCACCCTCTGAGCCGACCCTCTAACTCGGGTCGACGGGCCTGGACCAAGGCTTCCAGCTCTTTTTTGCGAATTAATATTTCGGCAGGCAACCCGGCCCGCTCGGCAATAGACACCATCTCAAGCCGCAGTTGCTTGAGGATTTCTCCCTGCTGCCGGTTGAGGGGCTGCTGCATTCGCGCAGGTGGATCGCTTCTCTCGCAGGCTTGGGCAACGATCTTTAACAGAGCTTCGCCGTGCTCACGCAGAGCTCGCCCTTCCATACCCAGTTGGCTCAAGGCACCTCTATGCCGCGGCAACTGTTGGGCCAGGCCGAGACAGATATTCTCTTTCAACAAGTGATTGCGCGGCATATTCAGCGCCCTGGCCTGCTTTTCGCGCCAGGCACACACATCCTGTAGCACTGCCAGTTGTTTACTGCGCAGGCGCCAGGCACCTTTCACTTTTTGGTAGTAAATCTCAGGTGGGCTCGGGTTTCGAGCCGTGACCACCAATGATGCACAGTCTTCCTGCAACCACTCCAGGCGCCCCTTCGCATTGAGGTCCTTTACCAGTACGCCGTAGAGTACCGGCAACCAAGCGACATCGAGGGCGGCATAGGTTTTCTGTGCATCGCTGAGAGGTCTCTGCAGCCAGTCCGAGCGGGTTTCACTCTTGGGCAACTCTATATGCAGTAGCTGGTTAACTGTCGCCGCATAACCCAAGCCTGCTCCCATACCACAGATTGCAGCGGCAATTTGGGTATCAAAAATGGGCTCGGGAATCACGCCTAGCAAGCGCTCCAGGGTTTCCAGGTCCTCACTACAACTGTGCATGATTTTAGTGACAGCGGTATCGAGCAAGAGGTCGCGAAGCGGCTGTAACTCCTCAATCGCCAAATTGTCGATCAGGTAGCAGTGTTTTCCATCACCTACCTGGACCAGGGCCGGCTGGGGATAAAAAGTACGACTGCGCATGAACTCGGTATCCAGGGCTACCGCACTCTGCTTGCGCCATTCTGCACACAACTCTACCAGCTGCTCGTAACTGTCAACCCAGCGTGGAGTGGTATCTATTTCTGTCATCGATATCACTCAACTGCCGGAAAAAAATGCGGTTCGACTATTAAAGGCGTGGGCGAGAGTGCCGCCATCGATATACTCCAATTCTCCGCCGATGGGCACACCGTGGGCAATCCGGCTCACCGTCACCCCCTGGGCACGAGCTCTCTCCGCGATGTACTGCGCGGTAGCTTCACCTTCTACTGTAGGGTTAGTGGCGACAATAAGTTCGCGCAACTGCTCAGTAGCGAGTCTCTGCTCCAGCAAGTCGATCCCCAGGTCCCCCGGGCCAATGCCATCAATGGGCGAGAGATGCCCATGCAGGACAAAGTAGCGACCGTGGTAATTACCGGCCTGCTCAATAGCCAGAACATCAGCGGGCGTCTCAACCACGCAAAGTGAGTCCTGCTCGCGCCGGCTATTGCAACACAATGAGCAAACGGGCTCCTCTGTCAGGGTGCGACACTGCCCACAGCGCCCCACTTGTTCCACCGCTCGCGCCAAACTCTGGGCCAGCAGGGAGGCAGCTTCCCGGTCTTTTTCCAATAGGTACATCGCCATGCGCTGCGCGGACTTGGGGCCCACACTGGGCAGACAGCGGAGCGCGCGGATCAGCTCTTCAATCAGGGGACTAAACATACAAACTCAAAACCAGTGGATGGCCACTTCTTAAAAGGGGAGCTTAAAGCCTTCAGGCAAATTGATACCTGAAGTCAGGTCTCCCATCCCCTGCTTTTGCAGTTCCTGTGTTTTTTCCTCTACACGACGCACAGCGTCGTTGACCGCAGCGGCCAGCAGGTCTTCCAGCATTTCCTTCTCTTCGGTCATCAGGGAGGGATCAATTTCCACAGATACCACATCGTGGCGACCATTCATCGTCACCTTGACCATACCCGCCCCAGACTCACCGCAGATGCGAAGCTCAGTCAGGTCCTGCTGCATCTTCTGCATTTTTTCCTGCATATCGGCCTGCATTTTCTGGGCCTGCTGCATCAAATCGCCCAAACCTTTCATAGGTAACCTCTATCTTGTGCATGTGGCCCCGGAATAAACCGGGCCCTAATTGTCATTAATCTTCTACTACTAGTGATTCTACGGAGCCCGGCACCAGTTCCGCACTCAATTCTGCCTGTAATTCTTGAACCAGTGGGTCAGCGACCAGTGCATCCTGGGCAGCTTCTAGCCGCGCTTGGCGGGTAGCTGCGACTAATCGGGCGGGGGTACTCCCATGTACCTGCCCTACTTGTATCTGCGCTACCACAGGCTGTTGGAAGAAGTCAGCCAGAGAGTCCCCCAGACGCCGCTGGTGAACTTCGTCGTAGAGGCTGCTGTAAGATTCATCCAGGGTGAACGAGAGTATATTGTCCTGCCTGCCCACCATCTCCAAGTGCTGGGCAATAGAGTGCAAAATACCGGTAATACCCAGCTGTCCATACATTACCGGCCAACTGCCAGGCGTTAATGCTTCCAAACGCCCTTTTGGCACTTCCTGACTGCGGCTTTCTACCGGAGCCTCCCGCGAGGTATTCACCGTATTTTGTGGTACTGGTTGCTGTGGTGCCGGCGCCGACTCCACTTCCGCAACTCGCTGGCGAAGCTCGGCCAGGACATCTTTACGCTGGGGACGTTCTTCTGCCACTCCCTGGACAGGAGACGGGCTTGTAATTTGCTCCGGCTGAGCCTCCGTCGCTGGCTCACTGATCATTTCAGTTGGGGCTGCAGGCTCTACCTCCCTTTGCTCTGCCTGATTCTGCAACGGCTGCAGGCCCTGCACTGCCTGCCGGGGAGCCACATCAACCTTTGTAACAGCCTGCGGCTGTGCCGCTTCAGGCTTTTTTGCCGGACTGACCTCCGGTACTTCTGGCGCTACAGGGGCCTGTGGCTGTAGCGCTTCTGGAGCTGGTGCTGGTGAAACGGATTCGGAAGCCGATGGCAGTGGAGAACGGGGAATATCCGCAACTCCCTGGGGACGGAAGGCCAGCATCCGCAGTAGAGCCATTTCAAAGCCACTGCGCTGATCCGGGGCCAAGGGCAAGTCACGCCGGGCCAGCAGGGCCATCTGGTAATACAGCTGCACATTTTCCGGGGCGATACGCCCAGCTAAATTTCTCAGTCGCTCACCATCACCCAGGGAATTATCGATAGATTGCGGCAACACCTGAGCCACTGCGATACGGTGCAGGTTATCGGCGAGTTCTGCCAGCGCAGCACTGTAATCAGGGGCCTGCTGAGACAACTCAGCAACTGTGGCAAATAAAGCCTGTGCGTCCTCTTCAGACAAGGCTTGCAGCAGCTTCCACACCAAACCGGTATCGATACTGCCCAGCATACCGCGCACTTCTGCCTCGGTAATTTGCCCCCCACCAAATGCGATGGCCTGGTCGGTAAGACTCATCCCATCTCGCATACTGCCATCTGCGGCGCGACCGAGATGCCACAGGGCCCCTTCTTCAAACGGGACCTGCTCCTGCTCCAACACAAACTTCAAGTGCCCCACAACCCGCTCGGGGCTCATATTCTTCAGCTTGAACTGGAGACAGCGGGACAACACAGTCACCGGCAACTTCTGCGGATCAGTCGTTGCCAGCAGAAACTTCACATGGGGGGGCGGTTCTTCGAGGGTTTTTAACAGCGCGTTAAACGAGCTGTTCGACAACATATGGACTTCATCGATCAGGTAAACCTTGAAGCGACCCCGGGTCGGTGCGTACTGCACGTTCTCAAGCAGTTCACGAGTATCTTCGACCTTGGTACGCGAGGCTGCATCCACTTCGATCAGGTCGACAAAACGGCCATCGGCAATCTCATTGCAAGTGTGGCACTGGCCACAGGGTTCAGAACTGACTCCCTCTTCACAATTCAGACACTTGGCCAGGATTCGTGCGATCGTGGTTTTACCCACACCACGGGTACCGGCAAAGAGGTAGGCGTGGTGCAAGCGACCATTATCCAGGGCGTTGATCAACGCCTGGAGAACATGCTCCTGTCCCACCATCTCGCGAAACAGCTTCGGCCGCCACTTCCGTGCCAGTACTTGATAACTCATTCAATCTCCGGTGCTCGACACACCTCTGCAAGGTCTTATTGTCTGCGCCTGTGGCGCGGCCGCCATTATACCGGCATCCACCGTCAGGCATAGAGAATCGGAGAGTGTGACCATTCAAGTTCGATCGTACCTCTCGTAGCGAAACCAATGCTTGTGATATAACTGTGCGCCAGCTCGCACTAAGAACAATCAGTCCATAACTACAGCGAGTAGGGTACGGGGATCACGATCAGTAATGAATAAGGCCAGGAAGACGCTTCTTGAAAGGCTGTTTACCGAGCACGGACAGGCCTTGGTACGCTTTGTCTCTCGCATTGTAAAAAGCCCTGACGATGCCGAGGATATCGCCCAACACGCCTATCTACGCTTGCAAAAACTCAGCGATGAAAAGGAACTTGAGAATCCACGGGCCTACCTCTACCAGATTGCCAACAACCTTGCTGTGGACCAGCTGCGCCGGGGCAAGCTGCATGTAGAGTACGTAAGCCAGCAGATCCCCATGGAAGGTGAGCCCTACACCGACGACCATGCGGACCATCAGTCACCAGAAAGATTGCTGGCAGCCCGCCAGCAGTTACAGTCGATATACGAAACCATGGACAAGCTACCCCTAAAGTGTCGCCAGGCCTTTCTATTGCATAGGACCCGGGGCCTCTCCTATAGCGAGATAGCTAAGGAGATGAATATCTCCGTGAGTAGTGTGGAAAAGTATATTTTGCAGGCTTTGAAAGCGTGTCGTAAGAAGGTAACTCCTGAAAGGTGACCTTCAGTCAGTTGCGCCATTTGTGACATACATCCTTAAAATAACGATAAAAGAAGATGAACCACCGGTATTCATACCTTAGCAACAACTCCACAAAATTATTTGAGGGGGGAAGCTGTTCAGTCGTCTCAGCTTCGAAGGGCCGCATTGAGTAAACCTAAATACTCAACATACAACAGAACTTTTTACTGTAATACAGTAAAAACACGTTGGAATTATTTTTTTACTCAGAGGTCCGTGCAGTAAAGGTCGCACAAATTGAGAGACTTTGAGTAATATGCCGCCTTTAGTATCAAAGTACTAAGTTAATTTTCGCAAATCCAAGGTGCTAGAGCAGCCATGATGACTAACCCTAAGCAAGCAATAAGTGAAGAAAGCCTTGACCAGGCTTGCGCTTGGGTTGCTCGTTTGCGCTCTGACTCGATTACATCTAGCGACCGCCACCAGTTCAAGCAATGGATTTCCCATGACGAGAACCAGCTGGCTTTTGCCGAAATCACTGAACTCTGGGGAGACCTAGGTGCCTTATCTCACCTACCGGTAGATACATTGTTCCCAGAAAGCATTCCCTCTCCGCAAAATAATGCTGCCGTATGCTCCGCATCCACCGAAAATGCACAGGGGCAACAAAGCTCAAAGCAATGGACATTGCCGCAGTGGCTTATGGGCGGAGGGCTAGCAACCTGTGGAGCAATAGTTGCCTTGTGGGTTGGATATCAGGGTATGGGCGGCGAACTCAAAGCTCAAATATATGCGACCGAACGCGGACAAATACAAACTATAAATCTGTCCGACGGCTCAGAAGTAAAACTGAACTCAAATAGTGAACTGCGGGTAATCTATAACCGCAATGAGCGTCGCACGGAGTTAGTTCGCGGTGAAGCCTTCTTCGAAGTGGCAAGACAAACTTCTCGCCCCTTTACTGTTACCGCCGGCAGCGCCAACATCCGCGTATTGGGGACTGAATTTAACGTTGAACTCAACCCAGAGAACACAAGAGTATCCGTAACCGAAGGCACAGTCTCAGTTAGTGAGACCGATAGCGCCCCCGGCCTGGAACCCGAATCAGTACAACTGGTCAAGAACGAGAAAGTCAGCGTTTCTGAAAGAGGCCTCAGCCCAATTGGCCAAACATCACCGGAAGAAGCTACCGACTGGACAAAAGGACTACTAGTCTTTGAAAAAACCCCACTTAAGGATGCTTTAACCGAGTTAAATCGCTATTTAGCGGTTCCAGTTGCCGCCTCTCCCCAAGTAGAGGGCAAATTAGTTACAGGAACCTTCGAGATCTCCGATCCAGATAGCACCTTGAAAGCTATCGCTACTGCGCTCGATTTGCACGAAGACCACAGCGACTCCAACCTGACTATCTTGTCTCCCGCACATAACTAGGTTATAACCGTCATCACGGCGGTCATATATTAGGCAAGCAAAATAAGCCCGCCCAGAATCTAAGAAGAACTATCAGTTTGCTGCATTTTGACATGCTGCATGTATTTGAATGGGCACCTCATTGACACCTAGGCACTGGATAACAATATCCCTTGTGTTAGCGCTTTGTTCCCCTAGCGCTACCTATGCCCTGTGCCCAGAGTCAGGAATCGAAATCTCCAAAGGAAACCTTTCTCAAGCCCTGATATCGCTGGGCCAGCAATGTAAAATATCACTACTGGTTAGAGCCACATCAGCTGCAAAATTTCAAGTTAACAGGCAGACACTACTTAGCCCCGATGGCCATTTTGAGCCAGCTCTAGAGCAACTACTAGAAGAAGTACCACTAACCTTCAGAAAAGTAGGCCCATCATCTGTAGCAGTCATTGAATCCCCTGTGCAAGACGCCACCCAACAACTATCTGCGGGGATACCACAAACTGAAGAGGTAACTGTTACTGGACAAAGCCTTACGGGAAGCCATTTACGCCACTTCCAGTCAGGAGTATACCTGCCAATTGATAGTCTCTCTAGAGACCAATTAAAGATGACCGGCGCTCAAACTATTGCCGACTTACTCAAGTTCTTACCTGCTGTTTCCGGTAATTCCACGAGCACTTCAGTTAGCCAAGAGAGTGACGGTACCGCAACCGTCTCTCTGCGCGGCCTCCCAGCCAATAGCACTCTTGTTCTCCTCAATGGGAGACGAATCATCAGTGATGGATTTAATGGTGAAGCGACCGACTTAAACACTATCCCTCTAGCACTAGTTGAAAGAGTCGAGATTCTAAAAGACGGAGCTTCCGCTGTTTATGGCTCCGATGCCATCGCTGGCGTTGTCAATATTATCCTGCAAACTGACTTTGAAGGGCTCTCAGTAAAAAGCTTTCACGGACGGGCAGGGCAAGGCGACCGGCAAAGTGAATCGCACCACTTAACCTGGGGATGGAGAGGAGATCAATCTCACATAATGCTTAACTTGGCCCAAAATCGCCAAGGAAAAGTTATGAGTCGGGACCGGGGGCTATCCAGCTCAGCCGATAGTCGCGCAATGGGAGGGACCGACCAAAGATCATCTGCGATCCCGGGAGGGTTTATTGCCCTGGAGAGAAATGAGGTATTGACCAATCTCTCGCCCGGCACATACCAGAGCTGGTCACCGGAAGAAAAGTTTGATTACAGCGATTACACCTCGGCTATAACCCCCACTCAAAGCGACTCGATATATATAGCCGGCAATCTGGATATCAGTGAAAGCACACAAGCTTTTTCTGAGATTATGGGAGTTCGATCCAGTGGAGAATCAACTTCTGCCCCTACCCCAGTGTTTACACGTTTTGATAACGGTGATCTGACGATATCAGCCGACAATATTTACAACACCTTTAACCAGGATATATATGATGTCCGCAGACGTGTTATTGAACTTGGCCCAAGGACTCAGAGTAACCGAACCAACACCTGGAGATTTAATACAGGAATAAAAGGTTTCTGGAGTGAGTGGCAGTGGGAACTAGGTGCCTCAGCCCACAGAACCTCCAAGAAAGAAACACTAAATAACGTAATAGATCCCATTGCCCTATCCTTAGGCCTAAAAGGACCTGATATCTGTAACGTCACAACTGCCTGCGTGGCGGTAAACCTTCTTGGCCCTAGTGGCAGTATCGACGCCGAGCAACTGGAATTTATTCGCGGCAAAAGTACAACCACTAGCACTTCACGAATGACATCCTTCACTTTCATAACTGATGGCATCATCAAAAAGATATCAGCCGGAAACATCCTTGCCGCAGCAGGAATTGAGTTTCGACGAGAGAGTGTAAGCCTCCACTCAAATGATTATTTCGGTATGTCTTATATCGGCGGGCATGCCCCAGGATCTACAGAGGGAACCCGACTTGCCAAAGAGGCCTTTGCGGAAGTATCTATCCCACTAATCTCAGAAAAGCTATGGCTGGATGGCGCCATTAGAAGCTCTCACTACGATGACTTTGGAGATACCAGCAACCCCAAACTAGCCCTACGATGGAGGCCAACGCCCTCCCTACTTGTTAGAAGCAGTTATACCACCGGATTCAGAGCCCCGACCCTGGCAGATATGAATCAACAGGGTTACCAAACCCAAGAATTTCTGTTCGACCCCTGCACCAGCTCTAATGCGAGCGAACTACCCGGCTGCCAACATCAATCTGATAGTTCCCGCATACAATATTTAACCGAGTTTAGCGGCAGCCCCGATCTCTCACCGGAAACATCCCGCACTCTCTCACTGGGAGTCGCATGGGAGCCGGCCCAGATTCCCGACTTTATCGCTAAATTTGATCTCTATGATATCGACGAAGATCAGGTCATCGGCACTAACCCCCAATTTCTATTGGATCAAAATGCTTACTACAACCTATACAACGATTTAGTCATACGTGACCAGAATGGTGACATCACCAAAATCTATGCTTCTCGTACAAATCAAGGAAGCAGAAAAATCCGTGGGTACGATACCTCTTTTCGTTATAACTTCAGTGCTGATAGAAAGCATGAAGTTCAACTCGCGTTGAATATCAGCAAAATGCTGCATTACATCAATCAAAGCTCACCGGAATCTGCCAAAGAAAATTTGGCCGGGACCTTCACGGATACCTCAAGTGGCGGATTAGGATCTCTCCCCAAGTGGAAAGCCAATGCTGGGATCTACTTGAAAGGAGACTTGTGGGAAGCCGGATATACCGTTCATTATGTAGACAGCCTTGAAGAGACTTTTACCAACCAAGATGGCACTGATAGCCATCATAAAATTAATAGCTGGTCATCTCATGACATCCAGCTCGCTTTCAACCCAAGTACCCGGTATAGGTTTGCACTTGGCATAAATAATCTACTGGACAGCTCCCCACCTTTCGCCTCAACAGCAGATAGCAACAACTACGACTACCAGACTTACGACCTCACCGGCCGATTCTTTTATGGAAGCATTTCTATCAACCTCTAAGCCCCGCCCCCCGCTATTCATTTTTTCACCCCCCCTGAAAAAACACATCTGAACTGACCTACCTGACCTGACAATACGCAGTATCAGAAAAAAACACGATTCTCTTGAGGGGTTCTGCCCGCCAATCGTTAATAGGTGTGTTGGGAGGGAAGTGGCCACTTGGGGGTAGCTACTTCCAGCAATCGTCATTAAATGACAAAAGACTATAAATCCAACGATCAAGAGAGGATTGACAATGAAAAAGAACCTACTTTCTGTAGCTGTTAAGGGGGCCCTAGGCATCACCGCAGCTGCAATCATGGTTCCGTCTATGCCTGCATTCGCACAAGAAGATGCAGAGATGGTTGAAGAAGTAGTGGTTACTGGCTCACGTATTAAGCGTGCAGACCTGGATAGCCCCAGCCCCGTAACAGTTCTTGACCGGGAAGATATGAAAGTATCCGGTCTGACTGACGTAGGTGACCTGATCCAGAGCATGCCTTCAATGTCAGGCTCTCCAATCGGCACTACCACCAACAACGGTGGTAATGGCTCGGTTGAGATTGATCTGCGTGGCCTAGGCGTTGACCGTACTCTAACCCTGGTCAATGGTCGCCGTACTGTTGATGGCGGTGACTACCAGACTATCCCATCCGCCATGGTTGAGCGTGTTGAGATCCTGAAAGATGGAGCCTCCGCAACTTACGGTGCTGACGCTGTTGCAGGTGTTGTAAACATCATCACCCGCAAGGACTTTGAAGGCGTTGAGCTGGAAATCCAAAATGCTGACTTCTTCGATATGGACGCAGGCCAGCAAGATAGCGTAAGCATTGTTGTCGGGCAGCAGTTTGATAAAGGCAACTTCGTTTTCGGTGCTGAGTATGTAACTCAAGAGGAAGCCTTCCAATCTGACGCTCCTTGGGACTTTTTCCAGAATTCTTATTTCATCTATCCGTCCTCAGCTATAGGCTGTGAAGACAATGTTACTACTTGCTACCCATTGGGCTCTTCTCGCATACCTGAAGGCCGATTGAATATTGGTGGCGACAATTACATCAATACAGGCAATGGCTTAGTTGCAGATGATAACCGCCTATATAACTACGCACCTATTAACTATATCCAGACACCTTATGAGCGCTTTAACTTCTTCGTAGAAGGTAGTGCAGAAATTGCTGACGATGTCCGCTTCTTTACTGAAGTACGAGCAAACAATCGCTCCTCTGCTCAGCAGCTAGCTCCAATGCCTTACGATTCTCGTCCAGGTTTCGACCCGGCATACTCCGGCTTTTATGATTTCAATGGCGACGGGGCACTCGAGTCCTATAACGGTATCCACCAGGACAACTATTACCTGTCCAATGCACTATCAGAAGCCGGCCTCGATAATCAGCCGGCTTCGGCTGTGCGCCGCCGCGTAGTAGAAGCAGATCGCCGCTTCGAGCAAGAAGTTCAGCAGATCCAAGGGGTATTCGGCTTCGAGGGCACATTCAATGACTACGACTGGCAAATCAGTTACAACCGTGGCTACCGTTCTCGTACGGACATTGATATGGGGCAATTCGTTGGGGCCAACCTTGCGTATGCATTAGGCCCATCTGCCGACCTGGACGGTGATGGCACCCCTGAGTGCTACTCAGATATCAATGATTCCTCCACCTTGATCGAAGGCTGTGTTCCCCTTAACTTAGTCGGCGGCGCCGGTACCATTACCGACGAAATGCTTGACTACGTAGGCACAAACCTGACCGACCACTATGTAGACACTCAAGAGGTTCTCGATTTCAGTGTCAGCGGCGACGGTTTTGAACTTCCAGCCGGAACTATGGGCTGGGCTGTAGGTGGTGGTTACTGGGCTCAAACTCGTACCTATTCACCGGACTCTGGTAAGGCTACCGGTGCGGTCACTGGTGGTACTGGACTTGGTGCAGATGGCTCACTCTACAACACCAACCTCTTTGCCGAAGTTTTAGTGCCTGCCTATGACAATGGAACCCAATCTGTTGATGTAAAGGGTGGCTTACGCTACGACTCCTACAACCGTTTCGGCAGCGATACTACCTGGCAAATCGGTGTTGATGTGCAGCTGATTGACACCGTCAAGCTCCGCGCAACCACAGGTACTGTATTCCGTGCACCTACCCTTGAAGATCTGTTTGATGGGCAGTTTGATAGCTCCCCGACAGCCCAGGATCCTTGCGCAACCACTCCGTTGCCCGCTGGCTGTGCCCAAGCATCCGTTCAGGATGACACCCAGCTTCCAGGTACTATCGGTGGTAACACCGAGCTACAACCAGAAACTGGTGATACCTTCACTGCTGGTGTAGTTTGGACCCCAAGTTTTGGCGACTCCGGTGACCTGAGCGTTACTCTTGACTACTGGAAGACCGAAATTGAAGATGGTATCAGCTCTTATGGCGTGCAATATATCTTGGATCAATGCTATATCGCACAAGATGACAGCTACTGTGCACTCGTTACACGCACAAACAGCTACGCTATAGAAAATGTTCTTAATGTTGACCAAAACGTAGCAGAACAAGGTGCCTCCGGTATCGACTTTGAAACCCGATACACCCTGGACACTGAAATTGGCCAGTGGGAAGCTTCTCTCTTGTGGACCCACCTCCTCGAGCGTACGAAAACAGCCTATCCAGGAGCTGAAGAAGAGAACCTTGAGGGCCGCTACACCGATCCTACCGCTGAAGATGGCGGCGCCTATGCAGAGAACAAAATCAACTACTCTCTGTCCTGGTACTGGAATGAGCTAAGTGTTAGCTACCGTGGTGAATACATCAGCGCTCTGGATGCCGACGTTAGCTACGTGGATCACATCCAGAAAATTGATGCACAGCTTTACCATGATCTGGTAGCTAGCTATGACTTCAGCAATGGCACTAGCGTTAGCGGTGGTATTACTAACCTGACTGACGAAGAGCCTCCATACATTGATGTAGGCTTCAACGCCAGCACTGATCCCGCCACTTACCGCCTATTCGGACGTGGTTATTACTTGAGACTGAATCACAAGTTCTAACTTGTAGAGAGTCTGATCTTTGAAGGGCCGCTTTTGCGGCCCTTTTTTTATTTTTCCCTCGCTGAAACAAGTTGATATGCAATATATTTAATCTCACAAAGATAGTAGAGACTTGGTATTAATAATGAGAAATTCACTGCAAGATCTGAGCGCTATTGCCCGTCAAGCCGCCCAGTCTTTTGATTGGCAACAGGTTCTAAAGTGTTCGGAAAAAATTCTTTCAGTTGACCCTAGCGAGGCAGAAGGTTTTTTTCTTCGAGGACTTGCTGAGAAAGCTTTATCCCGACCTAAAGACGCAACTATGTCTTTTAGCAAAGCCTTATCAGCTAACAACGAGCGTTACGATGCTGCTATTGAGCTTGCTTATTTACTTTCGATGAACCTAAGAAATAATCAAGCCGAAGAATTGCTGGCCGCGCATACAAGTCAACTTCAAAATAGCCCGCGCTATCTGGATATGGCAGCCACAGTTTATATGCAAATTGGCATGGCCGAACAAGCCTGGCCTTTATATGAACAAGCAAATAAACTACAACCACATATCCCACTTTTTCGCTCAAATATGGCGAACTGTGCAGCGCATCTCGGAAAGCTAGATATTGCAAAGAATATATACAGAGAGTTGCTTAACAACAACACTAACCACCAAAGGAATCACTATCATCTTTCACGCCTTGAGCGAGCAAAAAACAACCTGCATATAGAAGAGATGAAAGAATCCCTCAAAAAAACCAACCTCCCCCCTTACCGCAATATATTCATGAATTATGCAATAGGAAAGGAACTCGAAGATATTGGGGAGTGGAGCAAAGCTTTCACCCATTACAAATCTGCTGGAGATGCAGCAGCTTCAGCAAGCCAGTATGAAGTTAATAAAGACCTTAGCCTCATCGACAAAACAATTGATACTTGTAGTGAAAGGTGGCTAGACGAGGACCTAAATAACTTTTCGAAAAGTGAGGATCAAGGAACCCCCATATTTGTAGTCGGCCTCCCTAGAACAGGGTCAACCCTTATAGAACGTATTCTTACCAGTCACACTGAAATTGACAGCTTAGGAGAGACTCCATTCCTCCCTAGCAGCATCAGAGAGGTTAGTGGCTTTCAGCCGGGAGGGGAATTAACCGCAGAAATAATTGAAAGTGGTGCAAATGTCCCTATAAAAAAAATAGCAAGTTTATATTTTGAAAACATCAAATATAGAAACAAAGGAAATAGGTTCTTTATTGAGAAATTACCCTATAACTTCCTCCTTCTTGGCTTTATAAGCAAAGCATTCCCAAATGCAAAAATAATTCATACCGTCCGAAACCCCATGGACACCTGCTTTTCGATTTATAAACAGTTATTCACATGGGCCTATCAATTCTCCTATAAGCTCGAAGATCTAGCCCGATACTACATAGCACACAGAAAACTACTCCAACACTGGAACAAGCTTTTAGGCGATAAGATTATTGAGGTTAAATATGAAAACTTAGTGCTGAACCAAAAGGAAGAAACTTCTAATCTATTAGCTAAGCTGGGGCTTGATATGGAGGAATCATGTTTAGAGTTTCACACTAATAAATCTGCAAGCATGACGGCAAGCTCAATCCAGATCAGAAATCGGATTAATAGCCACTCACTCAACAAGTGGAAGAAGTTTGAAACACATCTAGCACCGCTCGCAAAGATGTTAAAAGATGCAAAACTGATTTAATCCTCTCCCCCTCCCGGTTTTCGAAAATTGAGAGGGGGCATCTAACCAAATTTTCTATACTCTTCAGCACCCCACCGCTCACTTATCCAGTGACCATTAATATTGGGACCTTTAATCCCAATATCACGATTGCCCCCCAACCTCACATCATTTTGGATATAAATGCTTATACTAATTTTCTTTTAATTCCAGATGGTTTGTTTTAGATGGATCCAAAAATTAGGATGTAAGGCCTTTATATTCAGCGATTACAGGTCCAAATCACTATGCTCCTCTAGTTCTTCCGACCATTTATTGATCAAAAAAGTGTCACAAAAGTTCCATCTTGATCGATAATGCATTAAAGTCAGCTTTGTCAGATTTTAACCCATATCATAAAAAGCATTATAAGCACCTTAAGTATAAGAAGGTTCCACTATGATCAAGACCAAATTGAGCATCGCCATCGCTGCTCTGGGCACCATCGCCAGCACTGGCGCTTTTGCTCAGGAATCTGCTGATATTGGCGCAGAGGTAGAAGAAGTAATTGTTACTGGCTCGCGTATTGCTCGTGACCCACTATCCACTACTGGCCCAATCACCCTGGTTGACTCCGAAACCATCGCGCGTTCAGGTGTTGGTACCATTGACGAGCTTCTGAACCAGCTGCCATCAATGGGTACCACCGGTATCAATGCAAACGATAATAACGGCGGTGCTGGTCTCTCATTTGTAGACCTTCGTAACCTGGGTTCTGCACGTACCTTGGTCCTTGTTAACGGCCGTCGCTTCGTCTCTTCCAGCTCAGGCGTAGCCTCTGCTGTAGATATGAACAATATCCCAGTGGATATGATCGACCGCATCGAAGTACTCACCGATGGTGCCTCTGCTGTATACGGTTCCGACGCCGTTGCAGGTGTAATTAACGTAGTCTTGAAAGACTCTTTCGATGGCGTTCGTATAAATGCTCGTGCAGGTGCAACCGAAGCCGGCGGCGGTGAGAATGGCGAACTGTCTATCACCTTTGGTAAAGAGTTTGACCGTGGTCAGTTCATCGGTAACGTAACTCACAGTAAGCGCGACGAAATCACTTATGAGGACCGTGACTGGGCAGGCCTGCAAAGCTCCATGTCTCCCACCGGTAATATATTTACCGACTATGGCAGTTTTAGTGTTGCCGATGACGGTGTCACTTTAGGTGATTACTCCAGCTATGATATCGGCCAATACATGTGGCTTTCTGGGTCCATGGAGCGCACTAGCTTCACCGGTAGCGGCTCATACTCCATTACCGACGACATTGAGTTTTACGGGGAAGGCTCTTACACCCTGAAAACAACCAATCAGCAGCTTGCCGCTCAGCCCATGTATGCTGGCAATGGTCTCAACCTGACCGCTGACCATCTCTCTGATGAAGTTCAAGAGCAATTGTCCGAAGCGTGGCAGGAAGCTGAAGATGCTTACCAGATTGAACTCGCTGCTTACAATGCCGCCGTTGCCGAGTGGGAGGCACAAGGTAGCCCTAAGGATCTCGAGCCTACAGCACCAACAGCAAGCCATGGCGATAGCTGGGAAGCTGGTCTGACCGACGTCCGACTGCGCCCTGTAGCCGGTGGAACTCGTGATTACGAACAGAAAACTGAAACCTACCGTGTCCTCGGTGGCTTGCGCGGAGATCTTGCCAACGGTTGGGGCTGGGATGCTTTCGTAAGCTACGGCAGAAATGAAGGCGAAAATACGACTGGAAACTCCATCAGCAAAACAATGCTGCAGGAAATTTTAGATGGAGAAAGCGGAATTGCTGATGAGGACATTCAATTCCTTGGCGGCATGAGCGATGAAGTTATCGACTACATCAGCTACACCGACCGCGAAGACAACGAGTACGACATGCTCAATGTCGGCGCAAGCTTGACTGGAGACATCGAGCCGGTTCAATTCCAAGGCGGTGCCCTAGGATTTGCTGCTGGTCTTGAATATCGAAAAGAGTCTGGCGAATTTAACCCCAGTGAAGAAACTCAAACCGGTTCTACATTCGGCAATCAGCAAGATGCAACTTCTGGTGATTTCGCTGTAACTGAAGTCTTTGCCGAGTTTAACCTGCCTATTCTCGCCGGCTTAGAATATGCGGATGAACTGTCTGTAGACGCGGCTGTTCGTTATTCCGACTACGATACATTTGGTGGTCAAGCGACTTATAAGCTTGGTGCGGTATATGCACCAACTGAAAACCTGCGCTTCCGCACTAGCTTATCTACCGCATTCCGTGCTCCAGGCATCTATGAACTCTATAGCGGCACAGCACAGAGCTACAGCTACCTGATTGACCCTTGTGACACTAGCAGCAACAATGAGGCTGGCCAGGGCGCTAACTGCGGTATGGTGAGTACAAGCTTCACCCAAGCAGGCTCTCAGGTACCGACCAACATCGGTGGTAACGAAGATCTTCAGCCTGAAGAGTCAACAAGTTTCACTGCTGGTATTGTTTGGACGCCGAGCTTTGTCGAAGACCTTTCCATCACCTTGGACTACTTCGATATCCAAATCAAAGACGCTATCACAGATGCTGACACCCAGCAGATTCTGGATGACTGCTACCGGGAAGGTATCAGCTCTGCCTGTGAGCTTGTTAGCCGTGGTACGAGTGGGCAAATTAACTACCTGGAAGGCTCTCTGCTGAATATTGGCGAAATTAATACCAGTGGTATTGATATCGACGTAGTTCAAAACCTTTACTACGATGCTGGTAAGCTGGCTCTGCGCGCTCAAGCGACCCACCTGCTTGAGTATGAGGAGTACAACACCCAGACTGACCAAACTACTGACTATGTAGACTACATAGGCACTACTGGCGACGCATACACCAAATGGCGCGGGCTGGCCAGTGCAACCTGGTATGCCGACAGCTGGGACTTTGGAGCAGACATTCAGTATATCGGTGATGGCCATAGCCCCTATATGGATATGCCTTCACACACCTACCTGAACTTGAAAGCAGGTTGGGATGTTAACGACTCCATGCGCCTTACTGCAGGTATCGACAACGTCACAGACCGTGAACCGTCTACCACCTCTGGTAGCGACTGGAATGGTACTTATGACTTCCAGGGTCGCTACGCTTGGGCTGGTGTTAGTTACCAGTTCTAAGTGCTGACTTTATGAGTCAAATCGATAAGGGCGCCTCTTGGCGCCCTTATTTTTGCTGGTGAAGTACTCGCAAAGAAAGTTACCAGCTCCCCTCCAGCAACTACTTCCCTGAGCCCATTAAAAACTCTAACTTATTCATATATCTATTTTTAACAGTTAAATTATTTACCAGTGAAAATGCCTCTGAAAAGCTCTCCTTGGAAGATGCCACATCCCCAAGCTGGTATCGGGTTAACCCCAACAAAAAATGAAATCGGTGATCGCTACTATCGGCTCTTAGAGCCCTTCGAAGACGCTTTTCGGCGAGCTTAAACTTGCCGTTTTCATAGGCTTCCCGCGCCTGATAGTAAATGTAATAAGGGTTTCTCTCACGATGATAGCGAACCCTATCTGCGTAGCCATCAGCCAGCACTTCCCTACCTGTGCTACGGTACAAACGCTCTAAATTACTAATGGCAACAAGGTTTCCCTTTTGCAGGTTTAACGCCTGTAAATAACTCTGTTCAGCTTCGTCAAGATGGTTAAAGTGGCTGTAGAAAGCTCCTAGGTTTGACCAGAGGTCCGCCCTATCCGGATGTAACTGAATAGCTTTGCGCAGGTACAAAAATGCTTGCCTCTCTTCTCCCTCGCGCATCAACTCAACCCCTCGATTGCTGTAATAGAGCGCAAAAGCAACTCTATCCTCGAGCTTTTGCTGCTTGTAGATAGGGTCATAAGCAGCCAGGTTTAAGTCGATCACCCGCCGGCCCCGCGCATGCTCGGACACCATGTTCACATGGCGGTAGACAACGAAGATTTCGGCCTCATCTTGAGTCCAAACTGCCGGTACATCTACCTCATTAAAATAGGCTTGGGCACCCAAATGCCTAGCCATAGCAACCATCAATAAGGTGAAGGTCAGGCAATTGCCACGCTTTCGGTGGTAAGCCTCTACTGCGGGAAGGGTAGTATCGGCATCGTATTCAAATTGCATATCTCCCTGACGGAAAGCGCGAAGTAGTCCCCTTAACCGTGTATCAGGAGCTAAGCCGGGAGAAATTGTATTGAGGTAAGACTCTATATTGCTATCAAGATCTAATAAATCTTCATCTGGTAGTTCTAAATGCTCAACTGCACTTCCAAAAACCGCTTTACCATTTAACACAAGCTCGGTATCTGTAATTTCCACATGACGACTTGAAGACTGGGAGCAACCAGTGGTTAGTAGCACCAGAGTAAGTCCGAATAGAAGCTTCACAGTTATTTCCCCTCAAGATTAGGACTACAACAGGATTTAACTCTAATTTACAGACTCACAAAGTACCCTGTTGCCATTTTTATGAATAACCTCACAACAGTTCGCCTGTTAAATAGACAGCTGGTAAACTTTCCAAGTTACGCAGGAGGTAGGCGGTACAAACATTTGGGCCTTTGAGCTGGCTGGAAACACCCAGTCCAAATCCAGATCGGTCCCAACCTCTTTAAACAAGAGCAATACAGGAAAAAAATAGTACTCTGACACACGGATGAATTACCTGGCTAGCCAAAGGGCACCGAAATTTCAGTTCCCTGGCCAGGCTGCCTTCCTAATATGCAACAGCATATTGCATTAGAGCTATAACAACTGGAATTTCAGCTTATGTCGTCAAATACAGACCAAAATGACGCCGGCTTTTTTGGCCACCCCAAAGGACTCTCGACACTTTTCTTCACTGAGATGTGGGAGCGGATGAGTTACTACGGTATGCGAGCCCTGCTTGTGCTGTTTATGACAGCCAGCCTTCAGGAAGAGGGCTTGGCCTTTACCGTTGCAGCAGCTGGAGCTATTTATGGGCTCTACACTGGCGCCGTGTACTTCCTCGGCCTGCCCGGTGGCTGGATTGCAGACCGCCTACTAGGAGGGCAACGCACCATTTGGTACGGCGGCATCATCATTATGTGTGGCCATATTGTGCTCGCTATCCCAACCAGCTGGAGCTTCTTTATAGGCTTGATCCTTGTTGCTACCGGCACCGGCCTGCTCAAACCCAATATCAGTGCAGCAGTTGGACACCTGTACCAACCAGATGATGTTCGTCGCGACAGTGGATACGCACTGTACTATATGGGCATCAATATGGGCTCAATCATCGGTTATGCCGTCTGCGGGTACTTTGGTGAAAATGTCGGCTGGCATTGGGGCTTTGGTGCCGCTGCTGTGGGAATGGCTATTGGCCTGATCCAGTATCGCCGCACTATCCACAATCTGGGGGACGCAAGCCTCAATCCCGAGAACCCACTTTCGCCAGAAAAGGCAAAACTGGCTTGGCGCATAATTGGTGCTGTCGTAGTCGGTGTTGCAGTGATTACTGGCTTGGTGATGAATGGCACTATCACCATCAACCCGGTAGAAATAGCCAAGTACGTAGCTGTAGCCTTCACCCTGACCTTCCTTGCCTACTTTGGCTTTATCTACTTTGGCGGCCAGCTGAGCGGGTCAGAGAAAAAGAAAATGTGGGCGCTATTCCTAGTCTGTGTAGCCTCTACCTTTTTCTGGTCGGGCTTCGAGCAAGCGGGCTCCTCACTGAACCTATTCGGCCGCGACTACACAGATCGTCTGATTGGCAGCTTTGAAATGCCCACCTCCTGGCTACAAAGCTTTAACTCCATCTTTATCATTACCCTGTCCCCCTTCTTTGCCGCGCTGTGGATTAACCTGGGCAAACGTATGATCACCCCATCCTATGGGCTGAAATGTGCACTTGGCCTGATCATCATGGCCAGTGGCTTCCTGGTAATGTTCTTTGCCGCTCAATACGCAGCAGCAGGCCTGAAAGTTGCTCCTTACTGGCTGGTAGCCACTTACTTCCTGCACACTGTCGGTGAACTCTGCCTAAGCCCGGTGGCCCTGAGTGCAGTAAGTAAACTTTCTCCTCGCCGCTTTGCTGGCCAGATGATGGGTGTCTTTGTTCTGACTTACTCTATCGGCAACCTCTTTGCCGGTCTTCTGTCAGGTAACTTTGACCCGAACAATGTTGCTGAAATGCCAAACCTATTCCTGCAAATCAGCTTGTTCACAATCGGAGTGGGTATCATCCTGGCCCTGATCAGCCTCAAGTCCAAGTACTGGGAAACTGACTCAGAAGCACCCCAGAATACTGCGACAGCTGAAGGCTCTACTAAAACGGCCTAATACTTAGCTGTATTCCAAAAAGGCCACTGCTATGCAGTGGCCTTTTTTATTTTCCCTCGCCTAAAGCAAGCCTTGTAACAGACCGACATTCAGCCAGATAAAGCGCGCCCCAATAATAAACAGCAAAACGGCAAAGCAATGCTTAAGCATTTTGGGAGAAAGGCGATGGGCGAGATTGGCACCAAAGCGGGCAAAAAACGTGCTGGTGACAACGATTCCAAAAAACGCAGGCCAGTACACATAGCCACTACTCCATTCTGGTAGAAGCTGATTACCCCAGCCCTGGAAACCAAAGCTCAGCGCACCCGCAACCGCAATGGGAAGACCACAAGCCGCCGACGTAGCGACCGCACGCTGCATCTTCACCCGGCAGCGGGATAAAAATGGAACGGTTAGTGAGCCCCCACCGATACCAAAAATCGCGGATACCCAGCCGATAACTCCCCCAGCAGATAGCAATAAAGATGACCTTGGCAAGTTGCCGGCCCCCTCCGTTAATTGATCGTGCCGGGCACCACTAAGCCACATCCTCACCGCAATCACGATCGCAAAGACGCCGATCAGCAGCTGCAGCCAGGCACCGGGCAGCAGTTCAGCAGTGGCACCACCGGCCCAGGAGCCGATTAAAATGCCTGGAGCCATAATCCCAAAGATCTTCCAGTCCACCGCCCTTTTCTTGTTGTGGGCGCGCACTGAACTGATTGAAGTGACAATGATTGTTGCTAGGGAGGTACCCACAGCCATGTGGGTGAGGATTTCAGGGGATATCCCCATGGCGGTGAAAACAAAGACCAAGGCAGGGACAATGATCAGGCCACCACCTACGCCAAATAGTCCGGCAATAGTTCCAGCAGCGGCACCAACCAACAAATAAACCAGTAGTATTTCCATAGCCCCCCCCGTTTAAATACAACAAACAATTTTGTCGCATTTAAACAGATATAAGCTGGGGATAGATAGCGACCTTAACTTCGGCTTTCCACTGTAAGCCAGTCAAAGCCTTCCTGCTGACAGGCAAAAATACAGCTCTCCACTGTTTCGGCAACCTCTGCCAGGGCCTCCTTTGCCAGGGCAAGGCTGTTATTTTTTTCACTGATATGGGCTACAACCAGGTGCTGTAGCTGCTCATAGCCAACACGCTGTAGGAAGCCAGCAGCCTGCTGATTACTCAGGTGGCCATAGGCACCACCAACGCGTCGCTTCAACGAAGGTGGATAAGGTCCTTGAGCGAGCATCAGGGGGTCGTGATTTGCCTCTAGAACCAAGGCATCACAATCACCAAAGTGCGCTTCAACATGAGGGGTGATAGTCCCCAAATCCGTCAACAAGCCCAGACTGCTACCGCGACAGCGAAACACAAACTGCGCCGCCTCACGAGCATCGTGGGGAACCGCGACCGGGGTTACTTCAATATCAGCGACGACAAAGGGCTGGTGCCCCTCAATTAAGTGCAGCTCCGGTAACCTGCCAATATCACGCGCCTTAAAAGTACCGGGCGTCAGGTAGACAGGCAGGCCATATCTGCGCGCAAGTGGACCTACACCAGAGAGGTGATCACTGTGTTCGTGGGTAACCACAATCGCAGAGATATCAGCGGGAGACATACCGAGCCGCGCCATACGGCGTTCGGTTTCCTTGATGGTAAAACCGCAGTCAACCAAAAGAAAGTGGTCGCCACTGGCGACCACTGTTCCATTGCCTTTACTGCCGCTTCCCAAAGAGGCGAAGCGCAGGCCCATTAAATAAGGTTCTGCTGGATAGATTGAAGCAGCTGGGAAGCTTCATTCTTTGAAAGCGGCTGTCCGCGAGTATCGCGCACGCGCACTTCAATCTCATCGTCATTGCCACGAATAACAATCAGATAACCGGGATAAGCCTCGCTTGTAGCGGTTCCTACTCCCAGGCCTTTGATTTCCTTGAAGAGAGCAGGTTCAGCACCCTCAGTCATATCAATTCCAGCCAAGATCTGCTGTAGGCTTACCTGATCAGCGCTCTCTGCCAGCTCGTCTTCATCACTCTTGCTACCCCAGGAGAACCAGCCTCCGTCGCCATCTTCCTCATCAGAAGCAAGTGCACGATCTTCATCGTAGGTGACGTAAAAAAGTCCAATATCGGAATCTTCACGGTGTAGACGATAAGCACCAGAATTCACAGCATGAGCGACAGTAGCCCAGGCCCGATCCATTTCGAGCCCCATTGCAATATAGGGCTCATGACCAGCAGGCTCCCTCAACTGGACCTTAAGTGAGCTGCTACCAATTGCCTGGGCAACCAAAGACGCTGTAGCAGCAGCTGTTTCTGACGCCAGTGCCGTGGACATTTCATCAATCATCCACCCTTCTCGCTCAGGGCTCGAAGAGCGGTCTGGCCAATTAACGCTACCGCCAACCGGGGCTGCAGAAGGCACAGACAAGTGACGCACATGAATCTCTGTCGTATCGGGTTGCACACCAGTTTCTACCTGCAAGCGATACTTATCTTTAGTGTCAGGACTCTCTTTAAAGGCCATCCAGGCAGTTTCCATCACACCCGCATTGGCATCTGACATTTCTATATTCAAGCCTGAGCTGCGAAGGAATTGGTGCAACTGGGGCCACACCTCTTCAGGAGGCTGGGATACCAGCACCCAGCGATTTCCGCCGAGCTTTTGAATCTTTACTCTCTCCAGACCCGCATTCACTGAAAGCGCTTGAGGACGCGGAACTTCAAACTCCCCCTGGGCCAGCTGCTCTCCTGCAATCTGGGGGATCTCATAGAGTTCCTCCTGGTGCTTGGTATTAACACCTTCAGGTATCCGCAGAGGCGTCAGGCTATCGGCATGCTGGTAATCATTACTGCGATCGCGGAAATAGCCATCGTTGCCGAACACACCGCACCCTGCCAGCGTAATACTGGAGATAAAGAGCCCGGCTCCAACGGTCAATTTTTTCATTAAAGCTATCCTGGTTAATTCTCAGTTCGCGGGTTTAGAGTACACCGGCACTGCGCAGAGCTTCGCGCACTGTTCCGTGGTGCTCAGGGGATAAACTTGTCAGAGGCAGGCGTATTCCACCGTCGACACGACCCATCTCCCGGAGAGCCCATTTCACCGGTATCGGGTTGGACTCCAAAAACAGCACTTTGTGCAATATTTGTATTCGCTGGTCAATTGTCCGTGCAGTCACCGCATCGCCAGCTAGCGCAGCTTCACACATTTGGGCCACTGCTGCGGGGGCCACATTAGCGGTTACACTAATATTTCCATGACCACCCAGTAACATTAGTTCAACCGCGGTACTATCGTCGCCAGAGTAAACGGCAAACCCTTCGGGCAGAGTATCTATTAAAACCTTAGCCCGCTCCAGATCACCGGTGGCTTCCTTGATGCCTACGATATTGCCGACCAACGCCAGGCGCTGTACCGTCTCCGGCAACATGTCAACTGCTGTGCGACCGGGAACATTGTAGAGAATTTGGGGAATGGAGACAGCTTTGGCCACCGCACGATAGTGCTGGTAGAGGCCTTCTTGGGTGGGCTTATTGTAATAAGGTGTAACCAGCAGGCAGGCATCTGCACCACATCGGGCGGCATTCTCTGTGAGGTCAATCGCTTCAGAAGTAGAGTTTGCGCCAGTTCCAGCAATCACTGGCACTCGACCTGCCACTTGGTCCACAACACGTCGAATAACCTCAATGTGCTCATTGAAGTCCAAGGTTGCAGATTCACCGGTAGTTCCCACAGCAACCAGTGCTCGGGTCCCCTGCTCGATATGCCACTCAACGAGGTTGTGCAGGCTGTCCCAATCCGGGCTTCCGTCTGCGTACATTGGGGTGGCCAGGGCCACCATACTACCGGTTAACATCCTCACTCCTTATTTTTTGCACTCCACCCGGAATACCACCGCCAGAGTCAGTTCAGTATGTTACTTAGGCCAGGGTATCTGCGCCAGTGCGACTAGCTCGCCACTCTTTTGCGTTTCTTTTTCTTTTTGCGTACCCCGTGATACACGTTTTCTGCCCCTTCAGGACGGGTCTTAAAACGGCGATGCACCCACATGTATTGTTCTGGGGCCTCGCGAATACGCGCTTCGATAAACTGGTTCACCAAAATGGCATCTTGCAGCTCATCTCCCGAAGGGATCTGATCAATAGGATCGTAAATCTTCAAACGGTAACCTGAGCCATCATCCAGTCGTGTCACCACATAGGGCACCACTTTGGCCTTGCCGACCCTGGCGAACCGTGAGGTTCCCGTAACAGTCGCCGCCGGAACATCGAAGAAAGGAGCAAAGATCCCCTGCTTAATCCCATAATCCTGATCCGGAGCATACCAGACCGCACGCCCGCGCTGCAGGGCTCGCAATACCCCGCGCACATCTTTACGCTGATAAACACTACCATTCTCAGTATGGCGCTCTCGCCCTTTGCGCTGCATGTAGTCATAAACCGGATTTTTGTGCGGCCGATACATGCCATCGAGAGTAATGCTCATCCCCATCATGGCGGCGCCGATTTCCAGGGTAGTGAAATGCATAGCCATCAGGAGAACGCCCTGGCCTTGGGCCTGGATGGCCTGCAGGGCTTCCAGCCCTTCAAAGGTAAAGCGTTTCTGTAACCACGCTGCAGAGCGAAACCAGGCCATGCCGGTTTCCATCAAGGCGATACCACTGGACTCAAAATTACGCCTAAGAAGTTCAGCTCGCTCATCTTCCCCCAGCTCGGGGAAGCACAGCGCGAGATTGCGTTCAGCAATCGTGCGCCGGCTGGCAGCTACTCTTAGCATTAGGCGGCCAAACGCACGGCCCATGGCCAACTGCCAGCGATAGGGCAGTTGCGCGATCAAAAACCATAGTGCAAAAAGCAGCCAGGTCAGCCAGTAGCGAGGATGCAGCAGCGCCGCGCGAAATCGGGGTTTTTCCATCAGATCTATATCAGGGTGTGGCGCCGAGGCGCAACCTAAGTCGGTTGAAAACGACGTAGTATACCCTATGCGAGGAGAGCAGGGACTGCGTAACAGCCACAGGAGGTCAGTGCCTTAACAGGGTGTCCAACTCATCCACGGCGACACACCAATCCGAATCATCCAAGATAGCATTCTCCAGGAACTCTCGTTGCCCATCACTCCAGAAGGAGGCGGAGGAAAGCTTCTCATGGCGGTGCAAATAGTGCGTGACCAGAAATTCATGGATCTGTGCATCTTCAGACGCCAGCCCCAACTGGGAAAACAGGTCCTTCAGTGTGTGATGTCCAGTAGTTTCCATAACGATTACCGCTATCTATTCTGGCAGCCATATTTTCATGGCGACTACCCCAATTATAGTTGGGCAGCCCCTGATTCATCCCGCATTATTCCTGCGGGGCTTTCAGAGGCATCACAGGCTTTCATCAATAGAATTCAGACTCTGCCCTTTTAGGGCGCCGGGTTGGGATTCCCCTGGTGTATAGCTTCGATAGCCGCTAATTGCTCACCATCCAGGGTAATTTCAACGCTGGAAATATTGGAACGCAATTGCTCGATAGTTGTGGCGCCAATGATATTTGAAGTGACAAATGGCTGCTGATTCACGAATGCCAGTGCCATCTGCGCAGGGTCCAGACCAAACTCCCGGGCCAAATCCACATAGGCCTGGGTCGCAGCCAGGGTTCGCTCTCCAGCGTAGCGCTGAAAGCGATCATAGCGGGTAAGTCGCGCACCCTCAGGCTTCCTTCCCCCCAGATACTTACCCGAAAGAACCCCAAATGCGAGGGGGGAGTACGCCAATAGGCCACATCTCTCGCGAATAGCAATTTCAGCGCAGCCAACTTCAAAAGCCCTGTTTAAAAGACTGTAGGGGTTTTGAATCGATACAATCCTTGGCTTCCCGTAGGCAATCGACTGCTGCAGGTACTCAAACATACCCCAGGGGGTCTCATTGGAAACACCGATATGACGAACCTTGCCCTGCTCAACCAACTCCTCGAGTGCGCCCAATGTTTCAGCTATAGACACACCATCGTCGCTGCCGTGGGTATAGTCCAGGCGCCCGAAGAAATTAGTTTGCCTTTCAGGCCAGTGGACCTGATAGAGGTCGATATAGTCAGTGCGCAAGCGTTTTAAGGAATCGTCACAGGCCTGCAAAATCTGCTCTCGACTCAGGCGGGGACCCGAGCGAATATGGCCAACACCTGAATTGGCGGCACTGCGGCCCGCCACTTTAGTTGCGACAACAACCTGGTGCCTGCCTCCTCGCGCAGCCAGCCAGTTGCCGATATATTCCTCGGTTCGGCCCTGTGTTTCTGGCCGTGGCGGTACGGGATACATTTCCGCACAATCAATAAAGTTAACCCCCTGAGATATTGCATAGTCGAGCTGCTCAGCGGATTCAGCTTCATTATTTTGTTCACCATAAGTCATGGTGCCCAGGCAGATCTGGCTGACCTTAAGGTTGGTGGTGCCGAGTTGGCGATACTCCATTGAAGAGCCCCCATAAACCGAAAAACCGGATTATGCAGCTTTGCTAGGAAGAGTTGTAGGAGTGCGTTACGGAAGGAGAAACGGGACTCCCAAATGGAGTCCCGCATAAAATCAATCGAATTTGGTATCTACCATGGGTGAGGTATCTGCATCGTAATCAATACCATCAACACCAAATCCAAACAGCTTGAGGAAGTCCGCCTGATAGCCCTTGAAGTCAGTCAAGTCAAACAGGTTCTCAGCAGTTACCTCTGGCCAGAGCTTTTCGATCTTCGCCTGAGTCTCAGGGCGCAGCTCTTTCTCGTCCATACGTAAACGGTTCACATCATCGAGACGTGGAGTATCGGTATAGAGCCCCTCAGTGTAGAGGCGGTATAGCTGTTCGATACAGCCCTCATGAGTCCCCTCTTCTTTCATGATTTTGTACGCAAGAGAGATATAGAGTGGCATCACCGGAATAGCAGAGCTGGATTGGGTAACCAGCGCCTTCAAAACGGCAACGTTAGCCGCAGCCTTACCGTTATCGGTGATCGCTTTTGCCGCGCGATCAAGATCTTCTTTAGCTTTACCGATAGTCGCGTGACCATAAATCGGCCAGGTCAACTTTTCACCGATATAGGTATAAGCCACAGTTTTGCAGTTATCAGCCAATACCCCGGCATCACCGAGGGCCTGCATCCACAGTTCCCAGTCTTCACCACCCATAACCTTGACGGTATTTGCGATCTCTTCGTCGCTCGCCGGCTCCAAAGTAATATCGGAGATCTCCAGCTTGTCAGTGTTCAGATTCTTGGCAGTGTAAGATTTGTTAATGGGCTTGAGGACAGAGCTATACAGCTCACCGCTTTTCGGATCTGTGCGACGCGGGGATGCCAAGCTGTAAACCACGAGATCAACCTGACCGAGGTCTTCTTTGATCATCTCTACAGTCTGGGCTTTCACCTCATCAGAAAAAGCATCGCCATTGATACTCTTTGCGTAAAGCCCCGCTTTGTGGGCCTCCTGCTCAAAAGCTGCGGAATTGTAATAACCCGCAGAAGCCGTGCGCTTTTCAGTAGGCGGCTTCTCGAAGAACACGCCAAGGGTGCTTGCGCCGCAACCAAAAGCAGCTGTAATTCGTGATGCCAGGCCATAGCCTGTGGAGGCACCTATCACCAGCACCTTTTTGGGCCCATTTTCGACCGCTGCCTGGGACTGAATATACTCAATCTGCTCGCGTACGTTAGCAGCGCAGCCCTGCGGGTGGGCATTGGTACAAATAAAACCGCGTACTTTCGGCTGGATGATCATCCTTACAGTCTCTCCCTTCGTCTTTTGGGAATCGTTGTTACCTGATTACAGATACGCTGGTGGCGCTCCGGAGAACTATCAACCCAAGGTCGTGAGTGCGACGCCTGGGTCAGGTTCGTGGGCCATTCTAATCTCTGTCGCCGAGGAGTCCCATAGCGGTATTTCCCACAATCGATAGATGACGTCCAAAATATCTACTATCCCGGCCAAAGCGCCACATCCTGTTCAAAACCCAAACAGGAAATCGATATTTCCTGACTTTCCTGCACATAAACGGGGCTACAGTGATTAATGTCGCGCCAAGCCGGTGCCACAAAAGGGCTAATTGACATATTTCCACAGGAAAATTCATCAACTGCGCTTTTTCTGGCTTGGCACGCTGTATGCAGTCTCACCAGTGAAGGAAGCTTTTCGCTGTCATACAGCAAGCCAGGGATGGCTCGAGCGTTGTTCAACCTGTAGTAAGTTAGGAAGGTCAGAGTGAAATACTATTCGCGACACTGTGTGAAACCCGGAGACCTCAATCCCGCCCAGCGCCTGTTTGGCGGACAGCTACTGTCCTGGATTGATGAGGAAGCGGCAATCTTTGCCGGCTGCCAGATGGGTACTCCAATGCTGGTCACCAAACTGATGTCGGAAATTGACTTCGTCAGCTCCGCTTGCTGCGGTGATGTGGTGGAGTTTGGATTCGAAGTGGTTGGTATCGGCCAAACCTCTCTCACAGTCCATTGTGAGGTTCGCAACAAACAGTCACAGCAGCTGATTGTGCAAGTAGACCAAATTGTTTTTGTCGCGCTGGACGCACATGGCAAGCCCACCCCTCACGCAAAGGCCGGCATGTCCCTGGAACAGGCCCGAATTGTTACTCAACAAGAGCGGGAGGTTCGCGAACGCAGAATTGCCAGCTGACTCTACCCCGGAGCAATAACGCTCTAGAGCAGTGAACCGGTGGCGGTATACTGACGCTTTGCACTAACCGCCATCGACTATGTTTGAACTGCGATTTCACACCCCCAAACCCTGGGCTCAAGTGGTGCTCGCCGACTTTGATCGATTCCTGCAAGACCATGCTGCCGCAGAGAAAAAGGCCTCCGGCATGGCGGTATCCATGTTCTCTCACTATCCCGACAAGCCCGTTTTAGTGGAAGCCATGATCAACCTGGCACTGGAAGAAATGAACCACTTCCGCCAGGTTATCAAGATTATGCATGATCGAGGGATCTACCAGGCACCGGATGTGAAAGACCCGTATATCAACACCCTGCGCCAACTGATTCGCCGGGGGCCCGATGAATACTTGATGGACCGCCTGCTCACCGCAGCGATTATCGAAGCGCGGGGGTGTGAGCGCTTTGGACTGGTGGCTGAAGCTCTGCCAGCTGGCCCCCTGAAGACCTTCTACCAGGTCATCACCGATAGTGAAGCTCGCCACCACGAACTATTTGTCGAACTCGCGCTGGAGTACTTTCCCCGCGAAAAAGTGGAAGCGAGGCTATCTGAATTACTCGACGAGGAAGCCGCGATTACCGCCGCACTCCCACACCGCGCGGCATTGCATTAGCGGACCGTAATTCAACGCAATTCCTATTCCCCTCCAATGGTGTATCCTGGCGCCAATCTCTAGCCCGACGTAGAGGCGCCAAACATATGCAGACTTTCCTTCGCCAACACTGGTTCCATCTGTTCTTATTGACCACATTTGCCATTACCTGGGCCTGGTCTGCCTGGAACCCCCTGCACCCCGATGACTGGTTGCTGGAGAATTATCTGGTATTTGCCGCTCTACCGATCATTTTGATCAGTGCACGGAGTTTTCCCTTATCGAATATCTCCTATACATTGATCACCATCTTCATGTGCCTTCATGTGATCGGCTCTCACTACACCTATGCCGAAACTCCTTTTGGCTACACCTTACAGGAATGGCTGGGCTCCGATCGCAATATGTACGACCGCCTGGTGCATTTCAGCTTTGGCCTTCTCCTGGCCTATCCGGTGCGAGAGGTTCTTGTGCGCCTGGCTCAGCTGCGTGGATTCTGGGCCTATTTCTTCCCGGTAGACGTGACTTTTGCGCTCTCATCAATCTACGAAATCATTGAGTGGCAAGCGGCAAAAGCTGTCTCTCCAGAATTGGGCGCAGCCTTCCTCGGCTCTCAAGGAGATATTTGGGATGCGCAGAAAGACATGCTGCTAGCGGGGCTCGGCTCTATCACCACCATGCTGGTGGTACTCGCCCTGAACCTTTGGTTGAACTCCAACGCCTGGAGTGAGATTCGCAACAGCCTTAAGGCTCCCCCGGGTGACAGCGCCCTGGGAGAAACTCGATTGCGCCACTGGTGGAGTAATCGACGCGGCTAGAGTCCAGCCCTATTTGGACAGTGCATGATTTAGCGGTAAACGGGTTGTCTGCTTCATCGTCTCCATTACAAAACTGGAGCTGACATCAAACAGGTCGGCCTTGATCAGTTCCTTATAGAGACGATCGTAGTCAGGCATATCGGTGACTACTGCTTTGATCAGATAGTCCAGGTCTCCACTCATGCGATGGACCTCAAGAATTTCAGCCAAACCTTGTACCAATTCGCCAAAACGGGCGGCCCACTGATCGTTGTGCTGATTGGTGCGAATTGAGATATAGACCGTCAGCGGCAAGTTCAGTTTTTGCTGATCGAGGAGGGTAACCCTGTCGCAAATCACCCCCTCATTCTCAAGACGGTGAATGCGGCGCCAACATGCCGACTTGGACATCCCAACCCGCTCGGCAATGTCCCCCACTGACAGGGTCGCATCAGCCTGCAACAGCTCGAGTATTGCCCTATCCAATTTGCTTAATCCTTCAGTCATCACTCAGTCCCCGCCTCGCCCAATCACACAAAATGACGCTTTATGGCACAGTTTTACGGTTTAAATCTTATTATCGGCACAATCATTCATAAATCACACAATAAAAGATACAAGTAGAGACATTGTTTCAAGCATTCGGGACTAAAGTGAGCCCCGCAAAACAGGGGAAAGGAAATCATGACAGACCTGATAAAGCACATCCGCGACTCAGAAATCGGCGATATGCAAGCAATCGTAACGCCGTTTGGAAAACGTCCTCTGGTGTACGCCGACTACACAGCTTCCGGTCGTGCGCTGACATTTATCGAAGAGACTATCCGCCAGCAGGTGCTGCCCTTCTATGCCAATACCCACAGCGAGAGTTCCTATACCGGTGCCCATACCACCGCGCTACGGGAGCAGGCCCGTGAAGAAATTCGTCAGGCAGTCAACGCCAGCGATAACCATAAAGTGATTTTTTGTGGTTCTGGTGCAACAGCCGCGATCAACAAATTGATCGATATTCTCAACTTGCGCCTGCCCGCAGACCTGGATAGGCAACACCAGCTCTTAAGTAGAATTCCCGAACATGATCGCCCGGTTATTTTTATCGGCCCATACGAGCACCACTCCAATGAACTCCCCTGGCGAGAGAGCATTGCCGATTTGATCGCTATTCCACTGGATCAAAGAGGCAAACTTGACCTTGAAGTACTGGAATCAGAACTGCGTGCCCATGCCCATAGACCATTTAAAATCGGCAGTTTTTCTGCGGCCTCTAACGTAACCGGAATCAAAACAGATGTAGAGGCAGTGACTGCACTCCTTAAAAAACACGGAGCTTTATCATTTTGGGACTACGCCGCCGCAGCACCCTATGTGCAAATTAATATACAAGGGCCAGCAACGCCGGATAGCCACTACCAAAAGGATGCCGTGTTTATCTCCCCGCACAAATTCATCGGAGGACCTGGCACCCCAGGTATTCTGGTTGTACACGAAGATCTGCTGAAAAATTCGGTACCTGCCACACCGGGAGGCGGTACCGTCCTTTATGTCACGCCGGAAGATCACCGCTATCTGGAAGACGCCGAGCGCAGTGAAGAGGGCGGCACCCCAGCCATTATCGAGTCGATCAGGGCCGGAATGGTTTTCAGACTTCAACAGACGGTGGGCACAAAAGAGATTGGTCGACGCGAAACCCAATTTTTACAGCGGGCACTGCAACGCTGGTCGGAGGAGGAGGCCATTGAGATACTCGGCAATACTGACTCTGCGCGACTATCCATCATCTCCTTGCGAATTAAATGGAACAATAAGGACCTTCACTACGGTTTTGTAGTGGCATTGCTCAATGACCTATTTGGTATTCAGGTTCGCGGAGGCTGCTCCTGTGCCGGTCCCTATGGGCACGCTTTATTGGGTATCGATATGGCCCACAGTAAATCCCTGGAAGAACAAATCCTGCAAGGTCACAAGGTACTGAGACCCGGTTGGATAAGACTCAATTTTAACTATTTTATCAGCGAGGAGGTCTTCGAATACTTATTGGAGGCAATGGCCCTGGTCGCCAACTACGGCTGGAGATTGTTGCCGTTTTACCGTTTTGACCCACTCACCGGCGTATGGCGATATCAGGATAAAAAAATGAAGACATCGCTTGATATTTCTCAGCTGACATTTACCGAGAAAGACACGCAACAAGAGCAGGAGAACCGTTGCAACTTAGATCTTAAGAGCTATTTAATGATGGGAGAAAAAGAGCTTCGCAAAGTTGGTCGCGAAGCCCATTTCTACGATTTAAGACTACCTGATGAGGCAGAACCCCTACGCTGGTTTGCCAGCCCCCGGGAAGCGGCACTGGCACTTTAAGTGGGAAGCGAAGGGGCTTCTACCGCAACAGCAACAGAGGCTGGCGGGCTTTCAACAACATTTTTACGGTGATGCTTCCCATCAGAAGGTCGTGCAGGCGGTTGTGACTGAAAGCTCCCATCACGGTTAGGTCAATCTGGTGCTCGGTTTGGTAAGCCACCAAAGCTTCAACGGTATTGCCGGTGAGATTACTGGTAGTACAAGTGAGTCCTGCAGAATCCAGTTTGGCCGAGGCTTCAGCCAACAAACTCTCCGCAGTTTCAGCGGGCCCTACATAGACAAGGTGACAGGAGAGTTCGCGAAATAATGGGCTCTCTGCAACCATCGCCAATGCCTTGCACGAGGCCTCACTGCCATCGTAGGCAAGCATCACCCTGCTGGGCTCTGTGAAGTCCCGATTGACCACCAGAATCGGCTTGTGCAGTGAGCGCACTACTGTCTCCAGGTGAGCGCCAAGTCCACGCTCAGAATCCCCGTGCTCTTCACCGCGAATTCCCAACACCAGCGCGCGAATGGAGTCTTCCATTTCCACCACTGATTCTGTCAGGCTGTCGTGACGCTGGCAGGCTTTGATATTTTGCACACCGGCGTCTTCGGCACGGCTGCGGGCGGCCTGTAGCATCAGTTTGCCCTGCTGCACCATTAACTGCGCCCGCTGCTGCTCCAGCGCAGTTAACTCTTCCAGTAACTCCTCCTGACTTCCCAGGCCAATGCTGCCGGTAAAATCGGTTACCGCAGGGACACTGCTTCTTTCGATGTTGTGCAACAGCTTTAACGGTGCTTGCAGGCTCCTGGCCAGCCAGGCCGAGTAATCACACACCGCTCCAGTGTAATGAGAGCCATCGATACAGGAGAGTATCAATGGCGCCTTGCCGCCATTACCTGTGTTCTCATTGTTATTTTCGCTGTTGCTTACGGCCATCAATGTCCTCCAAGAACCCGCTCAATTTCCTCGGGCTTATCGTGTACGCCAAAACGGTCGACGATCGTTTCACTGGCTTCATTCAATCCTACCAGCTCGACTTGTGCTCCCTCACGGCGGAACTTAAGCACCACCTTGTCTAGCGCATTAACCCCGGAAACATCCCAGAAGTGCGCGCGGTTGAGGTCGATCACCACCGTATCCACCACCTCTTTGAAATCAAACGAAGCGGTAAACTTATCGGCTGAATTGAAAAATACCTGCCCAATGACCTTGTAAGTGCGGCGACTCTGCTTTTCATCCAGGGAGCTGCTCACATACATAAAGTGACTGACTTTGTTGGCAAAGAACAGCGATGCCAACAGCACACCGACAAATACACCATAGGCCAGGTTGTGAGTCCACACTACCACAACCACAGTGGCCAGCATGACCAAATTTGTAGAGAGTGGGTAGTGCTTCAAATTGCGGATGGAGCCCCAGTCAAAGGTGCCGATAGAGACCATAATCATGACTGCCACCAGCGCCGCCATGGGGATCACAGCAACCCAGTCACTGATAAACACTACCAGTGTCAGCAGACCGATACCGGCCACCAGAGTGGAAAGACGGCCGCGGCCACCGGATTTCACATTAATAACAGACTGGCCGATCATGGCACAGCCAGCCATACCACCCAGGGTACCCGCAGCAATATTGGCAATACCCTGACCTTTACACTCACGGTTCTTGTCACTGGTAGTATCCGTCAGGTCGTCGACAATCGTCGCCGTCATCAGGGATTCCAACAAGCCCACTACGGCCAGACCTGCGGAGTAGGGAAAGATAATCTGTAAGGTTTCAAAGTTAAGCGGAACTTCTGGCCAGAGGAACACAGGCAGAGTATCCGGCAGCTCACCCATATCGCCGACAGTGCGAATATCCAATCCCATCGTCACTGCCACTGCGGTGAGGAGCAGAATACACACCAGCGGTGATGGCACAGCCTTGCCAATCACGGGGATATAAGGGAACAGGTAAATAATCCCCAGACCCGCCGCAGTCATTGCATAGACTTCCCAGGTGCCGCCGATCAATTCCGGCATTTGCGCCAGGAATATCAATATTGCCAGGGCATTGACGAACCCTGTCACCACAGCCCGGGAGACAAAACTCATTAAGCTCCCCAGCTTCAGGTAACCCGCAATAATCTGCAGTACCCCCGTCAATAAGGTTGCCGCAAGCAGATATTGCAACCCGTGTTCTTTCACCAGGGTCACCATCAGCAGAGCCATGGCCCCGGTGGCAGCGGAGATCATTCCCGGGCGACCGCCGACAAATGCAATCACAACAGCGATACAGAAAGAGGCGTAGAGGCCGACTCTGGGGTCAACGCCCGCGATAATCGAGAAAGCGATGGCTTCGGGTATCAAAGCCAGGGCCACTACCAGGCCGGCGAGAACATCCCGACGTATGTTGCCGAACCAGTCGGCTTTGGTCGATGAGAGCAGCGAAGGAAACATAGGAGACAGCTAATTAAATTGAGATTGATCAAAAAAAGGCCGCGCACTCTACCATAAACGGCAGCAACCCCGCATGGCGTAGCCTCCCTCTCACCACTTTTCCTCTGACAAATATCAGAACTGTCCACTGCCGTCCGACCGTGGACAAGGCGGACACCGGACACTTTTTGCGGACACCATCAAGAAAACCAAAAACTACAAAGTTTCAAAAAATTCCTTTTATTTCAACAAGTTAAATAAAGATTAACTGTTGGCATGCTTATTGCGATACCCCTCCTAACAAGCAGATTCTTAACTCTGAATCCAAATTTCCAAAAGCCTGCATCCAAATAGCAATGACAGGCAAACAGTAAGAGAAACGGAAAGCCGCAATGATTAGAGATACTTCCAGGCAAGATACCAAGATAGAAGCCGTGCCGGTTTGGAAGAACAAAAAGGTCGTCAAAGCCTCGGTATTTGCCAGTTTGACAGTGGCATTCCTGATCTGGGGTATCAATTCCTGGCACAGCAATAGCTCTGTCGACAGCACCCTCTCACTGTCTCAAGTCAATATCGCCCAGGTCCAGCGAGGAGACCTGGTGCGGGACCTGGTGGTTCAGGGCCAGGTGGTCGCTGCAAACAGCCCCACGCTTTTCAGCCCTGCCCAGGGCATTGTGAAGTTTGCGGTGAAAGCTGGGGATACCGTTGACGAAGGGCAATTGCTGGCCACCGTCGACAGCCCGGAACTATCCAATCAACTGGCCCAGGAAAACGCCCAACTCAACCAGTTGACGGTGAACCTGCAGCGCCAAAAAATCCAGGCCAAACGCCAGCATATGGAAAACCAGCAAAAGGCCGACCTGGCCAAAGTCAACCTCACCGCTGCCAAGCGAGAGTTGAGACGTGCAGAGCTGTCTATGGAAAAGCAAATTATCTCGCGGCTGGATTTTGAAAAAACCAAAGACGATATGGCCCGAGCCCAGCTGGAGTACGAACAAGCCGTACAAAGTGCGGGACTGGAAAAAGAATCACTGACCTTTGAAACCCAGAACCTGGAACTCCAGGTCTCACAACAACGCCTTCAGGTAGAAGAAACTGAGCGCCGTGTACGCGAGCTGAACATTATCTCACCGGTCAACGGCACCGTCGGTAGCTTAGCTGTGGCGCAGCGCAGCGCCGTAGGCGCTAATGCGCCACTTATTACAGTTGTCGATCTCACCAGCTTTGAACTCGAGGCCAAGGTGCCGGAAAACTATGCCGACGACCTGGGCATCAGCATGGCCGTGGCAATCAATCTCGGTGGAAAAGAATTATCCGGGGAAATTACCGCAATCTCCCCCGAAGTCATCAACGGTCAGGTGGTTGCACGGGTTCGTTTCACTGAGGGCCAGCCGAAAAAGCTTCGACAAAATCTCCGCCTCACCGCCCGCATACTGCTGGAAAACCGCAATAACGTACTGTTGGTCAAACGCGGTGGCTTCCTCGATCATAGCGGTGGCAACCATGCCTTTCGTTTGAACAGCGAACAACAGGCGGAGCGAGTTTCCATCCAGATAGGCGCCTTTGGCTTAAAACAGGTAGAGATTATCTCGGGCCTACAAGAGGGAGACAGAATCATTATCTCCTCTTCCGAGGAACTCGAAAATGCCCAGCTAATTGCGCTGACAGATTAACCCCGAATTCAAATTGGAGCTCGATATAGCTCCTTAGTAAATCAATCAATAATTTAAAGTTTAAGAAAAAGGGAATATCGCAATGTTGAAAATGAACAATATCCGTAAAAGTTTCCGTACCGATACTATCGAAACTCATGCGCTGCGCGATTTCAGTCTCGAGGTTAAAGAGGGTGAGTTTGTTTCTGTAACCGGCCCCAGTGGCTCCGGTAAAACCACCTTTCTCAACATCGCCGGCCTACTGGAAACGCCCACCAGTGGAGAGTACCTGCTCGACGGTGAGAATGTCAGTAATATCAATGACCGCCAGCGCTCACATCTGCGCAACGAAAAAATAGGCTTTATTTTCCAGGGGTTTAACCTGATTCCCGACCTAACCTTATTCGACAATATCGACGTTCCCCTGCGCTATCGTGGTTTCAATGCAAAAGAACGTCGCAAGCGTATTGAAAAAGTGCTCGAGCAGGTAGGCCTTTCTGCACGCGCTAAACACCTGCCGGCACAGCTCTCCGGTGGACAGCAGCAACGTATCGCTATCGCCCGCGCTTTAGCTGGCGAACCCCGTTTTCTGCTTGCGGATGAGCCCACCGGTAACCTCGACTCCTTAATGGCCCGCCAGGTAATGGAGCTACTGGAGTTTATTAACGAGTGGGGAACCACCATCGTAATGGTTACCCACGATCCAGAACTTGCACGCCGTGCCCACCGCAACATCCAGATCGTAGATGGACAGGTTTGCGATTTACGTGCGGTCCCCGAGCATCCTGCTGCCGTTACTGCTTAAGGAGACTGCACCATGTTTGGATACTATATTTCCCTGGCCCTACGAAGTTTGCGCGGAACCCCGATTTTAAGCAGCTTAATGGTTGCCGCTATTGCAGTCGGTGTCGGCGCCTCTATGACGGTGCTGACCCTGAACTACACCATGTCCCAGAATGCTTTAAAGCACAAAGACGACGTTCTCTTTGCTGTACAGCTAGACAGTTGGGATGTTAATAAAGCTTACAAAAGTAAAAATGAAATACCCTGGCAGCTGACCTATCGGGACGCCGAAGCGTTATTGCGCTCAGATATTCCCACCCGTCAAGTTGCCATGCATCGCTACGGTTTTACCGTTGAGATTGAAAACTCTGCTATTAGACCTTTTGAATCACATACCCGGGTAACTACCCGGGACTTTTTCGCTTTGTTCGATGTGCCCTTTATTTATGGCGGCACCTGGGAGGAGTCTGCTGATAGCTCTCCTACTCAAGTAGTTGTGCTTTCCAAGCCGACAAATGACAAGCTTTTCTCTGGTCAAAATAGCGTTGGAAAGACAATAAAACTCAACGACGAACCCTATACGGTAGTGGGTGTTATCGACACTTGGGAGCCCTCACCAAAGGTATATGATGTCAACAACAGCCCGTTTGATACAGTAGAAGAGTTATTCATACCCTTTGGCTTACACCGCAAGTTGGAAATTCACAGCTGGGGCAACACCAATGGCTGGGACAATGCCGATCCGCAGGGATATGAAGAGTTTCTACAGAGTGAATATCTCTGGGTTCAATACTGGGTTGAACTTACAACTAGCGAGCAAAAAGCGCAGTACGAAAATTTTCTTCGCGCTTATATACAGCAAGAGAAAGCTCAAGGGCGTTTCGAGCGACCACTAAAATTTGCCTTGAGTAAACCATCTGAATGGTTGGTTCTCAATGAGGTACTCAGTGATGACAACCGTATTCTTGGGTGGGTTTCTCTGGCGTTTCTCCTGGTATGTATTATCAATGCCGTCGCATTGTTGTTGGCGAAATTTCTACGCAAGGCACCAGAAGCAGGTGTACGTCGCGCTCTTGGAGCAAGTAGAAGTGCGATTTTCACCCAGCACTTGATTGAAAGCGCAACCATAGGAATTATCGGAGGAGTAGCGGGCATCTTTCTCGCCATACTCGGCCTTAGCGGCATTCGCTACCTGGCCATGGGCCAAATCGACACACTCCCAACTATGGATTGGGTCATGATGGTTGCGGCTATTGGCCTGGCTATTGTCGCAAGCCTATTGGCAGGTTTCTATCCAGCATTGAAGATCAGTCAAACCAACCCTTCTATCTACCTGAAAACCCAGTAAGGCCTGACCATGCTTGAATTAAAACCGATGCTGTCCGCCCTCTGGCGCAACAAAGTTTCTGCACTGCTGATTGCCCTTCAGCTTGGCTTAACCCTGGCAATTATCAGCAACACAGCAATAATAATCCAAGATAGAGTAGAAAAGATAAACCGGCCCACAGGAATCGATGTCGACAACATTATTACTATTGGGTTCATGGCAATACCAAAAGACTACGACACAATTGGGGCGGTAAGAGCCGATTTGGGGATTCTCCGCCAACTTCCAAATGTTGTCGATGCTTCGATCACTCAACAAATCCCTCTATCGCAATCAGGATCGTCTTCGGTATATCACAATAAAGCCAATCAGGAGATCGGCGGTGAGGGAGCCAACTACTATCAGGTTGATCCACACTTTATTAACACCCTAAATTTAGAGTTAGTCGCAGGTCGCAACTTTACCGAGGCAGATATGCAGGCCAGCAACTCTCACGAGGCTACAAAAAAACCTGTTGTCATTATCACCCAGCAACTTGCTGACAAGTTCTACCCCAATCAGGATCCTATAGGGCGGCCAATTTTCTCCGGTGGTAGCTCTGAACCGATGGAAATAGTCGGAGTTGTAGAACGGCACTTGGGAGCCTGGGTTGGATGGTCCAAAGCTGGCAATGTGATGTTTTACCCAGAAATAAAAAATAGGCGTTATGCAAAATATATAGTACGTACAGAGCCGGGCAAACGCGATGAGGTAATGAAGGTGTTAGCTGACAAGCTGTCTGAACGGGACCCTCAGCGAGTAATCTCTGTTGAACCACTCTCTAAGTATGTCAAGCGCAGCTATGCTATCGACAATATGATGGTTAAAGTACTTTCTATTGTTGCAGTCATGTTGAGCTTTATTGTAGCTCTTGGCATTGTAGGTCTAACCATTTTCTGGATTAATCAAAGGGCCAAGCAAATTGGTGTTAGACGTGCATTAGGGGCCACCCGTACTAATATCAGCCGATATTTCCTTATTGAGAATGGAATGATAGCGAGTCTGGGTATCGCAGTTGGCAGTGCAGCGGCACTGATTGCCAATCAATATATGGTTCGCGATTACTCACAGCCTACTTTAACAATTGTACCTCTAGTTATTTGTGCGCTACTGGTTCTCTTAGTCAGCCTTGTAGCTGCACTTGCTCCAGCACTACGAGCAGCCAATATATCGCCGGCGACAGCCACCCGAAGTATTTAAACAACAACCTTTAGGGGGTGAGCTAATTGCTCACTCCCAAGATAAGGTAAAAGTTTTCCTCATTCATTTTCATGGTTTATCTGCCACATTCGGTCGACATACCCCCCAGTAAAAAAACAATAGGGACATTGATCTTGTTTAAAAAAATATCTTCTTTATTTTTTGTGGGGCTAACCTTCATCAGCCCAAACTTACAAGCTGAAAAACATCCGGTTATTGCTGGCCCACTAGTAACTGAAGAACTAGTACAACAAATTACTAGAGCCGACCAACGCTTATTTGATGCATTATTCAATAATTGTGATCTAAGAGAAGCACAAAACCTGGTGACCGATGACTTTGAAATGTACCATGACAAGTGGGGTCAAACAGCAAAGTCTGGAGAAGAGTTTGTCAAGGCCATTACCAATATGTGTAAACAGCGTGAAAATGGAAGTGGTATTCGTGCACGTCGTGAATTGGTAATCGAGAGCACTAAAATCTACCCAGTCAACCATTATGGCGCTATACAATCTGGCACCCATCGATTTTACGGCATCAATGACGACAAATCTGAAGTCTTACGGGAAATTTCTCAGTTCACTCACCTCTGGAAACAGGTAGATGGAGAGTGGCAGCTAGCGAGGGTGCTCAGCTTCGACCACAAACCTGCCGAGCAACATATCGGCCACTAGCTCTTCCAGATCTATTTGTGGCAGAGAAAACCTGCCACAAGCATTCCCCCTCGCCATCAACACATTGCATAATAGGCGTCTTAATAGCGTGTCTTAGAAACTATGGACAAAGTACTTATTATTGATGACAACAGCAGTATCGTTTCCGCCCTGGAGATCCTGTTGTCCCTGCATGACTTGCAGCCACTTTGTGCGATTACCCCTCAAGCCGGACTACAACTGCTACGAGAGAACAGCGATGTCAGCCTGGTTATCCAGGATATGAATTTCACCGCTGATACAACCTCTGGACAAGAGGGAAAAGAACTCTTCTTTGCGATTCGGGAAATAAGTCCGGACTTACCAATTATCCTTCTGACCGCTTGGACCCAACTGGAAATGGCTGTCGAGCTAGTTAGAGCTGGTGCAGCTGATTACCTGGGTAAGCCCTGGGATGACAATAAACTAATATCCACAATTAACAATTTATTGGAACTGGGAGAACTACAAAAGCGCCAGCAGGCATCCCAGCAACAAGCTTTGAATGCTCGCAGCCAATTACGGGAGGACTTTTTACTACAAGGCATAATTTACCGCAGCGATAAAATGCAAAAGCTGTTGGAGATGGCCACTCAAGTAGCGAAATCTGAAGTTCCCATCCTGATCACAGGGCCAAATGGGGCCGGCAAAGAGAAGATTGCTGAGATTGTCCAGGCAAACTCTTCATCTAGAGAAGGGCCTTTTATTAAAGTTAATGTGGGCGCACTGCCAGAAGATCTGATGGAAGCAGAGCTGTTCGGAGCCGAACCTGGAGCCTATACCGGCGCCGGCAATCGGGCACGGGAGGGCAGGTTTGAAGCCGCCAATGGCGGCACCCTATTTCTCGATGAAATTGGCGAGCTGTCACCCAGTGGCCAGGTGAAACTACTGCGCGTACTACAAACCGGGGAATTCCAGCGTTTAGGCAGCAGCCAAACCCGCAAAACCAAAGTTCGGGTAATCAGTGCTACCAATAGAGATCTCCACAAGGCTATCGAGGAAGGCAAGTTTCGCCAGGATTTATTTTATCGACTCAATGTTATAGAGCTGCGCCTTCCGCCACTGCATGAGCGCCCTGAGGACATCGCCCCCCTCGCAATGAGCTTCCTCGCAGAAAGTAGCAACTCCAAAAAACTATCTCCTCAAGCATTAAATGCCCTTACTCGCTATCATTGGCCCGGCAATGTACGGGAGCTGCAAAATGTTATGCAGCGAGCGGCCGTCCTAAGTCAGGAGGATACTATCGATGAAGCCGTCCTGGCACTTCCTGAGCAAATGACAACCGATAAAGTGGAAGTGAGTTTTGAGCCCAGCCGCGAGTTGCTACAAGAGACACTATCCAACTGCAATGGCATTATTGCCCAGGCTGCGCGAGAACTCGGCATGAGCCGCCAAGCACTATACCGCCGCCTGGAAAAACACGGTATACCCTATTGATGTCGAAATATTTTTCACTTGAAGGCCGCCTTATTGCAACAGCGGCCATTCCCTTAGTCGCCGGTATTACCATATCCTGGCTCGGTACTCGGGCTGGTTTTAGCCCATCACTCGCCTGGTCAGCGGGACTTATCATTTCATTGCCGTTATTAATTGTACTGGTTCGCCTTATAATTGCCCCCCTAACTAGCACCCTGAAATCATTACAAAACGGCCTGCTAAATTTCCGTGACGGCGATTTCTCAATCTCCCTAGTACATCCCAAGGATAGTGAACTCCGACAAATAACAATTCTCTATAACGAGATAGGGGAACACTTACGCAAGGAACGTGCCCATATTTATCAACGGGAACTCCTTTTGGATACGGTTATCCAAACATCACCCCAAGCTCTTCTACTGGTGGATCAAAACGATCGTATTATTTATTCAAACAGTAGTGCCAAGCAACTTCTTAACAATGGAAGGCCAATACAAGGACTACTATTACAGAAGCTTTTATCCAAGAGTCCCAAAGAAATTGCCAGCGCCATTAACAGTTGGAAGAATGGACTGTTTAATTATGCCGACATCAATGGTCCCCACTCCATGCATATCGGAAACAGTACTTTTGTTTTAAACACACAAAAACACCGACTAATCGTTTTACGCGAAATGACCCGTGAGCTAACTCGTGCAGAAGTAGAAGTTTGGAAAAAAGTTATCCGTTTGATCAGCCATGAGCTGAATAACTCTCTAGCCCCAATTTCATCACTCGCGCATTCTGGAAAAATGCTGGTAACAAAACCTGGAAAAGAACAGGCCTTGGAGAAGGTTTTCGATATTATTGCAGACCGCTGTAAACACCTGACAGAGTTCACTCAGGGATACGCCTCTTTTGCCAAACTTCCCGCTCCAAGCTGTGAGACTATTAGCTGGCAGGAGCTAGTCAATCGCATAATGCCAATTCAAGCTTTTTCCCTTAAGGGAAGCCTGCCAGATGAACCCGGCTACTTTGACCCCATCCAAATAGAGCAAGCCCTACTAAATCTAATTAAGAATTCACGAGAAGCTGGTAGCGATAGCAAAGATATTGAACTTGAAGTTAGCACCGACAGTTTTGGACAGAAGCTAGTACTTTCCGACCGAGGCTGCGGGATGAGTGAGAAAGTACTTGAGCAGGCACTACTCCCCTTCTTCTCAACAAAAGAGCAAGGCGTAGGCTTGGGATTAGCTCTATGTAGAGAAATCATTGATGCGCATGATGGACATATTCAGCTTTTAAACCGCCCTAATGGAGGCTTACAGATTTGCCTTTGGATGCCCTGGAAAACCAAAACACATAAGTGAGCAACACCTTACATTATCAACCCCCTGTTATTGATAAGCTAATGAGTTTTTACTTTTAAAAAACACTATAAAATCACGTAAAAGTAATACTAAGGTGTAAAATTACTCCGCCCCCCACAAAAATATTGCGGCCAACTCCTACAAAAACGTCATTCCTTTGTAGCTGACAATAAAAAAACCAAGCTACCAAAGTTCGAAATCTGGCTACTATAAAAAATTCTATTTGGGTCAGGTTTCGATACTAGCTTTAATTTATCTTGAAACGCACAAGAAGGGACTATGTTAAAAATAAATAGTTTGCTCTCCGCCAGCACACTTGCACTGAGCCTGATGGCAGCCAATGCCCAGGCGATTAATTCACATCAAAAAGGTGGTGATCAAGTTGACTTGGTCATTGCCAATGAAGCCAAATTAATTGATATGCTCAAGCGCTCTGGGCGCATCAGCCAAGATGCCTCTATTGCAGAAGCTGAACGCACTTTAAGAACTTACTTAAAAGAGCGGGCCACCCATAGCATTAATGGGGCTCAAGATCTTTCCAGCGATACCGTAACGATGATGCGCGATGCCCGTGGAAAACATCACCCCCGGCTTAAAAGGGGCAAAGGTTCCCTTCACCGCAACCATGGCAGCCGCCACCCTAGAAACATTCAACTAGAGAGCTACGACGGTGAAGCCCAAACTGCACAGGTTCTCGCTATTTTGATGGAGTTCCCCGATTTTCCCCATAACAGCATCGAGCCCGGGGAAAGTGATATGTACTACGCGGATTACGCCGCTGAACATTACGCTGACTTACTTTTCTCCCAAAACGGCTTTGAAGGCCCCAGTGGGGAAAACATGCTATCCATGCAACAGTTTTACTGGCAGCAATCCGGTAACAGCTACTCTGTTGAAGGCTCTGTAGCAGGTTGGTATATGGCCAGCCAACCAGCAGCTTTTTACGGCAATAACACTGATGGTGATGCTCGCTCCCTAATTCGTGAGGCCCTGGAAGCTGCAGCTGCCGACCCCACAGTAAACCTGTCAGATTTTGATATTGAAGACCGTTACGACTTGGATGGTGATGGCGATTTTTGGGAAGCAGATGGTTTGGTAGACCACATCATGATCTTCCACTCCTCGGTTGGTGAAGAAGCAGGTGGCGGGCAACTGGGTGAAGACGCCATTTGGTCTCACCGCTGGAACCTTGGCGGAGTCTATTCACTTGAAGGAACTACTGCGGAGGTAGATTACTGGGGCGGCACTATGGCTGCTTATGATTACACCATTCAGCCGGCGGACGCCGCTGCAGGGGTTGTCAGCCATGAATACGGCCATGACCTGGGCTTGCCCGATGAATACGATACCGATGGTAGCGGTCGCGGTGAACCCGTCTCCTCCTGGTCCATTATGTCCAGTGGTAGCTGGGCCGGTATTATTCCGGGTTCAGAGCCCACCGGCTTCTCTGCCTATGCCAAGGAATACCTGCAACACAACCATGGTGGGAACTGGCTTCATGGTGAAACTATTGCACTAGATGAAATTCCTCGCCGCGGTATCGAGTTGCTACTCGATGAAGCGGTTAATAAGGGGACCAATAACGATGCAGTCCGAATTGACCTACCAGCAAAACAAGAAATAGTTACCGAACCCAGCAGTGGAGAATACGCCTACTTCAGCGGTAGCGGCAACAACCTGCAAAACTCTATGACAATATCTGTTGATCTGAGCAATGCAGAAACAGCAAGCCTCTCTTTCAAAGCTTGGTACGACATTGAGCTGGATTGGGATTACGCCGCGATCATGGTAGATTCCGGTGATGGCTTTGTCTCCATTCCTGGTTCAGTAACTACAGATACCAACCCCAACGGCACCAACCCAGGTAATGGTATTACTGGTAGCTCCGAGGGCTGGATTGACGTTGCATTCGATCTAAGCGCTTACGCCGGGCAAGAAATTAGCCTTTCACTTACCTATATTACTGATGGCGCCGTAGCGAATTCAGGTCTTTTTGCCGATGACATCAGCATCGAAATTGATGACACAACATTCCTTTTCGATGATGCTGAAACTGATGGCAACTTTAGCCTTGCAGGCTTTAGCCGAAACCCAGGCTATCTTGAGCACGATCACTACTACTTACTCGAATGGCGTACTCATCGCGGCGTTGATGCCGGATTGGCACATGTGAATGTAGCCGGCGAGATGCTCACTTTCACAGAAGGCCTCTTGGTTTGGTACGTAGATTCCAGCTACGATAATAACTGGGTTGGCGTACACCCAGGAAATGGCTTCCTCGGAGTTGTTGATGCCGACCAAAATGTATTGAGATGGAGTGATGATTCCGTTGCCAGTACCCGCTATCAGGTTCACGATGCCACATTTAACATCGAAAGAGCCGACGACATGGTTCTGGATTTACTCGAGGACTACGGCATACTCTTAAGTGACACTCACAACCGCCGCTACCCACTGTTTAATGACACCCGGAGCTATAGCAGCGAAGAAATACCAGATGCCGGCCGCGCTATCACACCTTACGGCTTAAAGGTTCGGGTCGTATCTCGCAGCGGAGATAAATCTGTAGCTAAAATACGCGTAACCAAGTAAAGAAGTAAAAACAGACGGCGCCTACATGGCGCCGTCTCCAATTTAACAAATAGAATAAGATTACAGCTTAAAACAAAGCCTTTAATTTGAGCAAAACTCCCTTCTCCAGCTAACCTGAATGCCAGAAACTTATTTTCATCATTCAGGCGTTCATTTATGGAAAAGCCTCTAGACAACTCCCGTCGCCACTTTCTTAAGCTTTCAGGAACATCGCTACTTTTAATTCCTGCCACATTTATTTCAACACCCTCAGCTCAGGCCCAAATCAAAGCGCAAAAAGACAAGGTAAATTACCAGGATACTCCCAAGGATGGGAAAAAGTGCGTGGACTGTCAGCTGTTTGAGCCCCCCAATGCCTGCCTGGTTGTGGAGGGCGATATCAGTCCCGAAGGGTGGTGTAGCTTATTTGTTTTGAAGCAGGGCAACCCAGTTTCAAATTAAGCTGGGACCCGCTGTTCACCGCGCAATTTAATCACGTCCGCGCGGGGCGGAAGACCAAACATACGGCTGTATTCACGACTGAAATGAGAGGGGCTCTCATAGCCAACCCGATAGCTGGCGGAAGCCGCTTCCAGTCCCTCAGTCAACATTAGGCGTCGCGCCTCATGTAAACGCAGCTTTTTCTGGAACTGCAACGGGGACATGCGCGTGATCTGCTTAAAGCTGTGATACAGGGATGACTCACTCATATTGGCCTGGTCGGCCAAGTCACTGATACGCAGCGGTTCTGAGAAACGGTCTTTTAGCACCTCAATCACGCGGGATACCCGGTTCGCCTGGCTATCTACCATGGCAAACTTGCGCATCCGCGCGCCAATCTCCCCCATCAGGGCGCGATAGATAATCTCACGCCGGGCTAATGGCGCCAGTATCGGGACATCTTTAGGGCTATCCAGCAAGGAGACCAGCCGGTTTAGCGCATCAAGCATACCGTAATCCATTTTGGTCAGGCACAGGCCGCAGCTGACTTCGGGGCAGTCGTAGCCAGCCTCCACACCCGGCGCCTTATCACCCAGCTCCATAACCAGGTCTGCCACCTCTTGCGGATCGATCGTTATCTTTACGCCGAGAAACGGAGTATCCAGGGAAGCGTCTTCAACACGCCCCAGGATCGGCAAGTGCACTGAGGTTGCCACATAGCTCAGCGGCATATAGGAGATTTCCCGGTCTCCCAGCTCCAAGGTCTTGCGGCCTTGAATAATAAAATTCAGGGACGGTGTATACACCGATGCCGCACAGGCTCCCGGCTCATTGCAGCGAATCAGGGAGAGACCACCCAGTACCGTTTCATTTAATCCCTGTTCCGGTGCCTGACGCATCAGGGAGGCAATCAGCTTCTGCCGTATCGACTCCATATCCATGGCGACAGAGTTAAATTCCGCTCTTTTTTCAATGCTCATATGCTCCCCTTGTGCCCGCTAACAATTCCACGACTCAACACGAAGTGGCACAGAGTATACGGAGTTTTAGGCAATTTCCGTGTAGTTTTGCAGGATTGGGCAATCACTGTGCAGTAATAGGTAACTATAACCGATTAATAGCCCTACAGTCGCTGTAATATCTTAATCACTTTTTGCGATAACTAGTTATATATCCAGTTCTTTACACATCCAATAGAATGTGATCCTTCCAACCCAAAAGCACGTCTTAAGTAGAAATAGGCAATCAATTAACAGTTCCCGGATACCGCAACCAACTTGGCCAGCGCTAGAGTTACGCCCTTACTGGGAGAAGCACCCAATAGCCCTTCCCCCTCCGTAGCAAAGGGAGTACACGCGTAATGGTAAGAAAATTAACGACGGTTTTATTCGGCGTATCTGCACTGGTACTCGCCGGCTGCAACAGTGACGCACCCAGCGGTCAACAACCGCCTCCCCCAGCTGTGGAGGTCGCCCAGGTATCTGCAGGAAATACGACATTGTGGCGCAGCTTTACCGGCCGTGTGGCAGCCCCAGAAACCGTTGAACTGCGCCCGCGGGTTAGCGGTTATATCGACAAGGTTTCATTTGCCGAGGGAACTCTGGTCAAACAGGGCGATGTCCTGTTCACCATTGACCCCCGCCCTTATCAGGCCCGCGAACGCGCCGCCCGCGCAGACCTGGCTCGGGTTCGCAGCGACCTCTCCTATAGCGAGAAGCAAGCCGGCCGGGCAAAACAGCTACTCAACAGCAAAGCCATCTCCCGCGAGGAATACGACCGGCGTATCGCTTCGCGAGATTCGGCCCGAGCGGCTCTCAGCGCCGCCGAAGCAGCACTGGAAAATGCCCAGTTGGACCTTCAATACACTGAAGTTAAAGCACCAATAAGTGGCCGAGTAAGCCGCGCCCTGGTTACTCAAGGCAATCTCGCCAATGCCGACAGCACCCTGCTGACAACGCTGGTCTCTGTCGACCCAATGTACGTGTATTTCGAAAGTGACGAACAGACTTTTGCTAAGGGCCGCGACTTACTTAATAGCGGGCAAAAACCTGCTGTGCGCGTAGGTCTCGCCGGTGAGCAGGGCTATCCACACAGTGGAGAGTTGGACTTTATTGATAACCGCTTGAACAGCCATACCGGCACTATTCAGTTCCGCGCTGTGGTTAACAACAGGGACGGCTTTTTCAGACCGGGGCAATTTGCCCGGGTGGAAATGCCAATTGAAGAGGTTTCACAGGCAGTTTTAATCAATAGCAAAGCGGTTCTTACCGATCAGGACCGCCGCTATGTCTACATCGTCAACGACAGTAATGTCACCGAAAAGCGCCCCGTGGTCGCTGGCCAACGCCAAGGTGACCTTGTGGTTATCCGCAGCGGCCTGGAGCCCGGCGAGAAAATTGTGGTGAATGGCCTGCAAAAGATTTTCTTCCCGGGCATGCCCGTCGCACCGGAAATGGTGGCCATGCAGGAGCAGGTAAAGGCGACCCAAGTCGCTGGCCACTAAACAAAGAGCAAGGGGCTTGCCGAAGTGAGCCCATACATTCAGCTAATCCTATCAATGGAATCCGAGCGGCTGACTGAGTCGCTCTCGGAGTAGCAGTATATGAATTTTTCCCGTTTCTTTGTCGACAGACCGATATTTGCATCCGTGTTGTCGATCATTATTTTCGTCGTCGGCCTGATCAGTATTCCCTCACTGCCGGTCAGCGAATATCCCGAAGTTGTACCCCCCAGCGTGCAAGTGAGTGCTCGCTATCCTGGCGCTAACCCTAAGACGATCTCAGAAACTGTAGCCACGCCGCTGGAAGAAGCGATTAACGGCGTGGAAAATATGATCTACATGAAGTCAGTGGCTGGCAGTGATGGCACCCTGACTTTGAACGTGACCTTTGAGTTGGGCACCGACCCGGACCAAGCCCAGGTACAGGTGCAAAACCGGGTGTCCCAGGCCCTGCCGCGCCTGCCTGAAGATGTCCGCCTGCAAGGTGTTACTACCCAGAAGCAGTCGCCAAACCTGATGATGGCGGTGCACCTGATTTCACCGGACGATAGCCTCGACGCTACCTATATTCGCAACTACGCCGTACTGCATATTCGCGATGAGCTATCGCGCATTCCCGGCGTGGGTCTTGCCGCCGTATTCGGTTCCGGTGACTACGCCATGCGCTTGTGGGTGGACCCGCAGAAAGCCGCCGCCGTAGGCATTACTGCTGCCGATATTGTCAGTGCCGTGCGTGAGCAGAACGTACAGGTTTCCGCCGGCCAGATCGGCGCCTCCCCCATGCCGAACGGCTCCGACTTCCTGATTTCCATTAACGCCAAAGGCCGCCTGGAAAGTGAAGAGGAGTTTGGCGATGTTGTACTCAAGACCGGCAATAATGGTGAGATCACCCGCCTGAGAGATGTGGCCCGTGTAGAGCTGGCCTCTTCCCAGGACTCCCTGCGCGCCCTGCTCAACGGCCGCCAGGCTGTCGCCATCCCTATTTTCCAATCCCCCGGCTCCAACTCACTGGAGGTTTCTGCGGCGGTACGGGAGAAAATGGCTGAACTGGATGATCAGTTCCCGGAAGGCCTCAAGTGGGAAGTCGCTTACGACCCCACGGTTTTTGTTAGCACCTCCATCAGCTCAGTGATCAAGACCCTACTGGAAGCCGTGCTGCTCGTGGTTCTGGTAGTTATCCTGTTCCTGCAAACCTGGCGCGCCTCATTGATCCCACTGTTGGCCGTGCCGGTATCTATTGTCGGCACCTTTGCGGTGCTGTTGATGTTGGGCTTCTCAATCAACACCCTGACCTTGTTCGCTATGGTGCTGGCCATCGGTATTGTGGTGGATGACGCCATTGTGGTGGTGGAAAACGTCGAGCGGAATATCGAGGAGGGACTGACACCTTTAGCCGCTGCCCACCAGGCCATGCGAGAGGTGAGCGGTCCAATTGTCGCGATCAGCCTGGTGCTCTGCGCGGTGTTTGTGCCCATGGCATTCCTGGACGGCATCACCGGCCAGTTCTACCGCCAGTTTGCCACCACTATTGCCATCGCCACCATTATCTCCGCGATCAACTCTCTGACTCTATCTCCGGCTCTGGCGGCAACTCTGTTGAAGCCTCACGGCGCCAAACCGGATATGCCCGCGCGGATTATTGAGCGTTTGTTCGGCTGGATATTCCGCCCGTTCAACCGCTTCTTCCAGCGCAATTCCGAGCGTTACCAGCGGATCGTTGGTGGTAGCCTCAAGCGTCGCGGTATCGTATTTGGTGTTTACCTGATATTGCTCGGCGGTACTTTCGCCCTGTTCCAACAGGTCCCCGGCGGCTTTATTCCGGTTCAGGATAAGACTTACCTGGTGGGTAGTATCCGCCTGCCGGAAGGTGCCTCCCTGGATCGCACCGAGGAAGTTGCTCGCCGCGTGAGTGAATTGGCCCTGGAAACAGAAGGTGTTGCCAACGCCGCGGCCTTTGTCGGCTTCAATGCCCTGCAAGGTACCAACACTCCCAACGTGGGCACGGTATTTATCCTGTTCGACGATTTCGATGAACGTGAGCGCAGTGCCCAGGAAATCGCTGCGGAGCTAAATGGCAAGATCTCACAGATCAAGGAAGGCTTTGCCATGACCTTTATGCCGCCGCCCATCTTCGGACTGGGTGCCGGTTCCGGCTACTCCCTCTATGTTCAGGACCGTCGCGGTGCTGGCTACGGTGAGTTGCAAAACGCCACCAATATGTTGGCTGGCGCCCTGAGCCAAGCCAGCGGCCTCAGCTACCCCTTCAGCTCCTACCAGGCCAATGTGCCGCAGATGGACGCGGAAGTGGATCGACTACAGGCCAAGGCTCAAGGTGTGCGCATGGACGACTTGTTCGGCACCCTGCAGCTCTACTTCGGCTCTATGTATATCAACGACTTCAACCTTTTCGGCCGCACCTACCAGGTCGTTGCCCAGGCTGATGCACCCTTCCGCGATGAAGTGCAGGATCTCGATAATCTCTACACCCGCAATATGAATGGGGAGATGGTGCCCATCAGCACCATGGTGACCCTGCGCCAGAGTTACGGACCAGACCCGGTGATCCGATACAACGGCTATCCGGCAGCCGACCTGATGGGGCAGTCCGATCCCAGCATGTTGTCCTCTTCCGAGGCACTGGCAGCGGTTGAGCAGGTTGCCAGCCAAGCCCTGCCACCGGGCATGCAAATCCAGTGGACCGACCTCAGCTTCCAGCAGGTCAACCAGGGCAATTCCGCCATGGTGGTTTTCCCTCTCGCAGTACTACTGGTATTCCTGGTGTTGGCCGCCCTCTATGAAAGCTGGGTAATGCCACTGGCGGTGATCCTGATCGTGCCCATGTGTCTGCTGGCTGCACTATTCGGTGTCTGGGCTACTGGCGGCGACAACAATGTATTTGTTCAAGTCGGGCTGGTTGTACTGATGGGGCTGGCTTGTAAGAACGCTATTTTAATCGTGGAATTTGCTCGCGAACTGGAAATGGAAGGCAAAGGCACTGTCGAGGCTGCACTGGAAGCCTGCCGCCTGCGTCTGCGCCCGATCATTATGACTTCAGTCGCCTTTATTGCCGGTGTTGTTCCACTGGTATTGGCCGGCGGCGCTGGCGCTGAGGTGCGCAATGCCATGGGCATTACCGTATTTACCGGCATGATCGGTGTAACCCTGTTTGGCCTGTTCCTCACTCCGGTATTTTATGTTGCCCTGCGCAAGATTGCCGGCGGCAAACTATCAGCTGCCCGTCACGCAGATAGTCAAGAAAGCAATTTACCCTTAGAGCACGCGACTAATACTTAACCCCGCTTATCCCGGGCGCACCAACACTATGCGCCCGGGCTTTTTCTACTTGCGCTTCTCCTTTTTCCAGCGGGCTCCAGGAAAAACAATCACATACAAGCGGATCAACAAGCCCATTGGCACACAAATCAAAATCACAATAACTCCTAAAACAGCACGCATATAATCACTGCCTTCTTCGTGTTTCTCAGCGTGATCCCACAGGTAGGATTGGTAACAGTGATCGGGCCCATCAATCGGCTTCAGGGTATAGTTAATTACCCGCTCCAGAAACCTCCAGTAACGCCGAAAACGTGTTTCTGTCACCCTTGAGAAATAGCCACAGCGCGCAGATATAGTTGCATCAGGATTGCCGCCAGCAATGGCATTGCCCAATTGATCCACCGCAACAATAACATTCCAAAGCCAGCTTTTATTGGCACCTTTCATTACCAGCCTATTTATTGACGGATAACCCTCCTCCCTAATACCCCCAGCCCTAGGGTTTGGCATCCACAGTAAAACAATCACCAATGAAAGAATAATCCATAAAAACACGAGCGTGCACACAAACGCTTTTTCGTAAGAAAATCAAGTTCCGCCGAACTTCAGTGGCAAAAGCCGCGTTCGTCTAGACTTTCTCCGAACGGCAATAAATCCATGCCGTTAAAAAATACTTCAGATTATCGAGATCTCTTCCTAAAAGATGTTGCATGTCGCCACGATTGCCACCCACTCGGAAAGGATGCTTCCTGTCCTGCTGGAATCCGCCAACCGCAACGGCGTGTCATTATCTATCCTTGGGCACAATTATCCTTGGAAAGATTTCTCTTCCAAAATAGACATCTTAATGCCTTTCTTTAGATCCCTACCGGAAGAGGATATCGTCTGCTACCTGGATGGTTTCGATTCACTAATACTGCCATCAATCAAACACTTAGAAAAAAAATTTCTCACCTTTGGCAAGGAAATTATTTTTTCCAATGATTACGAACATAGCGGTATACAAGGATTTTTTGAAAGAAAATTTTTCCCCAGCGAGTGTGTTTTTTCTACAGGTGTCTTTATAGGCAAAAATATAGCGCTACAAAACCTTTTCCAGACCGCTCGTAAGATGTACCCCAATTACTCTGATGACCAAAAAATTCTTAGGCACTATTATGCACACCAAAACTGCACACAAATAGGTATCGACGGCGAAAGCCAACTTTTTTTTAACTTTGATGCCGCCAATCCAAGTTTCAATCTACTAAGCCAAGTAAGCAAAATTCACAACGAAGAAATATACCTACACAATGGAGAAACTCCGAGTATTATTTCATTCCCTTGCAGCTGGTTTGCTATTGGCATCAAGAAAAAACTCAATGTGCTTCTGGAAAAACTCGGGTACGAATACAACCCAGGAATTAACATCAAAGGTACTTTCCATGGCCTGAAGTACTATATTGGCACCTCGATTAAAGAGAGTATCAAAACACTATTAAAATAGCCCCAAATCACCCAGCCAATACTCCCTTCAATCGCAGATAACCTTTATATCGATCAATAAAAGCTATAACTTAATTCAAACGGTGAATAAGGCCCTTCACACCAATCACCGGTATCCAATTGATAGCAGTGCACACCCTCGGCAATACAGTTATCGAGACTTCCCATATAGGGATCGCCGGCCAGGCAAAAACGCGGGAATGCAGTAAGTTCATCCGGTGGCACCGGAGTGGTTTTGTAGGTGTAGTAAGTTGCCGTGCCGGTTAAGTCATAACCGAAACCGTCAGCCACGCAGCCCGCCAGGGACTGCGCTACAAGAATAAGAATAAAAACAACGCTAATTTTCATAGGAAATACAACGCCTTCCACCGGAAATGTCAAAACAACGGGCACTGGGTGGGCAAATAGAACCCGGCGCCAGCTCCTCAGAATCCCCCGGGCAGCTTGTTGGAGATGCAGGCGCATCTGGCACATGGGAGGAATGAGAAGAGTGAGAAGAGGGATAACCCCGGTATTCCGCATGGCGGGGAATTGGCGGGCTTACGGGATAAACCACTTGATTGCGCGTATCGGGGGTTCCACAACCCTCAAGGAATACACCCATCGACAATGCAGAAATAAATATCGCAAACTTTTGCATGGTAGCGCTCCGTATCAGCACCGCGCGGACAGAGTCCACGCACTTTTAGATCCGGCTATTTCGCAACAGCTCCACACTGGGCTCGGCTACTATCGTTAGTAAACCCGCAATATAGGGAAAAACCAGGCCATGGAGTCCTGCAAGCTATCTACGCAATCCGCCGCCTCGCATTCGCTTTTGGCGGTAAGGGGTTGTGGGTATTTTGTGTGGTTACTGCCGACTTCCACAAAGCTGGCGCTTTGTCCGGCAGCCTCTGCCTCATAAAAGAAAGGGTCTTCACCCTCCACTTCGTCCGCAGGCAAAAACAAGCAGCCCTGCATCGCAAATACCGCCACAAGCGGCAACGCGAATTTCCTTGTAGGTCCCATAATTCGACACCTCACATTTTCAGTGCTGCGATGATAGTAGCCTCTCTGTGAGTCTAGCTGCCGAGGCATTAGCAGCCAGCAACCCAGAATCGATTTGCGCGTAAATCATCTTATTGTTGTTTTACGCGGCGAATATTTCATTTCCACTTAAAGGCTCCTTAGTCCTGACTATAAAAAAAGCGGCCGATTGGCCGCTTTTTTTACTGGCTTTAACTCGCTGGCAATTACAGCAACAGTCTGCGCACATCCGCCAGCACGCTGACCAAGTAAGTCATAAAGCGTCCGGCATCTCCGCCATTTACCGCGCGGTGATCGTAGGAGAGCGCCAAGGGCAACATCTGCCTAGGCTCAAAGTCCTTACCGTTCCACACCGGCTTCATCGCCAGCTTGGAAACACCGAGGATACCAACTTCCGGAGAATTGACGATCGGGGTGAATCCGGTGCCGCCGATAGCCCCCAAACTGGAAATGGTAAAGCAGGCACCCTGCATCTCGTTGGGCTTCAGCTTGCCATCGCGGGCTTTCAGGGCCATTTCAGTGGCCTCTGCCGCCAGCTCGTACAGGCCTTTCTTATCCACATCGCGGATAACCGGCACCATTAAGCCTTTTGGAGTATCTACTGCCATACCCACATGCACATAGTCCTTGCGCACAATGTGCTCGCCATCGTTGTGCAGGGACACATTAAAGCTCGGCTCTGCACGCAGGGCTGCGGCTACCGCTTTCAGCAGGAAAGGCACTGGGGTGAGCTTCACTCCGCGCTTCTCCGCCTCGGCCTTCATGGACTTGCGGAAGGTTTCCAGCTCTGTGATATCCGCATCGTCAAACTGGGTGACGTGAGGCACGTTGAGCCAGTTGCGCGACATGTTGGCTGCGGTAATCTTGTGGATCTTGCTCATCGGCTCCACATTCACCGGGCCAAACTGGCTGAAGTCGATATCCGGCATCTTGGCGATACCGATTCCACCGCCGACACCAACCGCGCCGCTCTCAGCTTTCTTCACCTGCTCGCGGATGTAATTATGCAGATCGTCCTTGGAGACCCGGTTGCGCGGACCGGTGGGCTTCACCTTATTCAAGGTAACGCCCAACTCGCGGGCCAGTTTGCGCACGGCGGGGCCGGCGTAAACCTGGGCTGCTGCGGTGAGGTTGCGCTCCAACTGATAGTCTTTCTGCGGCACTGCCGGGGGCTCAACAGAAGCAGGTGCCTGCTGCTGCGCGCTCTCGACAGGCGCTGTCGCAGCAGGGACTGCAGCTGGAGTAGCGGGCTCGGCGGCGCCTGCAGCAACCACTTTCAACACGCCCAGGGTGTCACCCGTGGAAACCTTGTCGCCTTCTTTAACGGCGATAGAAACCACGGTACCGGCGCTGGGGGAAGGCACATCCATAGAGGCTTTATCGCCTTCCACTACAATCAGGGAGTCCCCCTCTTCAACCACATCACCGGGCTGTACACTGATCTCGATCACATCAACCGCATCAGCACCGCCCAGATCCGGGATCTGGATCGTTTCCTCTTTCGGCTCGCCGCTCGCCGCTGCCACAGGGGCTTCAGCCACAGGCTCCACGACAGGTGCAGCTTCTTGCTTGGCGGGGGCCGCAGCGGGCTCCTCTGCCGGCGCTTCCGCCACATCGGTTTCGATTTCCCCAATCACGTCGCCTTCAGAGACCTTATCGCCCTCTTTCACGCTAATGCTGAGGATTTTGCCAGCCACTGGGGCTGGCACATCCATGGAGGCTTTATCGCCCTCCACCACAATCAGTGAGTCCTCTTGCGCGACGGTATCGCCGACAGCAACAGAAATTTCAATCACATCCACCTGATCGGCACCACCGAGATCAGGCACTTTAATGACTTGTTTTGCCATAGGAGTTCTGCCTTCTCTTAGCTGATGCGCGGGTTAACTTTTTCGGCGTCGATATTGAGCTTCACGATTGCTTCCGCAACCTCTTTCGCATCAATAACGCCCTGCTTGGCCAAGCCATTCAGTGCGGCAATTACCACGTAGTTGCGATCCACTTCGAAGAAGCGACGCAGCTGCTCGCGGCTGTCACTGCGGCCGAAACCATCGGTACCCAGGGTGGTCAGTTCACCGTCGATAAATTCGCGCAGTGGCTCCACATAGGAACGGATGTAGTCGGTGGAGGCGATAACCGGAGAGGTATTACCTTCGAACTGCTCGGTGATCCAGGCTTTGCGCGGCTCGGCTTCCGGGTGCAGCATATTCCAGCGCGCCACATCCTGGCCTTCACGGGCCGATTCCACAGCGGAGGTGAGGCTCCAGACATCGGAGGTCACACCGAACTGGTCGGCGAGGATATCCGCCGCTGCCAGTACTTCGCGCAAAATAGTACCGCCACCAATCAGCTGTACATGTTTCTTCGCCGCTTTGCCCTTGGCGCCTTTCTTGACGTTGGACTGCAGCTTGTAGATACCACGAATAATGCCCTCTTCCACGCCCTGAGGCATTTCCGGCTGCAGGTAGTTTTCGTTCTCGATAGTGATGTAGTAGAAGAGGTTCTTCTGCTCTTCGTACATCTCTTTCAAGCCGCGCTGCATAACCACCGCCAGCTCATAACCGTAAGCCGGGTCGTAGCTGCGGCAGTTGGGGATAGTGGAGGACAGTACGTGGCTGTGGCCATCCTGGTGCTGCAGACCCTCACCGTTTAAGGTTGTACGGCCAGCAGTGGCACCGATCAGGAAGCCGCGCGCCTGCATATCGCCAGCGGCCCAGGCCAGGTCGCCGATACGCTGGAAGCCGAACATGGAGTAGTAGATATAGAAAGGCACCATCGGCACGCCGTGGTTGCTGTAGGCAGTAGCCAACGCCATCCAGGTGGACATAGCACCGGCTTCGTTGATGCCCTCTTCCAGCACCTGGCCTTTCTTATCTTCCTTGTAATACATGATCTGGCCGTGATCCACCGGGGTGTAGCGCTGCCCCTGGGAGGAATAGATACCCAGCTGGCGGAACAGGCCTTCCATACCAAAGGTACGGGCTTCATCGGGAACGATCGGCGCGATGTTCTTGCCGATATTCTTGTCTTTTACCAAGGCCGCGATAGCGCGGACAAATGCCATGGTGGTGGAGATTTCGCGCTCACCAGAGCCTTTGGTCAGTGCGCTGAAGGCATCGAGGCCAGGGACTTCCAGTTTCGGGCACTCAACTGGGCGACGGGGAACCGGGCCGCCCAGGGCCTTGCGGCGCTCCGCCATATATTTCATTTCCGGGCTGTCCGGAGATGGGCGGTAGTAAGGAACTTCTTCCAGCTCTTTATCGGTGAGCGGAATGGCAAAGCGATCGCGGAAACGCTTGAGGGAATCCAGGTCCAGCTTCTTCACAGAATGGGTATCCATCGCCGCTTCACCAGCGGAGCCCAAGCCGTAACCTTTAACGGTCTGGGCCAGGATCACGGTGGGCTGGCCTTTGTGGGCCATCGCCGCTGCGTAAGCCGCGTATACCTTGTAAGGATCGTGGCCGCCACGATTGAGCTTCATAATCTCATCGTCGGACATATCCTTAACCAGCTCCAGCAACTCCGGGTACTTGCCGAAGAAGTGTTCGCGGGTATAAGCGCCGCCGTTGGCCTTGAAGTTCTGCATCTCGCCATCGACCACTTCGTCCATGACTTTCTGCAACAGGCCTTTGTCATCTTTCTCCAGCAGCGGATCCCATAAGCGACCCCAGAGTACTTTGACAACATTCCAACCGGCACCGCGGAATACGCCTTCCAGCTCCTGCACGATCTTACCATTGCCGCGTACCGGGCCGTCCAGACGCTGCAGGTTACAGTTAACCACGAACACCAGATTTTCCAGTTGCTCGCGGCCGGCCAGGGAAATTGCGCCCAGGGTTTCCGGCTCGTCACATTCACCGTCACCAAGGAAGGCCCACACCTTGCGATCGCCGCGCGGGGACAGGCCGCGGGCAGACAGGTAGCGCATAATGTGCGCTTGGTAAATCGCCTGGATCGGCCCCAATCCCATGGAAACCGTGGGGAACTGCCAGTACTCCGGCATCAGCCAGGGGTGCGGGTAGGAGGACAGGCCATTGCCGTTCACTTCGCGGCGGAAGTTGTCCAGCTGCTCTTCATCGAAGCGCCCTTCCAGGTAGGAACGGGCATAAATACCCGGTGCGCTGTGGCCCTGGAAGAAAATCAGGTCGCCGCGCTCTTCACCTTCATTGCCACGGAAGAAGTAGTTGAAGCCCACATCGTAGAGTGTGGCCGCAGAGGAGAAACTGGAGATATGGCCGCCGAGGCCATCGTCATTCTGGTTGGCACGTACCACCATCGCCAGGGCATTCCAGCGAATCAGGGAGCGAATCCGGCGCTCCATAAATAAGTCGCCAGGCATACGCTTTTCCGCATTGGGCGGAATGGAGTTGCGATAGGGAGTGGTGATTGCCGCAGGCAATTGTACGCCTACATCGGTAGCGCGGTCAGACAGCTGCTTCAGGAGGAAGGCTGCGCGTTCTTTGCCGCTATAGCGGATAACCGCTTGCAGCGCGTCCAGCCACTCCTGCGTTTCGAGGTTATCGGTATCTTCGTGCATCAAGTGCTCCTCGGCGAATTAGGCGACGTCGAGTCGGTCTATTTCTCAAAAATCGGTACGCGGGCAAACTACAGCGCGAGCAAAAAAAAGCTTCCTTTTTTTCTTGGTTCCGCCAATTCACCAACTTTGTTGGCGTAAATGCAAAGTTTGTGAATCTTTACTCGAATATGACGGTGAGGAAAGCGGCGCAATTAATTGCCGCAAGTGCCTAGTTTGACTGTGATTATTTGTTCCGGGGCCCGCGCAGACTGGCGGACAAAACCCCATCCCCGGTTGTTAGCGGAGGGAATTGTAGTATTACTACAAAAAATTTTCCAGATAGGACGGTTAGTAACAAATAAAACAAAAGAGCAAAACAATTATTTGCCGTTTGGCCGTTTCACCGGAACATTTAATGGAATTTTTGAGAAAATGAACTACAAAATCGAGTCTCAAACAAAGACATCAGTCACAGCTGAACCAGCTCCCCACCGGGTTGATATTCAGCGTAGACCAAGTAACGCAGCGGGCCACCAGCCGCCAGGGCATTAAAGGGGTAACAAGTCACCAGCAATAAACCCCGCTCGGCAAAGATCGGCAAACGCTCTCTCTCACTGTCCACAATTCGCATTTCCGCAACCCGATAAGTATGCCAGCGTCCGCGTTTATCCTGCAGGTAAATGGAGGTACCCCGCCTGACACGCTCTAATCCCGCAAAGTGAGTATCCCGGTGTGCGGCAATAACCGTGGTGCGAGGCTCACCAGGGTTGCCGGACCCAGCTAAGAGACCAGGGCCGAAAGCCAACGCCTGGCCACTACCGCCGCTGAGAACAATTAATGGCGACTGCCCTTCCAACTTTAACTTGGCCACAGGCCAGGTGTCCGCCCAGGGCCAGGGCTTTTGCAGAGCCCCGCCCTGTAGCTGTTCTTCCCAAGCACTATTGATCAACACTTGGGCCAATTCTGCCTTGGCCAGGAGCCAGCTGGCTGAACCCAACTGCCACAAGCCCGTTCCCAAGCAAAGCATAAAGAGCAGTGAGCGAGCCACGCTTACACACCTCCCCGTTGCAGAGGATTAGCGCCGCTGGGTTGACGGGGGTCTGGTAAAACCCTGCGCAGGAAGGAGCGCAGGGCTCGGGTCAAGTTGCTGCGCAAGGCCCGACCGCGTTGGAAGATCGCCGCAAACATCAACAGTACCGCCGCTGCCAATAACTGCCCGTAGAGACCTGTAGCAGTTTGCGGATAGGCCTGGCGCTGTAGCACTTGCCCTTTAGCCACCATATTGGTGACCGGGCTGCGAGATAACTTCTCTTCAGCGCTGCGTACAACTTCCTCTTCGACTGCAACAAAACTGGTGTAGGGGCTGGCAAGTTGATGCCTCAGGGCAATCTGTAAAATCTGTTCGCGCAGAGCAAGGCCCGCATCCGACTGCTCTCCAGACTGAAGCTGCCGATCCCGCAGAGAATCTATCTTGCTGCGAGCCCAAACACTGCCGATGCCTGAAGAATCGCTACCACTCTCTACTTTCAGAGCGAGTTTGCGCACAAACTGTTTACCTGCCATTCGGCCACGCAGCTGGATATCTCCCTGCAAGAGATCACCCTGCACCTTGGCCACCAACTGCATAGGCTCACCGTTATAGAGATCCGGGATACGCTTGGGGTAGGCATCCGCGACGACGCCCTGGGGCCAACTGAGTTGCAGGTCTGTAGCCATAGGGTTTTCCAACTTGGCGAACAGAGCCTGCATACGCTCGCGAACTTCGGAAATATCACCGATGGTGACGAAAGTACCGCGCCCAAACTGAGCAGCTTTGCGCATAAAGTGGCTATTGGGAGCCGAACCAATACCCACAGTAAACAGCCGGGCCTTATGCAGGGATTGGCTAATTAACTCGAACAGGGCCCGCTCATTGCCCACCGCACCATCTGTAATAAATACGACTTGCTGAACGGTACTGGTGTCGTCCTGCATTTGCTGACCGAATGCCATTCGCAAGGCCGGCGCCATTTCTGTACCTCCCTCTGCATTCAGGTTTTCGATTTCCTGACGCGCGCGGCGAATATTCTCCGCGCTCGCGGCTATCGGGCGCGGGAAAAATGCACGGGTTGTACTGTTAAATTCAATAACGTTAAAGCGATCATTACTGTGCAGGCGAGACAGTGCCAGGGTAAGGCTCTCCTTCGCCTGGCGAATAGAGTTGCCAGACATGGAACCGGAAGTATCGATCACATAAATCACTTCCCTCGGTAAATGCTGCGCGGAAGTACCGTCGCTGGGAGGCAGTAGCATGACCTGTAGATAAGCACCAGCCTGCTCTTCTGTTCCCTCTTGCGCTGTGATTTTCTCGCTAAACAACGCCGCCCGCGGCATAGCAGAAGCGCGCGGTTGCCAATTCAATAAGAAATCCCGATCCATAGCAGCTGTTTCATCGCGCAACTGAATCCGGTAGCGACCATCACCTCGGTTATCAATATCGATTTGGTGATAGGGGCTATTGATATTTGCTAGCGGCAGTCCGCCATGCAGATCCACCTCGATAGAAATATTATGGCTACCCCGTGCCTGTAGCTCCTGCGCTGGCTGCATAAACGGAGTTATCGCCGCAGCATCCGGTACCTGGTCAGTGGGCAGTGCCCAGCCACTACTCTCTGCCACCAACTCCTGTTCATCGCCGTTCAATGCCTGGGAGGGTATTGGCTTGCCAGGGATATAGCGCGGGGTCAATGTCGTGGGCAGGCGCAGTGAAAAAACGCCGCCGTCATAATTAACCGGCTGCAAAAAGCGGATAATAATTTGCACCATCTCATCGGGGGCAATATTGGCCACTTTATTGGTAAACAGGTTCGGGCGCTGCTGCTCTAGAAGAGCTGCGCGCTTACCCGCCGCACGAGCAGCCTTATAAATCTTGGAGGCCTCTTTCCGCTCGCGCACTTTACCGACTATGCGGCGCTCACCCACTTGAATTTCAAGCCCCGCCACCGCAGCTTGCTCAGGCAGTGGTAATGCATAAACCGCTTCCTGCCAGCCGTCAGTGGTATTCTTGAACTGCTGCTGAAGCTCTACTTCCGCTACCAGACCCCGCACGGAAATACTGACCTGACTTTTCAGGTGCACCGCTGGAATATACTTTCCGGACTCATTGCCAGTAAAAAGTAAATCCCCTCCCTTTACATCATCCAGGGTAACTGTCTCGGTGAACTCCTGCTGGATCGCATCACTCACAGCGGGAAGTTCCTGGGCATTGACCTCTGCCCCGATTGCAGCAATGACTACCGCCAATACCACCACAATAAATAACAACCAGCGCCCGGCACCACCGGTCTTCTGGCGACGACGATAGTATTCCTCTGTCGGCAACATCAGATCGTCTTTATGGAACCGCTGCCCGAATAACATCACCCTGTTCACTCACTTTTCTCCATTTTTCATTGGATATTGAAGTCATTAAACAGGGGGAAGCGGGCGAAAGGCGGCAGGAATACGAGCACAAAACAGGAGGAATTGTGGCGAATTATGGCAGGCATAAAAAAACCGGCGAAAACGCCGGTTTTTTGCAGTTCGATCCAGGTTAGTCGACCAGACCGTAATCCTTGCGGAGAACTTCGAGCAATTCCGCTTTGGGATTATCAGATATATCAAGATTCGCACCAATAATCTTCTCAGCAATACCAATATAAGTATTAGAGAGATCCATCAGCATAGATTCTGGCAGCTCGTTATCACGAGCTAAAGCCGAGCGCTCATCCATGCGATCTTTGTTCAACAGGATATCGGCATCGGGGAAGTAGTTGAGCAGCGCCTGGCGAAAACCCTCTTTGGATTTCTCCACAACCTTGCCTGCACGATACTGTTCGCCGTCCCAGATACGGGAGGAGTCCGGGGTACCCACCTCATCCATATAAATCAGCTTCTCTTCACCATTGGCATCGGTGACATAGCCGAATTCAAACTTGGTATCGACAAAGACCTGGTCGAGCTTTTCCAGCTCTGCGGAAATCAAATCGAAACCTTCTTTCAGTAACTTCTCATACAGGTCGATATCGCCTGCCTTTCGGAAGCCGAAGGCTTCGAAATTGTCTTCGATGTTCTTGCGGGTAACATTGACATCGTCCGCTTCCGGCACGCCGGGGATGCCCTTGAGAATGCCTTTGCTGGAGGGAGTAATGAGCAGTTCAGGCAGCTTCTGGTCTTTCTGCAAGCCATCGGCAATCTCGATACCACAGAACTCCCGCTCACCCTTCTCATAGGAACGCCACATGGAGCCGGTGATGTACTGACGGGCGATCGCTTCGATCATAACCGGGCGCGCCTTCTGTACGATCCACACCAGCGGGTGCGGGATATCCAGAATGTGGCTATCGGCGAGGCCCTGCTCTTTAAACAGTTTGAACCAGTGGTTGGAAATAGCATTTAGTGCTGCGCCCTTGCCTGGTACGCCACGCATGCCGCCTTCGCCAGTCCAGATACAGTCGAACGCGGAGATACGGTCGGAAATCACCATTACCGCAAGTGGAGTGTCAGGAGAAACCGGGTAGCCCTTCTCCTCAATCAGGCGGCGGCTGTCTTTCTCGCTCAGCCAGTATACGGAACGGACCTTGCCACTGTGGATAGGCTTGTCGGTGCGGATTGGCAGGTCATTATTGACCGCTAGAACTTTGTCAGCCAGGCTCATGGGCTCTCACCTATTTGAAGGGACCAAATAAAAGAAAGCGCGGCATTCTAGCAAATGCCGCGGCCTACAGACAAAGAAAGATATCGGGCAATTACTCCGAGCTACGCCGGGCCTCCCATTCCACCTGGTGCTCATGGGTGGGCCAGGCACTCATAATGGCCTTGAGCAAGGTCGCCAGGGGAATTGCAAAGAAGACGCCCCAGAAACCCCAGATGCCGCCAAAGAACAGCACTGCGAGGATTATAGCAACCGGGTGCAGATTAACTGCCTCGGAGAACAGCAGTGGTACCAGTACATTGCCATCGAGCAGTTGGATGATGCCGTATGTCATCATCAGGTATAAAAATTCATTACTCCACCCCCACTGGAAAAGCCCAATAGCCGCAACGGGGATAGTGACAACCGCTGCACCGATATAAGGAATCAGCACACTGAAACCCACGGCTACCGCCAGCAACAGGGCGTAGTTCACCCCCAGTAACAGAAAGGCGGCATAACTGACAGCAGCCACAATGCCAATTTCTATCACCTTACCGCGCACATAATTGGCCACCTGATCATTCATCTCATGCCAAATCTGGTGGAGCATAGGACGTTCTTTCGGCAGGAAAGAGGTGCACCAGCGGATCAGCTGTTCCGCATCCTTAAGGAAGAAGAACACCAGGATCGGCACCACTACAACGTAAATCAGCAAGCCGGCAAAAATGGGTAGGTTGGTAAGGGAGAAGGCCAGCAGTGTCTGCCCCAGGCCGCCCAATTCGCTGCCAAGGGTATTGAAGATTTCATCGATCTGTCCGGCCGAAATTAAGCGCGGGTAGCGCTCAGGAAGCAACAATAAAAGCTCCTGTCCGCGCTGCACCATATTGGGCAACTCTGCCCCAAGCCGCACCAACTGACGCCAGATAATAGGTAGCACCACAAATAACAGAGCCACAATAGTACCCACCAACACCAAGCAAGACAGGGTAACCGCCAGCCAGTGTGGCACACGCCAAGACTTCAGCTTTTGCACCATACCCTGCATCAGGAAGGCGATCACCAGCGCGGTGAATACCGGGGCTAGCACAGCGCCCAGAGTCGCCAGGACCACCAGGGCCAGGGTCAATATTAAAACCAGAAGCACCACTTCTTCCTGACTGAAGTAGCGGTTCACCCAGCCTTTTACAATCGATAACATAGACTCTCGGGATTTATCTTTATTCATTTGCCAGCGTACAGCCAATATTGAAAGGTATTATTACGTCGCTCAGCGCGGAGCAGGGACCGGCCACTTAAAGATGCAAAACTGTGGAAGTCTCGCCAGGACCCTTCATCAGTGGCCAGCACACAAAGCAGCGTTCCCTCTGGGTATTCCCGCAATGCCCGGCGCATGGCCAGTAACGGTTGTGGGCAGGGCAGATTTCTTGCATCCACAATAGTGGCCGCGTCCCAGTTCGGTATCTGGGTATCGGGCTGATTGGTAGAAGAAGTTACTGACATTGCCTTTTTAGTCACAAACCAGAATTGCCGGGGATTATAGCGCGAACCAGACGCCATAACCCGCGCAGGCTTTACGCTTTTTAACTTTCCGCCTGGCGCAAGTGTGAACCTTTTATGGTCCACTAAGTCCAAACCTCGACAGTCCAACGGGGTAGCGTATAGAGTTGGACTATAGATCCTTCATGGACAGACCGAGCAGTAATCAAGATGACTGATTCCAAAAACAGCCTGCTTCACCGAACGCGCCCCCCAGCTATCCTCCATCGACTTCGCGCAGGACTGCGAAGCCTGGGTATGGGGTTGTTACTCGGCGCAGTCCCGTTTGCTGCCATCGCGGACAGCGATGAAATCCGCCTCCCCGAACTGGGCGATAGGACCAGCGGGGTCGTCTCCCACACCCAGGAAAAAGAACTGGGGCAAATGTGGCTGCGTATTTTTCGCAGTCAGGTTCGCACCTCCAGTGATGCCCTGATCCAGCAATTTGTCGAGGGCATGGTCAAGGAATTGGCCGAGTACAGCCCACTGGAAGACAAAGAAATTGATGTTGTTGTAGTAAACAACAAAACCATGAACGCCTTTGCAGTCCCCGGTGGAGTCATGGGGGTCCATACCGGCCTGTTTCTGTTTGCTGAGCGTGAAGACCAGTTTGCATCGGTAGTTGCCCACGAATTGGGCCACCTCAGCCAGCGGCACTACGCCCGCTCCCTGGAAGCACAGCGTAACAGCACAATTCCCACCCTGGCCGGTATGCTCGGTGCCCTGGTTCTGGCGGCTACCGCCGGTGGCGAAGCCGGGATCGCGGCCATGAGTGTGACCCAGGCTGCAGCCCTGGACAACCAGCTGCGATTCAGCCGCAAGAATGAGCAAGAGGCAGATAGGGTCGGTATCGATACCCTGGCCAAATCCGGTCGCGATCCAGAGGCCGCCGGTGAAATGTTCGAGCAAATGCTCAAGGCCACACGTTACTACCAGCGCCCGCCAGAATTTCTCCTGACCCACCCCGTTACAGAAAAGCGTATTGCCGATGCCAAGTTGCGCGCTCAGCGTATGGAAAAAGTGGCTCCCAGCGAGGATCTGGATTATCACCTGATGCGCGCCCGAGTGCGGCTCGCCACAGAACCAACGCCGCAGCAAGCAGTAAAACGCTTTAGCGCGGAGCTGAATGGTATTAATGACAATGAGGATGCCGCCCGTTACGGCCTCGCCCTGGCCCAAGTAGCCGCAGGCAGGCCCGACTCAGCGCTGGACACCCTACAGCCCCTGTTAGACAAGACCCCCTCAAAAGCAGCCTATGTGCTGGCCCGAGCGGATATCGATCTGTTGCGAGAAGACTACAGCAGTGCCACCAAGCGCCTGCAGTGGGCCCTCGATCGCAATCCGGGAGACCACGCCTTAATCATGGGCCTTGCCAATGCCCACTTTAAAGCCGGCAACTACCTGGCCGCAGAGCGCCTGCTGGCGAAATATAGCCGTACGCGGAAGAAAGACCCGGCAGTTTGGTACCTATTGGCGGAGACCCACGGATTGGCCGGAGATATTGTTGGCGTGCACGAGGCCCGGGCTGAGTATTACATTCTCAACGGCATATTCGACAAGGCTATTCAGCACCTGCGCCATGGAATTCGCATGTCAAAAGACGATTACCAGGTCAATGCCATCCTGGAACAGCGCCTCAAAGATGTGTTGAAAATGCAGGAAAGAATCGAGGAGCTGTAACTCCCCCCAACGAAAAAGAGCGGCCATTGGCCGCTCTTTTTGTTTGCTCACCGCCGCTCCCTCAAGAGCTAACCTTTGCGGAAATCCAACATCCGCTGCAGCGGGATCATCGCCTTGCGCCCCAGTTCCGGGTCCACAAAGATCTCATTATCCCCGCGCTCCAGTACACCGCAGAGGTTCTCCAGAGAGTTCATCGCCATCCAGGGGCAATTAGCACAGCTGCGGCAAGTGGCTCCAGCGCCGGCGGTTGGCGCCACCATTAGCTCTTTGTCTGGGCACTCCTGCTGCATCTTGTAAAAAATGCCCTGGTCGGTAGCCACAATAAAGCGCTTCTCTGGGCGGGTCTTGGCAGCATTAATAATCTGCGAGGTAGAACCCACAACGTCGGCCAGGGCTACCACAGAGGCGGGAGATTCAGGATGCACTAGAACCACAGCATCCGGATAGAGGGCCTTTAAGTCCTCAACCCCCTTGGCCTTAAACTCTTCATGCACAATACAGGAACCGTCCCATAACAGTACGTCTGCGCCGGTTTCCCGCTGGACATAGCCGCCGAGGTGCTTGTCAGGTGCCCAAAGGATTTTTTCGCCATTGGCATCCAGGTGATCCACTACATCCAGCGCAATACTCGAAGTCACCACCCAGTCCGCCCTGGCTTTTACCGCAGCAGAAGTATTGGCGTAAACCACCACTGTGCGGTCCGGGTGCTGATCGCAAAAGTCAGAGAATTCTTGCGGGGGACAGCCGAGATCCAGGGAGCAGGTTGCCTCAAGGGTCGGCATCAGTACTTTCTTGTTCGGGGTAAGGATCTTGGCGGTCTCACCCATAAACTTTACCCCGGCCACTACCAGAGTATCGGCGGAGTGCTGAGCGCCAAAACGGGCCATTTCCAATGAGTCAGAAACGCAGCCGCCGGTTTCCTCCGCGAGGGCCTGAATCAAAGGGTCGGTATAGTAGTGTGCGACCAATACTGCATTCTGTTCTTTCAACAAGCGCTTAATGCGCTCGCGCCATTCTTGCAGCTCTTCTTCGCTATATTGAGACATTACCGGCTCCGCCAGGTGCGCTTGCACCAAAGAGCGAGAATCTACCTTGTCTGCGGCAATGGACTTATGAGTCATGACTAACTTCCAGTCGCGGAAAAGCGCGCATTATAGCGCAATGAAACGACACCACCACGCACCCTTTCGACAGCAATTTTAGCTTGGCGTTACAGGCAAAATATGCCGAGGGAATTCAGCCTGTTCGCTCTAGAAGATGCGCATTTCAACAATAGGACCTCTATGGAGATATTGGATACAGTGATAGTCGGGGCAGGCATATTGGGGCTTGCCTGCGCCTACCAGATGAGCCGGGCTGGCCACAAAGTGATTGTGCTGGAACAACACAATGCCATTGGAACCGAAACCAGCGCTCGCAGTAGTGAGGTCATTCACGCAGGCCTCTACTATCCAACGGACAGCTTGAAAGCCCGCGCCTGTGTAAACGGTAAATCCATACTGTATCAATTCTGCCAAGAATACGCGGTGCCCCATAAGCAGCTCGGCAAACTGGTAGTCGCCACCGATAAAGCACAGCTTGCGCAATTGAGAGATCTCAAAAATCAGGGGGATACTAATAACGCTGACGGACTTCGATTACTAAGCGCCTCTGAAGCCCGATCTATGGAGCCGGAATTACAATGTGCCGGTGCCATTTACTCTCCGACAACCGGCATTATCGATAGCCACAGCCTGATGCTAGCCCTTGAGGGTGCCATGGAAGCCAGGGGAGGAGAAATTATACTTGCGAGCAAAGTTGCGCGAATTGAAATATCCAGCGGCACTTGCCAACTCGTGATGGAGGATGGCTACAAACTGAAAACCTGCAATCTAATTGTGGCCGCAGGCCTCCACACAAGCTCGCTAGTGGGGACGATAAATAGCGAAGTTATAAAACGAGAAATTCCCACCACGTATTTTGCTAAGGGCAGTTACTTTACCCAGTCAAGTAAGGTGCCTTTTTCACACTTAATTTACCCTCTACCTGAAAGTGCCGGTCTGGGTATTCACCTCACTCTGGATTTGGCCGGAGGAGCGCGCTTCGGTCCAGATGTGGAATGGGTCGAGTCCATTAACTACCAAGTGGATCCGAGTAAACTAAATACATTTTATGACAACATCCGTCGCTACTGGCCTGGAATATCAAAGAATACTTTACGGCCTGGCTATGCGGGCATTCGCTCCAAAATTGTACGCAGGGGCCACCCCGCTGGTGATTTCCAGATTTATCACAAAAGCCTATCGGATAAATCTCAGTTAGTGGCATTTTTTGGAATTGAATCCCCCGGACTGACCTCTTCACTATACCTCGGAGAAGTAATCGTAAAAATGATTTTCTAATTATTTACCCACTGGAAGATAAATTCTGTTTAACTCAAACAATCACAACGAAAGCAGAAAGAATACGCTATTGAAGTGATAAAGTAGAAATAGTATTTATCTACCAATCACCTACATCAGGTTCAATATAAACCCCAGGGTAATCTTTCCCCTTAGCTTTTACGGTCCGAATTACTGAATAATCATACCCATATTCCCCGTACCCAGCTGTGTTGCCAGTGCGGTTTGGAAATCATTCACTTGAGTGGTGGTATGAGTATTTAAAGTACCTGTTTGAGAGGTGGTACTGGCGCTACTGAAAACCCCAGCTTGGCTGACATCAACCGTATTCATATTTCCATCTTGGGTAATGGTGATATTGGATGATGTGACATCCGTTTGTAATACCATCAGAAAATTTGATGTACCAGTTTGCAAAGTAGTCACACTACTCAGGTCAACCAATGTATCTTGCTCAACATCAGCGGTATTATCCGTTCCCGATTGGGTGATATCAATCACACTATTACTAATAAGGCCGTCTTGTTCCGCAGTCACCATATTAGTGGAACCACCTTGATCCACCGCTATCGTACTCAATGAAATAGGTCCATCTATTTGCATCAACTGGGCGTTATTATTGTCTCCGATTTGAGTCACTGTTGCTGTTGTAAAGTCTAAAAAATTACTCTGATTAATATCTACTTCATTCATATTTCCGCTTTGTATAACAGTCGCAACTGTTGAGGAAATATCCCCCTCTTGATCCACACCGATGGAGTTATTATCTCCAGATTGACTTACAGTGATAAAACTCAGGGAAACCTGATCTTCTTGATCTACAAACAATCCATTGTCAGTACCATCTTGGGTGACACTAGCAGAACTACCTGTAACCCCATTTTCCTGATCTACATCCGCCTGATTGCTTATACCTGATTGAACTATGCTTGCAGTAGTCGAATTAACAGCCGAAACTTGGATTATATCGCCATCATTTGAGGATCCCAGCTGTGTAATAGTCGCAGTGGATGAAGTGATATTGCTAAACTGATCGACATCCAAAACATTATCATCGCCAACTTGATTGACAATAATGGTACTGCCCGAAATCACTGTCGACTGTTGTGCATCTGCATCGTTCATATCTCCATTTTGACTACCACTAATAGAACTGTTATCAACGATATCTTCCTGCTCCAATTCGGTTACATTTGAGGAGCCTATCTGGATTGATGTTACAATACTCAAGCTAATCTGGTTATCCTGCCTGGACTCAAATTCATTATCAGTTCCCGACTGGGTCGCAACCACAGAGCTATTATCCACGATATCTCCTTGTGGAACTTCCGCATCATTCATATCTCCCATCTGATTAATTAGTACCAAGCTCTGGGTAACTCCCTGCTCCTGACTGAGATCTGTACTGTTAGAATTACCAAATTGGTTGGTCGTTAAACTTGAAGATTCAACCGTATTTTCCTGTGTGGACTCAGCCTGATTCAGATCTCCCTGCTGATTAATCGTATTATTAGCAGCATTAATATTCATCTCCTGCGTCGATGTCGCTTCATTGTTATCACCAACTTGTATATGGGCAATCAAACTATTGATCGTATTGTCCAGTTGCATCGCGTTCGAAATATTTCCCGCCCCCTCCTGGATAACCACAATCTGGTTATCCATAACAGTAGGATCTACCTGGCTTGAGGCAGCCATATTGAGGGAGCCTTGTTGGGCGACCTCTGTGACATTATTGTCAGCAGCTGCTCCACAGTGAGCTACTGCCAACACCGCAGCAGCCAATAGCTTCATAAATCTCATCGAAAGTCCCTTTCAAAGACAAACTGAATCCAAGAACTTGAGCCATAGCCAATATTCTTGGAAAATAAATACTTCTACCTGAAACCCACCACAGCTACTGAATAATATTTCCCTGGTTACCGGTTCCGACCTGAGAAGCCATAGCCACCTGCCCATCATTTGTTTGTGTCGTGACATGAATATTGGAAGAACCTATCTGGGAGACAGTGGCCAATCCAGTACTTAGTCCCAACTGAGAGACTTCTACATAATTCATATCACCACTCTGGAAGGTGGTAATAGAGGAGAAAAGAGCAAAGCCCTGCCCTACCAATGCCTCGTTGAGAGTTCCATCTTGCTCGACGCTGATAAAGCTTGACTCAGTTAGGTCCCCCTGAAATAACTCGGCACTATTTTCACTCCCAAGTTGATTAATTAGCCCAGTGCTATTAAGCGCAAAATCCTCATGGATTGCTTGTGCAAAGTTCATTGTCCCAGTCTGAGTAACAGCAACAGTTCCCTGTATCCCCCCAACATCCACCTGGGCAGCAATACCCTCATTATTTGAACCGGACTGGATAACAGAGGCACTACCTGCAACAACAAAGTCATCCTGAACCACCCAACCCAAGTTGCCATCGCCAGATTGACTAATTAGAGCCGTACTTTCTGAGACTTCTGCAATTTGCTCCAGAATCGCCTCATTCATCAAACCCGATTGCTCTACCGTGCCCGTGTTCAAATCTGTAAGGGCACCTTGTAAAACCGATGCCTGGTGGGAATCCCCTGTTTGAGTTATCGAGACGGTATTATTGGTACTGGTCGGATTAGACTGGTCCACTGTTGCCAGATGCCCAACACCGTCCTGATCAATATCTGTCGTATTATTGCCGCCCATAGAATGGCCACTGAAAGTGAGCGCAGCTATTGCAGTAACTGAAGTCCAAATTCTCATTTAACTAATCCCTTGTACATAAATTCCACCCCTTCTGTTTAAAGTCCAGGCGTAGCAAAGCATCCCAGAAAATAATCTAAGCCAATTTAAATTAGAGTTAAAAGCCAAACCAGACAGGAGAGAGTCAATAGGAAGAGAACATGCAACTCCCTAAAAAATCGCTCATATCTCAAATATAGGACTGAATAAAACACAAAAGAAAAACTGGGACTTTGCAGATACACGACAACTGCCGGTATTCATACTGATATCGCAAAGCCCCAATGAAATCTATTGAAAAATAAATCCAATATTGGAAGTACCATTTTGCGTTGCGATTGCAGTTTGTGAATCTAGCATTTGCGATGTTGTATGTTGATTCAAATCACCGATTTGAGTAGTTGTCGCCACACTGAGCATATTTCCCTGTTGGAGAACACCGGCAATATTACTGGTGCCATTTTGAAATATGGAGCCCGTAACTGAGGTGGCAGTGATTTGCCCCAACGTCGCATCATTCATTGACCCTAACTGAGTAACAGTTGCAGAGGCAAAAGAAGTTCCCCCAGCTTGCTGGGTAACGCCCATATTCGCAGTACCAGATTGGCTCACTATACCAACACTGGCATCTATACCAGTATCCTGAACGCCGCCACCAAAGTTTCCATCCCCTACTTGAGTCACACTTACAGTACTATTGGCAACACCATTCTGCTGTAGTGCCCCACCAAAGTTGCTGGTACCGGTTTGGGCAATAAGGACCGTACTTGAAGTAACTCCATTTTCCTGATCGGACTCGATGTCATTCATATCGCCTGACTGAATAGCAGTAACGGTAGAGTTAAAAACCCCCATTAATTGCTCACTATCAAAGTTATTCTGGTTGCCAAGCTGATCTGCTGACACAGAGCTAAACTCAACAACACTCTGCTGGGAAATCTGGGCCATATTGTCATCGCCAATTTGATTTAGGATGACATCACTTCCCAAAATATCGAAGACCTGCCCCATTATGATCGCATCATTCATATCCCCAGTTTGATTCACCGCGATACTGGATGCTTCAGTATCAGTCTGGGTGATGGTCATAAAGTTCATTTCCCCAGCTTGATTTAGTTCCTGAGTAGAACCAAGTGACTCAAGTTGCTCCGCTGTCGTATCGTTATTATTCCCAATCTGATTAATTTCCAACGAACTTGACTCAGTCATAAACTGCTGGAAAGACTCAGCCATATTGCCATCACCCTCTTGGTAGTGGGTCATGGTGTTACTTATGGCATCGCTCGCCTGGGTCGATGACGAAGAATTACCATCGCCAATCTGGGTGACATCTATCAGGTTCCCTATAGCCGTAGGGTCAACCTGATTGGCATTCGCTGTATTACCCACTCCCTGCTGATCTATTAACGTCGTATTATTACTGGCCATCGCGATTCCACTCGCTGTGGTCAAAATAACTAACGCAACAGGCTTCAACTTCCTCATAATTCAATCCTTCATTAACTATTCAAGCTTTTCTTGGGACTCAAACTAGAGGGCCTCATCAACAACATCGATACCAATAGGCATGTCGGCGTAAGGCATGCGCAAAATCCAATTTAGCGCCATCCCTACTCCAAACAGCAGTATCCACCAAAGAAGTGTTAAAGCTCGCCAAACCCGAGCGCTGAGGCAATAAAATTGACACAGGCAATTATGCGAACAACAAATCCCAAGAGGAATTGACATGCACTGGCACAAGGTCACTTGCGATAATGAACGACTGAATATTTAGAAACTATTCTCAAATCGCTGATCATGGGCCGACCAACTACTGGGTAAGAGTTAACGATAAGCGGCGATACAGCTATAAGAAGGAAGTGGGGAAAAACTAGGAACAAAGTTTGGGATTAAATTTCTGTGCCACACAGATCAGAACCTAGCAGCACAGAAATCAAAGAACTGACTGCTACTGTAAAATTGTGCCGGTATTACTTACTCCAGACTGTGTCGCTATTGCCGTCTCGGCGGTACCCGCTTGAGAGGTAACATGCATATTCAATGTACCCGTTTGGGATATTGTGGCAACACCCGTAGTGATATTGTTCTGATCAATATTTACATCATTGGAGTCGCCGGTTTGCAACACTGTAGCTCTGGTAAAGAAGGCATTTCCTTGATCCAGCGTAGACATATTCATATCACCAAACTGGTCGACAATCATAGTTGAATTTTCAACCGTAAACACCTGTTCCAGGAGCGCCATATTGTCATTAGCCATTTGCAACAGCTCCATCACAAGAAAGCTAACCGAACCTAGCTGATCCAGGGCTGCGACATTTCCTATGCCATCCTGAGCACCAACTATCAAACTTGAGCTGACGCCTAAGTTTTGATTAACGTCCATTTGATTCATTTGGCCAATTTGTGTGGCCAGCAAAGTAGAATCGACCGTCTGCTGCTATAGAGAAAAACTCGGGCCGACAATTAGAAATATCTCTTACAAAAACCAACTCCTTTACCTACACAGATCGAACCGCACTACTTAGGGAGCCTCTGAATAACTCCGTGATACCTCTGGCATGCATAGCGGTTCACAATCAAGGCGCGGCTTCGCAGGAATGTCTAGACCTTTCAAGAGGTCGCAACGCGGAGTGTGAATCGCTCTGCAAGCCCCGAAGGGCGGGCCTTGAAGGCCACAGCTGCTGCGTTGCAGCTCTTGCAAAGGGCTACGCTATTCGCGGCGAGCTGCGCCTAACATCTGCAACCTTCAAGACCCGCAGAGGCATTACGGAGTTATTCAGAGGCTCCTTAGAAACTAAATCCGCAACATCAAGGTAAGCAGTATCCACCATAATTGGTGGCACGAAATGCTTGAGGAGGTAGCAACGCCAAAGACTGCATCCTTATTTCTCTGAAACTAGATTCATAGCATTAACTGGCTTCAAATTCCTACCAATGCGTCAGAAGACAAGTTGATGGCTCATTCAATACTACAAATATAATCTAAGCCATCCATGGGAATAAAGTACCCAATAACTAGGTATAAAGTTTTACAAAGAATAGAAGTGGCAGGTTTAGTGCATTCAGGGAAGAACCAAGAAAACCAGACATTGAGAACTATAAGAAAGGAATTTTTGGTCGCACTTGGCTTCATACCTTGAGCAACCGATTAAAAGTCGAGATATAAAGCTTATACTAGCCTTGTTTTGGAAATATCTCACTAAACCAACCATAACTTTGCATAACGACTCACCACTCTATCCAAAACAGGTTCGACAAGCCTCTATTTACTGCCACTAAAACTCGACTCCTCCAATATCAATTAGTATGGAAATATTTTGTCTGCCAAGAACAATATACGAATGTGGAATTGGGTAACCAGCCACCAAAAATCATCCAGCAGAATCATGCCAAACCTATCAGCAGATTTTTTACTAGAGATCGAGGTTGCCAACGGCAATGGTATTTTTACCATAGAAAGCAACTCCCAGCCCTTGATAACTCTCAATAAGTAGAGCAGAATGCGCCTCAAATTATCACTTCGCAAGTACCAGCTTTGTCAATCTGCTACTTTACCAAAACCAAACAATCACGAGGCGCACGAAACCTACTGCCTCGTATAGCGTTGTTTTTATTTTTGGTACAAGCGTTGATTCCCACTGGGTACATGCCAGCCTCGATCGCTACTGATGGTACAGCTATCAAACTCTGTCCTAGTGGCGTCTCACCAGAAGTAATGGCGATTATTCATCAGGGACATAATCAAAAGCCATTAAGCAGCGGTACAAAGAGCGAGCAGAATCACCACTCCCATCATCAACATATACACCATGAGATGGCGAGTATGTCAGCCGATAAAGTTGCTGAGAGTACAGATCATGATCACCATGCCGAAGGTAATTGGCAGCTGGACTGCAAGTTTGGTATTGCAAAGCCAAATTCCGAAGTAACATTTTTATCTACCCCTTATCTATCTAGCCTGTCAAAAACACGCTATATCCAGCAGCGACACTTGGCTGAGGAAGTAATCGCCAGCCTACATCGCAAACAGCAGCAGCGCGCTCCTCCCTTCTTCACCTCTTTGTCCACAATTTAAGTCTTTGCTCTTCACTTTTTGGGCTCGTTTACGCCTGCCCAAATCATGAAGCCAGTAAGGCATTCGATATAAGCAAATCAGCTTGCTCGTAGATACTACCAATCTAGTATCAGAGCACCTGTGCCTGCCGCTATATCGTCTGCGTTACAGCATCTAATTTATTTTATCGGCACGCTACATAGCGTTCCGACAGGATACCTATACATGAAAATTACTCGAAAGCTGCTCATCTCCTTAGCACTTATTGCTATCAGTAGCGCGCCTCAAGCTAAAGGCCAAGATCATCAATCCCAGTCAATTGAGGAGGTTGTAGTTACAGCTGATATCGATAATTCACTATCTGCACACTCTGCAAGTGAAGCAATTCATAACCTTCAGCGTGTTCCAGGGGGAGTTGACTTGGTTCGTGCCGAAGACTATTTAGTTGAGTTTACGCAGAGTATTGGTGACGCGCTGAAGTTCACACCCGGCGTTTACGCAGACACTTCAGCGCAGCGTGACAATCGAATTTCTATTCGGGGATCCGCTGCGAATGCTACTTATGAACGCCGAGGAATTACTGTATTGCGTGATGGAGTACCGATTTCACGTGCCAGTGGCAGCACCGAGTATCAAGAAATAGATCCACTATCTATTGACTATATCGAGATCTATAAAGGATCAAACGGCCTTCGTTATGGTGCAGCTTCACTGGGAGGTGCAATCAATGTGGTAACACCGACGGGAGCTACGTCAAAAGCTGGAAGTAATATAAGGTTGGAAAGCGGGTCATTCGATACATACCGAACCAGTATTAACACTAAAGGAAGAAATGACGCTTTTGATTATTACGGTGCGGTAACCAAACTAAATAGCAGTGGATTTAGAGAACATTCCGAAGTCGACAGTATTTATAGCTTTGGTAATGTTGGCTACAAATTTAGTGACAACTTAGAAACTCGCTTTTTCCTAACCGCATTGCAAGACAATTTTGAGCTGGCTGGCTCTTTGACACACGACCAAGCACTAAGCAATCCTGACATGTCGCCAGAATCAAATATTGAACGCGACATGGATCGAAACCTTGATGTATTTCGCTTATCAAATCGAACAGTTTTTGCACTGGATTCGCTCACTATTGAAGCCGGGGCTTGGCTAGCAACAAGATATTTGGATCACGCTATAACACCATATGCCGGCATCATTGAGCAAAGCGGAATGGAGTTTGGTATATCTACTGATATTACTGGTGATTTCCAACTGGATATCACTGATATTTCCTGGGTTATAGGTATAACCCATGCTGAAAGTAACAATGAGTCAGAACTGTTTGCGTACTCTGAGGGCCCTTTTAGCCCAACACCAACTGCCAAGAAGGGGGATTTATCAAGTAAAGATGATCGGAATGCGACGAATACTGTCATCTATGGACAGCTAGACTTTTCCCTAAGCGAGTCACTTAACCTAATCGCAGGAGCTCAATATATTAGTAGCGTCAGAGAAAACTAAAATATCTTTAACTCTGACCCCGCTCAGGATACGGGTGGACCGGAAGATGACACCGGTAAGTTGAGCTTCGAAAAATTCAATGGGCGTCTTGGTGTTATTTATACCCTACAAGATGAAAATCAGCTATACGCTAATGTGAGTGAAGGTTATGAGCCACCAGGAATAACTGATCTAACTTCGGGTGGAGCGGATCCATTTACAATTCTTGATGCACAAGAGTCATTGACTTTTGAGGTTGGCTCTCGCGGGCAGAAAGGTATTGTAAGCTGGGACGCATCTATTTATCACAGTGAAATTAGCAACGAATTTGTAGACGTTGGGCAGTCCGGGTTTAGCGGCGAAACAACAAGTACAGAAAACGCAAGAGGTAACACACTACACAAAGGTGTCGAGCTTGGTCTCGATATACAAATAAATAAGAATATTCTCTGGCGGAACATCTATAACTATAACGACTTTTGCTTTGATAATGATCCGGATAGAGGGGATAACAAGTTACCTGGAATACCTCAATCAATCTACGCCAGCGAATTGAAATACTCGAGCAATGGCAGGTGGTATGCAGGCATTAACTTGCGACATATTGCCAACGGAGCCTACGTTGACTACGCCAACACTGAAAGAACTGCGGGATATGAATTAATTGGCATTATTGCCGGTATCTCGATAAACGAAGCGATCGACTTATTTGCATCTGCGGAAAACCTAACCGACGAAAAATATATCTCAAATGTGTCAACAGTATCAGATCTTAGTATGGCTTCCAGTAATTCAGTTTTTACTCCAGGTCAAGGTCGCGCCTTCTATGTTGGTGTCAGCACTAACTTTTAATAGCCCCTCACAGTAGGAAATACATAAGCGAGGTAGCTTGATGAAACTGCAATTCATTAGATGGCACAGATTCCTAACCTGGATAGCTTTTTTTGGTGTTGTAACTTGGTCTTTGTCTGGAATATTCCATCCAATAATGGCTTGGTTTGGTCCGCAAGCCAAAAATACAATGCCACCCACGTTTCAAGCCAATGCAGAGACCTTATATAAACTTGAAAAAATTGTTGACAAGCTGCCTATTGAAAGGGTGGCTATCGCTAAAGTTGTTCCTTCAAGTGAGGGTAATCTACTGCAGATTACAGAAGCTGATAACAGTCCAAGGCGTTATTTCAACCTTGAAACTGGAAGTGAGTTGTTTGATCATGATATAGCACAAGCAAAGTGGCTCACATCTCATTACTTGGACTTACCACAAGAAAATATTATTGATGTTAAATTCAAGGAGAGCTTTAGCACTGATTACCCGCGAGTTAATCGCCTGCTGCCAGTTTATGAGGTGACCATTGCCGCCGACGATAATTTACTCAAAGCTTTTATCTACACCGAAACAGGTGCCTTAGCTGCTTTAAACAATAGTTTTAAAGCCAAAACTCAACTATTTTTCAGAGCGCTACATACCTGGAGCTGGCTAGATACTACCGGCCATGGGCGTGTGCTCACTGTTGCACTATTTATGTTGACGCTTGTAGTGATAGCTTCAACGGGACTCTATCTGATTTTTGCACTCCCCAGCCGCAAAATTCCGAAGTCTAATCGACGCTGGCATCGCCGCCTCGGCTACCTACTTTGGCTGCCATTACTTGGCTGGTCAGCAAGCGGGTTTTATCATTTATTACAGGCAGAATACATACAACCCATTTCAGGCTTGCGACTGCTTGAACCTGTGCAACTGGAAAACTTTGCAGTTGCGGAAAGCGAGATGGCTCAGTGGCGGCATAGCATAGGGAGTAGCATTCCTAAGAAAGCGCATTTAAATGCTATTTCGCTCAATCAGTCCATCGATAAAAAACCACTTTATCGACTTGGAATTAGCGTTCCGATTGAAGAGTCAATGTCCAATTACCAACAGCGTAAAGCACGCTTTGGCGGACTGCCTCTGGAAAGATCATCAGCTTTAATCAACGCTCAAACAGGGGAGAAAGAGTCGGTTAAGGATCAGGACTTGGCCAAAGAACTAGCTCTACAATTCATCCAATCTAATAGCAATACAATCGACAATAGTAAAATTGATGAAATCAAGCTGGTTACACACTTTGGCCCAAACTATGACTTCCGCAATAAACGATTACCAGTTTGGCAGGTCGACTTGAACGACCCAGCCGGTAGCAGGTATTTTGTTGACCCAGTAACAGGTATTTTAGTTGACCAAAATCGAAAGATTGACCGATTGGAATCACTTTCATTTTCACTGCTTCACAAGTGGAATTTTTTACGCCCATTAATAGGAGCTGAAAAGCGTGACATATTGATTGTAATTACATTACTCGCCTTAATTGCAATGTCCTGCTTTGGATTGGCTATTTATTTAGCACGCAGAAAGCCAAGAGCTAGGAGGGTTGGTTCCAGCCTACCCCCACAGGAAGCGTCTGGCTACATTAAAGCCTCGAATTAGAACTAGCTTTTTCTCAAGCAAAACTCTCGGTCAAGAGCAGCCCCTGCGCCCAGGATCTACCCTTGACTGAGAGACTTATAGGGCAGAATAACCCAAAGGCTATACACGCCCCCTTTTAAGCTCAAGTATTAACCACAATTATCGATAAAGGTGTTTTTACTGTCTCGAACTGACTTTTATCTTAGCTAAAAGTTTCTACAACAGCTTATTTTCCACATGCAACCTTGACACCAACGAGCACTAAATCGTGTTCATTGCCGATCTGGCGAGACTCTCTAACTCGGCAAAAGCCGCCGTCAAGACCAACATAAGGCCCTCTAAAGTAAATAGCGGCTATTGAGCCCAGGGTTAAGCACACACAACTTAAAGCACACCCTGGCGAGCACATCTGCGCAGTCGGCGAGCCTTTACGATGCGGAAAACTCTGATAGATCACCATACATGTAATATCCACCATTCAGAATCGAAAACGAAAGGAGCTGATTAACACAGCAAATAAGCACGGTAATAGAAAGTCTGAAACTAGCCCACGTGTACGATGGTAATGTAGAGAAACTGGTTAATTGATAGTGGGGAAAAAGGAGAGATGGTGGGTCGTGCTGGATTCGAACCAGCGACCAATTGGTTAAAAGCCAACTGCTCTACCAACTGAGCTAACGACCCCCAGGATGGTTGGACTAACTTGGTAATGGTCCAACTTGGGTTGTTTTTACCTTCGCGCAGAAGTGTAAAAACTGGATGGGTTGCCTTGGGCATCCCTGTCGAAAATGGTGGGTCGTGCTGGATTCGAACCAGCGACCAATTGGTTAAAAGCCAACTGCTCTACCGACTGAGCTAACGACCCTTTTCGATGCCTCGTTGTGAGGAGCTGCGTATCTTACGGATCTATTTCGAAAAGACAATACCTAACTCGAAAAAAAATCTAACAAATTTAAGGAGTTAGGTATTTGTTCAAAAAATTGGCGCCAACGGCCAATTAAGGTGCGTAGACCGTGGGGTCCTCCAGGCCGGCCTCTGTGAAGCCGGCAGCCCTCAGGCGGCAACTGTCGCAGCGACGGCAGGCAGCGCCATCTGGCAAGGCTTGGTAGCAGGACACAGTTAAACTGTAGTCCACCCCTAAGCGGGTTCCTTCGGTAACAATATCCGCCTTGCTCATGTCCATCAGCGGCGCACGTATAGACAGCTTGTTGCCCTCGACACCGGCCCTGGTAGCCAGGTTGGCCATCTTCTCGTAGGCCTCAATATATTCCGGGCGGCAATCCGGATAGCCGGAGTAGTCCACGGCGTTCACACCCACAAAAATATCCTGGGCGCCCAGCACCTCTGCCCAGCCCAGGGCAATAGACAGGAATACCGTGTTTCGCGCCGGCACATAGGTCACCGGAATACCGGAGGTTTCCTCTTCGGGTACTTCGATAGAGTCATCGGTCAACGCCGATCCGCCGATTGAGCGCAGGTCGAGCTTAACCACCTTGTGCTCAACGGCCCCCAAGTCCTTCGCCACCTTCTGCGCAGCCAATAGTTCTGCCTCGTGACGCTGGCCATAATCGAAGCCCAAGGCGTAACACTCGTAGCCCTCAGCGCGAGCCATGGCCAGTACGGTGGCTGAGTCCAGGCCACCGGATAGCAAGATTACTGCTTTCTTTGCTGTCATTTTTTCCTCTTTTCTTGATGTGGCGCAGCGGCGCTTTATACGCCGGGGATGTCGCCCCACAACAGCTTGTGCATTTGCATCTGCATACGCACCGGTAACCCATCTTCCAGTATCCATTCAGCTAGCTGGCGCGGCTGCAGCTGCTCGTAACTGGGGGAGAAAAGCACTTCTCCAACCCGCTCAGGTATGCGGTACTGATCCAGGGTGAATCGAGCCCAGTCGTAATCCCCGCGATCACAGATCACAAACTTGATCTGGTCCTGGCGAGTGAGTACTTGCATATTCTCCATACGGTTGCGGTGCTGCTCCCCGGAGGCCGGCGTTTTCAGGTCGACTACTCTCGATACCCGCTCATCCACTTTATCCACAGGCATTGCGCCACTGGTCTCGAGGGACACCGCATAGCCCGCATCGCAAAGCGCCTTCATCAGGGGGAAACAATTGGGCTGGGCCAGGGGCTCACCACCGGTAACGCACACATGACGAGCGGAATGGCTTTGCACCTGCTGCAAAATCTGCTCCAGCGTCATGCGCTCGCCACCGTAAAAGGCGTACTCGGAGTCGCAATAGGTACAGCGTAACGGGCAGCCCGTCAGGCGCACAAACACCGTAGGAAGGCCACTCTCTCGCGCCTCTCCCTGAAGGGAGTAGAAAATTTCACTGATTCTGAGTGATTCTTTGGAAAGATCGGTCATACACACCCAACACAAAAACGCCCGAGTGGCACATGCCACCCGGGCGCGGGATCATAGGCTTTTTCTGCTCAAAAAACCAGCGATGGCAGTCAGTAGCGGCTGAAGGCTACTGGAAGTTCTCCTGCAGATACTTCTTCGCCAAGTTCGATGCTCTGGCATCACTGGCTGCCACCTGCTCCAGCAGGTTGCGGGCTTTTTGCTGGTCACCCAGCTGGTGATAAACAGTACCCAGCTTGTAGCGGCCATCCCAGACTTTACTGGAATTCGGGTAACCGTCGAGGAGGGCTACGAACCACTCCCGAGCCTCTTCCAGGTTGCCTTGAACCAGTGCAATCTCACCCAGCCAGTAATTCGCATTCGGGGCGTACTGACCATTGGGGAAGTCCTGCAACAGGCTTTTGAACTCTTCACTGGCTCCGCCGTAATCGCCATTGCGGGCCAAGCCAAAGCTGGCCTGGTAGCGGTCGCGTTCGCTCTTGCCGTCTTTCGGGCCCTGGGGTTTAGGCGGCATTGCTGAGCCCCCCTGCCCTTGCATGGACGAAGCACCGCCTTCAGCGGTAGACGGCGGCTGAGCCGCTGGCTCTGTACCACTCAGGCGCGCAATACGCCGGTCCAGATCCATATAATCTTCGGTGCGCTGCTGTTTGAGACGCTTGATCTCATGGCGCAACTCTTCAACTGTGCCACGCAACTCCCGCACTTCCTGCTGCAAAACCTGCATTTGATAGTAGGCTTCGGCCTGGGGATTGCCCTGGGCTCGGGGTGGTGACATACCGGCGCGGGCGAGCTGTGTCGGAGCACTGCTTTCCACTTCATCGGTATAAGTAATGGTCGACTGGTCCTGGCTTTTAGAAGACAGGTCTACAATCGGGGCCTGGGAAAATACCGGCGATGCCGCAGTCATTACTGCTGCGGCGATCGCTAGTTTTCTAATCGTTAAAGCCATTGGCATCCATTTTTACGATTAGTTAATAACAACGCGACGGTTCATCGCACGGGCAGATTCGTTAGAACCCATTTGAGCCGGACGCTCTTCACCGTAGCTGATTACTTCCAGGTTAGCTGCGTCTACGCCTTGCAGTACCAAAAAGTCGCGAACGGCATTGGCACGACGCTCACCCAGAGCCAGGTTGTACTCGCGAGTACCCAGTTCGTCAGCGTGGCCTTCCAGGCGAACAGAACCGGCAGCAGCGCGCATACGGTCAGCGTGACGGATCAGCAGCTCACGGGTTTCGGGCTTCAGCAGGGACTGGTCGAAATCGAAGTAAACTACGTTTTCAAGAGGTGCAACTGTCTCGGTTGGCGTGGTATCAAAATCGGTGGTTTCAACCGCAGTTTGATCTGCCTGGTCCAGGGTCTCCTGGCTGCCTTCGGTGGTGTCAGTGCTGCTACAACCAGCCATAACTGCCAATACACAGGCTAACCCAAGGCCTGTTTTTACTGATTTCAACATAAGCTACTCCGCTTTATATATAGTGTTATCGAAAATCCTGAAAGATTTCTACTTGCTCTAATTCACACCCTTCGCTTAAGCGCGTCGGGCACCCCCGCCTTATTCAAAGTACGGCGACCAGGCCGGTTCACGGACATCACCCCTCTGAGAGGGCAGGTTGTACTTCACCCCGGCATCCAGCGACACCGCTGCCAGAATACCTTTATCCCCACGTTTGGTAGCGTACATCAACATGGCCCCATTCGGTGCGATACTAGGGGATTCGTCCAGCGTAGTCTCCGTAAGGACACGCACTCTGCCCGAGTTGATATCCATCGTAGCGATGGTAAATACGCCCCTATTACGATGCACCATCACCAGTGTCTTTCCATCGGGAGAAACACGGGGCCGCGCATTGTAATCGCCATCGAAGGTTAAGCGGTCGACTTGACCAGTGGCAAGAGTCAATTGGTAAATTTGTGGCTTCCCTCCCCTATCGGAGGTGAAAACCAGTGATTTACCATCTGGCATCCAGTTCGGCTCGGTATCAATGGAAAAGTGCCTTGTCATTCTTGTCAGCTTATTACTGACCAGATCCAGCACGTAGATCTCCGGGTTGCCGTCCTTGGAGAGCACCATCGCCAATTTGGTTCCATCCGGGGACCAGGTCGGCGAACTGTTGATGCCCTTGAAGTTAGTTAATTGCTTGCGCGCACCCGTGCGCAGGTTCTCGCGAAAAATTGCCGGGCGCCCGGTTTCGAAGGAGACGTAGGCGAGCTCCTGGCCATTGGGGGACCACATGGGAGACATCACCGGCGCGCTAAAGCGGCGGATCTGCTTGGCGCGAGCACCATCGATATCCGCACGCATCAGCAGATAGCTGGGCTTGCCGCCACGAGTCTCTTCCTGCACGTATACCATTTCGGTGGAGAAGGCACCGCGAATACCGGTGATAGCTTCAAAGATCTCATCGGCGGCGCGGTGGGCGATATCCCGCAGCTGGGTCTGGCCGCCACGCACTTGCTTGGTGAACATCTTGTGCTGGCCGAAAACATTGACCAGATCAAAAGTGAGCAGGTAACCGGTGGCCTGCGGCTCAATGCGGCCGGTCACAATATACTCGGTGCCGAGGATACGCCAGTCGCGGAATACCACGTCTTCCGGGGCCTTGGGGAAAGACAGCATGTCTTCCTTGGGCACAGGGGAGAAAAGGCCACTGCGGCGAAGGTCTGAGGAAATAATCCCAGAAACATCTTCTGCCAGTACCCCGCCACCAGACCAGCTAAATGGGGACACGGCAATCGGTGTGGGGTCATCGATACCACTGGTGATATCCACCACCAGCTGGGCACGGACACCCAGGCTCACCGAGGCGATTGCAATAATGACGACTGTCTTGAGTAAACTCTTGATCATTGGCGCAGATCTTCGACTTTAAAGTTCAAAATGGTTGTGCGGACTTCCCGCTCGAATATCACCGGTTCCTTTTGGGCCAGCTCGGCCACTTCGGGAAATACCTCCACCTTTTTAATGGCGGTCAGTACCGAGCGATCGAGGGCAGCGTTACCACTGCCCTCGACGATATTAGTTGCCACCACCCGGCCAGTGGGGACAAAGTTTATTTTTACCTTGGTAAGCATACCGTTTCGGGCACTGGGTGGGCGACTCCATACCGCCTCAATTTGCTGCTGAATTGCCTGCCCCACTGACATTACTGCCACCTCGGCCTCATTCGCATCCAGTAGCTCCTCTTCATCCTGAAGAGCTTCATCAAAGGAACTCTGGCGCTCTTGGGCCAGCTTCTCCTTCAGCTCTTTTTCTTTGCGCGCCTTTTCTTGCTGCTCTTTCTCGCGACGGGCTTTCTCTGCCTGTGCCTTGCGATCAGCTTCGACTTTCGCTTTGCGTTTCTTTTCCGCCTCGAGCTTTTTCTTCTGCTCCAGGGCTGCGCGGCGCTTACGTTCGACCTCAGCCTTACGTTTTTGCTCCGCCTCGCGCTCAGCACGCTGTTTTATTTTATCGACCTTTTTCGGCAGTTTCTTCTTCGGTGTTGCCGCCTCAATCGTCACCAGCTTAGCCTGCACAAACTTTGGCATCGGTTTTCGCTCGGGCATACTGCTGGCTTCCCAGCCGTAGGTCATGGCAGCTATCAACGCCCCGTGTAACACGAGGCTGATGATGATCGCCAATGCATAAAAGCCTTTATTCACCGGCACCCTACCCCTGAGGTGGCTCTGTCACCAGGCCGACGCTGGGCGCTCCCGCCTGCTGCAGTTCGGTCATGGCATTGACGATCAGGCCGTAGCGGGCCTCGGTGTCACCCCACACCAAAACCGGGGTTCCCGGCTTTTGGCGCAATACCTTAGCGACCGTTTGTTTAATTTCTGCGAGCGGCTTGGCGCTCTTCTCGTCAGTCCCCAGATTTAGGTAATAGGTGCCATCGGAGCGCACAGAAATAATCAGCGGCTCCTCATCGGTTTCCTCCATCGGCGCCGAGGGCGCGTTTGGAAGGTCGACTTTGACCCCCTGCATCAACAGTGGTGCCGTGACCATGAAGACAATTAGCAGCACCAGCATTACGTCAATGTAGGGCACCACATTGATCTCGGAGACCAGCTTCTTTTTGGTTCCCTTGCGAAACACACTCATAGGGTTCGCCTATTCACTACTCAGCCGGAATGCACTTTGCGGTGCAGGATAGAGGAAAACTCCTCGGCGAAAGTTTCGTAGCTGGACAACAGCGACTCCGCCTTGGCGGAATAGCGGTTAAAAGCCATCACCGCAGGAATTGCTGCAAACAGGCCCATAGCCGTAGCCACCAACGCTTCACTGATACCGGGTGCGACCGTGGCAATAGTGGCCTGGTGCATAGTGGCGAGACCACGGAAAGAATTCATAATCCCCCACACAGTGCCAAACAGGCCGATATAGGGACTGACAGAGCCTACGGTTGCCAGGAACGGCAGGTTCATTTCCACCTTTTCCTGCTCCCGGGACATAGCCACACGCATGGCCCGCTCAGTGCCTTCCATCACCGCTTCAGGGCCGCTGCTGCCCTGTTGGCGCAGGCGGGTAAACTCGGTAAAACCGGCGCGGAAAAGGGACTCAACACCATCGGTTCGGCCTTTTTCCGCTCGCTCGTTACCTTCGCGGAAGAGTTTGTTCAGGTCGGCACCGGACCAAAAGCGGCGTTCGAAATTGTTCAGGGAGCGCTTGGCCTGGGACAGGTAAAGCCCACGCTGGATAATCATCACCCAGGACACCACAGAGGCCAGTAACAGCAGCAGCATAACTAACTGTACCAACAGGCTGGCGTTCTGGATTAGCCCCCAAAGAGAAAGTTGTTCACCGGCGTTCATCTTCTTAAATAACTGCCTTTAATGCTGAATAAATAGGTTCCGGCAGGGCACAGGGCCTGCGGCTGTCGTCAGCGACACAAGCAACTTTGACCACACCTTCGCAAATTAGCTCATCGCCGCGCCAGATTTTTTGCTCAAAAGTCACTGCGGCCCGCCCCAGTTTGCCAATCGAGGCCGTAGCGCGCAATGCATCATCAAGAAGTGCGGACTTTCGATACTGGATCTCGGCGGAGTGCACCACCAGTAACAGACCCTGTTCTGGCATCGCCGGCTTATCATACCCGAGGGAGCGCAGCAGTTCTGTGCGCGCGCGCTCCATATACTTCAAATAATTGACGTAATAAACGATACCACCTGCGTCGGTATCCTCGATATAAACCCGCAGCGGAATACTGAAAACTTCCTTCACCCCATCCTCTCTCTACTTATTATCTGGCTTCGGCAAGCCGAAGTGCTCGTAGGCCAGGCCGGTTGCCACTCGCCCTCGCGGTGTGCGGGCGATATAACCCTGCTGAATCAAGTAGGGCTCCAACACATCTTCCAGAGTATCCCGCTCTTCACTGACTGCTGCAGCGAGACTGTCCACCCCCACAGGTCCACCATCGAACTTCTCAATCATGGCCAGTAGCATACGGCGATCCAGCTGGTCGAAACCACGGGAATCCACATTGAGCATATTAAGAGCGGCATCGGCAATACCGGAATCCACGGCACCATCACCTTTAACTTCGGCGTAATCACGCACGCGGCGCAGCAGGCGGTTGGCTATTCGGGGGGTACCCCGAGCTCGACGGGCAACTCCGAGAGCACCACCTTCATCCATCTCCACTCCCATCAGGCCAGCGGAGCGACGGACAATACTGGTGAGATCCTCAACGTTATAGAACTCAAGCCGCTGGACGATGCCGAAGCGATCCCGCAGTGGCGAGGTAAGCAGGCCTGCCCTTGTGGTGGCTCCCACCAATGTGAAGGGTGGCAGGTCGAGCTTGATGGAACGCGCCGCAGGCCCTTCGCCAATCATAATATCCAGCTGGTAGTCTTCCATCGCCGGATACAGTACCTCTTCCACATGGGGGCTGAGGCGGTGGATCTCATCGATAAAAAGCACATCCCCCGGCTCCAGGTTGGTCATCAACGCAGCCAGATCGCCAGCCTTCTCCAGTACCGGGCCCGAGGTGGTCTTAATGGCCACCCCCATTTCGGCGGCGATGATATTTGCCAGCGTGGTTTTACCCAGCCCCGGTGGGCCGAATACCAGGGTGTGATCCAGGGCCTCTTTGCGCAGCTTGGCAGCCTGAATAAAGATCTCCATTTGCTCCCGCACCACTGGCTGACCCACATAATCATCCAGGGTTTTGGGGCGCACGGCGCGGTCGTACTGCTCTTCCTGGCCCGAGGGGCCCACGGGCTCCGGTGCCACCAAACGGTCGGCTTCGATCATTGCAACAACTCCAGGGCCTCAGATTAAGCGGGGGCCATTCCCTTAAGGGCCAGGCGAATCAAAGTCGCGCTATCGGCATCCGGCTGCTCCTTGCTGGCGCGGGCCACCATTTTGCTGGCTTCAGCGGGCTTGTAACCCAGAGCCGCCAGGGCGCTCTCCGCTTCACCGGTGTGATCCACCTTGGGCTCGGCAGCAGCGGCCATCAAGGGGATATCGTTGGCGTCGCCAAAATCCGGGGTCAATTTATCCCGCAGCTCCACAATCAGGCGCTCGGCGGTCTTTTTACCGACGCCAGGGACTTTGACCAGCGCCGCTACATTATCCTCCGACACACAGCGGGCCAAGGCAGCGCCGTCCAGCCCGGATAAAATAGCCAGGGCCATCTTGGGGCCCACTCCACTCACCTTGATCAGGGTGCGAAACAATTTGCGGTCCCCATCGCGAATAAAGCCATATAACTGCTGGGCCGTTTCGGATACCGCTAAATGAGTGTGCAGCTGTACCGGCTGCCCCAGTGCGGGCAGTTCAAAAATCGTGGTCATGGGTGCGAGCACTTCATAGCCCACCCCTTGTACATCCACCAACAACAGGGGCGGCTGCACTGCGGCCAGGGTACCGCTCAATCTTCCAATCATGTGTTATTCCAGGTTTATATTGTCTGCGCCCTTTACGGGGCCAATTCTACCAGCCGATCACACGCTCAGGCGGCCGCGACGAAAACGACTGCGCGCACCGCCAGCGGTAAATACCAGGGTTTGCTCGGTATGCATATGACACAGAGCCACGGCCAGCGCATCGGCGGCATCCTCCTGTGGCGACGCAGGTAGGGACAGCAGGGTTTTCACCATGTGCTGGACCTGCAATTTATCCGCTCCTCCGTTGCCGACCACTGCCTGCTTCACTTTGCGAGCTTCATATTCGGCTACTGCCAGACCGCTATTTGCCCCTGCCACAATAGCTGCCCCCCGGGCCTGTCCCAACTTCAGGGCGGAGCCGGCGCTCTTGGACATAAAAACATTTTCAATTGCCATCTGAGCAGGCTGGTATTGCTGGGCGATCTGGCTCACTGCATCAAAAATCAGTTTGAGACGCTCAGGAAGGGGACCTTCGGGAATACGAATCACCCCGCTGGCCACATAGCGAGCCTTGCCCCGCTCCACATCGATAATTCCATAGCCCGTTTTTCGCGAGCCGGGGTCAATACCCAGGATTCGGGTCAAAAGGCAGCTCCCCAAATATCTGTATGTTTATATAGTGGTGGGAGTGTCCCAAGGTGAACAGGAAGCGTCAAGGGAGGGGGAGTAAGAAGGGCTTGAAAAGATAAAAAACCAGAGGCGGGACAGTAGCCGCCCCCAGTTACGGAACCGGCTTTAGCCCAGTTCCTCCATCACCTCTGCCGGAATATCCGCATTGGTGTAAACGTTTTGCACATCATCCAGGTCTTCCAGCATCTCGATCAGAGCGAGTACTTTTTCAGCACCGTCTTTATCCAGCGGAATGGTGGTGGACGGAATCATGGCAATTTCGGCACTGTCAGGAGTAAAACCGGCTGCAACCAGGGCGTCCTTAACCGTCAGGTAGTCCTGAAATTCAGTGGTAACTTCAACACTGCCGTCATCGTTGGATTCGATATCCTCAGCCCCGGCTTCGAGAGCTGCGTCCATCAACGCATCTTCATCCACTCCGGTCTCGTAGAACATCTGACCTTTGCGGGTAAACAGGTAGCTAACGGAACCGTCGGTACCCAGGTTGCCACCGCGCTTGGTGAAGGCGTGACGCACTTCAGCCACAGTGCGGTTGCGGTTGTCAGTCAGGCACTCCACCAGGACCGCTACACCACCAACGCCGTAGCCCTCGTAAACTACGGCTTCGTAGTTTTCACCATCCGCATTGCCGGCGCCACGGGCGATAGCTTTATCGATGGTGTCGCGCTTCATGTTGGCGCCCAAAGCCTTATCGATAGTGGCGCGCAGCGCCGGGTTATCGTCCGGGTTTGGACCCGATTTGGCGGCTACCGTCAACTCGCGAATGATCTTGGTAAAGACCTTGCCCCGCTTGGCATCCTGAGCTGCTTTGCGGTGCTTAATATTGGCCCATTTACTATGTCCGGCCATTTTCCGTCTCTCTTCAGTCAGTGCGTAGGATGAGCCAAAGAGCGAAGCGAATCGCCCATCACTACGATTGGATGGGCCCGCTTCGCTCGGCCCATCGGGGAAAAATCAGCTGATTTTCTCTTCTTTTTGTCGCAGGCGAATACTCAGCTCACGCAGTTGTTTCGCATCTACAGCACCCGGGGCATCTGTCATCACACAGGCGGCGCTCTGGGTTTTCGGGAAAGCGATAACATCGCGAATAGAGTCACTGCCGGTCATCAACATCACCAGACGATCCAGGCCAAAGGCCAAGCCACCGTGGGGCGGCGCACCGTATTTGAGTGCATCCAGCAGGAAGCCGAACTTCTCGCGCTGCTCTTCAGCATCGATACCCAGGATGCGGAATACCGCTTCCTGCATCAACTGGTCGTGGATACGAACAGAACCACCGCCCAGCTCGGTGCCGTTAAGCACCATATCGTAAGCGCGGGAAAGTGCTTCAAGCGGATTCTTTTCCAGCTCTTCCGGGGTACAGGAAGGCGCAGTGAAGGGGTGGTGCAACGCAGTCAGGCTGCCGTCGTCATTTTCTTCAAACATTGGGAAGGCGACAACCCACAAAGGCGCCCACTCGCTGGTGTACAGATCCAAGTCTTCACCCAGCTTGCAGCGCAATGCACCCAGGGCTTCGGAGACAATCTTAGCCTTGTCCGAGCCGAAGAAAAGAACGTCACCATCTTCTGCTTGCAGGCGATCGAGGATAGCTGCACGGGTTTCAAGCGGCAGGAATTTGACGATTGGCGACTGCAGACCATTTTCCAGGTCAGAGCGATCGTTAACCTTGATGTACGCCAAGCCCTTGGCGCCATAAATACCGACAAATTTGCCGTAATCGTCCAGCTGCTTGCGGGTCAGTTTCTTACAACCGCCAGGTACTTTAATCGCAGCAACACGTCCCTTCGGATCATTGGCCGGCCCAGAGAATACCTTGAAGTCCACCTCGGTCATCAGGTCCTTGATCTCCACCATCTCCAGCGGAATACGCAGGTCCGGCTTATCGGAACCGTAGCGCAGCATCGCCTGGTAGTGGGTCATGCGCGGGAATTCACCCAGATCAACACCCTTAAGCTCTTTAAACAGCTTGCGAACCATATTCTCGGTGATCGACATGATTTCCTCTTCGTCGAGGAAGGAGGTCTCAATATCAATCTGGGTAAATTCAGGCTGGCGATCAGCGCGCAAATCCTCATCGCGGAAACACTTGGCGATTTGGTAGTAGCGATCGAAACCGGAAACCATCAGCAACTGCTTAAACAGCTGTGGTGACTGTGGCAGGGCGAAGAACTTGCCCTCGTGAGTGCGGCTCGGCACCAGATAATCCCGGGCACCTTCTGGGGTGGCGCGGGTCAGGATTGGGGTCTCGATATCGAGGAAGCCGTGCTCATCCAGGTAATTGCGGATTGCGGTAGTCAGCTTGGAACGGAAATACAGGTTGTTCTGCATTTCGTTGCGGCGCAGATCCAGATAGCGGTATTTCAAGCGGATATCTTCACCCACCTCGGTGTGCTCATCCAGCTGGAAAGGCACTGTCTCAGCAGTATTGAGGATCTCCAGCTCTGTGCCGTAAACCTCAACTTCACCGGTCACCATATTGGGATTCACGGCCTCTGGGGCACGAGCGCGGACACGACCTGTCACTTTAAGCACATATTCGCTGCGCACGCGATCGGCCATCTCGAAGTGTTCGGCCGCATCGGGGTCGAACACCACCTGTACAATTCCCTCGCGGTCGCGCAGGTCGATAAAAATCACTCCGCCGTGATCGCGGCGGCGGTCGACCCAGCCACAGAGGGTTACTACGCGGTCAATGTCCGCAGAACGAAGGACGCCACAGTAATCGCTGCGCATGGATGAAAATTCCCGTTATCGATAGGTGAAAAGATTAGTTAGAGGGTACACCGCACGGACAGCCCCGCACAGCTCGCCTAGGCCGTCTTTGCCGCCGCTGTGCCAGACTTGTCGCTTTTGGCCTTACCACTGTTGGCAGAGTCACCGCCAGCGAGGTTTTTCTTGCTACCAGTTTTAAAATCAGTCTCATACCAACCGGCGCCCTTCAGGCGAAATCCAGCCGCTGAGATTTTCTTGCGCAGCTCGGCCTTCTCGCAAGCTGGGCAGTCTTTGAGCGGGTCATCGCTCATCCGCTGCAAAGCTTCCATTTCATGGCCGCAGGCATTGCACTGGTATTCATATATCGGCATTACACAGTACCTGGTGCTTAAAAAAAGGGGGAGAGAGTATACATGAGGCCTACAGAGGTAAGAAGCTGCACGGGTCTTTTCCCTGGGTAAAGCGTCCCATAAAGGCGACGTGAGGCTAAAAAATGTAAAAAAAGCACTATTTTTCTAGTATTTCTTCGTGCGGCCGAACAAAAACTATATATACTTCCCCCATCACCCGCTGAGACACCCGTAACGGATGCAGCGCAGCGGGAGAAAAAACACACTTTTACCGGATATATACCGAACAACAAAGAAGGAAGTAAGCCATGGCTGTCTCCAAGAAAGCTGCTACTAAAAAGGCCCCGGCAAAGAAAGCTGCGGCCAAAGCTGCACCGGCCAAGAAAGTAAAAGCAATCAAGGAAAAGTACACTAAGACTCAAGTACTTAATCAGATTGCAGAAAGCACTGAGCTGTCCCGCAAGCAGGTTCAATCTGTTCTGGACGAGCTGAACGATATCATCGAAGGCCACATCAAGAAGCGCGCAGTTGGCGAATTCACCCTGCCGGGCCTGATGAAAATCACCACCGTGAAAAAGCCGGCTAAGAAAGCTCGCAAGGGTATCAACCCGTTCACCGGTGAAGAGACTACCTTCAAGGCGAAGCCTGCCAGCATCCAGGTTAAAGTTCGCCCACTGAAGAAGCTGAAGGAAATGGCAGAGAACTAATACACTCTGTAAAGCCTCAGCTTAAAAACCCCGCTTATGCGGGGTTTTTTATTCACTCCCATTCCAAGCCAGTGCCCAGGCACCTGCTAAATAGATACCCCGGTATAGCAAAAGGCAATCCGCATTGAGGCAATACTGCCACCAGGCAATATTTATTGCCCAGCGAATAGCGTAAAATAGCCAGCTTACCCGTAATAGAATCCATATAATTCCTATGCGCGCATCTCGTTATCTCATCGCAACCCAAAAAGAAACTCCCAACGACGCAGTGGTGATCAGCCATCAGCTGATGCTGCGTGCCGGCATGATCCGCCGTCTGTCTTCAGGTCTCTACACCTGGCTGCCCACCGGGTTGCGGGTGTTGCGCAAAGTCGAGCGCATTGTTCGCGAAGAGATGGACCGCGCTGGCTCCCTGGAAGTACTGATGCCGGTCGTGCAGCCGGCAGAGCTTTGGGAAGAATCCGGCCGCTGGCAGCAGTACGGCCCCGAACTCCTGCGTATCAAGGATCGCCACAACAATGACTTCTGCCTGGGCCCGACCCACGAGGAAGTCATCACCGACCTGATCCGCGGCGAAATCAATAGCTATAAGCAGTTGCCCGCCAACTTCTACCAGGTGCAGACTAAATTCCGCGATGAAATCCGTCCGCGCTTTGGCGTAATGCGCGCGCGCGAATTCACCATGAAGGATGCTTACTCCTTCCACGTGAACGAGGATTCCCTGCAGGAAACCTACGATATTATGCACGGCGCCTACTGCCAGATTTTTGAGCGCATTGGCCTGGACTACCGTCCGGTGCTGGCAGACACCGGTTCAATCGGTGGCTCCAGCTCTCACGAATTCCACGTGCTGGCGCAGAGCGGCGAAGACGATATCGCCTTCTCCACAGAATCCCGCTACGCCGCCAATGTCGAATTGGCAGAAGCGGTTGCCCCAGCTGGCAAGCGCCCTGCTCCGTCGCAGGAAATGCAGGAAGTTCATACGCCGAACCAAAAAACCATCGCCGATGTCAGCGAGTTTTTGAAAAGTGATCCCGCCCACTCAGTAAAAACCCTGATTGTTCTGGGCGAGTGCGAAGAGGGTGAAACCGCTCCATTAATTGCCCTGGTACTGCGTGGCGATCACGAGCTGAACGAATTAAAAGCAGAGAAGCTGGCTGGAATCGCCAGCCCTATTCAGTTCGCCTCGGAAGAGCGCATCGCCGAAGAACTCAGTTGCAACATTGGCTCCCTGGGCCCGGTGGGCATAAAGATCGAGACTGTTGTGGATCGCTCTGCAGCGCACTTGGCAGACTTTATCTGCGGCGCCAATCGCGATGACTACCACTTAACCGGTGTGAACTGGGGTCGCGATGTGGAGATGGGCCGCGTCGAAGACCTGCGAAATGTAGTGGCAGGCGACGCCAGCCCCGATGGCCAGGGCACCCTGGAAATCAAACGGGGTATCGAGGTCGGCCACATTTTCCAGTTAGGCGACAAGTACAGCCGCGCTATGAATGCCACAGTACTGGATGAAAACGGTAAAGAGCAGGTTATGTCCATGGGCTGCTATGGCATCGGCGTTTCCCGAATCGTCGCTGCGGCGATCGAGCAGAACCACGACGACTCAGGGATTATCTGGCCCACTGCGATTGCACCCTTCCAGCTGGCGATTGTGCCAATCAATATGCACAAGAGCGATGTGGTAAGGGAGAAGTGCGAGCATCTGTATGAGTCCCTGCGCAGCAAGGGTATTGATGTATTGCTAATGGACGAAGCCAAAGCGCGACTGGGTGCTATGCTCGCCGATGTGGAGCTGATCGGCATTCCCCACCGCATTGTTATCGGCGATCGCGGCCTGGAAAAAGGTGTGGTGGAATATAAAGGTCGCGGAGATGCGGAAAGCCAGGAGTTTGCCGTATCCCAGCTCGAAGAAGTGTTATTGGAAAAATTTAATCAATAATTGTCGAGCCGCCCGGTCTGCCCCTAAGCAGGCCGGGAACTCTTACAGCAAAAGTGCTTTTTATCGGCGGCGTCACAAAATCACGCTGCCCATTTTGCCGGGCTTTTCGTAGAATCACCCCATGATAAAAAAAGCCACCGCCCTCTTGTTGCTCTGCCTTACCTGCTGTGCCACCCAGGCTCAAAGCAGTAGAGCCGAGATCGACCCGGAGTTGCGCCTCGCCCTGCAGGACGCAGTTACCCAGGCCGACAGCTTTGTGGACCGCTTCGATGCGGAAGTGTGGCTAATGTCTAAATCCCAGCCTCTGTCCCGCTATATCAAAGATCCCAAGCGGCGGATGCACGTACTGAAAGCCGTCCACCGGGAGGCAACTCGGGCCGGGCTGCGCCCGGAAATTGTATTGGCGGTTATCCAGATTGAGAGTGCTTTTGACCCCTATGCGATATCCCGCGTTGGCGCTCTGGGTATGATGCAGGTAATGCCATTCTGGAAAAATGAAATCGGTCGACCCGACGATAACCTGATCGATATGGACACCAACCTAAGGTATGGATGTACCATTCTTAAACACTACATCAAAAAAGCCAAAGGCAATCTAGCCAACGCCCTCGCCTATTACAATGGTAGCTACGGCCGCCATACTTATAGCAGCAAGGTCCTGGATGCCTGGGCCGAGCGCTGGAGATAAACGATGACCGCCGGCTACTTATTTTTCTCCGGCGGTGCATGCGCTCTTCTTTTATTGGCGGCAACCAAGGTTGCTATACATCACTACCGGCTTGTTGCCGGGCGCTGCTTACTGGCCCTGCTGATAGCCGTGATCTGCTATTTACTCTGGCCCATCCTGCCACAATTGAGTGGACCTACTGCGCTCTTGCTTAACCTGCCAATTACTCTGATTCCCGCAATTTTTTGGCTGTTTACTCACCTGTTATGCCGCGAGGAAGAGCCTTTTCCCCTGTGGGGCTGGATTCCGATTGGTATTACCCTGGTCATCGGCATAGTCGCCTACCACGCACCATTGCCATTGACGTCAGATCAGCAATCCCCACTATTTACCCTTTCGCAGCTACTCAAACTCGGTTTAATCAGCCTCGGCCTACTGACACTACAACGACAGTTTCACCTGGACTTGGTCGCAGAGCGCCGACGCCTGCGCACAACCCTACTTATCGCCGTCGGCGCCTATATGCTGGTGGTAATTGGCGCAGAATCTATCTTTGCTTACCGCCCGCTTCCCAACGGTGTACCGACACTGCACGCACTATTTGCCAGCCTGTTGTCACTGGTTGCCTGCCTATGGTTGCTGGCCCTTTCCCCCAGCGCTCTGGGAGAATCCCTGCCGCGCCCGAAGAGGAGCGAGCCAGAGGAGGAAGAACAGCCTTTAGCTCCGCCACCTGAACTGGATGAACAACAGCAAACCCAGCTGCAAAAATTACAGGAACATATGCACAACGGTGGTTATCGCCACACCGGACTCACCATCAGGGAGCTCGCGGAGCAGTTGGATATTCGCGAACATGTGCTGCGTGTGCTGATTAATCGCCACCTGGGTTATCGCAATTTTAACGAATACCTAAATCAGTTTCGTATTGATGAAGCCAGCAACCGGTTGGCAGATCCGGAGCAGGCCCATTTGCCAGTACTCACCATTGCTCTGGACATCGGCTATCGCTCCTTGAGCCCATTTAACGCTGCTTTCAAGCGCCGTCATAGCCAAACCCCCACTGAGTACCGCCGGGAAAAGCTGCCCGCCTGAATCTCCTCTCCTGAAAGAATCCGTCAGCATTTTTTCATATTCCGTAAGCCCGCAAAGTAAAAGGCTCCCAGACTGGGAGCGCGGTGAAAGCGATTTTCCCGATGCGTGCCCGGCTCACCGAGACCCGATTTAACACCGGTGAGTCTCCCTTCAATAGAAGAATAATGATGGTGAGAATATGGATTTTTTAGTCGACATATCCCAGGACGGAGCCAAACATTTCCAGTTGAGTTTATTTCGCTATGTGCTGGCCGCTTCAGTAATGAGTATTTTGGCCGGCTGGCTATTTCGCTCCTGGATGAACCGGCGCCGTATCCAAAAGCGTCGTGCCGAGTGGAAAGATATTCGGCGGGAGGTGAGTTATTCACTATTAACGGTGTGTATCTTTACCCTGGTAGGGGTTATTACCACCATGATGCACGATCTGGGACTGACCAAATTTTACTGGCAGTGGAGCGATTATCCACTCTGGTGGAGTATTGCCAGCCTGCCAGTGGTGATTTTGATCCACGACGCTTATTTTTACTGGACCCACCGAGGTATGCACCATCCCAAGGTGTTTAAACACTTCCACCGCCTACACCATCAATCCAGAACACCCACGCCCTGGACGGCATACAGTTTTTCCGTAGGTGAAGCGGTCCTGATGGGCGCTTTCTCTCCCCTAATTGCGCTGATACTGCCGCTTAATCCAACTATTTGGTTCACCTTTTTATTTATCAGCATCTTCCGCAACGCCATGCTGCACACTGGCCGCGAGTTCCACCCCCGCAGCTGGGTCGACGGCCCTATGGACAGGCTCACCACCACGACTCACCACGACTTGCACCACCAGCGCTTCCAGGGTAACTACGGCTTTTACTTCACTTGGTGGGATCGCTGGATGGGCACAGAATTTAAGGACTACAAGCAAGTCTTCCGGCAAGCAGTGGATGGGCAATTACACGGGGGAGAAAAAGAGGTGGAAATAGACAACAGCGCAGCAGAAGGCGCAAAAGCTCACGCTTAACCCACTCAAATTACTTAAATGGGTGCCGGGGTTCCCCCGGCTCCTTTCTACTAGCCGTAACAACCGTGTTAATGGCCATGCTGCAAAGGCAACCAACGGGATTCTCGGTAACAGTAAAGTCCCCAGATCACAAAGATGACTTCGATAGCAAAAAGCACTAAATTGCGCTGGTCAAAACCACTGATAAATAACATTCCGTAGAGGCGCCCAAGAGCGAAGCCGATATAGGCGATAGACAGCGCAGCGTAAGCAACCCTGCGGTGCGGGCGCATAGCCAAGGCCACCAGTAGAATCACCGCGATGGCCAACATAAACCCGCCATAAGTGGCCATAAACTCGGGCATGGCTTCGGGGGTATCAAATGAGAAATCCACTTCATTCGCAAGGCTCTGCGGTTTAAACAGGGCCCAGAGGCCAATAGAAGCAAAAACCAATAGATTGAGTGTCAAATAGACTCTTCCCAAATATTTCAATCGATTCTCCCCTCTAATTTCTGTTACTCACCCCTATACAAGGGGAACACCGCTTTGGAGTACTGTCACAGTATATATGAGCCACACCCCGCCATACGCCGGAACAATTCACCAATTTGGTACAAAGCGATGGATTTATCAATATTTTCTTACTGGCAAACTGAGAATGTCTTTCCATAATTAGAATCCACAGCGCAACTCCGACCCACTCCAAAATAAGGGCCGCGCTTTTGAATACCACCACCTTCCTCAAGTCATTGGCGAAAGAGCCCCTGCTGTATTTTATTGCGATCGCCCTAATCCTATTGGGATTGGGAGAAATCCTGGAACCGCCAGCACAAGAGATTGTTATCAGCGAGGGGCGCGTCGAACATCTACGTTCGGTGTTTGAGCGCAAGTGGCACAGGTACCCCACTGATAGCGAGCTGGAGCAACTTATTGAGAATTACCTAAGAGAGGAAATACTTTACAGGGAAGCGCTTGCCCTGGGATTAGCCGAGAACGACACAGTAATCCGCCGCCGCCTGCGAATGAAAATGGAACTTACAGCGCGTAATTTCGCTGACACTCAAGACCCAGGCGATCGAGTATTGGAGAAATTCCTTCAAGGCCAGGCCGATAAATACCAGCTTCCCCCCACCCTATCTTTCCAACAACGATTTTTCTCAGTGGATCTGGCCTCATCAGATTCACGTGATTTTAACGACTTACTCATGCAGCTAAACAGCGGTCAGGCTTCGCCAATGATTGGGGATTCAACCCTACTGCCAGCTGCTTTTATCGACACTTCAGAGCCACGAATAGACAGGCAATTTGGGCTGGGATTTTCCGCTCAATTGTCCAAGCTGCCTGTTGGCAAGTGGAGTGGTCCAGTCCGCTCGACCTTCGGCGATCACCTGATCCTCCTTGAGGAAATCAAGTCCACCCAGCTACCGGCATTGGCTGAAATACGCAGCCGCGTACTAAATGATTGGCAATTCCAGGCGCAAAAGAAGATTCTGCAGGAGCAGTATCTCCAGTACCGTAAAAACTACGAGGTCACTGTCCACAAGCCGGATAACTTCTCAGCCGAGGTTGCCGTCAAATGATGCACATCCGGCCACTCCTGTTCATTCTGCTCCTCAGCTTTACTCCAATACTATCTGCCCACGAACTGCGCCCGGCTTACCTGGGCATAACTCAAGTTGATGCACAATTATTTAAAGTACTTTGGCGATTGCCCGCACAAGGCGATCTTCGCCTCGCTCTGAATGTCCATTTGGACCAAGCTGCCTCCCCCCTAAGCCAACCCAGAGCGCAAATAAGTAAGGGCTACTACACAGAGCACTGGACCATCCATCACCCCAGGGAGCTACAACAGCTATCTATTCATATCGATGGCCTACAGAGCACAATGACCGATGCGCTAGTGTGGCTCTCCTGGCTAGATGGGCGCGAGCAAGTTATCCGACTGACACCGGACCAGCCAGAATGGACCCTTGACCAACCCACCAGCGAGTTCCAAGTCGCTCAAACTTACTTTGTGCTGGGCGTTGAACATATTCTTCTCGGTGTCGATCACTTGCTGTTCGTTTTGGCCCTGATCTTACTCAAACAAAACCTTCGCCAGCTGATCGGCACTATCACTGCTTTCACTATCGCCCACAGTATTACCTTGGCAGCTGCCGTACTGGGCTATATCCATCTGCCATCAGCGCCAGTGGAGGCGATTATCGCCCTCAGTATTTTACTGGCAGCCAGAGAGGCTGTACGCCAGAGGCATGGTGTTTTCAGTTTGACCAGTCGCTATCCATGGGCAATTGCCTTTGCTTTTGGACTTTTACACGGATTGGGTTTTGCCGGTGTACTGGGGGAAATTGGACTTCCCCTTGGGGCTATTCCCCAGGCATTACTGACTTTTAATCTCGGTGTGGAAGTGGGGCAATTAGTATTTATCACCGCAGCTCTTGCAGTGATCAACTTGTATCAAAAGCTCCTTAAACACTGGCCAGAGTATGCCATTCGGAACCGCGAACAATACTCTTTCGGGGAAGGTGGAGGTATCGGAATACCAGCCGCTACGGTGGTCGCCTATACGCTGGGGGGCATTGCCTGCTACTGGGTGATTGAGCGCAGCCTGCTTGTTGTTTTCCCATAACAGAGAACATTAACCGGCGCCCTGCAAATCACGGGCACCGGTTAATTTAAGGCTCAGTCCTGAAACAAGAGTTCCAGTGGGTAGCCGGTAAAAGGCTTGGTTTTCTCAATCACCAAATGAGAAGTCATACGGGAAATCGCCGCCTCTTCATTGGCCAACAACTGCTCTGAGACCCGATTAAAATCTGCTGCGTCCGGGCAGACGAAATGCAGCATATAGTCGAACTCACCAGACATCTTCACACAGGAAACAATCTGTGGAATATCGCTAATAATGCGGCGAAAGTTCTCACTGGTACGGGCATCCTGCCGCTTAAGCGCAACGTTTACATAAAACTCTGCATGCCGAACTTTATCCAGGTTTATCTCGGCAAAGAACTCGCGGATATAGCGCTCACTGGTCAGGCGTTTAACCCGGGCCAGGCAGGCACTTTCCGATAATCCAATTTTTTCACTCAAATTCAGGTTACTTGTACGTGCGTTTGATTGCAGGGCCTGCAAAATACGCAAATTATGCCGGTCAATTTTCACGGAGCTATTTTCTTTTGAATCTGAAAGGGGGCAAGGATAGCGGTATTCGCCGGTGGCATAAACATTACAGCCACCGGCATGGGAAACTTGTCATCACTTCAAAGGCGATTTTGGCGACAACCAGCCTCCCGGCAAAGGCCTAACCGGCCTGGCGGTTACCACTGGTGACGAACTGTTCAATGCGATCCAAGGCCCGCGACAACTCAGCCTCATCAGCCGCCAGGGTGAGGCGAACATGATTCACTGAACTGCTACCAAAGGGCGCGCCAGGCAGTACCGAGACCCGCTCAGCATCCAAAAGGGCTTCAGCGAAGGTTTGCCCGGAGCTGGATACCTTGGAGACATCCACCATTACAAACATCCCAGCCTCAGGGCTGTAGCAACTCAAGCCTGGTATCAGGCCAATCCTCTCAACAATCAGGTCTCGACGCTGCTGATAGGCATCCCGCATCTGCTTCACGAAGTAGCTATCAAACTCCAGGGCAAAGGCAGCGGCTTCCTGGATGAATTGCGGGCACCCAAAAATTGTCGCCCCTGCAAAAGCAATCAAACGATCTACCAGGGGACCACGAGCCACTGCCCACCCCAGGCGCCAGCCACTCATGGCGTGGGATTTGGACAAGCCATCAACCACAACAATATTATCCAGCGACTCCGCAGCCGTACGCAGAGAGGTGTGGCGGCGGGCAAAGGTGATCATTGAATAAACTTCATCACATACCAGCCAAATATTGCGCTCGCGGCAGTATGCCGCCAACTCGCGCAATTGTTCAGGGGTAGCCATCGCGCCAGTCGGGTTTACCGGCGTATTGATCATAACGACCTTGGTCTGCTCGCTGATCGAGGCCTTGATAGCCTCGACATCAAAAGCGAAATTGGTCTCCGCCGGGCAAGTCACTCGCTTTACGGAGAGGCGCAAGGCATCACAAATGGGGACATAGCCGATATACATCGGCTCGGGAATTACTATCTCCTCACCGGGGTTTAGCAGGCAGGCAAGTACTGCGTAGATAGCGTTGGTTCCACCGGGGAAAACAACAACATCATCCGGATTACAGGGGTGGGGAGAGACCTTGCTCTCGATGTCCGCGATAGCCCTGCGCAACATTGGCTCCCCGGCGGCAGGGGAATAGTGGGTGCGCCCCACTCCCAGGCGAGCGCGGGCAAAGTCGAGGATCGGCTCGGGGGTGTCAAAGTTGGGATCACCTACACAGAGAAAGATGACATCCTCCCCTTTATTGGCGAGATCGTGAGCTCGGTCACTCACAGCCCAAACATTGGCGTCCTCACCATTCAAAGCCTCACTTTGCAAGCTGAACCTGGGGGTAAAATTTGTCACGTTTTTCACTATTTAGCAGCCATTTATAGGGGCTAAGGTAACAACCATCTGGGTAATCGGTGCCGCTATATGACCGTCAATTTCGCATTAGAGGGAGCTTTTCTCAGGTATTCCCGCAGATAATGCGGGGGCCAGTGTGTTCGCGTGGATCGCGACTAGAAATAGATTTTTAGTCTCAGTTACTCAGGTCGATCCTGGCGCCCCAGAGAGAGCGAGTAATGAGTAAAACTTAAGCAAGGTATCACCCCATCCCACTGCAATTGAATACTATTAACCGGAGCCAGGAAAATCCCAGGGCTATGGACAAAGCTTCATTACGATGTTCTTTTTTGACATCCCGTCCGCGCCCCATACCCCTTTCACCTGGCTCGCAGCAATCTCCCTCAAGTTTTCGCTGTATTTAGATTAACTTTAATCTTCAAAGATGGAGGGCAAGCTCCAATCCCGGTATAGGTGCAAAACTGGCCCCTTAGCGCCTCTGGATATGCTTAATGTTAACCAGCTTTGGGCTTCCGAGACTATCTATTACGACTTGATTGCGTGTTATCGTTAACACCTGAAAACCAATAAGTAAATATAAATCATGGATAAGATGAAACAATTACTAACCTTACTTTTACTTTCCTGTTCACTTACGGCAATCGGCGCTGAAATTTATCAGTAAAGGAAGTTGAAGCTTATTAATTCTATCGAAAAAAAGATTGCCTCCAACTATGTCTTGCAAGAAAACCTAGGAGCTATTCACTCTTCATTAGATAAAGTTGCAGAATCAGAGGCATTCAGGCAAGCCTCTGATACAGAGTCAGTGGCTGGAATTATTAAATCCGCCTTAACAAAGCATGATAAACACTTTGGTGTAAGCTGGGATGATCCAGAATCTCCCCAACAGCAGCCGAAACACGAGGATTGGTTTAGTAAGCTCAGTAGAAAAAATTCTGGATTTACCCGAGTCGAAGTTTTAGAGGGTAACATCGGCTATATTGATTTCTGGGGGTTTGACCATGTTAACGAGGAGTCCCAAGGTCGAGTGGCTGCAGCTATGGCATTAATCCAAGATACCAGCGCTATTATTTTTGACCTGAGAAAGAATGGTGGTGGTAATGGCTTTATGGGCGGCCTTATCAGCGGTTATCTTTTTGATAAACCCACCCACCTCAATAGCATCCACTGGAAGCCCGCGGGCAATGTTACAGAGATATGGAGTCAGGAAAAGGTTCAGGGTAAAAAGGTAGCAGACACCCCGGTATATATATTAACCAGTAGCGATACCTTCTCAGCAGCAGAGGCCTTTGCGTACTATTTAAAGCACCTGGACCGTGCAACCATTATTGGAGAGGCTACCAAAGGTGGGGCAAATCCCTGGCAGTACTCCCCCCTTGGGAATGGCTTTAAAATAGCAATCCCTATCGCCAAGGCAGTTAATCCGATTACCAAAACTAACTGGGAGGGGACTGGTGTAAAACCAGATATCGAGACATCTCGGGAGAAAGCATTTCCAACAGCCTATAGGCTCGCCTTACAAGCGGCCAAAATTTCTACTGCACACCCGGAACATTTAAAAGAGATTCAACAAAAACTGCAGGATTTCGACAGCCTTTAAAATACCTTAACCCCTTTCAATAACTTTTCAGACTACTACTTCAGGAAGGGGTCCTAGTTATTAGCCACCCCTCCCAGATCAATTCAACACCCCATAAATAAAAAAACAGCCCTTAATAATTGTAAAAATCTTTCACTCACATTAACCTAAAATCATTCCCTTATCTTATTCGTGTAGCAGGGCGAATTGGATGTTTCAATTTACTCAAATCCTAAAGTACATTCCTGAAGAACTTGCGGACAGCTTTGCCCACCTCCCTCCAGATGAATACCTAAAATCCCAAAATCCATATCGCTACCGAACATATAGTTCAGGACTCTATAGTGGCAATTCAATTGAGTGGAGCAACAATACCATCTTCATACAGAGTAAAACAATCAACACGTACCTTGGGGATATAGAGCGTCACTACCCCTCATTAGGAGCAATCGCTCGAACATTCTCACAAAATATTGTAAGACACTTAATTTTCCAACAATATATACCGGCAAAAAAATATCAGGTCGGGTGCCACCAGATAAGAGTTCGTGCTACAGATGAATTCAACGCTTACCCCACCCCTGAGGGTTTTCATCAAGATGGGTTTGACTATGTAGCGATTAATTGTATTAATAGAAATAATGTCAATGGAGGCGAATCATTCATCAGCAACTTGGATGAAAATGAAATTATATTTCATGGCACACTAACCCCTGGAAAAGCTTTGGTTTTGAACGACAGGTCGCTCAAACACTACGTAAGCCCCATCACTCCTCTTTTTCCCGGGGAGGCTTTAAGGGATGTTGTGGTAATTACATTACATAACGATAGAAACACCACATGAAAACATGAAGCTTACCCAAACCAGATCCCAAAGAATTTTTTCAAGCTTAAAAAGATGACCGCCTAAATCAAACTTCAAATCCTCTCAAAATACCAAACCAAGATCTTTTATTAACTTAATATCCATATCAAGATGCTTGCAATACCATATAGCAAATCACCAGATAGCGTAGACATTTACCCATGGCAACCAACAACAAAAACCAAACCAAGCGAATTCTTAGAATACCAGCCATTACGGTAAGGGGATCACCAATAATAGGCACCCAGGAAAAAAACAGGGAGAATACCCCATATTTTTTAAATCTCTTTTCAGCCTTTACAAATTCCTCTTCAGACATTCTCAACCATTTCTTGATCATGCCCAAGCTGGCCCAGTAGCCTAATGCATAATTGAGAAGAGAGCCCGCTACATTCCCAGTAGTGGCGACTATTATCAGGGCCCAAGGGGAGAGCCCCTGGAGCAATAGACCAGTCATTACAATTTCTGAGCTTAGCGGCAGAATGGTCGCTGCCAGGAATGCTGATACGAAAAGCCCCAAAAATCCAAACTCAAGAAAGTTCCCCATAATGACGACTTATGCCTAGCTAAACTCGGCATTCCTTCTATCTATACTTATAATTGCGCCACTATAATCGAAAAAAGGGGGACATCCCAACAACCCCCCTCATCAGTGTTATCGATACTAGTCACAAGCCTCTACTTTTTATACTCACCCTTGTTAACACATTTTGGAATTCATAACCTTACACAGACTTACTTAGGCCCAAGTACAGACCCGCTCATCCGAAGTCGAAATCAGTGTCCACCCCATAATCCTCCAGCCACCTTCCAGTTTTGCTATCGACAAGATATTGCAGGCAGCTTTCCTACTCCTTTCTTTTGATTTGGATCGCTGAAAAACAACAAGCGATGTTGCTGAGCCATCTTCTGAAACATAAATTTTCTCTATATATAATCCAGAAAATGGATATGTCTCTAGATCCATAGTTTTACGCAGCTGGCCGATAATTACGGGGATTAAATCGGGATGATTAGACAACCCCGGCTGCTCACCGATAAAAAACAAAGGGGATTGAGCAAAGTACTTCTTCAAACTACTCGGCGGAGATGAACTATTAAATGTGCTGTAGAAATTTTTAATAAGATCAGAGACTTCACTACGCGAGCTTGCATACATCTCAGATGAAAAGACAATAAATACGACAACCAACAGCGCCATAGCAATTTTCATGGCTACCACTTCCTATTTTAAGGAGTTTCTGAGTAACTCTGCAATTAGAGGGGACTGACTAAAGGTTGAAGTATAGTTATGCTATTAACTCGCATGGACTAAAGAAGGAAATCTGACAATCACCAGACGGAGTTATCCTGTGCCAGAGGTAATAGTTGAGAGAAGTATTTACTGCCCTTATTGTGGTGAAATCATAAAAATACTGGTTGATTCATCAGTTTTGCCTCAACAGTACACTGAGGACTGCCAAGTTTGCTGTAGGCCTATCGTTTTCTCTGTGGAACTCGATTTAAATGGCGAGCTATCTATCGTGGCTCATACTGAGGATGAAGCGTTCTAAATCGCATTGTCGCACTCAAATTCACTTCAAATTGGCAAAAACTTCAATCGCTCGCTTCCGTCCAGCCCCCACATCGCAAATCACTTGAGGATAGCCTTGAGTCGGCGGTGGATCGTGTATGGCTTTGTCGCTTAGCTCCTTTAGCTCAGGTATAAATTTGCGGATAAAATCTCCATTGGGATCAAAACGTTGCGACTGACTATAAGGATTAAATACACGAAAATAGGGTGCAGCATCAGTACCCGTGGAGGCAGTCCACTGCCAGCCCCCATTGTTGGAAGCAAAGTCTGCATCAATTAAGCGCTGCATAAAGTAGCGCTCACCCCAGCGCCAATCTATCAGCATATTTTTACTGAGAAATGAAGCTACTATCATACGCAATCGATTATGCATCCAGGCAGTCTCATTTAACTGTCGCATCGCTGCATCAACTATCGGAATCCCAGTCTCCCCCAAAGTCCAACGCTCAAACTGATCCTTATTGTAGGACCAGGGGATTTGGTCAGTTTCCTGCTTGAATGGCCTCCCTTTACTCAGACGGGGAAAGTCCACCAACAAATGGGTATAAAACTCCCGCCAGATTAATTCGCTAATCCAACAGGCCGCCCCATCATCTCCATCCAGCCAACGTCCCTCGTTCATATCCAGCGCCATAGCTATACATTGGCGAATCGAAACAGCGCCACTATTTAGGTAGGGGGATAAACAGGAGGTACTATCGAGTGCTGGAAAGTCTCTCTCTGCCTGATAAGCAGATATTTTTCCACTGAACTTCTTGAGCCGTTTCAGTGCCGCCTTTTCTCCTGCTTGCCAACCTTTAATCAGGCCTTCATTGTCGATCTTATCTATCGAGTATGTCGACAGTTGCGCTGGAATCTTTTGGCTTAATTTCTGCCCTTCAGATAAAGAAAACCACTTTGGCCAATGTGCTCCATTTTCCCGGTTAGAAATTTTCCGAGGCTTAGGTAAGGTTTTTATTTCACTATCGGCACACAATTGAATCAGTGCACGCTTGAATGGGGTAAACACCTTGTAGGGTTCCCCTCCGCCGGTTCTTACTGCTCCCGGTGGAAGCAGGGTGCGGTCACTGTAGAATTGAACCTGAACCCCCTCTTTTGTCAGTAAATCTTTTACTGCATTATCACGGCGCAGCTCATTGAGAGGATATTCAGCATTCGCATAGAGAGCATTGATATTCAAGCGTTCAGCTATTTGCTGAAGAACCCCTGGAACCTGAGCAAAAGTAGGAACTTCAACGAAGTACAGCGGTATATTGCGCTCCTCTAATCCATCTTGTAATTCACGCAAACAGGCGATACGAAAAGTCACCAATGGATTGCCTTCATCCTGGCTCTGCCAGGTACCCGGACAGGCAATAAATACAGCAGCCACCTCCTGACATTGCATACTGGCTTGGTAAAGTGCTGAATTATCATTGAGGCGTAAGTCACTGCGTAGCCATACCAGGCCACGTGGCAAAGTCACTGGGCGACTCATAGCTTTAAAGACTCCCGCAATTGTGTAACTGCGCTCTCTGTATTTCCGGCAAGTACCCTTGTTAAAGGGAGTTGCTTTAAATCAGCCAAAGCCAAGCGCTGCACCTCAATAAAATCACCCGCAAGCCACAGAGGATCCGTCATCCCCTGAACAGCACTTGGTAGCTCACGTTCAAGAATATTTTTGGGCAGAGCCTTGTGGCTATAGCAAAGCACTCCCTGAGCACTCAGTTTTTTGACTGTACTTCCCAGCTCCAATAATCCCGCAGGATAAGCCAGGGTAACGACCTCTATTCCTGCGGCAAGGAGTACCGCAATAAACATCTGTATAAATGCCTGTTGGCCCTGAACGCCAATGTCCAGTAAAAGAATACGGGGCTTCGCCTGGGACTTGTCTTTGTCCAGGTTTTTCCTGGCAATACCATTAGCCAGGAGTAGCTGTTCATTTAACAGAGGCCAGAAAAATGTCTGTGCTCCATGGGCTTCAGGTAGGCGAAACCGCTCAAGCCGCACATGCAAAGGTTTTAACCAGTGCTCCAATAGCAAAGCGGCAGGGAATGAGGAAAACCACTGATCGAGACGGCGGCGCAGCTGGGGTTCTGCAAAGTCTCTGAGAAGACTGGAGGTTTCATCCAGTATCGCCTGCCAATTGTTTTTTCCATCGCCTGTAGTCGCTGGCAACCCCAATTTGTCCTGCTCTCTCGCTAACAAGTTTCGCACTTGACCAATGGAAACGCCCCTGGCGAGGCATTGCAGGACCTTTTCAATCTGCTCGACTTCCTCTTCACTATAAAGGCGATGCCCTTTGCTGGTGCGCATGGGTTTTAGTAAACCATAGCGGCGCTCCCAGGCCCGTAAGGTCACGGGGTGCACCCCGGTCCTCCGAGCTATCTCACGAATCGGAAAATAGTTTTTTTCAACAACTTCTGGGTCGGACATGACGCTCATTATCGAAATTCACATAAACCTAATTCAGCCGGCTCGGCAGCGAGCAAGACCTGGCTGTGGATAAAGTGGTGTGGGCTTCTCGGCAAGTAATGACGGAGCATAGTAAGCACCGCCGAAATCGGTTTATGCCCTTGCCGGTACTCCTCGATAAGCTGGGCCAATTCAGCCCGCTCTTCCCGGCTTAAATAGCCCTTTAAATGCCCCTGGCTGTGCATCAGTGCATTGGTTCGATCCTTGCGCGATGCATGTTGGGAGAGAATATCCATAATCCGCCCACGAATTTCATAAGCGAACTCTTCGGGGGTCACCGCACGAGAGTTGGAAACAAACTGACCCAAGGCACGGGTTAGAGGCTGGCTATGGGCTAACAAGAGGTACTTATAAGCGGTGTAAAACTCAATAACTTTAGCGGGTCGAGGATCCGGCGATACATAGCGATGCCAGGCATCGTAAGCGAATACTCGGGTTAAAAAGTTCTCGCGAATATCGCTGGCATTCAGTCGCCCTACTTCCTCCATAGGGAGGTGGGGAAAATTCTCTCTCACACGCGCAGCAAATAGACCTGCCGAATGCGCCAGTACACCGCGACCATCTTCTTTGTAATGGGGGGTAGTACGCACACCGCAGCTGGGAGACTTTTGCATCAGGATAAAACCGCGCAACTGCTCAACCTCCGGGCTTATCTCATCTGCGTAAGCCTCAAGGTCCTCTGTCACATCGATATTGGTGTCATCGCGCCCAACTGCGCGCAGGCGATCACTGACAATCAGGTGAATTGGCGGGCGGGGCACTCCCAAGCCTATTGCCACTTCCGGGCAGTAAGCTTGCAGATCAAAGCAATTACCCAGCAGCTGAGTGCAGACTTTGCTGTGCTTATGGCTACCGTTATATCGAACTGGATCACCCACGGCACAGCGGCTGATACCAACGGGAATCTTATGCGGCAGGAATTGAATATTCATAGTCACAAGGTGAGCAGGTAATGGCCTACCTTTTTTATAGCCCGCCACTAAAACTTATACAAGCTCTGCCTTTGTATAAGTTTTTGAAAATCTCCTGCAAGGTCGCCGTGGCTTGCGCAAATGCAAACCAAAGCTACAATGCAAAGCCGCGTTCATTCCGAGATTTAGCGCTGCGCGCACTCTTATCGCCAGTCCCCGGTCTGCGATGCGGCCCACACCTCCCGGAAAGTACGGATTAGCTCATGATTCCAGCATTGCGCGAAGTCGACGAGGTTCAGGCGCTCTATTTGCAGTTCTTGCAGGAACTGAAGGACGCAGGTTTCCGTGGCGATACCACCCCCAGTTATGCCAGCCGCACGGTCCTGGCTACCGATAATTCGATATACCAGGTCCTCCCCCAGGCCGTTGTTTATCCCCGCGACAGTCGTGACTTGCAGCTGCTCGCTGAGCTGGCTGACAGGGAGGAGTTTCACTCGGTAGTGCTATCCCCCCGTGGCGGTGGTACCGGTACAAACGGCCAGTCCCTGACCGATGGACTGGTTGTGGATATCTCCCGCCATATGAACCAGATCCTCGAAATCAATGTTGAGAAGCGCTGGGTCCGGGTACAGGCCGGTGTGGTCAAAGATCAACTGAATGCAGCACTCAAACCCCACGGCCTCTTTTTTGCTCCGGAGCTTTCCACCAGTAACCGGGCCACCATTGGCGGCATGATCAATACCGATGCCTCGGGCCAGGGTTCATGTGTCTACGGCAAAACCCGCGATCACGTGCTGGAGTTACACACCGTATTATTGGGCGGTGAGATTTGGCACTCGGCCCCGATCGACGATGAGGAGCTGGCACAAGTTAGTGTCGGGGATAAACGCTCTGCACAGGTTCACCAAGTCTGTGACTCTATCGCGCGTACAAAAGCAGAGTTAATCACAGCAAAATTTCCCAAGCTCAACCGCTGCCTCACCGGCTACGACCTGGCTCATATTCGCGACGATAAAGGCTTTAACCTCAATAGCGTTCTCTGTGGCTCAGAGGGAACCCTGGGTTTTATCGCCGAGGCAAAACTCAACCTGTTGCCAATTCCCAAATGTGTCGCTTTGGTCAATTTAAAGTACGACCATTTTCAAGAGGCGCTACGCGACGCCAAAGACCTGATGCTGGCCGGTCCCATGTCTATCGAGACAGTAGACAGCAAAGTGTTGCAGCTGGCGATGGAGGATATTGTCTGGCACAGCGTCAGTGAATTTTTCCCAACAGACGATCGCCCGGTCAAGGGCATTAATTTAGTCGAGTACGCCGCCGATAGCGAAGAGGAATTGGAGCAGGCACTAGCTCAATTTACCGCTCATATTGATGAAGCTATTGGCCAAGCAGGTAAAAGTTTCGGCTATTCCATTGCCCGAGGCCACGCCGAGGTCAATCGAATCTGGGCCATGCGCAAACGGGCCGTGGGCTTACTGGGGAATGCCCAGGGAGAAAAACGCCCAATTCCCTTTGTCGAAGACACGGCAGTACCACCGGAAAACCTGGCGGATTTTATCGCTGAGTTCCGCGCGGTATTGGATGAGGCCAATCTCGACTACGGTATGTTTGGCCATGTCGATGCGGGCGTGCTGCACGTGCGTCCGGCAATTGATATGAAAGACCCCCAGCAAGCCGCACAAATTCGTCCGATCACCGATCAGGTGGTCGCCCTCACACAGAAATATAAGGGCCTTTTGTGGGGGGAGCATGGGAAAGGTGTCAGGTCTGAATACGCACCGGAATTTTTTGGCGAGCTCTACCCAGAGCTGCAAAAAATCAAAGCCGCCTTCGATCCTCGCAACCAACTCAATCCGGGGAAAATAGCTACCCCCAATGATGACAGCCAGCTGCTGAAAATTGACGAGGTATCCACCCGAGGCGAGCGGGACCGGCAAATTCCAGCCCAGGTCTGGGAGGGCTATGAGGAAGGTGTGCACTGCAACGGCAATGGCGCTTGTTTTAACTGGAACCCCGACGATGCCATGTGCCCTTCCTACAAGGCCACTCGCAACCGTATTCACTCTCCCAAGGGGCGCGCCTCTTTAATGCGCGAATGGCTGCGATTGCTCAGTGAAAAAAATGTCGATGCGGTCTCCAGTGCCCAGCGCCTGCGGGAACGCTCCTTTTTTGTCGGACTCCCCAAGCGCATTATCAATTCCCTGGCAAAAACCCGGGGAGAGTACGATTTCAACCACGAAGTTAACGAGGCGATGCAAGGCTGCCTGGCCTGTAAATCCTGTGTAGGGCAGTGCCCGATAAAAGTGGATGTGCCGGAGTTTCGCAGCAAATTCCTCGAACTCTACTACAGCCGCTATTTGCGTCCGCTAAAAGATTACGCCGTCGGTGGGCTGGAATTCCTGATGCCACACCTGGCCAAGCTACCTCAGTTATACAACTGGCCACTAAAACTCAAGCCAGTTTCCTTCCTGATGGAGCGCCTGTTCGGCATGGTGGACAGCCCACTGTTATCGGAAAAAACCTTGAAAGCGACTATGGCGGAGCTGGGTGTGCCTGTCGCCAGTGCCGCCTGCCTGGAGTCCTTGGGCCCGGCACAGCGCAGTCGCGCAGTGGTGATAGTGCAGGATGCTTTTACCAGTTACTTTGATGCCCAAGTGGTTGCCGACATCGTGCGCTTGCTAAAGCAGCTCGATTTTGTCCCCATGCTGGCGCCCTACCGCGCCAACGGCAAACCCCTACATGTGCACGGTTTCCTGCGCCAGTTCCAGAGGGTCGCTGAATTAAACAGCCAGATGCTTAACGACCTCGCCGCCAGCGGTATTCCCCTTGTGGGCATCGACCCCTCAATGACCCTGACTTATCGCTCCGAGTATAAAAAGCTGATGGGCGATGAGGCACCCAAGGTCCACTTGTTACAGGAATGGCTGGCTTCCCAGCGGGAGCACCTGGAACAACAGCGCCACCGCATAGCGCCCGCCAACTTCCAGCTTCTGCCCCATTGCAGTGAACAAACCAATGCCACCGCCTCGGTGAAAGACTGGCAAAATGTTTTCACTGCCCTGGGCCTGGAACTCGCTACCGAGAGCCTCGGCTGCTGCGGTATGGCCGGTACCTATGGCCACGAAGCAGATCACAAAGAGACCTCACGAGTCATTTTCCAGCAATCCTGGGCGCCCCGATTGAACAGTGGCGAAAACCAGTTGGCCACCGGCTATTCCTGTCGTTGCCAGGCCAGTCGCTTTGCAGGCGTATCCTTGCGCCATCCGCTACAGGGGCTACTGGCACAACTGGATAAATAGGCATTTACTGACGTAAGAGGCCCATATCTCCGGGTCTCTTACCGTCCACCCAAAGTAGCCTGCGGGAAGTGCCTATGCACAAACATCTCTCAAACCTGCTCATGCTGTTTTATGCACTGCTTGGCATCGCCGTATTGCTAGCAGCAATATCCATAAGCTCAAACTCCGGGAAACAACAATTAGGGCACCATCTATCCCAGGCCCAACACTCCCTGGCATTGGTTACTGAGGCTGAAACCTACGCCCGCACGGGCAACTACGCCGACGCACTGCCACTTTACGAAAAGGCCATCTCCTCGCTGTCCGACTATCCGGATCAACAGCAGGCCCTGCGCTACCGCTACGGTATTGTGCTCAATGCATTTAGCGCCCAAGCGCGACCTGACCTCTACCCCCTTGCCCGCGCACAGTTCGAATCGGTCCTCAATTACCTGGATGAGGGCGCGGTGCTACCGCAGTCCACCGCGAGAGTGCGGTCAGCCATGGCACACACTTACCATCAGCAAGCAGCAACGGAGAAGGAGCACACTCAGCGAGCTCATCTTTTACGCTCGGCTTACCTTCTATATAAGAGTGCAATCCAAGGCCTGCGCGAACAGGCGGAATGGCAGAACCTTGCCATCACCTATTTCAACCTAGGGCAAGTCTGTGAATGGCAGGGAAACCTGGAGGAAGCCATCATCTGGTTGGAAAAAACGGTGAAGCTGGACATGCAGCACAAGCTGCCGGACCTCCAGGAAGACAGTGACTACTTATCCGCATTGCGCAGCCAGGTGGAACCGATACTGGAAAACCCCGAAACCGCGCTGTAAGTACTGGGGATTCCCTGCACTTTTTAATGTGACGCACCGGTTTTTCCGCTAAAACCTGCTGTTTTTTGTCATATCAGCAATATATGGAGAATAAGTCACAAATAATTTATAAGGAATTTTTTACTGTTCCAGTCATGCTAAGCAATGCCCTCCACCACTCCTAGCACGACTCTTTAGAATGACATCGCTGTCACGCAATTTTTCTCTTTTGAAACCATTTACCAAGGAGCTGGGTTCTATCCGGCCATTTCCTTCTGTACAAAATATATACAGTGCAATTTTATTGTTCTTTATATCTGAAAATTAAGCCATTTTTTTATTTTCTGTAAATAACCCGCCAATTCATACGGCTTTTTCTCGCTTTGCAGGAAAAAGTTGATACCTCAGGAATCGCCGGTAATATAGCCAGCGTTGATTAAATATTGATCAACGATTTCCAAACAAACTTGGAAATTTCACAAGCAGCCCTTGGCTTGTGACCATTTATGACCTGGAGGTAATGGGACATGATGAAACAGACTCTGCGAAATACTGCCTTTTTTATTGCTGCCTTGCTCGCTATCGGTGTAAGCGTTAATGCCTCAGCAGCACTTAAGAAAACCATGATTGTTGACGCAACTGCTTACAACTCTGTACCCGGACAAACTGACAGTGATCCCTGGGTAGCAGCTTGGAACAACCGCCTGCGCCCCGGTGACAAAATTATCGCCGTATCCCGTGACCTGGAAAAACACGGTCTGACTAACGGCGCCAAAGTTAAAATTGAAGGTCTGCCTGGCACCTATACCGTGCGCGACCGTATGAACAAGCGTTTTACTAACCGAATCGATGTTTGGATGGAGAAAGACATTAAGAAAGCCCGCGCCTGGGGCAAGAAAAAACTGAAGATTGTTTTTGAACCCGTAAAGTAATTAGACCTAATTTCAACAGAGCTTGTGACCCCGCCCTCCAGCGGGGTTTTTTTATTGTTAAAAGAATTTATATCCAATCCACCAAAAAGCAATCAGGGTTCCATCTCCATTAAAAACCCTTCTAGCTCTATACAATTTGAATTTCCGATATAAAACAGGCTCGGCTGCTGGTTCTCGGTATAGCGATGTTTTAATCCATCCTCGCCAATTAATATTAAGTATTCTGATTTTACCCAGCGCTCACCCTCCCTGTATTCCGTTAGCCATAAAAGCGACGGCTGCCCCTCGTGACAGAGCCCATAAAACATGCGGGTTTTTTCCACCAGTTTCTTGGTCATGTAATCTAGATAGCGGCCGGGATAGGTATAGCGATCAGCCTCAATACCAATTTTCTCTGGGTTTATCCCCATATTGGCGCGGCCAACTCTCTGTATATAAATTGCCAGGTTCTCGTCGCAATCGAGACAATGGCGCCCGGCAACGATGGCATAGCCACTCAATTCGGAGATAAGTCGGGCTTCTTTCAGGTCAGTGGTGAGCAGCTGTCGATTGGAAAGGCGGATGCTCTCTGCGGATACCAGTGGACTTAATACAGTCACCAGCAGAATAAGGTAGCGCAGGTTCATGGGGAGGGTAACCGCAGGTTAGGTAGTACCGCCGGAGACCTGGATTCCACCATTGTCTCGCGGCGGCACTGTGATTGGGTGTGCTGTTACACAGTCGCGATTCCCTTCTCACATTAACCATAGCAGTTTGAACAAATGTCAGCCGACTTTTGCCACAACTCCCGCTGGGAATTGCCAGTCAGCCGATTCATTCTGAAGAGGGCTTACCAGCTGCCATCAGCTTCCTGAACTGGCCCAACAAAGGTAGCGATCCCCTCCTCTTTAAGAGCATCGAGCGCTTCATCCAGCGCTTCCCGCTCAGTCTCAAACGCGTCTTCCCAAACGGTTGAGTTGTTGTGTTCATCGACGATTTCAAGCAGCCAGCCGCCCTCACCATCTTCATAAATATCGATCTGGACGGAAACCTCGCCCTCCCGATAGATCTGGCTCAACTCCGATTCTTTCGGTGCAAACTCTTCGCCCATGGGATTCGCCTCGCTGTGACCTTGAAATTTCGGCCAGAACTTTGACAACTTGCGGCCCGACGGTCAACTACAAATCCCTTTTCTTGCAGGTGCGGACCGCCTGCTTACTGTACGACAAGCTCCTTTTTTTGCGATAAAATGCGCGGCGATTTTTTCTGCTCCGGATTTGCGATCCGGCCCGCAACTGAGGAAGTACCATGAACCATTTTGTTGTCTGTGCACTGTATAAGTTCGTTACCCTTGAGAACTTTGAAACGCTTCGCGCCCCACTGCTGGAGGTGATGCAAGAAAACAGTGTTCGCGGCACCCTGCTGTTGGCCCAAGAGGGCATCAATGGCACTGTAGCCGGCTCCCGCGAAGGTATCGACGCGGTATTAGCCCATTTGAAGTCAGACGAGCGCCTCGCCAACCTGGACTACAAAGAGTCCATCACCCAGGCAATGCCCTTCCTGCGCAGTAAAGTGAAGCTAAAGAAAGAAATTGTCACCATGGGTGTAGAGGGCATTGATCCACTGCGCACCGTCGGCACCTATGTCAAACCCAAAGACTGGAATGCCCTGATCAGCGACCCAGAGGTTGTTGTCGTGGACACCCGCAATGACTATGAATTCCAGGTCGGTACTTTCAAGAATTCCATCAACCCGGAAACTGAGACTTTCCGCGAGTTCCCGCAGTACGTAAAAGAGAATATGGACCCGGCCAAGCACAAGAAGGTCGCCATGTTCTGCACCGGCGGTATCCGCTGCGAGAAGTCCACAGCCTATATGAAAGAGCAGGGCTTTGAAGAGGTATATCACCTCCACGGCGGTATTTTGAAATACCTGGAAGAAGTCCCAGCAGAAGAATCCCTGTGGGAAGGCGAGTGCTTTGTTTTCGATGAGCGGGTGACAGTCAACCACAACCTGGAACGCGGCAAATATGATCAATGCAATGCATGCCGCATGCCCATCACTGAGGAAGACCAGCAATCTCCCCTGTTCGAGCAGGGTGTAAGCTGCCCGCACTGCCACGACAAGGTGCCTGAAGCCGACCGAGCCCGTTTCCGCGAGCGCGAAAAGCAAATTCAGCTGGCCAAACAGCGCGGTGAAGTACACATTGGCCAGGACGCCCGCGCGCAAACCGTCTCCCGCCGCGAGCAAAAGAGAGAGGAGCGCCGCCGCCAGGCTGAAGCCCAACAGGCGCGCAACCAGCAGGCCTAACTCCTCCCCTAGAGAGCAAGAGGCTGAGGTACGACCTTTATCTGGGCTAGCCAGGCCTCTGCCTCGGCCTCCACAACGAACTCCCTAGAACTGAGCCTGCACAGGCAGGAGCCATGGCTGGGCAGCGGACAGGTCCAGCGCCCTCGCGGATGTAACACCGCGATAAATGCCCGTCGCAGCACAGGGTTCTCAGCAATAAAGTGAATAAACTTCTGGTGTTCCTCCAGTGTGGTTTTGCTGCGCGCATAACGCAGGTCAAGTAGTACACGTAGGGGTTTTCGGTGGCGATACTTTTCCACCAGTAGTGCAATGGCTTCTATTTTGTCCTTATACCCCACCGGACCAAAAAAAAGCACACGCGCTATTCCACCCGCCGGCCGATAGCTAATATGAAAATTCATTGATAACAGCACCCGTGCGCTTGTCTTTTTTATTTTTATCGACTACAGCTTCCGCAATGCCTCTTTTTATTGTCTTACCTGTACTGAAAACGCGAAATAAGGCAGACTTTTTTCTCGTACACTCCTGATATTTACTTCTACCTCAACGGCAATCCAACATCCGTATAAAGGGTTTGACGTTTGTCGGCGAAAATACTGCACCTGTAAACCCGTTTTAATACCCTCAACCCCAACTACATTTAATAAGCGACAAAAAACCTGCAAATACTGCCACCTAAAAATCATAAGCGGTCTATATCGCAAAAAAATATCGGCTTTATGATTTTTAAAACAATAAGTAACTAGTACGATCAAAATACCCCTGTTTTTTACCAGGTAATTCTGTGAAATATTTTGAAAATTCTAATTTACCCAGGGCGCGACAGAAGTGGGCTATCGCTAAAAGGAAATCTGTACCATAAAACAAGGAACAAACTAGTACGGCTTACTTCAATGAGGGACACCGGGCTGCATCAATATAGAAATATTGGAGCCCGGTAAAAACAGAAAAACAAAGAAAATTATTTCTTTGTGATCAATATCGCGAATGGGTTCAACTTATTTCGATTTCCGGCATATCGCTGTCATCACTGCTGTTTAACCAGATCTGGGCAGCAGCCTTGCGGGCAATTTCGCAATAAAAACCAGCAATTTCACTATCTGGATCGGAAATAACACTGGGTTGCCCGCTATCCACATCGGCGCGGATTTTCTGTGCCAGCGGAAGCTCTCCCAGTAAATGGGTATCGTACTCTGCAGCGATTCGCTCACCGCCACCGGTACCGAAAATTGGCTCGCTGTGACCACACTTGGAACAAGTATGCAGCGCCATATTTTCCACAATACCCAGCACAGGTACCGATACCTTGCGGAACATCTCCACGCCCTTAATGGCATCTTTTAGTGCCAGGTCTTGAGGGGTAGTTACAATTACCGCACCGGCCAAGGTAGTTTTCTGTGCCAGCGTCAATTGAATATCCCCAGTACCCGGGGGCATATCCACAACCAGGTAATCAAGCCCATCCCGACTTTCCCCCCACAGGGTTTGACTGAGAATCTGGTTGAGCGCGCCGCTGGCCATAGGCCCGCGCCATACCGCAGGGGTCTCCTCGGTCATCAGGTACCCCAGAGACATTGTCTCTATTCCGTGAGCCTCTACCGGCACAAAGAATTTCTGTTCTTTCACATGCGGGCGCTGGTCTTCAGTTCCCAGCATGGTGGGCAGGCTCGGGCCGTAGATATCAGCATCCAACAAACCAACCCGGGCACCTTCCGCCGCCAGGGCCAGGGCCAGATTGACAGCAGTCGTGGACTTGCCAACCCCGCCTTTGCCCGACGCCACAGCAACAATGTTTTTTACCTTCGCCAGAGTTTCCGGCGCCCCGGAAGTCGGCGTAGCGGGAATATCGCTGAACAGCTCAAACTGCAACTTGGAGCCTTTGAGGGGCCCGGCTTTCAACAGCGGCTGACAGCTCTCCTCCACCCGCTGGTGCCAATCTGCCTCCTGGCTCGCACACGGATATCCCAGGGTAATCCCGGCGAAAACAGTTTCGTCCTCATACCCAACTTCAATTTCTGCGTCCAAATCATCCAGCGGCAAGCCACTGGCAGGATCATGCAACTGGCCGAGGCACTCCGCCAGTCGCTCCAGTTCAGCCTGAACTTCCTGTGACAGCTCGTCATGATCGTGATGATGATCGCTCACGGTATCTCCCTCTCAGCGCTTCTAGATTGGCTCGCATTGTGTCGGATGACGCGGCCTAACACCAGCCACAGCAGCCAAACAAGGATTCACATAAGCCAGCTTGATCCCTCCACGACATAGTGCAAATCTGCTATATTCCGCGGTCTTTTGACGATCTTCGGCCCACTCTCCGTGAGTCCTTGGCCGCAACCCCACAGCGATGGAAAAACCGATGTCCGATACGCGCAACATTCTCGTCACCAGCGCACTGCCCTATGCCAATGGCTCCCTACATCTGGGCCATGTGCTCGAATATATCCAAACCGATATTTGGGCCCGCTTCCAGCGTGCGCGCGGTAATAACTGCCTGTATATCTGTGCCGACGATGCTCACGGCACTGCAATTATGCTGAAGGCTGAACAACTGGGCCTGACCCCGGAACAGCATATCGCCAATATGCAGGCAGAACACGAGCGCGACTTCGCCGACTTCCTAATTGGTGTGGACAACTACCACTCCACCCATTCAGAGGAAAACCGCGAGCTGTCGGCAATGATCTACCGCCGCCTCAGCGAAAACGGCCACATCGCATCGCGCACTATTACCCAGGCTTTCGATCCAGAGAAACAGCTTTTCTTGGCGGATCGCTATATCAAGGGAACCTGCCCCCGCTGCAGCACGCCCGACCAGTATGGTGATAACTGTGAAGCCTGTGGCGCCACCTACAGCCCTACCGAACTGATCGATCCGGTATCAGCGATCTCTGGCGCCACTCCGGTAGAAAAGGAGTCCGAGCACTTCTTCTTTACCCTGCCTGCATTCACCGAATACCTGCGCGAGTGGACCCGCTCCGGCACCCTCCAGGACGAAGTGGCTAACAAACTGGCCGAATGGCTGGAAGAGGGCCTACAGGAGTGGGATATCTCCCGCGATGCCCCTTACTTCGGTTTCGAAATCCCCGATGCGCCAGGTAAGTATTTCTACGTGTGGCTCGACGCCCCCATCGGCTATATGGCCAGTCTCAAAAACTACTGCGACAGCAACGGGCTGGATTGGCAGGCCTACTGGAAAAAAGACAGCGATGCCGAGGTGTATCACTTTATCGGTAAGGATATCGTCAACTTCCACGCACTCTTCTGGCCGGCCATGCTGGACTCGGCGGACTTCCGCACCCCCAACAAAGTTTGCGTACACGGCTTCCTTACCGTAAACGGCAAGAAGATGTCCAAGTCCCGCGGCACCTTTATCAATGCCCGCAACTACCTGGATCACTTGAGCCCTGAGTATTTGCGCTACTACTTCGCCGCCAAACTGACCGGTGGCGTCGATGACCTGGATCTGAACCTGGACGATTTTATCGCCAAGGTGAACTCTGATCTGGTGGGTAAAGTAGTCAATATCGCCTCTCGCACCGCCAAGTTTGTCAGCAAGTCCGGTGGCAAGCTGGCCGACGGACTGGCCGACAAACAATTGTGGAACCAGTTTGTAGAAGCAGCTCCACGAATTGCCGAGTATTACGAGCAGCGGGAATATGCGCGCGCCATGCGCGACATTATGGCTCTGGCCGACGCCGCCAACGCCTGGATCGCCGACAAGGCTCCCTGGTCCCTGGCCAAGCAGGAGGGCACCGAAGCTGAGGTTCTGGCTATTTGCTCCCAGGGTGTGAATATGTTCCGCGCCCTGATCACCTGGCTCGCCCCGGTATTGCCCAACACTGCACAAAAAGCGGCGGAGTTCCTCAACAGTGAGCTGGACTGGAACAGCGCAACCAAACCGCTGACAGATCACGAAATCAAGAAGTTCAAGCCGCTGCTGCAACGGGTGGAGAAAACCCAGGTAGATGCGGTTATGGATGCGGCTGCGGAATCCCTGGCCCAGCTACAAGCGGAAACCAAAGCTGCTACCGGCCCTCTGGCGGAGGACCCCATTGCTGAGGAAATCCAGTTTGATGACTTCGCCAAAGTAGACTTGAGGATCGCCCTGATCGCCAAAGCTGAGCATGTTGAAGGCGCCGGTAAACTGCTGCGCTTAACCCTGGACCTGGGCGGCGAAACCCGCCAGGTATTTGCCGGTATTAAAAGCGCCTACGCCCCTGAAGACCTGGAAGGTAAGCACACCGTTATGGTCGCTAACCTGGCGCCGCGTAAAATGCGCTTTGGTGTCAGTGAGGGTATGGTTCTGGCAGCGGGTCCCGGAGGTAAGGACCTGTGGATACTGGAGCCCCACGAGGGCGCCAAACCCGGTATGCGCGTAATGTAATTTCCCTGCGCTAACGCAGGGAAACTGCAATCAAGCCGGCACACACCAGCCCCACTCCCAGCAGCTGGGGCCTGTGTGCCGGCTCCTTGAGTAACCAGACCGCCAAACCCACGCCCAGGGGAATACTCAACTGCCTTAGGGCGACTACATAACTCACATTTTCAGTCATTGTCATCGCCAGCAGTACCAGGCCGTAAGTCGCTCCCATCATGGCACCGGTCAGAGCCCCGACCTTCAAATCCCGAAAACTTTGGATCAATGGCGCAGTGCCACTCTGCCCCAGGCACCCCAGAAGCAGCCATACACCACAGGCGAGAAACTGCATCCCCAAATAGCTGTAGGCCAGAACAAGCGCAGGGATAGTGCCTCCCGCAGCATCCCCCAGGTAAATCAGCGCCCCTTTATCCGCCAGTGAATAGCCCACAGTGCCAATGGCTGCTACCAGCGCCCAGGCGCAGTCCGCGCGCCAATAAGCTCTCCAGTGCCACTCGCGGAAATACACCAGCGGTACCAGCAGGCAGCCAATTGTCACCAACAGCATTCCCACCCAGGCGAGTGGAGGCAACGATTGCCCCAACAATACCGTTGCCAGTGCAACCAGCAATACCGGCAATGCTCGAGCAACGGGATAGACCAATCCCATATTGGCTCGCTGGTAGGCGAGGGATAAGCCCCCCATATAAATCATTTGAAAAAAACCACTACCGATAAGGAGGATCCAAAAACTTCGCGGGAGTGAATCAACCTGATATAGCAACCAAAAATTTAGCGGTAAAAGAAAAATTCCAACACTGAGAGTCGCGATACAAAAAAAGGCGGGAGTTGGTGTGCGGGACTTCCCCAGTAAATTCCAACCCGCGTGTAGAAATGCAGAAATTAAAACAAGACTGGCAGCGGTAAACGATATTCCCATAGAGGCCCTCTTCAATTGCGACAGAAAGGCCCCGACAAACCAACCGTAGCCACGAATATGCGCAGTTAAGGCCGCTGGCCAGCAAAGTTTTGCATTCCTTCTTCACTGCCGTAGCATGTCCACCACACTGCAAATCTATCGAGGAGATGTCATGCGCGGCGTATTTCTGGACACTTTGACAATGAAGCTTGAGGAGCTGGATACCTCGGCCCTAACAAATAGTCTAGACCAGTGGGACTTCTATGAAACGACTCCCGCCGAAAAAGTCGCGGAGCGAATCGCCGAGGCCGAGGTGGTAATAACCAATAAAGTCATAATAAGCCGCACATTATTGGAGCAGGCCAGCAAATTAAAAATGATTTGTGTTTGTGCAACCGGTACAAATAACATCGATCTCGCCGCCGCACAGGAATTAAATATTCCGGTGTACAACGTTAAAGGTTATGCGGGGGCTTCTGTACCACAGCACACTCTTGCCCTGATCCTGGCTCTTGCTTCCAAGTGGCACCGCTATCACAACGATGTTTTTGCCGGACGCTGGAGCCAATCTACAATTTTTTGCCTGCTCGATCACCCAGTGGTTGAACTCGCAGGAAAAACACTCGGTATCATTGGCTTTGGTGCCCTCGGGCAGAAGGTGGCAAAACTGGGGGAAGCCCTGGACATGCGGGTACTGGTGGCTGAATCATTTAGCGGCACACCCGCTGAAGGCAGGACGCCACTGCAACAATTGTGTGCAGAGTCCGATGTCATCAGCCTGCACTGCCCGCTCACAGAAGAAACCGATCAGCTGGTAGACGAGCAATTCATCGCCGCGATGAAACCCGGCGCACTCCTGGTCAATACGGCTCGGGGAGGGCTGGTCAATGAACAGGCACTGGCGGATGCTTTGCGCAGTGGACACCTTGGGGGGGCGGCGCTGGATGTCCTCAGCCAGGAGCCCCCACCCGCCAGTCACCCACTATTGGACAGAGATATCCCCAATTTGATTATCACCCCCCACAACGCCTGGATCAGCCGTGAATCACGCCAGCGCCTACTCAACGGGGTCGTAGAGAATATTGAAACCTGGAAAAGTGAGAGTACCAGCCATCCATAAACAACTCGCTTTTATCTAACCCAAGCCATCTCAGGCATCTGCCGGTCCGAGGACTAATCCCCTCGGTGAACTCAGGCCGGCTTTTGCCGTTTGAAACTACGACCGGGCCCGAACAGCTGCCAGCCATAGTCCAAGATCAGTAGCAGAGACAGGGACTTTTTCCTGCAAAAATCGCGTGAAAAAAACCCCTTTTTCAAGTGGGAATTACCACGCGGGACTATAGACTTCCTCGGCAATTAAACCCCGAGAGGAGAAACCTGATGGCAACCGCAAGATCTCCACATACGAACTCCAGTAGGGAGAAGCTGCAACAGGCCTATAATCTTGCTGGAGAGGCCGCTTCACAAGCTGCTGGCAGCTTGAAAGAGAGGGCCCGGACCTCTGTAGAGTCCCAGAGACAACGTGCCACCGATGTAATGGAAAAAGCGGAGTCCTCACTTCGGGAGCGCCCCATTCTCGCTGTTGGCTGTGCATTCGTTGTTGGCTGGGCAATTGCGAAGCTCTTTAAGTAACGCTTCTCTCTTTTTTTCGACTGGTAAGGACACCCCCTGATGGGCAATGAAAAAAAGTCCCAAGCGTCTGGCGAGAATGCCGATTCCGCTGCGCAGGAGCGCAGCCCGGGTCAGTCTTCACCTTCTCCCTCAGGGAAAGACTCTGATGGAGAAGGTGAAAATAGCCTTGAAGCTACCCTTGCTCGCGCCGAGGCAACACTGACCCTACTGACTGCCTGGTTGGCTAATATTCAAAAGCTATTCCAGTTGGAGTTGGATAGAACGATTGCAGCCGGCAAGCGTATTGTTGCCCTGCAACTGATGTTACTGCCTCTAAGTGCGGCCCTCATCGTCAGTCTCTGTGGAGGCGTTGGGCTGATTGCCTACTATTTTTCCCAGTCTATTTATTTGGCATTTCTGGTATTTATTCTTATCCAGGTCGCTATTTTGGCGGGAGCTATCGTTTATCAAAAGAAGCTGGTGCCCCTACTGGGTTTTGAAGAGACCAAGCGACAAGTTAAAGAGGCTTTAAACGATGTCACTGAAGTCTTTAAATAAACAGATCGAACAATGCAGCCGGGATACGGAGCGACAGCGGCTCAGTGTATTGGCAATCGTAAATCAGCAACAGCAAGATGTTCAGCAGCGTTTACAGGGAATTCCCCTGCCACTGGTTTTAGGTCTGGCTTTAATCGCCGGCTTCGCGGCGGAAAAATTGTGGCAATTGCCCCGCACCTCACAGGTGGTTCAGTTTATGCTGTCTATGAGGGCTTTTTAGCCGACGCTACTCTTTATATAAATATTAATTAACGGCCACTTTTAAAAAGAGGGGCACCGGAAAATAACCATAGAAAATAGATACTGGCACATCCTTGTGCCAGCCTTACCTATTAATACCCTGTATTAATCAACATCCTTATCGGTCACTTTATCTTGGGTGTTATTGTCAAAATCACCAGCGCTGTGGCGCTCATGTAGTTGTTCGCTAGGCTCACCCCAGGTTCGATTGACCATTCGTCCGCGCTTTACTGCTGGCCGCTCTGCAATTTCCCCCACCCAACGATTGAGATTTTTATAACTCTGGGTATCGAGAAATTCCGCCGCACTATAAGCTTCATTACGCACCAGAGCCCCATACCAGGGCCAGATCGCAATATCGGCGATGGTATAAGTCCTTCCCGCCACATACGGATGCTTTGCCAGCTGTTGGTCCAATACGTCCAACTGGCGCTTTACTTCCATAGCAAATCGGTTGATCGGGTATTCATATTTTTCCGGTGCATAGGCATAAAAGTGTCCAAAGCCTCCCCCCAGGTAAGGGGCCGAGCCCATCTGCCAGAAGAGCCAATTCAAAGCCTCGGTGCGCTGCTCGGGCGTATGAGGCAAGAGGACATTAAACTTTTCCGCCAGGTAAAGCAGTATGGAGCCACTTTCAAATACCCGGATTGGTGGCGTAGTGCTGTGATCCACTAAGACCGGAATCTTGGAATTTGGGTTTGCCTCTACAAAACCACTGCCAAACTGCTCTCCTTCAGTGATACGGACTAAATGGGCATCGTATTCGGCTCCCTCAAACCCAAGTTCCAATAACTCTTCTAACATCACCGTCGCTTTAACCCCGTTCGGCGTGGCCAAAGAATAGAGCTGCATCGGGTGCTGCCCCTGCGGCAGCGCTTTATCATGGGTCGCACCCGCTACCGGCCGATTGATACTGGCAAAAGCGCCCCCGCTTTCCTTATCCCACTGCCAAACCTTGGGGGGAGTGTAGGTTTCGTTCGACATTAAACTGCTCCAACTGAATTTAAGGTTGCTCTCAAGCAAAAACACGCATGCCGGGTCAATATACTGTATTGCCTCTACCCCACGCTTAACACCAAGTACCAAACTGGGTTACCCATCTTGTACCTATCGTTTCAAATTGACAAAGGTACTGCAAATAGTATCCACAAAGGCCTCCACCTTTACTCCAAGTGGAGGCCTTTTGATCCAAAGGTGTCCCTTTGTCGGCCCTTTTCCCCTGCCACCCTCCTCACGAGTTGAAGCCCCCAAGCGACTCAACCATAATAGCCGCCCTGCGCGGCATTCGACGGTGATCACAAGGAAGGTGCTAGTCTCACCTTAACCCTGCCGACGCCATTGCCGCTGTTCGCGCCACTCCGCCCTCGGGCTTTAACCGGACCTGTTATGACCGAATTTGCCGTCATTCTGCTCAGCACCATCTTGGTCAATAATTATGTGTTAGTGCAGTTTCTCGGCCTGTGCCCGTTTATGGGAGTTTCCAATAAACTGGAGACCGCTGTGGGTATGGCCGGCGCTACCACCTTTGTACTTACTTTGGCCTCTATTTGTTCATACCTGGTCAACACCTATCTGTTGGCCCCTTTTGGTATTGAAGATCTTCGCACCATCTCATTTATTCTGGTGATTGCTGTTGTCGTACAGTTCACGCAGATGTTTATCCAGAAGACCAGCCCCTTGATGTACAAAGTGCTAGGCGTTTTTCTACCGCTGATCACTACCAACTGTGCCGTGTTGGGTGTCGCTCTGCAGAACACTATGAAAGCGCACACTTTTATACAGTCCACTCTTTACGGATTTGGCGCAGCAGTGGGTTTCTCCCTGGTGTTAATCTTGTTTTCCTCGATGCGCGAGCGCCTTTTTGCCGCCGATGTCCCGCTGCCATTTCGCGGCGCCGCAATCGGAATGGTCACTGCCGGACTGATGTCACTGGCATTTATGGGCTTTAGCGGTCTGGTATAGGATTTCGAAATGCTGGACTGGATTTCACAAATTTCTTCTCCCCTGCTGGTGCTCGGTGGCATGGCATTGGTATTCGGTGCCCTGCTGGGTTTCGCCGCCGTTCGCTTCCGGGTGGAGGGTGACCCACTCGTTGAGCAGGTCGATGCCCTGTTGCCACAGACTCAATGTGGCCAGTGTGGCTACCCCGGCTGTCGCCCCTACGCAGAAGCGATAGTGCACGGCGATACCATCAACAAGTGCCCCCCCGGCGGGCAGGCCACTATCAATGAGTTGGCCAATCTGCTGGATATAGAGCCCATGCCACTGGACGCCGAGCACGGCGTTGAAGATGTAAAAAAAGTGGCATTTATCCGCGAGGCAGAGTGCATCGGTTGCACCAAATGTATTCAGGCCTGCCCGGTAGATGCCATTGCGGGCGCCGCCAAATATATGCACACGGTGATCACCGACGAGTGCACAGGATGCGACCTTTGTGTCGAGCCCTGCCCCGTTGACTGTATCGATATGGTTCCCCTGGAAACCGCTTTACAGGATTGGCATCCACACAAACCCAGCGATAGCTCGGTGCTAATTGCCAGCGATCGCCGCACTATTCAAGAACATACCGGGGGAGGCGCGGTTTGAACCCCGTAGATAGCAAGACCAAACAAAGAGAGGCCGTTCAGGAGAGACGCGCAGCCCGCGAGGCACAACTGATTGCCAGTGAAAAAGCGCGCGAGCTGCGCCCCAACGACTTCCCCGGCGGAGTGCACCCTCCCGAGAACAAACACCAGAGTACCGGTGAGCCTATAGGAGTGATCCCCCTCGCCGAGGACTTGATCGTACCACTGCTACAGCACTCCGGTACCACCGCCATACCGCTGGTGAACCTCGGTGATAAGGTATTAAAGGGGCAAAAGATTGCCGAAGCCGACGGTTTCATTAGCTGTCCAGTGCATGCTCCCAGCTCCGGCAGGGTTATGGCTATTGAACCCTATCCAGTTCCCCACCCTTCAGGTCTGCTGGAGGACTGCATTGTCATTCGCACAGACGGCGACGATGCCTGGTGCGAACTCACCCCCTGCGAAGATTACCTCCAGATTTCACCGATAGAGCTTCTGGACAAGATCCGCGACTGCGGTATTGCCGGCATGGGCGGTGCCGGGTTTCCAACCGCTGTGAAGCTAGACCCTCACGGCGGCGCCGAAATTGATACTTTGATTATCAATGGCACAGAGTGTGAACCCTATATCACTGCCGACGATATGCTTATGCGGGAGCGTGCCGACGAAATTATCGCCGGCGTGGAAATTCTTGCCCATATCCTCGACCAGCCCGAACGGGTATTGATTGGTATTGAAGACAATAAGCCCAAAGCTATCCGCGCGATGCGCAAAGCTGTCGAAGGCACCCGTTTCGATATCGTGGTATTCCCCACAAAGTATCCGTCCGGCGGCGAAAAACAGCTGATTCAAATCCTTACCGGCCGAGAAGTGCCCAACAAAGGGCTACCGGCCAATGTGGGGATTGTATGCCAGAATGTCGGCACTGCTCGCGCGGTATATCGCGCGATTCGGTTTGGCGAACCCCTGATCAGCCGAGTGACGACTGTTGTCGGCAAAGCGCTGGAGCAGCAGCGCAATATCGATGTACCTATCGGCACTCCCATAGAACATATCCTCAAATATCACGGTATCCATCGCGGCCTGATGCAAAAGGTGATCATCGGCGGTCCGATGATGGGTTATACGATTGACGATCAACGCGCTCCGATTGTGAAAACCACCAACTGCCTGCTCGTACCGACCCGTGAGGAGCTACCGCCAGCACCGGTGGCCCAAGCTTGTATTCGCTGCGGTTTTTGCGCAGAGGCATGCCCGGCTTCCCTGCTGCCGCAACAACTCTATTGGTATGCCCGCGCCGACGAACGGGAGAAGCTACAGGCCTACAACCTGTTTGACTGTATCGAGTGCGGTGCCTGCTCTTACGTCTGCCCCAGTATGATTCCCCTGGTTCAGTACTATCGCGCTGCCAAAGGTGCAATTCGCACTGCTGAAGCGGAAAAAGAGAAGTCCGATCGCGCACGCGATCGTTTCGAATTCCGCAAGTTGCGCCTTGAAAAAGCTGAAAAAGAGAAAGAAGCGAAACGCGAAGCCCGGCGCAAAGCCGCTGAACAAGCTCGCCAGCAAAGGGAACAAAACCCTGAATCTCCGACTGCCAAAGCTGAGAAGCAGGAAGCAGATGTTGTCGCCGCCGCCCTGGCGCGAGTTAAGTCCCGCCAGGAGGATCCTAAGCAGCTTTTAGCCCGCGCCCAGCGTACTTTCTCCAGTGCCGAGAGCCGGGTGGAACGCATGCGCAATAAACTGGAAGCTGCCGATGAGAGCCAGCGCGACCAATTGGCAGCGCAACTCAAAGCTGCTGAAGTGAAATTGCAGGAAGCACAACACAAGTTGACCCTTGCCGAACGACGCGCCGATAGGGATACCGCCCGGGAGCCCAACCAGGAAGAAACCAATGCAGCTGTGCGGGCAATTACCAAAGCCCGTGCCTCCGCAGAGGCGCGGGCCCAGATGAGTGACGCCGACAGACTTGCTGCAGATATCGAGGCACTGCGCAAGCGCGTCGCCAAAGCTGAGACTCGCCTGCAAAAGGCTCGGGATGAAGATGATGCTAATCTGGGCGCATTCGAAAGCGCCTTGGAGAAGCTACAAAAGAAACTGGAAGACAAAATGCGCGAACACAAAGCAGCACAGGACGGAAAGCAATAATGTCTCTGATGCGCGCCACCTCCCCTCACGCCCGCTCCGGCAATGACACCACTAAAGTCATGCTACAAGTCGCCGCGGCCACCATACCCGGTGTGCTGGCGATGGTGATTTATTTCGGTATCGGAGTACTGATCAATATTGCCCTGTGCACAATCACAGCGCTTCTGTGTGAAGCAGCGGTAATGAGATTACGCGGCAGGCCGGCAGCATTCTATCTGCGGGATTGCAGTGCTTTTGTAACTGCACTGCTGCTCGGTATCGCGCTTCCAGCCTACTGTGCCTGGTGGCTGCCGATAGTGGGCACTGCGGTGGCTATTGTCCTGGCCAAGCATCTTTATGGCGGTATGGGGTACAACCCATTTAACCCCGCAATGGTGGGCTATGTTGTCCTGCTGATTAGTTTCCCGGTAGATATGACCCGCTGGGTGGGAGCTGCAGAGGTTATCGGCGGGACACCTAGCCTGGAAGAGGCCTTCTCTCTGGTAATCGGTACCTACAATGTCGATGGTTTTACCCGCGCTACACCGCTGGAAATCGTGCGGTTAAACGAGTCAGTGCTTCTCTCCCAGCTCTATGAAATGGAGCCGGTCCTCAATAAAGGCACATTTGCTGGAGTCGGTTGGGAAACCGTCAGCTTCGGATTCCTATTAGGTGGGCTGTTCTTACTATTTCGCGGCATTATTACCTGGCATGCACCGGTTGCCATGCTCGCCACCCTCACTCTGATTTCCCTGTTTTTCTACGACAGCGGCAGTTCCTTGTCAGAGGGATCCCCCGTACTGCATTTATTTTCTGGGGCCACCATGTTTGGGGCCTTCTTTATTATTACCGACCCTGTCAGCGGTGCCACCAGTAACCGGGGCCGCCTGATTTTTGGGGCCGGTGTGGGGCTGCTCACTTATGTAATCCGGGCCTGGGGCACTTACCCCGATGCGGTGGCTTTTGCTGTATTGCTGATGAACTTTGCAACACCAACCATTGATAACTACACGCTTCCACGGACCTATGGCCACAAGGGCTCCCGCCGCGCTACCGACCTGGAGGAGAGCTGATGCTTAAACAGTCAATGGCCTCCAATGCCGCCGTTCTCACTCTTATCGCCCTGGTCACTGCAGGTACACTCGCAGTGACCCAAATTACGACTAAAGAACCGATTGAGAGAGCTATCCGGGAAGCTTCGGCGAAAGCGCTACTGGAAATTATTCCATTGGAACGCCACAGTAATGACATGTTGGTAGACACCTATCCAATTCCAAAACCTTACTGGAATCAGCTAGGCCTGCAACAAGGTGGAGATATCAATCTCGCGCGGGAAGAGGACGGAAAAGTCTCCGCAGTCATTGTGCCCGCAGTCACACCGGATGGATATTCCGGCCCGATAAAAATACTCGTTGGTGTGAATCGCGATGGCACTATTGCTGGCGTCAGGGTAACAAGCCACACAGAAACTCCGGGGCTGGGCGATAAAGTCGAGCTGAAAAAAAGTAACTGGGTGCTCCAGTTTGACGGCCTGTCACTAAAAAATCCGCCCTCAGCCGATTGGAAGGTACAAAAGGATGGCGGCGTTTTTGATGAATTTACTGGCGCAACAATTACTCCTCGCGCTGTTGTCAATGAAGTGCACCAGGTGCTTGAGTTTGTAGCCCAGCACCACGAACAAATATTTAATGCGCCAATGTCCAAGCGAGCGGTAGAGATTGAGAACTCTGAAATCGACTCGGAACAAGTACCTGCGGCGGTTGAGGAGCAGAACTGATGGCAACTCCCGGCTACACAGAAATCGCCCAAAATGGGCTGTGGAAAAATAACCCCGCGCTGGTGCAATTGCTTGGCCTCTGTCCCCTGCTGGCGGTCACCGGTTCCGTAGTGAACGGCATCGGCCTCGGTTTGGCCACTACCGGAGTTCTCACCTGCTCCAACCTTGCGGTCTCCCTAATCCGACGACAAATTCCGGATACTGTCCGTTTACCAGCCTCCGTTATGATCATCGCCACCTTCGTTACCTGCGTTGAGCTATTGATGAAGGCTTATACCTACGAGCTTTACTTGGTGCTAGGTATTTTTATCCCGCTAATCGTAACCAACTGTGCGATCCTCGGGCGAGCAGATGCTTTTGCCAGTAAAAACCCCGTGCTTCCGTCCTTGGCAGATGGATTTATGATGGGTATAGGTTTCACTGCAGTACTCATCGCCATTGGCGCAGTCAGAGAAATTCTTGGCCAAGGCACGCTATTTTCAGATATGGACTTGTTATTTGGTTCAATGGCAAAAGATTGGGGTATTTCCATTTTTGGCAGTGACTATCCAGGCGTTCTTGTTGCCGTGCTTCCTCCCGGTGCATTCCTTGTCGCCGGCTTATTGATCGCAGCAAAAAACGCCATTGATATCGGTATTGAAAGACATAAAAGCCAGAAAGTTAAGATCATTCCAGGCTCAAAGCGCGTACGTGTTACCGGAAAAATCTCTTAAGATAAGCAGCAGCTAACCAATTTAATTCTGCAATTGAATGGCTATTTATCCTGCCAATCGATTGCAGAACTTAATTTTTTCACCAAAAGCCAAAATGTGAACCCCCTCACTAATCTGTATCTTGCGGATTTTTCATCTTTCACTTTTTCAGTATGATGAGATACATCATCAAATCCCCACTTTTTTACATTTATTGCGCTGTACCAGTGCAATATTCGTGTAATCGAATGTAATAGCATTATTCCCTTTTTTTAATTTTGTTTGGCTAGAATGGCACGGCCGACCAGCTTCACCTTGCTATCGGCGCCAACGCAATAAGACAGGGATAATGCTATGACTGTAGACACTGGAAAGTCTGAATTGGTCTACCACGGCCGCCGGGCCCAACGCGCAGATAGCCGTCTGCGGCGCAAGGCGATTCTAGAGGCCACCCTGAGACTGATCGTTAAAGAAGGTATCCGCGGCATCAGGCACCGTGCAGTCGCCCGCGAAGCTAACGTTCCTCTCGCGGCTACTACTTATTATTTCAAAGACCTGAATGACCTGATCAGCGATTCATTTACTTATTTTGTTGAGCAGGGACTCGAGGCTACACGCCAACTGCATGAAGAGAGTTTTAGTGCGGCACGGAATTTATCCGCACAAGAACGGGCGTCACATAGCAGTCGTAAACTGCTGATTCAACAATTGACCCGTTTTATTCTTACTCATGTCCGCACCCAGGCTGAAGACCGGGATCGCAGATTGGTTGAACTGGCATTCCGCAATGAAGCGCTTCGCAATGAGCAGCTGACCCGCGCGGTGCGGATGGCCAATCACGCCAGAGAGTCAATGATTAAGGAATTCTTCCAATTACTGGGTCTGGCTGATTCTGAAGCGGCTGCACAAATTGCTCACGGTACGATCCTGAACCTTGAGTATGAAATTTTGAGCGGTGCTATTGCTATCGACTCACCGCTGTTGGAACGCACCGTCACCTTGATGATCAACGGATTAATTCCAGCTGCAACAGTTGTTGCTGAAACTGCAGCATACGGCTGAATCTTTCTGAATTACTCGTCTCCAGGAAACGGGTATGGAGTTGTCCCCTCCATACCCAACTCCTCTTCATATAGCTCTTTCCAGATAGCTTCCAATAAAGATTAAGTGCAGCTTCCCGGTAGGGAGCTTACCCACTGCTTTAGTAATTCAACGCCCTCTGTATGCACCATGCTTCTACCTAATTCAGGCATCATGGCCCCAGGCGCGGTAGACTCTACACGAAAATTCAAAATAGAATTTTCAGGCTCTCCCGGTACTATTGCAAATAAATGCCCTCCACTGCCTGTACCCGCAGCAATAGGCGGTTTACATAGCCCAAGTTTGCGCCAATCAGTTTCGCCATGATGCAACATAAGCCCTGAGGTATCTGCCGGCCCAGTGGGATTGTGACAGTGGCCACAATTGATATCCAAATAAGCCCTGGCGCGATCCTCGAGCGACACAGTCGCATCGTAAATATTGGCATTTCTCGGCAAACTTTTCAGATCAGGCAGCCCACGTAAATAGCCGGCCTTCTTCCAAAACAGCAATTGATTCTCTACTCCGCTACCGTAGGGATAGTCTTTATTCAGATGTCGAGCTTTTGGGCCGAGAGGAGAAATGGCTTTTGCAGTAAACTTTTCTGCATGGCAACCAGCACATTGATTGGCGTCAGGTACTACATAACTAAGGTTTTCCTGTTGTCCGTTCAGGCCAACCAACTGAAAATTTTTCACATCTCCAGCAATCTCAAGAGTTGCCTCAGTCTGCTCTTTATTCCAGACATAGGGCAGCGCCTGCCAATTTTCCTTCCTGCGGATTAAAAGCCGCGTCTCAACGAGACGGACTCGATTTAAATCAAGTGCCTGCCCAAAGCGCCCCTCAACATAATCCGCAGAGAAGTCATCGGTACGGCGAACTACACCACTACTCTCCTGTGGATAGTAAAATGTCTTGCTTAAGATAGTTCCGACAGGGTAATTAAACTGTTCTTCTCCGTAGGTTACAAACGCCCCCTTAGGCAGCCAGATGGTTCTGAACTTATGAGCATAATCGGTAAATAAACCCGTATTTAAATCGTAGGGTAATGCTCTTTCCGCAGGGAAGAGCACACCTTTCTCCAGTCTCAATAAATTCCATGCACTGAGATTTTCGGGCACCTCTTCTGCCGGGAATAAATGAACATCCTTTTTGTATGAATCACATCCCACAAGGCCAATCAGTAATACAAGGCTCCAAATAGAATAGATAAGCTTCCTACTTATTTGATTGTTATTCTTCATTAGCTACCTCTATCACTGCCAAATGGTCTTCATTTTCCAGCTTTGAATCAAAGTCTAAAACTACTTTGGCAAGCTTTTCCAAATGACACTGATGAGGTGCTATATCCGTGGATATATTCTTATACTCATTTCCAAAATCTATGTTGAGAATTCCTGCAGGTTCGTTATCAATACATAACTTTAATGCCTCAGCTAATTGACCATCCACCAGTTTACTTTGATCAACAACCCCATCCCAAAGAATATCCGGCAATGTACCTGATATTCCAAACATAGCTAACTTCAGAGCTTTTAACTTAAGATGATCTGGCGATGTACCACCGCCAGAAAAGTTATTGGCATAGATATAGATCCCCTCTGGGTATGGGTCAAAATCAGCTTGCGTAGACTTATCACTATAGTATCCAGCCGTAAAATAGCTGCTGATCAATATGTTAGCAGTATCATTATCAGAAATATCATTTTCAAAAATCTCCACCCGATCATTCGAGTTAATAACCACCCCAGATCCTGCTGGCACGGCAGCAACCGGCGTGCCCTCATGACCAAAATTTCCAGTATTATTATTCTTTATCTGGTTATTGTAGATACGTGTACTGTGCCCTGGCTGCGGAAGATTAGGCATATTAAAAACAAGAATTCCCCCAGTATTATTCACAGCAATATTGTTGTAAACATCTGCACCGATCGTATTCTCTACCTCAATACCCGCCACATTAAATTCTGCACGGCTATTGCGAACAATAACATTCCGCGACTGACCGACATAAATTCCTGCATCTGAAGCACCAATAGCTACCACACCATCGATTAAAGTATTTTCAGTCTGTACAGGATAAATACCATAGGCACCATTTTGGGTAGACGGGCCATTGGTCCATTCAACACGAACATCCCTGATGATAATGTTTTTGCCCTCATTAATTTTCAGGGCATCGCCTATGGTATCCTCAATAGCCAACCCCTCAATAGTAAAGTTACTGGCATTAACTAATATCCCCTCAGCACCCTGAATTTGCCCCTCAAAGGAGAGGACAGATTTATCCATGCCAGCTCCACGTAGCGTTACCCCATCAATATTCAGGGATAAACTACGATTAATATGGAATTTACCCTCAGGAATAGTAATAACATCCCCGGTCTTTGCAGATATCAGTTTTTTTAATAGTTGCTTTTGAAAATCAACCTTACTGGAACTGTCCTCAACTCTGGATTCAGGCCGTTCAGAACATCCAACGGATACTATTAAAGCCAGAATTACTCCCATATACGCTAAAGTCTTCATAGCCACACCTTTTATATAAATTATTGTCAATTGAGCTACTCAAACCTCAAATTGGTACTCATGTACCAATTTAAAGATGAAAACAGGACTAAATACACACTTTGATACTATCCAACCAACACCTCGTTATCAAGGCGCTATTATTAATACAGAAGACAACCCTAGAAATTCATTTAAGCGCCATACTCCCAAAAACAAAAACCACTTATTGAAATCAAGATGGCCAGTACTTCAATCAAAAAAAATCAGTTTTTGTGTTTTCTTATTTACATATTCTGCTCACTTGACGCTGCTGCCGAAATGATAGCGATACAGATCTCTGCTCCTAATGGATCAAACCTCTACACAGAACAACCTATCGATAAAAGTACAGATATCAAAGGAAGCGAGCCTATCTATATCAAAATATCATCAACTCAATATCAAGCAATAAAGTGCAAAGGCCCGTGGGGCGCTACAAAGTACAAAAAATGGATGACGGAGGGGCCTGGTTTCAAGCTCTACCAAAGTGATAAGCAGCTGCTCATTCAGGTTGTTGAACACCGGGTAATTAGCGCTGACATGGCCATTAACTCCATGAGCATACATTGCATGGACGCAGAACCTAAACAAGTTATTAAATCAATAGCGGAGATAGTGATCGAAAGATCAATAAATTCAGAAGAAATACTAGAGTTTGATAACGGGTATAAATTATCTTACCAGTACTCAATTACAAAAGGAAAACCGTAAGTTTAGTCATTCAGGAAACTATTCATGCCGGCATAAACTTTTGCGCACTCCCCTTTCACTAAGTCTTCAAGAATCAAAAATGGATGAATCATATCGGAAAAATGAACATTTTCAGACCTAACACCCACCTCTTCCACTTTCCGGTAGTAAATATCCCCAGTATCCCGGTGCGGGCAAAACTCCACGGTAAAAACTAAGGTTTCAGGAAGAGCTGCCGTAAAATCCATAAAAAGAGGGGATGCTTTTTTTCTACACTGCCCCTCAGCAAAATATTGCCCCAAGTACCAAATTGATTTTCGTGCCTCTAAAAAATAGCCTACCGCATTCTCTTCATGGGACCGTAAATGCATGGTGTAATCGAGAACCGGATAAATTAAAACCTGCTTTTTAATCTTAACGCTGTAGTCAAATTGAGCCAGGTGAGACATTGTGGCGGCCAGAGCGCCACCTGCAGAGTCCCCAGCAACCGACAAACTCGGTTGATAATATAAGCCCAATCTATCCAGTGCCGCCCAAACCCCAACAACTGCGGCATAGCAATCTGTTACTGCGCTCGGATAGCGATTCTCAGGGGCCAACCGGTACTCAGGCGCAACAACAATATGTCGAGTCTCCCGGGCAATCTTTCTGCAAATCGGGTCAAATGAATAAACGTTTCCAGCTACATGACCACCGCCATGAAAATAGACAAGAACAGGTAGAACTTCATCGGGATAGGGGACAAAGACTCTTACAGGTACGTCATATCCAGAGGCATAGATAATGCCATCTTGTACCGAGGCAACATCTGGAATATCGGTCACATACTTATCTATAAACTTTGTGGTCGATTCCCGAACATTGATGGGGTTGAACTCAAAGCCCTTCGAGTAGAGCTCTTTCATAGAGCTGTTGAATTCTTCGAGAAACCCCGAAAGGCGGTCATTTACTTTACGCATTGTCGTTACAGCCAGGATAGAAGAGACTTCGCCGTACCCGTGAATATGAGCCCCTTCACCGGGTACGACGTCGATAGCTTGTATCCCCACCACAACAACAGCCCTAAATCTCCTGGCGAAAATGCCTGAAACGACATTTCATCTAGTGATAGCTACGAGCCCAAACTACTCAAGAGGAGTAAAAGACCGGTGCGGATACATAACTCCAGAATAGAACTGTAGCAACCATAATAATGACTGCCATGACGAGTGACACCGTAATAATTGCACTGGCAAAAAGGAAGCCACGCTCTTCAGAAACACCCATCACAATAGGAATTCCCAAATAAAGCAGATAGACGGCGTAAGCAACCGCCAGAGTTGCGAGCAGTATGTCCAACCACAACACAGGGTAAATCCCTGCAATACCTACAATAAAAATAGGCGTGGCAGTGAAACCCGCAACAACAACACCTTTAAGGGGGTGAGTTTCAGCTCCGTAAGTCTTGGCCATCCAATGGATGAAATAACCAATAGCAGTAACAGCCAAAACCATTGTGCAATAAAATACGGCGACCAATTCCAAAGCACTTTGGCCCGTAATTCTCACCGGAGTACCAGTGCCAATCGTCCAGCCAACTTGTGTCGTGCCAAAATACCACGCAGCTGCAGGAAGTAATGCCAGAACGATGACATAAGGAACCTGTCTACGCAGATTACGTTCAGAGAGACTGCCAATAAGCTGCCACTGTCTACGTGGTTGCAGCATAAGGCCAAGCATATGGGTCAACATCTCGTTATCCTCGACTGTGCAAGGAACTATAAGCGAGACCTATTAGCTCAAATTGATCTTGGAACTGCTTGTCAAAATGAGGTGTACCGCAATCAGGCCACTCTCAAGCTCCAATTTATTTCTTATTTAACCCCTTCACTTTTAGGTGTTAAGGTCGCACAAGTCAACAAGCTCAATTAAATTGGCGGGAATGTTTACGCGAGCGTTTCGCTTGGAAACAAGTAAATAGAAAATACTGCTACAAAAAAACCCGCGAAGGATAAAGCAGGATTTATGGTGGGGAAAAGCTGGTTACTAGACCCAGGCAGCCTTGGAAACTGCCCGGGCACGAAGATTTAGTACTTAAACTACAGGCTCAACAGAGTGCATCCACCCGTAAGCATCCTCAGAACGCCCCTCCTGAATATCCAGCAGTGCTTGTCGCAAACGCTCTGCAACAGGACCTGGGGCATCGGCTAGTTCGTACTCCCTATCGCCATCACCGATTACGCTGATAGGACTGATTATTGCAGCAGTACCACAAGCAAAAGCTTCGCTACAGTCTCCAGAAGCTATCTGCTCTAACAGCTCATCAATCGGGATCGCCCGCTCAACAACCTTGTACCCCAATCCCTCCGCAAGCTGGATCAGAGAATATCGTGTGATGCCCTCGAGAATTGAGCCGTTCAACGCTGGGGTATATATAGTGCCATCAATGACCGCAAAAAAATTCATCCCTGACAGCTCATCGATACTCTGCCGATTAGAGGGGCTCAACCAAAGTGACTGATCATAACCTCGCTCTTTAAGGCGGCCGATACTAAGTAGAGAACTGGCATAATTTCCGCCAACTTTGGCATCCCCAGTTCCCCCTACTGCAGCTCGAGCATCTTCTCTCTCAACCCACAAACGCATATTGCCGGAATGGTAGGCTTCCGAGGGACTAGCTATTACATAAAATTCATAGGCATTACTGGCTGAAACCGTTAGGTCCGGCTGGGTTCCCATTAGGAAAGGACGCAGGTACAGGGACTCACCGCTGTTGCTCGGGAGCAGGCCAGCGCAGTAAGCAGTCACAACACGAACGCCATCCAGGAACAGGGACTCAGGAACCGGAGGCATACATAAGCGCTTCGCTGAATATGCCATTCGTGCAGCATTCATTTCGGGCCTGAACAGTGCAGCTCCCCCCTCGGAAGTTCGATAGGCCTTCATTCCTTCAAAGCATGACTGCGCGTAGTGAAGTACCTTAGCAGCAGGGTCGACGGTCAGAGGCGCATAGGGGATCAACTCTCCACTACTCCAGCAACCATCCTGCCAAATGGCGCGAAACATTACTGGGGCCATGGCGGTTCCAAAGCCCAGCTTCTCGGGTGCTTCATAGCCCCGAAGGCTTACCGCGATCTCTGGATCGATATAGATACTCACTGAGCTCTCCTCTGAATTCGAATCAGCTGATTATGGCGCTTGTTACGCTGCAATCCAAATAGATCAACCTCTGATACAGCAACAGCAGCAATCTAACCCCAAATTCAGCATACTTGTTAGGACGATGATCCACCTATTTAGCTTCCACCATCCTGATGTGGCACCAGCGCCAACCAAGCCACTCGCTACACTTCGCTGCCAAGTCGCGATATCGGACGTAATCAACAAATTTTTGGCATCTACTTACAGTCCCTCACCCCTAATTTGCACTCCCAACTGCTAAACCAAAAGGGTGGTCACAGGCATGCTGGCGCAATGGGCATTAAGTGGCTGAAGTACCCGCCGCAGCTTCCTTCTTGGCACATAGTGCTAGCTATACTGACTAATACGCGGCCAGGCAGGCACTTATAAGCATCCAGTCGCGCCGTCACTGTGAGCTTGAGGATACCCCCTCAATGCGCTCAGGGTCGAGAGAACCACATTCAGGAGAGAACTTCCGCCGTATTCGCTGTTGCAGTGGGCGAGCGGAAATAAGACCCGAAAACTGACAGGTGCAGGTTCCAACCTCAGCTGTTTGGTATTCGGTGAAGCCAAATATGAAACGGAAGTGGTTCAATCGTGACACAGATAGATACCAGCAATTCCTTTGCTATCGGCTTGATGTTTACAGCCACAGCACTGCTGTGTAATGGCGCCCTGGCCGACGATGGCGCACCTGTGGCAGTCCAAACTAATGCACCTCCAAAAGCCTTTATTGAAGCCGCCTCGAAACCACTCAAGAAAACACCTCGACAGCTAAGGCCCTCCGAGGCTGTAGAAAATTACCGTGAACGTATAGAGGAGCTCGAAGCCCAATATGGTGCTTATGGCGCCGGTATTGATGAACAGCTTTTGGGGCTGGCCACCGCATTACAGAAAGCTGGCGATCATGAGCAGGCTGTCACTGAATTTCGTCGTGCAATGCTGATTAGCAGAGTCAATGAGGGGCTCTATTCACTAAGCCAAATCCCTATGATCAAGCGCTTGATCGAGAGTCAAATAGCGCTCAATCAGTGGGAAGAAGCTAACGACAACCAGCAGTACCTCTACTGGCTCTACCAGAAAAATTACGGCGAAAAAGACCCCCGTATGCTGCCAGTAATCAACAACTTGAGTCGTTGGCATTTACAGGCTTATGTGGAGGAAAAAGGGGACACGCTATTTGAGCATCTAATTAGTGCAACCAATCTTTACAGTTTGGCGGTAGATATTATTACAAAAAACTTTGGTTCCACCGACCTTCGCCTTGTTGATGCCCTGCGCGGATTAAAAGCAACTAACTATTATCTGGCCACCTATAAGGGTGAACCCAACTCTCCAGTTTTTGTTAACGCCAGCTTTGGTGGTAGTGGCCCCGACTCACATCAGCGAACCAAATTAGATCACTACCGGATGAAGAGTTTTAACACCGGGAAAAAAGCCATTACCCGTATCGTTGATGTCTACCAAAGAAACCCCAAGTCCCCCCCGGCAGCCTCAGCCAAAGCCAAAGTTGAACTCGGCGACTGGTACATGATGTTTAACAAGTGGCACTCCGCACGCCAAACCTACGGCGAGGCCTACAAGGCACTTTGGGATAACGGTGCCTCTAACGATGAAATTGAGGACATATTTGGACGACCTGTGGCTTTACCCGCACTCCCCGTTTTGGAGTCGGACAGCAAAGCCCTAGCCAATTCCCGGATTACGGTCTCCTATGATGTCACGGCTTTTGGCAAGGCGAGGAATATAAAAATACTCAGGGCTTACCCTTCAGATAAAGTGAAGATCCGCTCAAAAGTTAGAAACATTCTAAAACGCGCTAAATTCAGACCAAGGTTTGAAGATGGAGAGGCGGTGGAAACCCGCGGAATTGTGCAACGCTTTATATTCGACTGAGAAACCTATCACCACTGACACCAGCTCGATGTGGAATCTACGCAAATAATCAAATAACAACTATTTTTAAAGTTCCACATTGAGCATTTGCTAGTACCGGAAAAACACTTCATGTGTCTCACGCGGTCACACCGGCAAACAGTCTAGGAGAGAAAGAGATGACACCTCGAGCAGCGGTAGAAAAAATTCACCGCCACAGCTGTTTGTCAAATGTACTGGTACCAATTGCTTTGGCGGCGATCTTAACCGGTGGGTGCAAGAGCCAACAAACTCAGTCACAGCCACCAGCAATGCCATCTCTACCATCCTCCAGTTCATCTTCCAGTTCTGCATCGCAATCACAATCGCAATCGCAATCGCAATCTAGTAGCAGCAGTAGTTCGCAAAGATCTGGCCAATCAACGGCTTCGAGCAGTGGGCAGCCTAGTAGCAGCTCTTCCAGCCAGCCCAGTGCGAATATGCCTACAGCGAGATCAGAACAGAACCAGTCCTCCAGTAGTGGAAGTCGCGGATCAGAGTCGAGGGATCAAAGTTCACCTGGGGATCAAATGCCGGACCCAAACGGTTCAAATGATCCATCGTCACCAATTTATACGGATCCCGAACAAACCAGCCAAAATGGAGAGAAACCTACTGATCCTTCGTCTGGTGAAGATGGAACGCCTCCCGAAGAAATTGATTTTTCTGAGGAGGAGCAATCATCCTCGTCTTCCAGCGCATCATCTAGTAGTAGCTCAGCTTCTAGCAGCAGCTCATCCAGTAGTAGCTCAGCGGCCAGCGGCGCGCCTGCCAGCAGTTCAGCTTCTGGGCAACCCGGCGGTGGTTCGCCACGTTCCGGCAGTGCCCCCAATGAAGCTCCCACTTCATCGGCAGATCGCGTTGCAGAACTTGAGGGCCAGTTTGAATCCACTATGGTCAGCTATGACGGCATGATTTTGCGGGAGCGTGACTTTGTAAGAAACAGACCGGGGTCAGCCTCCGATGAAAATAAAGAAGAGGCGATGGATGAGGCACCACCAGCAGGGGAATCCCTAGAAGACTTAATTCAATCTGCAGAAGCCGAAATTCCACCTCCCCCCAATGCAGGCCCAACATCAGGTAACGGCCCCAAAAATAATAACTCCAGTGGACAAATAACCGGTCCCGGACTGCCCGCCTCTGGACGTAAAGGTGATTTTAATCACGGTGGTTCACAGGCAGTTGTGCCCGCCGATATACCCAGTGGTACAGATGATGACGTCGTAGCTCGACAGATTCGTGAAGCTGCCACACGCGAGACTGACCCCGAATTGCGCGAAAAGCTTTGGGAAGAGTATCGCAAGTATAAAAGTGCAACGCAGTAGTCTTGGAGAACGCCGATATGTCGACCAACCAAAAAACCCGACCGGTTAAGTATCAGTTCATAACAAGAGTCGCAGCATTTTTTCTAACTCTTGTTGTTATCAATGGTTGTACCACTACCGAAGTCAGAACTACCGCATTTACTCCGCTAACAATCGAAGATAACAATGTTCCCGAAGAGAGACTGCTGGATGTCGGCGTTATTCAATTCAATCCAGGTCTCGATACAGCACAAGCAGATGAAGATGAGCTTGTTTTTCCCGAGCTTCGTCAAGCTGAATCCCGCTATATGGCTGTCACCCTTGCCGATTCATTGCAGTCCAGCCTGGGGTGGGGAGCTGTAAGGGTTATTCCATCGAGCCGCACCAATATTGATGTGACCGTATCCGGGCGTATTTTGCAATCTGATGGAGAAAAGCTGACGGTGGAAATCACCGTATCCGATTCCCGGGGGCAGTTGTGGTTTACCAAGCAGTATTCAGAGAACGCATCCCACTATGCCTACGACCGAAAGCACCCTACTGAAGGAGATGCTTTTCAGGGAATCTATAACCGTATTGCTAACGATATGCTGAATTACCGACAAAAGCTTTCAAATCAGCAAATCGTAGAGCTGCGCACAATTTCTGAGATGCGGTTTGCACGGGATTTTTCTCCCCAGGCATTCAATCGCTATTTAACTCAAAGTGCTGAGGGTGTCTATTTTTTAAGTGCTTTACCCGCAGAGAATGACCCCATGTTACAGAGGGTAAGAAAAATACGGGAAAGAGATTATCTGTTTGTCGACACTCTGCAGGAGTACTACGGCACCTTCGCCAAAAGTATGGAAGTTCCCTATCAGGAATGGCGAGCCCGCAGCTATGAAGAAGTAAGGGAGATGCGAGAGTTAAAGCGCAAAGCCCGCAATCACACAATTATGGGAGCAGCAGCCATTATTGGAGGTATTGCGGCTGCTGGCGCTGGTACTGGAAGCGCCCAGGCAGCTGGGCAGGTTGGGATCGGTGCCGGGGGCTATCTTGTTAAAAGTGCATTTGACCGAAAATCCGATGCCAAGATGCATTTGGAAGCTCTGCAGGAATTAGGAGACTCCATCGAGGCAGAGGTAGAACCGCAAATTGTTGAGCTGGAAGATCGCACTATTACCCTCACAGGTACTGTAGAAAATCAGTATCGGCAATGGCGGGAAATTCTAAAGGAAATCTATGAAGCCGAAACTGGCGCAGTCAGTAACAGCATTTAAATCACGTTAGAGGTACCCAAAAGCACGCTAATCATTGTGATTAGTTATTACTGAATACCCAACATCTTCACTGGGTCATTGAATAACACGGCGGAATCACTATGCAGCACCGCGATAACTCCAAGGAAGATACAGTTCATATAGAGCCCGCAGAATTCACATTCGGCGGAGAGGAAAGCTCTAAATCCCCTAAGTCAACGACTGCCAACGCTATTCATCAACGGGAGCAAAGGTCCTACTGGCCCGCCGTTCTTGGGGTGATAATGGTAAGCGCACTGGTCGGTGTATTTTGGGGGCTTCCTCAAGTTGTAAAACCACCAAAGCGTTCAGCCGATACAATTGTCTCCGTACAAGCTGGAAACAGCGCACCTGTGGAGAGCAACCAAAAATCTCCTTATAGCGATGCAGAAATAATGCAGCAGCGCAGGGAGGTTCAAAAGGTTCTCCAGGAAATTCTTGAAATCAAAGAAGAGCTCAAAGATCGAAAGGTAGAAGTATGGGCTTTTGAAGAATTCTACTCTGCTGAAGACTTGGCTCTAAAAGCTGATGAAATTTATCGCAAACGCAATTTTATGGCAGCGCTCGAAAAATACCGGGAATCACTCCAGGCATTAGAGTACCTAAAAGATAGTATTCCCGAGCGTATTGAAACGCATATTAGTGAAGGTAATCGAGCTCTGAGTCAGGGGGATAAGGATTCCGCCAGCGATGCTTTCAAGATGGTATTAACCATATCCAATAACCATCCCAGAGGTATTAAGGGTATTGAGCGAGCCGACAAACTCCCCCTCGCTTGGTGGCACTTAACTCAAGGAACAAAGGCATTTAAACAGGCCAAATTGGATTTGGCTCAGGAACAGCTCAAGAAATCTCTCGCGATCGACTCAGAAACAGCCGATGCTCAGGATCTATTGGCAAAGGTTGAGGGTGCAATTACAGAAAGGGATTATCAAAGCGCGATGTCATCTGGATACGGTGCAATTGCCGAAGAAAAATTTGAATCGGCAAAATCCTATTTTCATCGAGCAAAGAACTTAAAGCCAACAGCAAAAGCTCCCGATATCGGCTTAGCACAAGCACAAAATGAAGCTGACAGAGTGCAGATAGAAAAACTCCTCCAACAAGCCCGCATGGAAGAAACCAAGGAAGAATGGCACAGAGCTCTAAAAAGTTATACAGACCTGATCAAGAAGGACTCTAGCCTGGTGGACGCAATAACAGGCAAGGCTAGAGCTGCTGCCAGAGCAAAGCTGGATGACCAGTTAAAAGACTTAATTCAAGATCCATTAACCCTTGGCGAAGGTAAAAGGAACTATTTTGCCCGACAAGTACTAACAGACGCTCGCAAACTCAATACTAAAACCCCAAGGCTACAAAGACAAATTGAAGACCTTGAAAATGCCCTGACACAAGCCCTGATCCCCTTACCGGTTAAATTCAAGTCGGATCGAACCACCAGTGTCACCATTTACCATGTAGGGAAATTAGGTAATTTTGACCAGAGAGAAATCGCGCTGAAACCTGGGCGCTACATCGCCATTGGTACCAGAGAAGGTTACCGAGACGTTCGCCAAGAGTTTGTTGTAAAACCAGGTAAACCCACAACGGAAGTTGTTATCCAATGTGCCGAAAGAATAAACGGTGCCAATAATAGTTAAATGAGAGAACCCAGACAGCAGCATAAACTCTAAAAATAAGATTTTCCGTAATGAGCTGCGATGACAACAGACACCTCGTTGAGCTGAGCGAAACGAGGTGTTCTGTGACAAACACCCTATAAATCCCCATGCAGATTACGCCAGCAAGCTAAGCTTTCTGCAGATAGAAAATTGTGTACCCACCTTTGGTCAGGCTGCCTGAGCATAAAGCGACGCGTGCCAAACCAATGCCATTGCGAAAAATCTATAAGTACCAGCAATAGGGAAACATAAATGACAGTGAAGGAAGCAGTACCTGTCCAGGATGAAAAGCCGCCAGTTCAGGAACAAAGCCTGATTGAGCCTGTTGGATTCACCCCGGTACAAATAAAATCTACCCGCGCGCGACTCTTTCTTTCCAGACGAGCATTGATTGTCGCAGGTTGCCTTTTACTCGCTATTTTTGCACTCAGCTATCTGATTATGGCGCGGTCATTAATCTTTGATACCAACCCGGTTGATGCCCGCATCAAGGTCAGTGGGTTCGCCATTCCTCTGGGCGATGGACATTTGGTTTTACCTGGTAATTATCAATTCACGATCAGTGCTGAAGGCTATTTACCCCAGAGCGGCGAAGTCGAAGTAAAACGTGACGGGCACAGTCGTCACTCCGTTTCCCTGGAAAAACTTCCAGGCCACCTACAGGTTAAAACAACGCCCCCTGTACCAGTAAAAATCCTTATTAATGGACGGGAAGTACCCAATAAAAATGGTCTTGTGGAAGCAATCAACGCAGGTCCTATGCGTGTGACTGTCCTATCAGACCGATACTTGCCGTTCACCCGTGAAATCAATGTTGAGGGGCTAGACAATACCCACACACTGGAGGCCGCACTTCGACCGGCCTGGGCCAATATCACCGTCAGCAGCAACCCTCCCGGGGCCACGGTCACGGTTGAAGGAAAAGTTCTCGGCAGAACACCACTGACCACTGAATTAGTTCAGGGCGACAGAACCGTATCCATTTCACTGCCGGAACATAAAACTGTCGATATTCCTGTCGCTGTTACAGCCGGTGTCGATCAAACGCTAGCAACCGTCAGCCTGGGACCCGCTGATGGACTTTTACGTGTTGTTACCACCCCAGAGGGAGCGGGAGTGACGGTCAACGGAGAGTTTCGCGGTCATACCCCGCTGGAACTGGAATTGGCCTCCGGCCACAGGCATAGACTTCGCTTCTTCAAGGATGGCTACGCCTCTATTGAGCACACAGTTGACCTCGGTGCTGGAACACAGCGGGACCTGAATATAAACCTAAATGCTGTGTACGGCAGGGTTCACGTCAGTAGCGTCCCTCCAGATGCGGAAGTTTACATTGATGGTCAATACGCCGGGAACAGTGGACAAACTTTCAACCTGCCAGCCCGCAGCCATAACATTGTCGTACGTAAACAGGGCTATCAGGAATTTGACACTCGTGTCATTCCCAGCACCAAACTGGAGCAAACTGTCAGAGCGGTACTGCTTACATCCGAACAAGCGCGCTGGAGAGAAACCCCATCAACTTTGCGTCACGCAGCTGGCGGCACCATGAAACTCATGCGCCCCAACGCCGTATTTACCATGGGATCATCCCGGCGAGAACAGGGGCGGCGGGCAAACGAGGTTATGCGTCAGGTATCTCTAAATCGGCCTTTCTATATTGGGACCACTGAAGTTACTAACCGGGAATATCGGCGTTTCAAGCGCCTGCATACCTCAAGCCATATAAATGGTGTCAGTCTCGACAATGACAATCTGCCAGTTGTAAATGTCAGTTGGGTAGAGGCAGTGCTATTTTGCAATTGGCTCAGTGAAAGAGACGGTCTCACACCGGTCTATTTGACGGAAGCCGGGCGTGTTGTCGGCTTTGATGGCGCAGCCAACGGTTATCGCTTACCGACTGAAGCCGAATGGGCCTGGGTTGCACGATACGATCAAGGCACCATGAAAAAATTCCCTTGGGGAAATGAGCTACCAATAAAGAGCAATTCCGGAAACTACGCAGATACTACTGCCACAAAACTAGTTCCTGCAGTCCTTCGCACCTACAGTGATCGTTACGCAGCTACCTCACCGGTAGGTAGCTACAGTCCTAATGCTTTTGGTATTTATGACTTGGGTGGAAATGTCTCTGAATGGATTCACGATCTATACACGATAGGGACCGGGTTATCCCGACGTATCGAAGAAAACCCTGTCGGTCCAGAGGATGGGGACTTCCATGTAATACGTGGTTCCAGTTGGCGTCATTCGGGGTTGACTGAGTTACGCCTCTCCTACCGTGATTACGGAGAGTCCGCTCGTAATGATATTGGCTTCCGCCTTGCCCGCTGGGTGAATTAGGAGACTAGTGTGAAATTTTTATTACTTACTTTACTGCTTCTATTTATCAACTTCGCGTACGCAGAAGATGAAAACAAGCCGGAAGAGAACCAACAAACAGCGGCAGTAATCCCCAAGAAAGAAGCACCAATAACTAGGAATAAAAGTAATTCAGATGACTATAAAGCCTCGGAAGAAATCTCCGAAGACTTATCGGTTTCCTTTCCCGTAGATATATAGAAATAGCTTCTAGCGAGTATCGCCATGAAATTTAAATCATCAGATTTTGTCTTCCAGGTCTTTGCTCTTCTGGGGTCTATTATTTTGGTCCATGCGATTTATGTCGCCATTATTCGCCCTAATGCAGATGCGCTAATTGAGGAGCAACTGGCGAGGGAGGCCGCTGGGGAAACCTACGTTCAACAACGCTCTATCTACATTGTGATGCGCGACTATGAGCAAGAGGCCTGCTTTGTTCTGATGTTGTGGGCAATGGCCATTATGGGACTAAAGGCACAGAGAAGCATTCGCGAGCGAAAATTACTGGACAAAGCTCTACTTAATATCAGCGAGGGAACTCCTATTCTTCCCGAGGATACCCGTGATTTATCCCGCCCGATACAAGCCCTTCCTGAAGAGGAACGACGATATTTAGTTCCCAGGGCACTACTCACCGCCCTGCAGCGATTCGGTTCTACCAAGAATGTCGCCGCCGTTTCCAACTCTGTAAAAGAGGTTTGCGAAACTGAGGGAGACAGACTCGATTCTGAGCTGGCAATGGTTCGCTATATTACCTGGGCTATTCCATCTATCGGCTTTATTGGCACGGTACGAGGTATCGGCGAAGCATTATCACAGGCGCATAGAGCCGTAGAGGGGGATATAGCTGGCGTGACGGTAAGTCTGGGGGTCGCGTTTAACTCTACCTTTATCGCCCTGGTAATTAGTATCGTCATTATGTTTTTCACTCACCAGCTACAACTCATGCAGGAGCGCCTGGTGTTGGATACACAAAGTTACTGTGACAACCGCTTACTGCGTTTTCTGAAAATCAGCTAGCGGTTTTACCTGAATAAGTCGTAGCGAGGAATAAACCCATGGGACAAGGCGTCCTGGAAATAAATGACTGCGGATTACGTGTATTTTCAAATACTAACGAAGTACTGGAAAGTCCTGGAATTGCAGTTATTGAACACAATAAAATTCATATTGGTACCTCAGCTCAAATGCGTGCCAGGAGCCATCCGACTCAGGTTAACAACCAGTTTTGGAGAAGACTGAGCCTCGAGTCGCTAAAGTCAGAAAATCAACGCTGCCGCCACCATGCCGACTTGGTCTACTGCCACCTTCAGGAAATAGCGGAGCACTGTGACCTTCCCGATGAAATTGTTCTCGCTGTTCCCGGCAATTTTACCCACGAACAACTGGCCTTACTTCTGGGAGTTATTAAAGTCAGCGATATCAATATCGTAGGCATTGTTGATGCAGCAACCGCGTGCCTGGGTAATTTGGCTCCTGCAGGAATCCAACTGCATATCGACCTACAACTCCACCAGACACTGGTAACAAAGATTGCTGTGGATAAGCAAGCCACGGTGAAAACGGTAGAAACTGTTGCCGACGCAGGACTACACAACTTCCAGGAATCCTGGGCTCGCGTATTTACCGATGCATTTATTATGCAGTGCCGATTTGACCCTCTCCATTCAGCTGAATCAGAACAGCAACTCTATGATTTGATGCCCCAGTGGACTGATCGAGCGATGCGTCACGGAGAAGTTCTAGCTGAACTTGATGATCGAACAGCAAAGATCAGCCTGCGGCAGCTTCAAGATGCAACAACCCCTCTCCTTTCTCGTATACGAGCAATGATTGAAAACCTGGAGGAAAGTCAAAGTGTGAGTTTTATCTCCCATCGCTGGGCTGATATCCCAGGGGGAATTCAATTGGCCCAACGTGTACATCTTCTATCAAGAGACTCCATTGCACATGCAATAAATCACCGCTGGAAAGAATTACGCAGTGATAGCAGTACATTGAAACTGATCAACTCTGTCACTGCCCTCCCCCCCAACGAGGTCAAGGTGCATGTAGAGAAATCCTCAGAAACCGTAGCGACACATTTACTTTTTGGCCACAAGGCACTGGCCGCCCAGGAACCTCTATTCGTTTTCTGGCATGACGAGAAATTTCAAGTCACCCCAACACCACCGGAGCACCCAGCCGCAACAGTCACAAATCATGCCGGCAGACTTGCTTTGCGGGTGGATGCTGGAATTCAGCTCACACTCAATGGAAAAGAGATTGAGTCACCCGTTAATCTCAATGCCGGCGATACAATTGGAGTTGCAGATTATCAAGATGTGATAACTGCGATTAGCGTGGAGCGATATGGGGCGTAAAAAGCGTCGTTTTTCCACATTTAGCCTGTCCTTCCTCGATATCATGTCCTGTGGTTTTGGGGCAGTAGCGTTAATTTTTCTTATTATCAAACACGGCTCCGATCACCAGGTTGAAGTAGAGACTGAAGATCTCACTGCCGAGGTGAACCTTCTGGAAGAGGAGGTGGAATTTGGACAGGAACACTTAGTTCAAGCCAGAAATACTCTGGATGTCGTTAGTGATGAACTGGTTGAGGCTCAAGGGCTTGCCAGACGCATTTTGGAGCAAATAGAGGAAACCAAAGGCAATATCGCTGAAATCAACAGTATCGATGAAGAAGAGGATATCAAGAGGCTACAAGATAAACTCAAAAAACTGGAGCAGGCGAAAAAGAACCTTGAGGAAGAAAATAAAAAGCTGGGAAATAACGTTCGTAAATTTGTCGGTGATGGGGACCGTCAATACCTCACCGGCCTGCGCCTAGGCGGTAATCGCATCCTGATACTATTGGATTCATCTGCGTCCATGCTCGGCGACGAGCTTATTAAAATAATACGCGCCCGTAACATGTCTTCACCGGTCAAACGCAAAACTGAAAAATGGCGCAGGGCCGTCAGCACAGTCTCCTGGCTTACTGCTCAGTTTCCCAGGGATAGCCAATACCAGATCTATACTTTTAATACCTCTTTTCGTGCCGCAATCGCCGGTACAGAAGATCGCTGGCTCAATGTAGATGACCGCGACCAGTTGGACCAGGCTATCAAAGGGCTAGATGAAGTAGTGCCAGAAAATGGTACCAGTCTAGAGAGAGTATTTAACGCTATTAACGCTATGACGCCACTGCCCGACAACATTATTCTCATTACCGATGGGTTACCGACCCAAGGGATGAGTGCGCCCAGAAAACCCACTATTTCTGGTAGAGACAGGCGCAGTCTATTCAAGCGCGCGGTCAAAGTGCTCCCCAAGAATATCCCCATCAATGTCATTCTTGCCCCTATGGAGGGGGACCCATTTGCGGCTAGTGAATTTTGGAAGCTGGCGATGCAAAGCAAAGGCTCTTTCCTTGCACCTTCGAGGGACTGGCCATGATAGGAGCACAGAAAAAGCGTCGCCAGGAGGAGTTCAGCATTTCCTTCCTGGATGTTATCTGCTGCGGATTTGGCGCAATTGTTTTGCTGCTGATGATCGCCAAGACTGCAGAACCGATTGTATTAGAGGAAGCTGAAGTAGACCTCGAAGGGCAGGTATTGGAACTACAGCAACAGCTGGCAGAAATCCGTGGTGAGACCACAGTTATCAACCGGGATCTAAATTCAAAGCGAGAACAAATCGATATCGAGCGCAAGAGAATTGCCAACCTGCGCGGTGAGTTGGAAGCGCTCCAAGCGGAATTTGCCAGTAAAACCGAGGGGCAAAGTGAGGATGGCAAACTCAAAGGTGAGCTGACCATTGCACTACAATCCATCACTGATGAAATGCGTCGCCTACTGGGCGAGAACTACCAGCGTAAAAACAATGTTATTGGCGGAATCCCTGTCGACAGCGAATACATACTCTTCATTATCGACACCTCCGGCAGTATGTTTAATTACGGCTGGGACCGAATGATGGCGGAGATGGTCAATACTCTAGACCTTTATCCCAATGTTAAAGGTATCCAGGTCATGAATGATATGGGGGACTATATGTTCTTCAATTATCGAAACAAGTGGATACCAGATACCCCTGGGCGCCGCCAAGCGATACTAAAGCGGTTGAAGTCCTGGAATCCTTTTAGTAACTCCAGCCCTGTTGAAGGTATCCAGAAAGCTGTCCGCAGCTTTTATGATCCCAGTAAGAAAATCAGTATTTATGTGCTTGGCGATGAATTCACCGGAAAATCAATCCGCAGGGTTATGTTAGCTGTCGAACGGGTAAATGCTAAGCACGGTGAGGGAAAACGAAATATCAGAATCCATGCAGTAGGATTCCCTGTACAGTTCTCTCGCCCTCCACACCTACAAACCACAGGACTGCGCTTTGCGGCCCTTATGCGCGAACTCACCTATCGAAATGGCGGCACTTTCGTGGGGTTGAATGACTTTCGCTAGTTAAATGATTCAAGGAGGAACATATGAGGTATAGGTCGACTTCCTTTGGACACCTAAAGGTACTTATTCTTGTAAGTTTCTTCCTGGGTGCTTGCAGTCATACAGTACAGGTGGATGGCAATTACCCATCCCCAATAGGCGATCAATTGCCAATAACCGTAGGCTTCTACCTCAGTGAGGACTTTAAAAGTTTCACTTATAAAGAAGACAGTGAAGATCGTGAAGAATGGAATATAAGCACAGGCAGAGCACAAAAAAATCTGTTTGAAACAGTATTGGGCTCCATGTTTACCGATACCGTATCTCTATCCAGTTATCCACAAGAAGTCCCCGCCAATGTCGAACTGGTGATAGTTCCAGAAGTGCGAGAGCTGCAGTTCACAATGCCCAGAGAGACAAGGGTCAATATTTTTGAGGTATGGATTAAATATAACATGACCGCATTTGACCCCAGTGGCGGACAGGTTGCCAACTGGGTAATAACCGCATACGGAAAAACCCCTACCGCATTTTTACAGTCCCAGGAACAGGCATTAACTCAGGCGATAAATATCGCCCTGCGCGATGCCGGAGCAAATCTTTATACCGGGTTTGGGAAAGTCCCTGAACTACAGGCCTTTCTCTCTGGGAAGCGCCGATCGCTATCACTGAGAGAAATCAAGGTGAAAGCCAAAAAGGCTGAATAAGAGGAGTAAATCGTGTTCAAGCCACTTCTAGTTGCAGCGATAGTCTTTATTAGCGGTTGTACCACTGTCGTAATTGATGAGTATCGACGCTCCGATGGTGAGCTTGCCGAAGGAGATTCCGTCGTCATCTTGGGCCGCCGTCATTCCAGTGAATATGAAACAGAGCCTGATTTAATTGCCTGTGTTGGTAGAGAACTACACAATCCTGAGTTAGGTGTAAACATTATTCCAGAGCAAGACTTTGTCGATCTTATGTACCCCTGGTTTGAACCCAGGACAGCACCTATGCATGTTCGCTCCCTAGATCGCCTGATGGAAAATGAAAGTGTGCGTGAGCGAATGGAAACCTATGGAGTGAAGTACATCGTCTGGATTGATGGTTCAACAGAGACCACAGCCAGTGCCGGCTCTATCAGCTGTACCATCAGTACCGGCGGTGCAGGGTGCTTTGGCTTTGGGACCTGGGATAAGGAATCTGACTACGAAGCGGCAGTATGGGATTTCAGGGACCGCGAATTATCTGGGAAACTTAGTGCAGATGCCAAAGGAACCTCCTATATGCCCGCGATCGTGGTTCCAATACCACTAATCGCCAGGGTCCAGAATAATGCCTGTAAAGGAATGGCGCTGCAGCTCCAACAATTCTTGATGCCAGCAGTAACACCCAGTTCATAAAAATTAAGACGCTACGGGAGGCCAGGGGTAATGAAATTTATCGAGCGTGTTTTTGCCAGCGCTATCCTAATACTCAGTGCAGGCTGTGCATTTAACCCTGCCACCAATAAGCCTGACCTTGTTCTAATGTCAGAGGACAAGGAGATCTCCATTGGTAAAGAGATGCATGAGAAGCTAATAGAGAGCACTCCGATCTATAAAGACCCAGTCCTAACCGCTTATGTTAATCATGTCGGGCAAAAAGTTGCCGCCGCCAGCGACAGACCGGATATCAAGTACCAATTTACGATCATCGACAGCCAGGATATCAACGCATTTGCCCTTCCCGGTGGGTATATCTACATCAACCGAGGCCTTCTAACTTACCTGCACTCTGAAGCTGAAATGGCGGCTGTACTAGCTCACGAGATTGGCCATATCACCGCCCGCCATGCGGTAAGGCAAAAAACAGCTGCGACCGGAGCCAGCGTTGTATCAGTATTGTCAGTTTTGGTTACCGGTAGTGGTGTAGTCGGAGATGTTGCAAATTTATATAGCACCGCTGCTGTGAAGGGCTACGGCCGTGAGATGGAACTGGAAGCGGATCGCTTCGGCGCCCAGTATATGTTCAACGCTGGTTATGATCCCCAGGCCATGATCAATGTTATTGGGCTATTAAAGGATCAGGAGACATTTGCCCGGCGCCGTGCCCGAATTGAGGGCAAGAAACCGCAAACTTACCACGGTGTTTTTGCATCTCACCCGAGAAATGACCTTCGCCTACAGGAAGTTGTAAACGCTGCGGGCCAGCTTCCCGAAGATAACAAAGAAACCAAAGTAGAATACTATCGGGAAAAAACAGATGGCCTTGTGTATGGACAAAACACACAGCAGTCCACTAAAAATCGCTACAACCACAAACGGCTGGGTTTCTCCCTTTTATTTCCCGATGGCTGGTTGGTAGAAAATCAACGTTCAGCCATTGTTGGCTCTGCACCTGATAAAAGTGCACAAATTACCATTACAGTTACCCAACGCGATGGCAACCAGCCCGCTGATATGGCTCTGCGCTCAGAGTTCGATCTACGACAACTGGAAAAAGAGGAGAAACTCAATCAATATCGACTTGAAGGCCATACCGGAAAAATTCCACCGCTTGAAAAAGAGGATGCAGATCCAGACAGAATTGCGGTAATTTTTTATGGTAGCAGACAATTTGTACTGCAGGGGAAAGTCACAAATGATGAAGACTCAGATCCAGAAGCTATTGATAAATATGACAATTTATTCCTGACCAGCATTAGAAGCTTCAGGCCGCTACGACAAACTGACATTGTAGAAGAGAAGGACATCAAACGCTTGCGCTACGTCCAGGCCAATGAAAAAACTACTTTTGCCTCCCTGGCAAAACATATGGAAATCGGCGAATATGCAGAGGAGCAATTACGCCTCTTAAATGGTTATTATCCCCGAGGAGAACCCAAGCCCGGAGAATGGATAAAGATCGTTCAATAATTTTATAAGAAGCAGCCCCTAATCCTTTTTCTATCACCCCCCAAAATTTTGGAGGGTTAGTGTCTATCTGAAAATAAAAGATAATAATAAGGAGTAAGTGATGAATGGCATGATGATGCAATCCCAGCTCATCCTCACCGGTATTATGAAGCATGCTCTAAGCAACTCACCGGATAGTGAGATTGTTTCAGTTACTTTGGATAACCCCGATTTTCGTTATAGCTATCAACAAGCTTTTGAGCGGGTCTCGCAATTGGCAAATGCACTACAAAAGCTTGGAGCCAATGATGGAGATCGAATTGGTACTCTTGCCTGGAACGATCACCGGCATTTTGAACTCTACTACGCAACTTCTTGCAGCGGGCTCGTTTGCCATACCATTAACCCCCGGCTTTTCCCTGAGCAAATATCTTACATTATTGAGCATGCCACAGATCGATGGCTGTTTATTGATCCACTATTTATGCCCCTAATCGAATCTCTGGCAGAATATCTAGATTCGATTGAAGGCATCATTGTGCTAACTGATAAAGCACATATGCCCGCCACAAGCCTGAGCAATGTTTACTGCTATGAAACATTGATTGCAGCAGAGCCCACTGAGTTTCAATGGCCTGAATTAGAGGAAGAGAGTGCAGCAGCACTCTGTTATACATCAGGCACAACAGGCAATCCCAAAGGGGTGCTTTATTCCCATCGCTCTCTGATGCTGCATACCTACGGCGTATTGATGCCAGATGTCTTTGCGATTAGAAGGGACGAAGCCATATTGCCTGTTGTTCCCATGTTTCACGTCAACGCCTGGTCAATACCCTATGCGGCACCGGCTGTTGGAGCAAAACTCGTGTTACCTGGCCCCCAAATGGGGTGTGGAGAAACGCTCAGTCAATTAATTCAAAAGGAAGCCGTTACTATCGCTGCCGGCGTTCCAACCGTTTGGCTCGCCCTGCTCAAGTACCTGCGGGAAAGTGAAGAGACCCTACCCAGCTTGAATCGAGTAGTCGTGGGTGGATCGGCTTGCCCCTGGAGTATTATGGAGGAATTCGAGCAAAAGCATGGGGTATACACCCATCACGCCTGGGGCATGACTGAAATGAGCCCACTGGGAACCTACAATGCCCGCATACCTGAGAACCTCTCTAAAGACGAAGCACAGGCCCTCAGGCTCAAGCAGGGCCGAGCGGGCTTTGGGGTCGAGATGCGTATTGTAGACCCCGAGGGAAATACCTTGGCACAAGACGGGCTGGCTTTTGGAGCCCTTCAAGTGCGTGGTCCCTGGGTCTGTGAGCGCTACTACCAATCCAAAGAGTCAGCACTTACCGAAGACGGCTGGTTTGATACTGGTGACGTTGCCACGATCGATGCTGACGGCTACCTGACAATCACTGATCGCACTAAGGATGTTATCAAGTCCGGCGGCGAGTGGATTTCCTCTATTGAGCTGGAGAATTTTGCTATGACACAGGCGGGAGTAGCCGAAGCCGCTGTTATTGGGGTTGCCCATGAAAAGTGGGCTGAGCGGCCTCTCCTGATCATTGTTCCCGCTGAAGGCAAAACACTAAAAACTGAGGAGATTCTGGCATCCTTTAAAGGGCATTTTGCCAACTGGTGGATTCCCGATGACTGTGTCATTGCCAAGGAAATCCCCCATACGGCTACAGGCAAAGTCAGCAAAAAAGACCTTCGGGAAATCTATGCCGACTATCTATGGTCTCACGAAGCCACTGTGTGAAGGGGATTAAGACGCTTTTGGCAGGCATCATCGCGGCATAGCAAAGCGTTGCACTGTAATAACGCAATTTTACCTGCCTCAAGTCTTGATTAAATTTTGACGGCGCTGAAATAGCGCCGTTTTAGAATGCTTAACTTCCTGTTAATACCTAAACCAGCGGTTCCTCTGTAGGCGACAATCTTTGCTTGCTGACTATTAACCCTTATCGATTCATGGTTTCCGGGCTGACTGGATATCGGTTTATCTTCTATTGACTTACCTAGGCGCACTAGCCAACCAGAATTGTCTAGAATTATCTTGAGTAGAAGTATCTGACTGTGGATATCCTGGAATATCTCAGTCCATGTGAGAGGGAATAGGGAATTTACACTTCCTTGCGTTGGATGGCACTGGCTTACAATCTAGCCATTATCATACTCCTCACAGCAACGGCATTTACTCATTAACGAGGAAGTCACAATGAAGAAATTATTCAGTTTGGTAATCGCTGCAATAATTACCATTTCTGCAAATACCCTAGCTTGGGCAGATAATGACCATGCCGCACAACTTGCGGAGCGCTTAGAGGCAACTAAAGCCAAGCTTAACCTCTCTGATGAGCAGGTAGAAAAAGTAAAGCCAATCCTGGAATCAGCCAATGAACAACGCCGCCAAGTGCTTGCAAAATACGGCGTTAACATAGAAAGTCCCTCTGGCGCTATCCAAAAGATGAGCTTTCGTGAGAAGCGCCAGTTAGGCAAAGAAATGGCCGCTATCAGAAAATCTACGCTCAGTGAAATGTCCACCGTACTGACGGATCAACAATTAGCAGAGTTCAAAAATCTTCAAGAAGAAAATCGAGCAGCCTTCAAAGCCAACCTTCAAGAGAGAAGAAATTAGAGTCTCCAGGGTTCATAATGCCTATCAGATAGACGAAGCCGCGCTGAATAGCTCTGCGAAAGCCTCGTCCCGGCGGGGCTCTCGTATTCAGTTATATCCCTGTCACATTTCTCTGCTAGAAAGTGCCCCACAATTCATCACGGGCCTTTATCAGATGTTAAAAAACATTCTATCAGTAGTGTTGATTGGCTTTTCTATAGCCGCAACACTAACCTGCGCGGATAACTTTGATCAGAGAAATAAACAAACTATTGTGGTAGCTCATAGAGGTGCCTCAGCCTACCTACCTGAACACACCCTCGAATCCAAAGCGCTGGCTTACGGTATGCGTCCAGACTATATCGAGCAAGATTTGGTACTCAGCAAAGATGATCACTTGATCGTAATGCACGATATTTATCTAGATAGTGTAACTAATGTCGCCAACGTTTTTCCCCAGCGCGCTCGCGATGATGGTCACTTTTACACTATCGATTTTACCCTAACCGAACTTAAACAGCTTCAGGTATCAGAGCCCTTCATAGATAGTGAGGATGGACTTCAAGCAAAATACCCCGAGAGATTTCCAATATGGAAATCTAGCTTTAAGCTATCCACCTTTGAGGAAGAACTGGAATTAATTCAGGGGCTTAACCGATCTCTGGGCTACGATATTGGCATTTACCCGGAGATTAAAAAACCCTACTTCCATCACTGGGAAGGAAAAGATATTGCCTCTATAGCTTTGCAATCACTCAAGAAATACGGTTATACCGATCGCGATCACAAAGTTTTCTTCCAGTGCTTTGATGCAGAAGAGCTTCAGCGAGTTAAATTTGAGCTGATGCCCTCCATGGGGATGGATCTATCATTAGTTCAATTGATCGCCGCCACCGACTGGGGGGAAAAATTGGTCGAAGTGAATGGAGAAATTGAAAAGTACAATTATGACTGGATGCTGCAACAGGGGGGCTTGCGCAAAATCGCCACCTACGCAGATGGGATTGGCCCCTGGTATCCTATGTTAATGGAAGTGACAAATGGCCAACCAAGAGCTAACAGTGTTGTCCGCCGGGCACACCGCAGACAACTAGAGGTTCACCCCTACACTTTCCGCGCCGATACAGGCAAGATTCCCGAAGAATTTGAAAGCTTCGAGGACTTCCTGCATTTCGCTGTATATCAGCTGCGCATTGACGGTCTCTTTACCGACCACCCCGACAGAGCCGTTAACTATCTTTCCCGGGGACATAGGGATCGTTAAAAAATGAAATCAGAAAAAAGGCCGCATAGTGCGGCCTTTTTTTACTTAATCAAACTTGGAGAAGTCCGCTGGTCTCTTCTCCATGAAGGCCATAGCAGCCTCTTTAAACTCATCAGAGGCGAGGCGTTCCTTAAAGTAACGGCCTTCGTCTTGAATAAACTCTAACCCTTTCTCTTGAGTTGCTCTGCGCAAAAGCTGCTTAGTTAAACGCAGGGCGGCCGGAGCTTTCCTCGCTAACTCAGCTGCGGCTTCACGTGCTCGAACTATGGCGTGTTCTGGCGCCACTGCGGCATTACAGATACCAATCTCAACGGCTTCCTGAGCACTAAAACGCTTGCTCAACAGTAATAGTTCAGAAGCTTTGGCATGGCCGGCGATCCTGGGCAATAAGTAGCTGGAGCCATACTCTGGACACAGCCCCAGGTCCACAAACGGCATCTGGAACATGGCGTCGTCTCCAGCAAAAGACAGGTCGCAATGCAACAGCATGGTCGTACCAATACCTACTGCGGGGCCATTAACGGCTGCAACTACCGGCTTGGGGAAGTGGTAGAGAGCACTCATAAACTGGAAAACCGGAGACTCCTCCCCTTCGGCAGAGCCGCCCAGGAAATCTGTCAGGTCGTTACCACTGGTGAATATACCCTCAGCACCGGTAATAATCGCGACGCGAACATCCGGGTTTGTAGCTGCGCTATTCAATAACCCTGCCATCGCGGTATACATGGCCATAGTCAGGGCATTTTTGCGCCCGGGTCGATTAATCGTAATCTCGAGGATGCGGTCCTTAAGCTGAGCCTGAATTTCAGCGCATTCGCTTTGCATATTGTTCTCCGGGGTAAGAAGTAGATTGGGCTACTCTCAGTAGCCTAATTATGGAACCCCAACGGAAGCCACTTTTAATCCGCTGTAGGCCATCTATTTAGGAGATTCATATTAACCGCTACTCCCAGAGGTTCGAGTTCCTAATCAACCACTTTCGTTGACGGGATTAACCCGGTCACCAGTGACCGGGCCCTCTAGATAACCATCAACAGTAATCAAACTTTATTGGCTGAATCCCGGCGCAGAGGTTGGCACATGCAATGAACGCCACCGCCCCCCGGAGTAATCATTGAAATATCCGGGTCGATAACTTCCAGGCCATGTGCGCGACACTTCTCCGCCAGTCCGGTATTGGCCTTAGGTAGCATCACTCGATCGTTCCCCAGGGCAACGACATTCACTCCAAGTTCCAATACTTGCGGGAAGGGAATATCGATAATCTCTATATTTCGGCTTTTAAACCACTGCACCAGCTCCGGCTCAACAGCATCAACACAAATTGCTGCCAGCTTTTCCGCAAGCATGGCTACCATCACATCAATATGCAGGAAGAACGGATCGAACTGGTAGCCTTTAACTTCCCAGCCCTCTTTTTCCACCCAACTTTTCATCTGCTCAAATCCCTGCGGGCTGGTGCGTTCGCCGGAGTAGCCACACAGAATGACGCCGGGCTCTAACACCATAAAATCACCGCCCTCCAGAGAGCCTGCGGTGATAATGTCGTAAATAGGGATATTCAGCTCTGCATATTTCTTTACTATGGGCGCCCACTCACCACGGCGCCAAGGGCTGAACATCTGAGTCACGATAGGCCCCCAAGGGGTCATTACCGAGGAATCGCGACCGTAAATTTGGTAGGGCAATGTGTTATCCGCTGGAATAAGGTGCGTATTCACTCCTGCGTGGCGGTAAGCATCGAGCATCTCTCCATGCTGTGTCATCGCCACCTTGTGATCAAACTTCATACCGAGGCGCTCGGCACGTCGCGCACTCGCATTACCAGTGCGCCAGCTGAAGTTATCCACAGGCCCAATTAGAACATCTCTCAGTACACCGTATTCTGAATCCATCCCCCACTCACTCAGGGGTGCCGTACCGCCGTTATCCTGACGGTGCTTCAAAGTAAAATTACTCATTCGCCTAAATTCCAACTTGTTATCAACTATGCCAAAACAAAGACAGTGCAACGCCGAGAGTTGACAGAAGCACTTGTTTTACTGCTACTTAAGCCTGCTCCGCACTGTTTAGCATTGCGTGAAGCAACACATTACAACCCGCCTCAAGATGATCCGGCTCCGCCGATTCTGCTTCATTGTGCGACAGCCCTCCTTCACAGGGCACAAAGATCATAGAGACAGGGGCGACTCGGGAAACATATACGGAATCGTGCCCAGCACCTGAAACCATCTTGCGATTGCTATATCCCAAGGTCTGCACAGCACTGCTAACCGAATCAATGCAATGCTTATCAAAGGCGACGGGAGGTGAGTACCACTCTTCACGAATATCGACTCTGGTACCTGTCTCTTCCTGTACTCTTTCAGCCGCCTTATACAAGGCTTTATGCAGATGGTTTAACCCTTCAGGTAACGGGTGACGGAGGTCCAGTGCCAGCACAACCTCTTCAGGAACTGTATTTCGGCTGCCCGGCGCCGCCCTTAAATCCCCACAGGTCATACGCGCATCTTCTGAATACTCCCGGACTTCACGATACATGCGCTCGCACAGAATGGACATTGCCTGGACCGGATCACGGCGGTCCTCCATCGGAGTTGGACCCGCATGGCAAGGCGTTCCGTAAAAAGTTACGTCATACCAGCGAATACCCTGTACACCAGTGACAACACCAATTACCTGATCCTGTTTTTCGAGGATCGGGCCCTGCTCGATATGCGCTTCAAATGAAGCTTTAATAGCCCTCGGCTGAGCTGGCTCAGTACCGAGATAGCCGATCCGCTCCAACTCTTCACCGATGGTGATGCCCGATTTATCCGCGCGGCTGTGCCCATACTCCAAGCTAAATTCGCCAGCCCAAACCCCGGAGCCCACCATTGCAGGAGAGAAGCGCGCACCCTCTTCATTAGTCCATACAACCACCTCTAATGGGGCCTTGGTCCTGATACCTTGATCCTCTAGAGTGCGCAGAACTTCCAGGCCGGCAAGTACGCCATATACACCGTCAAATTTGCCACCCGTGGGCTGGGTATCCAAATGAGAACCAGTCACTACCGCAGGCAAGCTGTTATCTGCTCCCGGTCGTCGGGCAAAAATGTTGCCCATCTGGTCCACTCTGACCTCACAGCCTATATCTCGGCACCAGCGCACGAAAAGGTCGCGCCCTTCACGGTCTTCATCTGTCAGGGCTTGTCGATTGCACCCGCCCGCTGGGGTCGCGCCTATCTCAGCAATTTCCATCAGGCTATCCCAAAGGCGAGAGCCATTGACACGTAGGTTTTGCGCTGGGTTTTCCATTCAAAGAGCTCCGGGCTTTATAATGGGTCCAATATAAATCACTTTGCCGTAATTTTTGTTTTGATCCACACCGGCTAAAGAGAGCATTATTTTGTAACTGGTCAAAACACACTCAGGAAGCAGCTGACTATGACAATAACTTATAGCTCTTACCTAAAAGTAGACGAGCTTTTGCAGTGCCAAAAACCCCTTTCCGATGGTCCCGAGCACGACGAACTACTTTTCATTACTATTCATCAAAGCTACGAGCTCTGGTTCAAGCAAATGTTGCATGAACTGGATTTCCTGGTGCGACTATTCAACGCAGGTGAACGCAATCGCGCATTGCATACACTTAAACGTGTCGACACGATTTATCGTACTTTGATTCAACAGGTCGATATCCTGGAAACCCTAACCCCACTGGAGTTTATGTCTTTCCGCGATCGACTATCCACGGCTAGTGGTTTTCAGTCGTACCAGTTTCGCGAGTTGGAATTTCTTTACGGAGCCAAGGACCCGAAAAAACTGGAAAACTATACCCCTGGCTCAGAGCACTACCAGCGCTTGATGAAGCGCCTTGAGGCGCCGACCCTTTGGGATGCTTTCCTAAACTTTTTGGTTCACGAAGGGCATAAGGTACCCGCTAATGAGCTTGAAAGGGATTTTAGCCAAGTTGCGGAACCTTCTTCAGCCGTCCAGAAAATACTGATCGATATCTATCGCAATGATCCACTGGTAAGTGAAATCTGTGAGGCTTTGGTGGACATCGATACTTCGTTACAACAGTGGCGTTACAGACATGTAAAAATGGTCGAGCGAACAATTGGCAGGAAAATGGGGACTGGTGGATCGAGCGGAGTAGGTTATTTACAGGGAACCCTGTTTAGACCGGTTTTCCCCGACCTCTGGGCAATTCGTTCAGAATTCTGATATCGGATTTCATTTGAGGGGGTACTTAAGTACCACCCCAATTTGTGACCAGTTCAAAACCATAATTCACAAATGAAAAAAGCCAGCAATATGCTGGCTTTTTAAGCGCGGGTAACTCACCGGGAACTTAGTCCTCGTAAGGTACCAGGGAGACCTGAATACCCAGGCTCACTTCCTTCGCGGCATCCGCAATCTGTACGTAAGTATCCGCACTAGACTTGTTGTGTGCACGCACAATCACCATTGCCTGCGGGTTCTCCGCATACATCTGGGCGATACGGGCCCGTACAGCACGGCTGTCAATACGGCTGCCATCCGCCATGGTGATTTCATCATTTGCGCTAACCATCAACAGAATATTCTGCTTGGTAGGATCTGGCTCAGCATTGCTGGTCTCATTCGGATCAGGCACATTCACATCCAGCGCCTTCTCTTTAACAAATGAAGCAGTCACGATAAAGAAGATCAACATGATAAACACAACGTCCAACATGGGCGTCAGGTCGATATCTGCCTTTTCTTCTTCTACGGCCTTTCCGCGTCGTCTACTCATAAAACACCGTGCAATTTTCAAATATCAGGGGTGCCGGATTGACCGGTCTAATCTGGTGGGCAAGATTGCCGCGATTTCGCAAGCATTGCAAGTGCGAGCGATAACAGAGATAAATAAACTTTAAAAATCAATAAGTTACAGAATCGAGCCGACAGAAAAGATCAAATTTTAAGCAAAAATTCCGACTAACGTCCTGCTAGATAGCTGTGATAGTCAGGCACCTCATGCTCGAAGGATTGGTCCATCAATGGTGACTGTACCACCATATCTGCACTGCTCTGGTTGCAAGCCACTGGGATATTCCACGCTGCAGCAATACGCAGTAGTGCCTTGACGTCTGGGTCATGGGGCATGGGCTCAAAGGGGTCCCAGAAGAATATCAGTAAGTCCACCTGCCCCTCGCTAATCCTCGCTCCGAGCTGTTGATCACCTCCCAGAGGGCCACTTAAGAGCTTTTCGACACTTAAACCCGTCGCATCTTCAATTTTTCCACCAGTAGTCCCCGTAGCCAATAACTGGTGTCGTTTGAGCAGATTGTGATGTCTGAGACACCACTGAATCATGGCATCTTTACGGTTGTCATGGGCTACCAGAGCCACTCGCTTTGTCGCCGGCAGTGCTTTAGCAATAAATTCCATTTGAACCTCAATATCAAGAGTCTCTTCTATAGTATCTCAAATAAGCACCGACAGATTTGATTTTCCCGTAGGTTTAGTCCCTGTTATCGCAACCCAACTCCTTTATAGAGACTTCCAAAATTACTACAAAACGATTCATTAGATTCGAAGAAGTAATGTGGATTAATTCAAAGACCTCTTTATTCATTGTTATCTAGAGTAAGATCCCCCTGAACACAGCCCCCCTCGCTATAATGCAACAGCAAGAAACCGGACCTTTATAAGGAGTAAGTATGAGCGTAGGAGCCTGGGAGCCACAGGTAAGTGGCCCACAAAATGAAACCAGTGAAGAATTCAACCGGGAGCAGTTGCTCAGACTTATCGAAATTGCAGAGTCAGATAAACCTTTTACAGAATCAGTAGGAGCGTTTGAAAAAGTACCCTCTACACTTATTCGCCTTCCCTTCCAACACTGGATCGAAGAGAGCGAACATTGGAACAGTGCCCAGCTATGGCAACTGATCCGCTTCTTTACCTTGGCAGAAATGAATCTGCCAGGCTGGGACGCCGGCGCTGAGTCTGCAGTAATTCCCCTCGCCAAAGTACTCAAGCAACGCTCGACGCCATTAACAAAAGAACAACTGTTATGGATTCGCCAGAATTCCAACAATCGTTATTTGCCCTACGGGCCACTATAAAGCTACGCGATTGACTCCATATCACCCCAGTGACAGAGATATTCTGTTACTGGGTCAGTCCTGTCCCCCTCTCCCATTGCAAAACTCATAAGGTTGCCTTCGGTAAGAGCAGCCACTCCAAAGCAGAAGCATTGCCCATAAAAATATCATTAAGATTGTTGATCAACGTACGGATAATCAGGACTGCATTCAAATAGCTTCTGGTATTACTTGCCTCTGAATAACTGCCCTCTACTCCTTTTATGACTAGCAGGGATGTCACGTGATAGCAAAACAAATGACTGGAGACCAAGCGCTCGCTTTCTCGGTAATTAAAAAGACCTCGACTGAAGAACACAAACTAATACAGTTCCGTCCCATTATATACATGGTTATAACTAGATTTATCACTGGTTTACTTTCCGCCATGTAAAAGTAAACCTCGCAGCAGTAATGGCAGATCCCGGCAGCCAAGCCCCCAAATACCCCAACCGGTTGGTACTTATATACGGGGCACTAGATCCCGTACATGAGTGTGAGTTCTCCCCCAGTTTTTAATTCCTTACTAAATACCAGGGTACGGCAATAGGACTCAAGCTGTCTCTGACATCTTGACACTTGCCAACTTTCCGCAATTTGAATATCACACTTCAATACGCAAGGTTACACAACCAGCTATGGAGGTTGCCCACTAATTGACGCAGGCAAAAGCTCGCAGTTAAGTTTTGTTAATCCGGATCTCTGTTAATTGATGAACAGAAACTATCTGCCACCATCAAAATCCAACTATAAAAGCCAAAACAACTAAACCAACAGGTTCATAAAGCTTACAAAATTACTCAACTATTTAACGCCACTGATACTGACTTGATACAAAGAATATTGAAGTTAAAGAATCACCAGTAATGAGTGCTTTCAAGTTCCCAAAAAGATCAAAAACACAGTTCAAACGGCCCCCAATTGAAAAATATGTAAAAAAAAGCCATTTTTTTTACATTAAATAGAAAAAAACCATCTAAAGGACTTGCAATTAGGTATACAAATAAGCTGCAATTAGCGCCGCTAGCTTGGGGGGACTCACTATCAATTGTTTTCTGCCGAAAACATTCATCTTGGACGGTGCCTAATTCCGTTAAAGATGGCTGAGAATAATTGATAGGAATGCCCCCACTTACTAAAACAATTCATTTTGCAGGGATATTTAAATGGCTACTAAAAAAGCTGCTCAAGTCGCTACCAGCGACGTCGCAAAAATGGAAGCGGAGCTACGCTCCCTTACCGCTAAACTGGAAACTGCCCGCCTTAAGCAGGAAAAAGACCTGACTGTCAAAGCCGAGAAATTGGCAAACAGTGCCAAGAAGGCTGCCGCTAAAGCAAAAACTACTCAAGATAAAGTAGCGACTGTTAGAGCTAAGAAAAAGACTGCTGCTCAACAGCAACAGCTGAAAAAAGCACGTGAAGCCGCCGCTGCAGCTAAAACTGCTGCAACTGAAGCCAAAACTGCCGCAACTGAAGCCAAAGATGCACTGGCTGAAATCAAAGCCGCCAACAAGCTGGCTTCTCAGGTAGCTAAGATCGTCGCTAAAGAAGAAGCTGCTGTAGCTAAGAAACTGGCCGCTGCTGAAAAGAAAAAAGCCGCTGCCGAAGCGAAGAAAACTGCTGCTGCCGCTAAAAAAGCCGCTGCTGCTGACAAGAAGAAAGCCACCGCAGCTAAGAAAAAGCCCGGCCGCCCAGCTAAAACTGAAGAAGCCAAGAAGAAGCCTGGTCGTCCCGCTAAGACCGAAGAAGCTAAGAAAAAGCCTGGCCGTCCCAAAAAAGACGCCACTGAAGCCAAAAAGAAGCCCGGTCGCCCAGCAAAAACTGAAGCCGCTAAGAAAAAGCCCGGCCGCCCCAAGAAAGCAGAGACCGCAGCCGCCGCAGCAACTGATGCTGCTCCTGTAAAACGCGGTCGTGGCCGCCCACCTAAGGCAGAATCCGCACAAAAGAAGCCCGGTCGCCCAGCAAAAGCGGAAGCCGCTAAGAAAAAGCCAGGGCGCCCCAAAAAAGCAGAAGCCACAGCCGCCGCAGCAGCAACTGAAGCTGCTCCTGTAAAGCGCGGTCGCGGTCGTCCGCCCAAGGCTAAGTAAGCCAGCGCTTAAGCAAAACTGATTTGTTCAGTTAGTTTAAACCCTGGCCTAGCCAGGGTTTAAACCGACCTTAATGCATCCGCAAGCCCTTCACCTGATGGTCCTCCCCCAACTCAATAACACAATCTGCCCAGCCCGGCATATCCTCTAGTAAGCTCCGCGTCACTCTTTCGTAGTGTTGTACAAACTGAACAATTTGTTGATCTGTCATCCCCATTCCGGAGCGAACCCTGAGTTTATGCTCCTGTAACTTACGCCACTCAACGATACATTCCATACTCGGCGCTTTGAGCATCACCCATACATCGATAAGCGAAAAAAGATCTCGATAAGAATCTTCCAACTGTTGATTAACATAACTTCGCCATTCGCCAGTACTATCTTCCCTGCACTCCAGTTCATTGAGCGGTCCTTCATGCCCTTCTGAAGGCCTGGCCCCTAGGCACCACCCTTCGAAGATAACAACATCAACTTGTCCCTTGAATACGGGCCACAAGTGCTCAGGGATCCGATCATCACGTCCTTTATCAAACCTAGGTAATGCGATAGCGGAATCAGTATTGGCTGCACACAGGGCCTTGAGCGTGCTGATCCCCAAGCCGATATCATGGGTTCCCGGCACACCGCGAGTTTCGAGTAAAGGGTGTACCTGTGTAGCCAGCTTGCGGCGCTGTTCCAGCGTTAAATAGATATCATCCAGAGACAAAACACAGCAGCGATAGCCCATCGCCTGGTAAATACATTGCCACACATCCGCCAGGGTCGACTTGCCGGTACCCTGCCCCCCGCTAACCCCAATTAATAATGGATTACTGCGCTTATGGCGAGTCAGTACCCAAACTCCGAGGGGAAGAAAAAGTTGTTCGAGTACCTGGAGGAAATCGCATGGTAATTGGTGTTCACGCAACAGCTCCTTAAAAGGCCCCGATAAACTCTCCTTAAGCTGTCCACTACGCTCTAAAACTTCATTCGGCCATTTAGCCTTATTCATAAATTCCCTGCTATAAAAACGGGGGCCTAAGCCCCCGAATTTTGTGATCACTAAGTATGATTACAGTACTTATATAGCCGTCACTAACTCGTTACCGACTCAATAACCCCCTCTGGATTACCCCTCTTCTTGGAGCGGCCCGGTAGTACTAACATAATGGGTGTAACCAATAACGTCAGCAAAGTGGAAAAGGTAAGCCCGTAAACAATTGCACTGGCTAGCTTCACCCAAAAAGAGGCTATCACTCCATCGACAACAATATTGCGTCCGACCATATCCACACTGACGCCTAGCGCCAGGGGCAGCAACCCGAGGATAGTTGTTGCCGTTGTCAAAAAGACCGGTCTCAGCCTCTGTGTCGATGCCTTTATTGCTGCTTCCGTTGGAGTGAGGCTCGGCTCATTCTTACGCACGAAATTATAGGTATCTATCAGTACAATATTATTGTTCACCACAATTCCAGCCAGCGCCACAATACCCACTCCAGTCATAATCACACTGAAGGTGCTTTGTGTTATTAGCAGACCAAACATCACCCCCAAAGTGGACATAATCACAGATGAAAGTACTAATAAAGACTGATAGAAGCTGTTGAACTGTGTTACTAACAGGATAAACATTAAAAACAGAGCCAGGAGAAAGGCTATGCCGAGGAATTGAAAAGACTCATTCTGCTCCTCATCCGCCCCACGGAATAGCAGCTCAACCCGGTTATCCACCGGATTACTCTGCAACCACTTCCTTATTTCCTTCACTTTGTCATCCGGCAGAACCCCCTCTTGCGCATCAGCTTTGATTTGCATGCGAGTAATTCCGTCGATTCGCTCAATCTTATCGACCTTGGGCATGGCTTCTGTGTGCACAAAACTGCTAATCGGAACGGTACCTTGCACGGTATTAACTTTTAGCTGATCGAGCGCGGCTATGCCTCTGGCACTTCTGGGGTACCTGATACGTATATCTACTTCTTCATCCGTATCATCGGGTCGATATTCTGCAACCCGGACGCCATTGGTAACCAACTGCACCGCCCTGCCAACTTCAGTTAGATCGGCACCATATAGAGCAGCCTTGGCTCGATCAACTTTCACTTCCCACTCGATGCCAGGTAGTGGCGCGGTGTTTACAATATCTCGCAACCCGCCAATTTCCTCCATTGCACGGTGTAGTCTCCAAGTTTCCAGCAGTAGCTGCTCATAGTTCTGACTGCGCAACTCCAGAACAATATCCTTGCCTACCGGCGGTCCTCCCTCCATTACATTTGCGGTTACTTTAATTCCGGCAAAATCTGAGGTGCGGGAACGGATATCGGCAAATATGTCGCGGCTCCGTCGCTCGCGTTCCTCTGCGGGATAAAGCTCCACTAACATATTGGCGATTTGATCTGGGGAACGATCAGAATTTCCAGAAATTCCGCCAGAACCAATTGTAGTGTGAGCTATTCGGACCTCAGGCACACTAAGCACGGCTCTTTCCACTTGCACCACCAGGGCTTTTTTCTCCTCCATGGACAAATTGCCCTGGGCCCTAATTTCTACATTACCGTATTGCTCTTCTGTATCCGTGAAAAATTCAACACCCGCACCAAAATTGACAAAGCCAATAAAGATGGCAACCAGAATGGCAATAGTGGTTAAGAACCCACCCAATGGGCGCTGCAGAACCTTCTCAAGAATACGCGCATACCAGCCGGTAATTCCAGGCAGGGCTCGAGGTAACCCATCCTCTAACTGGCTCAGGTAGTTACGAGTAGAGGCATCCATTGCGCTTTTGCCAAACAGTGAACCCAACACAGGAGCAAAAAACAGGGCGTACAAGAGTGACCCCGCCAATACTGCAAATACTGTAACGGGCAGGTAACGCATGAAGTCTCCCACCACTCCAGGCCACAGCATAATCGGCAAAAATGCTGCAAGGGTAGTCGCCGTTGAGGCAACTACCGGCCAGAACATCCGACTGACTGATGCAATATATGACTCCCTTGCTGACAAGCCTTCAGCCATTTTCCGATCGGCAAACTCGGTAATCACAATGGAACCATCAATTAACATACCGAGGGCCAGCAACATTCCGAACATCACCATAAAGTTAAACGAATAACCCAGATACCAGGTGATGATGGAACCAAACAGCAAAGAGAAGGGCACTCCCAGTCCCACCAGAATTCCCGAGCGAAAGCCGAGCGCGGCAACGACAATAATCATTACCAGTAGCATCGCGGTCAGGATGTTTCCCTGCATCTCACTGACCATATCCCGTGCGAAATCAGATTGGTCAAAAACAAACTCAACCGTAATTCCCTGTGGCAAAACACCAAATTCAGCCTGAACCACTTCCCGGACTCGATCCGCAACATCGACAGAGCTGGCATCGTTGCGCTTTTCAACATTAATAGCGAGCCCCGGGCGACCATTGATACTGGTGTAGCTCACTGCATCTTTGAAGGTTCTGCGAATATCTGTAACAGCACCCAAGGTCACAACTCCATCGCGTGACTTCTTGAGCGGAATTTCATAAACATCCTGAGCGGTCTCAATCAACCCAGGGACTTTCACTGAAAAACGGCCCCGATTGGTTTCCAGCTCCCCTGCAGGAATTAACAGATTGTTCCCCAATACCGCGTTGATTAACTCCGCACTGGTGATTTGATAGTGCTCCAGTCGCACCGGATCAATCACTGCCTCAACAACCTCCTCCCTATTACCGTGGAGATCTGCACCTAGCACCTCAGGGATACTCTCTATCTTCCGCTTAAGCAATTCAGCCGAGCGCAGTAAAACCCGTTCATTCACTTGCTCGCCGGATAGGGTAACGACGATGGTAGGGAAAGGTTGAGCGGATACTTCCTCCACAGTGGGCTCGTCGGCATCCCGGGGCAGCTCAGCCCTGGCCCGCTCTACAGCATTGCGAATATCATCGACGGCATCATCTACACCAATGGCAGAGTCAAATTCAATCACGATATATGCAAGGGATTCCCGGGCGACAGCAATCACCTCGACAACCCCTTCTACCGCACGAATTTCCTTCTCCAGAGGGCGGACCAACAGGCGTACACCATCCTCTGGGGAAATTCCCTCGTGAGTGACCTGTACAATTACAAATGGAGGGTTCACCTCAGGGCTTGATTCAATTGTCATCGCTGCGCGAGCAACTATGCCAATTAAAACGATCAGCAGCATCAGGCATATTGTACTGCGATTTCTTTGAATAGCGCTTTCCAACAGCTTCATCGCGAATCCCCCTCGGGAATCACTGAAGTTTCGGATACCGGAGTCACCTCTGCGGAATCTACTGGGGAAGCTTCCTTCGCTTGGTTCTCCCGGGAAAACTCCTCCCCAGTTTTCAGTATTTCTGCACGAACCAAATCTCCCGTAGTGACATATTCTTGTCCCACAGTAATCAGAGTCACTGTGTCGGGCAGTCCAGAAACCCAGACCCCGCCATCACCATCCCCAACCAGTGAAACATTGATAAATTGCACTCGGTTTTTATCATTGAGAGTCCGCACCCCCAATTCACCGCTATCATCCAGCGTGAGTAGAGATGCATTAATATGGTGGGCCGTAATTTCACCGGTCGGGAGGACCAGCTGACCACTCAAGCCTCCGGGAAGTTGATTACCTGGATTATCTACTGCTACCTCCACTCGGTAAGCCCGAGTAATTTCCTGCGCCTGTTGACTGATATAACGAAGGTATCCGTCTACTAACAGTCCTCTTTGTAATTGGGCTCTCGCCGGCCCGCCCTCAACAAGGCTCCCCACTTGATCCTCTGAAACTTCGCCAACAATTAAGATGGGATCCAAGTCAAGAATGGTCGCGCATTCCTCTCCCCGGCGAATAAAATCTCCCAGCTCCACCGCTCGGCTATTCACTACTCCAGCAAATGGTGCACGAATTTGCAGTTTCTCTACCGTCACTTTGGCACGTGTGTACTCCGCCTTGGTTCGGGCAAGCTCAACTTGCTGCTGGGCCATTGCGGTATCCGACTGCAGTCCTTTTTTCTTAAGTTTCTCGGCACCGGCAAAGTCTATTTCTGCTTTGCGTTTTGCCGCTTCAGCTAATGCCAGTTGCTCAATACGATCTTCAGCCTCGATTTCGCAAATGACATCCCCTTGTCTAACTGTCTGCCCTTCCGCAACTGGGAGTGCAGCAATAATGCCATCCAGTTCAGCGCGCAAACGTACATGCCGGTTAGCCTCAGTGCGCCCATTCACTAGTATCTGAGTGGCGTATGGGCTGGACTCAATGATTTGGGCTTGAATTCGCAATTCAGGCTCTGGCTTCTTGGCAGTTACCTCTTTAGATTCTGACTGCTCATCCTCTGCATCGGAGAATAACTGCCCACTCAGCAGCCATAAAATAGCGATCACCGAAACAATAATTGCCATTCGGTAATTGCGCCTTGACCAGATTGATGCCAATACATTCATAACTTACTAAACCTGTTGGGCAATGATGCGCCATCGCAAAAGGGGTCTTAAATCCAATCGAAGGGATCTGCGATAACAACTGAAGCGAAGCGATTTTTACACAATCACAGCGACTTATAAAAAGCTCCGCTGTGTCCTACTCGAATTCTGTCAATAAATACGTGCTTAATGTCGGGCAAATGAAATATACGAGTGATCTACAAATTTAGACTGGAATCAGCAGATAGTCCCCCCTTAAGAAAGGTGTACACATGTGCCAATAAAAATAAGTACAAAGAGGAGGGAGAGCAGTCAGGAGCGAGGAAATAATTCTCTCGCCCTTGGTTTGAACGGGAAATCTCTACGACAGCATAGATTCCAGAAATCCAAGCATGTCGGATTCATCATCAACCAGCTCACCAGAACCAAACTCCGCATTCCAGTCGAGCAGAATTTGAGCCAAAGCTTTCGCCTGTTCCGCTAAGGCAATTAACTCTTCCCGGCTATTTTTTGGTCCCGTATAAAGTTTCAGCTTTCTATGGCTATTCGCCAACTGATGCCCCGGATACTTGGACCTATAGACCTCCAGTTTCCAACGCAATGAATGCACCATATTGCGATAGAAAACCAGTTTTGCCGGCAACTGTAAAAGTGATAAGTCTTCCAGGTCACCAAACAGCGTACAATCAACGCCTAGAACCTGAGTATCCTGGCTATTATTCGCGGCAAATACATCGGCACTGCGGGGCTCCGCCAATAGCATCGACAAATCACCAAATAACTCACCTGGACGTATTACCGCCAAAGGACGTTCATTTCCCGGAGCCTCCTCAGCTGCGGGACTGTTCACCTTCACATGTAACTCACCGCGTAACAAGAAGTAGACCCATTGATCCACATCCCCTGCACGCAGCAGCTGCTCACCCGACTGAAGGCTGACCAACCGGGAGCGCTTTAGCAATACATCGTATTGCCACTCACTCGAGGCACGAATATCCCGAAATAGATGGATGACATTGAGAAGGCGATCCACAGCATCCCGTGGATACTCGCTAAGAGGTTTAATTTCCATGCACAATTCAAATTTAGTGAAAACTATTCCATTTTCCTGAAAAGAGTGGCCTAAGCCACTCTGCAAAGTGCCATTCTAAACGATATCGACCTAGCACACCTGTTTCTAAGTGTGACAATCGTTTCCTTACCAACCCTTTATCTTGGGCGAATGAGGACAGTCTGACCTTATCAGGCTTGAACTCCGTTCCAGTTACAGTAGAGTTAGGTGTAGTGAGTAGTACATTGTACTCTCACAAGCTTTGGGCGCGCACTTTTTAATCTGACTTGTGTGCATTGGGGTTGGGGCCCCTGAATTCTTACTTAGCGGAACATTTTGCTCCTGCTACTGAGACACCGTAGAACAATGAAATCGATAAAAATTGTCCTCTCTTTTTGGGTGTTTACATTTGCTCTCACTGCGAAAGCTGCACCACTTTTAAACGGTCTTGCACTAGAAAAACAATTTAATAAAGACATTTATATCGCTGCAATATACTCGGAAAATCTAACCCGGGATTCCAGCACACTACTCGATAACAATATTCCTCGGCGCTTGGAGGTTCGTGTTATCACCAAAAGTCTGCCGGCACGGCGACTCCGCAATCAATGGATGGAAGCCATTGCGATTAACAACCGCGGAGATACGCTCAGCAGTCAGGCAGAAAACATGGTGACCTTTGCCAACCTGTTTAAGGGGCGCTTTGCTCACGGTGATCAATTGAGTATCGAGTTCGCCGCCGATACCGGCTCGACAACAATCTCCCTCAACAGTATTCGGCTTGGAGAGATTGCTGACCCCGACTTCTTCAATACCTTGCTACGAGCCTGGATTGGTTCTGTCCCTCCCTCTACTGACTTTAAAGATGGGTTGCTTTCCGCCGGCCAAGTGTCAGGTAGCCTGGTAACTACATTCGAGTCCCTGGCCCCAACAAGCGAGAGAGTTGCCGAATTACAACTCAAGCAAATAAGCCAGGAAGAGGCCACTGCCGCCGAAGAGGCTCCAACTGAAGCCACTAAGCCTAAACCGGCTATTGAAATTGCTGATCTTCCGCCTCCAACTCTAGCCCTAGCCGCAACCGCTCCCGCAGCAGCGGTTGTAACTGAGGCCGATAGTATTCAAGGGGACAGTGAACAGGGACCTCAACCGGAAGGGGCCGTTCCAGCACAAGCTGAGGATGAGATTGAGCTTATTACGGTACCTCCTGAGGATGGCCCGCTCCTGGCTGCAGATGCCGAAGATATGATGGAAGAGGAGGAAGAGGCTCCCCTGACGGCTGATATGATTCTGGCACGCCAGATCTACCACTCCAGTTTGCTGCGTCACACGTTCCGCTACATTCGCTACCCCAAACGAGCCCAAGAGCGGGGCCATGAAGGCAGTGTACGCCTCAATGTGACTATTGATTCTCAAGGCCAGGTACAAGATATCCAACCGGTACAGGAATCCCGTCATGCCAGCCTTAACCGGGAGGCCCAAGCTGCCGTACGCAGAGCTGGACCCTACCCTGGAGTCCCTGCGCAGCTAGGTACAGATACTTATAACTTTTCTATCCCTATCACTTTCCGCCTGCCAGATTAAATAGCTACTCAACTTGTACCAAAAGCCCCGCGATGCGGGGCTTTTGGTTAAACTCACTCCAACGCAACTTATCCCCGGCTAGGCGCAGCCCTCTTGCCCCAGCTCACCCCCTGCTTTTAGTATGCTCGGCGGATATTCAGCCAAAAGAGCAAAAATGAAAAAGTTACTATTACCACTCGCTATTGCCGGTACCCTGGCGGGAGCCCAGTTCCCTCTGTTTGCTGTCGCTCACGACCACTCCACCGGTAGTAAAGCTACCGCTGAGCAGGTTCAGCTTTCCTCGGGTATCGACCTGGGCGCTATGGATACCAGTGTACGGCCTCAAGACGACTTCTTTGCTTATGTAAACGGCACTTGGCTGAAGAATACTGAAATCCCTGCAGACAAGTCCCGCTGGGGCGGTTTCTCTATTCTGAGAGATCAAAGTACCGAGCAAGTCAAAGCTCTGATTATGGAAGCCAGCCAAGGAGCCAAGAGCGCCGATGCCAAGCAAATCGGAGATCTCTACAACAGCTTTATGGATAAAAAGCTGATCGAGAAAAAAGGGCTCTCCGCTGTTTCCGACGAACTCGCCAAAGTCGATGCAATTAAGAACCGCAAGGATCTTACCGATTTCTTCGCCTATGCGGATACCGTCGGCTACGATGTACCATTTGGCGGAAGCATCTGGCAGGACCTGAAGCAAGTAGAAAACTACATGACTTTCCTGTGGCAGGCAGGCCTTGGACTCCCTGATCGCGACTACTACTTCGAGGACACTGAGAAGAGTAAGAAACTCCGCGAAGCCTATGTAACCTACCTCGCTGATCTTCAAGGCCTCGCAGGACTTAAAGAGGCTGACGACTTTGCCAACAAGATCTTCAAACTTGAGGAGAGTTTGGCAAAACACCATCGCAGCCGCGTTGATAACCGGGACCCGGAAAAGTACTACAACAAGAAAACTGTTGCTGAACTTAAAGAGCTAATGCCCGTTGTAGATTGGGATAGCTACCTGGCCAAAGCCCAATTGAAGAAGGCAGATAGTTTTATTGTCGGCCAGCCTGAATACCTGGAAGCGGCCAATGAGATTATTGCCAATACTGAGCTGGCAACCTGGAAGCGCTACCTGAAGGTCAAAGTACTTAATGCAATGGCGCCCTACATGCATGACGAAATCGCACAACTGCGCTTCGACTTCTACGGCACCACCGTTCACGGTATTGAACAAATGGAACCCCGCTGGAAGCGCGGCGTGCAATTCGTCAATGATTCTGTAGGCGAGCTGGTCGGTAAGCGCTACGTAGAAAAGCACTTCCCGCCTGAAGCTAAAGAGCGAATGGTTGTACTTGTGGACAATCTGAAGGCCGCCTACCGGGAATCCATCGAATCCCTCGAGTGGATGGGCGAAGATACCAAAAAGCAGGCTCTGTTTAAGCTAAGCAATTTTTCCACCAAAATCGGCTACCCAGACAAGTGGCGTGACTACAGTAACTTGACAGTTAAATCCGATGACCTGATTGGCAACGTTCTGGCAGCTAACTTGTTTGAGTCCTCTTACGATCGCAATAAGCTGGGCAAGCCGATTGATCGCGATGAGTGGGGCATGAGCCCACAGACTGTGAATGCTTACTACAACCCAGCCATGAATGAAATCGTATTCCCTGCAGCGATTCTGCAACCACCATTCTTTAATATGAATGCGGATGATGCAGTCAACTACGGCGGTATCGGCGGTGTAATCGGCCACGAGATTGGACACGGGTTCGATGATAAAGGCAGTAAATTTGATGGACGCGGCTATCTCAACAACTGGTGGACCGACTCCGACCGTAACAATTTTGAGCAGCTGACCAGCAAGCTCGTATCCCAGTACAACGCCTACGAGCCGCTTGAGGGTGAACACATCAACGGCGAGCTGACCCTGGGCGAGAATATCGGCGATTTATCAGGCCTGGGAATTGCCTATAAAGCTTATAAAATGTCTCTAGATGGAGAAGAGGCACCTGTTATTGACGGCTTTACCGGCGATCAGAGGGTGTTTATGGGCTGGGCTCAGGTGTGGCGCAGCAAGATGCGCGATAAAGCCCTCAGTGGACGTTTGAAGGTAGATAGTCACTCTCCCGCTGAATATCGTGTGAAAGGCGTACTACCAAATATCGATGCCTTCTACGAAGCATTCGATATTAAGGAAGGCGACGGTATGTACCTGCCTGAAGAGGAAAGGGTAACTGTCTGGTAAACCGGTACCGTCACCTGGCCGCCCACGCGGCCGGGTTTCCCTTCAACCAATTCTACCTCTCCCCCAACAACCCCTAATCTAGCGTACCAATTTACCCTCTATCACGGGGATACCTCCCGTCGGCAGTATGACTTACCATTAGCTCACTTAAATAAGAAGAGAGTTGCCAATGGCTAACCAGTCTCAGTTTCATCTTCTCACTAGCCGCCGCTTTTTGCCGTTCTTCAGCACCCAATTCCTGGGCGCCTTCAATGACAATGTTTATAAAAACGCCCTAATTGTCATGATCGCCTTTCGCCTGGTGGAAAGTGAAGCAAACGCACTAATTAACCTGGCTGCTGGCTTGTTTATTCTTCCCTTTTTCTTATTTTCTGCCTCCGCCGGCCAGATCGCGGACAAATACGACAAGGGGAGATTAATACGCTGGATTAAGCTAGGAGAGATCGCTATCGGTGCACTAGGTGTTTTCGCCCTTTTTAGCGGAAGCAACGCACTCTGTTTAACTGTGCTCTTTCTCTTGGGCATACAGTCCGCCTTTTTTGGCCCGGTGAAGTACGCGATCATCCCTCAACACTTAAAGCGTTCCGAACTGATAGGGGGTAATGCTCTGGTGGAAATGGGGACATTTGTGGCCATTTTAACGGGAACAATTGTCGGTAGCCTACTCGCAGGCCTCACAGGCCATGGGCAACAGGGAATTCTCTACTTAGGCCTGGTAATTATGGGTGCAGCTACCCTGGGATATCTAGCTAGCCGCTCAATCCCCGCAGCGCCAGCCCCCACACCCAATCTAAAAATAAACCCTAACCCCATTACTCAAACCCATAAAATACTCCGTGCCAGCGCGAGTACTCCCTCAATTTTCTACTCCATTATTGGTATATCTTGGTTTTGGTTAATGGGGGCGGCCTATCTGACACAAATTCCCAGTTTTACCAAGAATGTCCTAGGTGGCAGTGAATCAGTGGTTACATTGCTACTGTGCAGTTTTACCATTGGTATTGCCATTGGGTCCTTGATCTGCGAGCGCCTCTCCAGTGGATTTATTGAACTTGGCCTGGTGCCTGTTGGCGCGGCTGGACTCACCATAAGTGGTATCGCCCTGGGTATTGTCGGGGGAAACTTTGCAGAACTCCATGAAGCCAGCTTTACCGCATTTCTAAGTACCGATGGTGCATACTCTCTTCTCAGTTGTCTGGTACTACTGGGGATGTTTGGGGGTCTTTACATCGTTCCTCTGTACACCATGATCCAGGATCGATCCGACCCGGCAATTCGTGCACAAATTATCTCCGTAAACAATATTTTGAACGCCCTCTTTATGGTGGCTTCAGCGCTACTTGGAATTCTATTCCTCAATATGCTGGACGCGACCATACCGCAGTTCTTTCTTGTTATTGCACTTATGAATGCGGCGGTCGCCATTTTTGTGTTCGCCAAAGTGCCAGAATTTGCTATGCGCTTTTTGATCTGGGCCCTTTCCCACACCATGTACCGGGTAAAGCACCAAGGGCTTGAACAGATACCCACAGAGGGACCAGCCCTAATCGCTTGTAATCATGTGAGTTATGTCGACGCACTATTACTCGCCGGCGCTGTCCGCCGTCCTATCCGCTTTATTATGTACAAGCCCATTTATGAAATTCCAATTTTGCACTTCGTCTTCAAAACAGGCCGGGCAATTCCAATTTGCTCCAAGCAGAAAGACCCTGAAGGCTATGAACAGGCTTTTCAAGCCATTGAGGAAGGGCTAAAAGATGGAGATCTTCTCTGTATATTCCCCGAAGGTCAGTTAACTAAAGACGGAGAACTACAGCCATTTAAAGCCGGCATAGAAAAAATTCTGGAGAGAACCCCCGTCCCTGTAATTCCTATGGCCCTCCAAGGTCTCTGGGGTAGCTTTTTCAGCCACAAAGATGGTCATGCCTTCACTACATTGCCTAAGCGTTTTTGGTCGCGGGTGAGCGTCGTTGCCGGCAGGCCTGTCGAAGCAGCCGGTGCCAAGGCAGAGGCTCTATACCGCCAGGTGCTGGGCCTGCGCGGAGAGAAGCGTTAGCCTCCCCTTTTTCTTAACCGACAAGGATATGTGCCTACTTCACTGGTAGGCACATAAATTCTTCTCCTGCCCCACGACACCAGCCCCCTCCTTAAATCATTCCGATCACCTATTCTGATAGCGGGAATATAAATACATAGCTGCTAAGGGCGGCACAGGGACGAAGGCTTAACCATGTCTCAAAGCAACCAGTTCAAGCTCCTCGCCAGTCGCCGCTTTACGCCACTGTTTCTCTCACTGTTAGGCAGTGTTTTTAATGACAGCCTGTTTAAAAACTCCCTGCTAGTCATACTGGCATTTCATTTGGCCAAAGCAGAAGCCAATACACTGATTAATCTCGCCAGTAGCCTCTATGTCATACCGTATTTTCTATTTTCACTCGCCGCTGGACAATTGGCTGACAAGTATGAAAAGGGTCGAGTCATAAGAATTATTAAAGCCGCCGAAATACTAATCAGTATCCTCGGGGCCATTGCACTACTCACTGATGACCGAGTTTTAAGTTTTATCGTATTAATACTTTTTGCCACCCACACAGCTTTCTTTAGCCCTGTCCGATATGCCATCTTACCGCAGCATCTAAAGCAATCAGAATTACTTGGAGGAAATGGTTTAGCCCAGGTTGCATCCTTTTTCGGATTACTGGTTGGAACAATTGTCGGCACCCTCCTAGCCGGTGATGTGGGCCAGGGAAAACCAGGGCTTTTATATCTAAGCTTGGTGATGGTCACTGTCGCCGTACTAGGCTATCTCGCAAGTAGGGCAATCCCTCCCGCTCCATCCTCCGCCCCCAATTTAAAAATAGATTGGAACCCTATCAGCCAAACGCTGAAAATTATGCGGGAAGTAATCAAAACACCCACCGTTTTTTACGCAATTATTGCAAACTCCTGGTTCTGGTTATTTAGCACCGCATACCTAACCCAGGTTCCCAGTTTTGTCAGAAATGTGCTTGGCGCCAGTGAACCAATAATCACGATACTACTCTGCTGCCTAACTGTTGGCGTTGCTACAGGCTCACTAATGTGTGAAAGCTTATCTCGCGGTCGTATTGAACTGGGCTTGGTGGCAGCCGGCGGGCTGGGAATGACGGTGGCGGGACTTTGGTTGGGCATCCTATCGGGAAACTATCAGATGCTCTCCAACGCATCCCTTAGCCAATTCCTACAGAGTGATGGTGGACTGACCATTTTATTTATCACGACTTTCATTGGCGTTGCCGGCGGTATTTTTATCGTACCGCTATACACCATTATTCAGGAAAGGACAGCAGAGCAAATTCGCGCGCAGGTTATCTCTGTAAATAATGTCCTTAATGCCGTATTTGTAGTCATTATATCTTTTTCTATTATTGGGCTACTCGGGCCTGTGGGAATGACAATTCCCCAGGTATTTACCCTGCTGGCCGTACTAAATTTCGCTCTTTTAGTACTCCTGCTTTTTCGAATGCCGGAAATGTTATTTGACACCCTTTCTTGGCTTACCTATATCCTGCCCAGGCGCACGAAATACGAGGGGACTGAGCAAATCCCTAGCGAAGGTTCAGCACTTTTAGTTGCCCGCTACTCTAACCTGCTAACCCCATTTATTGTTAGCGGGGCAACGCAACGCAAGGTTCGCTTTATCCCCAGCGACGCCATTACTAACAGCCCTAGGCTTCACGCACTTTTACGCAAAAGTGACTATTTCCCCAAAAACTACTATGAAATCGAAGCTTCAGAGCTCAAGAGAAAGCACAATGCGATTCATGAGGCAGAGGCAAACAGGGATCTTCTGTGCATCCTGATTGAGGAAAACAGCAGGAAAGAAATTACGGAGCTTGTCACGCTGCTCAAGGAGAGTTTTCAAGGCGCATCATTGCCATTTATCCCTCTATCGATCCAAGGTTCGTTTAGCTATAAACGAAACCTAAAGACAATAGTACGGGTTGGCAGCCCAATACCGCTTGCAGAAATTTCTCCAGAACTGCTATCCGATAACCTGAAGGGTGCCGAATAAAGAGAGGCAGAATAGGGTACCCACAGAGTTGCGGGTACCCAAAAGCCATTTAGGCCGCTTTAGCGGAACTGGAATCTGAGCGGCCGCCTTTCAGTAGCAACCACAGAGCGACAACCAGTATTGCCCCCTGAATACCAACACCTTGCCAAGTCGGGTAGATACCCAACCAGTCAAAGCTGAGATTTACCGGCAGCGGGGAAATCGCAATCCACGCCGCTTCTTGCAGCGCCGCGACAGCCTTGCCCGCAAGAACAAATGACAACGCCAACAGTAAATAGGTCGTCATGGAGAAGAACTTGCCTATAGGCAAGCGAGCAGAGAAGCGCACAAAGGCAACGCCCAACACAACCAGCAATATCGCACCGGCAGCGAGCCCCCCCCATAGGGCGCTGTACTGACTGGAAGCTGTTTGCACCAATAGGGCCTGGTAGAACAGGATGGTTTCAAAAATTTCGCGGTACACAGCGACAAATGCGAGACCGGCAATGCCCCACAGGGCGCCAGCGCTAAGGCTGCGGTTGATGCTGTTCTGGATATATTGCTGCCACTGATCCGCCTGGGTCTTACTGTGCATCCAGAAACCCACGTAGAAGAGCACAACTGCGGCCAGAAGCGCTGCAACCCCTTCCATAACTTCCCGGCTGGCGCCACTGATGGAAACCAAACTCTGTGCGGCAACCCAAGTAACAACACCTGCGACCGCGGCACTGATCCAACCGAAGTGAACAAATTTCAACGCATCGCGACGACCGGATTTTACCAGGATCGTTGTCAGTGCAATCACAACCAGCAGCGCCTCGAGACCTTCGCGCAGAAGTATCCCCAAGCTGGCAATAAATAGTGCACCCGCAGAGAGAGTTGTCTCCTGCATTAAAGATTCGGCGCGCCCGAGTTGCTCAAGAATTACCTGTACCTGAGCCCCGACTTGCTCGGGGTTACTATCGGCATTCAGCTGACTGCGCAGCCCGAGCAGCTCCCGCTCAGTGGCTTTACGCAGATCGGCGTCGAGGGAATCCAGAGAACTCTCCGCCATCTCAAAACCGTCCAGGTAGGCACTAATAGCCAGGGTGCGGGCGTGATCGTAGTTACCTTCCTGGTAGGCCACCAGGGACTTTTCCAGTTGCGCACGGGCTATCTCAATCGGCTGGCTACTGAGGCTCTCCTCACCAGTAAAGAAGGGTGTGGGGTCGGCACGCAGGGAAGCAACTGCCGCGCCGGACAGTTCCGGGCGATCACTCTGCAGCACATTGGGGCTGTACATCACGATATCCTGCAAGCTCGGCTCAACGCCTTCGCCCTCCCCCGCTTCACCTTGGAAAGCCAGGCCGCCAACATAAAATGCCAGGGACCAGCGCTGCTGCTCATTCAGGTTTTTGAAGGCGGTCATTGCAGTGCCATCGATACCGTTACTGATAGCATCGTAAAGGCCCAGCAGGGAGCGATTTTCAGCGCGCTCCAACTCGTAGAAGTTTGTCGGCGCCGGCTCCAACTGTGCCGCTAAGGGGCCATCCCCTTTACCCTCGATACCATGGCAGGTAACACACTGCGCCTGGTAGATAGCGCGACTCTCATCCACATTCAGCAATGCAGTGGGCAAAGATAGCGCGGGGGCGATAGATAGTAGCCCCTGACGCAACTTGGCGGTATGCGCTTGCACTTCCTGCACACTGGCCTTGCGGAGAATCGCCGCTTGCAACGCATCCGCCTCGGTGCGGATCATCGCCGCTTCAGGCGACTCTTGCAGTTGTGCGCCGCGATCGATCAGTACCGAGGCGAACTCCTGCATCTCTGCAAACTCATCGTCACTAATGATCTCCCCGTCTGCCACCGCTTCCGGGTAATCTACACCGATGTACTCTGCCATCTGCATCAGCTGGCGCAATTCCTGCTCTGAAAGACCGGAGGCCTGGGCTTGGACGGGTAGAACCGTAATGGCCAGTAGCGCCACTAGCAGGCGGGCCAAGTGTAAGGTGAGGCGCATGGAGAATCCTTTACTGTTATTGCAAAAGGGTTTTATCAATCTGGCGCATAATATAATTGGTAATCATTCTCACAATAAAGCCTGCAAAAGGGCTACTCCCAAATAAAGCAGTTGCAAAAAAGGTTGTGCACAACTAAATTTAGCAAAATACAAACCTTCGAGGCTCTCCCAATGACCGATCTCTACTCAATTCCTGTGCAAACCGCTGATGGGCAAAAGACCACTCTGGCCGATTACAAAGACAAGGTGGTGCTAGTTGTTAACACGGCCAGTAAGTGTGGCTTCACCAAGCAATACGCGGGCCTGGAGGATTTATATAAAAAATACAAAGACCGTGGATTTACCGTCCTGGGCTTTCCCTGCAATCAATTTGGCAAGCAGGAACCCGGTAGCGATGAGGAAATTCAGGAGTTTTGTGAACTGAACTTTGGAGTCAGCTTCCCCGTCTACGCTAAGCTGGACGTCAATGGCGATGAAGCTCACCCGCTGTTTGTGGAGCTCAAGAAACGTGCGCCGGGGCTATTGGGAACCGAGGGCATTAAGTGGAATTTCACTAAGTTCTTGATCGGTAAGAATGGCGAAAATGTTAAACGCTACGCGCCAAAGGATGCACCGGCATCCCTGGAGACAGAAATCGAGCGTATGCTCTGATGATTGTCTGTGATGACGATTCCGGCGAGCTGGCACTGAACCGCCAGCTATGTTTTGCCCTCTACGCCGCATCCCGAGCCATGACCCGCGCCTACCAGCCGATGCTAAAGGAATTGGGGATCACCTATCCGCAATATCTGGTTTTAATGGTTCTGTGGGAGTGGGCCAACACCAAGGCGCCATCGGAAGAAGAGCAGAGCGTCAGTGCACTGGGGCAGAGGCTGATGCTGGATTCCGGCACCTTGACCCCGCTGCTTAAGCGGATGGAGCAAAACGGCCTGGTCAAGCGTCGCCGCAGCAATCAGGATGAACGGATAACCCTGATCACTGTGACAGAGGAAAGCCTTGCCCTTAAACCAAGAGCCAGAGAGTGGGTGACAGCACAGCTGGACAACAGCCGTATCAGCCGCAGCGAGGTAGAGCAACTACACGGAGACTTGTGGCAGTTTCTGCATAAATTGACCGATACCACCCCTTAATAGCAGACCCCATTGAAACCCTCAGTGGGGCAGCCCTTCAAAAACAGGATATAAACACTAAAAAACAGCCCAGACCGAAAACATAATAACAAAAACAGAAAATAGTACGCCAATATTAGGATATACATTGACCTTTCGGTTGATTCCGCTTCATAATGCCCTGAATCCGACCTAATGCGGAAACTGTTGTATATGAAGACTCCATTTATAACTCAGCGCCAGTCTTTTCTTGCCCTAGCTTTCTCGCTACGACTGCCCCTGCGCGGCATATAATTTTTCTCCCCCCCACCCCCAACAGAATTCCAAACTTTATTTGAGCGATGCATAGACAGCGGCAAGGCCCCCTGTTTAGCCTCAAAGCAAATAAGGAGAACAAACGAAAATGAGCACTAAAAAAGATAAGTTAGTCATTTTTGATACCACTCTGCGCGATGGCGAGCAGAGTCCTGGCGCCTCTATGACGAGAGAGGAAAAAATTCGCATCGCCCGCATGCTTGAGAGAATGCGTGTCGATGTCATTGAGGCTGGATTCGCGATTGCCAGTCCCGGGGACTTCGAGTCGGTCAAGGCCGTCGCTGAAGCCGTTACCGAATCACGGGTTTGCAGCCTTGCCCGAGCGGTCAATGCCGATATCGTGCGCGCTGGCGAAGCCCTGAAGAATGCCAACGCCTCGCGTATCCACACATTTATTGCCACTTCTCCAATCCATATGAAATACAAGCTGCAAATGGAGCCGGAAGCGGTGTTGCAGCAGGCAGTGAAAGCGGTTCAAACAGCGCGCAACTTTACCGACGATGTGGAATTCTCCCTCGAGGATGGCAGCCGCTCCGAGCCGGAATTTATGTATCGCATCATCGAAGCGGTTATCGCGGCAGGGGCCGGCACTATCAATATTCCCGACACCGTTGGTTACGGAGAGCCGGAAGAATATGGGGCTATGTTCCGCCGCGTTATCGAGAACGTCCCCAACTCTGACAAAGCTATCTTTTCGACCCACTGTCACAACGACCTGGGCCTCGCCGTTGCCAACTCCCTGTCGGCCGTGATGAACGGTGTGCGCCAAGTGGAATGCACCATCAATGGCTTGGGAGAGCGCGCCGGTAATGCCTCCCTGGAAGAAATCGTTATGGCAGTACAAACCCGCCAGGATCTCTACCCGGTAGAAACAGGGCTGGATACCAGCCACATCGTGCCCACTTCGAGAATGGTGTCGTCGATTACCGGCTTCCCGGTACAGCCCAACAAGGCCATTGTCGGCGCTAATGCATTTGCCCATGAGTCCGGTATTCACCAGGACGGTGTTCTGAAGCACCGCGAGACCTACGAAATCATGCGCGCTGAAGATGTAGGCTGGGGTCAAAACCGTCTGGTTCTCGGTAAACACTCCGGCCGGGCTGCCGTCCGCGCCCGCTATGAAGAGCTGGGGGTAGATTTCGCCGATACCGAAGAATTCCAGCAGGTATTTGCCCGCTTTAAAGACCTAGCCGACAAGAAACATGAGATCTTTGACGAAGATCTGCACTCTCTGGTGAGCGGAGGTGAGTCACCGGTGGAGCGATTCCAACTGAGCGACCTGGATGTGCGCACCAAAATCGGCTCAGCCCCCCAGGCCTTTGTCAGCCTCACCATTGACGGAGAACTCCGGCAGACTGAAGCCAGCGGTGGCGGCCCCGTAGATGCCACCTTCAAAGCTATTGAACAGCTGGTAAACAGCGGCGCCGACTTAAAACTTTATTCTGTAAATGCGGTCACCCAAGGAACAGACTCCCAAGGGTCCGTCACAGTGCGCCTGGAAAAAGACGGCCGCCTGGTCAACGGCGTTGGCGCAGATACAGATATCCTGATTGCCTCAGCACAAGCCTATATGGATGCGTTAAACTTGCTCGCCAGCAGTGAGAGTAAGAAACAGGGCGTATAAGTGAACGAGCTTCAGCGAGCGGAATATTTATCAGTACTTGGAGTTCCAAGCTATGTGCCCCGATTCGTATTGCCGCTCGCACCCGATCCTCGCCAGGCCGAACTGCCTCCCGCCGAAGAGGCTGCTGGGACTCAGCAGCCTCTGGTTGCAAGTGGAATAGCTCAAAACCCGCTACCCCACTCAGCAGATCAGATAATCACCCAACCGGTACAGAGTCCGGAGCGCAACGCCCGTGTGCTAGATGAAATAAGCGCTCTCACCGACCAGACAAAACGCCCACAAGAGACGGTGGCAGTGACACCGGCTCCTGTTGCCCCCCCCCAGCAAAGTGTTAAACCTTTTGTTTTGAACTGCTGGCGTATTGGGGAGGAACTCCTGGCCGTGGACAGTCACGAGCCCGGTGCAGCGCTTCCCCTGGAAGCCCTGTTCAACAATATTCTCCGCGCCTTGCACTGGCACCAGCTCCCCCGGCAACAGGAGCGCCTGCAATGGCCTTTAACAGAAAATCGCTTTGGTCCTGCCGAAGACGCCTCACAGGCTCGCGATACATTCTCCAGCTGGTTGGAGGCCTCTTATTCCCGTATGCCGGTTAAATCCATCTGGCTGATGGGCAGTGAAGCTCAAGACTTTTGCACTCCGATCCCATTGGAAAGCCAGGTTGTCGAATGGCAGAAGGCCCGCTTAATTAGTATGCCCAGCCTCTCGCAACTACTGCGAGCCCCCGAACTAAAACGCCCCCTGTGGAACCTGTTGCGCACTAGTTACCCGACTGAAACCCGCGCAGAATGACCTACTTAAATTACACTGAGCTACAGTTGCGCTCCGCCAATGCCGACGACTGTGCATCTCTGGCCCAGTTGGCAAACAGTGCCCACAGTCATCCGTGGAGTGAAGCCCAATACCAGCAGAGTCTCAGCGCCGGCCACTACTGCTGGGTCCTGATCCAAGGCGATGACATTATCGCCTGTTGCGTGATCAGTAGCCTGTTTGACCAGGCAGAAATCCTGGACATTGCCGTATCCCCAGCGCAACGCCGACAGGGCCTCGCCGAGGCATTATTGAACAGCGTGAAAACGGAATTACCCAGCGAAGTTGAGCGAATTTTGCTCGAGGTGCGGGTATCCAATCTCGCTGCGCGCTCCCTCTATCGCAAACTGGGTTTCTCTGAAGACGGGATACGCAAAAATTATTACCCCGCGCAAAACGGCATGCGCGAGGACGCTGTACTCATGAGTCTCGCTCTGAATGACACTCAGTCGTAGAATGAGCCTCTCATTCGGAATTCCCGCCTTACCGACAAGGCCTTGAACGGCAGGCAACCACTCCTGCCCTGTAACACTATTCCCGACTTCCCAACCCCCTCGTTGGATTGACAAGAGTTATACATGTCTCTATCAAAAAGCAGCCCATCACTGCTGGAAGGTTCAGTTTCCAGTCACTTACAGAGACTGGCACTACCCATGGTCTGGGGAATTCTCGCCGCCATGTCCTTTAATATCGCCGATACCTATTTTGTCTCCCAGCTGGGCGATGGCCCCCTGGCGGCGATGAGTTTCACCTTCCCGGTAGTGATGGCCATAAACAGCTTTGCTATCGGTCTCGGCGCAGGTACTTCTTCGGCTGTGGCCCGGGTTTACGGCGCAGGGGATATAAAGAACGTTCGCCGCCTGGTAACTGACGCATCTGTACTGGCACTGCTGATTGCTGTTGTGATTACTGCAGTCGGCCTGGCCACCATGCGCCCTCTATTTGAGCTGCTGGGCGCCGGCCCCGATATGCTTCCGCTTATTGCCGATTACATGATCCCCTGGTATCTGGGAACCATCTTTGTCATTGTCCCGACCGTCGCGCTCGCTGCTCTTCGCGCCATTGGTAACAGCGCGGTAACCGGCCGTATTATGGTGGCGGTAGCCCTACTGAACCTGATTCTCGACCCCATTTTGATTTTTGGGCTTTTCGGCTTTCCCCGACTTGAGCTCCAGGGAGCAGCTATCGCTACGATTATCGTGCGCGCCCTGAGCTTTATTGCTGCACTTTACTTCATCATCAAAAAAGAACACCTAATGACAGCCCCACAATGGCGGCTGAGCGGCCTACTCGAATCCTGGCGCAAAGTGTTAGCTGTCGGGCTTCCCGCTGTGCTCACCAATGTCATTATTCCCGTATCGGGAGGTGTTGTCGTTGCACTCGTTGCCGTGCACGGCGAAGACGCCGTCGCGGGCCTGGGAGTCGCACTCCGAGTAGAACCCCTGGCACTCATTGTATTTTACGCACTTTCCTCTGTGGTCGGCCCCTTTATGGGACAGAACGCCGGGGCGGAAAAGACCGACCGCCTGCGGGAAACCGTGAGCGTACTGGCAAAATTCTGCCTGGTATTTGGAGCTGGGCTGGCTGTGCTTCTCTACTTTGTTGCAGAACCTATCGTAAGTCTGTTCAGTGATTCCACCGAAGTTCTCGCCGTCGCTGTTGCCTACCTGACCCTGGTGCCTCTCAGCTATGCCGGGTACGGCTTTGTGATGTCTGCCAATGCCGCATTCAATGGACTCGGGAAACCGCTGCCAGCAACTGTCATTTCTTTCCTGCGGGTACTGGGTCTCTACCTACCCCTGGCCTGGATTGGGAACAGCCTGTGGGGCATGACCGGCCTGTTTGTCGCTACAGCAGCATCCAACCTGATTCTCGGCTTTATTTCCTGGTGGTGGCTGCGCCGCGATACGCACCAGCGCACAGCAGAGACAACAACCAGCCCCGAGCTGTCAACCAACTGATCGATCTGTGGGCCGAATCACTCCTGATTGGGCCCATATCTATCCCCCCCTAAAAACACAACACAAGGAAATCAGTGCCTTAACGGGCAGCGTACACATTACTTGCCATTTTTGCCGATAACTTCAAATTCCTCCAAACCCCGGCAGACAGCAGCATAGCCCGCCTTCTTCTCTTACTGCGAAACATGGATGGTGATTCGATGAGGCTTCAGGAGATTTCCCCCCTTCAAACCCGCACCCTATTAATCAGCGCACTGACAATACTTCTGGTCTGTGCACCTTTAACAGGGTGCGACAATGACGATTCAGATCCACCCCCATCAGATGACGATACTGGCGATGACAGCAGCCCCTGGGTGCTAAATACCGACGATGAACGGGCGCCTTACATCTACGAAAGCAATAGTAATGAGCAGGTCCTGGTCAATGTACAAAGCATCGAAACCGTCACTGTCGACGGCAGGGAATACACTCAAGTCACTGCATCCGGCATCCCGGATTATGAAATTGAAATCACCACCGCTATCTACGACGAGCTAATCAATCGCCCCAAGGCGAGCACCGACTTTGTCTACGGCAGCCCCACGGTACAAATTGGCGATATCGTGAGTTTTGGTCAGGATATCGGCTTTAGCAGCAATCCACATACCTGCTACGCCGAAGCGGGTTTTGGATTCTGGCCGCCGGGCCCTGTCTGCCCAGAAAATGTTTCCCACAACAGCTATTTTCCAACTGAGCCAGAGGTCTCAGAAGAAGCTTGTGAAAGTGGACTCGGACCACAGGGCTATTGGGTCAACGGCACCTCTATCTACCAGTGGAGCGATGGACAGTCCGTGAATGGTACCTGGCATACTCTGGCACCGGTCGCTGAGATGTACGATGTTGATATCTGTGGTGGACACGCTGCTCGGGGAGACTATCACCACCACTTCTACAGCGATTGCCTGGCCGACTTGGTTGGAGACACTGGAGATAGCCACTCCCCCGTCTACGGGTTTACCGCTGATGGCTATCCCATTTATGGCCCTTGGGAGGCCGATGGTGTACTTGTAGTAAGTAGCTGGGTCACTAGAGACTATGACGATGCCGACTCTACCAGCGGCTGTGGGATTGCCGGTGAGCGCAGTTGTTTACTGGTAGATGAATACGATTTATCACAAGGCACAAATACACTTGCCCAATCCGGCCCCAGTACCAGCGATACTTTTACGTCCCTATCAGGCAACCTTTTTCAAACCACCAGCGGTTTTTTTTACGAAGACTATTACTGGGACTCCAATTTGACCAATCAGGAGGGCGCTTATCTGGATCAATACAATGGGCACAGTGACAGCGAGCGTGGTTATCACTACCACCTAACGGTAGAACTGAATGATGAAGGGCAGCTGACACCATCATTCCCCTATACTTTTGGGCCCCGCTTTTACGGCAAACTCGATGACCAGACAATTGTGAATGTTTGCTCCGATGAAGTCGGCGGAGGTTTTCCCCCTGGCCCACCGCCCATGTAACTAGACCAGCAGAAAACAGCTTACCTATATCACCTATAAGTCATTGATAAAGCCCCACGCCAGCCTGGAACCGGTTAAAGCTTCCAGACTGGCGACTCTCCCAAATACAGTCTCAGAACCCAGGCCTCTGCTTTCAGTAGCTGGCTTCACTAAATACAGCCAGCCAACTACTAGGGAGCCTCTGAATAACTCCGTGATACCTCTGGCATGCAGAGCGGTTCACAATCAAGGCGCGGCTTCGCAGGAATGTCTAGACCTTTCAAGAAGTCGCAACGCGGAGTGTGAATCGCTCTGCAAGCCCCGAAGGGCGGGCCTTGAAGGCCACAGCTGCTGCGTTGCAGCTCTTGCCAAGGGCTACGGCCATTCGCGGCGAGCTGCGCCTAACATCTGCAGCCTTCAAGACCCGCAGAGGCATTACGGAGTTATTCAGAGGCTCCCTAGACCTTTTAGTCAAAAAAATATCGAAAGAATAATATTTTATTTAAATTAAATACAAAGAAAGTCATTAACGAGATAAGTAATTTTCCAGCAAATAACTTTTTAACTGTTGATACAGAAAGAAAAGCCATCCTTTTGAACTTACGCACAAACTAAGCAGAAATAGAGAGCCAATTTAACCCTTTGCAAATTAGGTTAATATTTATCCACATTTTCTCCACTTTTATCCGCTAATTTCTGGACTAACCCCCATCTAGTTCACGGTGTGCTATGAAATTAACGGAAATTTTTGACACGGACCGAAAGTCCATTTTGCCTTATGTAATATCTCTGGTATTACTTTCCGGCGTACTCCAAGCATGCGGTGGAGGCGGCAGCTCTTCATCTGATTCAGATTCGTCATCTGAAGATACTAGCGACAGCGGCTCAGATTCCGGAGACGATAATGACGATGACGATTCTTCAGATGATAGTGACAGCTCAGACTCGAGCACCGATAGCGGGGTTTGGATTCTAAATACTGATGATGAGCGCGCACCCTATATCTATGAAAGTAACAGCAATGAACAAGTACTAGTAAATGTTCAGAGCGTTGAATCTGAAACTGTCGACGGTAAAGAATACACTGTTGTATCAGCAACCGGCATTCCAAATTACACTATCGAAATTACACAAACTGTTCTCGATGCACTCCTGGAACGTCCAAAAGCATCCTCTGACTTTTTAACCGGCAGCCCCTATGTCAGCGTTGGTGATATTGTCAGTTTTGGGCAGGACATTGGATATAAAAGTAATTCGTCCTGTGGTGCAGAAGCTGGTTATGGCTTTTGGCCACCGGGGCCTGTCTGCCCTGAAAATGTTTCCCATGTTGGCTATTTTCCCGTTGAACCTGAACCTGCAACTGACAGTTGTGAAACTGGTTTAGGGGTACAGGGCTACTGGGTAAATGGAACCTCTATTTATCAATGGAGTGACGGGATGAGTGTTGATAATACATGGCATACACTCGCCCCCCTAGCTGAAGTCTACGACGTTGATATTTGCGGTGGTCACGCGGCAAACGGTGATTATCACCACCATTTTTACAGTGAATGCCTCGCAGAGATGGTCGGCGATATTGGTGACGACCACTCTCCAATTTATGGCTACACCGCCGACGGCTATGCAATTTATGGCCCTTGGGAAAGTGAGGGTGAATTAGCTGAAAGTAGTTGGGCTGTTCGAGATTACGATGATGCCTCATCCGAAAGTGGTTGTGGTGTCGCCGGCGAGCGCAGCTGCTTATTAATCAATGAATATGATATTTCCCAAGGCGTGGAAACTACTTCTAATACTGGCCCAACTACAAGTGATTCATATACCTCCGCGTCCGGAAATGAATTTGAAACAGCTGCTGGTTTTTTCTACGAAGATTATTATTGGGACGAAGAACTTACAGCTCAAGGTGGAGTCTATTTAGATCAGTACAATGGCCATTCAGATGATGAGCGAGGATACCATTATCATCTTACCGTCACTGTCGATAGCGATGGACAATTAATCCCCGCCTTTCCCTTCACTTTTGGACCGCGCTTTTACGGAAAATTGGATGACCAAACTGTTGTCAGCCGATGCTCAACAACCGTGGGGCGGTAACCAATAAAGATAAATTGAGGTAACCTTCTCGTGAAAATTAACGGGTACTTTCTTGCCGGCTCATTAGCCTGGCTAACTGCAGCCAGTGTTGTGGCTCAACCTAATCCCAACTCTGGGCATAACAACGATCAACGTTCGGTTAGGGAAGTACCTGTTCGCAATAGCAATGGAAGAAACTGGCAAAACAACAATTCGATAAATTCAGAAAACACTAGAAATAACACTGCAGATTCCTCCACCGACTCAAACAGCAATACAGTTGAAGAGGAAAGTCCAACAGATACTACGGTAGATAATCCAACAGAAACAACTACCGACGAAACAAGCAATACATCGAATAATAACGAGGACACTTCTTCGGACGTTAACGAAGAGAATTCCGGCTCCTCAGATAATTCGACCATTTCAGGTAACGAGGAAAGCTCGGTAACAGAGAGCTCCGGTACTACCTGGATTATCAATTCAACTAACGAACGCGCCCCCTATATTTACGAAAGTAACAGTAATCAGCAGGTTCTGGTTAATGTGCAAAGTATTGAATCTGTAACCGTTGCCGGAAAGGAATATACCCGCGTATCTGCTACCGGTATCCCGGACTACCAGATTGAAATAACCCAGGAAATACTAGACGCACTCATCAGCCGTCCAAAAGCTTCTACAGACTTCGTCAATGGCTACCCCTTGGTACAAACTGGTGAGGTTGTTAGCTTCGGCCAGGACATCGGCTATCGCAGTAATTCCAGCTGCGGCTCAGAAGCCGGTTATGGCTTCTGGCCCCCAGGTCCCGTGTGCCCCGAAAACGTCGACCATGTAGGCTATATTCCTGCTGAGCCTGAGGCATCCACTGACAGCTGTGAAACTGGGCTCGGTGTACAGGGTTACTGGGTAAATGGAACCTCAATTTACCAGTGGAGTGACGGGCAGTCAGTAAATAACACTTGGCATACCCTGGCTCCCATGGCAGAAGTCTATGACGTAGATATCTGTGGCGGCCATGCAGCTAACGGCGATTACCACCATCACTTTTACAGTAATTGCCTGGCTGAAATTGCCGGGGACACCGCCGATGGACACTCCCCTATCTACGGCTATACCGCCGATGGCTACGCAATTTACGGTCCATGGGAAGACGCAGGTGTGCTAGCTAAAAGCAGCTGGGCAATACGGGATTACGACGATCCCCGTTCAGACACCGGCTGTGGCGTTGCCGGGCAACGCAGCTGTCTGCTAGTCGATGAATATGATATTGATCGCGGCGTATCCAATACAAATAACACCGGCCCCACTACCAGTGGTAGCTACACTTCTCAATCCGGAAACGAATTTGAAACTCCGGCAGGTTTTTTCTACGAGGATTATTACTGGGATGAAAGCCTTACAGCGCAGGGTGGCGAATACTTGGATCAATTCAATGGACACACTGACAGCGAAAGGGGTTATCACTACCACCTGACAGTGACGCAGGATAACAGTGGCCAATTAATTCCAGCTTTCCCATTTACCTTCGGCCCGCGCTTTGCCGGCAAACTGGATGACCAAACTATCGTCAATCGCTGCTCAACCACCGTTGGCCGCTAACTCATATTCAAACTTGGGAGTAAGAGTTAAATGAAAATGCACAGGTTCTTTATCGCTGGGTCTTTGGCCTGGATTGTTTCAGTCTCTATGACCGCATATGCGGCACAGCCAAATCCTCACGCGGGTCACAATGGCGATCAGCATCCGGTGATAGAGATACCTCTGCATGTTGCCGCTCCCAGAATCGAACTGGACATGAGCCGCGACGATATGTCCGGCTATAACCTACATATTGATTACGACCGGTTTGAACTGGAATCCCCACGCTTTGCCAATGATGATTCTGAGCAGTTTCTAGAAGGGCACGCCCACCTTTATATTAATGGGGAAAAGATCCAACGCCTATATGGCTCAGATTTACATATTCCCGGAAAACTCCTAAAACCCGGTTTTAACCAAGTCACGGTAACTCTCAATGCCCACGACCACAGCACCTGGAGCCGTGGTGGAAAACGAATACTGGCAACCTTATTTGTGCACCTCGATAAGAAAGAGCTGGTACTACACCGCTTTTCAACGTCACCTATCGGGGGCAACAAACAAATAGCCAAAGTCAGCCGACCTGATAATTAGATTAAGACCTGGAATTTTTCAAAGAAAGAATTGGAGCTAATACCCAAAAAAATATTTAATTAATAGCCTGCCCAATAATTAAAGGCTACTTAGGCTATTTACAATAAAGCAATAAGATATTTTTGCCTGACTCACGGAGTATCGCTTTTGAACGCAGTGCACAAATCTGAAAAAAATTAAGACGATAAAGAGGATATAAAATGTAGCTAGCAGGCCATCCACATTTCATTCACTTTTGTGCGCTAGGTTCGGGGAGCAACTCCTCCATATGCCACGGTGTGATATGAAAATAATTAAAATTTTTGACCGGAATGGCCAGCCTACACTCTCTTATACACTAGCGTTGATAATATCTCTCGGAGTTCTTCAGGGATGCGATAGTGGCTCTTCCTCAGATGAGGATGGCGATGACTCTTCTGAGACCTCCTCTGAAGAGTCAGATTCCAGCACTGATACTGGTGTCTGGATTATGAATACTGATGACGAACGCGCGCCTTACATTTATGAAAGTAACAGCAATGAGCAGGTTCTGGTCAACGTCCAGAGTGTAGCATCAGAAACCGTAGATGGCCGGGAATACACCGTTGTCTCAGCAACCGGTGTTCCCGACTACGAGATTGAAATTACTCAAAGTATTCTAGACGGACTACTTGAACGTCCATTAGCCTCCTCTGATTTCGAAACCGGCAGCCCCACTGTCAGCGTTGGAGATATTGTCAGCTTTGGGCAAGATATTGGCTATACGGGTATTGGCACCTGTGATGTAGATGCCGGCTATGGATTTTGGCCACCAGGGCTCGTTTGCCCAGAGAACGTCTCTCATGTCGGATACATCCCTGTCGAACCCGAGCCCGCAACGGAGGAGTGCGCAACGGGGCTCGGCGTACAGGGCTACTGGGTAAATGGCGTCTCTATTTATGATTGGGGTGATGGTCAATCAGTGGATGGCACCTGGCAAACCCTGGCACCGGTTGCTGAGGTCTACGATGTGGATATCTGTGGTGGACACGCCGCAAACGGAGATTACCACCATCACTTTTATAGCGATTGCCTAGCCGATCTTGTTGGCGATATAGGTGACGACCACTCCCCTATCTACGGCTATACCGCCGACGGCTATGCAATCTATGGCCCCTGGCAGAGTGAAGGAGAACTCGCAGAAAACAGCTGGGCTGTACGAGATTATGACGACCCCAGCTCCGAGAGCGGTTGCGGCGTAGCAGGCGAGAGAAGCTGTCTCTTGGTGGATGAATACGACCTCTCCCAAGGAGTCGAAACAACATCGAATACCGGCCCCACGACAAGTGGCTCTTATACCTCCCTGTCAGGCAATGAGTTCACTACAGCGGCGGGCTTTTTCTACGAGGACTATTACTGGGACGAAGACCTGACTAATGAAGGCGGAGTATATTTGGACCAGCATAACGGTCACTCAGATGACGAAAGGGGATACCATTACCACCTGACTGTCACTGTCGATGATGATGGTGAGCTTGTCCCCGCCTTCCCATATACTTTTGGCCCCCGCTTTTACGGCAAGCTAGATGATCAAACTATTGTCAATGAGTGCTCAACACAGTAGTTCAGCGGTGCACTAACATTGAAGGCCAAGCCACTTTCCTAATACGCCGGAAATCTCCCTGGAGTCGCAGTAAGTGTAAGCTTTGCGGTCCCTTGTTTTTACGGGGACCGACACCCCAGGTAATGGAAGTAACTGGAGCAATAGCACCCGATAGACTAAAAGCACTGGTAACCAGAAGTATTCACAGCAACAGCAGTTTGAATAAAGTATGTTGCCCCATCGCCAAACCTGGGAGTGAGACAATAATGAAAATTCTTCGAGCCGTTCTTATCGGGCCTTTTATCTGGGGAATAACCAACCTTGCTACAGCACAGCCAGACTCACACACGGGCCATAACGGCGACCAACACCCAGTAGTCGAGATCCCTTTACACAATGCTGCACCGCGCATCGAACTGGACATTAGTCGCGATAAAATGTCCGGATATAACCTACATATAGACTACGACCGGTTCGAATTAGAATCCCCTCGCCATGCCAATGATGCCTCAAAGCAATATCTGGAAGGTCATGCCCATTTCTATATCAATGGTAAGAAAATACAGCGAATCTATGGTCCAGACTTACACCTTCCCGACAAGCTGTTTAAATCGGGCTTCAACCAAATTACTGTCACTCTTAACGCCCATGACCACAGTACCTGGAGCCGGGGAGGGAAGAGAATTCTTGCAACTCTATTTATCCGGCTCGATAAGCCCGATCTGATATTGCATCGTTTTTCTACATCTCCAATAAAGCCGGGAGTAAGCACAGGCAAACCGGGATAACAATAGAAGTAACTACCAGTAGGGACTCAATCTCTCCTACCGACTCAGGGCATGGAGGCCCCAAGAACAGCTTTGGATAACCAAGCTAAGTATATTGGCACTTAGGGAGCCTCTGAATAACTCCGTGATGCCTCTGGCATGCAGAGCGGTTCACAATCAAGGCGCGGCTTCGCAGGAATGTCTAGACCTTTCAAGAAGTCGCAACGCGGAGTGTGAATCGCTCTGCAAGCCCCGAAGGGCGGGCCTTGAAGGCCGCATCTGCTGCGTTGCAGCTCTTGCAAAGGGCTACGGCCATTCGCGGCGAGCTGCGCCTAACATCTGCAGACTTCAAGACCCGCAGAGGTATTACGGAGTTATTCAGAGGCTCCTTAGCTCGGGCTCTTATCGTGAGACTCTCGGAGTGTTAAAAGATTGCTCTGATATTTACAGTAAGTGTAGGCTTGATCTTCTGAGCCGCGTTTCCTAAGTGGAAACAGAGTAAAATGCACCTGAGCTCACTGTGAACACAGGCTACTGAAATCCAAGCTACCGGCTATGTCGTTAAATATTCGCTATAAACTAAGCCTCGCTTTCTTATTGACTACAGCAATTACTGTTGGCGGAATGTTCGTATTCTTTCAGTGGAGCTTTAAGCATGGCTTTATGACCTATATCCAGTCTCAGGAGCTTCGCGAGGTCGGCGATTTGGTAGATGAGTTACAAGAAATCTACGCCAGCGAAGGGAGCTGGCAATCTATCGACGGCAATAGCAGGCGCTGGCAAAGACTCCACAGACGCGTGATGTCCAGTCACTTTGAGGATATGCCCCCCCCACATCGTCCACCTCCGGGTACGAGGGGCCCCCGCCGCCCGCCTGAGCCCCCACCTGAACACGCAGTGGGCAAGTCGCTTAATGCCCGCCTGGTCCTGTTGAACAAAGAGAAAAGACCTCTGATAGGTCGTTATTCAGGATCTGAGAACATGGTAATGCAGCCTCTGGTTGTGGACGGAGAAACCGTTGGTTACCTGGCTATCAATCCACTACCCGTGTTAGATGATGATTTGGCCGTAGGGTTTGTTAAAGAGCAATCGCGGACTTTCGCTCTTATCTCTGTTGCCACCTTCATTCTGGCACTGGCCATTGCCATCCCCCTTGCTTGGCAGCTGGTAAGGCCCATCCGTAAGCTGACCGAAGCGACATCCCATCTTACATCCGGCAACTTCAAAACCCGTATTGATATAGAGCAGCGAGATGAGCTGGGCCAATTAAGTGCTGACTTTAATCGGCTCGCCGCAACGCTGGAAGCAAATGAACATGCCCGAAACCGATGGATGGCAGATATTTCGCATGAGCTGCGCACACCTCTCGCAGTATTAAAAGGGCAGATTGAAGCCATTCAAGACGGTATCAGATCAGCCACACCAGAGAACCTGCGCATACTGCACAGCAAAATTCAACAATTGAGCCGCCTGATAGATGATCTCTATGAGTTGTCTCTCTCCGACGCGGGGGCACTAAGTTACTGCAAGTCCGACATCTCCCTGGAGAATATCCTACGAAGTGTTATCGAAGACTTTGAGATTCCATTCGACCAGAAAGGTATTCACTTAAGCAGTGACCTCCAACTATCGGAAGATAAGTTAGTCTACGCAGATGAAGCACGCCTCAATCAGTTATTTAGCAACCTGTTAACCAACAGCCTGCGCTACACCGATAGTGGGGGACAACTCAAAGTAACTGCGCGCTGTGAAGCCCGAACAGCCATTATCACTTTCGCCGACTCCGCCCCCGGTGTTGCCAGTGCTGATATACCACACCTGTTCGAGCGCCTGTATAGGGCAGATAGTTCACGCAGCCGGGAAACCGGCGGTGCGGGTTTGGGGCTGTCAATTTGCCAAAATATTGTTACAGCACACGAGGGTAGCATTTCTGCAACTCCGTCCACTATGGGCGGCCTTGAAATAAGTATTTTTTTACCCCTAAGCCAAAGGATTAAATGGTAGGAAGTTATGAGCGCCAAAATATTAATAGTCGAAGATGAAACCGAACTTGCGCACCTTCTACTGGATTATCTTCATGCCGCCGACTATCAAGCCGAGATCATTTCTGATGGTAATCAGGTTGTCCCCAAAGTGGAAACTATGAAACCGGATTTGATCCTTCTCGACCTGATGCTACCTGGGCGGCATGGGATGGAGATTTGCGAAGAGATTCGCCAAAAAGGCAACGACGTTCCAATTATTATAATGACTGCGCAAATTGAGGAACCCGATCGTTTGCGCGGCCTGGAATCCGGTGCCGACGACTATGTTTGTAAACCCTACAGCCCCAGGGAACTCGTCGCACGGGTGAAAGCGGTGTTGCGCCGTCGACCACAAAAGGGCGAAATCGGAAATGGTGGCATCGAACTAGATAGAAATACCGGGCAACTGCGAATCGGAGGTAAAGACGCCAACCTTACTGCGCTGGAGTTCCACCTATTTGACCTACTTTACAGTGAGCCCGGTCGAATTTTTTCCCGCGAACAAATCATGGACCGTATCTATTCCGACTACCGCGTAATCAGCGACCGAACTATTGATAGCCACATCAAAAAAGTGCGCAAGAAAATATCAGTGCTTATGCCTGAAAAAGAGTTAATTCACTCTGTGTACGGTGCTGGCTATAAGTTTGAGATAAATTAATTATGCCTGGGGGCACGCAGCCCCCAGATTCACACTACAAAGCTTCAGTAGCCAATTTTAACCATTCAGCAGTTTTTTCAGTAACCAGCGGGGTAATCACATCTCGCACCCTCTGGTGGTAGCGATTCAGCCATTCCCGCTCAGTCTCAGTAAGTAGTGCCACATCAATCAAATTACGGTCGATTGGAGCTAACGTAAGTTCTTCAAATTCTAGAAAATCTGGATAATTTTCGCTCTTTTTCACAAACACCAAATTTTCAATACGGATACCGTACTGCCCAGTGAGATAAAACCCCGGTTCATTGGAAACGATCATCCCCGGCTGAAAAGCAACACCTGTTACAGCTTTACCTATGCGCTGTGGCCCCTCGTGAACACTTAAGAAACTACCAACACCGTGACCAGTACCATGGGCATAATCCAGCCCTACCTCCCACAGCGAACGGCGTGCAAGCGTATCAATTTGCTCTCCACAAGTCCCCCTGGGGAATCGCAAAGTCGCAATTGCAATATGTCCCTTTAAAACCCGGGTAAAATTTTCTTTTGCCGAAGGCGGGAACTCACCCAGAGCGACTGTTCGGGTAATATCAGTGGTGCCATCTGGATATTGGCCTCCAGAATCGCACAGATATACCCCTTCTGGCTTCATAGCCAAACTGGATTCAGGGCTCACCCGATAGTGAACAATGGCCCCATTCGGACCATAGCCGGAAATTGTCTCAAAACTGTTGCCCTGAAAGCCTTCGCGAGCCTCTCTTTTACTTCGTAAAAGCTTTACTGCGGACAATTCGTCAAAATGGCCTGTGGCAACCTGTTCAGGTATTTCCGCCAGGAATTCACACACCGCAGCACCATCCCTTTCGTGTGCAGCCTGGCTCCCTGCCAGTTCAATCGCATTCTTACAGGCCTTGGCTTCAGTGACCGGGTCACCTTCCAGCATTAGTTCAATATCCAGTGCCCGCAATTGCTGTAAAGTCCAACTGTTGCTAATCAGGGGATCTATCCATATTTTATTGACGTGACGGCGCTTAATATTTTCAAATAATTCCCCTTTGGCCACGACTAGACTTACATCTTTATCCAAGTGCTCAATCAACGCATCCCCTACAGCGCCCTCCCCCAAATAAAGAGTTGCACTGCCATCCCGATAAAGGACTGCATTGGCCAAGGCCACTGGTAAGTGCGGAATATCCTCTCCACGGATATTAAAAAGCCAAGCACAGCTTTCAGGATTTGGTAGCCATAAAGCATCGGCTCGTTTTTCTGCAAGACGTCGGGCAATCCTCTGCCGTTTCTCTTTGGAATGCTCACCAGTAAAGATGAAGGGGTGTGGGCGCGCAGGCCCACAGGGAGATGCGGGGCGGTCATTCCAGATGGCATCAATCGGGCTCTGTTCCATCGGCTGTAGTTGGATATCCCTTTCAGCCAATCGCTTCTTGATCAAGGCCAATCCCGGCTCCGTGTGCAGTCGCGGGTCATACCCCAGACACTGACCGGCATCCAGCTGACTACATAGCCACTCAATGATCGCGACTTGACTGAGGCTCATTAACTCAATGGGTTGATCACCGAGTTGTTGCTGCGCCTGCAAGGTATAGCGACCATCAACAAATAGTGCCGCTTCTCGACTGCCTACCGCAGCCATTCCTGCGGAACCAGTGAAACCTGTCAGCCAGGGCAGTCGCTCATCTGCCGCAGGCACACTTTCATTTTGGTACTCATCAGCCCGGGGTACCAAGAAAGCATCGACACCCTGCCGCTGCAACTCTTCCTGCAATGCCTGTAAACGCTCCCGGCTCATAACCTCTCCCCTTCAATAACTGAGTTTGCCACTGCACCGCTAAAAGCTCCTCGATGACTGTTGGCCACAACAGAGCACAGTGTTAATCCAAATGGATTTGAGCAAATTGTCCAGGTGTGCCAGTCCCGCTGGCAACTCAGCCCATTGACATGACCCCATTCGCCGAGCTGGTAAACTGACAAGTCTAATTTCGCAGTATACCCCACCCTCGGAGCAACGCCTGCGTGTATAATACGCCCCTATTTTTTTCGAATATCCAGTGATCGAATCTTAAAGTATGGGTCAAAGTTCTTCCCTGGCAGGCTTTGCCGGCCGCCGCACCTTCGCCATTATTTCCCACCCGGACGCCGGTAAAACAACCGTGACCGAAAAGCTTCTTTTGTTCGGGAATGCAATCCAGCAAGCGGGCTCCGTTAAGGGGAAAAAAGGTCCCCACGCACGCTCTGACTGGATGACGATGGAACAGGAACGCGGTATTTCTGTTACTTCTTCCGTTATGCAGTTCCCCTACAAAGAGAGGACTGTAAACCTACTGGATACACCGGGGCACGAAGACTTCTCTGAAGATACCTATCGGGTACTCACCGCCGTCGACTCCGCACTGATGGTGATTGACGGGGCCAAAGGTGTGGAAGACCGCACCATCAAGTTGATGAATGTGTGCCGCTTGCGAACAACGCCGATTCTCTCATTTATCAACAAACTCGACCGGGATATTCGCGACCCGATCGAGGTAATGGATGAGATTGAAGAAGTTCTGAATATCCAGGCTGCCCCTATCAATTGGCCTTTGAGTTCAGGAAAAGGTTTCAAGGGGGTCTATAACCTCTACACCGATACCATCCATGTATTCTCCCAAGGTCAGGGCCACAGAATTCCCGATGATATTCAAATTAAGGGTCTGGACTCCGCTGAGGCTGACGCACTACTTGGCGAGTACGCCGAGGATATTCGGGAAGAGATTGAATTGGTTCGTGGAGCCACTCATGAGTTTGACCAGGAAGCTTATCTTGCCGGTGAACTGACCCCGGTATTTTTCGGTACGGCCTTGGGTAACTTTGGCGTAAGGGAAATGCTCGATGGTTTCGTTGAATGGGCGCCCTCACCCCAATCCCGGGAAACCAAAGAGAGAAAAGTAGAGCCCAGCGAAGATAAATTTTCCGGCTTTGTTTTTAAAATCCAAGCGAATATGGACCCCAAACACCGCGATAGAATTGCCTTTATGCGTGTCTGCTCCGGCACCTACAATCGCGGTATGAAAATGAAGCATGTGCGCATTGGCAAGGATGTAAAAATTGCCGATGCGGTGACATTTATGGCTGGCGACCGAACCCACGTAGAAGAGGCCATTGCCGGCGATATTATTGGTTTGCACAACCACGGTACTATCCAGATCGGCGATACCTTTACCGAAGGCGAAGCACTGAAATTTACCGGCATTCCCAATTTCGCCCCGGAGCTGTTCCGTCGCATACGTTTAAAAGACCCTCTCAAATTAAAGCAATTACAAAAAGGGCTTCAGCAGCTTTCTGAAGAGGGGTCCACCCAGGTATTTTTCCCGCTGGATAACAACGACATTATCGTGGGCGCAGTTGGTGTACTACAGTTCGAAGTAGTCGCTTACCGATTAAAAGACGAATACAAAGTTGAAGCCATCTACGAAAACGTCAACGTGAACACTGCGCGCTGGGTAGATAGTGAAAGTGCCAAAGAACTAGAGAATTTCAAGCGCAAGGCCAGTACCAACCTGGCACTCGATGGCAGCGGACACCTGACCTACCTGGCACCGACGCGCGTTAATTTACAATTAGCTGAAGAGCGCTATCCGGAAGTTCGCTTTTATGCCACGCGGGAACACTAAAGCAGCAAGGCTAAGTACCTTTGTTGAAACCTTAGTGTGACAGCAGTAAGAAAGAGGCAAATAATGAGTCAGTTTGTAGAAATACCTACTGAAGTACCCAATGAAGTACCTCGGCTGGGCAATCGCATCACCAAAGCTATTGGCAAGTTGATAATCAAGGTGCTCGGCTGGCGAATGGATGGGGAAATCCCTCCAGAAAGAAAAGTCATGGTAGCTTTGGCTCCCCACACATCCAATTGGGATTTTGTGGTTGCCATGCCATTTATTATGGCATTGGGTATTAAAATTTCCTGGCTCATGAAAAAGGAAGCTTTTTTCTTCCCGTTTAAAGGACTATTTATGTGGCTTGGAGGTGTTCCTACCGATAGGCGCGCCGCAGGTAATATCGCTCTACAAGTTGCATCGAGTTACCGGGAAAATGAAAAAATGTGGGTGGGGATTACTCCCGAGGGGACCCGCAAAAAAGTAGGGCGCTGGAAGAACGGTTTTTTAAGGATTTCCTATACCGCTCAAGTTCCTATTTTGCTTGTAGCCTGGGACTTTCCCAATAAGCGTATTTGCATTGACTCCCTGTACCAGCCTATCGGTGATTTGGAACAGGATATGGCAGAGATCCAAAAGCGCTTTAGCAAGTATCAGGGGTATTACCACGATAATGAAAGTACTCTTGAAAAGGGGTAACCAGTCCACTCGTGATACAGTTAAGTAGTGAGCTTTCTACTTATACCTACCTGATACTGACAGTAATCGCCTTTACCGCAGGCTTTGTCAGTGCGATCGCCGGGGGAGGGGGAATAATCACCCTCCCCGCTTTACTCTGGGCCGGCATTCCCCCACTCGATGCTCTCGGTACCAATAAGTTTCAAAGCGTCTTTGGCACCCTATCATCCACCATTAACTTCCTGCAAAAAGGCCAGTTGAATTTACGCCCCCTCTGGCCAGGACTACTTGCTGCAATTATCGGTTCCTGCCTAGGCACCTTAACAGTCGCTTCACTTGGGGAGGCTGGCCTCAATACCTTACTTCCCATCCTGCTCATTGCTATTGCCCTCTACTTTATTCTGTCCCCCCGCATTTCCGACATTGACGCAAAACCCAGAATCAGTAACGTTACTTTTAATCTAGTTGTTGGCGGTGGGCTCGGCTTTTACGGGGGCTTCTTTGGCCCTGGGATGGGGTCTATCTGTGCAGCCGCCTTCGCAGCGCTACTCGGCTACAATATGCGTGCGGCTACGGCATCAACAAAACCTATTGTGCTCGCTACCAATGTGACCTCTATGCTAATTTTTATCGCTGGAGGCCATATTTTTCTATTGCTCGCTATCGCTATGTCTTTTGCCCAGGTTGTAGGAGCTCGTCTCGGCTCCAACCTCGTGATTGCAAGAGGTGCCAGTATTATCAAACCGGTAATCATTATTGCCACCATTGCTGTGGCAATAAAACTATTAGTGGAGGATTGATATCGTGATCTGGCTGGCAACGCTTATTCTTTCTTTCATTGCCTTTGTTATTGTGGTTTGGGTTCTTATGCACCTGCGCAGACCCAGATTTCGAATGGACCGAGGCAGTTTTGTTAAGGGCCTTGAAGATGTAATCACCGGGCAAGCCAGCGATACTGAATGGCGAGCACTCCTCGCCTGCCCAATGCGACACGACCCAAAGCTTGAAGAGATGCGACAACGTTGCCTCAATATTGAAGACAGCGAATATACTGGCGAACCGCCCTACTTATTTACAGAAAAAGGCCTGCGTAAGTTACGTGAAATTCGCGAGCAACTGATCGCGGCCTCATCAAATAACGAGCCAAAAGCTTAAGACTGAAGAGTATTAACAAAGGATAGACCGATGTTGAAACCACTGCTTTCCCTTACCGGGGGACTGATCACTACCATGGCACTGGGAATAGCCCAGGCAGCCCCTCTGTCACAGGAAGATGTATCTGTGGCGGAAGTATTACGTGACCGGGCACTGGAAAGCTCCGACGCCTACAGTATTGTAGAGTCTTTGACCGTCGAGGTTGGACCACGACGGACAGGCACTGAGGGCGATGAAAGAGCCGTTGCCTGGGCACAAGACAAAATGAAGGCATTTGGCTTTGATCGCGTCTATACCGAGCAAATTGAGGTACCCCGCTGGATTCGTGGCCATGCTCACGCCGAAGTCATATCCCCTTTCCCCCAGCCACTAGTTGTCTCCTCCCTCGGCTATGGCGCCGCCACTCCTGCGGGAGGGTTAACAGCGGAAATTATCGAGTTTCCCGATGTGCAGGCCCTGTTGAAGGCCCCAGCCAGCCAAGTGAAAGGCAAAATTGCTTTTATCAATAAGCGTATGGAGAGAGCGCGCACGGGAGAAGGCTACGGCCCTGCGGCGCAAGGCCGCAAGTTGGGAATGCGCGCTGCCGCTGAAAAAGGGGCTGCTGCCATGCTGTTGCGCTCCGTAGGAACCGACTCAGACCGATTTGCCCACACCGGTATGATGTCGGTTGATGATGTGGAAAACCCAGTTCCTGCACTCGCACTTTCCGCTCCTGATGCAAACCTGCTCGAGGCTATGCTCCAACGCGGCAAGCCAGTCCAGGTAAAACTTGATGTTGAAACTGAGCGACTGAGTGACGGCCCCTCTTTTAATGTCATCGGTGAGATTACTGGCCGTGAGCAACCTGAAGAAGTCATGATTATCGGTGCGCACCTGGATTCCTGGGATGAAGGCACCGGGGCCTTGGACGACGGAGCTGGGGTTGCCATTGTTATGGAAACTGCACGTCTAATTGCTGAGCTGCCACAGCGCCCCCGTCGTACCTTGCGAGTCGTGCTGTTTGGTGCAGAGGAAATCGGATTGGTAGGTGCTAAGCAGTATGTTGAGGCACACGTAAAAGAACTGGACAATATTATTGCCGTCTCCGAATCAGACTTTGGAGCAGGGAAAGTCTGGCGTTTCGATACCCGTCTCCCTGAGAGCAAATTTGATATTGCAGATCAAATGATGCAACTCCTCGCCCCCCTGGGTATTGAGCGCGGGAATAATGAATCTTACGGTGGCCCAGATAGCAGTGTGTTTGTTGCGCGCGGTGTGCCAGCCTTTGGTCTATACCAGGACGGTACCGACTACTTCGATTATCACCACACACCCAACGATACCCTGGATAAAGTCGACCCTGAGAATCTTCGCCAGAATGTAGCGGCCTGGGTTGTAATGTCTTTCCTGACCACAGAAATGGAAGGAGACTTGGGCCGAGTTCCTACTGCCTCTGAATAAATAAAAGATACAGACGATATTTTTAAAGCCCCACCTGGTGGGGCTTTTTTTATCCCCAAATTTTTCTTCTCTCGAATACTGGCGTACCAATCAGTCGCAGTAATCCACAGATTTATCGCTCATAACACTGTTAATAACTGATGTCCGTTTTATGGCGTCTTTGTTACCAACAGAAACCATGGATAGAGCTGTGTATAACTCCGGGATATCCCCGGCCAGCCCCGTGATTGCTTGGCTCTATTGAAGGCGGGTAAAAAAGCAGCACTTTTTGCGCAGATTTCCACAGCCAGCGGTTACTAACAGAAAGTCTGGATAGAGTTGTGCATAACTTTAATAAACGGGCTGCAGGCCCCGTGGTTACAGGGGATTACTGCAGAGACTAAAAAATCACCGATATTTTTACCGGCTAAATTTAATTTTTGGCGGGAGTGGTATGGGTACTTTTCTGAGTTTTACGCGAGTTATTTTTGTTGGATTATTTTTTGAGTGAGTGTAAAGGCATTTGGAGAGAAGATCGGTAAAGACCCATTTTTATAGGCTTTTTAGGAGAGCGTCTGTTTAAGGTGCTCAGGTAGTTTTAGGTTTTTCTTTTTTTAATTACTGACTGATTTTTTAAATAGAAAGTTGAGCATTAAAATTTTTCAGAGCTATTTTTATTTTTTCTATTTAATTTCTACTAAGTATTTTCTGCTTTCTCATTCCTATTTTTTGTTTTTATTTTTGTTTTTTTAAATATTTTTTCAGCTATAAAAAAAAGGGCCACCCTATTGGGTGGCCCTTTTCGGATTAGAAGCCTGACGATGACCTACTCTCACATGGGGAAGCCCCACACTACCATCGGCGATGTTGCGTTTCACTTCTGAGTTCGGCAAGGGATCAGGTGGTTCCACAACTCTATTGTCGTCAGGCAAACTGGCTTGGGTTGGCGTTGGTCTTATAAGCAAAGTGCTTGGCCTGCCGCGTTATCGCTGTTTGCCTCGGTCATATTATTGACCGGCGATAACCCCAAATAAGTCGGTAAAACAATCTGTAGTAATACACCGCAAGCGATCGTATGTCTCTAACTCACAATCCGCTAGCTTAGCTAGTCGTTAGTAACCATCTCTGTTGTATGGTCAAGCCGCACGGGCAATTAGTACTGGTTAGCTCAACGCCTCACAACGCTTCCACACCCAGCCTATCAACGTGGTAGTCTTCCACGGCCCTTCAGGAGGCTCAAGGCCTCAGGGAGATCTTATCTTGAAGGAGGCTTCCCGCTTAGATGCTTTCAGCGGTTATCCCGTCCGAACATAGCTACCCGGCAATGCCACTGGCGTGACAACCGGAACACCAGAGGTTCGTTCACTCCGGTCCTCTCGTACTAGGAGCAACTCTTCTCAAATCTCCAACGCCCACGGCAGATAGGGACCGAACTGTCTCACGACGTTCTAAACCCAGCTCGCGTACCACTTTAAATGGCGAACAGCCATACCCTTGGGACCGGCTTCAGCCCCAGGATGTGATGAGCCGACATCGAGGTGCCAAACACCGCCGTCGATGTGAACTCTTGGGCGGTATCAGCCTGTTATCCCCGGAGTACCTTTTATCCGTTGAGCGATGGCCCTTCCATACAGAACCACCGGATCACTATGACCTACTTTCGTACCTGCTCGACATGTCTGTCTCGCAGTCAAGCGCACTTATACCATTATGCTCATTGCATGATTTCCGACCATGCTGAGTGCACCTTCGTACTCCTCCGTTACTCTTTGGGAGGAGACCGCCCCAGTCAAACTACCCACCATACACTGTCCTCGATCCGGATAACGGACCAGAGTTAGAACCTCAAACATACCAGGGTGGTATTTCAAGGACGGCTCCACAACAACTAGCGTCGCTGCTTCAAAGCCTCCCACCTATCCTACACAAATAGGCTCAAAGTTCAGTGCAAAGCTGTAGTAAAGGTTCACGGGGTCTTTCCGTCTAGCCGCGGGTACACTGCATCTTAACAGCGATTTCAATTTCACTGAGTCTCTGGTGGAGACAGCGTGGCCATCGTTACGCCATTCGTGCAGGTCGGAACTTACCCGACAAGGAATTTCGCTACCTTAGGACCGTTATAGTTACGGCCGCCGTTTACCGGGGCTTCGATCAAGAGCTTCGCCGAAGCTAACCCCATCAATTAACCTTCCGGCACCGGGCAGGCGTCACACCCTATACGTCCTCTTACGAGTTTGCAGAGTGCTATGTTTTTAATAAACAGTCGCAGCCACCTGGTCACTTCGACCGGCCTCAGCTTAGGGAGCAAGTCCCATCACCAAAACCGGCGTACCTTCTCCCGAAGTTACGGTACCATTTTGCCTAGTTCCTTCACCAGAGTTCTCTCAAGCGCCTTGGTATTCTCTACCTGACCACCTGTGTCGGTTTAGAGTACGATTCACTATTACCTGAAGCTTAGAAGTTTTTCCTGGAAGCAGGGCATCAACCACTTCACCCACTAAGTGGGCTTCGTCATCAGTTCTCAGCCTTAGGGACCCGGATTTGCCTAAGTCCCCAGCCTACAACCTTAAACATGGACAACCAATCGCCATGCTGGCCTAGCCTTCTCCGTCACTCCGTCGCAGTAATAGCGAGTACAGGAATATTAACCTGTTTCCCATCGACTACGGCTTTCGCCCTCGCCTTAGGGGTCGACTAACCCTGTCCCGATTAGCGTTGGACAGGAACCCTTGGTCTTCCGGCGGGGAGGTTTTTCACCTCCCTTATCGTTACTCATGTCAGCATTCGCACTTGTGATACCTCCAGCAGACCTCCCGATCCACCTTCAACGGCTTACACAACGCTCCTCTACCATGCTCCTAAGAGCATCCGCAGCTTCGGTTATCAGTTTGAGCCCCGGTATATCTTCCGCGCAGGCCGACTCGACTAGTGAGCTATTACGCTTTCTTTAAAGGATGGCTGCTTCTAAGCCAACCTCCTAGCTGTCTGGGCCTTCCCACATCGTTTCCCACTTAACTGATATTTGGGACCTTAGCTGGCGGTCTGGGTTGTTTCCCTTTCCACGACGGACGTTAGCACCCGCCGTGTGTCTCCCGCGATTGCACTCCTCGGTATTCGGAGTTTGCATGGGGTTGGTAAGTCGGGATGACCCCCTAGCCCAAACAGTGCTCTACCCCCGAGGGTGAGACGCGAGGCGCTACCTAAATAGCTTTCGAGGAGAACCAGCTATCTCCCGGCTTGATTAGCCTTTCACTCCGATCCACAGGTCATCCCCTAATTTTTCAACATTAGTGGGTTCGGTCCTCCAGTTGATGTTACTCAACCTTCAACCTGCCCATGGATAGATCGCCGGGTTTCGGGTCTATTGCCTGCAACTAAACGCCCTATTAAGACTCGATTTCTCTACGGCTCCCCTAAGCGGTTAACCTTGCTACAGACAATAAGTCGCTGACCCATTATACAAAAGGTACGCAGTCACCCCGAAGGGCTCCTACTGCTTGTACGTATACGGTTTCAGGTTCTATTTCACTCCCCTCTCCGGGGTTCTTTTCGCCTTTCCCTCACGGTACTGGTTCACTATCG
>NZ_CP174311.1:4382500-4492500 GCF_052467385.1 Microbulbifer maximicatervae (SeqCode)
GCAACTTGCTCTTTGTAAATGTTCGCCTGGTATTCATCCGGAGCGAGAATCATAACCACGTCGGCATCTTTCACCGCATCGACAACTTCAGCTACCTTCAAGCCCGCGCCTTCAGCCTTTTTCCAGGAAGCAGACCCCTCGCGTAACCCAACAACAACATTTGCTACACCAGAGTCTTTCAGGTTATTGGCATGGGCATGACCTTGAGATCCATAACCAATAATGGCTACTGTTTTTCCCTGAATTAAAGAAAGGTCACAATCTTTGTCGTAATAAACTTGCATCGCTCAATTCCTGCTTTTTGCTCTATACACTTAATACTTTTTCACCGCGGGCAATCCCGGAAACTCCGGATCGCACCACTTCCATAATTGTGTGCTCCCCCAGCGCCTGGAGGAACGCATCGAGTTTTTCGCCAGTTCCTGCCACCTGTACCGTGTACATACTGCTGGTGACATCGACGATCTGCCCGCGAAAAATATCGACACTGCGCTTCACCTCATCGCGTTGGGCACCATTGGCTCGCACTTTCACCAATAGCAGCTCCCGCTCGATATGAGAGCCTTCAGTGAGGTCCACCAATTTCACAACGTCAATAAGCTTGTTTAGGTTCTTGGTAATTTGCTCAATCTTGTGATCGTCACCAATCGTCACCAAAGTGAGACGCGATAAAGTCGCATCCTCAGTAGGCGCCACGGTGAGGCTTTCAATGTTGTAGCCACGCTGGGAAAACAAGCCAACAACACGGGACAATGCCCCAGGTTCATTCTCCATCAGAACCGAAATTATTCTACGCATCGCCCTACCCTTTAAGTTCTCTCAGTTTTGCTCAGCCACATGTCACGCATGGAGCCATTTGGTAGCACTTGCATGGGATAGACATGCTCAGATGGGTCGACGTATACGTCGATAAATACAGTGCGATCCTTAATTGCAAAAGCTTCTTGCAACTTGTTGTGCAGGTCTTCACGACGCTCCACTTTCACCCCGACGTGACCGTATGCCTCGGCGAGTTTCACAAAGTCAGGCAGCGATTCCTCGTAAACACTATTGGAAAGCCTTCCTTCATATTGCATCTCCTGCCACTGCTTCACCATCCCCAGAGCCTGGTTGTTAAGGCAGAGGATTTTTACTGGCAGATGATATTGGGTAGCCGTAGAAAGCTCCTGAATACACATCTGGATACTTCCCTCGCCAGTTACGCACACAACCTCTTTATCCGGGTGGGCTATTTTCACCCCCAAGGCTGCCGGTAAGCCGAAACCCATAGTCCCCAGCCCACCGGAGTTAATCCAGCGGCGCGGCTTATCAAACAGGTAATATTGCGCAGCAAACATCTGGTGTTGCCCTACATCGGATGTCACAAAAGCATCACCCTCAGTAATGTCATACACCGCCTTGATCACATCCTGCGGCATTATCAGAGCACCATTAGTCTGATAACGAGGAGCCGTGTAGAGCCCGTGACGCTCACGCCAATCATCGATTTGGCGCCACCAGTCAACTATCGCGGAGTGATCCGGCTGCTCATCGTTGGCTTTCAACGCTTCGAGCATCTCCCGAAGGACAGCCTGGACCGTGCCAACAATCGGGATATCGGCAACAATCGTTTTAGAGATCGAAGCCGGATCGACGTCGATATGAATAATTTTGGCACCCGGGCAGAATTTGCCTGGAGTATTAGTCACCCGGTCATCAAAGCGTGCACCTACAGCCAGAATAACGTCGGCGTGATGCATGGCTGTATTTGCCTCGAAAGTGCCGTGCATACCGAGCATTCCCAAGAAACGCCTGTCACTTCCAGGAAATGCTCCGAGCCCCATCAAGGTATTAGTCACCGGGTAGTTCAACTTTCTAGCCAGCTCGGTGAGAAGCTCGGCGCCGCCACCCTGCACCACTCCCCCGCCGGCATAAATCACCGGGCGGCGAGCTGATAGCAACATAGCAATCGCTTTGCGAATCTGGCCGCTATGCCCCTTACCTGCTGGGGTATAGGAGCGCATCCGCAATTTTTCAGGGTAGTGGTAGGGGAATCTCTCCGCCGGGTTGGTTACATCCTTTGGAACATCGATCACTACGGGACCGGGACGGCCAGTATTGGCGATAAAAAATGCCTTTTTGACGATCGTAGGAATATCTTCAGCATTTTTTACCAAAAAGCTGTGCTTCACGATCGGTCGCGAGCAACCGACCATATCTGTTTCCTGAAACGCATCCTCACCGATCTTATCCCTGGGTACCTGGCCAGATATCACCACCATAGGGATAGAATCCATATAGGCCGTTGCGATGCCAGTAATCGCGTTCGTAGCACCGGGACCAGACGTCACCAGTACCACACCCGCCTTACCAGTAGACCGTGCATAGCCATCGGCAGCATGGGTCGCACCCTGCTCGTGACGCACGAGAATATGCTTTATCGACTTCTGCCGAAAAATAGCATCATAGATATGTAACGCTGAGCCGCCCGGGTATCCAAAAATCAGATCCACCCCTTCATCCTGCAGCGCGCGAACCAACATATCGCCGCCGGAAAGTAATTCCACTTGAGTCTCCTCAATTTTCCTGTTTTATAGGATAGCCATCACCGAAAACGTATAAAACGCCTACTAGCAAGAATGCCAGGCAGCAATTATAGGGGAAAATGGTGACAAATATCAGCCTGTTGCGTGTTTAGCTGCCGATTTTTAGGATGAACTGATCGCGCATAAACACCCAACCCCAAGTAAATCTACAAAGGTTCACTACGGGGTTAGCAGGCCTCCAGGGGTGGGGAGGGCCACTCAGTGGAATTTCGATGGAGGATGTTCCACCAGGGTTAGACTCAAAACCACGGGTTTGCGGTGAAATCTAGTCACTGAGTAAACCCCCGATTTTGCCAATTGAGTCCTAGCTGTCAATAGGTGTCTGCGAAAGTGTTAAGACAGTTACAGGAAAACCCGCCAGTACCGGTACAATAAGGGGACGGAAGGAACATCAACACAAGGGGTAAGCACCATGCGCATCTTACTGGCGCTATTGATTGCAGTAACAGCTACGACCACTCAAGCCGACGGCATCTATAAATGGGTAGATGAGAATGGTGTTGTCCACTTCGGTGAGCAACCTCCAGGAGACGCTCAAGTGGACGTGATCAAAAAGCCCAAGTCAGAGCGCTATAAGAAATGGGAAGCTGAACAAAATGCGATAGCCGCACGTGAAGCACAGAAAAATGCACCTCAAGTACCTCAACAGTCAAAGGAAGAACAGCTGCCCGACGCTGAGCACCAGAGACAACAAGAGGCCAGAGCTAAAGAAGAGGCAGCAAAACGAGCAGAGCTCTGTGTCGCGTACCAAAAGAACCTTAAGAGCCTGACCACACACGCGAGAGTGCGCGAAAAAGATAAAGATGGAAACTATCGCAGGCTCGGAGAAGATGAGCGGCAAGAACGCATTACCAAAGCCCGGGAGCAAATCAAGAAAAACTGCTAGTCGCCCCTCTGACGATACCTATTCCTAAGGCTCACGGTAGGGACTATCAGTAAATTGATCCAGGCTATAGCGTTCAGTGTAATAGCCTGGTTCAAAAGCACTATCCCTGGCCATAGGTACCGTCACCCTGGCAATACTCAATTGCTTCACCAGATAGGGGCCGTCCTGCCCGGCATCGCGAATTAAGAGCCCGTAAAACTCCAGGGGAACCCAGTGCCGCCCCGCCGTTAACTCAAGAGCATTTTGCGTTGTGCCTATCGGGGATTGCTCATCGTTATAAAGGGAGCCCTGAAAATAGTAGCGCCCCTCTCTGCTGATATCGACTTCCGCCTCAATTAATAAATTGCCATCGGCGGTAACGGAATCCCGCAACGAGCCCGTATAGCTTCCCGTATCTTCAGATAGGGTGAATGCTGCCGCATCTCGGAGACCATCAATATCCGTATCCACAATGACCTTAAAAATGCCCGCTTCCAGCACCTGGCTATTAAAGGAGCCCGCCTCCATCAATACTTCGTAGACTAAGTCTCCATCCGAATCACTAAAAGCCAAGGTACCCACGACTTGTTGGTCTTCGTAAACCAACAGCGCAGTCAGGTCAGCACTGACCCGATCTCCATCACTATCGGCCTGATAGGCAAAAACCCGAATAGTATCCCCACGCAAATAAAACTTTTCATCTGTCCATATAGTCAGAGAATCCCCTTCCTCACTGTGAGTGGTTCTTTCATCCACCGCAAATGTCTGAGTAATCGGGTCCTGTTCAGGAGTTTTAATTGCTCGGTTTTCTGGCGGATAGCGATGAAAGCGGGCCAGATCCGAGAGAATGGATTCGTGTAACTCAGTCTTGTTGGGCAGGGACTGAATTCCCTTCCATAGTTTTACAGACTGATCCTCTTCCTCTTGCTCCAGTTCCGCCGGCTTAACGTTATCAGGCTTGCGGCTTCGGATAGATTGCTCTTCAGCTTTTGCTTTGGCTACAACAGCGGGCGTCGCCTCTTCACCACCAGCCAGGGCCCAGTAACCCACCAATCCAGTAACTACGGCCAGTACACCCCAGCCTGCCAGCCGGGCCTTTGAGCGATCTTTGCTTGATGTGGACATCAATACCTCCGAAGCCTTTTATTTTTTTAGTTAATTTGTGCAGGCTGAGATTCTACCCGCGCTGTTCTTTCCTGAACCACAGTCCAGTCCATCGGGAATAGAATCATAATCGGGGGATAGAATACCACCGTTACGCTGCGCATCATGATCTGTATAGATACTGGCCAAATTGTAAGATCGAGCAGTGCCTTTACTGTCGTTATCACAAGAGAAAATCGCGCTGCCGTAAGCTACGCCAAACAGGGTTTCATATTCTTTGAGATTCGACCACAGGTTGCGCTTGGCAGATCCGGAACAGTTCATTTGCGAAGCCAAATTAATGTAACCGTCATCCTCACCATTCAGCAGCATGGAGGTAGCACTTTCCACACCTGGGAAGCCCGCATAACCCCCAATGGTGTACACCGGCGCACCGAGATTAGTCCCTACATAATTTCTCACAGTGTAAACATCATTAGTCTGCATATAGCGAACCGCCGAACACTCACGCCCAAGAAATAGTGCATTGACCAAATCGTCATACCAGCTTCCATTACATATCCGATCAACGCCTTCAGTACCGGTAATTGCACCTCCTGTGGTGAATATTGCAGCAACACCGCTGATAGCCGCATCAAAATCAACGCTCACTGCGTAGCTCTCGTTAAGCCCGGCAACTCGAACTTCTTCTTCAACCGTTTTACAGGATTTACTGCCATACCAAGTCGTGGAACATTTTTTTACTTCTTGAATTTCTGTATTGCTATCGAACTGGTTGTAGGCGCGATTGTAGTATGGAGATCCTTCAACAGCGTTACCCGCGATATACATCATTTGAGCGGCACCCTGGCTGTGGGAAATAATCCAGAAAGTGTCCTCTGCTGAGCACTGGTTTTCGTGTTCAAACCGATCTCCCTGGCCAGAGCGGATCTCTATAATTTGACGAGCAATTTCACCCGCAGTCTCATCATGCCAATAGGGAAATTCACCTTCATCAGTTGAGTTATAACCGACAACGCCGTAATTGCCGCCATCAACTAACAATTGCTCAATAAAATCACTGCTAGAATATTCGTCGAAAACCGCCTCACTCCAATAGTCCAGTGCTGGCTGCACTAAACTCCCATCATTACTTTCACTTGTAGTGTGTCCTTCGACTCCGTGTCCATGAACCAGGATATAGCAGTTTTCCGCTACCGCTGATGAAGCTCCAATTATCGCCGAGAAAAAAATAGACAGGCTTGTACCCAGCCTTTTAGACAGTGCCATTGTTATTTTCCTTTATTGTTTTAGTAAGTGGTAACTCTTGTGACTGAAGAGTTTTAAAAAATCTGAATAACGCAATGTACAGCAGACGACTAAAACTTATCCTTTACGCTCTATTAGGGAATAGGATTAAAGGCGCCAGAGGGGGGTCGAATCCGCCACGCGAAGCGACCAATTCGTCATATTCCTCAATTTATACTCGTGCTTTGAGGCGCCTTTGCTATGATGCCGGCAACGCCACCCGGACGGCAGTAAGTCATGAGAGACCAAAATAAAAATATGTCCGGCCATGCCGGCGTGCCCAAGATATTTGCGCCTTACTTTGTGGTTGCCGCCGCCAGGCTCGGCATCCCCACCGAGACGCTAATTGAACGATTGCCATTCTCATTTAGCTGGAATCCAGGAGAGAGTGAATGGCTCAATTACAGTGAATTCAATGCTCTAATTGAAAGCATACTGGCGCTATCCCCTGTTACCTCACCAGGCCTCAGCTTTAGTCGCTTCCCAATTATGCTTTGGCTTGAAGAAACTATTATCGAAGCTCAGCCCTCCTTGAGACGGCCGAGGGAGATCTTTCGCCCTGCAGAAATTGTGCTCTCACAAACTCTGGCCCCCCTCCTGCGGTTCCAGACTTACCAGGAAGCCGATGCGGAAGTGCTCACACTCAACTGGCAGCAGGAACTCTTTAGCGCTCCGGTCAATCATTTTATTGCTGAAATGCTGATGAGTCGTGGAGTAGATCTCTTGCGCACTCTTAACCCCAGGTTTCCCGAGGTCCAGGGATTAAAGTTACGCAGTGAAAAACCAGAAGATGACTCTATCCACAAGAGGATTTTCCAGTGCCCAATTGAGTTTTCCGCTGATGAAAATGCGATTATCCTGGGCTCCCAGATACTGGACTTCCCTATACCCAGTTACCATAAAATCATTCGCAGCCAAAGCCGAAATATATTAAAAGCAGTTCTACACAACACTTTAACCAGCTATAACCTGGCAGCCAGTTTGCGAGCCTGGCTCGAGAAGCACTTGCTCAGTGAAGAAATCACTATCAAACAAGCCGCAGCCCACTTCCGCACCAGCGGCCGCACTTTACAGCGCAGATTGAGAGAACAGGGAGTAACATTCCAGCAGCTTAAAGACAGTGTTACGCTATCTCTGACCAAGAAACTCCTTCTCTCAACCAAGGATTCCGTAGAAAGTATTGCGGTACAACTTCATTTTGCCGAACGAGCGGTATTTACTCGCTTCTTTAAAAAACATGAGGGAGTCACCCCTTCCGAGTTCCGTCGCAGCAATGTCGACAGAGATATTTTCGAAGCGTAAATAAGTGTAAAGAAACTCAGGAGGCCGCTACAGCCTCCGCCTCAAAATTCCGCCCAAGATACATATACATCGCCGGCACGACAAATAAAGTAAATAACGTTCCAATTGTCATACCGGTCGCCACTACCAAGCCCATTGCAAACCTTGCTCCTCCTCCTGGCCCCGACGCTATTAACAATGGAACCATCGCCAAAACCAGAGATGCGGTAGTCATTAAAATCGGTCGCAAACGGATTGAAGTGGCCTGCTCAATCGCTGATCGCTTATCAAGCCCTGAGAGCTGTAACTTATTGGCAAACTCCACTATCAGAATGCCGTGTTTGGAAATAACCCCAATCAGGGTAACCAGGCCCACTTGCGTGTAAATATTGAGAGTCGTCAATCCTAGACTGACAAAAATCATCGCTCCGCAAACACTCATCGGTACGGTGACCAACATAATCAAGGGATCGCGCCATGATTCAAATTGAGCAGCCAGCACCAAATAAATTACTATCAAGGCAAAGAAAAAGGTAACCACCAAATCTGATCCTTCAGTTTTGAATTGTCTGGACTGCCCCGAGTAGTCCACAGAATACTCGACCGGTAAGATTTCTTTTGCCGCATTATCCAACACCATCAGTGCTTCACCCAACGTAATTCCAGGGCGTGGCACACCCGAAATAGTGACGGCATTTAACTGTTGAAATCGCTTTAGTTGCTGTGGTTCAACAGTTTCCGTGAGCCTTATCAAAGTACTCACAGGAACCAACTTGTCGTTTACCGCCCGAATATAATATTGCTCCAACTGATCAGGGGTTAGGCGGTCAACTCTCTCGACTTGAGGGATAACTTTATAACTGCGATTATCCAGGGAAAAACGGTTGACATAAGCTCCGGATAACATCGCACCTAAGTCACGACTCAAGTCCACCATTTCCACACCCATACTGGCCGCTTTATCACGATCAATTTCTATTACAATTTTTGGTTTATCAATTTTCAGATCAGAATCGAGAAAAATAAATTTTCGACTCTCAAGAGCTCGGGTCATAATATCGCTTGCCACCGATGCCAGATTCTCCATGGGCTCTGTAGAACCGATAACAAATTCAACCGGAAGCTGCCCTCCCGCAGTTGGCAGACTTGGTGGCACCACTACAGCTATTTTTAGCCCGGCTATTTGCTGCACATCACTGCTAATCAACTCCTGCATCTTTTCCGTATCTCGGTCTCTCCCTTCCCAGGGAGCCAAAACAAACCCGGCTACCGCATTATTAACACCACTACTGAAGGTGCCCGCCCCATTAAGCAGAAAAAGATTTTCAACCTCAGTAAATCTCTCAGCAATGACATTAAGTTCACCACTGTACTGTTCAACATAATCTAAAGTTGCGTAAGCATCGGCAGTAGAAATTGTAAGAACAAGCCCCCTATCCTCTGTAGGTTCAAGCTCTTGAGGGGACGTCACAAATAAGAAGTAACAACTTATCAATACAATTAAGCCGAAAACCAAAATAACTCGGCGCTCATCAAGAGAAGAATGGAGCGATTTTTCAAATCTCGTCTGAAGTCGATTAAATTGGCGTTCCAGCCAAATTTCAAACCGGGTACTTCCACCATCGCGAGGCTTTAATATTTTCGAGGCCATCATGGGGGATAAAGTAAGAGCGACCACTCCAGACAGTAATACGGCGCCAGCTAGGGAGAATGCAAACTCTATGAATAGGGTCCCGGTTAAACCACCGAGAAAACCAATAGGAATATACACTGCAATTAGCGTCGTAGTCATAGCCACTACAGGCCATGCCAACTCTCGAGCCCCTACGATCGCAGCCTCTTTTGGAGGCAAGCCCTCTTCTATATGTCGATGGACATTTTCCAAAACAATGATGGCATCATCAACAACAATTCCGATAGCCAGAACCATGCTTAGCAATGTGAGTAAATTGATGGAAAATCCCATTAAAAACATTAAAAAGAATGCACCGACGAGAGAAAGCGGCAGTGCAATTGCTGGAATCAATACGCTGCGAACTGACCCCAGAAACAAATAAATCACCAAAATTACTATAAATACTGCTTCAACAATTGTTTTGACGACTTCTTCAATGGAGTCCTGAATATATTCAGTACTGTCGTAAGGAATCTCGCCTAGCATACCCTCTGGCAACTGTGGAAAAATTTTCTGCTCCAACTCCTCGCGTACTTTTTTAATAACATCAAGGGAGTTCGCATCGGGTGCCACCTCAATAGCAATAAAAGTGGCCGATTGTCCGTTAAAAGTCACAGAGCTGTCATAGGATTCAGCTCCTAACTCTATCTCCGCCACTTCACCTAGACGAACCAACTTATCCCCATCGGCTCTAACCACTAGCTTGCGGAAATCCAATTGACGTGCAATATCTGTATCCGCACGTATTTCCAGTGCCACACGGGTTCCCTTTGTCGAACCAACTGCCGACAGAATATTATTATCCCTAAGCGCATCAGAAATATCTGCAGGTGTGACTTCCAATGCCGCCATCTCTGTCGGCTTTAACCAGACTCTCATTGCAAAAGTACTGTCACCCAAAAGGCGAGCTCGCTGCACACCAGCTATAGTCGCCAATTTAGGTTGAACAACGCGTGTCAGATAATCCGTAATTTGATTATTAGCGAGAATATTTGAGGAAAAAGAAAGGTACATTGCAGCAGTGGTTTCTCCCTGCTGCATTTCCACGCTGGAATCCTCTGATTCATCAGGCAATTCACTGCGCAGCTTATTTACCTTGGCAACGACCTGAGTTAACACTTCATTTGGATCGTAATCAAAACGTACATAAACGTTTATCGTCGAGAGACCTTGCACGCTGGTGGAGACCATGTAATCGATACCATCTGCAGTAGCAATCTCTTGCTCAAGCGGCGTAGTAATAAACCCCTGCACTAGATCTGAGTCGGCACCGACATAAACGGTGGTTACTGTAATAACTGCATTTTCAAGTTCCGGGTACTGCCTGACATTTAATTCCGTTAGCGACCTTAAACCCAATAGAAAAATAAATAGGCTGACTACGCAGGCCAACACTGGCTTTCGAATGAAAATCTCTGTGAAATTCACAACCTATAAATTCCAGGTTTAACTATTTTCCGGTGTGGGGTCTGCGCTTTCTGGGGGTTGATTCTGATTATTGATAACCGCTTTCTCTCCATTGCGAAGTTTGAGTAGTCCGCTGCTAGCCACTATGTCCCCCACCAAAAGTCCTTGTGTAATTTCAACTAGATCCCCACGCTCCTCACCAGTTTTCACAAACCGTTTAACTGCGATCATATGCTCGCCATCTTTATCGGGCTCCAACACAAAAACCGCCACCCCATAGGGAGCAAAAGCCAATGCGGTTCTGGGAATAACGAGCACTTTTCGCTGTGCACTTATCTTTACGGATACCTGGGCAAACATCCCAGGACGTAAATCGTGTTGGGGGTTTTTCAGAGTAGCTTGAATCAGAAAGTTCCTACTTGCACTATCCACCTGAGGGTCAACAGCAGTAATTCTTCCTTCGTAGGTATTTTTAGGGAAAGCATCTGTTGTCAACTGAATAGCAAGCCCAGCCTTAACCAAGGCATATTTTTGTTCAGGGAGGGAAAAATCAACAAAAATAGGATCAAGTTGCTGTAGAGAAACAACAGACTCCCCCGGGCTTACATTCTGCCCAAGATCGATTTGTCGAATTCCCAGTACTCCACTAAAAGGCGCCACGATAACTCGCTGATCCACCCTGGCCCGCTGCACTTCTATATTGGCAACCACCTGGTCCAAAGTACTGCGAGCGCTATCCAAATCTGCTTCGGTTGTTACACCTCGCCCCAGCAGAGTCTTGATCCGCACGTAATTACGACGGGCCAAGCGAAGCTCTGCATCCAACACCTGCAACTGCGCCTTTTCCGGTTCAGCAAAAATTTCCGCCAATAAATCGCCCTTCCTAACATGCTGGCCCGACTTGAAGTGAATAGCGCTGATAACCCCCTGAGCTTCGGTAGTAACCTCTACACCATTAACAGCTCGAATGGTGCCTATTCCTCTCAGGTCTTCCTTCCAATATTGAAACTGGGCGGTTGCTGAAGTCACTGTGGCCGCAGGCAGGGCTAAGTTGTCTATGAACTGATTCACCATATGCCTGCCAATTAATTTATAAGCAAAAATTCCGCCGAAGAGCAAAAGGCATCCCAGCAGCATTAGCAACATACGCTTACTGATATCAGGCCCCCGTAAGGTGTCGTCAATAAAAACTATAAACTGATACTTGCAAGGGAAACTATGCGCTACGGAGGGGTGCCCCTCTACGTAAATATCCGAACAAACGGATTAGCGCACCTGTGAGTATAGATATGGAGAGAGTGAGGAATCGGTGGGAGTTTAGGGGTGCACTATATGGCACCCCCAAGTGATTTTTTATCGGAATACGGCTTTATCGCCTTCAACATCCGCGTGGATCGTTGCTCCAGGGGAAAACTTACCGGCGAGAACATCTTGCGCCAGCGGGTTCTCCAGCCATACCTGAATAGCACGCTTTAATGGCCGTGCACCATAAACGGGATCGAACCCAACTTCTGCTAATTTATCCAGCAGACTTTCAGATACCTCTAATTTCAGGTCCCTCTCTGTCAGTCGACGGCAAAGTTGTTGCAACTGAATTTCGGCAATAGAGCGTACTTCTGCCTTATCCAGTGGATGGAAAACAACCACTTCGTCAATACGATTTATGAACTCTGGCCTGAAATGGTTCCCCACCACTTCCATCACCGCACTTTTCATCTGTCGATAACGAATTTCAGCGTCCAGGTCATCACCATTTTCAGCTGTGGCGTATTTTTGAATTAAATCTGAGCCAAGGTTTGAAGTCATTACGACAACGGTATTACGAAAGTCTACCGTGCGCCCCTGGCCGTCGGTCAGGCGGCCATCATCAAGAACCTGTAAAAGAATATTGAATACATCGGGATGCGCTTTCTCCACTTCGTCTAATAGCACAACAGAATAGGGTTTTCTCCGCACCGCTTCAGTCAGGTATCCCCCTTCTTCATAACCTACATATCCGGGAGGTGCGCCAATCAGTCGGGCCACAGAGTGCTTCTCCATAAATTCCGACATATCGATACGCACCATGGCGTCTTCTGTGTCAAACAAGAACTGAGCCAATGCCTTGCATAATTCCGTCTTACCCACACCGGTTGGGCCGAGGAACAAGAATGAGCCATTGGGTCGGTTGGGATCAGCTAGCCCCGCCCTCGAGCGGCGTACGGCATTAGCAACCGCTTCCACCGCTTCCCCCTGTCCGATGACCCGCTTGTGTAACTCATCTTCCATTCGCAGTAGCTTTTCACGCTCACCTTCGAGCATCTTAGATACAGGAATACCCGTCCAGCGAGATACCACTTCAGCCACCTCTTCATCGGTAACCCGATTGCGCAGCAGGCGGGGTTCTTCAGAAGCTTCAGCGGTAGCGGCACTTTTAAGCTGTTGTTCAAGTTGTGGAATTACACCGTACTGTAATTCAGACATTCTATTGAGATCACCTGCACGCCGTGCGGACTCCATATCGAGCTTGGCCTGCTCGAGCTTTTCCTTGAGGTCATGGCTGCCGGCAAGCTGTGCCTTCTCCGCCTTCCAAACCTCTTCAAGGTCGGAGTATTCCCGCTCCAGTTGTAGAATCTCTTCTTCCAGTTTCGACAGGCGTTTTTTAGTCGCCTCATCATCCGTATCCTTTTTTACTGCCTCACGTTCAATCTTTAATTGAATTAAACGGCGCTCCAATTTATCCATGGATTCCGGTTTAGAGTCGATCTCCATGCGTATCCGGCTGGCGGCCTCATCAATAAGATCAATCGCTTTATCTGGTAATTGACGATCAGTGATGTAACGCTGCGATAATTTTGTCGCCGCAATAATTGCAGAGTCGGTAATATCAACACCGTGGTGTACTTCGTAGCGTTCTTTTAATCCGCGCAGAATCGCAACCGTATCCTCTTCAGTTGGTTCATCAACCAGCACTTTTTGGAAACGCCGCTCAAGCGCTGCATCTTTTTCAATATATTGCCGATACTCATCCAGAGTGGTTGCACCGACACAATGTAATTCCCCGCGGGCCAAAGCGGGCTTCAGCATATTTCCCGCATCCATGGCCCCCTCAGCTTTACCGGCACCCACCATCGTGTGGATCTCATCGATAAAGAGAATAATGCGACCTTCCTGTTTGGATAATTCGTTGAGTACCGCTTTTAATCGCTCTTCAAATTCTCCACGAAATTTTGCGCCCGCCAACAATGCCCCCAAATCCAGGGAAAGAAGACGTTTGTCCTTTAACCCTTCCGGCACTTCACCATTGACGATACGTTGAGCGAGCCCTTCAACAATGGCAGTTTTACCAACACCCGGCTCACCAATTAGCACAGGGTTATTCTTGGTACGCCGCTGTAAGACTTGAATCGTCCGCCGTATTTCATCATCGCGGCCGATCACCGGGTCAAGCTTGCCGGCCAGAGCCCTCTCGGTCAGGTCGAGAGTATATTTATCCAGCGCCTGGCGCGCTTCTTCCGCATTGGGGTCATCCACTTTTTCGTCGCCACGCACTTTTTGAATTGCCGCCTCTAATTGTTTAATGTCGCCGTTGGCATTTAGGATTTTGGAAATCTCTCCCGCCGCAGAGTCGAAAGCCGCCAGTAATACAGTTTCACTGGAAATAAAACTGTCACCATTTTGTTGGGCTCGCTTGTCCGTGAGATTCATTAAGCGCATTAATTCCTGGGACATCCCCACATCACCCGTGGGGGAAGTCACCCGCGGCAGGCTATCCAACCGCTTGGCAAGGTCATTGCGCAACCCGTTTAGGTTAAATCCCGCCTGTGACAGGAATGCGGGTACGCTTCCGTTGTTCTGGTTAAGCAGTGCCAGAATCAAGTGCTCGGGATAAATCTGGTTGTGGTCGCGCCCTACCGCTAGGGATTGCGCATCAGCAAATGCCGCCTGTAGCGGGTTTGTCATTCGGTCAATTCGCATGAACGAAACCTCTTTTACTCGATTTTTTCAGAAGCGCTGCAATAGTGGCACTAATTTGCCTTTTACATTCGCTATGGTACTGACAAGTAAAATAGGGGCGCAGGAAGGGTTTTCAATGATTTAAATCAATAGCGGCATTTATTCTATGCAAAGTGGTTTTGCGGCAAATCTATCTCTTATAATTTTTTACAGCCCAGTCAACGCCCAGCCTTGTAATTGCCCAAGCTGCCCCAATATTATCGAATGGCTTACACAGAAAAAAAATAAGCCATCTAGAAATTCAGTTCAGTCTTTATCTCGCCATATCAAAGTTGCCATACGACCGGTTTCAGACTCCCTGCGGTAGGAAAAAAACTTCTCAGGTTCTGACATTGTGCAGAGCCCCCCACCGTACACCTCGCCAATCCCCAGCTCTGCCAACTCCGCGCGAGCCAGGGCGTAGATATCTGTTAAAAAGTGCAGTGGTTTCTTAGTGTGTGGGCGGAAACAGCTAGCGATTTTTTCTGTGTGTCGACTGCTAATTGCATTTTCAAAGAATGCCTCGAGGACATCGATTCCGGTTTCAAAGGCCTCCGGACCAATCGCTGGACCCAACCAAACCATCAACTCCTCAGGATCACACTTCATCGCGCGTACGGTGTTGCGCAATATACCACCGGCCAATCCGCGCCACCCGGCATGGGCTGCTGCTACGCGGTTACCACTCTTATCGCTTAGCAAAACAGGCAAACAGTCTGCGGTTAGCACGGCACAGACAACACCTCTTTTCATACTAAAGCAGGCATCTGCGGTTCGAACTAAGGCGTCATCACTTGCCTCGACTACTTTGTCGCTATGGATCTGCTCCAGCCACTGCGGTTCTGAGGGCAACTCAAGCTCCTCCCTCAACTGTTGGCGATTGGCAGTAACAGCTGACTCCTTGTCCCCCACGTGAGCAGCCAGATTAAAGGAGGAGAAATGGCCACAACTTTGGCCCCCAGTGCGTAGCGTCGTCGCCGCCCTCACCCCTGCGGGTGCGGGCCAATCGGGTATCAGGTAGTGGTTACTTGGCATTGAGATATCTTGCTTTGCGAAATTGTCCTTTCGAGAACCGGCGATAGGTGCCCAGGCGAATTTATAACCGGTACTTCAGGGCTCATCAGCGCGCAACTGATCGAGCAGTGCTTGCATGTCAGCAGGCATTGGCGCACACCAATGCATGTCCTGTCCACTGGTGGGATGTACTAGAGCTAGTTCAGCCGCATGCAGAGCCTGCCGAGGGAAGCTCTGGAGAGCTTCAACAAGGTCTGCCGAGGCCTCTGGAGGCAACTTTGGGCGGCCTCCGTAGAGTGGATCTCCCACGAGCGGGTGCCTGATATGGGCCATGTGTACCCGAATCTGATGAGTACGACCGGTTTCCAGCTTGCAGCGTAAGAGCGTGTAAGCGCTGTAACGCTCCTGTACACGATAATGAGTGATCGCCTCTTTGCCGCCAAAGTCCAAAACAGCCATCTTGAGACGATTTTGACGATGCCGACCGATGGGCGCATCAACACGACCCGCAGTGGTGATATATCCTTGGACCAAGGCATCATACTGTCGACTCACCGTTCTCTGCTTTAATTGATCCACGAGATGGGTCTGAGCGGCCAAAGTCTTAGCCACAACCATCAGGCCACTGGTGTCCTTATCCAGCCGGTGAACAATACCGGCTCGGGGTATCAGCTCCTGGGCTGGATTGTGATGAAGCAGGCCATTGAGCAGAGTGCCGTCGGGGTTACCGGCAGCGGGGTGGACTACGAGGCCCGCGGGCTTATTGACCACCATCAGGCAGTCATCTTCGTACATAATATTGAGGTCGAGGTCCTGGGCAGCCCAGCTACCTTGGGGTTCCAGCTCTGCGCGAAGCTGGATAAGCTCGCCGCCAAAGAGCTTTTCCTTGGCCTTAGCTGGGGCTCCGTTTAAGGTGAGCTGGCCGCCTTTGATCCACGATTGGAGGCGCGCGCGCGAAAAATCGGGAATTAATTCGGCTGCGGCCTGGTCTAAGCGTCGACCAGCCATATTGGCAGGAATTTGGATATCTAGTTTTAGGTGTTCAATCATCAATCAATTGCAAATACTTTGGGCAGCTCCGCGACTGTGGTTAAATGTCCGACGCGCCAGGTTAATACTGGTGGGTAGTTTAATAAGGTAGAGTGTAAGAATGATAGAGCGAGGGGCTATGCAGACCTGGAAAATGCTGTGGCTGGCCTTGGTGTCCGCAATATTGGTTGCCTGCGCCAACACAGATGATTCGGAAGTGGGCCTACCCACAGGTTCACGTACAGAGCAGGCATACTACGAGATGGCCCAGCGACAGCTGCGAACCAGCCAGTGGGATCTTGCCATCAGAAACCTGCGAGCCCTGGAAGACAACTTCCCATTCGGCAACTACGCGGAACAGGCTCAGCTTGAGCTGATCTATGCCTACTACCGCAACTATGAAAACGATGCTGCTATCGCCGCTGCAGACCGCTTTATCCGCCTACACCCCCAGCACCGCAATGTCGACTACGCCTACTACATGAAGGGCCTCTCCTCCTTTACTGAGGGCACAGGCCTGTTCGAGCGCTTTATGCCTACCGACTTGACCAGTCGCGATCCAGGATCGGCTCGAGAGTCATTCGCTTATTTCTCCCAGTTAATGGCCCGCTACCCTGAAAGCCGCTACGCTCCAGACGCGCAAAAGCGCATGATCCACTTGCGTAACCTGCTGGCCCGCTATGAAGTTCATGTGGCTAACTACTACTTTAAGCGCGGCGCCTACCTCGCAGCAGCCAATCGCGGTCGCTACATTGTGGAAAACTTCCAGCAGACACCCGCAATCCCCGATGCCCTGGCAGTTATGGTTCAAGGTTACCATTTGATGGAAATGCAAGATCTCGAGGCTAATGCCCTGGATGTACTGCGCAATAACTATCCAAAGCACCCCGCTTTTAACGAAGATGGCACTTTCAACTACGACTTTTACAAAGGTCCGAGCGGCCGCAGTCTAGTGCACAGGGTTACCCTGGGCCTGTTTGAAAAATCTGACCCGCGGGGCTTTGACAGCCGGGAACTCTATAATCCCGAATACAACCGGGACGAGACTCCCCTGCCTCCAGAGCTTCTGTAACTTATCACTTAAAAATAGAAACGGCGCCATTCGGCGCCGTTTCTATTTTCAGGATGGCTAGTCACCCAGCTTCCAGCCATTGGTGATGGGATAGCGGCGATCCCTTCCAAATCCGCGCTCAGAAATACGTACCCCGATGGCTGCCTGGCGCCTCTTGTACTCATTGCGTCCCACTAACCTGACCACACGCTCTACATCCTCTTTCTGGAAGCCACGCTGAATGATTTCCTCAGCGCTGTGGTCTTGATCGACATAGAAATTGAGAATTTGATCCAGGATCTCATAAGGTGGAAGGCTGTCAGAATCCACCTGGTCCGGGGCCAGCTCAGCACTGGGGGGGCGGGTAATGACCGTTTCAGGAATCACTTCAGAAATTGTGTTGCGGTAACGGGCCAGCTCGAATACCAATACTTTGGGAACATCCTTCAGGGCATTGAATCCGCCTACCATATCCCCGTATAAGGTTGCGTAACCAACGGCCATCTCACTCTTGTTACCGGTGGTCAGGACCATCGCGCCCTTCTTATTGGAGATAGCCATCAAAAGAACACCACGAGAGCGGGCCTGCAGGTTCTCTTCAGTGGTATCCCTCTCACTGCCAGCAAATTCTTCAGCGAGAGCTCCCATAAACGAATCAAAGATGGGCTCGATACTAATTTCCCGATAGTGAACCCCCATTCTTTCCGCCTGATCGGCCGCATCGCCTTTACTCAGATCCGAGGTATAGCGAAACGGCATCATTACAGCCTCAACACGCTCTTTACCCAACGCATCGACCGCAACTGCCAATGTCAGAGCAGAGTCGATTCCACCCGACAACCCCAGCACAACGCCGTTGAAACCATTCTTATTAACGTAGTCGCGCACCCCGAGTACCAGGGCTTGGTACACAGAAGCCAAATCGCCTTGAGGAGAAGCAATTTCCCCAGGGACTAACGTCAAATTCTGTCCCTGCAGAGTTATGGAAGCTGGCAGCAACTGCTCTATAAACTCTTCAGCCCTGGCACATACCTCTCCCTCAGCGTCAACAACGATTGAGCCGCCGTCAAAAACCAGCTCGTCCTGACCACCGCACCAGTTTACATAGGCAATGGGAACCCCGGCATTCTTTGCCTGCCTGGAAACCAATTCCAGCCTCTGCTGAGCCTTGCCCCGATGGAAAGGTGATGCATTGATGTTGAGAATCAACTTGGCCCCAGCATCGACTGACTGCTTGATGGGCTCTGGAAACCAAATGTCCTCACAAACACTCAGCCCCACAGGAACTCCCTTGATATGCACTACACAAGGAGATTTACCCGGTTTGAAGTAACGCTTTTCATCAAAGACCTGATAGTTAGGCAGCTTCTGTTTGGCATATTCTGCGATTAACTCTCCCTCAACTACTACCCCCGCCATATTGAACATGACGCCATCAAGCAACTTGGGGTAACCCACAACAATGGCACAGGGCAGTTCTGCAGCTTTGAGCTGATCCAATGCCGCATCAATGCGAATCTGCATACTGGGTCGCAACAACAAGTCTTCAGGAGAGTAGCCGCACAGGGTCAGCTCCGGAAAAAGTACCAAGTCAGCACCCAGTTCCTGGTACGCTCGGCGCGTAATTTCTATCACCTGCTTGGTATTCCCTGGAATATCTCCCACCAGGGAATTGATTTGTGCCAGCACTAACTGCAAAGTAGACATCGTTGAACCTCGGACAAGACAGGCCGCTATTGTAACCTTATCGGGGTAACAACAGCAGCGGCTCACCACTACAAGAATACCGGGCATCTACAGTGAGCAGTTCCCAAACATCCCCCCAACAGCACCATGAGCTTTTGCGCATAAGCGCAATCTACCGAGTAGCAATAGCCCTAGTTCTGCTAGGAGTATTCTACTCCGACATAGGTGGAGGCTCACTTGGCACGTACTTGCCAACACTATTTATATATACAACATCTTCCTATGCCCTTCTGAATGTGGCGTGGTTACTATTTTTACGCCAGAAGGCTTACCAGACAAATAGCAGCCAAGTTGGGATTATTTTGGGCTGTGACATTCTGGTTTTCTTGTTATTGATCGAGGCTAGTGGAGGGCTAAACTCTGGACTCGGTTACTTACTGCTTATCAGTTGTTCAATCGGTGCCATCCTACTTGATAAGCGCCTCAGTGCATTTTTTGCGGCCATTGCTAGTTTGGGTGTTATCGCGCTCCAGCTTTACCATTTACTAACTGAATCGGGTTCTAGCCAGGAGATTGTGTCTGCTGGCGGGCTAGGTTTACTACTATTTGTAACCGTAAGTGCCATCCAGTACCTATCGGAACGTATTCGCAAAGCTAATATTCGCGCAGACAAACAAAGCCGCCAGGCTGCACACCTTCAACGCCTGGCTCAAGAAATCATTGAAAGAATGAATACCGGTGTATTAGTTTTAGGCCCTACTTACAAGCCAGAACTGATCAATAAATCAGCAAGAAGATTACTAGAAAACCAAATCGATACAGCACATGACTACCATGCAGAGCTGAGGCAAAAGGTTAAGGAATGGCGCAGTCATAAGAGTCAAAATAATGTCCTTATCCCCGCAAAAAATGGAGACGAGCTTCATGCAAACTTTTCAGAATTGCACCATGATGCAGGTCATAGCACGTTAATTTTTGTCGAAGATAACCGTAAGCTGGCAGAAGCTGCCCAAAAGCTCAAGCTCGCATCCCTCGGCCAACTAACAGCCTCTATTGCGCATGAGATACGTAATCCTTTAGCCGCTATCAAGCACGCTGCACAGCTGTTGTCGGAGTCTCCGCAATTGAAAGAGGAAGACAAAGAATTAACTGACATAATATGCCGCCAAAGCCAACGCATTAATCAGATTGTTGAAAATGTTATGCAGCTTTCGCGGAGACGTGCCAACTCAGCCCAGAAATACGATCTTAAAACCTGGCTCAAACAGTTTTTAATAGATTTTAATACCGGTAAAACCGACAACATTATCAAGCTAGATATCACAGAACAATCATTGCCAGCATACTTTGACTCTGCACAGTTGGCTCAAGTAGTCACCAACTTAGCTGATAATGCTTTACAACACTCTCAAGTAACTACTGGAACAAACCATGCTACTATTTGTGCCTACTACAATAAGGTGCATAGGAAAACAGTTCTGGAGGTCAAAGATTTAGGCGCAGGCGTACCCGAAGAACTCCTCGATAAAATATTTGAACCATTCTTTACAACAGGTCAAAACGGGAATGGACTAGGGTTGTATATCGCACGGGAGCTTTGTGAGACCAATAACCTTAGCCTTTATCATTGCCGTAGCAACGACGACAAAAGCTGCTTTAGAATCGAGTTTGCCCACGATGAGGACGTTACTTGATCTACCGCAGGGACATTTTTTGATCTACAAGCCATTATGGTTTTCAGATTTCTGACATAATTACAATTGATATACTACTTACTAATTTCAACACAACAAGAAAAGACAGAGAAATAATGCGACCTCTGGCACTGGTTGTTGACGACGAACCAGATATTTGTAACTTAATTAGCCTAACACTCAAGCGTATGAATGTGGACTGCCACAGTGCAGGTACACTCTCACAAGCGAAGGAGTTACTACACAACAATAACTATCAATTTTGCTTAACGGATTTACGCCTACCTGACGGCGATGGATTGCAACTGGTTGAACATATTCAAGAAAGTGTCGAGTCACACTTACCTATAGCTGTTATTACTGCTCATGGGAATATGGATAGTGCAATTAAAGCCTTAAAATTAGGCGCGTTTGACTTTGTCAGTAAACCCGTAGATTTGGAGCGGTTGAGAAATTTATCCCAGCTTGCTCTCCGGTTGAATCACCAGCAAATCAGCGAATTAGCCCAAAGTGACACAGAACTACTACTGGGCGACGCTGACAACATGCAGATTTTAAGAAGTCAACTGACAAAAGTCGCACGTAGTGATGCCCCTATATATATCAGTGGCGAATCCGGGTCCGGAAAAGAGCTAGCGGCTCGATCTATTCACCAACAAGGAGCTAGAGCCGAAAAACCTTTTGTTCCTATTAATTGTGGCGCTATCCCAAATGAACTGGTGGAAAGTGAACTTTTTGGACATCGAAAAGGTAGCTTTACCGGGGCCTACAAAGATAAAACTGGATTGTTACAAAGTGCTGAAGGGGGAACTTTATTCCTCGATGAAGTTGCAGACCTTCCCTTAGACATCCAAGTTAAGTTACTTAGGACTATTCAGGAGAAAACGATCCGACCAATTGGCTCAAATCAGGAGGTCTCCATTGATGTCCGAATTTTAAGTGCCACCCATAAGGACTTAGCTAAGGAGGTGGCAGAGGGGCGCTTCCGTAGCGACCTTTATTATCGAATCAATGTTATAGAAATCTCAATCCCACCACTGCGCGATCGTATTGACGATATTCCGATTCTTGCACATGTAATAATGCAAAGAATAGCGCGGAAATCTGGCTCTTCCAGGCCTAAAATAGACTTCCAAGCTATGTCAGCGCTCAAAAAATTTCGTTTCCCTGGCAACGTTCGGCAGCTGGAAAATATTCTAGAAAGAGCTTTCACTTTATGTGACAAAGGGGTGATAAAAGAGTCAGACCTCAAGCTTGAGCCAAATACAATATCAGCCAAAGAGACACGCAACTTACCCCAGAGTTCTTCGCCAATCAATATTCCCGCTAGAGAGTTATTTGAATCCTCTGCACACGAAACGATTGATGATTTTCTACAGGAAATTGAAAAAGAAGTGATACAAAACGCTCTTAGTAAAACCAGATGGAACAGAACTGCAGCTGCAGAGCGACTTGGAATCAGCTTTCGTTCGCTTCGCTACAGGTTAAAGAAGCTAGGCCTAGAAACTTAGATATACAATAAGAGTAGCCCTGTATAAATTCAGGGCCACTCAGCAATCAATTTACTGCAACAAACTCAAAAGTTCTTACCAACAGTCGGCAGTATCAGAGCCAGTGGCTCCTCTAACACCGGCATGAGTGAGCGTAAAACTTGTGCAATCACTATCCTTAATTTGTGTAGAGCCCGATTGAGGAGAAGCAGTTAATGTATATGTTGTCGCCGTAAGAACACCTGAAATTGAGTAATGATTATTCTCTGAGGAAATGGTACTTCCACCAGAAATATCATTTGCTGCTGCGCAATTTCCATCGTTGTAAGCGCTATAAGCAGTAAAACAGCGTTGTAATCGGTGAGCTATATCGTTCATCTCGACCTTTGCTTCTGTACGATTACTGGTGCGAACATACTCCATATAAGATGGAAAAACTATCGCTGCAAGTATGCCCACAATCACAACAACAATCATGACTTCTATTAAAGTGAAACCATAATATTTGCTAGTACTTAAATTTTTCAAGAGGCTCTTCCTTTTAGAATTTCCGCCAAGAAAGTCGTTGACTTCCCCTTGTCAGTTCACCAGGCATATTCCCATATTCTCCTGAAGTATCTGAATATGGAATATATACTTTCCGACCCGCCTGGATGACATCCGAATAACCCGTAGTAGCACTATCCTGCTCTGTGTTGGGCTCGTCCAAAATACTTTCATTTACATATCGAGGATCACCTAACCCAACAAGCTCCATGGTCCAGCCTGTAGCACCATAAGCACAGGGGTCTTCTGACGGAGTTATGGTCGGGAAAATCAGGCGATCTCGAATCAACAATGGCTTGCTAATAATTCTCTCGCCAGTTGTATCAGCAGTGGAGCCAGTTTCAGCAGGGATTTCTCCAAAATCTAAATACCACCCCTTTTTGGTATCCCACCAAGAAGTGTCACTGTCCCCTTCAATAGTTCTCACACCCCCAGACTCTGAAATAGTCTTTTCGAACAGATCTGATCTATCTGTAGATGCAATACTTGTTCCATTATCGATAATGCCATAGAAGCTATGAATCACATCACCTTCATCATCATCAGCTGATGACAAGTAGCTACCTGTACCAAAGTACACCATGATAGCTTCATCGACCTTTGAGTTGGCCCCCAGAGTTGGCGCTGCCGTTATAGGCTGAGAGCTTCCATTAACGTCCTTTGCGATAAATAAGGGGGTCGGCGATGAATCTGTGCCAAATGCAATCTCCCAGCTAGTCTCAGAGTTGCCACTCAAATCAAATTTCCACATATTGCCATAAATATCTCCGGCATACGCAGTTTGTACGACGCCATAAATATTGGGTAATAGCGACGGGCCTGCAAGGCCATTACCGATTGAGCTACCGGCCTCTAATACTACGATGTCACTAGGGTCAGCCAAGTCAACAATTACTAAAGCAGCAGTATCGTTTGTAGAGTTATATCCATTTCCGAAGATCAACTTCCATCCTGCGGGTGTTGGAGCAATAACTGGCTGACCAATTATGTGGCCAATACTGTCATTATCTGAACTATCTAGCTCAAACAAAACCTTCGGATTTGAGGGGGCAGTAACATCCAAAACAAACAACCCTTCAGAGCCAGCACCATAAGTACCAACTAAAATATTCCTCCACGACTCACTGCCGCCCTTTTTAAAGTAAGCATCACTCACATATAACGGCCCATCCACAATATATTCATGTGGATTTGACTCAGTACCATAGTCAGTAGCTGTTAAATCAGCGAGTTTTTCATACGCACCTGATGGGATGTATGCAAATTCCTCGACTCCTGAAGAGGAGTTAAATCCATGCAGCATTCCATCATTTGCACTCACATAGAGAATTTCTTTTGAACGAACCTGCTTAGTATCAGATAGGTAAGTAGCATAGGTATCACCTCCAAGGTTAGAAGGAAGATACGAAAAGTTCATATCACTATTATCCGCTAATGCTGGGCTGCTATTGACAACATCACCCAACAAATAAGTACGGCTACGCATCCCGGTGACGCCCTCTCCCCACAACCAATCCAAACGCTCCTCTCCAACAGAGTCATCGTCGGTACCTTTTAGAGCTGACTTCTGTTCGTCCGTCAAATTACTCCAAACAAAACTAACCGTATCGGTACCATTGTAAGTAAGCATCGTACGACCAGAAGTTGGTATTTTTCCCGAAGAGGAAGTACTCCACTTAGAGGTATTACTTAAGCTTCCATCCGCATCCATCTCAATGGCTTTAACTTCACCACTCCAGTCATTTGAGTCAAATAAAGCTTGGAAAATTAATGTATCAGTTCCGAGGCGGGTAGAGTTAGCTGCAACAGCTGATGCCGATCCGGATCGACCGCTAATATCACTTAACACTGCCGTTAACTGATCTGCGAAAGTTGTAGAATCGCCAGCGCTATAGAAGCCTCCGCGACTATTAAGTGAGGCATGCAGTAGATCATCTAGTTTATTCGAATCGCTAGAATCGGGGTTGCCCCAGGAAATAGCGGTAGCCGTATCAATAGCATCAAAGGCTGTAGTCGAATCGACGTTACCAGTCACTCCCAGTGCGACACCAAAAGTCACCATATGCTGCCAAGTAGCAGTATCAATACTATCTTCCGCTTGGTTTACATCGTCTGATAAATTTGTATTTAAATCCGTTTTCCAATAGTGCATAGCAATATCTGCCAGCGTATTGGAGTACGAATCAGAAAAAGGTGAGCCATAGGCCCCATCTACATTTCCGTAGCTGCTAAAATCATCATAATCATTACCATAACCATCTGTCATCAAAATGGTATAGCTGGATCGGCATGCAATATCAGAGCTAGTACTGCCGCTATTACCGGGGGTCGAAGACCAAGGACCCTTACTATCGGTCCTGCTATAATATTCACCCGAGGCCTGTAATGCTCCTAACAATGGCGTACTATTTCTCGATATAGTGGTATCATATAAATTACTAAAGAAACCTTCTCTGTCAGTATCTTTAAAGGTACGTACTCCTGTAAGAATTACATCAGTACTAATTCCATCCAGAGATCCATAACCAGTATTCAGTGTACCAAAGCCTACGCGCAGCCCTTCACCCTGAGCCGAGAAAGCATGTCCAATTCCCGCTCGAGACATAAGTACTCGGGAGCGATGGTAACTATACCAGTTGGCAAAATTCTGTATTTCTTCTTCATAGGTACACGCACTTGTATCTTCACAGTCAGTTCGCGCACTACCACCTACATAGGTACTTCCATCATCCCTGATTTCGACTCGAGTATAGCTACTGGAGAAATAAACGTCGCCAGTACCATTGTAGTTAAAATAAGTTGCGGGATAAAAGCTTAGGCTCCCGTTATCACATAGATTATTTTTTGAGTTGACAGAATCTTTTGTGGCGCTGTCTCTTATCCAGCATTTCGCACTTTGCGTATTATTGACCGTAAGGTTCCTCCACCCCTTAGAAGTGTCATAAGGATTATGGTAAGCCTTCTCGGGATCTGCATCTTTAAAAGTGTTACCGCTTTCATCTTCTTCGGCCCATGGAAGATAAAGAACCTTAGGATCATAATAGGATTTATTATTATCAGAGGAGCGAAAATAGGCTGCCCATTTATTATCACTATCAAATTTTGCTATAACCTGCCTATCACTATTATTATTCCAGTAGTCACAGCCAGATGTTGAAGAGCCACTATACGGACAAGGAGTTAATTGGACATCAGTATTACTACTACCGGCTTCAGTCTGGGGATATACATAATAAACGGGATAACTTCTAGAGCCATTATTATGAGCGGCATAGAAGTATCCAGCTATTTCTGAAGGAGTCACCTCCCATTGCATTGACCCAGAATCATCCAAAACAAACATAATATTTGGATCGACAGAGGTGCTTAGAAACAGTGGCTGCTGAGAAAGATCAAGGGAAAATGCGCTATGCGCTACCCCCAAGCTAAGTAGTGCGGCCGTAAGTGTCGAGGCGCTTTTAAAATTTCTTAAAAAACTAATCATAATCATTATTCCAAGCGCAGGTTATCAAGGATCCGAGGTTGAATGAAGGATTACTACGGCGCTATCGGTACCGCCAACACCGCGACTGGTAATACGATAATATTGGGGTGCTTCATCATCAGCGGATGAAGCAAAATCGATAGCACCACCATCATTAGCATTCCATGCCGTTCCCTCAATTCTTTCGACTACATAGACCGGTTGGCTCGCAACTCCTTTTAAACCAAGAGCGGTCGAAACTGAAGCACCCTCCCAGTCATAGACCAGCCAAAATTCACTCGCAGAAGAACCATCCATCTGCTCACCAACTCCAGTTGTACTGCCGTCAAAGAGTGTAGTTATCTCGTCTTCGGATTCCGAGGCGCTATCAAGCCGAGCCTCTGCAACCCGTAAAGCGGCTTCAGCAGCCTGAAGCGCAAGCTGGCGATCGCGCATGTTACCAGCCATTAATTCCTGCATTCCACTACCGCGAATTGCCGCTAATCCAATAAAAGTCATTAGCAATAAAATAACAAGCCCAACAAGAAGTGTTGCCCCGCCTTGCTTTTGTAGGCTTTTAACATAAAGCCTTTTTTTCATCTTTCTCTCTCCAATTACGGCATTCGATTTCGGATAGCCATAGTGCTACTGAAAACTTGCCTCAGGCGCTTATCCCCAGGATTCTGATCAACCTCGCCATTGAAAGTGTATAGCTGTGTATCTTCAAGAACATTGTCATCATCGGAAGATACCAACAACTCAACTCTAATACTGGTTAAAATCCCCCAATCTGTAACATCTTTTGCTGCTTTATAATCCTCTGGAACAGCATCACCATCAGCATCCAATCCATATGTGATTTGCATTTTTTCAACTCCAGTAAGGAGTTCTTGAGACTCGCCATTAATCTCTCTGAATAAGCTCGGGCGGCCAGAAATACCATTATCAATGTAATAAAAGGTGCTGGTAGTCACAAACACTTGCGCATCACTAAAAAAAAAGTTATCTCTTTCCGTCGCATCATCATCAAAGGTTACTTCCCCTTTTTGGTTTCCCGGTGTGAAACCATCAGCATCAGAATGCAATAGCCCGATTCTCTCTGAAGTACTATCACCCTCAAATCCCGTGACTTGAAAAGCTCGCGCTTTTGTACAATCAGCAATGACTACAATATCTTCTAGGCAGATGCCACTGTATTCATCCTTACCCTCATCACAGCCATCATCTTCCACTCCAGTATTTTCGATATAGACACGGTCAGACGCACTGTAACCACTTGCAGCCACAGAAGTACCATTGGCACTTCTCAACAACAAAACATCCGACTCACCGGAGTGGCTAGGGTAACTTGCATTGATTTCGTCATTATCGATCCCCTCTGCGGGAAGGGCAAAATTGTAAAGGGGAGTCTCACTATTATTTAACAAGTTTTTAAACGCACCGTCATCCGAGACGTTGGCGACACTCATACAGCCAACATAACCAGCCATACGTACATCCTCACTTATAAAATCAATAGCAAGACGCCCCGTTTCTTGTACCCTTGCCATAGCCTGCTGAGTCGTAAATGTGACTGCGCTCGATAAAAAAAGCTGCGATACCCCTGCCATCAATACCAAACCAACAGTCATAGACACCATAAGTTCTACAAGAGAGATTCCTCGCTGATTAAACATTACGACCCCCACTAAATTCTTGTCATATATTGAAAGCTACTGGTACCCGCATCATTTCCCGTGCCAGTCGAATCTTCTTCTCCCCACTGAACGGTAACTGTGCACAAATTATCGGCATCACAGGCTATTTGGCCTGTTCCTTCCGGAAGTCGTTGCGATAACAACCCCCTCCACTCTGCCAAATCAGTCTGGGCATGACTTGAACCACCAGTCGGTGTGTCGTCATCAAGAGCTATTTCATACTCAGATAATTTTTCACGATTTGCTCTTAAGCGCTCGAAAATATCCTGAGCTAAGATATTTGCTTGGGAACGCATATAAGCACTGTGGTTATACTGCAGCGCTTGGCTTTGTAGTGCAGCCAAACCAAGCAGAGATGTGGAAAGAATTAAAACGGTTACCATAACTTCGATTAACCCCACCCCACGCTGGGAATTTAGTAATTTCACCTCGCCCCCTTAGCAATCTGTTTTAGCAATTGTTATTAGTCCAGCTGCGCCAACTGTCATTGTCCTTTCACTGCTACCAGTACAATTAGAGTTTTTCAAAACTATGGTGGTATCAGTAAAACGCCCTAGTGTGCCTAGATCGGTATAACGGATGAAATTTGTTACTGCCGCTTGAGCAACTACAACAGAAGCATCCGCATCATCAATATCCCAAGCCCTAAGAACCTGGGTAATAATGGGGGCACCGGCGTTATCGGTAGCGGCGCCATCAACAAATACTATCCACCCTTGATCCCAAGTATCAGCCGCTCCACAGCTAGCCCCATCCGTACTCGCACATATTGAAACTCTTCCACCACGTCTGATAGCCTCCGCACGAGTGTAATTAAGGGCTCCTGCAAAATCCTCAGCCAATGCCACTGATCGGTTGTTGTTGATCATATCTGTAAAACTTGGGACTGCAATGCCAACAAGTAAAGCCAATACAACAAGACTGACCATCATCTCTATCAGGGTAAACCCACCCTGTCGCCAACCCCTGCGGCCCTGACCAGTATTCCTAATTTGCATCTATTTCTAACGCCTGTGCCAATAATTCAGTGTTCACTTTACCGCCAAACACCTAGAAAGAGAAAAAGACTGTAGATATATTCACGAAAGTAGCATTTCACTGAGCTTACTCACCAGATCAAACCGACTAGTGGCCATTTCAGCAGATTCAATGGTCAACAAAATGAGACCTGCGTCTAAAAACCCCAGGAGGGGACCATGACTCAACGGGGCTTAACACTACTCGAGTTGCTAATCAGTCTTTGTATTTTATCGATTCTCTTATTTATTGGTCTGCCAAGCTTTACGCAAATCATTGAAAAGACACAGCTGGAACTTGTGGGGGATGATTTCTTTAGCGCTATACAGCTAACAAGAAATACAGCTGTCGGGAAAAATCAGCGTGTCACTATGCGTAACTTTGGAACCTGGGATCTAGGATGGGAAATTTTTATCGATACCGATCATGACGGTATACGCGATGACAATGACTCTTTAATAATGTCCGGGTCTAGGGTAGAGAAAGTACAGATTCTATCCAACTCTCCAGTTAAAGATTACATATCTTTTATTGGAACTGGTGAGAGTCGTAAGACAGGTTCCCCCCAAGGAGCATTACAAATGGGGAGCCTCTATGTTTGTAACCTTGATGGATCACAGGGCCTGGCCCTGATATTGTTTCACAGCGGTCGTTTGAGGGTCGAAGAGGCGGACCAAAACCAGTGTTCTTAGCCCCCAAAACCAAGGCTCAAGGGGCACAAAAGAATCTAATTGATTACCTCAACTCTTTAGGCAGGGAGAAGCGTATATTTTCAGCCCTTCCATCCATTTCTTCAGGAAGGCTCGCACCAAGTTGTTGCAGTCGGTCAATCACTCCTTGCACCAAAACTTCCGGCGCCGAGGCTCCTGCAGTTATTCCAATGGACGACTTCCCCTGAAGCCAATCTGCATTGATATCATCCGCACCATCGATCAATTTAGCAGCAGCTCCACAGCGTTCAGCGAGTTCACGCAGGCGGTTAGAGTTAGAACTATTCGGGCTACCAACAACAAGAACCAGGTCACTTTCCAGAGCCAGCTGCTTTACCGCATCCTGGCGATTCTGGGTCGCGTAACAGATATCATCTTTTCGAGGCCCACGGATTTCAGGGAAACGCACTCTCAGGGCATCAATGACTCGAGCGGTATCATCCATGGATAGTGTTGTCTGGGTAACATAGGCGAGATTACTCTCGTCTTTAACAGTTAACTTCGCAACATCCTCTTCGTCTTCAACCAGGTAAATGGCACCGCCAGCAGAGTTGTCATACTGCCCCATTGTGCCCTCCACTTCCGGGTGCCCGGCGTGGCCGATAAGTATGCACTCAGCACCGTCGGTGCTGAACTTACTCACTTCAATATGCACCTTGGTAACCAGCGGGCAAGTAGCATCGAATACACGCAGGCCGCGCTCTTCAGCTTCGCGCTGCACAGCTTTTGAAACACCGTGAGCACTGAAGATAACGATAACATCATCGGGCACTTCATCGAGTTCATCGACAAAGACCGCACCGCGCTCTTTCAGGCTCTCCACCACAAACTTATTATGCACCACTTCATGGCGGACATAGATCGGCGCACCAAATACATCCAGGGCGCGATTCACAATATCAATTGCCCGGTCAACACCGGCACAAAAGCCCCGGGGGTTAGCCATTCGGATTTGCATGTCTACTTCAGTACCCTACTTGCTACAAAGAGGGAACCCGACCCTATTGGATCGAATCCACCGCAATAATTTTCACATGGAAATTTAAGGTTTGACCGGCCAATGGATGATTAAAGTCGACGGTAACATCGTCCTCACCAATCTCACTGATTACTCCGGGGAGTTCGCCGCTGCCATTGTCAAAAGAGACTACCAATCCGCGCTCCAGCTCCATATCGGGAGAAAAGGTATCCCGGCGCACCTTTTGCAGGTTTTCCGGGTTGCGCTGACCAAATCCTATCTCCGGCGGTATCTCGATCTCGGCTTCATCCCCCGCTTTTAAACCAAAAAGCGCTTTTTCAAAGCCCGGCAGCAAACTGCCATCGCCAACACTGAAAGAGGCTGGGTCACCTTTGAAGGTTGAATCCACCTCAGTGCCATCGTCCAATTTCAGGCTAAAGTGCAGTGTCACCCGGCAGTGTTCACCGATAACGGCATTACTCATAGTTCGTTAGACTTCCACGTTATTTTTTGCTTTGCCACTTTCTTTTTCTGCAAAAAAAAGTAGCTCAATAACCAGCATTGCAGCGCCGATACTAATTCCCATATCCGCAACATTGAATACCGGGAAGTGCCAGTTGCCGTAATAGACCGAAATAAAATCCCTTACGTAACCCAGCAGCACTCGATCCCAAAGGTTGCCCAAGGCCCCCCCCAGAATTAGCGCCAGGGCACAGGGTTCCCAGCGCTTTGTTGTCGGCAGGCGCCATAGCCAAACACTGACAACAACGCTAAATACAAAGGCAATAATTCCGAAAAACCACCGCTGCCATCCCCCAGCATCAGACAGGAAGCTAAAGGCAGCACCGTAGTTTTCGGCATAAGTAAATTGCAGCAAGCCGGGAATAATTTGCATTGAAGGGCCGTGCATAAACATATCCACGGCCCAGACTTTGCTGGCGATATCGAGGACAACCACCACCAGCGCCAGCCAGTACCAGCGCCATGGATGCCCCCAAACAGGGTTGGAACTAGGCATAGTGCCTCACTTCTCCTTCACCAGAAACGTTTTCCACGCAGCGCTCACAAATGTCTGGATACTCTGCTGATACACCCACATCGGCACGGTAATGCCAACAGCGCGCACACTTGGGGTGATCCACTTTGCTTACGCTGACTTTCAATCCTTCCAGCTCTGTGGACTCTGCACCGGCAGCATCGCTGAGCGGCTGCACAGAAGTGGAGGAGCAAATCAAAACAAAGCGCAACTCGTCTTCGAGCTCCAGAAGCTTTTCGCGCAAGTCATCTTCGGCGAACAGAGTCACCGCTGCTTGCAGGGAGCCGCCAATAGCACCAGCTCCACGCTGCTCTTCAAGCACCTTGTTTACCGCAGTTTTTACTTCGGCGATGGCGGCCCAATAGTCCGCACCTTTAACCGAGTCTGCTGGCAGCTTCGGCAGCGAATACCACTCTTCAATAAAGATGCTGTCCGCTTTGGCACCGGGAATAAACTGCCACAGTTCTTCTGCGGTAAAGCTCAGGATAGGTGCAATCCAGCGAACAAATGCCTGAACAATATGATAGAGGGCCGTTTGCGCAGAGCGGCGTGCAGTACTGTCCTCTTTAGTGGTGTACTGGCGATCTTTGATGATATCCAGGTAGAAGCCACCCATTTCCACGACACAGAAGTTATGTAACTTCTGGTAGATTTGGTGGAACTGGTAGTTATCGTAAGCCGCGATAATTTCATCCTGTAGACGCGCAGCCTTATCCAGCGCCCAGCGATCCAGCGCCAGAAGTTCACTCTCCGGCAACAAATCTTTTTCCGGGTCAAACCCAGCCAGGTTGGACAGGAAGAAACGAGCCGTATTGCGCAAGCGACGGTAAGAGTCCGCTGTGCGTTTCAGGATCTCATCGGAAACCGCCATTTCACCACTGAAGTCTGTGGCGGAAACCCAAAGGCGCAATACATCTGCACCCAACTTGTTGATTACATCCAGTGGTGCAACGGTATTGCCGATGGACTTGGACATTTTCCGTCCCTGTGCATCTACCGTGAAACCGTGGGTCAATACTTGCTTATAAGGGGCACAATCGTTGATGGCGATGGAGGTCTTCAGTGAAGACTGGAACCAGCCTCGGTGCTGATCAGAGCCCTCAAGGTACAGATCTGCCGGGAAACGCAGGCCGTTGCGGCGCTCCAGTACGGCGTAATGAGTCACACCTGAATCGAACCAGACATCCAGGGTGTCGGTAACCTTTTGATATTGGTCTGCCTCATCTTCCAGAAGCTCCTGCGGGTCCAAGTCAAACCAAACGTCCATACCCTCGGCGTCGACCTTTTCAGCCACTTTGTCCATCAAAGCGGGTGTGTCCGGGTGGATTTCATGGGTCTCTTTGTGAACAAACAAAGCGATGGGCACGCCCCAGGTGCGCTGGCGGGAAATACACCAATCCGGGCTGCCGTCGAGCATGGCATCGATACGAGCCTTGCCCCAACCGGGGATCCACTGAACTTCATCCGCTGCCTTCTGTGCATTCTCCAGAAGGTCATTCTGCTGCATGCTCACAAACCACTGCGGAGTTGCGCGGTAAATAAGCGGCGTCTTGGTGCGCCAGCAGTGAGGGTAGCTGTGCTCCATCTTACCCTGGTGCAGAAGTACTCCGCGCTCCTGTAACAGGGCCACGATTTTGTCGTCCACCTTGTAGACGTGCTCACCGGCAAACAGCGGTACCATATCGCGGTACACGCCATTGTCATCGATATAGTTCAGGGTATCGATGCCGTAGCGCTTGCCCACCTGGAAGTCATCGGGACCATGGTCCGGCGCAGTGTGTACACAGCCTGTACCTGCATCAGTGGTGACATGGTCGCCGAGGATCATCGGCAATTGCTTCTCGTAGAAAGGATGGTTTAGCTTCAGGTGCTCCAAGGCGGCACCGCGAATACGGCCTACCACTTCACCTTCGAGCCCCGCCTTCTCCAATACGGCATCCTTGAGTGCTTCGGCAACGAGCAATCGGCGCTCAGCCGTTTGCACCACAACATATTCCAGCTCAGCATTGACAGAAACCGCTTGGCTGGAAGGAAGCGTCCAGGGGGTTGTGGTCCAGATAACAACGGATAGGGGGCCTTCACCCGCGTGCCCACCTGCCGCATCGGCGATAGCCAGGGATGTCTCTTCCGTCGCCGGATAGCAAACGTAAATGGAGTAGGAGGTTTTATCCTGATACTCCACTTCCGCTTCCGCCAGAGCTGATCCGCCCACAACGCTCCAGTACACGGGCTTGAAACCCCGTGCCAAATGGCCATTTTTGACCACTCGCCCAAGCGCTCGGATGATATCGCCTTCAAATTGGAAATCCATGGTGCGGTAGGGGTTGTCCCACTCACCGAACACCCCCAGGCGAATAAAGTCTTTCTTCTGTCCGTCCACCTGCTTGGCTGCGTACTCGCGGCACTTCTGGCGGAAAGTTTTGTGATCCACCTTTGCGCCAGCCTTGCCAATCTTTTTCTCGACGCGGTGCTCAATCGGCAGGCCGTGGCAGTCCCAGCCAGGCACATAGGGAGCGTCAAAACCGCTCAGGGTTTTCGACTTGATAATAATATCTTTGAGAATCTTGTTGACCGAGTGACCTATGTGAATATCCCCGTTGGCATAGGGAGGACCGTCGTGCAGGATAAACTGCTCGCGCCCCGCCCGCGCTTCGCGGATTTTTTCGTAGAGCTTGGTTTCCTGCCACTTCTTTAAAATAGCCGGCTCGCGCTGGGGCAGATTGCCGCGCATAGGAAAGTCGGTCTCAGGCAGGTTTAAGGTCACTTTATAATCAGTCATTGGATGTCTACTTCAGCTCTAGTAGAGAAAAATTCATCGTCTATACACCAGTTAGTGCCCCTTGGGGTTTTGCACAAACCAGTCTTTAGCATCGTCAATATCCTGAGCGATGCGGGCTTTGAGGATTTCCAGGGAGGCAAACTTCTCTTCATTGCGAAGTTTGTGGCAAAACTCTACCGCTAGTTCTTTCCCGTAGAGGTTGCTATCAAAATCAAACAAGTTGACTTCCAGTAGTGGCCGGGCGCCCTCTCCCTCAACTGTCGGGCGAAACCCCACATTGGCAACACCGTCAATTTCCGGCCGCCCAGCTGCGAGTTCACTTCCATTCGCGGCTTTGGTGCGAACGGTGTAAACACCAACCAGCGGGGAGCGGTAGCGGTGCAAACGCACATTGGCTGTGGGAGCACCCAGTTGCCGGCCCAAGGCGCGGCCGGGGGCAACCCGTCCGGTAATACTGTAAGGGCGCCCGAGTAAGGCCTCGGCCAACTCAAACTCGCCCCGCTGCAACGCTTCGCGAATGCGGGTGCTGCTCACCCGGGCTCCGCGAATCTCAAGCGTAGCTGTGTCTTCCACCGTGAATCCATTTTCGGCCCCGGCGCCCTGAAGGAATTGATAATCGCCACTGCGATCACAGCCGAAGCGGAAATCGTCTCCCACCACCAAATGGCGGATTCCAAGGCCGTCCACCAGAATACGGCGCACAAAGGCATCGGCACTCAGGTTGCGCAGTTTCTCGTTAAACTGCAGGCACAGCACCCGGTCGGCACCAGCATCAAATAGCGCCAATACCTTCTCTTTAAAGCGCATCAGACGCGCGGGCGCCCTTTCCCCAGAGAAGAACTCATGTGGCTGGGGCTCAAAGATAATCGCCACCGAGGGCAGATCATGTTCCTGCGCGCGTTGCTTGAGCTGCGCAATAATCGCCTGGTGACCGAGGTGTACACCATCGAACGAGCCGATTGTCGCCACGCTTCCCCGGTGGCGGGGGCGCAGGTTGTGCAACCCGCGAATTAGTTCGCGCTCCTGGGCCAAAGCGATTTTCCCATCCTCATAAAATCGAGCCGCACAGTATAGCGGATTCCCACTGGGCGGCCAGAGGCCATATTTATCCAGATATACCCACTTAATAAACTAACTTGTGGCGCGGAAGTGGCGGGGGCGCAATCCTGAAACCAGTAAAACCGACATATAGGTCGCTCCCCCCGCAGCTACGATCAGCCCCATACGCCAGGCGCGGTCATACCAGGCCCATTCACTCCACTGTGACCACAGGTGCAGGGCCCCGAGCAAAATCGCAACCATCGCCAAATTCGCCAGAAGCAACCTTACCAGGTAAGTGCCCCACCCAGCCTCAGGTTTATAGACATCATCTCGACGCAGGCCTTTATAGAGGAGCCAGGCGTTAATAGCGGCCTGACAAGCCGTAGCCAGTGCCAGACCCATATGGCCGAGCTTGAAGTAGTAGTTAAGCGGTATCACAAACAGCAGGCTCAACACCATTTTGGCCGAGATAGCGATTAAGCCAAAGCGCACTGGGGTGTAGGTATCCTGGCGGGCAAAATAGCCCGGCGCCAGCACTTTAATCAGCATAAACGCCAACAACCCCATGGCATAAGCGCGCAGGGACCAGGCGGCCATTTGCATATCGCGCGGCTGCATCTGCCCATACTGAAAAAGGGTTGTCAGGAGCGGCTCAGCCAGTACCACCAAGGCTACAGAAGCGGGCAGAGAAATTAGTGTGACACTGCGCAAAGCCCAGTCGAGGGTATGACGGAACCGGCGAGGATCTCCGTCAGTGTGCTGACGCGACAAGCTCGGCAGAATTACCGTGGCCACTGCAACCCCAAACACCCCCAAGGGCAGCTCGGTGAGCCGGTCGGAAAAATAGAGCCAGGAAACACTGCCGCTGGGCAGGAATGAAGCCAGCAGAGTGTCCATCACCAGGCTGATCTGAGTCACTGACACACCAAAAATCGCCGGCGCCATCAGGCGTAAAATTTTACGCACCCCTTTGTGCTGCCAATCCCACTTAGGGCTAGGTAACAATCCTTCACGAGCGAGAAAAGGCAGTTGAAACAGCAGCTGCACCACCCCCGCAACAAAAACGCCCCAAGCAAGCGCCATAATTTGCGGATCAAACCAGCTGGTAGCAACCGTCGCCGCAGCAATCAAAACCAGGTTGAGCATCACCGGGGTTAGCGCCGGAATCGCAAAACGATCGAAAGTATTGAGTATTGCCCCGGTAAATCCCGCCAGGGAAATCAGCATTAAATAGGGAAAGGTGATCTGCAACATATCGGTAGCGAGATCGAACTTCTCACGCTCACTGCCGTCCCACCACCAACCAAAAGCAAAAATACCCGTAACTAGTGGAGCGCAGAGAACACCAAACAGAGTAACCAACAAAAGTACGCCGCCAAGAGCGCCCGCAACCCGGTCATTTAACTCACGCGCAGCCGCTTTACCGCCCTTTTGACGGTATTCGGCCAGTACCGGTACAAAGGCCTGGGCAAATGCCCCTTCGGCAAATAGACGGCGAAAAAAGTTGGGAATCTTGAATGCGACAAAAAAGGCATCGGCAGCATCGCCCGCACCGGCAAAGCGGGCCAGCGCCACGTCGCGAACCAACCCGGCCACTCGCGACAGCATAGTGGCAGCACCGACAACGGAACTGCCCCGCAGCAATCTGGAAGCACCAGATTTTTCGACTGCCTGTTCCTGAGCTGGGGATGACTGCGACAAAACTCGGACTCCTGGCGAAAATTGAAATTTGTTGGCCGGCAAGTCTACCCCAAAACCTGGGGATATATGGGCTCCTCTACAGAGCTGAGGCCCTGCGACTGCGGGACCGCGAGCCTATACTAAGAGCGAGCTAGTCGCGCCACCCAAGGAGCTGGTGGTGCGGGGAGAGAAGGGATGACCATTAGTGCTTTGATTATTGCCCTGGTTCTGGCAATTGTGCGGTACATAGCAGCTGTTGATGGCCCCAGCCCCGTCTGTCCATCCACCCCCTGCTATAACTGCGGTCGCCCAGCCCCTTCCAGCTTCCGAGCTGGGTTTCGGAGCGATCGCCATATTTCGCCACAATTGAGCCGCAGTTGGTCATAGCTGCGCCACGCCAGCGCCTCCTTGGAGCTTTTTAATAACACTCAAACGGGCCACAACAGAACAGGCCCACACGAGTAAGAAAAGCCGCTAAGGAGCAGAACAATGAAAAAAGTAGTGATGGCCGTCGCCCTGGGTTCTCTGATTGCCACCGGAGCCCACGCTAAGGAACAAAACGAATCCAATTTGACTCCGGCCAAGCAGGCCTCAGTCTTTACCGGCTCTGCAATTGCCGGTGCAGCATTGGGTGGGCCCGTTGGCTTTATCGCCGGAGCACTCGGCGGAGCCTGGCTCGGAGAGCAGATCAAGCAAGCAGACGAGGCAGATATGCTGGCAACACAACTGACAGAGAGCCGTGCAGAGCTCAGCAACCTGGCACAGCAATTGGATGCGGCTCAACTGTCCGCGAACGACGCCAGCCAACTGGCCCTGGATTCACTGCAATTCCAAATGCTGTTTACCACTGGGGAGGACGAGCTTCAGGAGGGCCAAATGCACCAGCTGAGTGCCATGGCTGACTTCCTCAAGCGCCACCCCCACCTGCAAATTCACCTGGAGGGACACGCAGATCCTCGCGGCAGCGACGGCTACAACAATGTACTGTCCGATCAACGCGCCCTGAGTGTGGAAGAGGCTTTGGTATCGCTGGGAGTTGATGCCTCAAGAATCAGCCGCAGCGCACTCGGCTCCACCTATTCCCAGGCAGCCCGAGGCGATGTAGACGCCTACGCCATGGAGCGCCGCGTCGACATCCGCTTCTCCCTTCCGGAGTCCATGGCGGGAAACTTCTGAGTCAAAGGGGCACGGCGGACAACAAATCCGCATATCCCTTCGCCTTCAAGCCGCACTACATAAGCGTGAGTGGATCGCAAATCCACTCACGCAACTCCAAGCTGATAGAAACCCTGTTGTATTTGCGGGCGCCTTGCGCCCGCCTTTTTGCCTAACCCCTGCAACTTCGTGCATGATTCTCCGCCAGAAAGGAATTAAGTCGGGATTTGTCATGAGTGCAACCATCGCCATTGTCGAAGATGAACGCGCTATCGCAGAAAACTACCGCGATGCTCTGCGCCGCCACGGTTACCGGGTCGATTTATACAGCGCCAGGATTGAGGCCATGGATGCTTTTCGCCAGCGGCTGCCAGACCTGGCCGTGATCGATGTTGGCCTGGGCAGCGAGGTGGAGGGCGGTTTTGAGCTCTGCCGGGAATTGCGCGCTATGGCGCCGAGCCTGCCAATATTATTTCTCACCGCCAGGGACTCAGAGCTGGATATTATTTCCGGACTGCGCCTGGGGGCTGATGATTACCTCACCAAGGATATCTCCCTACCCCATATGCAGGCGCGAATTAACGCCCTACTGCGCCGCGTTAGCGTGCTGCGAGATCAAAACGATGAAGGCGAGAGCTTAACTCAGGGAAAGCTATGGCTGGATATTTCCAGGCTCCATTGCCACTGGGATGAGCAACCCGTGGACTTAACCGTGACCGAATTCTGGATTGTCCACGCCCTGGCAAAAAGGCCCGGCCACGTTAAATCCCGCAGCCAACTAATGGAAGCAGCCCGCGTAGTGCTGGATGACAACACCATCACCTCTCACGTCAAAAGAATCAGGCGCAAATTCCAGGCGCTGGACACCGAGTTTAATGCCATAGGAACCGCCTACGGCATGGGGTATCGCTGGCAGCTGTAAACCGCCATCGGGCGAACAATTTCAAAAATTTAAGTATGAACCTACGCCGCCAACTCTTGCTCGTCAGCCTTGTCGCACTCACCCTGCCCTGGGCCGGCTGCCAGTACCTCCGCCAGGTGGACGCCGCCCTAGCACAAGGCCAGATCCAGGCAATTGAAGCAACTGCGGCGGCAATTGCCGCACGCTTGGCCAGTGCCCCCCAGCTTATCGCCCCGGACCCTCAGCGCCTTTCACGCCCACCAGGGGCTCAGCTCTACCTGAATCCCCTATCTCAAGCTCCGAGAGTCGACGGCTATGGCGATGAGTGGCGAGCGCAGCAACTGGAGCCCAGAGCCCTTGAGGACGGGCAGCTATCCCCTATGGCCCAGGTGACGCTGGGGCAACTGGATAAGCAAGTCTACCTGCTTCTCACTGTTTCGGACTCAACTCCCGCCTACCGGGACCCCCGCACAGGCCTGATCGCTGGTGGTGACACTGTAGAGCTGTTTACCGCTGACCGGCACTACATCCTGCCCGTCGCCAGCCAGGGGACCGCCAGCGCCTTGTGGCACAACCCGAGAGAGGGCCGCTACGAGCGTGAGCTGCGCTTAAGGGGCCGCTGGACAACTTCTGGTGCCGGTTACCAATTGGAACTGGCTCTACCACAAACCCTAACCGGTGGAGCCCTCGCTATCCGTATTCACGACAGGGCAAACAGCAGTGGCTCCTCACCGACTCGAAGCGCCAGCACACTTCCAGCAGATGGTCACCCAGGGCGCTTGGTAAGCCCTCTGCCAGACCTTCAAAGAGAACTCGACCACTTTGCGCGCCCTGGACTGCGCCTCGCAGTAGTGGACAGCGAGGGGTTTCTTCTTGCCAGCAACGGACAACTACAGCTGGCAGATTCCGAGAGCAATTCGTGGCTGAGAGACTGGGCTTATCGCAAATTGCTTTCCAGAGAGGATTTGCCACAGCTGCCGGAAAATAGCTTGCCTCTTCCGACGCCTGACAGCCGTGGCACCCGGGAGCAATGGTATTCAGGACCGCTGCAATCCCGAATTGGTGCGGTGAGTGTGCCCGTTATCACCCGGGTCGACGAAGTGGTTGAGCGGCCACTTCTGGGGCAAGTCGTCGTCCTGCAATCTGGCGAAGCGATGCAATCAGTCACCGAGGGAGCAGCCCACCGGTTGTGGTTGATCAGCTGCGCCGCGGCCGCTATCGCCCTGCTCTTCCTTTTGGGCTACGCCAGCTGGCTTTCCTGGCGCGTGCGCAAGCTACACCAGGCCGCCCGCAACGCAGTAGATTCCAGCGGCAAACTGCGCGGCAACTTTCCCCATTCAAAGGCAAGCGATGAACTGGGAGACCTAAACCGGGCCTTCGCCAGCCTGCTCGCAGAACTGGACCAATATCACCAGTACCTGCGCACTCTCGCCAGTAAGTTGTCACACGAGCTACGCACACCGCTGGCAGTGGTTCGCTCATCCCTGGATAACCTCTCCGCCGGAGAACTCGACGACCACAGCCGCCGCTATGCAGAGCGGGCTATGGATGGCAGTGCAAGGCTGTCGGGGATTCTCAACAGTCTATCCGCAGCCAGCAATCTTGAAACCAGCATCCACCAAGCGGAGCGGGAGCCTTTCGACCTGGCAGACCTGCTTGAAGTCATGACACAGTGCTATGGCGATGCTCACAGCGAACACCAATTTACTCTGAACAAACCCACTGGGGAGCTAGCCTGCCACGGCGCACCGGAGTTGTTGGCTCAACTACTGGACAAGCTGGTGGATAACGCTTGCAGCTTCGCCCCCCAAGGCAGTGAAATTTGCCTGTCAGTAGCAACAAACAGAGATATGTACCTGATCACAGTAGGCAATGACGGCCCTCTGCTCCCGGAAGGTTACGCTCACAAGCTATTTGACTCTCTCGTTTCTGTGCGCAGTCAAGGCGATAATGCCGGCCACCTGGGGCTGGGACTGCATATCGCCAAACTGATCGCAGACTTCCACGGAGGCTCCCTAAAAGCCCGAAACCGCAGCGACGGCAGCGGTGTAGAGTTCAGCCTGGAGTTGCCGACCGGGTAACCGCCGTTGTGGATTGACAACATATCTGCACCGAGACGCCCGCTATGGTTGACAAACAACCAACTGTGGGGATAATGTCGCGTCCCGATCGGGCCCCAGGGCCTGTTAGTTACAGATTTATAGATTCCAGACAGGAGCAACCGGTGGCCAACTCACCTCAAGCGAAGAAACGCGCGCGCCAGAACGACAAGCGCCGCATGCACAACGCCAGTCTGCGCTCCATGGTGCGCACCTACATCAAGAAGGTAGTTGCGGCCATCGATGCCGGCGATGCGGAAAAAGCAAAAACTGCGTACGCAGAAGCAGTTCCCGTTATTGACCGTATGGCAGACAAAGGCATTATTCACAAGAATAAAGCCGCTCGTCATAAGAGCCGTCTGAACGCTCAGATCAAAGCTCTGGCCGCCTAATCCCTTAGGCAGCAGACACAAAAAAGCCCCGCATTGCGGGGCTTTTTTGTATTCGAAACTTGCCAAGTCAGAGCAGGATCAGGTTATCGCGATGAATTAATTCATCGTCATCCCGATACCCTAAAAGGTCGGCAAACTTCTCCGATGACTGCCCCAGAATCCGACCGCTCTCACTACTGTCATAATTAACCAGGCCCCGCGCTATCTCGCGACCTTCAGCATTCCTGCAAGACACCAGATCTCCGCGCCTGAAATGCCCTTCAACAGCGGTAACCCCCACCGGCAACAAACTGCTACCACTCCCAGTCATAGCTGCCTCGGCACCGGCATCCACTAACAGGGTTCCGCGCACCTGTAACTGTCCAGCGAGCCAGCGCTTACGCGCCGCCAGGGGATCTGCCTCTGGCAGCAACAGGGTACCCAGCTGCTCGCCGGCACAGACTTTATCTATCACCGCCTCCAAGACCCCACCAGCGATCACTGTGCGAGCTCCTGAGCGCGCTGCCAACTGCGCTGCGCGCACCTTGGTGGTCATACCACCACGACCCAGACCGCTGCGGGAATCCCCCGCCATCTCGAGCAGCCTGGGATCAAGCGCAGATGCCTCACTAATTAATTCTGCTTCGGGGTTATCGCGGGGATCTTCAGTAAACAGCCCATCCGCATCGGTCAAAATCAGCAGCGCATCTGCCTCAACCAGATTTGCAACCAGGGCCGCCAGGGTATCGTTATCGCCAAAACGTATTTCGTCAGTCACTACCGTGTCATTTTCATTCACGATAGGCACAGCCCCCAGTGACAGGAGCGTGCGCAAGGTGCTGCGAGCATTCAGGTAGCGAGTGCGATTGGAAAGGTCATCGTGATCCAACAGGATCTGAGCGCTGCGAATATCAAAACGGCTAAAAGCCTGCTCATAGACCTGCACAAGGTGGCTCTGCCCCACAGCAGCGGCCGCCTGTAACTGGTGGATAGACTCGGGCCGGCGACACCAGCCCAACCGGTCCATTCCGGCCGCAACAGCACCGGATGAAACCAGAACAACTTCGATCCCTCGACGGCGCAAATCAGCCATCTGCGCAACCCAAGCAGAAATGGCAGCGGTATTCACACCTCGACCATTATCTGTCAGAAGGGCGCTACCAATTTTTACCACCCACCGCTGGGCCTTGGTCAACGCCTGCCGGGACACTGTTGCGGAGTCCATGCTTCCCCCTCAGGACAAGATAACTATTGAGCGAGCCAGACGAACTCAGCAACTGCTCGCTCCACACAATTTAAGAGCGATACTCAACATCCACATCGTGGTCGTCGTCATCATCCCAATCCTCGTCGTCATCCACCTGCCCCTTGGCAGCTTTGCGCTTGGCGCGATGACTCTCTCTCAACTCTTCGATACGCTCGCGAGCTTCGCGCTGCATTTGACGCTGCGCTTCCAGCTCCGCAACAGCCAAGTCGGGATCTCGCGCCTCAATTTCCTGACGTTCTTCCAGGTAATCCATCAGGCGACCGCCGAGGGCATCGGTACCCTCTTTGCGAATAGCTGCCACACGGAACACAGGCCCTTCCCAGCCCAGAGCATCCACTACCGCCTGACAGCGCTCTTCCAGCTCCGCAGCGGGAACCAGGTCGGTCTTGTTCAATACCAGCCAGCGCTCACGCCCTGCCAGTGTCGGGCTAAAGGTGGACAACTCACGCTCAATGGCTCGGGCATTCTCTACCGGATCAGAGCCATCAAAGGGAGCCAGGTCAACCAGGTGCAACAAAACTCGACAGCGGGTTAAGTGCTTGAGGAAGCGAATCCCCAGGCCCGCCCCTTCGGCGGCACCTTCAATCAGGCCGGGGATATCTGCAATCACAAAGCTGCGATGCTTCTGAACTTGCACTACCCCCAAATTTGGTACCAAAGTGGTAAAGGGGTAGTTGGCCACTTTCGGTTTGGCCGCAGAGACGGCGCGAATAAACGTGGATTTACCCGCATTGGGCAGCCCCAACATGCCTACATCTGCCAGAACTTTTAGCTCGAGCTTGAGGCTGCGCATCTCACCCTCAGTACCGTGTGTGGTCTGACGCGGCGCACGGTTAGTACTGGATTTGAAGCGGGTATTACCCAGGCCGTGAAAGCCACCCTGAGCCACCAGCTGACGCTCACCAGCTTCGGTCATATCGCCGATAGTCTCGCCGGTATCCGCATCAATGATCGTGGTGCCCACCGGCACCTTGAGGACCAGGTCCTCACCCTTGGCGCCAGTACAGTTGCGCCCTCGACCCGGCTGACCACTCTCAGCGGCGTAGCGGGGCTGGTAGCGATAATCCACCAGGGTGTTCAGGGAATCATCAGCTTCCAGGTACACGGAGCCGCCATCGCCGCCGTCACCGCCATCCGGGCCACCCTTCTCAACAAATTTTTCCCGGCGAAAGCTCAGGCAGCCATTGCCGCCCTTGCCTGCCTGCACAGAGATGGGCGCCTCATCGACAAACTTCATAATCACTCCACCGTCACAGCGGTTGTCTCATCCGGTGCGCAGATGCGCGCACTATCATCATACCAGCCGACAAGCCGCCTCCTGTGGGCAACTGCCACCCTAACTTCCCGTCGCTGTCTTTTTGCGACTTTTCCAACAAAAAAGCCCCGCAATAGCGGGGCTTTTTATGAAGCTTGGGCTAATGGCCGCTTAAGCAGTTTCGATAGAAACGAACTTGCGGTTGTTGGGGCCCTTAACTTCAAACTTCACAACGCCGTCCGCAGTGGCGAACAGGGTGTGGTCTTTGCCCATACCAACGTTAACACCGGCGTGGAACTTGGTGCCACGCTGACGAACGATGATGTTGCCTGCTGCTACAGACTGGCCGCCAAAGCGCTTCACGCCCAGGCGTTTACTCTCGGAATCGCGACCATTTCGCGTACTACCGCCAGCTTTCTTATGTGCCATGAGTCGTTACTCCTCTCTTATGCCTTGATGCCAGTGATTTTAACTTCGGTGTACCACTGACGGTGGCCCTGGCGCTTCATGGAGTGCTTACGACGACGGAACTTGATGATCTTCACCTTCTCGCCGCGGCCGTGGCTTACCACTTCAGCAGTTACTTTAGCGCCATCTACAATGGGAGCGCCAATGTTGATCTTGTCGCCATCGACAACCATGAACACTTTATCAAAATCGATGGATTCGCCAGTTGCTACTTCCAGCTTCTCCAGGCGAAGTACTTCGCCTTCCTCTACACGGTGTTGCTTGCCACCGCTCTCAAAAACAGCGTACATATTTCTATGCTCCGGTAAGGACGACACGAAGCAGCGGGAGGACCAGTAAGTCACTGCTCCGCATTTCGGGAGCTTGCGCCGTGTGTTTAACATCTATTCGCCAAAAGGCCCGCAGACGACCCAATAGCCGCAAAGAGCCCGCAATTGGCGGGGCGCAGATTCTAATCAATTCGCCGGGTTGATACAATAGCGCCCCTTCGCCTTCCGGCCCCCGGGAGGCCTCTGTCTAGTCGTATAAGGAACTCTCACATGCTGCCTTTTCACCGGGTCGCCGCCGAAGACTTTGCTGCGGTTAACCAGCGCATTCTCGATCAACTGCACTCGGACGTTCCCCTGGTGGAAAATATAGGTCACTACCTGGTCGAAGCCGGGGGCAAGCGCCTGCGCCCACTACTGGTACTGCTTTGTGCCAAAGCTTGCGGCTATCGGGGTGAGAACCATATCGATCTCGCCACAATTATCGAGTTTATTCACACTGCTACCTTACTGCACGACGATGTTGTAGACACCTCTGACATGCGCCGCGGCCGCCTTACCGCCAATGCCAAGTGGGGCAATGCGCCCAGCGTACTCGTGGGAGATTTCCTCTATTCCCGCGCCTTCCAAATGATGGTTGCTCTGGAAGACATGAGCATCATGGCAATACTCTCAGAGACCACCAACACCATCGCAGAGGGTGAAGTACAGCAGCTGGTCAACGCCGGTGATCCCGCAGTAAGCGAAGAGAATTACTTCACCGTTATCCACAAAAAGACCGGCGCACTGTTTGAAGCCGCCTGTGAAACTGCGGCCGTATTAGCCAACTGCTCAAGTGAAGAACAAACTGCACTGAAACTCTACGGCCAACACCTGGGACTCGCCTTCCAGCTGGTTGATGACGCTCTCGATTATCGCGGTAATTCGGAAGAACTGGGTAAAAATGTTGGGGATGACCTGGCGGAGGGCAAGCCGACCCTGCCCTTGATCTACACCATGGCCAACGGCAGCAAGGACCAGGCACTGCTGGTAAAAACTGCAATTGAACAGCGCAGTGCGGAAAAGCTCAGTGAAATAGTAGAGGCCATTGAAGCCTGCGGTGCTCTGGACTACACCATGGATCGTGCCCGGGCCGCTGTAGAAGACGCCAAAAAGCAATTGGCCTTTATGCCCGAGAGCGAACAAAAAACCGCCCTGCAACAATTGGCGAGTTTTGCTATAGAGAGAAACGTCTAGAAGTAAATGCTGCTCGGGCTATATCGATAGCACGGGCAGCAGCGCCGCTACCTTAAGCACAATGCGAAGCAACGCAGTTCCCACCCCCTCGAACAGCTACCAACCCTGACCGGACTCCAAGATTTATTCGTATCTATTTTCCTCAGCCCCTTCAACATTGGGTACGATTGTTCCTCTTGTTATTTCAAGCGCCAACACCAATTCCTCAGGAGCAAAAATAACGAGAAAAATATAATTGGTATAGAGAGATCAGCACATGAGAAGCTCTACTGCGCTTTATCAGCTTAGAAATTACCCGGAAATGTTCTTAAAAAATAACCTGGTGAGAATTACCGGTACAAAAGATACTGGAGTCATGGATTATCAATTCGGGACCTACACCATGGGCATGGGCGCACCTGGTATTGATAGCCCCAATGAAATTTTTGCTTTCCACCGCCAAGGGGTCTTTATCGAAGATCCACAAACAATCAAGGTCCACCATATTCGCATGATCGATTGGGGTGAAGACCTTGCCCTAGATCGCCTTGAGCCCTACCAAATGCGCAGCGGTGCCGACATTATGATTACCGGGCAACTCAGTGACTGCTGTTTCTGTATTGGCGGGCGCAATGCGAATATGCCGGCCGTTGCTCATGTTCGCCCAAGGAAAAAGCAGGGACTCAATGGCAAGGCCACACACAATGAAATTATCAATCGGGGAAAATTCAGGTTTTTAGGTAACGTCACAAAATCCCTTGGGCGCTCAACCCTAAGGCCCCACCATCATCTCTACTCCGACTACGCCTATATTATTGGAGTACGGGTTAAGAACCAGTGGCAAATCTTCGCTCAACACGTAAAGACTCCCAAAGGCCCCATCCAAGCTGTCACCCGACTCTTATAATTTCTTCCATAAAACCAGATAAATAACTTTGAGTACCCCCAAACCAAAAAGCCCCGCAGTTGCGGGGCTTTTTAATAATAAAAAACGAGTATTAACCGATAAGCTGAAGCAGCTCCTCTGTTTTCTCCCGCATTAATTCCTCACTTCCCCGGGATTCAACATTCAAGCGAACAACCGGTTCAGTATTTGACATACGCAAATTAAAACGCCACTCGGGGTAAGCGATACTCAACCCATCCACGTGCTCAACGCTGTCAGCTGCAGGTCCATACTTTTCCTCTGCCGCCTTTAACAGTGCTGCAGCATCCTGAACCTTAGAGTTAATCTCTCCCGAACAGGGGAAAGCAGCCATGCGCTCACCAACAAGCTGTGACAGCGATTTACCACTGCGACTTACCAACTCAGCAACCAATAACCATGGAATCATACCGCTATCGCAGTAGGCAAAATCCCGGAAATAATGGTGCGCACTCATTTCACCGCCATAAATGGCATCTTCCTTGCGCATGCGCTCTTTAATAAAGGCATGACCGGTTTTACTCTGTACCGGCTCTCCACCAGCAGCGCGGACAATATCCTCGGTATTCCAGAGCAGGCGTGGATCATGAACAACTTTGGCACCGTTGTTTTTTGCCAGGAAAGCTTCTGCCAGCAAGCCAACAACATAGTAACCTTCAATAAAATCACCACTTTCATCGAAGAAAAAGCAGCGATCAAAATCACCATCCCAGGCTATACCAAAATCAGCACCACTTGCCCGCACTGCCTCGGCAGTAGAATTGCGGTTTTCTGGCAAAATTGGGTTGGGAATACCATTGGGAAAGTTGCCGTCGGGCTCGTGGTGAACTCGCACAAACTCAAACGGCAGGTGTGGAGCCAGCGCATCAACAACCGCCCCTGCACCACCATTACCCGCATTAACCACCAATTTTAGTGGTTTCAATGCAGTATTATCGATATACCCCAATAAGTGCTGCACAAAATCAGCGCGGTGTTCAAAGCGCTGCAAAGTGCCTCTTTGCTCAACCGGAGCAAAGTTGTTTTCTTCTGCCAAGCGCTTAATATCCAGTAGACCGGTATCACCACTGATTGGACTACTGCCTGCACGTACAAACTTCATGCCGTTGTAGTCCATAGGATTGTGACTAGCAGTAACACAAATACCTCCGTCAAAGTCCCCGTGGAAATTGGCAAAGTAGACCTCTTCTGTACCGCACTCGCCGATATGGAAAACATCGGCACCCGCATCTCGCAATCCATTGACCAGCGCATCTGTCAGCTCGCCACTGGTAAGCCGAATATCATGCCCAACAACTACTCGACGAGCATTCAGGAACTGGGCAAAGGCACGCCCCACTCGATATGCAATATCGGTATTAAGTTCATCGGGTACACGGCCGCGAAGGTCATAAGCCTTAAAGCAAGTCAGCTCACTCACTTGCTTTTCTCCTCAGCAGCTTGCTCTGGCAAATACACATTTTCGTAAACGTGGTTAGTAGCATCAATAAAGCCTTCTACAGAACCACAGTCAAAGCGGCGACCTTTGAAGGCATAGGCTAATACACAGCCCTGCTGAGCTTGCGCCATCAGTGCATCGGTAATTTGAACCTCACCATTTTTGCCTGGAGGAGTATCTCGGATCAGATCAAAGATATCCGGTGTCAGGATATAACGACCAATAATCGCCATATTACTGGGGGCATCTTCCGCTGCTGGCTTCTCGACCATGTCAGTGACTTGATACAGACCAGGCTTAATTTCATTACCACCGATCACACCAAATTTATGGATCTGCTCCTTCGGCACTTCCTCTACCGCAACAATACTGCAGCGGAATTGCTTATAAAGCTGAACCATTTGCCCCAAAACGCCCATATCTTCATTTAGACACAGGTCATCAGCCAACACGACAGCAAATGGCTCATCGCCAACCAGGCGATGTCCTTGCAAAATAGCGTCACCCAGGCCTCTCATTTCGCCCTGACGCGTATAAGAAAAGCTCGCCCTATCGATCACTTTACGCACTGAGTCCAGGTAACGCTCTTTGCCGGTACCCGCGATCTGGTGTTCCAGCTCAAAGTTAGTATCAAAGTGATCCTCAATTGCGCGCTTGCCTCGCCCTGTGACAAAACCGATCTCGGTCAGCCCCGCTTCTATAGCCTCTTCAACGCCATACTGAACCAATGGCTTATTCACCAGCGGCAACATTTCTTTCGGCATCGCCTTAGTGGCAGGAAGAAAACGAGTGCCATAACCGGCAACAGGAAATAGGCATTTCTTGAGCATTCTGCTCCCCCAATCAATTTAAAACAGCGCCCCCCGCGCAGGGCTGGCAACTTATCATAGCGTCGCTGTGCAAGCACTTACACTCGATAACGCTAAGCTTGGCCCAAAATGTTAATTCCCCCGAGGATAAACACCAAAACTATACGAATAAGATGAGGAATTAATACGCTAAATAGGGGGTATTTGTGAAGACAATTCTCACGCCAGTCACAAAAACCACCTTGACCGACTGGACAAGCGACACAGACCCCTTAGAATGCCCGCTCTTGCAAAAGTGTCCAATCTCAATTGCATAACCACCCACTAACGGGGAAATGATGAGTAATTTTGTACAAAAAAGTGAGTATACCAGAGAGGAGCTCCTGACCTGCTCCCGTGGCGAGATGTTCGGCCCAGGCAACGCCCAGTTGCCGGCTCCCAATATGTTGATGCTCGATCGTATCACCCATATATCCAAGGAAGGTGGTGCTTTCGGCAAGGGAGAGCTGATCGCTGAGCTCGACATTCACCCCAACCTATGGTTCTTCGACTGCCATTTTCCCGGCGATCCCGTAATGCCCGGCTGCCTCGGCCTGGATGCTATGTGGCAATTATTGGGTTATTTCCTGGCCTGGAAAGGCAACCCCGGCCGCGGTCGAGCACTGGGCTGTGGTGAAGTTAAATTTACAGGCCAAATTCTCCCCACCAGCAAGAAGGTGACTTACCATATTCAGATGAGCCGGATTGTTGAGCGCAGGCTTGTTATGGGTATTGGCGACGGCAGTGTCTCTGTGGATGGAAGAGAAATTTACACAGCAAAGGATCTTCGCGTAGGCTTATTTACCCGTACGGACAATTTTTAAACTCGTTTAAGACTAATACCGGTAGAAACCATCAGTCCTCTGCCGACAAGCTATGCTGGAGATCACTATGCGTCGGGTCGTCATTACCGGAATGGGTATCACTTCCTGTATCGGTACCAACACTAAAGAAGTCACCGAGTCACTGAAAACTGGTCGAAGCGGCATCCGCTTCCAAGAAGAGTATAAGGAGCTCGGCCTGCGCAGCCATGTGGCTGGGCCTGTGGACATCGATTTCAAAGAGCATATCGATCGCAAGCAACTTCGCTTTATGGGCGACGCTGCAGCCTATGCGTACATTGCCATGCGTGAGGCAATCGAGATGTCGGGCCTGCAGGAGGAGCAGATATCTAATCCGCGCACGGGTATCGTGATGGGCTCTGGCGGCACATCCACTCAGCAGATTATTGACGCTGCACATACTCTGAAGGAAAAAGGTGTTCGCCGTGTAGGCGCCTACCGCGTGCCCCAGGTAATGAACAGCACCGTTTCCGCATGCTTAGCCACTCCATTCAAAATCAAAGGGGTGAACTACAGTATTTCTTCCGCTTGCGCTACCAGTGCCCACTGTATAGGAAACGGAGCTGAGCTTATCCAGATGGGTAAGCAGGATGTAGTGTTTGCTGGCGGTGGTGAGGAACTTGCCTGGAGTTTGACTCACTTGTTTGACGCTATGGGTGCCCTCTCAAGCAAATATAACGATACTCCGACAAAAGCATCACGCCCCTACGATGCCGATCGCGATGGCTTTGTGATCGCCGGTGGTGGTGGCTGTCTGGTGCTCGAAGAAATGGAACACGCCGTGGCTCGCGGTGCGACCATCTATGCGGAGCTGACCGGTTACGGCGCAACTTCCGATGGTTACGATATGGTTGCCCCAAGCGGTGAAGGCGCCACCCGCTGTATGCAGCAGGCTCTGGCCGGTATGGACGGCAAAGGCCTGCAGGGTAGCGTGGACTATATCAACACCCACGGCACCTCTACACCCGTAGGCGATGTCGCCGAATTGAAAGCCATGCGCGAAGTCTTCGGGGATACAGTTCCGGCATTCGCCTCTACCAAATCTCTGACAGGCCACTCTCTGGGAGCTGCAGGGGTTCAGGAGGCCATTTACAGCCTGCTGATGATGCAGAATAACTTTATTGCTGCATCAGCTAATGTAGAGAACCTCGACCCCGCTGCGGAAGGCATGGACCTTGTCCGCCAGCTGCGTGAGACAGAAGTCAAACGGGCTATGTCCAATAGCTTTGGCTTTGGCGGAACTAATGCTTGCCTGATATTCGATAAAATCTAATCGAAATAAAAAGGGCGCCGCGAGGCGCCCTTTTTATTGACTGCACAACAGAAACCAAACTATTCAGGAGTTGCGTGCAAGCGCTCCAACCACAGCTCAACCTGGCGTGTCAGTCCCTGTCTCCAGCTCCGCTGCTGAACACCAAAGACATCCCGCAGCTTGCCACATGAAAGTACTATGCTGCGATCCCGCTTCTCAGCCTCATCCCCTAATGAAGTAAATTGCGCAAAGCGCTCTTCATCGTAAAAAGCCTGGGCGCGCTCGACCACCTCCAGGGCAAACTCCATCGCTGTGCAGCTATCAGAACTACCGTAGTGATAAAAGCCTCCTGCCTTGGCCCCGCTAGCGAGCTGCTGGGCAACCGCCACTGCGACACGAGCCATATCCACCACTGTTACTGGGTTGCCGCTGTTCCTTCCATCCAGAGCTAAAGGCTCCCCAGACACAAAGTTGCGTAAAATACGCCCTAACAAGGCATCCTGACCACTATCCACCATCCAACCAAAACGCAAAATCGTCAGGTTTTGCAGCCCATTAAAAGCATCTTCGCAGGCCAGCCATTCGCGTCCACTCGGGGACTGTGGTTCTGCGGGCTCATCTTCGTCATAGCGGCGGCGCTCACCGCCAGAAAAAACTTGGTAGGATGAGAGATGAATAATATGTTCACAGGGTGCAGCACAAAGCCGCTTACTCACCAGCAGTGACTCCGGCATGCCTCGATTGTCTGCACAGGCGGAGGCATTAATCACAATTGAGCCCGGTCTCAATTGATCGATTTCCCCGGGGGTCAACTGCTGTATGCGAAAGCCTGCGCGCTGCAGTCTTTTTTGCAGCGCACCATCAATCTCATTACCTGCTGTGATAATGGCGACGGTATCCGGCATATAACCTGTATTCAATTCAGACACTGGTAAATCCAGTTCTTAGAACGGGATATCGTCATCAAAGCTATTATCGAAACCACCGGCAGGACCCTGGTTCGGCTGTTGCTGGGGCTGCTGGTTAGCTGGTGCCATCGGTGAGGGAGCGGTACGCCCCTGCCCGTATGCCTCCTGGCCGCCCTGCTGCTGGTAGCCACCCTGGAAACCGCCGCCCTGTTGGTCAAAACCGCCGGAACCACCCATCGGCTGGCCGCCACCCATTTGACCACCTGCGGCTGCGCCCATTCCAGCGCCACCCATACCCTGACCAAAGCCGCCCTGCTCACCGCGACCGTCCAGCATCTGCATTTCGCTGGCAACGATTTCAGTGGTGTAGCGGTCCTGGCCGGAATTCTTATCCTGCCACTTACGGGTGCGTAGAGAGCCCTCTACATAAACTTTGGCCCCCTTGCGCAGGTACTCACCGGCGATCTCAGCCAGGCGGTTAAAAAATACTACGCGATGCCACTCAGTGCGCTCCTGCTGCTGGCCAGTCTGCTTGTCTTTCCAGCTCTCACTGGTAGCCAGGCTGATGTTGGTAACAGCACCGCCACTCGGCATATATTTGGTTTCCGGGTCATTCCCCAGATTACCGATCAGAATTACTTTATTAATACCCCTGGCCATGGCCCTCTCCTCTCGTCAACCCGGGCTCCACCCGGGGCAATAAACTATTTAAACAATCAATTAATCTATCAAGTGTTATGAAATACCGTCAGTGCTGCATTGCACCATCGGTAAATATTGTATTTTTATCCAGTAGGATACAATAGCGGCTCAGTGTTAGTAAGCGCTACCTTCACGCTCTCTCGCGCAAACCCCACCACAGCAACATCCATAGCAGCAGCACCGCCAAACCCAGGGCAGCAACTGCGGAAGCGCCCCCCAGACCGAACAGCAGGCCACCCAGGCTACCGCCGACAAAGGTGCCAAAGAACTGTAAAGTCGCGTAGAGCCCCGTAGCTGCGCCCCTCGCTTCCGCCGGAGCCTTCCTGGTTAGCTGCGCCGGCAGCAGGGCTTCAAGCAGGTTGAAACCGGTGAAGAACACTGCCAGCAAGACTACCAGCATCCAGGTGCTTACAGACAACAAGGCCGCACTGCCACCGATCAAAGCTAAACAAGCAAAATTAAGCGCAAAAGGCACCCGATCACTTTTCTCTGCCGCCCTCATCATTGGCAACATCAGCAGGAAGGTGCCGAGCATGAGTGGTCCATACAATTTCCAGTGCTCGCTCGCCGGCCAATCCAATCTATCGACTAGCACCAATGGCAGGGCGACGAACAATGCAGTGAGCAACAAGTGGGAGAAAAAGGCCCCAGAGACCAAGCGCCAAACAAGACCGCTTTTAACTACCGTACGAAAACCACTACCATAAACTGCCGGCCGCTTAGCCGCCTCCGGAGTTGGCACCAAGCGCCAAACCAATAATCCACCCAGCAGTGCTAATCCAGCAGTGACCCAGAAAATTGCCGGCAAGCCGCCCACACCGGCCAGCGCCGGCCCCAGGATCACCGCCAGCATAAATGCGACGCCAATAGACGCTCCGATAATCGCCATCGCAATACCGCGCTTTTCATCGCGGGTTAAGTCGGCGACCAGCGCCATCACAGCCGCGGCAATGGCACCACAACCCTGCAGTACCCGCCCCACAATAAGGCCGTAAACCGAATCCGTCAGTGCAGCGATGACACTGCCCAGAGCAAACAGTGCAAGGCCGGTATAGATAACCGGCTTGCGCCCCCAGCGATCGGACAGGAGCCCCAGAGGAATTTGGAGTATCGCCTGACTCAGGCCATAGGCACCCATTGCCAGCCCCAGCAGCATCGGCGTGCTATCGCGATAGCCCTCGCCGTACACAGTGAGAACCGGCAAGACCATAAACAGGCCCAGCATACGAAAGACATACAGGGAAGCCAGCCCACCCAGGGCGCGGCGCTCAATGGAATTCATGCAAATCCCGGAACAGCATCAAATAGGGCGCGCATTGTACAGTGAGCCGCCTCCCGGCTGTAGGGGAAACAGCACAACTTTTATCCACAACTAGTTACGACCGTACTCATCATCGAGGCGGACAATGTCATCCTCCCCAAGATAACTGCCGGATTGCACCTCAATCAGCTCCAAGGGAATCGTACCGGGGTTCTCCAAACGGTGGACCACCCCCAGGGGGATATAAGTCGATTGGTTCTCGGTGATCAGGACCTCTTCTTCACCCCGGGTAACCTTCGCAGTTCCCTGCACCACAACCCAGTGTTCAGCGCGGTGGTGATGCATCTGCAGGGATAGCTGCTGGCCCGGCTTCACCACAATACGCTTCACTTGAAAGCGTGGACCCGCATCAATCGAGTCGTAGTAGCCCCAGGGCCTATATACCTTGCGGTGCCTTTGGGCCTCACTGCGGCCAGTGCTCTTGAGGTTACTGACCAGTTTTTTGACTTCCTGGACCCGCTGCCGGTCTGCGATCAGAAGCGCGTCGTCAGTATCGACAACAACCAGGTCGGATACACCGAGAAGGCTGACCAAGCGGCTCTCACCACGCACCAGGCAGCGCTGGGAGTCTTCTAGCAACACATCACCCTGGAGCAAATTGTCATTGGCATCGCGTTTTGCCAACTCCCACAGCCCCTGCCAGGAGCCCACATCGCTCCAACCCGCATCCATAGGTACAACTGCCGCGGATTCAGTCGGCTCCATTACTGCATAATCCACAGACTCATCCGCGCAGGCTGCAAAAGCCTCTCTATCCACCCGGGTAAAATCCAGGTCCCTAGCAGCACTCTGATAGGCACTGCGGCAAGCTGCGAGAATATCTGCACGGTACCGCTCTAACTCCTCCAGATAGCGGGAGGCGCGGAACAGGAACATGCCACTGTTCCAGGAGTAATCCCCGGATGCCAGGTAAGATTCAGCGGTTTCAGTGTCCGGCTTTTCGACGAACTCCGCCACTTTCCAAGCAGTTTCCGCCAATTTATCCCCGCGCCGAATGTAGCCGTAGCCGGTCTCCGCCCGGGTCGGCACAATACCAAAGGTGACCAGATGCCCCTGCTCAGCCAGGGCTCGGGCCGACTCTACAGACTCCTGAAAATTTGCCTCGTCGGAAACGGCGTGGTCTGCCGGTAATACCAGCAGCAAAGGGTCAGCTCCTGACTCCAGTGCTGCCAGGGCAGCCAGGGCAATAGCCGGTGCAGTATTCCGCGCGCAGGGCTCCAGCAAAATGGACTGGGCACCGTGGCCGGTTTCCTGCAATTGCTCGGCAGCGGCAAAACGATGCTCTTCATTGCATACCAGGATCGGCGCCTGTAATGGCTCAATGCCCTCCAGGCGCCTTACGGTTGCCTGTAACATCGTTTCACCACCGATAAGGGGTAAGAACTGTTTAGGGTAGGCCTCGCGAGAGAGTGGCCACAGGCGCGAGCCAGTGCCACCACAGAGAATCACAGGAATCATCGAATGCTATCTGCCTGAATGTCGGGTATTGCGAAAGACAATTTTCGCACATCAGGTGGCGAGTTTATACTTGACTGTTTTTCCGGCACCGCAGTTGTGATCGCCCCGCGCGGAGCAAGTCCGAGGCCCGGCCCAGTATTAGCAGCATATAGGTAGAGCGTGGACACGATTTATGTAAGGGGTGCTCGCACCCACAACCTGAAGAATATCGATCTGGACATTCCCCGCGATAAACTGATCGTTATCACCGGCCTGTCAGGTTCCGGCAAATCTTCCCTGGCCTTTGACACCCTCTACGCAGAGGGGCAGCGCCGCTACGTGGAATCACTCTCCACCTACGCCCGTCAATTCCTGTCGATGATGGAAAAGCCGGATGTGGATACCGTCGAGGGGCTATCACCGGCTATTTCAATCGAGCAGAAGTCCACCTCTCACAACCCCCGCTCCACTGTGGGCACCATCACAGAGATCTATGACTACCTGCGGCTGCTGTTTGCCCGGGTTGGAGAACCCCGCTGCCCCGAGCACGACGAACCCCTGCAAGCCCAGACGATCAGCCAGATGGTGGATCAGGTACTGGCTTTACCGGAAGGCAGCAAAATTATGTTGCTGGCGCCGGTAGTTCGCGATCGAAAAGGTGAGCACCAGCACGTGTTTGAACAACTGCGCCGGGACGGGTTTGTGCGGGCACGGATCGACGGGGTTATCTGCGACCTGGACGACACCCCCAAGCTGGATAAGCGCCGCAAGCACACCATTGAGGTGGTGGTAGACCGCTTTAAGGTGCGTGAGGACCTGCAACTGCGTTTGGCGGAATCCTTCGAAACTGCCCTGAATCTCACCGACGGTATCGCCTCCATCAGTTTTATGGATGGAGACCAGGAAGATCGCCTCTTCTCTGCCCGCCACGCCTGCCCCGTCTGTGATTACTCACTGGATGAGCTGGAACCGCGCCTGTTCTCCTTCAACAACCCCGCAGGTGCCTGCCCCAGCTGTGACGGCCTGGGCGTCAAACAGTTCTTCGATGAAGACAAGGTAATTATCGATTCGGAAAGCAGTATTTCCGAGGGCGCCATTCGCGGTTGGGACAGACGCAACATTTACTATTACCACATGCTCGACTCCCTCGCCGAGCACTACGGTTTCGATCTGGGTAAGCCCTGGAAAAAATTACGCAAAGCCCACCGCAAGGTTATCCTGCAGGGCAGTGGCGACGAAGAGATAGACTTCAGCTACGTCAATGATCGCGGCGATGTCACCGTGCGCCAGCACACCTTCGAGGGCATTATCCCCAATTTCCAACGCCGCTATCGGGATACCGAGTCCCAATCGGTACGGGAGGAGTTAGCCAAGTATCTGAGTACACAAAAATGCCCAGAGTGCCACGGTACCCGCCTGCGCCGCGAGGCCCGTCATGTCTTTGTAGATAACCGCACCCTGGCGCAAATTACTGAGCTGCCTGTAGGCGATGCGTTCGAGTATTTCGACCATGAGCTGGCTTTTAAAGGCGCCCAGAAAGAGATTGCCGATAAGATTCTCAAAGAGCTTCGCGATCGATTCCGCTTCCTCGTCGATGTCGGCCTGAATTACCTAACCCTAAACCGCAGTGCAGAAACCCTCTCCGGCGGCGAAGCACAGCGCATTCGCCTCGCCAGCCAGATCGGCGCCGGCCTCGTGGGCGTAATGTATATTCTCGACGAGCCCTCTATCGGCCTACACCAGCGGGACAACGAGCGCCTGCTCAACACCCTTACCCACCTGCGCGATATCGGCAACACGGTTATTGTGGTGGAGCACGATGAGGATGCCATTCGCAGTGCCGACTTTATCGTCGATATTGGCCCCGGTGCCGGAGTCCATGGTGGAGAAGTCGTGGCAGCGGGTACCGCCGATAAAATTACCAAATGCAAGAAATCCCTAACCGGTCAGTACCTCTCCGGCAAAAAGAAAATTGCCGTACCGGAAGAACGCTACGTACCCGACCCGGACTATTTGTTGCGCCTCGAAGGGGCCAGTGGAAATAATTTACAGGACGTCGATCTGGAGATCCCAGTAGGATTATTTACCTGTGTAACCGGTGTATCCGGCTCTGGTAAGTCCACCCTGATTAATACAACCCTCTATCCACTTGCCGCCACTGCACTTAACAAAGCAACAACCCTTAAGGCCTCTCCCTATAAAGAGGTGCACGGTCTGGAGCACTTCGACAAATGCGTGGATATTGATCAGAGTCCTATCGGGCGCACTCCTCGCTCAAACCCGGCAACCTATACCGGTATTTTTACCCCAATTCGCGACTTGTTTGCTGGCACCCAGGAAGCCCGCTCACGGGGCTATAAACCTGGACGCTTCAGCTTTAACGTCAAGGGTGGGCGCTGTGAAGCCTGCCAGGGCGACGGGGTGATTAAGGTAGAAATGCACTTTTTGCCGGATGTCTATGTACCCTGTGATACCTGTCACGGCAAGCGCTACAACCGCGAGACCCTGGAGGTACACTACAAGGGCAAGAATATCCACGAAGTATTGGAAATGACCGTGGAAGATGCACGGGAATTCTTTGACCCTGTGCCCGCAATCGCGAAGAAGTTGCAAACCCTAATGGATGTCGGCCTCTCATATATCAAGCTAGGCCAGGCTGCCACCACTCTCTCAGGTGGTGAAGCCCAACGGGTAAAACTCTCCCGCGAGCTATCCAAACGAGACACTGGGCAAACCCTGTACATCCTCGACGAACCGACTACCGGCCTGCACTTTGCCGATATCCAATTACTGCTGGATGTTCTCCATCGCCTGCGCGATCACGGCAATACCATCGTAGTGATCGAACACAATCTGGACGTGATCAAAACTGCAGACTGGATTGTAGACCTGGGCCCGGAGGGTGGCTCTGGCGGCGGGCAAATTATTGCCACGGGGACACCTGAGGATGTTGCAGAAATGGACATTTCCCATACCGGGCGCTTTCTAAAAACCATGCTGAACTAATTGAATAGGAAAGGATGCCAATCTATAGACCGGCATCCTTTCTAGCTCAATTCACTTAAAAATAACTAGTAGGTAGGTGCGACAAGATATGAAGTTATTCAATCGCGACCGCTTAAACTCAGTGATCGCAGTAAGTGCAATTATGATTTCTCTGGCATCCTTCTATGCCACCTATTTACAAGCCAGAGCTGCCAATCAACAAGTCAAAATAATGACAATGCCTGTTATTCAGTTCAGCCATGGCAACTATGACGAGGAGAGCAATCAAAGCAAAATTACATTTGGCTTTCGCAATGCTGGGGCCGGCCCTGCCATCCTAAAATCCGTTAGCTTTAAATATAAAAATGTAGAATACTCAAGCACCCATGATTTTTTGCGCGCCTGCTGTCAGGAAGAGCATAAAATGATGAAAAATAAATTTAATAGAAACTATAATAATCACCACCCACCCCTTGACGAAGGCTTTCAAAGCTCTTCAGAAATAAATGAAGTTATCATTCCCTCACAGTCGGAGTACCCTTTCTATTCTTTAAGTCGTGGCACTGCAACTTCTGAACTATGGGAAAAAATTAATCAAGAAAGATGGAACCTTTCAATTTCCGCCTGCTTCTGCTCCCCACTGGGGAATTGCTATGAATCAAATTCAAAGAAAATCTCTATGGAAGTAAATCAGTGCCCTGACAATTAACTACTTTAATAGGCAGATTCTTAGCGTTAAAACCCATTCAAAATATATACAGGCAGGATGCCACAGTGAACATTGATATCAACTGCGATCTGGGTGAAGGTGCTGATTTACACAGCTGTGACAGGGACGCCCAAATCATGCCGTTTATTTCCCGTTGCAATATAGCTTGCGGCGGTCACGCTGGCACTCCCGAGATCATGGGTAGATCAATCGAAAACGCCCTAAAAAATAGTTTAAAAATCGGCGCGCACCCCAGCTACCCCGACAGGGAAAATTTTGGCCGCAAATCTCTAGTTATTCCTCAAAATAAATTACTCGATTCTCTTTGCGCACAAGTAAACCAACTAGAAAATATCGCGCGTAGCCTAGGAGCAACTTTAGACCATATTAAACTACACGGCGCTCTCTACAATGATACAGAGTCAAACAGAGAACTCGCTAAAAGTATTATTACCCTACTCGACAAAGAATATCCTTCACTGAAAATTATTGGGTTAGCCAACGCTGCCATGCAGTTCGCTGCTGCCAAACAAAATAAAACATTTATTCGCGAAGGATTTATGGATAGGCAGTACCTCAGCAATAACCAACTAGCTCCACGCTCAATGGCGGGTGCTGTTATTGCTGAGACAGAACAGTGCTTACAGCAGGCTATCTGCTTGGCAAAGGGCTTAGAATTTAACGATTATCTTGGTGAAAAATTGCAATTCTCTGTGGATACCATCTGCCTCCACGGCGATAATCCCCAAGCGCCCATTATCGCCAGACAACTTAATCAACATCTCAATGCAAACGGCGTGAGTATAGCTCGGTGACACACCCTGCCCCCCATATACCACTAGCTATTACCATTAACGGAGATTGTGCAGTAGATATCCGCTTTTCCGGCAAACCATGCAAAGCTCTTAGCCGGACAATTATCGGTTTGAGAGCGGCTCTATTAAATGAAGTGCATCCAGGTATCATTGATATCATTCCTGCATACCAGTGCTTAACTGTTATTTTCAATCCTTCCCTATGGGATCACAAAACCTTATACCAATTACTCACTAAAACTACCGAGGACTTTCTAAACAACCCTGCCCCCTTCACCAGTAGACCACGTATAGTGCGTATTCCCGTATGCTACGAAGAAGGCTTTTCTCCAGACCTTGAGGCATTATCAGAACATACCAAATTATCGTCACAGGAAATCATCAAACGACATACCGCACAACGTTACTTAGTGCATATGTTGGGCTTTACTCCAGGCTTCTTATACCTTGGCGGACTTGACCCAAAGCTATATTGCCCCAGAAAAGAAACTCCCCGAACCAGAATTCCCGCAGGCGCTGTCGGGATAGGTGGAGAACAAACAGGCATCTACCCACAAGCTACACCGGGGGGATGGCAAATTATTGGCCAGACACCCCTTAGTCTTTTTCAACCTGCGGAACCCTCCCCATTTATCGCTGCACCTTTAGATGAAATTGAGTTTTATGCAATAGATTCTCAGCAATTTCATATACTCTCGCAGAGTACTAAAAGTAGTTCACCCTAAAAAGGAGGGTCTATGGGTATTCACTTTCTTCGAGCAGGGCTACAGACAAGTATTCAGGACCTGGGTCGTCCAGGCATGATGCACTGTGGAATTCCATGGGGAGGTGCTGCCGACCCACTATCGATGAAAATAGCCAACCTGTTATTAGGAAACCCGTTAGGGCACCCAACCTTTGAGATCACCCTGCTCGGTCCTAGAATCGAATTCCTCTGCAATCTCACTATCGCTATAGCCGGAGGCCAATTCAGAGGTTCCTTAAATAACGAGTCAATTGATAATTTCCGAACCTATAGGGTTAAGCCTGGTGATATTTTGGATATAGCTCAAGCTATTTCCGGTGCAAGAACCTACCTTGCGATTTCTGCCAAGATAGACGCACCCAATATCTTAGGTAGCTCTGCAACTCACGTTATAAGTAAATTTGGCGCAAATAGTGGCAAACCGATCACATCTAACGAAGTCATCCACTTTAAAGAAGTCCACACCGCAAAAGAATCTGTACTAAATAAAAGGTTTCACCTTCACTACTCACATAATTCAAAGCTACGACTAGTGGCTGGACCAGAGAGCAATTTATTTTCCAAGAAATTTATTGAACACTTTTACGGCTCAACCTATCTGGTTTCTACCCAAAGCAATCGTATGGGCATTCGTCTATCCACTAAAAACAATTCTACAATTCATAAAATTACAAACGGAAAGACACAACTATCATCAGCAGGACTCTATCCCGGCAGCATTCAAGTACCACCCGATGCCAATCCTATTATTTCCTTTATTGAGGGACAGACTATTGGCGGGTACCCCCGAATAGGCCATATTATAAAATCGGAACTTCATCGCCTGGGTCAGCTAGCCCCAAAAAACAAAATCACATTTCAAGAAATAAGTATTGAAGAATCGCGTGAAATTTTCAAAAAGAAACAAGACCTAATTAAAAAACTCCAACAGAGCCTGAATCTTAATCACAGGGAGGCACTATCCCTTTAATGCAAGCATAAACATTATCAGATACAGAACTATTTAATACTCAAAAATAACAGCATAAAGTAGAGAATAAAAATTACGCCAAAATAGACAAAATAATTTTATTAAAAATTTAAATGGAATATTTTTGGACAAAAAAAGAAAAAATATTACAGAAATTCTGTGACCGGCAAGTTTCCCCTCATATCTTTCTAGACCAAAACATCATTATTAACTAACCTCATTGGGTTTTACCCAAACAGCGATTTGGACTAGCGTGCAAGTTGATTATCTATAGGGAGCAAATAAATCTCCAAACAATTATTTCAGGATCAACAAAGCACATTCCAAAGAGAAAACACACAATACCTTAAGGGGATTAATAATGATAAAAATTCTCCGCGGTTTTATTTCAATACTCTTAGCGAGTTCTCTACTTATCACAGGTCATGCAAATGCAGAACCGGGTGATTACAACTTCTGGACTACCCTAAAGCATTTGTTTGATCCACCCAATGCCGATGCGCCAGTCACCTCGCAGCAAGCTGAAGGGATGTATCCACTAACTATGGATGATCCCAGTTTTAATGATGATTTTGATCCTGGCGACTACAACACCTGGCAAAAAATTGATGTACCTACCAGTACAGGTGCCATGTGTGGGAATGGATCACCCTATAAGTTCTTTGTTCACCGTGTTCCAGATACCAGTAACACCATTTTCTATTTCGAGGGTGGTGGGGCATGCTGGGACTATGAAAGCTGCTCAGGACAAGCTGGTATTCGCGGGGCTCGCAACCCCAATGGCATTCCCGATGATTACCTAAGCAATGTGCATTTGTTAGATTTTACAAATTTCGAGAATCTTACTACCGCTGGCGTATCCCCTTTGATTTATACACATCATCCCTACGACCAGTATAAAACTGGCGAGTGGAATATGGTTTACGTGCCATACTGCACTGGGGATATCTACGTAGGCGATAAAACTGAAATATACGAGGACACTACTGGCGAGAACCCCGACCTTATCTGGCACCACAATGGATTACGCAACGTTCAGGCAGTTACTTCCTGGGTGAAAAATAATTTGCAAAAACCGAAGCAGATGCTCGCTGCGGGTTGTAGTGCGGGCAGTATTGGTGCCCTGTTTAATTATTCAAAATTGCGCGAGGATATGAATGTCGATTATGGCTATCTCCTCGATGATTCAGGCCCTCTCTATCAGGCACCTTTAGACGGGAGTGACAGCACCCAATATCCCTCATTACCGCTACATAAAGAAGTGCTGCGCTCTTGGACTACCTATACCGCCGATAGCGATGAAAGCTCGGAAAACCCCATCACTATGTTAAAAGCCATAACACCGGGATTCGAAGCCAATCAGCTAGCCTCACTTTATGCTGCGCTTTCCAATAAATTCCCCTCAGATCGATTGGGTATTACGCACTTTCTTGCTGACGGGAATTTTTCATCGTACTCCTACGAGAGATTTTATGAGGATATTTATAATGATCCCGATGCAGACTCCCGTTTAAATAAATTGCGACAGCGCTGGCAGAAAGATACCCATGAAAATTTGATTCCACTGCTGGATCAAACTAGTAACTGGGGCTATTACTTCCCGATGTTCCGCAACTTGAACGAGAGCCACTGCACAACCATTATCGATTTAAACTATGGTGAGATTGCCGAGCACGGGCTTGAATTAAAAGATTTCCTCGACAACATCGTCAATCATAACGGTGGAGGAATGATTCGGGCATACGAAACCGATGAGGTTTCAGATTATGAGGACAATAGTAACTGGTTCTATGATCTGATCGGCTTGTTTATGTAATTAAAATGCCCCCAGCGCTGCCGGTAACTAGCTGGCAGCGCTGAATGATAGAAAGCCTAACTGCCATATACCGCCTCACGGGCGTCCTGAAGGCGTTTACGTAAGTATTCATGTCTACTCATACCATCGGGAAAGGACGTCATCTGCTGAACTTCCTCAACGATCGAGCGCTCAAGATCCTTATAGGTGGAAAAGCCCGGAACCTCGACATGAGGGTCGTAATCCCTGATCACCGTTTGCGCTTTATCCCGATAAATATTAAATAGCTCTTCAGCTCTTTGGGTGAACTCTGCCTGGTTAAGGCTATTTTTTTCCAGCCAGGCCAACTTCATTGAAAGCGCTTCATAGCCTGTAATACGCGATTCCCGCTCTACTTTTTCAATTGCATCCCAAGCCTCTTCACCAGAGAGATTGCCCAGGCCTGCAAAGTAGTCCTTAAGCGCCTGCTTAACATTCTCACGGTCCAGATAAGCCTGAACCCGAGGATGATTTAATAACTCTTCGACCTCCGCATGTTCCAGCTGGGACCAGGGTATGCTGTCAGAAATATTCTTTACTAACTCACTATCATCTTTTAGTGGCTCTATCATCTGGCGCACCTTGGCCACACTTGAGCGCACATCAATATCGTAGTGATCAACCCCTACAACGGCGAGCGTTACTGCTCCGGCAAGCAAAATCAGCTTTTTCATAATTAGTTACCGAGCAAATTAGAAATTATGTATTTGTCTGTCGGTAACTATCTAAGCAGAGAATTGGGAGAGCATGAAAGAAAATAACGCCCTCACCAATGAATAAAGTGCCAATATCTTACAGACTGATTAGCTAGCCAACCCAGTTAACAGCTTGCTCATCGTCTTTTTTTCCTACACAGGGCTCATCCTTGGTCTTCGGCGCCACATAGCCTACCTGTTGCTCCCGCGGAAGGTTTGCGGACTCCCAATTGGAAACCGCTTCTGCGCAGAGGCTGCGTTGCTCAGGGGATAGCGCAACACCATTAGGCCATTTTCCAAGTTCAATGGCCCGCTTTAAGCTGCCCACAATCTCGGGATTCAAACTCTTTAACAGTTGCTCAAAAGACATACAAAAATCTCCTTATGGCAAAAAAAAGGCCGGTCAAAGACCGGCCTTCCGTAGCGCTATGGCTAATAACGCTTAAGCTTCAGCAGCTTCGTCTTCTACTTGAGGACGGTCTACCAGCTCAACGTATGCCATCGGCGCCTTATCACCAGCGCGGAAACCACACTTCATGATACGGATGTAACCACCAGGACGGGCTTCGTAACGAGGACCCAGCTCGTCGAACAGCTTGCGCACAGCATCCTTATCACGGATACGAGCGAAAGCCAGACGGCGGTTAGCAACACTGTCTTTCTTAGCCAGAGTGATCAGCGGCTCGGCAACGCGGCGCAGTTCTTTGGCTTTGGCCAGTGTGGTTTTGATCAGTTCGTGCTCCACCAGAGAGGCGCTCATGTTCTTGAACATGGCCTTGCGGTGAGCGCTCGTGCGGCTGAATTTACGGCCACTATAGCGATGACGCATGACTCAATTCCTTACGACCTAAGTTGCTGTCACAGCAGGTCGTTCTGGAGCGGTGTCGCGCTAAGCTGTAGCACCGCTCGGGTTCTTTCTACTAATCACGACACCGTCGCGACTACCAAATGCTTACAGGGGGCTTAACTTGCTGTCGCCTTTCAGGCTGGCCGGCGGCCAGTTTTCCAGGCGCATACCCAGGGACAAACCACGGGAAGCCAGTACGTCCTTGATTTCAGTCAGAGACTTCTTACCAAGATTCGGCGTCTTCAGCAGTTCTACTTCAGTGCGCTGAATCAGATCACCGATGTAGTAAATATTCTCTGCCTTCAGACAGTTCGCCGAACGTACAGTCAACTCCAGGTCGTCTACCGGGCGCAGTAGTACCGGATCAACTTCAGGCTCTTCAGCCTTCGGCTGTGCATCCTTCTCGCCTTCCAGGTCCACAAATACTGCGAGCTGTTGCTGCAGAATAGTGGCGGCGCGACGAATAGCCTCTTCCGGGTCCAGGGTACCGTTGGTCTCCAGATCCAGAACCAGCTTATCCAGGTCAGTGCGCTGTTCTACACGCGCGCTTTCCACGCTGTAGGAAACGCGACGCACTGGGCTGTATGAAGCATCCAGCTGCAGACGGCCAATTGCACGGCTTTCCTCTTCCTCGCCACGACGAGCATCGGCGGGCTGGTAGCCGCGACCGCGCGCTACAGTGAGACGCAGGTTGAGCTCGACATCACCAGTAATATTGGCGATCACGTGCTCAGGATTAACGATCTCGATGTCGTGATCTACCTGGATATCTCCAGCAGTCACCGCACCTGGGCCCTTTTTGCTCAGGCTCAATACCGCCTGATCCTTACCGTGCATAACAACGGCGATTTCTTTCAGGTTGAGCAGGATTTCAATTACATCTTCCTGCACACCTTCGATCGCGCTGTACTCGTGCTCGACACCTTCGATTTCCACCTCGGTGACGGCGCAGCCCGGCATGGAGGACAGCAGGATGCGACGCAGCGCATTGCCAAGAGTGTGGCCAAAGCCACGCTCCAGGGGCTCCAAAATCACTTTGGCGTGATTCGGATTGTACTCGGTGACGTCAATACGACGCGGTGTCAAAAACTCGTTGACAGCAGTCTGCATAGCCATACCTGTTTACAGTTGCATTCCTTAAAGTGGACTTATTGTTACTTGGAGTACAGTTCCACGATAAGGTTTTCGTTGATCTCTGCCGGCAGATCGACACGATCCGGAGTGCGCTTGAAAGTGCCTTCCAGTTTGCTCGCGTTTACGTCTACCCACTCGACATCGCCACGCTGGGCAGCGAGGGAAACGGAATTCTGGATACGCAGCTGCTTCTTGGCTTTCTCACGTACAGCGATAACGTCGCCTTCTTTAACCTGGAAAGAAGGGATGTTAACGGTAGTGCCGTTTACAAGAATCGCTTTGTGGGAAACCAGCTGACGCGCTTCAGAGCGAGTTGAGCCGAAGCCCATGCGGTAAACCACGTTGTCCAGACGCTGCTCGAGAAGTTGCAGCAGGTTTTCACCTGTAGCGCCCTTCAGACGTGCTGCTTCCTTATAGTAGTTACGGAACTGCTTTTCCAGTACGCCGTAGATACGACGAACTTTTTGCTTTTCACGCAGCTGAATACCGTAGTCGGACAGACGACCGCGACCAGCGCCGTGCTGACCGGGTTTGGATTCTGCGCGACACTTGGAGTCGTGCGGACGAACACCACTCTTCAGCTGCAGGTCAGTCCCTTCACGACGGGACAGTTTACATTTTGGTCCAATATAACGTGCCATTTTGTCAGCCCCCTCTTACACGCGACGCTTTTTAGGTGGACGACATCCGTTATGCGGGATAGGCGTCACGTCGGTGATGTTGGTGATCTTGTAGCCGCAGTTGTTCAGTGCACGAACGGCAGATTCGCGACCGGGGCCAGGGCCCTTAACTTCTACGTCGAGGTTTTTCAGGCCGTATTCCTGAGCTGCAGTACCTGCGCGCTCAGCGGCAACCTGGGCTGCAAACGGGGTGCTCTTACGCGAGCCACGGAAGCCAGATCCACCTGCGGTGGCCCAGCTGAGGGTATTACCCTGGCGATCAGTGATCGTCACGATCGTGTTGTTGAACGATGCGTGGATGTGGGCAATACCGTCGACAACGGTCTTTTTGACCTTTTTGCGAACAGTAGTTTTTGGCTTAGCCATACCAGTATCCTAAATCCTGTATCAAATCCCCTCGGCGATTAGCCGGACGGGGCATCTTGAACCGCGATTTCGCGCCTTTTAGTTAAGGCTTACTTGCGAATCGGCTTGCGCGGACCCTTACGGGTGCGAGCATTGGTCTTGGTGCGCTGACCACGCAGCGGCAAGCTGCGACGGTGACGCAGACCGCGATAACAACCCAGATCCATCAAACGCTTGATGTTCATGGATATTTCACGGCGCAGGTCGCCTTCCACGGTCAGTTTTGCAACTTCACCACGGATGGTTTCGATCTGCTCTTCAGACAGTTCGCGGATTTTGGTGGATTCAGCGATACCAACCGCTGCCAAAATAGACTTAGCCGTAGTGCGACCAACCCCATAAATGTGGGTCAGGGAGATTACGGCGTGCTTGTGGTCTGGTACATTGACACCAGCAATACGTGCCATAGAGGCGTACTCCACGTATTGGAGTCACTGCTTTATATTAAGTATGTGACTCTACTTTGATTTCGGCGCTGACAGCGACTAAAAAACCGGCGGCGCCACCAAAAAGGCGCGCAAGAATAGCTTTTCAGACACTAATTTGCAATAGCCAACGTCCGCATCGGTCCCCCGAAGCGGATGAAGACGACAGTCAACGCCCCCAGTTGGAAGTTTGCTGTTGCTAACTTCCCACCCCAAAAATCTTCCCGGGGTGTTGCCATTCGATACGGGGCTGTATCGAGTAGCGAATTTTTCCAGCTTTTACAGAGGCGCCCTGTGGGCGCTCTCCGCAAGGGGCTGGCCCCTTCTTAGCCTTGACGCTGCTTGTGACGTGGCTCAGCGCTGCAGATTACCCGCAGAACACCCTTGCGACGCACGATTTTGCAGTTACGGCAGATCTTTTTTACAGAAGCGCGTACTTTCATGACCTTACCTCAATTCAATCAAACTGCGAGCAGGCGACGCCCTAGCGACGACCGTAGCTTTGCAGGTTAGATTTTTTCATCAAACCCTCGTACTGGTGCGACAGCAGATGCGATTGTACCTGTGCCATAAAGTCCATCACTACGACTACAACGATCAGCAGTGAGGTACCCCCCAGATAGAAGGGAACGTTAAACCCAACCACCAGGAACTGCGGCAGCAGGGATACCAGTGCGATGTATACAGCACCCACCAGAGTGAGGCGAGTCAGCACGCTATCGATATAGCGGGCCGTCTGCTCTCCAGGGCGAATACCTGGCACATAAGCACCGGACTTTTTCAGGTTATCCGCAACTTCATTCGGGTTGAACATCAACGCCGTGTAGAAGAAACAGAAGAAACCAATCAACAGTGCGAACAGAATAATGTTCAGCGGTTGCCCTGGTCCAAGCTGCAACGCCATCCACTGCAGGATCTCTGCACCGAGACCTTCCCCGCCCTGACCAAACCACTGTGCCAGTGTGGCCGGGAACAACAGGATACTGCTGGCAAAGATTACCGGAATTACACCGGCCATGTTTACCTTCAGCGGCAAGTGGCTCGCCTGTGCAGCTGGAGCTGCAGAGTAACGTCCCGCTTGGCGCCTGGCGTGATTGATCGTAATGCGGCGCTGGCCGCGTTCCATAACAACCACAAAGAACACTACAGCAAGAGCGATGACGCCAATCATCAACAGCATGAGTATGTGCAGCTCACCCTGTCTCGCCTGTTCAAATGCCTGGCCGATGGCACCGGGTAAACCGGCGACGATACCGGCAAAAATCAGCATGGAAATGCCGTTGCCAACACCGCGCTCAGTGATCTGCTCACCGAGCCACATCATAAATACAGCACCAGTCACCAGTGACGTTACCGCCACAAAGTAAAAACCAAACGCGGGCTCAGATGAGTAAGCCAGGTTCTGCCCTGCCAGGCCGAAAGTCATACCGATCCCCTGAATCAGGGCCAGTATTACCGTCAGATAGCGGGTGTACTGGTTGATCTTACGTCTTCCGGCCTCCCCTTCCTTCTTCAACGCTTCCAGAGAGGGAGTCACCGCGCTCATCAACTGCATGATGATGGACGCGGAGATGTAGGGCATGATGCCCAGCGCCAGAATACTCATCCTTTCCAGGGCGCCGCCTGAAAACATGTTAAACAGGCCAAGGATGGTTCCCTGGTTCTGGTTAAACAGGTTTGACAGCTTTTCCGGATCAATGCCGGGCACCGGAATATGTGTCCCCAGTCGATAAACAAGAATCGCTAGAAACAGAAAACGAAGGCGAGCCCAAAGCTCGCCCAATCCCTTGCTGTTGCCCAGGGGATTTCCACCGGATCCTGGTCGTGCCATTGGCGCCTCGATTAGTCTTCTATTTTACCGCCAGCAGCTTCAATCGCTGCCTTTGCACCTTTGGTAACTCCCAGACCCTTAACGGTAACAGCTTTGGTCAGCTCACCTGAGAGGAACACTTTGGCGCGTTTAATATGGCTGCCGATGATATCGGCATTCTTAAGCGCTGCCAAATCGATTACGTCATTTTCTACCTTCGCCAGCTCAGCCAGACGTACTTCTGCGGTAAAGCGAGAAACACGAGCGGTGAAACCGTACTTAGGAAGACGCTTCTGCAAAGGCATCTGACCGCCTTCGAAGCCCGGACGAACACTGCCGCCGGAACGCGCTTTCTGACCTTTGTGGCCGCGGCCACCGGTCTTACCAATTCCGCTACCAATACCGCGACCAACGCGCTTGGCGCTGTGCTTGTGGCCTGGTGCTGGAGACAAGTCGTTCAAACGCATGTTATTCCCCCTCAACCTTAACCAGGTAGTTTACTTTGTTGATCATACCGCGCACGGAGGGAGTATCCTCCACTTCCACTGTGTGGCCGATGCGGCGCAGGCCCAGACCCGCAACGCACGCCTGATGACTTTTCAGGCGTCCGTTGATGCTTTTGGTCTGGGTCACTTTTATGGTCTTCTTAGCCATGGTCTTAACCCACCAATAACCTTAAATCCGAGCTGTAATTAGCCCAGAATCTCTTCGACAGATTTACCGCGCTTGGCAGCTACATCTTCCGGGCTCTGCATTTGCTCCAGAGCTTTGAAAGTTGCACGTACTACGTTCACCGGGTTGGTGGAGCCGTAACACTTAGCCAATACGTTGTGTACACCAGCCATTTCCAGAACGGAGCGCATAGCACCGCCGGCAATTACACCGGTACCCTGGGAAGCGGGCTGCATGTAAATCTTGGAACCGCCGTGGCGACCATTGGTAGCGTACTGGATGGTGTCACCATTCAGGTCTACCTGGATCATGTTGCGGCGTGCAGATTCCATCGCCTTTTGAATCGCTACAGGCACTTCACGTGCCTTGCCGCGACCAAAGCCAACACGGCCATTGCCATCACCAACTACGGTCAGTGCGGTAAAGGCGAAGATACGACCACCTTTAACAGTCTTGGCAACGCGGTTGACCTGGACCAGCTTCTCCTGCAGGCCTTCGTCGTTGCTTTTGTCTTTCTCTCTAGCCATAACTCAACCCTTAGAATTTCAGACCGGCTTCGCGGGCAGCGTCAGCCAGAGCCTTAACACGGCCATGGTATCTGAAGCCGCTACGATCGAAGGCAACTTGTTCAACGCCAGCGGCTTTCGCGCGCTCAGCGATCAGTTTGCCAACTGCGGCAGCAGCGTCAGCGTTGCCAGTTTTACCAGAGCGCAGGTCCTTGTCCAGGGTAGAGGCGGAAGCCAATACCGCGCTGCCTTCGGCAGACAGGATCTGTGCGTAAATGTGGCGCGGGGTGCGGTTCACGGTGAGGCGAACGGCGCCCAGCTCACGGATCTTGGCGCGGGCACGACGTGCACGACGCAAGCGAGATGCTTTCTTAACGTTCATATCTATGCCCTACTTACTTCTTCTTGGCCTCTTTGCGATACACGCGCTCGTCGGCATAACGGACACCCTTACCTTTGTAGGGCTCCGGCGGACGGAACGAGCGGATCTCAGCGGCCACTTGGCCCAGCAGCTGTTTATTGCTGCTCTTCAGTACGATTTCAGTCTGGGATGGAGTTTCCGCAGTCACACCTTCCGGCAACTGATAATCGATCGGATGGGAGAAGCCCAGGGTCAGGTTAACCGCTTTACCGGCTGCTTTCGCACGATAACCAACACCCAGCAACTGCAGCTTCTTCTCGAAGCCCTTGCTTACGCCTATCACCATGTTATTGACCAAAGCACGGGTGGTACCCGCCAAGGCTCTGGCCTGCTTGGAGTTATTGCGCGCGGCAAAAGTCAGCTGGCTTTCAGCCTCGCTCACTTCTACATCACCGTGAATAACCATATCCAGGTTACCGCTACCGCCTTTAACAGCGATATTTTGACCTTTCAGGTCTACGGTTACACCTGCGGGGATAACTACCGGACTATTTGCTACTCGAGACATTGCAACCCCCGCTTAGAATACGGTGCAAAGCACTTCGCCACCGATACCAGCCTGACGTGCAGCGCGGTCAGTCATCACACCATTAGAGGTGGAAACGATCGCGACACCCAGGCCACCACGTACGGTAGGCAGAGCTTTTTTACCAGTGTAAGCGCGCAGGCCCGGACGGGAAACGCGATTGAGCTCGGCAATAACCGGCTTGCCCTGGAAGTATTTCAGAGCAATGGTCAGTTCCGGCTTAGCGCCTTCGCTTACGTTTAAATCAGTAACGTAACCTTCGTCTTTCAGGACTTTGGCCACTGCTACTTTCAGTTTGGATGATGGCAGGGTGACTTCCGCCTTTCCGCGCGCCAGGGCATTGCGGATGCGAGTCAGCATATCTGCCAACGGATCTTGCATACTCATCTTATGAGACTCCTCAAATCTGCCTTAAACCAGCTGGTAATTACCAGCTGGACTTCACGAGGCCAGGAACATCACCACGCATCGCAGCTTCACGAAGCTTGTTACGGCACAGGCCGAACTTGCGGTATACAGCGTGGGGGCGACCAGTAATACGACAGCGGCGTTGCTGACGTACCGGGCTTGCATCGCGCGGCATTTTCTGCAGCTTGAGTTGAGCCTCCCACTGCTCCTCTTCGGAAGCAGTGGAACTGGCGATGATCGCCTTCAGCTCTTGACGCTTCTCGGCGTACTTAGCTGCGGTTCGAGCGCGCTTGTTTTCGCGCGCAATCATGGATTTCTTCGCCATGGAATCCTCTTAACCCTTGAAAGGGAAGTTGAACGCTTTCAGCAGCGCGCGACCTTGATCGTCGTTTGCAGCTGTAGTGGTAATACAAATATCCAGACCGCGGAGCTTGTCTACTTTGTCGTAGTCAATTTCCGGGAAGATGATTTGCTCAGTCACGCCCATAGAGAAGTTACCGCGGCCGTCGAACTGCTTCGGGCTAATGCCACGGAAGTCGCGGATACGCGGAATCGCGATGTCAACCAAACGCTCCAGGAACTCATACATGCGCTCACCGCGCAGAGTTACCTTACAGCCGATCGGCCAACCGTCACGAATCTTAAAGCCCGCAATAGACTTGCGCGCTTTAGTAACGATGGGCTTTTGACCAGTAATTGCTGTCATATCGTTGACAGCGTGCTCCAGCACCTTCTTATCACCAATCGCTTCACCAACACCCATGTTGATGGTGATCTTGGTGATGCGCGGCACTGCCATCACATTCTCGAGACCAAGCTCTTCTTTTAGCTTGGCCACGAGGTCCTTAGTGTAGAGCTCTTTAAGCTTTGCCATGATCTACCAACCTGCTTTTGCGTCAAGAGCCTTAGATGGCTTCGCCGCTGGATTTGAAGACGCGAATCTTAGTGCCGTCTTCCAGTACTTTAAAGCCCACCCGGTCAGCCTTCTGGGTGTTAGGGTTGAAGATGGCTACGTTGGAAGCTTGGATAGCAGCTTCTTTCTCAACGATGCCACCTGCAATACCCATCTGTGGGTTTGGCTTTTGGTGCTTTTTGATCATCTGTATGCCGGAGACAATCAGACGACCGTCGTTCAGTACTTTACGTACTGAACCACGTTTGCCCTTGTCACGACCGGCGATAACGATCACTTCGTCGTCACGCTTGATCTTGCGCATAACTCTTCTCCGCTCGAGGCCTAGATAACTTCGGGAGCGAGGGAGATGATCTTCATGAACTTCTCACCGCGCAATTCGCGAGTTACCGGACCAAAAATACGGGTGCCAACCGGCGCCAGTTGCTGGTTCAGCAGCACCGCTGCGTTATCGTCAAATTTAATCAGGGAACCGTCCGCGCGACGCACACCTTTTTTGGTGCGAACCACAACGGCGTTCATTACCTGACCTTTCTTCACTTTACCGCGGGGGATGGCTTCCTTAACGGTTACCTTGATAATGTCGCCCACGCCGGCATAACGACGATGGGAGCCGCCCAGCACCTTGATGCACATGACGCGGCGAGCCCCACTGTTGTCAGCTACTTCTAAGTAGGATTCCGCTTGAATCATTGTCTCTCTCCGAAACCTTTCAATTCGGCAGTCAATGCGCTAGGGGTTATACCTTCGCCGCACGCTCTACAATTTTCTGCAAAGCCCAAGATTTGCTCTTGGACAGAGGACGAGATTCCTCGATGGTTACAACATCACCGATGCTGCAATCATTGTTCTCATCATGTGCCTTGAGCTTTGTGGACTTGTTTACAATTTTGCCGTAGATCGGGTGCTTAACACGGCGCTCGATCAAAACGGTGATGGTTTTATCCATCTTGTCACTCACAACCTTGCCGGTCAGAGTACGCTTCAGTTTTGCTTCAGCCATGATTAATTACCTGCCTTCTCGGTCAACACAGTCTTTATGCGAGCAATGTCGCGACGAGTCTGCTTCAGCAGATGAGTCTGAGCCAGTTGACCGGTGGATTTTTGCATACGAAGCTTAAATTGAGCTTCGAGCTGGTTCAGCAGTTCCTGGTTCAGCTCTTCAACTGACTTTTCGCGTAGATCTGCAGTCTTCATTACATCACCGAACGCTTAACGAAAGTTGTTTTTACAGGCAGCTTGGCCGCAGCTAGTGCGAAAGCCTCACGAGCCAGCTCCTCGGACACACCCTCCATCTCATAGAGGACCTTGCCCGGCTGGATCTGAGCTACCCAGTATTCAACGCCACCTTTACCTTTACCCATTCGAACTTCGAGGGGCTTATTGGTAATGGGCTTGTCTGGAAACACACGAATCCAGATTTTACCGCCACGTTTAATGTGACGAGTCATTGCGCGACGAGCCGCTTCGATCTGGCGCGCAGTAATGCGACCACGACCGGTAGCCTTAAGGCCAAACTCGCCAAAGCTCACTTTAGAGCCGCGCTGAGCAAGACCGCGGTTGCGACCCTTCTGTACCTTGCGGAATTTTGTACGCTTTGGTTGCAGCATTTGCGTACCCCTTATTTAGCAGCTTTTTTGCGGCTCTTTACCGGCTTCTCATCGGGCACTTCGTCACCGATTACCTCGCCTTTAAAGATCCACACCTTGATACCGATGATGCCGTAAGTAGTCTTCGCTTCAACATTGGCGTAGTCGATGTTGGCGCGCAGGGTGTGCAGGGGCACACGGCCTTCGCGATACCATTCGGTACGCGCGATTTCTGCACCGCCGAGACGGCCACTTACTTGAATCTTGATACCTTCGGCACCCTGACGCATAGCGTTCTGTACGGCACGCTTCATAGCGCGACGGAACATAACACGGCGTTCCAGCTGCTGGGCAACGTTCTGGCCAACCAGAGCCGCGTCCATATCAGGCTTGCGCACTTCTTCGATGTCGATGTGCACAGGTACGCCCATCTGCGCGCTTACTTCTTTGCGCAGACGTTCTACGTCTTCACCTTTTTTACCGATCACGATGCCCGGACGTGCAGTGTGAATCTTCACACGTGCAGTGTTTGCCGGACGTTCGATCTCAATACGGCTCACAGAAGCGTGGGCCAGTTTTTTGCGAATGTATTCGCGAACTTTCAGATCCGTGTACAGCTTGTCTGCGTACTCGTCGCTGCCGGCATACCAAACAGAGGTATGCTTTTTAACGATACCCAGACGAATGCCGGTAGGATGTACTTTTTGTCCCATGGTTTTCTCGCCTGCTCTCTTATTTCTCGGCCACTTTCACAGTGATGTGACAAGTACGCTTAAGAATGCGATCAGCACGACCTTTAGCACGCGGCTTAATGCGCTTCATGGTCATACCTTCGTCCACAAAAATTGTGGAAACCTTCAGCTCGTCAACGTCAGCACCTTCGTTGTGCTCAGCGTTGGCAATGGCCGACTCCAGTACTTTCTTAATGATCGCCGCACCCTTTTTAGTACTGAAAGCCAGTATATCCAGGGCCTCTTCAACGCCTTTGCCGCGAACCTGATCAGCTACCAGTCGCGCCTTTTGCGCCGATAGACGTGCGCCGCGTAATTTTGCTGCTACTTCCATCTTTATAACCTCGGCTTAGCGCTTCTTCGCTTTCTTGTCCGCAGCATGACCGCGGTAAGTGCGGGTAGCAGCGAACTCGCCCAGTTTATGGCCAACCATTTCTTCGTTAACCAAAACGGGCACGTGTTGACGACCGTTGTGCACGGCAATCGTCAGTCCAACCATTTCCGGCATAATCATGGAACGGCGGGACCAGGTTTTAATCGGCCGACGATCGTTTGCTGCAATCGCTGCCTCCACCTTCTTGATCAAATGCAGATCAATAAAGGGACCTTTCTTTAATGAGCGTGGCACTGTCGATTCCTCTCTAGCTGCTCAGACATCGCGCGGCTTACTTGCCGCGACGACGTACTATCATCTTATCGGTGCGCTTGTTCTTGCGCGTTTTCTTACCCTTGGTCGGAACGCCCCACGGAGTAACCGGATGACGACCACCAGAGGTACGGCCTTCACCACCACCGTGCGGGTGATCTACCGGGTTCATCGCCACACCGCGAACGGTAGGACGAACACCACGCCAGCGTGCAGCACCAGCTTTACCCAGCTTGCGCAGGCTGTGCTCGGAGTTGCTCACTTCACCCAGGGTTGCGCGGCACTCAGCGAGAACCTTGCGCATTTCGCCGGAACGCAGACGAATGGTCGCATACTGACCTTCACGAGCTACCAGCTGCACAGAGGCACCAGCAGAACGGGCCAGCTGAGCGCCTTTGCCTGGCTTCAGCTCGATCGCGTGGATTACAGAACCTACCGGAACGTTGCGCAGAGGCAGAGTGTTACCCACAACAATCGGTGCGGCATCGCCGGACTGAATGGTGGCACCTGCTTTCAGGCCTTTCGGTGCGATAATGTAACGACGCTCACCGTCGGCGTAACACACCAGAGCGATGTGTGCGCTGCGGTTGGGATCGTACTCCAGACGCTCAACTTTAGCCGGAATACCGTCTTTGTTGCGCTTGAAGTCGATTACACGGTAGTGCTGCTTGTGGCCACCACCGATGTGACGGGTAGTGATACGACCATTGTTGTTACGGCCACCACTTTTGCTCTTGCTCTCCAACAGAGGAGCGTAAGGAGCACCCTTGTGCAGGTCGGTGTTAACAACCTTAACCAGGTGACGACGGCCGGCGGAGGTCGGTTTTGTTTTTACAATTGCCATTGTAACGGTCCCCTTTACTCAGCAGCTTCAAAATTGATGTCGCTGCCCTCAGCCAGGCGAACGTAGGCTTTTTTCCAATCGCTGCGCTGGCCCATGCCATTGCGAGTGCGCTTGGTTTTGCCCTTTACGTTCACGGTGCGAACCTGCTCAACGGAAACGTTAAACAGCTTCTCAACCGCAGCCTTGATCTCAGCTTTTTCGGCGTCGGTGGTAACCTTGAAAACTACCTGATTGGCGCTATCCGCCAGTCCAGCAGCTTTTTCGGAAATTACCGGGCCCAGCAGTACTTTGTAGAGTCGCTCTTGGTTCATCCCAGCACCTCTTCAATTTTCTTGAGCGCAGAAACGGTAACCACGACCTTATCAAAGCGAATCAGGCTTACTGGATCGATCGCCTGTACATCGCGGACGTCGATCTTGTGCAAGTTGCGTGCGGCCAGGTAGAGGTTTTCGCTAACCTCTTCAGTCACGATCAGCGCATCGGACAGGTCAAACTGAGCCAGTTTGCTTACCAGCTGCTTGGTCTTGGGTGCGTCCACATCAAAGGACTCAACCACTACCAGGCGCTCCTGACGAGCCAGCTCAGACAGAATGCAACGCAGTGCAGCGCGGTACATTTTTTTGTTCAGCTTAACGCTGTGATCGCGCGGATCAGCGGCGAAGGTTACGCCACCGGAACGCCACAGCGGGCTGCGGATAGTACCGGCACGTGCGCGGCCAGTACCTTTTTGGCGCCATGGCTTCTTACCACCACCAGAAACATCGGAACGATTTTTCTGCGCCTTGGTACCCTGGCGAGCGCCGGCCATGTAGGCCACAACTGCCTGGTGCACCAGATCTTGGTTGAACTCACGTCCGAAAGTCACTTCAGAGACAGCTACTGTGCCTTTAGCGCCTTCGGGAGTAGCGATATTCAGTTCCATATCTATTTCCCCTCAGACTTAGGCTTTAACTGCCGGACGAACGATAACGTTGCCACCGGGTGCACCGGGTACAGCGCCTTTAACCAACAGCAGGTTGCGTTCGGCATCGACACGAACCACTTCCAGGTTTTGCACGGTTACGCGCTCAGCACCCATATGTCCGGCCATCTTCTTGCCTTTCCATACGCGGCCAGGAGTCTGACATTGACCGATAGAACCGGGTGCGCGGTGAGACAGGGAGTTACCGTGGGTTGCGTCCTGGGTGCGGAAATTCCAACGCTTAACGCCGCCCTGGAAGCCTTTACCTTTGGAAGTGCCGGTTACGTCGATCATCTGGCCAGCTTCGAAGCTGGAAACAGTAATTTCAGAACCGATTTCGAAAGTCTCTTCGGAACCGTCAGTGCGCAGTTCGAAAAGATTTGTGCCAGCCTCTACATTGGCTTTGGCGAAGTGGCCCGCTGCGGGCTTGGAGACACGGGAAGCTTTGCGGCTGCCTACTGCTACTTGAACAGCGCTGTAACCGTCAGTTTCCTGAGTTTTCACTTGGGTGACGCGATTCGGAGCAACCTCAACAACGGTTACCGGAATGGATACGCCATCTTCAGTGAAGATGCGAGTCATGCCGCTCTTGCGGCCGACAATACCTATAGTCATCTTTTTTAACCTCTCAGTGCACGGGGCTTTAACCCACTGCGGCCGCCCAATTTCAGAGCGTTACACTACCCGGACCGTTTTCGTCCGGGATTCGGTAGTTAGTAAAAGTGTTAGCCGAGACTAATTTGGACCTCAACACCGGCCGCCAGATCGAGCTTCATCAGCGCGTCGACGGTTTTCTCGGTAGGCTCAACGATGTCCAGCAAACGCTTGTGAGTACGGATCTCATACTGATCGCGAGCGTCTTTATTAACGTGCGGGGAAATCAGTACGGTGTACTTCTCTTTGCGAGTCGGCAGCGGGATAGGACCGCGAACTTGTGCGCCAGTGCGCTTAGCCGTCTCTACGATCTCCTGAGTGGACGCGTCGATCAGCTTGTGATCGAAGGCCTTCAGGCGAATACGGATACGTTGACCCTGCATGGAATCAAACTCCAATTATTAACTAAAGAACGTCCTCTTACGCAGCCCCGAGGGCGGGCGAAAAGGAGCGCGAATTCTACGGGGAGCGCAGCAGGCTGTCAACTGTACAGGCTGATCAAATTTCAATCTGCTGAAACTACAATTGAGTACCCCAAGCGGAACGAGGTATCCACAATGACTATCGCCGCAACACTGAGTCAATATTTAAATGACCAATCGGTCGATTATCATCTGATTCAGCATCCACACACTCGCACCAGCCGGGAAAGTGCCCGCGCCGCCCATGTGCGTGAGGATCAGGTGGCAAAAGCGATTTTGCTTCAGGATATAGAGGGTTACGTAATGGCTGTGATCCCAGCCAGCAGCAGCCTCGACATGCGCTCTCTTCACAATGAGACAGGGCGAAACTCACTGCAAATGGTCTCGGAAACCGAGCTCGGCGCCATATTCCCAGACTGTGAACTGGGCGCCCTGCCCGCCCTAGGCCAGGCTTACGGAATTACCACCCTGCTAGACACCAGTCTTGGACACCGTGAAACCATTTACTTTGAGGCCGGTGACCACGAAGAGCTGGTCGAGATGAGCGGCCCTCAATTCACCAAGCTGTTTGCGGGCAGCAGAAGCTGTGATTTAAGCCGGGATTGGCCATAAGCTCGCTAGATTAAAAGCAAATATTAGCGGCCGCAGATATGCCGGAAAGGATTCAATATTGAGCCCCTAACAGAGAGGGGTGATGCTCGCAGCACCAAACAACACCAGCTGGTGCAAGTAGGCAATTATCGGGCACAAAAAAAGCCGCAGCGCGTCCGCTGCGGCTTTTTATTTAGATCAGGAGTAACTATTACTCGATGATCTTGGCAACAACCCCCGCACCTACGGTACGACCACCTTCGCGGATAGCGAAGCGCAGGCCGTCTTCCATGGCGATCGGAGCGATCAGGGTAACAACCATTTGAATGTTGTCGCCCGGCATTACCATTTCAGTACCTTCCGGCAGCTCTACCGCACCAGTTACGTCGGTAGTACGGAAGTAGAACTGAGGACGGTAGCCTTTGAAGAACGGGGTGTGACGACCACCTTCGTCCTTGGACAGTACATACACTTCCGCTTCGAACTTGGTGTGCGGAGTGATGGAGCCCGGCTTAGCCAGTACCTGACCACGCTCTACTTCGTCACGCTTGGTGCCGCGCAGCAGTGCGCCGATGTTCTCACCAGCACGACCTTCGTCGAGCAGCTTGCGGAACATTTCAACACCAGTACAGGTAGTAGTGGTGGTTTCTTTGATACCAACGATTTCGATCTCGTCGCCAGTGTTGATCACACCGCGCTCTACACGACCAGTTACAACGGTACCACGGCCAGAGATAGAGAATACGTCTTCGATCGGCATCAGGAACGGCTGATCTACAGCGCGCTCTGGCTCAGGGATGTACTCGTCCAGGGTCTCTACCAGCTTCTTAACAGCGGTAGTACCCATTTCGTTGTCGTCTTCGCCGTTCAGGGCCATCAGAGCGGAACCAACGATGATCGGAGTGTCGTCACCTGGGAACTCGTACTGGTCCAGAAGTTCGCGAACTTCCATTTCCACCAGCTCGAGCAGCTCTTCGTCGTCTACCATGTCCGCTTTGTTCAGGAATACAACGATGTAAGGTACACCTACCTGACGGGAAAGCAGGATGTGCTCACGAGTCTGAGGCATGGGGCCGTCAGCTGCGGAACATACCAGGATAGCGCCGTCCATCTGAGCAGCACCGGTGATCATGTTCTTAACGTAGTCGGCGTGTCCCGGGCAATCTACGTGCGCGTAGTGGCGAGTCGGGGACTCGTACTCAACGTGAGAAGTAGCGATGGTGATACCGCGCTCACGCTCTTCCGGTGCATTGTCGATACCGTCGAAAGCAACAGCGTCACCGCCCCAAACTTCCGCACATACGCGGGTCAGAGCAGCGGTCAGGGTGGTTTTACCGTGGTCAACGTGACCGATGGTGCCCACGTTCACGTGGGGCTTGGAACGTTCAAACTTTTCTTTTGCCATCTTTAGATGTCCTCTAGCTAAAAGTTTGCCAAAGGGGCCCCAGCTGTTGGCCCGGCCCCCTTTAAGCAGAAGTTAATTAGGCCTTAGTCTTGGCGATGATCTCATCGGCAACATTTTTCGGCGCTTCGGCGTACTTCAGGAATTCCATGGTGTAGGTAGCACGGCCCTGAGTAGCAGAACGCAGGTCGGTTGCGTAACCGAACATTTCTGCCAGAGGTACTTCCGCATTGACAACCTTACCGGAGGGGTTGTCTTCCATACCCTGGATGAGACCACGGCGACGGTTGAGGTCACCAACCACATCACCCATGTTCTCTTCCGGAGTTACCACTTCCACCTTCATCATCGGCTCGAGCAGCACCGCACCGCCCTGACTGGACAGCTTCTTGGTCGCCATAGAACCGGCGATCTTAAACGCCATTTCATTGGAGTCCACATCGTGGAAGGAACCGTCGTACAGAGTCGCCTTCAGGCCCAGCAGCGGATAGCCAGCCAGAACACCGTTCTTCATCTGCTCTTCGATACCTTTCTGTACCGCAGGAATGTATTCCTTCGGTACCGCACCGCCCACGATTTCGTTAACGAATTCCAGACCTTCCTGAGACTCGTCTTCGGCAGGCTCAAACTTCACCCATACGTGACCGTACTGACCGCGACCACCGGACTGACGAACGAACTTACCTTCGATCTCAGAGGTGTTGCGGATAGTTTCACGGTAGGCAACCTGAGGCTTACCGATGTTCGCTTCAACGTTGAACTCACGCTTCATGCGGTCAACGATGATATCCAGGTGCAATTCACCCATACCGGAGATAATGGTCTGACCGGTTTCCTCGTCAGTCTTCACGCGGAAGGACGGATCTTCCTGGGCCAGCTTGCCGAGGGCAATACCCATTTTTTCCTGGTCCGGCTTGGACTTGGGCTCAACCGCAACAGAAATTACCGGCTCGGGAAACTCCATACGCTCCAGAACAATCTTGTTGTCTTCGGCACACAGGGTGTCACCAGTGGTTACGTCTTTCAGACCAATCGCAGCAGCGATGTCACCAGCCAGTACTTCTTTAATTTCCTGACGATCGTTGGAGTGCATCTGCACCATACGACCGACACGCTCTTTCTTCATTTTTACGGAGTTGTATACCGCAGTACCGCTCTCCAGCTTACCGGAGTAAACACGGAAGAAAGTCAGGGTACCAACGAAGGGATCGGTAGCAATTTTGAACGCCAGTGCAGCGAACGGCGCGTTGTCGTCAGCTTCGCGGCTCTCAACAGTTTCGCCATCTTCCAGAGTACCTTCGATCGCCTTAACTTCAGTCGGCGCCGGCAGGTATTCGATAACTGCGTCCAGTACAGCCTGTACACCCTTGTTCTTGAACGCAGAACCGCCCAGAACCGGTACAATTTCGTTGGCCAGGGTACGCTGACGGATAGCTGCCTTGATTTCTTCTTCGGACAGCTCACCTTCTTCCAGGTATTTTTCCATCAACTCTTCGCTGGCTTCAGCGGCCGCTTCTACCAGGTACTCGCGCATTTCGTCGCACTCGTCCTGCAGCTCAGCGGGGATGTCAGCGTAGTCGAAAGTCATGCCCTGGTCGGCTTCATTCCACAGAATGGCCTTCATCTTCACCAGGTCAACAACACCCTTGAACTCGTCCTCAGAGCCGATGGTCATCTGCAGAGGTACAGCATTCGCGTTCAAGCGGTCTTTCAGCTGGCTCACAACGTTGCGGTAGTTCGCACCGGCGCGGTCCATTTTGTTTACGAATACCATGCGCGGTACTTCGTATTTGTTCGCCTGGCGCCATACGGTTTCAGTCTGAGGCTGAACACCAGAGGAGCCACACAGTACAACAACAGCACCGTCGAGTACGCGCAGGGAGCGCTCAACTTCAATAGTGAAGTCAACGTGTCCTGGGGTATCGATGATGTTTACGCGGTGCTGGTCGAATTGCTGCTGCATGCCAGACCAGAAACAGGTAGTTGCAGCAGAAGTAATGGTGATACCACGCTCCTGCTCCTGCTCCATCCAGTCCATGGTGGCAGCACCTTCGTGTACTTCACCAATTTTGTGGGATAGACCAGTGTAGAAAAGTACGCGCTCGGTAGTAGTGGTTTTACCGGCGTCTACGTGGGCACAGATACCGATGTTACGGTAACGTGCGATGGGCGTTTTACGTGCCACAGTTGTATCCTCGATATAACGGCAAAAGGCAGCCTGGAATTTTCCGTGCTGCCTTTCGGTATTAATTTCCGATGTTGGTATTCATCAGACTTAGAAGCGGTAGTGAGAGAATGCCTTGTTGGCTTCTGCCATGCGGTGTACATCTTCACGCTTCTTGACCGCGCCACCCTTGTTTTGGGCTGCATCGATCATTTCGTTGGCCAGACGCTGAGCCATAGATTTCTCACCGCGCTTACGGGAGAACTCCACCAACCAACGCATTGCCAGAGCCGTACGACGCGAGGGGCGCACTTCTACAGGCACCTGATACGTCGCACCACCAACACGGCGGGACTTTACTTCCACCATAGGCGCGATATTTTCCAAAGACTCCTCGAATACTTCGATCGGATCTTTGTTCAATTTTTCAGAAATAGTTTCAAGTGCACCGTATACGATACGCTCTGCAACTGACTTCTTGCCGCTGATCATGACGTGGTTCATGAACTTGGCCAGGGTGACGTTCCCGAACTTGGGGTCCGGTAGCACTTCGCGCTTGGCGACTACTCGTCTTCTCGGCATGGGTATTGCCTCTCTTCAGGGTTATTCTGAGACGCCGCCGTAAAACATTACAATCCGGCGAGCTCAGCCTTACTCCGGTTGGAAACCGAAACGCAAATCGTTAAAGGTGATTAACCTTTAGGACGCTTGGCGCCGTACTTAGAACGGCCCTGCTTGCGATCGTTTACGCCGGCACAGTCAAGTGCACCGCGTACAGTGTGGTAGCGCACACCCGGCAGGTCTTTTACACGACCGCCGCGAATCAGTACCACGCTGTGCTCTTGCAGGTTGTGGCCTTCACCACCGATGTACGAAGTTACTTCGTAACCGCTGGTCAGACGCACACGGCAAACCTTACGCAGTGCAGAGTTCGGCTTCTTCGGTGTAGTGGTGTACACACGAGTGCAAACTCCGCGACGCTGCGGGCTAGCCTGCAGAGCAGGAACGTCGCTTTTTTCAACTTTGCGTTTTCTCGGCTTACGAACCAACTGGTTGATCGTTGCCATTAAAAATCACTCCAAAAATAAAATGCCCCCACCTCTAACAGTGAGGGCCTATCGTCTGTGTGTATCGTCCGATCCTGGGATCAAACGGAACACCCCACATAAGCGGGGGCCGCATTCTATAAGCGACAACCCGCCTAGTCAATCGGCGACGGAAGTAAGTGCTTACATCACAGACAGTCGCCAATATCAGATCGGGCACCTAAGTGCCCCAACCTACCCCACTCCACCAACAGATAGAGTGGGATACGCCTTATTCGCCTGAGGACTTCAGTGCCTCAGTCAGAGCTGCTTCAACCTCAGCTGCGGAAGGTCCTTCACCGAAGGCCTCTTCCAACTGCAGGCTGCGCTTGCGCTTGCGCTCGCTGTGGTAAGCCAGACCGGTACCAGCCGGGATCAAGCGACCCACAACCACGTTCTCTTTCAAGCCGCGCAGGTTGTCTTCCTTACCAGTTACCGCCGCTTCGGTCAGAACGCGAGTGGTTTCCTGGAACGAAGCCGCTGACAGGAAGGACTCAGTTGCCAGAGACGCTTTGGTAATACCCAGCAGCAGGCGTTCGAACTGAGCGGGCTGCTTGTTCTCGGCACGCAGCTGTTCGTTTTCTTCGATCACGCGCTGGTATTCAACCTGGTCGCCCTTAATCAAGCTGGAATCACCCATCTCGGTGACTTCAACTTTACGCAGCATCTGACGCACGATGGTTTCGATGTGCTTATCGTTAATACCTACACCCTGGAGGCGGTAAACCTCCTGGATCTCGTTGGTGATGTATCGAGCCAGCTCTTCAACACCTTTCAGGCGCAGAATATCGTGCGGGTTGGACGGGCCATCGGAGATAACCTCACCCTTCTCTACGGTTTCACCTTCGAACACGGTCAGCTGGCGATGCTTTGGAATCAGAACCTCGTAGTGGTCCTTACCATTGGCCAGCGGCTTGCCGTCACGCGGAGTAATCTGCAGACGAACCTTGCCTTTGGTCTCTTTACCGAAGGAAACGGTACCGGAGATTTCCGCCAGAATGGACGGCTCTTTCGGCTTACGCGCTTCAAACAGGTCGGCAACGCGGGGCAGACCACCGGTGATATCCTTGGTACCGCCGGATTCCTGCGGAATACGTGCAATTACGTCACCCACGTTCACCTGCTTACCTTCAGCCAGGCTGAGGATTGCACGCGGCGGCAAGGCGTAGTGCGCAGGCGCATTACTGTTAGCCAGAGTCAGCTCTTCGCCGTTCTCATCCAGCAGGGTTACCGCTGGGCGCAGATCTTTACCCGCTGCCGGGCGCTCGGCCGGATCGATAATCTCGATAGAGGACAGGCCGGTGATATCGTCGGTCTGCTTGCGGATGGAGAGCCCTTCTTCCATACCGGACAGTTTCACCCAACCGGCTACCTCGGTGATGATCGGGTGGGTGTGCGGGTCCCACTTGGCCACGATCTGGCCACCGTCTACCTCGGCACCTTCGTAGACGCTGATCACAGCACCGTAAGGCAGCTTGTAGCGCTCGCGCTCGCGACCGGCGCTGTCGGCAATCGCCAGCTCACCGGAACGGGACACGGCTACCAGAGTGCCAACTTCGGTCTTAACCGTCTTAACATTATGCAGACGTACGGTACCGCCCTGCTTCACCTGGATGCTGTCCGCAGCGGAGGCACGGCTTGCAGCACCACCGATGTGGAAGGTACGCATGGTCAGCTGGGTGCCCGGCTCACCGATGGACTGTGCGGCAACAACGCCCACAGACTCACCCGGGTTGGCGCGGTGGCCACGGGCCAGGTCGCGGCCGTAACACTGGGCACAGATACCGTGTGCAGTCTCACAGGTGATCGGGGAGCGAACCAGAACCTCATCGATGCCCATGGCTTCGATGCGCTCTACCCACTTCTCGTCGATCATAGTGCCGGCAGAAACGGCGATTTCGTCACTGCCAGGCTTCAGTACATCGCGGGCCACTACACGACCGAGGATACGGTCACCGAGAGATTCGATAACATCACCGCCCTCGATTACCGGCGCCATGGTCAGACCGTCGTCGGTGCCACAATCCAGCTCGGTAATTACCACGTCCTGGGCCACGTCAACCAGACGACGGGTCAGGTAACCGGAGTTAGCGGTTTTCAGTGCGGTATCCGCCAGACCTTTACGAGCACCGTGGGTCGAGATGAAGTACTGCTGTACAGTCAGGCCTTCACGGAAGTTTGCCGTAATGGCGTTCTCGATAATGGAGCCATCCGGACGGGCCATCAGACCACGCATACCAGCGAGCTGACGGATCTGCGCTTCAGAACCACGAGCACCGGAGTCAGCGTACATGTATACGGAGTTGAAGGAGTCCTGCTTGGTCTCGTTGCCCTCGCGGTCGATCACCTTCTCTTTCTTGATACCGGCCATCATCGCCTGGGTTACCTTGTCGTTGGTGCGGGACCAAACGTCGATAACCTTATTGTACTTCTCACCCTGGGTTACCAGGCCGGAAGCAAACTGGCTTTCAATCTCTTTCACTTCCGCTTCAGCGGCATCGATCAGCTCAGCTTTCTCAGCCGGAATCTCAAAGTCGTTCACACCAATGGAGGAACCGGACTTGGTAGAGAAGTCGAAACCGGTGTACATCAGCTGGTCGGCAAAAATAACCGTCGCCTTCAGGCCTACCTTGCGGTAGCACTCGTTCAGGGCGCGGGAGATCGCCTTTTTCTTCATCGGCTGGTTGACGTGCGCAAACGGCAGGCCTTCCGGCACGATATTCCACAGCAGCGCGCGGCCTACAGTGGTGTCCTGAATGGAGATAGTCTCGTGCTTCTCACCGTCTTCGCCGACGATATTTTCGCGGATACGCACCTTGATCTTCGCTTGCAGACCAACCTGCTTGGCGTAGAAAGCACGGCTCACTTCTTTGATATCGGAGAAGAACATGCCTTCGCCTTTATCGTTAACGCGCTCACGGGTCATCCAGTACAGACCCAGTACCACGTCCTGGGACGGTACGATGATCGGCTCACCGTTGGCAGGCGACAGGATGTTGTTGGTGGACATCATCAGCGCGCGGGATTCCAGCTGCGCTTCGATCGTCAGCGGTACGTGTACCGCCATCTGGTCACCGTCGAAGTCGGCGTTATAGGCCGCACAAACCAGCGGGTGCAGCTGGATTGCCTTACCTTCAATCAGTACCGGTTCAAACGCCTGGATACCCAGACGGTGAAGGGTCGGTGCACGGTTAAGCAGTACCGGGTGCTCGCGGATCACTTCGTCGAGGATATCCCAAACGACAGCTTCCTCGCGTTCAACCATCTTCTTGGCAGCTTTGATCGTAGTGGCCAGGCCACGGGATTCCAGCTTGCCAAAGATAAACGGCTTAAACAGTTCCAGTGCCATCTTCTTGGGCAGACCACACTGATGCAGACGCAGGGTCGGACCTACCACGATCACGGAACGACCGGAGTAGTCAACACGCTTACCCAGCAGGTTCTGACGGAAACGACCCTGCTTACCTTTAATCATGTCAGCCAGGGACTTCAGCGGGCGCTTGTTGGAGCCGGTGATGGCGCGACCACGACGGCCGTTATCCAGCAGTGCGTCAACAGATTCCTGCAGCATGCGCTTTTCGTTGCGCACGATAATGTCCGGCGCGTTCAGCTCAAGTAGACGCTTCAGACGGTTGTTACGGTTGATCACACGACGGTAGAGGTCGTTCAGATCGGAGGTCGCGAAACGACCGCCATCCAGCGGTACCAGCGGGCGCAGATCCGGCGGCAGAACCGGCAGAGCCTTCATCACCATCCACTCCGGGTTATTACCGGACTTGTAGAAGGCTTCCAGCAGCTTCAGGCGCTTGGACAGTTTCTTGATCTTGGTTTCGGAGTTGGTCGCAGGGATCTCTTCACGCAGGCGCTGGATTTCCGCTGGCAGCTCGATGTCCGCCATCAGCTCCTGGATCGCCTCTGCACCCATCTTCGCTTCAAACTCGTCGGCGAACTCTTCCATCGCCTCAAAGTACTGCTCGTCATTCAGCAGCTGGCCGCGCTCCAGGGTGGTCATACCCGGCTCGGTAACCACGTAAGATTCGAAGTACAGCACGCGCTCGATATCGCGCAGGGTCATGTCCAGCAGCAGGCCGATACGGGACGGCAGGGACTTCAGGAACCAGATGTGTGCAACCGGGCTGGCCAGCTCGATGTGACCCATGCGCTCACGGCGAACCTTGGCCTTGGTCACTTCAACGCCACACTTCTCACAGATAATGCCGCGGTGCTTCATGCGCTTGTACTTACCGCACAGGCACTCGTAGTCTTTTACCGGGCCAAAGATCTTGGCACAGAACAAGCCTTCACGCTCAGGCTTGAAGGTACGGTAGTTGATGGTCTCCGGCTTTTTCACTTCGCCGTAGGACCAGGAGCGAATCATGTCCGGTGATGCCAGACCGATACGAATCGCATCAAACTCTTCCAGCTGCTCCTGGGACTTCACCAGATTTAATAAATCTTTCAAGGCCTTTCCTCCACTAGGGGGTAGTCAACCCGGCACTCGCACTAGCCGCCGGGCTAGCCAGCTGCCCCACTGCTTCGAGGGGCGCTGGCACTTGTCTCATTTCACCTGCCAACAGGCTTCGGTACGGGTTCGGATTTACTCGTGCTCAAGCTCGAAGTTCATACCGAGAGAGCGGATTTCCTTAACCAGTACGTTGAAGGATTCCGGCATGCCCGGCTCCATGCGGTGGTCGGAGTCCACGATGTTCTTGTACATCTTGGTACGGCCTTCCACGTCATCGGATTTAACCGTAAGCATTTCCTGCAGGGTATATGCTGCGCCGTAAGCTTCCAGCGCCCACACTTCCATCTCCCCGAAACGCTGACCACCGAACTGGGCTTTACCGCCCAGCGGCTGCTGGGTTACCAGGCTGTAGGAACCGGTAGAACGCGCGTGCATTTTGTCGTCTACCAAGTGGTTCAGCTTCAGCATGTACATGTAGCCCACAGTTACCGGACGCTCGAAAGCATCGCCGGTGCGGCCGTCGTGCAGGGTGATCTGACCGGAGTCCGGGATATCGGCAAGACGCAGCAGCTGCTTGATCTCACTTTCATCGGCACCGTCAAATACCGGGGTCGCCATAGGTACACCGCGACGCAGGTTTTGCGCCATGGTCATGACTTCCTCATCGGAGAACTCGTCGAGTTCTTCCTTGCGTCCACCAGTGGAGTTGTAGACCTCTTCCAGGAATCCGCGCACCTTGGCGATTTCCTGCTGCTCCTTGATCATCTTGTCGACTTTAACGCCGAGGCCTTTAGCGGCCATGCCCAAGTGCATTTCCAGAACCTGACCAACGTTCATCCGCGAGGGAACGCCCAGCGGGTTCAGGACGATATCTACCGGCTCACCGTTTTGGTCATAAGGCATGTCCTCAACGGGCTTGATTACGGAGATAACACCTTTGTTACCGTGACGACCGGCCATCTTGTCGCCCGGCTGGATGCGGCGTTTGATCGCCAGGTAAACCTTAACGATTTTCAGCACGCCCGGAGCCAGATCATCGCCGGACTCCAGTTTCTTCTTCTTGTCTTCGAAGGCTTCGTCGAGCAGCTTGCGACGCTCTTTCAGCTGAGCTTCCGCTTTTTCCAGCTGATCGTTCAGGCTGTCGTCTTCCATACGCAGCTTGAACCAGTCTTCGCGCGGCAGAGCGGCGAGGACTTCAGCGGTCATCTCATCGCCCTTCTTAACGCCCTTACCACCGGCGGCCTTTTGGCCCAGCAGAGCCTGTTGCAGACGCTCGAAGGTCGCACCTTCTACAATGCGATATTCCTCGTTCAGATCCTTGCGGACCTCGTCCAGCTGTGACTTCTCGATATCGAGGGAGCGCTGGTCTTTCTGCAGGCCGTCGCGGGTAAATACCTGAACGTCGATCACGGTACCGCGAGTGCCACTGGGCGCACGCAGGGAGGTGTCCTTAACGTCGGAAGCTTTCTCCCCGAAGATTGCGCGCAGCAGTTTTTCTTCTGGAGTCAGCTGGGCTTCGCCCTTCGGAGTGACCTTACCTACCAGGATATCGCCAGCGCCTACTTCTGCACCGATGTATACGATGCCGGACTCGTCCAGCTTATTCAGCGCAGATTCGCCCACATTGGGGATATCCGCAGTAATTTCCTCACTGCCCAGCTTGGTATCGCGGGCAATACAGGTCAGCTCCTGAATATGAATGGTGGTGAAGCGGTCTTCCTGTACAACGCGCTCACTGATGAGGATGGAGTCCTCAAAGTTGTAACCATTCCAGGGCATAAATGCGATACGCATATTCTGGCCCAGAGCCAGCTCACCCAGGTCTACAGAGGGACCATCGGCGAGGATATCGCCACGGACTACACGATCCCCGGTATTAACGATCGGGCGCTGGTTGATACAGGTATTCTGGTTGGAGCGGATGTATTTGGTCAGGTTGTAGATATCCACACCTGCATCACCGGCTTCCACCTCAGCGTCGGCCACGCGAACAACCACACGGCTGGAGTCAACGCGCTCAATAATGCCGCCGCGCTTAGCAACCACACACACGCCGGAGTCGCGCGCTACAGTGCGCTCCATACCGGTACCCACCAGCGGCTTTTCAGCGCGCAGGGTCGGTACCGCCTGACGCTGCATGTTCGATCCCATCAATGCACGGTTGGCGTCATCGTGCTCGAGGAATGGAATCATCGCCGCAGCTACGGAAACCACCTGCTTGGCGGAAACATCCATATACTGGATTTCGCCCGGTGCTTTCAGGGTAAATTCGCCCTGGTGACGTACGCTGATCAGGTCATCAACAAAGTTACCGTTGTCATCTACTTCCGCAGACGCCTGGGCAATAATGAAGTTGGCTTCATTGATCGCGGACAGGTACGCAATTTCATCAGTTACCTTGCCATCGACCACTTTGCGGTAGGCGCTCTCGAGGAAACCGTAATGGTTGGCGCGGGCGTAAGTAGCCAGGGAGTTAATCAGACCGATGTTCGGTCCTTCCGGCGTCTCAATCGGACATACGCGGCCGTAGTGAGTCGGGTGCACGTCGCGCACCTCAAAGCCAGCGCGCTCACGGGTCAAACCACCCGGGCCGAGGGCGGAAACACGACGCTTGTGAGTCACTTCCGACAGCGGGTTGTTCTGGTCCATAAACTGGGACAGCTGCGAGGAACCGAAGAATTCCTTCACGGCAGCGGCAACCGGCTTGGCATTGATCAGGTCCTGAGGCATCAGGCCTTCGGACTCCGCCATGGACAGGCGCTCTTTAACAGCGCGCTCTACACGTACCAGGCCAACGCGGAACTGGTTTTCAGCCATTTCGCCTACGGAACGCACGCGACGGTTACCCAGGTGATCGATATCGTCGACCATGCCCTGACCGTTGCGGATATCGATCAGAGTCTTCAGAACTTCGACGATATCTTCTTTGCTCAGAGTGCCGGGGCCAGTCTCGTCTTCGCGACCCAGGCGTCGGTTGAACTTCATGCGGCCAACAGCGGACAGGTCGTAACGCTCGTCGGTAAAGAACAAGTTCTCGAACAGCGCTTCTGCGGACTCCTTGGTGGGCGGTTCGCCCGGGCGCATCATACGGTAGATCTCTACCAGCGCTTCCAACACAGTGCGAGAAGGCTCTGCACGCAGGGTGTCGGAGATAAACGGACCGCGATCCAGGTCGTTGGTGTACAGGGTTTGGAAACTCTTAACGTTCAGTACACGCAGCTTGGCGATTACTTCATCAGTAATCTCGGTGTTACAGTCGATCGCGATCTCACCGGTGGACTCATCGATGATGTCGTTCGCCAGTACACGGCCAAACAGGTACTCGAGCGGTGCTTCCAGCTTTTCTACGCCGGCCTTTTCCAACTGACGGATATGACGCGGGGTAATACGGCGACCCTCTTCGACAATCACCTTGCCCTGGCCGTCTTTGATGTCAAAAGAAGCAACATCACCGCGCAGGCGAGACGGAATCAGCTCCAAGCTGACACGGTCTTCCAACAGCTCAAAGGTGCTGGTCTCGAAGAACATTTCCAGCATTTCCTGGGAGGTGTAACCCAGGGCACGCAGCAGAATAGTCGCTGGCAATTTACGGCGACGATCGATACGCACAAACACCAGGTCTTTCGGATCGAACTCGAAGTCCAGCCATGAGCCACGGTAGGGGATGACACGCGCGGCGTACAACAGCTTACCGGAAGAGTGAGTCTTGCCTTTGTCGTGATCGAAGAATACACCCGGGGAACGGTGCAGCTGGGATACGATAACGCGCTCGGTACCATTGATTACGAAGGTACCGTTGTCGGTCATGAGCGGAATCTCGCCCATGTAAACTTCCTGCTCTTTAATGTCCTTAATGGACTTATTCGCAGATTCTTTATCGTAAATAATCAGACGCACGCGCACGCGCAGCGGACATGCATAGGTAACGCCGCGCAGGGTACATTCCTTAACGTCAAAAGCGGGCTTACCCAGCGTATAACTTACGTACTCCAGGGCGGCATTGCCGGAATAGCTGACAATCGGAAATACAGATTTAAACGCCGCTTGCAGGCCAACGTCCATACGGTCGTCGGGGCGCTTGTCGGCCTGTGTAAAGTTGCGATAAGAATCGAGCTGTATCGCAAGCAGAAAGGGCACATCCATGACCTTAGGCAGTTTGCCAAAATCCTTGCGGATACGTTTTTTCTCAGTATATGAGTAAGCCATTCAAATTCCCCAGCTTGATCAGTGACAAGACTTCGTGGGACTCCAGTCCAGAGCCCCTCCGGGCGAGAAGCCTCTGGTCAATGCAACTTGCCTGCACTGGCCAGAAACCTCTCCGCTTGCTTTTGGGTAGCGCTACTGCGCTATGGTTAAATGAGGTTTGCCACGGTTTTTAAATCCCGCCGGCACCGGTAAAAACCTCAGTACCGCAAACGGCAAAAAGGCCGGCGGACAAAAGTCCACCAGCCTTACCGCTACCCGCCGCTTTACGCGACAGCTAGCGGGAGACGCAAGAACCGAATTACTTCAGTTCTACAACTGCGCCAGCTTCTTCCAGCTCTTTCTTAGCTGCTTCAGCTTCGTCTTTGCTTACGCCTTCTTTCAGCGGGCTCGGAGCGCCGTCTACCAGACCTTTAGCTTCTTTCAAGCCCAGGCCAGTGATGCCGCGAACAACTTTGATCACGTTCACTTTCTTGTCGCCTGGGGAGGTCAGGATTACGTCGAAAGAGTCTTTCTCTTCAGCGGCAGCTTCGCCACCAGCTGGGCCAGCTACAACTGCTGCAGCAGCAGTTACGCCGAATTTCTCTTCCATTGCTTCGATCAGCTCAACAACATCCTTAACGGACATTTCGGCAACAGCATTGATGATATCTTCTTTAGTCAGAGACATGATTCAGTACCTGAATTGGTTTGAGCAGTAGCTGCTCGTATTTCGTTTTGAAACTGCGATTCGCTCTAGCGAAAAAATTACGCAGCTTCCTGCTCTTTTTGGTCGCGAACGGCCGCAATAGTGCGAACCAGCTTGCCAGCAGATGCTTCTTTCAACACGCTCATCAGCTTGGCGATCGCCTCGTCGTAAGTCGGCAGGCTTGCCAACAATGCGACGTCGGTGATCGCGCCTTCGAAGGCAGCACCTTTCAGTTCCAGCTTGTCATTGCCTTTAGCGAACTGGCTCAGGATGCGCGCGCCGGCACCTGGGTGTTCGTTAGAGAATGCAATGATGCTAGGACCTACGAACTTGTCAGTCAGACATTCGTATTCGGTACCTGCCAGAGCGCGACGCGCCAGAGTATTGCGGACGACTTTCAACCAAACGCCGTTCTCGCGGGCCTCTTTGCGCAGAGTGGTCATGTCATTCACGGTTACGCCGCGGGAATCCGCAACAACCGCAGACAGAGCACCTTCAGCAGCTTGCTGGACATCTGCGACAATCGCTTTCTTGTCTTCGAGTCCAATAGCCATAGTGTCACTCCTGGATTTGAAAAAAACCGGACTTAAACGTCCGATCCGTTCCGGTGCATAAAGCTCAAATCCAGTAAAAATACTGGTTTGGGCGACACCGTCTGCGTAGGCTCGAACCTCGCAATGGCCAACCTGGCCGAAGTTCGGATTAAGCCAGGCACGTTAAACCTCAACGCACCTGACACCTACGGTCTTTGACGGCCCACCTTCTGCCGAAGCATTCAGGTGGACCCCAAAGTTCGATTTACTGAGAGGTGATCACACCCCGCAGTGATATTTAAATATTCAGGGAAGACTGGTCGATAACCAGACCCGGGCCCATAGTGGTGCTCAGGGTGATCTTCTTCAGATATACACCTTTTGCAGAAGCCGGCTTGGCTTTCTTCAGGTCGGCAACCAGAGCTTCCAGGTTCTCTTTCAGAGAGTTCGCATCGAAAGCAACTTTACCGATACCACCGTGGATAATGCCGCCCTTGTCAGCGCGGAAACGCACCTGACCAGCTTTGGCATTTTTAACCGCAGTAGCAACGTCTGGAGTTACAGTGCCAGTCTTCGGGTTCGGCATCAGGCCGCGCGGGCCGAGGATTTGACCCAGCTGACCTACAACGCGCATCGCATCGGGGGAAGCGATTACTACGTCGAAGTCCATCTTGCCTGCTTTAACGTCGGCAGCCAGCTCGTCCATACCGATCAAGTCAGCGCCCGCTTCTTTAGCGGCATCAGCGTTAGCACCCTGGGTGAAAACAGCTACGCGAACTTCTTTACCAGTACCGTGCGGCAGAGTAGTTGCACCGCGAACAGCCTGGTCGGATTTACGTGGGTCGATGCCCAGGTTTACAGAAGCGTCTACAGTTTCTGCAAACTTAACGTTGGACAGCTCTTTCAACAGAGCTACGGCTTCTTCCATGCCGTAAGCTTTACCAGCTTCAACTTTTTCAGCGATTACGCGCTGACGCTTGCTCAATTTAGCCACTTAGAGACCCTCCACTTCGATACCGGCGCTGCGAGCGGAACCGGCGATAGTACGCACGGCCGCGTCCAAGTCGGATGCAGTCAGGTCTGCTTTCTTCATTTCTACGATCTCTTCCAGCTGAGCGCGGGTTACTTTACCCACTTTCTCAGTGTTCGGACGACCGGAACCGCTCTTGATCTTGGCAGCCTTGCGCAGCAGTACAGCGGCGGGCGGCGACTTCATGATGAAGGTGAAGGAGCGGTCGTTGTATACAGAGATTACAACTGGAACTGGCAGACCTGGCTCGAGGCTCTGGGTCTGGGCGTTGAACGCCTTACAGAATTCCATGATGTTCACACCGTGCTGACCCAGTGCGGGACCAACGGGCGGACTCGGATTGGCCTGACCGGCCTTAACCTGCAGCTTGATATAAGCTTCTACTTTCTTAGCCATTACAGCTCTCCTCTAGTTGGGTATTAACGCCCGCCACTCAGCCATAAGGTTTAAGGGCAGGCTCCCCGAACCCCGAAATGAAAACTCATTTTTCGGGGACGCGAAAACCCCCTTCCACCTCGCGGCGAAAGGGGGCAAAAAATTTATACTGGAATCAGGTTTTCTCTACCTGACTGAACTCCAGTTCAACCGGGGTGGAACGTCCGAAGATCAACACAGCCACTCGCAAGCGACTCTTCTCGTAGTTAACCTCTTCAACCACACCGTTGAAATCATTAAACGGACCGTCGATAACTCGAACCATTTCACCGGGTTCAAACAGAGTCTTGGGCTTGGGCTTATCGGCGGAATCGTCGATGCGATTCAGGATAGCCTGCGCTTCGCGGTCAGTAATCGGGGCTGGCTTATCCGCCTTACCGCCGATAAAACCCAGTACTCGGGGAGTTTCTTTCACCAAGTGCCAGGTATCGTCATTCAATTCCATTTCTACCAGGACATAGCCCGGGAAAAACTTGCGCTCACTCTTACGCTTTTGCCCTGCGCGCATCTCAACCACTTCTTCCGTGGGAACCAGGACTTCACCAAACAGGTGGTCCATTTCGTTCAGCTCAATGCGCTCTTTCAGGGAGCTGGCGACACGCTTCTCATAGCCCGAGTAAGCCTGGACCACATACCAATTCTTTGACATGTATCAACCTTTAGCCGATAAATTTGGAAGCCGCCCAACCCAGAGCCGAATCAAGCGCCCACAAGATAAGCGCCATAATCAACACGAAAACAACCACAATCGCTGTGGTCTGGGTTGCTTCTTGGCGGGTCGGCCAAACCACACGCCTGACTTCAGTTTGCGCTTCGCGCAACAGTTGCCACAACGCATTGCCTTTGGCGGTATTTACAGCCACAACCAGAGCTACCAGACAGATGGCAGTTACTGCCAACACTCGGTAAAACAAAGGGAATTCGGCGTAATATGAATTGCCTGCAACAGCACCGCCCACCAGCAGCACTATTAACAACCACTTCAGACCGTCAAGACGAAAGGTTTTCGCTTCTGTTTTAGCATTCATATAAGAAGCCCTTAGCGCACTATAGATAATCTTTTAGCGCTCATAAACACAAAAGCCCCACTGACAAGTAGGGTTTTGCGACACCCCTAAGCTTATCTAAGCGGAGTGATTAAAAATGGCAGGCCAGGAGGGACTCGAACCCCCAACACCCGGTTTTGGAGACCGGTGCTCTACCAATTGAACTACTGGCCTGTACAGTGTGAGCACTTTCGCACTCAAAGATGAGAGAGCTACAGGAACTCTCCCACCTGGTGCACCACATAGAATATTGTGATGCAGAAATCAAAGATTACTCAATGATCTTAGCAACAACGCCCGCACCTACGGTACGACCACCTTCGCGGATAGCGAAGCGCAGGCCGTCTTCCATGGCGATCGGAGCGATCAGGGTAACAACCATTTGAATGTTGTCGCCCGGCATTACCATTTCAGTACCTTCCGGCAACTCTACCGCACCAGTTACGTCGGTAGTACGGAAATAGAACTGAGGACGGTAGCCTTTGAAGAACGGGGTGTGACGACCACCTTCGTCCTTGGACAGTACATACACTTCCGCTTCGAACTTGGTGTGCGGAGTGATGGAGCCCGGCTTAGCCAGTACCTGACCACGCTCTACTTCGTCACGCTTGGTGCCGCGCAGCAGTGCGCCGATGTTCTCACCAGCACGACCTTCGTCGAGCAGCTTGCGGAACATTTCAACACCAGTACAGGTAGTAGTGGTGGTTTCTTTGATACCAACGATTTCGATCTCGTCGCCAGTGTTGATCACACCACGCTCTACACGACCAGTTACAACAGTACCACGGCCAGAGATAGAGAATACGTCTTCGATCGGCATCAGGAACGGCTGATCTACAGCGCGCTCTGGCTCAGGGATGTACTCATCCAGAGTCTCTACCAGCTTCTTAACAGCGGTAGTACCCATTTCGTTGTCGTCTTCGCCGTTCAGGGCCATCAGAGCGGAACCAACGATGATCGGAGTGTCGTCACCTGGGAACTCGTACTGATCCAGAAGTTCGCGAACTTCCATTTCTACCAGCTCGAGCAGCTCTTCGTCGTCTACCATGTCCGCTTTGTTCAGGAATACAACGATGTAAGGTACACCTACCTGACGGGAAAGCAGGATGTGCTCACGAGTCTGAGGCATGGGGCCGTCAGCTGCGGAACATACCAGGATAGCGCCGTCCATCTGAGCAGCACCGGTGATCATGTTCTTAACGTAGTCGGCGTGTCCCGGGCAATCTACGTGCGCGTAGTGGCGAGTCGGGGACTCGTACTCAACGTGAGAAGTAGCGATGGTGATACCGCGCTCACGCTCTTCCGGTGCATTGTCGATACCGTCGAAAGCAACAGCGTCACCGCCCCAAACTTCCGCACATACGCGGGTCAGAGCAGCGGTCAGGGTGGTTTTACCGTGGTCAACGTGACCGATGGTGCCCACGTTCACGTGGGGCTTGGAACGTTCAAACTTTTCTTTTGCCATTGCAGCCTCCTATATATAGGCGAGCCGATAACGGCACCACCCACGTCCAGAACATGCACATCCGACCCGGAAAATCCGACCCCGGACACAAACAACCGCAAGAGCTTTCACTCTTGCGGTCATATAAAATGGAGCTCATGGGCGGATTTGAACCGCCGACCTCACCCTTACCAAGGGTGTGCTCTACCCCTGAGCTACATGAGCTAAAATCTTGCCGATAACGACATCTTAAAATGTTGCACCCTGGAGAGCATTCCAACCAACCCCAAAACTTGGAGCGGGCAGCGGGGATCGAACCCGCATCATCAGCTTGGAAGGCTGAGGTTCTACCATTGAACTATGCCCGCTTTCGGGACCTCCATGCGAAACCATTCGATTTCGCGCAACACCCTAAGGTGTAATATGGTGCAGGGGGGTGGATTCGAACCACCGAAGCTTTCGCGTCAGATTTACAGTCTGATCCCTTTGGCCACTCGGGAACCCCTGCTCAAAGCGGTGTGCATTGTCTACACATCTCGCTGCGCTGTCAACAATTTTTCTTTAAATTTCACATACTTAGCAGCGAAACCTAATTTTGACAGCAACGGGATAAAAATGGAGCTGGCGAGAGGAGTCGAACCCCCGACCGGCTGATTACAAGTCAGCTGCTCTACCAACTGAGCTACGCCAGCCCTATCCCGTTCATTGCCGAAGTTGTTAAGTCACCCTCGTCAATGGAGGCGGGATTCTATGGGAACTTATCTCGACACGCAACACCCTTTTTGCAGATAAATCATATTTTTTATGTCGCCTATTCCAACCTGCTGAAAAAAACAGCGATTCGAGACGCCTACTGGTGATTTTCTGATAAATCTGCTTTTTTGTTAGCCAAGTACTTCAGAACAAAGATTTGGGCGCCGATCCAGGTCCGGGTATTCACGCTGCAGTTGTCGCCAAAATTCTTCTGCAAGACTTTCTGTGCTGCCAGGGGGCATAACTATCCACCGCTCCATATAGGTTTGCGGCTCCTCCTTGAACTGCGCGGTAACCCCTCTCTCCTTCAAAACGGCAGTATGGGACTCAGCTCGGGCTCGCTCACTAAAAATCCCAAATGAAATGCCATTTTCCAATGCGCCTTTGGGAATGACATAGCTGTCGATCCCCTGAGACTGTAGTTCACGCAAGCGGTTGTAGGCCTCCCGCCTCGAACTCAGTGGCGGCAGATATACCCAGTAGCGCATCTGCCCCTGCATTTCTATATCACGCAGTTCGGCCTTAACCTGAAGGGACCGGATTCGCTGCAAGAGATTCTCGCCCTGGTACTCCTCCGCGAAAGGCCCCAACAGCGTACAAAGCTGCTCAACCTCAAAGGACTCCTTACTCAGTACCCCAGCCTTCTCTGGAGCAGGCAGCTCTTCAGGGGATATTTCGCTAACGAGGGTAATTTTCTTTCCCTCCGACTCGAGAGGGATCGGGCTCTTGCCGCTACTTAACTGCGGAGATGGCGCTACCAACATATACCAGGCAAAAAGCACAGCGTTCAGGGCAACTAAAGAAAGGGCTATCCAGCGCATAACAGAGTAAATTTTTATGGATTACTAAGGGCCAACCCATCCATCACCAAATCAGGAACCAGGCGATGTTCGTGCTGGTAAACTGCGGAGAGCAACTGCGCATCTCCACCGGTTAACCACAATAAAGGGAGGGAACCGGAGTGGACCTGCAATTCTTCCATTGCTCGATCAACCGCACCCAACACCATCAGCAAGAGGCCACGGTTTATCGCCTCATTGGTATTGCGTCCCGCGCCCAATGTTTTTGTCAGGGCCAGTGCCTCACGACTCTTTGCTGCATGGGTATCGACACTGAGAACGCGATTCATCAATCCGAAACCGGGAACGATATATCCCCCAATGTGGCGCCCGCTATTGTCCAGCAAATCTAAGGTGACCGCACTGCCGCAATCCACAATTAATGATGCTCGGGGAGATTGCTGGTAGGCCGCCAACATTGCCAGCCACCGATCCACCCCCAGGGCGGAGTGGTCTTCATACCCACAGATAACGCCGGCACATTGAGGTGCCACTGCAGAGAATTCAGCCTCCAGTGTGAACAGGTCTCGGGCCACCTGACTCAAGAATTCAGCAACAACGGGACCGGCGACATTCACTACCCGAAAACGGTAGGGGGTTAAGTCTGCCCAACCCTCAGGCAAAACCTGCTGGCGCAACTGCCCAGTTTCGATATCACCACGGGCTATCACCTCGCCTTCGACCAGGTAGCGCCACTTACCCCGTGTATTGCCGACATCCAGCTCTAGAATCACACCTGCCCCCGCAACGAGATTTCCCCCCCATGAAATGACTTTTGCCCTTTATCAGTGTCGAGTAACAAGGCTCCTTTTTCATCGACACCGGCCGCAACACCTTCCCAGCTCAAATTACCTGACCGCAACTGAACTGGCTGCCCGGCAAACTGGTCTAGGGTTGACCATGATTCCCGGTAAGTGGCGAACCCCCATTCCGGGTAAGTTTCCAGCATCGGTAACAGCTCGCTGAGTATCGCCGCAGTTAATTCACTGCGGCCAATACCAGGACGGACTTGCTGGAGATCTGCCCATGGTTGATCAATCTCCTCTGCTGTCTTTGCGTTGAGACCATTATTCAACCCAATACCGATAACCACTGAACAGCGGTCGGTTAAATCCCCTTTTAGCTCAAGTAATACACCGGCCAATTTACGGCCCTGGCACCACACATCATTTGGCCACTTCAGGCGCACGCCCGGTACAGAAAAACGCTCGAGCGCTTTTGCCACAGCAACACCGACGGCAAGACTCAACCCCTCCAGGCTTTGTACACCGCCATTAAACTCCCAGCCCACTGAGAGGCTGATACTTGTGGCATAGGGGCTGACCCAGTTGCGACCACGGCGGCCCCGACCGGCACTTTGCCGCTCGGCGAGAATCGCTACAGCGTGTCCCTTACCTTCTTCAAAACGCTCCAGTAACAGGGAGTTCGTTGAACTCAACTCATCAAAAACCTGCAACTCGCGCAGTAGCGCTCGGGCTGAACCATCCAGCTGAGCGGTAACAGTCTGCTCAGATAGCAGGTCGAGACCTCCCGGCAAGCGATAACCTCGCCCCTTAGCAGACTCAAGCGTCAGGCCGTAGCTCTCGAGCTTTTGTAGTTGTTTCCAAACAGCGGCTCGGCTGACACCAAGCGCACTCCCGAGGGATTCTCCCGAGTGTATTTCCCCATCCGCCAGAAGCTCCAGCACCGGGCGAAGCTGTTCTAATGGTGTTTTTGCGGCGACGTCCTGCAATTTGTTCAACCTTTTACATAATGGCGGCCATAGCGATGCCCGAGGCTCGTCAGGACTTCATAACCGATAGTCCCGGCATACCCAGCGACCTCATCCACCGTAAGCTGGTCATTGAGAATCTCGATCGACTGAAGGGAGTCCCGCTCCTCTTCGCTGAGACCCGAAATATCGAAAGTGGTAGAGTCCATTGATATACGCCCGACAATTGGCAGAGGGCGGCCGTGCCCCCATCCGCGCCCCCGCCCCCCTTGGGCTCGTATAATGCCATCGGCATATCCACCCCGAGCTACCGCAAGCCAACTATCTCCGGGAACTTCCTGGGTCGCACCATACCCCACAGACCGGGACTGACTGACATAGCGCTTTTGGACAATTGGCAAGCCCAAAGTCACCGTTGGACGCATCGGGTTTTCAGCCTCAGGGATAGGGTTAAGGCCGTATAGTGCGGAGCCCGGTCGGGCAATATCAAAGTGATAGTCCTCACCCAAAAAGATGCCGGATGAGTTCGCAAGGCTGAGCTGAATATCCGGGCACAGTTCCCGCAAGCGATCGCCCGCGGTCTTAAACTCGTTCAACTGAAGCTTGTTATGCGGATGTTGGGGCTGATCTGCACAGGCAAGATGACTGAAGAACATCCGAACATCGGCGGACTCTAAGAGAGGGCGGTCCTTGAGCAGCAATTCGAACTCATCTGGGGTCAATCCCAGCCGAGTCATGCCGGTATCAATTTTTACGGCGCAAGGGGCCTCCAACTGAGCTTTCTCGCAGATTTCAACCCAGCTCTTCAATTGATCCAGAGTAAACAATGTGGGGATCAAACCCGCGCGAGCGCACTCTAGTTCAGCACCAGGCCTGACACCGGTAAAAATAACTATATTCACATCGTTGCCGAGGTCACTGCGCAAGCGCTCCCCCTCGACTTGGGTGGCCACAAAGAAATCGCGGCATCCCTGAGCGTATAGCGCCGGTGCAACATGAGCCATTCCCAAGCCGTAAGCATCCGCTTTAACCACAGCACCGCACCGGGTGCCGGCTTTCAAGCGATTAGCCAGATCCTGATAGTTATCTGCTATAGACCTCAGGTTGATACTTAATAACCCTTCACGAAAGTCACTCATACCAGTACAACTCGCTAAATCAGTAAGCTAGGTAGCTCCGAGCAGACTCTCTCGCTGCAGCGCTCGGGCACCGCCTAATATACACCCAACAACCAACAAAAGGCTGACTAGTGAGCCAGCGATCATCAGAGATATGGAGACCGTATCCCCAACCAGTAGAGCCTTAAACCACTGCTGTTGCGCGACCAGCGGGACCAACTGCCAGGCAGGCTCCTCTAGCTCTATGGATGACATATCCAATATTAACAACATAGTGACAGGTAAAATCTGCAATATACTCAATTGAGTTTGGGCATCTTTAAATGACTGGGAACGCAACGCTAACAATATTTGCAGTACGGCAACCAATAGAGCCAGTGGGAGCAGGGCTAGCGCCATAGCAACCATGCCACTCAGCGTAGTTGCATGTTGTATCCCCATTTCAGCCAAGGGCAAAAATGGAAAAACAGCCATTAGCGAAACTAACGCGAGAATTGAAGATAACCAACTGATACTGGCTACAGCGAGCACCTTTGCCAGGACCACCTGCCAGGCGGCCAGAGGTTGTTGCAGTAATACCTCAAAACTCATTCTCTCCCGCTCACCGGCAGAGGCATCAATGGACGAGGACAGGCAACCTATAAACAGCGTCATTATCAAGAGTGTCGGTATTGAACCAACAATCCAGGCACTGCGGGTAGACGGGGTACTGACATCCCTAACCTGGACTTGCCAGGGTGCTATTGTTTTTAGTGGGACTCCCCTAGCGACCATTCTTTGTTGAACAATGAGCTGTTGTAGCTCACCCAGCTTTTGTTGAACATGACTCGCGCCTTGCCCGCTGAAACGATCGGAGCTATCAACATACAAATAAACCTTGGGGCTGCGGAAATTGCGATAATCGGTAGAAAAACCTTCATCAATTTTCACAACTGCATCGTAACCTTCATCAAGTAAAGCTATCGGGTCCCCTTCTGACAGGCTATCCAGTTCCACCCGCCCTTTACTCAGCTGCTGCTCTAATACTGGTAAATCCTGCCCGCCTAACAACGCTAGCTGAAATGTCCTCTCCCCTTGGGACTTAAACATAAACAGAGTCATCGATGCGATCATTCCGGGAAATGAAATGGCAAACAGCAAAGATAAATACAGTGCTCGCCGGTCACGCCAAACCTCTAAAGACTCCTTCTTCAGAAGAGCAGACATGGCGGGAGTAAATAATAGGTTTAAAAATTTCATGCCATCACCTCCCCTTTAACCCCGTAAGCCAGAGTGACGAAACTATCTTCCAGGTTTTTACAGCCTGTGCGTTCTACAAGCTCATCGGGGGTACCACTATCGACAATAGCACCGTTAGCCATCACCAATACTCTATCTGACAACTCAGTAACTTCAGCCATAATATGGCTGGAAAATAAAATGGCTACGCCCTCAGAGCGCAACCGCAGAAGTGTTTTCCGCAGCAGTCTCGCTGCAAGGACATCAAGCCCGCGAGTCGGTTCATCGAGTATCAAATGCGTAGGCCGGTGAACTAGTGCCCGCGCCAGCGACACTTTCATTCTCTCCCCCTGGGAAAAGCCTTTTGTCCGACGTTGCCACAAATCTTCTAATTCCAGCTCTTCTCGAACAGAATTCAATGCGCGCTTAAGCTCTGCCCCAAATAATCCCTGCGCACTGGCAAAAAATGATAAGTACTCCGCTACAGTAAGTCGTTCATACAAGCCTTCACGATCGCCGACAACGCCCAATTGCCGCTTTATTTCTAATGGCTTTTCGGCCACATTAAGCCCACTAACAATTACTGTACCTTCATCCGGTTTTACCAACCCCGTTATAATTCTGAGGCATGTAGTTTTACCGGCTCCATTAGCCCCCAGCAAAGCGGTTATTTGGCCATCAGGTATATTGAAATTCAGGTCTTTGAGTACTTTCTTTCCAGAGAATTGCTTGTGAATAGATTTAACAGCAATCATTTGTTATCCCCTTGGCTCGATAGCAACTCACTGGATACCGCTTTATCAATTTCAGGTCCAAAAGCACCCGCCATAAAAGGTGGTCTTTGAATATCCGCAATACAATCACTATCTAAAGAAGCAAGTGGAGATTTTAGAAAATCATCTATTAGCTTTGGTATACAACCGCGCATACTATTGATATGTCCACCACCTGGAACCACTACCTGTTTTAATTCTGAAAGATACCCCAAGCTTTGTTCCGCATAATAATGTGGGGTAATAGGGTCAGCTTCCCCGGAAATAATTAACACAGGATGATTTCTTTCTTCCGGGACTTCGTAAGTGATAGGAGATACGGGCCACACCTTGCAACCCTCAGCAAAAATCTCAAAAAAAGCATCACCTAAAAAGCTATCGCGAATATCTGCAGCCAGCTCTTCCTCTGTAGTGCGATTTAATTCTTCAGCGCAAGCAACCGATAAGGTGAGCCCCATAGACATACTTCCATCATCAGATAAAAGTCCAACCAACCCCGATAGCGGTAAATAATTACCCTCCTCAGCCTGGCTAATAGCGTATGGTAACTGCGCTGCCGTTTCAGGTGCGTAGAGCGCGGTCCTTATCAGGTTTTGTATGAAGCTACGGGGAACACTTGTTTCCATTGTGCGACCAGAGTGGGGGTCCGGGAAGTTCGATGCTCTTCCATCCCAGTCCCTAAGCAAGCTATCCAGGTCAGATCTCCAATCGCCAAATTCGGAGCACACCGGATCCTGACTGCAGTCTTTCTCCAATTTTAGCAGCGCCTTTTCAGCAGCTTGCGCAGTAAGAAAAACTTTTGACTCAATCGGGGCTACGGCATCCAGGATCAGGACACTTAAACTTTCGGGATACCATTGCTGGTAAAGAAGCGCGGTGCGAGTTCCCCAAGAACCTCCCCACAAAGCAATTTTTTTATGTCTCAACTGGAGGCGCACTTCCTCCAGATCATCAACCGCTTGACGGCTATGCAGCGCTTTCGCAAAGGAGGAGTTTTCAAGGTAGCAAGTTGAGAATTGATCGGTGACCGCCTCCAGATCCATATGGACTTCTCCGTCGATCCCACAGTCAAATGCAGCCGAGTAACCCGAGCCGCGCCTATCGACAAGAACGATCGCCCTACTCTGATTGACTTTATATAAGGCATTTAGAATCGGGGTCAGATAACTGGCTGCCTGACCGGGGCCACCGGCCAGTAAATAAAGTGGCTCCAGTCCAATGTCATTAACTGCTGGGGCTACCATTACCGCTAGATCTACTGCAGCTTCTCCCCCACCAACCGGTATCGTTGTACAGTGCAGAGCATGGCTCCAGCCGTCCAGGTAGCAGGACTCGAAGTTATTCTCTTCTCTCTCTTCTGCAACTGCTGGAGATAGCCCTATAAACAAGCTGATCGCGAAGATCGCAAACCTCTGTATCCAAACCACTGCCAACCCCCTATCCAACGAATTTATCCCAACCAGTGTATCGAACTGCTCCTAAGGTGTCGTCATCCAACAAAAGGCAGATAATTGCATTTGCATTAGCGCCCACCCCTGCACAGTGGTATGGTTTCTTATTTACTTGCCCATGATTGCACCCATGAGCTTTTCAGACCGAGAAAAACACCTAATCCGAGCCGCCTTTGCCTGGGGCCAAATCACACAACAGGAAGGCTATACACTTTCTGATCTTGAAATTGAAAAATCGGTTCTCTTCCGACGATTACTTGGCGGTCGGCCGCCATTGGCATTCCCGCCACCATTGCGTCACGGATTTCCCTGGTATGACGTTATTGAAGGGCGTAGCGAACACTTAGTGAGTGCATCCGAAGCCTCACCTGAATGCAGCATCATTGCACCGGGCTGTAAGCTCGGGGATACCTGCATTCTTATTGACGGCGCCTTTTGGCGCGTAGTCGAAACTGTTCGCGAGCACGAAGAATATATCGTTGAGTGGGGCCAATACCCAATGCAGTGGCGCTTGAAAAAGCATTGGGAAGTAAACTATGAAATGACACAACAGCTTCATAGTTTTCGTAAAGATAACCCCAATGCCGAAGTGAGCTTTGACAACTATTTAAGCCAAAGGGAGTACCGGGAATTTCGCATAGACGATGATCAGACGGTATGGCTCTGTGAATGGCAATTAAGCCGCACCAGCCTCTCTGGTTGGGTTTGGGTTGGGACAATACTACCTGTTCCCGATTATCAGCTCGTTCCAGTGTTCGACGATGATCACGGCCCGGTTATTCTCGGCGAGGATGGTAATTCCAATGGGCAGGCCTGGCTGCGTATTGAAGATGCCACAGATGAATACCGCTTCGTTAAACTACTGGGAACCTACGACTACCAGTCGCTAATTACTGCGAGCACCACTGAGCTGAAGACCTTTTTACAAGACCTACAGCAAGAAGAGTCAGCAGACATTGAAGTATTGGATTGGCACCAGAACAATGCCGCACGACGCTTTGCTCTCCCTGCCGAGCTGGTTCCACTAGAAGACCTCAGTTTGAATGATATGAACTTTGACCTCGTTCCAGATAACGCCTTTGCTTACTAGCCCACCCAAGCCCCACCTGGTGGGGCTTTTTTTATCCCCAAATTTTTCTTCTCTCGAATACTGGCGTACCAATCAGTCGCAGTAATCCACAGATTTATCGCTCATAACACTGTTAATAACTGATGTCCGTTTTATGGCGTCTTTGTTACCAACAGAAACCATGGATAGAGCTGTGTATAACTCCGGGATATCCCCGGCCAGCCCCGTGATTGCTTGGCTCTATTGAAGGCGGGTAAAAAAGCAGCACTTTTTGCGCAGATTTCCACAGCCAGCGGTTACTAACAGAAAGTCTGGATAGAGTTGTGCATAACTTTAATAAACGGGCTGCAGGCCCCGTGGTTACAGGGGATTACTGCAGAGACTAAAAAATCACCGATATTTTTACCGGCTAAATTTAATTTTTGGCGGGAGTGGTATGGGTACTTTTCTGAGTTTTACGCGAGTTATTTTTGTTGGATTATTTTTTGAGTGAGTGTAAAGGCATTTGGAGAGAAGATCGGTAAAGACCCATTTTTATAGGCTTTTTAGGAGAGCGTCTGTTTAAGGTGCTCAGGTAGTTTTAGGTTTTTCTTTTTTTAATTACTGACTGATTTTTTAAATAGAAAGTTGAGCATTAAAATTTTTCAGAGCTATTTTTATTTTTTCTATTTAATTTCTACTAAGTATTTTCTGCTTTCTCATTCCTATTTTTTGTTTTTATTTTTGTTTTTTTAAATATTTTTTCAGCTATAAAAAAAAGGGCCACCCTATTGGGTGGCCCTTTTCGGATTAGAAGCCTGACGATGACCTACTCTCACATGGGGAAGCCCCACACTACCATCGGCGATGTTGCGTTTCACTTCTGAGTTCGGCAAGGGATCAGGTGGTTCCACAACTCTATTGTCGTCAGGCAAACTGGCTTGGGTTGGCGTTGGTCTTATAAGCAAAGTGCTTGGCCTGCCGCGTTATCGCTGTTTGCCTCGGTCATATTATTGACCGGCGATAACCCCAAATAAGTCGGTAAAACAATCTGTAGTAATACACCGCAAGCGATCGTATGTCTCTAACTCACAATCCGCTAGCTTAGCTAGTCGTTAGTAACCATCTCTGTTGTATGGTCAAGCCGCACGGGCAATTAGTACTGGTTAGCTCAACGCCTCACAACGCTTCCACACCCAGCCTATCAACGTGGTAGTCTTCCACGGCCCTTCAGGAGGCTCAAGGCCTCAGGGAGATCTTATCTTGAAGGAGGCTTCCCGCTTAGATGCTTTCAGCGGTTATCCCGTCCGAACATAGCTACCCGGCAATGCCACTGGCGTGACAACCGGAACACCAGAGGTTCGTTCACTCCGGTCCTCTCGTACTAGGAGCAACTCTTCTCAAATCTCCAACGCCCACGGCAGATAGGGACCGAACTGTCTCACGACGTTCTAAACCCAGCTCGCGTACCACTTTAAATGGCGAACAGCCATACCCTTGGGACCGGCTTCAGCCCCAGGATGTGATGAGCCGACATCGAGGTGCCAAACACCGCCGTCGATGTGAACTCTTGGGCGGTATCAGCCTGTTATCCCCGGAGTACCTTTTATCCGTTGAGCGATGGCCCTTCCATACAGAACCACCGGATCACTATGACCTACTTTCGTACCTGCTCGACATGTCTGTCTCGCAGTCAAGCGCACTTATACCATTATGCTCATTGCATGATTTCCGACCATGCTGAGTGCACCTTCGTACTCCTCCGTTACTCTTTGGGAGGAGACCGCCCCAGTCAAACTACCCACCATACACTGTCCTCGATCCGGATAACGGACCAGAGTTAGAACCTCAAACATACCAGGGTGGTATTTCAAGGACGGCTCCACAACAACTAGCGTCGCTGCTTCAAAGCCTCCCACCTATCCTACACAAATAGGCTCAAAGTTCAGTGCAAAGCTGTAGTAAAGGTTCACGGGGTCTTTCCGTCTAGCCGCGGGTACACTGCATCTTAACAGCGATTTCAATTTCACTGAGTCTCTGGTGGAGACAGCGTGGCCATCGTTACGCCATTCGTGCAGGTCGGAACTTACCCGACAAGGAATTTCGCTACCTTAGGACCGTTATAGTTACGGCCGCCGTTTACCGGGGCTTCGATCAAGAGCTTCGCCGAAGCTAACCCCATCAATTAACCTTCCGGCACCGGGCAGGCGTCACACCCTATACGTCCTCTTACGAGTTTGCAGAGTGCTATGTTTTTAATAAACAGTCGCAGCCACCTGGTCACTTCGACCGGCCTCAGCTTAGGGAGCAAGTCCCATCACCAAAACCGGCGTACCTTCTCCCGAAGTTACGGTACCATTTTGCCTAGTTCCTTCACCAGAGTTCTCTCAAGCGCCTTGGTATTCTCTACCTGACCACCTGTGTCGGTTTAGAGTACGATTCACTATTACCTGAAGCTTAGAAGTTTTTCCTGGAAGCAGGGCATCAACCACTTCACCCACTAAGTGGGCTTCGTCATCAGTTCTCAGCCTTAGGGACCCGGATTTGCCTAAGTCCCCAGCCTACAACCTTAAACATGGACAACCAATCGCCATGCTGGCCTAGCCTTCTCCGTCACTCCGTCGCAGTAATAGCGAGTACAGGAATATTAACCTGTTTCCCATCGACTACGGCTTTCGCCCTCGCCTTAGGGGTCGACTAACCCTGTCCCGATTAGCGTTGGACAGGAACCCTTGGTCTTCCGGCGGGGAGGTTTTTCACCTCCCTTATCGTTACTCATGTCAGCATTCGCACTTGTGATACCTCCAGCAGACCTCCCGATCCACCTTCAACGGCTTACACAACGCTCCTCTACCATGCTCCTAAGAGCATCCGCAGCTTCGGTTATCAGTTTGAGCCCCGGTATATCTTCCGCGC
>NZ_CP174311.1:4497500-5196297 GCF_052467385.1 Microbulbifer maximicatervae (SeqCode)
CTATATGAAGGGAGTCTGCAGTGGGATCAAAACCGCAATACAGGGTTCGACTCTCCGACAAATGCTGCGTCAGTTCGCCGTCACCAGTCGCTTGATTAATTAATCCGCGACGGTCCAAGTCTTCAAGCAGTGTCATGTCGACCCCAGCCATGCTTTCCCCTCATATATAGGCTTGAAATTAGCGCCACCAAGCGGCGGCAAAATGCGCTGCAACATTACCGAAGTTTGCGGCAAATACAAGCGTGCAGCAGCCCAGCATCCGCACTAAAAACAAAATTCATGAGGAACCAAACCGTGCAAAGACGTGTCAATTATCTCGTGAACCAAGGCGGCTTTTTTGCTATAAAGCCCCTCCAATGCCTGTTTTTTAGACACTCAGTTTTTCAAGCGCAAATAACAACGACCGCCAGTACCATCCGCTAACGCCATGCAAAACCATCGTAAATCGAGTACAGGCCTCCGTATTGGCGGCTTACCCAAGCATTTTCCCCGCGTTCATGCGCTGACCGCTGGCATCGCAGCCTTTGTCCTTATGCTGGCCGTTCTGATTCCTTCACCGGAGATTTCCTCTAAGCGCACATCCCTACCCGTCAAACTTTCAGAGGTCACAAGCGGCGACAGCACTGAAGCCAAACCTGCTCTCACTTATACGCCGGCGGAAACGCCACTGCTTAACGTCAGTGTCGAGGCGGTCAAGTCGTTGAGCCTTGAAGTACGTAACGGGGATACCCTGTCAGACCTATTTCAACGTGCAAAAATCAGCGCCAAAGAGATGTACCAGCTTCTGGGTAGCGGCAAAGAGGCAAAACAGCTGGCACGTCTAACTCCGGGCGAAGAGCTGACCTTTCAAACAAATAATGATGGCCAGCTGCAGTCCCTGAAATTGCAGCGAGATCGACTCAATCAAATTGAGTTTACCCGCACAAATGCAGATAAGTTTGAACACGCACTGATAACTCGTGAGCCCGACAGCCATCCGGCTTACCGACAGGCCCAGATCGATAGTTCCCTATTCCTGGCCGGTAGCGATGCTGGGCTGAGTGACAGCCTGATAATGGAGATGGCGGATGTATTCAGCTCCGATATCGACTTTGCCCTCGATATTCGCAAGGGCGACAACTTTAGTGTGATGTTCGAAGAGTTGTTCCTGGATGGGGAGAAAATTGGCAACGGCCCTATCCTTGCGGTCAGTTTTACCAACCAAGGAAGAACTTTTAGCGCTGTACGCTATGTGGATAACAGTGGTGATGCCAATTACTACACGCCTGAAGGCAAAAGTATGCGCAAGGCATTTATCCGCACACCACTGGACATAGTCCGCATCAGCTCTCACTTCAACCCGAGCCGCCTGCACCCAGTATTCAAGTCACGCCGACCTCATAATGGCACCGACTATGCCGCTCCAAGAGGCACCCCCGTTTACTCTACTGGCGATGGTCGGGTTATCGCGTCCGGCTATAGCAAGCCCAATGGCAACTACGTATTTATCCAGCACGGCGAACGGTATGTAACCCGCTATCTCCACCTGACCAAGCGCAAAGTCAAAAAGGGCCAGCGCGTTAAGCAGCGCCAGGTTATTGGCACTGTGGGGTCTACCGGTTATGCCACCGGCCCGCACTTGCACTACGAATTCCTGGTGGATGGTAGACATCGCAACCCCGCCACCATTGTGCGCAAATTGCCCAAGGCAAAGTCGGTACCAACTTCTGAGATGATCCGTTTTAAAAACCAGACCCAGCCACTTCTGGCGAAACTAGAAAACTTCCAGGGGCCGGCTCTGGCTCAACTGGATGAAGAAAGCCCCTAACAAGCGCCAACGAATATGCCCGATCTGTTTATCGGCCTGATGTCCGGCACCAGCGTTGACTCCATTGACGCGGTGCTGGTCGATTTTGGCGATGAAGAAAAAATAAACACCCGTATCCTGGCTGCGCTAGCCCACCCGATTCACAGCGGCCTGCGCGAGGCTATCCTCAGCCTCTGTGCCCCCGGCCCTTCAGAGTTGGATCGCGCCGGACAGTTAGACCGGCAACTGGGACAGGTTTTTGCCGAAGCCACCAATACCCTGCTAGCCCGAGCCGGTGTTGAGGGTCAGTCTGTTACCGCCATTGGCAGTCACGGCCAAACCGTACGCCACCGCCCCCCAGGCACAGTGACTTCTCCCTTTACTTTGCAACTCGGTGACCCCAACACCATCTCAGCACTGACGGGCATCTGCACCGTTGCGGATTTCCGTCGCCGGGATATCGCTCTCGGTGGTCAAGGAGCGCCTTTAATGCCGGCGTTTCACCAGGCCGCTTTCAAAACTGATGGAAGCCGTGCTGTGGTCAATATTGGGGGGATGGCCAATATCACTGAGCTGACGGCAGATGGCCAGGTTTACGGCTATGACACAGGTCCAGGTAATGCATTGCTCGACTACTGGGTGAACCTACACAAAAACCAGCCCTACGATAGAAATGGAGACTGGGCCGCGAGCGGTCGCGCCAATGCTGAACTTCTCAACCGCCTGCTTTCAGATCCCTATTTCTCCGCCGAGCCACCCAAGAGTACTGGCCGTGAAACTTTTAACCCCAGCTGGCTCGAACAGGCCTGCGCCGGTTTGGAAGTGGCGCCGGTAGATGTGCAGGCGACCCTGTCTGAAGTGACCGCAGCCAGTATCGCCGACGCCGTGCATAATTTTGCCGAAGGCGGCGAGCTGCTCACTTGCGGGGGCGGGGCAAAAAACAAGGACTTGGTTACACGATTACAGCGCCGCTTGCCCACCTGGTCTATTACTGACACGGGCAGTTACGGTATTGACGCAGACTGGCTCGAAGCCGTTGGATTTGCTTGGTTGGCCCGCCAGACATTGAGAGGGCTGCCCGGTAATTGCCCGGGAGTGACTGGCGCGCAGAAAGAGGCGGTTCTAGGGGCTATTTACCCGCCCTGATCAATAGGACGGGTTAGGATTTCTCAAATAGAGAAAGAGGAGCCGCAGCCACAGGTAGCGGACGCATTGGGATTTTGTACTACGAAGCGCGACCCCGAAAGGCCTTCTTCGTAATCAACATTGGCGCCAACCAGGTAGGGGTAGCTCATCGCATCCACCAAGACCTGAATGCCATCCTTTTCTATGATGGCATCATCTTCGGCAACCAATTCATCAAAGGTAAAACCGTATTGGAAACCGGAACAGCCGCCTCCGGTCACGAACACCCTGAGTTTCAGCTCCGGGTTGCCCTCCTCTTCCAACAGGCTTTTTACCTTGGCCACAGCCTTGTCTGTGACCACGAGTGGCGCGGGAGAAAAGGATACAGCTTCTGACATAAGTCTCTCTCAACTCATCGGGACATTCACCGCTCGTATAAAAGTTATAACGAGTGCAGCCCCGGGGGCGTCATCTTGCTTAAACCCAGCAATTCAGTCAAGTATTAACCGGCAGGTGGGCCGGTACAACAAAGTACCAGCGCCAGCCAATACTACCCGGACTTAAGAGGCTTCAATGACAGTTTCATCTTCGGAATAGCCGAGCATATGGGGCTCACCCGCGCTACTCAAGTCGGCACTGGATACCAGGGCACCGTTTACCTGGGCACCTTTCAGCATCTCGATCAGCTTATAGTGTACATTGCCTTCTACCATTGCCTTGGAAGCGAGCTCCAGGTGGCGCGCAGCAAACACATCCCCTTTGACATTGCCATTGATCACTACCTGAGGCACACGAATTTCACCCTCAATGATGCCGCCATCCACAATTTGCAGGCGCGCATCACTATCACTGTGAGCGGTAACATTGCCACGCACCTTACCTTCGATGACCAGGTTGCCACGGAAGTGGATATCACCGCTGATCTCAGTCTGACGAGCGATCAAAGTCGTGTGGTTACTACCGGTATTGGCCATAGTTATCTGTTTCTCTTTTTTTCTTAACATAATCCCCAAAACCTCGTGCCTTTGGCACCTATGCTAACTTTCCTGTACTAACCAACCGTAGCGCTGCTCAATATTAAAGCCCTTGCGCCCAGAAGATTTAAGTGACAACTCCACACCTTCGGGCACAAATCCCTCTGGCAAGCGCAGCTCTCCCTCGATATTCTGAAAATATTTAAAACGCAGCTGAATCGACTCACTATCCACCTGCTCCGACAGTTCCTTCAGAGGGTAACTCTTCGGTTCCCCATCCTGACGGCCCACTACGGTAAATGTGGCCGTGCCTTTTACAACATCCCGACGCGCTGCGGACTGTTTGATCTGTAACTTGTACTGGTAACTTTTTGGATCGCCGGTCTGCGAGAGGATAAAGCGTCCAATGGACACCCCCTCACCCCCATCTTCAGGGGCCATGACGCCGCGATAGAAAGAAATTTCCTGCTTTAGCTCTGCGATCTGGCTCTCTTTCTGCACCAGTTCCGCACGCACCGACTCACTCGCCTGCTCACCGATAGTCAGCGACTGCTCTGCAGTGGCAACCCTCATTCGCAGGGATTCATTCTCACTCTGAAGCGCGGTAACACGATCGAGTACTTGAGTATGCTCCAGAGTCTTGCGATCGAGGCTCTGGCGCAGCTGATACTGCCCGGCGAAATAGGACCCGGCCGAGGTCACTAATACCAAAAAAACGACCCCCACTACGGCAATGACACCAGAGAAGGGTTTATGAGGCACCACTTTCATGCGGTACTGCTTGCTGCCTTTAACTTTGAGCACCATGAAATCTGCTAAGTCTTATCCGGGATTTATCGATTGTCGGGAAACACCCGATTCTAAGGCAGCAGTGCCGGGCTATCCAGGCCCAACGTCTCAGTTAAGCCAAACATAATATTCATATTCTGGATTGCCTGGGCGGACGCGCCTTTGGCCAAGTTATCAATGGCCGATAATACCAGTACCGTATCCCGCTCCTGAGGCTGCAATACCGAGATGCGGCACATATTGGTCCCTCTAACCGTACGAGTCTGAGGGTGGCTGCCCGCCGGCATCACATCTACAAAAGGCTCATTTTTATAGCGGTTTTCAAAGATCTGTTGAAGCTCATCGGCATCAACCTTCCCCACTGACCGGGCAAATAAAGTAGCGTGGATACCGCGAATCATGGGAAGTAAATGCGGTACAAAAGTCACCTGCGCGGGAGAGGATTCAGTGGCCTGCACTCGACGAAGCCCCTGTTCAATCTCGGGTAAATGACGGTGCCCGGCGGCAGAATATGCGCGGAAGTTGTCGCTATTCTCAGCCATAATCAAGTCGGTCTTACCCTGTCGCCCCGCACCACTGATACCACTGGCCGCACTGGCGATCAGCTCACCAGGTTCTACCAGGCCCTTTTCCAAAAGCGGTATCCATCCCAATTGAATCGCGGTGGGATAACAGCCCGGGCAGGCTATCAACTGCGCATTGGCAATCTGTTCCCGATTAACTTCTGGCAAACCATAAACAGCGCTTTGAGCTAATTCCGGAGCGGCGTGGGCCTGACCGTACCACTGCTCCCAGGTAGGTATATCTTTCAAACGGAAATCGGCGGACAAATCGATCACTCGAACTCCGCGTTCAATAAGTGCCGGTACCTGGGCCTGGGCAACGCCATGAGGTGTAGCGAAGAATACAACGTCACAATCCGCCAGCTGTTCGAGATCGGGGCTACAGAAAGACAGCTGCGAGTGCCCTCTCAGGCTAGGGAAAAGCTCGGCAACCGGGGTACCATTCAACGAACGGGAGGTGATTGCGGTAACTTCCGCTTGTGGATGTGTTGAGAGAAGCCGAAGTAATTCCACCCCTGTATAGCCGGTGCCCCCGACAATCGCTACTTTTATCACCTTGCTAAAATCTCCGGTATATCCGCCAACTGAGACGATAATCGTAAAACCAGACAGGCACTCTACCACAAGCCCCAGCATTTTAAGGATGTGCGGTGTCACAGCCCCCAAGGAACTCGCTAAAAAAGTCGTTTTCGCGTTATTTAGTTAGGCCGGGCAGCCTCGAAAATATACGCTTACAGCTTTCCTCCAAAGACGCGCTGGCGCCTTTACTGGGGATGGCCCTGATCACCGGCATCCTGGCCGGAGGGGTAACTGTACTTTTTCGGCTGGCAATGGAGTGGCCGACCACGCTGTTTTTATCAATCCCACAAAATTACGAATCCCTTCCCCCATTCTGGCGCTTCGCATTGCCTGTCATCGGCTCTCTGGTAGTGGGATGTATCTATTTATTTCTAAATCCCAGACGCCGCCAGGTGGGAGTGGTCCATGTCCTGGACCGGCTCTACAACCACCAGGGGCAAATGCCAATGCAAAATGCCCTGCTGCAGTTTTTTGCCGGCGCAATAATTTTAATTAGCGGCCACTCGGTGGGGCGGGAAGGCCCAGCTGTACACTTGGGAGCAGCCAGTGGCAGCTGGTTAGCTAGGGCGCTGAAGCTCCCCAATAATTCTGGTCGCAACCTACTGGGGTGTGGTGTAGCCGCAGCAATTGCGGCCTCCTTTAATACCCCGCTGGCGGGCGTGGTATTCGCGATGGAAGTCGTGATGCTCGAATATACTGTGGCAGGTTTTTTACCCATAATTCTCGCGGCTGTTGCCGGTAGCACCATCACCCAGCTGACTTTCGGTAGCCAGCCGGACTTTAATGTACCCGCGATTCAACTCAACTCCCTTGCCGAGCTGCCGCTACTTTTTGTGTGCGCACTGGTTATTGGGGTTCTCGCCGGATTATTTATCCGCTCCCAGCGTATTTTGATTCCCCAGCAGCGTTACTCCCCACTTCTTCGGTTTCTCTTGGTTGGCCTTGTTACTGGCACCTTGGGTATCTGGGTACCGGAAATCCTCGGCGGTGGGTATGACACTTTGCAGATGGCAATGCTGGGGGAGTTGGGGGTCGCGACACTCATTGCTATTGTCGCCGCGAAATTAGTCGCAACCGCTTTGGGGGCAGGGCTCGGAATTCCCGGTGGGGTAATAGGCCCCAGCCTGATTATCGGTGCCTGTATCGGTGGTATTGCCGGTGGCCTGGCTAACTTGTGGCTGGGTGAGCACACCGCGAGCCCAGGCTTTTATGCCATGGTGGGTATGGCGGCAATGATGGCTGCCATGCTCAATGCGCCTCTAGCTGCGCTACTCGCTATCTTGGAACTTACCTATAACCCACATATTTTATTCCCTGGAATGATGATGATCGTGGTGGCCACATTAGTGAGCCGCCAACTCTTTTCCACTATCGGTCTCTATCACGAAACGCTGCGCGCCCTGAATAAAGCGGGAATGCCAAGTTGGCGACAGCAAATGCTGAGCAGTGTCGGAGTTGCCAGCGAAATGAATCAGAGCTTTGTTGTGACTCCTAGGGAAATTACCCGCGCTGCGGCAACAGAATTAATTAATCAACACCCCGAGTGGATTCTTATCGATTTACCCAAGGAGCCGGCACCGCAACTACTGCGTGCAGCGGACTTGGCAACTTTTCTTCGCGGTGGTGCGAAAGAGGCGGCCGAGAGCGAAAAACAAGTTTCCTCCGCATCAGATAAATTACTAGACCCGGGAGAAATGATCGATTTATTGAGACTACCCGGCGAACGCAAACAGCTGGCGTCCCTAAGCTGGCGAGCGACAATGCTGGAGGCCTCGCAAAAGCTGGAGAGAAGTGGCGCGGATGGCCTATATGTCTGCCGTCATAAAAGCGGTTCGCTGGACAATCGCACGGCGGGCATTATTCTGCCGCTACAAATTAACAACTTTTACCGGAAGTAATTTTTCTTCCCGTTTCTTTTAAGGGGACTTTCAATGCTGTGGATCAAGGCTTTTCACATTATTGCGATGGTGTGCTGGTTTGCCGCACTTTTTTATCTGCCACGACTGTTTGTCTACCATGTCGATGCCACTGATGCCATTAGTCGCGACCGCTTCTGTATTATGGAACGCCGCCTTTATCGCGGTATTGCCATTCCTTCCATGCTGGCCACCGTTGCCTTGGGCATTTGGCTCTACAGTTTGAACCCGGCCTACTACACCTCCGCCGGCTGGATGCACGCAAAACTGACTTTTGTTGTTCTCCTCCTGGGCTATCACCATATCTGTGGCGCCTATGTTCGCAAGTTTGCCCGGGGAACCGTTACCCGCAGCCGCCGCTACTTCCTAATATTTAATGAGTTCCCAGCAGTTGCACTTGTCGCCATCGTCATTTTGGTTGTCGTAAAGCCATTTTAATTTGGCGCGTATTCATTCCTTGTCAAAGGCGCTCAGCAACTAGAATTAGGCGCACAGCTAATGGCCGTCATGTAGAGCACTTATGGATACACCTCAGCCCGTTATTCTGACCGTTACTCACCACGACCCCAGCGGCAGCGCCGGAATTGCCGCAGATACTGAGACAGCGGTCAGTCTCGGCTGCCATGCGGCCTCGGCAGTTACCGCCATCAGCGTGTGTAATACCGGTGAATTGCTGGGTGTCGCCCCTGTCGACGACAGCCTGCTAATTGAACAAACCCGAGCCGTTTTGGAAGACATGCCGATCGCCGCGATCAAGGTCGGCTACCTGGGCTCTGTGGAGAATGTGCGCGCGCTTCACAGCGTACTCCACGACTACCCGGATATTCCCGTCGTTATCGACCCCGATGCCACACTGGCTGACAAAGATAGCGTACTCGCCCCGCCTCTGTGGGAGGCTATGGTGTCGCTGTTGTTGCCCAAGGCAACCATGGTGTGCCCCAACCGCAGGGAAGCTCGCGCCATGGCTGTGGAGGCCGATGTCCTCGACGCCATGGCCCAGGAAATCCTCGAATCCGGCTGTCGCTACCTGTTGCTGACTGGCGTGCCCCACGAGCAACAATTACAGAACCGGCTCTACGATGAGCGCGGCCTCATGCGAGAGTTCAAGTGGGAGCGCTTGCAGCCAGCGGCCTATGGCGTCTGCGGCACCCTCGCTACTGCCATTGCCTGCCATATCGCCCACGGGCTGACCATTATCGAAGCGGTTACCCGCAGTCAGCAATACGCCTGGAGTGCGATCAAAGACAGCCGGCGCCTGGGCATGGGAAGGCCGATTCCCAACCGGCTGTTCTGGTGCGAACGCTAAACCTGGAGCTGCTGACACAAATTTCGCCCCTGCCCCGATCAGTCTCACCGTCCCCATGACGGTGAGATCTTCTGTCTACACAGTCTGTGACCGGTCGTCGCCAATCTACACATTGTCCTCAGGCGCCACCCCCGCGATAATGCTCCCCAGGCCCTTTATGCAGAACCTGAATATAAGTTTATGAGTAAATCCGAGCAGCTCTTCGCAGAAGCACAGCAGTACATTCCCGGCGGCGTTAACTCTCCGGTACGGGCTTTTCGCGCAGTCGGCGGTACCCCGGTGTTTATCCGCCGTGCCGAGGGCGCCTACCTCTACGATGCAGACGAGAAACGCTACATCGACTACGTACAGTCCTGGGGCCCCATGGTGCTGGGCCACGCACACCCGGAAGTTATTGAAGCCGTGGTGGAACAGGCCCAATCGGGACTGAGCTTCGGTGCGCCAACTGAATTGGAAACCGAACTGGCCGAAGAACTCTGCCGCCTGTGGCCGAATATGGACCTGGTGCGCTTCGTCAATTCCGGTACCGAAGCCACCATGAGCGCGATTCGCCTGGCCCGTGGATTTACCGGGCGCGACAAGATTGTGAAGTTCGAGGGCTGCTACCACGGCCACTCCGACTCCCTGCTGGTTAAGGCCGGCTCCGGGGCCCTGACCATGGGTGTACCCTCCTCTCCCGGCGTTCCCGCCGCCCTGGCAGATCACACCATCACCTTGAGCTACAACGATGCTGATAGTGTGCGCAGCTGCTTCGATGAGCTGGGCGATCAAATCGCCTGTATCATCGTCGAGCCTGTTGCCGGCAATATGAACTGCATTCCGCCGGTACCCGGCTTCCTGGAAACCCTGCGCGAAGTTTGCGACCAGCACGGTACCCTGTTGATTCTCGATGAGGTGATGACCGGCTTCCGGGTGAGCTTGACCGGGGCCCAGGGCTTCTACGGTATCGAAGCGGATATCACCACCCTCGGCAAAGTCATCGGCGGCGGTATGCCCGTTGGCGCCTTTGGCGGTAAACGCGAGATCATGGAACAAATTGCACCCCTGGGTCCCGTTTACCAGGCGGGCACCCTGTCCGGTAACCCTGTAGCTATGGTCGCGGGCTTGGAAACCCTGCGTTTGGTGGAAGAACCCGCCTTCTACGAGCCTTTAATTGCCAAAACTGACCGTTTGGTGGAGGGCATCCTGGCGGCTGGTAAAGCCGCAGGTATCCCAATCACCGCCAATAAGGCCGGCACCATGTTCGGATTCTTCTTCACCGAAGAACCTAAAGTAACTAACTATCAACAGGTAATGGCCTGCGATAACGAGCGCTTTAACCGTTTCTTCCACGGCATGCTGGAAGAAGGTGTCTACCTGGCACCGGCCTCCTATGAGGCAGGGTTTATGTCCGCAGCTCATACCGATGAGGATATTGAGGCCACAATCACTGCCGCTGAACGCGTCTTCGCCCGCCTCGGCTAATTGCCCGCCTCTCTCCAGCACCCGCAGCCTGCGGGTGCTGCTTCTATACACGTTTTACTTTACCCCCTCCAATAAAGCCCCAGTCGCTTCACCGCAAAGTTATTGCGCTGAAAAAAGCTAACAGCTAAAAATGTATACAAAATATAAAAGGTATACATTTTGAAAAGCTCAACGTTTTCAGATACCAGCTTGTCCGCCATCAGCGCAGGCTTTGTCGCCGTGCTGGTGGGAGTAGCCAGTTCCGCCGCCATAGTCTTTGAAGCCGCGCGTGCAGCTGGCGCAAGTGAAGCAATGATCACCTCCTGGATTGGCGCCCTGGGCCTGGGAATGGGCATTACCTGTATTGCCTTCTCTTGGTATTACCGCGCCCCGGTAATCACTGCCTGGTCGACTCCAGGTGCTGCACTTTTGGCCACCAGTTTAAGTGGCATCCCCATTGCAGAGGCGATTGGTGCTTTTGCGTTTAGCGCCCTGTTAACACTCCTCGTGGGCTTGTCCGGAGCCTTTGAGCGGGTAGCGCGAATGGTGCCGGCACCGATTGCCAGCGCTATGCTCGCAGGCATACTGCTGCAATTTGGTCTCTCAGTATTTACTTCTCTGCAGGCACAACCGCTATTGGTCGGCATCATGTTACTGACCTATCTAGTCGGGCGCCGTTGGGCGCCTCGCTATGCCATTATTTTGGTACTAGCGGCTGGAGTGGTGACTTGCTGGAAGTTGCAACTCATTGCATCGGCCCAGATCGGCTGGCAAGCGGCACACCCTGTTTGGGTAACGCCAGAATTCCGCCTCTCCACTTTAATTGGCATTGGCCTTCCTCTTTTTATCGTCACTATGACCTCTCAGAACCTGCCCGGAGCGGCAACCCTGGCCGCCAGTGGCTATAGTAGAGTGCCTATATCTCCTGTTATTAGTGGCACCGGCCTCACCTCTTTATTGCTGACACCGTTTGGTGGCTTTGCATTTAATCTGGCGGCTATTACCGCTGCTATTTGCACCGGCCCGGAAGCCCATCCCAACCCCGACAAACGCTATACCGCCGGCATTGCCGCCGGTATTTTTTATCTGCTGGTGGGCCTCTGCGGCGCTAGCGTTGTGGCATTATTCAGTGCCTTTCCCCAGGCACTGATTGCTGGCCTCGCCGGCTTGGCACTGATTGGCGTCATTGGTAGCAGCCTGGCTGGAGCAACAGCCGAGGCCGACAGTCGCGAAGCCGGAATTATCACTTTTCTGATCAGTGCTTCCGGTATCAGCCTCTTTGGCATTAGCTCTGCCTTTTGGGGGCTGCTGGGAGGGCTGGTGTGTTACTGGTTTTTCAAGCGCAGGAATTAATAAACATCGATGGGCCTCTACGAAAAAATTAAGTCGGACTTGCAGCATGGGCGCTTCGCCGCCGGCCAGGTGCTAAAGCAAGCCGAACTGGCAGAGCTTTACGCCGTGAGCCGTATTCCGGTTAGGGACGCTCTACAAAGATTGAAAAATGAGGGCTGGTTAACCGGACACGGAAAACGCGGCGTCGCAGTGCCGCAGTTTGACCCTATTGAAGTGGAAGACCTCTACCTGATGCGCATGCGCCTGGAACCGCTGCTGCAATCCCTGGCACTGGAAAACCTTAATGGAGAGATCCTGGGGCGGGCCAGAGATATTCTGGAATCCATGCAAGCCAAACCTGAACTCTCCGCCGAGCAGATCGGAAAAATGAATTGGGAGTTCCATGCCTGTATTTACCGGGCAGCTGCAAGACCCACGCTATTTAGTACCGTCGAGCAACTGCACCGGCAATGTGAGCGTTATATCGGTTACCAATCCCACGGTCTAAATTACCAGGACATCAGTCAGGACGAGCACTTTGCAATACTCAATGCACTCCAAGAGGGAAACGGGGACCAAGCCGCCGCACTGCTGGCAAAACATATAGAAGCCGCCGGCAAACTATTGGTAAGGCACTTACATCAGCCCCATTTTTAAACCGCTTTCCCTCAGCAATCGAAAATCACCCACTGCGGCAATTTGATATGATGGCTGCCAATTGCGGCTGCGGGGTTTCTGCGGCCCTATGGATAGCCGGAGTAATTTCCCGATGAGCCAAAGTTTCGGCCGTGGTGCCTACCCCAACACTCGCCTGCGTCGCCTGCGTGCAAAGGATTTTTCCCGTCGACTGGTGCGGGAAACCCAGTTGAGCAGTGACGACTTGATCCTGCCACTGTTTGTTATTGAGGGGCGTAACGAAACCCAAAAAGTAGCCTCAATGCCGGGTGTTGAACGCCTGAGCGTAGACCTGTTGGCCAAGAAAGCGAAGACAGTTCGAGAGTTGGGAATCCCCGCCATAGCCCTGTTTCCGGTAGTTGACCCGTCGGCAAAGTCCGACTGCGCCAGTGCCGCCCACGACGCCGATGGCTTGGCACAAAGGGCTGTTCGCGAGCTGAAAAATGCGGTACCGGAATTGGGAGTTATCACCGACGTAGCACTGGACCCCTTTACCAGCCACGGCCAGGACGGGCTGATGGACCACAGCGGTTATATCGTCAACGACGAAACCGTTGAGGTATTGGTACAGCAGGCCCTGTCACACGCTGCGGCCGGTGCCGATATGGTGGCACCCTCGGATATGATGGATGGCCGTATCGGAGCCATTCGCGATGCTCTCGAAGGCGCGGGCCACAGCAATACCCTGATTATGTCCTACGCCGCTAAATATGCCTCCGCTTACTACGGCCCCTTCCGCGATGCAGTGGGCTCTGCCGGGAACTTGAAAGGTGGCAATAAAGCGAGCTACCAAATGGACCCCGCCAATACCGATGAGGCATTGCACGAGTGCGCCCTGGATCTGCAAGAGGGCGCGGATATGGTGATGGTGAAACCCGGTATGCCCTACCTGGATATAGTGCGTCGGGTAAAAGAAGAATTGCGGGTTCCCACTTTCGCCTATCAGGTAAGTGGGGAGTATGCGATGCACTGCGCCGCCTTTGAAAATGGCTGGCTGAAGCGAGAGGCGGTTATTCTGGAGTCCTTGCTGGCCTTTAAGCGCGCCGGTGCCGACGGCATCCTCACCTATTTCGCCGAAGAAGCCGCACAGTTGCTGCAAGACTGATAGCCGGCGATAAAGCGCGCGATTCAATCGCGCGCTACCTTCCCTAGGGCCACTGATCTTCCAGGTCAGGCCCCACCGGCTGGGCTTCCTCTACCGGTACGCTGTGAGCCCTCCCGCCAAAAGTATTATCTCTTGGCAGCTCCAGGGGCTCCTCTTCATAACCGGAGCCATACTCGGGATCTACACCAAACTCTTCCGCATCGTCACCTCGAAGTTGCTCCTGCAATTGTTGGCGGCGCTGATCGCGCATCTGCTGCTCACTGGTATCCACCCCCCAACCGGGACTCATCTCCTCTCTGGGAGCCGCTTCGTCGCGACCATTGCCGAATAGATTGCGGAACCAGCGCCAGCGATTCTGCCCCCGACATTCCGGCGCCGGTTGCAGCTGACTTTCGTAGGAGAAAGGAATCTCATAACCACCGCGACAGTAATCCGGGTCCATAAACTGCCCCCGGGAGTTCACTGACTTAAGCTCCACTCCTCGGGGCATCTCTGCCGGTCCGTGTTGATGGGGCAGCTTGCGCATAATCTCTGTCCAGATCGGCAGTGCGCCGGTGGAGCCAGTTAGGCGCGTGCGCTCATTGTCGTCGCGCCCGAGCCAGACTACGGCCGTTACTTCCGGGGAGAAGCCCGCAAACCAACTATCGCGGTTATTGTTAGTGGTTCCGGTTTTCCCCGCAAAGGCGATGCTACTTGGCAAGCGCTTGGCGGAGCGGCGTCCGGTACCCTCACGCATAGCCTGCTCCAGCCCCCAGCGCAACAGGTAAGCTGGAACGGGGTCGACACCGCGATTAGCCTTGCGGCGGAAGTGCTGTACACGGCCGCCCTGGGCATCGGAAACCGCCAGCAGTGTGCTCGGCTGTACCGTCTCACCATTGTTCGCAATGGTCTGATACATACCGGCAACTTCGAACGGGGTCATCTCCACTGCACCAAGCAACATCGCCGGCACTCGGGGGAGCCTGGATTCAACACCCAGGCGGCGAATCGTCTGGCGCACATTCTGCAGGCCGAGATCCAGTCCCAAATGGGCCGTCGCCAGGTTATAGGACTTGGCCAGGGCGATATATAGCGGTATCTGTCCGTGAGCGCGCTTATCGAAGTTCTGCGGCATCCATACATCGCCATCCGCCTCTTCAATTCTCACCGGGGCGTCATCGATCAGGGTGGCCAGGTTGTACTCTTCCGGTCGCTCTAGAGCAGTGAGAAACACAGCCGGCTTAATCAGGGAGCCCACCTGGCGGCGGGCTTCCAGCGCCCGGTTGAAGCCAGGGTAGTCCGGGTTCCGATCTCCCACCATGGCCAGCACATTGCCGTTGCGATTATCCAACAATACTGTCGCGGCCTGGAGTGAATTGGCTTTGATCCCTCGGTCTTTCTCCAGCTGGCTAACGCCCTGACTGATGGACTCCTCCGCCAACTTCTGCACCGAAGGGGCCAAGGTGGTGTAAACCCGTAAACCCGAAGTGCGCAATTCCTCGTATGAGTAGTAGGGACGCAATTCAATCAACAGCCGCTCAGTAAAGGCCGGGTAAGGATTCTGCGCACCGACACCACCCTTGACCACCCCCAGAGGCTTGGCGGAATACTTCTGGAACTCCTCCTGAGTAATCAGCCCCTGCTCCAGCATCAATTCCAGCACGGTATTGCGCCTTTGCAGTGCTCTCTCGGGATTGCGCCAGGGGTTGTAGTAAGACGCACCTTTCGCCAGCCCCACCAACAGTGCTACCTGATGGGGTTCCAAGGTATCCAGGGGCTGCTGGAAATAGAATTCAGAGGCCAATCCAAAGCCATAAATACCTCTGGCACCCTGCTGACCCAACCACACTTCGTTGATGTATTCCTGCAGGATATAGCGCTTGTCGTAGTGCACCTCCATCAGGATGGCCATCAGGGCCTCGTTGAATTTACGTCTCAGGCTGGGCTTATGGTCAAAAAAGATATTTTTGACCAACTGCTGGGTAATTGTGGAGCCACCCTGTACCAATCGTCCGGCTTTTGCGTTGGCCACCATGGCCCGGGCAATACCGCGAGGGGAAACACCAAAGTGATTGAGGAAGTCCTGATCCTCAACAGCAATCAGGGTATTGGCTACCAAGGGAGGAATATCATCGAAACGCACTGGATTGCGGTCATCGCCTCCCCCTAGTAGAGAGCCGATATTAGCTGCGTCCAGGCGGAATTCTGCCAGGCTTCGGCCATTGTCATCACGCAGGCCGCTAATTTGATCATTGCGCAGACGGAAGGAGACCACTGCAGCAGGCTGGCGGCCATTGGCATGGATAAAGTCCCGGCGCCAGACCTTGTAATTCATTCCGTCCTGAACCCAGGAACCAGGCTCACTCAGAGTGCCCTGCTTGCGGTAATTCAAGGCAGCAAATTCGGACTCCAACTCATCCGGATGCATTGCCATACCCTCGCGCAGCACCAGCGGACGAGCGTAGACTCGGGCGGGGAGTTGGTATTGACGGCTATCCAGTCGCTCGCGCAGCTGCACATCCAGGTAAGCCATATACGCTGCCAGCGCCAGGGAGCCCACCAGGGCTAAAAGCACTAGCAGCTTGAGCCAGCGATATCGTCGTTTGGGCTTTGACGCTCTGACGCGCCGGCGTTTCGTTGATGCCATATGAGGATTCAGTCCCGCTGCCAACTCAGTACATCAAGCGACTCATGAGACCTAACCAGCCCCAATCGAAGAGTCGAAGGCAGGGTACCAGCAGGTGGCAGCTCCGCTGGTATCTTGCTGCCAGTGCCTTTCAGCACTGGCGGGCCCACTCAATTAGCGGGCTAAAATCCAGGCCTGGCAGTATCTATCACCTGGCTGTTTACGTGAAGGTGCTATTTACACCAGTGCGAGGATTGACCGCAGCAACCGCCTATAAGTTCACCAAGATGTAACAAGCGCCTATGTGAGGGTTTGCTGTCGCCAGCCCTCCCCAATGCCTTGCACTTGGCAAAATCACGTCCATAATGCGGCGGAAATGTAGACAATAAGCCCGAATAGGAATGATATGCAGCAATACGATCTCTACGGCATAGGTGCCGCCCTACTCGATACAGAAATCGAAGTGTCGGACCAGGATTTGAGCAGCCTTGGCGTGGAAAAGGGAATCATGACCCTGGTAGATGATGCCCGTCAGCAACAGCTGGTAGACGACCTTCAAAACCATATGGTCACTGCCAAATTGGCCTGCGGTGGCTCCGGTGCCAATACAGTCATTGCTGCCAGCTATTTCGGTCTCCGCACCTTCTATTCGTGCAAAGTTGCCGCTGACGAGAATGGTGATTTCTACAGAAACAACCTTAACAGCGCCGGGGTCGACTACCCCGAAACACTGAAGCAAGCTGATGAGGGCACTACCGGCAAATGCCTGGTGCTTATCACCCCGGATGCCGAACGCAGTATGAACACCTATCTGGGAATGAGTGAACAGCTCTCAGTCGCTGAGCTGGATAGCGATGCACTGTCCGCCTCCAAGTGGGCCTATATCGAAGGCTACCTGGTCTCCTCTGAAACGGGTCGTGCCGCAGCGATCAAGCTTCGCGAAGAAGCCGAAGCCCACGGAGTTAAAACCGCTCTCAGCCTGTCTGACCCGGCTATGGTTCAGTTCTTCGGCGAAGGGCTGCGGGAAATGATTGGCGGCGGTGTGGATATGCTGTTCTGCAACCGGGATGAGGCTCTGGGCTTTACCGGTACCGACTCTGTGGAGGGCGCCGTTGAAGCGCTGCGCGATTACTGCCGCAGTTTCGCGATTACCCTGGGCGCCGATGGCGCACTGCTATGGGACGGCAACGACGTTCACCGCATAGAGAGCCCCGAAGTCCGCGCCATCGATACCAACGGCGCAGGCGATATGTTTGCCGGTGCTTTCCTCTACGGTATCAACCGCGAAATGAGTTTTACCGAAGCCGGCGAACTCGCTTGCCGCGCTGCCGCCCAGGTAGTGAGCCAATACGGCCCGCGACTAGAAGCCGAACAGCACTCCGAATTACTCGCACCGGTTGTTTAATAGCAATTGCCTAATAGCAGCTATCTATAGACACATGATTTCCAGGGGCCCCTAAGGCTTGGGCCCTCTGGAATGGTGGAGCATCCCCGGGTAGCTATCCAGCTCCGGCAACCCCGTCGCTGCGGAAATACCGAACCCCTGGGCATAGTCCACCCCCATCTGGCTCAATTTTTCCATTAACTCCGGGCTCTCTACATACTCGGCGATAGTGCTGATACCCATTCTCTTCGCCAAGTGATCAATAGTGCTTACCATTGCGCTATCAATTTCATCTTCTAGCATATTCCGCACAAAGCTTCCGTCGATTTTAAGAAAATCTACCGGCAGCTGGCGCAGATAAGCCAGGGAGGAAACACCGCGACCAAAGTCATCCAGGGCAAAGCTGCAACCGGCGGCTCTCAGCTTGTGGATAAATATCAGGGCTCGCTCGAGATTATTGATGGCGCTGGTTTCTGTAATTTCAAATTGAACCCGCGAAGGCGTTACACCGGCATCGGACAAAGACTGCAGCACAAAATCAGCAAAGGTCTCATCCCCCAGGCTGATACCGGAAATATTGACCGCATAATTAATTCCGCCCATCCCCAGGCGCTGCTCCTGGGCCATATAGTCAAAGACCCGGCGAATTACCCAACGGTCCACTTCCTCGATCAAGCCGTAGCGCTCTGCGGCTGGCAAAAATAGCCCCGGTGAAATCACTCCACCATCACGGCCGCGCATCCGCACCAGGATTTCATAGTGGTGGACATTGCGGTCCCCCTTTAGTGAAACCACTGGCTGTCGGTACAACATCAGGCGATCTTCCCGCAAAGCCGCGTGAATTTCCGCAACCCAGGTAGTCTCGCGACGCTTCTCCAATACCTTGCGGGAGTCGCCAAACAGCTTAACGCGATTTCTGCCCTGCTCCCGGGCACTGCAACAGGCATCATTGGCCGACGCCAGTAACTGACTGGCACTGGGGGTAAAGTGATCGACACCAACAACACCAATCGACACCGCGACCCGGTTGTCATTCCCCTCCCAGAAAAAACTGAAGTTCTGCACAGAGTCACGCAGCCGAGCCACCACACGACCACCCTCTTCCAGGGTGCAGTCGCGCAGTAGTATCGCAAACTCATCACTGCCCACCCGGGCAAACAGATCGTCGCTGGAGAGACAGCGCTTGATTAACTCCACCAACTGAACCAACAACTGGTCCCCGGCAACAAAGCCCAGGGTGTCGTTAATAACTTTGAATTGATAAACATCCAGGTAGAGCAATACATGGTGCTGGCGTTTATCAACACAGAGGCTGAGTTGGCTTTGCAGCTCACTCTCAAAGAATTGTCGGTTGGGCAGTCGGGTTAAGGCGTCGTGGCTACTCTGCCACATAAGGCGGGTGGAAACCCTGCGTGCGGCAGAGGTATCCCGCAACACCAAAACATAATTTTTAAGCACCCCCATATCCCAAAGAGCCATTACCTGCACGGTCACTTCAAGTGGGACATGCTCTTCCCCTGAGCGCTCAATACAGGCATTAAACTCTCTGGTTCTGGGCACTTCACCCAGGTCACTGGATGCGGGTAGTATCGGCTCTATCGCATCGCCCCGGCTATTGCACAGGCGTAAACCTTCACTGAGTGGCTGGCCGGGCAGCAGTCCAACCAGGTCGCCGGTCATTTCGTTGACCAGGGGGTTGGTGTAAACCACCGTGCCCGCAGCATCGGTGACAATGACACCATCGGCAACTTCACCGAGAGCCGCCTCCGCCGCCTGTAAACTGATCTGCTCACAGGGACGCAGCCCCTCTTCCAACTGGGCGAGGGGGCCGAGATAACTTGCCGCCTCTGGATTAAACAGCGTCACGGGAAAACTCACTCAAAACACAACAGAGCAAAGCGCAAACCTTTCCCGGCAGCGGGGAGGTGCCTTGCGACAGGCCATAACCGAAAAAGGTTACCGACATCATCGCCCACGATCGCCGATTTTATTCAATTATCCAGCCTCCCAGCCGAGTTTTTTCTACAAATGTATAAATTGCACATTCACAGATTGCTGCGCAAGAAATTTTTTAATTTCTCGTCTTCAAATACTCGTTGTAGAGTTGTGCTGAGCAGTCCATTCACACGGCTTTGGACTTCTTCACGGCTGGGCTTAACCAGGTTCCGATCTTTGCCGGAAGCGCTGTAAGTGCCGAAATAAGTGCGAGGACCAATTTTCACTTCCAGGTGAATTTCAGCAGAGGTGTCAATCTCGGTGGTATAAACCGTATTTGGACTGTTGTAGGTGAGTTTTACCAATTTTGCGATCGCCTGAACTTCCGGCGCGCTATCGGTAATTCGGAATGACCAATTTGAAAAACCCTCACGCAATCCCGCCGCAATAGCCTCACCAGCGTCATTGCCAATACTTACCTGAGCAGTATCCGCATAAACACCACCCAATGATCCCAAGCCGCCAGAGGGCAGTTCATTAACTCCCATCACACTCATACTAAAGCCTTCGCCTATCGCTTCAGGAGCGACCTGAACCTGAGGCTGCAGCCAAATTTGCAGCGGGCTGTGAGCACAAGCGCTGAGTAGCAGTGCACCGGCAAAAACCAATAACTTCTTCATGTTTAATTCCCCCTCACTTCAAAAAAACTGCCAATTCAGCCATGGTGATGGTGGTGGTGCTCACCCTCATCACTCACCCGAACTATTGGCACAAGAATATCTACACTGCTGCCATCGGCAAAAAGCAGTCGCAACGGCAACTCTTCCCCCGCCTGCAAGCGCAGACCTTTAATCATTAAGTGAACTCCACCGGGAGCCATATCTACACTTGCCCCGGCGGCAATCGTCAGCTGATCCAGCGGGCGCATCCGGTTTATTCCGTTCTCCGATATTGTGGTATGTAGGTCTGCCGAAGCCTGTTCAACACCCGGCAACTCCACACCCGTGAGTACCTGACTCGAATCACCAGTGTTGTGCAGCGACACAAAGGCGGCGCTCATCGAGGGCCCCGGAGGAGTTTCCCGGGCATACCCCTCCGCCGTAATCCCTATGGAATAGGCGCCTTTAGACACAAGAAGTGCGGTGATTAAAAAGGCAAATGCCAATACTTTTTTCATGGTGCCCCTCCGCTGGGCTTAATCAGAATCAGTTTCGCCGGATTCCCGACTTTAATATCTCCACGCACCCGATACCCGGGTACAGCCTCGCGCAGTTGCTGATAAACCCAACGGCCCTCAGCATCACTGCGCGCTACGATAATGACGCGCAGCTGCTCACTGCGAATCCTGCCCGCTACTCGCTGTAACTGTTCCACCAGCCCGGCAGACCTTGCTGCAAGTTCACCGGCTGGCAGACCTATCACCTCCCCTTGCGGTAAATCGAGCTGCGCTCTCCCCCGCTCGCGGACCAACTGTGTACGCACTTCAGCCACCAGCGGATTGGCCGGGGCCAACATCTCGGCCCGTTTCAACAGGGTATTCACCTCCCCAAAATCCCTGCGACGCAGGGCGTCCCGCGCCCGCTCAACATAGGTGACCACAATGGTTTGAATACCGGTTTCTGCCTTGCTGTTATCCGGTTGCAGTTGCAATACACGCAGGTAATAGTCGTAGGCACTGGCGCCGGCAGGCTGGGTTAGATGCCCTTTGCGTAGCGCCTGTTCCGCACGACTCAAAAAAAAGGAAATATTGTTGCGCCGAACCTGGTCTTGGGATGGCGTCTTTTTAGGGGCGGGAGGAGGGACAACCGTTTTAGGTGCGGGCTTATTGGATGAGCAGGCCCCCAGGCAAAATGCCAGTAGCAGTAAAACCCCAAGGCTGTGAAGGCGTTCAAATGACGGCAAAACAATCCCCTATTGTTGTTTTTTTGTACCACTGGCGTCGCTATACTGCTGCGGCGACTGAACCCCCGTCTGGTGCAGCAGTCTGAACTATGCGCCCGACTATAATGAATTTTTTCATCTATGGCTGTGATGACCAAAAGTTTCCGAAAAAATTTCCTCGTTCTGCTGACAATCCTGCTGGCCATAACCAGCATTGGAGCTATAGCGCAGAATTCCGATAACCCTTTTGCCTCGCTGAGCAGTGCCCAGGAAAACACTTTCCTGCCGGTCGATGAAGCTTATCAGCAGGATCTGCTCTTTGATGCCAACGGCCTCAGTGCACTCTTCCAGATTGCCCCAGAGTACTACCTCTATCGCGAAAAACTGGCGCTGTACAGGGTCGATAATGGTGAAAAAACTCCCATCCCCCTGAACCTGCCAACCGGTGAAGTCATTTGGGACGACTATTTCGAGAAAGAGACTGAGGTCTACCGAGGCCAGCTCGAATTTGCCCTGGAAATCCCTGAAACCAGCGGTTCTACCCAACTGGAGCTCCACTATCAAGGCTGCGCAGATGCCGGCCTTTGCTATCCACCTCAGACCCGATACTACAGTGTGGATTTTGCCAGTCAGGATATAGAACCGCAGGACAGCGCCTTAATTACAGGCGCGCCCACTCCGCCAGCGAGTGCTGGCGGTGCCGCAGGCAGTAGCAATGTCACCTTATCACTGGCGCTGCTTCTCGCATTTGCCGGTGGCTTGATCCTGAACCTGATGCCCTGTGTCTTCCCAGTACTGTCGATTAAATTACTGGCAGTGAGCCAGGCGGCACAAAATGCAAGCCAAAGGCACCACCACGGCTGGGCTTATACACTGGGCGTAGTTTTGAGCTTTGTGGCTATCGCCGCTGTGATGCTCGCCCTTCGCGCCGGCGGAGAGGCTGTCGGCTGGGGCTTCCAGCTTCAATCCCCCTGGTTGGTGGCAGCACTCGCCTACCTGTTTTTTATCATGGGGTTAAGTCTGTCCGGAATGACCGAACTCGGCAGTAACCTGATGGGTATTGGCGGCAACCTGAATAAACGTCAGGGGTTGTCGGGCTCTGTGGCATCCGGCGCGCTGGCAACCTTGGTGGCCAGTCCCTGTACTGCGCCGCTGATGGGCTCCGCACTGGGGTTTGCTGTTACGCAGCCCGCGCTTATTGCGCTAAGTGTTTTTGCCGCCCTTGGCGCCGGTATGGCGGCCCCCTTCCTGTTGTTGACCTATATCCCCGCTCTGGCGGAAAAGCTGCCCAAACCCGGCCCCTGGATGGATCGCCTGAAGCAGTTGTTGGCATTCCCGATGTATCTCACTGCGGTATGGCTACTGTGGGTTCTGGGCCGACAAGCCGGGGGGGATGGAGTTGCCCTGGTACTGGCTGGTGCTGTAGCCATTGCATTTGCCCTGTGGCTTTGGCCGCGTCCGCAATGGCACTGGCTGCGCGGTTCCCTGGCCCTGGCCTCCCTGGCCTTGGCAGTTTTTCTCCTTCCGCAACTGAAAACCATCAATCAGTCTGAACAATTGTCCAGCAGCGATTACTGGGAGCCCTATTCGGCAGAGAGACTGGAGACTGCACGCAGTGAGGGGCGTGCAGTTCTGGCCAATATGACCGCGGCCTGGTGCATCACCTGCCTGATGAATGAGAAAGCTGTGCTGTCGAGCACCGAGGTCAGTGATGCTTTGGAGCGCCTCAACGTGGTCGCGCTGAAAGGCGATTGGACCAACCAGGATCCGCGAATCAGCGAATTATTGGCCAAATACGGGCGTACCAGTGTGCCGCTGTATCTCCTCTATCCCGCCGATGGGGACGACGCAAAAATACTGCCGCAAATACTTTCTCAAGATGATTTACTACAGGAATTGGAGAACGCTGTGGACTCCCCTTTGAGCACTGGGGTGACTCAGTAAAGTTTTTGACGCCTTTGTAGCCAATAACCCAAGGTAAACAGGCCACAGCCCGGATATTTTGAACTAATTTTTTGCCCAATATCGCCGAACTGCTGCTAACTTCGATAAACTCCGAGTCTGGCATGGACAGGGAGTCACTTTTGCGGCAGACTCGGTTAATGAGTTCGGGCAGCTAGGCCGAAATTTCGAGTTTGCCCGCAAGATAGCCAATTTTAACCCACTTTATATGGGTTTTCGGCAACTTTCTTCAGGGCGAATTATGGCTAAACTTCTTCTCCTTCACGGCCCCAACCTAAATCTTTTAGGCAGTCGCGAACCGCACATCTACGGGTCTACCACCCTGGCGGATATCAATGAAGCCGCCGAGCGCCAGTGCGACGCCGCCGGCCACGAACTGGAAGTCCTGCAGAGCAATAGTGAATCAGCCCTGCTCGAACGAATCCACTTGGCGGCGACCAGTGGGGTCGACTTTATCGTGATCAATCCCGCTGCGTTCACCCATACCAGTGTCGCCTTGCGCGATGCCCTGGCAGCCGTTGCCATCCCGTTTATTGAGCTTCACCTGTCCAATCCCCACGCCAGGGAAGCTTTCCGACACCATTCCTATCTTTCAGATCTGGCCTGCGGCGTAATCTGTGGCTTTGGCGCCAACAGCTACACCCTGGCTCTACAGGCAGCCATCCATCAACTGGATGCCACACCTGCACAACAATGAATCAAACTGCGAGTAAATAACTATGGATATCCGCAAAATTAAAAAATTGATTGAGCTGCTCGAAGAATCGGATATCGGCGAGCTGGAAATCAAAGAAGGCGAAGAGTCCGTGCGCATCAGTCGCGGCGTCAGCAGCGCAGCCCAACCCGTTGCACCGATTTACAGCGCGCCTCCCGCACCGGTTGCCGCCCCCGCTGCTCCGGCGCCCAGTGCTCCTGCTGCCCCAGCTGAAAAAGAGTCCAAGCCGGCTATCAGCGGACACGCGGTAAAATCCCCGATGGTAGGCACCTATTACGCTGCACCCAGCCCTGGCGCCGAGGCCTTCGTGAAAGTGGGTCAGCAGGTCAAAGTTGGCGATGTTGTATGCATCGTCGAAGCGATGAAAATGATGAACCAGATCGAAGCCGACAAGGCCGGTACTATTGAGTCGATCCTGCTGGAAGACGGCCAACCGGTTGAGTTTGACCAGCCCCTCGTGACCATCGTCTGAGTGGGGTAAGTCACAATGTTCGACAAAATCCTAATCGCCAACCGCGGCGAAATCGCATTGCGGATTTTGCGCGCCTGTAAAGAGATGGGCATCGCCACTGTGGCGGTGCACTCTTTGGTAGACCGCAATCTCAAGCATGTCCGCCTGGCCGACGAATCTGTATGTATCGGCCCCAACCCATCCCCGCAGAGCTACCTAAATGTGCCGGCCCTGATCTCCGCCATGGAAATCACCGACGCAGTAGCCGTGCACCCCGGCTATGGCTTTCTCGCAGAGAACGCCGACTTCGCCGAACAGGTGCAAAAGAGCGGCTTTACCTTTATCGGCCCTGATCCGGATGTGATCCGCCTGATGGGTGACAAGGTGTCTGCAATTGCCGCCATGAAAAAGGCTGGCGTTCCCACCGTTCCAGGCTCTGACGGCCCGCTGCCCGATAATAGCGAGCGCTGCATGGAGATCGGCCGCAGCATCGGTTATCCGGTCATCATTAAAGCTGCCGCCGGTGGCGGTGGTCGCGGCATGCGCGTGGTGGAAAAGGAAGAGGAGCTGGTGAACGCGATTGCCGTGACCAAGTCCGAAGCCCAAGCGGCCTTCGGTGACGGCACCGTCTACATGGAAAAATTCCTGCAGAATCCCCGCCATGTTGAGATCCAGGTAATGGCCGATGGCCAGGGCAACGCCGTTCATCTGGGCGATCGCGACTGCTCCCTGCAGCGCCGCCATCAAAAAGTTTTGGAAGAAGCCCCAGCTCCGGGTATTCCCGATGAGGTGCGCGAGCAGGTACATGAGTCCTGTGTACAAGCCTGTATCGATATCGGCTATCGCGGCGCGGGTACTTTTGAATTCCTGTATGAAAATGAGCGCTTCTACTTTATCGAAATGAACACCCGTATCCAGGTGGAGCACCCCGTTACCGAAATGGTAACCGGCGTCGACCTGATCAAGGAGCAGATTCGGGTTTGTGCCGGTGAGAAGCTATCCCTGAAGCAGGAAGATATCGTAATCAAAGGTCACGCCTTTGAGTGCCGTATCAATGCCGAAGACCCACAGACCTTCTTCCCCAGCCCCGGCAAGGTAAACAACTTCCATATGCCTGGCGGCTTGGGTGTGCGGGTCGACTCCCATCTCTACTCCGGATACTCCGTACCCCCCAACTACGATTCCATGATCGCCAAGCTGATCACCCATGCGGAAGATCGTGAAACCGCGTTGGCGCGTATGCGTGTGGCCCTGTCGGAACTGGTGGTGGACGGTATCAAAACCAACATTCCCCTACAGGAAGAGTTGGTACGAGATGAAAACTTTGCCAAGGGTGGGGTCAATATCCACTACCTGGAGAAGAAGTTAGGTCTTTAAGCGCTCGCCAGCCGGGGCAAAGTTAGCGAGAATTGCGGCAAACATAACGACACTGAACCTTGCCATGGATGGCGTGGCAACCGTCGTTATCTGAGTGCGGCCCAGCCGCAACAATGCCGTAAACACCGCTATAACAATTCCGGAATAATTATGCCCTGGCTACAACTCCGCGTGGACACCGACCGTGATCACGCGGAAAAAATTGAAGACGCACTGCTTTTTGCCGGTGCCGTATCTGTCACCCTGCAAGACAACGCTGACCAACCGATCCTTGAGCCCGGGCTCGGAGAGGTGCCCCTTTGGGAGCAAACACGGGTTACCGGATTGTTCGATGCGGAAGTGGACACCTCGGTTACCGAGGCAAAAGCAGCTTCCTTCCTATGCGAAATGTTGCCCAATGCCCGCTGGGAGCAACTTGAGGACAAGGATTGGGAGCGAGAGTGGATGACCCACTACAAACCCATCCAGTGCGGCCCCAATTTATGGATCTGCCCCAGCTGGTGTGAGCCTCCACAGCCGGACGCAGTGAACCTGCTGCTCGATCCGGGCCTTGCCTTCGGCACTGGCACGCACCCAACTACTTTCCTATGCCTGCAATGGTTGGCACAGCAGGAACTCGCAGGTAAGAGTGCCATCGACTTCGGTTGCGGCTCGGGCATTCTGGGGATTAGCGCACTACTACTGGGAGCAGAGCGAGTTCTCGGTACCGATATCGATCCCCAGGCATTGATCGCCAGTCGCGACAATGCCCAGCGCAACGGCATAGACCCCGAGCGTTTCCCGGTCTACCTGCCAGAGCAAATGCCGAGCGAAGCCGCCGATGTCATGTTGGCCAATATCCTCGCCGGTCCCCTGGTAGAACTCGCCCCTCAATTGATACAACTCACTCAATTGGGCGGAAAAATCTGCCTGTCCGGCATCCTCAGTTCCCAGGCAGAGCAGGTGAAAAATGCTTACAGCGAATGGATTGAGTTCGATCCTGACGGCGAACACGAGGGATGGGTCAGACTGACAGGCAAGCGGGTGCGCTAAATGCGCTCCCCAGCACTACGCGGGACCCCTTTGGGCTGATAAACTTGGCTGCTAAATAAACTGCGCTCTAGTCGAATGTCTCAACTGGTAACCCGCTGCCCTCATTGCAGCACATCATTTCATATTAATGACCAGCAACTGCGCGCTGCCCGTGGAGCCGTTCGCTGTGGGTCTTGCCTGCAGGTGTTTCGCGCAGATGAAAATATCGTTTTCTCAGAAAGTGATAGCGAGAGTCGCAATGATTTGGAGGCTTTGCTGGAAGACGATGACTTCCTGATCCACGACGATATCGAGCTCGACGAGGACGAACCCGCCACCCCGCCATCTCCACCAGCTGTAGATCAAACTACCAGTCAGGAGAGTGCAACCAATGAGGGTGCACCTGACAGCGCGCCCAAATCTGAACCAAAAGAATATAGTGCAGCAGCGCAGGAATTAATTGGTGACGCCTTTGGCGACCATGAGTGGCAGGAGCTGGAAGCATCTCACACCGAAGAGGAAGCGGAACCCGAAGAGGACCTGGATAAAATCCTCAAGCCGGACTGGGAAGAACTTCCTGATTTTGATTCTGACCCTTCGCCCGAGTACAACGGCCAACCTGAAGTACCGGAGTTTGAAACTTCTAGCTCCCTCGCTGAGGAATCGTCCTGGGACAACAATGAGCCTGCAGTATCAACCGAGTCTGTAGATCCCCCCACTGAGGAAAGCCGCCAGGAGCCTTACTTCGGTGGCGAATCTACCACTGCTGAAGAGCCCCAGCGGGAGCAATTAATCTCAGCTATCCAGCCCGCGCCTGTGGAGATGTCGTGGGGAGTTCCCAAAAAGAAACGCACAGCCTCTCCCTGGCTGTGGCGTGCATTGGTTCCCCTATCGATCCTCGGCATAGTGATTCAGGTTGCATACTTCCAGTTCGATAGCCTCAGCCGCAAACAGCCCTGGCGGGACTTCTATGCTGCCGCCTGCCCACTATTCGGCTGCACCTTACCCCAGCTAAAAGATACCCGGGCGATCCAGGCCACAAACTTAATGGTGCGCACCCACCCGCAGCTGCAGGGCGCCCTGGTAGTGGATGCAGTGCTGCTAAATACCGCCCCCTACGCGCAACCCTTCCCCAACCTGTTGCTGAACTTCAGCGACCTGAAGGACAAGGCTGTGGCCAGTCGCCGGTTTACCCCGGACGAGTACCTACAGGGGGAGTTGGCCGGACGCAAACTAATGCCCCAGGACAGCCCCATTCATATCGCAATTGAGGTGGTTGACCCCGGTGCAGAAGCGGTAAACTACGAGCTGAACATCACTCACTAAGCTCACACGAGCTCCCCGGCTAAGTTTTTAGCAAAGGGGATTTGGCGCCATAAACAACCAAACCTGCGCATTCAGCAGGCTAAATGAACAGTGTTCGATCAAATTGCCCGCTTTTTCGCTTTGCCATTAACGGGCCAGCCGCTATCATAGGCGGCTGTTTTGCCGGGGCACAGATTGCCCTTCCTACAGCCCAAATGGAGCTACCGTGTCTACTGCCATTGGCCCCTATATTATCGACAACCCGGTAATTCTGGCGCCCATGGCCGGTGTCACCGACCGCCCCTTCCGCCAGTTGTGCCGAGAACTCGGCGCCGGATTGGTGGTTTCGGAGATGGTGACCTCGGACACTCGCCTGTGGAACAGCCGCAAGTCCCGCTTGCGCCTGGATCACGGTGGCGAAGCGGCGCCCATATCGGTGCAGATCGCCGGCGGTGATCCTGAGATGATGGCGGAAGCCGCTCGGGAGAATGCTCGTCGCGGCGCACAAATCATCGATATTAATATGGGTTGCCCGGCAAAAAAGGTGTGTAAGAAAGCAGCGGGCTCCGCCCTGCTGCGGGATGAAAAGCTGGTAGCGGATATTCTTCAAGCCGTGGTCCAGTCTGTTTCCGTCCCGGTGACGCTAAAAATCCGCACCGGCTGGTGCCCGGATTCCCGCAATGGCGTCACTGTAGCCAAAATGGCCGAGGATTCCGGGATCGCTGCACTGGCGGTTCACGGTCGCACTCGCGCCTGTGGCTACCACGGACAGGCTGAATTCGATACCATTGCCGAAATTGTATCCAGGGTAAAAATCCCGGTTTTTGCCAATGGCGACATCTGCAGTGCTGAGAGAGCCCGAGAGGTGCTCGATTACACTGGCGCATCGGCGGTCATGATTGGCCGTGCAGCACAGGGACGACCATGGATTTTTCGGGAAATAGCCCACTATCTCGCCACTGGCGAGCGGCTACCCGAACCGACATTGGATGAAGTCAGGAATATTTTGCTCGCCCATTTGGGCGAACTACACCGATTCTACGGTGAGGTGATGGGGGTCCGTATCGCTCGCAAACATGTGGGCTGGTACTTGAAGACGCTCGCGGATAGCGAGTCCTTCCGCAAGACCTTTTTCCAAATAGAGAGTGCAGAAGTACAACATGCCAGCGTTCACGAGTGGTTTGAACGCCGAATAACGAGAGGGGCACAAGCGGCATGAACAACGAAGTATTAATTCCGGATACTGGCAATGAAGAAGTATCCTCCAGGGGACAGACTCAACTGGCACAGCCACAGCAGCAGTCCCTGCGCGATGCCGTCGAACACGCAATGGAGAACTACTTCCGCCACCTGGATGGCCAGATGGTAACCGATGTCTACGACATGGTGCTGTCGGAGATCGAAGCGCCCATGCTCGAAGTGGTGATGAAATACACCCGCCACAACCAGACCCGCGCCGCGCAATTACTGGGTCTCAACCGTGGCACCTTGCGCAAGAAGCTGAAGCGCTACGGCCTGCTGTAAGCTTCCCACCGAGCGAAATTTTGAAGGGGGATGAGGTAACTCATCCCCCTTCGCTATTTTCCCGGCAGCATTTTTGTTGCCACAGTGGACAACCGCTAAAACCTTTTAAACATCCTTTTCGAAAACCAGTTGGATCAAGTGCAATGACAGACAAGGTTTCCATCCGCCGCGCTCTAATTAGTGTCTCTGACAAGAGTGGCATTGTAGAGTTCGCTCAACAGCTCTCCGCAATGGGGGTTGAGATTCTTTCCACCGGCGGAACCCACCGCCAGCTCAAGGAAGCGGGTATTCCCGTGGTAGAAGTTTCCGACTACACCGGCTTCCCCGAAATGATGGACGGCCGTGTCAAAACTCTGCACCCGAAAGTACACGGTGGCATTCTGGGGCGCCGCGGTACCGATGATGCCATCATGGGCGAGCACGGTATCACCCCGATCGATATGGTGGTGGTTAACCTCTACCCCTTCGCTCAAACCGTTGCCAAGCCCGACTGTTCCCTCGAAGACGCTATCGAGAACATCGATATCGGCGGCCCTACCATGGTTCGCGCTGCCGCCAAGAACCACAAAGATGTCACTATCGTGGTCAATGCCAGCGATTACGGCAATATCATCGAGGAGATGAAAGCTAACGATAGTGCCCTGAGCCACGCCAGCCGCTTTGACCTTGCGGTAAAAGCCTTTGAGCACACGGCGGGCTATGACGGCGCTATTGCCAATTACCTGGGCGCCATTAAAGGCGAAGAAAAGCAGCTGTTCCCGCGCACCTACAACAGCCAATTCATCAAGAAACTGGATCTGCGCTACGGTGAGAACCCGCACCAGAAGTCCGCTTTCTATACCGAAGCCAACCCAGCTGAGGCCAGCATTTCCACTGCTACCCAGTTGCAGGGTAAAGAGCTGTCCTACAACAATATCGCCGATACCGATGCCGCGCTGGAGTGCGTCAAGTCCTTCGAGCAACCCGCTTGCGTTATCGTTAAACACGCCAATCCCTGTGGTGTGGCAATTGCTGAAGATATTCATAAGGCCTACGACCTGGCTTTCGCTACCGACAGCGAATCTGCCTTTGGCGGTATCATCGCCTTCAACCGAGAGCTGGATGGCGCCACTGCCCGCGCTATCGTCGAGCGACAGTTTGTTGAAGTCATCATCGCACCGTCAGTCTCCGAAGAGGCCAAACAGGCCGTTGCCGAGAAGAAGAACCTGCGCCTGCTGGTATGCGGCCAGTGGAGCAGCGAGCGCACCCCGGCGCTGGACTACAAGCGCGTTAATGGCGGCCTGCTGGTTCAGGACCGCGACGACGGCCTGATCACCGCTGCCGACCTGAAAGTGGTCTCCAAGCGCCAGCCCACTGAAGAGGAAATCCGCGATCTGCTGTTTACCTGGAAAGTGGCCAAGTTCGTAAAATCCAATGCCATCGTATACGGCAAAGACGGTCGCACTGTGGGCGTAGGCGCAGGCCAGATGAGCCGCGTAAACTCCGCGCGTATCGCCGCGATCAAGGCCGAGCACGCCGGCCTCGCCGTTGCAGGATCCGTTATGGCTTCCGATGCCTTCTTCCCCTTCCGCGACGGCATCGATAATGCTGCCGCTGTAGGAATCCAGGCGGTCATCCAGCCCGGCGGCTCCATGCGCGATGAAGAAGTGATCGCCGCAGCGGACGAGCACAATATGGCCATGGTATTTACCGGTATGCGCCACTTCCGCCACTAAGATCGTGCGCCCGCACAGACTTAACATTGCGGGCTATGATCAGCGGGCTGGAAGGTATCTACCCTCTCCAGCCCGCACAAATCATTTGAATCCAGGGGCGAGACTCAGGCCTCAGAATCAATTCCACGTTAAACTAGCACACCTATAACCTGTGCAATGGACCGGATCGGTCGACTTAGGGGGATTTAAGAATGAACGTATTGGTTATCGGATCAGGTGGCCGCGAGCACGCTCTGGCGTGGAAAGCAGCGCAAAACCCAAATGTCGGCACCGTCTATGTTGCCCCGGGCAACGCCGGCACTGCCCGCGAACCCAAGCTGGAAAATATCGCGATCGGTGTGGATAACTTCGCCGCCCTGGCAGATTTCGCCGAAGAAAACGGCGTAGAACTAACTATTGTCGGCCCGGAAGCGCCGCTGGTAGACGGCGTTGTCGATTTCTTTAATGCCCGTGGCCTCGCCATTTTTGGCCCCAGCAAAGGCGCCTCGCAACTGGAGGGCTCCAAAGCCTTTACCAAGGACTTTCTCGAGCGCCACACAATCCCCACCGCTGCCTACCGCAATTTCACCGAAGTGGAGCCGGCGGTTGCCTACATTCGCGAGCGCGGCGCGCCCATCGTGGTTAAAGCCGACGGCTTGGCTGCGGGCAAGGGTGTAATCGTTGCCGAAACCGAAGAGCAGGCTGAGCTCGCTGTACGCGATATGCTGTCTGGAAACGCCTTTGGTGAAGCCGGCTGCCGCGTGGTTATCGAGGAGTTCCTCCAGGGTGAGGAAGCGAGCTTTATCGTGATGGTGGATGGTGAAAATATCTTGCCGATGGCCACCAGCCAGGATCACAAGCGCGTTGGCGATGGCGATACCGGCCCTAATACGGGCGGTATGGGTGCCTACTCCCCTGCACCGGTGGTGACTGACACCATTTACCAGCGCATTATGCAAGAGGTAATCGAACCCACCGTTAAAGGCCTGGCCTCTGAGGGTACGCCCTACACCGGTTTCCTCTACGCCGGCCTGATGATCGACAGCGACGGTACTCCGAAGGTTATCGAGTACAACTGCCGCTTTGGCGATCCGGAAACCCAGCCAATTATGATTCGCCTGAAATCAGACCTGGTCGACCTGTGCATGGCTGCTCTGGACAAGAAGCTGGACACTGTCACTGCTGAGTGGGACTCCCGCCCAGCCCTGGGTGTGGTACTTGCCGCTCACGGCTATCCCGGCAGCTACCGCAAAGGCGACGCCATCAGCGGCCTAGACAAAGCAGACGGTGACAACGCCAAGGTCTTCCACGCCGGTACCGCACTGGATGGTGAGCGTGTAGTCACCAATGGTGGCCGGGTGTTGTGCGCCACAGCAATGGGAGATACCGTCGCTGAAGCTCAGGAAAATGCCTATGAATCAGCTCGGGCTATCTACTGGGACGGCGTGTTCTTCCGGAAAGATATCGGCTACCGCGCTGTCGAAAGAGAAAAGGTTTCTGCAGAGCAGCAGGACTAACAGCTGGCATCGGCGGCCGCTCATCAGCGGTCGCCTTCCACAGGGAGCAGAAGACTATGAGTAAACGCAGCCTCAGCGGACTCGACCGCCTGTTAATTCAAGCGGATCGGGCTCTGCGCACCCTGAGTCCCGGCGAACCCTGCCACGGCCGGGCATCCCCGGCCAAGGGTGAAGCCGAGACAGACCTCACCGACAGCGAACGCAAACACGCCGCTGGCCTTATGCGGGTCAACCATAGCGGTGAAGTCTGCGCCCAGGCGCTCTACCAGGGCCAGGCCCTGACCGCCAAGCTGCCCGAGGTGCGGGGGGAAATGGAGCGCGCTGCCGATGAGGAGATCGACCATCTGGCCTGGTGTGAACAGCGCTTGAAGGAATTGGACAGCCGCCCCAGCCTACTCAACCCACTGTGGTACGGCATGTCCTTTGGGCTCGGCGCCGCCGCCGGGAAAATCAGCGACCGAATCAGCCTCGGTTTTGTGGCCGCTACGGAAGACCAGGTGTGTAAACATCTTGAGAGCCACCTCGAAAAGCTTCCCGCCGACGACAAGAGAAGCCGTGCGGTAGTGGAACAGATGTTAATTGACGAAGACGAGCACGCCCACGCTGCACTGGCCGCCGGTGGTGCCCGCTTCCCCGCTCCGGTAAAAGGAGTGATGTCTCTGGTATCCAAAGTGATGACCTCGGCCAGTTATAAAATCTGACCGTTACTCTTCACTCACTAAAACGACTTGGATTTTAGGGAGGTTACGCCCAGTATCCTCCCTTTCCTCCCAGCTAATTTTCCTTCAAGCTTCTTCAACGCTGTAGCTGTGCACAATCTCGACACCCGCATTGCGCAACATGATGGAGCCTGAGCAGTATTTCTCTGCGGAGAGTTCCACTGCACGGGCAACATGGGATTCCTTCAATCCGCGACCGCGCACTACAAACTTCATTTCAATTCGCTCAAACGGCGATGGGGTTGTATCCGGGCGCACACCTTCCAGCTCACAATGACAGGAAATAATGTCTTGTCTCGCCTTCTGTAAAATACTCACCACATCGTAAGCCGCGCAGCCACCGACGCCCAGCAAAATCATTTCCATCGGGCGCACACCATTATTTGTGCGGCCGCCTTCCATCACTACCGAATTACCGCTGCCGGCTTCACCGACGAAGGTTAAATCATTTACCCAGGTTACTTTCCCCTGCATCACTCCACTCCCGTTAAAACTTCAGCGGCGAAGCTTAGCATATTGGCGAAGTCTATCCCGGCACCTGTATGTTTCCGGTATAGTGTCTGGTACGCCTCCGCGCGAAAGCCGAATGATGCATGATCAAATGCTTTTTCTATGAACGCATCGTGGTTTATGAAGTCCAAGCGACCCAGTGCCATAGTGTCACAGGTCACACTGCGGAACTTTGCCGCGGTCAGCCCCTGTTGGGGATTTTGTTTTCGCGCGATAATTCAATAGTGCTCAGCTGCTAAAGCCGGGATAGGGCACAAGACAAAAAATGAGGAATAAATCCGTGACGGTTGCTATCGAAGACCCCATGACTATCGGCAATATTGAAGACTTTCTGGCCCACTGCCACCGGCGTCGCTACCCGGCCAAGAGCACGATTATTTATGCTGGCGACCGCTGTGAATCCCTTTATTTCATTATGCGCGGTTCCGTTACTGTTCTGATTGAGGACGATGAAGGCCGCGAAATGATCGTTGCCTACCTCAACGACGGGGACTTTTTCGGTGAGATGGGCCTGTTCGATCAGGACACCCGCAGTGCCTGGGTCCGCACCAAAACCGAGTGTGAGGTGGCAGAAATCTCCTACACCAAGTTCCAGGAACTCACTCGCCAGCACCCAGAGTTTCTTTTTGCCCTGGCCACCCAAATGGCCGGCCGCCTGCGCAATACCACGCGCAAAGTTGGCGACCTCGCCTTCCTGGATGTGACCGGACGTGTCGCTCGCACCCTGCTCGATCTTTGCAATGAGCCGGATGCCATGACTCACCCCGAGGGCATGCAAATAAAAATCACTCGCCAGGAAATTGGCCGTATCGTCGGCTGCTCCCGAGAAATGGTGGGCCGCGTATTAAAAACCCTGGAAGAACAGGGCCTGGTTTCCGTTAAAGGTAAAACCATGGTGGTGTACGGTACCCGCTAGTAACCGAATAAATATACCGCATAAAAAAAGGGCGATTTTTACATCGCCCTTTTTTATTTTTACTACTGGAGTAAGCGGTCAGTTAAACATCTCCATTAGTTTTCTGCCCGGCTCCTCTTCCCGCATAAAGGCCTCTCCCACCAAGAATGCATTGACGTTATGACCACGCATCGCCGCTACATCATCTGTGGTATGGATACCGCTTTCGGTAACCACAAGGCGGTCTTCAGGGATCAAATCCAGTAACTTAAAGGTATTTTCCAGCTGCACATCGAAAGTGTGCAGATTGCGATTATTGATGCCGATTAAGCGGTTAGGTAATGCCAGGGCCCTCTCCAACTCCTTGTGGTTATGCACTTCCACCAAGACATCCAAACCCAACTCCAAAGCGAGCCCGTTGAGATCCGCCATCTGTGGATCTTCCAGGCAGGCTGCAATCAGCAAAATACAGTCGGCCCCAATCGCGCGAGCTTCATAGATTTGGTAGGGATCAACGGTAAAGTCCTTGCGCAGCACCGGTAGGCGTACGGCATCTCGGGCCTGCTGCAAGTAATTATCTGCGCCCTGAAAAAAGTCGACATCGGTTAGTACTGACAGACAAGCCGCGCCACCTTTTTCATAGCTAGTAGCAATTTCTGCAGGAAGGAAATCCTCGCGAATCACGCCTTTACTGGGAGAGGCTTTTTTAATTTCGGCAATTACTGCAGCCTCACCAGTGGAAATCTTGCGATCCACTGCATCGACAAAGCCTCTCGCCGGTTCCTGATCCCTGGCGCGACGGCGAACTTCGTCGGTGGAGCACTCAGCCTTGCGCTCAGCAACCTCTTGCCACTTGCGCTCGACAATTGTTTTTAAAATGGTCGGTGTACTCACGATTGAATTTCCTCTGGGCGAAACGCACTGGTAAACGCGGCAAGATCGTTAATTTTCTCTCCGGCGAGACCGCTGTCGATAGCATCTTGTGCCATAGCGACACCTTGCTCTGCAGAGTGCGCAACGCCGCTGACATAAATTGCCAGGCCTGCGTTAAACGCAATAATATCCGCAGCTTTTTGCCCCGCCTCAGTATTGCGCTTACCCAGCGCATCGCGAATCAGGGCCAGGGAGTCCTCGGAACCAGAAACACTAAGATCAGAGAGGTCACGGCGCAGCAAACCAAAGTCTTCAGGCTTGAGGGTATATTCCTGCAAAGCACCATCCTTTAATTCCACCGCAAAGGTATCCGCAGCAATACTGGCTTCATCGAGCCCATCATCACTATGTAAAACCAACACATGCTCTGAACCGAGCTTTTGCAAAACCTCAGCCAACAGGCGGCAGTAGCGCTTGTCATACACACCGATTACTTTTCGCTTTACCCCCGCCGGATTTGTCATCGGCCCGAGTAAATTGAAGATGGTACGCAGTCCCAGCGCCTTGCGCGATGGGCCAACGTGGCGCATCGCATTGTGAAAGCTGGGCGCAAACATAAAGCCAATACCGATAGTCTCTACGCATCGCGCCATCTGCGAGGGACTCAATTCCAAAAATACGCCGGCGTGCTCAAGCAGGTCCGCAGAACCACTGCTGGACGACACCGAGCGATTGCCATGCTTGGCTACCTTAGCTCCGGCGGCAGCTGCCACAAAGCTGCTCGCACTGGACACGTTAAACAGATTGGCGCCATCACCGCCGGTGCCGACAATATCAACCGTGTTTTCCAGATCGAGCTCAACCTTTACCGCCAGCTCACGCATGGTTTCCACAGCGCCGACAATTTCATCGACTGTTTCCCCGCGAATGCGCAATGCGATAAGGAGTGCGCCTATCTGAGACTCCAGTGCTTCGCCACACATAATCTGGCCCACGGTTTCGCGCATTTCTTCACGAGTAAGGTGTTCGCCATCCACCAGTTTGGCAATGGCCTGTTGAATATTCATTTTTCCCCCTTTGCCCCGCTCTGGTTATTGATTCTGGCGGGGCCTGCCCGCCGCGCACTTGTTCTTCCGGCCCTCAAGACTCGATAAAGTTTCTCAACATATCGTGACCGTGCATGGTGAGAATCGACTCAGGATGAAATTGCACCCCTTCTACCGCTAATTCCCTGTGCTTCACGCCCATGATCTCGTCAATTTCACCATCCTCTGTCTCAGTCCAGGCAGTGACCTCCAGGCATTCCGGTAAACTGCTTTTCTCCACTACCAATGAGTGATAGCGAGTCGCCTCAAATGGGTTGGACAAACCGTGAAACACTCCCAAATTATTGTGCACTATAGGAGATGTTTTGCCGTGCATAACCTGCCGGGCACGAACCACCCTGCCACCGAAGACCTGTCCAATACTCTGGTGCCCCAGACAAATACCCAAAATAGGGATACTGCCGGCAAAACGGCGAATGGTATCGAGCGAAATACCCGCCTCATTGGGGGTACAGGGACCCGGCGAAATCACAATTTTCTCTGGCGCCATTGCCTCAATTTCATCCAGGGTAATTTCGTCGTTGCGTTTTACCACCACTTTTGCACCCAGCTCTTCCAGGTACTGCACTACATTCCAGGTAAAGGAGTCGTAGTTATCGATCATTAAAATCATTGTGCGGCCCCCTTAGCCTCTGGTTGATAAGTGGATTCTTCCATTCTTTTTTGCAGGCGTGCGAGAGAGGCCTGGGTTGCGCGGAGTTCGCGCAGGATTTCGGTCTGGCTTGGAGGCAGACACATTTCATCCATTCGTCGCAATTTGGCCTCTTCCAGGTTATTCAAGACTACACCGATAAAGAGGTTAATCATTACGAACGCCCCCATGACCACAAAGCTGACGAAGTAAAGCCAGGCCCAAGGCATCGAATCCATCGCTGTATACATAATATCCGTCCAGTCCTCAAAGGTGACTATGCGGAATAAACTCAAAAATGCGATGGGTAAAGTGCGCCAGTGAGTTGGATCAATATCGTGAAATAGGAAATAACCCGCTACACCATAGATATAGAAAATGATGCTCATCAGCAAAGCAATGTGCATCATGCTTGGCAAGCTTCGCAACAATGTATCTACCAGTGTGCGGAGTTCCGGGAATGCAGAAACCAACCGCAAAACCCTTAATACCCGAACCAAACGCGCCAGGGTAGCTAGCGGCCCTGTAGCAGGAATCAAACTCAGTGCAATAATAGTAAAATCAAAGCAATTCCAACCACTGGCAAAGTAACGCCAGGGACGGGCCCCATGGGCAAAAATCTTAACCAGCGCCTCAATAACAAATGAGGCGAGAATCAGTTGATTAATAGCGCCCAGCAGCGTACCAAAGCGCTCCGTCACCCAAGTGGAAGTCTCCAACCCAACAGCGACGGCATTGAGCAGAATCATTCCGATAATGATTTGGTTAAATAACGGCGCTGCGACGACTCGCTCGCAGCGTTCAGCCAGGGTCAACTTTTGAGAAATACTAACTTCGCTCATCTTGCTCGATCTTTACAGGGTCACTACTCTTGGCCAGCGCCATACCGGCAGCGCGGAAAAGCGCTCGGGCCTTATTCATTGTTTCATTCCACTCTGACTGTGGATCTGAGTCGGCCACCAGGCCGGCCCCCGCCTGCACATATAGTCGGCCACCCTTGATAACTGCAGTACGAATGGCGATAGCGGTATCCATATTGCCATTCCAAGCCAGGTAGCCGACCGCCCCACCGTAAATGCCACGCTTTTCTGGCTCCAGCTCATCGATAATTTCCATAGCGCGAATCTTGGGGGCCCCCGACAGGGTACCGGCCGGCAGTGCCGCGCGCAGAGCATCCATGGCGGTGAGGCCCGGCTTTAACTGGCCGACAACATTGGAGGTGATATGCATCACGTGGGAATAGCGCTCGACAAACATTTGGTCGGTGACTTTAACACTGCCAGTATCAGCCACCCTGCCGATATCATTGCGCCCCAGGTCAATCAGCATCAGATGTTCGGCGAGTTCTTTGGGATCTGCCAACAGCTCTTCCTCCAGGGCAAGATCCTCCTCCTCAGTGGCTCCCCGATGGCGGGTTCCCGCCAGAGGTCGCACAGTCATCTCCCCCTCTTCTAAATGCACCAAAATTTCTGGGCTGGAACCCACCACATGGTGGTCACCCAGATCGAGGAAATACATATACGGCGAAGGGTTCAAACTGCGTAAAGCACGGTAAAAATTGAGTGGCGGCGCATCGAAAGGCGCAGACAGGCGCTGGGAGGGCACCACCTGCATCACATCACCGGCAAGCACGTACTCTTTAACCCGGTCTACTGCGCGCTTAAAGTTGTCCTCGCCAAAGTGGGATTGGAATTCGCTCTCATCAATGCCGCGCCCATGCAAATCGAGGGGCACAGTATCCGGCAGCGGTTGCGCTAACTGGCCAACCAATTGGTCCAGGCGCTGCTGGGCTTTTTCATAGGCTGCTTCTTCAGCGGTATTTGCGTGGACAATCAGAATTACCGCACCGGCAAGATTGTCAAAAACCACCAATTCATCGCTGACCATCAACAGGATATCCGGATTACCCAGGGTATCCGGCGGAGTACTGGCGGCCAGACGCGGTTCGATATAGCGCACGCAGTCATAGCCAAAATAGCCCACCAACCCGCCGTTAAAACGGGGCAGATCCGCTAATTCAGGCACCTGATAGCGCTGCTGAAACTGTTCAACAAACTCCAGAGGGTCAGCGGCGCTGTGGCTCTCTACAACCTCTCCATCAGTTTCCACGGTGATGTCAGTGCCCTTAACCCTGAGCAGAGTCCGCGCAGGTAAACCAATAATGGAATAGCGTCCCCATTTCTCCCCACCCTGAACCGATTCCAGCAAATAGCTGTAACGGCCTCCGGCCAGTTTCAAATAGGTGGACAGTGGCGTTTCAATATCCGCCAGTACGCGTCTTACCAGGGGGATACGGTTATAACCCTCAGACGCAAGTTGAGCGTATTCGGTAGGGGTCATGGAGACTCCGATCAATTTTTCATTCTTTATGATTGGCGCCAGAGTATAAGCAGCGCCCACGGGAAAGGTGCCTCAATCGCCAAACTCGATTGGGCCTCAGCAGGTCAGTGGCGCCATCGCCAACTGTTTGTCAGGGAGAAAGAGTGGTTCACGGAAATTCCCTCAGTGCAGGCGCACAAGTTAACAAATCCCGTCTATGGCGGGCAAGAGATTGCCCGCCAGTTTTGTAAATTAAGCCAAACTCTTACGCATGGCTGCAATCACTTCAGCGTAGTCCGGGGTATTGAATATGGCAGACCCAGCGACAAAGGTATCTGCTCCAGCTGCAGCAATTTCGGCAATATTGTCACGATTCACACCGCCGTCGATCTCAAGGCGAATATCAAACCCAGACTCATCAATCAACTTGCGGGCTTCTTTTAACTTGGTCAGGGTATTGGGGATAAACTTCTGCCCACCAAAGCCCGGGTTCACCGACATCAGCAGGATCATATCCAGCTTATCCATTACATACTTGGCCGCATCGAGGCCACTGGCTGGATTGAACACCAGCCCGGCTTTACAGCCGAGACTGCGGATCAATTGTAGGGAGCGGTCCGGGTGACGAGAGGCTTCTGGGTGGAACGTAATATAGGTAGCTCCGGCATCGGCGAACATGCGAATCATTTCATCCACCGGCTCCACCATCAGGTGCACATCAATCGGAGCCTCAACACCGTGTTTGCGCAGGGCCTGGCATACCATAGGGCCAATCGTGAGATTTGGCACATAGTGATTGTCCATCACATCAAAATGCACCCAGTCCGCTCCGGCTGCCAACACATTGTCCACTTCCTCACCCAAACGTGCGAAATCTGCGGAGAGAATAGAGGGGGCGATCTTGTAATCTGACATCAAAATATCCTTTGGTAACTCAACTTTCGCCAGTCAGTCGGCGATCTAAATTTTCCAGGCGCTCGGGGGTTCCCACATCGCACCAGTCCCCCTCATAGAGTTCAGCTTGTAGCTTATCCTCATTAAAGGTGAACACTTCCCCAAGCCCAAAGCATTCGCGACGCTTAGGGTATTCAGTGAGGGTTTCAGCTCGCAGCCAGCTAATACCCGCAAAGGTATAGCGGGGCTTGGCTGTACCCGACAGCAAGCCACCTTCTATGCCAAAATCTCCATCGGGGTTATGGGGAGGATTAGGGACCATCAAAAGGCGTCCAGGGCAAGACTCCGGCAGCGGCCTCTCGATCCATTGCGACAGGTCATAGTCACACCAGACATCACCATTAACCACTAGAAATGATGAGTCGCCGATCAGTGGCAGCGCCTTGAGAATCCCACCGGCAGTTTCCAGTGGCTCCTCCTCATGCTCAATGGAGTAGTGAATATCCAACCCCCAGCGGGAACCAGAACCGAGCTGTTGACGAATTTTGGGTCCCAAGTAGCCCAGGTTAATCACGACCTTTTGCACACCAATAGCTGCCAAGCGCTCAATTGCATATTCAATCAGAGGCTTACCGGCAATCGGCAACAGAGGCTTTGGAGTTTGGTCCGTCAGTGGGCGCATACGGCGCCCAAAACCTGCTGCCAATACCATGGCAGTCAAAGGGGAATTCTCTTTGGGTTTGCTCATTAAATTAATCTGTACAGTTTTCGTACGGCCTACTGCGGCTGGTCACCGGCACAGCGGTAATCGGTGTACCAGGGCAAAGGCTCTATCTGCGGCAGCAGGGTGCCACTGAACCAATCGGTAAACGGCTTCAGCTCTGGGTAGCGCTCAGCGGTTTCCAAAACATAGCGAATCACCAACGGCAGGTGCTGTAAGTATCCCTGTTTCCCATCACGCAGACTGAGGCGTGGGAACAGACCCAGCACTTTAATATGACGCTGTAACCCCATCCAGTCGAACCAACGAAGATAAAGTTGTGGGTCCACAGGCTGCATAACACCCGCCGCTTCAGCGGTCGCGACGTAAGCCAGCACCCAGCGCTCTACCCGCTCGCGGGGCCAACGGATATAGCAATCTTTGAGCAGAGACACCAGATCGTAGGTGGCGGGCCCCCACACTGCGTCTTGAAAATCGACAATCCCCGGCCTTTCCCCGTCGCGGATCATCAGGTTGCGACTGTGGTAATCCCGGTGAACAATAGTGTGAGGCTGTTCCTCTGCACTATTGAGCAACAATTCAAAGGTTTGCTCCAGCAGCTTTTCTTCCCGCTGTGAAAGCTGGTAGCCAAGTAACTCTCGCGCCAGCCACTCAGGCATAACCTGCATTTCCTTAAGAAGTAGTTCCCGACTATAAGCTGGGAATAATTGTTCCTCAAAAGGGATTTGCTGCAGGCATAAAAGTTCACTCATTACCTCTGCGTAGAGTCCCTCAACACTGTCGCTGTTGAGCACGCTATATAACTGGGTATCCCCCAAATCTTCCAGCAGCAGGTACCCCTCCGCGGTGTCTGCAGCAATCACCATCGGAGTATGGATACCGTTGCGGCGCAAGTAATCAGCCAGAGCCACAAAGCGGGCGGGGTTAGTCAATTGGGGAGGAGTATCTACCGCTATCAGTGACGGCTCGGTTAGAGTGCGAAAATAACGGCGAAATCCAGCATCCCCCGCCAGGCTCGATAAATCAGCCGGAGCCTCCATACCCAGGGCCACGCCAACCCACTCACTCAAGGCATTGCGTCTGGGATCGGAGTCGATCTCGCACCCTTGCTCAACTTCACTGCTCGATCTTAGGCTCATCTTATATTCCAACTGTTTCTAGCTGCATTTTAACCCCGAGCCTCTCTGCGTCCAGAGACGCCATCACTATATTTATTGGAGCCCCTACTTTGCCTCAGGTAAAAACAGAACACGAGTTCCAGGTAATTTGAGTTTCGAAGCTGAGCCTCTAGCTGTAACATTACGGCTTCAGTACGGCTATTAACCACATCTACATTCAAGTAGAATCGGACGATGATTTTGCGCGCCCCGGCTCGAAAGCTGTCGCACGTATCTATCGATAAAGAAACACTAAAAGATAGCTGGAACATATCGTTTGATGCTTGAAGTCTCCCGGTGGCGTCGCCTCGCTCTGGCGATTGCTAAAAACTCCCAAGCCCGCTCCATCGCTCTCGGCCTGATCGCTGCTCAGCCTCTGTGGGCGCAAGCCAATCAGGGCGAACCGTATCCTGATCCCGACTACAACCCCTATTTGTACTTGGACTGGTTGCCCCGCTCTGAGCTAACCCCAGAGGAGCTAGCCAATCTACCGGCGGTGTGCTCTGGCGCCTTTGTGGCGCCTCCGCGCAACTATCCCGGTTCTGACCTGCCCCCAGGGGAGGCCCCACTGAGAGCCACTGCTGAAAAATCCCAGTGGCTGGAAGATGGTTCAGCCGAGCTGAGCGGGAATGTGCATATTACCCAGGGTTACCGGCAACTCTTCGCCGACCAGGTCAAACTGAATCGCCCGGAAAATATCGCCACTTTAGATGGCGCCATTGAGCTTCGGGAGCCCGGTTTGCTGATCCGTGGTTCTTCCGCCGAAGTTCACACCGAAAGCGAAGCGGCTTCTGTTGAGGATGCCACCTATGTGGTGCACGATGCTTTTATCCATGGCGGAGCGGAACTGGTGGCGCGTCAAACCAGTGGTGAGTTAACCCTGACCGAAGGGACATATACCCGCTGTGAGCCCGGTCGTGAGTTCTGGCAACTCACGGGCCGCGAGATCAATATCGATGAAGTAGAAAGCCAGGGTACTGCACGGGATGTGCGCCTGAAGATTCTAGACGTACCTGTCTTATACTTGCCGTATTTCCGCTTTCCTGTGGGCGATGCGCGCATGTCCGGCTTCCTGTTTCCCACACTTAGCAACAGCGATAAGAATGGCTGGGACCTCGCCATTCCCTACTACTGGAATATTGCCCCGCAGATGGACGCCACCATTTCCCCGCGTTACATCCAATATCGCGGAACCGGGTTAGAGGTTGAGTTCAGGCATCTGGCAGAAATGTTTAGTACTGAAATCCGTCTTGCCGATCTCCCCGACGACGATGGCGGCAATAATGACCTTGCCCAGGACCTGATTGATGAGGGCTTTCCAGAAGACCTAGTTTTACCCAACAAAGGGGAAGACCGTTGGTTGATCAGTTTGGAGCAGCAAGGGGGCTACAGCGGCAGTGTCTGGCGTACCGATATCGACTACACCAAGGTCAGCGATCCGGATTATTTCCGCGATTTGAGCACGGCCAACCTCGATATCAATGCGGAAACCCGAGTTAGCCAGAAAGTTCAGGGGCTACTGCGCAGCGAGCATTGGCAAGCAACACTGCGCACCCAGGACTATCAAGTACTGGAAAATGACGCCTTCGATCCATTTGCCCAATACCCCCGTTTGGATATAGACGGCGATTACCGCTGGGATGACTGGCTATTAACCATGCAGAACGAAGTCACCAGCTGGGAGCACAGTGACACACAAACCATAAGGTTTATCAAAGACACCGATGACCCCGACAGTGTCACTACACAAACACGGGACTTTATTACCGCAGATCGGTTGCGCCTCGACTATGAATTCTACTGGGATAAAGAGTGGCTCTGGGGGTATTTTAAACCGGGAATAGCTGGCCGCTATCTCGCTTACAGTGTGAGTGACCTGTATCTACCCGAAGATGCCGACGACACCCCCGATGCTGCTGCCGCCCAGTTCATTTTGGATACAGGGCTCTACTTTGAACGAGATAGCCACCTATTTAACCGCGACTTTATCCAGACACTGGAACCACGGCTGTTTGCCCTGATTAGCAGCAATGCTGATCAGAGTGATTTCTTTGATATCAGTGATGATGCCGATGATATCGACCCAAATAGTAACAACCTGCTATACGACACGTCACTTTACACTTTCAGCTACGACCAGCTATTCCGCGATAGCCGGTTTACTGGTAATGACCGAATCGACGATGCGGACAGAATTGCCCTTGGCCTGACAACCCGCTATATCGATCCCGTTAGTGGTCGGGACCTCTTCTCAGCCAGTGTTGGGCAAGTCTATTACTCCAGTGACCGACAAATTGGCCGTGACTCTTACATTGAGGATACCCAACGGTCAGAGCTGGCTGCACGAATCGAAAGTCGCCCTTTCGAATCCCTCCGTTTGGGGACTGAGCTGGTCTATGAAGATAGTGAGCACAATATTAATCGCGGTAATTTCAGCCTGCGCTATCTTGACGACGATTACCGCATCTTTAACTTAAGCTATTACTACGAGCGCCCGGACGCAACGGATGACGATGATGAGGACGAAGATGAAGATGAAACCGTGAGCCAACTAAACGCCTCAACTGTCCTCCCACTTGGTACTCATACCTCACTCATGGCTGGTGCCAGCTATGATCTTACTTTGAATCGGGAACTGGAATACCTGGCAGGAATCGAATATGACGACTGCTGCTACCGTACCCGACTGGTGTGGCGACGCACACTGGACAATGATCTCGCAGGGGTTGTATCTGCTGAAGACCTTGAGTACGACGAAGGTATCTATCTTGAAATCGAACTCAAAGGATTAGCAGGCTTTGGTTCAACCGTAACAGAAATGCTGACCCAGGGGATTGCCAACTTTGATCAGAGAGAAGAGCTGAAACAGTGATGAGAATAATTAAGAAGTTCGTACCAAAACTGGGCCTGGCACCCGTACTGGCTGCTGGCGCTCTGATCGCCGCTACTGCCACCGCACAAGTCAGAAATCTTGACCGAGTAGTCGCAGTTGTTGACGACGATGTTGTAATGGCCAGTGAATTGACCCAGCGCATGAACACTATCGCCAGCCAAATCCAAGCACAACAGGTACAGGCTCCTCCAGCGGATGTTTTGCGCCGTCAGGTTCTCGAACAACTCATTATCGAGCGTTTGCAACTGCAAATGGCCTCTCGCGCAGGTGTCACCGTCTCTGAATCGGAACTGGACCAAGCTATCGCCCGTGTCCAACAAAATGCCGGAGTCAGCCCCGAAGAGTTCCGCCAACGCCTGCTCGCTGACGGTATGAGCATGAAGAGCTTTCGTCAGCAAATTCGCCAAGAGCTGATGATTCGCCGGGTCGAGCAAGGCAGCGTTAACCGCCGGATCCAGATTACTGACCAGGATATCGATAACTTCCTGCGCTCCAAGGAGGGCGAGTTTTGGAAGTCCCCTCAATTTGAACTGGGCCATATCCTGATCCCCGTAAGTTCCAGCGCTCCCAGCAGCGAAGTTACCCAGGCACGGGAGAAGGCTGAAGACCTAGCTCAACAGGCCAAAGACGGCGCTGACTTCCGCCGCCTGGCAATCGCAAACTCTGCCGGCCAGAATGCCCTCTCCGGTGGTGACCTGGGATGGCGCAAGACCGTCGAGCTTCCAACTCTTTTTGCTGATGCCCTCACCGACTTAAAAGCCGGCGATGTTACCGAGCCTTTCCGCAGTGATGCAGGCTTTCACCTGTTAAAGATTCATGCACAGAAAGGTGCTAGTGAGCAGTTGGTAGAACAGACAAAAGTTCGCCATATCCTGCTTAAGCCATCCGCTATTCTTACCGATGACCAAGCTTACAATAAGCTGATTGAGCTGCGTGAAGAAGCCATGGCCAGCGATAACTTTAGCGAGCTCGCGCGCGAAAACTCAGAGGATATAGGTTCTATGCTATCCGGTGGCGACCTTGGCTGGTCTATGCCCGGGCAGTTTGTGCCAGAGTTTACCCAGGCTATGGATGCAACTGAGATTGGCAGCATTAGCCTGCCTTTCCGCAGCCAGTTCGGCTGGCATATCCTGCAGGTTGAAGATCGGCGCAAACAGGATATGACCGACAAATATATCCGCAATCAGGCAGCCAATTTGCTGCGCAACCGCCGCTATGAAGAAGAACTGCAAAACTGGCGCCGTGAGATTCGCGACCAGGCATACGTTGAGATCAAATTGCCGGACTCTGAGACCACCGAGGACTCAGGAAACCAATAGTAAGCCGCTTTTTCAGCGGGAAAGACCGGGCCCTGTGCCCGGTTTTTTTTTGTAGCTACAGGAAAGTTATATAGCAATGGCTCCTAAAATTGCCTTCACCCCCGGAGAACCTGCAGGTATTGGCCCTGAGCTGGCTGTGAAGATTGCACAAGAGAGTTCTCCAGCACAGATTGTCGCAATTGCTGATCCCCTACTACTGACAGAGACCGCTGCGGCATTGGGGTTGCCTCTTCAGCTCCTTCCTCTGTCCACAGCAGGCACAGAGGGGACACCTGCCGGTGCTCTCTACATACTACCGGTCTCCATAGCCGAGCCTGCTAAACCCGGCTTACTGAATGCAGTCAATGCACCCTATGTATTGGAAACTCTTACAGTTGCGGCAGAGGGGTGCCTGGCCGGCCAGTTTGATGCCGTGGTTACAGGGCCCGTACACAAAGGCATTATCAATGATGCCGGTACTCCATTTAGCGGCCATACAGAGTTCTTTGCTGAAAAAGCCGGTGTTGAGCGTGTCGTTATGATGCTAGCAGCAGAGGACCTTCGAGTTGCTCTAGTGACAACTCACTTGCCCCTCAAAGATGTGAGCGCTGCTATCACCCCCCCGCTTCTAGAGCAGATTATTACCATCCTCGACGCCAGTTTGCGGGAACATTTCTGCATCTCCAATCCTCGTATTAGCGTTTGCGGCCTCAACCCCCATGCTGGAGAGGGGGGACACTTAGGCCATGAGGAAATAGAAATAATTGAACCCACACTCGAACACTTGCGCCACCAAGGTATATCACTGAAAGGTCCACTTCCCGCAGACACTCTTTTTACCCCGCCGCATTTGTCGGAATGTGACGCCGTTTTAGCTATGTATCACGATCAGGGGCTTCCAGTGTTAAAATTCAAGGGTTTTGGCCACGCCGTCAATATCACTTTGGGGCTACCCTTTATCCGCACTTCAGTAGACCACGGCACAGCTCTCAATATCGCGGGCACAGGCATTGCAGACTGCGGCAGCCTCAAAGCCGCACTGTCTCAGGCTGTGGCGATAGCTAAATTGCGCAGCTCCTAACCAGTGCCTAAAACTTGCTTGGAGAAAGTGTAAACCATGCCCTCACCACGTGAGCGCGGTGAAAGGCCCTAAAGGGTATCCAACTGAAATGCTCATCAGCACCCCAAGGCTTAACCGCAAAATTAATCATCCAGGTTACAGATATATCAATGGATAACTTCTTTCAACACAAAGCCCGCAAACGCTTTGGACAAAACTTTCTCGTCGATGAAAATATTATCGAGCGCATTGTTCGTGCGGTAGGCCCTAAAGAATCAGATACGCTAGTGGAAATTGGCCCGGGCCAAGGGGCAATTACAGAATTACTACTAAAACGGTGCCCATCTCTAACCGCTGTCGAACTGGATCGCGACCTGATTCCAATGCTGGAATTTAAATTCAGGGAATACCCGGAATTTAGCATCATTGAAAAGGACGCATTAAAATTTGACTTTGGCACCTTTGCTGGAGATAAGCAGCTACGCATTGTCGGTAACCTTCCATATAACATATCCACACCGTTACTGTTCCATCTGCTCAGTTTTCGCGGGCAAGTCCAGGATATGCATTTTATGCTGCAGAAAGAGGTGGTAGATCGGCTCAGCGCAACGCCTTCGACTAAATCTTATGGGCGACTTAGCGTGATGGTTCAATATTACTGTCGCGTACAGGGCCTATTCCCTGTACCCCCGCAGTCTTTCCGGCCCGCCCCTAAGGTGGATTCTGCCATCGTGAGATTGGTTCCCTACAGCACTCTGCCATTTACCGCAAGAGATGAAGGATTATTGGAAAGAATCGTCAATATAGCCTTCCAGCAGCGCCGTAAGACCCTGCGCAATGCTTTAAAACCCCTATTCCCGGATCTCGACCCCGAGCTGCTACCCATTGATGCCGGCCGCCGACCAGAAACCTTAAGCGTCGAGGACTTTGTTAAGCTAGCCGACTACTGTACAAACTTGCAACAACAATAATTATTTTTCATATTTTTGGGGGAAATCTTGGCAACTTACGCCATCGGAGATATTCAAGGATGCTTTGCAGCTTTTCAAAGCCTTCTCAAGAAAATCAATTTTAGTGCTGACCGTGACAAACTCTGGCTTGCCGGAGACTTGGTTCACCGGGGTGAGGATAGCCTGAACACCCTTCGCTATCTCTATGAGCACCGCCAGCAGGTTACAGCAGTGTTGGGCAACCATGATCTCCATTTACTGGCGATCGCCCATGGCGCTAAATCTCTGTCTGAAAAAGAGCACGACCTTGCCAAGGTTTTAAAAGCAAAAGATTCTGATAAGTTACTGGAGTGGCTACAAAGCCTACCCCTTCTAGTACATAAGAAGGGGTACACCATGGTGCATGCGGGTATCCCTCCCATTTGGAGCGTTACTAAAGCGCAAAAGCTCGCCACTGAAGTGCATAAGGCCCTCGCCGACGAAGCTATGGCAAAGGCATTTTTTTATGGCATGTACGGTAATGAGCCACACTGTTGGGATGATCATTTGATCGGCATCGAACGCCTGCGGTCCATTACCAATTACTTCACAAGAATGCGATTTTGTAAGGCTGATGGCACTCTGGATCTAATCAATAAAAAGGGGGTCCAGGCCTCTCACGGTGAATACCAGCCATGGTTTAGCTTTCCCAATCGAAAAACCAGAAATGACAAGGTTATTTTTGGGCATTGGGCTGCCCTGGAAGGCCGCGCAGATACTGAGAATATCTATGCCCTAGACACAGGTTGCGTTTGGGGAGGGTACCTGACTGCAATGCGATTAAGTGATGAAGAATTTTTTTGTACAGACTGCAGCTTATAAAAATCACTTCGCCCTGAAGCCTAAAAGAAGAATTTAAACCGACCGAATCTAAAAAAATAAACTGACAGTTATCACCTGGGAGTGTAACTGTCAGTTTACCTAGCTTGAATAACCTTATAAGCCATAAGTTAATTGATCCAAAGCAACTCCTACACTCGACGGTTTCCCATCAAGTAAAAGCTCAATAGAGTTAACAAGTTCCGCTGCTCCTTCCCTCTGGCTGAGAAGCACCAAGAAAGTATCAGCGCCTTTTTCTCCGCCGCCCTCGACCTCTTGACGAAAACTGCTCCACATTGAAAAAATATTTGACGGATCAGTATTTTCACTTTGCAGAAACAGGTCAATTGCTCGATGTATGAGCAGACCACAACTATAATACAGATCAAACCTGCCCCTGTTAGCAGCCTCAACCAAAGGAATCTCTTTTACACCTTTTGTGCAACTTTCCTTAAAAGCCTTAATTTTATTAGAGACATATTTTGATGACTCGGGATACAAATCTAATAAAGCCAGCGCTGCTAACCAATCCGCATTCCCTTCATGTAACCACGATTCATTTGCATCACCATACAATCCTATTTCACTACCCTGCTGGTATAAATGTGCGACCTCATGAGCAAAAAACCAAATGGTTTCATTAATAAAGTTAGGGTCGGAAAATTTCCCATCAAGTTCATTCATATTCCAATGCATAAAAACCTGATGTGGCAAGGTCCCCCCCTGCCAAGAGTTATCATCGACATTCGCATATGATGCATACAAAGCAGGCTTTGTTCCACTTAGTGCCCCAAGCTTTTGCTCAAAATAACTCATTAACCTGGGAATATCTGACTCTAAAGACAATCTCAATTTTTCCGGCAAACCGCTATCAATTACTGCTAAAACACTAGCTGTATTTATGGGTTCTTGAGTTCCAACATAGACATTCATTCCATTATCACGATCAATCCAGCTGGCTATCCGATCATTTATCTTCCCGTTAATGATCATATGCTCACCTGGAGGAACCTCCATAGTTACTCGCCAGGCTTTTGCTTTATCATCACAGTTATCAATACAAGCAAAAAAGCGGCCTGTGTATATCAGACTTCCACCATCTGAATAGGGGGAGAAAGGTGCATAGTCTTTAGGAAGAGATATATAGCTAGGCGTCAAAAAAATTTCAATGTGTTCGAATGAACTTCTATCTTTTCTAACCAGAAACTCTTCACCTTCCATAGAAACTATTTCAAATTCTGGTGACACAGGCTTCCAGCGTTTTATACGAGAGACATCCGGGTTACGTACAAAGCTAATCCGGCTTGCAGGCCTATCCATTTGATAGGTAAGCTTCCAGAGCTTATCGCCCTGCTTCTCAATCGCGATATCCACCCCAGTTATATCTTCAGCTAAAGCTGAAAAACCAGTTAAAACTAACAGTAAAAACTGAATATATTTCAATCTTAACTCCTTTTAGATTGAGAAAAATAAACAAAATTGAAGTACTAAATGCTTCCATATATTGATAACTATCAATAGAGAGTTATACATACAACCAGACAGATAAATAATTCTTATTCTTCGCTAATCAGAAACGTTCAAGTCAATCAACAGGATTGTATCTATCGGTAGCTTAATGGCCCCTTAACGCAGGTACTGTTGATATAATTTTATTTAGAACATGAAAGAAACTCATTGCCTGCAATATCCGCATGGAGCAGCGCAAGCAATAAGCATTATCAGGTTGATAGAAAAACCCAATCCTCTGTGAGGCAAAAAATAGGTTCAAATTTCCTTAACTTAATTTTGCCTAATCTACACTGTACCCTTTAGGATTTTTATACTGCCAACGCCAGGTATCTTTCACCATACGTACTAAATCATACTCAGCTTTCCACCCCAGCTCTGTTTCAGCCAGCTCTGGATCTGCGTAACACTCTGCAATATCTCCGGGTCTCCGCGGAGCAATGTTGTAGGGAATTTCCTTCCCGCTGACACTCTCGAAAGCACGAACGACTTGTAAAACAGAACTGCCCTGTCCCGTCCCCAGATTATGGGTATAACAACCCTCAGAAATTTCTTCTTTACAAATTAAGTTTAGCGCCGCCAAGTGTCCGCGAGCCAGATCAACTACATGTATATAATCTCGAACTCCAGTACCATCGACGGTATCATAATCACCACCAAAAACCTGTAGCTGCCCCAATCTACCTACTGCCACTTGGGAAACATAAGGTAGTAAGTTATTGGGGATACCACTGGGATCTTCACCAATAGTCCCACTTTCATGGGCTCCAATCGGGTTGAAGTAACGCAACAAGCTCACTTTCCACTGGCTGTTCGGCGCAGCACAAAGATCTCGCAACATGTTTTCCACAATCAACTTACTTGAGCCGTAGGGGTTGGTTGCGCCAGTAGGGAAATTTTCTTTAATTGGTACTGTTTCAGGATCACCATAGACCGTTGCCGACGAACTGAAGATCAGGCGATGAACCCCAAACTCCTCCATCACCTCACATAAAGTTAAGGTCCCAGCTACATTATTCTGGTAATAGCGCAGAGGCTGCGCAACAGATTCACCAACTGCTTTTAACCCCGCGAAGTGAATTACGGCGTCAATCTTATGATCAGAGAATACTTTGCGTAAACCTTCCTTATCACTAATATCCAGATGGTGAAAAGGGATATCTTTGCCAGCAATTAACTCGACCCTCCGTAGGGCTTCCTCACTGCTATTTGATAGGTTATCCACAACTACAGGCTCAAAGCCGGCAGCAAGCAACTCGATACAGGTATGACTGCCAATATATCCGGCACCTCCAGTCACCAAAATCGCCATTTATGTTCCTCAATATTTCTCTAATACCCAATATGGGCAGTAGTAAAGCGTAAAACAGCCGCCCAATTCAACCTATATAAGTGACATTCCACTGTCTCATTCAAAGGGAAAGCTATGCTGGAAAAGCTGGAGAGCATTCAACACTTACTCCAGCAAAGAACAAGGTTCACAACGGCAATAACGATAGTGCTTCACGCCAAGCGTATCCCAAACACGATCTGGACTTTACAGCTCATGCATCGCTCGTCCCATTTGGGCAAGAGAAGCCAAGGGCGTACGACATCCTAACCAAAGCAGGAAACTGAGCTAATTCCAGTAGGCTACAGGGAGGTAGACACCATGACAATTTTCAATCACTACTTGGAAAGATACGAATCTATCCAGGACGAGGAACTCAGTATTCAGGAATACCTGGAGCTGTGTAAGACAGACCGCAGTGCCTATGCGTCACCAGCTGAGAGGATGCTGATGGCCATTGGCGAGGCCGAACTGGTAGACACCTCACGGGACCCGCGCCTGTCACGTATTTTCTGTAATAAGGTTATTAAGCGATACAAGGCCTTCAGTGAATTCTATGGTATGGAGGAAGCCATAGAGCAAATTGTCTCTTTCTTCCGACATGCCGCACAGGGTCTGGAAGAGAAGAAGCAAATCCTGTACTTGCTAGGTCCTGTTGGTGGCGGAAAGTCATCCCTTGCAGAGCGGTTAAAAGCCTTGATGGAGCAGGTGCCCATCTATGCAATTAAGGGATCGCCAGTATTTGAATCTCCCTTGAGCCTTTTCTCTCCTACTGAGGATGGCCGCATCCTTGAAGAGGACTACGGAATTGCACGTCGATACGTAAACACTATTATGTCTCCCTGGTCTGTTAAGCGATTGCATGAATTTAAAGGGGACATCAGTAAATTCCGTGTCGTAAAAATTCGTCCATCTATTCTCGATCAAGTTGCCATCTCAAAAACAGAGCCCGGTGATGAAAATAACCAGGATATTTCATCACTGGTTGGCAAGATCGACATTCGTAAGCTTGAGGATTTCCCCCAGAATGACCCTGATGCCTATAGTTTTTCTGGTAGTTTATGTAGGGCCAACCAGGGACTGATGGAGTTTGTCGAGATGTTCAAAGCGCCTATCAAGGTGCTTCACCCCCTACTAACTGCAACACAAGAAGGAAATTACAACAGTACAGAGGGATTGGGGTCAATTCCGTTCAACGGTACAATCCTCGCTCATTCCAATGAATCAGAATGGCAATCCTTCCGCAATAATCGCAACAATGAGGCTTTCCTGGATCGTATTTATATCGTCAAGGTACCCTACTGTGTAAGAGTGCAGGAAGAAATACGAATCTATCAGAAACTGCTAGAAAATAGCTCCTTGTCAAAAGCGCCCTGTGCACCAGACACCCTGCGGATGTTGGCGCAATTCTCTGTATTGTCGAGAGTTAAAAACCCTGAGAACTCCAGCCTTTATTCAAAGATGCGTATCTATGACGGTGAAAACCTAAAGGATACCGACCCCAAAGCAAAAACCATTCAGGAATACAGAGATAATGCAGGGGTAGATGAAGGCATGAACGGACTATCCACCCGTTTCTCCTTTAAGATCCTCTCAAAAGTTTTCAATTTCGATGCTACTGAGGTGGCGGCAAATCCAGTCCACCTACTCTATGTTCTGGAACAGCAAATAGAGCAGGAGCAATTTCCACCAGAAGTGCAAGAGACTTACCTCGGGTTTATCAAGGAATATTTAGCTCCAAGATACGTAGAATTTATCGGTAAGGAAATCCAAACAGCTTACCTGGAATCCTACGCTGAATACGGCCAAAACTTGTTTGATCGCTATGTCACTTACGCTGATTTTTGGATACAGGACCAGGAGTATCGCGACCCAGAAACCGGTGAAATACTGGATCGCGGCGCCCTTAATGAAGAGCTTGAAAAAACAGAAAAACCTGCAGGAATTTCCAATCCGAAAGATTTCCGCAATGAAATAGTCAATTTTGTACTCCGCGCCAGGGCTAACAATCAGGGAAAAAATCCCGACTGGAGATCTTACGAAAAATTACGTGCCGTTATCGAGAAAAAAATGTTCTCCAATACGGAAGATCTTCTGCCAGTTATATCCTTTAATACCAAGGCGTCAGCAGATGATAAACGCAAGCATGCAGACTTCGTTGCGCGTATGGTTGAACGCGGCTATACCGAGAAGCAGGTTAGATTGTTATCCGAATGGTATCTACGCGTGAGAAAATCTCAATAGTAAGGTTTTCCTTCATTAAGGTCACTGGAAAAACACGAGGAAGCCAAACCCGGATACTGATTAGATCATTAACTTTTAGTGAGCACTTGAACGATTTCACAGCATCTCATCGGAACTCTCAATGGCTCGCTATAGTGAAGATACCAATAATTGTGTTTGGTGGATTCAGCAGGAAATATTCTGAATAGATTTATGGCGATGGATGCCTGTGAGCTTTATTCAGAACAAAGGCAGAAATATGAGCTATATCATCGACCGCCGCTTGAATGGAAAGAAAAAGAGTACCGTTAATCGGCAGCGATTCTTAAGGCGCTATAAGGCTCACATTAAGAAAGCTGTCGGCGACGCCATGAATAGCCGCTCTATTATGGACATGGATAAGGGAGAGCAAATCAGTATCCCTACTCGGGATATCAGCGAACCCTTATTTTCTCACGGTAGCGGTGGGCACGTAGAGCGAGTTTTACCCGGAAACAAGCAATTTACTGCTGGTGATCGTATCCCTCGTCAAGGTCAGCGAGGCGGTGATGGAAATGGTGGTGGTGCCAGTGATAGTGGGGAAGGGGTTGATGAATTTGTCTTCCAGATATCACAGGAAGAGTTTCTGGACTTTATGTTTGAGGGGCTCCAGCTGCCCAATATGATCAAGCAACGCCTGGCCGGCAATGAGTCTTTTCAAATAGTACGTGCCGGAATTAGTAATGAAGGAACTCCAGGTCGTCTCAATGTGATCCGCTCACTCAGGGCTGCCCATGCAAGACGCATCGCCTTGACCAGTAATAAGCGAAGAAACCTGCGCAATTTAGAGGAAGACCTATCCCAGGAAGAAAACAAAGATACTGCTCTGCGAGATCAGCGCAAAATTGAGGCTCTTAAAAACCAAATCGCCGAACTTCGCAGCCGTATCAATCGAGTCCCTTTTCTCGATGATTTCGACCTGAAATATAACCTGCTGATTCGACAACCAAAACCTCGATCTAGGGCGGTGATGTTTTGCCTGATGGATGTATCCGGCTCGATGAACCAAGCCACAAAGGATATGGCCAAACGCTTCTTCTTACTTTTATATTTGTTCCTACAGCGCAGTTATGAATATACAGAAGTCGTATTTATTCGACACCACACTAGCGCTAAAGAAGTTGATGAAGAGGAGTTTTTCTATTCACGGGAAACTGGCGGCACCATTGTCTCAAGCGCGCTCAAATTAATGCGACGTATTATAAGAGATCGCTACCCCGCCAGCGAATGGAATATCTATGGAGCCCAGGCCTCAGATGGTGATAACTGGAACGACGACTCCAGTACCTGCCACCGAATCCTTATCGACGATATTATGCCCCATGTGCAGTATTACTCTTATGTGGAAATTACTCCCAGAGATCACCAGGCCCTGTGGGAAGAGTATGAAAGTGTCCGCACTTTATTCCCCGATCACTTTGCTATGGAGCAGATTGTCGATGTACAGGATATTTATCCGGTGTTCCGACAACTGTTCCGCCAAAAGGTGACTGCCTGATGCTCGACAAATTTGCCAGTGGCGCTGAAGCATCTGAATCTGAGTCGCGTCAGCCCATATCAACAAGCTCAGAATGGACTTTTGAATTAATTCAGGAATATGATCGCGCCATCGGCGCACTGGCAGAAGAGTTTGGGTTAGATACCTACCCAAATCAGATTGAAGTTATCTGCTCAGAGCAGATGATGGATGCCTACTCCTCGGTAGGAATGCCAGTGGGTTATCACCACTGGTCTTTTGGCAAGCAATTTATCAGCGTGGAAAATAATTACCAGCGCGGATTGATGGGGCTGGCTTATGAAATAGTCATTAATTCTAATCCCTGCATCGCTTACCTCATGGAAGAAAATACCATGACAATGCAGGCTTTGGTGATTGCTCACGCCTCCTATGGGCACAATTCTTTCTTTAAAGGGAATTACCTGTTTCGCTCCTGGACAGATGCCAGCAGTATTATTGACTATCTGATCTTTGCCAAAAATTATATTTCCCGCTGTGAAGAGCGCTACGGGCTTGATGAAGTCGAGGCCATTCTCGACTCCTGTCATGCCCTAATGAACTACGGTGTAGATCGCTATAAACGCCCTTACCCAATCTCGGCTATTGAAGAAGAACGCCAACAGCAAGAGCGAGAAGAATACCGCCAGAGGCAGCTCAATGATTTATGGAGGACCATCCCAAAACTCGGTGACGGTATAGAGGAGGCAAAGGAGAAACGTTTCCCCGAAGAGCCTCAGGAGAATATCCTGTACTTTGTTGAGAAAAATGCCCCTCTCCTGGAAAACTGGCAACGGGAGCTAGTGCGTATTGTACGTAAGCTGGCCCAATATTTTTATCCACAGCGGCAAACCCAAGTAATGAATGAGGGCTGGGCTACCTTCTGGCATTACACTCTCTTAACCGAGCTGTACAAGCGCGGGCGGGTGACTGAAGGCTTTATGATGGAGTTTCTTCAAAGCCACACCAATGTTATCTACCAACCCTCTTTTGACAGCCCTCACTACAGCGGTATCAATCCCTATACCCTAGGCTTCAGTATTTTTACTGACTTACGGCGTATCTGTGAAAGCCCCACTGAAGAGGATCGCCGCTGGTTCCCAGACATTGCTGGAAGTAATTGGCGTGAAACCCTTCAATTCGCCATGCGCGACTTCAAAGATGAAAGTTTTATTTTACAATTCCTGTCTCCCAAGGTTATGCGAGACATGAAACTATTTTGTATCAGCGACAACGATAAAGAGAACGATATCATTGTCAGCGCAATTCACGATGAGAGCGGTTATCGCCAGTTAAGAGAGAACCTTGCGGGACAGTACAACCTGGGCAATCGGGAACCGAACATCCAGGTATATTCAGTAGATACCCGTGGTGACCGTTCACTGACCCTGCACCACACACAGCACCGCCGTCGCCCTCTTGGTAAAGATACAGCAGAGGTATTAAGGCATCTTCACCGGCTATGGGGCTTCGATGTTCACCTGAATAGTTTGAACGGGGATCAAATAACGGCCAGTTGTCACTGCCCGGAGCAAGGTCGGGACCGACCGGAGGGTGAAGAAGAGTCTATGTTAATACCAAAACCCATTTAGGTTTCAGCGCGGGAACTGTTGAAATACCAGCCCCGCACAGAATGGGGAAATAATACCCACTAGCGAATCGCGCTACTTAGGCATCAGCTTCCAACAAAAGCTTGGCCTTTGCAGAAAGTTCACCGTGCTCAGAACGGTGAGTTAAAAGAGCATCAGCTCCAGCATCCAGCCAACGGGCTTTCTCGCCATCGTCATCAGAAGGCACAACCAGAATGCTCAAATTTGAATACTCACTGCGGGATCTGAGGTAGTCCAGCACCTGAAACCCACTCTCCCCAAGCAACCCAGTGTCAACCACTAACAACGCCGGCTTGGCACTCGCCATCAAGATACCGGCGGAAAAACTATCACTAGCTACTTCAACTTCACACCCCATCTGCTGAAGTGCCTGGCGTCCACCTGAAGTCAGCTCAGGATCAGTCGTTAACAAAAGCACTTTTCGACTGGGAACTGCCAGGTCGTTCGGAACTGGCATTGAGTTGTCCCGCAGGAAGCCCACGAAATCCTCAACACAGATACGGTGGTCACCACGCCCTGGAAGTTTGTATGCCTTGAGCTGGCCACGCTCAATCCAGCGAATCACCGTTCGGAAGTTAACACCGCAGTACCTGGCTGCTTCCCCGGTGGTTAGCACATGTAATTCGCTCATCTTTATTCTCCCCAACAACTGCGATTAAAAAGAAGAACAGTCAACTTCCCGAAGGTATCCTCTGCCCCACAGAGTTACACGTGAAATTATCCTGCCCAGCTGAACCGCCCCTATAAATTATGCTGTTTAATGCTGCAAACCCAGCCCGAAATTCGGTCCATGTAACTTATTAACGAACAGCGGAACAACCCCCTCAAAAAATACTAATAGATATAGTTGACAGGTAAGACAGGTTTCTTAGAATGACACTAGATTCGTGACTTGGGACTTGTCACGGGATCCTTTCCAGTGGCGTGGCCGTTAAGTCAGAGCCCCCACAGTTGGCAAAGAAATGTTTGCTAAGCGAATACCCTAAGACCCTGGGCCCCCTTGTTTTTTCGGGGCCTTTTTTTTATCTTGCCGAAGCTTCTTACACTCCCACCGCTCATCCTCCGTCCAGCAGACAAACCTGGAACAACGCCGGAACAAATGGACTTATGGCAGTACAATCACCTAACAGATCACTGGTCCCTCCAGCTCTGGAGCAAATGCTTTGAAGATCTACCTTGTTGGCGGCGCAGTGCGCGACAGACTTTTGAATCGCCCAGTCACCGAGCGCGACTGGGTAGTGGTTGGGGCAGATGCAGATAGAATGCAGGACCTCGGATACAGTCCAGTCGGCAAAGATTTTCCAGTATTCCTACACCCTGAGACCGGTGAAGAATACGCGCTCGCTCGCACCGAAAGAAAAAGCGGACACGGCTATGGCGGTTTTACCGTTAACGCCGATGCCAATATCACCCTGGAAGAGGATCTACTGCGGCGAGATCTCACTATTAATGCCATTGCAGAAGACAGCGACGGCAAGCTAATTGACCTCTACGGCGGGCAGAAAGATCTGGAAGCACGGCTTTTGCGCCATGTTTCCCCTGCTTTTGCCGAAGACCCGCTAAGAGTTCTGCGAGTGGCCCGCTTTGCCGCCCGCTACCACCACCTTGGCTTTAGCGTTGCCCCTGAAACCATGATACTCATGCGCCAGATGGTAGAAGCGGGTGAAGTGGAATATCTGGTGGCCGAGAGAGTCTGGAAAGAGGTAAGCCGGGCGCTTACCGAGCCAGACCCCGATATTTTTATTCGAGTACTGCGAGACTGCGGCGCCCTATCAGTACTTTTACCAGAGTTAGAAAGTTTGTTTGGTGTTCCCCAGCCGCCCAAACACCACCCCGAAGTGGACACTGGAGAACACGTACTACTAGCCCTGCGCGCCGCACCGGCAGAGCTCCCCTTACGTTTTGCAGTACTGCTACACGACCTGGGCAAAGGACTGACTCCCGAGGAAATTCTTCCCAGCCACCACGGCCACGAGGCCGCAGGCGTACCTCTTGTAAAGGCCGTCTGTGAGCGCTGGCGTACCCCAAAAGATCTGACTGCACTAGCTGTCGGGGTCTGCGAATATCACCTGCACTGCCACAGAGCCTTCGAATTACGCCCACAGACCATTATGAAAATGATCCGCAGTCTGGATGCCTTGCGACGTCCCGAGCGATTTGAAAACTTTCTTCGCGCCTGTGAGGCAGATGCCCGAGGTCGTGAGGGGCTGGAGAATCGAGATTATCCACAGGTGGAATTTTTGCGCGCCGCTCGAGATGGGGCAGCAGCAGTAACTGCCGAGGGGTTGATTAAACAGGGCTACCAGGGTGCGAAACTCGGGCAAGCACTGGACCGGGAGCGCATCAAGGCAATCGCCAAAGTAAAGGATAACTACATTGCGTAATGTGTTGATTACCGGTGCCGCCGCACGCCTGGGCCGTGCTATTGCTGAAGAGCTGCATAGAGATCACAGAGTTATTATTCACTATCGCAACTCGGCTGATGCTGCCAAGGTCCTGGCAAACGAGCTGAACCAACGTCGCCCCAACTCTGCCATAGCGTTGCACAGTGAGTTGAATAGCGCCGAAGCCTGTTCCAATCTGGCCCAACGTGCACAAGAGGCCTGGGGCGGTATTGATGTTCTGGTCAACAATGCCTCAGCATTTCACCCCACACCTGTGGGAAGTGCAACCGAGGAGGACTGGGATCGGCTGGTAGGCAGCAACCTCAAAGCCCCCTTCTTTCTCACTCAGGCCCTGAAAGAAACACTCTGCCAACAACAGGGTTGCGTTGTTAATATGGCGGATATTCACGCCGAGCGCCCGATGCCCAAGCATACTATTTACTGCGCCGCCAAGGCTGGACTGGTAATGCTGACAAAAAGCCTCGCTCTGGAGCTATCGCCCCAGGTGCGGGTCAATGCAGTCGCCCCCGGTGCCATTCTTTGGCCGGAGCAAGAGGCAACTAACGAAGCCAAGAAAGCACAAATCACCCAGCGCATTCCTTTGGCCCGAACCGGTGACCCCAGCGATATCGCCAAAACCGTGCGCTTCCTGATCTGTGACGCCCCCTATATCAACGGCCAGGTTATTGCCGTTGACGGCGGCCGCAACCTCAATATCTAGAGCGGTCCAACCAATATCTAAAACAGTCCAACAACGGGGCTTCACTTCAATTTCACCGGCACTCTGTCAGAATGTTTTGTAACTTCCTCTGCCACAAGAGATTTGCCGGTGCGCTCACTGAAGATATTGTTGATTGAAGATAACCCCACTATCGCCCGCCAGCTTGCCGAATTCCTACATGCTGAGGACTGGCAGATAGATTATGCCCACCGGGGTCGCCAGGGCTTACAGCTGGCCCTGGAACAAATCTTCGACCTGATCATTCTCGACCTGGGCCTGCCGGATATGGACGGCTTGGAGGTCTGCGAAAAGATCAAGGCACAAGCGCCAGTTAACATGCCAATCCTGATGTTAACTGCCCGAGATGCTCTCGCAGATAAAGAACGCGGATTTGGTATCGGTGCCGATGACTACTTATGTAAGCCCTTCGAACCAAGGGAACTGATACTGAGATGCCGCGCCCTGGCACGTAGACACCAGCTGCATACCAGTGAAGAAATTAAGGTCGGGGATTTACAGATAAACCAGCGCCAGCAAACGGCCTACCGGGATAAACAACCTCTGCCCCTGACAACTATCGGTTTTCGCATTCTCACTATGCTCGCCCAGGCGTCGCCAGCACCAGTAAGCCGCTCGGCAATAATCCACCATATTTGGGGTGATGAACCCCCAGAAACAGACGCCTTAAAATCCCACATTTATAGTCTTCGCCAAACACTGGATAAGCCTTTCCAGGCCCCTATGTTAAAAACCATCACCAATCTCGGTTATCAGTTGGAAACTCCCAATGCGCGAAACCAGTAATTTACAGAGGAAGGTCTTCGCTATTTTTGGCAGTTTTACCCTGCTGCTATGCTTGGTGTTTTTTGCCATTTGTATGATGGTGGCCTATGTAGTTGAAGATCATTTACTCGATAACTTATTGGCCGGAGAAGTCCGCTACCTCGAACAGCAGGCAAGACTGACTAATACGACCCCAGAGCCACGCCTACCCTATTTAACGCTATACACTGAAAGCAAAATAATACCGGCCGAACTGCGCACTGCCCTACCAAGCTATGCAGAAAAGGCTGAGTGGTTTAGTGATACTGAACATCACTTCCATTTACGCAGAGTACATTTTCCGGACAACCATTCCGCCGTTCTCGTAGCTGAAGTCAGTGAATTGCTCACTGTTACCCGACAATCTTCAAAGCTTCTCTGGCTCTTTGCCAGCGCCTGTATCTTGACCCTACTCTTAGCCCTCTACTGTGCTTATCGTATTTCCCGTAAAACCATCGCGCCTGTAGTAACCCTTGCTAAAGCAGTTCAGCAGCAGAGAAACTGCGATTCTCAAATTTCCCTGCCCTATAACAATGAACAAGATGAAATCGGTTATCTCGCAAGTACATTGCAAGACACACTTAACCAGCTCAAGCTAACTTTGCGCAGGGAAACTGAGTTTACCCGGGATACAAGCCATGAGTTGCGCACCGGGCTAACCATTCTGAAAAGCACACTGGCTCTCAGTCAAAATCGGGAAATGACTTTAGCTGAGAAAAATGAGCTATTAGAAACTGTTACCGGTATGGAAAAAACCGTTAAGACACTATTAGCCCTCGCCCGCTCTGAGTCTCTACAGTCGGAAGATATCCCATTGTGCGCTTTACTAGAGGAACGTCTTTTAGCTCAACACCAGTTAATTGTACAAAAGCATTTTAATGTTGATTTAAAGTTAGGGCACAAAGTCAGAGTCCTGGCCAATCGACACCTGGTAAGTCTGCTCTTCGACAACTTGGTCAGCAATGCATTACAGCACGCTACCAGCCCTGAATTGGTTATTACCTATAAGGGGGACACACTCTTTTTTGAGAACGCCACAGACAACCAATTAGATCTTAAAACCTCCCTTTTACCCGGCCAAAAAAGGGAAGGCAGTGACGGCATTGGTCAAGGCCTTTTCCTGGCCAAGAGAATCTGTGAAGCCTTGAATTGGACCATCTCTATCCAATGTAAAAAAAATATTTATCAGTGCTCTCTATCTTTTACACAGTAGCGTTCTAAGATTCAAATTTTTACCGTATGCGCTCGAGATGCACAGTGAATCAGTATCCATACCTTATAAGATCTCAAGCGCAGCTTTTTCTTTCTTCCTAAATAGCAATTGCAATCTCACCTGAATTTCACCTTCCATCCCTTATTCTCCTACGAACTCACTAGAAGATTTTCCGTCTGCTACTGCAATTTTGGAGATTAATATGTTGAAGAAAATTGTTATTTCCCTGGCTCTGACTTTGTCCGTATTTTTTGGTTTTATTATTTGGATTAAGGGCCTAATTCCACCCCAAGAGCAGGACTTTTCCACTACGACAGTAAGTGACCTGCCGTATTTACAACAATTACCCAGGGAAAGCCGAGGAAAAATCTTAGCTGTTGTCACCAGTACTGAAACGATGGGAGATAATGGCAAGGCAACTGGTTATGAATTAACTGAACTGGCACGCCCCTATTACATCTTCTCAGCCAACGGATTTATTGTCGATATTGCCAGTCCCAAAGGCGGCAAACCGCCTGCGGTGATCGATAAAGATGATCTGGGGCCTTTCGACTATGCCTTTCTCAATGACCCGGAGGCACAACAAAAGGTCAATCACAGTATTCCTATCGATCAGGTATCAGCAGAGGATTATCAGGCAGTATTTTTTGTCGGCGGTAAAGGCACCATGTTCGATTTCCCCGACAATCCCCATATCCAGTCCCTGGTGCGGGAAATCTATAACAGCGGCAAAATTATCGGAGCGGTATGCCACGGGCCAGCAGCCCTTGCCAATGTCACCCTGGATAATGGCAAGCCCTTAATCGCCGATCGGCAGATCAGTGCTTTTACTAACGAAGAGGAGCTTTTTCTTATCCCTGACGCCGAGCAACGATTTCCATTCCTGCTTGAGGATCGCTTACGTGAGCAAGGCGCGTTTTTTCAGGCTGGGCCCACTTACCTGGAACAAGTCAGCGTGGATGGCCAGCTTATTACCGGGCAAAACCCCTGGTCCACTTGGCTGGCAGCTGAGAGTATGGTAAGCGCGATGGGGTATACCCCTGTTCCACGCCAAATCACTCCGGCGGAGCAGACCGTCAAATTACTACTCACTTATGAGCAGCGCGGCTTTACCGAGGCCACAGAGAAATTACACAAGCTGCAGGAGAAAGGGGAAATAGACCAGCGCCTACTGGCCATGCACGGCGTTGTCTCTGTTATGCGTTGGGAGCCGGGCAGGGCTCTGGACATAATCAGACTGCTATCCAAGAGCCAGGATTGATAGAGCTCCTCAAAAAGCCAGCTAGCCAGCCTGCTCTAGGGGCTGGCCATTTTCATCCACAAATAATACATCGCGAATACTGAGTTTTTGTCCCTGGGCATTTTGCACAGCAACTTCGGAGATAGGCTCACCACTGTTTTTATCGACCAGATGCATCCCATCTTTATTGCCGTTCCAGCGCAGATTCCACTGGCGTAGGGCGATTACCACCGTAAACAGGTCCCGACCTTTTTCCGTTAAACGGTACTCGTAGCGAGTGCCGTGTTCACCCGCATCAAAGCGTACCAGCACCTCGTTATCCACCAGACGTGATAACCGATCCACAAGGATATTTTTGGCAATTCCCAGGTTTCTTTGGAAATCTACAAAACGGCGAGTACCCAGCATCGCCTGCTTAATTATCAGCAGGGACCACCAGTCCCCCACTTCATTCAGGGCACAGGCCAGAGAACAGTCGAGATCATCAAAGCGTTTACGTGACATACCCCTAGTATACCGGTAAAAGAGTTGCAATACGAAACCAGATATTGAACTCAACCTTAAAATAAGGTCTTATAACGCAACCGTTTTAATTGTGACCGAGCGGGACCAGTGAGTCCCAGTGTTGAATCGAGACATTCAGGAGAGAAATATGAGTGGTTCCCTGGACAACCTACTGCGTCCTTTCGAGCATAAATCCCTAAAGCTGCGCAACCGGGTCGCAATGGCCCCCATGACCCGCACTATGTCACCAGGCTATTCAGCCAATGACCAAGTGGCCGGTTATTACCGCCGCCGAGCTGAAGGTGAAGTGGGACTAATTATTACCGAAGGCACCTTCGTTAATCATAAAGCCGCAAACGGCTACGAGAATGTTCCGGCAATCTACGGTGAGGCCGCTCTCGCCGGCTGGAAAAAAGTGGTAGACGAAGTACACGCTGCCGGTGGCCAGATTATCCCGCAGTTATGGCACGTAGGCTCCGTGCGCAAAGAGGGCATAGGCCCGGATAAATCAGTGCCCGGCTACTCCCCCTCAGGCCTGTTCAAACCCGGCAAGCCCAATGGCCAGGCGATGAGCAAAGAGGACATCCAAGAAGTTGTACAAGCTTTTGCAGACGCGGCCAAAGCAGCCAAGGAAATTGGGTTTGACGGTGTAGAGATTCACGGCGCCCACGGCTACCTGATCGACCAGTTTTTCTGGGAAGGTACCAACCAACGCGATGACGAGTACGGTGGTTCCATCGAAAATCGCACCCGCTTTGCAGTGGAAATTATCAAAGCGGTACGTGCAGCCGTAGGCGAAGATTTCGCCATAGTGCTGCGCTACTCCCAGTGGAAGCAGCAGGATTACGAAGCCAAATTGGCGCAAAACCCGGAAGAACTGAAACGCTTCCTGACACCGTTGGTTGAGGCCGGCGTTGATATTTTCCACGCCTCTACAAGACGCTTCTGGGTGCCAGAATTTGAGGGTTCTGATCTCAACCTGGCAGGCTGGACCAAGGAATTGACTGGAAAACCGGTAATTTCTGTCGGCAGTGTCGGCCTTGACGATGATTTTATCGGCGGCAATAACCAAGGCATGGGCGGTACTGCCAATCCTACCGATTTAGGCGAGCTGACCCGCCGTATGGACAATCAGGAGTTCGACCTGATTGCCGTTGGCCGCGTACTACTGCAGGATCCACACTGGTTCGCCAAGGTGCGCGAAGATCGCGCGGAGGAAATCACGCCGTTTACCAAAGAGGCGCTAATGAGCCTGAGTTAATTATTCCTAACAAAAAAGCAGCCTCAAAGGGCTGCTTTTTTATCTGCATTTTTTAAAAATTTATTGGAATCACGGCCAAATAAATTCTACCGGCCACAATTTTTGTGAAGCCTGGTCGTACTCATCCCACAGCTGGCGGTATGTTTTCTGCTCGACCGGATGCAGTACTTCCGGTGCTATCTCTGCCAGAGGCTGTAATACAAAAGCATTTTTTACAATCTCACCTCGAGGCAATTTTACCCCGTCGACAGTCCCGGTCAGGTGGTCATAGGTGAGGGTATCAATATCCAGGGTGCGTGCGCTGAACTTAGGCCCGGAACGCAGGCGGCCGTTGGCATCTTCAATACCTCGCAGACACAGGGCCAGCTGCCCTACCGGCAGGTCAGTTTGCAGCCCAACCACCAGGTTGTAAAAGTTATCGCCCTGGAAACCCACCGCTTCACTTTCGAAGACCCGGGACACCTGTAATTCGCCAAACCGCCCGGTCAGGGCATCCAGCGCTGCGCGGATATATTGCGCACGATTGATATTACTGCCGAGGCTGAGATACACCTGAGCCACGTTTACACTCCCGCAGACATCGCTGCTGCACCTTTTGCCGGCCTCTCGCCGCGCTCAATAATGACACCCACATCCCTGGACCCTCTGACCGCACCCGGCTTGGACAACCGCAGCCGCAGCCAGCTTACAGAAAACTCTTCCCTGACAATTGCCGCAGCCTGCTCTGCCATGGTCTCCACCAACAGAAACTCACTGCTTTCAATAAAAGCGATCAAGCGCTTGGCCACCGCTTTATAGTTAAGTGTGTACTCGATATTGTCTGTGCGCGCCGCCTCACTAATATCGAAGGCCATCTCCAAATCGAGACTGACCGTCTGTCGCACTTCCCGCTCCCAATCGTAAATACCAATAATGGTATTCACCTTTAAATCCCGTATATAAACAATATCCATTTATCGGCTCTTTTCTTTTTACTGCCAGGCTATTCCTGGGATTTTTAAAGTTCGGTCTTGGGCAATTCTGTCATAGGCCAGCGCGGACGCACATCTACCGCAAGGCTTGTCTGCTCCCCTGCTTTTAAACGCAAACTACCGGCGTAGGCGATCATGGCGCCGTTATCAGTGCAGAATTCATGGCGGGGATAGTAGACGCTGGCCTTATCCTTTCGCAGGCTCGTTTCCAAACGCTCACGCAATAATTTATTTGCGGAAACCCCACCGGCAATCACCAGGGTTTTATAGCCGGAAGCCTTAATAGCGCGACGACATTTAATCACCAGGGTATCCACTACCGCCTCCTGGAAAGCCGCAGCAATATCTGCGCAAGTCTGCTCGTCCGGTAAACCATCCTCGAGGGCGTGCTTGCGCACCGTCGTCAGGGTGAAGGTTTTAAGGCCTGAAAAACTGAAATCTAACCCCGGTCGATCAGTCATAGGACGCGGGAAAGTAAAACGTTTGGGGTCTCCTTTCTCCGCCAGGGCAGCCAAACGCGGGCCACCGGGATAGTCCAGGTCGAGCATTTTGGCGGCCTTATCAAAGGCCTCGCCGGCGGCATCATCCAGGGATTCACCCATCAATTCGTAATCGCCGAGCCCCCGCACCTCCACCAGCTGGGTGTGTCCGCCGGACACCAGCAGGGCCACAAAAGGAAAGGCGGGCGGATTATCCTCCAGCATTGGAGCCAGCAGGTGGCCTTCCATATGGTGCACCGCCACCGCCGGGATATCCCAGCCATAGGCCAGTGCACGGGCCGCGCAGGCCCCGACCATCAGCGCTCCCACCAGACCGGGGCCCGCGGTATAGGCGATACCATTGAGGTCTGAAGGGCTGGTCTCGGCCTTCTTCATCACCTGGCGAATCAGCGGCAAGAGTTTGCGCACATGATCACGGCTCGCCAGCTCGGGGACTACGCCGCCATAATCGGCATGCAGGTCCACTTGACTGAACAGGGCATGGCTGAGCAAACCGGACTCAGAATCGTAAATAGCGACGCCAGTTTCATCGCAGGAAGTTTCTATACCAAGGACGCGCACTTGATCTCATTCTCGTGACTACTTCGAGGGGTGGTTATCATACTGGAAAATGGGGTTGCGATCCCGTATAGGAGTGTTTAGAATTTGCGCCCTCGCTGTGAACCGGCCACCGGATGCAACTGCGAGAGCATTGCCGGAATGGCCGAGAGAAACGAATTTTAACAGGTATCCTAATGCCCTCTGTACGAATCAAAGACAACGAACCTTTCGATATCGCCCTGCGCCGTTTCAAGCGCTCCTGTGAAAAAGCAGGCGTACTGTCTGAAGTACGTCGTCGCGAGTTCTACGAGAAGCCCACCGCTGTTCGTAAGCGCAAAGCTGCTGCCGCTGTAAAGCGTCACGCTAAAAAGCTTCAGCGCGAAAACCGCAAGTTCCAGCGTCTCTACTAAGAGCCGCAGGCTGCATAAGCCTGTCGCAGCGAGGCGGCCGGACGGGCTTAGCCCGTAGCGGAGCTATAAAGAACGGCGTGCGAGCCATACTCGCGCGCCGTTTTTCGTTTGGGCTAACACATTTCCCCCGCCCAACAGACAAGCTATCCTAAGCCCCTGATCCAAAATTCATTGCCAACAATCTCGGAACACTCACTATGAGCACTCTCAAGGAAACCCTGACTCAAGCCACTAAAGACGCAATGAAAGCGCGAGACAAAGAGCGCCTGGCCACCCTGCGCCTGATCAACGCCGAGATCAAACGCGTTGAAGTCGACGAGCGAATCGACCTGGATGACGCCCGCATCCTTGCCCTGCTGGACAAAATGACCAAGCAGCGCCGCGACTCCATTACCCAGTACGAGAAAGCTGGCCGGGCTGAGCTGGCAGCAGTAGAGCAGGCTGAAATTGAAGTTATCCAGGAATTCCTGCCGAAGCAGCTGAGCGAAGCTGAGATCACCGATATCGTTGCCTCCGCCGTCAAAGACACCGGTGCCAACAGCATGGCGGATATGGGCAAAGTCATCGCCCAGGTTAAACCCCAGGTGCAGGGCCGTGCAGATATGGGCGCGGTGAGCAAACTGGTGAAGGCCCAACTGGCCTAAGCTGAGCGAATTCCCATGGCCGGCAAGATACCCCAGCACTTTATCGACGATCTGCTCGCAAGGGCAGATATCGTCGAGCTGGTGGACAGCCGGGTCAAGCTGCGTAAAACCGGCAAAAACTACTCTGCCTGCTGCCCCTTCCACGACGAGAAAACCCCATCGTTTACCGTGAGTGCGGACAAGCAGTTTTATTACTGCTTCGGCTGCGGCGCCAATGGCAATGCCATCGGCTTCCTCATGGAGTACGACCGCCTGCCCTTCCCAGAAGCGGTGGAAAAACTCGCGGCCACCCGTGGACTGGAAGTTCCCAGGGAACAACTGGCACCGGGGCAAGAAAAGCGCCAGCGGGAGAGTCAATCTCTCTACCAGCTCACAGAGAAAGCCGCCGACTACTACCGTGAACAACTGCGTAACCACCCCGCCGCAGGCAATGCGGTGGCCTACTTGCGTAATCGCGGCCTCTCCGGTGAGATTGCCCGGGACTTTGGTATCGGCCTTGCGCCCCCCGGCTGGGACAACCTGCTCAATGCATTAGCCGATACCCCCGAGAAAGCGGATCAACTGGAACTGGCAGGCCTGGCCATTCGCCGCCAGGACAGTGATGGCAACACCAAGCCCAACGCGCGCCACCACTATGACCGCTTCCGCAACCGTATTATTTTCCCGATCCGCGACCAGCGCGGGCGCGCCATCGCCTTTGGCGGGCGGGTACTGGGCGACGACAAACCCAAGTACCTGAACTCCCCGGAAACCCCGATTTTCCACAAGAGCCGCGAACTCTACGGCCTGTGGGAAGCGCGCCAGGCCAACCGCAATTTAGAACGCCTGATTGTGGTTGAAGGCTATATGGATGTGGTAGCCCTGGCCCAGTTCGATATCCGCTGCGCCGTCGCCACCCTGGGCACCGCTTGTGGCGAAGACCATATTCAACTCGCCTTCCGCCACACCTCGGAACTGCTGTTTTGCTTCGACGGCGACCGCGCCGGCCGCGCTGCCGCCCGCCGTGCTCTGGAGTCGGCCCTGCCGCAGATGCAGGACGGGCGCAGCCTGCGCTTCCTGCTGCTGCCGGAAGGCGAGGACCCGGACACCCTGGTACGCCAACTGGGCGGTGAACGTTTCCAGCAGTTAATTAAGGAGCAATCCCTACCGCTGGAAGATTTTCTCTTCGACCTACTGAGCGAAGATATCAACCTGCAGACCATGGACGGCCGCGCGCGCCTGTCCAAACTTGCCGCTCCCCTGCTGGACCTGCTGCCCGATGGCGTCTACCGCCAGCTGATGTTCCAACAACTGGCCTCGCGCACCGGACTCGACAAGGAAACCCTGCAAGAGGTTATCCGCACAGAAAAAGCTCGCACGCCGCAACAGCCCCACCCACAACCTACAGCTGCACCGGGAGAGCCAAACCAAGCACCCTCCCCTCACGAGGAGCTGGAGCACCGCACACCGCCGGAACCCTGGCAGCGCGACAGCAACTTCAGTGAAAGTGCAGCACCGAGTTACGACAGTCCGCGCCGCCAGAGCCAATATCTCCTGCCACCAGAGCGCATGCTGATCGCCCTGCTGTTGCACCACCCGGAGCTGGCAGCACAAATCGAAAATCCACAGCAATTCCCCATCGAAGGCAATGCAGACCTGGCATTGTTTATCCAGCTGGTGGAACTGTACAAAAGTCGCCCCCAATTAAATTTCTATCAATTGATCGGCCACTGGCGTGCACACCACAGCGCAGAATCTTGCGATACCCTGGCCAAGCTCGCTATTTCTCCACTGGTATCGGTCGCGCGGCAACTCGCCCAGGATGACAGCAACCTGGAATACGATCCGCACACCGAATTTAACGACTGTCTACTGCGCCTGAAACAAGCTGCAGACAAACAGCGCAACCGCGATTTACTCGATCAACTCAAGAACAGCGCCCAGTTGAGCCCCGAAGAACAACTGGCTCTATTAGCCAATTGGCGAAAAAAGCAGAATTAATAAGCGCCAACCCCTTGAAAACTGCGGGCTCAGCACTATATTCACTCACCCCCGCCGGGCGGGATCGGGAACCCCAGCACCCTAAACATCGCACCTATGCCGTTACTTGACAGCTAGAGTGGTTATTGCTAGTGCAAATACGCTATAATCCCGCGTCTTTGTCCCGTATTTTCATTCCCAGAATTCAGGGTTGTGCATGACCGACAAAACCCAGCAACAGTCCCGCATTAAGGAACTGATCGCCCGCGGTAAAGAGCAGGGCTATCTGACCTATGCCGAGGTAAATGACCACCTACCGGAAGATATTTCCGATCCCGATCAGGTGGAAGACATTATTGGCATGATCAACGACATGGGCATCAAGGTGTTTGAAACCGCACCGGATGCCGAAGAGTTGTTGATGGCTGAAGGCGACAGCTCCGCTGATGAAATCGCCGCAGCCGAAGCTGCCGCTGCCCTGGCAGCCGTAGAGTCCGACGTAGGCCGAACCACCGATCCAGTACGCATGTATATGCGCGAAATGGGCACCGTAGAGCTGCTCACGCGCGAAGGCGAGATCGCCATTGCCAAGCGTATCGAAGAGGGCCTGCGCGAACTGATGGCCGCCCTGGCCTACTGGCCGGGTGCAGTGCAGCAGATTATCGATGAGTACGCTCTGATCGAAAAAGAAGAGCGCCGCATCCCCGATATTATCTCCGGTTGGCTCGACCCCGCCGACGAAGTTCCGCCCGGAGCCCAGGCCGGCCAAGCCGCCGCCGCTGCCAGCGCGCCGGAGTCATCAGATTCCGATGACGACGCCGAAGACGACGACAGCGATGACGACAGCAGCGACGAGGAAGAGGAAGCTACCGGCGGTATCGACCCCGAAGAGCTCGCCGAGCGCATGAACGCGCTGATCGCCGCACAAAAAGCTGCCGACGAAGCCATCGCCGCCCACGGTCGCGATTCCAAAGAAGCCGGCCAGGCCCTAGAAGCCGTTGGCGATGTATTCCGCTTCTTTAAACTGGCTCCCCGTCAGTTCGACCCGCTGTACGGCGAAGTTCGCTACGTACTCGACAGCGTGCGCGAACAAGAGCGCGTAGTTATGGCCATGTGTATCAAACGCGCCCGTATGCCGCGCAAGACCTTTATCAAGGAATTCCCCGGCAACGAGACCAATGATGATTGGATTCCCGCAATCATCAAGAAAAAGCGCGATTACTCCGATGCCCTGCGCCACGTCGTAGACGAAGTTGTTCGCGCCCAGCGCAAACTGGCTCAGTTCCAGGAGCGCGCTAAGCTGGACGTAGGTCAGATCAAAGAGATCAACCGCCGCATGTCCATTGGTGAGGCCCGTTCACGCCGCGCCAAGAAAGAGATGGTCGAAGCCAACCTGCGTCTGGTTATCTCTATCGCCAAGAAGTACACCAACCGCGGCCTGCAATTCCTGGACCTGATCCAGGAGGGCAACATCGGCTTGATGAAGGCTGTGGATAAGTTCGAATACCGCCGCGGTTACAAGTTCTCCACTTATGCCACCTGGTGGATTCGCCAGGCCATTACCCGCTCTATTGCGGACCAGGCCCGCACCATCCGTATCCCAGTACATATGATTGAGACTATTAATAAGCTCAACCGTATCAGCCGCCAGATGCTGCAGGAAATGGGTCGCGAGCCCACTCCGGAAGAACTGGGCGAGCGCATGGAAATGCCGGAAGACAAGGTGCGCAAAGTCCTCAAGATCGCCAAAGAGCCGATCTCCATGGAGACGCCTATCGGCGACGACGAAGACTCCCACCTAGGTGACTTTATCGAGGATCAAAATCAATCCTCGCCGGTGGATACCGCCACTCAAACTGGCCTGCACGACGCCACCCGCTCCGTGCTTTCCGGCCTCACCGCCCGTGAAGCCAAGGTACTACGTATGCGTTTCGGTATTGATATGAATACCGACCACACTCTGGAAGAGGTGGGCAAACAGTTTGACGTAACCCGCGAGCGTATCCGTCAGATCGAAGCGAAAGCATTGCGCAAACTGCGACACCCCTCCAGGTCGGAGCATTTACGCAGCTTCCTCGACGAGTAAGCGCTAGACTAAAGCCCGGTTCAACCGGGCTTTTTTTTGTGACATAAAGATGACCTCCCCGCGCAGGCTTAGTGAAAGCAGGAGATAAGCATGCAAAAAGACATGGCGAATAAGCAGGAAAAATCTGAAGAGATTGCCAACAAGCCCGGCAAGAAGGGGTTTGCTCGCCTCCTGGCTGCCACTAGCTACTCCAGTCAGGGGCTCGTCGCTGCGTGGCGCAATGAGGAAGCTTTTCGCCAGGAAGTAATTGCCGCCTGCCTAATGGTGCCTCTCGCACTCTGGGCCGGGGAGACACCTACTGAGCGCGCCATATTGATTGCAGCCGTGATGTTTGTCCTCCCAATCGAACTAATCAACAGCGCTATTGAGGCGACCGTGGACCGCATCGGCCCCGAGAAACACCCGCTGGCCAAGATTGCTAAAGACACAGGTTCCGCCGCCGTGGCCGTCGCCCTCTTCGCTGCATTCCTGGTTTGGTGCTGTATTCTTATCCCCAAACTGCCGATTTAAATACTTTAGTATGGAGTTTTAGCCTCCATTTCGCATAAACAAGACACTCGTACCAATTGAAGCTTCTAGTTAAGACACTCGAACCAATTAAGCTGTTTGGCAGCTCTCTCAAGGTGAGCATCTATTCCATAAAGATCAGTTGTTGGCGAAAGCTTGAGCAACAGGAAAAGAAGATTTCTAGAATTTGCCCATATCGGCTTTGAGTGCTAACAAAGGCATTGATTTGCAAGGGAAAATCTTGTACTTTTCCCAACCGCTTGCAACGATCCTCGCAAGCAATGTGTGGGCCCTTAGCTCAGTTGGTTAGAGCATCCGACTCATAATCGGCAGGTCCTGGGTTCGAGTCCCGGAGGGCCCACCATTTTCATTACCACTCATTTTATTTGAGTAACCTCAAAGCTAGATCCAAATCATCTTTCTGGCGTCCCCCATACTTGCTCTTTACCGATTCCCGGTAGTCATGACTAATCTCCAATGGCTGCCCAATAGCAGCCCCCCTTTAGTGCAATTAGCCACACAGAAGAAAGAAAAGTAGAATCATCATGTGTTGCAATCAATGCTCTTTAGGCTTTCTTCACCTAAGACAATTGCCACAATAAGCACTTTAAATGAATAACGATTAACTAATAAAAGTGAAGTCGAAAAATAACCTCATATGATATGAAGAGGCTGATGTAAATGGATTGCGTGGGCACATGGAAAATACTAGAACAAATCAAACAAAGCAAAGTCTTAGAGCCATATATTAATCACATAAGATTTCCATACTATCGAAATCTAGAGCCTAATTTAATTATCAAATTTGACTTTCCTATTACTGCAATTGTTGGTCAAAATGGGACCAATAAGAGCTCAATCCTACGCGCGATTTATGGCTGCCCAAAAGATTATAGTGTCGGTAATTTTTGGTTTTCTACAGAAATTGATCCAATCAAAGATGAAAAAGGAAAACCGAGATTTATTTACTCTTATTACCAGCCCGAAGCGAAGCGCTATGTGGAAGTAATGAAAAAAAGAGTTAAATATATTAATCGGTTGACAAAGAGAGAAAATCCCGACTACTGGGAACCTTCACGCCCCCAACTATCTGACGATATGGAAAAGATGCCAAACATTGATCTAGGCATGGCAGGCAGAGAAAAAACAAGATGGAAATTGATGGAGAAAAATGTTGTCTTCATGGATTTCCGAAGTGAAATAAGCGCTTACGATAAGTTTTTTTACCATGGTGATTTAAAACAAACTTTGCGAAACAACACGAAACAGGACTTCATAAGAAACAAATCTATTCATATCAAAACTGCGATAGAAAAAAATCTAAAAACAAAACCAATGTATGCTGCGAAAAAAGAACATATTTTCAGCAATATAAATTTTCCAGTAGAGCAAGTGAAGTTCATATCGAATATTCTTGGGAGAGAATATTCTGAGATACGTTTATTAAAGCACAAGTTTTTCAAACTTGTGGGATCTACTATTATTTTAAGCTCAAGATCTCTAAAATACAGTGAAGCCTTTGCAGGAAGCGGAGAGTTTGCCGTAGCTACGCTAGTACACAAAATATGTAGCGCTGACAAAAAATCACTAATTATTCTAGATGAACCTGAAGTATCTCTTCATCCTGGTGCACAAGAACGTCTTGTGTGGTTTCTAATGGAGATGATTAAAAAAAATAAACATCAAATAATTATAGGGACTCATTCTCCATTTATAATTAAGCACCTACCAAAAACTGCAATTAAGACTCTCTTCTTAGATCCGACTACAAACAGTATAAAAGCTATTCAAGAGACCCCTGCCGAAGAAGCTTTTTTTCACCTCGAAATATCTCAAGAAAATAAAAAAGTAATTTTTGTTGAAGATCGACTTGCTGAACAAATTGTCCATAAAGCTCTGAAATCATTAGGTCAGGCCATACATGAGACGTTTGAAGTTAAATATCTACCTGGAGGCGCCAATACGCTCCTAAAAAGTATATTACCTGCTCATGCCAAAACAGGCACAAAAGGCCCCCTATTTCTAATGGATGGGGACCAGCGTGGAGATGTCGAGGTAAAAGACTCTTCAGACTTAAAATATTGTACTGACGATGACCTTTCCGGCATGATAAAATCTGTCCTAGGGTGCGATCTCCCTATTGAAACAGACTCGGGAACTGAAGAAACCAAAAAAGACCAAATACGAAGAGCTAGAATTAAAATCCTTAGGTATTGTGAAAATAACTTGAAGTACCTACCTGGCGACAATCCTGAGCAGTTTATTTGGGAAAACATGAGTTATTCTATTGACAGACATAGAGACAAACTCGACTCAGCTCATGATTATAAGGATAAATTTAAAAAGCTTTGTGAACTAGAATTAGCCAAAGCTCCTTATGAGAAGGTAAATAGTGAAGAAATTTTTCAACAACAAGCAAGATGTCTTGCAACGGTTGAAGAGGATAGGCTTTCCGAGCTTTCATCAGAAATAAAAAGCTATATAGAATCTTAACTCAGCAACGTAGCTTAAAAATATGAACATTGATGTATTTGATTTCTTTTCTGGCTGTGGAGGTACCAGCTCGGGATTGTCTGCCGCAGGCTTAAATATTAAGTTTGCACTGGACAGTGATTCAACAGCCATTGAAACATTTAAGGAAAACTTCCCTAAAGCTACTACTGTTGTTAAAGATATCACAGATATCACTCCAGATTTTCTAGATTCTTTGATTTTACCCAGAAAGTCACCACTGCTTTTTTGCGGGTGCGCCCCATGTCAGCCGTTTTCTAAACAAAATAATAATAAATCTCAAAATGATCCCAGAAGAAATCTATTGACCGAATTCTCACGCTTTGTTGAGCACTGGATGCCTGAATATATTTTAGTAGAAAACGTTCCTGGCCTACAAAAAATAAAGGGTAAAGGTCCATTTAATCAATTCATTAGTAAAATAAGGGAGCTGGGTTATAATTTTGACTATTCAGTTTTGCCCGCATGCGGATTTGGCGTACCGCAAAAGAGAGAGCGACTAGTTCTAATTGCTTCCTTATTGGGTAGTATTTCACTACCTAAACTTACACATGGCCCGACTACAAATAATGACTATAGTAAAGTTAAAGATTGGATTTCAGGGCTTTCAAAAATTAATGCGGGGGAAACCTGTAAAAAAGACCCGGATCACCAAGCTGCAAAATTATCTACAAAAAACCTAGAAAGAATTCGAGCGACGCCAGAGGGGGGAGGGCGCGACTCGTGGCCTAAATCATTATGGTTAGATTGTCACAAGAATTACCGAGGGCACACCGATGTATATGGTAGATTGCACTGGGATAAACTCGCGAGCGGATTAACAACTCGTTGCATCAGTTTGTCAAATGGCAGGTTTGGCCATCCAGAGCAGGATAGAGCCATTTCTGTTAGAGAAGCCGCTTGCCTTCAAACATTCCCTAGGGACTATAAATTTAAAGGAAACTTATCCTCAAGGGCGCGCCAGATAGGGAATGCTGTACCGCCACTAATGGCAAAGAAAATCGCTGAGGCCATCTTAGAGCATCAAAAACTGGTAATACGAAAACAATCTATATAAAGGATGTAAGTTTTAACTTTCAATGTCGAACATTGAATAAATGAGGAAGGGAATCCATGCAGGCATTGACGCTAAAATCACCAGGCGGACTAGAAAACATTTCGGCTAGCGACATCGCTGACCCGGGAGCACCCGGCCCAGGCCAAATCCGTGTTGCAATTAAAGCCTCCTCTCTCAACTTCCACGATCTTTTGGTTGCCAACGGCGGTATTCCCACAGAAGACGGCCGTATTCTGATGTCTGACGGCGGCGGTATCGTAGATGCAGTTGGTGAGGATGTTACCGATTTTCAGGTCGGCGATTCTGTTGTATCGTGCTTTTTCCCACAGTGGCCAGCAGGTACACCTATGGCTTCCGTGGGTAACTTTGCCAATACGCCTGGTGACGGTATCGATGGGATGGCCGCTGAGTTTGTTGTCCGTGATCAGAGCGCTTTTACCCTTGCTCCAAAAGGCTGGAGCCACGCTCAGGCGGCAACCATTACTACCGCAGGGCTTACTGCTTGGCGGGCATTGGTAGTAGACGGTAAGGTAAAACCTGGCGACACAATATTGACTCTAGGCACTGGCGGAGTATCTATTACGGTAATTCAGATTGCCAAAATACTGGGGGCCAAAGTTATTGTTACTTCTTCTTCCGACGAGAAACTGGAGCGCGCTAAAAAATTAGGCGCCGATCATGGCGTCAACTATCGCACCCATACACAGTGGTCAAAAAAGGTTATGGAGCTGACGGAAGGCAAAGGTGCGGACCATATTATTGAGCTCGGTGGCCCCGGTACACTAGAGCAATCGATCCATTCAGTCAGAGTTGGCGGCCATATTTCATTGATTGGTGTTTTAACGGGCCGCTCGGGAGAAGTGCCCACAGCACTGTTGATGGCCAAGCAGGCCCGGTTACAGGGCTTGATCGTTGGAAGCCGTAGGGATCAACGGGAATATGTCACCGCATTGGAAGCTAACCAGATACAGCCAGTGATTGATAAGACTTACCCTATGGAGGAACTGGCTGCGGCATTTGAGTACCAGGCCAGCGGATCGCACTTTGGCAAGATCTGCGTCGAGTGGTAATGGAGTAGCTCTCAATCTCGCCGCACTCTTAAAGCTAAGACACTTGTGAGAGCGCGGCTTAACGATTCCTACTGAAATATGAGGGGGACACACCAAATTGGCCATAAAAAGCCCGGCGAAAGCTATCATAGCTTGCAAACCCCACCTGCCGAGCTACCTGAACAAAGCTTGCTGATTCACAGGTGATTAAATCCCGCGCCCGGTTTAAACGGAGTTGGTTTAGATAATGTCCGGGGGTGCTATTCAGATGTTGCTTGAACAAGCGAGTTAACTGGCGATCGCTAACAGAAATACGCTCCGCCATATCGGAAACGCTGATTGATTTCTGGTAATTCTCCGACAGCCACTCCAATAGAGGATTGAGCCTCATGCTGTCACTGGATTGCACTTTAAGCAGATCAGAGTACTGTGACTGCCCTCCCCTGCGCTGAAGATAAACGACCAGATCTTTAGCCACACTGGCCGCAATAGTATTGCCATAATCCTGGCGAATCACCTCCAAGGCCAAGTCGACTCCAGATAGAATTCCCGCTGAAGACCACAGTTTTCCGCTTTCAATAAATAAGGGGTCCTGCTCAACCTGATAATTGACTGCTTGCTCGGCAAGCTGCCGGCAATGCCGCCAGTGAGTGGTAATACGGTGCTTTTGCTCCGGAAATATATCTGTTAGTAAGAATGCACCTGTACAGATACTCAAGACACGCTCTGCTTTATCTGCGATTGCACGCAGCGCATTTACCTGCTTAGGACTTAAGCGCAGCTGCCGCATCCCAGTACCGCCAGTAATGACCAGGTAATCAATTTCCATATCCTGGTAAATATCAAAATCCACGGATAGGGCTTGGCCGTAAGCGGTTTTAACTGGCGCCTTGCTTAAACCTATCAAACGACTTGTATAGGCCTCACTAACGAAACTATTAGTCTCCATAAAGGCATCCAAGGGGCCAAAAAGGTCTAACGCCTGGAATCCATCAGCAACAAAAAAACCTATCTTCTTGGTCATAGCATCTCCTCCACACAGGGAATTGTACTCCAGTAGATACGTCTGCTATGACACACTTACGACATAAAACGACATTGGTGCTTCACCTGAACTAGCTCAACATAGAACTATCTCCATGAAACTGAACCACCCAATCTCATAAGACTGACAGAAAATTAGCTAGTCAGTCCAAATCCCACAGCAATTAAAACTCTCACATTCAGCTGTTCAATATTTGGAAGGTTCGTATTATCTAAACCGTTTGTACCAAATTGGTCAGCTCTTATCCTAAGTAGGAATTTTTACTTAATAAAAAATAATCTTTAAGAAAGTACTCAATATGCAAATGAACCAACTATGATGCCGATCAAGTAATAAAATTTAATTTAGAGTTAACCTTCAGTTTTATTCATCAAACAAACTGCAGTTGTATTTTTCACCCACACCAAGTTTTCACTCTATAAAAACTTATTACTCCAAAAGTACCAATACCTAAAGCACAAGAAATACAGTAAGGATGTATTAAATGGCGTTACAGAAGTCCCCCGGACAAAAAAGAAAATCAATGGTACGTACAGTATGTATTTTAGTTTTCCTTATTCTGACTTACTTTCTGTCAAACTATTATTCTCGTGCCAACAATGAATCATTAAGTTGGATCGAAAATCATCAAGCTCTAGATGCTGAAGTAGTAGCGTTAAGAGAGGAGGAAGAAGAGTACCGTGGCCGCAAAGGTAAAAAGCGCTATCGTACAAATTACTATATTGACTACCAGTTTAACTATGAAGATGAGGACTTTGAATCCTCCGCACAGGTTTCAAAAGGAATTTATAGTCAATATGAACAAGGTCAACCTATCGAAGTATGGTTTCCAGAGGGCGACATCTACGGGCATGTATTAGCGCAAAATGCTCAAAGAGATATCGAAAATAACACACCTGTAGGAAACCTGATTCAAGCAGCACCTATCACTATAGGTATCTGCCTCGTCTTATATTGGGTTTTAAGCTTCTTGTTTGTAAGGGAGTCAAAAAAAGCACTACCCAAGGGCTTTTATACTGAGACATCCTGGCTTGATATCGATGATAACTACCTCGTCGCCTTAGAAGGAGATGAACTCGTCTATTTTGATATCCCGAAAAAACAGGCTTTAACTGCTCAATCCGCCTATCAAGCGGGGAAATCTCCTGAAGAAATATATCATTTGTGTAAACCTGATACCGCAGCACGAATCCCTCTCAATGAAATAAGTTCACTTAGCAGTGACCACAATTCAGATGTAATAACTATCAAGCACGGGGGTAAGACCCATTCTGTTGAGTTCTTAAATCAAACAGTAAAAGCGCACGCATTAGAACGTATCGAGAAACAACTACCTGAGACAATGGATTATCAGCATATTCAGCGGTCTCGTTTGCAAGCCACTCTACCGTCACTTGTGATAGCAATACTGTTAATAGGCCTTATCTACTGGCTTGACTCATTTATTTTCCGTGCGATAGTTGGTTTTATTGGGCTAACCTCTGTGGCCCCGAATCTTTTGTCCAAATTAATTAGTCCGACAGAGACACGCCTCTGGGAGAAAGTCGAAGAAACCTCTGTAGAGCACGCATAGTGCAGAAGATGGCCAGCTTCAGCTGGCCGCTTTAATAGAGCTATCTGTTGCTCATAATCAAGCTCAGCTATACTGTCCCCAGAATAAACATAACGTCAGTCTGAAGACCCATTGGGATAGCAGAGATTATGAACTTCTCTTCATTAGCTTTTGCCATGCTCACCACAGCTACTACTCCTAATAGTTGCACAGATGGTATCGCTTTACTCCGTGGAGTAACAGCCATTGCCGCTGAATACCCTTGGCTAAGTGCAGATAAAAAAGATTATATAGTCCGAGACTATCCACGAATGTATCTCGTGCTACCTAAAATACCAGGGGAGCAAACAGTCGGTAATGAACAGCCTAATGCTGCGGTGGATAAAGAAAGCTGCCAGGTTATTAATGTGTTTCTTTCGAGCTGATCTTATATAGTATCTCAAAGCTCCCTACGGCTTAGTTCCGGGAGCTCTCCCCCTATCTACTACTACCCTTGCTCAGCATAAGTCAGTGTATTGTTATTTTCGTTACACTCATCGACGAGATTGGTAAAGTCAGCAGTTACCTCTAAAACCGCATCCGGATCAAAAACCCAGTAACCCAAAGTAAATACAATACTTACAGTGCCACCTGCTGGAATTGCAGGCGTCGCCTGTACATCGTTGGCTAGTGTATCAATATCTAAAAGGCGAGCCTGGCTGATTGGCGCTGCCAGAGCACCTATATTAGTGATATCGACCACGATAATGGATTGCCCGGTTCCAGGATTCCAGATCGGATCATAGATTTGGCTCACTATCAGGTCAGGTTTATTACATACACACAGACACATATAGTGATCATCTTCTTTGACACCATAAGGGGTTCCGACATAGCAAACCGGCTTATCGTCAAACTGATTGCCATAGAGCCAGTGAGATGATGGGTCATTGACAGGTTTCTCGATTATTTCAGGGTCGCGAGTTACCTTACAAACACTGGTAGATTCAAAATCATCTATCAAGTCAGTAGCAACCTCTGACTCAGGCACCCCTCCAACCCAAATTGCGCAAGTCCGACGACATGTCAGTGGGCCCTGCCCCTGCCAATAATTTGGAAACCAACCCGCTTCATAGTTTTGCATACTTAAATCTTGAATTGGGTCTGCATAACTGATAACCGTAATAAAACAAGTAGCAACTGCTGTGAGCATACGAAAAACAAATTTAAACATAACGCCCTCCTTTGAATTAAAAAATACATATTTGATTTACCCAAGATAATGTATATGCACACTAAAAATAGAACTTTTGGGCAGGGAGATTGTATGCAGACTTTACTGCAGGTCTACCAAGACAGACAAAATTATGGCGGGAATTTTATTGCGATTTGATCATTTTAATAACAAACAAAATATTACCACCCTATAAATTTCTAAAATCAATTAGAACCGCCAACATAACCTTAGAAAGGTTATTAATACTGAAAGATTGAAGGCAGCTTAAAGAATTCTCAAATGGAATATCTAATCACCTATAATTAGATCAGACTATAAAATACTATTACCAGCTGAGCGAATAGAATTGGTAGCAGATAAAATAAGCATAACAAAGCGTATTTAACACTGGCTAATAGCCAGCCATCGCAACAAACAACTTCGCCAGGTTTACAAACCGAATTCACCTTCCAGATAGACACCTTAAAATGAGAACCTCTGGAGCTAATAAAGCCGGTTCTGAATTGAGTAACGGACATAAAGGTTTGCAATACAATATTCTAAATGTCGGTAGTGCTGAAAATAAATTTTTAGCCTGGATAGCTTAGAGCCCAAACAACACAACTTCCCCAACACCAACCATTTAACGCTTATGCGTTTAATGGTTGGAATCCTATTAGGATATATCCTTATAACTCTGCCAAACTCCAAAATACAGTAAGAGCCGCACCAACAGATAATAAAACTAGATAGGCCAACCCCAAAAAAGAATACTTAAACAATGTCATGAACCAACCCTGCTGATATACACGCTTTTGCATCCAAAAAAGATATACAGGAACCCAAAGAACTAATAGTGCCATCAGGCTATTAAGAGATGAGGATATAAATGCGTATCCTTCCAGTTGACTACTAATACTATAAAACAGGTTGCCAATCAGAATACTCAGGCAGATAAAAGCCTGGCTGTGTAACGCTACAATCAGGTGCTCCATATAAAGTCTGCGTTTAAAGACGTAAAGCATCCACAGCATCATGGCAAATATTGGCAGTATGACTATAAGAGTTGACGGAAGAGCTCCCAAGAATGCTTTTTTGAAACGATTTGGATCATCGGTCACCCTTTCTACATTTTTATGGGCGCTCTCTACTTTACGGTTAACCCAATCTTCTAATGGTTTGGGAAGCCAATCAACTTGAAGAAACTCTCTATCTAACTCACTAATAGTCTCATTCAATCCTGAGGCCAGTTCCTCTTTAGAAAGGTTTTCCGATCCATTCTGGCCTCCATCAATCTCACTTAAATCTTCATTGAGTTTATGCAAACCACCGGTAAGCTTCTCTTGTTCGCTAATCAGATTTTTCTCAACATCTTCCAAAACAGCGACAGCATAACTATTGTTAACGTGCTTTTCTTTGCCTTTTCGAATATCTTCGATGGCGTCGTTATAACCTTGGCTCGCTTTTTCAACATCGACTGACTCAACGTCTACATTTCCAAAATTAATAGCCCAATCACTATTTATCTGGGTTACAAAGAAGCTGGTGATACATAGAAAGATAAACAAGCGTACAGGGCTGACATAACGGACCCGTCGACCAGAGAAATACTCAGCGGTTAAAAATCCAGGTCTAAAAAACAGAGAGGGTATTGTTTTCCATGTGCGGGAATCAAAAGCAAGCAGGGTATCAAAAAAGTCTCCAATTACTGAGGAGAAATGACGAACCATGCCTTTAACCGGCTGACCACAGGCGTAGCAATGGGGCCCCAATAGCTCTGCATGACAATTGGCACAATGGTTTGGATTATAATCCGAATTATTTGTAGAGGTTGCAGTGCTCATTACCGCTCACCGAATCACTGATTATCTTATTTACCTGGCAAAAGCTTCCAGGCCCAAGTATCTGCTAACGAACCAGAACCGAAATACCTCAATTAGCAGAACTCTACTAATATCCCGATTATCAGCTGGAGTACAATTTTTTTAATGACTTATAGGTATTAAGGGAGAGGTAAAAGAAACGCGCCGACTATTAGGCGCGTTTCGAAGGGAAATTGGCATAAATTGCCGGTTGCTAATTATCCAAAAGGAAGCGTGCAATTGTACGCAGGCCGTGCCCTTTAGCACCTGGCGCCCACTGATCATTGCCACTGGGCTGGTAAGAGCCTGAAAGGTCCATATGCACCCAATTGCGCCCTTCATCCCGTACAAAGCGCGCCAGGAAGGAGGCTGCCGTAGATGCACCAGGACTTCCCTCAATACCAACATTGGCGATATCGGCAAAGTTGGATGGGGTTTGCTCAAGGTGGAAACGCTCTAAAGGAAGTCTCCACGCCTTTTCATTTTCCTCAGAAGCTGCAGACAATACCTTTTGGGCTGCTTCATCTTCAAAACTAAAGACAGAGTTGAAATCCCGACCTACAGCCATCTTTGCTGCACCGGTCAGAGTAGCGGCATCCAATAACCAGCGAGGATCTTCTTCCGAAGCTGCAATTAAACCATCGGCCAGCACCAGGCGCCCTTCAGCATCGGTATTCAGTATTTCTACACTCACTCCGTTTTTATATTTAATAATATCGCCCAATTTAAAGGCATGACCGGAGATCAGATTTTCTGCGCAGCAGAGATAGAGTTTGACCCGCTTGTTGAGACCTCTGGCTATTGCAAGAGCCAAGCCTCCAGTTACCATGGCCGCGCCACCCATATCGGATTTCATTGTGGCCATGTTGTTGGACGGCTTAATGCTGTAGCCGCCGGAGTCAAAAGTAATTCCTTTACCCACCAAACACATATCAACCGGCGCCTGGTCATCACCCGTCGGGTTGAAGTCCACTTGTAACATCACCGGCTCACGTACACTACCACGCCCAACGTTGTGGATACCGACAAACCCTTCACGCAGTAGGTCATCCCCGGCAACTATACGGTAAGTTACCGCACTGGGAGCCAGCTTTTGCAGCATTTCTGCAGCGCTCTCCGCCAATACACGCGGAGACACATCATCAGGAGTACCATTAGTAATTTCACGAACCCAGCGACTGGCATTTTCACGGGCGGCGAGTTCTTTTAACTCGGCGCTGTCATCAGTCCCCCAGTCAATTTTGTTGGATTTACGCGGGTTAAAAAAACCTGCCCAAAATGCCCAGCGGCTTTCAATGCTCCAGCTTTCTCCTTTGAGGACAGCATCGTTGACCCCCATACCATCGAGCTTTCGGGCAGCTCGCTGCGCTGCAACCAACACAGCGCCTTTCGCAGCGCTAATATGAATATTGGCAGCGCTACCATCAAAGCTCAGCAGTGCTGATTCTCCCCAGGGTTCCGGCGCAAAGCCCTCAACCAAATGAATATGCATAGCCTTTGTCATACAACACCTATTTTGAAACTTGTGTACCAATTTTATCGGTATTTCTCCTGCATTCTAACAGGACATTAAAAATACTTGATGATTGCACCGCCACCGAGTCGACAGATAAACTGTGAACCAAGACAAAATTACTATTAAGTAGAGAAATTCGTTAGGGAAGAATAAATGGCTGATTCCTGCCACTATCACACTAGCAAGACTGCATCCTGGCAGTGCCAGCCCTGCAACCGTCAGTTTTGTGGCGAGTGTATTCCGGGTTCTAGTGCCAATTACCATGGGCAGGGTCCCGAATGCCCGCTCTGCCGCGATAGCCTGGAATATATTGGAGCCAGTAACAACGCCAAGCCTTTTTGGCAAATGGGGCTATTTTACTTTCTCTATGCTTTTAAGCCTGGCCCTCTAACAATCATGGCTGTTGCAGCAGCGGGCAGTATGGCAATAACGTCAATGGGTCTTCTGGCTCTTGTCGCTTTGGTAGCCATTGTAGCTGTTGTATCCCGCTACAATCTCTTGGTCATCGAAAGACTCGCAGGAGGCCAACTGGAAGCCCCTCCACTGGCAGATGCACTTGATGGCAATGGTGCAATGTTATTTCTGAAAGTCATTGGAATGACATTGATCGCCGGTTTTGTTGGCTACAAGCTTGTACAATTTACTGGAAGCCTCAATGTCATAATGATTTATGCGGCCGCCCTGTCATTTTTAGCGCCGGCTGCAATGATTGCCTTAGCGCTTACCCATAGTTTGAGGTCCGCAATCAACCCACTCAAATTATTGGAATTTACCCTAATCATTGGCTGGCCATATTGGTTGCTGTTAATTATTACCAATATCATTTCTTTCGCACCCAATATACTAATGGCCGTGGTCAGCGATAAACTGCCGGCTTGGGCAATTTTCCCGACCACAGCAGCCATTGTCTCTTACTTTTCCATCGTCTCAAGTGCTGTGATGGGGTATATCTGCTTAACTCGACAGCAAAAACTGGGAATAGCCTCAATACAAGAAGATGATGAAAATTACTTAGAGGAAAATGAATTCCTGTGTAAGCGCGCTCGGGCTGAAGCGCAAATATTTTTACGCGAAGGGGACTTCAAGGGCGCTCGCCAGGCTTTGGTTGAAGGGTTGCGCCGCTTCCCTAACGACGAAACTCTTAATGAGCGCTACTACCGCCTTTTACTTGCTACTGACGATAAAAAAGCCCTTCAGGAGCTGGGGCCACATCTATTAGAAAAATTTGTACAGATAAATCGCCCACATAAGGCAGCTGAACTGTATATGGCCACAGAGCCCAGCCCGCTTGTGGCTAAGCCCGAGATACGCCATGCACTAGCCAAGGTGCTATACCAACAGCATAAGTACCAATTGGCAGCACAGCTGCTCAATAATTTACATAAAGAGGCCTATCCACAACTCGATGCTGCCTATCTGTTATTGGCACAAGTGTATATGGATGGATTGGGTAGAGAAGACTTAGCAAAAAAACTACTGCACTTTGTCCGACAGAAATTTCCAGAGAGTGCTTTGCGTTCTGAAATCGATACCCTGTGGAAAGTACTTAACAGCACTGCCGAAATTCACTAAATAGCAAAATATGGGTAGCCATCTATGGTGGCTTCCCTAAACCTAGCCCGACATTCGCTACCAATGCTTTAGCGCCCGATTCCATAGATACAAACCTCGCGCAAAAACGTTGTAACCTTTATTCAAAAACCACCTAAGGCCGGCTAGCTTCGACACCCTAGCCTTCCATTGCTCCTTGGGAGAGTTCTCCCAAATTGTAATAAAAGCTTCGTAGCCTACTTTCAGATTTCCATCCGCATCCAATACATGCAACCGCTCACGGACAAACTCTAAATCTGTATTCAGTTCCTTCGCTTTATCTTCATCAATATGAACATCCTCCCAATCCACTTGGCAGGAGACGGACTTTTTCTTTTGTGCTGAAATTCCTGCGTTACAGACTGGACAAGCGGAATTATAAAAAACCCGAATCTTTTCAGGCATAAGCTAAAAATCCATTCTTTTTCTACCGGCGAAAACTACTTAGGGTGGTCAATGTCATCGCGGTTCACCAACTCCCAGGGTAAACCATTATTTCGGTAGATCCGCTGATTTTTTTCTGGGTAGTCGGCAACATCATGTTGCAATCGCTGGCCTACAACTATGCAGCGCAAGGTCACTTCTCCCACATTGCGCATCACATGAGCTGGGCCACCAGCGGGGTAGCCAATAAAATCCCCTGCAGAAACCTGGTGGTGATCGTCACCAATACGCACCTCGGCCCTACCCTCCAGGATATAAACACATTCATCTTCAAAATAGTGACAATGGAATTCTGTGGATTCATAACCTGGCTCGATTTCAATCATATGGAAACCAAAGCCGGATATGCCGGTAAGATCACCCAGGGACTTGTTTTTACGCACCGCATTGGCATTAAGGAAATGTACCTTGCGCTCCCCCTCCATCCCTGCAATTTCGGTCCCGGTCAAAATATAGCGACTCACTCTGCCCCCAATACAATATTTAATTATTTATAAGACATACCAAATTATGTTCATCAACCTGAGGCAGCCATATCTTGGGTCATCTCTTTCACCTCGCGCGCGCGGCCTTCCTCACCCAGGCGACGATAGTAATTGACCAGAACCATTCCCAGCTTCGGAATCAAGGGGTGATTCACTCGCTGCTGTTTCAAGTGGCGCAGTAATTCCTCTAGCCACGGCCAGTCCTTTTCCTCCGCTGCACGCCGTGCCATCAATAAATTTGCCTTTCCGGTGAGCGCCTTTGGACTTTTTGTTGCCGCCAAGTAGCGGCGATAGCCACTTGCCAGGGTATGGCCATCGATCTCCAGATTTCCTGCCTGGGCAAATAAAGCGAGATTGGCCCGGTGGTAACCTTCACTCTCTGGCGCCGCTGAGGTCAGTTCTATATAGCGCTCAATCAGTGTTAACGCCTGTGGATATTGCCGCACCGCTGAGGCTGCCGCTTCAGTGGCTTCCAGGATTTTTCCCTCTTCCAAAAAACGATCAATCCGCGCCAAGGCTACCCTTTGGGGGGACGGGGCCTCCTCTTCCTCCGGCATAGGTTCCACCATCGGGCGCCAGTACAACACCGCCAAAGTCAGGGCAAAACCTGCAAGTAAACCACCAGTATGGGCCCAGTAGGCAATGCTGGCATCTCCATACAAATAACCGAAAATCTCCTTACCCAACCACAGCGGTAACACCAGCAGCGCCGGTGCACTGAATTCGCCAAACATAAAACCAATGGTGTAAAAGAAACGTAGCCGGCGCACACCGTAAACCGCGACGAACATGCCCATAATTGCCGAGACCGCACCGGAGGCACCCACCATCGGTACATGGCTGCCGGATTCCACCAGCACATGCAGACCTGCTGCCGCCAATCCTCCCACCAGGTAGAGCCCTATAAACCACAACCCTCCCAGGGCCAACTCAACAGACAAGCCAAACAACAGCAGAAACACCATATTGCCGATAAGGTGATCCCAGCTTCCGTGTAGAAACATATGGCCAAAGGCTCCAGCAATACTCGGGTCTGCCGGTATCAGCCCCAGTGCGTTGCTACTGACTCTATCCCGCAGTTGGGCAAACTCCTGCCTCTGTCTTAACCATTCGGTCTCACCCTCTGCTTCGAGCTTCGGCAACAACCAGTGGTGGAATTCAGGGTTACCCAGGGATTCCCGGTAAAAAAACTCCTCCCCTTCCACACCCATCTGCGCTCTCCACTCTGGGTGCATTTCATTGACATACACAAGAAAGCGTTGCTCTTCGAGGTCCGGTAAGTCACTCTCAAAATAGTAATCTTCAGCTTCCTGCCAGCGAGCTTCATCCCCCCCTTGATAGAAAACAAACATCAGTAAGTTAAGGGCAATCAACGCAAAACACATTAATGGCGGCCGGCGCCAGTCGGGTTTGTTTTGGATGGGGATGATCAGCACGGGCTTCCCTTATTGTGATTTCATCAGCGCCCTGAGAGAAAACGCAGTAACACCGGTAAATGAACTTGCACCAACACAAAGGCCAGTAGACTGAAAATACTATGAAATCCCGGAGGTGTCATGCCAGCCGGACTCCAGTTACTTCCTGGCGGTACGGCCAATGATCGCCGGAACATCCCAACTGCGCAGATGCAGATCTCTCTGAGGGAAAGGTACCTCAATACCCTTATCGCGAAATTCCCGCAACAACTCCAAGTTGTACAGGGCATAGGAGTCTCCCAGGGAAGTCACCATATTGCTGTTGACCCACACCACCAACTTGAAGTCGAGGGCATTATCCCCGAACCCCATCAGCCACACCTCGGTTTTTCGCTTCCAGTCGGTATGGGTGATATTGACTCGAGCGGCAGCTTCCAGGGCAGCTTCCCGCACCAAGTCTGGGTCCGAGGCATAAGACACACCAAAGGGTACGTGAATACGGCGCACAGGGTCATCCAGTGTGTGGTTAATAACCCGGCCCGCAACAAACTCAGTGTTGGGCACCAAGATGTCCACATTGTCCCGCGTGGTAATACGGGTTGAGCGCACGCTGATATCGCGGATGCGGCCAAAAACGCCCGACTCCAGCTCCACCAGATCACCCACTTTGAGAGGGCGCTCAAACAGCAAAATCAAACCGGAGATAAAATTCGAGAAGATCGCCTGGAGCCCAAAGCCAATACCTACCGACAGGGCTCCAGCGACCAGGGCCAACTTGGAGGTATCCAGGCCCAACATGCTGAGCACCACAATCAGGGCCGCAGAAATAAAGATGTAGTGCAACACCCGCCCAAGATTGTACATGGAGGATTCACTGGCATGCTCCCTGCGCACAAGCCGGCGCAGGAAGGCCTGGGTGAGTCCAGACAATAGCCAGGCCCCCACCAAGACCACAATCATCTTGGCGATCAACCGCAGGGTTATCGGGTTCTGGGCAACAGTAAATAGCTGATAATCCGCCAACTTACGCCAGCGGTTATAAGCTTGTCTTGCGCCCAGTGCGACTCGTTCGCGCACTGTTGCCCACCAACCCTGGCGCTCCTTGTAAACCTCCAGCTGGGCCTTTTCATAGCGCTGAATATCCTGCTCGAGGTCATTGGCTCGGGCCAAGCCACTGCCAATACGCTCAAAGTAAGACCACCAGCGACTCAGGTCTTCGTTCTCTTCATCTTCGCGCCAGGCCACCACCTGGCGCTGGCGCACCGCCAGCTCCCGCGACGCACTTTCAATCACAGAGTTGGCGTTTTCCAATAAATCCCGACTGATAATCAGCGGGCGCTCTTCGCCCTCTTCATTTAGAACCTCATTGATGGATTGCAGCAACTCACTTTTGCGTTTTTCCAGCTGCTCCTCCAACAAGTCCACTTCAAGCTGCATCAGGGTGAGGTCTTTCTGCATATTGATTGTCGGGTCAGTGGAGGGTTCTGTAGTGCTTTGAATACTGGTGCGGGTCGCAGAAATACGTTCGATTTTCTTTTCGTTCGCGGCAATATCCTTATCTATTTCCTCTGCATCTTTACTGGAGTAGACGAGGGTATCCAGAAGTCTCCGCAATTTAATTTCTGCGCTGTTAATCTTTTCCCGCCAGGTTCCCAGGAAAGTATTAACGGTACTCAGCTGCTCAATAATATTTAGGTGATTTATTTGAGCTAAAAGTAGAGCCTGCGCCGCCTCATCCTCCTCTCGTCCACTGGAATCGCGCAGTACAATCACTTGTTTACGCAGTAAAGATAGAGACTGGGACTGGGTTGATTTAAGTTGGCGAGCCTCCAGTTCTACGCCTTTCAACCTACGTCGGCCACGGCTGATGGCAGAATCGGCCTTGGCCCAGTTCAATACCGTTGGGTTCTCTGGAAAATCCACATCCGGCATTAAAGGGACTTTCAGGTACTCCTCTCGTTTTTTCCAGGTAATTGCGACCCCTTGTAGACTTCGGCTAATCTTTTCTGCACCGTCCTGTAAGGCCTCATCCTCCGGCAAATCCTTTTCCCACTCCTCCCAGCTCTTTGTGACCAAGCTAAGCCATTCTCGTCGCTCTTCGGGAGAAGCACTGGTCCATCCAGTCCACCAATCTGCAGAGGGGTCAGCAAAATCCGGAACCTCCGGCTTAAACTCCTTGGGTTTACTACCGGGAAGCTGCGCGACACTGGAAACAGAGAGACAGGCGACGCTAAAGAAAAGGAGAAATGAAAGGGCGAGGTGAAGAAAAGAAAATTCTTTGCCGGCACTACAACGAGGGATGAAAAGGCTGGCACCCGGCATAAAATACTTCTATCCGTGAAAAAATCCGGCACTAATAAAATAGGCGCCCACTGGGCCATATTATTCAGTGTAGCCCAGGGACTTCCCTGCCCCATGCATTTACCTGAAGCGCCGACTTTGACGCAAACATTTTCTGTATACCTTGCGATATTCACGCATAGCCTGCCTGGTTGTTTTACCAGGCTCATCCGTACGGCGCAGCAAATTTGCCGCCCGGGCTTCACAGTAAATATCCCAATCCTTACGATCGACTCGTTTACCCTCTGAGCGGTGCCGCAAATGGCGGGGCGGATACGCTCGGGGGTATATTTTCTTTTTCGGAGCTAGGGGATTGCGATTAACATGCTGCCAATTGGGAGGGGGCGTGACCACCACATATTGATTGTCCCTGGGGTCTAATAAGAAAAAGGTACCATTACCCGCAAGCATATAATGCTTGTTACCCAAGTTAATGGGGGTTCCAAAAGGTACTCGGGAGACCCGAGCTCCCAGAGGCGGCTCAATCCGGGTATAGGCGTCGGGGCCTTTGCGGTAGAAATAACCATTTTTATAAAAAACTGTCTGGTTATTCACTTCGATAGGCTCAGCTCCGGGAGGCAGGTGGTCCGATCGAACCTGAGACTCCGAAACAGAACAGAAGAATACAAGAAATAGGGTAAGCAGGGATCGCATGGCTAATGTCATCAGCAAATTGCAATCCGCTAAGGGTATGGTGCGAACAAGTCATCCCCAAGGCTATCCCAAGCGGTAACTAGAGCGCCATTAATTGCTCCAATTACCACTGGTCTAACCAATAGAGTTATACAGCAGTACTCGGCAAGGGAGACCTGCTATCCACCCGACTACTGACTGCCACACGACGTTTACGTAACCAGATTAAAACTCCAGTCACACTCAACATCGCAATCACCACCCCCATAATTGAAATCAGTATGCGACCAGGGAGACCGAGGATCCTACCGGAATGCACTGGGAATTGCGCCTGTACAAATAAGTCTGCTGCCGTCCCTTCCCAGGGGATAAAGTCTCCGAGATATTCGCCGCTGTGGCCATCAAAAAATAGAGCCTTGTGACCACCCCCCCCGGCACCATGCCCTGCGCTGGCATCAAAAAATTCAGCCCGATATATCCCCCACTCCCGGGCATACCACAGGGAATTCAGCGGTTGCTGCCAGCCAATCTGCGCAGCTTGGTTTTCTCCAATCGCGGCTATATCCCGAAAAGACAACGAGGGGGTAATTGGATTGCTGTGATCGTTGGGTGTGCGCTCTTCCAAGGGCGACGGAGTCACATCTGATACCAGCGACATCAGAGGAAAAAACACTTCTCGATAGAGATTCAGTGAGAAGGCCGTAAATGCAATTGTCAGCATCAACGTCCAGGTCCACAGGCTGAACGCACGATGTAAATCAAATGTGAGCCTGGCACGCCCAGCGCCGGCCTTAATCATCCATGCGGGCTTCCATCGCTGCCACCAAGTCCGAGATGGCTTTCGGGTGGATTTCTTGCGACGAGGTAAAGTCACCGCTAGTCCCACAAAGCAATCGATTGTCCATACCAGTGCAATAACGCCCAGCAGCCAAATCCCCCAGTGATCAGTGCCCCAAAATTCGGGTATATGAAAACTGTAATGCAGCTTGTACAAAAACGACATCAGGGTTTCAGTTGTTACTGGCCAGACACGTCCCCATTCGCGCTTACCAATAATTTCCCCATTGGTCGGATCGACAAATACCTGGTTGTAATCCACCGCAAAGAATTTACCGGTAGCCGGGTCAATTCGAGGCTCTACCCAGAAATACTGGGTATGCCCAGGCTCCTGTACCAATTCAAAATAGGATATTTGGACTTGCGGCAAGGACTCTTCAAGCCGTTCTGCCAACTCGATAGAGGCTAAGGGTTCGCCGCTGGAAGTAGTTTTATATAAGTGGGGATTAAGCCACTCATCCAGTTCGTGATCCCAGGAGATAATAGCGCCGGTTAGCCCAGTGACTATCAGGAAGACCGCAGTAGCAAGCCCCAGGTAACGATGTAAAAGAACCAGGGTTTGACGCATAACATTTACCTAAAACTAAAAAACAGAAAACCCGGCACAAGTACCGGGTTAAACTGCAACGGAGTTAACTAGGCGCCTTAGTAGCGCCAGCTCACACTCAACTGTGCCTGACGCGGAGCGCCGTAATAGCCCTGGGTCCAATAGAGGCTATTGATATATTTCTCGTTGGTCAGGTTATCAATATTGAGGCCAACCGTTAAAGCATCAGAAATATCGTACTTGGCAAAGGCGCTGAGCAACGCATAGCTATCCTGCTCTACACGAACACCCTCGACAGGCTCAATGTATATATCATCCTGCCAATTAATACCGCCGCCGAACTTCAAGCCTTGGACTTGAGGTAAATCGTAAGCTACGGCCACCTTCAGGGTGTTGCGCGGAATATAAGTGCGATCTTCCTCACCGTCTTTATTGACTACTTCACTTAAGTGAGTAAGGCCAAAACTAACATTGAAATTCTCGGTAATTGAACCGATTAGCTCCAGTTCAACGCCCTTTGTAGTGAAATCACCACTCTCGTAAACATTCTTTCCATCAACCTTATCTAGGTATTCACCGAGATTATTCAGGTTGGATTCAAATAGCCCAACACTAGCCGTTGCTTGTCCACCCGCAAGGGTGTACTTAAACCCCACCTCGGAACTATCTCCCTCTGCGGCGCCCAGTGGTTTAAATTCAGGGTTAACCCAAGACTGCGGAGTAAAGACTTCGGTAAAGCTACCATAGAGGGAGAAACTATCGTTCAGGTCAAAAGTGGCCCCCACATAAGGAACAGTTTCATCCGCCGAAGTGTCAGCATCAACGCCATAACTGTAGCCGGATTGTTCCACTTCCATTTTGCGCGCACCGGCCAACAGGGACAGTCTATCAGTAACGTTCAGGCGAGTAGCAAAGTATAAAGACTTGTGCTCTTGATCGTCGTAGTGGCCAGTGTAATAAGCATCGGTATCGACAAAGTCAGGCCGCGCCGTTGTGCCATTAGCCCAGTCACTGCCAAGAACCGGATAGCCATCGGAGTAGCTGTAGAAAGATTGGCCGGTTAGTTCGATATCTGCATAGTTGGCACCCACCACCAATTCGTGATCGCGGCCGAACAAATTGTAGGTTCCTGACAGGAATACATCCGCAATCTTTTGCTTTTCATCCAACTTGTAGCCAAACGCATATCCATATAAACCCAGTTCGGTCTCTCTGTCTGGAGTGCCGTAGACATACATCTCCTCGACATCCATATCGATTTCATTCTGGGTCAGTAATGCAGTGACGGACCAGTTTGCGGAAAGATCCTGTTTCAGTTCAACAAAAGTCTGGATTCTGTCTACATTGCGGAAAGCCCAGTCTGGTGCCGTACTTGTGGAAACATCGAAATCGGTAGCGCTGCCATTGGTATAGAAAAGTGGCAGGGCACCAGACATACTGCCATCGGCTTCACTGCGATTTTGGCTGTGGCCTAAGGTCAGGGTGGTGAAATCAGTCAAATCTGCTTCCACAATACCGTAGTAGACACTGCCGTCAGTTTCGTAGCGGTCAAGATAAGAGTCAGCCTGATCCTCTGCAACCACCAACCGTCCTCGGACGTTATCGCTGATAGAACCTGAGATATCTCCCTGGGTGCGCAAACGTCCCTCTTCACCGACAACCAGATCTACACCCGCCTTGAACTCTTCTGTCGGACGCTTGCGGATAAAGTTAACCGTCGCTGAGGGGTTAGCCAGACCTGTGGTCAGAGCTGCTGCGCCCTTCACCACTTCAACCTGGTCGAATATCGCGGTGTCTTGATGCCCATGGGATAAACCAGAGGAAAAGGGAACACCGATTCCATCGTATTGGAAGTTCACAATATCAAAGCCGCGAGCGGTGTAATAAGTACGATCCGTCTCTACGTTCTCTACGGTTACCCCTGGGGTATATTTCAGCAGCTCATTAATATCCTGTAGGGCAAAGTCCTGGATTTGAGCTTGGGATACAGTTGTTACCGTTTGCGGAGTATCGTAAACAGATAGGCTTAGGCGAGAGGCAGTACTGGTCTCTTCCTGCTCTCCGTAGACACTGACTTCTTCCATGGTTTCAGCAGTTTCGCTTTCAGCAGACCAAGCAGAACTTCCCAGCGGGGCGAGCACGGCGGCAGCAATCCAGGCTGACAGCGCTTTTTTCTTCATTAAGCCGTTAATTTTCATCGGCTAAAACCTCATTCCAAATCAGTGAACGGTGCAGGGGCACCATAAACGGAGCGGATGATATTTGAAGAAATATACGTCAGTCAATGCGAATGATTATTATTTAGTCGATGTACCCACAAATAGTTTGGATGGGGAGGGAACATCATTACTTGGTGAAAGATTAGGAGGGCCAGGGCGATCACAAGCAGCGAGTCACCCTGTATTTGATCAGAAGGCCTTCAGGAAAAATCAGGAATTAGCCACTGCCCGCCTGTAATGGCTCTTTATCTCGCACCACTTCCGACAGCACTTTAACTTCCTGTCCAGGCTGCAAGCGCTCAGCACCACGCACTATCACACGATCGCCCTTGGTGAGATCACCGCTTACCGACACCCATTCACCATCGCCACTGCCGATACGCACAGATAATCGCTCAGCCTTATCCTCCTCGCCCACTCGATATACGAAGGTATCGCCATTTCTTAAAACCAAGGCATCCCTTGGCACAGACATGGTGGCCTGCGCCTGCGCAATGGGCACAGAGACCTGTACCGGCATACCGACAATCCAGTCCCACTGCTCCGGCGCACTCTGTGGCAAAGTTACCATCAGCTTAACTCGCCGGGAGCGATCGCTGGCCACAGGCACAAATTGACGTACCCGGCCGCTAAATAATTGATCATCCACCCGTGCCTCTCCCGGCAGAGAGACAGAATCACTGCGCAGCGCCACTGTGTCACCGATGCGAATCAGCGGCAGAGCCGTCAAGGGAATATCCGCCTCCACTTCCATCTGTGACATATCCAGGGCTCGCAGTAATTCCGAACCGGTGCGCACATATTCTCCCGCCTGTAATTCGCGGCTCACCACTAAAGTATCAAAGGTTGCATCAATGGCTGTTTTAGATAATTCATAGGCCCGGCGGTCGCGCTCAATTTGAGCCGCAATCAGGTCCTGAGCCATTGCCTCGCGCTCAGCCTGCTGCTCTTCCAATGCGGCTCGAGAGGTACTATTGGTTTCCGCCAACTTACTCAGTCGATTTAACTGAGCATCCATATAGGTCAACCGCGCACGCAATTGTGCAATACGGCTGTCACTATTGCGCAGCTGTAATCGCCAATGAGTACTGTCCAGCTCGGCCAGGCGCTCACCCTTTTTAATAAAGCTGCCGGGCTCAGCGACAAATTCCAACACACCATCCAGTTCAGAAGAAACCAGGATATCTCGTCGGCTCACCACCTCACCTGCAGACCACTGGCTCGGAGCAATTTCCCGAACTTGGGCCCGATCCACCAATACCGCAATAGGATCGCCCTGCGCCCAAACGCCACTGGCGCCCAGAGATAAAACGATACCTGCGAGCAATTTCTTCATTGTGAACTCCTCAGGGCAAACCTTTCGCGCATAGCCGTAAATTTGGGTAGTGGCAGGCTGCCGGTTTGCAGTAATGCCGGCAATAAAACCAGGGTAAAGAGCGTGCTCACTGCCATGCCGCCCACAATCACTGCGGCCAGGCCGCGGTAAATAACACTGCCCTCACCGGGAGCAACCAATAGTGGCAACATGCCAAATACACTGGTCAGGGTACTCATAAAAATAGGGCGCAAACGCAGGCGCAAGGCCTGCTCTACAGCGTCCACCCGAGTGCTACCCGCCATTTCTGCCGCTCGCGTCTGGTGTACCAGCAAAATAGCATTATTCACCACCAGGCCTAGCAATATCACAAAGCCAATCATGGTGAGCAGATCCAGTGGTTGGAAATCGATCAAGTTTAAAATTTGTAGCGCCAACACGCCGCCCACTGTCGCTAAGGGCACGGTGAGCAATACCAGAGAGGCATCCCGCAAGGAGCGGAACAGTGCACTCATCAGCAGGAATAAAATTAGCAGCGCTAACAGGAAATTCTTGGAAAGCGAGGCCAACGCCTTATCCAGGTCACTGGCATTTCCCCCCACCAAAATACTCCCGTCAGCGGGCAGAGCTTCGCGAATCTTCGGCAATACATCCGTTTCCAGCTGTGCGCGCACCTCTTCGAGGGACACATCTTCCGGCGGTACTATATTCAGTGTAATAGTGCGCCTACCATCGACCCGGCGCAAACTGCCCGGCCCCACAGTCCGCTCCACACTGGCCAGCTGACTGAGTGGCACCACTTCCCCACGGGGCGTTACCAACGGCGTATTTTGCAGTTGTTCTGGAGTACTCCAGGGCTGCGCTTTAAAAATAATATCCAGGCGCTTTTCACCGTCAAAATACTCGCCAACATAGAGACCATTACCCAGCGTTCGAACCAGTCCGCCCATATCCTGGCGATTCCAGCCCTGCTCCAGCATTGCGCGATCATTGGGGCGCACTGTCAATTCAGGTTCTGATAAAGATAAGCCCGGGTTGGTCTGCACCGGCGTTCCCGGCATCACCTCTTCAACAACCTCAACTCCAAGGGCAGCCGCACGCATCAATGCTTCGGCATCACGGGATTGCAGATGTAAAGCAATGTTGCGGTCACCACCGAACTGGCCAAACAGATTACCCCGCGCGGCGAATCCCTGGAAATCAGGAATATCCACCAGGATTTCTTCCCGCAGGACTCTCTCCATCTCCTTGGCTTGATCCATATCCTTAACCCGAACTCCCATAGTGCCGCCATTGGGCCAGGTGATCACGTAGTAGTTCTTCAGGGCTGGTTCGCGCTCACCACTCATGTAGGGTGCCATGCGCTTATCCAACTCGTTGACAATTTCTGTTTCTAAAGTTTTGGTATTAGTGGATGCGGGGAAATTCATCCACACGTCGACTGCATCCCTTTTTACCGGCGGTAAATAATCCAGGTTTGGTAAGAATAAATAAGTCGCAACCATGGGCATTAATAAAAGCCCCCCGATCACCTGCCAACGGCGGGTCCTGGTACTCGTCAAAGCCATTACCCGCGCAGTTATTTTTTCCCATACTCGGGAGAGACGGTCTTCAGTAGAGATAGAGGGTAGCCACAGACGCGCAGCCAGGGGAACCACAGCCACCGCAACCAACAGGGAAAACACCACAGCCACAGCAATAGTCAGGGCCAGGTCACCGAAGACCTGCCCTTCGACACTGTTAAGGAAAAATACCGGAAGGAATATCGCAACGGTTGTCGCAGTACTGGCCAACAGTGCACCCCACACCTGGCCCGCACCCTGCTCCGCAGCCTCCTCTGCCCCCCGACCTTTTTCTCTCAGGCGCACAATATTTTCCAACACTACTATCGCAGCATCGAGCACCATACCGGTAGCAAAGGCCAGCCCCGCCAGAGAAATTACATTCACGCTGCGGCCTGCGGCCGACAGCACCACAAAGGTCGAAAGTAATGAAATTGGAATCGCTGCGGCAACGATCAAAGTCGCACGCATGCGTCGCATAAACCACCAGAGCACTCCGACAGCTAATACGATGCCTAAAATCATATTACCGCCGAGCAAGTTTAAAGCCCGGTAAACAAACACCGATGCATCAAATGATTGCACCAGCACAAGCTGCTCAGCTTTCAATTTAGTTTCATTCAGCTCAGCGACTTTTTGCTTAACCCGCTCCAAAGTCGCCAGCATATTGGCATTGTTGGTACGGTTAATACGGAGAGAAACTGCCGGATTGCCATTTTGCGTGGTGACACCGCGGGATTCGGAAGGCCCCACCTTGACCTCAGCAATATCGCCCAGGCGCACCGGCTGTCCATTGCGCCATTCCAACACTAATTCGGATAAGTCTTTGGGTTCATACTCGCCGACAAAGCGCAGGGTATAGCGACGACGCCCCACGTCGGTAAATCCGCCGGAGACATCCCTGGCAGACGCCAGCTGCCGACTCACTGTAGGCAGCTCTACTCCCAGTTCAGCTGCTTTCCAGGGATCAAAAATAATCTGTAACTCTTCCTGTGCCGCACTCCCAGACTGGGCCTGGACACTGGCAACCCCGGGCACCGACTCCAACTCCGGGCGCAGTACATCTTCGATCAGGCCAGCGTAGTCATCCAGGTTATTCTGGTTATCAGGTAATTTTTGCAGAAAGAAATAGGTCAGTGCTGTGGCATCGCCACCCCAGCCACCCAGCATTACTCGCGGTGGCTCCGCATCCCGGGGCAATGGCGGCAGGCTGCTCATACGACTGATAACATCAATCAGCACCTTGTTCATATCGGTGCCCATGGCAAATTCCAGATTTGCCCAGGCGCCACCGCGACCGGCGTTGACTTGCATCATTTCCAGACCGGTGAGGCCCTGTAATACGGATTCGATCGGCTCGACAATTTCCGCCTCCACCTCTTTCGGTGCGGCCGCTCTCCAGCCCGCCTGGATAGCGATACGAGGATTGTCGATATCGGGGAAAAGTTGAACCGGCAGCTGGCTGGCGAGGAAAGCTCCAAGCAGAACAGCCATAACCACTGCGACCCCCGCAGCAGCGGGATTTTTTAAAGCGGCGCGTGTTAATGCCATTACTTCAGCCCCAGTTTTTTATTGGGACTGAAGGCTAGCGGAATATGAATTCCTTACAAGGCAGTTGCGACTAGTTGCCAGGAAAATTCGATCAGGCCATGAAGAGCCCGTTTATTCACCGGAAAGAAAATAAAAATTCACAAAATGAAATCCATGCCTTAAGAGGCAGCGTTACAGTGGAAAACCCACCTGCTTTGCTGCCTCACCTGAGAGCCATAAAAAATTTATGGATCAGAGGAAGTGCTGGACTTTATTTTTATAGCTGCGGCTCATTTTTAAACATTCGCCGCTATCTAACACCAGATGGTATTCACCATTAATATGGGCTCGTATCTCCCGTACTCGACTTAAATTGACGATAGTCGAACGATGAATCCGTTGGAACAATTTCGGGTCCAACTGCTGCTCCAGCTCTTTCATGGTGATACGCATCACATGGGTCTCACCCCGAGCGTGCACACACATATAATCACCGGCAGCATCGATCCAGTCGATTTCACTGGAGGGCACCAAAGTTATTTTGCCCGCATCTTTCACTGCAATTTTGTCCGGATAGGCACTACCGGCAAATTGCCCGCTAACCAGCTTCTGCTCCAACACCTCAGGGGATTCCTTGGTCAAATCGGCAACAGCTTCGAGTAATTGCTCCCGTTGGTTAGCGATATCAGCGTTAGCTCTCTGTTCCCTGACTCGGGTAAGAGCCAACTCCAAGCGCTCTTCTTCGATGGGTTTTAATACGTAGTCCACCGCATTGATTTCAAAAGCCTCTACCGCATACTGGTCGTAGGCCGTGACAAAAACTACATGAGGTAGAGAGTCCACCGGAATCAACTGAACCAGTTGCAAACCGTTTACGCCGGGCATCTGGATATCCACAAATGCTACATCGGGCTTCAGCTCCAGTATCTTGTCTAACGCATCGCGACCATTGCCGCTCTCTGCAACCACCTCGATATTAGCCATCTGTTCCAGTCGCAGCCGCAAGCCGCGACGAGCCAGGGGTTCATCATCGACAACGATCGCCCTCAGGGTCTCTACTCCACTCATCTCTTTATTCCTGTTCAAAGGGAATACGAATATTTACCGACAAGCCCCCTTCTGGGCGGTTGCGGAAACGCACTCTCTGGTCATCGCCATAAAGGGCCTTAAGGCGCTCACAGGTATTGCGAATGCCCACTCCGTAGCCTTTGCCAATCAGGCGCAGCTCCTCTTCCGACATGCCGGGGCCGTTATCGCTGACCTCCAATAATAATTCGCCGGCGAAAACCCGTGACTTGATGCCAATCTCACCGCCCCACTCCAGCTGTGAAATCCCATATTTGATCGCGTTTTCAACCAGCGGCTGCAACAGCAGGCTCGGCACCAAGGCCTGGGGGGACTCCCCCTGTAAATCCAGATTCACCCCTAAGCGATCGGCGAAGCGCACCTTTTCAATGTCCAGATACAACATCAGCGCCTCAACTTCCTTCGCCAGGGTGACCTTTTGCATAGGATCATTATCCAGGGAGTGGCGCAGGAATTGAGACAGGCGCGTCACCATATTGTTGGCCGTGCGCCCATCATTATCGAGGATCAAGGTGGAGATTGCGTTGAGCGTGTTAAACAGGAAGTGAGGATTCAACTGGTAACGCAGCATTTTCAGCTGGGCCTGATGCGCCATTGACTGAGCCCTTAACGCCTTTTCCTGCTGGGCCTGAGAGGAGCGGTAATACTTGATACCGTAATAGAGCGCCGCCCAGGTCATCAGAATCAGAAATGAATAGGTGAACCAGTAGATAGCCAGGAGTGCCGGGTGCTCATCACCATCGTGGCCATACAGCCACAGGGAGCCGCTGAACTTTATTGCCGCCCAAATCACCGCCGCCATCACTACCAGCAGTAAAGAACCTATTAATCGCATTACTGGAGGCTTGCTCCACAGGCGGTGGAACCCCTGGCGCATGCTCTCGCTGAGAACAACCCCCGCTGTAGTGGCAACTATGATGTAGCCCGAGTGAATCCAGTGGTCATTCACCCAGAAAAAACTGCCCACAAAGGTCAACAGCGTATAGCCCCCCCAACCAGAGAGCTGCAAAGCCCAGTACTGTGAGCGACGACTAGCCAGCTTCTGTGAGAGCCACTGAAGTGTTTTGCTTCCCATAATCTCCCGCTTATTGGGTAAAAATCTATGCGCCGATTTGACACTAATCGGCAGCTTCATACTAAATGGCGTCGAAAGCCGGCGAAACACCAACCGGCGCAGCAAAGAGACAAACTGCCGCATGACCTACTGGTTATTTAAATCTGAGCCCGATGAATACAGCCTCCAGGACCTCGCTGCCGAATCTGGCGGTTGCGGTCGCTGGGATGGTATCCGCAATTACCAGGCACGCAATTTTTTGCGCGATAAGGTGAAGGAAGGAGATGGCGTGCTGTTTTATCACAGTGCCTGTAAGGTGCCGGCAGTTGTGGGCACCGCTGAAGTGGTTCGCTCTGCCTACCCCGATCCGGCCCAGTTCGACCCGGAAAGCAAGTACTTTGACCCCAAGGCCAGCGAGGATAAACCGCGCTGGTACTGCGTCGATATTCGCTGGCGAAGTGAGTTCCAACGGCCGGTGCCCCTCGCAGAAATCAAGGGCATCCCCCAATTGGCTGAGATGGTGCTGGTAAAACAGGGGCGCCTGTCTATCCAGCCAGTTTCCGGTGACGAATGGCAGCTACTCCAGCACTTGGGAAGCTCCACGCCGCGCTAAACGATACCTTTTGTCTGGGCGATATACAGGCTCAGCAACGATAGCAGGGTCAATAACGCTAACAAGCCGAGTAATAGTACCCAGGGGCGGAAAGGCTTGCGTTCGACACTGTTGATGCCGGACTGCAGGTATTTATCGACCTTGGCTTGGTCTTCATCGGAGAGTTTCTTTTCGGAGGGATCTAACATGGGCACTTTCGCTCGTTATTTTTGTGCCCTGAGTTTAGGAGAAAGCTTTCTACAGCTCCACAAAAAAGCCCCGCATAGCGGGGCTTTTTAACACTTTCGCAGGGAGCTATTAGAACAGCTCTTCCTCCAAGTCCATCAAGCTAGCGCTACCTGCATTGACACTGCCGGCCAATGCCTGGGTGCGTGGCAACAGGCGAGCAAAGTAGAAGCGCGCTGTCTTTATCTGGCCGCTGTAGAAGCTATCCGCTTCCGCTTTCGGCAGCGCCGCAGACACAATTTTCGCCCACATAAAGGCGTAAGCGACGTAGCCGAACAGGTGCAGGTACTCTACAGAGGCAGCACCCGGTGCGTGGGGGTCTTGCTGAGTGGCGGCAACCATATTCTCAGTTGCTTCACGCAGGCGTTGCATCTCAGCGATGAGCGGCTGGATAAACTCTGCCATTTCCTCTCGATCAATCTGGGCATCGATAAAGCCCTGTACATCTGCAGCAAACAATTCGAATAGAGCACCGCCAGTGGCTACAGTCTTACGGCCCACCAGATCCAGAGCCTGGATACCATTGGTTCCTTCATAGATCTGGGTAATACGCACATCGCGTACCAACTGTTCCTGGCCCCATTCGCGGATATAACCGTGGCCACCGAAGACCTGCTGACCGAGGATCGTGCAATCCAATCCCATATCGGTAGTAAAGGCTTTGGCTACCGGGGTCAGCAAGGCAACCATATTCTCCGCGTTCCTTTTCTCTTCACCCTCGCCGAACTTGGAAATATCCAACCACTTGGCCACGTAAGTGGACAGGGCGCGGCCACCATTCACCAAAGCTTTTTGGGTAAGCAGCATACGGCGCACATCCGGGTGCACAATGATGGGGTCTGCGGCTTTCTCCGGCTGCTTGGCGCCCGCTGGAGAGCGGCTTTGGATACGGTCGCGAGCGTATTCAACAGCATTCTGATAGGAGCGATCTGAAGCGCCGAGGCCCTGGATACCGACACCCAGACGCTCGTAGTTCATCATGGTAAACATGGCCGCGAGTCCTTTGTTCTCCTCGCCGACCAGCCAGCCTTGGGCGCCGTCGAAGTTCATCGCACAGGTAGCGGAGGCCTTGATACCCATTTTGTGCTCGATCGAGCCACAGTTCACATCATTGTGCTCGCCGATGCTGTTGTCTTCGTTCACCTTGTATTTGGGCACCAGGAACAGCGAGATGCCTCTCGGTCCCTTAGGTGCGTCTGGCAATTTTGCCAATACCAGGTGAATTATGTTTTCGGACAGATCCTGATCACCGCCGGTGATAAAGATCTTGCTGCCGCTAATGCTAAAGCTGCCATCGCCACGGGGCTCGGCCTTGGTGCGGATAATACCCAGGTCTGTACCGGCGTGAGGCTCGGTAAGGCCCATGGCACCAGCCCAGGTTCCCTCATACATCTTGGGCAGGTATTTTTCTTTCAGCGCATCACTGGCGTGGGCATCAATTGCCAGGCAGGCGCCGTTAGTCAGAACCGGGTAGAGTGCAAAAGAGATATTTGAAGCATTGATCATCTCCTCAACCTGAGCGCCCAGCATTTTCGGCATACCCATGCCGCCGTATTCCGGGTTGCCCAGCAGTCCACCCCAGCCGCCTTCACAGAAGGTGGCATAGGCTTCTTTAAAGCCTTTCGGCGTGGTCACCACACCGTCATTCCACTGGCAGCCCTCTTCGTCGCCAGTGCGATTGATCGGATCCAGGGTGTTGGCAGCCAGCTTGGCCATCTCTTCGAGAATCGCATCTGCGGTCTCACGATCTACCGCTCCAGCCAACCCGGGCAATTCCGCCCAGAGTTTTTCCGCAGCAAATACCTCGTGAAGTAGGAAGTTCATCTCCCTTAGTGGCGCCTTATAGTCGGCCATGCTCCCGGTCCTCATTCAAGTGTTTCAAACGCTCGTTTGAATCTAGGGCCGAAGCGCCCTAATGTCAACAGTCTCGGGCTTTGAGGAACCTGACAAGCACTCAGTTCTAAAGAGTGGGAACAATCTGTTGAATGGATGCTGTACCGCTCACTAGAGCCGGCTGAAAAAACTGCTGCTAGTCTACATTGGCGCTCCTTCGCAGTAGAACGCTGACGAGTTCGGCTAACTTATCCTCAGCTAATAGTGGAATCTCATCACTGGGTACAAATGAATAGGGCTCATCTGCATATCGCGGGATGATTTGCACATGCATGTGATCTTCAGACTGGCCTGCGGACACTCCAGAATTGCAGAATGTATGAATACCATCTGGCTGAAATGCCTCTCGCAGAATATCAACACCCGTTAGGATCAAATTGCTGACATCTGATAAAACTACCGAGTCACAAGCGGTAAAATGATTCGTGTGCAAAGAAGGGATTACTAACAATGCGCCTTTACTGCGCTGCCTCGGATTTACCGCCAGGCAAGCGTGCTTCAACTCCTTTACCAGCGGAACACTCGAATGCATCAGTGTACATAGCGGGCACGGCCTTCGAACTCGAAACGTATAAGGCACAGCAAACTCAATACAAGTTATGATCGTTGTATAATAGGGGTTATTTCGAGAAATTGAGAGCACCGCGTAGACGTGCAGCTTCCTTCGCCCTCTCCGGCGAACTCCATTGCGGACACGAAAAAATATCCGTATAGCGATATTTTCTACCCGCTTTCCTGTCACTCCTGGGGACAATCTCCCAAACTAAGTGAAGATAGGATCGCCCCGTAATTTCCCCCCAATCACACCAGACATTGGTGCCATCCGGATCATAGAGGTTTTCTACTGCAAAAGTAGACTCCCTGACACACTTAAATAGATCGCGGAACTCACTCTGATTGAATGTGGAAAAATCCGTATGATAGACGTGAGGCACCACCACCACATTCCCCCTAATTCTTGGCCGTATCGGTATTAGTGCGGTCGCAACATCATTTTGGCAGATAATAAATTGCGACCTCTCCCCCGGAGTACTCAAGCAATAACCGCATGGGCATCCCTGTTTTGATAAAAGTAAGTTAGACAATTGTGATACGGGCCTCACTACCTTTCATTACACAAACATTAGCCAAAACACCGATTGGCAAAGTCAACATGGGATCTGTATGCCCAAAGCTTAAATTCGCTACTATTGGAAAGTCGAAATCCGCACAAGCCTCAAGAACCGTATCTTTTAGCGTGACGCCGGCTATATCAGTGCAATATGGAGAGCGTCCAATAAGCATACCTCTAACGTGAGAGAGTATCCCTGATTGACGCAGATGGGTAAGGGCACGACGAACCCTCTCTAGTCGCGCTTCTTCAGCATGGGCCTCCCAGAAAAAAATAATATCTGAGGGGATATTAAGATATGGCGTACCCACAAGCATATTTAGCGTCTCTATATTCCCTCCAAACAATATCCCCTCACCCAGCCCTTCTCGATAAACTATTCGGTGACTGTCTTTTTCCATCAAACGACGCCGTTGCGGACTTTCACCCCAGTCCGTAAATTCACGAGTCCATGCAGCAGGATCTCTTAGCTCTGTCAAGGTCTCATTATTACCGATGGCAGAAAAAAGGTTCTCGATCGTAAAAGCAAAAGGCTGTGGGTATTCGCCAAACTGAGGTAACAGTGTGGGGCCAAAATAAGTAGTCCATCCACTCAAACTATAAATACCTAAAATCAATGCTGTCGCATCGCTGTTGCCAATTAATACTTTGGGGTGTCGGCAAACAATATCTCGATTCAAGTATTCTAATATTTCAGCTGAGTTGAATCCTCCAATTGAACACATGATTCCCGCAATCGAGTGATCGAGTAATAAACTCTCAAACGCCTGAGCCCGCTCCAATGCAGTCCCTGCCGTAAACCCTCTTGAAAAGCACACCTGCTCCGGCAGTACAACCTTTGTATTCAAGGTTCGCTCCAAGGCTTTAACGCTCCGAATTAATCGGTCAGGATATTTACTTGCTACATTTGAAGAGGGTGAATATATTGCTATCGCCTTTCCCGGTATTAGCTTAGGATAAAACCTGTTATTCATGTTGATAGCGTGAACTTTGCATTTCAAGCATTGTTTCTCTGGGCTTATGCCCTGAGCGTCCAAAGTTTACCGACACTGCATCATTATTCAGGCCAGTCAATGGTTAGCCCCTGCCGTCGTAACACATCAACAAGCTGATTATATTTTTGCCCCTCTAGTAACAAATCAGACTTTCCTATTTCATTAACCGCTCGCAGGAAAATTTGATGAAGGCTAGCTTGACTCAAATAAAGATCCTCAGACTTCAAAGTACGAGGGTGAGTGTTATGAAGTTGTTCTACCCAGTCGGTCGGCAATCGCTGCTCTAATCGCCGATCCCCTTGTAATTTAACACCTGTAGCCTGTTGAATAAGTGGAATAATGGCATGTTTACGTGTAAAGGCGAGAGAGTCACAAGCCGCCAAACTTTCACCTCTTTTAATTTTAGCAAATGTATACCAAAGCCAGCCACAGTAGCGCGGGATAATCTCCTGCACTGACATTGATTTCGCACCAGACATGGTGTTTTGGCTGATAGGAATATCTTTACGCAAGACGATGAATGGTTCTGGGATACAGCAAGGTGGATCTGCACAATACAAAAAGCTTATATCTAACTTTACAATCCAGTCATCTTTTCGAGTGTAGAAAACAAGTAAACTTGGAATTCCCGCATGCACAGCAGAGAATGTCACGCAAATATTAAAATGCTGTGTGAACATCTGCTCAAATTCAGCTCTGGCCCTATTGAGTGGATTAGTCGACATATAGACTGCCGTGACATCCAAATCACTAAAAGCATCGGCTTCGCCAGATGCGATGCTTCCACCAATAGTTATAGTCACTGGTGCATCTTGTCCATTTGCCCATGAATTGATAAATGAAAGTATGGGGTGTAAGTGCTGAGGTACTCTATCTTCAGCTAATCCCAGTGAGCTAATTCTTACCTGATTAGAAATATTGTAACTTGAAGGGTCCCTATCGGAAGAACTCATGGTGACAATTCAAATCCGTTTCTGCGAGGCAATATTTGAAGATCTCGAATATCATCGTGTTGGAGCACCCACATTAAAAATCGTTCAACACCCATGCCAAACCCAGCAGTTCTCAATGGATAAACCCGCTTCATATTCGTATACCACTTATAGGATTCTGGATTTACCCCATGCACCTTCATAGCTGTGAGAACAGCCAAATCGTCAACATGTCTTTCGCCACAACCGACCACTTCGCCACACCCAAATAAGAGATCACTATTTAATGCGCTATAGCCATTTTTATCCATGGCTTGATAAAAGGGAACAACCCCATGATCCCACTTGGTAACCCAAACAAAGGGGCCAATAGTTCTGATAAGCTCTCGTTCTCCCGCTCTAGTAAGATTTCGCCCGTAATCAGTTTTATCGATAAACTCAGGCTTGTCCTGAAGAAGCTTGGCGGCCTCATCAAAAGTAACAGAATTAAAAGTTAAATCTCCGTTTGCCACTGACTCTAAGTGACTTAGACTGCCGGCTGCTCGTGTAATCGACTCAGCTTGCTCTCTAAGCATCGCTTTGCTGAGCGCGCGGATATACCCCTCAGCCAAAGACATAGCCTCAGCCAAGTCCCCACTAATTTCTACCTCGCTGTGCATAAACTGGCAGAGATGTGTAGCGTCCCAGTCCTCCCCACGAAATGACGGCATTAGATAATAAGCGCCTCGGGGCTTCATTCGACAACACAACTCAAGCTGAAACTGCATGGAGTCGGCTAGATATGTTTCCTGACCATTTAATTGAATACTCACAGGAATTGAGTCACTTCCCAGCCCAACTGGGCTCGAAATACTACCAGTCGTAACAGGTAAGTGAACGGTTCCAATTCCCTGGCCTCGCCAGAACATTGCTGTCTCTCGAGTAAGTATGTCTTGCAAATCTACCAGCAAGTTAAACCAAGGATTATTTGCTAGTTTCAAGTATCTGCTGGGATCTTCAAGAATCGGTGGTTGCCAGCCATTTGTATGCCCATTCGTAGTCAATTTCACAACCCCAATCAGAGAGATATCCCCATAAGAATATATCCATCTACTTTTTACTGCCGGGTGATACAAATTTTTGCTGCGTGTTTTAGCTCCCCCTTTAAAAATTCAATAACTGCAATAGCCAAGTAAGGAAATAATGAAAAATTAGAGAAAATCACGACAGTTTTATCAGAATAACTACATAGACTATAAATTAAACATTGCCATGAATATTCTTGCAAAAAGTTTCTCAATTAAAGATGAAAAATCAAACTTACATTCTTTTGGTTGATCTCGAATGTACTTGTGATAACGAGCCGCCCCTCCCTCCAGAGGAAGCCGAAACCATAGAGTTGGGTGCGATAGTGGGAAGTTTGACACAAAAAGCTTTTGTTCAATTAGATGAAAGGCAGCTTTACGTAAAACCCACTATTCACAGAGAATTGACACTATTTTGTACCGAATTAACGGGTATTACTCAGGAGCAGGTTGATAAGGCCTCGTTGCTACCCGGGGTACTGGATAAATTCAAAGATTGGCTTTCCAACTATGAATTAGCCGCATGGGGCAGCTGGGGAAATTTTGATGCATGGCAATTGCACATGGAAACAGGCGGAAAGGAAATAGCAAACCCCTTACAATACCTGCCTCACATTAATGTGAAGCAAATATTCGCTGACAATAAAGGACACCGCGTCGACCTAGCCAAGGCTATTCAACTATCGGGGCTTAAATTTAAAGGGCGACAGCATTCCGGTATCGATGACACACGAAATATCGCCCAACTTCTGGAAAATGATATCGCCCTGCGAACTAGTTTTTTAAATCAGATATAATCAGGCCTAGTAATATCACCTTGTAAGAACAGCATTCTGCGTCTTCTCCTTACCCTACCGCCCCATCAGTGATCGGCTTGGGCAATTAACCCATCGATATCCAGGTACTGGGCAGCATTGCGATAGTTCGCGGCGCTATCGAATGGAAGGGAGCCTAGAAGAGGAGCCGGCAGTAGAGCCTTAAGGGTATGCAGATTCTCCTCTGCGCGAGCCATACCCTCACCACGCACAAAGTTGGCTACCCAACCCACTAACGGAAGCCCATCGCGGCGGATTGCCTCTACCGTGAGTAATGCATGGTTGATACAGCCAAGTTGCATGCCCACCACGAGTATGACCGGTAGGTTTAGTTCCCGGGGCAACTGGGACAGAAAGCTTCTTGGGCCCAACGGGGTGCGCCAGCCACCAGCACCTTCGATCAAAACCAGGTCGGCCCCTGCAGACATCACTCCCCGACAGACGCCAGCCATCCGCGCAACATTTAACTGCTTACCCACCTCTGCGGCCGCTATATGCGGAGCAATAGCGGGCTCCAGGGCAAAGGGGTTTACTTGCTGGTAAGGCAGCTTCAGAGTCATCGCTTCCTGGAGCAAAAGGGCATCTTCATTGCGCAGGCCATCATCCGTGTGCTCACATCCAGATGCCACAGGCTTCACTGCCGCCGTTTGCAAGCCTGCCTCCGCCGCTGCCGATAGCAGTGCGGCGCTCACATATGTCTTGCCGACCTCGGTGTCAGTACCGGCGATAAAATAGGTTTTTGCCAAGGCCTAACCCCCTCCTCCAATAAAAGTTAACTTTTTTCATAACGTGACTTTTCACGCCACTCAGATGGTGATAAATTAACCCGGTAGCGCAAATTTTAAACAGATCAAGCCGTACATCGATAAGAAGGCACGGGGTTGCGCTCACACAATAACCCCCTCTTAAAGGGGACAGACAGCAGGGATGCGGTGTCATTGCGAAATAACCGACAACTACCCGAACTGCTTAAAGACCATGCGATACCTGACCTTTGCCCTGCTCCTGCTGATGCCAATCTTTGCTTCAGCGAAAGTTGATCCCGTTGACCACGTCGTAGTTTATAAGTCCAAGAAACTCATGCAGCTGATACGGGACGGCCGTGTCGTGAAAAGCTATACCGTGTCTTTTGGGGATAACCCCAGGGGACACAAAGTTCGCCAGGGGGACGAGCGCACCCCTGAAGGCCGCTACACACTGGACTGGAAGAATCCCAACAGCCGCTTTTACCGTTCAATCCACGTGTCCTATCCCAACAAGCAGGACCGTGCACGGGCAGCCAAAATGGGGGTCAGTCCCGGCGGTGACATTATGATCCACGGTATCAAGCCCCAGTGGTCCTATATGGAAAGACATCTGCGCCGCACCAACTGGACCGATGGTTGCATCGCGGTGGCCTCCAACCGTGAAATGGACGAAATCTGGGCTCTGGTGAAGACGCCAATCCCTATCGACATCTACCCCTGATCTCTTCAATCTTGCACCCGGCTCCCTGCGTTGCGATAGGCGCAGGTCAGCCGGATTTTTTTGCCCTGCAAGCGGTGAGATTCATATAGATCACCTCGTAAGTTACCGGCAATCCTCGCTCTTCCCGCTTATTTTCATAGGCTACGGACAAGTGCTGCAGTTTGCGACGACCTGTCATACCTTTATCCGCCGCCCGGTTAATATTGTGTGCACCCACTCCCTTAAGCTCCCGCATCAACTGGCGCAGGCTATCAAAGTGCAGTAGGCGCAGTTCATCCGTAACCAATCCGCTGAGGTCACTGTGCAGCGCTGCTTCACGCCATTGCTCGGCGGGCAGGAACTGATTGACATGTACACCCCCATCCACTTGAGCCCAACTCTGTTTCAATTCCACCAGGGTTTTAGGGCCAAGGGTGGCAACCAGGCACCGCCCTTCAGGGGCCAGTATTCGCTGCAACTCAGCAAACAATTGCGGCAGGCGGTAGCACCATTGCAGCGCCATACTTGAAAACACCAAATCAACACTACCCGCCGCCAGGGGTAACTGTTCGGCATCGGCCGCAATGTAACCATCAGCTTTGGCTCTTTGCGTCCGGGCAAATTTCAGCATCCCCTCCGCCAGATCCAGGGCAATAATTTGCGACTGAGGAAAATGCCGCCGCAACAGTTCAGTACCGAATCCGGTGCCACTGCCCAAATCGAGGATCGTACGGGGTGCCCAGCTGTCATCGGCTTGGGCCAACAGCTGCCGGCAGACTGCCCGCTGCAGATGGGCGCAATCATCGTAGCCCTGTGCTGCCCGGGTAAAAGAGCGAGCTACCGCAGCCTTATCAAACGGCTCAGCCGGGGGGTTTCCAATAGACTCGAGAAGCTCGAATAGATATTCAGCGACGATGTCAGCTTTGGTGCAATGGGGTAAATGGCCCGTCTCGGGTATGACTTTGACGGTGCCCCCACACGCCTCAATGGACCGAGCAGCTTCAATGGGAACCAGGGCATCCCTGTCACCAAACAGGTGCAGTGCCGGCACGGACAGATGTTCCAGGTATTGGCGATTATCCAGCTCTGCCAAGCAGCACAATGCTCCCCGCCAGGCATCACTATTTATTTGTGGTTTTTGTGCCTTAAGGTCTTTAAGCAAAGAGCGCATGGAGCTATCACCCCGCGCCTGTAGTGAGCAAAATCGCTCCCAGGTACTCTCCGGAGATGATGCAAAAGCATCGAAAAATGCCTTGAAAGTGCTCTCGGCCATGCCTGGCCAGCCGTCTCGTTCCACAAAGCAGGCATTGGCAGCTATGGTCACTAAACCCAGAACTTTGTCCTGCTTCGCTATAGAAGCCAGGCGAACGGCCAGCATACCGCCGAGGGAGTGGCCAACCAGGATACAGCTAGGGGGAAGTTGCTGGTAAAGCTTCTGCAGCAAAGCTTCTAGTGGGGGCCAATCCTCAGCACCTTGTGTAGCAAATCCAGGTAACTCAATACAGTGGAGTTGCAATTCTGTACGACGCGCCAGGGATTCTATAAGCGGCTGCCAAAGGTCTGCACTCCCGCCCCACCCGTGCAGGAAAACCAAGTGTTCAACCCGTGTCACTTATCCAGTACCCCTGCGCTCTGCAAAATCTGCTGCAGCGCGCCTAGTAGCTCATCGATATCCTCGGCCAGATGAGCCGCGCTCAGGGTAATGCGCAAGCGTGCAGTGCCCAGCGGCACTGTAGGCGGGCGAATGGCACCCACCAGGAATCCACGCTCCTGCAATTCTCTGGCAACCGCCATCACGGTGTTTTCACAGCCCAACACCAGCGGCTGTATCGCACTGGCCGACGCCTGTAGAGGTAAGCCGAGCTGTAGTGCCCTGCGGCGGAAATAAGCGATATTTACCCGCAAGCGCCCTTGTAACTGAGGCTCATCGCGAATCAATTCGATAGCAGCCAAGGCACCGGCAGCCACTGCTGGCGTCATTCCGGTGGTATAGATATAGGGCCGCGCAAACTGGGTGAGGAAATCTATCAGTGCCCGGGAGCCCGCAATAAAGGCACCGGCATTGCCAACCGCTTTACCCAAGGTACCCATCACAACCGGGGCTTGTTCCTGGGTCAGCCCCGCCAGGGCACAGCTGCCCGCCAGCGGGTATGCTTCACTACCCATTACACCGAAGCCGTGGGCCTCATCAACCATTAACCAGGCGTTGTATTGCTTACACAGAGTGGCAATCTCAGCCAGAGGGGCCAAATCACCATCCATGCTGTAAACGCCATCCACCGCTACTAAAGTAGCGCCACCCCGGCTAGTAGCGCGCTGCAATTGGCGTTCAAGGCCAGCTAGATCGTTATGGGCAAAGCGCAGACTGTTGGCGCCACTCAAGCGGGCACCGTCAATCAGTGAGGCATGATTAAGCCTGTCCGAAACAATATTGTCGGCCCGCCCCAACAGGGCACAAATAGTGCCGATATTCGCCATGTAGCCACTCGAGAATATCAGCGCCGCTTCTCGCCCGGTTACCTCGGCGATGCACTGCTGCAAGCGGTGATGAATATCCAGGTGACCATTAACCAGGTGAGAGGCTGTGGCGCCTGCACCACACTCTGCTCCCGCCTTCTGTGCTGCGATGACTTCCTCGCGGCTGGCAAGCCCCAGGTAGTCGTTACTGCTAAATACCAGTAGCTCCCGCCCATCGACCCGGGCTCGCGGCCCGGGTGCGCGATCGAGGGTTTTTAGTTCCCGGTACAGATTCTGCTGGCGGCGCTCGGCGAGGCGCTGTTGCAGAACTTCATTCAGGGTCATTTGGCCGCGTCGTAGAAGAAGGCATCATTTTGCTGTTCGGTGATCTGCGCGTTCAATTCCGCTTCCACCTCAGCCTCATCGGCGTACTGCTGATACTCTTCTGGCTTAATACCCAGGCGACTGAACAACTGCATATCTTCGTTAGCTTCCGGATTCGCAGTCGTCAGCAGTTTTTCACCGTAGAAAATAGAGTTGGCGCCGGCGAGGAAGGCCATTGCCTGCATCTCATCGCTCATCTGCTCGCGACCGGCGGATAGGCGCACATGGGATTTCGGCATCATGATACGGGCCACAGCAATGCAGCGAATAAATTCGAAGGGGTCCAAGTCCTTTTGTTCTTCCAGCGGGGTACCTGCGACTTTTACCAGCATATTGATGGGCACTGATTCGGGGTGCTCCGGCAGGTTCGCCAATTGCATCAATAACCCGGCGCGATCTTTATCGCCTTCACCCATTCCCACAATGCCACCAGCACAGACCTTCATTCCTGCTGAGCGCACTCGCCCCAAGGTTTCCAGGCGATCCTGGTAAGTGCGAGTGGTAATAATCTCACCGTAATATTCCGGCGAAGTATCCAAATTGTGGTTGTAGTAATCGAGGCCTGCATCCGCCAACTCCTGGGCCTGATCATCATTTAACATGCCCAGGGTCATACAGGTTTCCATACCCAACGCCTTTACTTCACGTACCATCTGGGTCACGTAAGGCATGTCTTTTTTCTTGGGGGAGCGCCAGGCGGCCCCCATACAGAAGCGGGTAGCACCGCCGGCCTTAGCTGCCCTTGCCTCCTGCAACACCTTTTCAACCTTCATCAGTTTTTCCCGCTCCAGCCCGGTGTCATAGCGGGCACTTTGGGGACAGTAGGCACAGTCCTCAGGGCAAGCACCGGTCTTGATAGAGCAAAGGGTACTGACCTGTACCCGATTGGCGTCAAAATAAGCTCTGTGCACTTGCTGCGCGGTAAACATCAAGTCGCTAAACGGCATGGCGAAGAGGTCCAGTACCTGCTGGCGGGTCCAGTCGTGGCGGATCTCTGCGGCGGGCATTTGCTGGGCGGCAGTCACAGGGCGTACTCTCTCTGTTGCTTATTAAAATCGGATACTCACAGCCTGTTAGCAGGCTCTAGTGGAATCGATCAGCGGGCTCTAATTCAGCCTCTGCCGTTCAATCCACCAGACTGGCCAGTTTAGCCACGGCCAAACCGCTGTCAACTCGGAAGAGACGATATGGTTTACAAGCTTTTCAGTAGAAAACTTGCCCAAAGTCTGGCCCGCTGCCTGCTGTGCGGCGGAGTATCGGGAGAGGTTGGAATCTGTTCTGCCTGCACCCAGGAACTACCGGCGCTAGGCCGCGGCTGCCGCTACTGCGCCCTACCCTTGGCGGCGGCAAAAGATAATATTTGCGCGGCCTGTTTACAGAGGCCACCCGCCTTAAAGAAGATCAGTGCTGCCTGGCAATACGCTTACCCGATCAACCACTTAATCCAACATTTCAAATACCACCGGGACCTGGCCGCCGGACACAGCCTTATACAGCTAGCAGCCCGCCAATTGGGGCTTCCAGAGGATATGCCTGACATACTTACCCCGGTTCCTCTGCACTGGCGTCGCTATTGGCAACGCGGTTACAACCAGGCTCAACTTATTGCCAGTGGTCTGGGGCAAAACTGGTGCCTGCCAGTAGATCTGCAACTACTGCGCAAAACAACTTCCACCAAAACCCAGTCTCAACTCAGCCGCAACCAACGGCTGAAAAACCTGTCTGACAGCTTTGCCGTACGCGGAGAAATATCGGGTGCCCATATCGGCCTGGTAGACGATGTTGTAACCACGGGAGCGACCCTAGAAATCATCACTCGCCAGCTACTCACAGCCGGGGCAAAACAGGTCAGCGCCTTCGTTTTGGCCAGAACGCCATGACTGTTCGGCGCGACTACAAATAGACCCATAGTCACCCCGACGTCACAATAGCTTACCTTGCCGTTCTGGCGCCTCAGTCCCTCACCTGCCAGCACTGCTAAGGTTCTAACAGCGACTAAATTGCCCGCATTTCTGTTGTCGCGGGCCAGGAATTCAGCGATGAGTGAATACAAGTTGCCACGGGGCATTGTCATCAGCGGCACAGGCCTGTGGACCCCACCGGAATCTATTAGCAATGAAGAGTTGGTAGATGCCTATAACACCCATGCCGAGCAGTACAATCTTGAGCATGCTCAAGAGATCGAGGCCGGTGAGTGCGCGGCAAAACCTTTCTCTTCTGCAGAATTTATCGAGAAGGCCTCAGGCATCAAGAGCCGCTATGTGGTGACCCGCGATGGCATCCTTGATCCGAAGCGCATGCGCCCCCTTATTCCCGAGCGCGCAGATGACGAGCTGAGTGTACAAGCCGAAATGGGCTTAAAGGCCGCCAGACTAGCTCTGGAGAAAGCCGATAAGCAGGCGTCTGACATTGATTTGGTCATTGTCGGTGCCTCCTATATGCAGCGCGCCTACCCCGCTATTGCTATTGAAATCCAAGGTGCACTGGGTATCGATGGTTTTGCCTTTGATATGGAAGTGGCCTGCTCCTCAGCCACCTTCTCACTTCAGCGTGCGGTGGATGCGATCTGCTCAGGCTCAGCCAAAACTGTACTGGTCATCAATGCCGAGCTGGCCTCACCACAAGTGGATTACACCGACCGAGACAGCCACTTTATCTTTGGCGATGTAGCCGTAGCCAGCATTATCGAGCGCAGAGAAACCTGTACTGTCGAAAGCGCCTGGGAAATTCTCGGCACCAAAGCGAAAACCGTTTTCTCCAACAATATCCGTTCGAACTTTGGCTACACCGCTCGCGCCGCCGATGTGGACCCTTTTGGCCCCGGTAAGTTGTTCCGCCAGAATGGGCGAAAGGTATTTAAAGAAGTTTGCCCCATGGCGGCGTCCCATATTGAGGCCCACCTGCAAGAGACAGACACCGATCCTCACAGCGTGCGCCGCTACTGGCTCCATCAGGCCAATATCAATATGAACAACCTGATCGCCAAGAAGCTAATGGGTGACAATGCAAGCGTTGAACGCGCGCCCATCGTTCTGGACCGCTACGCCAACACGGCAAGTGCCGGCTCAGTTATCGCATTTAATTTGCACAGCGATGACTTGCAGGTCGGTGACCGGGGAATTATCTGTTCCTTTGGTGCAGGCTATTCTATTGGCAGCTTGGTATTGGAAAAAATCTCCATTTAATTTTGAAATATTTTCGGAGTTCGGGAATAAATACTGAACTCCGAAACAACCACCAAAAAGACCGGTGGTTCTCACTACCACTGACACCAGGATTTTATTAACCGGCGACCTGGCCTTCACAAATATCTATTAAAACTATGCGCGATCCAGCCGCAGCGCATAGCAACCATAAGCAGCGAAGCGCAGCAGAGCGAAATCAATCTGATCCTGCATAAAATATTCACTCACTTCTGTTTTTATTTGTTCAGGGCCCACCAATTTCGCAGACACGATATGCTCTTCAGCGCTATAGGCGCGAAGCACTAGTGGCACACCATTCTTGAAATAATCTTCCGCATTATTATTTAGCGGGAGGAAGCTGTTCTGTACTCTGAAGTTTTGTTCCGGCTGTGGCTGCGCCAGTACAAATACAGGCCCGTACTCCCGATAAGGACCGGCAAAAGAGAAAGGGCAGTAGCTGGCCAGGAGGATTTTCTCCCCGGGCCGTGCGCGCCGCCGCACATCACGACATGGCTCACCGCCCTGGGCGCTCAGCTGCCGTACCGGCTGCCCTAGATCATCTAGACCTGCTTGACGAACCTTTTCTAAAAAATCTTCGCGGATAGGTGTTACGGTAAAAGTCATGGCTAAGGTCACCCCACTTGCTAAAAGAGCGAGGTTACTGAACACCAAACAGCATCGCTGGCCAGATTCGGGCGCGTCATTCCAAGTGAGTAGCAGTTATTTTTTTGCGGACTCTTCAAGCTCACTCAACAGACCTTCCGCCCAACTGATCCAGGTCTTTTCCGCCTCAATACCCAAAAGCAGGGTTTGATGTGCCAACCAGTAGCGCTCCTGGAGCGCTGTATCACTCTTTAATACGCGCTCATTTTGCTCCTGGTAACTTTCCAGAGAGCTGCGATGTTGGCGCAGTTGGCCCTCCAGAGCATCTCGCATTTCATCCTTGCTCAGGTTGTGACCGGCGAACATACGCACCAGAAAAGGCTCGCGAATCTTCTGCGGCGCACTGGGCTGAATGACCCAGTCACGCAGCTCGGCGCGGCCTAGATCCGTGAGGCTATAGACCTTCTTGTCCGGCTTGCCTTCTTGGGCCTGCTCCTCACAGTCCAGCAGGCCCTCCTCATGTAACTTGTGCAGCTCGCGATACATCTGCTGATGGCTGGCACTCCAGAAGTGGGAGACGCTGCGCTCAAAGCGCCGCTTAAGGTCATATCCACTGCCGGGCTCAATATCCAGCAAGGTGAGAACGGCAAAGCGCAGAGACATGAAAACTCCAACTCATCTTATGCAAAGAGTTGCATATTAACCGGAGCCAGCCATTTATGACCAGCTGCCGGGTTTTCATAACAAGATAATTAGATTAATAAAACATTAAAAAATAGGACAAATGTATCGACAGAAACTAACAGTCGAGATGTAAGGCTAGCTTTTATGCAAATTGGAGATATAATCGCCGGCTTGTCGCCAAAGTCGTTTAGGCGACCACTGTCTACGAGGTTGTTTGCCCAATGTCCGCGCCCGCACTATCCCCATCCAGTCCAGATGCCCCAGATGAAAAGGCTTCTGGTGCGCGCCGCTGGGACTTTATGCTGGACATCTTCGCCATGAATAGCTTCTCTTGGGCTGTAGCGATCCCCATCGAGCTGGTTCTGGCGGGTATGAGTTGGAACGAACACCTGAAAGTTCGCCTGATGGCCCTGGTATTCAATACCCTTATCGCCCGCCCATTCAGTATGTATCGCAACTGGATTGTGAACCGTTTTGGGGGTGGCGGCTTTATCAATGCCTACCTGGTAGACACCTTTGTATTCCTCAGCTTCCAGTTCCCGCTATATATGGCCAATATGCGCCTCGGTGGGGCCAGCTGGGACGAAATTGCCACCGCCAGTATTACTTTTATGCTCATCGCGGGAGCTCTTGGCCGCCCCTACGGAATTTATCTCGACTGGGTGCGCCGAGTATGGATTAATACGCTTGTCCCCCTGTGGAGCAAACGCGCTGCCTGAGGGGTCACCGATACTCGATTAGGCATTACGAGAGAGGAACATGACTGTGTTGACCGATAACGCCATTGAAAACAGTTCCATGACCGTTGGCGTGGTCGCCGGCACCCCCACAGATACCCGCTTCGGGTTGGACTTCCTCGCCGCGCGCCAACTTCGTGGCGTGGGCCTGTCCCTATCCTCGTCTCCCCAGGCCCAGACTCAATTGCAGGCGCTGGAGCGCGACGCCCTTACCCAACAATTGATCGAAGCCATTGAGCAGCTGTACCAGGCCGGTGCAGAAGCGGCCATGATCTACTGCAACTCTCTTTCCGGTGCTGTGGATATGACGGTGGTAAAAGCTGCCTCCCCCATTGAGGTGGTATCCCCTCTCGAGGTCTACGCTGAGCTTACCCAGCGCTATCGCAACTTTGGACTGTTGGCCGCCAACTGCCAGAGCTGCGCCAATATCGAGCGGGAAATACTCGAGCGCAATACAACCGCCAAAGTCATCGGTATTGGCAACTTGCAAATTGTGGAAGATATCGAGGACGGCCTCGCCGCAGAAATGATTGTTCGCCAACATGCCCTTGATGACTTGGTCGCGGCATTGGTGAAAAGCGGCGTACAGATCCTGATTTTGGGCTGCACCCATTTCGATTATTTTTATCGGGAATTGCTCGCACACTGCGATGGCATTCGCCTTTTCCTTCCCTCAGAGCGTATGTTGCAATTGCTGCAAGAGCGCATTCCCCAGGCTGCCTGAATACTATTTCCTCACGGCAGCTCCCGCGCAATTTGTTCTGGAGCTGTCGCTAAACTACCCATCCAACCTAGTAAATTGCTGCTAGATCCCTCTATGTAATCAGATGCAATCTGTGGATTAACTCCCTGCCAACAACCCGGCTACCCGATCCAAGGGCTGAACAGACGGGGCTGGCAGGCTACTTCTCTATTGGTACGTTCACTGAAGCGCCTCTGCTCCCCCCACAGCAGAAGGAAAATTTTTCTTGTACCAAAAGCGGGCTTATTGCAGTATCAAAAATCTCCGATGTGCCTGGGTATCCATTACAACAAGTCGTATTAAAACCTTTTTGGACTGCAGGATTTAGTCCAATTTAAATAACGTTGGTTACAAGGATGATAGAAACCACTTTGTCTGGGGGAATTCCCTCTCGTCACGTATTCTTGCGTGCCATATGCCTCGGCCTATTGGTCTCGGGTTCGGTATTTTTATCGAGTACTGCACAGGCCGATGTTATTACCACACTAAAAAGTCAGGTCCCGCTCTTTTGGGTGGGAATACCCGCTGTACTTGTACTGCTAATTTGTGCGTTTGCAATAAATAGGCAAGTTAAATTACGCCAATTAACCCTCGATACCAATGCTCGGCTTAAAAATTTGAGCAAGGAAAATAGCAATCTTTTCCAACAGGTACACAGTCGTAACAGCGAATTTGTCGCACAGGAAAAACAACTTGCTGATGCCCTTAGTGAGCTTGAACAATTGCGCCAGGAAAAATCTGATCTCCTCACCATAACCCGGCACCATTTACAGCATCCCCTGGATACACTTCTCGGCACTTTGAATTTATTAGCTCGCAGCGAAGACAACAATACGCGCGCCCTGGTAGAAATCGGGAAAAGACAATTAAACAGCGCCCTTAAATCCCTGGAGAACTTACATCAGTGCGGTAATGTTGAAACAGTAGAATTAAAACTCCCCACTGAAAGCCATCGTGCACCCGGCAAACAGCTCTCTGTATTACTCGTTGAAAACAGTAAGCATGACTCCCTTCAGCCCACCCTTGAGACCATGGGCCATAACGTGCAACGGGAGTGCAATGGGATCGATGGGAGCAGCGCGGCACTGCAAAAAAATTTCGATCTTATTTTGGCAGATACCCATCTTCCGTTGATGGATGGTGTTGAAGCAGTGCGGGAAATCCGCAGGGAGAGAGGTGCAGAACTACCTATTTTTGCCCTTTTACAAAATGCCAGCTCTGGCGATAAGGAGCGCTACCAGGCCAGAGGCTTTACCGGGGTATTGACCCACCCGATCGGCGACCGACAGCTGATGCAATTATTGAGTTGGGCTGTTCGCCGAAGCCAGGGCATTGCAGGCCCCCAGGGAGCAAAGCCCACTCGACTCCTTAATACCAATACCCTATTTCGCCTGCGGGATACATTGGACCACCATACGTTTGCCGAATTACTCAGCGAGCGCACCGCCACCCTGCCAAAACAAATAACGTCATTAACCAGCGCTATTACTGGACGCCACTGGCTTGATGCAGAACAGCAGGCACAAAGACTGGCTCGCTCAGCTATTGAGGTCGGCCTCGAAACAATAGCTTCTCGCTTGCGCACCCTGGCCGCAAACCTCTCTATCGATAGTGAAAGAGAACATTGTCGCCAACAGCGCACAGAGCTGTTACAGCTTATGCGCGAATCTGTGCGCCAGCTAAAGGCCTGGCGCGAGCGCAATGTTCACACTGAGTGGGCATTAAAATAGACTACCCTACTGTGCTCCGATTTCGAGCCACAGTACTCTTACTGGGAAATAATGGGGCGGAAAAGGCGTCTGCAATCCACCGCGCAAATAACACATCCCAGCGCAGCTAAGTTGAAATGCACTATTTGCACCACACTATATTGGAGAGAATAGTAGAGAGAACAAGTTATGTCAGAGCAGTATCCCGAACGCAGTCAGGAAGCCCGAGAACAAAGCGGGCGCGACCTGGCCATCATGGTTTACCTGATCCAGGCGATCAGCTTATTTACCGCAGTACCATTTTTTATCGGGGTATTAATCAACTACTTTAAGCGCAGCGATGTTCGCGGCACCCTGGCCGAGTCCCATTTCCGCTGGCAGATTCGCACCTTCTGGTTTTGGCTGCTGTGGACCATTGTTGGCTCCCTAACCATTTGGGTACTGGGGCTGGGCTACCTGATTCTGGCAATTAACTGGGTATGGGTAATCTATCGGGTTATTCGCGGCTGGCTGACACTTGTTGACCGGCGCCCAGCTTATTAATGGCAAATATTCTATTAGATGGGCCCAGTATCTTGGACCCATCTACTTCTCAGTAAGAAATGAACCCAAGGTTTCCTTACTGAAATTAGCGACTTTCACACCTCGAAAAAGACAAAAGCAGATTGACTAGCCATAAGGCTGTATCGACCTTTCCTCATTTTCTTTCTCAAGCCCTTATTCGCCAAAAGTTGCAGCTGCAACATTGCATGCTTCAGCGCAAAGTGTGCGAATATGCCTATCCGATTGACTTTCACCGCGTTGTTAACAGGGAGAAATAGATTCGTGAACCAGGACCAGAATGCCCCCTTGCGGGAAGATGTACGCCTGCTGGGTGACGAGCTCGGCGCAGTATTGCGAAACCAAGTTGGCGAGCCACTATTTGATACCGTTGAGAATATTCGTCAGGCGGCCGTTGAAAGCCGCAGCAAAGGGGCGATGCAGGCCGATCACTTGCGAGAGCTACTCGACCCCCTGGATGATGCGACCCTATTGGAAGTTGCCCGGGCATTCAGCCAGTTTCTAAACCTGGCCAATATTGCCGAACAGCGCCATCGCGAGAGACTGCACCGCCAGCACCAGCGCTTTCCCGGAGATCCCGATACAGACCGCGGCCTGCGACAGGTACTGGCAGAGTTAAGCAAAGCGGGGAAGTCTCCCGAGGAAATCCACGGGACACTAAAAGAGTTATCCGTAGAACTGGTCCTAACCGCTCATCCCACCGAAGTGACACGCCGTACCCTAATTCGCAAGTACGATCGAGTTGCAGACCTGCTCAACACACTGGACAGGCCCAACCTGACCCCTGAAGAATCCCAGGATTTACGTCGCCACCTACAAGAACAGATCCTTTCCGCCTGGAGCACCGACGAGATCCGCCGCTCCAGGCCCACCCCAGTTGATGAAGCCAGGTGGGGCTTTGCCACCATCGAACAATCCCTGTGGCAGGCAGTTCCGAGGAGTATGCGGGAAATAGACAGTGAATTGGCCCTGGCCAAGCTGCCCCCATTACCGGTTGATTGGGTTCCCATCCACTTTGCCTCTTGGATGGGGGGAGACCGGGACGGCAACCCCAATGTCACCGCCAGCGTCACCCGGGAAGTTCTGCACCTAGCCCGCTGGATGGCCGCCGACCTCTATCTGCGCGATGTGGAAAACCTGCTCGCAGACTTGTCCATGCATCGCGCCAGCGAAGAACTTTTACAGCGCACTGGCCCCAGCCACGAGCCCTATCGCCTGGTGCTGCGCCAGGTTCGCGACCGTCTCAAAATAACCCGGGAAAAAATGGAGGCCCGCATTGGTCGACGTGCAGAGCCTTCCGGCCTCGCGTTTACCAGCAGCGAGCAGCTGGCCGACGAGCTGCGCCTGATCGACCGCTCCCTGCGCGATGTGGGCCTCTCAGCCATCGCCGATGGCCAACTTAAAGATACCCTGAGGCGACTCAACTGCTTCGGCATCACTTTATTGCGCTTGGATATACGACAGGAATCCACCCGCCACGCTGACACCCTGGATGCCATTACCCGCTATCTGGGTATGGGCAATTACAGCAGTTGGAGTGAAGAGGAGAAACAGGAGTTCCTGGTGTCCGAGCTGGACAGCCGCCGCCCACTGGTGGACGAGAGCTTTTACCGCAGTGATTTCTGTGACGAAGAGGTAAGTGAAGTCTTACAGACCTGCAAGGTCATTGCCGAACAGGGTCCCGAGGGATTAGGTGCCTACGTTATCTCAATGGCGACCACACCTTCCGATGTTCTCGCTGTAATGCTGCTGCAAAAAATTGCCGGGGTGCAGGTGCCAATGCGAGTGGTTCCCCTGTTTGAAACCCTCGACGATCTCGATGGTGCAGCTACCACTATGAGTACCCTGCTGAATATCCCCCTCTACAAGCAGCGTGTGCTCGATGGCCAGGAAGTGATGATCGGCTACTCGGACTCCGCCAAGGACGCCGGCTTCCTGGGCGCCGCCTGGGCCCAGTACCGCACACAGGAAGCTCTCTACCGGTATATTCCGCAACCACGGTATCCCCCTAACTCTGTTTCACGGCCGTGGCGGCTCCATATCCCGGGGCGGCTCTCCTACTCGTATGGCCCTGCTGTCGCAACCACCGGGATCAATAGCCGGACGTATTCGCGTTACCGAACAGGGAGAAATGATTCGCTTCAAATACGGCCGTCCCTCTGTAGCCGCCTACAACCTGGAGCAGTATGTCGCCGCAACTCTGGAGGCGACACTGATGCCCCCGGCAGAGCCGCGTTCGGAGTGGCGCGCGGAGATGGACCGGCTCACGGAAGTCTCCGTCGGCAACTATCGGGAAGTCGTGCAGGATGACCCAGCCCTGGTGGCTTACTTGCGCACTGTCACCCCGGAAACCGAGCTGAGCCGCCTGGCCCTGGGCAGTCGCCCGGCAAGGCGTAAACCCGGTGGCGGTGTCGAATCACTGCGGGCGATTCCGTGGGTGTTTGCCTGGACCCAGATACGACTGATGTTACCGGCCTGGCTGGGCACTGGCGCCGCCTTGGAGAATGCCCTCAAGCACGCAGATGAAACTGATATCTTGCGGGATATGAGCCGCCAATGGCCCTTTTTCCAAGGCGTTGTGGATATGCTAGAAATGGTACTGGCCAAGGCCGATCCCCGCGTTGCCTCCTGGTACGAAGAACGACTCACCCAGGATGCAGACCTAATCCAACTGGGTGTCAGTTTGAGAGAGCGACTGGCTCACACCGTAGAGGCCCTAAAACAGCTTACCGGGCGGGAGAGCTTGTTGGATAACAATCCCGTAATGCGCTGGTCCATCCGCGTGCGCGATCCCTACACTGACCCTTTGCACCTATTGCAGGCCGAGCTGATGGCACGTTTGCGCGAACGGGAAAGTGATGCGGTACTGGAAAGTGCGCTGATGGTCACTATCGCAGGGATTGCAGCGGGCATGCGCAATACGGGTTAAAAGACCACGGCAGCTGTGATGATACTGGGATTTGAGGCCTGCTTTTTTCACAACAGCAGGCCCCCAAGCAATCAGAACCTGCCGGTAAGTGCCATCACGATCAGGTCTGCCGGCAACTGCTCTCCATTCACCTCCAACTGGCCACGATTGACCTTGAGGTACATTTGCAGCTCACCCTTGTCTTCGATCAGCAGGCCATAATCTCGCAGAAGCATTGCCTGACCTACCAGGGGGGACTGCAAGAGCGCCTGCTCTGCAGCGCTAACGGTCATACTACCTACCAGCGGTTTGAGCCACTGATCGATCTCACTGGCACCTCGGCGGGAGGATTTGCGCATACCCCGCCAATCGATATCAGCATCTACTAACACCGGGCCATTGCGAGATTGAATCGCCAGCTGTTGCTCCAGGCGCAGCGGGCGGCTCATTTCACGGGCCCAATTCCGCTCAGGGGCCGGCAACAATACGCGCAGGTAGTGCCCCAGATCCGCAGTCTTAATTCTCGGCAAAGTCATCTGCTGGCGCACAGAGGTAATCGGTGTTGCCGAGTCCACGGTGGGGAGCTTCAGGTCACTGATGACTTTCAGGGTCTGTGCCGCCAATTCTTCCAAGGTCAGGTCCAGGGTAACATCGCGCAATTGAACCGGCCCGGAATCTGATTCTGCCCTCAACAACGACAAGCGCAGCTCCGCATTACCGCCCTCGCCGGGCATATATTCAAACTCGCCTTCAAGGGGCTCGGTAAACAGTACTTCGATACCTTCGCGAATATGGCGCAAGCTTCCCAGCTCCACGACACCGTTCAGCACAGCACCGCTGTAATCCGTAGATACGGCAATCTCCCCACCGTCAAACTCCAGCTCCCCGAGTGGGCCAGTATTTTTGAAAGGGTCTAAGCGGAGGGTATTCAGCACCCGGTTGTCGGCGGTAACCAGGGTCTCCAGAACTACCGGACTCACCTGTAAAGCGCCATAAATGGACTCCAATTGAGCGCGCAATTCAGGCTGTAGTTGATCCAGCTCCAGCCGGGTCTCGGTATAAACCACACCCAGGCGCGGCCCCTTAGAGGTAAGCAACACCGGCCCATGATGGATCTCTGTATTGAGCTGGGTAGTGCCATCCGGCAATGCCACTTCAGTATTGGTTTCAGCACCAAACCATCCGCGTTCGTAACCCGTGGAATTCCCCCCCTGCAAGCGGCCCAACTGCTGCTTCCAAATTTCCTCTACTTTGGGGCCGATAAAACCCGGCGCAGCCAGCGCAGATATCACCATTAGGGCAAGCACAATAAATAGAAGTGAACGCAGTAGTTTCATAAAAAATCATCTAGCGAAGGGGTTTGCGCCGATGGTATCAGATTATGCAGCTATTAGTGCGACAAGAGCCTCGTTACTTGGTACGAGTGCTGAACATTCATCAACCACGGCATAAGGACCTACGACCCATTTCTAAAGAGCAGAATCTCGGCTTGTAAATTAGTAAATCTATATTTCAAAAGCTCTGCTCAAGCCTAAGAAGAGGGGTTTGTAAGCGGCCATAAATTGAAATTGACCATTATGCTGGAGATCAGCTCACAAGTCTCTTGATCTCCTGTGGCACGCCTGAGTAATTTTATGGCTCGTTGACAGTTTTAAACAACAATGTAATTTTTTAAACCACCCTTTAACTTCCCCTTAATCAGAGCAATTTAAAATGGTAGGTAACAATCTATTTTTCTTGTATTTCAATCTAACCCAGATTCTTATCTCCACGATTTAGCTTTCTTACAAATACCTCAACAAAATAAAGGTCCTGATTACTATAAGAAAACCGCTATCTAGGAAATTTTTTGTTTTTTACCTATTCATGTAAAAAATAATTATTGAATTCATAACCGTTATCTCGATCGGATCTTAAAAGATACCTTTACAACAACCGAAACTTCCATTACCGCACGTTGGGACACTCCCCCAGTTTGAGTAGACTTGTGGCCAAACTAGGAGAAGGAGAAGACGTTATGCGATATCTTGTTTCAATGGTGCTCTTGTGTTCTCTCGCAGGTTTCAGTTATGCAGATGACCGCATGACGCGCCTCCCATCCAACGCTGAACCCGTGCAAATTCTCGGCAAGACTTATTATCAAAGTGGTAATACTTTCTATGCCTTTAATGAGCAGGGCCGTTATTTCTACAGAGTACAGCCCCCCACCTCTATTCGTAGTTATGAGAATCCCCGGGATATGTATATCCGCGGCTCACAACCTCGCCCCCAAACTTGGGGTCTGACTAGAGACCAGGTAGAAGGCTGTATGAATGCCGCTGCAGATATGGCAAATGCTAACCCTGCAGTAGGTGGTAAGATTTATATTCGCGAATATAACCGCTGTATCAGTAACTTGCGCTAGCCATTGTGGCTATATTTACTGCTACAAGGGGCCTTCGGGCCCCTTTTTTCAATCGTTATTTTTTTACAGTTACTAAACTAGCAAGTCTTTCAACACACTAAAGCTATCAATCCTCTAATTTTAGAGCTGTGAAATATGCAAGCCGCTATTATCAGGTCTTATGGCAGCCCCATCGAAATTGCAGAGATGCCTAAACCTTCACCGGATAAAAATAGTATTTTAGTAAAGGTACAATCGGCCAGTATCAACCCCCTCGATAACTGGGCAACATCGGGGGCTTTACAAAACGTAATGCCTGTAAAAATGCCGCATATTGTCGGGTACGATGTTACTGGGAAAGTAGTAGAAATTGGCAGCGCTGTCAGAAATTTTAAAATTGGCGATCTGATATTTGCACGCCCCGATACAAATCAAGCGGGTACGATTGCCGAATACACTTCAATCAAAGCAATGGACGCAGCTATCCGCCCCTGCAATCTTTCCAACAATGAGTGTGCCGCTTTCCCTCTCGTGGGTTTAACAGCCTGGCAACTTCTCATTGAAGTGGGAAAATTACAGAAAGGGCAAAGAGTTCTTATCCACGCCGGCTCCGGCGGAGTCGGTACTATCGCTATACAAATAGCCAAATATATTGGCGCCTTCGTAGCCACAACCACCAGTGATGCCAACCTTACATTAGTCAAACGACTCGGTGCCGACACTGTTATCAATTATAAAACCGAAAAATTTGAGGAATTACTCAAGGATTATGACCTTGTACTCGACTCTTTAGGCGGAGAAGTATTAGAAAGGTCTGCCAAAGTTCTTAACAAACATGGTCTATTAGTATCAGTCTCCGTCAAAGCTAAAGGGTCAGATACCTTAATTGAAAAGATGAGGCAGCGCCTCCAACTAGTCTATTCATGGCCAAGTGGCACTACTCTCGCAGAACTTGCTTCATTACTTGAGAAAGGATTTTTGAAACCGGTTATTGATAGAGTCTACCCCATACATGAAACTCAAGCCGCACTCGACTACCTAAATAAGGGAAGAGCCAAAGGTAAAATAGTTATTGATGTGTTGCAGGGTAAATAAACGATAGTATAGGATTTCAGCCTAGACTCAAAAAAACTGGAGCCCTAGTGAAACGGATATTTCTATTTTTGGGTACCCTGATTTCTGCCGCCAGTTATGCACAAAATATAACTTTGGCCGAAGCTGCTCTGGAGCGAACCTATCATAAGGTACGCTACGATCCTGCTTATGTGTCTATCCCCTATCCAAATGGAGATGTGCCGGCTGATACCGGTGTTTGTACCGACGTAGTGATTCGATCATATAGGAAGCTGGGGATCGATTTGCAAAAAGAAGTTCACGAGGATATATCGGGCCATTTTCAAGCCTACCCGTCTAAACGCATATGGGGACTTTCCAGGCCAGATAAAAATATTGATCACCGGCGAGTACCCAATCTACAGGCTTTTTTTACTCGCAAAGGGCAATCACTCTCAATAAGTGACAAGGCAGAGGATTATCTACCGGGGGACATCGTTACCTGGATGCTGCCCGGTAATTTACCGCATATCGGTATTGTGACTGCGAAACGCTCTCAAAAAACCAACCGGTACTTGGTCGCACACAATATCGGGGCTGGACCCGTGCTGGAAGATATGTTGTTTTCCTTTAAAATTACCGGGCATTACCGATACAACGCCGGCCAGGCAACCGAAAAGATTGAGTAGCGAAAAAACTACGCTATTTCCAAGCGATTACGGCCTTTCTTTGACCGGGATATGGAGAAACATTTCCGCTGTCGGGCTGGCAACCTGATATCTGGGTGGGTACAGCTCAAAGTCTGGCCTCTCAATATAGTCGTAATTGGACTTTGGCAACCAGCTTCCCCAAATATACTTCAATGTCTGTTCCAGGGTGGTAATAGATCCACGGTGAACAAATTTTGCATATAGCTGCTCCGGTAGTTCCCGCGCCACCATACCCTCGGGTACCTGAGTCAGGTCGGCAACCGGCGCACAGCAGACATACTTAAACTGAATTTCATCACCCGCTTCCTCATAACACTCATAAATACCAAAAGATTCATCGCTGATACGATTGGGGATTTTATCCCTGTAGGGCCGAAATGCAGACCAGAGCTTTGGCAAGCTGAGATTTTCATGATCATATTCCTGCGCTACCCCCACCAATTGCATCGCAGGCCGAGAAATAATTTGTGGCTCCATGGATAGCTCATTTTGCAAAAAGTGCAGCATATGAGGGCTAAATTGATCCTTATACAACAACCGAAAAGGATCCTGCTGCTTTCGATACTGCGCCGGGGTTACATTAAATAAAGCTTTAAACGCGCGAGTGAAGGCTTCTTGGGAATCAAATTGGCACTCCATGGCAAGCTCAAGAATACCAATATCTTCACTCAACAACCTCTTTGCGGCGACGGTCAATCGGCGCTTACGCAAGTACTCTTTCGGTGAGTCCCCCACTAATGCTTTAAAAATACGACTGAAGTGATAGGTTGAGTAATGAGAGGCCGCGGCAATTTCATGAACAGAAATTTTGTCGTATAGATGCTGCTCTACGAAGTTGATACTTTTAAAAAATCGCTGCATGAGAGGCTCCTTTACTGCCTGTTTACGTTGGGACGGTGAGATTTTCGAGCAACACCTTCCCGCATTAGCTTGCCTTTAAATCAAATTCGCTCACTAGTGATAAAAAAGCGTAAATGGGTAAATGCCTTGTGCCTCAAAGGAATAATTGCCTGGTAGGCTGGATCATTAAAGAATGCATAGATCGCCTCCCGATCCGGAAAAGATACCACAACAAATGCCTTTGGTGACCGACCTCCGTCCAAGACCTCTTCCACATCATAAGAGGCAATAGGCACTCCTCCATACTGTTGCATTAATTGCGGTGCCAGACCTATATACTGATCAAATGCCTGCGATTCTTTCAGGTTTGGTGAAGACTCTATATGTAAAAATACTGGTAACAAAGCAATAACCTCTTAAGCGTAAATAACTTTTAGTTGCTTAACTAATAGCTTCTAATGACTAACCTTGAGAGGCTACTCGCCTATGCCAAAAAACCAGAAGTGGAACTATCGCAAGCTCAATAATCGTAGGGGGTAAGACCTGATCATCCACCAATCCAAATTCCAGAATATTGCTTAAGCGGCCCAGACCGCCAATAAAGAGGGATAAAGCCACGAAGTAAAACAATGCTTTATGTTTTTCGATATTGCTCAGGAAATACAGTAGAACCACCCCCTGGGCAAAGAAAACACCAAAGGCAAATCGATATTGATTATCCCCAAATCCTCTCAAGGGGCTATCCGGGCCAAAAATCATAGCACCACCACTCAGAGCAGCACTGCCATTCAGCCCTCCAAATGCACTGATACCACCGGGTACAAAACAGATCACCGCTAGCGCTACCACTAACAATTGGAAAATTTTTCTTTCTATAGAACTCGCCTGATTCATAGTGTCACCTTAGTTTGCCGTATTTGGAGTGATGACCTAATCATATTGGCCAGTAAGGCCCTATTTTTGATATTTCTTGCGGTCTTGGTATCCCACTAAGACGGCAAGAAATGTCAAAAGACGAGGCGCTTAACCGCTTATCTTTCTCTCCAACAGCCGGGTATATCCATATCCGGGCACCAGTTCCCAATATCCACAGAGACAGAAAGATGATTAAGAGTGTTTTGATTACCGGAGCGAATGCAGGCTTAGGCAGGGAATGCGCCAAGCAACTGGCGGAATACCAGCAGATTAACAAGATCTATCTCGGCTGCCGCAATCTGCACAAAGCCAAGGAAGCCCAGGCCGAGCTGGTGTCGGAAACAGGCAGGAATATCTTCGAAGTATTGCTGATCGATGTCGCGGATCAACAATCCGTGAAAGAGGCAGTTAACAACCTGGACTCCCCAGTTGATGCGCTGGTTATGAATGCTGGCGGTACCGGGGGGAAAGAGTTTTACAACAAGACCCCCGAAGGAGTCACACAAATTTTCGCCGTCAACCTGCTTGGGCATGCTCTACTGACTAACGAGTTACTGAAAGCCAATAAATTAACCCAGACTGCTATCTATGCCGGCTCCGAGGCCGCTCGCGGCGTAGAAGAGATGGGTATGAAGCGACCAGACCTGAAAAGCGCCTCTGTGGAGGAATTTATGCAGATCTGTGAAGGAAAGCTCTATGCCAGTACCAAAGACGCTACGGTACCCTATGGTCCGATAAAGTATATGGGCGCCCTATGGATGTCTTCCATGGCGCGGGAATTCCCCCATATCCGCTTCGTAACCATGAGTCCCGGGGCTACGGTAGGCACAGAGGGCTTCAATACACTGTCGTTATTCAAGCAATATATGATGAAAGGCATGATGCAGATTATGCTGCTACTTGGCAAAGTCCACAAAGTAGAAATAGGCGCCAAGCGCTATATCGATGCCCTACTGGATACAAGATCCTTCCGCACAGGTATTTTTTACGGCAGTGAACGCGGATTGACTGGACCTCTTGGTGAACAGCGGAAGCTTTTCCCGGACCTGGACAATCCTACCTATCAAGACAATGCCAAAACGGCGATCAATCGCTTTATCTATTGAAGGGTCGCATCAGGGAAGGGCCCTGTACACCCTTCCCTGCCCCCAAGTTAACGCCACCGATACCGCTTGTTTACCTATACTTGACTGTTAAATACTTACTGCTAAAAACAGCCAATGTTTCGGGTAATCTTTTCCCTGCTGTTGTTAATTCCCCTTGCCCTGACTGCTGCTGAAGATGTAGCTAAAGCAACTCCCCTGCGGCTGCTGGATCCAGCAACTGTGGATAAGTTCGTCAATGAACTGCCAATACCCGCAGAAATCCGCCCTCAGGGCTCAGCCCCGATTAAACTACCCGCCCGCCCCACTGAAGTTTGGATGGGGCTACGGGATAAGGAAGGCAAACGTTTAATGACAAAAGCCTGGGGTTTTGAATATGCAGGTCGCATCCACTCTCCTGGCCCTACTATTCGCGCCCGAGAAGGCCAACCGGTATTTGTACACTGGGCCAATGAGCTACCGGGTCCACATCTATTTCCTGTGGATCGATCCATTCACCTCGCCGACGTAAAAGATCCAAAAGCTGTACCTATGGTTATCCACCTTCACGGCGGGCATACAGAGTGGAAAAGTGACGGCAATCCCCTCGCTTGGTACACCCGCAATTATCATGAGACGGGACCATTATTTGAGAAAAGGATTTACGAATACGACAACTCCCAGGATGCCGCCACTATCTGGTATCACGACCACACCCTGGGCATGACGCGCCTTAATGTTTACGCAGGTCTATTCGGTTTTTACCTGGTTGGCGATGACAATGAAGACCATCTGATACAGGAGAAGCTGCTCCCTGCAGAAGAGCGCACTTTTGTAGCCGCTATTACAGACAGCTTGTTTAGCTCCGATGGGCAGCTGTATTTTCCTGGCTGGAGGGACCAGCTTCCATCACCGGTTTCCCATGAGGTGGTTAAGGCCAATTGGCCCAATCCGTCCCATCTCGACGAAATTTTTGGCAATTTTATTCTGGTAAACGGTATGACCTGGCCCAAAGTCAGTGTCACTCCACACGTCTATCGATTGCGATTACTCAACGCATCCGATACCCGCACACTGATACTCAGGATCGACGAAAATACACCCTTTGTACAAGTCGGCGGTGACGGCGGATTTCTCGATTACCCTGTAAAATTGAACGAGTTGATATTGGCACCCGCAGAGCGAGCAGATGTTTTAGTAGATTTCAGCGGTTATGAAGGGCGTGAACTAACACTGCGAAACTTTGGACCGGATGTCCCTTTTAAAGGCTTTGTAGAGGCCAATGACCCAAAGAGTTCGATTCCACTTGTCTACAACCCGGGAGGTAAACGCGTATTAAGCGATGGACGCGGCGGCATCACACCAGCTACCGATCCAAATACTACAGGCCAGATTCTACAATTTCATATTGCTTCAGCACCGATCCCCCCCCCTTCTAATAAACAGAAATCAGAGATTAAAAATACCACTGGAGATTTAAAACTCAGCCTAAATACTCCCTTGCGCACCCCACTTAATAGGCTTAACCAAGCCAGTCGCACACGACAACTTGCCACCTATCGGTTGGATGACCCCTATGGCCGCAATCTGCTCATGTTAGGTCCAGTAAAGGAGGGCTCCCTATTTTTTGAAGATCCTACTACAGAAATAATCCAACACAACGCCGTTGAGATCTGGGAAATATACAACCCTACAGTATCGGCTCATCCAATCCATATTCATCTGGTGGAATTCCAGGTACTGGATCGCCAGCCTTTTAAAGGAAAACTTATTGCCAAGCAGCAGAAATTTATGCATACAGATAAGATATTTCAGGGTGCACGCCTGGAAATAGAATCTCTACAGGGAAAACCCCTTCCACCACAACCAGAAGAAAGCGGCCCCAAAGATACGGTCATCGCCCTTCCTGGCCAAGTAACACGGGTAATAGCCCGCTTCGACCGCGAAGGCCTTTATGTATGGCACTGCCATCTACTCTCCCATGAGGATTACGATATGATGAGGCCGTTTAGGGTGTTGGCACCAAAACATTCTGCCAACGATTAATCTTCTTCACGAACGAAGGACACTATCTCGAAATATAAACTACGTAACAGAGGAGCTCCTTGCCATGCTAATTGGGTTCTTCTAAAGACTTAATCTTTATTAGAAGAACATCTAGAGAAGGTTGCTCGGATATTGATCATAGACAAAATCTGGATAGCTTAAGGCTCTACTGCATAAGCAATACAGCGATATATCTATACCAAGTTTGAACCGGCCACAAATTTCACGTTAATAGATTACAACAACCTAAATGTGAAGAGATAGTAAAGCTAGCCACAGCAAAGCCCAACACCGGGGCATACCTTTGTACATGCAGGCGATACGGAAAATCGAATAACCTGATGATCACTTTTATTTACCTAATCGGCAAAATTTAATAACCGTGGGGGTTTCATAATTTTGCGACTACAACGAAAATACCGTCACATAAAGTATGCTAGTAACAACCACAGATAAGCCACCCTGTCACCTTTGGCCAAAAATGACCTGCCTGTTGTTTAATAGCCTTGAGGAAGGGTTCTTTTGAAAAAGAAAAAATCATACCTGGCAGATTTTGTAAAGTTTAGTATTTTCGATTTGTACATGAGGGAAGTTAAATGAAAGGTTGCAAGAAACCTTCAAGGAGCATATTTAGCAGCGGAATTTTCTGCATTGCATTAGCACTATCCGCATGTAGCGGCGGCGGGGGATCTGGAAGTAACGACACAACAAATCAAACCACTACGGAATATAACATAACCACGAGCCTTGGCGATGGAGGGGACATTGAGCCGAAGTCTGTAAAAGTGGGGCCAGGCCGCAATGCTCAATTCAATATTACATTAGATGAAGGATATGTAATCGAGTCTGCAGCTGGCTGTGGTGGGAACTTGGTTGGAACAACTTATACCACAAGTGTTATCGCCGACGATTGTGAGATCTCTGTTATTTTTAAACAAGAGTTTTTTAGGGTGACGACCGTCGCAGGGCCTGGAGGAAAGTTTCAATCTGATTCTCTGATCGGTAAAGGATCTATATCACTACACCTAATCCCAGACTCTGGATATGTAATTGACCAAGTTAGCGGCTGCTCCGGTACACTAGATGGCAATATTTATAAGACAGGTCAATTAATAAAAAATTGTGAAGTCTCAGCCACATTTAAACGAGGAACAACTTTAGATGTATCTGTTGAGCCAACGAAATCATTATATTTCACTTGGGTCGATACTCCTGGCGCCTCTCACTATAAATTACATGAAAATGTAGATGGACAAACAGGGTTTGTTCAAGTTGGCGAAGATATTACTCAGGGAACACAAAACTACAAGCATATTGTTCCTCTCTTCGCACGTGTTAACGCCTCATATTTCTTAGAAATTTGTTTTGGGCAGGTTTGTGAAAGTAGTAATACCGTATACGTAAGAGACTTATTAGCTAATGGTATTGGAGAAATATATCCAGAGAATTATGACCCTGTAGATGGCTACCTTTGTGACATGCAAATAAGCTCAGATCACTCAACCTTGGCAATTAGCCCATGCACCGAGAGTAGTTCTGCTGCAGGTATCAACAGTGATAGTAGTGATGAATCTTTTTCGCAAGCCGGAGCCGTGTATATCTTTTCTCTTAAAGACGGAGAATGGTTACAAGAAGCATATATAAAGCCAACTCACCCAGGTAATTATGATCACTTTGGTTACTCCATCGACCTTAGTGCAAATGGTTCTAGGTTAGTTGTTGGAGCTCCTGGTGAAAATAGCTTATCAACAGGCATCAATGGCGACAGCAGTGACGATTCAGGTTCAAGCGTAGGAGCAGTATATATATTCGAGAGGGAGCATTCAATCTGGTCACAGGTCGCATATCTTAAGCCCGATATAGCACCACCAAGTAATGAAAGAAGGTATTTTGGTAGATCAGTTTCAATCAATGATACTGGAACCCGAATTGCCGTCGGCTCTCCTTTTTCTGAAGGGCATGAAAGTGCAACAGGTAATGTTTATATTTTTGAACTAGTGAGCAAAGCTTGGGGGCAGTCTACTAAGATTTGGGCTAAAAAGAGTGACTCGCTGGATCAATTTGGTGAAAGCTTAGAGTTTGACTCATCTGGTAACATCCTGCTGATTGGTGCAATAGGAGAAGACAGCGCATCAGGTGGGGTAAACGGTGATGAGAGCAACAATTCAGAAAATAGCTCAGGAGCTGCGTATATCTTTAAATACGACGGAATAGAATGGTTGCAAAGAGCATATTTAAAACCAACTAGAGCCCGTGAGTATGAGCATTTTGGAGAATACCTAACTATAAGTGGCAACGGGAAGTATATCGCCATTGGCTCTAAGGAAGAGAGCAGCCGGTATCAAAGCGCCGGAGCAACATATGTATACCATTTTGATGGAGAGACGGCTTCACAAGCTGGGCTTTTACGAGCATCCAATCCCGATGAATATGATAAATTTGGAAGCAGTGTAAGCCTGAATTACGATGGTTCAAAATTGCTTGTGAGTGCTCCCGGTGAGGATAGCTATAGCAGTGCATTTTCAGGGAATCAAAATCACAATTACTATAAACTTGATGCTGGTGCACTCTATCTCTTTTCGCGGGAGGGCAATAGTTTTACTCAATCATCTTATATAAAATCTAAAAATGTCGATGAGTTTAAGATTATAAACTCCATTATTAGCCAACATAATGAGTCGATATTTACAGATGCATATAAACTAAACCAGGAAGATAGAGGGCGGCCTCTGATCTTAGTCTATTGATTTCCCACTAGTGGCAAAAAGCTCATGAAGAGTATAGAAACGATAAACTGTAATTATCAATGATAGAACTTGATACTTATTATGTAACTGGCGTCCAGTATTTCAGCCGGTTATCCTCAGTGTTCTGTCATTACTTAATCTCTTGCCAGAAAAGAAGTACTAGATACTATCTTCAACTGGCAGTTCTTTTCTAAGTGATTGATTAAGGTAATTCAAAACTAAATGCAGGAATTCACATCAGGACCATATATAGTCCTGATGTGAATAAATCAAAACCGCACTCAGCAGGGCACCAAAGCCTTAGCCACACGGGAGTTAGTCTCCCGCCCCAGCTGTTCAGAAATAAAGTTCCCAGCCTCTGCCAGCAACTGTAAATCCACGCCGGTTTCAATACCCATGCCATTGAGCATATAGAGTACATCCTCACTGGCAACATTACCGGAAGCGCCACGGGCATAGGGGCAGCCGCCCAGGCCGGCTACGGCGGAATCTACTACTGCGACACCCATTTGTAAGGCCGCGTAGATATTGGCCAAGGCCTGGCCGTAGGTATCGTGGAAATGCACCGCAAGTTTTTCCACAGGCACGCGGGTCATTACCTGCTCCAGCATACGCTTGGCGGATTCCGGGGTGCCGACACCGATGGTGTCGCCGAGGGAAATTTCGTAGCAGCCCATTTCCAGTAGAGCGGCACTAACTTCTGCCACTTTGGCCGGATCAATATCACCTTCATAGGGGCAACCAAGTACGCAGGATACGTATCCGCGCACGGGTATACCGTCTTGCTTCGCTTTTTCCACCAGTGGACGGAAGCGCTCAAGACTCTCAGCAATACTGCAATTAATATTTTTCTGGGTGAAGGCTTCTGAGGCCGCGCCGAATACGGCGACCTCATTTGCTTTGGCTTCCACTGCGCGCTCATAACCTTTTAAGTTTGGCGTGAGCGCGCTGTAGATAACACCGTCTTTGCGCTGGATACCCGCCAGCACTTCCTCGCTGGCGGCCATTTGCGGTACCCACTTGGGGCTGACAAAACTGCCGGCTTCAATAACCGACAGCCCACTGGCACTGAGCTTGTCCACCAGAGCGATACGGGTCTCCACAGAGATAGGCTGCTTTTCATTTTGCAGCCCATCGCGGGGGCCCACTTCGACGATTTTGACCTGTTTGGGCAAAGTCATTATTGCTCCTCCCCGGCAAAATCCACCAGCAGACTACCGCCATCCACTAGTTCACCTTCGGCACAGAAGAACTGCTGCACGGTGCCAGCGGCTGGAGCCCGCAGGGTGTGTTCCATTTTCATGGCTTCCATTACCAGTAGCGGCTGGTCTTTTTCCACCGTAGAGCCGGCCTCAACCAGCAGCGAAATTATGGTGCCGTTCATGGGGGCATCGAGGCCGTGGGCCTGGTCATTGCTCTCGCCCATATCCGGTGGCAACAGCTTGAATTCCACCTGGGTGCCATCGATAAATACGGCACCGCCATCGCGGGTATCCACGGCAGAGAAACTCATGCGACGGCCATCCACCAGCATCAAGTCGCGTCCCGGCAGAAGGCGAATCTCACCGCTGTTTTGTTCCTCAGGCAAAGCATCGCAAGTCCAGCGCAGGCTATCGCCTTCCGCAACAAAGCGAATTTGAGCGTGCTGGCCACGGTAGTCCACGGTCTGGGTGCGACTGCCAGCCAGAGCATTGCGCCAGTTATCACCATTGTGCCAAGGAGAGAAAGGATCCCGCTGAGGTGCGCTATTGCGCAGATCGCGCTCTTCGCGCTGCTGCAAATAACCGGCAATAGCAGCACATTTCAGCCGCGTCAGTGTCTGCTCCTGGTGCAGTACTTCCGCCTCGTAGTCCTCGATAAAGTGGGTCGAAATACAACCGCTGGCAAATGCCTGGTGATTGATCACTCGGCGCAGGAATTCGATATTGTGGCGCACACCGGCAATTTGATAATCACGCAGTGCGCGATCCAATTTGGCCAGGGCTTCTTTGCGGGTGCGGCCGTGGCAGATTAATTTGGCGATCATCGGGTCGTAATGCACGCTGATTTCATCGCCGGTCTGCACACCGGTATCCACTCGCACACCCTCGCCTTCCGCCGGGGGCTGGTGGCGCACCAACACACCCGTTGCCGGCAGGAAATCATTGTCCGGGTCTTCGGCGTAGATGCGCACTTCCATGGCGTGGCCGTTGATCTGCAGCTCATCCTGGCTCATGGGCAGGGTATCGCCAGCGGCAACTGACAGCTGCCAGGCCACCAGGTCCTGGTCGGTGATCATTTCCGTCACCGGGTGCTCCACCTGCAGGCGGGTATTCATTTCCATAAAGTAGAAGGCACCGCTGGCATCCAGCAGAAATTCCACCGTGCCGGCCCCCACGTAACCAATCGCGTGGGCCGCGCGCAGGGCCGCTTCACCCATGCGGGCGCGCAACTCCGGAGTCATACCCGGTGCGGGAGCTTCTTCCACTACTTTTTGGTGGCGGCGCTGCACCGAGCAATCCCGTTCAAACAGGTAGACGCCATTGCCCTGCTGATCACAGAACACCTGGATTTCCACATGGCGGGGACTCACCACATAGCGCTCTAGCAACATAATGTCGTCGCCAAAGGCATTCATGGCCTCACGCTTGGCAGCGGCCAGAGCTTCGTGGAATTCATCGGCACTGTCGACACGGCGCATGCCCTTACCACCGCCGCCGGCAGCAGCTTTCAGCAATACCGGATATCCGATGCGATTGGCATGGCCTTCCAACAGCTCTTCATTTTGATTGGTGCCATGGTAACCGGGCACCAGGGGCACATTGGCTTCTTCCATAATACGCTTGGCTGCGGACTTGGAGCCCATCGCCTCAATCGCGCCGGTGGGTGGGCCGACAAAAATAATGCCGTTGCTATCGCAGGCGCGGCAAAACTCCGCGTTTTCCGACAGGAAGCCATAACCCGGATGGATGGCATCGGCACCAGTCTGCTTGGCAGCACCCAATACTTTGTGGATATCCAGATACGAATCCCTGGCCGGGGCCGGACCCAGGTGCACCGCTTCGTCCGCCATCTGCACATGCAGAGCGTCGGCATCCGCATCGGAATAAACGGCGACAGTGGCCACCCCCAGGCGGCGCGCGGTCTTGATAATGCGACAGGCAATTTCGCCGCGATTAGCTATTAACAGTTTGCGAATCATAAAAATTACCCTTCGCTACCATTCATCCAACTGGGTGCACGCTTTTCCAAAAACGCACTCAACCCTTCCTGTCCTTCCGGCGACACACGCACGGCAGCGATCAGCGCGCTGGTCTGGCCCTGCAATTCATCGTTGATAACCCGGTTGGACATGGACATAGCCAGTTGCTTGGCCATGGCGACTGCCTTGGGGCCATTGTCGGCAATGGCATTCACTAATTTCTGCACATGCAGGTCCAGATCAGCCTCGGCACAGACTTCGGATACCAAACCGATCTGTTCCGCGCGTTCAGCGGGGAAACGTTCCGCTGTGACAAAGTAACGACGCGCATGGCGAGTGCCGATAGCATTGATGACATAGGGACTGATGGTGGCGGGCAGCAGCCCGATTTTGACTTCGGATAAACAGAAGCTGGCGCGCTCAGAGGCCACGGCCATATCGCAGCAGCTCACCAGGCCCACGGCCCCGCCAAAAGCGGCGCCCTGTACTCGCGCAATAGTGGGAGCTGGGAAAGTGTCGAGCTTGTACAGCATGGCGGCAAGCGCAGCTGCGTCGCGGCGGTTTTCCTCTTCTGAATAAGTCGCCATGCGCTTCATCCAGTTGAGGTCGGCTCCGGCAGAAAAGCTCTTGCCATTGGAGGCCAGTACCAACACACGCACAGCGGGGTTTTGCGCCAGGGTGTCAAAGGTGGTGGCCAGCTCGTGGATCAGTTCATCATCAAAAGCGTTGTGGATTTCCGGCCGGTTCAGGGTGACCGTGGCCACGCCCTCGCTATCCACTTCGCACAGCAATTTATCGCTCATTGTAATTCCTCGATTGGGGCGTCTATCAAAAGCGGCACCGGAACATTTCGCTGGCGCCGCAACCACGGTTCCTTACATGCGGAACACGCCGAACTTGGTCTCTTCCGGTTCCTTGTGGCTGGCCGCCGCCAGGCACAGACCGAGCACGCGGCGGGTATCCGCCGGATCGATAACGCCGTCATCCCACAAGCGCGCGGAGGCGTAGTATGGGTGCCCCTGGTGTTCGTAGTTATCCACAATCGGCTGCTTAAACTGGCGCTCTTCCTCTTCGCTCCAGGATTCCCCTCGGGCGGCCATCTGGTCGCGCTTCACCTGGGCCAATACGCCAGCAGCCTGTTCCCCTCCCATAACCGAGATGCGCGCATTGGGCCACATAAACAGGAAGTTGGGATCGTAGGCGCGGCCACACATACCGTAGTTACCGGCGCCGAAAGAGCCTCCGATAAGGATGGTAATTTTGGGCACCTTGGCGGTAGCGACAGCGGTCACCATCTTGGCGCCGTGTTTGGCGATGCCGCCCGCCTCGTACTGTTTGCCCACCATGAAACCAGTGATATTTTGCAGGAAAACCAATGGAATCTTGCGCTGCGCGCACAACTCAATAAAGTGCGCGCCCTTCTGCGCACTCTCCGCAAACAGGATGCCGTTATTGGCAACAATTCCCACCGGGTAGCCCTGGATACGGGCAAAACCGGTTACCAGGGTGGTGCCGTACAACGCTTTAAATTCATCGAACTCGGATCCATCCACAACCCTCGCGATAATCTCGCGCACGTCAAACGGCTGGCGCGAATCTTTGGGCACCACGCCGTAAATGTCTTCCGGTGGATAAATCGGCTCCACTGGCTTTTGGATATCCAGGCCGGGGGTTTTGATGCGGTTCAGGCGCGCTACAGAGCGGCGCGCCAACTGCAGGGCGTGTACATCATTATTGGCGTAGTGATCGGAAACCCCGGAAGTGCGACAGTGCACCTCGGCACCGCCAAGTTCCTCCGCGGAAACTTCTTCACCGGTGGCCGCTTTCACCAGGGGCGGGCCCGCCAGGAAGATGGTGGCCTGCTCTTTCACCATAATGGATTCGTCTGCCATGGCCGGCACATAGGCTCCACCGGCGGTGCAGCTACCCATAACCACCGCGATCTGCGGAATATTCTGTGCAGAGAGATTGGCTTGGTTAAAGAAGATGCGACCGAAGTGCTCACGGTCTGGGAAAACGTCGTCCTGGCGCGGCAAATTAGCACCACCGGAATCCACCAGGTAAATGCATGGCAGATTGTTCTGCTCGGCGATGGTCTGCGCGCGCAGGTGTTTTTTTACTGTGAGGGGATAATAGGTTCCACCTTTTACAGTGGCATCGTTAGCTACTATCACACAGGGCTGACCGGAAACGGTGCCAATACCGGTAATAATACCCGCGGCCGGAACATCCTCACCGTAAACCTCGTGAGCCGCCAGCTGGGAGAATTCCATAAAAGGGCTACCCGGATCGAGCAGCGCATCGATACGGTCCCGTGGCAATAATTTTCCTCGCGCCAGGTGTTTTTCCCTTGCGCGCTCGCCGCCGCCCTGGGCGATGGCTTCCACTTTCTCGCGCAGGTCTGCCACCAGCGCCTGCATCTGCTCGCGGTTTTCGCCAAAGGCGGCATCGCGCGTGTTTATTTTGCTCTGCAACTGATTCATAAAGTCCGATTCACTTTCCCGGAGAAAAGACCTCCACAGGGCGCAGCTTATTGCCGCAGTGCCCGGCTGGAGACAGCTGCCGCCGGCAGGCGCCGGCGGCGAGAAGAAATGCCCAGCCTTAGCGGGTCTCTTTAAACAGCTCGCGACCAATCAGCATACGGCGCACTTCAGAAGTGCCCGCGCCGATTTCGTAGAGCTTGGCATCGCGCAGCAGACGGCCAGTGGCGTACTCGTTGATGTAGCCATTGCCGCCCAGTGTCTGGATAGCCTGCAGGGCCATCTGTGTTGCGCGCTCCGCAGTAAACAGGATTACAGCGGCGGCGTCCTTGCGCGAGTCCTCACCGCGATCACAAGCCCGGGCCACAGCGTACAGGTAAGAGCGGCTGGCATTCAGGTCAGCGTACATATCGGCGATCTTGCCCTGCATCAGCTGGAACTCACCGATGGCCTTGCCGAACTGCTTGCGCTCGTGAATATAGGGAACCACCACATCCAGGCAGGCCTGCATAATTCCGACGGGGCCTCCAGAGAGAATGGTGCGCTCGTAGTCGAGACCGCTCATCAATACGCGCACACCGCCGTTCAGTTCACCGAGGATATTTTCTTCCGGCACTTCACAGTCTTCGAACACCAGCTCACAGGTGTTGGAACCGCGCATGCCCAGCTTGTCGAGTTTCTGCGCCTGGGAGAAACCGGCAAAGCCGCGCTCAACAATAAACGCAGTGATACCACCGGAGCTGATGCCCGGCTCAGTGCGAGCGTAGATCACATAGGTATCGGCATCGGGACCGTTGGTGATCCACATTTTATTGCCGTTCAAAACAAAGCGATCACCGCGCTTCTCGGCGCGCAGTTGCAGACTTACCACGTCGGAACCGGAGTTGGGCTCACTCATGGCCAAGGCGCCTACATGTTCACCGGAACAGAGCTTGGGCAGGTACTTGAGCTTCTGCTCGCGGGTACCATTTTTACGGATCTGGTTTACGCACAGGTTGGAGTGGGCACCATAGGACAAGCCCACAGAAGCAGAGGCGCGGGAAATCTCTTCCATGGCCACAGCGTGTGCCAGGTAACCCATATTGGAACCGCCGAACTCCTCCTCCACGGTCATGCCCAGCAGACCCAGCTCGCCAAACTTTTTCCACATATCCGCTGGGAACAGGTTGTCTTCATCGATCTGCGCCGCGCGTGGGGCCAGCTCCGCCTGGCAGAACTTGTAAACCATGTCACGGAGCATATCGATGTCTTCACCGAGACCGAAATTCAGGGTTGGGTAGGAGGTGTTCATAACGGCTCCATTGATATTTAAAAATGTCTTTAATTCAAATAACCGCCTTGGCGGCTGTTCAATACCACATGAGGCAACTGCGTCACTCTTGGCACAGTGCCGAAATCTGTTTAGGAAACGCTGCTGTCATCGCTTTGCGCCAGGGACTCACGGGCCCTGGATTCAGCTTCATCCAACTCTTCCATCAGGCTTTCGATATCCCGCAGTTGCTGTTGTAACTGCAGACGCTTTTGCGCGATGCGCTCCAATAGACGGTGCAACTGCTCCACATTGCCGTGGGCCGGGTCGTACATATCGATAATTTCACGGCTCTCATCCAGGGAGAATCCCAGCCGCTTTCCGCGCAGGATCAGCTTTAGGCGCACACGCTCTTCGGGACTATAGACGCGGGTCTGGCCGCGACGCTCCGGATTGAGCAGGCCCTTGTCCTCATAGAAGCGGATGGCGCGAGTAGTGATATCGAACTCCCGCGCCAGCTCGGAAATGCTGTAATTATGGGGCTCCATTTGGCTTGCTTCTGCTTTCATAACGACTTCCTCAAGATGCCATCAAGCCTAGCAAGAGTTTACGTTAACGTAAACGTAAAGCACGCGCCAAAAAAGAACCCTAAGGCACTTCCAGTCACTTAGCCCACGGGGGTCCTGTGGGGAGTAGACTCAGCGCCGAGCAGCTGTTGTAGCTGATTGTTGAGAAGTTTTTGATAGGAAGGGGTTAGGCCAGTCACCTCCAATGCCCAACCGGCACCGTGGTGCTCAATTCGCCCCACCAGGGAACTGTCTTCAAGAAGTTCCGGGTGCAAAAACAAGCCGCGGGACTGGTTGAGTAGCTGATCGGCACAGAAATCCGGACTCTGTGGCTGGGATGGGACTACCGCCAGAGCCAGCTTCAAACCGGTCGCACGGCTAACGCTCTGCATCTCCCGCAGCAATAAACCACAGCAGACTGCGCGGAAGGCCGCATCAGTTCCAGAGAAATCCAGGCCGATCTGTGGCCCGGCGCAACTCAGGGGGGTGGCACCGTATATGCGCTGCAGCAAACGCATACGTCCATCTAGCTCCCGCTGCAAACCCTCCAGGGCGCTGCGACTTAACTGGTTGCCCAACTGCGCCCAGTTAAGGGGGCGAAGATAAAGCCCAACGCTGGGCTCGGTAACTTCAGCTACAGCTTGAGCAGACTCAGTAATTTGTGCGGGCAATTTGCGCTCCCGGGACAAGCTACCGGTAAGCAGGGCCGCAGCTGCACTAAATGGCAGGGCAAAAACGAGGGTCAGCAACAAGCTGGCCCAAGGGAAGGTAACGGAATTACCGGGCTCAAACGCCACAGTAATATTGCCGGCAATACTATCGTGCAGGACCACTGGCTCGGTGATCGTCTCCCCCTCTTTCAGGTCACCCACTTCGGCCAGGGAATTCGATTCCACATCCTCAATTAAAATGCCGGAAACCATTGGAAGCTCCAGCAGCTGGCGAGCGATCAGCTGTAGGCTGATACGATCCCCGGCCACAATACTCTCCAGGCTCTGCCCCGCGAGAATAGTCGCTGCCGCCTTCACGGTAACTCTGTCCCGCTCTATCTGGCCGGTGCGCTGCTGACCATAAAAATGTCCCAGTGCCGCCGCACAGAATATTGCCAGTGTTAGCCAGATAACCAGTGCCAATAAACGCTGGCGGGCGCGTTTGGACAACTGTGCTAATTGAGCCGGTATTTTGCGAAGAATAGATACAATGGAAACTGACATAAACGGCGGCAGACATCTTGCGTATTGTTTTTTTACTATTGCCCCAGCTGTTTTGGAGCAGCGAGCATTTTAACGGTAGGCACCAAAATTGTGCATACCCAATTAATTCCTGAGCGATTGGTAAAGCAGACGACGAAATAGTTCAATTCAACTCGCACAATTCGAAAAGGAATTTTACTCCCCATTCGAACTGAGCCCATTAAAAACCCTGCTGACCGGCAATCAATGAAATTAAAGCCCGGCAATTTTAGCGAAGAATCTCATAAGAGCTATAATGCGCCGGACATTTAATTCAATCGGGACAGAGCTTATGGGTGATCAAATAAATTCACAGGAATTCCACCTCTCCCTGAAACAGATTTCCCAGGCTTCAGGAAGTGGCACCCTGCGCTACCTGAGCTTCCGAGATCAAGTCGCCAAGCTCGGCCTGGAGTATTCCGGTGCAGCCCCTTTTCCCGGTGAGGCTACGGACTTTACCCCGCCCCCCGAAGAACCGAGTGCACTTGAAGCCATTTGGTGTGTCACCCTGTTGAGCCCCTCTGTCTCCCTGGCCCAACTCCAATACCTTCTGCGATTTTTTGATGAACAACAGTGGAGCCTATTCGCCGCTGATACTTTGGCACAAAGACGCGATCGCACCGTTATCCGCTTCCAAATTGATGGCGACCTCGATTTTGACAGCGCGCGTCTGGCCTGCCTTGGAGTGGCCGATGAGTTGGGAGTAGACCTAACAATCCAGGCTTCTGTTACCCAGAGGGTGCCAAAGCTGGCGGGCTTTGATATGGATTCAACCCTGATTGATGCTGAAGTCATTGACGAGCTGGCAAAAATTACTGGTATCGGTGATCAGGTTGCCGCCATCACCCAATCGGCCATGGCCGGGGACATAGATTTCTGCGAAAGTTTTAAGCGGCGTATGGCCCTGCTAATAGGTTTTTCCGAGCAGCGTTTGGCAGAAATTGCCCGGGAATTGCCGTTAAAAGAAGGGGCCTATGAATTGCTGGCGGCCTTGCGCGCGCTGGGCTGTAAAACGGCGCTACTTTCTGGCGGCTTCACCTATTTCGCGAAATTCCTGCAGCGAGAGCGCCTGCCCCTGGATTATATCCACGCCAATGAACTGACATTTGCCGAAGGGGCCCTCACCGGCGAAGTAGTGGAACCCATTATTGATGGCGATCGCAAACGCAAATTACTGCAGGAAATTGCCGGAAGCTTAGATTTGGCACTGGAAACTGTGGTCGCTATGGGTGACGGCGCCAACGATATTCCTATGTTGAATTTAGGGGAACTGGGTATCGCCATTCACCCCAAGCCCAAGGTGAGGCTACAGGCCCCCCAGGCCATCAATCTGTTTGGCCTGGATGCCGCCCTCTACTTATTTGGTCTCAATGACCAACAAATTGCCAAGCTCGGGGTATAACCCGGCTTAGCTCTTAAAGCATCGCGTGAGGAAAAGGGAAACTCGGCCGCTTATTGTGATCCGTGCAAGCACTGGGCCCGGGTTTCTGCCCACAACTGGCAAGAAAAAGCCCCAGGACGACTATTAGTAAAGCCCGTTTATACATAGGTGCCTCCCTTCCTGAGTAAAATCTCTGGGCAGCAGAGTACGCAAAGGCAATCCATTTGAACAGCCGTTTAATGATTTTTATGCCAGAAATCTGGCGTATTAATCACGCTATCGTACCAGTTCACTTAGCTATAAAAACAAACTGAAAGAATGCCCATAAAAAATATTTTGTGGAGCAAACTTTAGCATTAGCCAAAGTGGAAGGGAAAAAGAAAGGGGAGAGTTGCCGCAACTCTCATATTGACCTATGGGAATTGCGACAACTGGGAAAAGAGAGCGATTAACTCTCTTTTTTACCGTAAATAACCAGGCTATTTACTTTTACCGTCAGCGGGTGATAACCCACCTTGGCGCGCTCAAAAATGCGTGCAGCCACGTCTTTTTTACCAGTCTCAACCATATTGCGATATAGCGGGCGCAGGAACTTGTTGCGGCCGATACTGGTGAGGAAATTCTCAAGGCGCTCGAAGGCCGGCTCGTAGTCGTTGCGCACTGCGATCATCAGCCAGCTGAAAGCCACTTCGTTATTGCGGGATTCGGTCAGGCCAAAGGCGCCGTCCAATTCCTTCATCTGCGCTTCCGTCAGTTTCTCCGGCATACCATCGAGGAAGTACTTCCACTGGTGGAAAGTCCAGCCTTTGGTATAAATATCCTTCGCCGCCAGTTTGCCGTCCAGCCACTGTTGACGTACTGGATCCAATTTAGTGAAAGCATCGGACTTCGGATGCGGCGCACCTTCGGGAATACCCGGATCGAAGATCCACTGAAGGATGCGATCGCGGTCCAGCTTGTCGGCGTGCTCAACCAACAGGGTCTTGTCGAGATACTTGACGAAGTCCTCGGTGGTGATGCTCTGGAAGGAGAAGTGGTTGAAGTACTCCATCAGGAAGCGGTCAAACGCTTCGCGACCTACTTTCTGCTCCAGCTCATACAGGAATAGGGAGCCTTTCTCGTAGGGAATATTGGAGAAGACTTCATCGGGGTCACGTCCGCGCAGGTCGATCGCCATAATCTCATCGCGGGGTTCTTTATCAGCCAGATCCGCTTGCAGGTCGTCATAGCCCAGGGCCATTTCCATCTGGTAGCGCTCATCACCGTAGACGAACTGCATAATGCGGTTAGTCAGGTAGGTGGTGAAACCTTCATTCAGCCAAAGGTCTCGCCAACTGGCATTGGTTACCAGATTGCCGGACCAGGAGTGGGCCAGCTCGTGGGCAATCAGGGCTACCAAGCTTTTATCGCCGGCGATCACCGTCGGAGTGATAAAGCTAAGGCGCGGGTTTTCCATACCACCGAAGGGGAAGCTGGGCGGCAGAATCAGCAGATCGTAACGATCCCAGTGGTAGGGACCATACGCCTTTTCAGTCACTTCCAGCATGGATTCGGTATCGGCAAATTCCGCCGCTGCAGATTCCAGCATGGAGGGCTCAGCGTAGACACCAGTGCGCTCGCCCATGGGCTTGAACTTCAGGTCACCAACCGCCAGGGCAATCAGGTAGGAGGGAATGCGCTGGGGCATTTCAAATTCGTAGACGCCATCTTTGGCCGCCTGCGGGTCATTGTTCGCACTCATGACTGCGCGCAGTTCTTTCGGAGTGCGTACAGTGGCGTTGTAAGTGATGCGAACTTTCGGGGAGTCCTGCAGTGGAATAAAGCTGCGCGCGTGAATCGCCTGGGCCTGGGTAAACAGGAACGGATGCTTTTTACCCGCAGTTTGCTGAGGCTCCAGCCACTGAACGCCGGAGGCGCCCGGCGCTGTACGGTAGCGGATAGTAATGCTGTCGGCATCTTCCGGCAGCTCAATATTCAGCGGAGTGCCCAGGTGACTGTCTTTCTCGCCCATGGAGAATTTTACTGACGCGCCATTGGCGGATACAGAAACCACTTCCAGCTCTCGGGTATCCAGTACCATCGGCAGGTTCTTGTCGTTGAGACGCTTGAAGCCCAGCTTGGCTTCACCTTCAAGAACCTTGCGGGAGAAGTCGACAGTCAGGTCCAGATCCAGGTGCTGAACCTGGTAATCATTGCTATTGGCAAAAGAATGGTAATCCACTCCAGACTGAGGCGCTTTTTCAACACCCGGCTTCTTCTCGATCACAGCGGACGCCTTTATCGGCGTGCTCGCACTGTCTAATTCGGCCTTGGAAGGCTCCGACTTGGAACAGCCACCGGCAACGGCAAGGCCGCCAACGATAAGACTGGTACACAGTAAACGGGGCAACATGGGTCTACTCCCTGAGTTCAGCTTTTCAATTTGCGCCACAGGATACCTGACAGAGCGCAGATGAGAAACGACAGGGGACTCTATACCCGCCGTAAGCGGGCACACCGATCACCCGCTCGAGCCACGGGTACCGACGGTCATGCCGCGTTTTGCCAATAAACCAGATTAATGTCTCAGTTTCGTCGCCCTAGGACGAATTTCATGACTAATAGCAGTAAGGGAGGAAAAATACTGACCGGGAATTAATACATCGTTCACTTTCCAGATTCAGACTGCGGTTCTTTTATAACAAGCACTACAAGGAGAACCCCATGTCTCTGTCCCGGAGGCGGTTTCTACAATTTTCCGGCGCAAGCCTGGCAGCCCTGCCCCTACTGAAAGCCTACGGTTCCGGCCAGGAGCCCTTCCAGCACGGCGTGGCCAGCGGTGACCCCCTGGCAGATCGCGTAATTCTCTGGACCCGTATCACCCCATCCGCCGATCCGGAATTCCAGTCCATGGTGCCCTACACCTGGCAGATCGCCCTGGACCCGGAAATGGCCATGGTGATCAATAGCGGCAGCGGTATTACCGGGCCCGATGTGGACTACACCATCAAAGTGGATGCCAGCGGTCTGCAACCCGGCACCAGTTACTACTACCGTTTCTACTCTAACGGTATCGACTCGCCCATAGGCCGCACCCGCACCCTGCCCATCGGCCATGTGGATAAGCTGCGCTTTGCGGTTACCAGCTGCTCCAACTATCCCATGGGTTATTTCAATGTTTACCGGGAAATTGCCCTGCGTGCAGACCTGGATGTGGTACTGCACCTGGGGGATTACATCTACGAGTACGGACCCGGTGGCTACGGTACCGGCACGGGCCTGGGGCGAGAGCCAGTCCCCGCCAAGGAAATGGTGGATATTCAGGATTACCGCCTGCGCTACGCCCAGTACCGCTCCGACCCGGATTTACAGGAGGTACACCGCCAACACCCATTTATCTGTGTCTGGGACGACCATGAAACCACTAACAACGCCTGGGCCGGCGGGGCTGAAAACCACAATGTCCAAGATGGCGAGGGCGACTGGTTTGTACGCCGCTCGGTAGCCAACCAGGCCTACTTCGAGTGGATGCCCATCCGCGATAACGGCATCTTTGATCTATTTGGTGACAGGGCCATCTACCGCAGCTTCCGCTTCGGCAACCTGATGGACCTGATGATGCTGGATACCCGCATCGCCGCGCGCTCCGAGCAGGCCAACTGGTTCGATCAGCAGACCGCCGACGACCCGGAGCGCAGCATCCTCGGTACCCAGCAGGAACAATGGCTGCACAGTAGCCTGACCCAGTCCCAGTCGGATGGCGTACGCTGGCGGGTATTAGGGCAACAAGTAATGATGGCGCAACTCACCCTGGCTCGGGATTTGTCTGTGAATATGGACCAGTGGGATGGTTACACCGCATCCCGCGAGCGCCTGTTCGACCACATTGCCGACAATAATATCGACAATTTTGTCGTCCTCACTGGAGATATCCACAGCTCCTGGGCCTGGGACCTGGCCAGCAATCCTTTCAGTATTTTGAAATACGGGCGCCTGACCGGACGCGGCGCCCTCGGCGGAGAATTTGTCACCCCCGGAGTAACCTCCAGCTTCCTGGACAAATCCCACCTGACGGATGTTGCAGCGATTGCTATGGACGGGTTAATACCACACCTCAAGTGGGTGGAGATCACCCAGCGCGGTTACCTGTTGATGGATGTTTCCCACTCCCGCGCCAAGGCCCACTGGTATCACGTGGATACAGTCACCAGTCAGAATTACAACGCCAGCCTGGCAAGGATTTATAAGCAGGAAGCCGGGCAGAACCATATCCAGCGTGCCTGGAGTGAGAGCACTTCCGGCGAGCTGGTGCCGGAGCCGGCACCGCAGTATGGCGCCCTGGCTCGCAATACCATTGCGGCCCTACGCAGCCGCTACAACGTCTGATTTACAGGCAATAAAAAACCGCACCCCTGTAAAGATGGTGCGGTTTTTTAAAGGCCTACCGCGAGAGTTTATTCGAGACTGAAATCGAAGTTCATATCCTCCGCCGGCGCCTGCACATAGTACCCCTGAATATAATCAGTACCGGTCTGCCACAAAGTCGGCAGCATACTGGCCTGCTCAATATGGGGCACTATCACCTTGGTATCCGCCTCACCCAAGCGCTGTACCAATCCTGCCAGGGAGTCACTGCTCTCGCCTTCATCCTGGACCTCGCGCACGAAGGAGGGATCGATCTTGGCGATATCCACTTTCACATGCTCAAGAGCCTTGAACGGATTGAGTCCAGTGCCGAAATGACAGACCGAAACGCGACAACCCAATTGCTGGACCTGAGTGGTAAAGTCCCGGGCCGCGTGCAGGTTGCTGTTGATATCCTCCTGACGCAACTGGAAGATCACCGTTCCCGGCGCAACCTTGGCAGCTTTGAAGGCAACCCCCAGCCAGCCGGGTAAGCTGCTGTCCACCAGTGAAGCAGTGGTGATATGCAGCATCAAAGAAATATTCTTACCCTCAGCCCTGGCGGCTGCGGCGGCCTTGATCGCGGTAATAATTACCCAGCGATCCATTTTCGCCGACAGACCCGCATCGCCGAGTTCCTGCAGGAAGGCCAGCGGCGCCAGCTCTTCCTTGTCATCGAGCATACGCACCAATACTTCGTACAGCTGCTCGCCAGTTCCCTGCAAACTGAGGATTGGCTGGTAGAGCAACTTCAGACTGCCAGCTTCCAGCGCTTGTACCACCCGTGCACGGTGATAGGTATCGGCGTCGGCACCACCTTCAGTATCCGGCTCGTAGAGCGCAAAATTCCCACCTTTCTTCTCTTCACCCAAGGCCTGCTTGTGAGCAGATAGCGCTTGGTCCAGCACCTGTTGCGCACCGCTGGAGGCCTCACTCATCAGGGAAATACCGATAGAGGCAGTAATTTGCAGGGTTTTGCCATCTGCATCGAAGATGGTATCGGAAATCTTCTTCAATATATCCTGCGCGCGTTGCTCGATGCTGTCCGGAGTTGTATTCGGGCTGAGCAGGCAGAAGGCATCTTCACTGTAGCGGGCCAGGGTATCGCCACTGCGTTGGCAGGATTTGAGTAATTCCGCCATGCCTTTTTGCAGTGCGTCGGCACCTGCCACTCCAACAACTTTCAACACTTCATCTTCAAAGCGATCCACTTCTATCAGCATCAGACCGCCAGTATTGTGGGAGTCCGCTGCAGATTTGATGCTGGAATCCAGTACCTGCAGGAAGTGCTGACGGTTGAAAAGCCCGGTCAGCGGATCGCGATTCTTGATATCGCTGAGCTGCGCTTCCAATTGCTCCGTATCACCCCGGCGCGAGGCAATACGCACCTGCAGACAGCGCTCATCGTCGTAGGTGGTACTGAGCACCTCTGCGCGAGTGGGCAGGGATTCGCCAGAGGCGGTCTTAGCGGTAAATTTCCACTCTTTCGCCTCCAGCTCATTGTTGTCGATAGCGCAGCTTTTGAGGAATTCACGCCCCGCTTCCTGCTCATTTTCAGCCAGCATATCAATCAGTGGCTGGTATTCGATGTCCTCGCCAGAGTCGTAACCAAAGCGCTCTGCAAGGGAGTCATTGGCGTAGACGATCAAGCCATCAGATATATAAGCGATGGCATCTTTGGAGCTATCGAGTAGCTCCTTGGCACGGTTAAGGGTCGCGTGATAGCGGCGGTCGTGTAGGCGAGCCTGACGGCGATTGGCGAGCGCCCCTAGCTCCCGCTGTATCACAAAGAGAAGGTGTTGGTCTTCATCCACCACTACAACATCGCGGGCTCCGAGCTTCAAACCTTCCACCACGGGTTGGGCACCGGTGCGCTCGGTCAGCATAATTACCGGAACATCTTTTTGCAGCTTGCTGATGGTGCGCAACGCCACTGAGGGGGGCACCTGAGTACTGCTTTCAGCCGCGATCACTAAATCCCAGGTTTTATCCTGGAGCAGGCGGTTAAACACAGCCTCGCTGGCCACATGCTGTGCTCGGTTGGGACGGCCTGCGTTGTGCAGCATACTCACAAGGCGCTGGGCTTCCGACGGGGTATCGTGAATCAGGAGAAGTCGTATTGTGTCGTTGCTACTCATTATTTGCTCTATTTTTTTAATGGCGGCACACAGCTACCGCTGGCGGTAATTTTAGGGGGCGTCAAGGATGGCATACAAGGGTAGATCAAACTGGTACCTGTGATCTAAATCACACAACACCCCCTACAAAAGCTTCCACCTTTCCCATTTGCGAAACCACAGCCGCTAATCAAACTTTCCCAACCTAAGAAGCCCCTGGATACAGCGCTATAAAGCGAAATAGCAGCTGCTGAATAGGTCGACCGGCCAACTATATCTGGCACTGGCGTTATAGGGTTAGCCTAGATCAATTTGGCGATATTTATTCGCCCAACCTATCTCTCTTTATGAAAATCCCTGTCGAATACACAAAGATAACCCTTACAGCTATCAGCTGAGGTTTAGCTATGTTCAGCAACTACCGGGGATTTTGATGGGACGCCGGGGATTTCACGCACCAGTTTTGGTACCAGATAACCGGGTAACTGCTGGCGGAGGTGTTCGATTAGCTCCAGCGCTTTCGCATCAGAGACTTCAAAATGTGCGGCACCATTTACTCGATCCAGCTGATGCAAATAGTACGGAAGTACTCCTGCTGTAAAGAGGGATTCGCTCAACGCACCCAGCGCCTCGCGACTATCATTGACGCCTTTTAATAGCACCGCCTGGTTGAGCAGGGTAACCCCTGCGCTTCGCAACTTTTGCAGAGACTCCCGCACCTCACTATCAATTTCATTGGCGTGGTTGCAGTGCAACACCAGCACGGGCTTCAAGCGGGAACCGGTAAACCAGTCCAACATTTTCTGGTTTACCCGGCTGGGAGCAACTATCGGGAGGCGGCTGTGAATTCGCAGCTTATCCACATGGGGAATCTCAGCCAGCTCATCGGTGAGCCAGGCCAGTTGACGGTCACTCATAACCAAAGGATCACCGCCGCTCAGGATCACTTCGCGCAGCTCAGTGCGCGCGCGAATGTAGTCTAGAGCTGCTAGGCTCTGTCTGCGAGTTAGGTGGTTGTCACCGTAGGGGAATTCACGTCGGAAACAGTAACGACAATTGACCGCACACTGGCCCGCAGTGATCAGCAGTAGGCGCCCGTGGTATTTGTGAACAACTCCAGGCAGAGGGTTAGCTTCTGCCTCTTCAAGGGGGTCTGAACTAAATCCCGGCACTTTCTCCAACTCATCCGCACCGGGTAAAACCTGTAACAACAATGGGTCTTCGGGATCGCCGCAACGCATGCGCCGGACAAAGGGGCGCGGCACGCGCAGGGAAAAGCCAGAAGCTGCTTGCAAGGCCTTCGGGAGCTTACGCGGGTCTAGCTGTAGTAATTGAATCAACTCTGCCGGATCAGTGACCAGATCAGACAACTCATCCTGCCAGCAGCGGGATTCCTGTGTGTCGATAAGCTCTATACCGGGGGCCGATGATGACGCCATCATGGAGATACACTACAAAATAAGAGATTGTATCAGATCCCCCACTGCAATCTCCCGCCACCACTGACAGTGATACCCCACAAAGGGTGCCGTGACCAGGTAGACATGGGAATTCGCACAAACCCATCAGAGAAATGGCATCTGTTTCAGACCCTATCTAGTGAGTTAGTTGAACCCTCAAATCGATTCCCTAGGGTAATTACATAAACTGAATTTATTTTTGCAGAAACCCATATACATAATCAAAAAATATTCACCAATCTTCTGTGGAAAAATATCGGATAGTTGGACTGTATCTTTAAGCAGCCAGAGCCTTAACTCTTCTTTACCTGAATTTAGGAGTAGACTCATTATCGGCGAAGCAAGTATTCACTCTACCTACCAATAAAAACCCCTACCCTACAAAACACTCCACTGCAATAAAGAAAACCTACACAGTCGACATTTCCACAGTGAATTCAGGAAGCAAAAAACATTTTCCTTGAAAAATTCGGCAAGGATAAAGCAAAGCAAAAATTATTTATTAATAAAATTTTTATCACTAGAAAAAACATCTTCCAAAAACCATCAACAAATATCAAAAAATTCATAATTCCCTTATTCACAATAGGGATAATTCGGTGTTAATTTAAACGCCGGCAAAGAAAAACCATTTTGCCGACCCCGCCAAAGGCGGACACTATCAAGAAATAAATAAAACACCTAAAAGGTGTTCAAACAGTAAGTTTAGAATTACAAAAAGGAATTACCCAATGGAAATGCAGCTTGAATTGCTTGAAGCCAATAAAGACCTACTGATTGAGCAAACTCGCGCACATCCTTTCTTGAAGCGTTGCCGTGAAGGCTCCATTACGCTGGACGAATTAAAAATATTTTTGGTTCAACAAGGTATTTACAGTGGATTTTTTGTTAGATATCTCTGTGCAATGATGGCAAACCTCCCGAGTAACCACGAAGTCCTGGAGCTTGCCGAAAATCTAATGGAAGAGCTGGGCCTGGAACCAGACAGCCCCAAACCCCACGCAGAAATCTATCGCGAAACCCTCGAGCATTTTGGTTTGACCCTGGAAAACGCAGAAGTTTTACCAGGCACTCAGCACCTGATCGATACCATGTTCAAAAACTGCCGGGACCTCAGGGCCAGTGCAGGATTGGGCGCCCTATGCCTGGGAGCCGAAGCCCTGGTACCCGATTTATATACAGATATTGTTGCCGGATTCCGCTCTTGCGGCGTAACCGATGCAGAAATGCAATTTTTCCTGCTGCATATTGAATGTGATGACGGCCATGCAGAAACCATTCGCGATATTATGGTAGATATCGGCTCCAAGGATCCCAGCCAACTGGACATAATGCTCGAAGCCGGGCGCCACCTTGTAGAGGCCCGCTTACAATTTTTCGATTCTATTGAAACCGCCTACCACTCCACTAAACATAAAAAAGTTGAAGCTGTTACAGCTTAATGAGCAAGCACTTATCAACCCACTCACAGGTGTTGTTGGAGAAAGCACGGGCATAGGGAAATGCCACCAACATAAATTCGACAGAGATCGAATCATTTTGAGTTAGGTTTTTAAAAATTATTCTGCGATAAGAAAATAAAAAAGGAAAATTTATTAAATATCGCAGAATTAATATGACTTGCTGTGAGAATTGGAGATAACAATGGCTGAAACACTATCACTGGCAAAAAACGAACTGGTTGAACGAGCCAGTGAAGCAATGAAACAGCACCTCAGCACCCCCGAGTGGTCTCTGAGAGAAAAGCTTGCGCTGACTTGCCGAATTTTATTTAACGATGGCCACGACTCCGGCCTGGCTGGGCAAATTACCGCCCGCGCGGAAAAACCCGGTACTTATTACACTCAACGCCTGGGCCTCGGCTTCGATGAAATTACCTCATCCAACTTATTGGAAGTCAACGAAGACCTCGAAGTACTGTCCGGAGAGGGCATGGCCAATCCGGCCAACCGCTTTCACTCCTGGATCTACCGGGCGCGCCCCGATGTGAACTGCATCGTGCATACCCACCCCATGCACGTATGTGCACTTTCCATGCTGGAGCGCCCGCTAAAGATTTCCCATATGGACGCCTGCATGTTGTATGAGGATATTGCCTTCCTCAAAGACTGGCCGGGTGTCCCCGTGGGTAACAGCGAGGGCGAGCTGATTTCCGCCGCTATTGGGGACAAGCGCGCAATCCTACTGGGACACCACGGCCTGATTATGGCCTGTCGCTCTGTAGAGGAAGCCTGTGTAATGGCGGTTCAGTGCGAGCGCGCTGCCAAACTGCAAATATTGGCTGAATCAGCCGGCACCATCCAGGATATTGATCCCGAACTGGGCCGCGAAGCCCACGACTGGATTCTCCAGGAAAAACGCACGCAAGCGACTTTTGCTTACTTTGTGCGCCGCATGCAGAGAAAAGGTTATGGCGGCGGGGACGACCCATTAAATTAAGTGCTTTTGTGCAATGGGCCAAGGCCCATTGCACTGCCGGCTGCCCCAATAATTGCAGCTTGGCTATAACAACCGAAGCGCCTCCCCTCCATTTCTCTCTGGCTATTCGTTCAAGCTCCCACCCTCCTGTATAATCCCGCTCCATCATGCAGGGCTGGCGGTGAAGTCTCTTTTCCCCAGCCAGACGAGTTACCTGCGGCTACCATTTGTGGCGGAAGCGGAGGGCGTTAGCCCAGCCTTGGCCGGAATCGGCTAGAAACAAAAAACTCGTTAAAAATCATATAGATAAATGACTTAAAGGGCTCTATTTGCTATGGCTAGTTACTCCACTAACGAATTCAAGGGCGGCCTCAAGGTGATGCTGGACGGCGACCCCTGCTCAATCGTGGAAAACGAATTCGTCAAACCTGGTAAGGGCCAGGCGTTCAACCGCGTGAAGCTTCGCAACCTGAAAACCGGTCGCGTATGGGAACGCACCTTCCGCTCCGGTGAAAGCCTGGAAGCGGCGGATGTGATGGATCGCGAAATGGAATACTTGTACAACGATGGCGAGTTTTACCATTTCATGGAGCCCGAGACTTTTGAGCAGCACCAAGCCAGCAGCGATGCTGTGGGCGATGCTTCAAAATGGCTCAAAGAGCAGGATATCTGCACTGTAACCCTGTACAACGGCTCTCCGCTGGCAGTTACTCCGCCCAACCACGTTATCCTGGAAATTACCGATACCGATCCGGGCCTGCGCGGAGACACCGCCCAGGGCGGTACCAAGCCGGCCACTTTGGCTACCGGCGCCGTTGTGAAGGTTCCTCTGTTCCTGGAAATCGGTGAAACCATCAAGGTAGACACCCGCACTGCCGAATACCTGGGCCGTGCCAAGGAAGACTAAGTACCTCCTCCCCTCGAGCGGCCTACGGCCGCTCGTCTCCAGAGCTACCCCCCATGAGCACAGATACCTGGCGCCCCACCGCCACTATTGCAGCCCTGCGCCAACGCGCTGCGCTACTCGCTGAAATACGCACATTTTTTGCTGAACGAAACGTTGTGGAAGCCGAAGTTCCGGTGCTATCCCAGCGCGCCACCAGCGACCCCCATATCGAGTCCATCACCACAGAGTGCCGGGGCAAAAACGCCTACCTGGCCACCAGCCCTGAATTTGGTTTAAAGCGTTTACTCGCCGCAGGACTCGGAGATTGCTACTACTTGGGCAAGGCTTTTCGCCAGGGCGAATCCGGCGGTCGACACAACCCCGAGTTCACCATGTTGGAGTGGTACCGCTGCGGTTGGGACGATCACCAACTGATGGAGGAGGTCGCCAAGCTGCTCTGCGGTATTTTGGCGACGGACCAGGTTCAGTCCCTCAGTTACCGGGAATTGTTTTTAAGGGAGCTGCAACTGGACCCCCACAGTGCCAGCGAAGCCGAGCTGATTTCCTGCGTTAAGCGGGAAATGGAATTGTCTTTTGTACCCCGCGAACGCAGTGAGTGCCTGGACCTGCTGATGAGCCACCGCCTGGAACCCACCATGAGTGAGGGCATCACCCTGCTCTACGACTTCCCCGCAGAGCAAGCGGCACTGGCAAAAGTCGTGGCGGACGAACAGGAGACCCCCGTAGCCAGGCGCTTCGAAGCCTATGTGGGTGGATTGGAACTGGCCAATGGCTATTGGGAGCTAACCGACAGCGCGGAACAGCAGCGCCGCTTTGAAAAGGATCTGGAATACCGCCGTGCTAACCAGCGCCCTCTACACCCCTTTGAAGAGCGTCTGGTTGCGGCCCTGGATCAAGGCATGCCCGAGTGCGCAGGGGTCGCGTTGGGAGTCGACCGACTACTGATGTTAAAAGCCGGCTACCAATCGATTGATGAAGTTATCGCCTTCCCTTTCAGTCGAGCTTAGCGGCCGCCGGCGCCGGAGTGTATTGATAGCGGGCAACCTCGCCAACTGCAAAAAAGCCACTATCGAGCAATAGCTGCTGACGATCCGCCGGCACTAAAGCTACAAGATTTTTATGGTGGCTACCCTGGGCAGCGGTTAGCAGATGCTTGAACAGGGCCCGACCAATCCCGCGATCCCGGTAATCCGGAAGTGTCACCAAGTCATAGAGCCCCAGTGCATCCGCTGCCGCAAACAGGCAACCGGCGGCCACCGGCACACCATCCAGGCTAGCGAGAAACAACTTCAACCGCCCGCGCCGCTGCTCGGGGATTTCTTGCAGGCCCTGATAGAAGTGCGCCAACTGCGCCCCCTCCTGCTCCCCCGCCGCCGCTGCCTGCACCGCGCCGTAATCAGGTAAGGCCTCTTTTTTCACCGCACTAATGGCTAACTGTTCCACTACCGGAACCTCGGCAGCGCTAAGTCGGGGTATCTCGGCGGCCATAGCTACCAGGGACTGGCGCCGCTTTAGCCCAAGCTCATCCAAAGCATCATTGTCCAGGGGTTTGGAGGCACTGTGCCAAAGGGTGAAGGGGCTGTGCCGCTCGGCAAAATAATCCAGCGCAAAACGCTGAATAATGCGCGGCGGCATTACCATATTGGAAATCACCTGATTGAGCCCAATGGAAGGCAGGCCGCTATCACTGCGGACAATACCTGTAATTTCCTTGGTGCAATCCGGAGTTACCAGGCTCGCGCGGTAGTCCGCATAAGCCTCCAAATTTCGGCAGGTAAGATTTTTCGCGCTGAGACTATATTTCATGGGTCAAAGGATAGTGCCAAGAACAGTGCCGTTGCATCATTTCCCCAGTGATCCCAGCCCCGCAGCCGGTGTTCGCTACGGGGCGACAAGCCTTATTTCTGTACTTGCGACAGGGCACACTGATCCATGGATAATGCCGGTTCAGCACAGGTGGCTGCCCCGACAACTTTTGCCGGCACTCCGGCCACTAACACCTTTGCCGGTACCGTTTTAAGAACCACACTTCCGGAAGCAATTTGGGCGCACTCGCCAATTTCAATATTGCCCAGCACCTTGCTGCCCGCACCGATTAAAACCCCGTGGCGGATTTTCGGGTGGCGGTCCCCGCTCTCTTTGCCAGTGCCGCCCAGTGTAACGGACTGCATGATGGAAACATTGTTTTCCACCACAGCGGTCTCGCCTATAACGATACCGGTCGCGTGATCCAGCAATATACCGTCACCCATACGCGCAGCCGGGTGGATATCCACACTGAATACGACAGAGACACGGTGCTGTAAGAACATAGCCAGGGAGCGGCGCTGCTGCTGCCACAGCCAGTGGGCCACACGGTGAACCTGCAAGGCGTGAAAGCCCTTAAAGTACAGGAAGGGCTCGTGCAGGGAGTGGCAGGCGGAATCCCGCAGGTAAATTGCGTTCAAATCCGCTCGCGCCGCATGCCCTATGGAAGGGTCAGCTTGTAGCGCCTCATCGATAACCTCGCGAATTAACAGCGCCGGTGCCACCGCATTGTCCAGCTTGTTGGCCAGGTGAAAGCTGAGCGCCGCCTCCAGGGAATTGTGGTTCAGGATGGTCGCGTGTAGAAAGCTGGCCAGGATCGGCTCCCGCTCTACCTGCTGCGCCACCTCTATACGAATCTTCTCCCAGATCAGATCCGCCTCAGCCTCGGTGCATGTCGCATCCATTATTGCTTTCTCCATGTTACACAGCCCCCAGGGTCAACGGGGGCTCTAGCAGCGCAGACTGCTGCTCGCGCAATGCCAGTATATGCTCTGCCCAGTAACGGGCAGTATTAAACCAGGGAAATGCCTGGGGAAAAGCCGGGTCCTGCCAGCGTCGCGCCAACCAGGCGGCGTGGTGCATCTGCCGCAGGCAGCGCAGAGGCTCCACCAGCTGCAACTGCTGGGGATCAAAACTATAGAAGGTTTCATAGCCTTCCAACACTGCATCCAGGTAAGCGGTTTGCTCTGCGCGATTGCCGGAAATCAACATCCAGATATCCTGGATCGCCGGCCCCATCAGGCAGTCGTCCAAGTCCACAAACCAGGGAGTCTCATCCCGCCACAGGAAGTTGCCACTGTGACAATCACCGTGCAAGCGCAGCATATCCCAGTCCCGCTCAAACAGCGGGGCTATCTGTTCGATAATGTGGCCCGTGACTGAAGCGTAGGCCTCGCGGTTCTCACGTGGCAGGAAATCTCCATTCAGGATAAATTCCCGGCTATCAATTGCGAATCGCTGCAAAGTGAGGGATGGGCGATAGCTGAAAGGTTTGGCGCTGCCGGCCGCATGAATGCGACCCAACATGGTCCCCACCTGCTCCAGGTGATCAAAGTTATCCAGCTCCAACTGGCGACCGCCCCGTCGGGGGAAAAGCGCAAAACGGAATCCAGCGGACTCCATCAGGGTGCGCCCATCAAACTGTATCGGTGCCACCACAGGAATTTCGGCCTCTGCCAGCTCCAGGGTGAACTGGTGCTCCTCTAATATCTGCTCATCACTCCAGCGCCCCGGGCGATAGAACTTGGCAATCAACGGCTCGGCATCCTCAATACCCACCTGATAGACGCGGTTTTCATAACTGTTTAGAGGGAAAATACGCGCATCGGAAATCAGTCCGGTAGTCTCGACACAGTCGATCACCACGTCCGGCGTGAGGGCTTCATAGGGATGATGATTCGAGGTCATAGTGGGTACCAACTGGATTGCAACTGGCTATGCTAACGCGGTCGCGGGGGCCGGGACAAACTGAGAAATGTGCCGCAAGCTAAAGCGGCCAACTCAAGAGGAGTTCACGCAGGACAGGAGCGGTGACACCACCCAATGCCAACCGCACAAAAAACTGTCTTAGTCGCCATTTGCCCGCTGTTGCTGCAATAGCTGAACCATTTGGTCACGACCAAAAACTTCGGCAAAATCCTCTGCGGAGTGGCCGGCCTTATTCACCTGCTGCGAATCGCAATCCTGCTTTAGCAGGGTTCGTGCAAGGACGAACTCACCGCGAAAAATCGCTGCCATCAGGGCAGTATTGCCACGGCGATCCTGGGCACAGGCATCTGCACCTCTCTGCAACAGGTAATCCACAGCTTCCCCCTTGCCGTTGTAAGTGGCAATCATCAGTGCGGTGTAACCTTTCGGGTTGCGTACATCCAGGGGGAAACCCGCTTGCGAAAATTCACGCAGCACCTCGGTATCACCAATCCTGGCTGCGGCAAAATAATACTGAGAGAGTTCGGTAAAATCAGATTCCGTTTTTTCCGGCTCCCCTGCCTGAACCCCCAAGGTGAGAAACAGTAGTGCGAATAAAAATGATCTCATAATTTCACCTGTATAAATTTAGCGGGCGACAGAGGTCGCCCGCACTTGGGTAAAAATTACCGGGCCAGTTTTTTCACGCGATCCAGATCGCCACCAACCGCTTTGGTTAAGCGCTGTCCGTAGTCCTTGTCCGCTTGATAGAAGTGGCTCAGCATAATGTGCTTAGTGTTTTCATCACTCACTTTACCCAGATCACCAGCGAGGTTTTCAATCAGATTCTGGCGCTCTTCAGGACTCAGGCTGCGGTAGAAAGCACCCGCCTGGGCAAAAGGCAGTTTCTTTTCAATGGCCTTTTGCTGGGTGCTGCCATTCAACGCCTTGTTGCTATAAAGACCTTTGGGGTCCTCGGTGCGCGCATCGATACGGCTCGGCTGATAGTTCACACCTGAAGTCTGTTGGCCGTAATTACCCGCCCCATCCTGGTTCCAGTTACTTACTGCAACACGGGGACGGTTGATAGGCAATTGCTGGTGGTTGGCCCCCAGGCGATACATTTGCGTATCGGAGTATGAGAATACGCGGCCCTGTAATAAGCGGTCTTCCGAAGGCTCAATACCCGGAACAATATTGGCCGGCGCAAACGCGGATTGCTCAGTTTCCTGGAAGAAGTTAGTGGGTACACGGTTAAGTGTCATGGTGCCCACTTTAGTTTCCTTCACGTCCAACCACATTTTGGTGGCGTCCAAGGGGTTGTAATTAAAGCTGTTAAGCTGGGAGGGCTTCAGTACTTTAATAAACAGATCCCACTGGGGGTACTCGCCTTTTTCAATCGCGGCATACATATCGCGAGTTGCGTGGCTGAAGTCCTTGCTCTGAATTTCTGCTGCCTCTTCCGCAGTCAGGTTCTTGATTCCCTGACGGGTTTTCCAGTGGAATTTCACATAGTTCACTTCACCCTTGTCATTGATAAATTTATAGGCGTGAACACCCCAGCCATCCATCTGGCGCAGGTTAGCCGGTGTACCGTAATCGGAATAGACCCAGCTCAGCATATGGGTGGATTCCGGCACATGGCTAAAGAAATCAAAGAAACGGTTGGGGTCCTGTTGATTAGTCACCGGGGAGGGCTTTAGGGAGTGAACCATATCCGGGAATTTAATCGCGTCGCGGATAAAAAATACCGGCAGGTTGTTACCCACTAAATCCCAGTTGCCTTCTTCCGTATAAAACTTGGTGGCAAATCCACGGGGATCGCGCAGGGTTTCCGGGGAACCTTTTGAGTGGATTACTGTTGAAAAACGCACAAACACTGGCGTTTTACTACCGCGCTCAAACACCGCTGCGCGGGTTAAATCACTGAGGTCAGCCGTCGCAACAAATTCACCGTGAACACCAGTTCCACGAGCATGAACTACACGCTCGGGAATACGTTCACGGGCAAAACGCTGCAATTTTTGAATCAGTTGAACATCTTGCAGCAAATTACCGCCATTTTCTCCGGCGGTTTGTGCGTTCTGGTTGTCTCCGACAGGTGCGCCATTATCGCGAGTCAATGTCCCTGCATTGGCTCCGCCTATCAGACCGATAGTTAATGCAAATAAGGGTAAGTATTTCATGGGATTATTTATCTCTACTGCCATCTCTATTACAGGAGTAGAGCTTATAGGGGAGAACAATAAGCGGGAAATTAGACCTTGTTATCGCTCTTATAGTAGGGATCAATAACGGTGAGTCAGAAAGAGCAATTCAGATTTTTTAGCAAGTCAAAATAAAGTAAATGCTCAATCAGATTTTTTTCGCCTGGGCATAAGGTACCAAAGCACAGCGGCAATCAAAAAAAGTGCGGGAATATCTCCCATCAAATTGATTCGCTCTGTTTTATCCACCAATGCCTGCACCAACATAATGACGGCGTGTACAAGGCTGGACCATATAGTGAACCAAATTAAACTGGCATTTGCGGCGGGATTTTTTGCAGCGCGTATTAAAAACACCCCCAAGGTGACATAAATACCGATAATCATTTGCTCGTATTCTGGCTGCCGCGGAGTCCAGCCCCACCCTTCCGGCCAAATCCACATCATCATCGGGTAAATCGCCAGAATAAAAAGCACTCCTACAACGACCAGCGCTATTGGCAGGTATTTTGCTCGAGTTGCCTCGTTCATAAATTACTCCCAAATCTCGATCGACTTATTCCTGTAAGTCCCCTGGTAAATGACACACCACTTCCAGGTTATGTCCATCGGGATCAAGTACGTAGGCGGCGTAATAATCCGGGTGATATTGCTCGTAGACAGCCGGTGCGCCATTGTCTTTACCCCCGGCCTCCAGGGCCAAGCGATAGAACTCCCTGACCACCTGCCGCTCTTCAGCGCGAAAGGCGATATGCAATTGTGGAGTGGTGCTGGTCCCTCCACGAATCCAGAGTTCCGCTTTATCCGCCCAGCCAAAGCCCGCCCAATCCTCAAACTCCATCACTAACTGGTATCCCAGCGGCATCAGCGCCTGCTGATAGAAGTCCTTACTGCGTTCATAACTGTGCACATAAAGGCGAATATGATCAAGCATCGTATAAACCTCGGGAGGGAAGCGGATACTTCTGCAAGATAGCCTAGAGAGGCCGGCAGCGCCGACTTTTAAACGTACGAGACAAAGAGGAGGTTGTGGCGGGTGGTTCACTTCATGCAATCATACCCGCCACTGCAAGGTTGGGATTAGGGGGAGATATACCAGTGATAAATACCGTAAGAAGCGACGCCCAGACCAAAGAACAGCTGCCCCACCAACAAAACCCTGAAAGCGAAAGTGTAACGGGCCAAGTCACCTCGACGAATGGCATCGTTGGAAAAAATTCTCGCTTCCTCCGGGAATCCCATTTCCAGGGTTTTCAGTGCCGGAACAGCAAGCTTGAGAAGCTGGCGGCTGCGAATGTCCATCAGCCAAAATACGGTTACCAGTATGACCACAAACCCTCCCAGCAACGCCAGGATTAGAGGGTGGAAGTCTTTCTCCATGGCAGTGAAAATTCCGCCCTCAACAAACATGGTTAACACAACAAAAAAATTAAAAACCTTGAGGCGCTGATCGGCGGCGAAGCGGTAGTGATCGCAGAGGTACTGTCCCTGTTCCAAACGGAATCTCCTTAACTGTAAATACCCTTAAAACAATATCCGGAGTTAGAGGGTTACTAACTGTGCAAAGCAGCAGGCATTTACTTGTCTATTTAGCTGAAAATGGCGCAAAAATCGGGGAGGAATTTAACCTCTTGCCCCAATGAAAAGGCCGGGCTATGCCCGGCCAATAAAACCTTCACGCGCCACACCTATGGTCAGCGATTTTCGCGGTGATCAATCAATGCGTCAACCACAGTGGGATCGGCAAGAGTGGAAACATCTCCCAGATTATCCAGCTCATTGCAGGCAATCTTCCTCAGGATACGCCGCATGATTTTGCCGGAACGGGTTTTTGGCAGTGCAGGCGCCCATTGGATAAAGTCAGGCTTGGCAATTGGCCCTATCTCCTTGCGGCAGAGCTCAATTAATTCAGCCTTCAGCTCATCACTGGGCTTATGGCCAGATTTGAGCATTACAAAGGCATAAATCCCCTGCCCTTTGATATCGTGGGGATAACCTACCACCGCTGCCTCCGCCGTATCATTGTGCAGTACCAGGGCGCTCTCAATCTCCGCTGTTCCCAGGCGGTGTCCAGAGACATTTAACACATCGTCAATGCGCCCAGTAATCCAGTAATAACCGTCACTATCGCGGCGGGCGCCATCGCCGGTAAAGTAATAACCGGGGAATGCAGAAAAATAAGTATCCAGCATTCTCTGGCGATTGCCGTACACATCCCGAATCATCGAGGGCCAACTCTTTTTAATCACCAGAGAGCCCTCGCCCTCCCCTTCAATCTCCCGGCCTTCACTATCCAGCAGCGCGGGCTGTACCCCAAAGAAGGGCCGGGTTGCCGACCCGGGTTTCAGAGCCATGGCACCGGGCAGTGGAGTGATCATCTGCGCACCGGTTTCAGTCTGCCACCAGGTGTCCACAATCGGGCAGCGCTCATCGCCCACTACGCTGTAATACCACTCCCAGGCCTCCGGGTTTATGGGCTCACCCACGGTGCCTAAAAGTCGCAGGGAGCTGCGCTCGGCGGCTTTTACAAACTTGTCACCCGCTCCCATCAACGCCCGAATCGCTGTCGGCGCAGTGTAGAAAATATTGACCTGGTGCTTATCCACAACCTGCCAAAAGCGTGAAGCATCCGGGTAAGTGGGCACTCCCTCAAACATCAGGCTGGTGGCCCCGGCACACAATGGCCCATAGACGATATAGCTGTGCCCAGTGATCCAGCCCACATCGGCAGTACACCAGAAAATCTCTCCCTCGCGATAATCAAAGGTATATTTGAAGGTCATGGTGGCCATCAGCAGATAGCCGGCAGTGGTATGCAGGACCCCTTTGGGTTTACCGGTAGAGCCCGAGGTATAAAGGATAAACAGCGGGTCCTCCGCTCCCATCACTTCAGGCGCGCAGTCCGGCTCCATCTCACCTATGGATTCGCCATAGCAGATATCACGCTTGCTATCCCAGTCTACTGGTGTGCCCGTGTGTTTAACCACAATGGCCGTATGCACATTAGGGCAGTCCACCAGCGCTTTATCCACATTGGCTTTAAGCGGTACTCGCTTACCGCCGCGAACCGCTTCATCAGCAGTAATCACCAGGCGACAATCGGAATCGAGAATACGGTCTTTCAGGGACACCGGGGAGAAACCACCAAATACTACCGAGTGCACAGCACCGATACGGGCACAGGCGAGCATGGCGTAGGCCGCCTCGGGGATCATCGGCATATAAATACACACCCGATCTCCCTTTTTAACCCCTCGGGATTTCAGCAGGTTGGCCAAGCGGCACACATTTTCATAAAGGCTCTGATAGCTGATTGCCTTACTATCAGCGGGATCATCTCCCTCCCACAGAATCGCAGTCTGCTCGCCACGGCTTGCCAGGTGCCGATCGATGCAGTTTACGGTTAAGTTCAACTGACCATCGGAGAACCAGGCGGTATGACCTTTTTGCAGATCCTCCTCAAGAACCTGGGTGAACGGCTTGTCCCACTGCAAAAAGTCCTTGGCCTGTTGTGCCCAAAACGCCTCTGGGCTCTCTACCGACTGGCGGTACATTGTCTCGTAGTCTTCGGCGCTAATAAGCGCGTTAGCGGCAAAACTTGGGGGAACGGGGCGGACATGCACTTCAGACATCATCTTCTCCTTTATTATTAGCGCGGCATGGCTAGCCTAGAGAAATCTGAGTTTATTAGAGCTTTATTCTTGTCACTTTATAACATAGCCGCTGCGAAACAGTCCCCTCATCTCAAAATTTGGCATGGGGCGAAGACAATCCAACGCAGGCCCTGAAAGGTGCAAGTTAATCAGACAAGCAAACAGTAAAAGATAGTTGATTAACAGCTCAATCACTTAGATCCAGACATCATTTTTCGCAGTTAGATCTCCACCGGCATCGCCCGTATTAACGACCCCTTTAGGCTCAATCAATAGTACTTCACATTCCTGTTCAGCTCTGGGTTTATGCTCCACACCCTTTGGTACTACCGTCATCTCACCAGGTCCAAGGGATATGACACTATCGCGAAGCTCGATCTGCATATGCCCGGAAACTACAACAAACACCTCATCGGTATCGGGATGATCATGCCAGGTAAATTCACCCTGGATCTTAACCAGTTTAAACTGGTAATCGTTCATCTCGGCAATCACTTTAGGGGACCAGTGCTCCGAGAACAGGTTTAATTTTTCTTTAAAATTGATAACTTTAGAATTCACTTTTATACCTACCTTTAATATGACTATATATCTGGAAAACTTATTTATCTCTGGATACTTCCAAAAGTTTTCTAAGCCTGCCCACAATATTCTGGTTAAATACCTTTATACCCTCCCTCCTTAGAAGCGCAGACACAACGCCAGAACCAACTATTTTCGCACCAGAAAAACTACCATCGTAAATATAATCACTACCATATGATGGACTATTTTCCGTAAGTACTGCGTATTTAATATTGTGCTGGGGCCAGACCGCAACAATAGAAAACAAATCAACTTAAGTTTGCCTGTACCGGGTTACCAGCCCGGTACATTTAGCAGAAAAAACTAGCGAGATTGGAAAATAAGAAAGCGGTTATTACCCGAGTCGTTGATAATCAACTTATCTTCATAAGCGGTAATTCCGTCGGGCCATTTCAGCGTAGCAGCACTTGGCAACTCCCCCTCGTCAGCAACCCCATTCTGGTTGCTGTCGTTGAAGGCACTGCGATCAAAATCTTCCTGACCCAAGACAACATCTGCCGGAGCGAAATTTTCCTGTGGCCACTGGTTCCAGATCAATACTCGGTGATTTTCACTGTCCGCTACAAATAGCTGAATGCCGTTCGACCAGATACCCCGTTCGAATAAACTCAGGGTTTTTCGACTTGGGGGCTGGCTTTCATTGCTGACAAAATCTGCTTGCCCCAGAACTATATCCGCCGGAGCAAAGCTACTAGTAGGCATTGAGTTCCACAGAAGTACCCGGTTATTTTCTGAGTCGGTGATGGCTAACTTTTCTCCATCGCTCCACACATCTCCGGGCGCAGCCAATGTGCGAGCACTGACCTGCTCAGTCGAGCCATCTTGCTCATGGTCGTTAGGGGTGCAATTATCCAGTGTGGACTGGCCCAGCAGCCAATCCGGTGCCGCATCTTCCATTGAGGGCAAGTCATCCCATACCACCACTCGAGCCTTAGACCACGAGGCCGCGAATACGCGCCCCTCCGCAATCATCGCACTGGTATATATGGAGTGGTTACCCTGGCAGTTGTCCTTCGATAGTTTGGCACTAGGCAGTGCCCGACCATCTTCGGGAATAGTATCGTAAACATAAATACTGTGGTACTCGGGGCCCAAAAAATAATTTATTAAAAGTTTTCCGCTATCAAAACTGATATTTGTGGGCCCGCGACCAAAATCTCCCACGCTGATATCGTCGAGACTATCTTTATTGAGCGCCGCATTGGCCGGTGCTCCATTGCTTGTGGGGATCGAATTAAAAATTAACACCCGATTATTTGTATAATCGGGTACGAACAACTTCCCCTCATCAGTAACGGCACCGGAACCCAGGGGCCCCTCGCCAAGATTTTTTGCACTGATGGCCGTCAAAGTACTGGAAAAATCATCCTGGCCTATCACGACCTGCGCACTGTCAAAATTCTCAAAGTACAATGGCACAGTAAAATTGTGCTGTTCAGCGGGGATATCCAGGCCAGCGAGGTCTTTGGCTTCAAGTTGCAGACTGCGATCCTGCCCGGACAGCCAGCGGCTCTTGGGAGCTATCACCAAGGTGTCGTCGTTAAAGCGCGACTGGGACCAGGTCAGAGTGTATTCATCATCCAGCAAGGAACCGCTAATTTGCAGACTGTCGCGATCTATCGACTCGGAAAACTGTATCGTGATTGCGCCATCCTTCTCCAAACGCTCCTGTGCTGGAGATACACTGACTACGGAAGGGGCAATTTCATCCAAGGTATAGTGAGCATCAACCTCTGCCATCTGGTTGCCGGCTGCATCCTGCGCGGCAATTGTCAGGGAGAGTTCTAGCCCCTTTGCCCACTCCGCTATCGGGGTTAAGATCAGGGTGTCCTGATCGACTTGAGAGAGCTCTCCCATTTCCTGCATGGCGCCACTTAGGGACACATCCTCCAATGCCACCGCTTCGCTAAAATCCAGCAGTAGGGTGTCGGTTGCTGCAATAGAGGCCCCGCTGGCGGGAGTCAGTGTCAGGCTCGGCGGAGTGGTATCCACAGGCGCAGGATCTTCACCACCACCGCTGCCACCGCTGCAGCCATAAAACGCGGAACTGATCGCCAGTACCAATGCGGCTTTGATAAACTTGCTATCGGCTTTAAAAAACTTGCCTTCCACCACTGCCTCCTGCAGCCATTTAAATAGCCGACAGGGTATTCAGTCTTACCTGTTTATTGCCACAGCAGTCACTGCCAATCTGGACCCTAAAAATGACAAAACCTAACAGGCTGGGTGCTGCGTCACAAAAGGAGAATTTTCAGGGACACTGCGCTAATCGTACTGACATCTGGGAGCCACCGGCTTCGCCGGTATTATTCGGCCTATAGGGCCCAACTGAGATCAATGCCCTTTTTTACCGACCTAATTTTATTGATCCTAACAACTTAGTTCGCTTTGGATACACTTATCAATTCTCTAAGTTGCCCAACAGTATGTTGACTAAAAACTATTATTCCCATCCTTTTAAGAAGCGCAGACACAACACCAGAGCCCATTATTTTTGTCCCTGAAAAACTGCCATCGTAAATATAGTTACTTCCGCAAGAGGGACTATTTTCCGTAAGCACTGCATACTGGATATTGTGTTTCCTGCATAATTCCAGAGCCAGTTTGGCCCCCAGCATAAATTGCTCAGTTAGATCTATTCTATCACTACCTATAACCCCAGCAGTTCCGTCTAACACCTCTGTTCCATTTGCGCCACAGATCTCAGCCGGCACCCTCGGAATAGGCAATCCCGCCGCCACTTCCGGACACAAGGAAACAATTTCCTGAGTATCCACAAGCCACTCAAAATCATCGCTATTGGCCTCAACACTACTACCGTCATAGCGCACGGCGCAGTTCAAAAGGCAGGAGCTAACAAGTATTTTGGCCATATACATCTGAAGCTATAGTGGACACAATAGGAAGCCGTACTCTACCGCAACTGAGTCTAGGCTACTGGACAACGCAGGTTTTCTGACAAGTAAATTAAGACAGAAAACCTGAATAGAGGGACAACTAAATCCTAGCCTGACGAACAGCTCGTAAATAAACTCATTAGAGTAATATACCATGCAGCGTTCATTCATATTATTGATAATTTACTTGTTGGCAATCCCAGTCGCTAACGCCAAACAACTAGCAATTACTTTCGATGATGCCCCCCGTAAAGCCGATGGTTATTTTGATGGACCAACCCGGGCCAAAACGTTAATTGAAAACATAGAAGAATATAAAGTTGGCAAAGTATCCTTCTTTTCCAATACTCAATCCTTCGATAAGGAAGGGTTGGAGCGGATGAACCGCTACGATAAGGCTGGGCATATTATTGGCAATCATACCCATAGCCATCCCAATTTTCTGGAAACAGGGCTATCCACTTATCAAGCGGATTTTTTGCAGGCCCACCAGCTGCTTCAACAATTTGACAACTTTAAACCCTATTTTCGCTTTCCCTATCTGCGCGAGGGCGAAACTGTCGAAAAGCGCGATGGTATCCGGGATCTACTACAGAAAAATAACTATCAAAACGCCTATATCACCTTAAATAACTACGACTGGTATATCGAGGAACTCTTCCAAACGGCAGTAAAAGATGGGAAAGCAGTTGATATGGAAAGACTCTCCAACTTTTATGTCGACGTTCTTATGGCGAGTATTAAGTACTACGACGATATGGCAATTAAATATCTCGGGCGCTCCCCAAAGCACGTCATACTGTTGCATGAAATGGATATTTCAGCCCTGTTTATTGGTGATCTGGCTGAACGACTGAGGAAGGAAGGCTGGGAGATAATTCCTTTAGAGGAGGCCTATCGGGACCCCATCGCCAAATACCAACTCGCCCAACCGATTAAATATAACCCTGGCAGAATCGGCGAAATCGCTTTAGCTAAGGGACAAAAGAAAAATCTCTGGCATTACACCCTGGACGAGTCCTACCTGGAAAAGAGGTTTAATCAGGAAGTGTTATTAATGTCTGATCAATAAGCGGCGGGGATGCTACAGGGCACAACGCCCTGTAGCGAAAAGAATCAGGCTTCGGCTAGCTGAACCGGAATAGTATTAGTGCTGCGCTCTACCTTGTTGTTCTCATCCAGGTAGACCAGCTTGGGCTTGTGGTTATCGGCTTCGCCCTCTGTCATCTGCGCATAGGAAGCGATAATAATGCGGTCACCCACCTGCACTCTACGTGCAGCGGCGCCGTTCATGGAAATAATACCGGAACCGCGCTCGGCGAGGATCACATAAGTGTGGAAGCGCTCACCATTGCTCACATTGTAAATATCGATCTTCTCGAATTCGCGCAGGCCAGCCAGCTCTACCAGGTCCTCATCAATTGCACAGGAACCGTCATACCAGAGTTCGGCCTGAGTCACTGCGGCCATGTGCAACTTGCACTTCAACATTTCAATTTGCATAGTTGGATGCCCCTCAGAGTTCCAGGGAAACATTGTCGATCAGGCGCGCTGCACTGGTGTACATAGCTCCCAGGATCGTGATTTCTTTATCGTCATCTGCCGCTGGCTGTAAATCCTTGCTGTAACAGATGGAGAAGTAGTCAACTCGAAAGCCACTCTCTTCAATTCGCTTGCGCGCCTCTGTCTCGAGGTCGGCGAAATCCCGGCGTCCAGCCACAATTTCATCCTTAGCCCAGTTAAGTAACTGGTTGAGTACAGCAACCTTCGGTCGCTCTTCCGCAGTGATATAACCATTGCGAGAGCTCATTGCCAAGCCATCTTCCTCACGGTGCACCGGCGCCGCCACAATTTCCACCGGCATACACAGGTCTTCCACCATACGGCGGATCACTGCTAACTGCTGGAAATCCTTAATCCCGAAAATAGCCTTATCCGGCTGCACAATGTTGAAAAGCTTCGAAACTACGGTGGTGACCCCTTCAAAGTGACCCGGTCGGCTGGCGCCGCACAGGACATCGGTCATCGCCGGACAAACCACACGGGTCTGCTGGTCCATGCCGTTGGGGTAAATCTCACTCTCATCCGGATGGAACAGGAAGTCACAGTCCGCTTCCCGCAGGCTGGCCATATCCCGCTCCATAGTGCGCGGATACTTATCCCAATCCTCATTCAAACCGAATTGCAGTCGGTTGACGAAGATGGATACCACAACTAGATCGCAGTGTTGCTGGGCGATTTTGACCAGCTCTATATGGGCATCGTGCAGATTGCCCATGGTTGGCACAAAGCCGACGGTCTTGCCGTCTTTGCGGGCCTGGGCCAGCGCCTCGCGCAGACTTGCTACGTGGTGGAAGACTTGCATCTTGCTACCGCTCACTATGAATCAGCGCGGCATCATACTCGCTGAGACCTGGCGTCTCAACATAGCAAAATTGCCGCTCTCAATAAGATTTCGCCGCAGAATCCAGCCTGTGGCCCCGCCAGACAATCTCTGCCCATACCTGAACTGCTAGTCACTATCGACGCCGTCGATTGCCGCCGAATTTTACCCCATTCAGTTCAGGAAGTGTTCAGACCCGCCAGGGCAAACTTCACGCCAAGATACACAAAAGACCTGATCTGAAAGAAAAGAGCCCCACGCTCGGGAGAGATGTTATGAAACACCTCACTACTGCCATCGCCACCCTAAGCCTGCTGCTGATCGCAGCACCCGCCCTTTCCGAGTCACATCGCGGGCACCAGCGCGCCATGGACGACCACCACAAATATGGAAGAGCCGAACGCGAACAGCGCCACTTAAAGAAACAGCACGACAAGCATCACGACCGCCAGCAGGAAAAGAAACGCCGCAGACAAGAGCGCAAGAAAGAAGAGCGCAGACGTGAACGCAGAGAGGAGCGCCAGCACCGCCGCGAAGTTCGCCACGCCTATAAAGAGGGCTACAACAAAGGCTATAACAAAGGGCATAGAAAAGGCCACAAGCAGGGCCACCGCCACGAATATCGCGCGGCACACAGACCGGTTTACCGCCACGGTTATCGCGGCCACCGCCCCCACTACCGTCCCTCGCACTACGGTTATGGCTACCGCTGGCGCCACCTGCCGCGTAATTTCGTCAGTATCAGTATCGGAACAGCGGGCTTCTACTATAGCGATGGAATTTTTTATCGCCCGGCTTCTCACGGCTACGTAGTAGCCCAGGCCCCCCACGGCGCTATCGTGCACAGCCTGCCAGCATCAGCACTGACCGTGGTAGCCGGTGGACACAATTACTACGTGGCCTATGACACCTACTACCTGTGGGACCATAGCCACCGCGGCTACCGGGTTGTCCCCAAGCCGCCCTATTACTGATTACCCAATCCCCCCCTCCCTGCGGCCCTCGGGCCGCCTTTTTTTACTCAGATTTACGCAGATCAATCACCTTCTTCAGCCCCCTGTCGCAGAGTGCAAAAGAGCTGGCCATCCACTCGCTCCCCATTTACTTTTCAGTGCGCAAAAATTAGCGTTTTTTTATCTATAGTTATTGCTTTCCGGCCCTGCTGGGCCCAAGATTCGCGCCCGCCAATATCAACAGAAAGGCGCCATGAAAAAGCAACAAGTAAAAGACTGGACTTGCGAAGATTCGGCCGAGCTCTACGGCATCCGCAATTGGGGCGCCGGATATTTCGATTTGAACGAAAATGGTGAAGTTTCACTGCAAGTCGACGGCCCCAACGGGGTAACACACAGTGTTTCGCTGATGGACATTGCCCGAGGCGCCACCGAGCGCGGCCTGGGTATGCCCCTGCTATTGCGTATTGAGAATTTACTCGAGGCGCAGATCGCCCGGATTAACGAATCCTTTGCTCGCGCTATCGACGATTGCGGCTACGGCAATGTTTTTCGCGGCGTGTTCCCCATTAAGGTGAACCAGCAGTGTCAGGTCATTGAAGAAATTGCCAATGCCGGCCGCCGCTTTAACCACGGCCTGGAGGCGGGCAGTAAAGCAGAACTTATCGCTGCCCTGTCCATTCTGGATAACACCGAATCCCTGATCGTCTGCAACGGCTATAAGGACGAGGAATTTATTAACCTCGGACTGCAGGCCCAACGCCTGGGCGTACAGGTTTTCTTCGTCGTGGAAACGCCCTCGGAAGTGGAGACCATTATCCGCTGCGCCGAGCGCGAGCAGGTGCGCCCAAATATCGGCGCACGGGTAAAACTCGCCTCCAAGGTGGGCGGCTACTGGAATGCGACCAGTGGCGACCGTAGTATTTTCGGTCTGGGCAGTAACGACCTGATCGCCATGGTCGATCAACTGCGCAACCACGATATGCTCGACTGTCTCAAGTTGTTGCACTATCACCTGGGCTCACAGGTACCGAATATCCGCGACATCCGCACCGGAGTTTTGGAAGCCTGCCGCTACTACGCCGATCTGGTGGAAGAAGGCGCGCCCATGGGCTACCTGGATCTGGGCGGTGGCCTGGCGGTGGATTACGATGGCAGCAAGACCAATTACACCCACTCAAAGAATTACTCCCTGGACGAGTACTGTGTCGATGTAGTGGAAGCCATTATGGGCACCCTCGATAGCGAGGGAGTCGAACATCCGGTGATTATCACCGAATCCGGCCGCGCCACTGTAGCCTACTCCTCTGTACTGCTATTCGATATTCTCGACACTACCCGTTTCGAGCCGGTAGAGCTGGAGCACACCAAGATCAGCGAAGGCGACCACCAGATGCTGCTCAACCTGCAGGACGCAGTGCGCAGTATCACCCCCAAAAACCTGCAAGAGAGTTACAACGACGCACTCTATTACCGCGATGAAGTGCGCTCTCTGTATCTGCACGGCCAGGTGAGCCTGCGCGAACGCGCCAATGCGGAAAACCTGTTCCTGCAGAGCGCCCAGGATATTCGCAAATTACTCGATGAAGCCGAAGAGATTCCCGCAGATCTGCAAGCTCTGCCGGAGGTACTGTCGGATATCTACTACGCCAATGTGAGCGTATTCCAATCGGTACCGGACATCTGGGCTATCGATCAGGTATTCCCACTGCTGCCGATCCACCGCCTGGACGAAGCCCCGACGCGCTCCGCCATCATCGCCAACATCACCTGTGACTGTGATGGTAAGATCGACCGCTTTATTGGCCGGGAAAAAGAGCAGAAAACCCTGCCTTTACACGAGCTAAAGGATGGCGAGGACTATATTCTCGGCACCTTCTTAATTGGCGCCTACCAGGAGACCCTGGGTGACCTGCACAACCTGTTTGGGGACACCAATGTTGTGAGTGTGCGCATCCAGGAAGACGGCAGCATAGACTTCAGCCACGAGATTCACGGTGACAGTATTTCTGACGTGTTAAGCTACGTGGAATACCAGCCCAAGGCGCTGTTTGAGCGCTTCCGCCGCCTGGCAGAACGCGCCGTCAAGCAGGGGTTGATTACCGCCGCCCAACGCAAACAGATTTTGCAAACCTATACCGCCAGCATGAGCGGTTACACCTACTTTGAAAAATAAATTTTAAAAATGAGGCGCCAACGCCTTTGAGAATATAGCGATAACATTATCCGCAGATTTAAGGAGATCTTTATGGCCAACGTACTGATCATCGGCGCCGGCGGTGTCGGCCAGGTGGTTGCGCACAAGTGCGCACAGGTTGCTGAGGTATTTGAAAATATCACCCTGGCAAGCCGCACCAAAAGCAAGTGCGACAAGATTGCCGCTATGCTGCCGCGCAAAATCGACACCGCTGAAGTAGATGCGGACAATGTGCCTGAATTGGTAAAACTGATCGAAAAAGTGAAGCCGGACCTGGTCATCAATGTGGCCCTGCCCTACCAGGATCTGCACATTATGGATGCCTGCCTGGAAACCGGCGTGCACTACCTCGATACCGCCAATTACGAGCCGCCGGAAGAGGCCAAGTTCGAGTACAAGTGGCAGTGGGCCTACCAGGAGAAATTTGAGAAAGCCGGCCTGATGGCACTGCTGGGCAGCGGCTTCGATCCCGGCGTCACCAGCGTATTTACCGCCTACGCCAAGAAGCATCACTTCGATCGTATCCACACCCTGGATATTCTCGACTGTAATGCCGGCGACCACGGCCTGCCGTTCGCCACCAACTTCAACCCGGAAATTAATATCCGCGAGATCACCGCCAACGGTCGCTACTGGGAAAATGGCCAGTGGGTTACCACCAAGCCGATGGAAGAGAAACGCGTATTCAACTTCCCCGAAGGCATTGGCGATAAGGATATCTACCTGCTCTACCACGAAGAGCTGGAATCCCTGTCCAAGCACTTCCCGGAAATTGAGCGCGCGCGTTTCTGGATGACCTTTGGCGAGAGCTACCTGAAACACCTGGAAGTTCTGCAAAACGTCGGAATGACTGGCATTGAGCCGGTGGAATTCCAGGGCCAGCAAATTGTACCTATCCAGTTCCTTAAAGAGCTGCTGCCAGACCCCGCCAGCCTCGGCCCGCTGACCAAAGGCAAGACCTGCATCGGCAACATTATCCGTGGCACCAAAGACGGCGAAGAGAAAATCTACTACGTCTACAACACCTGCGACCACCAGGACTGCTACCAGGAAGTTCAATCCCAGGCGATCTCCTACACCACCGGCGTACCGGCCATGATCGGTGCCAAGATGATGCTGGAAGGCAAGTGGATGAAGCCCGGCGTGTGGAATATGGAGCAGATGGATCCAGATCCCTTTATGGATGACCTGAACAAGTACGGCCTGCCCTGGCAGGAAACCTGGTTGGATAAGCCCTTCCAGTAAATCGCTTCTTTCCCGACCTAGCGGGGCGGACTCCAGTGCCCGCCCCGCCGCACCAGGATATAACGCACCATGGACCTCACTCCCCCCGTTGACTATTTCGGCAGCTTCGATCCCTACCGCGTTCCCTCTCCCTGTTTTGTGATCGATGAAATTGCCCTGCGCAATAATTTGGCATTGCTCGCCGATGTACAGGAACGCAGCGGTGCCAAGGTACTGGCAGCGCTCAAGGCCTTTTCCATGTTCAGCACCGGGCCCATCGTGGCTGAATATCTATCCGGGACCTGTGCCAGTGGCCTGCACGAAGCCAAACTGGGGTTCGAAGAGTACGGCGGTCGCGACAAAGGCAAGGAAGTTCATGTCTTCAGTGCCGCTTACAAGGATGAGGAACTGCGGGAAATACTGCAATTTGCCCACCATGTAATTTTCAATTCCTTCTCCCAATGGAAGCGTTTTCGGGAGTTGTGCCTGGATATGCAACAGCAGCGGCCAGAGCTGCGTTTTGGCCTGCGTATCAACCCTGAGCACTCCGAGGGACACACCGATCTCTACGACCCCTGCGCCCCTTGTTCGCGCCTGGGCATCGTGCGCTCGCTGTTTGAAGGGGAGTCCCTCGAAGGCATCAGCGGCCTGCACTTCCACACGTTATGTGAACAGGATTTCAAACCTCTGCAGCGCACAATCGCTGCCGTGGAGGAGAAGTTTGGCGATCTGATACCACAAATGGAGTGGATTAATTTTGGCGGCGGCCACCATATTACTCGCCGGGATTACCAGGTGGATGAGCTGGTCGAAGCAGTGCGCAGCTTTTCCGACAAGCACAATGTACAGGTCTACCTGGAACCCGGTGAGGCCATCTCCCTGTTCGCCGGAGTCCTTGTGGCTGAGGTAGTGGATATCGCCTGGAACGGTGAAAACCAAGCCATCCTCGACGCCTCTGCCACCTGCCATATGCCCGATGTGCTGGAAATGCCCTACCGACCGGAAATTACCGGTGCCGCTCGCCCCGGTGACTTACCCCACACCTACCGCCTGGGCGGACAGAGTTGCCTGGCCGGTGACAGCATTGGCGAATACAGCTTCAGTCAACCACTGCGGATTGGCGAGCGACTGGTGTTCGAGGAAATGGCCTACTACACCATGGTGAAAACCAATACTTTTAACGGTATCCCCCTACCGGCTATCGCCCTGTGGAATTCGGATACCGACGACCTGAAGATGATCAAAACTTTCGGCTACGAAGATTTTAAGGAACGCCTCTCCTAAACAGTGCCGATAGAGATAGATGCGGCAGGCAATGAGTTATTGCCTCCGCCAGAGGACCAGTAGATGTTGTCAGAAAACGAATACCCCATTTTTCTCGGCTCCGAAATCGAGCAGCCGAAGCCGGAAGACGCCCTCTTTCACATTATCCCCATCCCCTATGAGGAAACCGTCTCCTACGGTGGCGGCACCGGCAAGGGCCCGGCCTCCATCCTGGAAGCATCCTGGCAACTGGAAACTTTTGACAACTTCTCCAACCCCTGTGACCTGGGCATCTACACCCGCTCGCCGGTCTCGGTTTCCGGCCCTGCAGAACAGGTGATGGAGAATATCGCCGCCGCCACCAAAGAAGTGTTGGCGCTTGGCAAGATGCCGGTGGGTATCGGCGGTGAGCATTCGGTGACCTGGGGTATTATCAAAGGGCTACTCGACGCCGGTGAAACCGATTTTGGCGTGGTGCAGATCGATGCCCACGCCGACCTTCGCGATCGCTATGAGGGCCACAAACACAGCCACGCCAGCGTGATGCGTCTAGTGGTAGAAGCCGGTGTCCCCCTGTTCCAGCTGGGTATCCGCGCCTATTGCGAAGAGGAAGTTCAAGCCCGCAAGGACCACAACGTGGGCTATCTGGATGCCCACCAACTGGTGCCAAACAATGTGCAGGAATTCCAGTTACCGGAGAATTTCCCCAAGAAAGTCTTCTTTACACTGGATGTGGACGGTATGGACCCATCGGTCTTCCCTTCCACCGGCACCCCGGTACCCGGTGGTCTCAGCTGGTACCAGACCCTCAACTTGTTCGAATCCGTTGCGCGACAAAGAGAGATTATCGGCTTCGATCTGCTGGAATTTGCACCGATCGAGGGCTTTCACGCCTATGATTTTGCCGCCGCACAGCTGATGTATAAGCTGATGGGAATCATCCAGCGCAACCGCTGACCACTGATCCAGCCTCCGGCACTTTGACAATTCTTAACCAATTAACCTGTCTTTAATGTCAGGATAAGGGTTAGTATGTCAAATGTGAGTAATCACTTCGCTGGAGAGACTGTGAATAAACTGAATGTCGTAATTGGCGCCAGTGCGTTCCTGGCGCTGGCCGCTTTTGCCTTTAGCCCACCGGCCGATGCGCGCGGTTATGAGCGCGGGGGAGATCATCGCCACCACCACCGTGGCGGTGTTTATCGCGGACCACGTGTTTCGATCGGATTTGTTGCGCCCGTACTACCTGTTGGCCATGTGCGTGTCGCAGTTGGCGGACGTCCCTTTTACTACCATGGCGGACATTTCTACCGCCACGGTCCCCGTGGTTACGTCGTTGTCGCCGCCCCCCTGGGCGCCTCGGTAGTCACCCTGCCAACTAGTGCTGTCAGAGTCCATGTGGGCGGAATTACTTATTACCAGTACGCCAATGCCTACTATCAGTGGCACCCGGCTACCCGAACTTATGTCGTAGTAGCACCACCTGCAGTGGCTGTAGCTCCAGCACCCGTGGCCGTTGTTCCAGCGCCTGCGCCGGCTGTAGCCGTTCCTGTTGCAACGGCAGCAGCTCCCGCTACTGTGCCTGCAACCCCGGACCCTGGCCCGCAGGGCTTCCAGCCCGGACAAGTGGTGGAAACCCTACCCAATGGCTATGCCGCTGAAATTATCAATGGCATCCAGTACTACCGCTATGGCGGCAATTACTTTATGCCGACCCAGCGCGATGGCCAGGAGGTCTACGTAGTCGTCAAGCTGTAAGCGCGGCTTCGCTTTCCAGCCCGTGAAAGCGGGCAAACTGCCCCAGAGCCCGGTGGTAACTCGCCTCCAGCGAGACACCGGGTTTCTTGTTCCAGTGCAGGGCCTCTATCCGCAATACACCCGCATCCCGATCAGCTTTCAAATCCACCTGCCCCACGAATTGATCGCCGTATAAAATCGGCAGACAAAAATAGCCATAGCGGCGCTTGGCCGCCGGTACATAGCACTCCAATTGATACTCAAAATCAAACAGCCGGCGCAGGCGTTTGCGCTGCAATATCACTGGGTCGAATGGGGATAACAGGCGCACTTTGCGCGATGGTCGTACTGGCTCCCAGTCCAGGTACTCGGTGAGCATCAGCTCTTTCCCCCACTGAGTGAGCTCACCGGTTGCCAACATGCGCTTAATTGCCAGCTGGATAAGGGGTTTGTCGTCCCTGCGCAGGTAAGCAATTTCCTCCGCTCGGCCAATCCCCTGGCACCCCAGAAAAGTGCGCACCAGATGGCTACCATACTCAATTTCCGAGGCGGCATTGGTCGAGATTCTTGCCGGCAGTATCCGCTCCGGGAGATCGAAGACTTTTTGAAAGCCCTCCCGGTGGCTGACCATCAGCTCACCTTCATGAAACAACTGCTCCAGGGCTTTCTTTTCATCGGACCACTCCCACCATCCACTCTTGGTGCGCACAAAATCACTGGCCCTCAGGGCACCCTCCTCTCGCACACGATCGAGAACATAGCGACACAGCTTGGCATTCTTTTCAAACCAGTGGCGCTGACCGGCGCGGATACGATCCATACGCACCCGCGCATAGGGGTAGTGGGCCATTGGCAGGTAGGCAGCGGCGTGGGACCAGTACTCGAAAATTTCGCGGCGCTCTTCAGCTTCAGCCAGGTGTGACTCGCGGTAACGGGGCAGGCGATTGTAGAGCTGGTGGTGGTGGGCCCGGGTAATTCGCTGGATAGCATCCAACTGTAGGGCGCCAAGATGTTGCAACAACCCCGACAATCCTTCAGTCCAAGAGCTGTGGATAAATTGGCGTTGCAGCACCAGTGCGCGGATCTTTTGCTCGGATAACAAGAGGTGGCTCCCCTAGGCTCGGATATTCGACAGCCGCGAACCTAGCAGAAAGGCTTATTCGCCCTGGTAGTATTCCGGCGCCAGATTATCGAAGCGAGTGTATTTGCCCACAAAGGCTGCGCGGCAGGTGCCGATCTCACCGTTACGCTGCTTGCCGATAATCAACTCGGCCATCCCTTTATCCGGGCTGTCCTCGTTGTAGTATTCATCGCGGTAGATAAACAGGATCACGTCAGCGTCCTGCTCGATCGCCCCGGATTCCCGCAGGTCCGAGTTCATCGGCCGTTTGTTGGGGCGCTGCTCTACTCCCCGGTTGAGCTGCGACAGGGCAATCACCGGGCATTCGTATTCTTTCGCCAGCGCCTTGAGAGAGCGGGAGATCTCGGAGATCTCCTGGGTGCGGCCCTCAGTAGACCCCTTCACCTGCATCAGCTGCAAATAGTCCACCATAATCATGGCGGGCATACTCTTGGCCTCGGCGTCTTCGCGGCTTAACTTGGGGTTCTCGCGCATCAATTTGTTGATGTGATCGCGCACTGTGCGCTTGGTACGGGCGCGCACCTCGCTGGGACTCAGTGCCGGCGTATCATCGATATACAGGGACTTGCCTTTCATCTTCTGCACGGCACTGGACAGCTTTGGCCAATCCTCTTCCTGCAGCTTGCCGTTCCTGATGCGCCCCTGGTCGATACGACCAATAGAAGACAACATCCGCATCACCAGGCTGTCCGAGGGCATCTCCATACTGAAGACCAGAGTCGGGCTCTCCTGGCAGAGCATGGCGCTCTCGATAAAATTCAATGCGAGCGCGGTCTTACCCATGGAGGGACGCGCGGCGAGAATAACCAGTTCGCCCGGCTGCCAGCCGGAGGTGCGCTGGTCCAGCTCGGTCAGACCGGTACTGATACCGGTGATATCACCCTCGGTCTTGAACAGCTCATCGATGCGCTCGACAGTCTTTTTCAGTAGGGTATCCACGCCGACAAAGCCGCCCTCTTTGGCGCGCCCCTCGGCGATTTCCGCCACGCGGCGCTCAGCCATCTGCAGCAGGTCGGCGGAGGCAAGGCCGCCGGGATTAAAACTGGTGCGGCTGATCTCACCGGCAGCGGCGATCAGCTGGCGCAGCATGGAGCGCTCACGCACGATCTTGGCGTAGGCGACGATATTCGCTGCGGAGGGAGTGTTTTCGGCCAATTCCGCCAGGTAGGCAGGGCCACCCACTTCACCGAGCAGGTCGCGGCTGGCGAGGCCTTCGGCGAGGGTAACGATATCCAGGGGCTGTTCGCCATTACTCAGCTCGCCCATAACCGCAAAGATCTTGCGGTGACTGGCGCTGAAGAAATCCTCTTCACTCAGCTGTTCGGCAACGGCATCAATACGGCCCGGGTCCAGCATCAGGCCGCCGAGCACAGACTGCTCCGCCTCTACCGAATGCGGCAGGGGTGAACTCTCTTCGCTGCGGATCTCTTCTTCAGGGGCGGCGTATTCGTCGATCATGGGACTTTACTGGATAGTAAAAACAAAACAGGCGCTGGACCCGATAGGGTGCAGCGCCCGATTGTAGCGCGGCTGGCGCCCGAAGCACCAACCGTTCGTCAGCAAAACCTTACTCGGCTTCGATAACGACTTTAACTGCAGCAATTACGTCGGAGTGCAGCTGTACGTCTACGTCGTACTCGCCCACTTCGCGCAGCGCGCCTTCCGGCAGCTTAACTTCAGCTTTAGCTACTTCAACGCCACCAGCGGAGATCGCTTCAGCGATGTCGCGAGTGCCGATAGAACCGAACAGCTTGCCTTCGTCGCCAGCGTTAGCAGCGATGGTAACAACCAGATCGGCCAGCTTGGTAGCGCGGCTCTCAGCTTCAGCCAGCTTAGCGGCAGCAGCGGCTTCCAGTTCAGCGCGCTTAGCTTCGAACTCAGCAATGTTAGCGGCGGTAGCAGCAATTGCCTTACCAGTCGGCAGCAGGAAATTGCGGCCAAAACCGGCTTTAACATCAACGCGGTCACCCACGTTGCCCAGTTTGCCTACTTTATCGAGCAGAATAACTTCCATCTCGGTTTCCTCAATTTCTGTATTGTGCGGGCGCGCTTATTTGGAAGAGCGTCCGCGAATATCTATCCAGCTATCTACCAGGGCCAGGCCGCAGAGGAAGCCCGCCAAGGGCAGCCCTCCAATCACCAGCATGATGTACATCGCCACCAGGGGACCTACCCCCCAACCGCGACTGGCAACCAGCCAGTGGACCAGGGCAATACCAGCTACCACCATCGGGAACGCAATCACCGCTCCCCAAAATGCGTAGCCTGGGGTTACCAAGCTGACTACCCACAACAACATACTTGTCGCTGACAGCCACAGGGGCAGGCGCAGCTGGTGGAACTCCTGGCGGAAACCGCCGGGGTTGTACAGCAGGGCCTGCCAGTAACGCCCCAGTACCAGAGCCAATGTGGCGCTCATCGCCGATATCAGGCCCAGGTAACCGGTAATTTGCAATTCACCCGAAAATATCTGCTTCAGTTCATCCATTGGAACAGTATTGGGCTGTTCCGCTGCATTCTCGACTGCCTGCAAGAACCCTTGCATCAGTCCTCCACTGAAGAGAGAGGTCAGCAATATGCCTGCTGCTGATGCCGCCGTTACAGCCACCAGGCCAGCGGCCCAGGAGCGACTGCTGCGCAATGCCATGGCGCCGCAAAAAACTGCAACAAAATGGCCTGCGGATATACCAGTCACCAGTGGTGGTACATGACCACTCATACCCATAACGACAATCGGCAACAGAGCCCAGGCCAAAACCATCAGGCCGTCACTGCTGCCTCGGCGCAAACTCACCAGAGCGAGAATTGCCGGGCTTATCAGCGGAATCCCCAACATGGTGAGGATTACCGCCCTGACGCGTCCGCGCATAATAAATTCAGCTACGGCGCGCATATCTAGATAGCTTCTCTATTAATGAGTCTAAGCAAACTGCGGCTTAGGCTTCGTGGCTGTCCGTGTACGGCAGCAGGGCCAGGTAGCGAGCGCGCTTGACCGCAGAGGCCAGCTGACGCTGATACTTGGCTTTGGTACCGGTAATACGGCTAGGAACAATTTTGCCAGTCTCGGAGATGTAGGCTTTCAGGGTATCGAGATCTTTGTAGTCGATACGCTTAACACCTTCAGCGGTGAAACGGCAGAACTTGCGACGACGGAAAAAACGTGCCATCTGATAATCCCCTTACTCTTCGCTTTCAGCGTTATCGGAAGAAGCTTCTGCAGCGTCGGAAGAAGCTTTCTCTTCTCCGGCGCGCTCGCGACGCTCGGTGCGCTCTGCACGGGCAGCTTTGCGCTCACGGCTTTCTTTTTCCGCTTTCATGATCGGGCTCTCTTCAGTGATCGCCTCGTCTTCACGAATTACCAGATTACGGATAACCGCATCGTTGTAACGGAAGTTGGTAGTCAGTTCCTCAAGGGCTTCTTCAGAACATTCTACGTTCATCAGAATGTAGTGAGCCTTGTGGATCTTGTTGATCGGGTAAGCCAGACGGCGACGGCCCCAGTCTTCCAGACGGTGAACCTGTCCACCGCTCTCCTTGATGGACGCAGTGTAGCGCTCCACCATGCCAGGTACCTGCTCGCTCTGGTCCGGGTGAACCAGGAATACAATTTCGTAATGACGCATTTTAGCTCCTTACGGGTTAATCAGCCTCTCGGACAGTCCGATGAGGCAAGGAGTACAACGGGCACGGATAAACCGGGCCCATTGCGGGCGGCGTATTCTAGGCAGTTGTGGAGTTGGTTGCAAGTTAACCAGTTGCATCAGGCCCTGTGCCTTCGCCCACCCGGTTGCAAGCTGATCAATTACCTCAAGCAAGTGCATTCGCATTCCAAGTTAGAGGTTGATCAAAATGACTACCCTGCCACTCGCCTTGTTTCTGGGATTTGGCGGATTGGGACACAGCACTGCTCGGTCTGGTCATGGGTTTGGCAAGCTGGCTTCGCCTATGATGCCGGACTGTTAAAGGGAGAAGTACCATGCCCCAACAAACCCACCAATTAGAATTTGGCGCCTTCCAGGTACCAGTAACCACAGTACACAACGGCGAAGGCCCCCTGGTATTGGTGCTTCCCGCGATGGGCGTACCGGCCAACCGCTACCGCCTGCTCTTGGAAGAACTGCAAAAGCTCGGTTACAACACCGCCATCAGCGAATTGCCCGGCACCGGGGAGAGCCTGCCGCGCCCCCACCGAAATGCCGACTACGGCTACAACGATCTGGTGTTTTCGTTTATCCCGCAGTTAATCCAACTGCTGGAACAGCAATTCCCCCAGGGGCCAGCGCTGATTCTCGGCCACAGTATCGGCGGTCAAACCAGCACCCTGGCAGCCCGCGCCGGCCTCACTGGTAACGCCAAGGTTGTCAGCATCGCCTCCGGCCATGTGGACCACCGCAGCTGGAGTGGCCTGCACAAGTACGCCATCCTGCTCTTCGCCTCAATTGCCAGTGTGACCTCAAGCCTGCTGGGTTATTTCCCCGGTGCGCGCATGGGATTCGGCTGGCGCGAAGCGCGCAGACTGATGAAAGACTGGGCCCGATCCATATTTAGTGGCCGCTTTGCTCCAGAGGATCGCTTTGGGCAAATGGAAAAGACAAGCCAGCCCACCCTGCATATTGCGCTGGACGGCGACCCCTTCGCCCCTATTCAGGCCGCCCGTAAATTAGCGGCGATCGTCGGCGGCGAAACCCGGGAGATGAAACCCACTTATCCCAAGGGCAACCCTCACCTCAGCTGGATCAAGAATCCCGCCCCCGTAGTTGAGGCGGTACAGCAGTGGCTACATAAAGATCCTGCTCTCAACTGATTTTTCTTTTTCTGTCTTTCCTGTATGGCTAAGAAAGCAATTCACAGCTTTCTTAGCCATGTATTAATAAAAACTGCCCGCTCCACCTCCCTCCCACATCGCAGCCAACAATCTTATTTGTCTTTCCGGTTTTCACGGTTCAGTTCCGATTGTGGCCAGTGAACCAATCTCTTGAGCGGTAAATTCACCACTGAAACGACATCGCTAAAGTAGGTTATCCCCATGAACAACAGCCCATTCAATACCTTCACCCAATTGCATCGTGCCGCAGCCCCATTGATCCTGCTAAATGCGTGGGATGCTGCCAGCGCTTTAATCTGCCAAAACACAGGCGCCCAAGCGGTAGGCACCAGCAGTGCCGCCGTCGCCTGGTCACTGGGTTATGCCGATGGCGGTGCCCTGCCAGTTGAGGAACACCTAAACGCTATCGCGCGGATTGCCCGGGTGACCTCATTACCTCTGAGTGTGGATATTGAAGATGGATATTCCCAAAACCCCAAACAGGTAGCTGAGCTGGCCTGTAAAATGGTCGCGCTGGGAGTTGCAGGCATCAATATTGAAGATGGTAACGACACCCCCGAATGTCTCGGCGAAAAGATCAGCGCTATTCGCCAAGCACTTAACGGCCGCCCGCTTTTAATTAATGCTCGTACCGATGTTTATCTCAATGCACTCGCCAGCGGTGATAAAGCGGTAAATATGTGTATAGAGAGGCTAGAGCTTTATAAGAGTGCCGGTGCTGACTGCGGCTTTGTGCCTGGGCTCTCTTCAATTGAGGAGGCAAGGAGTTTGGCAACGGGTATCGACCTGCCAATAAATATTATGCTGCTTCCGGATATGGCCCCTCTATCGGAATTTTCTGCCGCAGGTATAAAACGCTTTAGTACCGGACCAGCATTATTCCAATCTGTCTATGGCCATTTAAGCGAATCTTTAAAACAGCTGGCAGCGGTTAAAAGTGACGCTAATTTGTTTAGCAAGGCGTTGGACTACGGCACACTGAACTCTGCCTTTATTAAAGAGGCATAGAGAGAGGCAATATAGCCGGGGCATATCGATGCCCGCCTTGTTGCCATCTACGAAAGTTCCGCAGGCAAACCTTTTGAGTGACTCTTATAAAAAAACAAGGAAAAACCACTATTACTTAAATAGCTAATACTGGAATATCCAATAAAGAAACATAAAACAATTACTTGGGCGTTAAATTGTAAAGTAATAGTGCTGGAGTGCACCTAATACAAAAGGTGAGTATTGGAAAATCCACGTATTTATTAAGGTAAGAGCCGACAACCAAGACTTGCTTTGATTGTCGGCTAAATATTTACCTACGCTGCAGTATCCACCAGGACAACAAGTGGTATTTCCATCAGCGATGGATAAATATTTTCGCTCTTATCGATATACTTACCACTTAATAAAAGTCGATACCACTGCTATCACCACCGTAAGTAGTATCCCCCCAGATCACAACAGATTTATCGTCTTTTAGCACCGCGCACCCGCCATAATTAGTTGCGCCAAATGTCATTACGCCATCCGCCAGTTGGTCACTAATACTACTGCTATCAGTGAGACAAGAACCCCAGGTAGTTGCAGCCCCATTACCCGTTATTGCTGCAAAACCAGTCGGGTAGGCCTGAATCACTTCCACTGCTCCAGTCAACTCAGAGCTGACTTCACTGCTATCACCTCCAGAACCACTAAGCCCCCAAGTGACAACTGAGCCATTGGATTTAAGAGCAGCAAAAGCATTATAGGATGCCGAGATTGTTACGACATCGCCCACCAGCTGATCACTCACACTGCTACTATCACCACCGCGGTCAACGTATCCCCATGTAACAACAGAGCCATCTGACTTGAGTGCGGCAAACGCATAACCTGTCGAAAAAACAGTGACTACATCACTGGAAAGTTCTGCGCTTACCGCACTGCTATCGCCACCAAAATCAGCATACCCCCAAGTCACAACAGAACCGTCTGACTTGAGCGCAGCAAAAGCATCATTTGTTGAAAAAACAGTGACTATATCGCTGGAAATCTCTGTGCTCACCGCACTGCTATCACCACCCCCATCGACATATCCCCACGTTACAAGGGAGCCATCGGATTTAAGCGCAGCAAAAGCACTACTTGATGGGAAAATCGCCACTACATCACTGGCGATTTCATCACTTACCGCGCTGCTATCACCACCTGCAGAATCTTTCCCCCAGGTTACTACGGAGCCATCCGCTTTTCGGGCGGCAAAAGCCTCCCCATTTTTTGTATAAACTTCCTCAACGCCGCTGCTCAACTGAGTACTAACGTCACTGCTGTCACCACCAGTACGATCTTGCCCCCAAGTCACAACAGAACCGTCAGACTTTAATGCTGCAAAGGCATATTTCGCTGGATAAATCTGAACCACATTATCAGCCAAGCTTGCGCTCACAGAGCTGCTATCCCCACCATAGCTGTGGGTCCCCCAGGTAATAACAGAACCATCGGATTTTAATGCCGCAAAAACAGAATCTGCAGCATAGATTTCCACTACATTACTGGTTAGGCTGGCACTGACCTCACTAAAGCTAATATCTGCTGGATAATAATCATCAGGCCATGAAACAACCGAACCATTATTTTTTAATGCGGTAAATTCCCTTTTGCTGCCAACAATCTCACGTACATAGACAAGGTGCTCAATCTCCAGATCCACAGTCTCACCTTCAAAGGAAGCACTCAGAGTCGCTGAGCCACTCTGCAGGGCGGTGATAAGGCCAAGCTCTACGGTTGCCAAACTAGTATCACTGATCGACCACTCGGCCTCTTCGGTAACATCCACTGAGGTGTCATCATCATAGTTAGCCGTCAGATAGTATTGATCAAAATTAGAGGCATCCCTATCCAGTTGCAGGCTCTGCAGCATTGGAGCCAACTCAACATCAACCTGCGCATCAACCCCCTCATAAGAGGCACTCAAAGTGAATGAACCACTATGCAAAGGAGTAAGCAGCCCTGCCTCAACCGTTGCCAGGCTATCGTCGCTCACAGACCAGTCCGCTTCCTCAGTAACATCAACAGAAGAGTCATCACTGTAATAGGCCGTTAGGAAATACTGGTATTCATTGGTGCTATCTTGTTCCAGCCCTACACTTTCCAGCGTTACGGTATCTGTCCCACCACTACCACTGCCATCACCGCTCCCATCGCCATCACTGTTGCTGTTATTACTACTGCTACCCCCTCCGCCACAAGCACTGAGCAGGCCAATAGTGAGTGTGAATAACCCGAAACGTAAAATGTGCAAAATGTGCAAATGCCAAGATTGATATTGGCCCGTAACTCCGTTCATATAAACCCCCTCCAGTAAAGCCGACATAATAAAAAGCCAAGTGCCATATAGCAATTCAAATGGCCTTCAAATTACAAATATTTCAGCCGACTCCAAATCTATAAAGGTATTAAAATACGATTCACTAATGAATAAGACCTAATATTATTTAAATAAAAACGAACAAAAGATTTAGATACATGAGTACTAATTAAAAAGAGCCAGACCTAAAACTCGGTGAAGCTATACTTATCTTTTCAATCAGCAGACACCCTTAAATCCACTTTTGAATTTATAGCTCTGCTAGGGATTTTCGTCATCAGCAATTGCAACATTTCCAATTACTTATATTTAAATTCTCACCGTTCTAAAAACTGCAAAAGAACGGTTACCTTACAAGATCGATAAAACTTAAATGATCATTCGCGCCAGCAGATCAAGTGGGCTTTAGGCCCAATGATTTACCGCACTTTAACGGCAACAAGTTAACTGCGACTGGCTTTATGGTTGCTTTGATTAAACAAAGCCATCGAATATGAGAATAAACCAAAACCCGATGATCCACACTAAAACCATATTATTACTGCAGATTAAAAATATAGCGGAAGCTATTATCGCAGCAACGTTGCAAAAACCTTGCTTTTTGCAATTCGATTTAGTGACAGGAAGAATTAGGGGAATTTATCGATAGATCACCAGAGGCTATCTGGAAATAACGTTATGGATATTATAAGCACCGACCTGTACGCCCAGAGATAAATTCTCCCCAGCCAGTACAGGTCATACAGGCCCCTTAGCCGTTGCGCTGACGCACAGCCTCAAACAGGCAAACACCCGTGGCAACAGAAACATTTAAGCTGCTTACCTCTCCCGCCATAGGAATTTTGATCAAATGATCGCAGTGTTCCCTAGTCAGGCGCCGCAAGCCGCTGCCCTCGGCCCCCATAACCAGCGCCAGGGGGCCAGTTAATTGGCTTTGGTATACATCCTGTGTGGCCTCACCGGCTGCGCCATATATCCACACTCCCGCCTGCTGCAGCTGCTGTAATGCGCGAGCCAGGTTAGTCACGGTAACAAAGGGCAATACTTCAGCTGCACCACAGGCCACTTTGCGAGCTGTTGGCGTCAGTCCGGCAGATTTGTCTTTTGGTGCAATCACTGCATGGACTCCAGCAGCCTCTGCCGAGCGCAGGCAGGCTCCCAGATTGTGGGGGTCCGTCACGCCATCCAGCACCAATAAGAAAGGCACTTCCCCGCGCTGATCCAGTTGTTTTAGCAGGTCGAACAGGAATTTTTCATCGTGTACCTTTGTTTTGCCAGAACAGATGGCAACAACACCCTGGTGGTTAGCACCATCCTCAACCTTTTCATCCAGCGCTCTCCGGTCAATAAAGCGCACGGCAATATCATTTTTTTCCGCCTGCTGGATTATTTTTTGCAGGCGCTGATCCTTGCGGCCACGCAGTAACATCAGCTCCGATACATTCTGCGGAGAACCTTTTAGAAGGGCCTGCACTGCGTGCAGACCATAGATAACTTCCTGACTCAATTTATTCCTCGATCACTTTTTCTTTTTACTGCTAGAAGAAACCTTTTTCTTCTTTTTTAATTTACCCGAACGGGTTTTGGCGTTTTCAGCCTTTTGCGCGGCTTTACGGGCCGCCACTGCAGGCCGCTTTCCACCCTTGCGTGTCGGGGTGCGCTTTTTAATCTTGCGTTTGGGCTGGGCATCATCACTTTGCCCGCCTTCACCTCGCCTATTTAGCGGCTCTTTTTCCGGTTTTACTACAGGGGCTTCAACGCTGGCCTCTACTGGCACAGCCTCATCTGAGCCCACCTTGCGCTTGCGGAAAGGCGAGGGCTTGGCTGTGGTCTCGGTATGCTTGGCCCAGGGGTTAGTACTGGTATTGCTGGGCTTTTCTTTTTTATCGCGGCCCCGGCGCTCGCGTTCTAATTGATGTTCTACTGCCATTTCCATAGCGCGGGCACTCACCCGCGTACTCTCTTTCTTTTTCTTCGACTCACGCTTGGCGCGTGGGACCAGTTCATTCAAGGTGAAATCCACCTTGCGCTCTTCGAGATCTACCCGTGCAACCTGCACGGTGACAGAGTCGCCCAAATGGTAACGTTTGCCACTGCGATCCCCGATAAGACGCTGGTGCGCCTGCTCAAAGCGATAATAGTCTTTGGGTAGGGCGGTGACATGAATCAGTCCCTCCACGTAGAGATCATCCAACTCCACAAATAATCCAAAGCCTGTGACCGCACTGATAACGCCGGAATAGGTTTCGCCCACATGATCCTGCAGGTATTCACATTTAAGCCAGCTGAGCACATCCCGGGTCGCATCGTCGGCGCGCCGCTCGGTCAGGGAACACTGCTCCCCAAGTTGCAACATGGCCGGCATGTCGTAGGGCAAAATCTGCTCGCGAGCAATCGGTTTGGCGCCGGGCACCGAGTAAACTTTTTTTGCCACCGCAGCTTGGTTGGCGCTGCCGTTGCGTATCAACCAGCGCAGCGCCCGGTGCAGGAGCAAATCCGGATAGCGGCGAATCGGGGAGGTGAAATGGGCATAGGCCGGGTAATCCAAACCGAAGTGTCCGCGATTCTCCGGCTGGTAAACCGCTTGGTTCATAGAGCGCAGCAGCATCACCTGAATAATATGCGCATCTGCACGGCCCTCAATCTGCTCCATCAGGTCCTGGAAGTCTTTGGGCTGGGGCTCACCACCACCGGGAAGGCGCAATCCCAATTCACCCAGGTACTCGCGCAAATTACTGAGTTTTTCCTCTTTGGGCGCATCGTGCACCCGGTAGAGTGCGGGCAGTTCCGATAGCTCCATCAGACTCGCCGCGCAGACATTGGCCGCGAGCATACACTCTTCGATCAGCTTGTGAGCATCGTTGCGCACCACCGGAATAATCCGCTCAATTTTTCGCTGGGCGTCAAATATTATCCGGGTCTCAGTCGTTTCAAAATCAATAGCACCCCGGCGCTCCCGCGCTTCGCGCAACGCCTGGTAAAGATCGTGCAGGTTGTCCAGGTGCGGAGTCAGGGTCGCAAATTGCTTGCGGGCACCACTGTCGCGGTTATCCCGCTCATCGAGTATTTGCCCTACCTGGGTGTAAGTCAGGCGCGCGTGGCTGCGCATAACCGCCTCAAAGAAACGATAATCCTGAATTTCACCGCTTCGGTTGATGTGCATTTCGCACACCATACACAGCCGATCGACATCGGGGTTTAGGGAGCAAAGGCCGTTGGACAATTTTTCCGGCAACATGGGTACGACAAAGTCCGGAAAATAAACCGAGTTTCCACGGCCGTGCGCCTCCTCATCCAACGCACTACCCGGGCGCACATAGTGAGAAACATCGGCAATGGCTACCAGTAATTTCCAGTTGCCGTCGGGTAAAAGTTCGCAGTAGACCGCATCATCAAAATCCCGCGCGTCTTCACCATCAATAGTAACCAGCGGCAGCTGGCGAAGATCCACCCGGGATTTCTTGTGGTCCTCAAGCACTTCATCGGCGATTTCATTGACCTCAGCCGTCAGTGCACTGGGCCAGGTGTGGGGAATTCCGTAGTTGCGGATCGCAACATCGATCTCCATACCCGGTGCAAGGTGGTCACCGAGAATTTCGCTAACCTTACCTTGCGGCACTTTATCCCGGCCCGGTTGGGTAACTATTTTTACTACAACATACTGGCCGTGATCAGCTCCGGCGGTGTCCTCAGAGGCCACCATAATATCCAGATTAATGCGCGGATTATCCGGGCGCACAAAACAAATGCCGTTTTCCCGGTACAGGCGCCCGGCCAGCTGCTCGGTATTGTGCTTGATCACCCTGACAACAGCGCCCTCGCGTTTACCTCGAAAACCTCCGGGCGTTTCCCGCACTAATACTTCGTCACCATCAAAGACTTTGCGCATCTGTCGGTGGGATAAAAAAAGATCGGTGCCGCCATCGCTGGGGATAACAAAACCAAAACCATCCCGGTGCCCCATAACCCGGCCGCGTATCAGGCTCATTTTATCCAGTACACCAAAATCACCGGCGCGGTTGCTTGCAATCTGCCCATCCCGGGACATGGCGATCAAACGGCGCCTTACCCCTTCGCGACGATCCTCATCGGTTATTTCCAGTAAATCGGCCACCGCTTCCCAGGGCACAGGTTCCGCCTGATTCTCAAGAACTTGTAACAAGTACTCCCGACTGGGCACGGGCTTTTCATATTTCTCCGCCTCGCGCTGGGCATGAGGGTCAATATTGAAGGGGTCTGAGGTATTTTTTTGAGTCAAAACAGCATCCGTTGTTGGGCAGTTGCCTGGGTTTGGCAACCTCCGGAGATTATCCGGCCATAAAGAAAGGCGGCGTTGGTGGTGGATTCCTGGTCAATAATTCGCCGCTATTGCACGCATTATAAGCGATTTCGCCAATTTTCCCGACCTAAGAAAAAAATGATGAAAAAAGCGCAACGCAGCCGTTGACACAGGGGGGGCAGATCTCTATAGTTCGCGTCCTCAACGGAGCACACGTTGATTTGCCCAGGTGGCGGAATTGGTAGACGCGCTAGCTTCAGGTGCTAGTGACCTAACGGTCGTGGAGGTTCAAGTCCTCTCCTGGGCACCAATTCCAAAAAGGCTGACTCGCAAGAGTCGGCCTTTTTTCGTTTGGGTGATTTAATTTTCCAGCCCTCGCTTTTAACTCTTTCCTTCTAAAACCCAGCCAAAAAAATTCCGGACATAAAAAAAGCCGGCCCCTAAAGACCGGCTTTTTTGCAAAGCGAGTTTACTTTAGTGCCCTGCACTACCTCCATTAAACTCCCCAAGATCTACAGTAATGTCGCTGGGCGCGTCGCTGGTGCCCAGTTCGAGTTCAGCGTCAAACTTAGGTGCAGTTTCGACCTCCTCAGCAGCAGAAGCTACAGCCGGACTCAATTCCCCAGACCTGAGACGCATCTCAGGGGAGTTCACCGCATCGACACCACTACTGTAGGGCTTCACAGCGCTAAAGATCGCAGGGTCTACATGACTGAAGTCTTCTACTGCATTTTGAACTGCTGACTTGAGGCCTTGGGATGCCTGGGCACCGGCAACGGACTGCAGCTCGTCACCAGTGCTGGTAACCGTCGGGATCTGGCCAATAAAGTCAGGCTCATAGTAACTGACGGAATAGATATCCAGTGTATTGGTGACATCCATGCGGAGAGGATTAGTCGCCTCACCAATGATGGTCCACAACTCAGTTTCCGTTCCCAAGGTCACAGCGGATGCTGTGATATGGGTATCTCCATAAGTTTCAGCAGTCAGGGTGCCAAAGCTGGAGCTGGCCAGGGAAACTGTGCCCCGCCCTGCATCGATCTCATCGATAACGAGATCCCCTGCAGCCTGCACACTGATATTGATATCCGCACCCGAGGTGGCAACAGCCAAGACACTCACATCTGTCTCAATATCTACATCGCCACCAACAACCAGTTCGGCACGATCAGCGGTCAGGCTGCCACCGATAGTATCTGTTGAGCTGCTGGTAACATAAATATCGCCCTCGCCATCGTAGCCCAACCGCATATCGCTGAACTGGAGCCCGGCACCATTTTTATTGAAGCTTTCAGATCTACTTCCACCATCTTCAAAATCAAATGCCAGATCGGTCAGGACGGTAATACTGTCAGAGGTGTTGTCCAGGTATTCGAAACCAGCAAAACTGAAGTTACCTACCTGATTGCCACTGCTATAAAGCTCCCAGGTCGCACCGGACAAGTTGTATTGGAAATCATCAGATCCGCCACCACCAGCAAGCTCTACCTCCTGGCCAATATCAGTTTCTACCGTCAAGAAATCATTGCCAGCACCAAGGGAAATACTGTCAATCACAGTGCCAGAGAAGGTGACGGTATCGCTGCCAGCTCCAGTATCAATCCCTGCGAGCTCACCACCATTTAAATTAAACTCGTCAGCACCTGAACCGGCAGTAATAGACTCGATACCAGTAATCGTGAGTGATGCTCCACCACTGGAAACAGTGTGTTCAGAGTCATTGATATCCCAGACAGCATCAATATCTGCACCATAAACGGTATCTGTGCCAGAACCCGCAGCAACACTATCCAGGTCGGCAAAGGTGACTCCGCCAATCGTCATGGTATCCAGAGCACTAAACTCATATTCACCATCGATATCCTGGCCAGTATAACTTCCCGCCCCCTCTACGAGTTCGAGGTTATCAAAGTAGACGGTCAGGCCATTAACTTCAGCCTCCACACTGCCTTCAACAAGGGAGTTACCGGAGCTGGTGGAGGTCCAGGTAGCTCCATCTGCACTAACCGTGTCGCTACCACCTGCGCCATCCACAGTTTCCAGCCCACTGAAGTCGATGCCTGCAACGCTGATATCGCCATCGGAGTTGAGGGTAAAGTTATCGTCACTGTCTGTAGCCACCAAGGTGTCATTACTGCCCGAAGTATTCACTTCTTCAAGGCCAGTAAAACTGATACCTGCCGTTGCTAATGCCTGGTCACCCTGCAATTCGAACTGAGCAGAATCATGGGTGTTTGTCAGGATAGAAGTGGCCGCACTGGAAATGCTATAGAAAGACAGTGAGCCGGCATCGACTTGATTATCAACACCAGTTAAAGAAAGCCCATCGCTGTAGGCACTGGCATCCAAGCTGTCGTCACCGCCATTACCATCGACTGCAGACATGCCGGATACGGTCATACCGTAAACTTCCACATCTGCATCAGACTGCAGCACAAATGCGTCATCGCCAGTTGTAGCAACCAAATCGGCATTTACGGCAGTAAGGTTCTCGATATTGCTAAAAGTGATACTGCTGTTAACAGCCTCGTTGTCAGCTCCCGTCAGGCTCCAATCAGCACCATCTGCACCGGTAGCAGTATCGTTACCATCTAGAGCATTAATAGTGCTCAATCCGGTAAAGGCGATATCGTAGCTGGTCGCTGCATTATCCCCGTCTACAGTAAAGCTATCCGCTCCACTAGTGCCTGTTAACGCCGAAGTTACAGCACTGACGATGCCATCAAAAGTCAGGCTACCCGCCGTTACTTGATTGTCAGTGCCAGTGAGCGTCAGGCCATCACTATAAGCGCTGGCATCCAGGCTATCATTACCACCCTGGCCATAGACTGCCGACATACCTGAGACCGTCATACTGTAGACGTCAATGTCTCCAGTCGATTGCAGAGCAAAGGCATCAGCACCGCTGCTTCCCAGCAGGTCGGCATTGGTAGCAATAAGTGTATCTACGCTGCTAAAAGTAATTCCACTATTCGTTGCCTCATAATCATTACCGGTCAGGGTCCAATCGGCACCATCAGCTCCTGTCACAGTATCTGTACCACCAGCTGCATCAATGCTGCTCACGCCAGTGAAGGCGATGTCATAGATGGTAGTGGCGTTATCGCTATCTACGGTGAAATTATCCGAACCACTAGTTGCAGTTAACGTTGAGCTCACTGCACTGAAGATACTATTGAATATCAGGGCACCAGATTCTGCGGTAACCTGGTTATCTGTTCCTGTCAGGGCTAAGCCATCACTGTAAGCACTGGCATCCAGGCTGTCATTACCGCCATTGCCCTCGACCGAAGACATGCCAGAAACTGTTATGCCATAAGCTTCAACATCGGCATCTGATTGCAGAACAAAGTCATCAGCACCTGTAGTGCCGATCAGATCTGCATTCACGGTGGTGAGGCTATCCACATTGCTAAAGGTGATGCCGCTGCCAGTGGCCTGGTTATCCGAGCCCGTTAGAGTCCAATCTTCACCATCAGCACCGGTAACGCTGTCGGTACCAGTACCGGCATCAATGGTGCTTACTCCGGTAAAGGCAATGTCGTAACTGGTGACGGCATTGTCACCATCCACAGTAATACTATCTGCACCGCTCGTACCGGTCAGTATCGAAGTTACCGCACTTACAATGCCATCAAAAGTCAGGGAGCCTGCCGCTACTTGATTAGAGGCACCAGTGAGTGTCAATCCATCACTGTAAGAGCTGGCGTCTAAACTATCCCCGCCGCCATTACCGTCAACTGCGGACATGCCAGAGAAAGTCATATCGTAAACTTCGATATCACCACCGGACTGCAACACGAAGGCATCTGCACTTGTCGTACCGACCAAGTCCGCATTCACAATAGCCAGACTGTCTACATTGCTAAAGGTGATTCCACTGCTCGCAGCCTGATTGTCGGTGCCGCTCAAGGTCCAGTCGGCACCATCTGCGCCTGTCACACTGTCTGTGCCGCCATCTGCATCTAAGGTGCTTACACCGGTAAAGGCAATATCGTAGCTAGAGACAGCATTATCGCCATCCACCGTGAAGCTATCTGCACCACTGGTACCGGTTAGCGATGATGTTACAGCACTCGCAAGACCGCTGAAGAGCAGAGAGCCGGCGGTTACCTGGCCGTCGCTGCCTGTCAGTGCCAGCCCGTCGCTATAGGCACTGGCATCCAAGCTGTCATCACCCCCACTGCCGTCCACGGCAGACATACCGGAGACGGTCATACCGTAAACTTCGATATCGCCAGCGGACTGCAACACAAAGGCGTCAGCATTAGCCGTGCCCACGAGGTCGGCATTTACAGCAGTAATAGTTTCTACACTGCTGAAAGTAATACTGCTGTTAGTGGCCTCATAATCATTGCCAGTTAAAGTCCAATCAGCACCACTTGCACCAGTAACACTGTCTGCCCCCTCTCCCGCATCGATGGTGCTCAGGCCCGTAAAGGCGATGTCATAAACGGTGGCGGCATTAGCGCCATCTACCGTAAAGCTATCTGAGCCACTAGTGGCAGTAAGCGTTGCAGTAACGGCGCTGACAATACCGTCGAAGGTAAGAGCGCCAGACTCTGCGGTAACCTGTTTGCTGGTACCCGTTAGGGTTAATCCATCGCTATAAGCGCTGGCATCCAAGCTGTCATCACCACCATTGCCTTCCACAGCAGACATGCCGGAAACCGTCATGCCATAAACTTCAACATCTGCATCAGACTGCAAAACAAAATCATCGTCACCGGTAGTACCCACCAGATTCGCACTTACGGTGACAAGAGTTTCTGCATCACTAAAGGTGATTCCGCTGCCAATTACTTCATTGTTATTACCGGTTAGAGTCCAGTCAGAACCGCTTGCACCGGTAATGTCATCTGTGCCATTAGCTGCATCGACAGTGCTAACCCCAGTGAAGGCAATGCTGTAGCTGGAGAGCGCATTGTCTCCATTCACTACAAAGCTATCAGCACTGCTGGTGCCTGTTAATGCTGAAGTAACAGCACTACTGATGCCATCAAAGGTCAGGGTGCCAGACTCTACAGAGACTTGATTATTTGTACCTGTTAGAGCCAAGCCATCGCTGTAGGCGCTGGCATCCAGGCTGTCAGTACCGCCATTGCCATCAACAGAAGACATGCCGGATATGGTCATACTGTAGATTTCAACATCGGCATCAGATTGCAGAATAAAGGCGTCGGCACCGCTCGTCCCGATCAAACCTGCATTGGTAGCAGTTAGAGCCTCCACACTACTGAATGTAATACCGCTGCCTGTCGCTTCATAATCCGCGCCAGTCAGAGTCCAGTCTTCTCCGTCAGCACCAATAACACTGTCTGCATCATCACCTGCATCGACCGTACTAACACCGGTGAAAGCAATCTCATAACTGGTAACTTCGTTATCACCATCAACGGTAAAGCTATCCGCACTGCTGGTACCGGTTAGAACGGAGGTTATGGCGCTGGTAATATCGTTGAAGGTCAGATTGCCGGATTCAGCGGTCACCTGATTATCGGTTCCCGTCAGGGCCAGGCCAGCACTGTAAGCACTGGCATCCAGGCTGTCAGTGCCGCCGTTGCCTTCAACAGCAGACATGCCAGAGATGGTCATGTTGTAGATAGCAACATCGGCGTCAGATTGCAGCACAAAGGCATCGTTACCGCTCGTGCCGACCAGGTCTGCATTGACCGCCGTTAGGATTTCTACACTGCTAAAAGTAATGCCGTTGTTGGTGGCTTCGTAATCATTGCCGGTTAAGGTCCAGTCTTCACCATCGGCTCCAGTAACACTGTCATCACCACCTCGCCCATCCACACTGCTGATTCTGCTAAATTCAATTTCATTCGCAGTCAGCTCATTGGCACCGGTAACTTCAAACGAGTCATCACCGGTAGAGGCTCGAAGGCGACCTCCACTCGCGCTGTCGATATTGCTGAACAGAATTGAGCTGGTTGAGGCTTGGTTATCTATGCCGGTGAGGGTAACAACATCAATAGCCGTTACGCTGTCAGTGCCATTACCCGCATCGACCGTACTAACGCCGGTGAAGGCAATGTCATAACTGGTAACTTCGTTATCACCATCGACGGTAAAGCTGTCCGCACCACTGGTACCAGTTAAAGTGGAGGTTATTGCGCTGGCAATATCATTAAATGTCAGACTGCCGGATTCGGCCGTTACTTGGTTATCTGTCCCCGTTAGGGCCAGGCCATCGCTGTAAGCGCTGGCGTCCAGGCTGTCAGTACCGCCATTGCCGTGCACCGACGACATACCGGAAATCGTCATGCTATAGACTTCAATATCGGCATCAGACTGCAATACAAATTCATCTGCGCCGGTGCTACCTAAAAGGTCTGCATTGATAGCAGCAATGACATCTACATTATTGAAAGTAATACTGCTATTAGTTGCCTCATTATCTGTACCGGTCAGGGTCCAGCTAGCACCATCTGCGCCAGTTACGCTATCAGTGCTATTTCCAGCATCAACTGTGCTAACACCGGTGAAGGCAATTTCATAACTGGTAACTGCGTTATCACCATTCACCGTGAAGCTATCCGCACTGCTGGTACCAGTTAAAGTGGAGGCTACTGCGCTGGCAATATCATTGAAGGTCAGGTTGCCGGTTTCAGCGGTCACCTGATTGTCGGTTCCCGTTAGGGCCAAGCCATCGCTGTAAGCGCTGGCATCCAGGCTGTCAGTGCCGCCATTACCTTCAACAGCTGACATGCCGGAAATGGTCATGTTGTAGATGGCAACATCGGCATCAGATTGCAGTACAAAGGCATCATTACCCGTTGTGCCGATCAAGTCGGCGTTGGTGGCAGTCAGAGCCTCAACACGGTTAAAGGTCATACCGCTAGCGGTGGCTTGGTAATCCGTGCCGGTCAGGGTCCAGTCTTCGCCATTGGCACCGGTAACACTGTCACTATCGCCGTCACCGTCGACAGTGTTCACATTGGTAAAGGCGATGTCATAGCTGGTTACAGCATTGTCACCATTCACAACAAAGCTATCCGCACCGCTACTACCGGTCAGCGCCGAGGTTACCGCGCTCACAATACCGTCAAACGTCAAAGTACCGGATTCAGCCGTCACTTGGTTGTCAGTACCTGTCAGGGCCAGGCCATCGCCGTAGGCGCTGGCATCCAAGCTGTCATCTCCGCCATTGCCATCGACTGCAGACATTCCGGAAATGGTCATGTCATAGACTTCAACATCTGCATCGGCTTGCAGTACGAAGTCATCGTCACCGGTTGTACCGACCAAGTCGCCACTCACTACGGTGATCGCCTCGATCTCACTAAACGTAATACTGCTGCTGGTCGCTTCTTCGCTAGTTCCAGTCAGGGTCCAATCTGCGCCGCTGGCACCGGTAACGCTATCTGCACCGTTACCTGCATCGACCGTACTAACACCGGTAAAAGCAATCTCATAACTGGTAACTTCGTTATCACCATTTACCGTGAAGCTATCCGCACTGCTGGTACCGGTAAGAACGGAGGTTATGGCGCTGGTAATATCGTTGAAGGTCAGGCTGCCGGATTCAGCGGTCACCTGATTATCGGTTCCCGTCAGGGCCAAACCAGCACTGTAAGCACTGGCATCCAGGCTGTCAGTACCACCGTTGCCTTCGACCGCTGACATGCCGGAGATGGTCATGTTGTAGATGGCAACATCAGCATCAGACTCTAGTACAAAGGCGTCTGCACCGGTCGTGCCGATCAAATCTGCATTAACTGCGGTTAGGAATTCTACATTGCTAAAAGTGATGCCATTGTTCGTGGCTTCGTAATTAGTGCCGGTTAAGGTCCAGTCTTCTCCATCGGCACCGGTAACGCTGTCGTCACCGCCCCGCGCATCCACGCTGCTGATACTGCTAAATGCGATTTCATTCGCTGTCAGTGCATTGGCACCGGTAACTTCAAACGAGTCATTGCCGGAGGAAGCTTGCAGGCTGCCCCCACTGACGTTATCGATATTGCTAAACAGAATTGAGTTCGTTGAGGCTTGGTTATCTACGCCGGTGAGCGTGACAACACTAAGGGCCGTTACGCTGTCGGTGCCGTTACCGCCATCGACCGTACTAACACCGGTGAAGGCAATTTCATAACTGGTAACTGCGTTATCACCATTCACCGTGAAGCTATCCGCACTGCTGGTACCGGTTAGAACGGAGGTTATGGCGCTGGTAATATCGTTGAAGGTCAGGCTGCCAGATTCAGCGGTCACCTGATTATCGGTTCCTGTCAGGGCCAGGCCATCGCTGTAAGCGCTGGCATCCAGGCTGTCAGTGCCGCCATTACCTTCGACCGCTGACATGCCGGAAATGGTCATGTTGTAGATGGCAACGTCTGCGTCAGATTGCAGTACAAAGGCATCATTACCTGTTGTGCCAATCAAGTCGGCGTTGGTGGCAGTCAGAGCCTCAACGCTGCTAAAGGTCATACCGCTGGCGGTGGCTTGGTAATCTGTGCCGGTCAGGGTCCAGTCTTCGCCATTGGCACCGGTAACACTGTCACTATCGCCGTCACCGTCGACAGTGTTCACATTGGTAAAGGCGATGTCATAGCTGGTTACAGCATTGTCACCATTCACAACAAAGCTATCCGCACCGCTACTACCGGTCAGCGCCGAGGTTACCGCGCTCACAATACCGTCAAACGTCAAAGTACCGGATTCAGCCGTCACTTGGTTGTCAGTACCTGTCAGGGCCAGGCCATCGCCGTAGGCGCTGGCATCCAAGCTGTCATCTCCGCCATTGCCATCGACTGCAGACATTCCGGAAATGGTCATGTCATAGACTTCAACATCTGCATCGGCTTGCAGTACGAAGTCATCGTCACCGGTTGTACCGACCAAGTCGCCACTCACTACGGTGATCGCCTCGATCTCACTAAACGTAATACTGCTGCTGGTCGCTTCTTCGCTAGTTCCAGTCAGGGTCCAATCTGCGCCGCTGGCACCGGTAACGCTATCTGCACCGTTACCTGCATCGACCGTACTAACACCGGTAAAAGCAATCTCATAACTGGTAACTTCGTTATCACCATTTACCGTGAAGCTATCCGCACTGCTGGTACCGGTAAGAACGGAGGTTATGGCGCTGGCAATATCGTTGAAGGTCAGGCTGCCAGATTCAGCGGTCACCTGATTATCGGTTCCTGTCAGGGCCAAACCAGCACTGTAAGCACTGGCATCCAGGCTGTCAGTACCACCGTTGCCTTCGACCGCTGACATGCCGGAGATGGTCATGTTGTAGATGGCAACATCAGCATCAGACTCCAGTACAAAGGCGTCTGCACCGGTCGTGCCGATCAAATCTGCATTAACTGCGGTTAGGAATTCTACATTGCTAAAAGTGATGCCATTGTTCGTGGCTTCGTAATTAGTGCCGGTTAAGGTCCAGTCTTCTCCATCGGCACCGGTAACGATGTCGTCACCGCCCCGCGCATCCACGCTGCTGATACTGCTAAATGCGATTTCATTCGCTGTCAGTGCATTGGCACCGGTAACTTCAAACGAGTCATTGCCGGAGGAAGCTTGCAGGCTGCCCCCACTGACGTTATCGATATTGCTAAACAGAATTGAGTTCGTTGAGGCTTGGTTATCTACGCCGGTGAGCGTGACAACACTAAGGGCCGTTACGCTGTCGGTGCCGTTACCGCCATCGACCGTACTAACACCGGTGAAGGCAATGTCATAACTGGTAACTGCGTTATCACCATTCACCGTGAAGCTATCCGCACTGCTGGTACCGGTAAGAACGGAGGTTATGGCGCTGGTAATATCGTTGAAGGTCAGGCTGCCGGATTCAGCGGTCACCTGATTATCGGTTCCTGTCAGGGCCAGGCCAGCACTGTAAGCACTGGCATCCAGGCTGTCAGTGCCGCCGTTGCCTTCAACAGCAGACATGCCGGAGATGGTCATGTTGTAGATGGCAACGTCTGCGTCAGACTCCAGTACAAAGGCATCGTTACCACTCGTGCCGATCAGATCTGCATTGACCGCCGCTAGGGTTTCTACATTACTAAAAGTGATGCCATTATTCGTGGCTTCGTAATTAGTGCCGGTTAAAGCCCAATCTTCACCATCGGCACCAGTAACGCTATCCGTACCACCTTTAGCGTCGATATCACCGGAAAAGCCGCTGAAGCTGATGCTGTTGGCAGTCACACTGGTGCTGCTGGTTACCACAAAGGTGTCTGTATTATCAGAGCCTTCCAGACTGCCGCCGGTCACGCTATCGATATTACTGAAGGCGATTGAGTTGGTTGTGGCTTCGTTATCCGTACCGGTCAAGGTCACAACACTCTGTGCAGCAACACTGCCACCGCCAGAACCTGCATCCACTGTATTCACACCGGTGAAGGCAATCTCATAACTGGTAACTTCGTTATCACCATTAACGGTAAAGCTATCCGCACTGCTGGTACCGGTAAGAACAGAGGTTAAGGCGCTGGTAATATTGTTGAAGGTCAGGCTGCCAGATTCAGCGGTCACCTGATTATCGGTTCCTGTCAGGGCCAGGCCAGCACTGTAAGCGCTGGCATCCAGGCTGTCAGTACCACCGTTGCCTTCTACCGCTGACATGCCGGAGATGTTCATGTTGTAGATGGCAACATCGGCATCAGACTCCAGTACAAAGGCGTCCGCACCAGTCGTGCCGATCAAATCTGCATTAACTGCGGTTAGGAATTCTACATTGCTAAAAGTGATGCCATTGTTCGTGGCTTCGTAATTAGTGCCGGTTAAGGTCCAGTCTTCTCCATCGGCACCGGTAACGCTGTCGTCACCGCCCAACGCATCCACGCTGCTGATGCTGTTAAATGCGATTTCATTTGCTGTCAGTGCATTGGCACCGGTAACTTCAAACGAGTCATTGCCGGAGGAAGCTTGCAGGCTGCCCCCACTGACACTGTCGATATTGCTAAACAGAATTGAGTTCGTTGAGGCTTGGTTATCTACGCCGGTGAGCGTGACAACACTAAGGGCCGTTACGCTGTCGGTGCCGTTACCGCCATCGACCGTACTAACACCGGTGAAGGCAATTTCATAACTGGTAACTGCGTTATCACCATTCACCGTGAAGCTATCCGCACTGCTGGTACCGGTAAGAACGGAGGTTATGGCGCTGGCAATATCATTGAAGGTCAGGTTGCCGGTTTCAGCGGTCACCTGATTGTCGGTTCCCGTTAGGGCCAAACCATCGCTGTAAGCGCTGGCATCCAGGCTGTCAGTGCCGCCATTACCTTCGACCGCTGACATGCCGGAGACGGTCATGTTGTAGATGGCAACGTCTGCGTCAGATTGCAGTACAAAGGCATCGTTACCCGTTGTGCCAATCAAGTCGGCGTTGGTGGCAGTCAGAGCCTCAACGCTGCTAAAGGTCATACCGCTGGCGGTGGCTTGGTAATCTGTGCCGGTCAGGGTCCAGTCTTCGCCATTGGCACCGGTAACACTGTCACTATCGCCGTCACCGTCGACAGTGTTCACATTGGTAAAGGCGATGTCATAGCTGGTTACAGCATTGTCACCATTCACAACAAAGCTATCCGCACCGCTACTACCGGTCAGCGCCGAGGTTACCGCGCTCACAATACCGTCAAACGTCAAAGTACCGGATTCAGCCGTCACTTGGTTGTCAGTACCTGTCAGGGCCAGGCCATCGCCGTAGGCGCTGGCATCCAAGCTGTCATCTCCGCCATTGCCATCGACTGCAGACATTCCGGAAATGGTCATGTCATAGACTTCAACATCTGCATCGGCTTGCAGTACGAAGTCATCGTCACCGGTTGTACCGACCAAGTCGCCACTCACTACGGTGATCGCCTCGATCTCACTAAACGTAATACTGCTGCTGGTCGCTTCTTCGCTAGTTCCAGTCAGGGTCCAATCTACGCCGCTGGCACCGGTAACGCTATCTGCACCGTTACCTGCATCGACCGTACTAACACCGGTGAAAGCAATCTCATAACTGGTAACTTCGTTATCACCATCAACGGTAAAGCTATCCGCACTGCTGGTACCGGTTAGAACGGAGGTTATGGCGCTGGTAATATCGTTGAAGGTCAGGCTGCCGGATTCAGCGGTCACCTGATTATCGGTTCCTGTCAGGGCCAGGCCAGCACTGTAAGCACTGGCATCCAGGCTGTCAGTGCCGCCGTTGCCTTCAACAGTGGACATGCCGGAGATGGTCATGTTGTAGATGGCAACGTCTGCGTCAGACTCCAGTACAAAGGCATCGTTACCACTCGTGCCGATCAGATCTGCATTGACCGCCGCTAGGGTTTCTACATTACTAAAAGTGATGCCATTATTCGTGGCTTCGTAATTAGTGCCGGTTAAAGCCCAATCTTCACCATCGGCACCAGTAACGCTATCCGTACCACCTTTAGCGTCGATATCACCGGAAAAGCCGCTGAAGCTGATGCTGTTGGCAGTCACACTGGTGCTGCTGGTTACCACAAAGGTGTCTGTATTATCAGAGCCTTCCAGACTGCCGCCGGTCACGCTATCGATATTACTGAAGGCGATTGAGTTGGTTGTGGCTTCGTTATCCGTACCGGTCAAGGTCACAACACTCTGTGCAGCAACACTGCCACCGCCAGAACCTGCATCCACTGTATTCACACCGGTGAAGGCAATCTCATAACTGGTAACTTCGTTATCACCATTTACCGTAAAGCTATCCGCACTGCTGGTACCGGTAAGAACAGAGGTTAAGGCGCTGGTAATATCGTTGAAGGTCAGGCTGCCGGATTCAGCGGTCACCTGATTATCGGTTCCCGTCAGGGCCAGGCCAGCACTGTAAGCACTGGCATCCAGGCTGTCAGTACCACCGTTGCCTTCGACCGCTGACATGCCGGAGATGGTCATGTTGTAGATGGCAACATCGGCATCAGACTCCAGTACAAAGGCGTCCGCACCAGTCGTGCCGATCAAATCTGCATTAACTGCGGTTAGGAATTCTACATTGCTAAAAGTGATGCCATTGTTCGTGGCTTCGTAATTAGTGCCGGTTAAGGTCCAGTCTTCTCCATCGGCACCGGTAACGCTGTCGTCACCGCCTAACGCATCCACGCTGCTGATGCTGTTAAATGCGATTTCATTTGCTGTCAGTGCATTGGCACCGGTAACTTCAAACGAGTCATTACCGGAGGAAGCTTGCAGGCTGCCCCCACTGACACTGTCGATATTGCTAAACAGAATTGAGTTCGTTGAGGCTTGGTTATCTACGCCGGTGAGCGTGACAACACTAAGGGCCGTTACGCTGTCGGTGCCGTTACCGCCATCGACCGTACTAACACCGGTGAAGGCAATGTCATAACTGGTAACTTCATTATCAGCATTAACCGTGAAGCTATCCGCACTGCTGGTACCAGTTAAAGTGGAGGCTACTGCGCTGGCAATATCATTGAAGGTCAGGTTGCCGGTTTCAGCGGTCACCTGATTGTCGGTTCCCGTTAGGGCCAAACCATCGCTGTAAGCGCTGGCATCCAGGCTATCAGTGCCGCCATTACCTTCGACCGCTGACATGCCGGAGACGGTCATGTTGTAGATGGCAACGTCTGCGTCAGATTGCAGTACAAAGGCATCGTTACCACTCGTGCCGATCAGATCTGCATTGACTGCCGCTAGGGTTTCTACATTACTAAAAGTGATGCCATTATTCGTGGCTTCGTAATTAGTGCCGGTTAAAGCCCAATCTTCACCATCGGCACCAGTGACGCTATCCGTACCACCTTTAGCGTCGATATCACCGGAAAAGCCGCTGAAGCTGATGCTGTTGGCAGTCACACTGGTGCTGCTAGTTACCACAAAGGTGTCTGTATTATCAGAGCCTTCCAGGCTGCCGCCGGTCACGCTATCGATATTACTGAAGGCGATTGAGTTGGTTGTGGCTTCGTTATCCGTACCGGTCAAGGTCACAACACTCTGTGCAGCAACACTGCCACCGCCAGAACCTGCATCCACTGTATTCACACCGGTGAAGGCAATCTCATAACTGGTAACTTCGTTATCACCATTTACCGTGAAGCTATCCGCACTGCTGGTACCGGTTAGAACGGAGGTTATGGCGCTGGCAATATCGTTGAAGGTCAGGCTGCCGGATTCAGCGGTCACCTGATTATCGGTTCCCGTCAGAGCCAGGCCATCGCTGTAAGCGCTGGCATCCAGGCTGTCAGTGCCGCCGTTGCCTTCGACCGCTGACATGCCGGAGACGGTCATGTTGTAGATGGCAACATCGGCGTCAGATTGTAGTACAAAGGCATCATTACCCGTTGTGCCGATCAAGTCGGCGTTGGTGGCAGTCAGAGCCTCAACACGGCTAAAGGTCATACCGCTGGCGGTGGCTTGGTAATCCGTGCCGGTCAGGGTCCAGTCTTCGCCATTGGCACCGGTAACACTGTCACTATCCCCGTCACCGTCGACAGTACTCACACTGGTAAAGGCGATGTCATAGCTGGTTACGGCGTTGTCACCATTCACAACAAAGCTATCCGCACCGCTACTACCGGTCAGCGTGGAGGTTACCGCGCTCACAATACCGTCAAACGTCAAAGTACCGGATTCAGCCGTCACTTGGTTGTCAGTACCTGTCAGGGCCAGGCCATCGCCGTAGGCGCTGGCATCCAAGCTGTCATCTCCGCCATTGCCATCGACTGCAGACATTCCGGAAATGGTCATGTCATAGACTTCAACATCTGCATCGGCTTGCAGTACGAAGTCATCGTCACCGGTTGTACCGACCAAGTCGCCACTCACTACGGTGATCGCCTCGATCTCACTAAACGTAATACTGCTGCTGGTCGCTTCTTCGCTAGTTCCAGTCAGGGTCCAATCTGCGCCGCTGGTACCGGTAACGCTATCTGCACCGTTACCTGCATCGACCGTACTAACACCGGTAAAAGCAATCTCATAACTGGTAACTTCGTTATCACCATTTACCGTGAAGCTATCCGCACTGCTGGTACCGGTAAGAACGGAGGTTATGGCGCTGGTAATATCGTTGAAGGTCAGGCTGCCGGATTCAGCGGTCACCTGATTATCGATTCCTGTCAGGGCCAGGCCATCGCCGTAAGCGCTGGCATCCAGGCTGTCAGTGCCGCCACTGCCTTTAACAGCAGACATGCCAGAGAAAGTCATTTCATAGACTTTGACATCCGCATCGGACAACAACTCAAAAGAATCATCACTGGAGGTACCAAGCAGATTCGCATTAACGGCTGTAAGCTCTTCTACGTTGCTAAAAGTAATACCGTAATTTTCAGCTTCGTTGTTGTTGCCGGTTAAGGTCCAATCTTCACCATCGGCACCAGTGACGCTATCCGTATCGTCGCTACCACCGGCATCAATAGTGCTGCTAAACCCTGTAACACTAATGCCATTGGCGGTAAGTTCGGTACCCGAAACCACCGTAAAATTATCATCAGCTGCGGAACCTACAAGGCTAAAGCTGCCGCCGTCACTGCTGGCATAATTGATAATTTCAATTTCACTGAAATTAATATCAGAAGAAATTGCTTCGTAATCAGTACCGGTTAGAGTCACACTATCAATAACGGATACAGTATCATCACCGGAGTCTGCGATTACTGTGTCCACCTCACTAAAACTGATACCCGACTCAGCGTGATCTAGAGCTTTCGTGCCGGTAATTGTGAAGGTATCTGTGTTACTGCGCCCGGTTAATGTAGCGGCTTTCGCAGTAGCTATATCCAGGAAAATCAGTGAGTCGGCTTTGACTCTCCCGCTTACATTAGTAAGTGTCAGACCGTTTGTATAAGTCCTTGCATCCAGGTTATCAGCACCATTTACAGCATCATTCGGATTGCCAACTACTCTGGTCATACCTGAGAAAGTTAGGTCATTAACTTCAATATCACCGTCAGAATTTAAAACATAGCTTTCTGCATTATCGGTGCCCTCTAAGTCAACATTGCCATTATTTCCAGATACATTTACATAAATCTTCTCTATATCAGTAAAAGTAATACCGCTACTTATAACTTCACTGGTGTTGGTGGTTAATTCCCAATTTGCATCGCTCTCACCAGTAACACTATCACTTCCACCGGCATCTTTAATTATGCTTACACCTGTAAAATCGATATCGTAACTAGTGACAGCCTCGGTGCCAGTTACAGTCAAGATATCATCACCGGTACTACCAGTTACCTCAGCAGTTTCTGCGGTATCAATATTATTAAAAATCAGGGCGCCAGATTCAGCGGTAACTTGATTATCTGTTCCAGTAAGGGCCAAACCATCGCTATAGGCACTGGCATTTAGATGGTCGCCTGTACCCCCACTGTCAATGTCACTACCATTGCCATCCACCGCTGACATACCGGAGAAGGTTATTTCGTTAACTTTGACATCTGCATCGGACAACAACTCGAAAGAATCATCACCGGTCGTACCAACCAGATTCGCATTAACTACTGTGAGTACATCTACATTACTAAAAGTAATGCCACTATTTTCAGCTTCGTAATCATTTCCGGTGAGTGTCCAGTCCTGGCCATCAGCCCCGGTGACAGTATCTGAACCATCTTTCGCATCAATATCGCCAGTGATACTACTAAAGCTAATACCGTTGGCTGTTACACTGGTACCACTAATCACCTCAAACGTATCTGCATTATCAGAGCCTTCCAGACTACCGCCTGTCACGCTGCTGATATTACTAAAGTCAATTGAACTGGTTTCAGCTTCGTTATCGATTCCGTTTAAGATCGTTGTGCCGAGAGCTAGAGCTGCAATGCTATTATCCCCACCTCCAAGATCGACCTCTTCAATACCCGTGAAGGAAATGGTGGCACTAGAATCGGTAGCACCAGAAGGAGTGGTGACCAGTGTAAAATCATTATCGTCATCGATAGTGATTGCATCATCATTATCTGACAAGATGAAAATATCAGTGCCGCTTCCACCGGTGACAGTAGCTGTGTTAGCGGCAATATCACCCAATGTATTAGTGGTATCGGATACAGTTACACTAAAAGGGTCGACTCCTACAGCGAGGTTAAATTCATTAACGTTGATACTTCCAGCGTTGGTAAACGATCCACCAGCGTCAATATTAAAAGTTCCACCTGTGGCTGTGGCTGTAATACTGACACCATCAGCGATTGAAACATCGGCAAATGACTGTAATAAAAGAGTGTTATCAGTATTCCAATCAAGATTACTAGCAACTCTAATCCCATAGGAAAAAGCATCCGAATCGTCACCGGAGCCTGGTTCTAGAGCACCATCAGTTGAATCATCACCATCATCGAATAACCCATTACCAGCATCCGTTACTTGGATAGTTACGGAGTTAAAACCAAGAGCAGCTTCAATAGATCCTGTTGAAACACAATTACCAGCACTATCATCGCAGCTATCAAAAATCTCCATCCAACCCGGGTCCAACAGCCAAAGGCCCGTCTCCCCATCCCCATGACTCAGGGTAGAGACAAACATATTGTCTTCATCCAGATTCAGGTAAATCTTGCCGGAGGTTTCTACCAGGCCGCCATCACCGCCGTCTTCCCCTGACTCGGCGAAAATCGTACCGCCAAAATTGGTGGTGTCATCGGCCCAAACAATAACAGTACCGCCATCAGAATCGCCGACACCACTGGCATCGATTGTAGATTCCGCCGTAACCGTGGTGCTTTCGGCATTGCGAACATCTTCGTTATTCCCCTGGTAGTCGCCGCCAATAAGGACTTCACCACCGGAGGAAGTGCCACGGGCATCAATATTCCCGCTGACAACAACTTCATCACCCAAAACAGCAACGTAACCGCCACTGCCAGAGTCAGCTGCTACTGAAATACCTCCGCTGTGCTCGGCAAACTCGCCCTCCAGGACAACCTCACCACCAACACTGTCGGATGCATCCAGAGTTCCGCTATTCACAACTCCGGAGCCCGAGCCAAACAGGCGGATTTTGCCCCCGCTGGTATCAATACCACGTGCGGTTACAGTGCCTTCATTGTTTACTGCGGCAGTAAACAGGTCACCGGAAACGCTGGCTTCCATTAAAACCTGAGCGCCTTCGATGGCCCCTTCATTTAATACAGCACTATCTAGGCCGAGGTCATTCTCCATAACCTCTTTCGTGACCTTAACGCCAATCATTCCATCGGCATCAAAAGTTAATAAGGCTTCATCGGCTGCTGCCAGGCTGACGAGTTCAGCGCTGATCAAGCCGGTAGAGGCATTTGTAACCTGCTTACCTACCAGAACCGCGCTGGATGCATTAATCACACCTCGGTTAACAACAACCCCTGAAGAACCCGACTCGCCTTTAAAGGCAAAATCACCATTCATAAAGTCTTCTGGACTCATATCGAGCCCGGACGCGGTTATGGCGCCGACATTAACCGTGGCTGTCTCAGTAAAAAGAACTCCTCGCGGGTTCACCAGGATAACGTGGCCATTGGCCTCTATCGCACCTTGGATGGTAGTGACATCCTGGTCCAGGATTCGGTTAAGCACGATAGAAGACGAGTCTGGCTGCAGGAATTGGACCAGCTCTTCTTCACTTAAATTAAAAGAATCCCAGTCGATTGATAACAGGTCTGTTACCTGGTCGACTGTGGTTGTAGCCCCGTCAACATCAATAGTGCCGCTACCGCCGGTTACCACTCCGCCTTCAGGTCCAGCATGAACCATGGGACTAATCAGCCCTGCAAACAGGCCGGCATAGGCAAAACTTGACACCTTAATGGCACTTGCTAATTTTCTTAACTCAAGCTTTTTGTTTTTGGCTTTCATACCAGCACCTTGCGAAGAGGAACCTTGCTACTTTTAAGTATTCAGGAAACAGTAATTATTCAGTTATAAAAAATCGAAAAGTCAGCGTAGACGGTGGGCTCGTCTTCACCAACTCCAGTATTTACTATCGAGGAGCTAGACATAATTGGCCAAGCAACAGAGACTTTACTCGAGAAACTGTCACTCCAATTCATCTTAAACAGCATTCCGCCACCGGAGAATCGAGCCCAGTCGTCCTCCACGGTATCCTCATAGTTATTCACATAGCCATATCCAACATCGGCAATCAGTGCTACTTGGAAAATGTCATTTAAACGCTGATTAAACAGGATGGGGTTCATAAATTCAGGGAAGTTTACATACCACTCTGCGGAAACAACTGCGCCCATATCTGCAGAAAAATCTCTTGCAGAAAAAGCACGCACACCATTGGCTCCACCCAGTGACAATTGCTCAAATCCAGGCAGGCTGCTCTCACTATATTGAGCTCTTCCTTTTACTATCAGCCTTGAGTGGTCATCGGTAAAAGGCATAGGCAGGAAGATCAGAGAACTGGTGTTAATGGCCAGCTTATTGAAGTCATCTCCCCTACCCGGTTCAACCGCATTTTGATGCTCACCATACTGTGCGGTAGCACTTACTATATTCAGCATTGAAAGGAAGCCATTAGAAAGGCTATCCATATAAATACCAACTTCCCCGCCATAAACGTGGTCATTGGTAAACTCGATAACGCCATCCAGGTCTGATTTTTTTTCTGTCAGGCCGAAGGATCCGGTGAGGTTGAAATCCCTTGAGCGTCGAAACTTATGATCTAAAGACAGTGCATAAGTTTTGTTCACACCTGATATTTCCAGCCGATTAACTAAGTCACTATCATCTTCTTCATTGAAAAGACTAAATTCATTGTGATCTGCTGATATTTCCAACCGGGTGCGGGGGCCAAACAGAGGGAAGCTGTATCTGAACTGCCCGAGATCAGAACCATAATCCTCATCTGATTCAGGGTTGGATTTCAAATAACCCAATGTTAAAGCATCACCGATTCCAAGGGGATTCAGCCAGTCAACAGTCGCATAAACTCTTTCGCTACCGGTATAGAGAGAACCGTGATTATCGGCCCTAAATGAAGCGCGCCAGGAATCCGTTTCACGTACTTTTAAATTAAGCTTGGTTTCACCAGGGTTGTCACCCGCACTGAAATACCCGGTAACGTTTAAGCCTGGCAGGTCATTAAGTAAATATAATCCTTCCTCGATATTCTCATGATTTACCAGATGGCCACGCTGGTCTTCAAAGGGTTCTGCCAGTTTTTCGTCTGTGTATTCTTCGTTATCTTCGGCAACAACCTGCCCGAGAAGCCCCTCTTGTACTGTAAGAGTGACCACTCCATTTTCCACATCTTGAGCGGGAATTTGCACTTGGGCTAAAAACAGCCCTTGGCGACGATAGAAGCTTGTCAGTTCAGCAGCAATCTCTTCGAGATCGCCATAACTTAAGCCCCTCTCTTTATTTTGTTTTTCAATTACACTTACCAGCTTCTTAAGCTCAGCGGGCCCCAAGCCACCAGGATTAAATTGAGCATTCATATTGCCCAGTAATATTGCAAGCTCTTCCAGGTTGTCTACGGTATAACCGCTAGCGAGGATTTGATCCTCTTTCATGAATTTAGCCCGAAGTTCCTCTGCCATTTCCTCTACGGTTTCTCGGGAAATACCAAATTCGGGATATTCTTCTAAACGATGAAACTTAAATTCTTTTACAGTAATCCGCGGCCCCTGATTTCTCTGGGAGATTTCAGGAATTTCTGTATTTAAGTTGGGGTCTTCAGCTTCATAAGTACGCTGGAGAAAGTCTTGGGTTACATCCACTTCATTAATAGTAGACGTATCCTGATTAAAGGCTTCCCGCACTCGGTTGCGAAAATTAGATCCATCTTCCTGGGCAAAAGCCGGCACTTGCGATACAAGAAAGCCAGCACCTATAAATAATGCCAACTTACTTTTTCCTAGCCCAAGCATATTTCCCCCAGTTTTAATCTCTTAATCTTTAATCTAACCAACTCAACTATCGTATCGATATTCGCTGGTAATTGTTTAATCTAGTTAACATCTCTAACGACACGGAAACCGGTAAACTCATCGGGCTGGCCATTATGAAGCTTCTTGGTTGTTGCCAGACAACGGCTCATTGGATCAATGCGGCTACCTCCCAAAGCGAGCAACTCGCCCTCTGTGCCTAATCCCCACTCCTGGACATTACCTACAGCATTAAGTAACCCAAATCCGTTAGAGGAGCCAGCTCGGGCAGGTACTAACTCAGCACCTTTTTCAATACCGCCATACTTCAAATGACAGTTTCGATCCGCTACTTCGTCTTCCCCCCTGGCACTTGCAGCAGCAAACCACTCCTGCTCAGAAGGTAGGCGGTAGCGGTAGCCGGTCTCATCACTGAGCCAACTTAAATAAGCCTCTGCAGTTGCCAGGGATAAGTTATTTACCGGCAAGTCCGTTGCTTCTGGAGTCTGCTCTCCGCACTGACCAGCAATGCGGCAGAATTGAGCCAACTCAGTACTGCTCACCTCATATTTACCCACAGCCAGTGGCCTGCCACTCAAACCTTTAATCACCACCATTGCCGGCCCCTTGCTGCCATCCGCAAGACGGTCACGACAGGTGTAGCGATCACCACGTCGGCCGCTGCCAGGAACCAGGTGCCCACAAAAATCGAGCTTAAAGTCTTTCAATGGTTGGTATGCGGGCAGTAGAGCCCTGAATTGATCAACCAGGGCTTCCGTCTGTATCGGATCCTTGGTGCCAAGATTAGATGCGCAATTTACCAGCTCTTCGCCCACCACTGGGCGGATCTTCAAGGCTTTTGCACTATCCAGCTTTGCCAGGCTGGACAACTGTGAACCTATTGCAGTGGCACTCATGGAGAAGCTGCAGGTGAGTGCTACTTCCATATCATCGAGCACAGCATCAATCTGCTGCTGCTTTTGCGCAGCCAGGCGGCGACGCTCTGCCCGCTCTTCCGCCAGGCGAATACGCTCGGCTTCGCGCTCTTCAGCGATCCGCTCCGCTTCAAGGCGAGCGCGCAGATTCTCTCTATCATTCGCCAGTTGAGTTTTGATAGCCTCAGCTTCTTTAGATTCACCATACCAGTTGGCAACCCCCGCCAGCATGACATCGGCCTGATCGAGGTTACCCAGGTTTAACTGACCGGTTGCAGCAGCCAGGAAAAGTTCTGATACCTGGCGACGGGAGGAATCCAGGAACTCTTTATCCGCAGGGTTCAGCTCAGAGTACTCCTCCAACTCCAGTTGAAGATCTCGCTCCCAGGCTGGAGTCAAAATACTCAGGCCAATCAACCGGGTGATAGCCTCTTTCTTATCAGCAATACGCCTGGCCAATAGCTCCTGTTCGTGCTTGCGCTCGAGCTCGATTCTGACTCGCTCTTGCTCTACGGCATTTTGCTGCTGCAGATGGCCATAACCCACTACAGCACCGCCCAACAACATGACAAACGCACTGCCTAGTACCCACTTCCAGGCATGGCTAACAAAGAACGCCTGTACAAACTTCTCTACGGTACTAGTGCGGTTTTCGCGCTTTAGCTCTAGCGCTGACTCAAGTGCGCGCCACTGCCTGCGATTAAGCCCTTTGATCCGCTTGGGGCGTAGGCCCTGCTCCATGGCTTTATCGGCAGGCGTTTTGTCATAAGGGTGGCGCCCGCAGAATAGTTCGTAGGCAACACAACCCAACGCAAATACATCATCACTCGGTGCCGGTTCAGCTCCCTTGAGCATCTCAAGGCTCGCATACGCCGGAGTCAAGGCTCCGAGAGTGCCCGCGTCAAATACTGTCGTTTCGCCAGCTTTATTTGCGATTCCCCCTTCAGAAACAGCTCGGGCAATACCGAAGTCAAATACTTTTGCACCTTTCTTATTGGTGACAAAAATATTGCCTGGCTTAAAGTCCGAGTGAACAATTTTATGGGAGTGGGCATATATCAGGGCTTGGGAGATATCCCAAAATACCGAGCGGGCACGCTCGGGCTCCAACCCAACATCGGCATGATCGCGCAACAACTTGTCCAATGGAGCACCCTCAAGGAACTCCATTGTCATAAATACGCGATCTCCATCGCGGTCAAAATCGTAAACCGTTACGATATTAGGGTGAGCAAGCGTTTGTGACTTGCGCGCTTCCCGCTGGAGAGAAATAAAAGCATCGGGGTGCTTTTGGAAATCATCATTAAGCAGCTTGATAGCAACATAGGGCTCGCTGTCACTGGCTTCTAATTTACGGCGGTCAAGGGCTTTGTAAACTGCCCCCATTCCCCCAACACCCAGGAGTTTGTCAAGCTCAAATCGGCCTTTGATTACAGTTTTGGTCACTGCATTTGAGCCAGAAGCTTCAAAGGGTTCAGGTATTACTGCCGAATCGGCAGAAACCCCACCCAAAACTTCATTGGTCCCAGCCCCACTTCCCATCCGATTAGGATTAGGGGAAGGCGCAAAGACAGTAGCATCTGAGCTAAAGCTGGCAGCAGCCGAAGGGATTACCGGTTGGGCACCTTTAACCGGGGGGTGATCATTTGCTCCAGTCTTATCCTGCTGCACAACAACGGTGATATCACCATCTTCTGTCAGCCCGCTGGTTGATTGGCCTGAGCCCGGCGGAGTGTCACTCGGCCGAACAATACGCGTCTTATCGTTCAATTCCGCCTCCATGGGAAACCATTACGACACATCCAAATCTGCAAAAACTTTGTTATTGATCTAATGGGCAAGGCAATAAAGTAGGGTGCGAAGTATATCGAACAGCCTATGTGGCAACAATGAATCAATATTCAAATAAATTTGCCTTAACACGCCATCAAACTATTATCTTGATCCAGCCCCCGAAAACACTGAGTATCGCTCCGATATAAGGCTGAATTACATATTATTACAAAGCAAGCTTATCAAAAAAATACCAGTAAATGCTTTCAAATAGATATTTGACTGTCAATCAATATCCATGACTCAAACCACTTATTTATCCCCGTTAGAGATTTGTTAGTTTTTAGCAATATTAAATTAGTGTCAGAGTCAATTTGAGCAAACAGGCATAAATCGTAACGGCATAAAATCGCCTCTCGAAATTAGTGCCAGAGTCGATTAAATAACTCGAAAATTAGTTTGTTTTTAGCTTTCTCTTTGTTTAAATCATCACAGTTGCCACCGCGACGACCACCTGAACTACTGCGAATCGCGGTGGTAAGGGATTAACCACCAACATCACACGCCAACTAATGAGGGACATCCCATGGCTATCTACATGAACTACAACAACAAAGCCATCAAAGGCAATGTTACTGCTTCCGGCTACGAGGACTGGATCGAAATTGACAGCTTCAACTTCGGTGTTGGCCGCGGCATTACCATGGAAGCTGGCGCCATGTCAAACCGCGAAGCTTCTCGCCCAAGCCTGAGCGAAGTAAGCTTCACCAAGCGCATCGACGCTGCTTCCGGCGGTCTGTTCAAATCTTCTGTAACCGGTGACGAAGGTGTTACCGTTGAGATCCACGTAGTACAAACCGGTGCTAACTCTGTAGAGAAGTACGCTGTTTACAAACTGGAAAACACCCTGATTTCCTCCTACAGCATCGGTGCTTCCGCTGGTGGCGCTCCGGCTGAGTCTGTATCCCTGAGCTACGCTAAAATCGAAGCGGACCTCAACCACGCAGACAAGACCAACAAGAACCCCAAAAATATGCGTGTTGGATACGACCTGGAAACAGCCAAGCCGCTGTAAGCCAGCAGAATCTGATCTGCATATACAATGGTCTGCAGGAAATTCTGCAGACCATTATTTAGCAGTTATTTAGCTGAGCGCTTATTGAGTTTTCAGCTAAATAACTGAATGTATAATAACTAGTACTATTCTCCAAGGCACCGTAGGGATAGTAGGGGCTGCCCATGACTACATTAAATCAAGATAGAAGACTGATTAAAGTCGACAGCCCGCTCGGCACGGATGCGGTAATCGCTACCAGCCTGCAAGGCGAAGAGCATATATCCAAACTCTTCCGCTATGAACTTCAGCTCCTATCCGATGACCATGCAATAAGCCAGAAAGATATCGTCGGCAAGGCTGTTACAGTTTCTGTGCACCACTCAGAAACTCCTCGCTATATCAATGGTTACGTTACTCAACTGTCTCTGCGCGATGTTAACGCTGAGGGAGTGCGAAGTTATAGCGCCACAATTCAACCTGGCCTTTGGTTTACCAGCCTTGGGGGCTCCAACAGAATTTTTGAAAAGAAATCTGCTAAACAGATTCTTGAAGAAGTTTTGGGCGAGTACAGCAAAGTTATAAAGCTAAGCGTTAAATTAAATGCTGAATACATAACTCGTGAATATTGCGTGCAGTTTGATGAAAGCGATTTTGAATTCATCAATCGCCTTATGGCTGAAGAGGGTATCTCCTATTACTTCAAGCACTCAAATGGGCAACACGAACTTGTACTTTGTGATGATAGCCAGGATTTCTATGACTGTGAAAGCGAACAGATAGAGTACGATGGGAGCGGCAGTCATCCGACAAAAAATACTGTAAGTAGCTGGCAGCGAAATTTCAATTATCATGGTGGCGGATTTGAACTGAAAGATTATTGTGAGTTCACCGCAACAAAAGATAATAAACAGCAAGTTAAAACTACCAGCCAACTGAATGATGTCAGTAATTACATGCGCGGCCTTTATGGGCTAAACCATTTCCAGGCTGACGGTGAAAATAAGCACAAATTCACAGATAGCTACCATAAGGCGCTCGCCGAGCGTTCAATGGAAGCGCAAGAAGCTTTATTTGATGTGAGCCATGGGCGCAGTGACTGCCCCTCATTCACAGCGGGCGGCCGTTTTAATTTTGACCACACAATATCGTCAGAGAAAGGGAAGTACCTGATTACTTCCGTCCATATCTCTGCTACAGACGGCAATAGTGCGGAAACACATTTCCACAATACTTTCAGTTGTATTCCGTCATCAGTAACTCCAAGACCTGAGCCAAATATTTTTGCGAAGAAAGTACACTCTCCGCAAGTCGCACGCGTTCTTGAAGTTAAGGCCACCACTTCTGACAGTTCACAAGACCCCTACACCCAAATCAAAGTCAAGTTCCCATGGAATTCACAGCAGAACAGCTGTTGGGTACGGGTGATGCAGTCATTTGCCGGAAAAAACTGGGGCGCCAACTTTGTCCCCAGAGTCAATCAAGAAGTTATTGTTACTTATATTAATGGTGATCCAGACAGACCGCTTATAACCGGAGCCGTATATAACGGTGATAATCCGGGCCCCAATTATACTGCGACCCAAAGTGGCTGGAAAACTGAGTATGAAGGTAGCGCCTTTAACGAACTTCGGTTTGATGACAAAGGCGGAAGCGAAGAGCTTTATATGGAAGCCGGCAAAGACCATAACTTTGTCGTCCATAATGACCAAACAGGTAAGATAGAGAACAAACAAACCCTTGAGGTTAAGCAAGACCGGACTATTACGGTTACCGATGGCAGTGAAGTTGTCACCATCTCAAAAGGTGATCAGAAACTCAATGTCAGTAAAGGCAATCAAGTTGTAACTATCGGGTCAGGAAATCACACACTCAAGGTCAGTAAAGGTTCTCAAACTACTGATGCAATGGGTGCAATTAAGATTTCCTCCAAAGCATCCATTGAATTAAAAGTCGGCGGTAGCAGTATTAAACTGACTCCAGCTGGTATCACCATCAAAGGAACAATGCTTTCCTGTAAGGGCGACGCTACTGCAGAAGTTAAAGGTGGCGGGATGCTGACCCTGAAAGGCGGCGTAACCATGATTAACTGATGGGGATATACCAATGACAGACCTCATTAAAGTAGAAGCTCTCACCGCAGATGAGCTACTTAAGAATTTTGAAGTTAGTGACGAGGCAGAAGATCATCTGGTACCGGATACAGCACCAGAAGTCAGCATAAACCGCCTTGTGGAAGCCGGCCTATTTCCAGACGCGATCAAGTTGCTTGCTCATGGCCTACCAAAGCGGGAAGCCGTGTGGTGGGCTTGCCTCGCGGCCCGAGATATCCAAGGCCCTCAAACTGACGATGACAATGTGAATGCGCTTAATGCAGCAGAGACTTGGGCCAAAAAGCCCAGTGAAGAAGCCCGCTTACGCTGCAAACTATTCGGCGATAAAACAAAACATAAAACTCCAGCGAGCTGGGCGGCTACTGCAGCGAGTTGGTGTCATGGCAGCTTAGCAGCCGAAGGTGAGCCGGTAGTAGAGCCGCCAGAACACCTTTATGCTCATGCAGTCGCAGGCAGTGTTACCCTTGCTGCCGTGCTATCTGACCCAGTCGATCCAAACAAAAGGTTCATGCGCTATATGGAGCAAGGTCTCGATCTAGCACGAGGCGGAAACGGTAGGGTTGAGGGATAAACTATGGGTAAGCCAGCTTCCCGTATTGGTGATATGCACGTATGCCCAATGGTCACCGGCACAGTACCTCATGTGGGTGGCCCAGTAGTAAGCCCAGGAGCACCCACCGTTATCATCGGTGGGATGCCCTCAGCAACCGTTGGTAGCACTTGTACCTGTGTTGGACCGCCCGATACGGTCGCCATGGGAAGTACAACGGTAATGCTGCAAAAGAAACCTGCAGCAAGAATGGGAGACACCACAGGGCATGGTGGAAAAATAGTTATTGGTTGCCCGACGGTATTAATTGGCGGCTGAAAATGTCTAGATTTCTTTTATTTATTGTAATAATACTTTCATCCACTAGCGGAGTATCTATGTCAATTTTCACAAAAGATGAGGTTTTCCTTTTTTCTCCCGTTAATGGCTATTTAACATATGAAAACTCCCCAACTCAAAATACATCAGTAAAAAGAGTAGTGGAATGTGATGGAAAAACTTATGAAGATATTACTATAACTGATAGTTACGGCCACTTTTCTTTTGAACCACTCACAAAACTAGAGAGAAATTTGCTTCCCAAAGAGTTCGTTTCTCATCAAAAAATAATAGTTAACCATAATGGAAAAGATTATTTAATTTGGGAAACAGTAAAGAGAAGCGAAGAACTGAACTCTGAACTTGAGGGTAAAAAACTAGATTTCCAATGCGAAATAACAGATGAATACAAATTTATTCATTTGACATTCAATTCTGTGGGCACCAACTGCAAACTTAAAACACAAGACAGTTAACAACCCTAAAGTATTAATCAATTACCCACATAACATCTACCACTCATAAAAATAATAAGCCTTTAACAATAAAGACCTAATAATCAGCACGTGTGCTACGTATTAACACTTAATCATGATCAGAAAACCATCTGGTTAAGATATGTTGTATTTCATACTTATTTATCGGAGTTAATTAGCAACAAACCACCGAGGTATTTCATATCACGGTTAGGAGGACTAGGATGGGAAGTACAATTACGCATAAAGATGCTGCATTATTAGCAAGCTCAGTTTACGAAATTCAAAGCGATAAATTCACCCCGCCAACTATTGATCGTTTTAAAAACCAATGGGATTTTTCAAATCACGACGATGTCATTGACGGCAATTCAGGGACATTATGGGTTATAAAGAAAAGAACCGGTTTTGGTATCGTAGCAAACGGCAAGGGAGAGTTTGAAAATGATGTACTCGTCCTCCTGAGAGGAACAGACAATTACTTTGACTGGGCAACGGATGCAACTGTTGGATTTTCTCCTTCAGAAACAAATAGGCTTGTGCATACTGGCTTCAATAAATGCTTTGGTAGCATCTTGCCAGAGTTAAAAGAAAAAATCTCTTCCCTAGGTCATAATGTTAGAACAATCCACTGTGTTGGACACAGCCTTGGAGGGGCTCTAGCAACACTTACCAGTGAATGGTTAAAAAAATCAGGGCTATCTCCGACTAACAACATAAAACTATATACTTTCGGCAGCCCAAGAGTTGGGGCTTTAAGTTTTGTTAAACTTGTTACCAGCGAATTAAATAAAGGTAAAGATATATATCGGGTGTATCATAAAACTGATGTTGTTCCTATGGTGCCAATGTGGCCCTTTTATCATTTACCATATGGGGAGAAAGCATATTGTCTGAACAGTCCCGGGAATTCACCTTCAGGTGAATATCATAAAATGTTTAGATATATAGAGAGTGTAAATAAAGCTAGCTCTTGGGATACCATGTATGAACTAGAGCCACCCACCTCTCCATCAGAAATTGAAAATTGGCTAAAATCTGATAGTCCAATAAGCTTCACAATTAACACAATGGAAATGATCAATAAGGCCATATCTTATGTGATCTTGAAAATTCTTAAGCTAACCGGAATAGCTATACAATTCGGCATAGCCACCGGTGTAACACTGTTAGACATGCTAGCTTATGTTTTACAACAAGGGATTGATTTCTCTAAAAGTCTATCTTCTTGGGTTTATAACTTGATCAAGAAGATAATGATTATGCTAGGAATGAAGGTTAAAAAAGATATCAATCTAACATATCAGTTTATTCGATACATTCTGACCTCATTAAAGCAAAAAATTGATCTTCTTGTCGAAAAAGCAGCAAGATCAATATTTAGAGACGAATAAACTTATAAGTCACTAGAGCGAAAACTTACAATATATTTTTATTTAAAAATAAAGAATTTAATCAACACTTATACTAGTGAAGGCTTGGTGGCTTTTACACCACCTAGCCTTCACTATTATTAAACTACGCTATATGCAAACCCCCCATCCTCAGCAGCGGAGACTTTAATTGCTTTCACCTCTTCACCGCGCGCCATTTTATCCAAACATTCACTAGCCAACTCCGGCAATAATGTTTTGTTCAGAATAACTTCAATATTACGAGCACCTGTATCAGCTTCGTGACAACGAGCAACGATGTTAATCAAAACATCCTCGTCATAGCTAAAGGAAGCTCCGTAATGCTCGTGAACGCGCTTTTCAATCTTACGCATATTGATTCTGCAAATCTCTACCAGATTCTCATCATCGAGAGGGTAATAAGCAATCACATTTGCTCGACCGAGGAAAGCAGGCTTGAATTTTTGTAGCAGATGTGGGCGGATATTATCCATCAATACGTCTGGCTCAGGCTTTTCTTCTACCTGACTGAAGATAGCTCTAATTGCATCCTCCCCTGCATTGGAGGTCATAATTATTACGGTGTTCTTGAAGTCGATATCCCTTCCTTCACCGTCTTTAATGGTCCCCTTGTCAAACAGGTTATAGAAAACATCTTGTACACCTGGGTGAGCTTTTTCCATCTCATCCAATAAGATTACCGAATAAGGCTTACGGCGTGCAGCTTCGGTAAGAACACCGCCCTCTCCGTAGCCTACATAGCCGGGAGGAGAGCCCAACAGCATAGATACTTTATGCTCTTCCTTGAATTCAGCCATATTGATGGTCGTGATATTTTGCTCACCACCAAACAGCTCATCAGCCAAGGCAAGGGCAGTCTCTGTTTTACCTACACCGCTAGTACCACAGAACATAAACACACCCACCGGTTTACGCGGGTCTGTCAAGCCTGCTCGAGAAGTGCGAATTGCCTGAGCTACAGCCTCGATAGCATGGGGCTGACCAATAACACGTTTATTCAGGCGCTCTGACAAAGTTTTCACAGCAATAATTTCATCGCTAACCATCTTGCCGACAGGAATTCCAGTCCAGTTGGCAACTACTGCGGCAATAGCCTGTTCATCAACAGCTGGCTGCATTAACGGGGTATCCCCCTGGATAACCTCCAAGTCCGCAGTTAATGTTTTGAGCTGTTGCTGATAGTCGGCTAATAAGGCCTCGTCGGGTGTATCTTCACCTTCACCACCTTGGGCCTTCATAAACTCTACATCGATCTGATCGCGGAGTTGTTGAATCTGTCCGATTAGTTCATTTTCTTTAAGTAATTGCTGTTCGAGCACTTCCAAACGCTTTTCTTCGGAAGCTTTAAACTCTTTTAGCTCTGCCAGTTGCTCCTCATGCTCACCCATTGCTGCGTTTTCACGCTCAAGTTTAGCCAGGGTAGTATTAGTGCGATCAATATTGATACGAGCATCTTCAATCGCCCCAGGAGTAGCAGACTGGCTAAGAGCGACGCGCGCGCAGGCCGTATCCAGTAAGCTAACAGACTTATCTGGCAATTGGCGCCCGGGAATATAACGATGAGATAACTTGACCGAAGCTATGATAGCTTCATCCAGAATGCGTACTTTATGGTGCTCCTCCAGCGAGGTTGCGATACCACGCATCATATCAATCGCGTTGCTCTCATCAGGCTCTTCCACTTTTACTACCTGGAATCTACGGGTCAAAGCAGGATCGCGTTCAAAATACTTCTTATATTCCGCCCAGGTTGTGGCAGCTAAAGTACGCAATTCACCACGAGCCAGTGCAGGTTTCAGGAGATTAGCCGCATCCCCCTGCCCCTCTTTACCGCCCGCGCCAATCATGGTGTGCGCTTCATCAATAAATAGAATAATTGGCGTTGCAGATGCTCGCACTTCTGAAATTACAGACTTCAAGCGGTTTTCAAACTCACCTTTTACACTGGCGCCAGCCTGAAGAAGTCCCAAGTCAAGCGTGCGTACGGCTACACCGCGCAATGGCTCAGGTACATCACCACTAGCTATTCGAAGAGCAAAGCCTTCAACGACGGCAGTTTTACCAACACCTGCTTCACCAGTCAGGATCGGATTATTTTGACGCCGGCGAGTTAAGATATCGATACATTGGCGTATTTCCTCATCACGACCAAGTACAGGGTCAATCTCTCCCTTCTTCGCTCTTTCAGTTAGGTTGATTGTATATTTGTCCAAAGCTGGAGCTTTAGAAGCAGCTGCAGCAACTGCAGCTGCGCCATCATCCATATCCGCCGTAGCGCTAATATGGCTAGACTCTCCACTTTGTCCAAACATTGCACGAGCGGTTTCGCGAATCGATTCTGGAGCTATCTCTTTCAGTTCTGGGCAGGATTCTAAAATCTGGCGACGAGAAGTTTCTTCCAGTAAAAGCGCAGCCAAAAAGTGTCCGGAACTGATTGCTCTATGTCCATAATCAATAGAAGCCAGCATCCAAGCATTCTTCGCTGCTTCTACGATAGTTGGGGACAGGGCTGGTGGACGGCTGCTGCCGGCCCGAAATCCAGCAATCGCTGTAGCCAGCTGCTTGGCAAAATTTGCTGGATTACAGTCGTGTTTTTCCAACAGATGGTAAAGGTCAGTATCAGACTGATCCAAAAGTTTCAGTAACCAATGCTCTAATTCAACATTGTACTGGTTCTGTGACAGACAAAGCCCAGCAGCGCCCTCTAGTGAGTCACGCATATGCGGAGTCATGGTATCAACCAATCGCTTCAAATCGATATTGATCACGTTGAATATCCTTTCCTAAATAATAATGTTGTTAATTTTACTTATGCAGCAGGTAAAGCTTCATCAGGTGAAATATTGTCTGCACTTAAGGTTATTTGTACTAACCTTTCACCATCTTGTTCACTAGCCATGTGAGTATTCCATCCCAGTAAAGGTTCATTCTCAGCTTTTCTATTTAGCTGGATAGGTGCCACCTGGCTGGTTGAAAGTGTCACCGACAACTCAAAATCCAATTCGATACCAGCACTAAAGCGAATAAACTCCTTAAGCGATTCCAACTTTTTCGTACCCGGAGCAATAGTCATAAATTGCTCATAAGGCATTGACTCAATAATTACCTGAAATTTATTCTGGGCTTGGAAGCAGTGCGTACCCAGAATGGTATTTACTCCCAAGCAATTATTAATACCCTTCGGCACCTGAGCACTGGGCAGTCGGCACAAGATATCATCCGGTAACTCATCCCACTGTCCCTGGAATTGTTCAATACTTACCGTTAAATCAAAATAATGCTTGATCATGCTGGATAAAGCGGTAGCGGAACAACGTCCACTGGAAAGGTGTCCTCCCATTCCAACTAGTGCTTCATCCGGTATCGGCATTCGATAGCGCATTTCATTTGTACCAAGCCCTGCAAGGGACGCAAGAGCCTGGGTAAACTTGTCTGGCTCTCGAGAATTCTGCAGGCGTTGCCGCTCATAATTCACAGGCAACTGGTATTTATGCCAAGCTTGATAAAAAAGGGAAATACTTCGGTGATTAAACATATCCAGAAAATCACGCAGCGCCGTATTGTTCTCCCTAAGCTCCCTCTGCACTAACTCTGTCAGGTAATAGGGCATCACCCCCTGACTACCGATTAACCCTGTAAAACCCACCTCCATATGCCACTGATGAGTCTCATTTTCATCGGGCTCTTCATGTTCAACGCTTTTCTTCTCTAGACGTAAAACATCCGAGCTGACAAAAGACAACCCAGATTGAGCACTAAACCGAATCAGCTCTTTAGTCGGAGGGGCAGCGCTAGCTATAGGTTCTTTACTGAAACCTGTACCTGCCAGATGTACTGCACGCTCTACCAGCCTTACCGCTTGAAAAAAATCAAAGTTATAAGGCTCTCGGCGTAAACGCTCAATTACAGTAAAGCTTTTTCGCCGGCGCGAGGTGGCCATCGCTTCAACTCCCCATCTCGACCACTCATAGTGGCAATCAGTTTTGTAAATGAATTAATTGAACAGTATAAGCCCAGGAAACGCTCTATGATGCTAGCAAATAACAATGGACTTGTTCCTGTTAACATCATGGAATCAAGTTCAATCTCAACTTCTGTGCCGCGACATAAAACTACACTTTGATCAATCTGAATCGGAGCAGTAACCGGTTTAGTATTAAGCTTTAACAATGACTCGATTAAATTACGCGTACTAGCAGAGTCACGGAAGTCATAAAGCCTAAAAATTTCTTTTAACGCATTACATCCCTCTGCACCTGATAGAGAAAGATGATTTAAGTTAAGGTGAGAAATTAACCTCCAATACCCTCGCTCTCGTCGAGGCGGTCGTATAGTTGCCGTTGGGGAAACCACACAACTAATTCGGCTAACTGGCAAATCACCGTCAACAACCTCTAAATAAGGCTGGGCGCTACCACTAGGTAATTTTTTGGCTAGATTTCGATTACAGCAGGTTAACTTAATATCTAATGTCTGATCACTAATTCTATGCGGATTAAAGTCCAGATCGACTAAGCTTATATCAATCTCAGATGCTTGTTCATTCCGATGCTCTCCTTCGATCACATCTCTGCGACGACTAAACCAAAATGCAGATTGATCAGCATGATGTTGACTGTGTCGAATTCCATAGAAAGGCCGGTAACTGGTTGTCTCTCCATCACCATTAGTTGCCGCAACTTCATCCACTGAGTATATTTCTAAGCCATCACTCCTGCGGGCATCAGGGACCACATGGTAACTATACTGCGAGTGATTAAGTGGAATAGGATCTGCACTTTGTTTAAATAAATTAACAACCGGAGCACAGCCCAAAGCAAACATGCTTGGAGAAATCTGTTTTTCCAACTCCTCATGAGTTTCGGATAAATAAAAATACAGATTTAACGTGTCGTCAAAGCTCTCGTTTAACGCCTCACCAATGTTCAACATATCCAAGAAAAGGAACTTTTCTGGAAAAGCAAAATATTCAGTTAGGAGTCGATATCCTACGAATGCGGTATCAGGATATGGCAATAAACCCTCATCTGGACTTAGCCCCACTTGACATATTTCATCCGGAGAGAGAAAAGTTGGCTTTGGATCACTCTCCCCATTGGCAACAACCAACCTTACACACTTACTTAGTAGCAAGTCATATAAACTATAGATATGAGATGGTTGGCCACGAAGGAAAAAGCGGAGACTCTCAGGGTTTAGCTCAGAAAATTTTATGCTTGGGCTAAAAGTTTTAAGGGATAATTTTAAAACTGCATTAGCGCCCTGAATGTCATTACAGCCCGGAGCGATAAATGGCCTTGGCATCAGGGTGGCACTCACCGCCTGAAATGGGCAAATTTCTGCTGGATAACAAGTTGTAAAGCGGCAGGTTTGCCCTTGAAAGCTGTCACTTTCGAGTAACGTCTTCGTTTCTACCCGGGTTATCGCATCCAAATCCTTTTCCGGTTCAAACTGAACAATGGCACAAGAAGGAATTGGACGAAGATAATGAGGATACAGAGTTTCCAGCATTGCATCCGTTAACTCCGGAAAATCATCACTCAGCTTTTGCTGCACCCGAGCATTCATGTAAGCGAAGCCGGACAACAGTCGCCCTACTAAAGGATCATCAACTGTGTCTGCATCCAGCTGAAGTCGGGATGCGGCAGCTGGGTGCATCTTTGCAAATTCAGCAGAAGTTTGCTGAATGAATGCGAGCTCTCGCTCGTAGAGATCTATTAATTTTTCACTCATCACATAATCTCAGAGACATCCACCAGCTGGGTAACTGGGTTGAGTGCCGAATCAAATACAATAACTTCCGACGCTGGATTTACATGTAATACAGCTTCAACACGAAAGCGTATACTAGGATCTTCGACATCCACTTTGTCTTGGGTGGTTACTTTTACCGAACGTATTCTGGGCTCAAAATTTAAAATTGTTTTTTCAATATCTCGACAAAACTGTTTTCGGCTAGCGGCAGAGGAAAGATTGACTGTTGATAGGTCTGGTAACCCGTAGTTAATATTTGACTGCTCTAAACTTTCATGAGTTGAAGGTGCGGAAATACATTTAAATCTTGTATTGAACAAGTATTCCAAATCACGACGCACCCCTTCACGCAACTGCCTCAACACTTGATGGGATTGATGTACATCCAATTTACTAGATGATTGTAATAATCGATCCAATACCGGGGCCAATAATCGCTTCTCTCTAACCATATTAATTAGGTAGCTCCGACGCCGATTGTTGCCAATGCGGTTGTAAGTTTTAGCTCGGATACAAGATGGTCAACGGTGTAATGACTCTTGAGATGAATCACACTTTGATAGCTACCCGCCTTGCCTGGTTCATCCGTTACTTGCACCCGAGACTCCCGTAGAGGGTATCGAGCCTGCATTTCCCAGGAAAGGTCATCCCTTCCCGTTGTGTATTCATCCAACCAATGCTGCAACTGCCGTTCGCAATCTGCAGCATTCATATAGGCACCCACCTTATCCCTTATCATTACCTTGATATAATGAGCAAATCGGGATGCGCAAAGTATTTGTTGTAACATAGAGCTAATACGCGCATTAGCCGTGGCTGCTTTAGATGTGTATTGCTTCGGCCTTTGAAGTGATGGAACACTATTAAAGGCGCTGTAAGGAGTATCGTAACAATGACTCAAGCATACATACCCTAAGTCACTTAAATCCCGCTCAGCAAAATCAGTTACCAAAATTGAAGTGGCCATTCGGATCATGCCAGGAGTACTATCTGGCCTATAAGGCACCATTGGAAGCTGGGTTACCAGCCCTCCGCCCAGATGGTCACGTGCAACCCCTCTAATATGTGAAAACCAGCCAACTTCACTAAACTCTCTTAACAGTACGGCACCCAATGCAAAGCAGGCATTCCCCCATAAATAATTCTGGTTATGGGATGCCCGTACCTGCTCCTGAAACCTCAAACCACGATAGGATGAAAATTCCTGATTATAAGGTTCTCTCATCAAAACTTGAGGAAGTGTCAAAGCGATAAATCGGCTGTCTTCCAGATCCCGAAGGCCATTCCACCGAATGTATTCTTTTTGACGGAACACTTCTGAAAAATTGATAGGCTTTGCTAGATCCGAAAAGTTGTCTACACCAAAAAGTTGCGGTGCTGATGCACAAACAAACGGGGCAAAGGCTGCGGCTGCAGTATGCGCGATGCCCTGCAAAGTAAATACATCATCATAAGGGTGGTCAGGCAGCGGCCGATGGGATACATAGTAATCTCCAAGTAACAAACCAAATGGCTCGCCGCCTGGAGTACCAAACTCTTCATTATATATAAGATGAAACAGCCCAGATTGGTCAAAATCCGGGGCCCGCTCTATATCCTTCGCGAGGTCTTTCCAGCTGGCATCCAAGAGTTTGATTTTAATATTTTCAGCGTGGGGTGTATCAAACACCAATAAGGATATCCCCCGCCAGCTCGCTTCAAGTCTCTGAAACTTCTGGTGATGAATTATACAATTCAGCTGGTCACAGATTAGTTCGTCCAACTCGGCGATAATTCGACTCAGATAATGGCGAACGGAATAATTATCCCTATTTGTACAGGGGGATAATTCTGTGAGCCAATATTCAAATGCAAAAAGATCATCCGGTTCCTGCAGAAATTTATGTAGCTCTCTCTGCTGCCCTCTCGCCAATTTCTCCGGTAGAACATCTGATTGATCTTCCGATATTTGGTCATGTGCTGCACGGGGCACCGGTATACTCCAACAAGAATTATTATTTGAATAAATAATGGTAAAACGCAGGCCTTGAACAAGGCCATGTGAAGAGAGAACCCGCCCCTAGAGGCGGGCCCGGAGCCTTATCCCGCAGATGGGATATTTGCCACCATACGCAAGGACGTCGTCAATTCTTCCATCTGTAACCAGGGTCTCAGATAGGCAATCGCACTGTAACATCCAGGCTGACCCGGAATCTCTTTTACTTCTACTCGCGCCTCAGAAAGCGGGTACTTCGCTTTCATTTCAGGGCTCGCGTCGGGGTTGGAGTTAGTGTACTGGGAGATCCACTTGTTCAACCAGCGCTCACAATCACCAGCTTCCATAAAGGAACCCACTTTATCGCGAGCCATTACCTTGAGGTAATGTGCAATACGAGAGGTCGCCATCAAATAAGGCAAGCGAGCAGAAATAGCTGCGTTAGCAGTGGCGTCAGGGTCATCGTATGCCTTCGCCTTTTGCGCACTTTGAGCACCAAAGAATACCGAGTAATCCGTATTCTTGTAGTGACACAGAGGCAAGAAGCCTTGAGCGCTTAACTCCGCTTCACGGCGATCGGTAATACCAATCTCTGTGGGGCATTTCTGATCGAGATCCCCATCGTCACTCTTGAACACGTGAGATGGCAATCCTTCTACTTTACCACCACCCTCAGCACCGCGAATTGCAGTACACCAGGAGTTCTCAGCGAATGCTTGAGTCATGGTGGTGCCCATAACATAAGAAGCATTCATCCAGCAGTATTGATCGTGCTCTGCTGGACGGGAAACGCCGTCTTCATCCACTTCAAACTCTTCAAAGTCAAAAGCTTCAATCGGCTTGGTGTTAGCACCATAAGGGGTACGGGCCAGGGTACGCGGCATTACCAAGGTGACAAAACGGGAGTCGTCACTGTCACGGAAACTGCGCCACTTGATGTACTCGGCGGATTCAAAAATACCACCCAGATCTCTCGGCTTGGAAAGTTCCGTGTAGTCATCAAAACCAAACATGCCGGCACCGGCAGCTGCAACAAACGGACAGAAGCCAGCCGCAGCAACATTAGACATCTTGCTCAGAAGCTCGATATCCTCAGGGTGGCTGGTGAACTCGAAATCCCCGATCATTACGCCGTATGGCTCACCACCCGCAGTACCAAACTCTTCTTCATAGATTTTTTTGAAGGTCTGGCTCTGGTCGAACTCAACTGCCTTATCCAGGTCGCGGAAGAGCTCGCGCTTGCTCAGATTGAGCATGCGGATTTTCATGGTAGCGCCAGTTTCCGAGTTCATGACCAGGTGATTCAGACCACGCCATGATCCTTCCAGCTTCTGGAATTTCTCGTCATGCAAAATCGCAGACAGCTGCTGGGACATGGCCTTATCAATCGCGCTAACAGCTTTCTTGATGGTCTGGGTCAGGTTGCGATCCCAGGTGACCGTCCCTTTCATTACTTGCTCTGTCAAATTCGCAAGCAAGTCTTGTGCTTCTTGAGGCTCAGTTTGTTTAGTTGCCGCAATCGCCTGATCTAGGAGACTCGCCGATTGCTCTTCAGCTTCACTTCCTGCAACATTTTCTACTTCAGTGCTCATTCTGAGTCCTCTCCTTTATCCTCATTCAAGCCCAACTGGTCAGAGATAGCGCTGACGTTTTCTGTGCTCTTGAGAATATCCTCAAGTACTTTTTCAAGCTCCTCAGAACGATCAGCTTTACTCAGCAGATCACGCAGCTTGCTACGGGCTTCAAGCAATTGCTTTAGTGGCTCAACCTGCTCAACAATCTGCTCCGGCGAGAAGGCGTCCATGTTGTTGAAGTCGAGATCAACAGCCATCTTGCTACCGTCACCAGTCAGGGTGTTTTCCACCTGCAAGTTCAACTTTGGGTTTACTTTACCCATTACGTCGTTGAAGTTATCGCGGTCAATTTGGATAAACTTACGATCTTTCAGTGCCTTGCGATTCTCGGCATTATCACCAGAGTAATCACCCATAACACCCGCCACAAAAGGAAGCTCCTTTTTGACTTCGGCTCCGTTAGTTTCAACATCGTAAGTGATATGTACACGCGGCTTACGCACGCGCTTAAGTTTGTTGTGGATGCTTTCAGACATCTAAGGTCTCCTTTCCGACTTTAGGGACTGCTGTTCTCAGTTAATTACCAACCAGTGCTGGCTTCTTCTTGCGGTTGCTCACCCCAACCTTCATCAGAGACTGGCGCGGATACACTTTCAGTAGGTGTATCTGCGGCAACCGCAGGAGCTGATGACGTGCCACTTGTAGTCACTGGTGGGGTTATATATTTTTGTGTATCCGTGCCATCGAGACGAACTCCCGTCAACTGGGAGTAAAGCGCCTTCGACTGATCATCAGGTAGCAATTCAGACATCAATTGTGAAACGGTCATTCGTCCCCAGCCTATCAGCCTCTCCAGGCCGGGCGCCAGCGGCGTATGCGGCTCATAGGTACGAAAATACTTTGCCGCCTGCTCAAGCAATTTTAAGGCATCTTCTCTGGACACTACCGGACCGGTAGGGACAGCTACAGCAGAGGCAGCCACAGAAGTAACCGCTGCTGCAGCTGCATTTCCAGCTTGAACTTCCCCAGCAGGCACTTCTGATGATTCAGGCGCCACATCTTCTTGAGTCTGCTCCATAGACTCCAAGTGCGTCTTATAAATAAAACGGCTTGTCCGCAACACCTCATCCAATAGAGATGAAATATTCGTGGATGGGGGGGCATCATGGCCGCAGCTTTGTCGCAGGCTATCATTTATGGTCTTAAAGTGCCCCAGCGCTGCCTCGATTGTCTGGACGAGGTTTTGAGCCCATTCACCACTCGCACTGTTTACACATTGATCAATCTGCTCAAGGTTGTAACCCAGTGTTTCTATTCGAGCAGCCTTGGCATCGTCATCTGCAATTCTGTCAGCATCCCGAGCCTGTTGGAATTGGAAGAATGAATAGTCCCCATAATCCCCTTCGGGAGTAATACCGGCACTGCGAATAGGCATTAGCAAGGTGCCATCACCACCATCACCATTCAAACCTGTCAGGGGTGCTACTTTTGTCTCAAGGCCGTCTTCGTCTGGTAAGGGATACAGACCTTCCCAATATTGCTCTACTAACGAGTCGATCACCTGCAGGCCATCTCTCAAGCCAATAAAGCCATGTAAGCGAATCAAGGCCTCGGTATACCAGCTGGCAACCTCCAAGTCCTTACTCTTTTTCCCTAGGATATTTTCTGCAGCTTTTGCTACATCCCTCCAAGGTGCAAGTAGGTCTGTGTCTGCATCATCGAACATTGCGGAGCGTTCAGCAGCTCTTGCACTGTTGCGAGCATCTTTGATCGAGTAATAATCAGAAGTTGGCGAACGATCTTCTCGGATATCTTCCCCTACGGGATTATCCTCTGAGATTGGAGCAACTAATTCATCGATATTTATCGTGTTTGGGAATGCCATCAAAAAAGGCCCTTATACCGAATCAAATCCTTTAATCAGAATTCTGAGAAGAGTACACGTTGTAGATATCTAATCAAGGCAAATAATGCGCTTGGTACCTATTACTTTAAAAAACATGTTCAGTTGACAATTTTACGCTATTTATTTTTGTTAGATTTTGGCTTCTTATTCCAAGCCATTACATAGGAACTGCTGTTGAATCGCAACTCCCCATACTAGTCACAAGTTTAAATGTGGCAAAAATATGCAAAAACTCAGACCTACTCTTTTCAAAGTTCTCAAGAGATGACCACAAAAACACAGAATAGAAACTATCCGGGCTCTGAAAGAAAGTGACCAAATAGCGAACTGGTGTTTTTACAACCTCAGCAGACATCTCATAAATATGGCCATTTTGACTGTTGCTTATCAGTGGTTCAGGCCCGGATATAATAACGCCATTTTCCACTCTAGTCAGACACTGCTGTATTTGTGCTTTACCGAAATGCTCAATCGACAAATCGTGGGGAAGCAGAGATCGATCTTGCTTTAGTACAATCAAATAGCGACTTAACTCTGAACTTCCGGCCTGAATCACAGCTTCCCTATTCAGATTGTCAAACCCTTGCCAACCGGCTGGAATACCAATAGAAACTGTGCCATCAGTACTTTCCAAAAATTCTAGAGCGGGAGGTAACGGAGGGTCACCACAATTACTAGACTTTTCAGTACAGTGTATTAATTGATCACCCAAGCAGAGCTGAGTATGCCATCCCGCTTCCCAGAACTTTTTCATTAGCTGGCAGGCTTCCCTTCTATCTTCCGTAGCCTTGATTTGAGATTTTGCCCCAGTCAGCAGTCCTTTTATTTGACTAAAGCCCAAACCAAATTCACGCCCCAATGCAGCAATTGCATAGCGCCGCTCTACAGAACCTCTTATCTCCCCAGTAAAAATTATTCTGTAAGACATATCAGTAACCTTAGCTTCCTGCTCTGATACTCACTTTACAACCAGAACCTCTAATACAATTATCTAAATTCAATCAAACTTTATAGGTTTTCTTAAATTAACGTTCTGATCAACAAATCCATAGGTAAAAAGCAAAAATCCACTCTTAATATCAGTGAAGAATTTTCGCATGAAATTTTTTATGCAGCGCACTTAAAGCTGTCGACTTCTGCAAGGAGAAAAGATGTGCATAAATAAAAGGTAAACAACCTGATTCACGCAATTCCAGGAAAGCTGCAGAATCAAGCTCTCCCAATCTCTTCTCTGAAATACAATAAACACCTGTTAATTTATGCTTAACATCACCTGGCAAGTCTATATTTATTTCTTTTTCTACCAGCAAATTATTCCGCTGCAAAATACCGACAAACTTCCAAACCTGCGTCTTTTTAAGATGGATATCCTCTAAGCGGCGCTGCGCTTCCAATAAGTGACCACTTGGATTCCCATTCTCTTCAAACAACCTAACACCTAAAGAACTATTTCCGTCTTCAGATAATAGAGACGATTCAACGCAAACAAATGCATTGGAAGAGTCACCTTCTTTATATTTTAAATAGAAGGGATAAGAGCGAATAGATGCGGGAATATAATCACCCTGCCATTGTCCCTCTTGCCAAAAAAGGTTTTCTCCAGGTGTTACGCCAAGTAATGCACAGCTCTCAAGCTTTCCCGTCTCTTTTGATCGAGCAAATATAATAGGACAGGCACGCGCCACCGGTATGAATTCAGGCAATAAGATTGGGCAAATATGCGAATTCTTACTGTGGGAAAGATCACTTTTGATTAATTTGCAATTGCGATGCTTCTTCTTATCCAAGATAACCAGCTGTCTCACGCTGTGCCCTCAATCCTAACTTATATTCTTCTGTAACTGCACACCAAGCATTGAGCTATAGAGCTCAGGGCTTGGCAATGATGGGCACAGCAAGGTTGTCGGGGCCAAGTGTTGAGACCCCTCACTCCACCACAGACTATATGCGGAGTAGCTACTTTTGCTCATCTGCCCTAATAGACCTGCAAAACCTCTTTCCAGAGTATTCGATTGGCCTGTGGAGACGACAAAGTCTCCCTGTGCTGGAGGCAGAGAGATAATGCCCGCCCTGTCAGGGGGGGCACTAAATGCCTCACATAACTGGTCTGCATGTAGCATATTTTGCAGCGATGTAATTGCTAATTCAGACAAGCTCTGGAACCAGCTCTTAGCATCAGACATAAAAGCAAATGCATCCACTACCGGGGATAGCGGAGCAGCAAATGTCAACGGAAAATAGCGCCCAACACTATCCACACTAGGTACTAAAATTCCGGCCCACGCACTGGCATCAATGATGCCTTTGCTGTGGACAAACCTCCAAACAGGACTGGTCAAGTAGTAGTCCAACCACTCTTGACCAACGAGTTCACGAGATCCAAATACCGCTCGTTGTAACCAGCCATCCCATACAGTGACAAAACTACCTGGCAGCTGCCGCTGAACAAAGTCCCCGTGACCCGGCAACTTACCAAAAATACCAACTGTATTTTGCAAATCATCTACTCCGTCTACAGGGTCTCAGGGCATCGATATCCGCGCAGTAAACTGCGGTCGAACGGATTGTTTACATTAGATGCAATCAATTTAAATTGAGCCTTTCGCCCTTCCTCAGAGAAAGTAACAAAGTGTTCTGCGTTACTTCGCCCGGCTTCCAAATCTGAGCTCGCTAACAGCCTGTACCATGCCCAGTCCCCTTCAAAATGCTTGCGATGAACAGTCTCATTCAGATCTTCAAAGATAATGCGGACGCGATTACTTTCACCACCACGCCAAGTCAGCTTTTTAGTGGTTTTAGGGCCATGGGAGTAAGGAACTCGTTGCTCTCCAAGTTCAAGTTCAAACAAACGAACACTGGAATCCAGTTTCGTGGGCTCAATACGGAAAGAGTAAGAAGCTCCTTCGCCGGCACTGAAGAAAGTTTTTCGAATACGTTCAGCTCGACGCAACTGGGAAAGGGCTTCCCTTGAAAGGCTAATACCCTGCCCTTCAACGTATTTGATTTTCCAGTTTCTGGTATCCACAAATGGCTTCAGATACTGATTGACAAATTTCTCCTCAATACCACCTGGCTTGAAGTACTGGTTAAACTCCATCACCGGCACTTCCTGGTCACGGTCGCTGCGCAGTGGGTACCGGTTTGCCAGGCTATTGCTATAGCTTTGATACACCTCTTCACGCCAGACACGGTTGATATGCGCCTTAGTCTTGGCCATTACCAGCCCCCAAGCGCTATCAGCAATATCTGTCAGCCACTGGTCAAAAGGTGCTGGCGCATTGGCAGCCTTAACCCTTAACTGTTTAATCGCATCGCTACCGCCGGCAAAACGCGCTTTGGCACGTCCAAAGGCCGCTTGATTCGAATCGGGAGCGCTGTCGATCTCAGTGAGGTATTCCTGAATTTTATTAATAGTATCCAGGTATTCTTGGATACGCGCTGGCCGCCCCTTCTCACTCTGAGTGATTCGCTGGACCTCCTCAAACCTAACATCAACAATGTTTGGCTTGTAATGATCCTGCAAGGCACTGGTTGCACTACCCAGTGCGGCTTGTCCCAACTTTCGAGTAGTACTGGATACAGGTAGCGGTACCCCAGAAGCATCGACTGGAACCTCAGGTCGAAGGGTCAGACGAGTGTTATCTGAAGTGATCTCGGTAATCGCAAGCAGGGGTGAGTAAATAGGATCAGACAACTTTGACAACACATCCAAAGCCTGTGAAGTGCTACCAAACCTCTGTATTTTGAACCCGCCAAGGAAGCCCTGCCAACGCTGTAAGTACTCCCCAAGATAGATTCGTTTTACTTCCTCACCAAGCTTTTCACGGTCGGCTTCGGTAAAGTCCTCACCGCTCAGATCTCCTCCATAAATCCAGCGCTCTTCAGCCATATTTGTCATCAGCTGAGAGTCCGCTCCAAAGTCCAGTTCTTTATAACCCGCCTTTGTATAGAGGAAGGGAATCGTGAAGTTTGGATTATTGGCTCCCATGCCAAAAATTTGCTGAGTGTCTCCACCAATTTCTTGATAGAGATCTACAGGGGTCAATCCGAAGTCACTATTTTGTAGTTGAGCAAATAACCGCTGAGGCACAGGGATACGACGCAGTTGTTGTCGCGCGCGAGCTACCACCCTCTCATTCTCTTCAATTGAATTGGGTAGAGGCTGAATAAATAGTTGATCCAGGTGGTAGCGCAGTTCTTCCTGCCTCCCAGCTTCACCGGGTAGCTGACGCTCCCAGCGAGCAGTGTAGTAAGCCTCTATGGTTTTCAAATCCATTTTATCTGGATTAAAAAACATCAAATAGGTTTTGAGAGTACTTACCAAAGCGGGATCATTACTTCCGAGACGACTTAAGTCACTCTCTATATCACGAAGTAAAGCGGGAAGATAAATAGTTTCTAATTTATGGCGATAGAGATCATTTGCCGCGGTATCAATTCTGGTGTCATAAAGTCCCAAATTGCCAATCCACGGATGTTCCTCACGATCGTAGACCGCACTAGCCCGCTTTAAAGGCTCTAACAAATTTAAGGCACTGATGGGCGTAATATTTTTACCTTTCAGCTCACTCTCTGCACCTTGGTACGCACTGAGGTTATCGCTAACCTCTCCCATGGATAATTTATTCTGTGCGAGACTGCCACTCCATAAGAAAATAGCTCCGACAAAGCCTCCCGCCAAAGTAGCAAAAACTCCCCGGCGTAACCAAAGGTTAGCTGACTCAATCCGGCGATTAACGCCCACTAATTCAGCCTCGGGGAAAACGACATCCTTCAATAGTCGATGCAAGAAAAAGCTCTTACCAACACCCTGGAATTTTGGCCCGACGCTACGCTCTAGTCCAAAATCAGCAGTTACGGAGGACATCATACGGTCAACAGGACTGCCCTCCTGAGTGCCACTAGTAAAGTAGACCCCTCTGACCATAGGGACGGTTTCGTAACGATTTGGACCGAAAGTCTGCTTTACAAAATCTGTCAAAATATCTGTAAGGCTTTCCATTCGGGCAGGAAAACCTTGCAACAACGCCCGCTTCTCTACATTCCTCTCCTGATGAACACGCCACAATACGCGTTGGTTCAAACGCTCTATCAGCTGCTCAAATTCTGCTTTGAAATTATCGAGGGGGGCCCCTACAGTGGCGTTAGCTTCACGGGGAAAACTCATTCCCCAAACTTGCTCACGCTCAGCTTGAGAGAGGTTGTCGAAAAACTCTGTAAACCCTGCAACTAAGTCACATTTTGTGAAAGTGAGATAAATCGGGAAGCGAATACCCAACTCTTGTTGCAGTTCATTTACACGCTGGCGGATAATTTTTGCCTGGTGTTGGCGCTGCTCTTCAGTTTGCACCATTAAATCTTGCAAGCTAATTGCAACCAGAGCACCATTGATCGGGCGGCGGCGGCGGTATCTTTTCAATAAGCTCAGAAAAGCTTTCCAAGCGCTATTATCGTAAACCCGGTGACTGTCCTGAGTCGTATAACGCCCTGCGGTATCAATTAAAACTGCATCATTGGTAAACCACCAATCACAGTTACGGGTGCCCCCTACCCCACCCAGGGCTTCCTTCCCATGACTCTGCGCCAGAGGAAATTCCAACCCGGAGTTCACCAGGGCTGTTGTTTTACCACAACCGGGAGGCCCAATAATGATGTACCAGGGAAGCTGATAAAGGGAAACTTGTCCCTTGTCAGATTTAAACCGAGCACTACGTAATACACCCATCGCTTCACGGAAGCGACCAGAAAGAGCATTCAACTCTTCCAGCGAGCGTTCTTCGTCTGGATCTGTAGAATCGGCTTCTTGTGATTCCTCAATGCCTTTTATTAAAGCCTGGTTTTGGCGTCTCTCTACCAACCATTGGCTGATATTCCACACAAGCCAAATAGCAAAAATAAAAACAATAATAGTTAGTCGGACAGAGTGAGAAAGCGTGGCATTATCACTACCAAACTTAATGTAATCAGCCGCAAACCAAATGAGGAGGGAAAGAGCTGAGAGCCCTATGAGCCCCAACACCCACTTATTGGTAAAAAAGTTACGCAAGCGTTTCATGAATTGCTCCGTCTTCCAGGGTATCGACCATACCCAGGATCAATATCAGCCCGAGTGTTACCCTTCTCCTTGCGGAGACTCATCATCACTTTTGGACAAATCTAAAATCTGGTCTGCGACCGGTGTCGTCGTTTCATAGAGCCACCAGCGATAACCACTATAAGTTGCAAGTAACAATCCCAGGACAACACTCATAATCACCCAGAGGGGTATATAGTGAATCAGCCGGGATTTTCGCTCTACGCATCCTTGCCAACGCGGCGAAAGATCTCGGTCCATTGGCTGCTTATGCTGTTCAATTGTTCTGTAGAGCTCATCACGAATCTGTTCTATTTGTTCGTGTCCACGCTGTACGAGCCGATATTTACCCTGAAAGCCCAAGCTCAAACACAGATAAAAAAGCTCAAGGAGTTCCAAATGACTTGCGGGAGTTTCCAGCATGCGCTGCAAAATGACAAAACACTTCTCCCCTCCAAAAGTCTCTTTGTGAAATAGGCTAAGTAGAGAGTGCTGGCTCCAACCGCTAGCTGTACCCCAAGGCGTGGTCAAAACAACCTCGTCCACGACAGTACATAGCAAGTAACGGGCTGTTAGCACTGATTCAGGTGTTAAAGCCAGCTGCTTTGCCTCACGCTCGAAGCTTTGGATTTCCGTAGTAAGTCGCTTGTGCAGATCTGGTACGTTGGCGTGGTTCATCGTTGTGCGCAATTTGATAATTACGCCTAACAATTTTGAAGCCGCAGACACCAATGGATTAAGACTGTTGCGGACCTGAGCCTCGACCGGGGCATCTTGGCTGGCAAAGAATTGTGGCTGAGCCTGAGCTGCTGCCGGTGCCGCTGCGGCACCGGGTGTCGGTATCAAAACCGTTCTATCCCCAGCATTAGGGGCCCGTGGAGGAGTAAAGCTGTCATTACTCATATTAATTATTCCTTATGGCCCAGAGTTCCATAGTTAATCCAGGGAACTCTGCGCCCAGATGCACTGCAAAACCACCCGAGCGAGTCATGGCCTGCCATAACTCTCCACTGCGCTCCACCTCAAAGTAAGTGAACCCTGCGTGATAGGGAATTTGTCGAGGAGCCACGGGAAGAGGGCGCAGAGTCAAGCCGGGTAACTGCGCTGAGATAAGTTCTCTAATCGCCTCGACAGGGGCAACTTTTGCCTGCGTGGGGAAGCGGCTGCGCAATAGATCGCCAGGCATATCCGCTTTTGCGGCCATAATAAAACTGGCTGATTTTAATAATGAAGGATCAGTAACCGGCGCAACATATATCCCAAATTTGCGCTGCACCAATTCCATAGCAATTGCAGTTTGCTCCAGTACTGTGGAGAGCGACTGCCTAAGTGCTGAAAACAGCCCGGCAAAGCTTACTTGCAGATCTTCATGTGCATACACTGGAATTTCTGGAGGGCGCTTAGACGGAGCAGTAAACGTCGAAAGTTCGCCTGCCAACTGCAATAATTCAAGAAATAAGTTGTGCGGATGTAATCGGGGCTGAGCCGTTATCTGCTTTAATAAGGGTTCAAAGCGGTTAATAACCTGCAGCAACAAATAATCAGCAATTTCTGCAGATCCGCTTCTTCCACTGTCGCTCAAACGATGACCCAGAGCCGAGCCTCGATGGTCGAGCAATCCTTTTACTTCTTCAATATATGCATTGATAACCGCAGAAGTCTCCGCATTTAACAGCGGTGGGATATAGTCAGAATCAAGCTCTACCGGCTTTTCTGGTTGGCGCTCTTTAATTCGGGCAACCCCAACCGCAGCATAGCCACTCAGATCATCACTACCTAATTTGAGACAAGCTCTTAACTTTCCGACTTGGATACGCGCGGACTCACCAGAAGACGCCGCACTATTACGGGCATCAAAGTTCGAAGCCTGATAACGTGCCTGCGGGAAGTCCTCTTGATCTCGAATCGACTCCTGACTACCTGGGCGCTTCATCGGCACACATAAGTAGACTATTTCATCACGAGTATTAACCGGAACATCCAGAACATCCGGCAAATGCTCATTTTCAGGGGCAAGTATCGGGGTACCATCGGGAAAAACAGCTTTCACTCTCGATAGAGAAATTTTTCCCATCGATAATGGCTCACTATCGATCGCCAGCTCTACAATCCCCCAGGTATAAGGCCCGAGCGGAGCTGTGCGCGCTTCGACAAGCTGTTCGAGATAGCGATCCTGCTGTTGAAAATGCTGAGGGCGTAAAAACATGCCCTCGCTCCAGATCACTTTATTGTTTGCCGACATAAATGTTCCTTAAAAAGCTCTCGTAATATTTCCAGGGCAGCAATTTTTATTGCCCGGGCAATAATTTCTGCCCTATTGAGACCGCTGCATATCAGGGAGCGTTTTTTTCATTCTTTCATAATCTTCTTTGGAGATTGTTACTGTTTCCCCACTATCATCTTCACTGCCACGAGTAGTCAATTTTGCTCGACGACGCTTGGCAATATCATCTGGCGAACCAATTCGTACATCAGCCAGCGATACTTCATATTCATTTTTTTTGTGGTCTGTAATTGGCAGCACCATTAGTGCCTCTGCATCCTGATACTGCACAAACTCAGCTAGAAGCCCGATATATTTTACGTCCGGCGTTAAAGCCAGTTCTTCTATACGCTGTTCCCCTGGAGCAAACTCTTTAAGGATTACAGTATCAATCAAATCCTTGCCGAGGCGGGATTGAGCATTCTCGTAAAGGTTAAGAAAATCTTCACGGGCAAACTGGCGCTCGTCCGCGAGCATAAACACTCGTATAACAACGGGAGAAGCTCGGCCATCATCATCTGGGTTCACGTCATTCTGTGTCTCTACAACCAACTCGAGACTAGTATCCAGATTTAGAGTCCGCCTCGTTGTTTGGCAACCAACAACTGCAACTGCCAAAACAGCGATTAAACTGACCTGAAATAATTTTTTTATCGACACAAGCAATTCCCTCTTTTCCGTCAACTTATTAATTTTTAATGCTTCGCGCATTTTTTAACTCTGATAATTGATTTTCATAAGTAACTGCAAATTCATCACCAAACAACTTGCGATAGCAATTATCCGGATCACCAACTAGCTCCCTGTAAATTGCAGTAAATCCTTCCCACTTTTTTGCATTTTTGTTTCCAAAAACGCCGGAAGTATTCCCCAGTCTGCGCTCAATATTTTCCGGGCTAAAGAATTTGAGCATGGCGTTGTAACCTGCTCTCATTCCAGCCAAAACCGCAACTTGATGATCCGACAAATCATCAAAACTATCCTTCACTGCCTCAGCGGGGTTCATAAAAGCACCGGTACCCGCAAACATGGCTTCCAATGCATCCCGTTCCGTAGCACTAAATTTCAGCGGATTATTAGCTTCCGTTTGAATCATGGTTCGCTGCACACGCAGCTCATTCTTAATGCTGTTTCTTGCGCGCAAAAGGTCAATAAGACGAGCTACTGTTTCCCGGACAATTTCAGCTGCTTGCTGGTCCGCCTGTTGCAACTGGACCGGGTTCATATTCAGGCCGAGAGTAGATGCAAAAACGCTCCCCCCTGAAGAACCTGTGGGCTGAGTTACTGGGGATTGCTGTAAATGCGAAAACTGCTGAGCTTGGGCAGCCAAATCCGGCTGTGGATTTGGTTTTGGCTGTAGTTGCGGTTGCGGTTGCGGTTGCGGTTGCGGTTGCGGTTGCGGTTGCGGTTGCGGTTGCGGTTGCGGTTGCGGTTGCGGTTGCGGTTGCGAGGACGATTGCCCGGAACCAAACCCTGGAGCGCCATCAACTTGTTGCCCCTGCATAGCAGCGAAAGAGTCTGCAAAGGGGTTATCTTGAGCAGGCGGAGAAATTGGCTGCTGATTAAACCCTTGGGGCTGCCCTAAGGGCTGAGATTGCATTGCCTGTGGCTGTGGCTGTGGCTGCATAGCCTGAGGTTGTGGTATCGGAGTTGCGACAGGTTGCTGTGAAATCCCCTGGAAACCACCCATAGGAACTTGCGGCTGCGGAGATACCACTTGAGATTCAGGCACCGCAACCGTCTCAACGACAGGTTCCGGTACCGGCTGGGGATTTATTTGCATTGAGTGCTGGTCAGCTGGCACATGATCATCGTCACTACCATCTTTCCACCACTCATCATCAGACCATTGATTACTGGATTGCTGCTGACCCGTAGACCCCACTAAGCCACCGACGGGTGACATCTCAGGAACACCACCAACAAGACCAGACGGGTCAGATTGGCCAAAGGCAGCAAGTGGGTCCAGAGGGCCCGATTCCGAGGTGAGAAGACTATCGCTAGTTGGGGTATTAGCCTGATTACCCAGCCCAATCGAGCCCCACTCCCCAGTTTGAGCCACATCTGACTGCGGGCTGGAACCCGGCTCAAGCCAACTATCCAATTCTTTCGCTTCTGCCTGGCTTTGCATTTTTGCCATGGCATCCGCGCTGAATGTTGTTCGATCCGAGGTATCGAGAAAATCTGCACTTCCCAGACCTTTGGGAAGATCTCCCTCTTCCTTAGGCTGTCGCAGTGAAACTTTCAATTTATATTCCCCGAGAACGATCATGTCGCCCTCTTTTAATTGGACTTGATTTCCCTTTCCTAACGGATTTTCTGAATCATTGTAATAGGTTCCATTAGTACTAGTATCTATCAGAAAAAACTGATTATCGGTAAAGGAAATCTGTGCGTGTTTTGAGGAAACCACTCGATCTGGATCGGGTAAAACCCAATAATTATCGGCAGAGCGACCCAAACTGCCACCAGCTTTCGTGAACAGTTTTGTATGTTTAAGCATATTGGCGCCAGAAGGGTCGGCCAATACTGATAGAATTAGATCCATTTATTCCTGACTCACAATAGTGGTTTATTCATAGTCTTCAGGTAGATTTTTGCCTGCGTATACCTGTAAAGATCCAATCCCTACACTTACACCCAAGGGCCTTTGAGGGTACCGCCACCCAGAGAGCTAAAGCTCGGAAGAATGACTTGATCCCGCCCTTGCACCGAACGCATAGTACTAATACCAGCCTGCATAAATTTTGCAGCTGCCCTATCTGTCAGGAGCGCTTCTGCACAAGGCGTCAATAATTCGCCATTAGGTAACTTGCGTAAATGAAGGGGTAAGTCTTCATAGCTTGCAGACGAAGGGGGCTGTAATTTGCCAGTTTGAGAAAAGCCTTGGCAAACCGCTAACCCCAATAAATAAACACTATTCCCCCAAAGATAATATTCATGACCCTGCTCTGGGGTTAATTCTTCAAAATTAAAATACTCTGTTGTAGAAGTATTTTTCCCAAAGGGGAGTCTCAGCATAAATCTGGGAGCTGCCAACGCAACATGCTCACTAGCAGAGTATTCACGGACCGCCTGCCAACTTTCCGCAAACTGATCGCTCAACGGATAGTACCAATCATCAGGATCTACTGAACCTGACAAGTTTGGACAGCCTGCTAATTTTGGATCCCCACCCAATAAAAGTGCACTTCCCGCAGCCTCTGCAATCGTGGATAAATCTATCAGCAGGTGAAGATCTCGCTCCTCATCAGTAACAAAGTAATCCCCTATGACCAGGTTATAGGGGATATTCCCAGAAGCTGTTTCACGCTCAACCAGTAACTTAAATGTCTGCGACTTTTCCAAGTCGCTTTCGGCTTCAGCAAAATCAGCTAGAAGCTCTTCCTTACTAACGTCTATTAAGTAAAAATCCAGGTTCCTGTGCTCTTCGACACGTCTCAGCAAAAGTTGCAGACTCAGCCAACTAGCCTCTAACTGACGAAAATCACTGTGATGCATCAGTTTACGCATCGCATCAGACGTAGCTTCAGCCAGGGCATTTAGATATTCACCCTGGCGAGGGTCCTCACTTTTCTGCACGTAAGGAGCGACAATATCTTTGATTAGCTGGTCAACCTGGAAAGTATTTTGACCTTCCTTTGCATTACGCTCTCGACCTGCAGCCAGGATTTCATCCAATATCGACTGCTCGCTATCGCGCTGACCCAAGCCCTGCTGAGTGGCTAACTCTGGTTTCCACTGTTGAATTTCCTCAGCAGCCTGCTGGAACTGACGTGGATCGAGCAGCCTGCGCTCCAGCTCAATAAACTTCTTAAACAGTGGCAAACGGCTATAAAGGTAATCTGGGTGTAAATCATCAAAGCATGGTAATCCCAGAGGGCGATCCAGTACGGGCAACTGCAAACTCACACCTAGATCAGCAAAAACGCCCTCAAAAGTATCGCGGTTCAACAGGTATACCCTTCGACTGGAAATCGTTTCGGGTTCACACTGGCGGCGACTCGCTCTCCCGCTGAAATCACCCAGGATCGCAACTTTCAATCTATCAGTGCCAAAATCCATAACTGGTTTTTCCTTATTGTTATCGCCAAGGATCTGAAATCCCGTTGAAATGCTGGGCCTACTCACAATTTGTCACCTGCTGACAGGGCTTAATTACCCTACTTCTTATGGCCTTTTAATGCCCTCAACCCGACATTAGGTTTTAGCTAGGCAGTTTCTTTTGGTTCTTTTTCGACTTTATTTGCTTTTTTAGGACGACCACGCTTAAGCGGTCGTACTCTTTGGTTAACAATCTGCTCAATTTTCTCTTTAAACGCATCCCCGCCGAGCACATGACCTAACTTAATCGTTTCAGCGATATAGTCGAGCAACTTTCGATCAAAGCTATACTGAAATAACTTCCTGTAAGATTGCGCTCTCTCCACCACTGTATCCCCAAGAGATAGATACAAGCGGTGATCCTTGATCAAATTATCTTTCTTAATGTTTGCGTGATGGTTAAAACTTGACCACTCGTAATCCTCAAGGGAGTCTGACAATCCCAAATACAGTGGGCGCAACTCTACGTATCTGTAACAGGTCAACAAATACGCATCAGAATCAATCAAGCTGGACTTATAGCGTCCTCGCCATAGTGTTCCGGAGCGCTTGTAACGGTGATTGACAAACTGCACATAGCGACGCCCAAGGGATTGCATCATAGATGATATCCCATCCGGTATCGTGGGCGTAGCTATGATCTGGATCATATTGGGCAATAAAACATATGCGTGAACATCAACGCCATATTGGTCTGACGCGTTACGCAAACTAATCAAATAATATTGATAATCCTCCTCATCAAAGAAGCAGGGCAGATTGTTGTGGCCTACCTGCACAATATGCTGGGGAACATTTATCAAATTGAGCCTGGGCAAACGGGGCATTTTGCCTATGGGTCCTTTTTTAGCTGGCTTAAAGCCTTTTCTGTAGAGAGGTAAGGCTCTTATTATCGCAAATCAGTGAAAAGTATTTCAAACTTGGTATGCGAGCAAGTTAACATTAGCCTCGGTGATCGGTTGTAATAATATTACGCCGCATTGTATTGCTTTTTATTAAAGGGGAGTTGCACCAGACATGGATCAAATTAGTCTGGCGGTCAACGGGCGCACTGACATTGGTCAGGTTCGTGAGGAAAACGAAGATAGCATTCGCTGGTACGCGTCGGCGGAGCAGCCTTTTGCCTATATTGTGGTAGCCGACGGGATGGGCGGTTACACTGGTGGCGCCACCGCCAGTAAAATTGCAGCTGAGACGGTTCAAGCCCATCTCGATGACCTGCTGAAACACACTTTTTTCTCCTGCACGTCTGAACAGCAACAGCTTATATTGCGCGCCACCCTTATCGACGCAGTCAACAGCGCAAATACAGCTCTAATCAATACCAAAAACCTGAACCCCCAGTTTTCCAATATGGGAACAACTTTGGTTGCCGCGGTCATGTGGCGCGACTTTTTAATCGTTGCACATATTGGCGATTCTCGCGCATACCTGTGGAACAATTATGGATTGCAGCGCCTTACACGAGATCACAGTGTTGTACAGGAGATGATTGACTCAGGTCAATTAACCCCCGAGCAAGCCAAAGAGTCCAATGTCCGCAACCATATTACCCGTGCCTTGGGGGTTTCCAGCAGTGTAGAGGCGGATATAAATAGCTGGAAACTCACGCAAAACGCACTCCTTTTGTTATGTAGCGACGGGCTCACTGAATATCTTGATGATCATGCGATAGAGCGCGTACTGGCCACTCATCGTCCGGCATTAGAGTGTGTATATCGTTTTATTGACGATGCTAATCGCCTAGGTGGGCGCGACAATATTACTGCAGGAATATTGGAATATTCTTCACAATCATTGCGTCAAATACTCCCCCACGAACAAAGTGTTACCGAACGTCCCAGTTCTCCTGACGTAACAATTAGAAAGTTACACCGCTAATTTGATTTACCGGATACTGTAATATGACACCGGAACGTCTAACCCAGCTAATACCTAACTTACTCAATACGCTTACCCCTCCGACAATTACTCTTTCTCATGAGAGCCCTGCATCGGCTGTACGCTGGCTCTCTCAGGTCGAACATACTTTAAAAAACATCTCATCCACTCCAGTGAGTGAGGGCTTTTGGCCAAAGCTGCCAAGTATCACGTCTAATCGCTTTAGTATCGATTCAGCACCAATATTACCCCTCCTGTATGAAGCTGAAGACAACCCCACGCAATTCACCAATACCCCTGGTATTAACCCCGAGAACGAGGTGGTACCAGCTTTAGATCGTTGCCATCGAATTAACGGGCACGTCGTTACCGCAACAGGGGAAGTCGCTTTCGAGCGAACAGACGTACTTATTCCTGGACCGCTACCGTTTGAATGGAAACGATATTTTCGCTCCTCTCTCAATGAGGATACTGGCATTGGTGTTGGCTGGCGGCACTCTCTCAGTGAAAAGCTTGTTGTACACGATAACGTTGTAAAGCTGGTTACTGCCGAAGGGAGGTCTGTAAAATTCAAATTACCCGCCATTGGTCACGGGTGCTATAACCGCTTTGAGCGGTTGATGTTATTCAGGCAAAGCCTGCACAGTTATCGATTGACGACATTCAATCAGCATCACAAAATATTTCGCGCTGATGGTGTAAATAGCGCTCTACCACTTGTAGAAATCAGGGATCAATTTGGTAACGCCATAACAATCGACTATCAGGAGGGCCTGCCTAAGAAAATGGTCAGCTCCTGGGGTCGTGTTGTTGAATTTAACTGCCAGAACGGTCATATCCATAATTTAATAAATAGCCACGCTGCCGAAGGTCAAAGCGACCTCTGCAACTACAATTATCAAGATGGTCAACTACTCGAAAGTTGTAGCGGCCTTAAAAGAGAAAGATACCAATATAACAATACACAGTTGGTACAGTTAAATAATAGCCAATCTGGAATTCATCAATTTACCTACGATACACACGACCGGTGCCAGCTAATACAGTCCAATGAATTAATCACCAGTCTTAACTGGCACGCAAGTCATAATACCTGCACGATCAAGTCAGAGCTGTCCGGTCCCATTTATATACGCTTTAACAAGTTCGGCCAGAGAATTTCTGAACAGCAGCAATCTCGTAGCCTTAGCTGGCTTTTTGATTCCTACGGTAATCTCAGTGAAGAAATTCAGGCCAACGGCCATAGGCTTTTCTTCCGTCACGATGAATTCGGCCGGCTTGTCCGATCCACCTCTCACAATATTAGTAATCGATATCTCTATGACGATCGCGGCTATTTACAAGCGGCAGTTATCAATGGAGAGACCCTATGGCAATACAAGTTTAACGAGAAGGGACGCCCAGAACGTATTGTCGACCCGGCAAAACATGTTTGGCTGTTTCTCTATACAGATAGGGGGCAGATCACACAGATTCAGGACCCAGAGGGAGGCAAAGTGGACTTCAGCTGGGATGGGCAAGGCCAGCTGCAGTCCGTTCGTAGAGACGATAAAGTCCTGAGCTTTGAGTACGACCACTGGCAACGAATCACTTCGCTTAAGATGAATGGCGAAGTATGGCGTGAGTGGAGTTATGGCAATGCGGGTGAATTGCGTGAAGCCCACCTGGGTATTCACCAGTACGGTCTGGACTACTCTGAACGCGGCCTGCCCAATGCCATCCACGGAGACAGTGGACAGAGTATTCTTTGTGATTATGACAACGCGGGCCGCCCGTGCCATATCAATTTCGCTGATGGTAACAACTGGGAATTAATCTACAGCCCTAGGGATGAACTCACCTGCCTGGAGAGCCCCGTAGGGAATTACTACTGGGAATATGATCACTACGGGCAATTAGTCAGCCACAAGGCACCACAGGATCGAACTTGGCGTTGGCATTACAATATAGACGGCAGCCTGCATGAATATTGTGATAATGACTCTCGCTGGTACTTCAATTATAACAACAGCGGTATATTAACCGGTATTCGCAATAACAGTGGCCAAAATAGTGAGTTCCACTACGACCAACACAACAGGCTGGTACAGGCAGATAATGCCCTTTCCTCAGTGCGCTTTAAGTACGACAGCCGCGGTCGGGTAACCGCAGAGCATCACGACAGTGCCGATATCCGGGATTTCAGTCTTCAGTATCAATATGACAAACGCGGCTGGTTAAAGAGTGCCAGCTCCGACAATCTCGACTTGTCTTATACATTCGCCCCTTGTGGAGCCCTGTATGGAATCGATGCCAATGGTGAAGCCATTGTTCGCACCGAATCCAAAGGCCAAGATATCCTCCAGGTTCAAGGGGAGGTTCGCAGTAATCACAAATATTTATTTGGGCGCCTGGTAGGTATGGAGTCCGGTCAAGCACTTTCCTGGCACTTTGAGAAATCCCCTCCCCTGCAAATGACCAACCCGCTGCGGGCACAGCAAAGTCCGACCCAACCTCAAACAGAAAGTGACAAGCGCGGCAATATTATTAGTGAAAGCAACATACCAGGCCGCAAGGATTATCAATACCAGTACGACGGCTGGGGCCTGATGAGCCACGCGGAGTGCGGGGAATTTAAAACCTACTTCCGCTACGACCCCTTCGGTCGGCGGTTAAGCAAGACATGTACCCACCGAAAATCAACCCGCCAGCGCCGCGTTGTCACTATTTGGAGCAGCCTGGGTATCTGGGGGGAAATTCACAATATTGACGGCAAGTCCCGAGGTTTAAGCCATTGGATTCACCAACCCCAAACCAATGCCATTCTCTGCCAATGGACTGCCGACAATATTGAGCATTACCTTTCCAACCCCGATGGCAAGCCACTCGCGATTTTTGATACCCAAGGTGCCGCTCAGTGGTCACAAGGTGGGGAGGCTGGAGAGAAAGGAAAAGACCCCCACAATCAAGGGCCAAGTGCCTGGCGGGGAACTAACTTGCTCGCGGATGTAGAGACCGGGCTGTGGTACCACCCCTCCGGCTACTGGAGCCCAGCCCTCGGCATCTGGCTAAATGGGGACCGCTCACATAACCTGACGACTTCTGCCCAATCAATCGGGCAACTGTAGCGAAGTACTCGGGCAGCTACGTCAACAATTGCTGCCCGGGTCAACTCTTATCTGCCTATACACTATGGGGATATCTATTTGCCCGTGAGTGTTATGGAAGAGCGCTCGGATTTTGAGATCGGTGGGGTCCATGTCGCCAGGGGCGAGTCCTGCCATATTGATCTGCCCGTTGTGCGGCTTTACACAAGCACAGAAATGGCAATCCCAGTTTATGTGCAGCGCGGTAAAAAAGATGGTCCCAAGATGTTCGTTTGTGCCGCCATACACGGTGACGAACTCAACGGTATTGAAGTAATAAGTCGGCTTATCCAAAGCGGCCGCCTAAAGTCATTGCGCGGGACCCTGGTTGCAGTTCCGATGGTTAATGTTTACGGGGTACTGCAACACACTCGCTACCTACCTGACAGGCGCGACCTAAACCGCTCATTCCCTGGGTCGGCAAAGGGGTCTCTCGCCGCACGTATGGCTCACGTCTTCCTCAAAGAGATAGTCACCAAATGCGACTATGGCATCGATTTACACACAGGAGCCGTACATCGCAGTAACCTCCCCCAAATTCGCGCTAACTTGGACGACGAGCAAACCCGAAAACTCGCCAAGGCCTTCGGTGTTCCCGTGCTACTCAACGCTTCTATTCGCGATGGATCCCTGCGCCAAGCAGCCGCGGATCTCGGGGTAAGAGTATTACTTTATGAAGCTGGTGAAGCCCTGCGCTTTGATGAACTCAGTATCCGCGCGGGTGTTAAAGGTGTGATCAATGTGATGAAGCAGCTGGAGATGTTGCCGCAAACCCGAAAGACAAATGTGATAGAGCCATTTGTTGCTCGACGCAGCGGTTGGCTTCGCGCGGGGGATAGCGGCATCGCCAATCATCTTAAGGCACTTGGGGATCAGGTCTACCGGGGAGACCTGCTGGCGACCATTGCAGATCCATACGGCCAGGAACTGGACCAGCTGATCTGCAATGAGGATGGAATCATTATTGGGCGACAGAATATCCCTCTGGTCCAGGAAGGCGAGGCGATGTACCACATCGCCTACTTCCGTGAACCCGAGGGTGTTGTCGAGAACCTGGAACTACTCCAGGATACGCTCCTACCGGATGAGAACTTTTAGGGACTCCCTATTGTTTCTTCAACAACTCCAAGACTTCCTTGCTCGGGTAACCCTGAACTTCAACGCCGGCACTCTTTTCAAATTCACTCACCGCTTTGCGGGTACCCGGACCTGCCTTGCCATCAATTTCTCCGGTGTAAAACCCTTTTTGTTTGAGCAACTTCTGTAACTCTTCCACTTGAACACTATCCAGTGGAGTAAATGGGCGCTTCCAATCATTTACCAAAGGCGCACCGCCGCCAATCCGGTCTGCCAACAGGCCTATAGCTATCGCATAGCGATCTGAATTGTTGTAACGCTTGAGGACAAAGAAGTTCTTGAACACTAAAAATGCCGGGCCATTGCGGCCGTCTGGTAACTTTAATTCGGCAATGGCTTTCTTGCTGGGAAAGGGCTCGCCATTGGCTCGTGTGACGCCGAGCTTCTCCCATTCGGCTACCGACATCTTCCCTGCAGGCATTTTACGAGCGGGAATATTGACCTCATAGCCCCAGGGTTTTCCTCGCTGCCAACCGTTACTGGATAGCAGGTTGGCGGCAGTCGCGAGTGCATCCGGAATAGAATTCCAAATATCCCGTTTACCATCACCATCGATATCCACCGCATAGGCTTGGTAGCTGGTAGGGATAAATTGAGTATGCCCCATAGCTCCGGCCCACGAGCCCAATAGGTGCTGGCCCTCAATATCACCGGCCTGCAAGATTTTTAGTGCAGCCAGCAACTGCTGTCGGCCAAACTTTTTGCGCTGAGGGTCAGCGTAGGCCAGTGTTGCCAGGGAGCGAATGACACTGCGCATTACCTTATCGTTGCCGAGGATGCCTCCAAAGCTGGACTCCACAGACCAGATCGCCAGCAGGATATTGGGGTCCACCCCAAAGCGTTTCTGGATCTTATCCAGCCAGGGCTTCATTTTCTCCTTTTCCCGCTTGCCTCGCTCAATCGCTCTCTTTTGCACCCGGTTATCAAAGTATTGCCACACCGGCGCTTTGAATTCAGGCTGATAGGCTGCACGATCCAGAACCCATTGGTCTGGAGAAGTGATTCCTTTAAAAGCTTGGTCGTAAACCTCCGCAGAGATTCCACTCTTAATCGCGGTTTTACGGAACTCCTTTACCCACTGTTCGAAGGCCGGATCGGCTTTCTCTTGTGCATGGGTATTGGAAACCAGGAGAACCGCGCTTATCGCGAGGATGGCAGACAGATATTGAAACCATTGCAATTTGGGCATGGAGTTACCTTCGACACAACTTTTGCTCGCTCAAGGGTAGAACGAGCCACTCTTATCCGAAAGGTGGATTGGCCGGTAACCGTTGAACTTCCCACCCACTATTAAACTGGACAGTCACATGAGAGGGAAGTTCGTGCTGCTCACCTTTAGAGTGAGCTCTGCCGCAAAACGGGAAGATTAGGGAATGACGTAAAACAGCACCGCAAAGAAGTGCAATATACCGCCCGCCAGCACAAAGAGATGCCAAATTGCATGGTGGAAGCGCAGGCTGCGCCAGAGATAAAAAGCGATTCCGCCGGTGTAGCAGAGACCACCGAGAACCAACAGCCACAAACCGCCAGTTTCCAGGCTATCCGACAGCGGCTTGATCGCCGCCACCACGACCCATCCCATCAAGGCACTGAGAGTGATGGACAGGGCTCGAATCTTCTTCAGCGGGGTGAACTGAATAATCAATCCGATCAGCGCGAGCCCCCAAATAATACCGAACAGCCACCAACCCCAAGGGCCCCTCAGGGTAACCAGGGTGAAGGGAGTATAGGTTCCAGCAATCAATAGAAAGATTGACGAGTGGTCCAGGGTCCGCAGTATCGCTTTGGCGCCGATATGGCTGACTGCGTGGTACAGCGTGGAGGCTAGGAAACAGAGTATCAGGGTGGAGGCATAGACGCTGGAGCTGACAATATGCCAGGCGTCCCCGCGCAGGGCAGCAAATCCGGTCAATACACCCAGACCGGCAATCGCCAGAAGAGCTCCAACACCATGTGTCACACTGTTGGCGATCTCTTCAGCAAAACTGTAACGACTGGCAACGGAAACGGAAGATGACATAAATTAGCCCGGTTAAATTCAGGTCATAAGCCTGCGTGTAATGCACGACCAATAACTTGGAACAGGTCTAATGATCAGAGGCCTCACTTAAAATAGCAAGGCCATCACCAGACTGCACATTCACAACCGGGCGGTCAGGGCTTAAACGCTAGCGTTGTGAATACCCATTTCGCACAAAGCGGAAGATTCGCGAACAATGGTTTCGTTGCGATCGGGGCCTGTAGAAACAATGTCTACCGGAGCGCCCACCAGCTCTTCGATTCGAGCGATATAGGCGCGTGCATTGGCCGGCAAATCCGCTTCACGACGCACACCGAAAGTATTCTCTGTCCAACCGGGCATAGACTCATAAACCGGCTCGACACCTTCCCAACCTGCGGCATCAAAAGGTACTGGTACTTCTTCACCAGCGCTGTTGCGGTAGCCCACACAAACCTTTACCTCCTCGAGGCCATCGAGAACATCCAGTTTGGTCAGGCACAGGCCAGAAATACTGTTGATTCGGATCGCGTGGCGCACAGCAACAGCGTCAAACCAACCGGTGCGGCGCTGGCGGCCAGTGGTAGCGCCAAACTCGTGACCTTTTTCACCCAGGTGACGACCAACTTCGCAGTCCAGCTCAGTTGGGAAAGGACCACCGCCAACGCGGGTGGTGTAGGCCTTGGTAATGCCCAATACATAATCCAGGTACAGAGGACCAAAACCAGAACCAGTAGCGGTACCACCAGCAGTGGTATTAGAGGAAGTTACGAACGGGTAGGTACCGTGGTCAATATCCAGCAGGGAACCCTGGGCGCCTTCGAACAGGATATGCTCTCCGTTCTCGCGCGCTTTGTGCAGGTGATCGGCAACGTCGGTGATCATCGGCACCAGTTGCTCGCGCCAGATTTTGGCCTGCTCAACGGTGTCCTCATAACTGACCGGGTCAACTTTGTAGTATTCGGTCAGAGCGAAGTTGTGGTAATCAATCAGCTCTTTCAGCTGGTGGCAGAAGTTATCCCAGTTGCACAGATCACCCAGGCGAAGACCGCGACGAGCAACTTTATCTTCGTAAGCGGGACCAATACCGCGACCTGTAGTACCGATCGCTTTGGCGCCGCGTGCTTTTTCACGGGCCTGGTCGAGGGCAACATGTACAGGCAAGATCAGCGGACACGCCGGGGAAAGACGCAGGCGCTCGCGAACAGGAACTTCACGCTCTTCCAGCTCAGCCATCTCTTTCAGCAGCGCCTCCGGGGAGAGCACCACACCATTGCCGATCAAGCAGGTTACGCTGGGGCGCAGGATACCGGAGGGAATCAGGTGCAGTACGGTTTTTTCGCCATCGATAACCAGGGTGTGGCCCGCATTGTGACCACCCTGGAAACGCACTACCAGCGAGACCTTCTCGGTTAGCAAATCGACAATCTTGCCCTTGCCCTCATCGCCCCACTGGGTACCCAGTACTACTACGTTCTTGCCCATCTGTATAAATCTCTAAACTCAGGTTTTTCTCTGCGGGAGCCGGGGCCCCACATAAATGGATGTCTGCGGGTAGGCCCGCGCGATAATAGGCACATCCACTGCGCCCGAAAAATCAGTCTCGTGGTTTTACTACCCACGAATCACCCTCAGCAACCAACTCTCGGTCACAGCGGGAATCCAGTTCACTATCGGCACCACCAGCGAGGGCTGTGATGACCACTTCACCTTGAGCCCGCAGCTCGTGAATCGCCTTCCACAGTTCAGCGCCCTGGGAGCCTCTGACATCTGGCGCCAATATCGCAGCGCCCTCTTCAACGGCAGCGCTGCCCAGATTACTCAATGCCACCAGGTCACTACTGAAGCCTGTTGCCGGGCGATCGCGCCCAAACACGGCTCCGATACCGTTGTAACGTCCACCATTGGCCAATGCCTGGCCGTGGCCCGGTGTGTAGGCGGCGAATACCAGACCTGTTTCATAGTCGTAGCCGCGTACTTCACTCAAATCGAAGAACAGTGTCACCTCTGGATAGCGCTCATTCAGAGCCTCAGCTACCTGCCTCAAATCGGAGACTGCCGCCAACAAATTTTGCGGGGCTCCAGAAAAGAGTTCACGAGCCTTATCCAGGCATTCCCGTCCCCCAACCAGCCCCGGGAGTGCCTTCAGCCACTCGGCAGCCTTCTGGTCGCCAACATTCTCCTCGACCCACTCGCACAGATCAGCAGTCGCCTTGCTCTGTAACATTGCCAACAGGGCGCTGCGCTGCTCGTCATTGAGGCCCGCCGCTTCAACCAGACTCTGGTAAATCGCGACGTGGCCCAGGTCCAGGTGCACTTGGCTGACACCCGCTACCTGAAGGCTTTGCAGCATCAGCGAGATCACCTCGAGGTCTGCACCGAGGTTGTCCACACCAAACAGTTCGGCACCAACCTGTATCGGCGCTCGCGAACCCATCGGGGTTCGCGGCTTGGTGTACACCACCTGACCGGCATAGCAGAGGCGGTTAGCGCCTCTGCGGGGAAAGCTGTGGGCATCGATCCGGGCAGTCTGCGGAGTCATATCCGCGCGTATACCCAAAGTGCGACCAGATATCTGGTCGGTGACCTTAAAGGTGCTCAGATCTACATCATGGCCCATCCCAATCAGGAGGGACTCGGTGAATTCCAACATCGGCGGTATCACCAACTCGTACCCCCAACAGTGGTAGAGGTCCAGTAGTTGGCGGCGCAGAGTCTCCAATTGCACGGCATCCGCAGGCAGAATTTCTGCAATGCCATCCGGTAACATCCAGCGATCGGCTTGAGTCATGATGAAATGAATTCGTCAGCGAAGAAATTGCGGTGCCACAGCGCTTGCCACAAACGAGCCGCAGCACTTCCCACAAAAAAACCGGGCTGGGCCCGGTTTGCGTGATTTTAGCATCAAGTGCTAACAGGAAGGTAGGGTTATCGAATCTAACCCGGCGCCTATAGCACCAGTTGCCCAGTGCTACACAGCATTTTCAGCCCTACTCTCCTTTCGGGTCTTTCAGGTAGCGGAAGAATTCGCTATCTGGATCGACCAGCAGCATATCTGACTTGCTCCGGAAGGACTCCTTATAAGCCTGCAGACTGCGGGTAAAGCGGTAAAACTCCGGATTCTTGCTGTAGGCCGCAGCGTAAATAGCTGCCGCCTCTGCATCACCCGCACCGCGTAACTCTTCCGCCTGGCGGTAGGCCTCAGACTCAATCACCACTCTTTGGCGATTGGCATTAGCCTTGATACGCTCACTGGCCTCCTGACCCTTGGCGCGATGATCCCGCGCCTCCAGCTCACGGCCAGCGCGCATACGCTGGAACACAGACTCGGAGACTTCCGGTGGCAGGTCAATCCGCTTGACGCGCACATCAATCACATGCACTCCCAGGTCATCCTGAGCCACCTTATTCAGGTTTTTAGTGATCTCCGCCATCAACTCATCGCGCTCGCCACTGACTACCTCATGCAGATCGCGCACACCAAACTCGTTCCGGAGCTGATCATTGATCCGCTCCGACAGCAGGCGCACCGCATTGCGATCGTCACCACGAGTGGCGATATAAAACTTATCCACATCAGAGATTCGATATTTGGCATACGAATCAACCATCATGAATTTGTTTTCACTGTTGAGCATACGAACGGGGCTGGAATCCACCGTCTGAATACGCGCATCAAACTTGCGCAACCTTTCCGCAAATGGGATTTTGAAGTAGAGACCCGGCTCGGTGTAGGTGCGGACCAGCTCACCAAAGCGCAGTAACACGGCTTTTTCAGTCTCTTTCACTACAAAGGCGCTGGAAGAAAGTACCAATACTCCAACCAGGATGACAACAATGATACCCAGTGTTTTGTTATTCATATCATCCCCTCCTAGCGAATAGTCTGACTGCGACGGGTGCTGGCATCATCCCGACGAAGGCGCTCAATAACACGCTGATAGACTTCCTCAATCATTACAGGCGAGGTGTCCTGGCTTTGGGCTGCTCGCGCTGCTCCAGCGCCGCCTTGCGCCAATTTATCTAGCGGCAGGTACATCATGTTATTGCCACCCTCGACATCCACCATCACCTTGGAGGTGTTGGCCATCACATCCTGTACCGCATCCAGGTAGAGACGCTCGCGGGTAACTTCCGGGGCACGCTCATATTCAGCCAGCAGTTTCTCAAAGCGCACAGCTTCACCTCGGGCACTCTCGATGACGCGGGCTTTGTATGCCTCGGCCTCTTCGATAATGCGCTGAGCCTGACCGCGAGCAACCGGGATTATCTGGTTAGCATCAGCCTGAGCTTCATTTTGCAGACGCACCTCGTCCTCACGGGCTTTGGTCACATCGTCAAACGCATCCTGCACTTCGCGCGGCGCCTTAGCATCAGTGAGGTTAACCACATCAATGCGTATACCGGTCTGGTACAGGTCCAGATATTCCTGTAATCGTTCCTGCGTATCGGCAGATACTTGGGTCCGGTTCTGGGAAATCACACCGTTTAAAGTGAGAGAGCCCACCACGTGACGAAGGGCGCTATCGGTGGCTTCCTGCAAGCTCTTCACCGGATCGCGAACACGCAGTACAAAAGACTCAGCATCCCCAACCTGCCACTGCACAGTTAGTACCACTTCTACGATATTGGCGTCTTCGGTCAGCATCTGACCGGTAGTGCGCTCAGTACGCACCTCAGTCATATTGACCTTGGTGACGTTATCGATAAGCGGCGGATTCCAGTGCAGGCCGGCAGATTCCGTGGAGTGGTATTTGCCCAGGCGCAAAACAACCGCCTGTTCGTTGGCGTTGACCTGGTAAATCCCCAGGCCGCCATAAATCAATACGGCGAGACCAATAACCAGTACCCAGGGAAATTTGACAGAGTCGCCACTTGGGCTGCCGCTGCCACCACCACCAAACAGGCCACCTAGTTTCTGCTGAATTTTTCGCAGTAGTTCATCGAGATCGGGCGGGCCTCCGTTATTGCGGTTACCGCCACCACCCCAGGGGTCTTTATTGTTACCACCCGGCTCATTCCAGGCCATTTAACTTACTCCAACTATGATCACTTAATCTTTTACTTCGGCGGATTCTAGCATCCATTGCCGACAAAATATTGCCGACAGGCCCTAGCCTGAGGCAAGTGGGCAGTCTGCGGAGACCAACCCCGAACAAATTCGACTAAAGGTCGCAATATGACCTGAATTTTAAAATCAATGTTTATACGACAACTACTCGGCAATGGGTTCTTCCAAAACCCATTCCGGCGCGTCATTGCCAGCAATATGTGGCGCCAGCAGACGCTGGAAATCACTACGCGGCAATAATATTTGCAATTCGCAGTCACCATTGTCGCGGTAGACTTCCGACTGCACCGCATTAATTTCAAATAGCTGCGCTCGCAGCCTGGACTGATGAGGCTTCACTACCAATTGCCCGCGTACCATTTGCTCGCCCAGGCGCTCGGCAATAGCCTCAATTAAAAGTTCACAACCCGCGCCTGTTACCGCAGAGAGCCAAACTGCCCGGGGTACACCCTGGTCATCCCGGTCTATACGCGGTTCAAAATCTGCCAGCAGGTCAATTTTGTTATAAACGACCAGTTGCGGCAGTTCTGAAGCATCAATTTCCTCCAGAACCGTTTGCACCTCTTCCATCAGATGTAACCGATCATCTGCCGCAGCGTCCACCACATGTAGAAGCAACGTCGCACTGGCGGCCTCTTCCAGGGTTGCCCGGAATGCCTCTACCAGTTTATGCGGCAAGTGAGAGACAAATCCCACAGTATCAGCCAATACCATGGCGCCAACATTGGGTAATTCAACCCTGCGCATGGTCGGGTCGAGGGTGGCAAACAATTGGTCCCTGACATAGACATCTGCATCGGTCAGGCGATTAAACAGAGTCGACTTGCCCGCATTGGTGTAGCCAACCAGAGATACGGTGGCCATTTCTGCCCGGGAGCGCGCGCGGCGCCCCTGCTCCCGCTGGCGGCGTACCTTTTCCAGCCGCTTCTCGATGGAGTCTATGCGCGCGCGCAGCAGTCGCCGGTCTGTCTCCAACTGGGTTTCACCGGGTCCACGCAGGCCGATACCACCCTTTTGCCTCTCCAGGTGGGTCCAGCCTCGCACCAGCCGCGTTGCCATATGGCGCAGCTGGGCCAATTCCACCTGAAGCTTACCCTCGTGAGTTCGCGCACGCTGGGCAAAAATATCCAGAATAAGCCCTGTGCGATCCAGCACCCGGCACTTTAATTCGCGCTCAATATTGCGCTCCTGACTTGGAGACAGAATGTGATCAAAGATAACCAGGGCGGCTTCCTGATCTTTAACCACTTGGCGAATCTCCTCCAATTTACCTCGGCCAACAAAGGTCTTTGGGTCTGGAGTGGCGCGCTGGCCGAAAATAAAACTGACAGGATCTGCTCCGGCAGATAGGGCCAACTCCTCAAATTCACGAGGGTCGTCGGGACTGTCGATGGCGGAGAGTTCTAGGTGTACCAGTACTGCGAGCTCACCGGATTCCGGTCGATCGAAAAACAATGGGAATTCTCTATTGCGAAAAGGGCGCGATAAGCCCTGACTGAGGTGACAACCGGCAAGCCCTGCAAGGGGCTCACCGAGCTGCTGGCGCCCCGGCAAAACGGGGTGCAGGTGAAATTGATACGGATCTTTTAGCTAAAGGATTCGCGCTCACCGCCTTCACCATTACCCTCGCCGCCGTGCTGGGCTGCGGGATTCAATAGCGGTACGCGCACTGCACGCGACGGAACAACCGTAGAAATGGCGTGCTTATACACCATTTGGCTCACAGTATTTTTGAGTAACACCACGAACTGGTCGAAGGATTCAATTTGCCCTTGGAGCTTGATGCCGTTTACCAGATAGATAGAAACCGGAATACGCTCTTTGCGCAATACGTTGAGGTAAGGGTCTTGTAAGCTGTGCCCTTTTGACATCTTTTTTCTCCTTGTCAAAAAGCTGAATGCGGTATGCAGGCCGCAATCGCACCCGCGAAGAGCGCGGATCAAAAAACGACTGAGGTTGAATACGCGTATAAGTAGTGTAGTAGCGAGCCGGAAAAGGCCGGACTCTGTGAAAACTGACTGAACGGGCTTGTCGTTTAATAGCCCAACCACGTTATGGATGCTTAAGCGAGAAATTTCAAGGCTTCTGCCAATATTTCGTCATTCTCACGCACCCCACCTTGCTCATCCTGAGTGTACAAAGTTAGCAGGTCTGGCCAGCGCCGCAGCCAGGTTAACTGGCGCTTGGCGAGCTGCCTCGTCGCCGCAATTCCAGCGGCCACCATATCATCGTAATCGGTTTGGCCTTGCAAGTGTTGCCAAACTTGCCGATATCCCACCGCGCGAATTGCCGGTAAGTCCTCGTGCAGGTCTCCTCGGTCCAGCAGGCCCTGGACTTCATCAATAAAGCCCGCCGCGAGCATCTTGCGAAAACGCAGTTCAATACGCTGGTGAAGCAGGGATCGATCGCGGGGCATAATGGCCATCTGACACACTTGGTACTGCTCCTGTATTCCCCCAGCTTCCTGCTCGCGACGCAACTGCGAAAGCGGAACACCGGTGAGGCGGTAAACTTCCAGCCCTCTTTCGATACGTACCGAATGGTTGGGATGTAGCTCAGCCGCCAACTGCGGGTCCACCTGGGCCAGCTCCGCATGCAATGCAGGCCACCCTTCACGCTCTGCGCGAGCCTCAATTTCTGCTCTCACCGCTGCGTCCGCTTCAGGCAGTTTTGCCATGCCTTCCAACAGAGCACGGAAATACAACATAGTTCCGCCAACCAGTAATGGCACTTTACCAGCAGCGGTAATTTCTGCCATAGCTTCCAGCGCATCTTTGCGGAAACGACCTGCCGAATAAGACTCGGACGGGTCACAGATGTCGATCAAACGGTGAGGGTATGCAGCTAGCTCTTCCACTGAGGGCTTGGCCGAGCCGATATCAAGGCCTCGATATACGAGAGCAGAATCAACACTAATTAATTCCACAGGCAAACGATCGGCGAGCGCCATGGCCAGATCCGTTTTGCCGGAGGCCGTTGGACCCATCAAGAAAATTACACGGGGCTTATCACCCGGCAAGCTGTTATTCAAACTACCACCCACTTCTGCCGCGTACCTATTGGCCGCGCATAAACCACTTATCCATATCTGCCAGTTTAACCTGGGTCCAGGTCGGGCGACCGTGGTTGCACTGGCCACTGCGCTCCGTGCGCTCCATATCCCGCAACAGAGCATTCATTTCTGGAATGGTCAGACGTCGATTCGCGCGAACAGAACCGTGACAAGCCATTGTCCCCAGCACTTCGTTGATACGCTCACCAATACGGGCGCTGTCGCCCTCGCCGAGCAGATCCGAGAGTACATCGCGCACCAGCTGCTCCACTTCCGCACCGTGCAGCATTGTGGGTACCTGGCGCACCAGCAAAGTCTCAGGGCCAGCCCGCTGCAATACGAAACCAAGCGCGGTAAACACCTCGCTGCGCTCCTCGAAGCAGTCCGCTTCCCGCTGGCTGACAGCCAGACTCACTGGAACCAGGAGGGGCTGAGCCTGAATTCCACCGGCCGCATAAGCCACTTTCATCTGCTCATAGACAATGCGCTCATGGGCAGCGTGCATATCGACAACAACCATCCCGTGCTCGTTTTGCGCGAGAATATAGATTCCATGCAACTGCGCCAGAGCAAAGCCCAGCGGCGGCACTTCGGATTCGCTTTCAATGCCCGCACCGGCCCCTATGGTCGTCCCGGAAGATGCTTGGGGCACGGGCACTGGCCGGCTGGTAGGGGCATCCTGCGGCTGTTGTGTCGCCGGGGATGAGTCCTGATACGGTTGGTGCAGAGCGCCGTAAGCATTCATCTGCTCGCGCAAATTTGAGGGCGAGGGACGATTGCTGAGTGGCATTTTATGCTGCCCGGCAAATTCACCGACCTGCAAACCCGTGACCTGTTCCTGGCGCTCCTGCTCTGGCTCGCTTTCTGTTTCCTCTTTCTGCCCCGGGCGCACATCCGCCAGGGCCCGGTGCAAACTGCCAAACAGGAAGTCGTGTACCAGGCGACTATCGCGAAAACGCACTTCGTGTTTGGTCGGGTGCACATTCACATCGACGGAAGCCGGGTCCAGCTCCAGGTAAAGTACAAATGCCGGATGTCGACCGTGGTACAAAACATCGGCGAACGCCCGGCGCACCGCGTGGCTGACCACTTTGTCGCGAATAGCCCGGCCATTGACATAAAAGAATTGTAAGTCGGCCTGGGAGCGCGAGAATGCGGGCTCCGCAACCCACCCCCACAGGCGCAGGCCGCTGCGCTCCACGTCGATATGCAGCGCATTCTGCATAAACGCCGGCCCACACACCTGGGCGACACGGCGCTCCATTTCCACCCGCCCGGTGCCCGCGCGCAGATTATGCACACCCTTGCCGTTGTGGCGCAGGCTGATAGAAACATCAAATCGGGACAGCGCCAAGCGCTTAATCGTCTCGTCAATGCGATTGAATTCTGTTTTTTCTGTGCGCAGGAATTTCCGCCGAGCGGGCGTATTGAAGAACAGGTCGCGCACATCCACCGTGGTGCCACGGGGGTGAGCCGAGGGCGCGAGCTGTGCCTGCATGTCGCGGCCCTCCGCACTTACCTGCCACCCCTTGCCGCTTTCATCGCGGCTGCTGGTCAATGCCAGACGCGCCACCGAGGAAATACTGGCGAGGGCCTCACCGCGAAAGCCCAGGGTGGCCACCGCCTCCAGATCCTCCAAAGCGTGAATCTTGGAAGTCGCATGGCGGGCCAGGGCCATTGGCAGGTCTTCCCGCTCTATGCCCTTGCCGTTATCGCGCACTTTCATGCGCTTGCTACCCCCGCCGTCCACATCGACCTCAAGTCGTGTAGCGCCCGCATCAAGGCTGTTTTCCAGCAACTCCTTGATTACTGATGCCGGGCGCTCAACGACTTCACCAGCCGCGATCTGGTTGGCAAGGCGGGGAGAGAGTTGCTGGATTTTATCGTGCATGAATCTGGCCTGTTAATGCTGCAAGGACCGCTCGACACTGAGGTCTCAGCCGGAAGGAATGCTCAGGGTCTGCCCCACTCGAATCACGGAGTTCTTGATGCCATTCGCTCTCATCAGGGCGGCGACGGAAATATTATATCGCGCCGCGATACCCGAAAGGGTCTCCCCGCGGGCAATAACGTGGTTGCGAGACTTATCGCTCTGGTTGGCGGCGAGCCAGGTATCCGCCGGGGGGCGACTCTTAAAGTGCGCCACTATACCGTCACTGAGCTTTTGCGCCAGCTTGCGCTGGAAACTGGGATCGCGCAGGCGTTTCGCTTCCTGGGGATTAGTAATAAAACCCGTCTCCACCAAAATTGAAGGCACATCCGGCGAACGCAGCACCGAGAAATTGGCCTGCTCCACCTGTTTTTTATGCAGGTGAGTGACGGTGCCAATCTGTGACAGCACACTGGCGCCGATATCCAGGCTGGCATTCATGGTGGCAGTCATGGAGAGGTCGAGCAATACGCCGGCAAGGGTGTCATCCTTATCGCCCAGGCTCAAACTGCCGGCACCACCGATAAGATCGGATTCGTTTTCCCGCGCGGCCAAAAAGCGGGCGGTTTCACTGGTTGCGCCTCGGGAAGAGACCGCATAGACCCCAGCGCCACGGGCATCTTTACGGGTAAAGGCATCGGCGTGGATCGACACAAAAAGGTCCGCACGCATATTGCGCCCAATTTTTACCCGTTCCCGCAGAGGAATATAGTAATCCCCGGTGCGCACCAGTTTGGCGGTAAAGCCCTTCTCACCGTTTATCTTTTTGTGCAGCTGTTTGGCAATCGCCAGCACCACATCCTTTTCCCGCAAGCGACCGGGACCGGAAGCCCCGGGGTCTTCCCCGCCGTGCCCTGCATCAATAGCGACAATGATATTGCGTTCACTACTGACCTGCTCCAGCGTCTTCTCGCTGCCTTTAACCTCGTCGTAAAGATCGATCACCAATCGATCCGGCAGGTTTTCATGGCGCCGCAAAGCAAAGCTGCGCGGATTGGCCTGCTGCTTAAGGTCCAATACAACCCGTAGATCTTTTTTATTCTGACGGGCGTGGCGCACCCGCGCGATCGGCGTCTTCTCCAGGTCCAACTTGTCCAGCTCGGCCTTCAACTCGGTATCAGAGAGGTCGACAACCACCCGGTGGGGACTCTTGAGGGTGAATAACTTGTGCTCTGCCGGGCCGCTCAAATCTAAAACCAGACGCGTATGGTCCGGTGCTCGCCAGACGCGCACACCTTCCACTTGCGTCGCAGAAGCTGGCAGGAAAACTGCCAGCCACAGCGCGACAACGAACAGAGACCGCCACATAAAACTCATTACTTCCCAGCCCCTTTGCTTATTGGTATCAGTATTTCTCTGTGTTCAGGCGTTTTCAGGATGCTCGCAGCAGCTTTTGCAGCAGGTCTATTACGCGCTCCCCCTGGGGCGAGTGCGCAATTAACCTGAGCTGGCGACCACTTTCCGGCACTTCCAACTCAACTTCCAAGTCTGGAGCGGGCAATATGCCCTCGCCCCGCTCAGGCCACTCTACAAGGCTCAAGCTCTGCGCAGAGAAATAATCCCGCACCCCCATAAACTCCAACTCTTCCGGGTCACCCAGACGATAAAGATCGAAGTGGTAAACCCGGTGAGCCTCGAGTTCGTAGGGTTCCACCAAGGTGTAGGTGGGGCTCTTTACCGCACCCTCGTGCCCAAAGGCCCTCAGTACCCCCCGACAAAAAGTTGTCTTTCCCGCGCCCAGCTGGCCATTTAAATACAGCGTCAGCCCCTGTTGCAGGCCCGCCGCAAGACAGGCCTGCCCGAGCGAGCTGCCGCCGGATACGGTGGCTGCTTCATCGGCCAAATGTAATTTCAATTCACTCGCCATCAATCTACCAAACGTCTAATCCAGGGCAATAAATCCGTAGCGAGTAATCCCCGCATACCCTCTTCGGCAGCGCGATTACCCGCCTCTCCGTGTAACCACACCGCCAGTCGGGCAGCCTCCACCAGCGGCAAGTGCTGGCCAATCAATGCTGCAACAATACCGGTGAGGAGGTCTCCCATACCACCGGAAGCCATACCCGGGTTACCGCTGTTGATAAGGTCAACACCACCATCATGTGCAATCAGGGTACCGGCGCCTTTTAATATCACTACTCCACTGAATTTTTGCTGAACTGCAATAGCAGCGGCGCGAGGATCGGCGAGCACCTCGGCGGTATCACAACCCAGGAGGCGGGCGGCCTCCCCCACATGTGGGGTCAACACCCAGTCATCCCGCCGGACCCCGGCCAGAACCCGGCCCTCGGCGAGAATATTCAATGCATCGGCATCTACGACCAAGGGCGCCTCAGCTCGGCCGGCTCGCGCCAGCAGCTGCTCACTCCAGGGGGAGCGTCCCAAACCGGGGCCCACTGCAATTACGCTGGGGCCTTCGAGCAGCGGTTCCAGCTCCTGCCCGGAAATCACCGGATGGGCCATCACTTCTGGACTGCGAGTTAACGCTGCGGACAAATGCTCAGGGCGGGTCGCCAGGGAAATCAGCCCGGCTCCACAGCGCGCTGAGGATTGCGCAGCCATCAATGCAGCACCGCCAAATCCGGTATCACCGCCGACAACCAAAATATGGCCAAACTGGTTTTTAAAGCTATCGGCGGCACGCGCTGACAGGCGACGGATGGCATCAGCCTCGTAACGCATAGCCAAAGGCTCAACTGCTCGGTAGGCAGCCTCAGGTGCCCCCAAGCCTTCGAAAATTACCTCTCCGCAGAGCGCCGGGCCGCGACCGCAGTAGAGCCCCATTTTGCGGCCGATAAAAGTCACCGTTATATCGGCACTGACCGCCTCGCCGGCACTGCCGGTATCGGCACTCAGACCGGAGGGGATATCCACAGCCAACACCGGGCCAGGGCTTTTGCGGATTCGCTCAACCGCATGCGCCACGCCGGAGCGCAGCTCACCGCTAAAGCCCGTTCCCAGCAATGCATCCACAATCAGTGTATTGGCATCCGCCGTATCCAGTTCTGCGAGAGAGTTCACCACCTGGACACCTTCCCGGCAGGCGTACTCATAGGCCTCCCGGGCATCGCCACTCAGGTGCTGAGGATCGGTACACGCATAAACGGTGACCGGGATTTTCTTTTGCGCGGCGAGGGCGGCAATCACATAGCCATCCCCACCGTTGTTCCCACCACCGCAGAAAACCTGTAGGCGGCCGATCTCCGGCCAGTGCCTGCGTAGATGTGAAAAAGCCGCGCGACCGGCGCGCTTCATCAGTTGAATGGAGGGGATTTCCAGTGCAGCAATCGTCTGTCGATCCAGCTCACGTACCGACTCGGCACTGTATAGAGGTTGAGGCGTGTCCATGCAGCTCCCGCGATGTGGTCAAGAATTCATCTGTGGCAAAATAGGCAATTACATCGCCATCGTTTGCGCCAACCGCAAAGTATACCGCCCCGGCCAGGCATTGTGCTTGCAGGGAATATCGAGCCGCTTTATCTATGACCGAATCACTGCTCGCCGACTTAGCCCAACAGATCAAAATTTGGGGCAGAGAACTGGGCTTCCAACAAGTGGGTATTACCGATTGCCAGCTGGAGGAGGAAGGGGAACGCCTGCGCGCCTGGATTGATGCGGGCTATCACGCTGACATGGACTGGATGGGCGCTCACGGTGAGAAACGCTGGCGCCCCGAATTATTGGAGCCGGGAACACTGCGGGTAATCAGCGTGCGTCTGGACTACCTGCCGCCGGACACCCAGCCGATTAAAGTGTTGAAGGATTCGAGTAAGGCCTATGTATCCCGCTATGCGAATGGCCGCGATTACCATAAGTTGATCCGCAAACGCCTGGCCAATCTATCAAAGCAAATTGATACCTATTGCGCCGAGCGGGGCATTGAATCGAAAGGTCGGGCTTTTACCGACAGCGCCCCGGTAATGGAGAAGGCCCTGGCAGCCAAGGCCGGCCTGGGCTGGATTGGTAAAAATACGCTGGTACTGAATTCGACCGCCGGCTCTTACTTTTTCCTCGGCGAAATCTACACCAACTTGCCACTCCCCATAGATATCAGCGAGGAGCATGATCAGTGTGGCGACTGTGTCGCCTGCCTCAGGGTTTGCCCCACCGATGCCTTTATCGATGACCGCACCCTGGATGCGCGGCGCTGCATCTCCTACCTCACTATTGAAAACAAAGGCCCAATCCCTGAGGAATTTCGCGAGCCCATCGGCAACCGAATATACGGCTGCGACGACTGCCAAATAGTGTGCCCCTGGAATAAGTTCGCCAAGCCCACCAAGGAAAAAGATTTTCATCCCCGACACGGACTGGACAATGGTGAGCTACTGAAGTTGTTTACCTGGAGCGAAGAGGAGTTCTTGCGCAAGACTGAGGGTTCGGCGATTCGCCGAATCGGCCACGAGCGCTGGCTGCGCAACCTGGCTGTTGCCTTAGGCAATGGGGAGGCCACGCCCGAAGTCATCAATACCCTGGAGAGTGCGCGCGCCGACGCCACGCCCCTGGTGCTAGAGCATATCGATTGGGCGCTGGAGCGGCTGCGCAGCGGGCGCAGGCGCAAGCGTAAAATCAAACGCAAGCCCGCTGGCTAATCGAGAGTGGGGGTCAGAGGCGGAAAAAAGTCTCGCGGTAGTGGCGCAATTCCTCAATAGAATCGCGGATATCGTCGAGCGCCAAATGGCTGCTGTGTTTTTTTACTCCATCCAAAACCTCTGGGCGCCAGCGACGAGCCAATTCCTTCACCGAGCTGACATCCAGATTGCGGTAGTGGAAATAGGATTCCAACTCCGGCATATATTTCACCAGGAAGCGGCGATCCTGGCCGATAGAGTTGCCACACATGGGAGATGCTCCCTCAGGGACCCACTGTCGCAAGAACTCCAGGGTCTCCCTCTCCGCGCCCCTTTCGGAAATACTGGATTCTTTGACCCGAGCTACCAGCCCGGAACCACCGTGCTGTTCGGTATTCCATTCATCCATTGCATCTAGCAAGGCATCGCTCTGGTGGATGACCATTGAGGGACCCTCGGCGAGAATCTCCAGGCGTGAATCCGTCACGATTGTGGCAATTTCAATAATGCGCTCTTTGTCCGGATTTAGGCCTGTCATCTCCAGGTCAATCCAGATCAGGTTGTTCTGATCCACAACGGGTCTCCTCAAACTTTCCGCGCAAGTTACCGCAACTACCCTGCAATAGCTATAATCCGCCGCTAGTCTCCAGGTGCTAGTGCATGAGTAAACGCAAATTAAATCGCCGCCAACAGTGGCGTATCAACAAAATCCAGCAGGAACGTGAAGCCCGCGCCCGCAAGCGTGAGCAATCTGCCGAAGAGGCCCTGGAAGAGGGGCAACTGGAGCAGGAACAGATCGGCCTGGTTATCGCCAACTATGGCACACAGGTTTTAGTGGAGAGCGAGAGTGATCCGAGCCTGCGCCAGCGCTGCCATTTGCGCGCCAATATCGAAACCCTGGTGACCGGCGATCGCGTTGCCTGGCACCCTGCCAGCGAAGACAGCGATGGGGGCATTGGTGTTATCGGCGCGCGCCTGCCGCGCAATTCCGAGCTGCAAAGACCCGATCGCTACGGCGACCTGAAAACTGTTGCAGCCAATATCGATCGCATATTGATCGTTATCGCCCCTTACCCCGAACCTTTTGCCAATGCCATAGACCGCTACCTGGTAGCCGCAGAGACCACCGGCATAGCACCCATGCTGCTGCTCAATAAAACCGACCTGATCGATGAACGCAATCGCGATTCATTGGAGGAGCTACTCGCCCCCTACCCGGAGCTCGGCTACCCGGTTTTACGGTTATCCACCAAAACTGGCGAGGGCCTGCCGGAACTGCTGGAAACCCTTGCGCAGGGATGTAGCGTTTTTGTAGGGCAGTCCGGGGTGGGCAAGTCATCCCTGGTCAACGCACTGCTTCCCAGTGCGGGCGCCCGCACCGGTGCTCTGTCAGAGGCCACCCAAAAGGGGACTCACACCACCACTGCGGCAGAACTGTTTCACCTGCCCAGCGGGGGTGATCTGATAGACTCCCCCGGGATTCGCGAATTTGGACTCTGGCATATGGAGGAGGCCGCCCTATTGGAAGGTTTTGTCGAATTCCGACCATTTATAGGACACTGCCGCTTTCGCGACTGCCGCCACCAGGGCGAACCCGGTTGCGCTATCCAGGAGGCACTGACCGATGGAAAAATTAGCGAGCGCCGTATGAATAGTTTTCTGCATTTGCGCAACAGCCTGGAATCGGAGAACAAGTTTTGAAACTGATCATCGAAGCTGAAGAGCTCGCGACTCAGCTTGAGCGCGAAGAACTGCTTATTGTAGACCTCAGCTCACCCCACAATTACCTCAACGGCCATATTCCAGGGGCTGTTCACTTGCCGTTCCAGGCGCTGATGGCTGGCACCGCACCCGCACCGGGCAAACTTCCCGGTATCGAACAGCTGACCCAGATTTTTCAAGCTATCGGCTTGAAGCCGGAACAACATGTGGTCGCCTGTGACGACGAAGGCGGCGGTTGGGCTGGGCGCTTTTTGTGGACCTTGGAAATGATAGGCCACCGCAATTACAGCTACTTGAATGGTGGCATGTTGGCCTGGCGAAGCGCCGGCCTTCCTCTCACTACCGAGGCACCGGATATCAAGCCGAGTGATATTCAAGTCACCGTCAACAGCACAGCTGCGATGGACGCCCAGCAAATCCAGGATCAACTGGGCAATGATGAATTCCTTGTTTGGGATGCTCGCTCACCCCAGGAATATCGCGGTGAGCGGGTCCTGGCCATGAAGGGCGGTCATATCCCTGGAGCAATCAATTGCGAGTGGACCCAATTGATGGATCCGCAAAAAGACTTGCGTATTCGTGCGGATGCCCGCGAATTCCTCGCTGCACTGGGAATTGATAGCTCACACAAGATTGTCACCCACTGCCAGAGCCATCACCGCTCCGCTTTTACCTGGTTAGTGGGCAAGTCCCTGGGATTGGATATTCGCGCTTATCCAGGCTCCTGGAGTGAGTGGGGCAATTTGCCCAATACTCCGGTACAGCAGTAGATACATTGAGAAAAGACGTAGATTTATGAACCCTAAACTTTTTGCCGCCCTGCAATACCTAACGCCGCAACATGCACTCTCCCGCGCTGCCGGCTGGTTGGCGAATACAGAGCTCAAGTGGATCAAAGATCCTTTCACCCGCTGGTTTGTTGAGAAGTACGGCGTGGATATGCAGGAGGCCAAAGAGAGCGACTGTACTGCCTACCGCACCTTCAATGAATTCTTTACCCGCGAGCTGGTAGACGGAGCCCGCCCCATTATCGAAGGGCAACACACCCTCGCCAGCCCTGCCGACGGCGCCATCAGCCAGCTGGGCCAGATCCATAACGGCCGTATTTTCCAGGCTAAAGGTCACGACTACAGCCTGGTTGAACTGGTGGGCGGTGATCCCAAGGTAGCGGCGCAATTTAATGACGGGCACTTCGCCACTGTGTATCTGTCACCTAAGGATTATCACCGTGTGCATATGCCCATGGCCGGCACCCTGCGCAGCATGACCTATGTGCCCGGACAACTCTTCTCTGTAAATACGGTAACGGCAGAAAACGTTCCGCGCCTGTTCGCGCGCAACGAGCGTCTGGTCTGCGTATTCGATACGGAAGCCGGCCCTATGGCAATGATCCTGGTGGGTGCAATGATTGTCGCCGGTATCGAAACCGTATGGGCCGGACAAGTCGCTCCTATCCAGCGCAAAGTCATCAACACAGATTATCTGGAAAAGGCACCTGTCCACCTGGAGAAAGGTGAGGAGATGGGACGCTTTAAGCTGGGCTCTACCGTCATCATGCTATTTGGCGCAGACCAGGTGAGCTGGCTCGACCAGCTGGAAGCCGAGTCGCCCGTGCGCATGGGTGAGCATTTCGGTAATTTACTATCCGGCAAGGACTGATATTAATAAGGAGAGGCGGCAGTTTTAACAGCCGCCTCTGAAAAAGGGGGCTTATTTTGTCAGGCGCGTCAGCAGCTGCCCCAGTCGACCACCGCGGAATAAATAATTGTCGCGAATATTCGCCGCATCCACCTGGGGGTAAGCTCCGGGTTCTATATCCCTGAGGATACTGACCTTTTCCTCGACGCTCATCTTGCCACGCTCGATAAGCTTCTGTTCTCGATCCTCAACTTCAGCTAAGTCACACAGGCGAGGCTTGCTGAGCGTCTGTTTTTGCCCATCGAGAACGATCATTACCTTTGGTCGCAAGCGCCTGTCGTAGGTCTGTTCCACGACCACGCCGACTTCTCCGGTGGACAACTCTACCTGAGTACCCGTGGGATAGAGGCCAATAGCCTGAATAAACTCCACTACCAACTGTTCCTGGTAGGCAATACCCCGCAGGTCATATAACTTGGCAACTGCCCGGGATGGCGCTACCGGCTCACTGGAACCTCTTGGGTTAGTGGCTTCATCATAGAAAGTCACTATTCCGCACATGCGCGCCAACACTGAAATCCTGTCACCGCGCAAGCCCTCAGGGTAACCACTACCATCATGGCGCTCGCAGTGGGCACTAATGACTTCGATAACCTTGGGATCTATTTGTGGGTCTGCCGACAGCATCTTGACGCTGTGCTGCACAAACTTTCGATACTCCAATTCACTGCGCGGGTCGCGCTGCTTCATCTGCAGCACTTCCCCGTCGATAGCCAGCTTGCCTACATCCTTCAGCAGAGTAGCCACCCCGAGCTTTAGTAAATCACTGCGTGAAAGACCGATATGGCGGCCGAATAGCACCGCCCAAATACTGGCACGTACCGAGTGACTGTAGGTGTGCTCATCCTTATCTCGCACACGAGCCAGCCAGGCAAACGCATCGGGACTGCGCAGCACACTTTCTACTAAATCCTCAACGACCTGATTAACCTGCTGCACCGGTATGGGCCTGTTGTTGGAGACAAGCCCCATTACCTCATTCATACCATAGAGGATCTGGCCGTGAAGCTTACGCGCGTTACTGGCTTCTCGCTGCGCCGGCTGCGGAGGGGGGTATTTTTTATGGGAAACAGTGACAGGCTTACAAGGGATAGTGACCGCTGTGCGGCCAGAAGAACGACCCCTTGCGGAAATGTCGCTGCCTCCGAGCAATCGACGCAGGGTAACACCGGCACTACCGACAGTTTTGTGGACATCGACATAAACAAACCGGCAGTATTTCTGTAGCTGGCGGATTTCTTCCAAATCGCGGATATAAAAACCCTGCAGCGCAAATGGGGTTCGTGTCCAAGGCCGGTCGAGCTTGGAGACGAACATGCCGCGCTGTAAATCACCGACAGAAATTTTTGCTTGTTCGATTGCCACTGGGGAAGGTGCCGACAACTGTAGTTAACGCTAAAACGCTGCCCTGAAAGACCCCGTGGCGTAAGATCCTCGGTCCTCTGGGCAAGCTCACCTTTATATCATGGAGAGATATTAAGGTTCACCCGCCCAAAGTGAGACTGTATTCACAGACTCAGAGATCAGTGGCTAGTTTAGGCGTGATATTGGGCTGACAGCTCTACCACAGCTTCAATCATGGCTCCGGCATGTTTGGGATCTACCTTCGGGGTAATTCCGTGACCTAAATTGAAAACGTGGCCACTACCTTGACCAAAAGACTTCAAAACAGCCGCCACTTCTGTGCGAATTCGTTCGGGACTCGCATAGAGAACAGCAGGGTCCAAGTTGCCTTGCAGAGCCACCTTGTCTCCCACTCGGGCGCGGGCGCTGCCAATGTCTGTAGTCCAATCCAAGCCCAGGGCGTCAGCGCCAGTATCAGCCATTGCTTCCAACCACTGACCGCCTCCCTTAGTGAACAGGATGGCCGGCACTCGACGACCGTCGACTTCTTTAATCAGCCCCTGGAGAATTCTCTGCATATATTTCAGGGAGAATTCACGGTAAGCACTGTGGCTGAGTGCCCCGCCCCAGGTATCAAAGATCTGTACGGCCTGGGCACCAGCGCGAATCTGGGCGTTCAGGTAATCGGTAACAGAGTCGGCCAGCACCGTGAGTAACTGGTGCATCAGCTCAGGGCGGTTGTAGAGCATTTCCTTACAGCGGGCAAAATCCTTGCTGGAGCCACCTTCAACCATATAAGTCGCCAACGTCCAGGGGCTGCCGGAGAAGCCGATAAGTGGCACGCGACCATTCAACTCGCGGCGAATGGTGGACACCGCATTCATCACATAGTCCAAATCCTTTTCGCTGTTCACCACTTCCAGGGCTTCGATATCGGCCGCCGTTCGCAGGGGCTTGTGGAACTTGGGGCCCTCTCCTTCAGAGAAATAGAGACCCAGGCCCATGGCATCGGGAATAGTCAGAATGTCGGAAAACAGAATAGCGGCATCCAGCGGGTAGCGCTCCAGGGGTTGCAGCGTTACCTCACAGGCCAGCTCAGTATTGCGGCACAGATCCATAAAGCTGCCGGCTTCGGCGCGGCTGGCTCGATATTCCGGCAGGTAGCGCCCCGCCTGTCGCATCATCCATACAGGCGTTCGATCCACTGGCTGGCGCAGAAGGGCGCGAAGAAAGCGGTCGTTTTTCAATTCGGACGGTTTGGTATCAGACATAGGCACACCGAGCGGGCTAAAAAAACGGGCATTGTACAGGGGCTTGGCCGCTATACACAGGGTGGCAAAGATATTGCGAGGTGCCTATTGGGACTGGCACAAATGTGCACGGAATAATTGGGCAGTGAGGGACCGTGCCCCCACTGCAAATCAGAAACGATTAAATATCCAGGTAATCGAGGATACCTTCACCGGCCTGGCGCCCTTCCCAGATAGCGGTCACTACCAGGTCGGAGCCGCGCACCATATCACCGCCGGCAAACACCTTCTCATTGGAGGTCTGGAATTTGTATTTTTGTTTTTCTGGAGCGACGACACCACCCCAGTCGGCAACTTCAATATTGTGCTGCGGAAACCACTCTGCCGGGCTGGGACGGAAGCCAAAGGCCACCAGAACAATATCCGCCGGGATAATTTCTTCAGAACCGGGCACCACCTGAGGGCGACGGCGGCCGTTTTCATCGGGCTCACCGAGCTCCGTAGTGACCACTTTAACCCCGGCCACCTTGCCATCTCCAACGATCTCAACCGGCTGGCGATTGAACAGGAACTGTACGCCCTCTTCCTTGGCATTGGCCACTTCCCGACGTGAGCCGGGCATATTTTCCTCATCGCGGCGGTAGGCACAGGTTACGCTCTTAGCGCCCAATCGAATCGAGCTGCGGTTACAGTCCATGGCGGTATCACCACCACCGAGAACCACCACGCGCTTGCCCTCAACCGAAACAAATTCGGAAGCATCGCGCTCCCAGCCCATATTGCGATTTACGTTGGCAATCAGGAATGGCAAAGCATCGTGAACACCGGGCAGATCTTCACCGGGGAAGCCGCCCCTCATGTAGTTGTAAGTGCCCATCCCCATAAAGACAGCATCGTAGTCATTGAGCAGCTGCTCAAAACTGATATCCTTACCCACCTCAGTATTGAGACAGAACTCAACGCCCATCTCAGTAAACACTTCCCGGCGCTGCTGCATTACCGACTTCTCCAGCTTGAACTCGGGAATACCAAAGGTAATCAGGCCACCAATTTCCGGGTGCTTGTCGAACACCACCGGCTGCACGCCATTGCGTACCAAAATATCAGCGCAGCCCAGCCCCGCCGGGCCGGCACCAATCACCGCTACTCGTTTACCCGTTTTCTCAACATGGCTTAAGTCCGGGCGCCAACCCAGGGCGAAGGCTGTATCAGTAATGTACTTTTCCGCATTGCCGATGGTGACCGCACCAAAGCCATCATTGAGGGTACAGGCGCCCTCACAGAGGCGGTCCTGGGGGCACACCCGGCCACAGACTTCCGGCAGAGTATTGGTTTCGTGGCAGAGTTCGGCTGCCTCAATAACATTGCCTTCGCTGATCAGCTTCAACCAGTTGGGAATGTAGTTGTGTACCGGGCACTTCCATTCGCAATAGGGGTTGCCACAATCCAGACAGCGGTGTGCCTGGCTGGCCACCTGTCGCTCACTGAAAGGCTCATAAATTTCAACAAACTCGCCGGTGCGGGTGATGATGTCCTTCTTCGGCGGATCGATGCGACTTACGTCGATAAACTGGAAGTCGTTGTTCAGTCTGTCTTTCATACTGTTTCTCCACCCCGCCTTTATTCGCCGCGCTTGCGCACGTCGGAAAGAAGATCTGCAAGGCTCGCCGCCTTTGGTTTAACCAGCCAGAAACGGCTCAAGTAATCATCGAAGTTATCCAACAACTCGGCGCCCCAGGCGCTCTGGGTCTCCGCCGCATACTCCTCGATAACTTCGCGCAGGTGACTCTGGTGTGGCTCGAGAATTTCGCTGCTGATTCGGCGCAGCTCGATCAACTCATGGTTGCAGCGATCAAAGAAATCCCGCTCCATATCCAGGACATAGGCAAAGCCACCGGTCATACCGGCGCCGAAGTTAAATCCGGTGCGCCCGAGAACCGCGACCATACCCCCGGTCATATATTCACAGCAGTGATCTCCCGCCCCTTCCACGACCGCAAAGGCACCGGAGTTGCGCACGGCGAAGCGCTCACCGGCACAGCCCGCCGCAAATAACTTGCCGCCCGTGGCACCGTAGAGACAGGTATTGCCGACAATACTCGTTTCCTGGGAGGCGAATGAGCTGCCTTGCGGCGGTCGTATAACCAGCTTGCCGCCAGCCATACCTTTGCCCACATAGTCGTTGGCATCGCCATCCAGATACATATCCAAACCACCGGCATTCCACACACCGAATGACTGGCCGGCGACCCCTTTGAGGCGCAGTTTCACCGGAGCTTCAACCATACCCTGGTTACCGTAGCGCTTGGCGATCTCACCAGACAGGCGCGCACCTAAGGATCGGTCACAGTTGGTCACGTCGTAGCTGAACTCGCCACCTTTAAAGCCTTCGATGGTAGGCAGGATATCCGCCACCATCCGCTCCGCCAGTTCGCCCTTATCCCACGGATCATTGGTCGCGGACTGACAGGTTTGCGGCTTGCTTTCCAACAGCTCATCCGTATGCAACAGAGGCGCGAGATCCAGCTTCTTCTGTTTGTCAGTTTCGCCATCCAGTACGCGCAGCAAATCCACACGCCCCACCAACTCTTCCAGGCTGCGTACCCCGAGCTTGGCCATCCACTCGCGGGTCTCCTCGGCGACAAAACGGAAGAAGTTCATCGCCATTTCTGCGGTGCCGATATAGTGCTCGTCACGCAGGTCCTTCTTCTGGGTGGCGATACCGGTGGCACAGTTATTCAAGTGACAGATCCGCAGATACTTACAGCCGATCGCCACCATGGGTGCCGTACCAAAGCCGAAGCTCTCAGCGCCGAGAATTGCCGCCTTGATCACATCGAGGCCGGTTTTCAGGCCGCCATCGGTTTGTACCCGAACCTTGCCGCGCAAATCATTGGCACGCAGGGTCTGGTGGGTTTCCGCCAATCCCAGCTCCCAGGGCGACCCGGCATAGCGAATCGAGGTGATTGGGCTGGCTGCTGTGCCGCCGTCGTAGCCGGAGATGGTGATCAAATCCGCATAGGCTTTGGCAACACCCGCAGCAATGGTGCCAACCCCGGGCCGCGATACCAGTTTTACCGAGACCAAGGCATCGGGATTGACCTGTTTGAGGTCGTAGATCAGCTGCGCCAAGTCTTCGATGGAATAGATATCGTGATGCGGCGGCGGGGAAATCAGGGTCACACCGGGCACCGAATAGCGCAGCCGCGCGATCAATTCGTTGACCTTGCCACCGGGCAGCTGACCGCCTTCACCGGGCTTGGCGCCCTGGGCTACCTTAATTTGCAATACCTCGGCATTTACCAGGTAGTGCGGTGTTACGCCAAAACGACCGGAGGCAATTTGCTTAATCTTGGAGACTTTATCAGTGCCAAAACGGGCTGGATCTTCACCGCCCTCGCCACTGTTTGAACGCCCACCCAGGCGATTCATCGCTTGGGCCAGGGATTCATGGGCTTCGGGGGACAGGGCCCCCAGTGACATGGCCGCCGTATCAAAGCGACGCAAAATCTGCTCTGCCGGCTCCACGTCTTCCAGAGCTACCGGTTCGATGTTCTCCTTGAAGTCCAGCATATCCCGCAATGTCGCCATCGGGCGCTGGTTAACCAGCTCCGCATAGTCCCGCCACGCGGCATAGTCACCGGTGCTGGCAGCGCGCCGCAGGGTAGTCACCACATCCGGGTTAAAAGCGTGATACTCCTGGCCGTAAACAAACTTGTGCAAACCGCCGGGGGAAACCGGTTTGCGGGCTTTCCAGGCAATATCGGCACGGGCCGCCATATCGGCTTGCAGCTCGGGGAAGCCGGCACCTTCGATGCGAGTGGGTGCTCCGGGGAAACACAGATCCACCACATCCCTGGAAATGCCCACCAGCTCGAACAGCAGTGCGCCGCGATAAGAGGCAACGGTGGAAATGCCCATCTTGGACAGGATCTTTAACAGGCCCTTGATAATGCCGTTACGGTAATTTTTCTGCGCCTCAGCGGCATCCAGCAGCAATTCACCGGTATCGATCAGGTGATTGATAATGCTGTAGGAAAAATACGGGTGTACTGCGGTGGCACCGACGCCGACCAAACAGGCCAACTGATGCGCATCGCGGGCGCTGGCGGTATCCACCACAACATTGGAATCACAGCGCAAGCCCGCATGTACCAGGTGGTGGTGCACCGCGCCTGTCGCCAGCAGTGCATCGATGGGCAGGTGCCCCTCGCGAATATCGCGATCGGACAGCACCACAATCACAGCCCCCGCCCTCACTGAAGCCTCAACTTTGGCGCAGAGCTGTTCAATCGCCGATTTGAGATCCTGTTCAGCGGGGTCGTAGTTCAGATCGAAGATCTCCGCTTCGAAGCCCGGGCGATCAAGGGATAACAGTGCCGTGTACTTCATATGGGAAAGTACTGGCGAAGACAGGATTACCCGGTCCGCGTGCTCGGGGGTTTCCTCAAATACTGATTTCTCTCGACCCAGGCAGGTCTCCAGAGACATCACCACGGTTTCCCGCAGGGGGTCAATTGGCGGGTTGGTTACCTGGGCAAACTGCTGGCGGAAGTAGTCGTAGAGCGAGCGGTTGTAACGGGACAAAACCGCCATCGGCGTATCATCGCCCATTGAACCGACCGCTTCCTGGCCCGCCTCAGCCATGGGCCGGACGACTTTATCGCGCTCTTCCAGGGAGGAGCTGAACAGCTTTTGGTAAACCTTGAATTGCTGGTGGGAGAAGTTGTTGTCCACCGGCGCGGTAACCAGAGTAGAACGGATACGGCGTGCTTTATCCTTGAGCCAACGCTTATAGGGCTGTGCCCGCTTGAGCATATTATCGATGTCAGCGGTGTGGTAGAGCTTGCCCTCTTGGGTGTCTACCGACAGCATCTGCCCCGGTCCGAGGCGGCCCTTAGCTACAACATCTTCAGGGGCATAGTCGTACACGCCCACTTCGGAGGCCACAGTGATCAGGTCATCCTTGGTAATCACCCAGCGCGAGGGACGCAAGCCGTTGCGGTCCAGGGTACACACTGCGTAGCGGCCGTCGGTCATCACCAATCCAGCCGGCCCATCCCAGGGCTCCATATGCATGGAGATATATTCGTAAAAGGCGCGCAGGTCCGCATCCATTCCTTCAACATTTTGCCAGGCCGGCGGCACTAGCATACGCACGGCCCGGTGCAGCTCCATGCCGCCCGCCAGCAGCATCTCCAGCATATTGTCCAGGCTCGAGGAGTCGGAGCCCTCGCGGTTTACCAGGGGCACCAGCTCATTCAGCTCTGGAATCAGGTCAGTGGCAAATTTACTGGTGCGAGCAACAGACCAGTTGCGGTTGCCAGTAATTGTGTTGATCTCACCATTGTGCGCCAGCAGGCGGAATGGCTGGGCCAGGGGCCAGCGGGGCATGGTGTTGGTAGAGAAGCGCTGGTGGAAAACACAGATCGCGGTTTCCAGGCGCGGGTCGGCCAGTTCTGGGAAAAACTTGGGCAGATCAGCCGGAATCATCAGGCCTTTGTAGGAGAGAACACTGGTTGAAAGGCTGGCGATATAGACTTCGCTACTTAAGCGCAACTCGGCTTTGCGACGGGCCACATAGAGACGGGCATTGAATTTCGCCTCGCCGAGGGGCTCGTCTGCATTGTTGATCAGCAACTGCTCAAAGTGTGGCAGGCAATCCCGGGCAATAGGGCCCAGGCATTCCGGGTTGGTCGGTACGGTGCGCCAGCCGACGGTCTTTAGGCCCTGAGCTTGCAACTCAGTTTCGAGAATTTTGCGGGCTTTATCGGCCTCGGCGTGATCTAGTGGGAGCATGATTGATCCCACTGCGTAGGTTGCTGTCAGCTCAGCACCAAACAGGGTCTTGGCTTCTGCGCGGAGGAAAGCATCCGGCTTTTGCAGCAAAAGACCGCAACCATCACCGGTTTTACCATCGGCGGCAATACCACCCCGGTGGGTCATGCAAGTGAGGGATTCAATGGCCGTCTGCACTAACTTGTGACTTGCCACACCGTGCAAATGAGCGATCAGACCAAAACCGCAGTTGTCCTTAAACTCATCCAACTGATACAGACTGCTACCCATAGAATTCCTCGTCGCTATCGATTGGGGGACCACTGGCGCTTAAAAAAAGAAGTGCCTGTTATGGGCGAATGTCACTTTAAGCTTCGCGCTACGCTCTCCTGCGGTCCCTTGGAAAAAGATCCCGAGATAAAAAAAGCCCTCTGCTGGGGCTTTTTTTGTTGTTATTGGCGGTTTTTTGCCCCGCCTTTCCTTTCGGGGGGGCGCAATATTACTTGTCCAACACTACATTTTCAACTTTTAGCAGTGTATTAGTCTGTCAAATCAAACAAAACCAAACTTATCTTCTATCAACTAACCTTTCTGGTACTCAGTCCTATTATTTAGACAATAAGAGCAGGGTTATCACTCGGCACCACAGTTTTTCAGTGCATTTATAATCATTTTTCTGGGGGTATCATCGACAATAATTGCTTCTCCCAGTGCCTTTAGCAGCACCAAACGCAATTTTCCGTCCAACACCTTCTTATCCACCTGCATTACTTGGAGGAATTCATCGGTTGTCATGCCCTGCGGTGCCTGCTGCGGCAAATCAGCCGCCTCTAGCATCGCTCGCAACCGTTCCACCAGCTCTGCATCGATATCTCCGCGCAACCTGGATAACTCCAACGCCATAACCATTCCGGCGGCAACGGCCTCACCATGTAACCAACTGCCATACCCCTGCACTGCCTCAATAGCGTGGCCGAAGGTATGGCCAAGATTCAGTATCGCCCTACGACCACTCTCGCACTCATCACTGGCAACAACATTCGCCTTGTCGGCGCAGCAGCGCTCAATAGCGTAAGCCAGTGCTGCGGGCTCCCTCGTTAATAACTTTTGTAAATTCTCTTCGATCCATTCGAAGAATGGGCTGTCACAGATCAATCCGTATTTAATGACCTCGGCGAGGCCTGCGGAAAATTCACGTGCAGGCAATGTGGCAAGGGTACCGGTATCCGCAAGGACAAGGCGGGGCTGGTGGAAGGCGCCAATCATATTTTTACCAAGGGGATGGTTAACGCCGGTCTTTCCCCCAACAGAGGAGTCAACCAAAGACAGCAGGGTAGTCGGTACCTGGATAAAGTTAACCCCGCGCTGATAACAGGCTGCAGCAAAACCGCACATATCTCCAACGACACCACCGCCCAACGCGATTAGTGTCGTAGAGCGGTTGTGACGCTTTTCCAGCAGCACATCAAAAATTCGATTCACTGTGTCGAGTGATTTGAAAGCTTCACCATCGGGAAGCTCGACAACATCCACTTTATCGAGCCCTTTTAGCCCTTCCAATAATGTCGCCAAATAAAGAGGAGCAATAGTTTCATTGGTAACAATGCAAACTTGCCGGCCTTTAATGTAAGGGAGGATGTATTGCGGGTCACCGAGCAAACCTGAACCAATAATTATCGGATAACTACGCTCGCCGAGTTCTACGTTAAGGCTTTGCATACTGCTCTCAATCCCCTAGTGCTTATCTCAACAGAAGTGAGACGCACTTTAGCACAGACGCTTGGGACTAATCGGACAGCAGGCTGCCTAAGTGTTCTGCGACCAGGAGGGATGCTTGTTTGGGGGAGAGGTCATTGGTGTCGCAAATAATATCTGCAACCTCACGATACAGAGGCTCGCGTTCCTGCAAAATTTCCGCAATACGCTGACGGGGGTTGGGTACACGAAGCAACGGGCGATTGGTATTCTTTGAAGTGCGCTCCAGAAGCTGATCGATATTGGCCTGCAAATAAACTACATGGCCATATTTTTGTAGCTGGCGTCGATTCTCCTCGAGCAAAACTATTCCGCCACCGGTACCAATAACCTGGCACTCACCCTGGCAGAGCTCTTCCAATATTTCAGTCTCACGACGGCGAAATCCCGCTTCGCCTTCCACATCAAAAATCCAGGGAATATCCGCACCAGTGCGCTCTTCGAGCACTTTGTCGGTATCGGCAAAAGGCAGCTGCAATTGCGCTGCCAACAACCTGCCGATCGTAGACTTGCCGGCCCCCATGGGGCCGACCAGGAAAATAGAGCGGGTGATCACTTAGAGTAGAAAGCCTCATCTTCAAGAATACGCGGTGTGATAAACATCAGGATCTCACGTTTATCATCCGTGCGTATAGTCTGCTTAAACAAGTTACCGATATAAGGAATATCACCCAGCAAGGGAACTTTGGTTTCACCCTCAAGTGTAGTGCTTTCAAACACGCCGCCTAGAACAATTGTCTCACCGTTACGGACCAGAACCTTAGTTTCCAGCGTATTCACATTGATAGATGGGACTTGGCCACCTCCTACGGTGACATATTCACCAATGCTATTCTGCTCAATATTTAGAGACATAATAATATTATTATCTGGGGTGATCTGAGGTGTAACATTAAGTTCCAGCACAGCCTCACGGAATGAAATAGCAGCAGCACCAGAAGACGTCGTCTCTAAATAGGGAATCTCAATACCTGACTGAATGGTAGCTTCCTGCTTATCACCCGTAACAACCTTTGGTTGAGAAACGATTTCTGCTACCCCCACATCCTCAAGTGCAGACAGCTCAAGGCTCAGGTAAAAATCATCCTTTAAAATAGCGTAGGCCAGACTACCCGCGGGGTTACTTACCCCAAGATCAACCAAAAGCGGATCAAAATCGCCAGTTAGATCACCGAGGGCAGCGCCATCATCAAGTGACAAGCCTCCTGAACCGATACCTGCGGTGCTGTCATTTATCTCGGTACCATCAACGAAATCCCATTGGACACCTAGCTCACGCTGGAAGTCACTGTTAGCGGTAACAATTCGCGCCTCGATCATTACTTGGCGAATTGGGATATCAATAACTTCTATCAGCGCACGGAATTGGGCAATTTTGTCTTCTGTATCAGTGAGAATAATTGTGTTAGTTCGCTCATCAACGATGGCACTTCCACGGGCAGAGAGCATGCTCAGCTGCTGGTTGTCACTGCTACTACTGCCTCCCGCAAGGCCATCTGCCCCTCCCTGCCCAGAGAATAGGTTAAAAATCTCCCCCGCATCCGCATAGCGAACACTGATAAATTCTGTACGCAAGGGAGCCAATTCCTCCAACTGCTTACGAGTTTCAAGCTCCTGGCGTTCCCTCTCAGCGATCTCAGCTGCTGGTGCAACCATAATTACGCTGCCTTCCTGGCGCTTATCGAGCCCTTTCGCCTTTAGAATAAGAGCCAGAGCCTGATCCCATGGTACACCATCAAGGCGTAATGTTATTCGACCTTGCACAGTATCGCTTGCGACTAAATTAAGATCAGTAAAGTCGGCAATAACCTGCAGAACTGAGCGAACCTCAATGTCCTGAAAGTTAAGAGAAAGCTTCTTCCCGTTGAATACAAACTCTTTTTCTTTCTCACTAATTTCTTGTGCTGATAAGGGCTTAACACTGAGCACATACTCGGTATCTGCCTGATAGGCCAAGTAATCATATTCGACATCATTAGGATCTACGGCAATAACCGTATTACGCCCATCATAATCCACAGTAATATTACTTACCGGAGTGGCGAAATCTGTGACATCCAGTTTTTGCCGTAGAGCCTCAGGCAATTCAGCTCCTAGGAAAGTTAAAAATATTTTACCGTTGGTGCGCTCAACATCGATATTTACTCCTGGGTCAGTAAGGCTGACTATGACCTTACCCTCACCTTCATCCCCTCGGCGAAAATCTACATTACTTACTGCGATATTATTGGAAGTCCGAAATTCCTTATCCCCTCCCAGGTTTGAGCCACCATCGTGCTCAACAGTACTTAGCGCTGGGGAGGCACTATCAGAAGACTCTGAGCCTATTTCCATCACCAACTGATTGCCCTGCCGCTCACTGGAATATACTGGAAGCTGATCAAGATTTACGATAAGGCGAGTGCGATTTTCACTGGAAACAATCACTGCACTTCTGGCTGCGCCAAAACCTAACGAATATTTCTTCTGAGGCAAGGCACTTTCCACACCAGCAAAATCCAAAACAATCCGGGCCGGCTGCTCTATTGTGTAACCAGTAGGCTCAGGAGGTACATCGCTGAAAGTTAGACGCAGCTGTACACGACTGCCAGGCAGCTCTGCAAACTGTATATCATTCAGTTGATTTACCTGAGCGCTGGAGTTTACAGGAAATAGCAATAGGCCAAGTAACAGCAACTGAACCCGAGCTATTAAAAAGGCGAACCGTTTATTGTTCATTATCCGTTGTCTCTCTCTTCCAACGCCAGTGCCCGTGGTCGTTCAATCCAACCACCGGAGCCATCCGGTACAATTTCAAGAATATCTAGCTGAGTACCTGTTGCATTCACAACACGACCATGATTTTTACCAAGGTAATTACCCACAGTAATCCGGTGAATGCCACCGGAACCATCGTTAATAAGAGCCCAAATCTGGCCATCGCGAGATAAGCTACCGACCATTGACAAGAGATCAATACTAATCCTCTCTAACACCTCTCTCTGCCTAGCCAGGTCTGGAGCAATATCTAATCTTCGACCAACAACTCGCTGCTCAGACTCTAATACTGGGCGTGTAAAAGGACTTCGTCTTGCCGCAGCGCTATAGACGTAAGGGCTATAAGGCGTAAAAGTGGGGATAGGCTCTATTTGCCCTTTTGGCTCACGCTCAACTGCAGCCATTCTTTCACGTAGATCACTGTGATCATTATTAAAACTGCAGCCTGAAAGGATCGAAAGGGCAAGCAGTATAAGCAGGTACTTAATCATCCCTCTTCACTCTGATCCTTATATCGATAGGTTTTTGCATTAATGATCATATTCAACAACCCTCCATCCCCACGCTCAGTAGAAATCTCAAAGTCATGAAGGGTTACAATCCTGGGCATACCTGCAATAGCACTGATGAAAGCACCAAACTCATGGTAGCTTCCCTGAATCTCTATTCGAATAGGCAATTCTACATAAAACTCGCCTATCCGCTCTTGCTCCAAGTCAACCTTATTTATAGTCAGGCCGCTTCCTCGACCATACTCATCAATATCCTCAAGCAAACCCGGTACTTCTGTGTCTTTTGGCAACTGCTTTAACAAAGCACCAAAAGTTTCTTCCATCTCAACCAGCTGGGTTCTATAAGCGTCTAGGTTGGCAGCTTCAAACTGTTTTCTTTCAAATTGAGTAAAAAGCTCTTTCTCTTGATTTACTGCTAAATCAAACTTCTTATAAATGTCTTTAATTAAAATATAGTAGCCAGCACCAATTATCAGGGCTGCACCAAGTACAAGAACAGCAATCCGCCCCGATAAAGGCCAAACGCCTATTCGAGATAACTCGATATCATTTATATCAAGTTCATTAAGCTGTTTTATAGTATCTGCCAGTGCCATGACCGAAATCCTTTACTATTTTGCGCTATCTTCATCATCGTCTTGCTTGCGCCCACTGACCTTCACTGTAAGCTGGAATTCACTCGCTTGCTCGCCGAATTGTGGAGTTGCGGTTACACCAGTTAGATTGGGGGCCTCATACCAATCCGACTGGTCCAGATTTCGCATGAAAGAGGAAACTCGGTTATTTGATTCAGCCACACCTGATAGGTCCAACCGATCACCTTCCCTATTCATCCCATTTAGCCACAACCCCTCAGGAGTTGCCTGTACAATTTCATCAAAATAACGTACAGCCAGTGGCCGGTTACCCTGCAATTCTTGAATTACCCGCATTCGATCAATTAATTCTTGGCGACGCTTTTTTAGATCGTTGATTTCTTTTACCTGAATATTTAGCGCATTAATCCTAGTCTGAAGGATCTGGTTTTTTTCTTTTTGACTAACAACCTGTTGATCAACCGTTTTCATCCAGAAGAATACTGCTAACGCAGCAGCAATAAACACCAATAGAGCCAACTGCTGGAATTCTTTTTGCTTTTGTGCCCGGTACTCCTGACGCCAGGGGAGAAGGTTAATTTTTGCCATCTCAGTAGTCCTTCTCCCTCATAGCCAAACCAGTGGCAATCATCAGCGATGGAGCCTCACTCGCAAGAGCTTGCTGATTAACCCTTGAGGAGATGCTCATTCGCAAAAATGGATTAGCAATCAAAGTAGGCCTACCCAATTTTTCAGCAATCAAATCACCAACTCCCTCCATCGCTGCAACACCACCACCGAGCAGGATAAAATCTACATCGCTATAAGATGTGGAGGAGTAAAAGAACTGTAAAGAACGAGTTACCTGTTGCACAACAGCATCACGGAAGGGTTCCAACACCTCAGCAAAGTAGTCATCCGGTAATCCACTCCCTCCCTGACGCTTCGCTAAAGCAGCTTCCTCTGCTGAGAGACCATAGCGGCGTTGAATCTCATCAGTAAGCTGGCGCCCACCAAAAAGCTGCTCACGGGTATACACAGTTTTACCATCCACAAGAACAGACAGAGCGCTCATCGTTGCTCCAATATCAATAACAGCAACGACCAACTGCTCTTGCGGGGGGAGCTGATCCTCCAGCAGAGTATAAGTTCGCTCGATGGCGTACGCTTCTACATCAACGACACCGGGCTCAAGGTCCGCCTCACCTAGTGCAGAAATCCGCTGCTCAATATTCTCCGTTCGGCAGGCTGCAAGCAGGACTTCCACTTGCCCATCCCCTTTTTCAGAAGGCCCCTGCACCTCAAAGTCCAGGCTGACTTCTTCAAGCGGATAGGGAATATACTGGTCAGCCTCGATTGCGATTTGGGCTTCCAATGCCTCGTCAGTAAGGTCCGCTGGCATTTCGAGCGTCTTGGTGATCACCGCTGATCCAGACACGGCAACGGCAGCTTCCCGCAGGCGGGTTTTGGAGCGTCGCACAACTTTGCGGATAGCCTCAGCCGTCGCCCCCACATCGTTGATATTCTTATCAACTACGGCATTGGGTGGGAGAGGTTCCACGGCGTAACTTTCGACACGATATTTGTCGCCGTTGCGACTTAGCTCCAGCAACTTGACCGCAGTAGAGCTAATATCGAGTCCCAACATGGCCTTGGGGCCTTTGCTCAGAAAAGGGAAAATTCCCATTTTTTCTTATCTTTTCCGTGGGTTATGAGGGTTTGATGTTATAGCACTTTAAATTAACGCTTCAACCTGCATTTGCATAGGTAATAGCGCACAATATTCGTATAATTATTCACCTAATCACTTTGATGAAGTACACAGAAGCAGTTTCATGACCGTAAAAGCCCGCAATCGTCTGCTCGCACTGCTTTGGCTCGGCCTTGCCGGTGTGGCCGCTACAGCAATGGCCCTAGCCAGTATCTACCTCTACCTCAAACCGGGGTTGCCCTCAGTGGAGAGCCTCCGCGATATCCGCTTACAGACCCCTCTTAGGGTCTACTCACGGGATATGAAACTGATCGGTGAGTTCGGTGAAAAGCGGCGCAACCCTATCACGATCGAGCAAACGCCAGAACCCTTTATCAAAGCGATACTTGCCGCTGAGGATGCCAGCTTTTACTCCCACAATGGTGTCTCCATCAAAGGTTTGATGCGGGCCGCCTCGCAGCTGATTAAGACCGGTTCTATCCAGTCTGGTGGTAGTACACTGACAATGCAGGTGGCGCGCAACTTCTTTCTCAGCCGAGAACAGCGTTTTGTGCGCAAGTTCAATGAAATTTTGCTATCACTGCAAATTGAGCAAGAGCTGACCAAGGACGAGATCCTCGCCCTATACATCAATAAGATCTTCCTCGGAAACCGCGCCTACGGTTTCCAGGCTGCAGCTCAGGTCTATTACGGCAAAGATATCAAGGATCTGAATCTGGCCCAGTGGGCTATGATGGCGGGACTCCCCAAAGCGCCATCAACCTTCAACCCTCTCGCGAACCCCTCCCGAGCCCTGGTACGCCGCAACTGGATCCTGATGCGGATGCTCGACCTTGGCTATATCAACCAGGATCAATATAACCAGTCTATTACTGCGCCGGTAACAGCCAGCTATCACAGCCGCGATCTCGACCTGGATGCACCCTATATCGCCGAGATGGCACGGAAGGAGGCAGTAGACCTCTTTGGCGACAACGCTTATACCGACGGCTACCAGGTCATAACAACGGTAGACAGTCGCCTGCAGGAGTCGGCTCGCAATGCGCTTCAGCACGGTCTGGAAACCTATGATGCGCGCCACGGCTATCGCGGCCCAGAACAGCGTCTTGCACCGGAATTGCTGCAAGATAGCGACCAACTTATCGATTTACTCAACGAGATTCCGATTCTCGGCGGTTTGGAACCCGGCGTTGTCACCGCAGTAGAACCCAAGAAACTTCAGGTTCAACTGAGAGATCGGCGCGTAATTGAATTGCCTTGGAGCAATGGACTCAGTTCTATCAGGCCCTATATTTCTGAGAGCGCCCGGGGCGCACGCCTTCAGTCCGCTGAAAAAATGTTTGCTCCCGGAGATGTTATTCGATTACGCAAGGTCGTTAAGGAAAAGAAAGAGAGCAACTCCAGTAGCGAGATGATCGCCACCGCTGTAGATGAGCCCCTTCAGGCCGATCCGTTTGCGGATCCCGAGAGCGGTGATACCAAGCCTGCCGAACCCCAGGTGACTGAAGAGTGGGTTCTAGCCCAGGTCCCGGAAGCACAGGGCGCCCTGGTATCTATTGAGCCCGAAGATGGGGCTATCCGCGCCCTTGTCGGTGGTTACGACTTCCGCCAGAGCCATTTCAATCGGGCCACTCAGGCCGCCCGGCAACCCGGCTCCAGTTTCAAGCCCTTTATTTACGCCTCGGCGATCGAGCGCGGATATACAGCGGCCAGCATTATCAATGATGCCCCGATTATCTTTGAGGAAACCAACCTGCAAGATGTATGGCGGCCTGAAAATGACGGGGGGACCTTCCTCGGCCCAACCCGCCTGCGTATGGCGTTGTACAAGTCCCGCAATATGGTCTCAATCCGGTTGCTGCAATCCCTAGGACTGGACTACGCCCTGGGCTTTGTCGAAGGCTTTGGGTTTGAGCGCAGCAAGCTCGCCCGCAACCTGACCATTGCTCTGGGTAGCTCCGCTCTCACGCCCCTGGAGATGGTGCGCGGCTATGCCGCCTTCGCCAATGGTGGCTACCGAGTGGAGCCCTACCTGGTTGACCGGGTATTGGATGTTAATGGCGAAGTCCTGTATCAGGCACTGCCTCTCACTGTATGCGATAACTGTCCTGAGCCGGGCACAGGCTCTGAAACTCTGTCCGCTGAACCCGTCGATCTCGCGGAATTACAGCTGGAAGGACAAGGGGTCGATCAAGGTGAAGAGCCAGCGGAACTACACGTACTGCCCGTTGGCCCCCTCGACCCGAGCAAGAGCCAAGCGCGTCCTCGCGCTCCGCGAGCCATGTCCGCAGAGACGGCATACATAATGGATTCGATGCTTAAAGATGTTATCAAAAAGGGCACCGGGCGCCGCGCTCTGGCGATGAAACGCGGTGATATTGCCGGAAAGACCGGTACCACCAATGGTCCACGGGATGCGTGGTTCTCAGGTTACAGCCCCTACCTGGCTACCAGTGCCTGGGTTGGCTTCGATTCCTATGGCGAACTGGGTAAAAATGAATACGGTGGCTCGGCCGCTCTACCTATCTGGATCGATTTTATGAGCAGTGCCCTCGAAGGTCTTCCCGAGCGCCACCTGGCTCAACCAGATGGCATAGTTACGGTACGCATCAACCCTCAAAATGGCTTGCGCACCTCTTACGGGGGCATGTTTGAGATATTCAGGACCAACCGGGTGCCCGGCCGCGAAGTGTATAACCCATATCGCAATCGCTACACCGATGAAGATATGGATATGCCCAGCCAGGATGGCCGGGAGGATTCTTTACCGGAAGAGCTGTTCTAAGCGAACAGCCCAATCAAAAAAGGGGCCTCAGGCCCCTTTTTTGGTGATACATCGCAAAACAACTCAGTCACTGCGATAGCGCAAGCAGGCCCGCTCTAATCCCTGCAGGTCGGGAATAACCGCCTCCTCACCAGAAAGGGCCACATGCATTAACTCTCCAGGGCTTAGCGGCTGCTCTCGCAGTGCCAACTCCTCAGGGGTAACCCGTACCAGGCGCGGAGTGCCGCGCAAGAGCAATGCAAAATACGGCAGCTCACCATCGGGATTTCCCGTACTCAGCACCGCAATACGCCCCTCTTCTGCAACTGCTCCCAAGGCACCACCACGCATCACTTCAAAAGATACCACCGGCAGGCGCTGTTCCCGCCAGATCAGATCTCCCAAATACCACTCGGGTACATCTTGAACTGCCATCGGCGTCTGCATTGCAACAACCTCTGAGAGGCTGTCCACCGGCACCAGCAGCTGCCCCTGCTCAAGGGGCAATAACAGGCTACTCACTTCCTGGGGGACATCTACCGGCAGCGCTTCAACTTCACTCATTGCCTATCTCTATATTATTCCTGATATTTGCCGTCTCAGCTTCCGACAGCTTCGGCATCCGCGTACTCACGAATAGCCGCCAGCAGTACATCTTCCTGGTAAGGCTTACCCAGGTAGTGGTTAACTCCCAGGGACATAGCGTGATCGCGGTGCTTATTACCGGTACGCGAAGTAATCATTACGATAGGAATATCGCGCAGGCGGCTGCTGGAGCGAATATGGCGGGCAACCTCGAAGCCATCCATACGCGGCATCTCAATATCCAGCAAGATCAGATCCGGGATCTTATCCTGCAGCTGGATAACCGCATCCTGACCATCCTTTGCAGTGCTAACCAGATAGCCCTCTCGCTCCAGGAAGCGCGTCGTTACCTTGCGTACCGTAACCGAGTCGTCCACAACCATAACGGTCTGCTGGCGCGCCTCCTGCTCGGACTGCACTTCAGGCTCTTCCTGAATTTGAAGCTGTGGCACTTCCGGCCTTGCCAGCTGGGTGGCCTGGCGGCGCAGCAGGGCGTGAGCGTCGAGAATCACCACGACGCTACCATCACCAGTTACCGTTGCACCTGATACCCCTTGAACCCCGGAGAACTGCGGGCCGAGGCTTTTCACTACAATCTCGCGGCTGCCCTTAATGGCATCCACCTGTAATGCCATAGCGTGCCCTTCAGAGCGCACCAACAAAACGGGCAGTTGCATATCATCGACACTGAGCTTGGGTTGAGCACCAGACTTCAGCAGAGTACCGAAATAGCTAACCTGATAGAGTTCTCCGGCGTATTCGAAACGCGCATCATCTGAGCGATAGTAGTGCTCCAGCTCAAATGGGCTGAGGCGCACAATACCTTCGATAGTATTCAGCGGCAGTGCAAACAGGTCATCGCCAATTCGCACCATCAAAGCGCGGTTAACCGAAACTGTGAACGGCAGACGAACGACAAATTCTGTTCCTGCGCCTGCCTCTGAGTTGATATGGACGCTGCCACCGATCTGCTTCAGCTCGGCGGATACAACGTCCATGCCCACACCCCGGCCAGAGATCTGGGTAACTTTTTCTGCAGTGGTAAAACCAGCCTGCAGAATGAACTGAAGAATCTCATTATTCGAGAGCTCAGCATCCGGCCTCATCAGGCCATTTTCCACGGCCTTTTCACGTACTCGGATCAAATTGACACCGGCACCATCATCGCGGATGGTGAGGACAACTTCACTGCCCTCCCTTTTCAGCGCCACATCGATACGCCCACGCTCAGACTTGCCGGCAGCCAAACGCTCCTCTGGCATTTCAATGCCGTGGTCCACAGCGTTGCGCAGCATATGCTCCAGTGGCGCAACCATACGCTCCAACATGGACCGGTCCAGCTCGCCTTCAACGTTGGAGAATCCCAACTCGACCTGCTTGCCCAGCTCAGCACTTACTTGGCGCACGATGCGACGCAGGCGCGGTACCAGACGGGAGAAAGGTACCATGCGGCTGCGCATCAGACCTTCCTGCAATTCGGTATTTACTCGGGACTGCTGGAGCAACAGGGTCTCTGTATCCCGCGCCTTGTTATTCAGAGTGGAGCGCAGCTCCATCAAGTCAGATGTGGACTCCAGCAGGGAGCGGGATAACTGCTGAATAGACGAGTAACGGTCCATTTCCAGCGGATCGAAGTCGCCGTCCTGTTCTGCCAACTGCTCCTGGCGGAACAGGATCTGAGCCTCGGTCTCGCGGTCCAGGCGGCGCAGCTGTTCGTTGAGACGCACCAGCGTCACATCCATCTCGTCTAGGGCGAGACCGAACTCACTCATCTGCTCTTCAAGACGACCACGGGAAATTGCAGTCTCACCGGCGAGGTTTACCAACTCCTCCAGAAGTTCAGCAGCTACACGCACCATCTCCTGGGGCTGGTTCCGGGTCGGTGCCGCTACCTCCTGCTCTGCATTACCGGCCTTGCGGATAAACGGCAAAACGTTATCGCTTTCCTGACCTACAGCGATCTCGGGCAGCTGCGTAGCAACTACATCAGCATCCGGCTGAGTACTCTCGGCCGCAGTGACTTCATCACCTTGTTCCGCATCCGCTACGAGAACAGTTTCTTGAGCTTGTTCGTCTGAAACTTCAGATTCAATCACTGCTTCTGCAGCTGCCGAGTTAGCCGGCTTCTGATCCGCCCAATCGGTGCTGACCAGCTGTACAAAAGCATCAAGCTGTTCACCAGCCATCCAGGCGCGAACTGTCTCTACTCCATCGGCGAGACGATCGTGGATACCATGGGCATTGGCGAAGAAATCTGCGGAGGGCCGATCGTTGTCGCGCATGCCTTCGATCACCGTTTCAAAACGGTGGGCTACTTCACCCAACCCCATTAGGCCAGCCATACGTGCACCACCTTTAAAGGTGTGCAATACACGCTTCAGGGCCTCACCTTGCTCGCGGCCTTCCGGCTGCTCTTCCCAACTCTGGATCAGTTCCTCCAGCTCATCGGTAAGATCTCCCGCCTCCTCCATAAAGACATCGACAACATCCGGGTCAATGTCTGCCAACAACTTCTGTAAATCGACTGATTGAGCGGAATCCTGTGATGACACCTCGCTACCCGGTTGCTCGATAGCCAGGTCGCCAGCAGGTTCAACTTCAGGTGCAGAGAAGGGTTCTTCAAATTGAGAAACGTCCTCAACGGCGGCCTCAACTTCTATGGCCTGCAATTGAGGAATTTCCGAATCCTCAGCCTCGCCATTGAGAGATTCCCCGTCGTGCGACACCTGTAATACAGGTGGCTCAATCCACTCATCAGGGGATGCTTCTGAAACCAGAAGCTCGGTTACTTCCGTGGGCTCCGGCGCCTGCTCTTCAGGCTCGGCAATAGCCAGTGCTTCGCTATCGATTCCCAGTTCATTGAGGTCGTAGTCATCTTCAGCTGAAGAGCTGGTTTCCTCACCCTGAGCCAGGTAGCGAAGCGCCTCTTCCACAGCTTCACTGACTTCAGGGAGGTCTTGTGCTGCTGCTACTGCATCGATTAAATCAAGTAGCTCGTTGTGTCCCTGCTCAAGAGAGGCCCACAGCGCTGGCTCCTGCTCAAGATCACCAGCAAGGACTTTGCGATAAACATTCAGTAACAGCTCAGCGAGCTCGGCCAGGATCGGCAACTGCGCCCGGCTGGCCGCCTCCTGCAGAACATTGAGTTCGTCAGCGACCAATACAACACGACTTTTATCCGCCGGATCGGCGCGCCACTCCATCAGCATTTGGTCTGCATCAAGCAGCACCCGCATACCATCAGCCATCAAGACTTCGAGCAGCTGGGGATCGACCGCGCGAGGTTCATTCGCCTCGCGCTCGCGAATCAAGTGACCTACAGAGCGCTCCTGCAATTCAGCAACGCGAGCAAGAAACTGTTCCGATTTCTCTATTGCGAGAGGCTCTGAAGAGCGAATCTGTTCCAGTACTTCACGCACATAGGTGGCGCTATCATTGATCAGATCAAAAATATCTGCATCGATAGGCACCTGATAAATACGCAGCTCTTTAGCGAAGCGCTCCAGTGGCGCCATAATTTCGGCAACCACTTTGACTTCCGCCATATGTGCGGAGCCTTTAAGTGTGTGGAGTGCCCGGTGCATTGGATCGCTCGGTACACCATACAAAGGCGCGGCAGCCTGCATATCCTGCAGATACTCATCTACGACATTGAGGTGCGTCTCTGCTTCCTGTGCAAAAATTTCCCAGAGTTGAGCCAGGTCTTCTCCCGTGTCCTCAACAACGTCAACTGCCGCGACACCGCCTGCACTTTGAGCTTCCAGATCAGCGGGCATCTCTCCCGCACTCAGCTGCTCAGCCCAAGCTTGTAACTGCAGGGTAAGCTGCTGATCGGGGTCGCTCTGACCGTGTTTAAACGCCTCAATCATTGAGGGGAACTTCTGATACACCTGCTCAATCAGGTATACATGGGCAGGCCCGGGCTTCACACTGCCATCGATAACCCGGTTGAGCATATTCTCCACAGACCAGGCCAGTTCACCAATATCCAGGGCCTCGACCATACGGCCCGACCCCTTCAGGGTATGGAAGCCCCGACGAAACTCTACCAGGGCATCCTGATTGGCAAAATTGGCAGCCCACTCCGGGAAGTAGCAACTGATATGCGCAAGAACTTCCCCGGCTTCTTCCAGGAAGATCTCGATAATTTCATCGTCAATCAGGCTCTCAGTGTCATCACCGAGTTCCTCCGTCGTATCCGCGACCTCTGCAACTGCAGCAACCGGCTCAACCTCAGCAGACTCTACCATCGGTGCAGCTTCAATGAAGTCAGCAATCTCAGCAGGCGCTTCCTCAGCTTCAGGAGCCTCTATCCCAGTTTCAACTTCAAGTACCGGAGCAGCTTCAACCTGAGGAGCCCCATCAGAGAACCAAGACTCCTCCGGAACAGACTCTCCATCGATTTCCAGCTCGGACTCCACAACAGAATCTGCTTCATCGACAGGCAGTTGCAAAGTTATGGCAGATGTCTCTTCCGCTTCTTTTTCAGCTTGAGAGTCCAGAGGTTCGTCAGAAACCACAGCGGCTTCGTCATCGGGGATTAAATCGTAATCAATAAGATCTGGCAGTTCGGGTTCTGATATCGGAGACGCTTCCAGATTGGCGTCGGCCTTACTCTCGTCGACGATCTTCAGCGAAACGCCCAATGCCTCTACGCTATCTTCAGCCAGTGCCAAAAGCATTTCTGCATCAGCCAGACCTTCCGCACGGCGCTCCAGGTAGTATTCAACACTGGTAATGGCATCTGCCAGAGTATCCAGCATTGTCCATTCGGGCTGTTCTCCAGCCTCAATCAGGGAGTTGCCAATATAGCGATTGCAAGCGGAGATAATTTCACCCGCTCGCTGGTAACCCACCATTTCAAGGCCACCACAGACTTCCTGTAAACGCTGTGGCACACGGCTCAGGTAACTGATATCCCAGTGGCTGGCCACATACTCCATGACCGCTTCTTTTACCGCTTCCAGACCGAGTCTGGCCTCGCGTAATACAGAGTCAGTGGCGTCGCCCATAATGGGCTGCTCATCATCGACTTTTTTATTGCGATCGACGGTGGCGGCAAGCGCTGAATCGAGCTGAACCAATTCCCCGGCGGCACGCATCAGGTACTCTTCAACGTCAGTACCACGGGAAGCATCGCGAAGGTCTTCGTAGACACTGCGAGCGCGAACCCGCTGCGCCTCCAATCCCAAAATACCGAGTGTATCCGCGAGACGCTTGGCCACTGCGGCAGTGTCAGACAGCGAGGGTTGTTCTGTATCAGTTGTACTGGGCTCCAGTGCTTCACGCACCAACTGCAGTTCATCGCGCACTGCAGCAATTGCACTGCCTAAGGCTTCTGGCCCCATCGCCAATACGTCTTCAGTATCCGGGCGAGGCGTACCGGGAACCGCCTTATCTAATGCGAAGCGGTGGTAGAGTTTCTCGCAGTGCGGCCCATTCGGACCGGCGAGGTAGACATAAAAAAGTAGGTTGCGCAGAAAGTCCTGATCCAGGCGCGCGTCCAATACCTTTGCGCCACGCCCCTGCAACAACCTGAATTCAATATCCACCTTGCGCAGTAAATGGCGCAGTGCGGGCTGCACATTAATACGGTGTTCGCCGAGCGCCTCCAAAATACCGAACAGTACTTCCCACAGGGATTGGCGGCAGCTGCCACTGTAAAGCAGCTGCATTTTTTCAATAATCTTGGTGAGGTAAGCCAGGCTTTCGCCACTGTTTACATCCCGGATCAGACCCGCAGCCGCAACGTGATACATCTTGCGCAACTTGGTGACCAGGTCATTTAAGCGGGCGCTATCGGCGACGAGGGGCTGGCGCTTTCCAATCACCGTTGCCAATGAAGACAGTTCTGGCGAGAAAAGCGCTCCTTCACTGATCAATCGCTCGCGGCGCACTGCGCGCAAGTCATTCATCAGGGGAAGTAAGAGAACGGCATTGTCACGACGCTGAAAAGAAACCTTTTCGAGGTAAAGGGGCAACTCCAGCAATGCGCGCATCAAAAATTCGCGCGTCTCGTCGGTATTTTCAACCGCACCAGTGGCGAGGGCCTGGATAAGTTGCTCCATCTCTTCTGCTAACATCGCGGCACCACTGAGCTGTGCCATATGCAAGCTACCGTGCACCTGGTGCACCAGCGACAAGCTGTTTTGCAGAAGAGAGGCACCCGCATCGGGTTCGACAGCGAACGTCTCAAGAAATTGGCGCGCTTGTGCCAAAGTCTCGTTAATTTCACCGATCAGCCAATCCAAGGCCATGAAGTTCGGATTGTCGTGACTCACGCCAAGTCCCCAATAATTTATTCAGTACTCAAGCGCTACAGTTTTCTGCGAGAAAAACTCGCGGATTTATCGGAAGCAATTCCGTGCGCCCCTTTTGCGCCCGGCCAACTTTCATAATGGCCGGGCATTATTGTGTGGGTTAGGCCAGGGCCCGGTCTTCGCGGGACTCCAATGAATGAGTATCTTCACCTTCAATAGCGAAAGTATCTGTATCCATTTCCGGCAACTCCACGTCATACAGCTCGCTGTTGCTTTCAACACTTTCCTCTTGCGGAAGTTTGAAGCCGGCAACGGATTCGCGCAGTGCACTCGCGGTCTGCGCCAGGTTACCAATGGACTGGGCGGTAGCTTGGGTACCCGCAGAAGTCTGCGAGGTAATTTCCTGAATCACGTTCATCGTGTTGGAAATGTGGCCTGCAGACGAAGCCTGCTGACGGGCAGCGTTAGAAATGTTCTGAATCAACGATGCCAGGTTGTTGGATACACTTTCAATTTCTTCCAGTGCAACACCCGCATCCTGGGCCAGACGAGCTCCACGTACCACCTCACTGGTGGTTTGTTCCATGGAGATTACCGCCTCGTTGGTATCGGACTGAATCGCTTTTACCAGACCTTCGATCTGCTTGGTTGCAGCTGCAGAGCGCTCCGCAAGTCGCTGTACCTCATCCGCAACCACCGCGAAGCCTCGACCGGCATCACCGGCCATGCTCGCCTGGATCGCGGCATTCAATGCAAGAATGTTGGTCTGGTCGGCAATGTCGTTAATCAAACTTACGATATCGCCAATTTCCTGGGAGGATTCACCCAGGCGCTTAATTCGCTTGGAGGTATCCTGAATCTGCTCGCGGATGTTATCCATGCCTTTAATGGTGTTCTGTACCACCTTGGCGCCATTACTTGCGATATGTACCGAGCGCTCGGCTACCTGGGCAGATTCGGAGGCGTTGGCAGATACCTGGTCAATGGTGACCGCCATTTCGTTAACCGCGGCAGAAGCTCCGGCAATTTCCTGTGCCTGGTGCTCAGAGGCCTCGGCCAAGTGCAGTGCAGTCTGCTGGGTTTCCTGGGACAAGCCAGATACTTCCTGTGCAGCACCATTAATCCGCGATACCAGCACACGCAGCTGGTCAATAGTAAAGTTAATGGAGTCGGCAATCGCACCAGTAAAGGCTTCGGTTACCGTTGCAGAGGTGGTCAAGTCACCGTCGGCGAGGTCGGCCAGCTCGTCCAGCAGCTGCATAATCGCGTGCTGGTTACGCTCGTTGGTATCTTCCTCTTTTTTCAGGTTTCGGCGGGTACCGGAGAATGCCATCGCCATCATACCGAAGATCAACAAAACGAAGACCAAAGCCAGTGCAGCAATGGTCAAGTTGTTGGGCTGGCGATCATCTGAAAGGTTTACGATTCGGTCATTCAGCGTACTCAATGCTTCGATCAGCTGGGGAGATGACGCGATAATGCCGTCAGAGGCCTGGCGGGTAGCAAACAGGGCTGGAGTTGCTTCGAAGATATCCCGTACGGAGGTGCTTACGAAGCCGAACAGCTCAGTAATTTCATCCAATGAGTGGCGAGCCTCTTCATCGGTAATACGGGAAATCCCCATCACCACATCGCCGCTCTTCATACCGTCAACCACCTTACCGAAAAGACTGGCGTCGGTATTAAACTGGTCAGCGGCGGCTTCGGCATCATCGCCACCTTGAAGCATTTTATCGATATTTCGACCAATACGCTCCGCACGCCATACCTGCAACTGGGCCTGTTCCACCTGATTTGCCGGGGCGTTGTTAGCCAGCAGAATTTCTACAATATTGTTGTGCTCAGCCTGTAATTCCGGAAGCGAGTCACTCAGCGTTGAAGCGATATCGTTAAGAAATACGATGGTTTCCTGGTTGCCGATAATCGTATCGACCTGCTCGCGCAAGCTGCGCCAAACCTGATCGTAAGCAGACAGCTGAGCACCCAGGGCGCGGCGACTATTGTCATCCATTCGCTGAAGCTGGTTCCAGGCATTAGCCATTTCTTCGGTAACATTTTCCAGCTCGGTAAAGGCCTCACTATCGCCTGCGGTTGCCGCCGGCGCATAGGAAACTACCTGATAGGAAAGGGCCCGCAACTCGGCGACTTGCTGCAGGTACTCTTTATCCTGCTCGTCTCGAGTCTGTACCAAATAAATACTGACAATAAGCCCCGCCAGCGTGGCGAGTACCAGTAGACCTAATACCAGCGCGGCAGGGTTACTGCGCAGCGCGGAAAAGGAACTCTGGGAGCCTGGTTTCATAATTTACTCCTAGCGGGCCATTGCATTAGGCCGGTTTAATACCACTTTAGTTTTAACGCTTTAATGACAAGACCCCTCAGTCAGTGCTGTACATCCCTGCACTAATTGCGGGCCATCCGGTCGACCACCCTCGGCTACCGGAAAGAAAGAACTGGATTAGTCAGCGTAAAGCTGCATCCATAAAACGCGCATCCTTGATCAGTGCCCGCATATCGAGAACGAGCCAACGATGCTGCTGTAAAACAAACTGGCCGTGCACCATTGGCGCAAATGGTTCACTCAAATCTGTCGGTGCCTCACGGGCATACTCAAACGCCAAGTGCTGCATCCCAAACAATTTATCCACGATAAGCCCCACGTAGGTCTTATCCCTCTCGAGCACCAAAACACGACGTTGCTGGCGCGGACCTGAGAGGTAGCCGCCATAAAAAGCTGCGAGATCAATAAGGGGAAGCAGGCGACCACGAACATTAGAGACGCCTTTTACCCAAGGCTGAACGCCGGGAATAAAGGTGTGCTGTGGCACTTCGAGCAATTCCACAACGTCATCCATGGAGGCGACAAAGTGGTTATCCAGAAGAGAGAAACCGATACCGGTCCAGTAGGGTTTGATTTCCCGGCGGCCAGGCAGGCCAGTGGCCTGCGCTTTGGCGCGCCGTGCAATATCAACCAGAGCTAAATAAGGTGTTTGTGACTGCACTTTTCGCAGCTGGCTATTAGGCCAACACCTCCCCGATCGCATCCAGCAATTTGCTCTCATCGACAGGTTTGGTCAGGTAAGCCCTGGCTCCCTGGCGCATACCCCAGACACGGTCTGTATCCTGATCTTTGGTAGTTACCATAATGATCGGAATTTCACCGGTATTGCTGTCTTTGCTCAATTGGCGGGTGGCCTGGAAACCGTTGAGACCCGGCATCACAATATCCATCAGGATCAGATCGGGGCGTTCGGCGCGGGCTACTTCAACTCCGCTTTCACCGTTGGGAGCGGTGATTACTGCGTGGCCATTTTTTTCAAGAATGGTTGTCAGCTTATGTGTTTCTGTAGGAGAGTCATCAACTATTAGTACTCTTGCCATCATTTCCCCCATGACATCTTTTCGGCAACAACTACTGCGCTCGGCGGTTTTTGTTGTGATTATCCTCGCTAGCATGTGCCGAGATGCACTATGACTACCGATAGTGTGGGTACAAAAATCAACCGGTATGTAACAACCGGAAAATCTGTACTCAAATTAAATTTTGGTACCGAGCTTGTGGGCACAATGCCCACAATGGAGTCCGTTATCTATATTTTCTTTTTCTGTAGGCCACTTATGCGGCATGGTGCGGCTTGGCATGAGCGGAAATAGCACCCAGCAGCTCGCTCTTACTAAAAGGTTTGGTCAGATATTGATCGCAACCAACAACACGCCCTTTTGCCTTATCGAACAAACCGTCCTTACTCGACAACATTACAACAGGGGTGGAGCGGAATTCGCTGTTATTTTTTATTAACGCACATGTTTGATAGCCATCCAGGCGCGGCATCATAATATCGACAAAAATGACATCCGGACGGGAGTCCGCGATTTTTGCTAACGCATCAAAACCGTCTGTCGCGGTGACCACGGTACAGCCCGCCTTTTGCAGCAACGTCTCCGCAGTGCGGCGAATTGTCTTACTGTCGTCGATCACCATGACAGTCAGACTTTCCCAGTTAAGCTCCATAGTCTTTTTTGAATCCCCTGTTTACTTATTTTCGGGCACGCGAAAACTTTAGTTGCGCCCTTTTTTCAAACCGCTTGCGGGGTCCGGGCGCCTAGCCTGGCGAAGGTCGCACGCTGAGACGAACTTTTATCACAGAACCCCAGGCGAATCTAGCTGAGTCGACACACTGCAGGCGACGCAGTTCAAATTATCACCACTTATACATTCATTGGAGGTATTGCGTTAAGAAGGTTGCACCTTCGCAAAGCTGCTCTTACCTTATCTATCCAACAACGCTGGTAGCGGCCACAAATTTGGGAGCAAAACCAGTGATAACTGGGATAGAAATACCCAACGATTTGGAAACCCGTATGAATTATTCCCTCGGTGTGGTGATGGACCCCATCGCCCAGATCAATTTTAAAAAAGATACGACGCTTGCACTGTTACAAGCCGCACAAGATTGTGGTTTCCAGCTGTTTTATTTCGAGCAGAGCCATCTTTACCTGGAGAATGGGCGCGCAACTGGGCGCGGCTGCCCTATGCAGGTTTTTGATGATGAGAATCGTTGGTTTTCTCTGGAAGAGTCCAGAGAAATGCCTCTCGGCGAGCTGGATGTAATCCTGATGCGTGTCGACCCCCCCTTTGATAATGAATATATTTATTCCACTTATATTCTCGAAGCCGCAGAGCGCGAAGGTGCAACGGTAGTCAACAAGCCCCAGGCGCTACGCGACTGCAATGAGAAAATTTTTGCGACAAGTTTCCCCCAGTGCTGCCCACCGGTTCTAGCCAGTCGCGATATGGCCAAGCTGCGGGAATTTCACCGAACTCATCAAGATGTCATTTTTAAACCTCTAGACGGTATGGGCGGTGCGGGCATCTTTCATTGCAAACCGGACGGCGCCAACTTGGGAGCAATTCTGGAAATGCTTACCGACCACGGCCGCCAGCAGATTATGGCGCAGCGTTACATCCCCGAAATCAAAGACGGTGACAAGCGTATCCTGGTCGTTAACGGTGAAGCGATTCCCTATTGCTTGGCGCGAATTCCGGAAGCGGGCGAGACTCGCGGCAATCTTGCAGCCGGCGGGCGCGGAGAAGCACGCCCCCTGACCGATAGAGATCGTTGGATCGTTGAGCAAGTCGCTCCCACTTTGAAAGAAAAAGGTCTGTTATTTGTCGGGCTGGACGTTATTGGTGACTACCTAACAGAAATTAACGTTACCAGTCCCACTTGTGTACGGGAAATTGATGCCGCCTACAATACGGACATAGGCGCGCGACTAATGAGCGGCATCACACACCTGCTGGCACAAAAAAGGTAAACTGGGCGTTTGATAACTCTCAGGGCGGTTTACCACTGAGAACAAGGCTGTGTGAAACGCACGCCCGAATAAGTAGTAGTTGATAATAGATAATGAATTCCTCTGCCAACGCGACACAGTTTCATGCAATGCAGCGTGAACGCTTTGTGTTCTCATTATTTCTAGCCGCCGCGTTACATGCGCTAATTGTTTTCGGAGTGGCTTTTGCTGCTCCGAAAGGTGCACAGGCGCCACCGACACTTGAAGTCACACTTTCTTTGCAAAATTCCGCTCAGGCCCCAGAGGATGCTGGCTACTTGGCACAGCACAACCAATTAGCCAGTGGTACCGCAGACTCTCGGAAAGAGTTATCCACTAAGCGCCGTGCCGAGTTTGCCGATACGCAAATTCATCGCGTGACGCCTTTGCCACAACAACAATCTGCGCGGCCAGCAGAACAACGCCGCCTGTTAATTACCACAGTTGGTGAGAGCCCGATTCAGGCTCCTGAACTTTCGGCAGAAGATAAGTTATCCGAGGAAAAGCGCGGCGACGCACCCAATGACCTGCCATTGAGCAACCCTAAAATAGCTAGCCTAGAAGCGCGTCTCGATAAAATTCGCCAAACTATTGCCGAGCGCCCCCGAGTACGCAGATTGACATCTGTAGCTACCAGAGCCTCAGCCGATGCCGCTTATTTACATGAATGGCGCCAGAAGATAGAAGCTGTTGGCAGTGATAACTTTCCCGAAGAGGCCTTGGAAAAACAAATTAGTGGCGAGTTACGCATGATGGTGCGGTTGCTTCCCACCGGAGCCGTCGAGAAGGTTGTTATTCTTCAATCCTCCGGGGAGCGCATTCTCGATGATGCGGCCCAACAAATTGTGCGTCTGGCTGCTCCCTTCGCTCCCTTCCCAGTAGAGATCAAGAATGAGGTTGATCGACTGGAAATTATCCGTACCTGGCAATTCGAAAGAACCGGGGGACTTACTACTTCTGCGGGGGATCTGCCCAGCCGAGGCTAAAATGGGCTTTCAACTGGCGGTTTATTACTGATCTATGCCTAATTCGAATATCGATAGCGACCTGACTCACGGAAACCTGCGCGGCCAGTTCCTTCTGGCCATGCCCGGTATGGAGGACCCGCGCTTCAAACACGCTATCGCACTGATTGTTGAACACAACAGCGACGGTGCCATGGGCATAGTGATCAATATGCCCAGTAAAGTGCACTGGCACGAGGTATTCGAGCAGCTGTCTCTGGAGGATCTCAGCTTGCGCGGTGACGAACCAGTTCTACTGGGCGGTCCCATGTCACCAGAGCAGGGATTTGTACTGCACGGCACCGGCATGCACTTCGACTCTACCACCGAAATCAATTCAGATATCAGCCTGACTGCCTCCAAGGACATCCTCGAATCCCTCGCCGCAGGGCGCGGCCCTGACGATGTACTACTCGCCCTCGGCTACGCGGGCTGGGGGCCCGGTCAGTTGGAGCAGGAGCTGACAGAAAACGCCTGGCTGACACTGCCGGCAGAGCCCGAAACCCTATTCGCCACACCGGTCGAAAAACGCTGGCAAAGCGCCGCCGCCCGCCACGGCATCGATCTTTCCGGCCTCGGCTCCCAAGCTGGCCACGCCTAACAGAAAAATTACTGACCCCTATGAATAAACCCGTCACAGCGCTAGCTTTTGACTTTGGAACCCGCTCTATTGGCGTAGCTTACGGCCAGAGCCTTACCGGTGGAGCACGGGAACTGGCCCCACTACCCGCCAAAGATGGCAAGCCCAATTGGGACTCCGTCGAAGGCCTGATCAAAGAGTGGCAACCCCACCTTTTACTGGTTGGCCTCCCCCTCAATATGGATGGCAGCGAAAGTGAATTTGGCGTGCGTGCGCGAAAATTCAGCCAGCGCCTGCACGGTCGCTATGGACTACCGGTAGAGCTGATCGACGAGCGTTTGAGCACTCGAGCCGCCAAGGAAGAGGCCAACGAACGCGGACATCGTGGCAACTACGCACAAGACCCAGTGGACTCAATAGCCGCACGGATAATTCTCGAAGACTGGCTGCGCACCAGGGGCTAGCCCCTCGGCTACAGAGAGCCTCACTGCATTGCGACTCTGTTAGAATGGCCGCTTCAACCAATAAGTGATTGAGCCGCATGTCTATAGATCGTATTCGCATTGCCACCCGACAGAGTGCTTTGGCTCTGTGGCAGGCCAACTATGTCAAAGACCGCCTGCAACAGGCGCATCCCGAACTTTTTATCGAGTTACTGCCCCTGACCAGCCGGGGTGACCAGGTTTTGGACATCCCACTAACCAAAGTGGGTGGCAAAGGCCTTTTCGTTAAAGAACTGGAAGTGGCGATGCTCGAAGGCCGTGCGGACATCGCAGTTCACTCGATGAAAGATGTCCCCATGGAATTCCCCGAAGGACTTCACCTGCCGATTATTTGCGAGCGTGAAGATCCCCGCGATGCCTTTGTCAGTAATCTTTATGACAGCCTTGATGACCTGCCCCAGGGCGCAGTAGTCGGCACTTCCAGCTTGCGCCGACAGTGCCAATTACTTGCCCGTCGCCCGGACCTCAAAGTCACCTTTTTACGGGGCAATGTGAATACCCGACTGACCAAGCTGGATGCCGGCGATTACGACGCAATCATCCTCGCTGCGGCCGGACTGCTGCGACTTGAGATGCCGGAACGCATCCGCAGCTTCCTGGCAACAGACATCCTGCTCCCCGCTGGTGGACAGGGCGCAGTGGGTATCGAGTCGCGCCGCGATAGCGAACTGGAAGCCTTGATCCAACCGCTCCACTGTCCGGAAACCGCAGCCCGACTCAGTGCGGAGCGCGCCCTGGTTAAGCGCCTCAACGGCGGCTGCCAAGTGCCTATCGGCTGCTACGCCGAGCTGGATGGTGACACCCTGTGGTTGCGCGGACTCGTTGGCAGTCCCGATGGCAAAACCATGATACATGCCGACAGTCGCGGCCCTGCCGCTGAGGGAGAGCGACTGGGTACTGAGCTCGCGGAACAGTTACTGGCCGATGGTGCCGATAAAATCCTCGCCGCTATCTGACATGAGCGATCTCACCTCCGACCTGCTGCAGGGCAAACGTATTCTCAGTACGCGGCCAACGCAGCAGGCTGATAACTGGTGTGCGCTACTGCGCAGCCTGGGGGCCCAGGTAGATAACATCCCCATGCTCGGCATAGAGCCAATTGAGGATCAAGCTGCCATACAGGCCTTAAAAAACTCAATTCTCGATTTCGATCAAACGGATGTCGCGATCTTTGTTTCCCAGAACGCCGTGCGCTACGGCATAGACTGGCTTGAAGATTATTGGCCACAGTTTCCCCAGGGTCCTCGCTTTCTGGCGATCGGCGCGGCAACCGCAAGCGCCCTGGAGAAGCGCGGTATACCCTGCGAGCAAAGTGGCAATACGATGAACTCCGAGGAGTTGCTGCGCCTACCCTGGTTACAGCAGTTGGACGGGAAAAGCGTGCTTATTTTTCGCGGCTCCGGTGGCCGCCCTCTTATCGGCGACACCTTGAGTAATAGGGGGGCGCGAGTAACTTATTGCGAACTCTATCGAAGAGTGCTGCCACCGGAGGCTGCAACCTCCCTGGCTGAGTATAAATTCCAACCCGATATTATCAGTGTGCACAGCGGTGAAACACTCGATAACCTGGTTACCTGTATCCGCCAGATAAACCGAAACACACTCTTTGAAACCGCTCTTATCTGCCCGAGTATACGAGTTGCCACTCGGGCAAATGAGCTTGGTTTTGCCCATTGCTATAGCGCGCTAAATGCCGGCGATAACGCTATGCTGGAAACACTGCGTAAAGCCCTCGGCTGATTTGCAATCGAATTCTCGATCGCTTTGCGCTAAAAATCTTAAAACGGCGTTTAGCCCGCTATTAAGGCTCGCGCCACTCGTTATAATCTGACGACATTTTCCACCTGCGCCGCCATACCCATGACCGATAAAAAAGATCAAAATGTAGCCGCGACCAATGAGCCCCCGGAAAACACAAAGCCTGTAAAAGGCAAAAGTAATTTCGCCAAAGCCTCAGAGGAAAAAGCCTCTACGGGTAAAGCCAGCGGCGGTGCTGCGGCCAGTAAATCCAATGGGCTGTGGTGGTGGCTACTGTTCATCATCATTTTGATTGCTGTGGCCTCACTGGCCTGGTTCAACTCTCCGCAGCTGCGCGAACACCTTGGCGCTTACCTCGACTATCTACCCGGAAAAACGGCAGTCCCGGAGAGCACCACCACTATTACCCCTGCAAAGGAAGTGCCGGCTGCCGCTGAAAACACCACCCAAGCGCCGACCTCCAATACCACTTCGGAAACCCCTGCTGCTACCCCAGCCCCAACTGAACCCCAAACCCCAGATTATTCCGGGGAGTTCAGTCAGCTGGAGCAGGCCGATGCCAATTTACGCAATCAACTGGAGCGACAAAATCGCACTATCGCCCAACTGCAGCAGCAACTGGCTTCCATGCAGCGCAGTGTCACCGCACAGGGAAACCGTTTGGGTCAGCTGGGAAATGTAAGCCGCGACGATTGGCAATTGGCTGAGGCAGATTACCTGTTGCGTCTAGCCAACCAACGCCTGCTTCTCGAAGACGATAGTCGCGCTGCGCTGGGGCTGGTCGAGCGCGTGGACGAGATATTGCGCGATGTGGACTTACCGGATCTATACGGAGTACGCCAACAGCTTGCCCGCGATATCACCTCACTGAAGCTGGTCCAAAACATCGATCGCCAGGGTTTATACCTCCGTCTCAGCGCCTTGGAAGAACAGCTAATCCGCACAAATATTCAACCACAATTCGATATGGCTTCGGCAGAACAACCCAGTGAAGAGCAGCCCAGCATTGAGGAGAGTGCCCCCCTGTGGAAGCGGGAGTGGCACAACTTCACCCGCTTTATGCGCGAATCGGTACGCCCCATTGATGGAGACATCAATCCGGTAATGCTGTCCCCTCAGAGTGAAGCTCGCTTTCGCCAGACTCTGCGCCTTTATATGGAGCAGGCCCAACTGGCATTGCTTCGCGGCGATACCACGGTTTACAGGGACGCTCTGGATAGTGCGCGGTCGCTACTACTCAGTTATGGCACTGCCAGTCCGCAGCGCGATGCGCTGGCCCAACAACTAGCGGAACTTAGCAAACAGCGTATCCAGGTCGAAATGCCTGACCTCAGCGCCTCCCAGCTTGCCCTCCGCAATTATATTGAGCGCTTACACAAAACATCCGGCACCGCCACACCAACTGCCTCGCAACAGGAGGAGAACCAGTGAAAAAACTGTTCTTCACCGCTCTGGTACTACTGCTGCTCGGCGCTTTTCTACCGGAGGCTATTAACAACTATCCCGGCTACCTGGTAATCGGTATTGGCGGTGAGCTGAATAAAGGCTACGAGATGAACCTCTGGTTCGCAATTTTCTCGCTGGCAGCAGCTCTAATTATCCTGTTCTTTGCCATTTGGCTGGCTCGCAGTATCTTTCGCGGATTCCGAGGTAGCGTCGACCGGCTGAGATTTGGTCGCCAGCGTGTAGCGCGCCGACGCCTGACCAGCGGCTTGGTGGAATTTATGGAGGGCAACTGGTCCCGGGCGCGCCGTCAGCTGCTGAAGAGCGCCCCTCGATCTGAAGCCCCGCTGATCAATTATTTGGCGGCAGCGCGCAGCGCCTTTGAGCTAGGCTTTCGTGAGGAGGCCAATGAATTACTCGCCAAAGCGGAGGCCTGTGGTGAAGATACCCGCCTGGCTGTAGCCCTAAGCCAAGCTCGTATGCAGCTCCTGGATAAACATTACGAGCAGTGTATCGCCAGCCTGGAGCGCGCCAAGCAGCTCGAGCCGAAACATCCTGCCCTGTTACAACTTCTCAAGCAGGCTTATTACCTTCTGGGTGACTGGAGCCGTCTTCGCGCATTACTGCCCGAATTGGAGAAACATGCGAACATGCCCGAAGCTGAGCTGCACCAGCTTGAACTCGAGGTGTATCAACATCAGCTGACCGAAGCAGCTAATCGCAAAGATATCGATAAATTACACGATGCCTGGCAAAGCCTGAGTGGCCGCTGGCAACGCAACGAAGCCCTACGCAGTCTCTACGCACAGCAACTGCATCGGATTGGTGAAGACGCAGAGGCAGAGAAGCATTTGCGCTGGCTACTCAATCGAGCTTGGGACCCCAAGCTTGCCGAACTCTACGGCTGCCTGGTGGGGGCCTCCCCTGCGGCACAAATATCAGCAGCTGAAGGTTGGCTTAACGAGTATGGCGAGAGTACCGCACTGCTAACCTGTCTCGGACGCCTCTCAATGCGCAATGAACTTTGGGGCAAAGCGCAGCAGTATTTCGAGAAAAGCCTGTTGTTGCGCCAAGATCCTGCTACCTCCGCTGAACTGGCTCGCCTATTTCAATCCCTTGGGGAAAAAGACAAAGCAGCAAAACTCTATGAGGAAGGTTTGCTACAAGCAGTCAAGGACTTGCCCCAGTTGCCTATGCCCAGCCAGGGCACTCCCCTACTAGGCGCTCACGCCTGAGTGATCTCCCCTGAAAGGCCGACGGGCCTTTCAGCCACTCCCCAATTGCGCCTATAGTGAACTCCCGTTTACCAATAAGGACACGGCTGTGACCCTCTTTGTGCGCTACATAGTTGCCTTACTTCTTACCGCCAGTGTGTTTTTTACCGGCCATGCATCTGCTGAATATTCAGTAACGCCTCAAGATAAAGCCTTAACTGATTACGAATATCCCTATCCAGTTCATCACTTTCATTTCGAACAACAGGGGCAACCATTGGCAATGGCCTTTATGGATGTACCGCCTGCAGAGGGTAAAAATGCAAGAGGAACGGTACTCCTGTTGCATGGTAAGAATTTTTCGGCGGCCTACTGGAAGGAGACTATCTCCCAACTCAGTCAGCTAGGGTACCGGGTTATAGCACCGGACCAGATCGGTTTCGGAAAATCCAGTAAACCGCTTACCCAATATACTTTTCAGGGGCTTAGCAACAATACCAAAGTTTTATTGGATAAATTGAAAATAAGAGAAGTTATGGTAGTTGGGCACTCTATGGGAGGTATGCTGGCTACCCGGTTTACCCTGATGTACCCGGAGCGAGTCAAAAAGTTAGCACTTGTAAACCCTATAGGCCTTGAAGACTGGAAGCGATGGGTTCCCTATGAACCTTTGGACAAAGCCATTGCTCGCGAGAAAAAACAAACTCCAGAATCTATCAAACGCTACATGAGTAAAGCCTACTTTTCTGAGCAGTGGCGCGAAGAATATAACCCGCTACTGGATATTCAAGCTGGCTGGACCCTGGGACCCGATGCGGCTCATATGGCAACCGTGGATGCCCTAACCTCCGAAATGGTATTCACTCAACCGGTACTTTATGAGTTTGCCAATATCAAGGTGCCCACCCTACTGATTATAGGTACCCGAGATCGAACAGCTATTGGCCGCGCCCGTGCGCCTGAAGCTGTACAAGAAAAATTAGGCCGGTACGATCAATTAGGCAAGCGTACAGCAGCAGAAATCCCCAAAGCCGAATTAGTTGAGATGGAGGGGGTTGGACATTTACCCCAGTTCGAAGCATTTCCAACTTATATTGATGTTTTAAGTAAATTTCTTGCGGCTCCTATTGGAAAGTAGGACCTACAGCCTGCCCAGTAGAAACCTAATCTAGGAAATATATCATTGGTACGGAAGCTGATGTGTAGAGCATCCATTTTGCAGAAAGTTATAGCTTGCACGCAAGGAAACTATTAGTAATCAATGATAGTGCAAATGGCGATTTAACATTCAATAAATCGCCGCTTGCAGATTTTCTGCGAGAATTTATTTCGTTTTTAAACAGCCCAGGGCAATCCCACAAAGAGTAGCATGGCAAAATAAGTAATTACCCCTTGTAAAAGGGCGATTAGAATAGCCTTTAAAAAACCCGTACCAAGTACCAGCATATAGGCAATAGCAGCCAGGGGAATTGTCATTAAAATCCCAGCGCTATCCGTCACACCCGGCAACATGCCGCCAACAATTCTTTGAATAATTAGGGCCAACAGCAAAGCGAAAAGACAATAAAAAACACCCGTATTTTTCGCCCCCAACATAGCAGCTGCCAACTTCAGAGGCAGAACAAGAACTGCCACCATAATAATTACAAAAATAATTAATTCCATTTGTTACCTCTCCATTTAATTTTAGTTATTTACTCACTTCCAACTTCTACCGTTTCCCAACCCCAGGAATTAGATATCCACTTGTTTTCAATACAGCATGTCGCCATAAGCAAAAATACAACCCGGGAACAGCCTGCACTGTCACCCCATGCCAATAAACTGGCAGCAGCATGCAAATTCAGTCGCGAATCATACTTATATAAACCAAAACCACAATAAAGTTCACAAATAAAAAAGCTGGCGCGAATTTCGCTCCAGCTTTGAGAAATAATACATCTAAACTATCAGTTAATAACGATTTGGCAGCTTATTTACGTACCAGAGTCAAGGATGAGGGTAACTGCTCCCCGTTCTTCAAGTAAGTCTCTTCCCGTTGTAACTTGCCGTTACCTAACCAGGTAAAAGTGAGGCTATCCAGACGACTCTTACTGTCCAAAGTAAAATTAGTTACATCCTTGAAAGAGAATGCCAAAGTATCTTCAGCACTATTTTTTTGCCAGCTTAACCTGGGCTGATTACCCTGGGGGCAATAGTGCGTCACTATTAAATTGTCGTTATCCAAGTGGTAGGCCGTCAGGGAATGTTGGCGCCCGTTATAGAGCCAACTTTCCAGTACTACGCTTCCCCCAGCTGTATCGGAAAAACTAATAACAAAATCGTCATTTTCCGCCCCTTCCTCTCGCCACTCTCCGGCTAGCCCTTTGATCCTCTCAAAAATTGCCTCTGCACCATTATCCTGGCTGGCAATCACAGGCTGAAATATTTCTATCCCAAAAAATAGAACTACTAGTTTTGATAAATTCCCTATCATATTCTCATCCAACCTTAGAAAAATACACAACAAGAAAGAACCTCCTAAAAATAAAAATTTCCGGAGTAGTCATCCTACAGTTGTTTTTTATATTTTCATGAGACAAATAGCAATACGCTTCATCGAATTCTCCGATTTAATACCCATGTCTCTGCTCATCAAGATAATAAACTATATTTAATTTCTAATTCAAAAATAAATGCCGACAAATACACTCGGATTAGCCCCCACACTTTTATTCTGGCAATGGCTATTCAAGGTATGGCTGCCTACCAAATAACTACAGATATAAACTCTTCGATATTATTATTTACAGCATTTTATTCCTGCTCACTTGGTACTAATACCAAAATATGAAAACAACTATCCCTATCAGGCGTACTAAATAAATTCTCCTCATTAAAGCAATCCTTATAGTAAATTGAGGGCCACGGTCGAGCCCGTACCTGACTGCGACGCCAGCAGTAAAAGCTATAGATGCAAAAAAGGAAGAAAAAATAAAGAGTGACCGCTAAGCGGCCACTCTACTGAGCGCCACCAGAGACGCTTATTCGGACGGGAGTACTGAGAATATGTCGCCGTGCTTATTCGAGGCCCAATTTAGACCATATTTCATCAATCTTTTTAACCACATTCGGGTCGCGCTCAATAGGTACACCCCACTCCCGACTAGTTTCACCTTCCCATTTATTAGTCGCATCAAAACCTATTTTTGAGCCTAAACCGGAGACCGGCGAAGCAAAATCCAAATAATCAATCGGAGTATTTTCTACCATCACCGTATCCCGCGCCGGGTCCATACGCGTGGTCATCGCCCAGATTACATCTTTCCAATCCCTGGCATTGACGTCTTCGTCAGCGACAATAACAAACTTGGTGTACATAAACTGACGCAGGAAAGACCAGACACCCATCATTACCCGCTTGGCGTGACCCGCATACTGCTTCTTCATGGTGACCACGGCGAGACGGTAAGAACATCCCTCCGGCGGCAAATAGAAATCGACAATTTCAGGAAATTGCTTTTGCAGGATTGGCACAAAAACCTCGTTTAAAGCCTCGCCTAAAATCGCAGGTTCATCCGGTGGGCGCCCGGTATAGGTGCTGTGGTAAATGGGATTTTTACGGTGCGTAACCTTCTCTACCGTAAACACAGGGAAGCTGTCCACTTCGTTGTAGTAACCGGTGTGGTCCCCATAGGGCCCCTCATCAGCCATATCATCGGGATAGATAAATCCCTCCAGAACATATTCGGCACTGGCAGGCACCTGAAGATCACTGAGTAAGGCATCAGTCACTTCTGTCTTATCCCCCCGCAGCAGGCCGGCAAAGGCATACTCAGACAAAGTATCCGGCACCGGGGTAACGGCCCCCAGAATTGTGGCGGGATCGGCACCCAGGGCAACAGCTACCGGATAGGGTTCACCGGGATGCTTCTTACACCAGTCCCGATAATCCAGCGCACCCCCGCGATGACTGAGCCAGCGCATTATCAGGCGGTTCTTTCCGATTAATTGCATCCTGTATATGCCCAGGTTTTGCCGTTTCTTCTCAGGCCCTCGGGTAATTACTAAGGGCCAAGTGACCAGCGGAGCGGCATCTCCCGGCCAGCAGGTTTGGATTGGCAGCTGATGAAGATCAACCTGATCCTTCTCAAGGACCACCTGTTGGCAAGCGGCACCCTTTACGACTTTTGGCCCCATATTCAGGACCTGCTTAAAGACCGGCAACTTCTCCCAGGCATCGCGGAGATTTTCCGGTGGCTGCGGCTCCTTGAGAAAAGCCAGCAGTTCTCCCACTTCACGCAGTTCGGCAACACTCTCTCTTCCCATCCCCAGGGCGACTCGCTCTGGTGTTCCGAAAAGATTGGCAAGAACTGGGGTCTCAAAGCCTACCGGGTTCTCAAACAACAATGCAGGCCCCTCAGCTCGCAATACGCGATCGGAAATTTCTGTCATTTCCAAAATGGGGTCAACAGGGTGCTTGATTCGTTTTAGTAGGCCGCGCTTTTCCAGCAACTTAATAAAGTCGCGTAGATCTTTATATTTCATGGGCTAACAAGGCGTGACTATAAACCAGAGCGCAGTGTAAAACAGAAGGCGCAGGATGGGTAACAACACACCAATTGGAATGAAGAGAGAGGAGGGAGGGAGTCGCGGCTCGCAAGCCTGGGCTGCGAGCCGCGGAAATAATAAGCTTTTTACAGCTTAGAAGCGGGGGCGACGCGGACGATCTTCGCGAGGCTTAGCTTCGTTAACGCGGATGTTACGGCCAGACAGCGGTTGGTCGTTCATCTCTTCGATAGCTTTGCGCGCTTCATCGTCGTTAGGCATTTCTACGAAACCGAAGCCTTTAGAGCGGCCAGTCTCACGGTCGGTGATAACAGTAGCCCGAGAGATCTCTCCGAATGCACCAAAAGCTTCGTGCAGGTCGTCAGAGGTTACCGCGTAGGCCAGATTTCCAATATAGATATTCACAAAAGGTTCTCACTAGGTGTGTGGGCTGTCGTGCAGTCACAAATGGATAACCAGCTCCACCAGATTAACCATTTGAGATTGGCCCTTTGCGGAGAAATAAACCCCTGGGCCAATTCAGTAAGGCGCGTTGCCTAAAATCCATATCAAGCGCCACAATGTGGAACTTTATATGCCTATTGGCTCGCCTTTTCAACAGTAATAGACGCAATTAATCGTCTTATTCTGCTCCTAATAAATAAAGAGCGCCTTTTTAGGCGCTACTTTATATACAAAAATTATTTCCGTTTCATGGATAGGAAGAATTCGTCATTTGTCTTGAAATCTTTCAATTTATCCACTAGGAATTCAGTCGATGCAACATCTTCCATATCGTGTAACAGCTTACGCAAAATCCACACTCGCTGCAGCTCGCCCTCAGGCATTAACAGCTCTTCCCGGCGAGTGCCGGATCTGCGCACATTAATGGCCGGATATACGCGTTTTTCAGCAATTTTGCGATCCAGCTGCAATTCCATATTACCGGTACCTTTAAATTCCTCGAAAATCACTTCGTCCATTTTCGAGCCGGTATCGATAAGTGCAGTAGCAATAATAGACAGACTTCCGCCTTCTTCAATATTTCGCGCTGCCCCAAAGAAGCGCTTCGGGCGCTCTAAGGCGTGAGCATCAACACCACCGGTTAATACTTTACCGGAGCTAGGAACTGTTGTGTTGTAAGCGCGAGCCAGGCGGGTGATAGAGTCGAGCAAGATAACCACATCTTTCTTGTGCTCAACCAGGCGCTTGGCTTTTTCAATTACCATTTCCGCAACTTGTACGTGACGTGCCGGCGGCTCATCAAAAGTAGAGGCAACAACTTCACCGCGCACGGAGCGCTGCATTTCTGTCACTTCCTCAGGACGCTCGTCAATCAGAAGTACGATCAAGTGGCACTCTGGATTATTGCGCGTAATGGCCTGTGCCATATTTTGCAACATAATCGTTTTACCGGCCTTCGGCGGCGCAACAATCAAGCCGCGCTGGCCTTTCCCGATTGGAGCTACAAGATCAATAATACGACCAATCAAGTCTTCGGAGGAGCCGTTTCCGCACTCGAGGGTGAGGCGATCGTTGGGGAATAGAGGAGTGAGGTTTTCGAAAAGAATTTTGTTACGTGCGTTTTCCGGTTTGTCAAAATTAATTTCGTTAACTTTTAATAAGGCAAAATATCTTTCACCTTCTTTCGGTGGGCGAATCTTTCCGGAAATTGAGTCACCCGTACGTAAATTAAATCGGCGAATCTGACTTGGAGATACATATATATCATCCGGTCCCGCAAGATAAGAGGAGTCAGCAGAACGCAAAAATCCAAAACCATCTTGAAGGATTTCTAATACGCCGTCGCCATAAATATCTTCACCGCTTTTGGCGTGGCGCTTGAGGATATTGAAAATAATATCCTGCTTGCGCGAACGGGCCAGGTTTTCAAGGCCCATGCCTTTGGCTATTTCAATCAACTCTTCAATGGGTTTGGTTTTTAATTCGGAGAGATTCATACCAATTGCTTATTAATGTTTCTGTTGTCATATGGCGCGGACACGCCTGAAATTTTGAGGAGGGGTTTGATATTAGAGATTAGCTCGTTTATTTACCCGATACACCTAGGTACCTTTTCCTACCAAGACCACAGTACTCAGTAAACTTTTGCTCTCCATAATCAATTTATGGAGCATTATCAGAACAAGTTCAACTCGAGGAGTATACGCGCCGGGGATGGTCAGGGACCCTGTGGAGGGGCGTTTTGTCAGCTCGTCTCATTTAATTCAAGACCGCTGAACTATTTCAGAATTACAGCCAGTATAACGGGTGTTTCCAATCCTGCAAAGAAATTTACCCCCTTTGCAGGATGGAAACGACAGTCTTATAGCTGACCGTCGATAAACTCAGTCAGCTGCGCGCGGGACAGTGCGCCGACTTTAGTACCTTCGACATTGCCGCCTTTGAACAGCAGCAGCGTGGGGATACCGCGGACATTGTATTTGGCCGGGCTCTCTTTATTCGCATCAACGTCTACTTTTACGATCTTCAACTTATCGCCGTAGTGGCCGGCCAGGTCTTCCAGCACTGGAGCGATCATCTTGCACGGACCGCACCACTGTGCCCAAAAATCTACCAACACCGGGCCTTCAGCTTTGAGAACTTCTGCTTCGAATTCAGCGTCAGATACGTTGACGATTGAGTGCTCGCTCATATTGCATTCCTGTTCTTTAGTTACTCGATGCGTGGGCACCGCCAACGCATCTTCTCACGGTCACAGCGGTGGTTATACAGCTGCGATGCACCATTGCCCTCAAAATTGGGGCGCAAAATGGGATTTCAAGTCTTTCCTGCCACAGACTTACGCCTGCTCCAGGAAGCGCTGCAAAATCTCATCGATATAGTCAAAGCCAAAAGCCGTGGCAGCAATCCGCTTATCCAAACACTCTACAAGCTCCATTGCCATCAAGGTAGGCCATTGTTTTTGCAGCTCGGACATCGGCAATCCGGTGTAGCGGGTGAAAGTATCACTGGGAACACCATCCGCCAGGCGAAGGGCATTCATAAGAAACTCCAGTGGCAAATCCTCATTCTCAACCCTGTCAGTATGGGGTTCAGACAAGGCACTATGCAGCAGCTCGGGATCTTGCCTGGCGATAGACAAGTAGTCCCTCGGAGTGCGTGTGCGACGACTGCGCAGAATTTGCCCAGTTTCAGCTAGGGTTACCTTGCCATGAGCACCGGCACCAATCCCCAGATAATCTCCGAATGACCAATAATTAATATTATGGCGGGATTCAAGTTCGGGTTTGCTATAAGCCGACACCTCGTAACGACGATAGCCCTCGGACGCCAGTAGTTCGCGTCCGCTGCCCTGCATACTGGCGATCAGCTGGGAGCCGGGGGTGACTGGTGGCGCACTGTAGAATGCAGTATTTGGCTCAATCGTTAATTGGTACCAGGAAATATGCTCTGGAGCCAAGGAAATTGCACGGCGCAAATCGCCAAGGGCTTCCACCTCGGTCTGATTGGGCAATCCGTGCATCAGGTCGAGGTTAATATTGTCAAAGCCCGCACGACGCGCCATTGCCAGGGCACCTTCGGCCTCTTCTCCGCTGTGAATACGTCCCAACTGTTGTAGCTGATTGGAATCGAAGCTTTGCACTCCAATAGAAAGACGATTAACTCCAGCAGATCGATAGCCTGTGAACTTGGCTTGTTCAAAAGTGCCGGGGTTGGCCTCCAGGGTTATCTCGACCCCCTCAGCAAAACCCACCACCTGCTCAGCAGCCTCCAGGATCTGCCCAATTGCTTGGGGGGAGAACAGGCTCGGCGTACCACCACCAAAAAAGATGGACTGCAATTTTCGCCCCTGCACCCAGGGCAACTGGCTGATCAGATCCAGGCGCAACTGCGCCACATACTCGGATTCCGGTAGGGCGTAGTCCGTATTAGCCCGGTCTCTATCAGCCTGGTGGGAGTTGAAATCACAGTAGGGACATTTGCGCACACACCAAGGGATATGGATATACAGGCTCAGCGGTGGCAGCTGTAATTCAGCAATCTGATCAGGCAAGGTCGGCACCCTGCATATTTTGCTGCCATAAAAGCTCAAATTGAGACATAGCCTGGGCCCTGTGGCTCAGTCGATTCTTCAAGTCTCTCGGCAGTTCAGCGGAGGTCATTCCCTCAGATTCAACAAAGAACAGCGGGTCATAACCAAAACCCTGCTCTCCCGCCGGCTCCCGCAAAATTGTCCCGCTCCACTTTGCACTAGATACCAAAGGCACCGGGTCATCCCATTGCCGCACGAAAGCCAGCGCGCAGTGGAAACTGGCAGTGCGATGCTTAGATTCAACATCAACCATGGCCTCCAATAACTTCGCATTGTTTTTTTCATCAGTCGCCCCGGCACCTGAGTAGCGTGCAGAGTAAATTCCCGGCGCACCACTCAATGCATCTACCGACAGCCCGGAGTCATCGGCTAATGCCGGCAGGCCACTGATACGGCTGGCGTGGCGGGCCTTAATCAAAGCATTCTCAATAAAGCTCAATCCGGTCTCATCAGCGTCACTTACCCCAAAGTCAGACTGAGGAAGAACCTGTATATCCCATGAGGCGAACAGCTGTGAAAATTCGCGAAGTTTGCCGGCATTACCGCTGGCAAGAACAATTTTATTTACCATATTGCTTCAAACAAAAAGCGGGCCTCGGCCCGCGGTGAATCTTAAAGAAGGGGTTTCGACCAGCTCTCAGCCAGCGGAACCTTGGCAGATGTCTATCGGTTCAATCTGCGACGGAAAGTGATCGTCTCACTTTTACCATTGGGCAGCTTGATATCTACGTTAAAGGTAAGGGTCTCCTCATCCTCAAAGCGCAGGGGTGCGAGATAGTAAACAGCATCCCCTTCCCGAATTTCTTTGAACTTAAGTGGTCTTGACTGCTGGATCAGGTTGGTAGCTGTGCCAGACATCTCAGCGCTGAGGCCATGGGTTCCGCCCTCTTTCTTGACGACAGAGACATTTACATACGCCCGATCTTTTGCTCGAGCCAACTGGTACTGACGGGCGATATCCGGCTGGATAAAATCGCTATTGAACACTGAATAGACTACTCGATAGTCGCCAAAATCAGCGTAGTTCTTAATCGTACGCGCTTCTTGCGCGGCAGCGCCGACAGATAAAAATAGCAAGGCCACAGAAGCAGCCAGGGTAAGGATGCGTTTCACGCTCCACCTCCAGTTGTTATAGGCGCCACCTCTCCCGGTAGGTTTGGTGGTCAATTCCAGTCAGGCCCCCTCAGGAGTGCCCCTCTCGATCTATTTATCGCGCCAAAGTCCTCCACAAAAGAGCTGGCGCAAATCTTAGTTTAGCGAGTTAGATGATAGATGGCTGTCTCACCAAACAAATTTGGTAAAAAGTCTTTGAATGCCCGCCCAACCGTGGACTCAGAAACCACTTGCCGATGCAGAATCGCCCAGCCATTTTCTCGGCATAACACCTCAAAGTCTGTAAAAGTACAAAAGTGAATATTGGGAGTGTCATACCATTCGTATGGCAATAAGTCGGATACTGGCATGCGCCCGGAGAATGCGAGGTGCCAGCGGGCCTTCCACTGCCCAAAATTGGGAAACGTAATAATGCAATCCCGCCCAACCCGGAGCATTTCCTCTACCACTAAATGAGGCTGACTCAAGGTTTGCAGTGCCTGGGTCATCACCACAGCATCAAAGCTACCATCAGCAAAATTTCCCAGCCCTGTATTCAGATTTTGCTCGACAACATTGACCCCACGAGCCACACATCGCTCTATTTGCTCGGGATCAATCTCCAGGCCATAGCCTTTCACATTTTTATTTCTCCCCAGCTGATCGAGCAGTGCACCATCGCCACAGCCGAGGTCGAGAACCCGGCTGTTGGGAGCGATCCATTCCTGGATCACATCCAAATCTATCCGCATCAGTACACCTCCTCAGCAATTTCTGCCGCAACTCTCTGCATATAGGCACGAAATACACCTTCATAACGACCATTGGGCAGCAGGAAGGCATCGTGTCCCATTACTGACTCTACTTCGGCATAGCTGACTGGAATATCCGCGTGCATCAGGGCATCGGCGATTTCCCTCGAGCGCTCCGGCGCAAAGCGCCAATCAGAAGTAAATGACACCAATAAAAACCGGCACTTGGCATGGGAGAAGGCCTCTACCGGGTCATCCCCGTATTCCCGAGCTAAGTCGAAGAAATCCAGCGCTCGAGTCATCAGAATGTAAGTATTGGGATCGAAGGTGGTGGAAAAACTGGCCCCCTGGTAGCGCAGATAACTTTGTATCTGAAACTCCACCTCTTCATCCGACCCCTGCTGAAAGCTGCCACTGCGCAATTCTCGACCAAACTTGCGCCCCAACCCATCGTCAGACAGATAAGTGATATGCCCGATCATACGCGCAACGGCCAGGCCTCTACGGGGTAACTTATCCTGTTGGAGGTAGTGCCCATCACAAAAGTCTGGATCGGATGTTATCGCTTGGCGTGCGGTCTCATTAAACGCGATATTCTGTGCAGATAACTTCATGGCAGAGGCAATCACCACACAATTACGCAGGCGCTCAGGGTATTCCAGTGACCAGCGCATCGCCTGCATCCCACCGAGACTGCCGCCAACAACCGCCGCCCATTGTCGAATACCTAGCATATCCGCCAGACGCGCTTGGCTGTGGACCCAGTCGCGGACACGCAGTGATGGAAAATCCGGCCCCCAGGTAGTGCCGGTATCCGGGTTGATGGATACGGGGCCGGTAGATCCGTGGCAACCTCCGAGATTATTAACGGACACCACAAAGAAATGATTAGTATCTATCGGCTTACCCGGTCCGATATAGTGGTCCCACCACCCCGGACGCTTATCATCGATACTGTGTCGCCCCGCAGCGTGATGATGCCCAGACAGAGCATGACAGATCAGAACTGCGTTAGTCTTTTCCCTATTGAGTTCACCGTAAGTCTCATAAACCAGAGTGTAATTTTTCAGCGCTCGGCCACAGGCCAACTCCAGCGGTTCACTAAAGTAATGACTTTTAGGCTCAACAAGGCCCACGGAGCCTGGGTCACCGGTAGTTGCGGTTTGGGCTTCCGCAGAAGCGATAGGATTTTCCGTTGACAAGGCACTGTATCTGTCAGGTTGATAGGTGCTGCCTGGCAAATTGCCGAAGCAGTCAGTGAATAAGATCACTGCAACTTATAACAAATGCCAGTCAGAACCAATATCAATTAGCACCCAATTCAGGTGGTATGGGAGGCCTTCAAGGGGGTTACATTGTGCGCGCGCGGCGCCGGCGCAACCGGCTGTGGTGCAGTGCTGTTGTGCCGCAGTAAATCCTCTAACGCCACCAGCGCCTTATCATTGCGCTGAACCTCATCCTCGAGAGTTCGAAGATCCGTGCGGCGGCTGCGCGTTTTCTGTTTCAACTCGGTGAGTTTAATCAAATGGCGATTGAGTAATTGTTTCTGATACTGCGCATGCTGTTTGAGAGGCTCAAGAGCCTGCTCTAACCAATTTTCCGCTTTGTTACCCATATCGTTGTACAGCCGACCCACTTCACTGGCAAGCGTGGTAATAAAGCGCTCGCTGAGACGGCTGCGGCGCGCCAATAACAACTGCGGGGATCGCCTCAGCTGAGCGGCCTGGCGATGCAGTCCACGCAACGCGAAACGAAATTTGCGGATAGTAAAATACTGCTCGGCATCATCGACTTTCTTCAAGCTGGAGCGCTCAAATACAGCGTCGAGCAAGCGATTAGCCTGATCCACTTCCCGCTCGAGGTTAGACATCTGATGGTCTACCCCTTCCATAAAAGTATCGATAGCCCTGGCCATGCCCATGGGCGTCCAACGGCGATTGAGAGTAGCCAGGGTATCGTCAATCAGCGCCTGCAACTGCTGTCTGGATATCGGCGCCAACAAAGAAGTGCTTTGTCGTGTAAGCATTCTCTGGCTGGATTTGAGCGTCAGCAATTCCTGATGACAAATCTTATGCTGCTCGCGCACGGTCGTCTGCAACTGTTCCAACTCTGCCAATTGCTCTGAGGTGTTGCCACTATTGCGCTGCAGGTGAGCCAGCGCTGCCCGGCCACTATTCAAACGACGCTTGAGTAGATCGCGGGTATCAGCCATCAGGGTGAGAGCTTGATGCAGTGAGCGGTGCTCGGCCATTTTATGCCGGTGCTCCAGCAGGCGCTGAACCAGCATCCTTTCAAACTCACCGAAGCGGCTGCTTCGCACCAAATCAGCATCCCGCTGCTGGCGCCCCAACAGAGCCATTTTTGCAGAGACACCGGCAACACTTTCCTGAGGCAGAGACAAGAGGCCGGCCACTTCAGCGCGCATGCGTCGCAACAGCAGCTCAGCATCCTCCTCCGGATCATCCCAAAGCACATCCATCTTGTTGAGCAGGGCCATCACGGATGTTCCGCGATGCTCTTGCAGTGGCGCCAGGTGAGTTTCCCACATGCTCATATCGGTACCACTTACCCCAGCATCGGCAGCCAGCAGAAAGGCAACCGCCTGGGCCCCGGGCAGTGTACTCAATGTGAGCTCCGGCTCATTGCCTAGGGCGTTCAGTCCCGGGGTATCAATAATACGCAACCCCTGATCCAACAATGGGTGCGGCAGACAAATCAAAGCAAAACGCCAGGCGGGGATCTCGACTAGGTTCCCCTTGCCATCCAAGTGGCGCCGATCAAAGCCATAGCGGGCGGCCTCTTCCGGCATTACTGACTTGGTCGAGGCAACCTTCAATAAAGTCTCTCGGGTCGCCTCGGGATCATTGGCATCAAACTCGTGAGTTACCCATTTTTGCGGAATTCGACGGAAGCTCTCCAGGCTGGTATTCGTCGCCAAGGTCTCAATCGGAAGCAGCCGCAAACTGGCGCGCTCGCCGCCATCACTGAAAATTTCCGTGGGACACATAGTGGTGCGCCCCGGCCTTGAGGGCAGTAGACGCTGTCCGTAAGTTTGCGACAACAGGGCATTGAGCAGTTCAGTTTTCCCCCGTGAAAACTCCCCAACTAAAACCAGGGTGAACTGATCATCTGCAAGTAGGGCGCGGGCCTGCTGTACAACCTGGCAGGCACCAGCGGAATTAGAGAAGTGCTGTTCAAGCCATTGGCTGAAGTGGGCAAACTGGCGATCGAGATTCTTTTTCCAACGGTCGTAGTCAGAAATATGCTGGCGTAAAAGTGCGTCTTCCATTTCACGGTGTTCTTGTTATTGAGACCCGAGACTACCGGCCCCTACTAAGACAAGAGAAAGAGCCGTCAGTCGATAGTATAAGAGTCTAACACCGCGCCAAATACGATCTAGTGCGCACAGGTGAAGAAATGTTCAGCCGGTCACAATTTAAGAAACCTTCGAACAACTGCGCAAGCCCCCGAGGGCGGGGCTTGAAAGATGCAGGGGATATTTTGGGGTTAATCAGAGTCCGGTTAAAAACCGGGGACATGCCAAAACAGGCTGTACACGAAAGCCGGCATGTTGGCCATTTGGGCAAAACCAATAAGCAGCCTGTTAATCACAGTGAGCAGGATAAAGACAAATATCGGGCTGATATCAATCACCCCCAACGGCGGAATCATGCGTCGCACAGGTCCGCAAAATGGCTCCAGGAGTTGGTGCAGTAAAATTAGAATTGGATGGCCGCTATTCGGCGCAATCCAGCTGGCAACGATGGAGACCAATAAGCCGACAAACACCATCGCTATCACAGTGGAAACACAGCCGATCAACGACCACAGCAGGGCACTGAGGGGGTTAACCAGGCCGTAACCTGCAATCATGGCGCAAGCCATAATCATCGCCCAACCGACTATCAACGCCAGCACTACTGAGGCCATATCGACGCCAAAAAGTCCTGGCACCACTTTGCGCAACGGCAGCAGCAAAGGGTTGGTAACCTTCACAACTCCCTGAGATATGGGGTTGTAAAAATCCGCACGGCCCAACTGCAATAGGAAACGCAATAACACGGCGAAAAGGAACAAAATGCCCAGTATGCCCACGACATAAACGCCGATATCGCTGAAGGTATTGACCATGGATAAACCCTAAACAAAAAGATTCTCAGCAGCCACCGCTGCACCTACCCAATTGGACCGGAACCTGTTACCGATCCAATTCCTTTGCCATTTCCGTCGCCCGCTCCTCGCAATCGCGCATGGCATCGGCCACTAACTGCGGCAACCCACCCTTCTCGAACCGTTGAACAGCGCGCTCAGTGGTTCCACCTGGTGACATCACATTGCGCTTCAACTGGGCGACATCAACATCGCTGGCGACCGCCAGTTTGGCGGCGCCCAGGGCAGTTTGCAACACAAGGCGCTCCGCATCCGCACGGGCAAGGCCACCGGCGGAAGCCGCATCAATCATGGCCTCCATAAACTGGAAAAAGTAAGCCGGTGCCGATCCCGCTACCGCAATCACCTGATCGATGCCGCGCTCTTCCTCAACCCAGTAGGAGATACCTACCGCATCGACGATGCGCTCGGCAAGTTCCTTCTGTTCACCCGTAACCTTGCTATCGGCATAGAGACCGGTAACTCCGGTTTGCACCAGGGCCGGGGTATTAGGCATAGCCCTGACAATAGGGAGGTGCATTCCCATCCAACGGTGGTAAGCCGCGAGCGGAATTCCCGCAGCAAAAGTGATAATCAAGGGCGAGCGATCCACCAAATGGGGTTTCAGTCCCTCACAAAGTTCTCGCATAACTTGCGGTTTCACCGACAGTACAATTACATCGGCATCAACAATAGCGGCAACATTATCGTCACTAATAGCTACCCCATGGCTCTCGGCAAAAGCATTGAGTTTGTCCCGATCACGGCCTGTAGCAGTGATCTGGTCCGCCGGATAACCGGAGGCCACCAAACCACCGATCACTGCCCCCGCCATATTGCCGGCGCCACCAATAAAAACCATCTTAGGGTTCGCTGTACTCACTCATATCACCTTGGGCGGTTACAAAAATTTTGTTGCTTTTCCCCGTTCGGGGCATTCCGCTAATATGTGGCCGCCAGATTCAAATAACAAGAGAGCCATACCAAGTGGCTCCTAACGGAGGACAGTATGCAAAAAGGATGGCGTTCACTGCTTATAGCGACACTGATCACTGCGACCAGTGCCGCTGGTGCAGTAGAAACTCGTACGCTAAACAACGGCCAATTGGTACTCGAAGATGTGCCAAACATTCCCCAAACTATCATCAATGAGCTCAATCGTTATCAGAACGTACGCTCAGCTAGCTTCCGGGGCTGGGACCTTGAAGGTAACGGTATCTATGTCAGTACCCGCTTCGGCGAAGTTTCTCAATTACACAAGGTAGAGAATGCAGGTGGCGCTCGCCGACAGCTAACCTTTTTCGAAGAACCGATAGGCGGCATCTCTACCCGCCCGGAGCACCGCCAACTGGCATTCACCATGGATGCCGGCGGCAATGAATACGCCCAGATTTTCCTGTTTGATACAGAAAATGGCACTAGCGAGATGATTACTGATGGTGAGTCTCGCAATGGCAGTATTCTCTGGAATAAGCAGGGCTCCGCTATCGCTTACCAGAGTACTCGCCGAGATGGCAGGGCCAATGATATATGGCTAACCACTTTCGACAGTGACAAAAAAGAAGACCGCTTGATCCTTAAGTCTGAGGATGGCAGTTGGTGGGGTCCCAGTGATTTCTCACAATCCGGCAGCCAAATTTTGGTCATGCAATATATCTCCTCCACTCGATCTAATGTCCATTTGCTGGATCTCGACAGCGGCGAAGTCTCACTACTCGCCGGTACGAGCGATGAAGAGGCTGACTCCCGCAATTTCCCAGCGGGTTTCAGTTATGACAATCGCTCGGTTTATATCATCTCTGACAAAGGGCGCGAATTTACCCAACTGATCCGCAAAGATCTGGAGAGTGGCAATGAAAAGATAATTACCTCCGATATCCCCTGGGATATCAGCAGCTTTATCCTCAGTAAAGACGGTCGCCGCGGCGCTTTTGTCGCCAACGAAAATGGTATGTCCACCCTCTATCTATACGATCCACGCAATGACCGCTACCGCAAGGTCGACTCGCTGCCAATCGGTCTTATCGGTGGAATAGAATTTAACCCCGAAGGTGATAAGCTGGCCCTAACCCTAAACACACCTAAAACTCCCTCTGATTCCTTCGTAATGGATCTTGGCCGCCGCCCGCTATCCAGTGGCGACCTTACCCGCTGGACATTTAGTGAAGTCGGTGGTCTCGACAGCGAAAGCTTTGTCGAACCAGAGCTGGTGCACTATCCCACTTTCGACGAGGTGGATGAAAAGCCGCGTGAAATTCCCGCATTCGTCTATAAGCCGCGCAATGCCAAAGGCCCCGTACCTGTGGTTATTTCAATCCACGGTGGCCCTGAAGGACAGTACCGTCCCATGTTTTCCAGCACATACCAGCTGTGGCTAGAAAAACTTGGCGTTGCTGTAATTGCTCCAAATGTACGCGGGTCCGCTGGTTATGGTAAGAGCTACCTAGCCATGGATAACGGCTACAAGCGCGAGGACTCAGTTAGGGATATCGGTGCTCTTCTGGATTGGATTGCTACCCAGCCTGATCTGGATCCGGAACGCGTTGCTGTATTTGGCGGCAGCTACGGTGGTTACATGGTGCTAGCCAGTAGTGTTTACTACTCCGATCGTTTAAAAGCAGCAGTGGATATCGTCGGCATCTCTAACTTTGTCACCTTCCTCACCAATACCAAGAGCTATCGTCGCGACCTTCGTCGAGTCGAATACGGTGATGAGCGGGACCCGCAGATGCGCGCTTTCCTGGAAAAAATCAGCCCCAACAACAATGTGGACAAGATCCAGGTGCCAATGTTTGTAGTGCAGGGACAAAATGACCCTCGGGTACCTGTCACCGAGGCTGAGCAAATCGTGGCTGCACTTCGCGAGAATGGCAATCAAGTCTGGTATATGAACGCACTCAATGAAGGGCACGGCTATCGCAAGAAAGAGAACAGTGATGCCTTTACCCAGGCAACAGCTCTCTTCTTTGCCGAACACCTACTGAGTGAAGATCAAAAAAAGCAGCTCAGTTTGAATGAACAATAATTATTTGTTCCCAGAAAAAGAAAACGGCCTTTAGGGCCGTTTTCTTTTTAGAACTTAACTATGTAAGGAGCCCCTGATTAACTAAACAAAAAAGGAAATGTTTCCACAATCGCAATCAAGTTCAGAGCAATCGCCAGTATCCAAAGCCAATAGCGGCTCTTATCTCCGAATATCCCAATAACTGCCGAATTCAAAAAGCCGGTCACCAATGAGATTTTGGGAGAAACAAATGCAATCAGGCAGATAAAAGCCAACCACTCAAGCGCTACCCAAGTCACCAGTACACTATTCGTTACAGACAGAGATAGCACTGCGCTCACTGATAAAAGCAGCAGCAATACATCTACAGTCCCAGATTTTGTCATCCCATATCCCAAAAAAATCTACTTGCGTACTAATTCTGTCATGCAGAATAGTTTCGTGTCCCAAAAATATCTGTGCCGATACGCACAATAGTCGCGCCGCAGGCAATAGCAGCCTCCATATCTTTAGACATCCCCATGGATAGAGTATCGAAAGTCTGCTCAGGAAATTCTTCGCGAAGGCTTTGCAGCAACCCTGCCAACTGGATAAATGGTTTTTCCTGCTCAAATACATTGTCACGAGCAGCGGGGATCGCCATCAAACCGCGCAGGCATAGTCCCGGCAATGTCATCACTTCACGCGCCAGAGCCACCAAATCCTGTGGAGCTATGCCAGACTTGCTCTGCTCGCCATCGATATTCACCTGCAAGCAGATATTGAGTGGTGCCATATTACTGGGACGCTGTGCCGATAGCCGCTGGGCAATTTTTAAGCGATCCACCGTGTGCATCCATTGGAATCGCTCTGCCACAGCGCGGCTTTTGTTCGATTGAAGCGGCCCAATAAAATGCCAGTGAATATCCAGGTCGGACAGGGCATCCTGTTTTTGCAGGGCTTCCTGTAAATAATTTTCGCCAAAGTGATGCTGGCCAGCTGCAAAAGCAATCCGCAGGTCTTCCGCCGGTCGTGTTTTGGAAACCGCCAACAGGGTAATTTCTGCAGGGTTGCGATCGCAGTTGTTGCAGCATGTCACAATCCGCTCACCTACTGCATTCAGGTTTTCGACGATTGTCTCTTTGCGCATATACTGATGCCCTTACCGATTTGAGCGGCGATTTTACCTGAGCCCAAACAAGAACCATAAGGTAGCAGTATGGATATCACTGAACTCCTCGCCTTTAGCGCCAAGCAAAACGCCTCGGACTTACACCTCTCGGCGGGCCTGCCGCCGATGATCCGTGTCGACGGCGACGTGCGCCGTATCAACCTGCCCTCAATGGAGCACAAGCAGGTACACGGCCTGATCTACGAGATCATGAACGATAAGCAGCGCAAGGATTACGAAGAACTACTGGAAACAGACTTCTCTTTTGAAGTCCCCGGTGTCGCCCGCTTTCGTGTAAACGCCTTTAACCACAACCGAGGTGCCGGCGCCGTATTCCGGACCATTCCCTCCAAGGTTCTCACTATGGAAGACCTGGGAATGGGTCAGGTGTTTAAACAGATCTCAGATACTCCCCGTGGCTTGGTGCTGGTAACCGGGCCCACGGGTTCCGGTAAGTCCACCACCCTGGCGGCGATGATGGACTACATCAACGACAACAAGTACGAGCATATCCTCACCATCGAGGACCCGATCGAATTTGTGCACGAATCCAAGAAGTGCCTGGTGAACCAGCGTGAGGTGCACCGGGATACCCACGGCTTTGCCGAGGCACTGCGCTCCGCACTGCGTGAAGACCCGGATATCATTCTCGTGGGTGAGATGCGGGACCTGGAAACCATTCGCCTGGCGCTGACTGCGGCAGAGACCGGTCACTTGGTATTCGGCACCCTGCACACCACTTCCGCCGCCAAAACCATTGACCGTGTGGTGGATGTATTCCCGGCGCAGGAGAAAGCCATGGTGCGTTCAATGCTATCGGAATCCCTACAGGCCGTTATCTCCCAGACGCTAATGAAGAAAAACGGCGGTGGCCGGGTTGCTGCCCACGAAATTATGCGTGGTACCCCAGCCATCCGTAACCTGATCCGCGAAGACAAAATCGCGCAGATGTACTCGGCCATCCAGACCGGAGCCAGCGTCGGCATGCAGACCATGGACCAATGTCTGGAAGACCTGGTGGCACGCCGCATCATCAGTCGCGAAGTGGCTCGCGAGAAAGCCAAGATGCCGGAGAACTTCTAAACGGCCAAAACCCGCCCCCAATCTGGGGAAGAAAAGTCGAGATAAAACGCGGTAAACACCATGGATATTGAAAGACTTCTACAACTGGTTGTAGAGAAGGGCGCTTCGGATTTATTTATCACGGCGGGCGTCCCGCCCTCCATCAAACTGCACGGCCGAGTGGTGCCCTGCAGCAGCACCGCGCTCACGCCAGAGAAAGCGCGCGAGCTGGTGGTGGGAACCATGAACGAGAAACAGCGGCGCGAGTTTGCCGAGCAAAAGGAATTGAACTTCGCGATTGCAGTGCGCAACGTGGGGCGTTTCCGGGTATCGGCCTTCTTTCAGCGCAATCTGGTAGGTATGGTGCTGCGTCGCATCGAAACCAAAATCCCCACTATCGATGGACTCGGACTACCCGACGTACTCAAAGACTTGGCCATGACCAAACGCGGGCTGATTATTTTTGTGGGCGCCACCGGTACCGGTAAGTCCACATCCCTCGCCTCCATGATCGGCCACCGCAATGAGAACACCAAGGGTCATATCATCACCATTGAGGACCCGATCGAATTTATCCACCAGCATCGCGGCTGTATTGTGACCCAGCGCGAAGTGGGCCTGGATACCGAGTCTTTCGATGTAGCCCTGAAAAACACTCTGCGTCAGGCACCAGATGTTATTCTGATCGGTGAGGTGCGCTCCCGCGAAACCATGGACCACGCCATCGCTTTCGCCGAGACCGGCCATTTGTGTCTGTGCACCCTCCACGCCAACAATGCTAACCAGGCCCTAGATCGGATCATTCATTTCTTCCCGGCAGACCGCCACAAACAGTTGTTTATGGACCTGTCCCTCAACCTGAAGGCGATGGTGGCCCAGCAGCTGGTACCGACCCCCGATGGCGATGGCCGCCGTGCCTGCCTTGAGATCATGATCAATACCCCACTGATGTCGGACCTGATCCGCAAAGGCGAAGTGGATAAGATCAAGGAGTTGATGAAGCGCTCTGGTGAGCAGGGAATGCAGACCTTCGACCAGGCACTCTACGAGCTCTACGATGGGGGAGAAATTACCTATGAGGATGCCCTCTCCCACGCCGACTCCGCCAACGATTTGCGCCTGATGATTAAGCTCAAATCCGAATCCGATGCCGAGTACTTAAATAGTGCCGCTGGCGAGTTGAGTCTACAAAATGATTCAGAGTACGGAGACGGTGGTCCTCAGCTCTACTAGCCCCCGATCCAGCCAGATCAAAACCGTTTACAGACATATCAAAGGTCCCCAGCCTGTAAACGGTTTTCACCCGGTATAATCCGCTGCGGATATTTCCGCAATGCAAAAGCTGATCCCGCCCGATATTGAATGATATCGCAGGCTCTTTTCTGCAGCATTTTTATTGGAAGAAAATAGCCTTTCAATAAGTCTCTATTTTCCTGCGCAATATCCCGTTTAAAGAGTGACCAATCAATATGAATAAAAAAGTTGCCTTGATCACTGGCGGCAACCGGGGCATTGGTGCCGCGACAGCCAAATTACTTGCCCACAGGGGGTACCAGATTGCCATTAGCTACCGGCAGCGCAAGCAGCAAGCGGAAGAACTGATCGTCGAACTTCGATCTTTTGGTGTTTTAGCAATAGCCGTTCGCGCCGATATATCCTCAGAGAAAGATATTGTTCAGCTATTCAATATGGTCGACGAGCAACTAGGCCCAATTAGCTGCCTGGTTAACAACGCGGCAATCATTAAACCGCAAATGCGCGTCGAAACGATGGACGCTGAGCGCATCAATGAAATCCTGCGTACCAACATCACCGGCACCCTGCTCTGCTGCCGGGAAGCAATCAAAAGAATGTCTATCAAAAATGGGGGCACTGGAGGAACCATCGTGAATATTTCCTCTGCTGCCAGCCGTTCGGGATCACCTAACGAGTACATCGACTATGCAGCGAGTAAGGGCGCTGTCGATACGCTGACCATCGGGCTCAGCCAGGAAGTTGCCGATGAAGGGATTCGCGTAAATGGTGTTAGGCCTGGCTTTATTTATACAGAAATGCACGCTGATGGTGGCGAAGCAGACAGAATTGAGCGAGTAAAGTCTGCGATTCCACTCAAGCGTGGGGGGCGAGCAGAGGAAGTGGCTAAAGCTGTGGCTTGGCTACTCGGTGATGAATCCACCTTTACTACCGGTTCATTTATTGACGTTGCAGGCGGGAAGTAGGACCAAAAATTATGTTAGAAGCACTCTTTTCACTAATTGCAGCAACCGCTCTATTACTCGGCTCCCCTGGCCCGGCACCACTTGCCCTGGCCGCATCGGGAGCGACATTTGGAGTGAGAAAAAGCGGCGGTTTCCTTATCGGCATCCTGCTCGGCCTGAGTGTCGCCATTGTCGGGGCAACCGCCGGCATCGCCGCACTGCTGGCAGCCTGGCCAGAAGCGCGCTTGGCGGTTCAGCTTTGCGGTGCCTTATATATTGGCTATATCGCGATCAAAATTGCCACGGCCCCGGTACTGGAGCAGGGCGCATCGGCGGAAGCTCAGCCTCCGTCGCTGTTGGATGGGTTTATTTTTAACTTATTGAACCCCAAGGCTTATGCCGCCTTCCTTGCCATATTTTCCCAATTCTTACTACCGATTGAAGAGAGTGGCCTGAGCTATTTAGCTACAGGGTTGGTCTGTTTACTGGTAGCCACTGTGGTGGATTTTATCTGGTTGTGCTTAGGAGGAAGCCTGAGGCCGGTTTTTCATAAACCCAGGCAGGCGCGAATAATCAGGGTATGTTTTGCGGTATTAATGGTGGCAGCCGTACTCGCTGTTTTTATCCGCGGAAGCATTTAAGCTCTAACACATCTCTGCGATCAATCCTTTTACCGAAGGCAGCATGCGCCGGCTCACCAGCGGCGCTGCTGTTACGCCATCCAGCTCCACCCGGTAATTTGTACCTTCCCTGCGCAACCCAACAATATATTGCACAGCCACTAGCGCGCTGCGATGAATACGCACGAAACGCTGTCCAAACTCACTCTCAAGCTCTTTTAGAGACTCGTCCAGAATGGTCTCTCCAGCGGAGTGATGGGCTACAACATACTTGCTGTCCGCAACCAAACAGCGGATAGAATCTACATCCAGCAGCTCCACCCCCAGGCGGCTTATCGCCTTAATGCGGCTGCGGCCACTGGGCTCCTCCAGATCCTGCTTAGTTAACAACTGCTGCTGCGGCTTACTCAGACGCTGCGCTTTGGAAACCGCCTCGCGCAGCTGTTCGACATTCACAGGTTTTAATAGATACCCAACCGCTGAGGTGGCAAAAGCGGGCAAAGCAAACTCATCGTGAGCAGTGCAGAAAATTATTGCCGGCGGACACGCAAAACTGGATAACTGCTGAGCCAATTCCAGGCCGCTACCACCGGGCATTTCAATATCCAATAGCACAAGGTCCGGGTCGAGTTCGCGGATCTGTGATAATCCAACTTCAATATCTGCCGCTTCTCCCACAGCAATACAATTATCAATCTTCTCCAACTGCCGGTGCAGACGGGCACGAGCCAAAGGCTCGTCATCAATAATCAGTACGCGCAATTGGGTCACTCCATCACCTCGAAAGTCTTCTTGGAATTTGTGGTGGACTCTATTTCCCGCCGGTCCACTTCCCGGGGAGATAAGGGTAGCTGTAGTATGACCCGGTACCGGCCCTCCTCCCGACGGGCGGTAAATTTGAAGCGATCGCCGTAGTATGCAGTGAGACGCTGGCGAATATTCTCTGTCGCCATGCCATTACCAGTCTTCGCAGGAACTGCACTGTCCTGTGGCAACGGGTTTTCAATAACAACTTTGAACATGCCCCCCTCTTGCGAGAGTTGTACACTGATCTCTCCGCCTGCCCGCAACTGTGCCACACCGTGCAACACCGCATTCTCCAATAGGGGTTGTAGCAACATACTGGGCAGCTGAACCTTATCCAGGCCCGCGTCTAGCTGCCAACTCTGGCGCAAACGCTCCCCCAGACGTAGGGCTTCAATCTCCAAATAGCGTTGGGCTAGAGTAATCTCTTGCGCTAAAGGCACCAGCTTTGGATCGGCGAGGCTTGCACGAAATAATGCACATAAATCCTCTACCAACCGCTCCGCGCGATCAGGATCAACAGCGATCAAACTAGCCAGGCTGTTCATACTGTTAAAGAGGAAATGGGGGCGAATCCGCGATTGAAGTGCCTCAATTCGGGCACCGAGCTCCGCCTGCTGCTGGTTGTAGAGTTGTTGCTGAAGATAGGCGTAGCGCAATACCACCCCCGCACAAATAGCCCCAAGCAGGCAGTCGCCCGCAAACCCCCAGCTGTCAAAGCTGGTCTGCAACAACACCGCGCGCAGGGAGCGCTGCACTGCCATCACCAATATGAGCACCGACAGCACTGCAATAAAACTCAAGCCGCCAGCGAGTTTGTGGGGCATTTTCGCCAGGCTCGGCCGAAGCCGGCAAAGTAGCGCGGCCGAGGGCAATATCACCCATTGGATCACCAGAGAGATCAGCCCCAGGCGCTGCCAACTGAATTCCGGTAAACCATCCAGGGCCAGGACCAGCACCAATGCCAGCAATTCCCCCATCAACACCAGTACCGCCAGAGAGGTGACACTGCAGAGGTCTGGCAGAAACGGAAGCTGCCCAGATTGCGCAGAATCCTTATTTTCTGTGCGATATTTTCGAATTTTCTGCGTTATAATGCCCGACGGCCAGGGGAATGACATGCAGTTGTTATTCTTGATTGTCCCAAAGTTCCAAGCGCAAGATATCACCAAGCTCCCCAGCCTTTCACCTCACTGCAGCCAGGAAAACCATGAGTAACGAAAAATCCCCCTCCGAGTCCGCCAACAATCCTGCCGCCAAACTCTGGGGCGGCCGCTTTAGTGAAGCCACCGATGCCTTTGTCGAGCGATTTACCGCCTCGGTGACTTTTGACCAGCGCATGGCCATGGAAGACATCCAGGGATCACTTGCCCACGCGCAGATGTTGTCAGAAGTGGGGGTATTAAGTGCTGATGAATATCACAAGATAGCCGACGGCCTGAAGGGCATCGCCGAAGAGATAAAAGCGGGAGAATTTCCCTGGTCTGTGCAGCTCGAAGATGTGCATATGAATATCGAAGCGCGCCTGACCCAACGCATTGGTGCCACTGGCAAGAAATTGCATACCGGCCGCTCGCGCAACGATCAGGTGGCAACCGACATCCGCCTGTGGCTGCGTGGGCGCATCGATCTAATTGCTGCCGAACTGACCCGCCTACAAAATGGCTTGGTCGATTTAGCGGAGCGCGAAGCCGATACCATTATGCCCGGCTTTACTCACTTACAGAGCGCGCAACCGGTGACCTTTGGCCACCACTTACTGGCCTGGAATGCCATGCTGAGCCGGGATTTCGAGCGCCTCATGGATTGTCGCAAACGGGTTAACCGCTCACCGCTGGGGGCCGCAGCACTGGCCGGCACCAGCTATCCGATCAATCGCGCACGCACAGCGGAGCTGCTGGGCTTCGATGCCCCCACAGAAAACTCCCTCGACTCAGTCAGCGACCGGGACTTCGCTATCGAGTTCTGTGCTTTCGCCGCGCTGCTGCTCACCCATCTGTCTCGGGCCAGTGAAGAGCTAGTGCTATGGACTTCCAGCCAGTTCGATTTTATTGACCTGCCCGATCGCTTCTGCACCGGCTCCTCAATTATGCCGCAGAAGAAAAACCCCGATGTTCCGGAGCTGGTGCGCGGAAAAACCGGCCGGGTTAACGGCCACCTGATTGCGCTGCTCACACTGATGAAGAGCCAACCGCTGGCCTACAACAAGGACAACCAGGAGGATAAAGAGCCGCTATTCGATGCCGCCGATACCGCACTGGATTGCCTGCGCGCGTTTGCCGATATGGCGCCGGCACTGAAGGCAAAAAAAGAAAATATGCTGGAAGCTGCGGCCAAGGGCTTCTCCACCGCGACGGATCTGGCCGATTATCTGGTACGCAAAGGGGTGGCCTTCCGCGATGCTCACGAAATTGTCGGGCAGTCCGTATCCTTTGCTATTGAACAGGATAAAGACTTATCCGAACTCAGCCTGGCCCAACTACAACAGTTCTCAACAGAAATTGGCGAAGATGTATTTGAGGTGCTGACTTTAGAGGGCTCGGTTGCGGCTCGCGATCATATTGGCGGTACCGCACCGAACCAAGTGCGCGCGGCCTGTAAGCGCGCACGGGAAGAGATTTCGCAGCGCGCTTAAGCGCTGTTTAAGCGGATAATTCGAGGGAAACCTGTTCGCCTTGCTGCTCGCTCAATACGCGGTCGAGCAAAGTCGGCAGGTCCTCACCGGTCGTGGTGCACTTCCAACCGGGGTTTTCAAAAGAAAGATGGTAGCCACCGGATTTGGCGGCGACCCACAACTCCCGGTTGGCAGACTGGCGCGAGAGAATTACCTGGCTGCCATTGTCTTCCAGGGTCAGGGTCAGCACCGCATCACTGCGTTCGTAGTCGATATCCCAATCGCAGTGATCGAGTGCATCCTCAATACCGATTAGAGTCTGCTCCACAGCCGCATCATATTCCGCTTGGCTCATCTTTGGTTACTTCTGTTACCGTGTAATGTGTTGAATCAGGTGGGCCGCTATACTATCAGGCTTTTGCCGGTTGCCGCTGCGAATCTCCGACTCTCAGGATGTTATCGATGCTCAAAAAACGACTCTCTCTATTAACCATCACCATCGGTGCCACCGCACTGTTACTGGGCTGTGGCCAAAAAGGTCCTCTCTATCTTCCACAGGACCCCGCCATGCCCGCCTCCAATATTCCAGGTGGCCCGCCGGAGACAGTACCCACCAGTGGTGCAGCACAACCCGGCGAGCCCGGCTCTGCAGCAGAGCAAGCGGTGGAAACCGTTGATGAAATTGAATCTGAAGACGGCTATGGGCCCGACTTTGATATCGATGACACCATTGAGACCGGCCCGACTATCGAAGTCGACGACGAATCGGGCACAGCGGATGACTCCAATGTCGAGGAAGATTTAGAAGAGTAAGAACCGGCCATATGAGAGAGTTTAGTTATCGCGACGGTAGCCTGTGGGCTGAGCAGGTTTCACTGGAACAAATAGCTGAGAATTTCGGCACCCCCACTTATGTCTACAGCCGCGCACACTTTGAACGGCAATATCGGGATTACGCCGAGGCCCTCGGCAATCGCCCCGGCCTAATCTGCTACGCAGTGAAAGCCAACAGTAACCTGGGCATTCTGTCAGTGCTGGCACAGCTGGGGGCGGGCTTTGATATTGTTTCCGGCGGGGAACTTGAGCGAGTGCTGCTCGCCGGCGGCGACCCATCGCGAATCGTATTTTCCGGAGTGGGTAAAACCTCAGAGGAAATGCGGCGCGCTCTGGAGGTTGGAGTGCACTGCTTCAATATTGAATCAGAAGCGGAAATTAACCGACTTGAGCGCGTGGCCGCAGAGTGTGGCAAGACCGCCCCAATTTCCATCAGGGTCAATCCCGATGTGGATGCCCAAACCCACCCCTATATTTCCACCGGTCTCAAAGAAAATAAATTTGGCATCGCCATAGACAAGGCGATCGAGGTTTATCAGCGCGCGGCGGATTCCGAGCACCTGAAAATTACCGGTGTGGACTGCCATATCGGTTCCCAGCTCACCGAAGTCGCCCCCTTCCTAGATGCACTCGATCGCCTGCTGGTTCTTATCGATCAGCTCGCCGAGTTAGGAATTACCCTGGAGCACCTGGATCTGGGCGGAGGCCTCGGCGTGCGCTATCGGGGTGAAGAACCACCCCCTGTCGGGGACTACTTGGCGGAGGTCCACAAGCGTATCGGCGAACGCAATTTATCCCTGATTCTCGAACCCGGCCGTTCCATTGCCGCCAACGGCGGCGCCCTGCTGACCCGGGTCGAATACCTGAAGCGTACCGAAGAACACAACTTCGCTATCGTCGACGCCGCCATGAATGACAACCTGCGTCCGGCCCTTTACCAGGCATGGCAGGATATTGTGCCAGTGACACCGGACGAGAGTGAAAGTACCCTGTGGGATATTGTCGGTCCGGTATGCGAAACGGGTGACTTCCTGGGTAAAAACCGCTCCCAATCTCTGCGAGAGGGGCAACTGTTAGCCATGTTGTCGACCGGTGCCTACGGTTTCACCATGAGTTCCAATTACAACAGCCGCTGTCGCGCTGCTGAAGTACTTGTGGATGGCGACAAAACTTACCTGGTGCGTGAGCGGGAGACTTTTGCCGACTTGGTTCGCGGTGAGACCACTGTCCCCAAAAAAGCCTGATCAGCTACTTGCATCGCAGTGGGGTCCATTTTTCAGCCCGGGCCCCAAACCGCAGCTAACGCCGCGGAAAATCAGTACGAACAGAGAAATGGAATGCGCGTTAAATTCAGCAAGATGCATGGGCTCGGCAACGATTTCGTGATGCTCGACGGCGTCAGCCAAAAAATTAAACTGACCCCGGAAAAAACTCGTCGCCTGGCAGACCGCTGCCTCGGCGTGGGCTGCGACCAGGTACTGCTGGTGGAGCCGCCCCGCACACCCGAGGCGGATTTTCGCTATCGCATATTTAACGCCGATGGCAGCGAAGTGGAAAATTGCGGCAATGGCGCCCGATGCTTTGCCCGCTTTGTACGTGAACGCCGCCTTACCGGTAAGAAAAATATCCAGGTAGAAACTGCCGCCGGTTTACTGCACCTGAGAGTGCTGGACGGGGATCAGGTTAGTGTCGATATGGGGGCACCGGTCCTCGAGCCCCAAAAAGTACCTTTTTCCGCCGATCGCCGTGCAGAGTCCTATCCCCTGGAAGTGGACGGGGAGACCTTCACCATTGGTGCTGTATCCATGGGAAACCCCCACGCGATTCTGCTGGTGGAAGATATCACTTCCGCACCGGTAGAAAGACTCGGGCCCCTAATTGAACGCCATCCGCGGTTCCCGCAAAAGGTCAACGCTGGCTTTCTGCAAGTGGATACACGCACCGAAGCCCAGCTCAGGGTATTTGAGCGCGGGGTTGGCGAAACTCGTGCCTGTGGCACCGGCGCCTGTGCTGCCATGGTATACGCTCGCCTGCGAAACCTGGTGGATGACAAAGTCCAAATTCAGCTCCCAGGTGGCACACTGACAATTCACTGGAGCGGACCCGGCCAGCCAGTTACTATGACCGGGCCCGCAACCACGGTTTTTCACGGGCAGATTATTCTCTAAACAATTGTCCGGGTATTTGGCAGTAAACCCGCCACAAGCGGGTACGGGATAACTCAGAGAGCAGAACGCTTCGCCACATCAGTTGTCCGATGCCCCATCCCCGTGCCAGAAAAAGCAAACACAATGGAACACACAGACGCCAATCAGCCCCCCGAAGAGATTGCCGGCGACACTCACAAGGAAACCCAGCGTGACGATAAACTGCTGGCACGGCAGGTAGCCCGCTACCTGATTCAAAACCCGGAGTTCTTTGAAGAGCGCATGGAACTGCTGGAAACTATCAAGTTGCCGCGGGAAAATGGCAAGACCGTGTCGCTGATGACCCACCAAACGAATTTGCTGCGTGAGCGCAATATCGAAATGCGCCAGCGCCTCGACCAGCTCTTGCACAACGCCCGGGACAACGACCAGTTATTTTTCAATAGCCGCCGACTTATCCTTGAACTGCTGGAAGCTGAAAATATCGGCGAAGTCACAGAAGCTCTCTACGCCAGTTTCGCCGCTGACTTCAATGTTGAGTTCACCAGCCTGACTCTGTTCGAGCCATTATCTGCCCCCCGCCAAAGCCTGGGACAAGTTCAGACCAGCACATTTTCCGATGCCGAGACGGCAATTGGCGGAATAATTCGTAACGGCCGCCCCATCTGTGGTGTTTTGCGCCAGCGGGAAAAAGAGTTCCTATTTGCGGAAAAAGCGCAATATATCGCTTCAGCTGCCGTAGTTCCTTTGGGCAATCAACTTGGCACCCTAGCGGTAGGCTCTGCTGATCCCCAGTACTACCGGTCTAGCCTGGGCACTTTATTCCTATCCTATATCGGCGAAGTCCTGGAGCGCCTGCTACCGAAACTGCTCAATCGGTAAAAGCTCTGAGAGGCTGAGAGGGGTTTGGCCAACTGTCACTCCTCCTGCTGGAGGAGCAACAGCGACCAGAGAGATTAGATAGGGCGGCTGCCGTATTTTGGCTGCGGTTTGCGCGGGGGGTCGGCGGTAACTTCTGGATCAACTTCACTAATCGCGCCGCCACCGGCGAGAAACTCCTCTACATCGGAACTTAACTGGCTTCTGGCGCGCTGGCGAGAGGTGATACTGCGTTCTTCTGCAAATTCCTCGGAGTCCTTGCTGCGAGAGTTCTTACCCTGATCTTCATAACCATCTTTCATAGCTAAAACCCTGTAACCTTTACTCCTGTTACAGAGGGAGTACCTCTGTGCCGCCCCTTTCCCGCGGCATCTACAAAACTGACAACCACTTTTCAGTGGCGATCCCCTACCGCGTCAATAGCGGCGATTAATTTATAGGCAGTTCCCCACCCCCGTGCCAGTATCACAAGGAGGAGGCTGTAGAGTTTTTTGTTGGGAAATGAAATGGGAATATTTCAGTTAGTTATGCAGATTTTTGCGCCTGCACCGGTAGCAGGTATTTCAAGCTAAATAGATAACAAAGATCGAAGGCGAGATAGTGGGACTTATCAGAAGTGCGTATAAAGCCCCTTGCGGGGCTTATGATACTCAATCGCTACGTTATGAAAGAGTTATCAAACAGGTTACACAGCTTCGCTACCGGTTTCACCGGTACGGATACGAATGACTTCTTCGAGAGCTGTGATAAAGATTTTGCCGTCACCAATTTTGCCGGTTTGCGCCGCCTTGGTGATTGCCTCAACAGCGGAGTCCACCATCTCATCATCAACAGCGAGTTCCAATTTTACTTTCGGTAGGAAGTCCACCACATATTCGGCGCCACGATAAAGTTCTGTATGGCCTTTTTGACGCCCAAAACCTTTTACCTCGGTGACGGTCATTCCTTGCACGCCCACTTCAGACAGGGCAGTGCGTACATCATCCAATTTGAAGGGCTTTACTACAGCCGTAATCAATTTCATCTTGAGTATTTCCCCTGATTCGTCCTCGTCGAGAGAACCTTACCCAGGCCACTGCCCCGCCTATGGGGCAGCACCGACACTGTTAACTTACTTGTTCATAAATTCCGGGTAAGCTTCCATTCCGCATTCGGTCAAGTCAACACCCTCTTGCTCCTCATCTTCGCTCACACGGATACCAGTGACGAGCTTGAGCAGGTACCACACTGCAAATGAACTGACGAATACCCAGCCAAAGATGGTCAGTGCACCAATCAATTGCCCGCTGAAACTGGAATCATTGTTAGTCACGGGTACCAATAGCAAACCGAGCAAGCCGACAACGCCGTGTACAGAGATAGCGCCCACCGGATCATCAATTTTCAGCTTATCCAGGGTGATGATAGAGAAGACCACCAACACACCGGCGATCATACCGAAGAGGGTTGCCTGCAATGCAGTCGGGGTCGAAGGCTCCGCAGTAATTGCTACCAGACCTGCCAGGGCACCATTGAGCAACATGGTCAGATCAGCTTTACCGAACAGGATACGGGCGGTGATCAGTGCAGCAATAGCACCACCGGCAGCAGCGGTATTGGTATTAACAAAGACCATGGCTACGGAGTGTGCACTGGCAGCATCGCCTAGCTTCAGCACCGAGCCGCCGTTGAAGCCAAACCAGCCCATCCACAGGATAAAGGTACCCAGGGTTGCCAACGGCAAGTTAGCACCGGGAATGGCATACACTTGGCCGTTGGGGCCGTATTTGCCTTTGCGCGCGCCCAATAGCAGGACACCAGCAAGCGCAGCCGCTGCACCCGCCATATGCACGATACCGGAACCGGCAAAATCAGAGAAACCGAGATCGCCCAAGTTATACAGGCCGAAAACCTCTTTACTACCCCAAGTCCAGGCACCTTCCAGTGGATAGATGAAACCGGTCAAAACTACTGCAAAGGCCAGGAAGCTCCACAGCTTCATACGCTCGGCAACCGCACCGGACACAATGGACATGGCGGTAGCTACAAAAACCACCTGGAAGAAAAAGTCTGAAGCTCCGGAATAAACGGAGTCACCTTCAAAACCATTTTCTGCAGAATCGCTGAGGACGCCTTCCAGACTAAACGCCTCAATACCGGACAATGCCCAGCCACCATCGTACATAATGGCGTAGCCAGTCAGCAGATACATAATGCAGGCAATCGCAAACAGGGCCACATTCTTGGTGAGAATTTCCGTGGTATTTTTGGAGCGCACCAAGCCGGCTTCCAGCATGGAAAAGCCGGCGGCCATCCACATTACCAAGGCGCCGCACATCAGAAAGTAAAAAGTATCAATTGCATACTGCAATTGAAAAATTTGGTTCTCCATATTCCTCTCCGTTCAAATCTGGATATTTATTAAAATTATGTTTTCGGTTTTTAATTAAATTGCTGCATTACCGGTTTCTCCGGTACGTATGCGCACGACCTGCTCAAGCTCTGCGACAAATATTTTTCCGTCACCGATCTTGCCACTCTGCGCGCTGGAACCAATTGCTTCGATAACCGCATCCAGTTGCGAATCCGCCACCGCTATTTGCAGCATGGTTTTCGGAAGAAAATCCACCACATACTCTGCGCCGCGATACAATTCCGTATGCCCTTTTTGGCGACCAAAGCCCTTCACTTCAGTGACCGTTACACCATTAACCCCCGACTCCCGCAGGGCATCTCTCACAGCATCCAGCTTGAAGGGTTTAATGATTGCAGTGATTAATTTCATGGTATTCCCCTAAAGAAAAACGAGCCCTCGCATTAACGAAGGCCCTTTTGTATTACCAGGTATAAGTCGCGCCAGCGAGCAATGTAGGTTCGCACCAGTCGGTCTCGTAGCACTCTTTATCGCTGACATCGGTGCCCACGAAAGAAGCGCTCAGGCTCAAGTCGCCAAATTCTTTACTGAGGGAAACGGAGTAATCGATATAGGAATCAGATCCATCGAGAAAACCTTCTTCTTCTTCAAAGAGGTTTAATCCCAGATGTAGATCGAGAGAAAGATCTGAGGGAAGAGCGAAACTATATTCCGCATAAGGGTAATAAAATTCACCGGTATCCGCCCAATAATCATCGGAATAGGCAAACCCCAACGTTAAGTCTGAAAAACTCAGGCTGCCGTATATTTCCTGATAATCTTCATCTTCACTTCCACCGTGATAGGCGTAATAAATGTAGCCAACATCAAAGCTAACGCTGTCATTGATATCCGCACTATAACCGCCGTAAAAATCCTGTTCGTAGTCGGTTTGATCAGTCTCGTAATCAAAATCCACTTGGGATGCCCAGGTGCCAATATAAATGCCGTTTCCAAAATCGACATCGACACCCCCCTGTAATGCGGGGCCTCCATCAGTCTGGCTAATACCACGAAATCTATAGTCAGAAACAAGACCTACATTGGCACTAATGCTGGGACCGCCCTCGGCAGCCATCGATAAATTTGCAGCGCCCAGTGCGAGAACGGCACCGGTGACGAGAGTGGCAACTTTATACATTTTATTTTCCACTTTAATCCTCCAAGGCTTTTGAAGCTGTTTTTTCGAGTGCTTTTATGGCGCCGCCTGCAATCAGTCCTTCACTGTCGGGTGTGACAGAGGGTCGCTTGCGTCTCGTGAACTGCTACTTTCCCAGACTCCCAATGATCGTTAATGGGACACCTGCACAGATTGTTTGCAGACTTGATGCCAACACTGCAACCGCAAGCAAAATCAATAAGTTAGGAGTAATTGAATTAGTAAAATTCGTACGAATAGAAACTCGGAGGCAAAGTGTTGCACCAACATGGAACTACCTTTCTTCCTTTGCACTGAAGTGGGGAGGTAAAGATTAAGGTGCGCTCAGAACGGTGCGCTGTTAGGCTGCTTTTTCCAAAAAATGCACTGGGTTACAATCCCGTGCTATTCATATCCATCTTATTTAGCGAGGAAATGCCCGTGGCAGCAGATAAACTGCAACAGCTGCTGAAAGAGCTACAACAACAGGGCGCCGTGGTGACCAGTGACCTGCGCAGTGCTCTGGAGGTATCACTGGATAAATTGCCATTGGTCTCCCAGCGAGAGTTCGACACCCAGGTGGAGATACTGCGCCGGACCCGGGAAAAGCTGGCACGACTCGAAGATAAGGTCGAAATGCTGGAGCAAGCCCTGGCGCAGCGAGACAGCGCCGCCAAGGACTAAGCCCAGGGAGCCACTTCAAGGATGAAATCGTGAGCCTCTCAGTCACCTACTCCCGAGCTCAGCTCGGGGTCTCTGCACCTCTGGTTACCGTAGAAACCCACCTGGCAAATGGACTCCCTGCTTTTCATATTGTGGGTTTACCGGAAGCGGCGGTGCGGGAGAGCCGCGACCGTGTGCGCAGCGCCCTAATCAACAGCCATTTCGACTTCCCCCAGCGCCGTATTACCGTCAACCTCGCCCCCGCCGACTTACCCAAGGAAGGTGGCCGCTACGATCTGGCCATCGCCATCGGTATTCTCAGCGCCTCGGGACAGGTTCCCACCGAAACGCTGGAACGTTATGAATTTATTGGCGAGCTAGCACTCACTGGCGCCTTGCGGGAAGTAAGTGGTAGCTTACCGGCAGCCGTAGCCTGCACCAATGAAGACCGTAAACTCATTGTGCCTAGGGAAAACGGTGCGGAAGCCGCGCTGGCTACCGGCGAAGTCAGCATTGCCAACTCCCTGCTGGAAGTTTGCGCCGAACTTCATGGGCGTGAATCTATGCCCAAAGCTGTTGCAGAGCCTATTGCCGAAGAGCACCTGTGCGCAGACTTGGCCGATGTGCGCGGCCAACTAAAGGCCCGCCGCGCGCTCGAAGTAGCAGCAGCCGGCGGCCACAATCTGCTTTTTTACGGCCCTCCCGGCACCGGCAAAACCATGTTGGCCAGCCGCCTGCCAGGTATATTGCCCCCGCTGACAACTGAAGAGTCATTAGAAGTAGCGAGCGTTTACTCCAGCGCAGGCCTACCTCACCAGAGCCTGCGCCCTTTCAGGGCCCCGCACCACAGCGCCTCACCAACAGCACTGGTCGGTGGTGGCAGCACCCCAAGGCCCGGTGAGATATCCCTCGCACACCGGGGAGTCCTTTTCCTCGATGAAATGCCCGAATTTCCCAGGCACGCTCTGGAGATACTGCGGGAACCTCTGGAGAATGGTGAAGTGCGAATCTCCCGCGCTCGAGCCCAAGTCACCTACCCCGCCCACTTTCAGCTGGTCGGGGCTATGAACCCTTGCCCTTGTGGCTATTTAGGCGAACCCCGCTGTCGCTGTACCCCAGACCAGATAGATCGATATCGTAACAAGCTCTCAGGCCCTCTGCTGGATCGTATCGATATGCAGGTAGAGGTGGGCGCTATGAATGCTGTGCAATTACAGGACTCAGCTCCCGGAGAAACTTCCGATGCCGTGAGAGAGAGAGTTTGTGCCGCACGCCAGCAACAAATACAGCGGCAAGGTAAGACAAATAACCTGTTAAAAGGCGCAGAGCTGGAAAAGCACTGTGCCTTGGGGGAAAAGGAAAAGCACCTCTTACGACAGTCGGTGGAAAAACTGGGGCTATCCGCGCGTAGTTACCATCGGGTCCTTAAAGTAGCCCGAACCTTGGCAGACCTTGCTAATTCTGAACGTATAAGCACAACTCAAATTGCTGAAGCTTTGGCGTACCGCAATCTGGACAGGCGCCAAACGGCTACGGCATAACTTGCCTATATGAACACTTACACATCCCGAGGAATCTATTCCGGTCTCGATACCTTTATTCGTAAGCTGAGGTGGATACTCAATATCAGCTCATGAAGTAATTTAAATTAGGATCCCGACTATAAGACCCCATTTCCAAAACATGGAGCACTTTACGCCCCAAATATTGTGCACCTTGTTCACGTCCCCCAACCCCATAAGGAAAGATCACATCGCTTAAAAAATTCCTCAGGTGCGCCAGATAATTAAATTGGAAAGTCCCAATATTTGGATCAAAAAATATCAAATTTTCAAGATCCAAGGCCATAGTATGCGAATGAAAACTTCGAGTGGAAATTATTCGAAATTGATTTATATCTGGCCCCTGACAGCAGTAATCACCAACCCAATTTCTAAGTCTATTGACATATTCTTTACGGGGCATATTTCCTACGAAACCGTGAGTATTCATCCACAAATGGGCATCCTTCATCTGAGTATTCGCAGCTTTTGTGGCATTAAATAATTCTATTGCCGGTGAAAGAGCATCAGCAATAACTCTCTTATTCTGCCTGACCATAGGGCCTAGATAGTCCCTGTTTTTAATTTGCCCCATAAGCCAATAAAGTGCTAGTGCTATACATATACCATCTCCAACTCCCCTTTTAGTGAGTACAGTGTGAATTTTACTTCCAGGGGATTGTGAAAACTCAACAACTCTAATACAACCCCGAGCTCTTGCTGCTAAGATAACTCTTTCTATAATTCTGCGAGTATCTCTTGCAGTTCTATTCATCCATAAAGGCATATTTATCCTCACCCAGTAAAAGCTTCGATCATCATTCAACAAATTGTTACAACCCAATTTGTCGACAACTTTTCGTCCGATTGCATGTACATGAACAATTAACCTTCATCCTACAGTGAGGCTTTACTGTATTTTTGATTTTTCTTGCTACTTCTCCCCCTAGTGATTTCAGTATTTTATAAACCCAGCCCGCTTAAAATAGGCCTGTATTCATTCCCATTAATCATTGCAATTATTGATATGGCGATCAGTTGACATAATCACCCAAATAGTTATCATGGTAATCATCGCTATGTAAAGGCACTATATGTATGAACAAGCATCTATTCATTATTGCCAAGATTTCCCCCAAGGCTGAATTCTTCATACAAGCCAAGCAGGCCATCCTGTCCATAGTGGCTAATACATTGGAGGAAGAGGGCTGCCTGAAGTTTGCAGTACACGAGGACGGGGAAAACTTGTTTTTATACGAGGAGTGGCGCAGTCAGGAAGATCTCGATAAGCATTACACTATGCCCTACATCACCCCGATATTCGAAGCCTATAAAGAGTGGCTAAAAGAGCCTGTGGAGATCAATAAACTGGAGAGGTTAGCTTAATATCCTTATGTTTTTTCTCAAAGAACTTCCCTCACAACAGATGGTTGAGGGATATTCCAAGCGATTTTCTGTAAAAGATCCCGCTGCCGTTCAGGGCGCCCTTACCATGATGCGGGATGCGAGTCTGTTATTGCGGGAGCTGGAGGGGTATTTTTCTGAACACGGAACCTCCCAGCTGCGCTTCCTGGTAATGATCGTTATCGACCGGGAGCCTCAAAGAGATAGTTTGCTGGCTTCAGAAATCGCAGAGCGCATCGATGTTTCTCGACCGGTAATGACGCGAACCCTCAAAAGTATGGTGGAAGATGAGCTCATCGTTATGGAAGCAGACTCCAGCGATGGTAGGGCAAAATGTGTAGCACTATCCAAGAGTGGAAAACAATTTTTACAGAAAATCTTACCCGGGTATTTTAAGACAATTTCTAAATTTATGGAGGAATTGAACAAATGAAGAAACCGATACTGCACGCCCTGTGCATCTGGGCATTGGTTTACCCTATTGTCACTCTATTACTTCTAGGGATGCGGGCACTGGAATTGCAAATTGCAATTAGTTTAAAAGCGCTAATAATGACCGTTATTCTGGTCCCACTAATGTATTTCTATCTTGTGCCAAAGGTGCATCAATTTTTGGCCCGGCATTAATATGCCGAGCCATGTTTTGTAGCGCAAATATCTAGTCAGCAGGATCTTTCTCAGCTTCCAGCTTTTCACTTAATTTTGCTTTCGCTTTCTCTGCATATTGATGACAGCTTACTGATTTTTTCTGTATAGCTTTGTTTTTAAACTCCCAACCGCTGGCAGGTGCATGAGGGGTAAGTAGTAAATCACAAGGTAAATCCCGCACACGGGCAAAGCTTGTGCGGAAGTCCTCTAAGATATTGGGATAGCGGCGGTTATCAATCAGTTGGTAACCGGGCGCTGTAAGGCTATCCACATAAGCTATATCTTTAGTTTTACCATCAACTTTGTCTTCCCAGGTCCAGGCCATACTGCCTGGTGTATGGCCTGGGATAAAATGTACGCGTAGACGCAAATCCCCTAGAACCACTTGCTCGCCATCGTGCAGGATACGATCCGCCTTTATTGGCGGATATAAAAGTTCGTCGGCAAAATGAATATCATTGGCACCACCGCGAGCCATTAACACCGCTGACTCGGCATTGGTTACTACCTGTGCACCAGTTACGCGTTTTAGCTCGGCTAAGGAACCTACATGGTCTGCATGGGCCTGACTGTGCAAGATTAACTTGAGATCCGAGGGGGCGACTCCCAATCTGCGCATATTCTCCAATAAATGCTCAGCCGTTTGTTCCATGCCACCGTCAATTAGAATTGATCCCTCTTTGCCTTTTAACAACAGTGAGGTAATTCCCTCGGTACCTATTTGCCACGTGTTACCTGCAATCTTTAGAGGCGCTACTGGCTGACGCCAGGATTCTGGTACTTTGTAGGTTTCCAGTTGTGGTAAGACAGCATAGTTTTCCGCTGCCGAAAAACTGGAATAAGCTGCCATTACTATTGCGGCTAATTGGATTCTTATATTCATTGATCAGTCTCAACTTTTACCGGCACCAGAGATACACCCGGGAGCTCCATTTAGTGCAGTCTTTTTGATCCATCCAGAAATTCTTTCAAAGACTTCTCCCCGGTGATTTACGCCATCCCTATCTGTCATATAGTGATCGTAACCGGAGTACTCCCAATAAGTCAGCTCACAACGTCCGGCTGATACATAGGCATCTCGTGCTGCTCGGCCGGAACTGACCGGGGCAGATTTATCTTCTGTGCCCTGGATCAATAATATGGGGGCATGGCTGTTCAATAAATCGTTGACCGGTACCCGATCGACGACATCGGCCCACCAACGCATAGAGTTTCCACCCCAGACTTCCGCGCTTTCTGGGTTAGCTCGGGCATAGGCGAGTTTGGCATCTACCTCTTTAGCTACGTGGGGCGGAACCAAGCTCTTTAGCACTTGAGCAAAGGATTCCCCCAATCCACTTGAAAAGACCACTGCCGCATCGGGATTTAGCCTCGGCGCCAGTCGTGCAACAAGATCACCACCTTCGGAACCGCCGAACAAGACCAGCTTGCCATTCCACCAATCAGCCCCGCGCAGTTCGTCGACAATCTGCTCTACATCTACCGCACGCTGCTCAACGGTATGGTTAGCTACATACTCTTTTGAACAATCTTTAAATTGCTCTTCCGGGCTGTCAGAGTGAGTTACACCATATTTTTCTACCACTAAAACAACATATCCTGCCGCTAACTCTTTAGCCTGCTGGATAGTAGTATTTTTAACAGCAGGTAGGCAGCCAGATCCCTGGGCTATCAGGAACAAGCCATATTTCCCTTTAGCCGATGGTTGCTCTAAAGACCAGTAAAGCGTTGATCCATCAGGGCGTTTACTGACTTTAAGTAGAGGTTCGGCGGACACGCCGATATGCAAAGTCGCTAGCAGAAAACCAGTTGCCGTTATAAAGGCCGATTTAAGAAAACCCATAGCGAGAACTCCCTGCCCTCACCTGAAATTAATGGTGGGGCTATATTTGCTTGGTTATTGTTGAAGAGGGGGGGTGAACCTCATATTCATCCCCTCTCCGAACCCAAGAAAAAGTAATGGTTCCCGAGCTAACTGAAGCTAATCACATCAAGATTTTTTCCAATCATCAGCACTTAAGCGATAAAGGCAGTGCCGCTGTAGATGGCTTTCGCTGGGGACCAGTGGATGTTCAAAGACGAGAGAATCCCGCCGCATACCCAGTCGCTCCATCACCCGCTGGGAACGAAGGTTTTGTAGTGCAGTAAAGGAAACGACTTCGCTGAGATTCAGGGTATTAAAAGCTACATCCAAAGATGCTTGTGCAGCTTCACTGGCATAGCCTTTTCCCCAATGGGGAAAGGCCAAGCGCCAGCCAATCTCTACCGCTGGAGTGAAGGGCAAATCTTCGGTCACATTTTTCATACCGACAAATCCGAGAAACTCGTTGGTGTCTCTCAGCTCCAAGGCCCAAAAGCCCCAGCCGTACTTCTCAATATGCGCAATACTGCGATCCACACCGGCATCACTCTGCTGTCGCGTCAGCAATGAGGGGAAAAACTCCATCACCCTTGGGTCGGCATTCATTTCCGCGAATACAGGCTTATCTTCCGCTCGCCACTGGCGCAGCTGTAAGCGTTCGGTCGTGGGTTGTATTAATTCAGGCATGAAATATTCGCGCTATTCAATATTTTGTTTCTGCTGAAAATCTACAGACGGTGCGACCATAAAATCGCACTGATCCAGCCATTTTCGCTGCCCTGGATAAGCCGCTTCCTCAAAACCCAATTTCTGGTAGAGAGTCCGTGCCGCTAGATTAGTACGCAGGACAAATAAAGAGCACTCGATTGCATCCAGGGCTCTGGCTCCTGTTTGTGCAAGCTGTACTACCAGCGCACGCCCTAATCCGGCTCCGCGATGATTGGGAGAGACAATTAGGCGACTTAGGTGGCAACGACCCAGGTGTTGGTAATACTGCCCAAAAGCCAGCACATCACCGCTGCTGTCCTGAAGTGCGTAGCTGGGCAACTCCGGCCAACGACAATCCTCCAAGAAGGACCTCCCCTCGAACGGAAACCTGAAATCAGGACCACCCCACTGTTGGCACTGCTCCCTATCAGGTAGCCAAGACATCAATGTTGGGAATTGCCACTCTTCCATTGGCTTCAGTCTCAAATTATCCACGGCAATTCTCCTTAAAGTTACTTGCGACTCTTTGCCAGCCATCTATCTAACTGATCGGCAAAAGCTTTGCGGTCCGCCTGGCTAAGGGCCGGTGGTCCGCCGGTATGCACGCCGCTGGAGCGTAGGGTATCCATAAAGTCCCGCATATTCAGACGCGCGCGGATATTGGCCTTGGTATAGCGCTCCCCACGGGGGTTAAGGGCTTCAGCACCCTTGTTCGATCACCTCTGCTGCCAGTGGGATATCGCTAGTAATAATCAGGTCCCCCGCCTCGCAGCGCTGCACTATCTCGTTATCCGCCACATCAAAACCCGCTGTCACTTGCACGGAGCGAATATAGCGCGACGGCGGCACCCGCACCGCTTGGTTGGCCACCAAAGTCAGTTCTGTGGCTGTGCGCTCAGCGGCGCGAAACAGGATTTCCTTGATGGCGACTGGGCAGGCGTCGGCATCGACCCAGAGTTTTGTCATGGCTATACAACCTTTTCGAGCGTATCGGGCGGTGCACCCTCATCGCATTTCTTGCAATTGAGCTGGAATCCCAGCATGGACTCGCGCCCTTGTTCAGTGATCACCCAGGGCCGGTTGGTCCAGGGAGGATTGTGGCGTACATGTTGGAAGTGGCCACAGGCGAGCTCCGCCACCCAGTGATTCTCTTCATCCAGGTGGTAGCCGGCGATGGGTTGTTGCATGGGGTTACACAAGCAGGGAATAAGGCGCAGTTATAGCCAATCCCAAGGGCAAAGTATACGTGTGGCCGGTGGTTCGCACTGGTACTGGGATGATTCGAGCCAAGACTGCTAGAATCTCCCGCTTTTCCGCGACGCGAAGATGCAGCCCCATCTATGACCCAGCTCAATCCCCGCCAATCCGAAGCCGTGAAGTATGTCGATGGCCCCTGCCTGGTACTGGCCGGCGCCGGCTCCGGCAAGACCAGCGTAATTACCCGCAAGATCGCCTACCTGATCGAGCAGTGTGGCTACGCCGCGCGCAATATCGCCGCCCTCACCTTCACCAACAAGGCGGCACGGGAGATGAAAGAGCGGGTCAGCAAACTGCTGGCAGGCCCGGATGGCAAGCGCTCCAAGGCGAGTCACGGTCTCACCGTATCCACCTTTCACAACCTTGGGCTGAATATCCTGCGTAAGGAATACCGCGCCGCCGGCTTTAAGCCCGGTTTCTCCATCTTCGATGCGGAAGACGCCCACGCCCTGATCAAGGAGCTGATGCTCAGGGATGGCGACCTGGATACAGACCTGTTGGATCGGGTACAAAACCAGATCTCCAACTGGAAGAACGATATGCTCACCCCGCGCCGTGCCCTAGAGCAGGCACAGAGCCCCGGCGAGCAGGCCATCGCCATTGCCTACGATCGCTACTGTGAAGCCCTCAAGGCCTACAATGCCGTCGACTTCGACGACCTGATCCTGCTGCCGGTACAGTTGTTCGACAAAGATCCAGAGTTGCTGCAACGCTGGCGCAAAAAGATTCGCTACCTGCTGGTGGACGAATATCAGGACACCAACAACTCCCAGTACCTGCTGGTGAAGCTGCTAGTGGGCGGGCGCGGCGGCCTCACAGTGGTGGGAGACGATGACCAGTCTATCTACGCCTGGCGCGGCGCGCGCCCGGAGAATATGAGTGCGCTGAAGACCGACTTCCCCAACCTTCGCCTAATCAAACTGGAGCAGAACTACCGCTCCACCAGCCGCATCCTCAAAGTGGCCAACCACCTGATCGCCCACAATCCTCACGAATTCGACAAAGCATTGTGGTCCGATCGCGGTCTGGGTGAGGAGATCCGCGTACTCAAAGTGGCCAATGAAAACGAGGAAGCGGAGCGGGTCGCCAACGAGATTTTTCTGCAAAAGAGCCGTCGCGGCTGCAAGTTTATGGATTTTGCCGTGCTCTATCGCGGCAACCACCAAGCGCGCTTGATCGAAATGAAACTGCAGGAACACCAGGTTCCCTACCAGATGTCCGGCGGTACTTCCTTCTTCGCCCGCGCTGAAATCAAGGATGTGATGGCCTACCTGCGCCTGTTGGTGAATCCGGATGATGACAACGCATTCCTGCGCATTATCAATACCCCGCGTCGCCAAATAGGTACCAGCAGCCTGGAAGCCTTGGGCAACTACGCCAAGGGCCGCGAGATTTCCATGTTCAAAGCCTGCTCGGAACTGGGCTTTAAGGAGCATATCAACGAGCAGGGCTACGAGCGCCTGAATCGCTTCGCCCTGTGGCTCGAAGGGGTACAGCGCAACTGTCGCGATACCACCGCCAATGGTGCCCTGCGTGAAATGCTGGAAGATATCGACTACGCCGGTTGGCTCTCGCAAAACGCCAGCAGCGAGAAGGTGGCCGAGAAGCGCATGGAGAATGTGTATTGGCTGCTGGAGAGCCTCAACAAGATTATGGAGGGCACCGACGATGAGCTGGAGCAGGATATTCGCCTGGAACAGGCCATCTCCAAACTGATCCTGCGGGATATGCTGGAGCGCCAGGAAGAAGAGGAAGCCACCGATAAGGTCAGCCTGATGACCCTGCACGCCGCCAAGGGCCTGGAATTCCCCCACGTATTTATGATCGGTATGGAAGAGAACTTACTTCCCCACCGCAACAGTATTGAAGACGACAATATCGAAGAGGAGCGCCGCCTCACCTACGTAGGCATTACCCGCGCCCAGCGCACCCTCACCATGACTTTGGCAGGCAAGCGCAAACAGTTCGGCGAAACCCAGGACACCACGCCCAGCCGCTTTATTGACGAATTGCCAGAAGAAGATGTGTTGTTGGAAGGGTTTGGTAAGGCGACGCCGGAGCAGAATCAGGCGAAGGGAGAGGAAACTTTGGGGTCGTTGTTGAGTATGTTTGATTAATTTCTTATTGATTAAATATTTTCAAATATTGCCGTAACTGCAAAAACAGATACTAAAAACAAAAAAGGCCGCTCAATGAGCGGCCTTTTTCCAATAGTGAAACAGCTTACTTGCTGTTATCCACCATGTAATTCACAGCAGCTTTGATCTCGTCATCGCTACAGTCCATACACAGGCCTTTGGCCGGCATGGCATTGATACCGTTAATGGCATTGTTGTAGAGAGTGTCCATGCCCTTGGCAATGCGGGGTGCCCAAGCTGCGGCATCACCGAATTTAGGCGCACCTGCAACACCCATTGCGTGACAAGTCTGGCAGCTTGCATTGTAGATATCCTGACCACTGCGAGCAGCGCCGCCGCTAGCACCCTCAGGAGCTGCCGCTACTGCCGCTGCACACTCTTCACCTTTCATGCAGGTTTCACCTGCCGGAGCAATTCGCTCTGCGATTTCTTCATTAACAGACTGCTGGGCCACTGCCGTAGCCGCACTGACGGCCAATGCCGCCACAATACCCAAAATACGCTTCATCATATTCCCCCAAAAGGACCGAAGTGAGTTGGCCCACAAACGTTCAAAATATCGTCGCAAACTCCTACGCCGCGCATTATAAGCACTGCGCCGCCACCTGCCAAAGACTATATAAGCCAACAGAATGTCCTTTAACCCGCCCCCCAGCTTCTGTATAATCCGCCTCCCATTGGCACTGATAGCCAATTAAACCGCCCGTAGCTCAGCTGGATAGAGCGTCGCCCTCCGGAGGCGAAGGTCAGAGGTTCGAATCCTCTCGGGCGGGCCATATACAAAAAAAGCCCGCTTATGCGGGCTTTTTTTGTATATGGCTAACTCCCAGGGTTTTGTTCGAACTCAGGTTCGACTCGAAGGCAGCAAAGCTGCCGTAGAGCAGCGAGCCCAAAGGGCGAAGTTAATCCTCCCGCACACCACCCACTCATGCGGGCCTCTTTGTATATGGCTAACCCCCAGGCTTTGTTCGAACTCAGGTTCGACTCGGAGGCAGCAAAGCTGCCGCAGGGCAGCGAGCCCAAAGAGCGAAGCTAATCCTCCAGCACACCACTCGCAGAAGCGGGCTTTTTAATATAGCGAACTCTCTAATTCACAATATTCTATGCAGTCGATCCTATTTATATTCACCTACTTCATGATCTACTTGAACACAGATTCAACTTGGAAGTAACTCAGCGGCTAAAGATTCGCCTACCCACAGGGAGAAACGACCTACTTAAAACACAACCGTAAATATTTTCTCTTTATATTAATACTGATGAGGAATCGGTCATCTCTATACAATGAGAAAAGGAACCTTATCAAATTAAAGAGGTTTCATAGCTGGCTTAGTCCTTAAGTTAGCCTCATACTTAGATTTATATAAAGCAACAATTTTGTAAATCAGAGAGGAGCATTATGCATCGGAAAGTAAAATTCGGTCGCACTATGCCTTTAAGCGAGTTCAAAACTAATCCAAGTGCCGCATTACACGAAGCAGAAGGTGACGCCATAGCGGTGACTTCAGATAATAAAGTCCAGTTTTATGCTGTACCCAGTCAACTGTTTGAAGACATGACTGAGTTCTGTGAAGTCGCCCAGCGTGGAACCATGGAAATGAAAGATTTACCTCCCCAAGCGACGGGAGATGCAATGGACATGGAAAAAGTGACTCGTAAAATGGCGAAGAAACTGAAAGATTCGAAGCCAAAAGATATAGGAAGTTTTGAGGAAGAGTAATGAATAAAGACTCAAGACATACCGAAGGTCGAAACCTAAATTTTCAATCTACTGAGTTCTCTGAAGAGATTATCGAGCCAAGTACTCGAAATTTCGAAATTCAAGAAAGTGAATTGAAGAAAATAGCACAGAAAACAACCCAGCACGCAAGGCTACGTCAACCTAAAAAGGATACTGGCTGGTGAAAGAAATTAGAGTCTTCACCCATACTTGGTTACGCGAGTCCATGGATGAACAAAAGAGAAAGGCACTAGTTGCGGAGTTTAAATCATATAAAGGGGAGGAAGGGATGCTTCCCCGTTCCTTTGGCCGTGATGTACCTTATGATCGCACATTTAGGCGCTCTTCCTTAGAACTGATGCATCTCCATTATAAAGAGCAAGGCTTTCCCGTGAGACTATTACAGTACCGCCGTACTAGTGGTTATGTTCTGGCCTACTGCCCTGGTTTTATGGAACCGGATACTTATCTCCTTATTGGGATAATAAAGCATTTTGATCCAAGAAAACCTGAAGAAGTAATAAATACAGATAGAGACAATAATTTGATGGCAAAACTAGAGGATATTGCTGAAAATTTTCGAGAACAGTATTAGAAATTATTCAGTCTAATTACTTTACATAGCTTGGAACCTATTACGCAATACCATTTACTACTGCCAATTGAATTTCATCAGGAAATAATATATCCCATAATTACTTAATATTTAAAATAATTATGGGATGCTTAGCTTTACCTCTTTCAAGATCAGCCTCAACTGTTCAAGCAGCTTAACTTCACTCTGTATATTTACTCAACCCAACGGCACTCTCAAAGGCTCAATCACCACCTGCTCCCCAGCCTCTACACTGCCACTCTCTCGCGCCAAAACGATAAAGCAGTTAGCAGCAGCCAGACCGGAAAGAATATGGCTCCCCTGGGTACCAACCGGTTCTACTACCAACATCCCGTTTTCATCACTGCGATATACACCCCGCTGGAAATCGGTACGGCCCGGCTTTTTCTTCAACGGTTTTAACAGTTTTGCCTGTAAGGTCTGCGGGCCAGTCCACTGATCGCCTTTCATCACACTCAGGGCGGGCACGGCCAGCTGGTAGAAAGTTACCAGGGCGGAAACCGGGTTACCGGGTAAGCCAAAGAAAGGGGTTCCCTGTAGGAAACCGAAGGCAAAAGGTTTACCGGGCTTCATCGCCACTTTCCAGAAGCTGATCTCTCCCAGTTCTTCCAACACTTCACGGGTGTAATCCGCTTCGCCAACGGAGACTCCACCGGAGGTAATAATGGCATCGGCCTCTTCGGAAGCACGTTGCAAGGCATCGGTAATGGCCTGTTTGTTATCGGGCAATATACCCAAATCCAAAATATCCAGGTCCAGCTGTTCCAGGGCGGATAACAGGGCAATACGGTTGCTATCGTAGATATCGCCCTTACCCAGGGCTTCGCCGGGCTGGCGCAATTCATCGCCGGTGGAGAAAAGTGCGACTACCGGTTTGCGCACTACAGTTACTGTTCCCACACCGGCAGCGGCGAGCAGGGCAATATGTGGAACACTGATGCGCTCTCCGGCTTTGAGCAGGCTAGCTCCTTCAGCCACATCTTCACCGCAGCGGCGAACATGGTCGCCAGTGCGAACTTCGCAATTTATTCGTATCGACTCCCCCTGGGCATCGACATTTTCCTGCATCACTACCGTATCTGCACCGGCCGGTACTGCGGCTCCTGTCATAATGCGCACGCAGGTGCCGGGGTTCACCACACCGTCAAAAGGTGCACCGGCAAAAGATTTGCCGATCAACTCCAGCGGCAAGCCACTGGCCAGGTCTTCAAAGCGCAGGGCGTAACCGTCCATTGCGGAGTTGTCGCAAGGCGGTAGGTTTACTGTGGAGATAACATCCTCAGCCAATACTCGACCGGCGGCTTGTGCCAGGGGCAAAGTCTCAGTGCCACTGATTGGGCTCAGTGCCTCAAGAAGTTTTTCGCGGGCGCTTTCGATGGGCATCAGGCCCGGTTGGCTACAGCAGTCGATAGTGGGCATGGACAATATCTCTTACTTCATTCCTTTGCGGTTGGGACAAATTAGTGGCTGCGGTTTTGGGATTCCGGTCGCTTCTGATTAACCATCCACACAGCAGCTTCTACGCGGGAGCGCATGCCCAACTTTTTCAATAAGTGTTTAACGTGAACCTTGACAGTGGCATCACTGATATCCAATTCACGGGCGATTAACTTGTTACTGAGGCCATCGGCGATCAATTGCAAGATCTGGTATTCGCGACTGGTCAGCGTCGACAGGGTATCCGCACCGGAATTGTCCGGCTTGCGCAGAGCGGAGGCGAGGATCTCGGTAAGGCGCTGGCTGATAGCGAGCTTGCCGTGTGTGGCCTGGATAACCTGATCGAGAATATCTTCCGGCTCCATATCCTTGAGCAGGTAACCATCGGCACCGGCACGAATACAGGAAACTACGTCCGCATTGTTATCGGAAACAGTGAGTATCACGATGCGAGAGGCTACATCGGCTGCACGCATTGCCCGCAGGGTATCCAGCCCGTCCATACCGCGCATATTCAGGTCCAATAGAATAAGGTCCGGCTCGTGCTGTTTGGCCAGCTCCAGCGCTTCCTCCCCGCTGCTGGCCTCAGCTACCAACTCCAGGCTGGGCTCCATAGCAAACAATTGCTTGAGACCTTTACGAAACAGAGGATGGTCATCAACCATCATTACCGTGGCAGAAGAAGTCATGGGGTGTCCTGCTTCATTGCTGTAAGTTGTACTAATTCTGAACAGTGACTTTAACACAGGGCTCAGTGCCTGCGCTTACCCCCAAATGGGTAGCTATTACGCGCGGGGGCAAAGGGGTTACTTACTGTTGGTAATTGAGCAGGGATAAGCCCCGGCCCATAGTGGCCGGACGAATCATTTCGAGGAGGAGTGGCCGCCGTGTCTGACATCTACGAGTGGGCCCCAGAGGACAGCAAGTTCTGGCAGTCCAAGGGCAAAAAAATCGCAAACCGGAATTTGTGGATATCCATTCCCAGTTTGCTGTGCGGCTTCGCCGTGTGGCTCTACTGGGGCATTATTACCGTTCAAATGCTCAACCTTGGCTTCCCCATTGCCAAAGCCGACCTGTTTACCCTGATGGCAATTGCCGGCCTCACCGGCGCCACCCTTCGAATACCCAGTAGTTTCTTTATTCGATTGTTCGGTGGGCGCAACACCATTGTCTTTACCACGGCCCTATTGATGATACCTGCCCTAGGCACGGGTATCGCCTTGCAAAATCCTGAGACCCCATTGTGGGTATTCCAGTTGCTGGCTCTGCTGTCAGGTATTGGCGGTGGTAACTTCGCCTCTTCCATGTCCAATATCAGCTTCTTTTTCCCCAAGGAAAAACAAGGGTTGGCACTTGGCCTGAATGCGGGCCTGGGTAACTTCGGTGTTACCACCATGCAGATCCTGGTACCGCTGTTTATGACCTTCGGTGCCTTCGGCGCTGCCGGCGGCGATCCCATGACCCTGGTGAGCAGCTCTGGCTCCCTGATTGGCAAAGTACCAGCCGGTTCTGAAGCGTGGATTCAAAATGCTGGTTTTGTATGGCTGCTGTTCCTGATTCCACTGGCCTTTGTAGGTTGGTTCGGTATGAACAACCTGCGCACCGACGAAGTCACCCCGGATGTGGGCAGCTCTATCGGCGCGATGTTGAAGATGACCATGATGTTGGGAATCGGCCTCTTCACCGCAATCACAGGTCTGTGGCTGTTGCTTCCCGAAGCGGCTAACGGTTCAGGCTGGGGTGTGCCCAAGGAAATCGTTCTGGTACTGGTAATCGCCGCTACCGTGTTCGGCTTGAAGCTGCTGCCCGGTGAGATTAAAACCAGCTTGCAGCGTCAGTACCGTATCTTCAACAACAAGCACACCTGGGTGATGAGTGTCATTTACACCATGACCTTCGGCAGCTTTATCGGTTTCGCAGCGGCCTTCCCCCTGGCTATCAAGGTGATCTTCGGATACAGCCACGTGATGGTGGACGGGGTTATGACTCACGATACCATCAACAACAATGGCCCCAGCGCCCTGATGTACGCCTGGATGGGTCCGTTTATCGGCGCCCTGATTCGCCCGGTAGGTGGTTGGATCTCCGACCGCATCGGCGGAGCCCTGGTTACCCAAATCTGTGCTGCAATCATGGTGGGTAGTGCCCTGGGTGTGGCTTACTACATGAAGGCCGCCTACGGCTCAGCCACTCCGGAAGAGTTCTTCCTGCCCTTCTTCCTGCTGTTCCTGGTGCTGTTCGCCGCTACCGGTATCGGCAATGGCTCTACCTTCCGCACCATCGCCATGGTGTTCCCGAAAGAGCAGGCAGGCCCGGTATTGGGATGGACTTCAGCAGTTGCCGCCTACGGTGCCTTCTATATTCCCAAGGTCTTCGGCGAGCAGATCAAAGCCACCACTCCGGAGTATGCTCTGGCAGGCATTGCTATCTTCTACGCAGTTTGCCTGGTAGTTAACTACTGGTTCTACCTGCGCAAAAACGGTGAATTCTACAATCCATAATTTGGTCTCACGGGCGGGGAACCGCTTTTGCGGGGAGGTTGAACCTCCCCTTTTTTATTTCACCTGAATCAATATCGGCGTTATATCCGAACCTTCAAGCAGGCTGGAAATCAGCTGTCTATCGGTATCCCTGCGATAGTAGATCGTCACTTCATCCAAGTCTTCAACGGTTGGCATCGTCGGGCATAGATGCCTGGCAATCGCCATACACATCTGCTCATAAAAATCTAAATCGTGCAGCTTATCCAGATAGATATGGCACCCTGCGATATCTTCAGCACTAATCGTATAGTTGTAACCTATGGGCGGCTGAAAATAGTAGGCCTGCACAGTAATAGACCCATCTGCATTTTCAGTGACTTCGTATTGGACAGGTCTGCCGCAGATACTCTGTTGGTACCCAACAAGATCCTCCGCAACTGAGGCAAGACTGTCATCCGTCTCAATGGTGCTCTCAATTTCACTGTAGGCTTGATGGATAGCTTCAAAGCAGCTCAAGCAAGACTTAACACCCGCTTCTTGCAGCTCTGGCAGCAGTTCTGTCGCCATATCTTCTAGCAATTGCACCAGCTTTTCTGCCGAGATAGCGTCGCGAAAATAGTAAGAGCCTTCTCTCTCAAGCGCCGACTGGAAGATTTTTAGCTTGCGCTCCGGGCAATAGAAATCGAGGTGGTAGAGAGGCTGTTCTGGATCGGAAGTGTGGTTATTCAGCTCTACCTTGCCCAAATACGGGATAAAAAAGGTAAAGGACCAGTACTCCGGGCAGTGAATAAATCGCCGGCAGTGCTCTTCGATATAACCGGGCAGATATTGAAGGTCGAAGAGATTAGCCAGATGATAGTTACCACCACCCTGGTATTCCGCTATGGAGTCATAGTTATAAAACGGGTGCTTGCCGTGGAAATCTATCTTAACTCTCTGCCCACTGGCTGCGCGGCAAGCCAAATGAAAGTACAAGGCATCGTCTTTGTAAGTAGAGCGGATAACGATAGCGTCGCCCTTTCGGCGAAGCTGATAGCGGAAAGTATCGATCCGGTAGGGCTCACAATCCTCAAGTAGCTCGGCAATTTTTAGCTCACCCGATTCCAGGCGGCTTACTCGATAGTTGTGCCCGCCTTCTTCTATGCAACGAGTAAGTACTGGGTGTAGATCCTCAATGGTCACGGCTTTCGCTACAGGTAAGCCCTCGACCTGTGCTTTTTCCCGGTAAAACTTATCGCCCTCGTTAAAGAGAGAAATTCCCAACACAACGCCCATAGGAGCACCACTAAGTTAGCTGATGTTCAAACTTAGCAAAAAAAATTGCTGGGGTTTTAGGGATCGAAGCAATGCACTTTCAGAAATTGCCCTGGAACTACCTACAAACCGGCAAGACTACCGGCCTTAAACTGGGCAAAGTAGGTAGTGCCTTCACGCAGTTCTAGGCGCTCGCAGGAGAGACGGGAAATATCTGCGTAGAACACCTGATCAGCAGCGGCTAACTGTAAACGAATGCGGCCGTCGGTAAGGTTCTGCTTAGCAACTAAAGTTACCGGCAGGCAATTGAGGATACTGGACAAGCCCGGCTTCTCTACACTGAGGCTAATATCTCCAGCTTCCAGCAGAAAAGCTGCGGTATCGCCTTTGCGATAATGGCCTGCCACCCTATCTGCAAAGATAGAAATCCCCCCTAAATCCAAAGTCAGCAGACCATTGTTTAGGGATTCCACTCGCGCTTCAATCCGGCTGCGGCAGCTATCCCCTACGCCGTGGTTATCCAGGCGCTGGGCAACTTCAGGTAAAGGAAGTGGTGCAGACAAGTTGGCAGAATCCATCCATAAACAACGCTGGGCCAGCAGCTGGATTTCATCAAAGTCGTGACTGGTCCAGATTACCAGCGCCGGATATCGGGCCCAGAAATCCCGTAGGGTCGGCAATAGGCGCCGCAGTACCTGGGCGCGGTCAACCGCTGAAAGCGGCTCATCAAATAATTGCAGCGGCGCGTTGTTATAAAGCTGGCGTAATACAGCCACTCGCTGGGCTTCTCCACCAGACAATAGCTCCACCGGCTGATGGAGTAGCGGTTCAATACCAAAAGCCTCTAGCAGCCGACCACACTCTTCCTCGGACAGTGGCCTGCGGCTGTAACGGCGGGCCAGTGCCAGGTTATCCGCCACCGACTGGCCGGCAAACAAGCGGCTATCCTGAAAGCCCAAAGAAAGCGTTCTTTTGTGGGTAGCCAGGGCGCGGCGTCCGCGCTGCCAAACCGTATTGGCAAAAGTGATATTGCCACGGCAATGGCGCTGGCCAGCCAAAGCAGCCAGTAATGTGCTCTTGCCGCTGCCGGAAGGACCGGTAAGGCCAAAAACTCCAGAGGCAGGCAGCTCTAATTGCCAGGGAGTCGTAGCGTTAAGCGGAGTCACCAGCCCTGTAACACTCAATCCGCTGGAATCAGAAGTGGTAGACGCAGTACCGAAAAGGGGTAAGGTGATTTCCATTAGCCCAGCACCCCCATTACCGGTTTAACGCGCTCGCTGTTTGATCCGCGCGGGGCCAAACTATGCCCCAGCCAACGGGCAGCGAGTAGCAGTACCGTAGTAATTCCCATCAACATCAAAGCCAGCCGGTGCGCCGCACCGTATTCCATCGCCTCCACATGTTGATAAAGAGCAATAGAAACCACCTGGGTCTCACCGGGAATAGAGCCACCAATCATCAGCACTACCCCGAACTCACCCAGGGTATGGGCAAACGTTAAAGCGCAGGCACTCACAATAGCGGCGCGACTCGCCGGCAAAAGAACTTTTAATAGTGCCGCCCAGGGCGGTATACCCAGTGCTGCGGCAGCCTGGGTCAAACGCTGACCATTGGCATTAAACGCGGCCAGCAGCGGCTGCACCATAAACGGTAGGGAATAAATTACTGACGCAAATACCAGGCCGGTAAAGGAAAACACCAAAGGGCCATCAAAAAGTTGTGACAGCCACTGCCCGGGAGCATAGTTAGGGGAAAATAAAAGCAGTAAATAAAAACCCAACACCGTGGGTGGCAGTACCAGCGGTAGGGTAATTAATACCTCTATGCAATGGCGCCAGCGGCTCTGCCATTGGCTCAATTTCCAGGCCAGGGGCACGCCGATAATAAACAGGAGCAAGGTAGTTAAGCCGGCCAATTTTAAAGTTAGCCACAGGGCCTGCCAGTCGGCAGCGGCGATATTCATAAGCCACTCCCTCCATCTCTACTTCGATATTGAGTCGGCAAAACACCGTAACCCAAGTGCTGTAGTTGCACCTGCACTTCCGCTGAACGCAAATAGTTAGCGAGGGATTGTGCCTTTTTAGGTCGGCGACTCTGGGTGGGAATCAGCAGCTGCTGTTCAATGGGTTTATACAAATGCTGCGGCAACAGCCAATAGTTATCGCGGCCGGCTGCTTGCATCTGGCTGGCGGCGACAAAGCCCAGCTGCGCATTGCCGGAATCCAGCATTAAATAGGCTTGGCCGGCATTGTGGGCCCGGGCCAATTGAGTTTGTTTTTTCTTCCACAAATCAAGGCTTTGCAGCGCTTGCCGTGCGGCACTGCCGAATGGCGCTACTTTCGGATCGGCTAATACAATTTTATCGGGCCAGGTTTGCAGTAACTGCTCGATATTCGATTCCGATTTTGGGTGCCAGAGAGCCAGTAAACCCAGGGCGTAAGTCTGACGACTGTTGCCCAGTGCCCCGCCCTGCTTTTCCAACAGTTCAGGTCGCTCGCGATCGGCAGACAGGAATAAATCAAAGGGCGCGCGGTGCGCTATTTGTTGGTAGAGCACCCCGGAGCTGCCGCTACTGATTTGCACCACACAGGCATGGCGACGCTCAAATTCCGGCAGTACCTCTTCCAGTGCCGGGCGGAAGCTGGCCGCTACCGCCACCCGCAAGGTGCAGTTATCCGCATTAACCGGTAGCGCGATGGCCACCAGTAAAGCGGATAGCAGCAGGCTCAGCCGGCGGACCACTTTTCCATCTCCGCAGCATCACTGGCCCGAGCTTCGACCCAGCGCTCTGAAGACTTACCCGACTCATCCGCTACCGCTTCGCGCTTCCAGAAAGGCGCCTCAGTTTTGAGGCGATCCATAATGTATTGGCAGGCGGCAAAGGCAGCCTGGCGGTGGGGGCTGGTAACACCGACAAAAACAATCTCATCGTTGATCTGCATGGGGCCAACCCGGTGGACGATAGTCACACGCCCCAGGGACCAGCGATCGCGGGCATTATTGATAATCCGTTGCAGGCTTTTTTCCGTCATGCCCGGATAGTGTTCCAGGGCCAGGCCGCAGACATCACTACCGGCATTGAAGTCCCGCACCGAACCCACAAACAGGGCGCAGGCACCATCGCCACTGTTGCCTTGCAGCGCAGTATATTCAGCCGCTACGTCGAGGGGCGTTTCACAGACTTCAATACGATCAACGGCTTTCATATTGGCACCACTAACCGCCGGTAACCGGCGGGAAAAATGCAACTTCATCCCCAGCCTTCACCTGGGCTCCGGTTTCTGCAAGCTCCTGGTTCAGGGCCATACGAATATCATCCCTTTGCAGGTGCGGGCTCCAATCCGGGCGCTGTTCACATAGGGTTTTACGCAACTCGCTGAGACTGCCGGAAAAGTCCTCCAGGGTAGTCTCACCCATGCCCAATTGCTGGCGCAGACGCGCGAAAAACAGAACCTTTACCATCGCTTTACACCTCTGAAATTTTTACGCCTTGTCCGCAGCATCGCCACGCCAGTGGCCGCGCTTACCGCCGGTTTTTTGCAGCAGGCGGGTCGGGCCGATTTCCATCGCCGGGTCCACGGCTTTGCACATATCGTAAATGGTCAGCGCCGCTACCGAAGCTGCAGTTAACGCTTCCATCTCTACCCCAGTGCGCCCGGCCAAGCGGCAGAAAGCAGTGATATGCACACTGTGCTTTTCCGGTTGTAATTCGAAATCCACCGCTACTTTGGTCAACGCCAGTGGATGGCACAGGGGAATTAAATCCGAGGTTTTCTTCGCGGCCTGGATGCCGGCGATACGAGCTACAGAGAGCACATCGCCTTTTTTGTGCGCCCCTTGGCTAAGCAGTGCAAAAGCCTCTGCACTCATACAGATGCTGCTCTCGGCCAGGGCGCTGCGGTCAGTGATGTCCTTCTCGGTAACATCCACCATGCTGGCTTCGCCGCGCTGGTTTAAATGGGTTAATTGGCTCACAAATTACCCCCGGCTCTCGCAGGGCGCGCTGGCAAAGCGCACATGGGGGATAAAGTTACAGGGCTTGTGGCGGGCATCCAGCTGCTCCAGCAATATGCCTTCCCAAGCCGTGCGGCAGGCTCCGGTGGAACCGGGCATACAACATATCAGCGTGCGATTAGCCAGGCCGGCGAGCGCGCGGGACTGCACGGTAGAGCTGCCGATATCCCCCAGGGAAATATGGCGGAACAGCTCGCCAAAGCCGTCGACGGTTTTATCGAACAACGGGCTCAGGGCCTCCGGCGTGGAGTCGCGATCGGTAAAACCAGTACCGCCGGTCACCAATACCACCTGCACTTTGGGATCGGCAATCCAGGCGGAGACCATCGCGCGCATCTGGTAAACATCGTCCGGGGTAATGCGCTTATCCGCGAGCTGATGGCCGGCAGTTTTGAGGGCTTCCACCAGGTACTGGCCAGAGGTATCAGTCTGCTCGTTGCGGGTATCGGATACGGTGAGTACCGCGATATTGAGCGGTACAAATTCTTTGCTAGCGTGTGCGGACATAATCAGTGGTCTCTCAAAAAACTGTTTTCTGGAGTTTTATCCGGCGTACTCAAGCCGAGATAATCTGCCGGCGTATTGATATTGCGATGCCAATCGCCAGCACTTTTTATGGGTATGGATTTGGCCCCCAGGTGACGCAGCAGCGCGCCGACAGAATTGCGCGCACTGCCCTCAACAGCACGGCGCAAATAATCCAGGCAGTCGCTGTTCAGAGGCAGCCACAGGGGAAAAAAGAAGTTTTCAAAATAACAGGGCCGGCCACTTGCCTGCCCCTCTGCCAATAACTCTGCGAGGTGCTCCCGCCCAAGCAAGGGCATATCGACCGGAATCACCAGGGCCGCATCGGCACCGGTTGTCAGGGCTACCGAATAAAGGCCGCCCAGAGGGCCCCGCTCTGGCACCAGGTCTTCAATCGCTCCGGGGCGAGCGCCGCTGGTGACGACTTTTTCCAGCGGAAGCCCACTCAGCAATGCCTCGGCATGCTGCAAAAAATTGCCCCGTTGGGGGTGGGCCAGCAGAGCCTTGTCGCGGCCCATCCGGCTGGAGCGGCCGCCGGCCAGCACCACACCAATTGTCGATTTACTACCAAGAGCCCTGGCCATAACCCTAGCCCCCCAGCATCGCCAGGTTGCGGGTAGCGCCAGTGAAACCTTCGTGCAGCTGGTGGCCTGCAGTCTTATCCACAATCAACTCGCGGATATGAGCTGCCAGTGCCTCGCTATCGCCATCGGCGATGATTTCGCGCATATCAAAGCCCTGGTCGGCGAACAGGCACAGATGCAGCTTGCCTTGGGCCGATACCCGCAGGCGGTTGCAGCTTGCACAGAAGTCCTTGCCGTAAGGGGTAATCAGGCCGATACGACCGGCGTAATCCGGGTGGAAATACTCCCGCGCCGGACCGGCATCGCGGGTGCGGATCACCTGCTCCCAACCTTCCCGCAGCAACAGGGTTTCTATATCGCCACCGGAGACATGGTTGCTGGCGAAGAACTCGCGGTTATCGCCGGTGCGCATCAATTCAATAAAACGCAGGGTCACCGGAGTCTCACGAACCCAAGCGAGGAAATTATCCAGCTCGGCCAGGTTGTACTGGCGCATCAGCACTGCGTTGACCTTGGTATCGATACCCAAGGCCAGGGCGCGATCCAGGCCTGCTAAGGCTTTATCCAGGCGATTGTGGCCGGTGATATGGTGGAATTGAGCCGGGTCGAGGCTGTCGATACTGACATTCACCTGATCCAAGCCCGCGCGGTGCCAGTCGTCAATCTGACTGGGCAGGCGGTAACCGTTGGTGGTGATGGCTAAGCGGCGAATCTTATCGCTAGCGCGCACGGCTTCGAGCAGCGGCACCAGGTCTTTGCGCAGGGAGGGCTCTCCGCCGGTAAGGCGTACCTTTTCCGTGCCCAGTGAAGCGAAAGCGCGCACTAATGTGCCCACTTCAGCGACTGAGAGAGGATTTTCCCCTTCCAGGGAACGTCCGCAACCGATGCCCTCGGGCAGGCAGTAGTTGCAGCGGTAATTGCAGATGTCCGTCACGGACAGGCGCAGGTAGTAAAACCTACGGCCAAAATTGTCTTGTAACATTAAACGCCTTTCCAATGTCGGGAGGCCGCGCAGTTTCCCGCTAGACCCTGGTGGCCGGTACGGCCACGGTCCCGGCACCTTGCAACGTCAATAAAAAACGACGCGGTTTAGGTAGCGGGACTCGGTGTTTAAACTGATGTCAGTGTATCAAGCTGGTTAATTTATGCTTGGGGCAAAGGTGGTACTCCCTTGGTGCTCGAACTGATGCTCCTAGGGGAGACATCAAAACGTGGAGCTTCAGTCGATTAAAATTTATAAATTATAAAAACAGGTTCAAGGTGCGGGGAAAACCCCGGCCGAAGCCGGGGGCCTCGCTAAGGAGTTCTTTCAGCCGCTTAGAAATTAGCGGTTACCATGATCCAAAGCTTGTCGGTGTCAGTGCTGTACTCATCAGCACGATAAGTTGCGTACTTAACGAGTGCAGAAATGTCGTCGGTGATTTTGTGCCCGTAGCTCAGGTTCCACTCATCACCGTAACTAACGGAGCCCTCGGCCGCTTCAAAATTGTGATAGGTCAAACCCAGCTTGCCACCGGCCACTTTCATAGAACCGCCAACATACAGATCTTCGACACCATCAGCGGGGGTTCCCAGGAATTTATCAGTGAAACCCTGGAACTTGTGCAAGGTTGCCAGCGGGGTTTTAAAACCAACGTCATTGTCGGAACCCAAAACTTCATAACCGAGTTTTGCCGCAACAGGACCCAGATCAGCGCCAAGCTCTGCCAGGTAATAATTAGCACTATAGTCATACTGGTTGTCACCAATATCTGACTGGTGCGCATAACTCAGGTTGGCTTTTACCGGACCAAATTTACCTTTGTAATCTACCCCATAAGTGCGGCTGGCATTATCGGTGAGATCTTCCAGATCCAGATTGTAAACAAAAGCGCTGATTTTATGGTTTTCAGCTACTGGATAAATCGCGTGTAACAGTTGGATATCGCCGCCCATATCGGAACCGGCACTGTCTTCACCGAAAATACGGTTAACGTTGTAGACGTAGCTATAATCCAACTGGAAGCTATCGGCACTTCCGTACTGGTAACGAACACCATCGTAAGTCTGCTCGTTTTGTCTCCAGCCAACACCGCCGACAAATCGCTGCCCGTCCAGGTTAATGCGCTGGCGACCGGCGGTAATTATGGAGTTGTCACCATTGTAGCGAATATAGGCCTGGTTAATTTCAGTTCCTTCTGGATCAACTACAGTCGGGTAGTCAGTTTTACCATTAATGGTGGAGTTGTAGCTGTCATTGCCAACCGCCGTAACATCATCCATTTCCAGGAAGCTGGTAAAGCCACGGTAGCTGCCACTGCGCCAGTTGAGGCGGGTTCTTAAAGTGGATGCAACTGCTTCATCATCAATGCCATCCTGATCAACAGTCTCTACGCGGTAACGCAGATTCAATCCGACTTCACCGGATTTCAACGCATCCACCAGAGTGGCATTTTCACTTTCCTGCGCAGCGGCCTGCAATGCGACAGTGCTGCATGCCCCCAACAGTAAGGCACCGAGAATTTTTGGGAATTTGGAAACGGTCATGACGCTTTTCCTTTGCAACAACGGAGTGAACAGTGACAAATTACAATTTTTCAGACTCGACTGAAACCATATATTTTTTCCTGCTTAATTAATCTTTACTCCCTAGCCTTTACTCAGGCGTAATCCCTTATTGGTAGTGGGCACTACCTATCCGGCAAAGCCTCGGTTTCGCTGGTTTCCTCAAGCAGGAAATTATTTTGCTGTGCGTACTGTAAACGCTGCATATAATTTTCTCTTTGAATCGCCAAATACATAACCAACATACAAATAGCGAGCACACCGTAGAGCAGCATAAAGGCCGCACTGTGGATACCTACTAAGTCCTGAGCGATACCAAAAAGAACAGGCAGGGTAAAACCACCGAGGGCACCAATAGTGGCTACGGTACCGCCAACACTCCCCATATGCGCGGGGAAATTATCGTGCAGCGCTTTGTAAACAGACGCGCGGCCAAATCCCTGGGCGATACCGATAACCAGTAGCAGTAAAGTGAACAGCTCAATACCCACTTCAATATTTAAATGCACATCCCGTTCCACCCCGTGAATAGTCATACTGGTGGGCGGGTAACTGAGGAAGAAAAGACAGACCAGGCAGGTCCAGAAAACACTCCAATTGACGGTGCGCGCACCGTAGCGATCGGCAAACCAGCCCCCCAAAGCGCGCAGTGAACTGGAAAGGGCCACAAACAGCAGGGTGAGTGCCATTGCTACTGGCGTACTGACTTGGTACACCGACAGATAGTAATTCGGCAACCACAATAAAAGCGCGAGAAAACTGCCAAAAACAAAGTAATAGTAGAGCCCATAACGCCAAACCCGGATTTGCGTTAGCGGCTTTAAATGACTGCGCAGATCCGGTTTTCCCCGGCTGCGCATATAGCGGGTTTCCTCTGGTGCAAAAAATTCGAATAAAACCATCATCAGGATAATCCCGGCTCCATAAACCGGCCCTATCCACTCGCGGCCAAACCAATTTTGAATGGCAGGAGCCAATGCCAAGGTAATTGCAGCTCCGGCATTCCCTGCACCAAAAATGCCCATCGCAGTACCCTGCCGCCCTCTTTCGAACCACGGGCTGATATAGCGAATCCCCAAAACAAAAGACACCCCGGAAATACCCAGCCACAACCCCGCCAGCAAGTGGGCCCCATAGCTATCAATTAAGGGCAACAAAAAGAGCACCGGCAGCAATAACAGCATCTGCAATAAAATCAGCTTTTTCGCAGAAAAGTATTCCACCAGTAATCCCACCGGAAAACGCAACAGCGCCCCGCTCAGAATTGGCGCAGCCAGTAGAACCCCGTATTCAGTTGCAGACAGATCCAACTGCCCGCGAATCTCTACCCCCAATACCGCATAGAGCGTCCACACAGAAAAGTTAGCGGCGAACATGGCCGAGGCAAATATCAGCGCGCGCCCGGCAAGTTGCTGTGTATATTGCACGGCAGGCATCTCCAAAATATTGGCTGTCGAAAATTAATTGCCACCCCGGTTATGCACCGCATTGAGCCCCCGCCCAAGAAAAGTGATCACAGAATTACAGCGGGGGCGAGAAATCTACAGAGGCAAGCTACTGGCAAGATGCACAAAAAATCGGCTAGCGACAATTACTCCCAAAAACCCTTTTTAATCATTATCAATTTCCGCCAAGTACCCCCACAGGGGTAGAAACGCACTAAAAACCGCCCCTACCCACTCCGAGCTACTAACCCCAAGGGGTTACTCCCTTCCATATACAAATCAATTTCCCTTCCACTTACCCCTTTTGCGCGCTTTCCCTCTGGCGCTGCTCAAATACTATCGGTCATGACCCTATCCACCTCTAAAAATTTCTGAGAAGCCGGAGAAAATAGTCATGAGTCAATCCAGCGGCCTCAATTTATTTAATTGGGGCGATCCCAAAATAAAGACGCTGCACGTTACTTGGTTTGCGTTTTTCCTGACTTTCGTGGTGTGGTTCTCCCACGCTCCGCTGATGGTCTTTATCAAGGAAGCGTTCGACCTCACCAGCCAGCAAGTAAAAGCCCTGTTAATCCTCAACGTGGCACTCACCATCCCCGCCCGTATCATTATCGGTATGCTGGTGGATAAATTGGGGCCGCGCCTGGTGTACAGCGGTCTGCTGATGACCTCATCTTTAATCTGTTTGGGCTTCGCCACCGCAGACAGTTATGAATCCCTGGCCCTGTTCCGCTTCCTGCTGGGATTTGTGGGTGCCGGCTTTGTAATTGGTATCCGCATGGTGGGTGAATGGTTCCCAGCCAAACAAGTCGGCCTGGCAGAAGGTGTTTACGGCGGCTGGGGGAATTTCGGTTCTGCTGCCGGTGCCATGACCCTACCCACCATCGCCCTGCTGTTCGGCGGTGAAGACGGCTGGCGCTATGCCCTGGGCCTCACCGGCATCATCGCCGGCCTGTACGGCATCATCTACTACCGCGTTGCCCGCAACACTCCTAAAGGTTCCACTTACTTCAAACCGAAGAAGAGCGGCGGCCTGGAAGTAACCAGCAAGCGGGATTTCTACTTCTACCTGCTGATGAATGTGCCCATGTACCTGGCACTGGCAGCGCTGGCTTACAAACTGTCTCCCAGTGGCGTAGCCCTGCTGAGCCAGAATGCCACCTACGCAATGTGGGGACTGCTGGTAGCACTGTTCGCCTTCCAGACCCGCATGATCTGGAATGTAAACAAAGACCACCTGCGCGAAGGTGTGCCCGAGCTGGAAAAATACAATTTCAAGCAGGTAGCCATCCTCGACCTGGCCTACTTCGTTACCTTCGGCTCTGAGCTGGCCGTGGTTTCTATGCTGCCCCTGTTCTTCCTGGAAACCTTTGAAGGACTGAGCCCAGTGAAGGCCGGCCTGCTCGCCTCTGGCTTCGCCTTTATGAACCTGGTGGCCCGCCCAACCGGTGGATACTTCTCTGACAAACTGGGACGCCGCCGCAGCCTGATGTTCCTGATCGGCGGCCTGGCAGTGGGTTACTTTGTACTGAGCCAGATTAACGGCAGCTGGTGGATTCCCGCTGCGGTCATCGCCACCATGTGCTGCTCTTTCTTCGTGCAGGCCGGTGAAGGTGCCGTATTCGCTGTCGTACCCCTGGTCAAGCGCCGCATGACCGGGCAGATCGCCGGTATGGCCGGAGCCTACGGCAACGTGGGTGCGGTTACTTTCCTTACTGCCCTGTCTTATGTCAGCTACAGCCAGTTCTTCCTGATTATCTGCGGCGCAGCAGCGGTGATCTTCTTCGCCTGCCTGTTCCTGGAAGAGCCCAAAGGCAATATCGCCGAAGTGCTACCGGATGGCACGGTGCAGCTGATCAGCGTGGAGTGATCGTAAAGCAGTTATCCAGCAACAAACGCAAAGGAGGGCCAATGGCCCTTCTTTGTTTTTCGCCGTTGGTCTGAGGGGACGAAAAGAGATAGGAGAAAGCTGTGAGCGAAACCAATTCCGGGGTGCAAACAGAAACCGAGGCAAACCCCGAAGCCCAGACACCGCGATTGAGCCACGGCCTCTGCACCAGTGCCGGCATCAAACCGCAGAACGAAGATGCCGCAATCTACCACTGGCCAGACAACCCGCACTTGCAGGAATACCTGGGCGCAGTCGCCGCACTGGCAGACGGAGTCAGCTCCGCCGAAGCCGGCGCCCTCGCCAGCCACACCGCTACAGAGCAGTTTGTGCGGGACTATTACAAGGTGCCGGATACCTGGTCTGTGGCCCACGCCGGACAGAAAATTCTCGCCTCCATTAACAGCAAGCTATACCGCAAGAGCCACGACTTTCCCCAACAGGAAAAAGGCTTCCTCTGCACCTTCTCTGCCCTGATTTTTAAATCCCGCACCGCCCACTACTTCCATATCGGCGACAGCCGTATCTATCACCTGCGCGGCGACAACCTTAAATGCCTCACCCGGGACCACAACATCACCCTGGCCCACCGCCAGCAGATGCTGTCCCGCGCGCTGGGAATGGATACCGGCCTGCAAGTGGATTACGGCCAGCTCAGCCTGGCTAAGGACGATGTACTGCTGATTACCAGCGACGGCGTGCACGACTTTATCAATCAGGATCTGCTGCGGGAGCTGCTGGCAGATACCCAAACAAGCGAACAGGAAACAGCAGAAACCCTGGTGCGCCTCGCCGAGGAAAACGGCAGTGACGATAACCTCTCCGCATTAGTGGTAAAGGTAAAAGCATTGCCACAAACCACCCTGGACGACTACAGCCGCCAGCTTACCCGCCTGCCCTTCCCGCCGGAGTTGGAACCGGGCATGGTATTGGATGGTTACCAGGTGGAGCGGGAGCTGTTCTCCTCCCAGCGCAGCCAGCTGTACCTGGTGCGCGACAGTGCCACCGGGGAAATCCTGGTAATGAAAACTCCCTCGGTAAATTACGAGGACGATATCCACTATATCGACCGCTTTATTCAGGAAGAATGGATAGGCCTGCGTATTCGCAGCCCCCAGGTAGTGCGCCTACACCGCCAGACCCGCCCGCGCACCGCGCTCTATTACCTGATGGAGTATGTGCAGGGCAGCACCCTGGAGCAGTGGATCACCAATAACCGCTTTCCCAAACCGGCGGAAGCGTTTCGCATCCTTAAGGAGATTGCCACCGGGCTTCAGGCCTTCCACGATCAGGAAACCATTCACCAGGATTTGCGCCCAGCCAATATCATGATCGACGGCGACGGGCGGGTAAAAATTATCGATTTCGGTTCAGTCTATGTCGCCGGCAGTGCCGAGATTTTCCGCCCCCTGGAGCACCCGGAAGCGCTAGGTACCGCCAGCTACTCCGACCCCCACTATATCCTCGGGCACAACAGCGGTATTCGCGGCGATGTCTATGCTTTGGCCACTATTGCCTACGAAATGTTTACCGGCGAATTGCCCTACGGCGAAGAAATTGAAAACTGCCGCTCCCACGCCGACTTCGAGCGCCTGCGCTACCGCACCGCCAGCCAATTTAACCCGGTAGTCCCCATCTGGTTCGACCGCGCCCTGGAACGGGGATGCAGTATCGACTTGGAACAGCGCTACTCCACCCTAACGGAATTTATGCGCGACCTGGCCAATCCTAACCCCGATTACCTAAGGGAAGATCCTACTGAGAAAGGGGATGCGTCTTTGTTTTGGAAGGTTCTTTGTGGGATTTGGGTGGCTACTTTGTTGGCGGTGGCAGCTTTGTTTTCGTCTAGTGCTTAGCAATTGATACTATGCACCATAGTCCCACCTCCAGAAGTGCTGACATGAGATCTTCACAAAATACCTAGATCTAGAAAACAAAGTAAAAAGGTATTATCTACCGCGACTTATTTGTTCTATTTGTAGCATCTGACAACTTCCTATGCTGTTATAAACAGACCAAGAACAATATCGTATTGCCCATCGAATTCTATACGCTAAAATACTTGTTTTTACTGGCTTCTACCTATAAGGAATGTAGCCAAAATATAACCACGAGACAAACTTTTTGCTAATGCACTTATCATTTTTACTTGCTATGTTCATATCTCAATCTTCCGTATATTTCAACAACTAATATGCTAAATCTACTTTTGAGTACGCAGTTTTAAATATCAATCATATATTCTTCCATTAAGTAGATCCTTAATGCTTTTATACAACTTAAAGTTATGCTGGTGGAATATCGCATTATCACCTGCATCGCCAAAGGCCACGTCGCATGCTAGTGACGAATCATATGGTCAGATCAGCGAGCACATTAAATTTCTTTTTGAAATTGAACATGTTGATTTTCTAGCTGTATGTGAGATCTCTGAAACTGATGTAGATAAAGTCCTCAACGAGTTAAATTTCGATACTATGTCAGCTCTACCATTATGTGACAAAGTCGGAAGGACAAGGTTTGATATTGCTGTTTTCTATAATAAAAATAAGATAACGATTGAAACCGACCGAAGCATTACGAAAATCATCGAAAATAACACTATAAAAGCTGCGCAAGTTGTTAACTTGTACAATCTAGATGATGGAGAAAAGATATCTATCTTTTTGTGCCATTGGGCAAGTCGCTTAAATGGAAATGGATTTGAAAGAAGAGCCAAATCAGCTCGACTCGTAAATGACTATGCAATGCAAATTATGGAGAGTGGTGAACATGTTATAGTTATGGGAGACTTTAATGATAACCCTTATGACTCTAGCATGATTGATCACTTGGACTCGTCTCGATGTATTGAAACTGTCGCAAGATATCCAAAACAGTATCTGTACAATCCATTTTGGCGGGAAATTATTTCAGCGGAAAAATACAGCCATACATCTTGTGGTCAACTATTCAGATCAGGAACGCTAAAATACAAGAGTGGTGCTGGCACTTTGTGGCATACTTACGATCAAATGTTATTCTCTGGTAGTTTTCTTGGGCAAGGTGATTGGCATTTAAACGAGCATGAGACAAAAGTACTTTCAAGAGAAGAATTTATTGAGCCTTTTGATGACAAAGACAGCTTTATTGATCACATGCCTATTGTTTCCGAACTAACTAGAGTACCTACGGAGGTAATTGAGTGAACTTTAGATTTGATGAGCTTCTACAGGAAGGCAAAGCTAACGCTGATATTGTAGCTAAAAATAACAATGAAATTCAGGCTGTGGTTGACCTCCTTGCGCGCTCTGTTACTAGTTTTCTTGATTTTAGAGTCGAAATATTTGAAGAAGCTGAATATGAAACACCAAGTTCAGCTCTTCAAAGGATTGCTTCAAATAACTTACTTGAAAGTAATAAACGTAAACCCACAGGCTATGCAGTTTTATATTTTCGAAACCCTGAGGCAGACATTAAAAAACCATTTGTTCGAATCAAGCGATCTGAAGATGGATACCCTATTAGTGTTATTCATAAGAAAAACCATATAGTTTGTGAAAACCAATTGGAATTTGGTTCTGCCCTGGGGCAAGTAATCTCCGATCCACAGCTTCATCTATCATTAAAAACATTTATTGCAAAGGTAAACGCAGAAAAATCGGATCCCGACCTTGGCTTAAGCGCACCGGAATGTTGAGCAAATCAAAGTTACCTCATAGATTTTTAGGAAAATTATTTAATTTATAATCATAATTTCTTTTTGATAAATTCTTAAATCAGGATAAAAAGCACTGGCAATTACGTAACCCGGGTAGGAAATTTTTATTTAGTAAAACATAAGCTTGCCGTACCATTGATACTGGCTCTACCAAATCATTGAAGCGGCATTCCAAATAGATCTTGAATCTCCGTAGATTGAAAGCTACGTCCTAAAAGTAAGATTATTCATATAAGTCAGATACACTTCACCTACTATGCGACTTTGACCGAGTAGCAAATAGTGAAAAGCTATAAATTTTATCTAAGCAATGGGTAGTTGCAATGATATTACTACAAGCAAATAGACCTCTTTATAAATACATGGCATGGGATCCCAGCCATGAATTCTTCTTATCTCCAAAACTGAGGTTTACACAACCTGGTGTGTTCAATGATCCCTTTGAAGGTCAAAAATCATCAGCCAGCATGCTAAAAATACTTGAAATGCACAATGAAAACGGTGCTATTACCGAACAGATAGGCCACTTAAAAAAGAATGGTATTAATCTAGTCTACGATGATATTGGTGTCCTATGCCTAACCACAAAGCCTGATAATTTGCTAATGTGGTCTCATTATGCACAAAATCATGAGGGGTTTGTTTTAGAACTTGACATTACACATCCATTTTTCAATCAGAAAATAAAAAAACATGGATCTGAGAACATATGCTCATACACAGGCACACCGCTTAAAGTTCAATATAGAACAGATAGGTATGAGGGTTCATGGACAAATGATTCTACTCATAATGCCCTTCTTGTTAAAAGCGTCGAGTGGAGCTATGAATAAGAATATAGAATGTTCCATAATATTAGTGCTGCTGATAACAAACCGATACAGACAGATACAAATGACAAAAACAATCAGCGGAGTATTGTACTTTTTAATTTACCTCCAGAATGCATTAAAAAAGTCTTCATCGGTTGTTGAGCAAATGAGAAAAACTTACGCGGAAGTACAAATCGAGACGAAATAATTAATCAAATAAATGAAGCAAATAAAGGCCAATACAATAGTATAGATGTATTTGATGTGAGCTTACACCCGAATCAATTTCAACTGAATTTTCAGCCTATCGGGAAAACAAAAAGTCACAACAGATCAACCTGATAATAAAAAAATAATTTTAAACCATCCATTTCTCTATACCGCCACAGACTAAAAATATGCAAAAGATCATTAAGAACCCCGAAGATTGTAGCGAAAGTGAAATCAGAGTATTTGAAAAATTCGTTATAGAAGGTGGTGAAGTTTCAACAGTCGGTTTAAGACAAAGAATTTACCAAGCTGAGAAACTTATCTTCATTAAAGATGATAATCAGTTCATAGCCATAGGTGCTCTCAAAAACCCAAAAGTCAGCTATAAAGAAAAGATTTTCAAAAAATCAAATGCTCAAGACCAAAGTGAATACAAGTATGAGCTGGGCTGGTTATATGTAGTAAGCTCTGCCCGTGGAAAAGGCTATGGCCGTGAATTAATGCAAGCTATTCTTTATGGTTTATCTAAAAGCACCTGTTTCGCTACTACTCGAGAAAACAATAGTCATATGCATTACCTACTAGAAAAATTTGGATTTTCTAGAATGGGGAAACCTTATAAAAGCACAAAAGGAGAGTACACTTTAGTTCTTTACGGAAACTCATCCCAATGTGAGAATAGCGACTAATAATCATGCTACTTCACAGGGCAGCCAGTTTTACGTTTAATGAAGTTGGCTCGGCTGCCGCTGCTTTGGGAGATTCCATAGTTGTGAAAAGTCTCTTAGGAGTTTATTTCCTCCAATGTCCGTTCCTCTTGAACACGTATAAATATTTCTTCACGGTGAACGGGTAAAGATTTGGGAGCACGTATCCCTATCTTCACCTGATTACCCTTAACTTCCAATACAGTGACTGAGACATTGGCTCCAATCCTTAAGTTTTCACCTGTCCGGCGCTTTAAGATCAACATAGTTATTTCCTACTGACACTCAAACCATGGGTAAACCTTCTCTGATGGAAGGCTGAGAAAGTAACTTTGTGAGGAAATACGGGGTGGTGCGCGGGAACGGTAGGCATAGAAGAAGAAAAGGCAGGCAATACGCTCCCAGAGCTTGGGGAATCGCTCCAAGCCGCTGAATGTACTCCACTTTATTGAAGACGAGCGGGTTTCTAGCGTATGATCCATATAGCCATTTTGATAGGTAGATTATCAATTTGGTCAGCTGGCCCCTGGTGTTGCTGCACCTTGGGTCAGCGCCTTTTACTTACTGTTACGTCACGCTACCGTTCTCCTTTGAGAAGATGGTTCTTTAGAAAACTCTTAGATGTCTTGATTCTCTCGAATCCCTTTGGCCTTTGGTCATCGGCCTTCAAAAGGCCACCCAATTCCGGCCAAAATACCAATAAATATCTATCGATTTTACGCAGCTTTGACACTAAAACAAACTGAATAAAATCCAATAAGATCATTTTTGTGCCTATATTTTTGATGGCGATGCCCACTCTATTAAGTGCTTCAGGCCTTAATATCCGGTACGTAAGTCCCTTTCTACTCATAAGTAATTTTTCTAACCCGGACGATCCTATCGGTAGATAGTTTTTTTCTGGATAGAAAAGCTTCCGATTTTTGGAATCAGTGGACCAAATGATATGATGCAATTTCTTTTGAGTATTCTGATTTACCTTCGGTAGGGTGTAAAAGTGTATAAGTACTTCGGGTTATTAGCGTTAATATTTGTATCTGCCTGCGCTACAAATATACCGGTAGAAAAATTAAGTGGTTTAGAAGCAAGAACACACCTTGATCATGAATACTGGAGCGTCTCACTGCCAGGCAAGTGGAGCCATGAGGATAGTGAGGGTATGATCATCGCAACATCTCCAGAAGGTCAATATGCGCTCTATATCACGGTTTATACCGCCTCAGAACCTGCATCCAGCATAGCCTGGGGCAACGAGGAGATTAAGCATCTTAAGTCTGGAAAATATTCAAGGCCGGGGTATCTTTTTGACTTTCAAAAAGAGCAGAGTTATGAAAAAAACGGCAATGCTTATTACGAGCTTGATGGTATAGATGTAAAGAATGAAATGAGGCTTTATAGCAAAGGAATACATCTGGGTAGTATATTCTATACAGTATCATTTCATGATTACTATTATACCGACTCGCAAGAATCAAACAGTATATTGAAATTGATTCTTAACTTGTTTGAGACAAGAGAAGATGAATTCAAGTGGGAAGGTACAAAAAGCTTAGTCCCAGGCAGTACAGCAAGTATGAGCTTTCAGCATGACCTTTAAGGGGAGATCACATACACCCCGACCTGTACAGATATTGAATGCCCGTAGATATCTAAGCCAATAGGATGTATAACTATTGATGAACTTAAGACCAATCAAAACTCTACTAATATATTTGCTAATCCCATGAAGAAGATAGTGATCTTATCTTTAATGATGTTAAGTTTGTATACGTTAGGATTCTTTACTCAAGCCTTAGCTTATTCTCAACTGGGTATTAATCTTAACAAGTATCTATATGCTCCATGGATCAAACATTTAGAAATGGACAACCCTATAAAGGTAACTTACAACAAAAGCGTAGAGTTCTGGTGTTCTCGTGTAGAAGGATGCAGTTATCAGAACCCTAATCTTTGATTGGCCACAGCAATCGAATCGATTTATTAATTAGATGTTATTAGTAATTAGGAATATCTCCCAATGATGTGGAGTAAGTTGAAATCTCTAGTTGAAGAAAAGTTTTCTCCATCCCTGGATGGCCGTATCTCTATCAACAGTACCAGTTATGGAAACTGTTCATGTGGACATGCCTGGTTAACTTTTGATAAGGAGGTCATAGCAAACTTCTGTACAAGGGCCTTTTGGAATAGAGCGAGTGGTAATTGCTATAGAAAAGATAATCGCTGGGTTACTGATTCCGAAGTGCCTGAGCATGTAAGTGAAAAGCAGAAACTATCCTATGGTGAGGTGGAGTATGGAGAGTTATCTCGACAAGATGCCTATCAAGCCTGCTGGGAATTCGTTCATACCCTCAAAGTTGATGAAGCTCTAAACTCCGAGAACCCATTGATTCAGTCCCTAGCCACACTGGATAAGCGTTTAGGCAAGCGTAGACTCAAAGAGATTGATGCAGCAACTTTGCATCCATTAGCAAAGAAATTATTGAGCATAAGATTAGAGTCTGAAGGTATTAAAGCCCCGGCAATCACAGAACAAACCTCTTCAACGCAACATCCATAGGTTATTTAATTATCTAAGTATCCTGCAAGCCATCAAGATAATATTACAAGGTTTAGATAGCAGGGCCGTTTACTCCAACACTTAACACCAGGCATACCCGGTACGATAGTCCACTTTTCAGAAATGTAGCTCCAAATATAGATAACGCGCTCTGATTTAACATAAAACTTTGGGCGAAGATTATCTATCACACCCCATTTTTTTATTTCTTATACTCGGTGTAATGCTATGTTATTTCTTGCGTTAGTAGCATCAAGGTCCAAAGGCTTCCAAGTGCATACCTACTATACACCGTACTAACTTTCTGATTCTTAATGATTTATGTCTGTGATTGATAAATATCAAAAATAGAAGATGTGAAATAGCTTCGTTTTTAGAGCGATATTATCAGCCAAAAATACACTATAACAAACTCAGCAGTACAGGATCTCTATTTTCACTTCCTTGACCCTAATTGGCTATTGTCATCTAATCAAATCGTTCTCGATAAGGAAATTCCACAATAATAACAACTGGGAAGTTAGGTATGACAAAGACATTTTCACAGCATGCTGTAGACAAGATTAATTCTATTATGAATGATCACAGCAATCATGTTGGTAGCCAGCTTAAAATAGGTAACCCCACAAAATATAAAAATCATATTTCTAGCGATTGTATAACAATGGCAATTTGGGTTCTTAAATATAGTTTTGAGAAGCTTGGAAAGCTTAATTCCAGCAAGCGAGTGGGTGGACTTGGAGAAAAAGGTACCGAGTTAGCAAAATACTTGATTAATACTCATAACTGGAAAGGCGTATATTATAATCCTGACGTTAAGCACCCTAGTGATGGTCTTGGTGAACATATTGCGAGCTACTACAACCAGGTAAAGAAAAGCTGTACTTATAGTGTCAGTCGTGTGCCTATAAGCAATACTCTTATTAACTATAATCCGAGTAAAAATAAAGTAACTACCTATTTGAATCTAACAAAGAAAAAAGACGCAGATTACAACACGTTTGCAAATATTCCATTTGGACTGGGAATGTCAAGTGGCGGTAGGCATGTATGGCTTTATTCAAAAGAGTTTGTGTACGAATCACACTGGGAAAAAGAAGCTGGCGATGGATTATATACTAAGACACAATTAAAAATGTTTCCCTGGCTCTCAGGAATTATCGTTGTACCGCCAGACACACACAATCTTTTAACTATTACTTCCACCAACTGTAAGTAATTATATTTATGCTAAAACCTATAAAAATCCTACTACTATTTTTAATGACATTGTCATCCTTCACCTGTGCCAGCACGGAAACGGATGATGTTAAACTGGACAAAGCTCAAGTTAATGTTGTTTTACGAGAGTGGAACAAAAAAGGATTCGGCGATAAGATTGAAACAACTACATTAACGATAATAACAGCTCCAGATTACAAGGGTGATATCGTTATTTTACGTGAAAATGAACCAAAACGTGGTTTCACTGCGGAAGTTTACAAACCAAAGCCAAATGCACTGAACCCTGAGCTATGGGAATTTGTATCTGGTGATATTGAAAAATCTATAGTTAAACAACCTAACGGTAAATTCCATTTATCCGAGATGGTTGATAAAGGGGTAAGAATTGAAGTTATCGACCTAAGCAATGAAAATAAATAGCTATGTTATTTAGAGTAGCAATCCAGAGCTCCATAGATTTGTTGTTTGCATTACTACTTTCTATGGAATTTGGGTAGCTACTCTATTTATCATAGCAAGACTATATTCATCCGGTTTAAGATCAGCGCCATCACAAGTTCCTAATATAAACCTATAAGGAACTTAATAAGGTTGGCAGTTAAATAAATTTATATAGAAAATTACCGATTATAGCTTTGCCTGCCCCCAAAAGGTTTTGCAGATTGACTTCCAAAGTTTGCCGACTAGATCCTGATTGGAACGAGAGGCAGATTCTACAATTGCTCTATGTAGCTCCTTTTCAGATTCAGTAAATTCGCTTCTATATTTTTCTTCAATCTGTGCATAGGTCAGCCCTTTTGCCTTCATAAACCAAGATAAGAGCTGCCCTAAGTAAGATATTTTTTCTCTTGTTTTTTTTAGCTCATGATTTCTCTGAAGTACAGCGCCCTCACCTAACATCTTCCAAATACCAGCTTCAATCTGTTGAGCTTGCTCTGCAGTAAGCTGCTTATCTTTAGTTGCTTCTTCAAACATTTCATCTGCAAGTGCCTGTACGTTATCTGGCATAGTTGAAAGTGGAACGGAATATTCTCGCTCTCTGATTTTATAATCTTGAATAGTTGCCTGTAATATATAAATTACCGCAGCAATTAATGTGGTGATAAATTTCATTGTTATGCCTCTGTTGATTGAAGATTTTATATAAGTATTTTGAACTCAAGCTGATCCTCTAAGAGCTAAGAAATATCGGTATAAGTTCCCCCTAAAAAGACTGGATTAGGACCCTACTGATGGATCAAGAACGGAAGACATGCACCAGATCAGAGCATAAAAAATCACATACCTGAAAAATGCTATAAATTTAATAGATAGAATTTTTACAGAAATTTATTTGATGAGTGATATATCAAATTCTATAGAATATATATCTAAACTCACCAAATAGAATGACATGCTTTTAATAGAATAAGCTTACCTGGAAAAATATCTATCAGAGGAAAAACAAACGCCAGAATTTAAATTAAAAATTTTTTAAATATTAGAGTGTTATGATTTTTTTGATACTTTTAACCTACTTTAGACAAGGCCATTCTCACTACTAGCATACTTATCTAGTAAGACTTAGGTTTACCAAATAGTAACCACATTTAATTTCCATGCTTCTTTAACGGACAATAAGCTGAATCAAGCTAGACATTAACCTTATGATATCTATGAAAAGCTCTTTCTTTCATATGTTATACAATTCTGTTCTACGTCAACATTCTGTGAGGACTTACATTATATCTACAATGTAAATATGAGATCCTGAAGGTTATTATTTGTTGAAAAATTTCTATTTAATATAGATGCCCACCAACCATTTAGGCACGGTTTTCAACGCTCAGACTTCGATTGTGCCCAATTCTTGTGCGCGACTTAAAAAAAGTAAAGTTTTTAAAATTTTAACCTCTTTTTCATCCCCCCTAATATCATTTTTTTACGTCTTCAATCTAGTTGGGCCCCAAGGAAGGCAGTTTTGGCCTTGAAAAAAAATAATAGTGAGCATAAGAGAGAGAAACTCAGTATGATGATGCGCCTTCGTAAACAAAAAAATTTGATTGCTCAAGCAATCCCCGCCGCAAACTCAAGCGATTATTCAACCCCCTGGTACAGTGTGGCGATTGCCTGTTTGGTAATAAATACTGCATCTGTGGCAGCATTTGCCCAGGAGGGGCAAGGGGACAAGCCCAGTAACTATTCTGGTTCGGCTATTGAAGAAGTTACGGTTACCGCACAGAAAATTGAGGAAAGCATTCAGGATGTGCCTATTGCAGTCTCTGCGCTATCTGGGGATAACATGGATGCTTTAAAGATCGAAGGGGGCAATGAACTGTTGCGAGCCGTTCCCAATGTTAACTTCTCCAAAACAAACTTTAGCTCATACAATTTCTCTATTCGAGGAGTGGGAACTCAGTCAATTTCTGCCAGTAGTGATCCTGCCGTTGCGGTAAGTTTTAATAATGCTTCTTTAATCAGGAATCGTCTGTTTGAGCAGGAATTTTTTGATGTACAGCGGGTAGAAGTTCTGCGTGGCCCTCAGGGCACATTATATGGTCGTAACGCCACTGCTGGTGTGGTTAATATGTTACCAATCATGCCGGAAGATGAATTCGCCTCAGAGATTGAGGTTGAAGTGGGCAATTATAATAGTAAGCGTACCAAGGGTATGTTGAATATACCGCTGGGTGAAACTATGGCTTTCCGCTTTTCTGGAGCCATGACCAAGCGGGATGGCTTTGATTACAATACTTATACCAAGAATGATGTTAACGACCGGGATCTCTACTCCACGCGTGCCATTTTTGAATGGACTCCCAGTGATAAGTTTAATGCTAATTTGATTTGGCAACACTTTGATGAAGATGACAAGCGATCCCGCACTGGTAAGCAGCTTTGTACTACTGACCCCGGTGATGCAATGGTCGGTGATACGGAAACAACACAGTTTACCCAAGCAATGACAAGTCAGGGCTGTTTGCCTAGCTCGCTATATAGTAGTGATGCTTTTAGTGCACCCAATGGGGCTGGCCTTGCTTATATAGTTGCACCGACAATGCTTATCCACCCAAATCTTTTTCAAGATGGTAGTCTCACAAACCTCCCAAATCCCTACAGTGGGGTTGATCAATCACGTGATTTACGTGAAATATCCACTAGTTTTGACCCGGTATTTCGTGCAGAAAATGATTTAGTACAACTGAATTTTGAATGGGCTTTATCTGATACTCTGACATTTTATTCTCAGTCTACCTATGCTAAGGACGATTACTACTCATCTCAGGACTATAATCGTTTTACAACCGGCGCGGTCTTTACTGACTCAGCAGAACTTGGTGATAGTTGGGCATTAGGCCCTACACCTGGAGGAATTTATACCGACCCACAACTCGGTGCCTCTGATGGTATTTTGGCAGTAGATATAAGCCGCTCTGATAATGAACAGTGGAGTCAGGAGTTCCGTTTGCAAACAGCTTTTGATGGCCCCTGGAATTTCTCCGTTGGTGCAAACTACCTCAATTTTGAAACCCAGGATGATTACTTTGTTTTTAATAACATGTTCACCATGATTTCTGAATATGTTTACAGTCGGGGATACGATGAAGATGGCAATATCATTCCGATAAATTGCATTGACCCCGCCACAGATTTATCTGGGGATGACTGTATATATGTAGACCCTAATTCGTTAAACAATGTAGATGAAATGGGTCATAATTATTTTCTTAGCCGTAATTTGGTAGAAACTAGTTCCTGGGCTGTATTTGGTGAGGCATATTGGCAAATTACTGACGATGTAAAACTTACCACTGGTCTACGTTATACCAATGATGAAAAGACCACAAATCCTGTACCTAGCCAGTTATTACTTGGTAATTATTATGAAGATGGTGATACTTATTCAGGTCGCAGCTCAGGTGGTTATTCCAATATGGGATATCCTGAGGGTGAGGAGTTTTCTCAGGATTGGCAAGAGTATACCGGGCGGGCAGTGCTAGACTGGCGAGCAGATACTCCCTTTACCGATGATACTATGTTCTACGTTTCTTTTGCCCACGGTTATAAAGGAGGCGGTTCTAACCCACCACGTGCGGTGATTGATCCAGCGCGGGTTCAATACCAAGATTTACCTAATACTTTTGAACCTGAATTTGTAAATTCCCTTGAGTTCGGCACCAAGAATGTTTTGCTTGATGGCCGTTTAAACTTAAATGCAACAGCTTTCTATTACGACTATACCGATTACCAGGTTTCCCAGATTGTTGATCGTATCGCATTAAATGAAAACTTTGATGCAGAAAGTATGGGATTGGAGTTAGAGCTGGCATGGCAAATGACAGAGAGCACCAGGATGAATATGAATGTGGGTTACTTGAGAACCCGCATAGCAGAAGGGGAGGAATCTATAGATGTTATGGACCGCACCCAGGGAAATGAAGACTGGACAGTTCTGCGGCCTAGCTTACAGGTACCCTCCAACTGTATTGCTCCGGTAGAATATGTAGAAGCTGCTATGACTGCCTTGGAAGGATTTTTTGGTGTAGTCCCCCTTTGGGCATTATGTGCGGGCTCACAGCAATGGGGCGTTTACTCTGATTCTATTGAAAATCCAAATTTCCGATGGGATCAAATGCTGGCTCTTTTCGGTTACGATCTGGGCGAATATAATCCACTTACTGATGCCCCCAATGGCGGGCGCGGTTTTTCTGCTGATCTAAGTGGCAATGAACTACCAAATGCTCCTAAGTTAACGTTTAACTTAGCAGTGGAGCATGTCATTCCCCTTTCAGATTGGGAATTAGCTTTACGTGCCGATTACTATCGACAGTCTGAAAGTTATGCGCGGGTTTATAATACCGAGTATGACCGCTTAAAAGCCTGGGATAACTTCAATGCATCAGCAACCCTAACCCATCCGGAATCAGAATTGCAAATGCAGTTATATGTGAAAAATATCTTTGATGATACGCCTATCACAAGCGCCTTTACCAATAGTGATGACTCCGGCCTTACTACCAATGTATTCACCCTGGATCCGCGTATTATAGGCTTTAGTCTAAATAAGCGTTTCTGATTTTTATATTTCCAGTAAGGCACTAATATTCCTATAGTGTCTTACTGGTTTTTCAGACTGGCTATGCCTGAAAATACCTCTATTTCTAACCTTCTTTTCACTCACATAAATCATCGACCAATCGTATAGCGGGCGGTTGATGATTGTTTGCTAGGACTAGCCACACACCTCCCAATTGTACTTTATTTTGGGAATACCCTAGTCTCCCTGCATTGTCTTCTTATTAAGGCCTAAAGTAACTTTGAGCCAAAAATGCAAGTTTATAAAATCTAAAAACAAATAGTTGGGTAAAAACTATATAGCTCTACATTTGGTACATTATTAACGTGCCGAGTTAATAAAGCGAGCGGGTCAACTAATGACAGGCATATTAAAAAGAGGATAAGAATTTTTTTTGCAGAAAATGATTGATATTTAGAAGCAGATATATTGTTTTTTTATGAATATACAGACGGGGAAAAAGTAGAGCAGCCAGTACTTTCTGACTACTCTACTTTAGATATTGACCTATTAAAGGTTACTTATGGCACGAAAGATGCCTGGGGATTTGTGGAGATAGTACCGGTTATTTTGCAATCGCTACCAATACCAACGCTTGGGAGTACCGCGGCATTAAAAGTAATTTCTCCAGTAGATTGGTTAAAACTACCGGTAATATCACCAAAACAATTGCCGGTAATAGCTGCAACAGTTACATCTTTTAGGGTTACGGTATTCCCTGCATTACCTACCAATGTATAGGGCAGATTGGTAAAACTAACTGCTCCACAAAGGAAACCAGTATTCAGTGACAAGCTGCCCACAGAGGCGTTACCTGATGAATTTGTAGTAGAACTACCGGATAGACCACAAGTAAGGTTTATACCCTTAGATACTTTTATATCACCAACATTGGCCAGGCCAATGGTACCTTGGGGAGACCAGGTGTCAGCGGCTGCACCAGTGCTAACAATTGCCAGGGCGAGCGCGGTAAGGATCTTTTTCATGATCATTATTTCCTATTTTTAGTAATTAGAATAGGTAGAAGCATGAATACGCTGAGTATTCATCCCTTACGGGTAATGCATCTACATTAATCATCGCTGGAGAAGCAAAAAATTGGGCCCACTTAAACTGCAGTAATATTCAACTTCCAAGTCCTCTTATCTCCACTCCTATAAGACGCTTTTCTTCGTCAGTTCGGAGGGATACAAATTTTGATAAACATGGTATTTGATGCCAGTTTTAGTTATATTTTTTTCGTGAGGATAAATATCGGGAGTATTTATTAATTTTATGAACTTATAAATTACTTAATGATTTTCATTTATTCGTGAATATATTTATTTATAATAAGTAAGCCACTATCTGGGGGCGTAAAACTTTTTATCTTTGTCTGCTTATCCTTAATTTTTTGTTACTAAATTTGAATACTTTTTAAATATTGAGCTTTCAGTATTCGAAGATTTTAAGATAAGTCTATTTAACTCCTATCGATGTTCGAAAATCAGATAGAACTCAGGCGATAAAGTGGCATAGAAAGTAGCGTTTTTAGGAAAAGCAGAGTACTAAGGGGAGCGGCAAGCGCAGAGTAGAAGAAAGAGAGATTTTAGCGTATAAATTACATATCCAAATTGATGTTCAAATGATCAATTTGGTTTTGTACTTCTAAAAGTTGCTCAGCTCGTTCTAGGGTTTGGCCTTCCGTTTTTGCCAACTGATTATCTCCTCACCAAAATCTATCTCTAGCTCTTATTACGCCAGTATCCCGCGATTTTGAGTGCATTGGCTTTATTTCGCAGCTTGGGTAATTCAGGTATTTGAGGGCCCTATCAGTAATAAACCGCTATTTATTTATCATATTCGGTATTTAGTCGCTGTGCCTTGCACTCAGTGCAATATTGGGAGTTAGAATAAATAGAGATAAGCATGGGTCGAACATGTGATTGAGGATAACGGTATTTATGGTTACCCTCTTTGCAGTTTGGAAAGAGACGGCGGTATCGCTCCGCCCCACCTGATGCTGATAGCCGTCGGCGTTAGCAGAAGCGAAATGGAATCAAACTCTGCATTTCTAAAAATATTTAAACGCAACTGCGCTATTTATACTTATGGTCTCGAAGGGGATATAGCAGTTATAAACTCACCCCTCCTCCTGCACCTCACCATAAACATGATAAATCTCTGGCACCTGGCCGCGGTCGTCCATCCGCATTCCCAGATCTCTAATCAGGCCGTCGCGAATATCGTAGATCCAGCCGTGCAGGCTGAGGCGTTGGCCTCGGTCCCAGGCGTGCTGGACTATTTTGGTCATGGCCAGGTTTTGTACCTGTGCCATCACATTTAATTCACAAAGGCGCGCTGAGCGGGATTCTTTATCGAGGGATTCCAGCTCTTGCCGGTGGCGGGCGTAGACATCCTTGATGTGGCGTAGCCAATTATCCACCAGGCCACATTCGCTGTGGCCCATGGCAGCCTGTACTCCGCCGCAACCGTAGTGGCCACACACCACCACGTGTTCAACCTTGAGTACTTCCACGGCGTATTGCAGTACCGAGAGACAATTAAAATCTGTGTGTACCACCACGTTGGCGATATTGCGGTGAACGAACAGCTCCCCCGGTGCCATGCCCACAATCTCGTTGGCGGGCACGCGGGAATCGGAGCAGCCGATCCATAAATACTTGGGTACTTGCAGGCGGCTCAGGCGTTGGAAAAACTCCGGGTCCTGTGCCGTCCTATCTTCCGCCCAAGCGCGATTGCGCGCGAACAGTTGGCGAATCTCTGCCACCTCAGTGGGCCTCCCCCGATAAATCCAGGCCAGAGATTTGTGCGGCCTTCACCATTTTTTGCAGGTAGTCGCTGGTCATCTGGCGGCGGCGTTTTTCGGTCAGGTATTCCTCGATGCGCTCCGAGACATATTCGTATTCCAGTGGGCGGCCCGGCTCGCATTGCTCCACATAAATCAGGTGCACACCGTAGGGAGTCTCCACGGGTTCCGCTACCAATCCGGTGCCCTGCTCGAACACTGCGCGTTCGAAGGAGGCGACGATATCACCGCGCCCTACTTGGCCGAGGCTGCCACCGGCTTCGGAGGAGGAGCAGGCTGAGTGGGATTGGGCCAAACGAGCGAAGGATTGTAGCGGATTGGAGTCGGCGCGAATCTGTTCCAGCATATTCTCGGCTGCGGTGCGTGCCTTGGCGCAGGCCTCGGAGTCATCCGGTGCAGCCGGGATCAGGATATGGCGTACTTCTGCGAGGGGATCGGAGCGGAACTTATACGGGTGGGCTTCGAAGTAAGCGCGGCACTCGGCGTCGGTTGCCGGGTTCACCTGTAGCTCGCCTTTTAATAGATCTGAGACTGCGCGATCGAAAGCCTCACTGTGCAAGTCTTCATCGGCAGCGCAGAGACCCTGCCCTGCAGCTCGATCTCGTAACAGCCAGCCGATAACCAGAGCGCGTGCGGCGCAGTAAATCGCCTGACGCGGAGAATCGGCAGGCTGGTATTGCATCTCTTGGTAGATCAGGTCGGCGGGGATTTCAGTTCCGTTAACGGCCACTACCTCGGCCATCTCAAATTCGCCGCCGGCAGCATCAGTGGCCAGTAATGTATTCATGACTCAACTCCACACTGGGCCCGCTCATGGCGGGCCATTTAATAGTTGCAGGGATTAGCGCGCAGCTTTGGCGCGGACTACCTGGTAATTGCGGCGGAAGTACTGCACCGGAACACTCCATACGTGTACCAAGCGGCTGAAGGGGAACAGCAGGAACAGTGTCATGCCGAGGAAAATATGCAGCTTGTAAATGATGTTCACTCCGCTTATTGCAGCAGCTGCACCGGCACCATCCAGCGTGACAATGGACTGAGCCCAAGCCATCAATTTGAGCATTTCAGCACCGTCCATATGGCCGGCAGATACCACAATACTGATCAGGCCGAGGATCAATTGCGCGTAGAGCATCAGCAATATGGCCAAGTCCATTTTGGAAGTGGTGGCGCGTACACGCTTGTTGGTGAGGCGGCGCTTCACCAGAATGGTGAGACCGATAAAGCAGATCACCCCGAAGAAACCACCGATCCCCATTGCCATCATCTGCTTGGTGGAAGCTTCAATGCCGAGGAAGTGCCACACCGCTTTGGGTGTGAGTAGGCCGACAAAGTGGCCCGCGAGAATGGCGATCACCCCGATATGGAACAGGTAACTGCCGATGCGCAATTGCTTGCGCTCCAACAACTGACTGGAGCCGGTGCGCCAAGTGTACTGATCCCGGTCGTAGCGGATCAGGCTACCCACCAGAAATACCGTGAGGGCGACAAAGGGGTAGATGGCGAAGAGCAGCGTATTCAGATAGTTCATCTTGTTACTCCTGTGGTGCGGGCTGGGCAGAATTCTGCGCGGCGTTGGCCCAGTTAAGGGGCTGGCCGTCGCGCAGCTGCGCATTGCTGGGCCGCGTTATTGACTGGTCGCAACTATTGGCGCCGCTAAAGCTAACGGCCTCTTCCTCCCAGATCTTGTCCAGCGCCTCGGGGGTATCGTCACGTTCTTCGTTGGCGACTTCTTCCTTGAGTGCTGTCAGATCGACATATACCCCTGCCATCTGCAAGAGCGCATCCATCAGCAGGTGATAGGGACTCTCACGCTTGGACAGGCGCGCGCTCAACAGGGCAATCACATGGGTAATATCGTGAACCCAGCCGTAGGCTGCTTCCCCCTGGGTGGCACAGAACTCTAAGTAGGTGGGCAAGTAATCCGGCAGTTCGCGCTCATTCAGCTCAAGGCCGGCGCTGCGATAGCGCGCGGTCAGGTCTACCATGGCTTGGCCACGATCACGGGATTCGCCGTGGATATGCTCGAAGATATGCAGGGATACAGCGCGGCCGCGCTCGAACAAACCGTCGTATTCGCTCTGCCAATCGAGCGCATCCATACGCTCGTAATGGGAGATAAATGCCAGCAGCTTGTCGCGCAACGGAGCATCCAGGTCCTCGGATTCAGCCAACCAGCTGGTCAGCTCATCCAGGTGCGCCACCAGCTCATCGGACGGGTAATCCAGCAGGCGGGCGATCAGGTTTAGTACTTTCATCGGTATTCTCCGCTCGACCTTAGTCGACTACTTTGGCGGGTATTACTTCGCGCACTGCGTGCTGCTTGCCACCGAAAATATTGGTGCTGTCGTTGCCGGTGCTACAGCCGTTGCCGAAGCTGAAACCACAAGAGGACTTCATGTCGTAGGCGTTTTCGGCGTAGGCCTTATGGCTTGAGGGCACCACGAAGCGATCCTCGTAATTGGCCAGTGCCATGTAGCGATACATCTCTTCTACCTGGGCTACGGTCAGGCCGGCCTCTTCCAGCAATTCGCGCTCCTGAATACCGTCCACATGGATGCCGCGCATATAGGCGCGCATCACAATCATGCGTTCCAGGGCACGGGCCACTGGCTTCTCGTCGCCGGCGGTGAGCAGGTTGGCCAGGTATTGCAGCGGGATACGCAGGGTGGAGAGATCGGGGATCTCGGCGCCGCGACCCACGGTAACGGTTTCCACTTGGCCGGCCTGTACTGCGTTCTGGATCGGAGACAGGGGTGGCACGTACCAAACCATGGGCAAGGTGCGGTATTCCGGGTGCAGCGGCAGGGCGATCTGCCAGTCGATAGCCATCTTGTACACCGGAGATTTTTGCGCAGCTTCGAGCCAGGCTTCGGGGATACCTTCGGCGCGGGCAGCTTCCTGGACCTTCGGATCGCTGGGGTCGAGGAAGATATCGCACTGGGCCTGGTAGAGCGCTTTTTCGTCTTCTACAGAAGCGGCTTCCTCGATGCGGTCTGCGTCATAGAGCAGTACGCCCAGGTAGCGGATACGGCCCACACAGGTCTCGGAGCAGATGGTTGGCTGACCCGCCTCGATACGTGGGTAACAGAAGATACACTTCTCAGATTTACCGGTTTTCCAGTTGTAGTAAATCTTCTTGTAGGGGCAGGCGGATACGCACATGCGCCAGCCGCGACATTTATCCTGATCGATCAGAACAATGCCGTCCTCTTCGCGCTTGTAGATGGCGCCGCTGGGGCATGCAGAAACACAGGCCGGGTTGAGGCAGTGTTCGCACAGGCGCGGCAGGTACATCATGAAGGTGTTTTCAAATTCACCGTAAATGTCGGCCTGCACCTGCTCGAAGTTTTTGTCCTTTTTACGCTTCTCGAATTCGGTGCCGAGAATCTCTTCCCAGTTGGGGCCCCATTCGATTTTTTCCATGCGCTCGCCAGTAATCAGCGAGCGCGGACGGGCTACCGGTTGGTGTTTCTGCTCCGGTGCCTTGTGCAGGTTCTGATAGTCGAAGTCGAACGGCTCGTAGTAGTCGTCGATCTCCGGCATATCCGGGTTGCCGAACAGGTTGGCCAGTACGCGGTGCTTGCTACCGATCTTCGGCTGCAATTTACCGTTCTTCTTGCGGGTCCAGCCGCCGTTCCATTTGTCCTGGTTCTCCCACTCTTTGGGGTAGCCAACACCGGGTTTGGTTTCGACGTTATTGAACCAGGCGTATTCAACCCCCTCGCGGGAGGTCCACACATTTTTACAGGTCACCGAGCAGGTGTGACAGCCGATACATTTATCGAGGTTCAGCACCATGCCTATCTGGGCTCTAACTTTCATTGCTACACCTCCTCTCGCGTCGGCTCTTTGACGTCTTCGCCATCCAGCCAATCGACCTTGTTCATTTTCCTGACCACCACAAATTCATCCCGGTTACAGCCCACAGTGCCGTAGTAGTTGAAGCCGTAGGACTGCTGGGCGTAGCCACCGATCATATGGGTGGGTTTCATCACCGCGCGGGTTACGGAGTTGTGGATACCGCCTCGGGTGCCGGTAGTTTCCGCTCCCGGTGTATTCACGATGCGCTCCTGGGCGTGATACATCATGGCCATACCGTCGGGCACTCGTTGAGATACCACTGCGCGGGCAGCAATGGCGCCGTTGACGTTGAAGATTTCGATCCAATCGTTGTCTTCAATACCTGCCAACTTGGCGTCGTACTCACTCATCCAAACGATGGGGCCACCGCGAGACAGGGTGAGCATCAGCAGGTTGTCGGAGTAGGTGCTGTGGATGCCCCACTTTTGGTGCGGGGTGATCCAGTTCAGCAGGATCTCCTTGTTACCGTTGGGCTTCTGGTTCAACACCGGTTGCACGGTTTTCAGGTTGATCGGCGGCTTGTACACACACATGTTTTCGCCGAAGTCACGCATCCACTCGTGATCCTGGTAGAACTGCTGGCGGCCGGTGATGGTGCGCCAGGGGATCAACTCGTGCACATTGGTGTAGCCGGCGTTGTAGCTCACATGCTCATCTTCCAGGCCAGACCAGGTGGGCGAGGAGATAATCTTGCGGGGCTGTGCCACGATATCGGCGAAGCGAATTTTTTCGTCTTCCTTGGGCTTGGCCAAATGGGTGTGATCGCGACCGGTAATCTCACCGAGGGCTTCCCAGGCCTTCACGGCTACCTGGCCGTTGGTTTCAGGGGCCAGTGAAAGAATCATTTCGGCAGCATCTACCGCACTGTCGATACGGGCGCGGCCATCGCGAGCAGTTTCGTCTTTCCAAGTGCGATTGAGCTTCTTGAGGAAGTCCACCTCATCGTCAGTGTTCCAGCTGATGCCCTTACCGCCGTTGCCGAGTTTCTCCAGCAGCGGGCCGATAGAGGTAAAGCGGTTGTAGGTGTTGGGGTAGTCGCGCTCCACCTCAATCATGCTCGGCGCGGTAACACCGGGGATCAGGTCGCACTCGCCTTTCCACCAAGCCTGTACACCGAACGGCTGGGCGATTTCTCCGGGGGTATCGTGGTGGATCGGCAGAGTCACCAGATCCTTTTCCACCCCCAGGTGGCCATCGGTCAGGTTGGAGAATTCCTTCGCTATGCCTTTGAAAATTTCCCAGTCACTTCGCGCTTCCCAGGCCGGGTCCACCGCCTTGGTGAGCGGGTGAATAAAGGGGTGCATGTCTGAGGTATTGAGGTCGTCTTTCTCATACCAGGTGGCCGTCGGCAATACGATGTCGGAGTAGAGACAGGTGGTGGACATACGGAAGTCCAGTGTCACCAGCAGATCCACTTTGCCCTCGCTGGGGGCGTCATGCCAGGCCACGTCTTCTGGTTTTTTGCCGCCTTCTTCACCCAGGTCTTTGCCCATCAAACCGTGCTTGGTACCGAGCAGATGGCGCAGCATGTACTCGTGGCCCTTACCAGAAGAGCCGAGCAGGTTGGAGCGCCAGATAAACATATTGCGCGGGAAGTTCTGCGGGTTATCCGGGTCTTGGTTGGCGAATTTGAGCGCACCGCGCTTGAGCTGCTGCACCGTGTAGTCTTTGGCAGACATACCGGCGGCGGCGGCATCTTTAGTCAGTTGCAGAGGGTTGATCCCCAGCTGCGGCGCGGAGGGCAACCAGCCCATGCGCTCGGCGCGGCTGTTGTAGTCGATGATGGAAGCCTGCCACTTGCTCTTGTCGGCCAGCGGCGAAACCACTTCATCCATCTCCAACTTCTCATAGCGCCATTGGCTGGCGTGGTTATAGAAGAAGGAGGTACCGTTCATATGGCGCGGTGGACGCTGCCAGTCGAGACCGAACGCGAGTGGGGTCCAGCCGGTCTGCGGACGCAGTTTTTCCTGCCCCACATAGTGGGCCCAACCACCGCCGCTCTGGCCGATACAACCGCACATCATCAGCATATTGATGATCCCGCGGTAGTTCATATCCATGTGGTACCAGTGGTTGAGTCCGGCACCCAGAATTACCATGGAGCGTCCACGGGTCTTGTCGGCGGTGTTGGCAAACTCACGGGCAACCTGGATGACATTCTCACGACGACAACCGGTCACCTTTTCCTGCCAGGCGGGTGTGTAGGGCTTGTCTTCGTCGTAGCTCTGAGCACAGTTGGGGTCGTCGAGGCCGTGCTCGACACCGTAGTTCGCCAGGGTCAGGTCGTAGACGCTGGCTACTTTTAGAATCTCGCCATCTTTGTTTTGAACAAGCTTCACCGGCACCTTGTAGTCGATCACTTCATCGTGTTCGGTATGCTGGAAGTAGTTGTGCTCGTGGGTCTGGCCACCGAAATAGGGGAAGGCGACCTGGGCGATTTCATCGGCGCAGTCTTTGAGGCTGAGCTTCAGCTCCAATTCTTCGCCACTGCGACCATCGCGCTGTTCAATATTCCACTTGCCACGGCCTTCTTTCGCTGAGGGCTCTCCCCAGCGATAACCCATGGAGCCCTGAGGGGAAACCAGCTGGCCATCGTGATTAACACCGATAGTTTTCCATTCCGGGTTGTTATCCTGGCCGAGGTTGTCCGCCAGGTCAGAAGCGCGCAGGAATCGGCCCTGTACCAGCTTGCCGTCGCGCTCTTCCAGGGTCACCAACATCGGCATATCGGTGGTGGTGCGCACATACTCGGTGAAGTAGGCGCTGGGTTTGTCGACGTGGAATTCTTTCAGGATCACATGGCCGAAGGCCATCGCCAGAGCCGCATCGGTACCCTGGCGCGGTGCCAGCCAGGTGTCGCCAAACTTGGAGCACTCTGAGTAGTCAGGGGTGACCACACAGGTTTTGGCGCCCTTGTAACGCACTTCACTGAGGAAATGCGCATCCGGGGTACGGGTTTGAGGCACATTGGAGCCCCATACGATCAGGTAGTTGGAGTTGTACCAGTCGGCGGACTCCGGCACGTCGGTTTGCTCACCCCAGACCTGCGGTGAGGCGGGCGGCAGGTCGCAGTACCAGTCGTAGAAACTCAGACAGTTGCCGCCGATCAGAGACAGATAACGAGCACCAGCGGCGTAGGAAACCATGGACATGGCGGGAATCGGCGAGAAGCCGGTCACCCGGTCGGGACCGTATTTCTTTGTGGTGTAGACGTTGGAAGCGGCAATCAGCTCGTTAACTTCATCCCACTTGATCCGCACAAAGCCGCCCATACCGCGACGCTCTTTGTAGGACTGCGCCTTGGCCGGGTCTTCGACAATACTGGCCCAGGCCTCCACCGGATCGCTGTGTCTCAACTTGGCTTCGCGCCAGAGTTTTACCAGACGTTTGCGGATCTTCGGGTACTTGAGGCGGTTGGCCGAGTACATATACCAGGAGTAGCTGGCACCACGGGGGCAGCCACGAGGCTCGTGGTTGGGCAGGTCCGGGCGGGTGCGCGGGTAGTCGGTCTGCTGGGTTTCCCATGTGACCAGGCCGTCTTTGACGTAGATCTTCCAGCTGCAAGAGCCGGTACAGTTCACCCCGTGGGTGGAGCGCACAATCTTGTCGAACTGCCAGCGACGACGGTAGCCATCTTCCCAGCTGCGGTCGTCATTCGTCTTTTCCCCGTGTCCTCCGGAAAAGGGCTCTTTTTGTTTCTTCAGATATTTCAGTCGGTCCAGGAAATGGCTCATGCGGTACTCCCAGGGCATCGGCATGCGGTTAAAGCATCGGTTTACCGGGAATATAAAAGGGAGGGACGGCGGGATCACCTGACCAAAAAGGGGTAGAAAAGCGACGAACTACCCCCGAATAGGTAGGGAAACGACGCCAGGAGGCCGCTATGGTGGAGCCCTATCCCAGCAATAACAGGGCCTCTGTGTAAAAAACAGGCGCCAGGTTAAATTATGTGCAAAACTGGCGATCTTTAGTGGTACCCACAACTTTGTGCGCCAATGGACGGCACAATAGAGATCAGCCATCCACAACCGCCCCAGGGCGAAGTGAATCCGATATGCTGAACCGAATTCGACAGTCCATCGTCTACCGCATCGGCACCCTGATGCTGCTCACTGTGCTGGTAGCACTGAGCTCTATGGTGGCGTCCTATATTATCTCCGATGCCGCCGAAAACGATGCCGCCGCCGTTAACCTGGCCGGCTCATTGCGGGCTATGAGCTACCGACTTGCGGCCACTGCACCCTCTGGGGATATCGAAGCCACAGCTGAGTTGGCAGACGAGGTGACCGCACGCCTGACCCGGGTACTCAGCATTTCCGACTTCACTGCCAGCGATAACCTGCCCGCAGCGCGCAATTACCGCAAGGTAATCGAAAGCTGGGAGGGAGAAATCCGCCCACTGCTGGAGTCCATTGCCGCCGGGCGCACTTCCATGGACTCCTTGCAATTGGCCAACCGCCTGGAGCCCTTTATCGGTGATGTGGATACATTGGTGTTCGATTATCAGACCATCGCCGAGGAAAAAATAAGCCTGCTGCGTTTGGTCCAGGTGGGCTCACTGTTTGCCATTGTGACCCTGGTTTATCTCTCTTTGTGCATTCTGCACCGCTCTGTGGAGCAGCCTCTCAAGCAGCTGACCAATCGCTCCCTGAGCATCGCCCAGGGAGACTTCAACCAAAACCGCCTGGAGATTAACAGCGAGGACGAGCTGGGGGTTTTAGCACGCACCATCAATTATATGAGCGATGAAATTCATGCGACTCACCGGGATCTTGCCCATCGCGTGGAGTTGAAAACCTCACAGTTACAGAAGAGCCATGAGGCATTGGACTTCCAGTACCGCTTGGCTCGGCGGATCAGCGAAGGCCCACTCTCGGGAGCGGAATTGGGCCAGTGGCTGGGAGAGTTCGCCAATGTCGCCAGCTTGAATAACCTCGACCTATGTCTGATGACACCGGAGGGGGAAGCGCCCTATGAACATTTGGTTCAAGGACTCGGTAATGCCCAGTGCACAGGCAGTGAATGCCATATCTGCGTAAACACCTGCGGCCCCTCTGATGAAGACCAACAGCGCGTGTACCGATTCCCACTGGAAGTGGACAAACGCAATTACGGTGTACTCACCTGCACCCTACCCCGAGGTGAGAGCCTTGATGAAGAACAGCAGCAACGCTTGGCTACCTTTGCCGACAGTGTCACTGCGGCCATCGCCATTAATGAGCGAGAGGCTCAGGAGCGCCGTGTTGCCCTACTGGACGAGCGCGCGATCATCGCCCGGGAGCTACACGATTCCCTGGCCCAATCCCTGTCCTATCTGAAAATTCAGGTTACCCGACTCAACCGCGCCAATCGCAGTGAGCAGGTGGACAAGTCCAAGGTAGAGGAGATTATTACCGAGCTGAAAGAGGGCCTGGATTCCTCTTACCGCCAGCTGCGCGAACTGCTCACCACCTTCCGACTGCAAATAGGTCCCGGCGGCCTGCGCAGTATCCTGGAGCAATCTATCCTCGCTTACCGGGAGCAGCACCCGCAGATTAACGTCCTGCTGGACTACCATCTGGACGAAGTACCACTAACTCCCCACGAGGAAATTCACCTGTTACAACTGGTGCGCGAGGCCTCGCAAAATGCTGTGTACCACTCCCAGGGCGATATGGTGCAGATCAGCCTGACCCAAGCCGACAACCACTCCCTCAATGTACGCATCCTCGACAACGGCATCGGTATCAGCAACGCGCCGGAGAAACGCAATCACTTCGGTATGTCGATCATGCAAGAGCGCGCCAGCAACCTGAATGGCAATCTGAATATCCGCCGCCGCGACGAAGGGGGCACCGAAGTGCGCTTCAACTTTATTCCCCTCTACGCCCGCGAGCGGGAATTGGTGTGGAAAGACGTGGGGTGATAACTCTCTACCTTTATGAAAGGTCACTCGGAACGAACACATTAGTGCCGCCCCTATCATTCGAAATCCGCCAGTATCTTTATTACTAAAAAGGGAGAAGGAGAGAATACACCGCGCTCGGGACCCTATGAGGCATGGATGCCGATTAGGAGCTTGCAGGGATGTATTCACTGCGTGTCTCGAGTGCGGTGTATTCTTTCCTTCCACCCCAGTAGTAACTATCTTCAACGACCTTATTACCTATCCAAGCGCTCTCCCATCCTGAAGCTTCTCCGACACCCAAGTAGCTATCGTCAAAAATACTGACTCTTAAATTGACCCCCAAGGGCCAATAGCGAGCCCATATGCTACAAGTACTTATCGCTAGCCTATCCCGTGATTCACACCGATGACATTGGTGAATATCAGCCCCCTCGATGGCCTGGCACCCAACCATTCCATCAAGCAATGACTATATCGATTTAATAGAGAGGAGAGGTTTATGAAACTGAGTTCATTGCCCAGAGCCACTTTCTTAATGTTGGCAGTATTTCTGCTGGCTTATTCTGCATTCACGATTTCCGATAGCCATAACAAAAAAGAGAAAGATCCATCAGCTGCCAAGCATGGGGCTGGTGGTGAGAAAGCCTGGTCCAAAGCGGGCAATGACAAGATGTTCACCATCTTTAAATCTGACTTAACCACCGCTAATGAGAATATGCTCGGCAAGAAGGTGAATCCGCAAACCCCCAAAGATGCCGATGGCTTCTTTATTGGCGCCTACGACAAACAGTCACATATGCTGCACTTTATGGTGGGCTACAGCGATCTATCAAAGGGCGGGGTGGCAATGTCGCACTTCCATATGCAATGTACAGGCGATGGCAAAGAGCCCCCTATTTGCAAGCCGGGTAAACCTAGTGGCCCGATTATCCAGACTATCTGCGGAATGCCCAATCACCCGGGTATGGTCCCGGACTGGCCCGAGACTAAAACTGACAAGGGCAAGCACGGCCTGGCAAAAAAATGTGCTGAAGGCACCAGTGGATATATTATGGGCAAGTGGATGGTGGAGGAGCCCTATCGCAAGGCGCTAATGGATGGGAAGGTCTTTGTTAACTTGCATACCCAGCTGGACCCCAAAGGTGAGGTTTCTGGCCTGTTAACAATGGATAAGTAGATTACAAATTTACTGACGCGTCTATAAGTCAGAGTTTACTGGTGAGACAAGAAAAAGCTGGGCTTCGTTATGTACAAGCCCAGCTTTTTTATATCTACTTGAAAATTGTTAATTAACAAAAATCAGAATTTTGCTGTAAGCATCAACCAGAGCTTATCGGTATCCTCACTATATTCATCTGCATCGTAAGCGGCATACTTTACCAACGCTGAGAAATATTCATTAAACTCGTGACCGTAACTGATATTCCACTCAGTCCCGTAATCTGCTGAACCTTCATTGGCCTCAAAACTGTGGTAAGTAATTCCCAAATCTCCCCCGGCAAGCGCCAGGCTGGCACCGAGATATAAATCTTCAACACCATCTGCTGGAGTTTCAATGAACTTATCTGTGTAGCCTTGGAATTTGTGTAGTGTAGCCAGTGGTGTGCTAAAACCCACACCGTCGTCAGAACCCAGAACTTCATAACCCAATTTGCCTTTTACCGGCCCTAATGGCGCGGCAACTTCAGCAAGGTAATAGTCGGCTGCAAAATTACTGGGATTATTGCCGATATCCTCCTGGCGGGCATAACTCAGCTGAGTTTCAAACAGGCCAAAATCTCCCCGGTAAGCGGCACCGAAAGTACGGGATGAGAAGCTCTCAGCGTTATCCAGATCCAAGTTGTAGAAGAAGGCAGTTAACTTATGCGCTTCTACCAATGGATAGCTGGCATGAAACAGTTGAATATCCCCATCCAGGTCCGATAAGTCACTGTCTTCACCAAAAATACGGTTTACATTGTAGATATAGCTGTAATCCAGCTGTAACTCCCCTTCCCCGCCAAATTGGTAACGCAGGCCGTCATATGTCTGTTCATTCTGACGCCAACCCACGCCACCGATAAAGCGCTGATCGTCCAGGTTAATTCTCTGTCGACCGGCAACCACCATGGAGTTAAAACCACTGTACTTTAAATAGGCTTGATTAACCTCAGTGCCCTGGGGGTCGACAACGACGGGGTGCTCGGTATTGCCATTCACTGTGGAATTGTAATTGTCGTTGCCAATTTCACTAATGTCATCCACTTCAAAAAACGCATCAAAACCACGGTAGTTGCCACTGGTCCAATTCAGGCGGGTTCTCAGGGTCGAGGCGATAGCAACATCGTCCATATTGTCCTGGTCAACGTTTTCTACCCGGTAACGAAGATTCACTCCCACCTCTCCTGAAGTCAGTGCATCAGTGAGTGTGGCGCTTTCATTCTCTGCTGCGATAGTCTGGTAGCTGGAAATCCCAAGGATGATGGCCGCGATTACGGTGGACAATTTCTGTTGTTTCATTCGCCGTTCCTTTGCAAAAATATTTTGGGTGGAAGGCAACTGCACAAATATGATCGAAACCATTCCCGATCACAGCAGTTATCCCAGTGCGAGTGCATTATGCAGGCGGAGTACCCAGCGATTTATTGATGTATATCAGATTGATGCCTCGCTTTTAGAAAGATTTCCTAGAGGTTTCTGAATAAAAAATTGTTTTGGAAAATAACATTGATTAAGCGAAGTTAAATAAATCAAAGATGGCGGCTACTAACAAAAAAAACCGTAAAAGTTTTCATATTTATCGGACAAATTAATGGGCTTTAAAAACTTGTGAAATTAGTGCCAGCTGCTAAAAGTTATATTCAAATTAGCTCCAGCAATAATAACCAAAAGGGAAATACAATCATGCCTGACTACACCACCTCTTTCTTAAGCCCAGTCACTCAGGAAGAAGCTTACCGGGCAGTTGCTGAAAAGATGTCCCAATGGTGGACGCCAACTAGCGGCCCTTTCCTGGCGGTGGGCGATACCGCCAAGACCGGATTTGGTGGCGAGTCCTACTGGGTGTTTCGCGCCAAAGCTTTGGTACCGCAGAAGTTAATCGAACTTGAGTGTATAGAGTCTAATATGGTTTCTGAGCAGGTTGATGATCCCCAAGAATGGCAAGGCAGTACTCTTCGCTTTGAATTTGCTAACGAACCCGGTGGTACCCGCCTCACCTTTACCCATATCGGTCTCTCACCGGAGATGAAATGCTGGAAGATGTGCAAAAGCGGATGGGATTACTATTTGCCAGGAAGCCTTCAGGATTACCTCAAAGATGGGACTGGCAAACCAAATAACTATTAGTGAGATAGGAGGACCCCGCAGGTGCGGGGAACAAAAGGTGTGAAAACAGGGCTTTTAATCGCCTTCCGGTTTACCGCTGCATCTACAGAGAACACTAAAACTCTAACCTATTGTTTTTAAACAATTTTTCGACGGCTTTGGCAATATCTCAGGGCTGGGGCAACCCAGCCCCTTGTACCTAACATCGGGCTTTCTTTTCTCTTAGCAGTTCTCAACCACTACTCGCCACTGGCCCTCTCCCACTTGGTGCAAATCGATAGCCACTCCTGTTATCTGACGCACAACTTCGATATTGGTCAAGAGGTGGAGGCTCGGCTTCAGGGTAGTGAAGCTTCCACCGGCACCCAGCACCAATGGGAGTATCAATTGGTCGGCCAGATGTTCGCCCACAGGTACGCCAGCGTGTATATAGCGCTGCATCTGCCGAATCGCGCGATCGGCAACGCGCTCAGCGCTAACACCCTGCTGCCCCATAGCCTCAAACACCTCAGTCACTTGCTGGGACTGCAGACGCAGGGAGAGTACATTGCCAGGCCCTTGGGACTTCACCTGCCTTTGATGCAGACGCTCCGATCGCCATTCGCACTTCTTTCGTACCTGCGCCAGCTCCCGCTGGGCCACATGAGCAGGAATATGGGCCGAGGTCGCCACAGCTTCAGCATTCAGAAGTTCACCCCGTTCTGTCAGCTCCAGTTTTGACCACTGCGATAGCGGCTGGATACGTGTGCGCCATGAACCACCCCCGGCAGGATAGAAACCATAATCATCCAGAGCCACCTCCACACCAGCGCCCATACGAGCCAACAGGGGTAAATATGCCTGGGCTATAAAATCAAAGCTAGGAGCCTTTTTATTGTGAGTGCCGCCTTCAAGACACAGCTCACTGACACCATCGGACAATAACAGCGGTAGCAACACGGTTTGAAACACCAAACAGGTACTTCCGGCCGAGCCAATAGGAAAGTGGTATTTACCGGGACGCACTTTTCCCGGTGCAAAAGTAATTTTCGAAGCACCCAATTGTTCGCCGCTGACTTCGGCATGGCTAATTGCTTTGGCTGCTCGCAAGCAGGCTAGGTGCTGACGCAACAAACCGGGTTTTTTACGACCTGCTCGAATATTCTTAATTCGAACCGGTACCCCTAAACAAACAGACAAGGTGAGGGAAGTCCGCAAAATCTGTCCGCCGCCCTCCCCCTGGGCGCCGTCTATCTCAATCACTGTTTAATTCCTTAAAATTTACATCTTTTTTTGGTGAATGGCGCCTTTAAGCCGTAGGACGTAACTTCACCAACTCATTCATCACCCCATCGAGACCGCCATATACGGAAATTTTATCGATGCGGGTACTGACCCGTTCCAAAGCTTCCAGTTCTTTCAAGCGCAACAATACCGGGTTGTTATCCATCAGCTTGGCGGTATTGTGCAGAGATCTCATTGCTTGGGTTTCTTCTCTGCGCTTAATCAGATTTGCCTCAGATTCCTTCTGCGCTTCTACAACCTGATTAAGGATCATCTTCATATCGCCGGGCAAAATAATATCCTTAACCCCGACACTGGTAAGCTCGATACCATATTTCGCCAGCTTGTCGCGGATGCCAGTCGCAATCACAATATTCAACCTGTCCTTATCAGCCAGAAGGCTATCCAGGGTTTGAGTACCCACTGCCTCGCGCAAGTGCAGCTGCAATTCGCGATAAATAAAACCTGTACTATCGCTGAGCTTTAGCGCTACTTTTTTTGCATCGGCAATTTTGTAAGCACCAGTCAAGTTGATACGCAGGCTGACCCGATCCTTGGTCAGGATTTCCTGGCCGCTGACTTCGATGGTTTTCAACCGCAAGTCCAGTACCTTGACCTCGATAGAGCGGTTGTATTTCCAGTAGCCATAACAGCCGGGCTGTAACACCTTTTCCAACTTACCGTTGACCATTAACAGGCCCACGTGCTCATCGGGAATCTCGTTGTAGCTTACCGCCTGAAGGGCGGTGCGCATTTGTCCAGCACGTACACCTCGCCCCAGTAAGCCCAGGACTTTTTTATCGATGGCGTATTCCTCAGAGATGTCCAGGATTTCCACCCGCACGGATTCACCGCCCTTCCACACAGCACGAAAAGTACCCGGTGGCAAAATATCGACCAGGTGATTATCCCGGTAAAACAATCCCACCTGATGGTCTGACAATTCATAGGATTGCAGGTATTCACCAAGGACCTCACCATAGGTGTTTAACAAAAATTTGGCTTTGATTTCACCGAATACCACATCGGTAATATCATAAGTTTCTGCCCGTACATCACCGGACAATAGGGATATACGATGGCTGCCAGGTGGCAGCACCCCTTCAAAACGGTTGCGGCGAAATAGCAACACTCGCTCGCTATCCGCAACATCCACGTTCTTCCATATTTTGAACAGAGATATCATGGTTCTTATCTTTTATTCCGTTTCCATACTGCGCTACCGCAATGGGTGGGGCCCGTCCAGCGACAGGTGGTAAACCGTTTGTGCCGAGTGGAGCCCAGCGGCAGAGGAATTACGATTTTCTCAACTTAGCTCCCCTGAGCCTGCAGCCAAAATCCTTGGCCAGGAGACACAATCATAAATCTTGCCGCTGGATCGCACAGGGCAGACCCACGATTAACGACACAGTTGCCAGAATGCCTCCGCAGTAAATCGCTAAATCCTATTTACCGTATCGAGAGGCTATCGGGCCCCAGGTAGATTTTTAATGGGGAGTCGAACCCCAGGCTCTCGCCTCTTTCCAGGTCGTTTGGATAACGATGGGACTTTGGCAGGAATCGAACCTGCTACAAATCGATAAGTTATCGACTGCTCTACCAAATGAGCTACAAAGTAGGCGTTTGAACTTCTACCCCGTGGGTACACCTGCCGCCATAGGCGGTGGTGCCGGGCCGGGATTCAGAACCGGCTCCGTTGACGGGCTAAAGGCCTCAAACTCGGTTGCGGCAACCCGGCAAATTCGCCCGGCAACCTGCATGCTTGGCAATTGCTTTAGTTCGGCCGATCCCTGGCCTAAAACGCGTCAGCCTTTGACGCAAACCACTTGCTTGAGGGTGTAGACGATTTCCACCAGGTCTTTCTGTGCTGCCATAACCTTTTCGATAGGTTTGTAGGCCGATGGGGTTTCATCGATCACACCCTCGTCTTTTCGGCACTCCACATCGGCGGTGGCCGCGCGATGCTCTTCCAGGGAGACCAGCTTTTTGGCCTTGGTACGGGACATCACTCGTCCGGCCCCATGGCTACAGCTACAGAAGCTTTCTTCGTTACCCAGTCCCCGCACAATAAATGACTTGGCCCCCATACTACCGGGAATAATACCCATTTCGCCGGCACGCGCTCTTACAGCGCCTTTCCGGGTCACCAACACATCTTTGCCATAATGATGCTCACGGGAAACGTAATTGTGGTGACAATTCACCGCTTCCATCCGTGCCTCAAAATCCATCCCCAGGGCCTGCTTCACCGCGCTAATAGTTCGCACCATCATTACTTCGCGATTGATACGGGCAAACTCCTGCGCCCACTCCACCGCCTGCACATAGTCATCAAAGTGCTCTGTACCTTCCGGGAAATAGGCCAGGTCACTGTCCGGTAAGTGGATATGCCAGCGCTCCATATCCCGCTTGGCTTTCTCAATAAAGTAAGTACCTATTCGATTTCCCACTCCCCGAGAGCCACTATGCAACATCAACCACACGCTACCCTGTTCATCCAGGCACATCTCGATAAAGTGATTGCCTGTACCAAGTGTTCCCAAGTGATTGATATTATTAGTATTTTTTAATACCGGATGCCTCTCTTTGAGCAGTTCAAACTGGGCGGCTAGAGGCGCCCAACCGGCAAGTGCATCGTCCGGTGGATTCTCCCAGGCCCCCTTGTCCCGCCCTCTCCCCCGGTGCCGGCCAGTGCGGCCGTGGGGCACGGTGCGTTCGATGGCGCTGCGCACTCCAGCCAGGTTGTCCGGCAGTTGCGCCGCCGTCAGGCTGGTGCGAACCGCCATCATGCCGCAGCCAATATCCACCCCTACGGCAGCGGGAATTACTGCCCCCAGAGTTGGGACCACACTGCCAATAGTGGCGCCTTTGCCCAGATGTACATCAGGCATCGCCGCGACCCATTTATGGACGAATGGCATCTGCGAGATATTTTTGAGCTGCGCTTTGGCTTCATCTTCAAAAGGCACACCCAGGGTCCAGGACTTAATCGGTACCCCACCTGCCTGCATTACTTCATATGGCATTGGTTTCATCTTCCACTCCTTTTGAAACCGCGCTTGGTATTCATGTGTTTCATTTAGTTATTGATATAGCGAATTGGGTGCCAACTTTTGCAAACAGCTGAAAAATACTTGTAACTTATTGTTTTTTAACGATTTATTTTCTATCTCAGGGTTTTTTAGTAGATTTCTTGAGACAAGGGATTCATAAATATCTATCTTTTTTGATAGTTAAATCATATTTTAGATAGCATGAAGACAATCGCTATCAGTATTCTCGGTACCAGTAAGGACCGGCGCGGCAAAGGCGACAAGCGCTGGGATAAGTGGCGCCCAAACATTTCCATGTGCCAGCACGATGACCTATTGATCGATAGGCTGGAGCTCCTTTTCGACAACCACTCGAGAAGCCTGGCTGACCAGGTCACAGAAGATATTGCGCGGGTCTCTCCAGAGACCGAAGTGGTCCACCACCGGGTGAACTTCAATGACCCTTGGGATTTCGAGAGCGTGTATAGCAATCTGCTGGATTTCGCCCGCGCCTATAGCTTCAAGCCGGATGACGAGCAGTACCTGGTGCATATCACCACCGGTACCCATGTAGCTCAGATCTGCTTGTACCTGTTAACAGAGGCGGGGTATTTCCCCGGGCGTCTGCTGCAAACTTCCCCGGCGCGAAAGAACAGTAGCTTGCCGGGCGAATACCAAATCATCGATTTGGACCTGTCCAAATACGACCAGATTGCCTCGCGCTTCCAGAGGGAACACCAGGAGGGCACCACCTATCTGAAGGGGGGAATCGAGACCAACAATCTCGCTTTTAACCAGATGATCGAGCAGCTGGAGCAGGTATCGATTCGCTCCGACGCCCCCATACTAATTACCGGTCCCACAGGGGCAGGTAAATCCCAGCTGGCCCAGCGTGTCTTTGAACTACGCAAGCAGCGGGGCAAGCTGGAAGGTGGCCTGGTAGCCGTTAACTGCGCCACCCTGCGCGGCGAAAATGCCATGTCCGCCCTGTTCGGCCATCGTAAAGGCGCCTATACCGGTGCCACCACCCACCGTCCAGGCTTGCTAATGGAAGCAGATAAGGGCCTGCTGTTTCTCGATGAAATCGGTGAGTTGGGACTGGACGAGCAGGCCATGTTATTGCGTGCGATTGAGCATAAACGCTTTATGCCTTTCGGCTCTGATAAGGAAGTAAGCAGTCACTTCCAGCTGATCACCGGTACCAACCGGGATCTGGTACAGCTCTGCCAAGAAGGTAAATTTCGTGCGGACCTGCTCGCCCGTATCGATCTGTGGACCTACCGACTTCCTTCTCTACGAGAGCGTATTGAAGACCTGGAACCCAATATAGATTTTGAGCTGGAGGCTTTCTCCAGGAAATCCGGGCATCTTGTCAGCTTTAATAGAGCAGCACGGGAAAAGTACCTGAGTTTTGGGCGCTCCCGCGAGGCCAGCTGGTCTGCGAACTTTCGCGACCTTAACGCCAGTATCCTGCGTATGGGTACCCTCGCCGACGGTGGGCGTATCACGACTCAGGTAGTGGAAGAGGAAATCCATAGGTTGCGAATTAAATGGCAAAACCCACTCACAGATTCATCGCTACCCCTTGCCCGTATCGAAACACTGTTGGGGCGTGACCACATCGAGCAGATGGATTACTACGAGCAAATCAAACTAGCTGGGCTAATTCAGGTTTGTGCAGATTCCAATTCGATGGCAGAGGCCGGACGCAAATTATTTCAAGTGAGCCGCACCTCAAAAAAATCCAACAACGACTCACACCGGGTACGCCAACTTTTAGATAAATACGGTCTTAAATTCGACCAGTTGAATAAAACATAGAGGCCCTCTGGCATCTTTTTTTGTTAGTCTGATTCCAAAAGCCGGACGCTGGATCATGGAATGAGATACACCTATTTGACTCCGTTTATTTTCTTACTCAGCGCCTGTGAGCCAACCCAGTTCGCAGGTGGTACCGCCTTGCCAGATGGCTCTGTTTACAAAGGCGAGATGCTTAACGGTCTGTTTCATGGGCAGGGTCAGCTCGAATGGCCCAATGGCAGCCATTATCGTGGCGACTTTCGAGAAGGTCGCATGACAGGTGAAGGTGAGTTAACTGGAAGTGATGGCTGTAGCTATGAAGGGGAGTTCCTAAACGGAGAATTCCATGGCAAAGGCCGCTATAACTGTGATGAAACCGAATGGGCGGGAGAATTCCATGAAGGGGAGCTGCAAAGCGGTACTTTAAATTGGGATGAAGATGGGAGCTATCATGGTGAATTTTTAGACTTTGATCCCCACGGTGAAGGCAAACTCACTGCAGAAGATGGCAGCTTTTATCAGGGCAGCTTTGAAAACGGTTTTTTAATACAAGGTAGCTATTCGGATAGCGATGGTCATCGTTATACCGGCAATTTCGAATACGGCTCCTATTCCGGCGAAGGTGAACTCACACAGCCCGACGGTACGATTATCCGTGCTACTTTCCGCTATGGAGAAGCAGAAGGTGAAGGTATGCGAATTATTGCCGATGCTGAAGGTAACAAAATTGAAGAGCCTGGTTATTTCTCCGATGGCACTTATTACCCCAGCGAAGACGCCTGGCGCGCACAGACGGATATTCCCGGTGCCCAAGCAGAAGCCAGGCTCTACAGTGAGAGTGAGCGCTTACATAATGCTATAGAAGCCCTCCCCTCACAGAGACCTGGCGTACGCGATACTTACACCCTACTGATAGGTGGTGACGGTACCTCTCCAGTATTTGCCAGGGAGCTGGACTGGGTGGCAGAGCGCCTCGATGAAGCCTTTAGCATTGACCAACGTATGCTACGCCTCAGTAACGGCGGCGGATACGGTTTCCCCCTGGCTACCCGCACCAGTATCCAGGAAAGCCTTAATGCAATTGATCAGTTAATGGACCCCAAAGAAGATTTACTTCTCATACACCTGGTCAGCCATGGTGCTCGAAATGGAGATTTCAAAATTGCCGAGGGGGAGATTCCCCTAAATGATTTCTCACTGAAAGATGGGCAACGATTGCTGGACAATATTAACGCCCAGTACCAGTGGATCGTTGTTTCAGCCTGCTTTTCCGGTCAATGGGTAGAAGCCCTACATAGCCCCAATCGGGTCATCTTTACTTCGGCCGCTGCGGATCGCAGCTCCTTTGGATGTAGCGATGATTCCGAGCGCACCTGGTTTAGTTCCGCGCTTTACGGTGAAGCCCTCAATCAGGGAGTGAATAATCCTGAGGCATGGTTTGAAGCCGCCAAGTTAAAAGTAACCGAGATGGAACAGGAACAGGGGATTAAAAGAAGCCGCCACTCCCTGCCCCAATATTCAGTGGGAGAGAATTTCCTAATGTGGTGGCATGGAAAAAAATCGATTTATTAATTTTGGAATTCCGGTGCAAACCGACTAAAAAATTATTTTTGGTACTATTCACTATCTACCATAATACCAAGCGAAAGGAGATACCTTCTTGGAGTTCGCTAGCCTCTCTGTAGAGTTATTGTTTATATTGTTTTTCGTCGCTGTTATTGCGGGCCTACTTGATACACTAGCAGGTGGGGGCGGCCTGATAACTGTACCGGCCCTTATTCTTAGTGGCGTCCCGCCACTAGCTGCCTTGGGCACCAATAAATTACAAGGCAGTATTGGTACTGCAACTGCTACCTACATGATGCTTAAAAACAACAAGATCAGTTGGGATGGAATTAAAAATCTAATGCTATTTGCCTTTATTGGCGCAGCCATGGGCACAATAGCAGTACAGTTCATTAATACTGATGTTTTGTCATTTATTATCCCTGCTGTTCTTTTATTTATCGCTATTTATTTTATAGTTTCTCCATCCCTTACTCATAGTAGTACTAAACCCAAGGTCTCAAGAAAGAAATACCAATATGGCGTAATCCCATTTATTGGTTACTATGATGGTATGTTTGGCCCCGGAACTGGATCATTTTTTGCCTTATCAGGCGTTGCCTGTAGAGGACAGGATTTACTAACCTCCACGGCCAATGCAAAACCTCTCAATTTTTCCACTAATATCGCATCTTTAATCGTATTCTTATTTGCCGGTCAAATTTTATGGGTTGCGGGAATCTTAATGATGATTGGACAAGTTATAGGTGCCTGGCTGGGATCTCATTTTCTATTTAAAATTAATCCTGGTTATTTACGGGGAATGGTAGTTCTTATGTGTGGTGGAATGTTAATAAAATATATCCACTCTATGGGATGGATAGATTATATCTTCTGAAGGGTATGGAGGTGGCTGGAACTCAGAAAAATCAGATTAAACATTGAGACTTTGGATTGTTTTATGGAGCATCTAAAAAGATCTTTAATGAACTTCTTTTTTAAGCTCCATCAACTCCTTCTTGATCTCGGTGATTTGATTCGATAGCTTGCTCTCAAAATCCTCATTGATTATCGACATATACTGCTCAAACCGGCTCTGTTTTATTAGATATTCTAATCTCTCTAGCAATTCATCATTGGAAACTCTTCTCCTGGCTCGTTTCCTGGTTAATTTTATCAGTGGCTTTACCCAGTCAGGCAGTCGATAATAAATATTTTGAAACCCTCTGCTCATGGAGTATCTAAAACCATTTTTCCGTATATAGCTAGATAGCTTTGATGGTAGCAACCTATAAAATAGATTTAAATATTTATCCATCTTATTGCAGTCAGAATACCACTCTTTCACCAAACTCTGCTTATCTCTGTCCAACTTCAGATTGCCCAAAGCTTCATTAAATTCTCTTTTTGTATATTTTTCGACTAATTTTGATTTGGTTAATAGAGAAATTACTTTTTTATCACCATAAAGCGGTCGTAATTCTATCAAATACAGCAACCAACATCCCAGAAGATCATTCTTATAATCCGCATCTCTAGCATTTTTTGTTAAGTAGTCAAATACAAAGTGGTATTGATTCACCAATCGCTGAACCATTAGATCACTTTTCTTTTCATCTATGTTGACTAAACTATACGACCCAATATCTGGTAAAACTAATATTGATTTAGCCTTGACGGTTGTTATCCAATGTAGAGAGTGACCATTAACGCAGGAACCCAAAATAAATTCGAATAGTTTATTTCCACAAACAAAGTCCCTGCGATAAAACCTCCTGACATTTATAGAATTTATTTTTAAAACAAACCTGGATTTATCATCAATGGATTCTGAGAATTTTTGTAGGGGTTTATTATGGCTAAAAAATACTACATCAGGATTCTCACTATTGACTATATCCTGTAATTTAGGAATCAATGTAGGGTACCAACAATCTCCCTCATCGATAAATCCAACATACTCTCCTAAAGTATTTTTTACTCCAAATTCAAAAATTAGCTGGTCATCAATCTGTGAAGTACTCGGAATATGAATACTTCGAATTCTGGGCATTGAACCTGTAAAGTTATTAATCCGGCTTCGCTCATCATTTTCGCAAAAATGAAGAACAAGTATCTCTATGTCCTTGTACTGCTGTCGAATAATACTCTGTAGACAGGTATTGAGATAGACACCGCTAGACTTTGAAATAACGACAATCGAAATCATGCGTATACCACTGAAGTTCGGTAATCTAATACAGAATTAGCAATATCTGGATCTTTGTCAAAGAGCATTCTCAAATCCGCATTACTCAATGATAGAAAAGATCTTGTAAACTGAGATTTAAAGCTCCCCCTATACTCTTCGTCAAGATTACGCCAGCACCAGTTAAACAATGCTAACTTGCTTTTGACATACAAGTGGTAAAATCTATCTCTAAGATTAATATTCTTATTAAAGAAGTCTTCAATCTCATCAAAAACCTGTAATACAGATATACGCCGTGCATCTGAAATATTTGACAGCCTATTTCCTGTGGAATCTACATTATGAGTACAAAAAGGGGATTCAAATAATGCAATATCTTTAGCATTTGTAAGCAAATTCCAATGTGCTAACACATCATTATGTACAGGCGTTTGTGAAAATCTAAGGGAAACCCTTTTTGCATAACTGGTTTTAATCAATCTATTCCAAGGGAAGGGTGTTAAACATAGAATGCTATCATGATCAAAAGTGGAAAAAGTCCTGTTACCAAAGGTTCTAATCGCCCTATAGAAAATGAAATTGTCATCACCTGCCATACCGAGATTAATAGTGCTTCCCGGAAATCTACACTGATAGGCCATCAACAATACATCACTGTTAACTTTTGTAGCCATTGAAACAGCTCGATCCAACATATTTGGGAGGATTAGATCATCGGCATCAAAAAATAAAGTCAGCGGTTCAGCTATTTCATCGAGAGCACTATTCCTACAGTAGCCTGCCCCATTGTTTCCATCGTTTAAAATAATTTTATATGGGATTCTATTTTTCTGAAGAAAATCAGCGGCCAACCCAACCGTGGTATCTGAGGAATTATCGTCAGATAAGTAAATTTTTACATCAGTCGTATTATTATGAACAATAGAGTTCAACGTATTAACAATATTATTTTTTTCATTGTATGTTGGTATCACCACCCCAACTTTACTGTTAGGCATACAAACTCTCTTTATAATTCTCTCAATTATCCCAAAGCAGCAGAATTAAATGTAAACTCAATAAGTAAATTAATTTGAATATAATCAAGTCTGATAAAGGCTGTACCACTTAAAGTAGACAGCTATACACCTTTTTTCAAACTTATTGATCGATGATTTGCTTAAGCTAGATGATTTCGGGAAGGCTAAGGTATACAGCAAAAGAATTAGACGCCTACTCAAGGCGCCTAGATTTACCAGAACCAATTCTTAGAGTTTTGATTAGGTGCTATATGGCAAGAATAATGTCTTCAATCGGCTTATCAAATTTTATTAAATCTTTATTTTTCTCATCCTTATAAAGCTTGATATAAGCTTTAAACATAGCTGAAGGTGATTCCTGCAAAAGTGAAATCAGATAATCCCTACCCTTTAACTCTTCGATTCTATTGCCGATATAGAAACCTACAAAATACAACGGGCTATCCCATACTGCAGAAAAACCCAAATGATAGATTTTGTTGAAGTCTAAACTTGAGTCACGGCATGCACGAAAAAGCACTGTTTCAAATAAAACAAAGTTACTATCTATTCGCTGTAAATTTCTTTTAAATTTTTTCTTAAACCATTCTGTGTACTCTTTTCCGCCTGTAACACTTAATGGAGAACCCACAATAGAGGCTATCCCCTCCAGGCGGGTTTGATTTAAGATTTTCTCACAATTAGAGTCTGGATTTTTTTCCTTCCCATAAAAATTTGACTGCGCAACGTGATATAACTCATGTGTTGAAAGTGTCAGTAAACCTTCATAATCGCCTTTAAAATACTGCAGCGCAATATAAAAGTTATCATCATGGGCCCAACCGTCAGAAGTTCCCCCAACTACTATAAAAATATTAGTATCAAAGAAAATATCTTTAGGAGAATAATCACCAACGCCCCTCTTTACACTGTTTAAGTATTGCTGAGGATTGCGCTTTATTATCTTGAGTATATCTTCAACTTCGGACAACCGTTCATTTAACTGTTGAAACCTAAAGGGATCATTTTTAACTGGATTACCTTCAACAACATCGATCAAACTAGACCGAAATGACTCTGCATTGGCTTTATTGTCAAATCTTGAGGTTTGATGGATCGTTGCTCGTATCCCCTGCAAACTCATTAGCTGATCTAATTGATCATCAGATACTTTGTCTCCAGATAAAATATCAACTAATCTATCAGCACTCTCAAAATCAATTGTTATATTATCGGTTACTTTCGCTGAGGAAAAAGCCGTAAGGCTTATCAGTGACAAGCCTAAAAAAATCACGCACTTAAAGATATTCATTTTACCTCTCGTAAAAATGTAAAGAAAAGAATAACCAGGTATTTAATCTAAAAAGAATGCTTATTGTGTGATTATTAGACCTTTATTGCCTACACAACCTCCACTCCGAATATGAGACAAAAATATTGCATTTTACGCCACTAAAGGAGCTTGTGTTTTCAGCTATCTAAAAGAAAGTTTTGCTTACGACAGAGGACATCTTGACAAGATTGAATCCCACCCGCAGATTGTGAATGGGATTCAGGGTAGGCTTAGGCAGACTTCTGCTCTTCAATAAAGCGCTGCATCCGCTCTTCCAGCATCGAAAGAGGCAAAGCACCATTACTTAGCAGTGCATCGTGAAATGATCGCAAATCAAACTTATCGCCAAGCTCTTTTTCCGCAAGAGCTCGCAGCTGTCGAATTTTAATTTCCCCCATCTTGTAAGATAGCGCCTGACCCGGCCAGGATATATAGCGATCTACTTCTGCACGTACATTAGCCGGAGAGAGGGATGTATTATTGGAAAGAAAGTTTAATGCCTGCTGTCGTGACCACCCCTGAGAATGAATGCCAGTATCAATTACAAGGCGTGCGGCACGCCACATTTCATAGCTGAGTCGCCCAAAGTGCTCATAGGGAGTGGTGTACAGTCCCATCTCTTTACCCAGTCGCTCTGAATAAAGGGCCCAACCTTCTCCATAAGCACTCAGATAAAGGTTGCGACGAAAGTCCGGTACATTCTCAAGCTCTTGCGAGAGAGCATTTTGTAAATGATGCCCCGGTACTGCTTCATGCAAGGTAAGAGCAGGTAGCTCATACAAGGGACGCTGGTCCAGCCCGTGAGTATTCAACCAGTAGGCACCACCGCGAGTACCGCCAATGGCGGCTGGATTATAGGAGGCCGTAGTGTAGTTAGGTGCTATTTCACTGGGAACTGGTACCACGCCATAGGGAGTACGCGGCAATAAATTAAAGAACTCCGGCAATACATAGTCAATCCGCTTGGATATATAGGCCGTTTCCTTGAGCAGCTGTTCCGGCGTTTTAGCGTAAAACTGGGGGGCTGTGCGCAGGAATTGGGTGAATTCTGTAAAGCTGCCCTTAAAGCCTGACTCCTTGATCAGAGCTTTCATTTCCGCGCGGATTCTCTTCACTTCGGCAAGGCCCGTGCGATGAATCTCCACAGGGTCCAGATCCAGGGTCACGTAGTAGCGAATGTTGTGGCGATAGTAGTCGCTACCACCAGGCATCTGTTCAGCACCCAAAGTCTTTGTGGCCGCCTTCAGGTAGTCGCCCTCAAGGAAATCCGCTACCCGTCCAAATGCGGGAATAGCTACTTGCTTAATCACAGCTAAGCCCTGCTCTCGCAGACGCTTCTGCTCATCGGGCGCGATGTTTTGCGGCATCTCAGCAAAAGGCTTATACAAGCTGCTTTTACTGGGATCTTTATATACTTGAGCGCGAACAGTTGGCGCTATACCTTCTACAACGATTTTGGGCAACACAAAGCCAGAGCGAATACCTTCGCGCATGTTGGCAATGTTCTCATCGAAGTAGCGACCAAATTCACCGATACGGGCAATATAGTCCTCGTAGTCGGCGATATCCCTCATCGCCAAACCACTATTTGCCTCAAGCGCACTTGCGTAAAAACTTGAGAAGGTGTTTAGGGGAATTCGGTCGAGAAACAGTTCCTCTTCCTCAACTGAGCTGGCAAGAACCCAAGAGAGAAGCTCACTATTGACGCGGTCTGAAGCACTTAACTTACTTTGATCGATAGCCTCAAGGCGCCGGATAAAGGCCTGCTCAGCCTCTATACGACGTTGACGATCCTCTGCAGTCACCCCGGGCAACTCTCGATTGTAATCGGAAACGCCAACTCGCCCTGCAGTAATCGGGTCTTCCCTCAGCGTGTATTGCCAGTGATCGTTAAGAACACTTTGAAGCTCTTCTGTAGCAGTTGCTGCCCAGGCTGAGGGCATCAATAGGCTAGTGGCAATAAGCGGTCCTGTTAGGGACTTGAGGTAGTAAGTAAGTGATTTCTTGAATTTCACCCTTGGCTCCGTAGTGCTGTTGGTATCTAAAAAGAACAACAGAGCTTGCTCTTTTAGTTACCCTACAGAGTAGGCGTGGCAAGCTTGTACCAGCACTATACACGAAGGATGGATAATAGTGACTCAGCGGAATAGACATACCGCCACAAGCAGGGTGGAGGAGTATAATTTCCTCCACCAAGCGGTCAATCAGCTGGCTTGCGACTCAGGTGGCATGCGCATAACAGCGCACGTCATAGCTCCCACTCAGACCAATGGCATACATAGATGTATTCCAGAAAGAGTTTACAAACCAGTTGCGGAATGCGTTCTTGGTTGGGAACCAGAATTCTCCAAAATTTGGGTCGAAAAACAACACATCTTCCGCAACCCAAGCTGCCATGGCGTGGGCCCCCACCTTACCTGAAATACCGATTTTCTTGTAAGAGCCAGCGCTTCTCGTCGGCTCCCTAATAATTTCATCAGCAAGCGCTGCAGAGTTGCGCATAGTAGTTTGCCCACGATCTAACCGAGGGCCTGTGACCACGTGAATTTGGCGCTGACCATTTGGCCCAGCAATACCCACACCGCCATTATTCTGAAGAGGCAGAATATTGTGAGATTGCAGCCACGTCTCTGAGACCTGATCCTGGTTTGGTGCATTTCCACCAATCTGGTGCAAGGTCATCACATGGAAAAGATGCTGCTCACTCAATGTATTATTGGGGAAGAGCCAATTCCAAAGGCTTCCATCCTCTGCGTGAAATTTGATCCAGTGGGCACTCAGGGATTCACAGACTCCGCCAGCAGTATCCTGGTGTATGGTGATCTGTGCCTTCACCGGATCCAAACATTGACTGAAATTATATTGAAGTGTGCCACCGTGCTGGGCCACAGATCGCTGAACAGGACCAACCCTTGTCCCGGTAAGTGCAAGTACTGTTTTATCAAACCAAATCGGCATGTCCATCTCCCCTATATTCACAATGTAGAAACACTTATTCAGCGATTAGTTAACTGCTTCTGAGAAGTGCTTTCCGGTATATGCATTAGATTGAAACAGAAAATTTACAGGGCAGATAGATGTCCATTTTTTTTTAAAATCGACTCTGGCACTCTTTTATCAGTGCCATAGATAGCAACTCGAAATAGATTGAGGCGCAAGTATTTATTTGACTCTGGCACTATTTTTTATGGGTAGAAATATCATGACTATTTCCTATTAATTCCATGTTAGAACAGACCCAACTACGCTTGCCAGTCAGATTACACGGGCCCTTTAATTCGACTCTGGTACTATTTTTGGTGCAAAAAATTGACCTATGACATGGAAACTATCTAAATGGAAATGTTTTTTTGTAGTTGGCGACAATTGGTTTTATCTTTCCAGAGATAGAGCTTATTACCTCCAGATAATTGCGACTTGAAAATGAGTCAATGATAAGAAGTGAAATAGGTAGAAGTGGTGACAACTAAAAAAGGCAGCCGGGTGAACCCGGCTGCCGAGCGCCCATGGGGGAAGGGCTAAGAGGAAAAAATTGGTAGTGGATTGCTAACCACTAAAAACAGCTACTGCCAATTTATGTGCGGCGAGCGTAAGAACGAACTTCATAGCCACCGCTTAGCCCTACAGAATACATAGAGTTATGCCAAAATGATTGGGTAAACCAATTAAAGAAGGAATTTCTGGATTCGAACCAGAATTCACCAAAGTTGGGGTCAAAGAAAGTAATGTCCTGCGCAACCCAGGCAGCCATTGCATGACCTGCAAAAGTGCCATCAAGACCTATCTTCTTATAGCATCCAGCACCACCCGTCTGATCCAAAATAATCTCCCTGGCCAAAGCATTGGGAGAGAAAACGCCACTCTGGCCTTGCGCTCTACGGGGATTGTGAATACCCCGGATAGTATTTCCTCCCCGGCCATTCGGGAAAGCTCCACCAAATACATTTTGACTGGTAGGGAAGATATTTTGTGTGCTCAGCCAGGCTTCTGTAGTTCTGTCCTGGTTATTCTGTGTGCCCGCCTGTTGCAGGGTCATTACGTGAAATAAGTGCTGTTCATCCAGTGCACCCGCCGGCATTAACCAATCCCACAAGCTCCCTCCATCAGAGTGATACTTGATCCAAAAAGCGGAAAGCGCTTCACAAACACCACCGGAAGTATCTTCGTGAATAGTGATTTGTGCTTTTACCGGATCCTTACACTGGCTGAAGTTGTATGTCAGTTGACCCCGATGATTGGCTACAGATTGTTGTACGGGGTTTACGCGTGTTCCAGTTACAGCGAGAACGGTTTTATCGACCCAAATAGGCATATTCGATCCCTCATTTTATGAGATAAAAACGCTGCACAAATCCTTTTTTAAAAACTGAAAATTTGTAGCGCCTGTGAATTGGGCGGGCATTGAACCAGAAAAGTTCCAGGGCCAACAGAGTATAAAAGCGCTTTTTAAATCGACTCTGGCACTATTTTTTTATCCAGCGTTAATCTTGCCTGAATCCTACTTTGTTGAAATCTATTAGCCGATAATAATCTGGCAACAGACAATATTTAGCCGTTTCTAACTGCGAAGACAAAATAGAGATAAGAAGATATTATTACTTATAAATATTTATCATTCTTAATCTCAAATAAGACGCATAGCAATTTATAGAAAGTACACTTTTACAAAACTCATCAGTTTAAAAAAGTGGCTTGTAACAGCAAACTGCTAGAGTAGGTATGCGAGTAAAAAGCTATGCAATAAATTGCATAAAAAACTAAGCAACAACGTCTGTGCCGGTCTCTTTGCCAGCACACTTTTAGCCACTCAATACAGCACTATAAGTTAGTTGTGAAAAATTTAGGCAGGAATGATTCAACAGCAAAGTGATAGGTAAGATGCCTCGACCAAATTCTGTCCCTAGGCCGTTAACTCCAGGGGATAAAATCCGATCGAGGTTTGGCTAAGCGGTGTTATACCTGCTCTACAGTCTGCTCAATACGTCCAAAGATAGATTGCCCTTGATCATCGAGCATTTCGATGGAAATGGTATTTCCAAAGTCCATAAATGGCGTGCTTGCAGAGCCATTCTGGATGGTCTCAATCATGCGAATCTCGGCAATACAGCTGTAACCAACACCGCCTTCTGCTACAGGCTTACCGGGGCCGCCATCCAACTTATTGGACACCGTTCCAGAGCCAATAATGGTGCCTGCGCAAAGTGGACGAGTTCTGGCCGCGTGGGCGACCAGTTGCCCGAAGTGGAAGGTCATATCCACACCGGCATTGGGCTCGCCAAACTTCTCACCATTCAGATGGGAAACCAGTGGCAGATGCAATTTACCCTCGCTCCAGTTTTCACCCAGCTGTTCAGGGGTTACGCAAACAGGGGAGAAAGCACTAGAGGGTTTGGACTGGTAGAAACCAAATCCTTTGGCCAGTTCCGCAGGTATCAATCCGCGCAGGGATACATCATTGACCAACATTACCAACTTGATATGGGACAGTGCATCCTCAGCGGACACCCCCATAGGAACATCGTCGGTGATCACGGCAATTTCTGCCTCGAAGTCGATGCCAAAGCCATTGCTTTGCGGCATCTTTACCGGCTCGCGTGGATCCAGGAAGGTATCGGAGCCACCTTGATACATGAGCGGATCGCTGTAGAAGCTCTCCGGCACCTCAGCACCGCGGGCTTTGCGCACCAGCTCAACATGATTCACGTAAGCACTACCGTCGGCCCAGTGATATGCGCGCGGTAAAGGCGAAGCACACAGAGTTTGGTCAAAGGCTTCCCCTTGAAGCTCACCATTTTGCAGGTGCTCGTGTAGCTTCTCCAACTCGCTGCTGACTGATGCCCAATTGTCCAACGCACTCTGCATGGTGGGGGCAATATCGCCAGCTGGCACCATACGGGTAAGATCGTCGCTAACAACAACCAATTGGCCATCGCGGCCGGATTTAAGGCTGGCTAACTTCACTGTGCCTCCCCTTCAGTTTTTTCCACAAATTCTTCTTCCCCATGCATCCAGGCGGCGTGCCTTGGGGCTTTTTTAGTACGTGACCACTCTTCCAACATATCCTCAGCAACCCGCTTCAGCTCTTTATGCATTCCGGGCTTGGCGGTATTGGCGGCCAGCTCGATACGATGGCCGTTGGGGTCGAAGAAGTAGATCGACTGGAAGATAGTGTGATTGGTAGGGCCGAGTACGTCGACCCCGGCCGCTTCCAGTCGTGCTTTGGTCTCAAGCATTTCTTCCATGGACTCCACTTCGAAAGCGATGTGCTGCACCCATTTGGGTGTGTTCTCATCGCGCCCCATCTCCGGGGAGTTGGGGATTTCGAAGAAGGCAAGCACATTCCCCATACCCGCATCCATAAAGACGTGCATGTAAGGGTCCGGCTCACCGGTTGAGGGTACCTCGTTTTCGGCAATGGCCAGCTGGAAGTCCATGCCGAGAAGATCGCGGTAGAATTCCACTGTCTCCTTGGCGTCCCTACAGCGATACGCCACGTGGTGAATGCGCTTAATGCCCATTGAAGCCTCCGTTATTATTCCTTTTCTTTAATGACGCCACGCTTGAGCTGGTCGCGCTCAATGGATTCGAACAGGGCCTTAAAGTTACCCTCACCAAACCCTTCATCCTCCTTGCGCTGGATAAACTCAAAGAATACCGGGCCGAGCATATTAGCGGAGAAAATCTGTAGCAGCAGACGTGGTTGGCCGCCCTCAGTGGTGCCATCCAGCAGGATGCCACGGCTCTGGAATTCTTCAGTAGGTTCACCGTGCCCAGGCAGGCGCTCTTCCAGCATTTCGTAGTAGGTGTCCGGCGGCGGGGTCATAAACTCCATGCCGCGCTCTTTCAGGCGATCCCAACAGGCAATTAAGTCATCACAAGCAAAGGCGATATGCTGGATACCTTCGCCGTTGTACTTCATCAGGAACTCTTCGATCTGGCCGCCACCACCAGCTGCTTCTTCGTTCAGCGGAATACGGATCTTGCCATCCGGTGCAGTCATCGCCTTGGACAGCAGGCCGGTGTATTCGCCTTTGATATCGAAGTAACGAATCTCGCGGAAGTTGAACAGGTCTTCGTAATACTTGGCCCAGTAATCCATACGGCCGCGATACACGTTGTGGGTAAGGTGATCCAGAGTGTGGAAACCACAACCTTCGGGGCGGCGCTCTACGCCCTCTTCCCAGATAAAGTCGATATCGTAGATGGACTCACCATCTTCGTAGCGGTCAATCATATACAGGGTCGCACCGCCAATACCTTTGATTGCCGGCAGGTGCAGTTCCATCGGGCCAGTATTCACATGAACAGGCTGTGCACCTTTACGCAGGGCCTCTTCGTAGGCGAACTTGGCATCTTTTACGCGGAAGGCAAGGCCACAAGCGGAGGGACCGTGCTCTTGGGCGTAGTAATAGGCGTGGCTGTTGGGCTCGTAGTTAGTGATGAAGTTGATATCACCCTGGCGCCACAACTCCACTGCCTTGGAGCGGTGACGGGCGATTTTCTCAAAGCCCATGGCGGTAAAAACGGTTTCAAGGATGCCTTTTTCCGGCGCTGTAAACTCTACGAATTCGAAGCCGTTAAGTCCCATCGGGTTTTCAAATAAGTCGGCCATGCGGTCCTCCATTTCTTATCATCGCAGCACTTCAATGCGGGGCTGCGGATTGTGGATTTAAAGCGCAAACGAAGTTAGTTGCAGATGTAACTAATGTCAAGGAACTCTGGATCAGCTAAAAAATGAGTACTAGAAGAGTGTTTTTAGTCACCAGCCTCCAAAGCTAGCGCCTGGGAGAATAACCAGCTGGCAACGGGTCCTTGGACAGGATCGGGAGAGTAATCGGGAGCCGGGTGCGACACAGTGGTTGCGCCACACCCGTGCACAGCCGACCTTATTTACGCGTGCATTTACCGGTATCAGTACGACACATATGATCCTTGTGAAACTTGCCGGTCATCTGGTCGCACTGGGATTTGCTCACATCTCCGGCACAGGCATTTTCGGCATGCTGGCAGCAACCGGTTTCCGCGGTGCCCATTCCTTTATTGCCGTCCATCCCTTCATCTTTCTTGCGCTGTTCGCAGGCAGACAGGGTCAAAACCATCGCCGCGGCCAGTATCCCAATTGAAGCTTTGAGTCTCATAAAGGCCTCCTAAATACCCGGCTTAGCGGCCGGTGACATGGATATCGCGGAATCTGCCGCGCATTGCTTTGTGCGACCCGCGTAGATTTACCCGACATCTCCACCAGCTCAGGGATTTTGCGATTAGGCGCGCCATCCCATTATCACCCTGCAGATTTACCGGGCCATGCATTGACTGTAGCCCACACTGGCAGCGAAACCATCTGACTGACGGGACATTTACGTTAATTTGCCCCTGACAGCCCATCCAAATAACTGAATACCTTTTTGTATTTGCCAGAGCCGGTACAATCGGCCCCCGTTTGTCGGGTAAAAACCCCGCCTGAATGTATTTATTGAGGACCCCCTATGCTTCTCGCCGCTGCTGCCATCATTGCTGGCTTTATTGTGCTGGTCTGGAGTGCCGATCGTTTTGTGGATGGAGCTGCCGCCACTGCTAAACATTGCGGCATGCCCACACTGTTAATAGGCATGGTGATTGTCGGCTTCGGTACTTCCGCTCCGGAAATGGTGGTCTCAGCCATTGCCGCCTTGAATGGCAACCCCGGCCTCGCCCTGGGTAATGCCTACGGTTCCAATATTGCCAATACCGGTTTGATTCTCGGTTTCAGTGCCCTGCTGATCCCACTATCGGTACACTCAAAGATTGTGCGTAAAGAGCTGCCACTGCTGCTGGCAATCACCCTGCTCAGTGGTGCCTTCCTGTGGAATGATCGCTTGGAGCGCTGGGAGGGTATTGTTCTGTTATTCGGTTTCTTCGCCTTGATCGGCTGGAGTATCTTTTCTGCCATGCGCAATAAAGGTGACCAGCTTGAGGGAGAAGTAGAAACTGAGCTGGAAGACAACCCTATGCCACTCGGAACTGCCATATTTTGGTTGGTAGCGGGGCTGGTACTATTGATTGTCAGCTCCCGAATCCTCGTATGGGGAGCAGTAACCATTGCCGAATCTTTGGGGGTCAGTGACCTGGTGATAGGCCTGACTATTGTTGCCCTGGGAACCTCACTGCCGGAACTGGCCGCAACTTTAGTGGCCGCACGAAAAGGTGAGCACGATATCGCCATCGGTAACGTTGTCGGCTCCAATATGTTCAATCTACTGGCGGTGGTTGGCATTGCCGGCACCATTGCTCCCATGAACAACGTACCCCACGAGGTGCTGTCCCGGGACTGGCCGATGGTTCTGGGCCTCACAATTGCCCTGTTTATTTTTGCCTACGGCTTCAAAGGCCAGGGCCGAATCAATCGCTGGGAAGGCTCCGCGCTGCTAATGGCTTACCTCGTATATACCGGCTACCTGGTGGGAACCATTACCAAAGCTGCACTCTGATAATATTCGGGGTGGTGCCGCACCACCCCATAGTTACTGCCTGAATTCACCATAATTCGCCACCTCTACGCCCATTTCTCTTCCCAAAAACTGACTAATATCTGCAACACCTTCCAAGGAAAGTGCAGAGCAGCTTGATGAAGAGAAGCACCATTAGCAAAAGCGTAGCGCTAACAGCCCTATTTGGACTCGGTGCAATTTACCTACTCAATGCCTCTTGGCTGGCGACAGCCCAGCAAGGGGAACCGGTCCTGATTGCCCATCGCGGCGTCTACCAAACTTACAACCGGGATAATTTAACCCGTGATGAATGCACCGCAGTCCGTATCTATACCCCGGAACACCGCTATCTGGAAAACACGATTCCCTCTATGGAAGCTGCCTTTTCTCATGGCGCGGACATTGTCGAAATCGATGTCCATCCCACCACTGATGGCGACTTCGCAGTATTTCACGACTGGACCCTAGACTGCCGCACGGATGGAACAGGTGTCACCCGGGAACAGTCCATAAAGGACTTAAAGAAGCTGGATATTGGTTACGGCTATACCTTTGATGGCGGCAAGACATTTCCTTTTCGTGGCCAGGGGGTGGGTTTACTTCCCACTTTAAAAGAGGTCTTGCTGCACTTTCCCGGCAAGCAGTTTCTAATCAATATTAAGAGTAATGATCCAACAGAAGCAGAGCGATTGGATAACTATCTTCGGCAACACCAATTGCCTATTAATTCCCGGCTCATGGTCTACGGTGGCGATCGCCCAATTAAAAGGATACGGCAGTTGCGGCCAAATGCATTGGCCTTCAGCAAGACAAGCGCCAAACAATGTGCTTTGCAATATGCACTGTTCGGTTGGAGTGGCTACTTTCCCGAGTCTTGCCGGAACAGTATTGTTGTTGCACCCAATACTTGGCGATGGGCTTTGTGGGGCTGGCCCAATCGCTACTCTGAACGAGTGGCCAAAGCCAATAGCTTGGTGATGGCAGTGGACCATAAAAATGGCAAGCGGGGCTTGCCCGGTATTTACACACTGGAAGAGCTCAGTTTTCTACCCGAAGGATATAGCGGAGCTATTTGGATTGAGAAGATCGAGCTGATTGGCCCATATCTAAAATCAAGACAATAGATAACCTTAGCGTTTTCGACCTTTCTCCAGCCGTGCCAGATGCGCCTGAAGACGCTCTATTTCTTCCAACAGCTCTATCGCTAATGCAGCGCCGGCAAGATTTACCCCCAGATCTCGCTCCAGGCTGTAAACCCGGCGCACACGGCGCACACAAATTCCGCTAAAGCGCCACTGCACTTCCCTGCTACGCGGCTCAATAATTCCCTCCTCAACCAAGGCAATAATGCGCTCCGCCGGTACACCACAAGCCCGACACAGTTCACTCAAAGTTAACTCACTCTCTTCATCCAGGAGAACACCGCTAAGCTGCTCAACCTTTTTAGGCATCACAATTATCCTCCCATGGACTGGCGGGGATTGAAGTTGAATGCGTCGCCAAACTGACGGTATGCCTCGCGTTCATTATCAGTAGTGGCTGGCGGCGTAACAGTTTGCATCACTATATACATATCCCCCGGCTGCTTTGCCGGGATACCGCGGCCCTTGAGGCGCAGTTTTTTACCATTGGTGCTGTTTGCTGGAATGGTCACTTTAATGGGACCATCGGGAGTGGGTACCTGAACCTTGGCTCCAAGCGTTATCTCCCAGGGAGCCAAAGGCAAATCCAGGTAAACCGTTTTACCTTCTGTATGGAAAAGGGGATGAGAGTTGAAAGCAATTTCCAGGTAGAGATCACCAGGCTTACCTTCTCCAATGCCAGGCTCACCCTGTCCAGCCAAGCGAATCTGTTGCCCTTCAGTGATCCCCTTGGGAATTTTTATATTAAGAGTGCGCTCACGCAGTTGCGGTCGCCCATCTGCACCCAATACCGAGTGCTTTAAGGTTACTTGGCGTGTACCGCCACGATAACTATCTTCGAGATCTACTGTGATGCGGGCATAGGTATTTTCACCCTGGGCACTGTAAGAGCGGCGCTGCCCTTGCCCATAAGCCTGACGAAACCCGCCGCGGCCAAACAAGCTTTCAAAGAAGTCACTAAAAGCTTCAGGATCAGCTTCGGTATATCCACCACCGTGAAACTCAAAACCCTGGTCCCAATTGGGGGGTGGTCGGAAATCCTGGCCAGACTGAAAACCACTGCCGAGCTGATCGTAAGCAGCTCGCTTCTCTGGGTCCTTCAATACTTCATAGGCCTCATTTACTTCCTTAAAGTGTTCTTCGGCGCCCTCCTCTTTGCTGACATCCGGATGATATTTACGTGCTAATTTTCGATAGGCACGCTTAATCTGTGCCTGATCCGCACTCCGATCCAGGCCGAGTATTTTGTAATAGTCCTTGTATTCCATGGCTTTAATAAAAGCCAAAGATGGTCCATTTTGCCATGCATAATTTAATTAACTAGCAGAAGAATATGTCAGTGATGAGTAAATCTGCCAACCTAATTTAAGAGTCATTAGGATGCGGAACAAACAGCATTAGGGTGAAGACACTGAGGATAATTATTAAACTTCAATATGGCGCATTTATACTTTAAGTCCAGCAGGCATACCGCAATACATATATTATATTTGACGCCGAATTAAATTCGGCGCCAAATACCACAGGTTAATGACCTGTTTCATACCACATATCAGCACTCACATACTCAATACTGCCATCAACATAGTGAATATATGCTTGGCCTTGATTTGTTGAATAGGCTCTTACTGTCACACTGCATGAGAGGCCTGAACTACAACCTTTTATCCAATTTATTCGATCAATAGACTTGGTTATATTCGTAATGGTCCATTTACCAGAGGTGGAATTTCCAAAACTAAAGTCTATCCCCGTGCAGCTAGAGGTGCCATTGCCAAAAACTTGACCTCCAGACTTTACATTGAGCTGACACACAAGATTAGCAGATAGCGCAGGCAACGAAATAGATGCACCCACTAATAGTAAACTTGCCAGTAATAATTTTTTGATATCCATATACCTAACCTTAAATTTAAATGTCTCTATTATTTTTTTAAGTAAACAACGAAATTGAGGTTATCATTGAACAGTTGCGCTTCCTATACGACTCCAAAAATACGCCATAAAAATAAGCTAACCAGTTATCAAATCAAGACAATTAAATTCCATTAATTCAAAAAAACAATGTAACCAAATTAAATCTGTAATTTTTCCGGATATGATCGATTGAAAATAAATCTGTTTTTACATGAGAGTACAATGGAGCTAATATTTCAGGGAAGCCACGTTAGTCAGCCTCCCTGGAACAGGACATATTGATTAGGCGTTAACGTTCAGCAGAGTAAGGATCTTCCGCATTTAAATAGGCCAAAACATCTGCTTTCTGTTCGGTTGAATTAAGCCACTTGCGAACTTCTTTAGCTTTATCATATAAGTCATCGCCAAATTTACTCCGATACATTTCAGAAAAAGTCTCTTGGGCCTTGTTCTCCCTGATCTTTTTCTGCCATTCATGAGTAACTAAAAAGTTAAGTGAGCCAGCAAGTCCTTCAGCTTTTAGTAAATCCCACTCGCCTTTATCTAACCAAACTCCACCGACAACAGTGCTGTAATCAATACGGTGCTCACTACTAGCAATAATTTTTATCTTTTGCATTATGGAGCCAGACACCGGGCACAAGATAGCTCGTTTAGTATCTTCGGCGACCACATCATTCAGATTACTAATATCTTCTGGAAATTTGTATTCAGGATTTTGTCTTTTCCAGCTTAAGTAATCTTCAATAAGAATCCAGTTACCCTCACAGGAAGAACAAGTATATCCACGAAATAACTCTTCGATAGATCCTGGTTTAAGAACGCCATCTTTACAGCTGGTACAATTATGCATATTAAACTCTAAAATATAATTTCCTAATTAAGAATAAATATCACACAAACTAAACCATCTTACAGACAATTTAATCAACTGAGATTAAACACACTTAATTTAACTTCCTATTTAATACTCAGCTTCTATGTGCTTTATAAGGAAGGCCGCCAGGACGGCCCTTTCAAGTTCAATAGATGTTGTTTTAGGTTTTCAAATCAGCACTTAACATATTAGAAATTTTCTCCCCCCCTACTTCCTTAGAGAAGTCATAAAGGGAAATGCCTTCTTCTACATAGAAATTTGCATTTGCTCCAAAACTTAACAACAGGCTAACCATTTCAAAATCTTTTAAGTAAACCGCGTATGTTAACGGGCGATAATAATTATTTATAGTGCTCTTGTTTACATTGGCACCATTAGTTAAAAGGCGACTTACCCTATTTATATCACCGCTCTCTATCGCCAACAATAAAGCTGTTTTACCACCATCAAGTTCATGATCTATATCTTTCCCTAAATCAATTATCTTAGGAATTATTTTTGATGCTTGATCACTATCAGAAAGTTCAAAAAATAGATAGCCGTCTGAATCAGCAGCAGCCTCCGCCCGTCTTAAATTTGATTCTGCTTGTTTTCGGTTAAAATTATTGTCTAGCTGATGTACCCACTTCATATAATACGAAACAGCCAGAACTGGACTATTCACTTTACAGCCGGCTTTTTTAGCTTTAATGGAACTATCTATTGCCCCATCATACCATTGCATATAATGAAGCCTTAGCTTTGCCTGCTGCTGTAAAAAACATTTTTCAGAGTGAATTTTATCAGCAGAAAATGAGTACAAATCATCAGCTTTTTTTAATTCACCTTCGGAAATTAAGAATTCAAATAACTTGCTATTTCTTAGAATCCAATAAATTGGCCTCTGATTACGAGATACATCTGAAGACTTATCAATTGCCATCAAATATTGATTAATAGATTTAGTTTTTTCGCCTTGCATTTCATAGTTCAAACCCCAATTTGCATACAACCATAAATTGTCAGTTCCAAGTTTTTCAGCAAGGATATATTCATCATTTGCAGCAGAATATTTTCCCTGATGTGTATATACATATCCCAATAGGACATGAGTATCAGCAAATTCAGGTTCAAGATCATTGGCAATAAGAATTAATTTTTCAGCTTTTTTTACACCAGCTGGCCAGTTCGTTTTCATATGAAATCTAGCCAACTCTAAGTACGCCCTATAGTACTCTGAATTCAAACTTAATAATTCATCCAAAATTGCTTTGGCTCTATATATGTTCTCCCTATAACCTGTATCAATTAAATTATAGGCCTCCTTATACATCCTGTCTTCGATTTCACTACCGTTTGGAACGTCAAAATTAAGAATTCGAGAAAGACTATCGACACTTAAATTCTTTTGCTTTAGAGAAGTTAATTCTTCAGCTTCAATTAAGTTATCGCCTGATATATGTTCGCCAGAACCTATATAAACTTCCCCAACTTTCACTTCAGAATTTTTTACTTTAATTAGGGGTGTACCGTTTGTAGATATCGCAAAAACTCTACTTATGTTTTTAATCGTATCAATATCTAAAAATCGGCTTAATGTTAAATTATTTTTAGAGAAATCATATGCAGGCCTAAATGTATTAAGTTTTTCAATTGGGAAGCCGTTAAGTAAAAAATTTTCTATTAAGTTTTCAGAATATGAGAGATTTCTATTTACATTTAACTTATCCACGCCTGCATATTCTAACTTATTGATAGTTCTAGATTTTAGGATTTTGTCAGCATGTTCTGGACCTGGCCAAGTAATTTGTAGAGGAACAGTTTCCTTTAAAAAAGTGTCCTCGCGACTATATATATGTACTTCTATTTGAGAAGTTTTTATAGCAGAAAACTTATTTCTATTTCTCTGTATATACAACTTTAATGTATTAAATCCTGGATTAACTCTCAGAGGCGCATACCCCCCAGTTATTTCAGAGATGTCGTAGCCTAAATTTGCATGCCCTATATTTTCACTTACCCATATATCCAGAATAACTTCTGCTTCAAAATAATCTACCCTTGCGAGGGATACATCAAGTACTTTAGTTCTATTATCAGAAAAATCATTGGCTGAAATATTTACAGAACATGAAAAAAAATAAAGAATAGAAAGAATAATATATAACTTCCTTTTCATAAATGTACCTATAGTTTCCGCAATTAAAATCTATGCAAGGTATAATTATAAAAAGAGTTTTTATTAATAGATAGGATAAAGGACAGTGATGATAACTATGTCACAAAAATGTGACTCAAAGGCTAATCACAACTTAGCTAATACTTAGAATAATAAAGAGAGAATACTCTCTCTTTATTATTTAATTAAAGATTGACCAAGTTATTAAGCTTCTATCTCTCTTGAAGCACTGAAATCAGCTACACCAGCTTCTTTTAACAACGAATCGACTAGTGGCGCCATAGCCCGATGTTTTAGAGCACTACCCACCAGAGCCTCAGGCAAGCTTTGTCCTTTGGATTCAGCCTCGCCATCTAAAATGCCGCTGCTTGCTCTACCATCAACACCATTTAAGCCTTCAACAGAGATAATTTTCATTCCCTGAATACTTTCCATCGGCTTAACGCTTTCACGGATAATATTGGGAAGATTTTCGTGCAGACTGAGCACCTTCTTAAGTGCGATCTGGGCCTCATTAAGGCTATTGAAAGCCTCATTCATCAGGCGCTGCCCCTCAGCATCCACCGCATATTTTTCACGATCAGCTTCAACTTTAATACGAATAGCCTCAGCTTCAGCTGCAGCCTGCAAGCGCAATGCTTCAGCCTTATCCTCTGCAGCTGCTTTCTCTGCATCGGCCATTACCTTAATACCCGTGGCCTGACGCTCCGCTACTTTTTGAGCTTCGATAATTTCAATGCGCTTATCACGCTCTGCAACTTCAACATCCTGAGCCGTGCGAACTTGCTCTTCGGCTTTTACTGCTTCAGCTCGAGCTACGTTGGCCTGTTGGTCCGCAAGAGATTGCTCTTTGGACTTTTCTGCAACAGCAATTGCACGTTCCTGCTTGGCAATTTCCACTGATTTCTCTTTGGAAATACGCTGCTCATCGAGAATACGCTCACCTTCAATCTCTTGTTCTTTCAAGCGACGCTCTTTCTCGATTTCCAGCAACTTAGTTGCCTGTTCCGCAGCAATTTGGGATTGACTCACTTCACGCTGGGCTTCAATTTCAGCCTTGCGTGCTGCGCGTTCCTGCTCTGCTTGTTCACGGGCAATATCCGCCTTCTGAGCAGCTTCACGATTTTCCAGCTCGCGCTGCTGCTCCAGATGTGCGTAACGTTTTTCTTTATCAATTTCTAACTTTTGGCGTTCAGCTTCGAGGTTTTTCTTCTCGATCTGTACCATAGTTTCTTGCTCGACATCATTGACCTCTTTACGACGCGTCTCAATAGAGCGGGTCATGCTGGCGAGGCCCTCAGCATCAAACACATTATCCTGATTGAAGAATTCTTTATGGGTTTGATCCAAACCGGTCAAAGATACAGCCTCGAGTTCCAATCCATTTTTTAATAGATCTTCGGAAACTACCTGCTGAACTTTTTGTACAAACTGACTGCGCTGCTCATGCAATTCAGCCATTTCCATTTCAGCTGCTACAGAGCGTAACGCATCAACAAATTTACCCTCGATCATTTCTTTTAATGCTTCGGGGTCTAAAGTACGCAGCCCCAAAGTCTGTGCAGCATTGGCTATCGCATCTACATCCGGTTTTACCCGCAGATAAAATTCAGCAAGTACATCAACACGCATACGATCCTTGGTGATCAGCGCTTGATGCTCTTTACGGGAAACCGCCAGGCGTAAAGTATTCATGTTCACAGGAATAATTTCATGTAGAACCGGTAGTACCAATGCACCTCCATTCATTATGACTTTTTGACCACCCATACCAGTACGCACAAATGAGCGCTCTTTTGAGGCTCTCGTATACAGGCGAGCAAAAATAGTTCCAATAACAATTAAGGCCACTAGTACAGCCCCGGCAATAAATACCATAACCGGTAGGTTTCCTATCACTTCTAGATTCTCCATTTAGTTATTCTCCATAAGATGTATACTGCTGGGGCGTGTTACTCGAAAATGTGCTCCCAGCTCTTCAACCAGTAACACCTTATCCCCCTGATTAAATGTTTCACTTTCATCCGGTTCCACCATCACATAATGTGTAGTTCCGTATTCATCACTAAAACGTGCTTCTGCTGGTGAACCGATTTCTGCTTTACCGATCGTAATAATAGCTACACGGCCAATAAAGGAATTTCTCTCAACTGCCTCGGATTCATCACCCACAGCAAAGCGCCGCATAATGTTGCCAACAAAACGTACCTGAGGTAGCGCAAGAAAAAAGACTGCCACAGCAAGTAAACCGCCTGGCAATAAATATCCAACAACAGACTCTATGAGCATTTGGGCTACCAGGCCGGTCACTCCAAAGCTAACCAGAAAAGTTACTAACAGTATAAGTGCAGGAACTTCACCGAAACGCAACCACCCAAGCAGCTTAGTCATCCCCCCAGACAACCCTGTATCTGGCACGTCAACATCAAAATCTGGTAATAAATTATCCAGTAAATCTGAAATACCAACACCAATCAATGTCATGACGCCTTCAAGAAGCGCTATCATAAACATTAAAATCAGCGCACCGGTAAAGATCAGGTTTTGGTCTTGCAATAAAAATATCATCAGCCCCCCGATTTAATCTTGGCTAAACGTTCTTTCACACGATTATTTCGCGCGAACTCCTCAAGTTCTGCTAATTTGCTGGCATCTATCCCAGAGTCGAATGTCGATATAGCTGTATTACCTACTGCTCGATTAAATGCATCGGTAGCTTGTTCTACCTGGGCTTTTGGCTTTCTATCCCTGCCATATTCATCCGCAGCAACTCTATTATCTACCTTTTTATTGATTGCAATAAATTCTTGTAATTGTTCACACATTTCACGTTTCTTACCTTGCAGGGCAAGAATATAGGAACCTAGTTCCTTTATTTCTATCTCATTTTCATTGATCGCTTTTTCTAAGATTGGAAGTTGCGCCTCAATATCCATTTGTTTGGCAATGGCGACTTCAGCCAAATCATCACGACCTTCATTTATAGCAATATCAATTTGTTCAGCTAAACGCTTATGACGAGCATTTTCATCGCTTAACGCTCTACTGTTTAGATACTTGGATGCCTCAACTTTCCCTAGCTGATCTCGCACATCTGCAATTGCATCATCCACCTCCCGAATTGCCTGCTCCATCACTGACTCTGGTGCAGTGGCTTCAACCGAGTCCACGACGGCATTGGCGGACACAGAGATTAAACGTGATATGCGCTTTATAAACCCTTCACTCATAACTTATCTCCTGCTCCCAAATACAAGAATCCACCTTATCATTAGCTACAAATTTCAAGTGATGTCGAAACAGTATCCAATCTCTCACCATGGATACTGTTTATGTTTTCCTGCTGTGACGACAAGACAATTTTTCTGCAAAGTATTACGAGTCTGCAGCAGAGTTTTTATAAGTAGCTCAATAGGATTGGAATCAATACTAAATTATATCAATGCCGTACTCTCTACGAGCAATTCCAATATCATTCAAATTAGTAAACTGCGATGACTTTTCCCAAACAACAAGTCATTAATGGAAGGAACGCTTCTACACAGGAAAGTTATGACCGGGCAGATTTTTTTGCTCTGCCGAACCTCTCTCTACAGCAACCAATTTACGCATTTTTTACTTTGTGTGACAGCGCTACTGTGATCGATCGACACCATGGTAGGCATAGTCATCCGCCGGTAAACACGCCGAAATTTACTGGAGTTCATTGAGCATGACGTTCCTTTGCCTCACATGCATATAAATGTACACATACCAATAGAGTAGGTCAATCAATAGGAGGTAAAATGAGTGGATGACAAGTTTTTAAACGTGGGGCGCTTGCTTTTATGCTTTGCTAAAGTAGCAGCTATTAGCGCTGTAAAACTGAACATTGTGGTTGGCATATAATTCAAAAATCAATTACACGCTATAACAGCAGGCAAATAGTGACATAAAATCGACGCCAACTTATGGTTTTGAAAATATGAACGCGCCCGGCTCTAATTCATCCTTTGAGTGCTTGGGAAATCCTATTCTCAATGTCGATAGCTATAAAACTAGTCATTATCTGCAGTACCCCCCAGGAACATCACATATTAGTAGTTATGTAGAGTGTCGTGGTGGTGAATTTGCGTCGACGGTATTCTTTGGCTTGCAGGCGTTTATCAAGCAGTACCTGAGCACCCCCATCAGTTCTCATCACATTGATGAAGCTGAAAATATTTTAAACCCCCATGGACTACCATTTAACCGTGATGGATGGAATCATATTTTAAATGACCATAATGGTTTAATGCCTCTTGAAATTACAGCGATTGAAGAAGGACAAGTCATTCCAGTAACCAATGTTTTAGCTCAGGTTGTAAATACCTGCCCCTCCTGCTTTTGGCTCACCACTTATATTGAAACTGCACTTTTACGAAGTATCTGGTATCCATCAACCGTAGCTACCCAGAGCCGCGAAATAAAGAAAATTATCTCACAGTATTTATTTGAAACAGCGGAAAATCTGGATACGCTGGAATTTCGTTTACATGATTTTGGGGCTCGGGGAGCCAGCAGTCTCGAAACAGCCATGCTGGGAGGCATGGCTCACTTAGTTAATTTTAAGGGGACTGATACGATATCCGGAATATTAGCCGCAAAAAGATTTTACAACGCCGTTGTACCTGGAGCTTCCATTCCCGCCGCTGAACACAGCACAATTATCGCTTGGGGACAGCAGCATGAGGAAGATGCTTACCGTAATATACTTGAGCAATTTTCTGGGGAAGGAAAAACTGTGGCTGTTGTCAGCGATAGCTATGATTTCTGGAATGCTATAGAAAAAATCTGGGGAAAAAAATTAAAGGATAAAGTTACTCACTGTGGCGGCACATTAGTAATAAGGCCTGACTCCGGCAACCCAGAAGAAATCGTGATAGAAGCAATAGAAAGGTTGATGCGGATATTTGGCTCGCAGAAGAATAAAAAAGGGTATCGATTACTCCCCCCCTTTATTCGCGTTATACAAGGAGACGGTATCACCCGCTTTGTAATCCCGAAAATTCTCCAAGCAATGAAAGAAAACAAGCAAAGCACAGAAAATCTGACCTTTGGTATGGGTGGAGGATTACTACAAAAAGTTGACCGCGATATGATGGGGTTTGCAATGAAAGCCAGCGCTATCTGTATCAATGGCAGTTGGTACGATATTTTTAAGAATCCGAGAACCGGACCCGAGAAAAGGTCCAAGGGTGGCCGCCTTGCCTTGATTCGCGGCGATGATGGTGTACTTCGAACTATTGTGCAGAGCGACCTAAAATCAGAGGCTAACCTGCTGAGGCCCGTTTACCGCAACGGTATCCTGCTTAAGGATATTACTTTCGACAAAGTTCGAAGAAATGCTGCCCTCTGATTCCCGTTCCACCCTCACAACGTCTTACCCCTACGAAACTTCACTTTACCGAGCGAGTACTTTACAACTTTAGGTTGGTCCTGTTAGTTGTGCGTATCCAAAGTCTGACCTCCGCGCACACACGGCCTCCAGCGTCAGTCGTAATAACAATAAGTACCCGCAGAGAGTGCTCGTGCTCTCGTGGGGTAAAGGTAGCCAATGGAAAGAAGAAAATTCCTCAAGATCGCCGGCGTCGGCTCCAGTGGTATTTTGTTGCCTCTACAGGGCATTCAGGTCAGCGCGGAGCAGCTGCTCAATGAGGGCATGCACAGCTCCCATAAAAGACACCTGGCGGATGTAGTCCTGAATACGGCGCGCAAGGCCGGGGCCAGTTATACCGATGTGCGTATCGGCCGCTATCTGAACCAGTACGTTATGACCCGCGAAACCAACGTGGAGAATATCATCAACACAGAATCCCTTGGCGCAGGTATTCGTGTGATTGCCAATGGTACCTGGGGCTTCGCCGCCACCAACGACCTTACAGCGGATGGCGTTGCCCTTGCCGCGCGCCAAGCAGTTGCCGTAGCTAAGGCCAATGCGAAGTACCAAACTGAGCCCGTGCGTTTGGCACCAGTAAAAGGGGTGGGCGAGGTTTCCTGGCAGACACCTATCGAACAAAATGCCCTGCAGGTCCCCATCAGTGAAAAAGTCGATTTCCTGATGGATGTTAACAATGGGGCACTCAAAGCCGGGGCCAGCTATATCCGTTCTTCCCTGTATTTGGTGAATGAGCAAAAGTACTTTGCTTCTAGCGACGGCTCCTATATTGACCAGGATGTCCATCGCCTATGGGCACCTATGCAGGTGACCGCTGTTGATAAGCAGAGCGGTGCTTTCAAGACTCGCAACGGTCTCAGTGACCCAGTGGGAAGAGGCTATGAATACCTGGCCGGTCACGACAAAGACAAGATTCGCGGTCAGACCACGCTCTACAAAGCTTCCTATGATATGGCTGAGGATGCAGTGCTTGCAGCCGAGCAAGCCCAGGCCAAGCTATCAGCCAAGTCCATCGATCCGGGCAAGTACGATTTGGTACTGGAACCCTCGCATCTGTGCCTGACCATCCATGAATCTGTGGGTCACCCATTAGAGCTGGACCGCGTGCTGGGTTACGAGGCCAACTATGCGGGAACTTCCTTCGCCACCCTGGATAAGTGGCGCAGCGGTAAATTCCAGTACGGCAGCGATAAGGTCACCCTGTTTGCCGACAAGGTGCAACCGGGCTCCCTCGGCGCCGTCGCCTATGACGACGAGGGGGTAAAAACCAAGCGTTGGGATTTGGTAAAAGACGGCATCCTGGTGAACTACCAGGCTACCCGCGATCAGGTGCATATGATCGACCAAAAGGAATCCCACGGTTGTAGCTATGGCGATAGCTGGTCCAGTGTGCAGTTCCAGCGCATGCCCAATGTCTCTTTGGCGCCAAGCGAAAAAGAATACTCGGCAAAATCCATGATCCGCGATGTGGAAAAAGGCATTTACATTGTCGGACGCGGCTCTTATTCCATCGATCAGCAGCGCTACAACTTCCAATTCGGCGGGCAGCTGTTCTACGAGATCAAAAACGGCGAGATCGTCGGCCAGGTTGAGGACGTCGCCTACCAGTCCAACACCCAGGAATTCTGGAATTCCTGCTCGGCGATTTGCGACAGCAGCGATTACCGCTTGGGCGGAACCTTCTTCGATGGCAAGGGCCAGCCGAGCCAGGTGAGTGCAGTCTCCCACGGCTGTTCCACCACTCGTTTTGACCAAATTAATGTAATCAATACCAAGCGCAAGATTTCCTGAGCGGCGCACAAGAATAAGTAATTGGAGAAAAGGCAATGGCCATTCTGAGTAGAAGTGAAGCGAAGCGTATTCTCGACAAGGTTTTAAAATACAGCCGCGCTGATGAAGCCAGCGCGCAGCTGGCCGGCAGCGAAACCGGCAATATTCGCTACGCGCGCAACAGCGTTTCCACCAGTGGTATCGTCAATGATATCGAGCTGGCCGTAGAAGCCCGTTTCGGCAAGAAATCCGGTGTGGCCACTATCAATGAATTCAGTGATGCCTCCCTGGAAAAAGTGATGCGTCGCGCCGAAGAGTTGGCCAAGCTATCTCCGGAAAACCCGGAAGCCATGCCGATGCTGGGACCGCAGAAATATGTCAGCGTAGACGGCTTCGCCAAGTCCACTGCAGATATCACTCCAGACCAGCGCGCCAAGGCTGCGGCAGATTCCATTATTGCAGCCAAGGAAAAGAAAGTGGTTGCCGCAGGTTACCTGGAAGACCAGCGCTCTTTTGCTGCAGTCGCCACCAGTAAACGCTTGTTCGGCTACCACGCTTCTACCTCTGCCAATTTCACTGTAACTATGCGCACCGAGAATGGCCTGGGTTCTGGTTGGGCCGAAAGTGACGTTACCGATTTCGGTGCAATGAATACCGGCAGCACCTCCTCTGTCGCCATCGACAAAGCGGTCCTGTCCCAGGAAGCCCGTGCCCTGGAACCGGGCAAGTACACCGTGATCCTTGAGCCCAATGCGGTGTCCGGCCTGGTGGGTTACATGATGAGCGGCTTCGATGCGCGCAGTGCCGACGAGGGCCGCAGCTTTATGAGCAAAAAGGGCGGCGGCAACCGGACCGGCGAGAAGATGTTCGACAAGCGCGTAAATTTCTACTCCGACCCCACCAGTCTCGATGTGCCGGCTCAACCCTGGACCGACGGTGACTTTATGCAGCTGGGACGCACCGAATGGGTGAAAGACGGCGTAGTGAAAAACCTGGCGCGCAGCCGCTACTGGGCCGAGCAAAGCAAAGGCGAAGTGGTCCCCGAGCCCAACAACCTGATTATGATCGGCGGCGATAAAACCACCGAAGAACTGATCAAAAATACCCGCCGCGGTATTTTGGTATCCCGCACCTGGTATATCCGTATGGTCGATCCACAGTCCATGCTGCTCACCGGCCTCACCCGCGACGGCACCTTCTATATCGAAAACGGCAAGATCAAATACCCGGTGAAGAACTTCCGCTTCAACGAGAGCCCGGTAATCATGCTCAACAATATCGAAGATATGGGCGTCCCCCAGCGAGTGGGTATGTGGGGCATGTCCGCCATGATTCCCGCGTTGAAAGTGCGCGACTTCACCTTCAGCAGCCTTTCCGACGCCGTATAACAGCCAGCACCCATCGAGGATAACGAAATGGAAAGAAGAAAATTTCTCCAGCTCAGCGGTGCCGGCCTGGGTGTTTCCATGTTGCCGCTGTCCGGCAATCTGGTCGCCGAGAGCAAACTGACACAAAGCGGTATTGATCTCTCTGTAAAAAAAGAATTTGCCGATGTCGCCCTGAATACCGCCACTAAACTCGGCGCCACTTATGCCGATGTGCGTATTGGTCGCTACCTGAACCAATACGTGATCACCCGCGAGATGAAAGTGCAGGACGTGGTGAACACCGAATCTATCGGCATGGGGATTCGGGTTATTGCCAACGGCACCTGGGGCTTTGCTGCCACCAATGACCTGACAGCCGATGGCGTCGCCCGCGCCACCCGCCAGGCAGTAGCTACCGCCAAGGCCAACTCCAAGTACCAGCAGGAGCCAGTACAGCTGGCTCCGGTAAAAGGCCACGGCGAGGTGAGCTGGCAGACACCGATCCAGAAAAACGCTATGCAGATCCCCCTGGCCGACAAGGTGGACCTGTTAATGGACGTGAACAAGTCCGCTATGGATGCCGGCGCCAGCTATATCAATTCCATGTTGTACCTGGTGAATGAACAAAAGTATTTTGCCTCTACCGACGGCTCCTATATCGACCAGGATGTCCACCGTTTGTGGGCGCCCTTCTCGGTCACCGCAGTGGACAAGAAAACTGGCGGCTTCCGTACCCGCCAGGGCCTCAGCCAGCCGGTAGGACGCGGCTTTGAATACCTGGATGGCCGCGCCGAAGACAAGATCCAAGCGCAGACAGTGCTCTACCGCGACTCCTACGATATGGCCGAAGACGCACGCCTGGCGGCGCAACATGCCAAGGAAAAGCTCACGGCTAAATCGGTCAAACCGGGCAAGTACGACCTGGTGCTGGACCCAAGCCACCTCTGGCTCACCATCCACGAATCCGTCGGCCACCCACTGGAGCTGGACCGCGTGCTCGGCTACGAGGCCAATTTTGCCGGTACCTCTTTCGCCACTATCGATAAATGGCGCAGCGGCAAATTCCAATACGGCAGCGACAAGGTCAACCTGTTTGCCGATAAGGTACAGCCCGGCTCTCTCGGCGCCGTCGGCTACGACGATGAAGGCGTGAAGACCCGCAACTGGGATCTGGTAAAAGACGGTGTGCTGGTGAACTACCAGGCCACCCGCGACCAGGTACATATGCTGGGGCAAAAGGAATCCCACGGCTGCTGCTACGCCGACAGCTGGTCCAGCGTGCAATTCCAGCGCATGTCCAACGTTTCGCTGTTGCCTGGCAAGGAGGAGCTGAGCGTCGACGATATGATCAAGGATGTGGAGAAAGGCATTTATATTGTGGGTGCCGGTTCCTTCTCCATCGACCAGCAGCGCTACAACTTCCAGTTTGGTGGACAGCTGTTCTACGAGATTGAAGACGGCAAGATTACCGGCATGGTGGAGGATGTCGCCTACCAGTCCAACACCCAGGAATTCTGGAATGCCTGTTCGCAGGTCTGCGACCAGAATGATTACCGCCTGGGTGGTTCCTTCTTTGACGGTAAGGGACAGCCGATGCAAACCAGTGCGGTATCCCACGGTAGTTCCACTGCGCGCTTCGACGGTATCAATGTGATTAACACCAAGCGCAAGCTGGGCTAGCCATTGATCCAGGCGGGAGCTGGCCAGCAAACCAGTCAGCTCCCAGCATTGAAAATAAATGGGTAGAAGGAAAGAAGGTGCTCCGTTCGAGACCGAATGAGGCATGGATGCCGATTACGAGCGTACAGGGATGTATTTACAGCATGTCTCGAACGGAGCACCTTCTTTCCTTTGCTCTCAACAATAAAAACCAACGCAGTAACAGAGTTATCTCGTGTCCCTCACCCGCAAGGCTTTTCTTCAGCGCCTGATCCTGGGTAGCTGCGCCGCAGCGCTGCCTCTGGGCACACGCGCACAAAATACAGCACCGGGTAGTGCACAGGAGCACTACGATTTTTATTTCACCCGCTTGATGTACGAATCCGGTGACTGGGATGTGGATCAGCGCATGCCTTCCAACCTGCTCAATTCACTGGTGGAATACACCAATCTCAGGGTTGATCCCAAAGAGCACATAGTGCCGCTGGCCGATAAGAAAATGCTGCTGGCGCCTTTCTGCTACCTGGCCGGACACAAGCTGGTGCAATTCACTACGGAAGAGGCAAAGAATTTTCGCGATTACGTCAATCGCGGTGGCTTTGTATTTGTCGACGACTGCAACCACGATATCGACGGTCTCTTTGCCAAATCCTTCGAAGCGCAAATGGCCGAGCTGTTTGGCGAAGACTGCCTGCAAAAACTCCCGGACAATCACGACCTCTACCGCTGTTTCTTTCAATTCGATGAATTGCCGGTAACCAGCTTTGAATTAAATGGCTGGGGTGATGATCTGGTACACGACTACCTGAAAGCCATTGTTGTAAACGGCCGTATCGCCGTGCTCTACAGCAACAAAGATTTCGGCTGCGAATGGGACTACGACTACCGCAACAAACGCTGGCTCGCCATCGATAACACAAAATTTGCGGTGAACATTGTTATTTACGCACTGACGAGCTGATTATGCTGACCACCCTGGAAAATAGTATCGAAGAACAACTGCACAGCCTCGACAATCTCCAACAAGAGATTGCGCGAGTGATTGTCGGCCAGAAACCCGTGGTGGAGCAGATGTTGATCTGCCTATTGGCCGGCGGCCACGCCCTACTCGAAGGGGTGCCGGGGCTGGGTAAGACCCTGCTGGTAAAAACCCTCGCCGATGCCAGTGCGCTGGATTTTAAGCGGGTACAGTTCACCCCGGATTTAATGCCCGGAGATATTCTCGGCAGTGAGATCCTCGAGGAGGATCACAGCACCGGCAAGCGCTTTTTTAAATTCCAGCAGGGCCCGGTTTTCACCAATATCCTGCTCGCCGATGAAATTAACCGCACGCCGCCGAAAACCCAGGCAGCCCTATTGGAGTCCATGCAGGAAGGCTCGGTAACGGTGGGCGGTAAAACATTGAAGTTGCCCGATCCCTATTTCGTACTGGCCACACAAAATCCCATCGAGCAGGCTGGTACCTATCCACTGCCAGAAGCTCAGCTGGACCGCTTTCTGTTAAATATTCATATCGACTATCCCGATGAGCGGGATGAAGTTGAAATCCTGCGCTCCACCACCGGTGCCAGCAGGGTCAAACCCAGCCCCAGCCTGGATGCAGAGCAATTGCGGGAAATGCAGCAACTGGTGCGGGAAATTCATGTTAGCGACGATTTGTACTGCTACGTGGCGGCACTAGTGCGCGCTACCCGTATGGAAACCAGCGGCAGCGATACCCTGCAACAGTGGATCAAGTGGGGCGCCGGCCCCCGCGCGGGGCAGGCTCTGATTCTCGCCGCCAAGGCCCGCGCCCTTTTACAACGACGCCTCGCCATCACCCGCGAGGATATCCGCAGCCTGTTACTGCCAGTGCTGCGCCACCGGGTGCTGCTCAGCTTCCAGGCCCAGGCCGATGGCGTGCAGATGCCACAGCTGATTGATGAATTACTGACGGCGGTGCCGGAACCGGGCCGGGACTGATCAGCGTGGAATACCTGTCCCCCAAAACCCTGGCCAGTTGTCGCGATCTGGTATGGCTGTCGCGGCATATCGCCGAGGGCGTAATGCTCGGTGTGCAACACAGCCAGCGCCGTGGCACCGGCCTGGAATTTCACCAATACCGAGGTTATCAAGCGGGTGATTCCATCCGCCATATCGACTGGAAACTGTTCGCCCGCAGCGATCGCTACTATGTGCGCGAGACCGAGCAGGAGAGCCGTATGCACGTGTGCTTTGTACTCGATAGCAGCGCCTCCCTGGGCCAGGCAAGTTTTATCGAGCCCAGCCTGAATAAACTGCATTACGCCAAGTGCTGGATCGCCAGCCTGTGCTGGCTGCTCAACGCCCAGGGAGACAGCTTTTCCCTATTGGCGTTTAACAGTAGCAGAACGGTTTATGTGCCCGAAGGCCAGGGCGAGAGCCACCAGCGTCAAATCGCTCTTCAGCTACAACAACTCGACGCCAGCGGCCACTGGCCAGATCGCGCTCAACTGGCGCCGCTGTGGCAATACTTTGAACGCCCCTGTCAGGTGGTGTTACTGAGTGATTTTTTTCAACAGGGCAATGAGATCGGCGATTTTGCCGCACGCCTGCATGCCGCCGGCCGCCCCTGCCTGCCACTGCAGTTGTTAGTTGAAGCCGAGCAGACTTTTCCTTTTGTCGGAGAGCTAAAGCTGCTCAATCCAGAAGTAAGCGCCGGTACGCCCGCAACTTTAGAAGTAGACGCCGAGCGGCAACGCCAGTCTTACCTGGATACTTTTGCTCAAGCACAGAGCGAGTTAAAAGCACGCTTTGCCGCACAGGAGTGTTCACTGCAGACCGACCTTATCGAGAAGCCTGTGGAAAAGTCACTGCGGCAATTTATTCAGCTGCACGGCAGGTTGTGCTGAGATGTTGTGGATAAATAACTTATTTCAATCCCCACAGTGGCTATGGCTATTCACAGCCCTGATTATCCCTATCGCCATTCATTTGCTGCGCCGAAGTAATCCACAGCAGATCTCCTTTGCTGCGCTGCAATGGGTACAAAGATATTCACAGAGTCGCGCGCGCCGCCCTATTGTGGATAACAAGTGGTTGCTGCTATTGCGCCTGCTAATCGTCGTACTGCTGGCAGGTTTATTGGCACAGCCGCTGATTAAACGGGAAATTTATCCCCAAGAGGGCGTGATACTGGTAGACCCCAGAATTGGGGCGGGCGAAGCGAATACATTTATCCACAATTCACTGCCACAGCTTGTCGGGGAAGGTTATAAAGTACTGTGGTTATCCCCAGAAACACCTTCCGTAACCTCACCCCCACCACAAAATGTGGACCTGTGGAAAACTCTATCAGTACTATCACGCCGGGCGGATTTGCGCAGGGCTCATATCCTGTTGATAAACAACGGGGTTCCAGCATCCCACCAGGCACTAAGAGTCAGTCCCCATTGGCAGTGGCACGGCCTCGACAAAACATCCATAGCTCCGAGCCCGGTATTACCGAGTATCGCTTTAATGGGCAAACCACCCAGCTGGTGGGCGCCAGTGCTGGAAGACTGGCAAAGCAATATGCCGGGACTATCGGTGCATATTCAGGAACAAGAAGAGACACCCAATGCCGAGCAGGCAGATTGGTTGATCTACACGGGCCCCGCTCCCCTGCCACAAGCCGTGCTGGAATTTGTTTCAGATGGCAGCCTGTTAATCACCGACAACAGCATCCCCCCTGCCGATAATCTCAACTTCGTTGCTGTGGATAACAGCCAGTCAGCTCAAGCGGCCTCAGTGGGACGGGGAAGTTGGCTGCGCTACGAAAGTGACTGGTACAGCGAGGCCTTTTATCGCCGCGCAGATTTACCTGAACGTTTATGGCAGCACTGGTCTGGGCAAGACTGGGCTCTGCAACACCAAAATCGTGGCCACTGGTCTGCCAATAAAGTAGTGGCAGACATAGCTGGGGCAGGCCTTCCTGTAGAAGACAGCGAGGTAGAAAACCGCCGTATTGAACAACTACAACCCTGGTTAATAGCCGCCCTACTGTTACTTCTGGCTTTTGAACGCCTAATTGCCCTATCTCGTCCCCCAGCCATCATGGCAATCGATAGTAATAGGGAGGCCGACCATGCATAAGCACCAGTCCACCCTTAACGCTGTGCGCAGGCGCTGGCAACTGACAGCCCTGTGGCCCTATCTCTGGCTTGCCACTGGCCTCAGCCTTCTGGCGGGCTTGGGCATTTTTGTATTCGGCTGGCCACAGTGGCTATTGCTCGCCTGGCTCGGAATTATTGTTGTAGCAATTCTATTGGATCGCAGCTGGCGCCCAAGCCCTGAAAGCCTATGTCGACAATTGGATGGACAATATCCACAGCTGCAAGACAGCAGCCAGTTGCTTAGCCAACAGAAAACCAACCTAAGTCCATTGCAGCAATTACAGCGCACGCGTATCGAAACAGAGCTGCAACAACTGCTGGAAAGTGGCGACCGGTCGTTTTTCGGTCCAAAAAAACTCCGCAGTACCCTGACAAATGCTTTTGGTGCCTGCCTGGGACTATTGTTATTTGTACTGAGCGATTCTCACTTCACCGGGGATAAAACTGAGACCACGCAACAAAATACGGCTATTCCCGTTGCCGAAAAGCTCGCCATAACCCGCGCGGCAACCCATATCCAGCCGCCCGCCTACACTGGGCTCGCAGCCGACAGCCAATCCCTACAAGTCGACGTGCCGGAGCAGTCTGCGGTCGAGTGGCAACTTGAATTGAATCAACCGGTGCAAGGGCTGGAAATGCTGGCCGAAACTGAGCGCTTCGCCTTTTCTCCACTAGGTGATCTACCCAGTAAAAAATGGCAATTACAACGCACAATCGCTAAAGCAGACTTTTACCAGCTCTCAGTACAACTCGCGGAGAGCCAAATGCTATTGCCGGAAATTCATAATATTCGGGTGCAAAAAGACAATGCTCCGGAGTTTACCTTTGAGGCACCCAGCTTGCGCGTCGATACGATTCAAGGCAGCGCTCAAAGTATTCCCGTGAAAGTAATCATTAATGATGATTACCAGGTGAGTTCTGCGGATTTATTGGTCACCCTCGCCAGCGGCACCGGGGAAAATTTACGCTTTCGCGAAGAGCGTATTGCTCTCACCAGTTTGCAACCCACTGCTTTATTAACAAACTCCTCGGAAGATAAGAAAGCAGCTCGCTACGATTTCCTCCTGCCCATCCACCAGTTTTCCATGGAAGCGGGAGATGAACTCTACTGGTATCTGGAAGCCAGGGATAACCGCGAGCCCAGCGCCAACGTTGCCAAGAGCCAACACTTTATCTTGCGCTGGCCGCAAGAAGAGATTTTCGGGCTGAGTGACAGCGAGGGGATGGCGATTAAGATATTACCGGAGTACTTCCGCAGCCAACGCCAGCTGATTATTGACACCGAGGCCCTACTAGCCGAGCGAGAGCAGCTGCATCCACAGGAGTTTCGCAAACGCTCCGAGGGTTTAGCCTATGAACAGAATTTGCTGCGCATGCGCTACGGCCGCTTTCTCGGCGAAGAGGATTCGGAAGCGGAGCATTCTGGCGCAGAGAGCGAGAAGCACGATGATAAAGAAGAATCCGAACACGGCCATAGCCACGATCATACAGAACAAGGTGAGCACCAATCACATGGCGAAGAAAATGCCACTCCCTTTGCACAGCGAGACTCCCATTTCCAACAGGCAGAGCGCATAGCTGCTTCTGCCGGACACCGGCATGACAGCTCAGAGCATGCCACCCTGTTCGATCCCCAAACCAAGGAGCTACTGCGCAACGCGCTGAATGCCATGTGGAGTTCCTGGCGCGACCTGTCGGTTATAGAGCCCCAAGCCTCCCTGCCCCACCAGCACCGGGCTCTGCGCTTTATCAAGGAGGTACAGCAGGCTTCGCGTATTTACTTACAAAGAGTCGGGTTCGAGGCGCCCCCCATAGACGAAAGCCGCCGGCTTAGCGGTGAACGGGAAGACGTAACGCTAGAAACTGTCGACAGTGCCTTTGAACAAAAACAAAGAGCACAGGTACTCGCCCTAATGGCCCAAGTAGACTCTGGCGCCGAACTCGATACCGATCTGCTGGTGCAGATAAATGAGCTAGCTGCAGAGCAATCAATAGATCTCGGCCTGGAACTGTCCAAACAGCTGCGTTTATACCAGCAGCGCCACCAGCAACCGAATTGCATCGATTGCACGAACTCCCTGAATCAGCTGCTCTATCAGCTACTGCCAGCACCGGAGTCTGCGCCTTCACTGCCTTTGCAAACTGAGGCCGACGGCCATTTCAGCCGTTGGCTACACCAGCAAGGGGAGAAATCATTGTGATTGATTTCTTGATACCCGGCCTGTGCCTGTTGGCCTGTTTAACATCACTCGTACTGTTGCGCCGCCGAGGTACCAAGCCGTTCGACTATGGCTTGCAATTGGCGATTTGGCTGAGTGCCTGGATGCTCTGGCAGCCGCCGGCGATCATTCCCACCGAGCGCAATATCTCTATCAACAGCAAACAGCTGGCGAGCTCACATCCAATAAATCTCAATGGTGTGGAAAATATCTCTCTCAATGGGGAGCCACTCGGCCGCGACAAACTTCGGGACCTGGCACCGGTGCGTCTGGAGTTATCGAAGATCCTGGAATCTGATGGCCGCTGGGAATTGGACTGGCAGCGGCAAATTACCTTTGGTGATTCTTTAAAGTTAAAGGTTCACAACAACCAGCCACTGACTGAAAACGTAAAAATTAGCCTGCTCAATCCCTACGGCCATATTGAAGACAGTCTTGAGCTGAAAGTGGGAGAAACAATTCAGGCACAACTCACTGCCACTCCAAAACTCGCGGGCCCCCAGCTATACCGGGTACGGACGGAAAGCGAAGCCGGCGAAACCCATACAGATCCTTTACCCATCCTGGTGCGAGAACCGCTCCAACCCAAATTATTACTGTGGCTGGCACGCCCCTCTTTTGAGACGGCAGCCCTCTCTCGCTGGCTGCGCCAATCCGGTGTAACAGCACAAGTGATGACCCAGTTGGCACCTGAAATCATAAGAAAAGAAACTCTCAACGGCCTTCCACTTACCGGGTCTGCAGATTTATTCACGAATGAAAGTCCCTTCGATTTAGTGATACTCGACAGCAGTTTGTGGCCACAATTTTCTGCTCTGCAAAAGCGTCAGCTCAACGAGCTGGCCACTACAAAGTCACTGTTGTGGTTAGTCACTAGCGATAGCTCTGAAGAGTTTCTCCAGTACGCTGCTGCCCAATCCATGCCTCTACAAAAGGAAGAAGCCACCCACTTACATTCCGGCTTTGGCTACCAAAAAGCGGACAATCCAGAGATTCCCCCACTGCGTAATCTTGGCTTCAAAGTCACACAGCCCGGCTCCTACGACTTTTTACTGGGCAATGGAGAGTCCCCACATTTCTGGGGGCGTTCGACTGAGACACAACACCTGGGGTTTATCCTATTTAGTGACAGCCATCGCTGGCTAACCAGTGGCTTTACTACTGAATTCGCCAGCCTGTGGAAGTCCATTATTGATTACCAACTCAAGCATTTGGGTAGTCAGCAGCCAGTAATCCTCTCCAATGAGTTACCGCGTACACAAGAACGCATCACCCTATGCAGCCCACTTTTTTCTGATCAGAGTCCATTCTTATCAGAGTTTCAAGATAGCTCCCGCTCTACCAAAGGAATCGCCGCAAGCAGAAGTTCCCAGGGTCAGTGCTACAGCTTCTGGCCCCAAAATTCAGGTTGGCACCAGCTTTGGACTGAATTGGAAGGGGAGTCGGTACTAGACTTCTATATCTTTGCCAAAGAGGACTGGCCTCTATGGCAGCAGTCCCTGAATGCCAGGGAAACCCAACTAATGTCTGCCGCACGTTTGGGGCCAGAAGCAAATAATCAGGCAAACAGGGTTTTGTTGGGGCGCCAATGGCCGGCCCTTATATTGCTGTTACTAGTGTGTATAAGCTGGTGGCGGGAACGCAGGCTTTTGAACAGATCACGACCCTGAGGGCTGCACCGAGGGCTTATTTCCGGGCTTAGCCTCTTGCTTGGGAAATATCATCTGGTCGACGGGATACCCCAAAGCTTTGGCCTTCTGTAAAAACTGCTCCAACACATCCTTGGGCATGGTTGGGGTGCGGGACAATATCCACAGATAGGATTTATCGTAGCCAGATACCATCGCGTATTGGTAGTCATCCGATAGAGCAATCACGATATAGGATGAGTAAAAGGGGCCAAGAAAAGAGACTTTCAAATGGCCCACATTTTTCGGGCCGACAAACTCGGCCCTCCCCTCCGCCATTTGCCAGGCATCACGCGCTTTTGAATAGCCGGTATTAATCACCGCGACAGAACCATCATGGTTGAGACTGTAGTCGGCAGTTACCTGGGTCAGGCCGCGCTCGAATGAGTGATCCAATCGAGCAATCTCATACCAGTGACCTAAATATCGCTGAAGCTGGAAGTTTTGGACAGGCTCAACCCCCTCCGGCACCCGGGTACAGGCACCCAGCCAGAAAAAGGAAATCAGTAATACACCCAGTGAAAACAGCTTCATCTAGCCACTCCCAGCAAGCTCCCCTCAAGTCAGAATAGAAGGCAGGGGTTTCACAAGATCAGGATAGTTTCGGGAATCTGTATTTCACCCATAAAAAAACCACCGCGAGGGTGGTTTTTTTATCGCTGGACTGACCAACTTATTTTTCGACGAAAGCGCGCTCAATCACATACTCGTGAGGTACACCTGCGCGGGTCTCCTTGAATCCCCAGTCATCGAGGATATTGGTGAGATCCTTCAGCATTGCCGGGCTGCCGCACAGCATAAAGCGATCTTCCTCAACACTCGGCTTGGGCACACCCAGATCGGTGAAAAGCTTTCCGGACAGCATGAGATCAGTCAGGCGGCCAGTATTCCGATAGGGCTCACGGGTCACGGTTGGGTAGTAAAGCAGTTGCTCGCGTACCATCTCGCCAAAGTACTCGTGTTCCGGCAATTCGTTCTCGATCTGCTCCTGGTAAGCCAGCTCAGAAACATAGCGAACACCGTGAGTAAGGATTACCTGGTCAAAACGCTCGTAGACCGTGGGATCTTTGATGATGCTCATGAAAGGTGCCAAGCCAGTACCCGTGGACAGCAACCACAGGCGTTTGCCCGGCAGCAGGTGGTCCGCCACCAGAGTACCGGTGGGTTTTTGGCTCACGTAGATCTCATCGCCCGGCTTAATCTTCTGCAGGCGGGAGGTCAGGGGGCCATCGGGAACCTTGATACTGAAGAATTCCAACTCATCTTCGTAGTTGGCACTAGCAATAGAGTAGGCGCGCAGCAGTGGACGGCCATTGTCCTGCTGCAAACCGATCATCGTGAAATGTCCGTTCTCAAAGCGAAAACCCGAATCCCGGGTGGTCTTGAAGCTAAACAGTGTGTCGTTCCAGTGATGGACTTCCAACACCTTCTCTATATTCAATTTGGACATAAACTTAAAACCGGTTATTCCACGAGTCTCTTGATAGTTGAATTTTAGCCCTAGAAGATCTATTGGCAAAGTGGGATATTTCGATATTCCTTATCTATTTTAACGATCAACTGGAGATATCCCTTTGCGCTACACGCTCCGCCAGTTAGAGGTGTTCCTTGCCTGTGCCCATCACGAAAATGTCAGTCGTGCTGCGGAGAGCCTGAGTATGTCCCAGTCCGCAGCCTCCACAGCGCTGAAAGAGTTTGAACAGCAGTTTGAGTTGCGCCTGTTCGAGCGCACCGGTAAGCGATTGCGTCTCAATGAACTGGGACGGCAATTGTGGCCAAGGGCGGAAGAACTCCTGGAGCGAGCCCAGGAACTTGAGCAGACACTGGCCACTCACCGGGAACTGGGAAGCCTGAAGATCGGAGCCACCCTGACCATTGGCAACTACCTGACTGCCAGCGTGATGGCTCGTTATATGGAAGAGCAGCCCGGTACTCAAGTACAACTGGAAGTTGCCAATACCGCAGCGATTGCCGAGAGGGTGCTCAATTTTGAATTGGACCTGGGATTAATTGAAGGAGAGATCAATCACCCGGATCTGGAAATCATCCCCTGGCGCCATGATGAGCTGGTTGTTTTCTGTGCACCAAACCACCCTTTGGCAGGCCGCAAGCGCCTCGCCGATAAAGACCTGATCAGTGCAACCTGGATCACCCGGGAATCGGGCTCTGGAACGCGACAGACTTTTGAAAGAGCCATGGCAGGGCTATTGCCACAACTACATATCCTATTGGAATTGCAGCATACAGAAGCGATCAAGCGAGCCGTAGAAGCGGGATTGGGAATCAGCTGCCTTTCCCGTGTTTCATTAACTGATGCTTTAAAGCGCGGCTCACTTATTGAGCTACCCGTACCACATAGAGACTTTCATCGAGAGTTTTATTTTGTCCTGCATCGACAAAAATACAGAAGCGCGGGAATTAAGCGATGGATGGAATTATGTGACTCAGCAGGATAAAAAAAGATTAATTATTTGAGAAAATTTGTATTTAAATCATAGAGTTATCTAGCTTTCTTAAAATCAGTAGAATTACACCATTTCAGCCTATAAGCCATATGGGCTAACCCTGAATTTTGCATATGATGAGTTCTCATCCATGTCCATCATCAATTCAAGATCTACTACCCATCTACTTATTTTGGTAAATTACGCAACCTAAGACGACCTCCCCAACTTATAGTTTTATCTATGATTATTTAAGTGGTCTGCTCCTTACTTACAAAGAGATTATATGAAGATTAAAGGAATTTTATTGTTTGGTGCTGTTTTCGGCCTCTCACTATCCGCTTACGGAAATGGCCTGATTTCCATCAATAAAAAAGCCGAATATCACGACGAAGAATTAATTGCATCCAATATAGTTAAAGAGTGTAATAACCTTGGTTATCAATTTTCTAGCTCAACCAAGAAATTTCTTGGTAAACATGGAGTTGCCAGTTCACTAGACCCAGAGTTGGATATTCAATCAGAGGGATACAGTCTTAAATTAACAATTCTCAATGCATATAGCGGAAGATATATTTCAGGTAGCCATCAAAAATCAGTCTCAATTGAGGCTGAACTCTACAAAAACGGCGACTTAATAGATACTCTCAAGACCACCAGAAATTCAAGTGGAGGTTTATTTTATAAATTCAAAAGCTCCTGCAGTGTTCTCGAACGTTGTGTTCACACCCTTGGTAATGATGTAGCCAAGTGGATCTCTAGAAACCATAAAATTTAGCTTCACCCCAATAAGGAAATTTCATGAATTATATTATTAAATCTATATCTATTGCAGCCTTTGCATTAATAGTATCTGGCTGTACAAGTAATCCGGTTATGAATATTGAAAGTAGATTAATTCCCGATCGTCTTGACGGGTCAGCTCAAACTCAAGATTCAATTAAAACATCAATTATTGCAGGATGTATCGCGAGAAACTGGACTTGTCAACAAGTTGCTCCTGGGAAAATATTAGCCACCATTAACGTTCGCAAGCATCATGCTGAAGCAGATATTATATATAACCTTAATAGTTATAGTATCACCTATAAAGACAGCGATATGCTTGACTATAGTGAAAAATATTACACCATTCACAGAAACTACAATCGCTGGGTTAGAAATTTGAATGACGCAATTATAAAAGAACTGTCCATTTGATAGCTTTTATATCCCCAGTAGCTGTGACTACTGGGGAACTATCTTAACTGGAAATCAGATTTTCATGCCCAAATTAATAACAAACGGAATATCTATTCCATCATTGTCACTGAACAGGTTGGCGTTGGAGAAGTGTTTCCAGGAAACCATTAGCACCAGATCTTCTTTCCCTCTCCAGTTAATTCGCGCAGCATATCCAACCTGTGCCTGGAAAGAAAAGTTATTATCCTGACGACGGTTTCCCAATTGGTTGCTGGAAATATAGCTAGGACCCAACGCTCTAACAAAGAAATAAGGTTGCCCCCAACTTCTTTGCCTGGGATATAGATTCAATTGAGGATAGATGGAAAACGCTCTTATACGTTTATTTTCATCAGCATCAGTAGTTAGCTCAGTATAGCTAACACCTATATCAATATGCTGACGGTAACTCTTTTTAAATGTTTTAAAGGAATAATCTATCCCGTAGGTTTTATTATTCTGACTTGAATCAGGTTGCGGGCCACCGCCAAAACTCACTAAGAGTTCATCAGCAGTAACTGGCTGAGCCAAAAGAATTGTCGAAACTACAGCCAGTACCCACTTCATATGCTATCCCTAGGTTAAAGCTCTCTAAGAGAAAAATTAAATACGTCTTTTAAATATTAAAGATGTATTGATTCCGCCAAAGGCAAAATTATTACTCATCACATACTCAGTATCGATGTGCTTTCCACTGCCCTGGATATAATCCAATTCCGCACAGTCAGAATCAACCTCTGCCAAATTAATCGTGGGATGGAACCAACCGTTACGCATCATCTGAATGCTTATCCAAGCCTCCAATGCGCCACAGGCACCCAATGTATGACCGGTATAGCTCTTAAGTGAGCTTATGGGTACTGCACGCCCAAATGCATTACGGGTTGCGTGACTTTCCGCAATATCGCCTCGGTCCGTAGCTGTGCCATGCGCACTGACATAACCTATTTCGCTAGTCTCTACCCCAGCCTGTGCTATTGCCTGCTGCAATGCCACCTGCATAGTTGCCGATTGAGGTTGGGTAACGTGGCTGCCATCAGAGTTGGTTCCAAACCCTACGACCTCTGCATAAATCCTGGCTCCACGGGCAATCGCGTGCTCATACTCTTCCAAGATAAGTGTACCGGCGCCCTCGCCGATAACTAATCCATCCCGGTTGCGGTCGAAGGGACGAGGAGACAATTCAGGGGTGTCGTTCTTTGTTGAAGTCGCATATAAGGTGTCAAAGACCGCAGCCTCAGTTGCACACAACTCCTCTGCACCACCGGCCACCATAATGGTTTGGCTACCATTGCGAATTGCCTCATAGGCATACCCAATCCCCTGGCTTCCAGAGGTACAAGCGGAACTTGTGGTATAAACCCGTCCACACAAACCGAAAAATACCCCAATATTGACCGCCGCCGTATGGGACATCATTTTTATATAACTGGTCGCATTGAGGCCGTCGGTGCGGTGATTTATCAACATATTGCCGAAATCAGCCACTGCTGACGGAGTGCCTGCTGACGAGCCATAGGAGACTCCGACAGCACCACTTTTGAGAATGGGGTCATCCAACAATCCCGCATCCTCAAGCGCAATCTCACTGGCGCGAACCGCCATTAATGAAACGCGCCCCATGCTACGCACACGTTTACGGTTGTAGTGAGCCGGTTTTTCGAAGTCCTTTACCGGCGCGCCCAGTCGGGTTTCAAGCCCCTCATACTTATCCCAGTCTTCCATGTAGGAAATGCCTGAAAGACCGCTCTGTAAAGCCTGACTAACCGAGTCCCAACCCTGGCCGATAGGGGATATTCCGGCCATTCCTGTAACAACCACGCGCTTCATTAGCAGAGACCACCATTTACTGAGATAACTTGACGGGTGATGTAAGCGGCACGTTCGTGCATCAGGAACGCTACAGTTGCCGCCACTTCTTCTGGTTTACCCATTCTGCGGGCAGGCACCATTTTTAAAATTTCTTCAACGGGCAAGTCTTCATCCAACATATCGGTGTCAATGAGGCCCGGAGCAACACAATTCACGGTAATCTTTCGCTTGGCTAACTCCAACGCCAATGCCTTACTCGCACCGATCAAACCCGCTTTGGATGCGGAGTAATTTACCTGGCCGCGATTTCCAGCAATGCCGGATACAGAAGTCATCACGACAATACGGCCGGGCGCACGGCGCCTGACCATTGGCATGGTTAAGGGGTGTAAAACATTGTAGAAACCATCCAGATTGGTGTGTACAACAGAATCCCAATCTTCTGCAGGCATCGCAGGGAAAGCATTGTCAGCAGTAACACCAGCATTGCACACAATGCCGTAGTAGCAGCCATTACTCTCGACATCTTCCAATAAGACATCCCGTGCTTGCTCCCGGTCGGCAATATCAAACTGCAAAATTCTGCTTTTTCGCCCTAACTTAGCAATCTCTTCTGCTGTTTCCTCTGCTTGATCACGGCGGCTGCGGCAATGTAAAACAATATCGTAGCCATCTTCAGCTAACTGAAGTGCAATCGCCCGGCCAATACCACGACTGGAACCGGTAACTAAAACCCACTCTGACATTTAGTTTCTTTCCTTCAAATACTGTTCTACGTTATCCGGCTGATAAACATTAAGCCGCGCGCTCTGCTCGATAGATGAGCCGGTTATCACACACTCAAATGTCGCCATGCCATTTTCAGCCTGGAGAATGCGCTGGACATCAATTGTTAATTCTTCCCCGCAGCGATAACTCTCGATATTTGACAGGAACTTGCGAGTACCCAGTAAAAAACCCAGGCGAACGTCTTTACCCTGTTCTTTTGCATGATATCCGGAGAAGGCTGCGATGGATTGGGCCATATATTCAATGCCCACGTAAGCGGGAACACGACCGTTGCGGGAAAATATTCCATCATCACGAACTCGCAACTTTGCCTGTAGCTGCTCCTCGCCTACAGAGATCACTTCATCGAGGAGTGACATATTTCCACTGTGTGGAACCAGTTCTTCAGCAGTATATTTGTGCATCTATTTTACCTCTGACTGCCCAAGATTACCGAGCAATTACTCCCACCAAAGGCAAAAGAGTTACTCATTACATAGCGCAATTTTCCAGGAGCCTCGTGGCCTTGATACAGGTTCAGTCGCACTATCTCCGGATCATAGTGGCCATCATACTGATGGCGGGGAAATTGATCATATTGTAAGGCAAGCCAACAAAAAGCCGCTTCAAGAGCGCCTGCAGCACCGAGTGTGTGCCCGGTGAGAGGTTTTGTGGAAGAACACGGTAGCTTGCTTCCAAACACTCTTTCAACGGCTAGAGCCTCCATAGAGTCGTTATGTGGCGTTCCCGTACCATGAAGATTCAGGTAATCAATGTCGGCGGTATCCAAGCCAGCATTCTCCAGAGCCCCGCGCATACAGGCTTCCGCACCACGTCCTTCTGGGTCTGGGGCCGACATATGGTGGGCATCAGACGTGGCAGCAACACCGGATAGAACCACAGGACCAGGCTCTTTGCTAAGCACAAACATTGCTCCAGCTTCACCGAGGTTAATACCATCCCGATTAACGCTGAAAGGATTGGTCTGGCCGGCACTAAGTGCCCCCAGGCTATGAAAACCCCGGACTGTCATGCCACAGAGGGAGTCCACACCGCCAACAACAACGGCATCACAAGTACCGGTTGAGATAAGGCGCCGGGCACAGGCAAAAGCATTGGCACTGGACGAGCAAGCTGTGGAGACGGTGAGCTGAACGCCTTGGATTCCCAGGTACTTCGCAACAAAGGTACTTAAACCAGCCATTTGCTGTTGAAGCCGATAATTATATCCGGTCTCTTTCTCACCACTTAAGTAGGCCTCACCTGAGTCTATTCCCGAGGTTGAGGTTCCCATCACAACGCCAATTCGGCCCGCACCATGTTTTTCTATTAGTTCAGCGACTGCACTTTCAATTTGAGTCAGCACAGCCATAGCCAGCTGGTTATTGCGGCAGTGGTAATCTTGCAACGAACTCGGTAAATCAGGCAGCTTCCCGTGTACAATACCCAGATTCCCTCTGTATTGTGGCAAATAGGTTTCATCGACCTGCATATGAGAACTCTCATCACCGAACAAGGAATTAGCTACTGCCTCAGCAGTATTTCCCAGAGTGCAGATGATCCCCATATGATTAAGATAGAAATTTTTCATACTTAGAAATTCCTAATGCTTAACCTATAACCCAGTAGTTTGTGCTCCAGCTCAATTTGGGCCCTCCAAATATCTTTACTGCTATAGCGAGCCACTGAATTCACTTCACCATTGCGTGAGAGTTTTCGCGTGTAAATTCCCTCGACAATAGCCTCGTCCAAATTCCAGCCTACGGGTAATACTTCACGAAGCTGGGCAATTGGCCAGTATACAAACTGGATATCTGCCAGCAATTTCTCTGGTGGCACTCTCTCTGCTCTACTCATGTGGTAATGGGTGCTGACCTCATTACCATCGTATGTAACATCCAGCAGGCTTATCCCTTCAGGGCTGAGAAGAGATAGCTTTAAACTCTCCATAGTGTGGAAAGTAGCCGCCATCAATTCATACTCATCGCCTTGATAGACAATGCGTAAATGTTGATTGAGCTGGCGCGGTCCCTCGCTCAATAACGGGGCCAAAGGCCAACTTTGCAGCTCTTCTTTCCTCCCCCCTGTGGACATACACCCCACCAGAGTAAGAAAGCTCAAAAACAGTATTACTTGGCGGAACATATTTCTACCAGCGTATTCAATCGACGCTCAGCAGCGGCAACAAACGGATTTTTTTTATCCCATGCATAACCAGCCAAGATTGAGCAAATCATGCCTTTTATTTCTTTTTGGTCGGTTTGATAAAAAATTACATCCTGGAAACGACCGTCATACCAAGCTTTGACATAGGTTTTAAAAACTTCCACACCGTGCTTCAGGGGTTCAATAAACTCTTCATCCCAATCAACCGCTTCCCCTGAGAGCTGGCGATGCAGGCACTCAACTGCTAACTCTGAAGATTTCATTGCAATGGTAACACCGGATGAAAATACCGGGTCTAGAAATTCACCGGCATTCCCCAAAAGCGCAAAACCAGGGCCGGCCAGTTTGGTCACATCACTGGAATATCCGCGAATACGTTGTATTTCTGTATCGAATTTGGCATTGCGCAGAGTTTTTGCCAACTCGGGGGCGGAGGCAATAGCCCCTTTCAATATCTGTTCCGGATCCTGCCCCCAGGTCGAAATCTTTTCTTTCTCACCTACAACCCCAATAGAAGCTCTTCCATCTGCAAAGGGAATCAACCAGTACCAAATATCCCGCTCACTGGGATGCACAGTGATTAAGATTTTATCCCGGTCAAAATGGCTATCATCAATATTGTCTTCAACATGTGTAAATACGGATTCTCGAACAGGAAACTCTGACGGACGATCGAGATCAAGTAATCGCGGTAAAACTCTGCCAAAGCCACTGGCATCCAATACAAAGCACGCCTGGAAAACCAGGTTTTCGCCGTCATTCTCGGCAATTAACTTTGCGTTATTCTCAGCAATATCAACTGACACTACAGAATGGCGATAATAGACCTTAACACCCTGGCGCTCTGCTTCATCAGCCAGGATTTTATCAAACTTAGCTCGCTGTACCTGGAAGGTGGTGCCATGCCCAGGGGAGAACTTCTCCCGGAAATCAAATGATGTACGAGCACCATCCCACTCAAAAGCAGCACCATTTTTATATTGAAAGCCCGCTGATTTCACAGCTTCTAACATATCTGCTTTTTCAAGATACTCGATACATTGAGCCAGTAGGCTTTCACCAATAGAAAAGCGAGGAAATTCTTCCCGCTCAACTATCGAAACTTGCCAACCTTTTTTAGCCAATAACGCACCTGCGATAGCTCCGGCAGGACCGGCACCAATAATAACAACGTCAGACTTAATTTCTTTCATTGGCTAATATCCCTTACCCCGTGTACAAAAAAATAAAAATGCCAACAACAAAGTTAATACTGTGCCCACAGCCAGGACTAACCCAAAATTTGCTATCGCCGGTGTGCCAGACAATGCTAACAAACCAAACCCTAAAAAAGTTGTTAACCCAGCCATAGCTATCGCCAGCAGGGTATAATGCTGCTCAGCCTTCCTGCTTGTATGGCTAAATATTGCGTAATCTATACCAATACCAAAGACAAGTAATAAAGCCGCAACATGAAATAAATTAATTGCTGATCCCTGTAAAATCACTATCGCCAGGGTGCCTAGTACTGCGCTGGATGGAAGTGCAACTATACTTAAGGCTTGTTTTATTCCTGTTTTAGTTGCAGTTACCAGAAATACAACAATGAATATTAATGGCAGTAATTGCAGCAACAGATCACGCTGTTGTGACATAACATTAGAGATACTTCTGGTAGTATCAACATAGGTTACTCCAGGCAGTAACTCTAAAGATGACAAATCTTCTTTTAAGCCATAAATACGTACCACAGAATAACAGTGATTATTTTCACAACCCAACCATAGTCCTTTATATTGCCGACCTGCAACTGGCAACCATTCAGAGAAATTAAAGGTATTGAATGCCTGTATTTTAGAACTTAACTGCTGGTTAATATCTTGTTCAGAATAACCCAATTGCTGATAAAAAGACCTGACAGCATCCCCACTGTAAAACTTCGACAATAACTTCCAGTCAGCTTCTTGAACCTCTTTTGGAGGTATCCGGTTAGTTACCCCCTGAAAACCACTAATAATTTCCTTTTCTACTAAATAGCCTAGTTGATTTCTAAGTTCCCATTCTCGTGTTAATACCTGTTGTTCATCTTCACCAAAAACCAAAAAATAACGGGAGTCTGGCCGGGATTTAATCAGAGAATTTAGCTCTATTTCATCTTGTGTAAGAAATTCTGGAGGCTGGTAAAACAGTTTTAGGTCATCATTAAATTGAATTTTCTGAAGCGCCGCAGATCCAAACATCAACAGCCCAACCAATGGAAACAGGTAGTACCTAATATTGAGTTTAGGAAACTGACTGGAAAACGATAAAGGCCTATGCTTAATATTAATCCAGCGTGGGAATAGCAGGATCACAGTCAACCAAGCCCCTATTAAACCACAGCCGACAAAAACCCCTATTTGTTGTAAAAGCGGAAAAGGTGTTAATGCAAGAGAGAAAAATGCCAAGCAGCTTGATATCAAGCCCAGCAATAGCCCAGGTAATATATCCTTATCTTTTGGCTTGCCCAGCCTCAATCTATTACAAATAAAGTGAAATGCGTAGTCAATCGCCAATCCAGAAACCGTTGTACCAAATACAAAAGCCAGTATATGAATTTGGCCCAAAATAATAATAACACCAGATATACCACTGGCCACGCCACATAGAATTGCGAATGTACAGGCTAGTAGAGGTTTTAATGAGCGAAAGACAACAATACATAGACAGCAAATAGCAAGGATCGAAAGGGAGCCAATCAGGCGTATTTCATCCTGTGCCATAGCAGCAGCATACTCTGTATGCAGGGGGGCTCCAGCTACCAGCAGCGAATAACCATTTTTTTGAGCCCATTGCTTTAATTCTGACTGTAAAGAAAGAAGTGATATATCGCTCTCTCCAGTCAAATCAACTGGTGCGGCCAGCGTATAAAGCAGGGTAAAAACTTTATGTCCTTCTGTATGTACCGGAATTCCATCAAAGACTTGTGGAGTAATTCCAATATCTGCGGTAAAGTAATTGCGAAAAGTTGAGAAAGTATCTTTCTCCAAATCAATTCCAGCGCCGTCAGGCCCGTATAATTTACTCAATTGACGCTGTATAAGTTCCTCTGGCGTAACGTCTAATAACGCTCTATCTTCAGGGCTGAGTAGCTGTTGGCGCAGAGGAAAGAGCAGCTCCCACTCCTCTTTATAGCTTTCAGAATCGGCCCAACGATATTCAACAGACTCTAAAGATTTAGCGGCCTTTAGTTTCTGCGCCAACTCTTGGGTATGCATGGCCAGACGTTGTGATTCTTTTCCTTCAGAAACTAAAACCCAAATTAAACTTCCCTGTAATTGCTGACTGACTTTTTTCTGGATGCCAGCACTACTTACCGAGTCGGAGTTATTATCAGCTAATAACAAAATATCTGTTTGTAGCCAGCTGGATTGATAGCGTAATACAGTTATCCCAATAATTACACTAACAAAGGAAAGCCAAATAACAACTCGACGTGACATGAGATTATTTCTGGTTATCTTCTGAGAATTCACTCAGCAGTTGACTGTTATTAGCTTCAACTGAATGTAAATTTAAAATATCTATTTCAGTAATTGCCATGTTGGCTTCAGCTAGTACTATTTTCCGAATCTTTTTGTCTCCCACGACCTCTATCGATTCAATAACCTTTCTAAAAGCCTCTTGCTTGGGAATTAAGTTAATTCTCCATTGCTCTTCTGCAATCTGTGGTCCCACCGTAAAAGTCTGATCCAGTTCGCTAAAATCACCACTGATAATCTTTAATAGAGGATCAGCCACATGATTTCCTACAATATTGCTATTGACCCGATTCCCAGAATCAGCATCATCTAGCTTAAATATTCGATGGGATTCTATTGGATTCTCTATTCGCCAGCTTAATCCTAACTCTTCAGAAATAGCCAGGATGCCTGAAGAAACCAGAGGCCTGGGCAACTGGGGCAGCCTCTTTGTCTGGGAAAAAGTGCCAAGCATCTGTGGAGATGACACAATATTTTTCTCTATCTCCCGCAAAACTGCCTGCTGCTCTGAAGTCAAAGCAGAAGTTACTGTGGAAAATAGAAAGCAAATAAAAAATAAAACCAAACGCTTGGCAGTCATCACTAATTTACCCCCAATTTTTCCAGCAAAATTGGAGGCGATGCAAACAGCATTTCGGCACTGCTTATTTCGACAGCTACCTGTACAGTATGTCCTTTTGTTAAGCGTACACCGGTATCTCTATCTGTTATTGTATAATTGATCTTAAATCGATTTTCATATTCTGAAACCTCAGCGCGAATAACAATCCACTGCTGAAATCGTAAAGGCTTTGCATATCGTACGCGCAAATCTATGACCGGCCAGGCAAAACCTGATTCCTTCATTTGTTGGAAGTTATATTCCAACTGATCAAACAATGCACATCGGGCTATTTCAAAGTACTTTGCATAATGCCCATGCCAAGCTATCTCCATCATATCCACATCGTGGAAAGGAATTTGTAGTTCAACTTGTGCCGTCCATTTTTCAGGGCGCATAGGTTTATTAGTTTTCATATAAGCGCCAATGTCTTTGCTGAATTAACGAAACGAATTTTCTCAATGGCTGTTCAAGCTCTCTATCTTCCTCCAGAAAAGAAAATTCATCTCCTATCTGCCTGATTGTGGTATTAAGAGCGGTAGATAATTTTTCCAAATCCACTCCTCCACTACGAACTCGAAGCTGAATACCCTGCCAAGCAACCATCAGTGCCGCTGCGGTTGTTTGCTCCGTTAACTGTAATACCCTAATACAGTCCCTGGCAGCAATGGTGCCCATACTGACCTTATCCTGGTTATGACACTCCGTTGATCTGGAAAAAACACTTGCGGGCATGGTCTGCTTTAGTGCTTCAGCAGTCCAGGCACTCGCACCAATTTGAACAGCCTTAAAGCCATGGTTAATCGATCTTCGAGGCCCGGTTACACCTGATAGGTTTGCCGGGAGTCCATTATTGAACTTAACGTCTACCAGTTGGGCTATTTGTCGATCCAGTAAGTCAGAGAGGTTTGCTACCGCATTCTTCAGGCTATCCATGGCGAAGGCTATATGCCCACCATAGAAGTGCCCACCATGAAGTACCCTCTCGTTTTCACCATCAATGATCGGGTTATCATTGGCACTGTTTAGTTCGCTATGAATAAACTGCTGGAGCCAGGGCAGAGAGTCCTGTAATACACCCACTACATGGGGAGCGCACCGAAGTGAATAGCGATCCTGCAATCGGTTATTTTGTCTTGGAGCGGCACCAACATTGAGATCGTCATGAATCCACTTTGCAATCTGGTTTTGACCGGGGTGAGGCTTCACAGCAAAAAGCGCGCTATCAAAATGATAGGCATTGCCATCCAACGCAACGCTCATCATGGAGGTAATACGAGCACTCAGCTGTGCTAGATACTCTGCCCGTTTGTAGGCTAAGCACGCCAAGCCAGTCATTGCGGCGGTGCCATTCATTATCGCCAAACCCTCTTTTGGGTATAGCTTTAATGGCTCAATCTGCAATTCATCGAATACCTCAGCAGTATCTCTCTGGTGGCCTCGGTACCAAACTTTGCGCTCCCCGCACAAAACCGCAGCAACATAAGACAGTGGGGTCAAGTCGCCACTGGCTCCCACAGAACCCTCTTGGGGAATTACCGGAATAATGTCTTTCTGAAGTAACAGAACCAATTGCTGCAACAGCCGATATCGGACCCCTGAACTGCCCTTTGCGAGGCTGGCAATCCGGGCAGCAACAATCGCTCTACTCTGCTCAAGAGTAAAGACTTCCCCCATTCCACAACCATGGAAGGTAAATAATCGATGAGGTAACTCTTCCACCAGGTCTGCTGGAATACTTTCGGTACAGGAATCACCATATCCAGTGGTTACTCCGTAGATCACACCTTCCTTCTGCCAAAGGCTATCCAGGAACTCGGCACCGCGATTTATCCTTGCGACAAAGCCGTCTTCATCAGATAGAGAGATATCGCCACGGCCAGCTGCAATGGTGTTTACCTGATCAATAGATAGATCTGTGCCATCAAAGACTATTTGGGTTCGTTGTAGTACTGCTGAATTCATTTTTGCTGATCCCAGAACGGGTAAAAGTTATACCATTGCAAAGGTGCTATATGACAATAGCGTTCCAACCGTCGTGCAAACTCCTCGACAAGAGAGCGAATATGCCCCTCTCTGTCACCGCGTTTCATCACAACGCGATCGCAGAGTTTTTCCATATAAATATCGTATCCGGAAGTACTGCGCAGACAGAAAAGCGTGTACACCGGGCATTTGAGCAGCGCAGCAAGAATATATGGCCCCTGGGGAAAAGGCGCTTTTCGCCCTAGGAATTCTGCCTCGCAGGTGCGCCCCATAGAGTTAATAGGTGTTCTATCACCGACAATAACAACCAGCTCCCCAGCCTCAACAGCCTCGGAGAGTCGCATCGCTAGAGCGGGAGTCACTTCTGTTACCTGGATAAGCCGTACTTGACTCAAGGGATTGAGCATCTTCATCATGCGATTAAATTTCACCGCATGCTTTGTATGCACTAACACGTTTACCCGTACCTTTGTCAGGCTGCCAAGCGCTCTGCAAACCTCCAGGTTCCCGAGATGAGAGCCAATTATTAATCCACCTTGGCCACTAGCCGCCAACTGGTGAAGACCCGCTCTTTTTGGGAAATTTACCTGACTATCCGGGATACCCACAAACCAGGCTTCAAGCTTTTCTCTAGCGCTGTTAGCAAAATTAAGGAAAATTCTAAATCCGGTTTTCCAATTCGGTTCTATACCGCTAGATGGGTAGCGTTTGGCGAATAATTCCAAGTACTCACGGATCGAATTGCGGCCACTCTGATTTTTTAGGTAATAGCATAAAACTACCGGGTATACCGCAACTTTAAAGGCAATCGGACCCAACCAGTGATGCAACCAGAATAAGAACTTGATACCCAGGAAAAAGCCTTGTTCCCGGTATTTTGACCAGTGTAAATTACTCACGCTTTTCGCCCTACTGTCGAAATACGCAGAGTTCTGGCTAACATGCCAAAAAATAGACGGGTGTGCATTGCCGATATAAGGAAGTTATCCTCAAATCCCCGGAAATGGGAAACGCCATCTATTGGGTAGCTCACATTAACAGGTACCTGGCAGAGACCGCCTTTGCTCCAATACCACCGTACCAAGATCTCTGGATCAAAATCCATACGATCACCGGTATATTCGTTATCTAACAAATCTACAGTTCGAGATAAGGGATAACAACGCAGCCCACACATGGAATCCTTAATCTCCAGAGAAAGAGTATTAATCCAGATCCATACATGAGTTAGATAGCGTCCCCACAAACGAACTTTAGGTACTGATTTATCGTATTGCGGATAGCCACAAATCAGTGAATCAGGGCACTTTCTGCTTTTCTCTAGGAATTGAGGTATGTCAGCGGGGCTGTGTTGACCATCGGCATCGACTTGAATTCCATGACTATATCCAAGCTCTTTCGCAGCTCGCAGACCACTTTTTACCGCGGCACCTTTTCCACCATTAGCCTGGCGAACAACCAAGTGAACCCGGGAACCGTAGCTCTGCTCTAAGCGTTGTAGTTCATTTCTACAGGGTTCATCACAGCCATCATCTACCAGAATGTAAGGCAGGTTAAAGTCATCCAGAGATGCCAGCGTCTCTGCGATCGCCCCCTCATGATTATAAACGGGTATTACAAAACAAAAGTTAGACATGGCTGAAGCACAACCTACCACTGCTATATTCTATATTGCCATCTTGAGTGTTCCGAAAAGAATAATTTAATTTGTTCTTTTCCTGGCTGAACTCCAAAGATAAAGTGACAGCATCACCGGGCATCATTAACTGCTTAAATTTAATCACTTCCATTTGGGTAAACGTACTGCCGGCTTTTACAAGTGGGCGGCCAAAATGCATAGCCCAATCCAGCTGTACCACCCCCGGCACTACCGGTGAGCCTTCAAAATGACCATCCAAGCAAGGCAAATCGTCATTAACCGTAAAATTCACTTGACAAGTATTATCTAATATTTCGCTGCTAATAATCTGTGGCACCATTGCTGCCGGAATTTCATCAAAAAGTTGCATTAGCAGGTCTCTCGTTATTTTTCCCTGTAAGTTAGTGGGAATTTCATCAACAAAACGCCAAGAACGTGGCACAGCCACGCCATCAAGATCCTTGGCCAGGGTTTCTCTAAGTTTACGAACAAGAGAAGCCTTTCCTTTCTTTTGCAATAGTTCTTTCCCGGATTCCGTTAGTGTGGCAACAGCGGCAACTATTTTTCTTTTACGCTCCAGGACAAGTGCATTGGCTTTTACAATATATGAGCTACCAACTAGTAGGGACTCAACTTGTGTAAGAGAAATTCTTTTCTCTTCAATCTTAATAATGCGATCAGCCCGCCCCTTAAGTTCGAACATACCGTTTGTATTTATTTGTACTTTGTCCTGACAAATAAACGCCTTGGGTAACCACGGAGAAGAGACTTTGAGTAACCCATCGCTGTTTTTTGCAATGTTCACTCCTTTTAGTGGACTCCAACTTTTCTGACGCAATTGATTACGCCAGGCAATCCCCCCGGTTTCAGTGCTTCCATAGACCTCTATGGGCTGGATTCCACACAACTGATCAATCGCCTTTGCATCTCTTTCCAGTAAAGGCCCCCCAGAAGAAAAGATATCCACTAAGGACTTTCCTAACTCCCATGGCCAGGAAGAAATACGGCGGCTTAACTGTGCAGGGCTTGCAACCCACACGGCAGGCCCCCATTTCTGGGCGTCTTGGAGTAATCCCACAATATCCACATAAGTCTTACTAACAAATCGACGCCCGCTGGCTAGCGGCCACAGTAATTTAAACAGTAAGCCATATATATGCTGGTGGCTTACTGTTGCCAAAGTAGTTGTATTAACCACCCGGGATGACCACTTCAGATTATGGGCCTTAACCTCATTGAGCAATTGATATAAGGTTTTATCAACGGTTTGTGGTTCACCACTGGTTCCTGATGTGAATAATTGAATACCAGCATCAAAATAACTGGGAACAGATAGCTCTTCGCTATATTGATCCGGAATATTTATAGTAAATGCCGAGCTGTCTTCCCAGCTGCCCAGTAATAGGGTTTGCTCACCCAGTTTTTGCTGAGTAAATCGCTTGTTATTTGCCGGAATAACAACAACTTCACAACAAGACATAGCGGCAAAAAAAAGTAAACTAAACTCGTAACTATCTTCACAGAAAATGGCAGCTTTTTTGATCCCAGCTTCGTTTAGGGATTTTTTTAGCTTTCGCTCAACAAATGCCAATTCACGCTTAAATTGTGCGAATGAAATTTCCCCACGACTTGAATAGCTAACTACTGCTTGGTCATTCGAGTAACCAAACACCTGTTCAAACTGTACTTTGTCCACGACCTTAACTCACACCTTATTTTGGACGCGACGACGCAGTAGCCATTCACCACCCATCATAATTCCCATTAGCACATATGAAACAAGGCCATTGTAAAGAGTCCAGACTTTCATATCGCCGTTTAAAACAGTTGCCAGTGCGAGGCTTCCATTAATTAAAAAGAATAGACACCATGCCTTGGTAACCTTTCGTGTATATAGGACACCTTCAGCTGGTAAATCTGGAGTCGTAAGGCGAGCAAGCCGTTCTACTAATGTTTGCGGTTGACTCAAACTGTAAAAAAACAGTGAAAATAGAATCAGATTACAAAGTACTGGATACCAAAGAAGTCCGTTTGAGTCGCCCCTTAACCAGGAAACCCCAACAACAAAAGCCAAGGCCACAGCCATTAACTTGGTGCCAATCGCCTTATTCGCGCCGCCAAACAATACCCTTAAAACCGCAACTATCAACAGCAGTAACAGAATACTACTTAAAGACAAGTATTCTATGCCAAAGTAAATTGCCATAGGGTACAGTGTCAGAATAATGACCAATATTAGCTGCGCGAATCGACTCACTTCTCTGCCATTACCTTTTCAATTGCACCAACTACATCTCCAACAGTTCTTACACTTTTGAACTCTTCAGGTGCAATTTTCTTTCCTGTTACTTCTTTCAAGCGAACAATTAGGTCCACAGCATCAATACTATCTATATCAAGATCATCAGAGAGGTGGGCTTCTTCTTTTACATCTGCCTCATCGACCTCAAACATCTCAACCAGAATTTCGGTCAATTTTGGTAAAATTTCTTCTCTGCTATTCAACATAAATACCTCTATTATGCGCGGCGGCTGCTGACAAAATTTGCCAGGCTATTCACATTAGCAAAATGCGATTTTGTATCTTCGCTTTCTGCATCTATTGATATGTTGTATTTTTTTTGCAGAGCAAGACCTAACTCTAGTGCATCAATAGAATCCAGCCCCAAGCCCTCTCCAAAAAGGGGCTCATCTGCTACGATTTCTTCTGGAGTAATATCTTCCAGATTTAATACATCAATAATCAGAACTTTAAGCTCTTCAACTAACTCTTTCACGCAGCACACTCCTCGGTAAAAAATGCTTTTAATTCTTGAGTAACCTCTCGGGCTACTTGTGGTGTTTCATCTTTTTCTTTTACTTGAATAAAACTCTCTGATTCATTCACATCGAATTGAAAATGTGGTCGACTCAGAGGAATACTGTACCAAGGAATATTTTTCATCAGCATCGGTGGATTACACCGTATTGTTACCAGAGTTGGGGTCACCCCGGAGCGTAACGCCATGTAGGCTGCCCCACGCTGAAACCTAAACGGTTGTCCTGGTACAGAGCGAGTTCCCTCTGGAAAGAGAACTACTGATTCCCCTTTTTGTAGTGATATCGAAGCCAGTTCGATAATCTGTTCCGGGTCATCATTAGGTATATAGCCTGCAGTCATTACTGCGCCGCGCATAAACGGGTTTCTAAATAAACTGGCTTTTACAATACAGTTGGCATTCGGTATTCGGGATATTAGAAATACCACATCAATAAGCGATGGATGATTTGCCAATATCAATTGGCCTGGTTTAGCTAACTTTTGTTCATCACGAAATTGATAGGTGTAGATTCCCGTGATATGCATAAAGCCAATAAACAATCGAAAAGCGTTGTGGATACACAAACGAGCCTTGCATTTTCGAACTTCTGCGTCCCGATAGATCACCTTTAATGGTGGGAACAGAACAAACCGCAGTATCAATCCACCGATACCGAACAGGCTAAATGCTATCGCCGTAGCGACCAACCTTAGCCAATACTTGTCTTTTTTCTTTGCCGGCAATAAGTTAACTGGCATTGATCTGTAGCTCCCATCTCTCTGAAACAGGTATACGCCCCTCGCGATCAATCAAAGATCTAATCAACGGAAGCTGGTAATCAGGCTCTGCAAATACTGACTCAGCTCCCGCACATTCACTGGCAGTTAACGATAGTTTTATATCTGTATCACTAGATTTATGTTTCGCCAAGCGCATAGCCGTTGCGCAAATATATGTTGAGCTCTCAGCGCTGGGATAGTAAATCTCAGGTAGTGTTTCTTCACAGAACACTAAAAGCAATTCCTCAGCACCCTCTTGGAGTAGACCAGCAGCCTCTATAAAACCCGACTGCATAGGAAAATCCCCCCCAGCTAAAGCAAGTGCTGGAGACCTGGTTTTACAGGCAATAGAGAACTGTCCTGCAATTGCGTTGTGTACAGAAAGTCCAAATGCAGTTGGCGATAGGTCTTCACTTGCTGCAACGCCTTGTAACAAGGAATAAGTCCTCATTGCTTCGCCATGCACTGAGCAAAGCAGTAAAGGAATATCTTCCTGCTCTAATAGCGGAAAAGCGGTATTAAAAACGGCTTTAGCCAGCGGACTCAACCGACGGCGCTGCATTGCAGGAAGAAAAGACACATCCGCCTGGCTATTTCCACCAAGCTGCTTTTCTCCTCTACGCCAACCCTGCCAATCCGATTGATCTGATATTCCCGAGCACCATGCTCGCCAATTACTGACAACAAATTCCATAACCAAACATTAATTCTGGAGCAGAGCTCCATCCCCCAAAATCAAAAAGCTGAAGCTGGCCTTTCCCACCATTATTTTTAGTTGGCTAATAGGTATTGCGCGACCAGAGACAGGGCGGGAATGGTACACAAAATGACCAATAGCCGCCAGTAAAAGCGCTGAATTATAGGTCGATGCGCGGCCTTAGATTACAGTGAAATACACGGGCTTTTCCGGCCACTTATTCTCTCGTACTATGGTACACATTTGCCATGGGAAACTTGTATTGCACAGCCCCCCAGCCGTTAAAGTGAAGGTTTTTTAAGTCGACCAGATTCCATCGCTTCCAAAGGGAACAAATTCTTAGGGGTTATCAAATGCCTTACTTTACCTGCTCTTCCTTCAATAGCTGGTCAGGAAACTGGCAGGGAGATTCCATTCACCTGCTGGGAAGCACTGAGCTCTCACGGCTGGAGAAAATACACAGTATTAAACGCCGAGCCCAGTTCCTGGCCGGGCGAATATTACTGCGCACTTTAATTGCGGAGCAATACGAGTATTCACCTTGGGAAATTACAGTTGAGGCTGAAGCACCGACCATTGCTATGGTTAGAGGAAAACCCCTTTGTCATATTTCCATAAGCCATTCCGATGACTTTGTTGCCGTAGCAATAGCGGAAACTCCAGTAGGTATTGATTGCGAAAATGAGTCCCACCAAAGGAATTGGTTGGCCATGGCTAAGCAATACTTCCACAAGGCGGAGATAACCGAACTAAACTCGCTCCCAACATCGCAAGTAGCTGCTTGTTTCCTCACTAAATGGACCGCCAAAGAAGCATTAGCTAAATGTTCTGGTGTCGATTTGGGGCAGCTGCTGGCCTCAGCTCCTGTAATTAACCGACCTCAGCAATTGAACCATCCGTACAAGAATTACCTATTGTGGACAGGACAGCCGAAGCCTGGAGCCTACCTAAGCCTTGCGGTTAAACACAATCAAGCCACCTCTGTCGTAAACCCAATAGGCACATTTAGAGCTAGCCACTGCGGGAGAACAAGCGATAGTACTATCCTGAAGCCAATCAATGGTTTCAGTTAGGGTTGCTCCCAGGGTGTTCAAACCGCTCAATCCCTAGAAAATAAATCCCCAAAGAAATCACCTTCGTACCAATATGGTTGAATGTCGGCATCGGCAACTTGCCGGGCAATCAGGTAATTTACCTGGGTAAATTGCTCAGCCGCCTCATAATTAATCTGCTCGTCCGCAGCATCCCCTGGCTTGTGGTAGCGCTCGCGGAAGAAAGCCATCTGTGCAGCAGTACCATCCACACTGGGGTCTTTTGCCTCCCTTCCGGTAATCAAGTAGATTGAGGGCACTCCGCGACGGACAAAATTGTAGTGGTCACTGCGCACGAAGATAACTTCCTCCGGCATAGGATCGGGACTGAGTTTAAGCCCGGAACGGTTTGCAGCCTCCTCCGCAACTCGCCCCAAAGATGAATGTTCAGCACCGAAAGCAATAATATCGCGGAATGGATAGAGCAGCATGGGCATATCAAGGTTGATATTGGCTACGATCGATTCCAGTGGCACCGTGGGGTACTCAGCAAAATAATCCGATCCCAGCAAACCTTTTTCCTCTGCGGTAACAGCAACGAACAGCAGTGATCTTCGAGGATTTTGCCCAGATTCAACAAAAAGACGTGCGGTTTCCAACATCACCGCGATACCGGCAGCGTTATCCTGGGCTCCGTAGTAAATCTCGCCGTCCTCTTTCTTTCCAACATGATCCAGGTGTGCGGAAAAAACAACATATTCAGCTTTCAGGAGTGGATCACTTCCCGGTAAAACGGCCACTACATTCGGGCTGGTTACGCGCTTGTGGTTAGAGCTGCTGCTCATTTTTGCACGGTAACTAAGGGGGAAGCCTTCTGGAGTTTTTCCCTGCTCGATATCGGCAAAAATACTTTCAAGACTGCGCTCAGCGCCATCAAACAGCTTGCCGCCTGCAGTGATGCTCAACATAACTCCCGGGTGCATCCCCGGGATTGCACTACCGGGCATACCAGTCTTTTTCACCCAGTCAAAAGTGTCGTCAAAACGGTGCTTCGCATAGTAGTCAAATGGGCGGCGTTTCTCCCGCTCAGGCGTATACAGGCGAACAAAACCCACAGCGCCATGTTTTGCGGCAACCTGGCGTTTGGTGCGAGGAGAGGAGTGGTGAGCCCCCACTTCACTGGGCAAGCTCTGCGGCCGGCCTGCTAACACAACGACAATCTTTCCCTGTACATCCAGGCCGTGATAGTCATTAATGCCAAAATCCGGAGCCTCAATACCGTAACCGACAAATACCAACTCGGCATTGATCTGCGAGCGCTCACTCAGTGCGGAGGGCGATGCTAGAAAGTCCTCGCCAAATTGCATGGCGATTTCATCGTTCTGGCCCTCTAAGACAAATTCAGGATCACTCCCATCCCAACTGGCACTGCGAAAAGGCACTTCCTGGAAGTAACCTTGCTCCCCTGCTGGAATCAGCCCCATCTTTTTAAATTGGCCAGCCACATACTGTGCCGCTTGGCGATAACCCTCGCTACCGGTATCGCGACCCTCTAGTTCCGCTGATGCGAGGAAATTGATATCTCTACGGATGTAATCACTATCTGCAATGGGGCCAGTGCTGTTAATGCTGGAGGTGGTACAAGCCACCAATAGTGCCATAGCCAGGGCACCCAATAGACTTTTAACTCTCATGGGGAGTGCTACTTCTCAGGAATACAAAGCGTGATTGTTGATACGGACAGGTCATTTGAAATCGCACCACTACAGGTGCTTGTGGACCGTCGAGCAATTGCCCATCTTACCACGATTTAGGGCAATCTAAGCTGAGGCCCAGTGAGCTGCGCCCTGACTGTGCTCGCTAAACTCATCTATGCAGCCTTCCCCAAACCGGGGAACGCTTGTCCAACCGCATAAGCTACTTTCTCGTAGGCATTATCCGCACAAAAATCTCCATGAGCCGCAAGAAAGTGCAAAAACGGCTGCCTTAGGATTTGTTCGAAGTCGTACTTCAACCACAGCCTGGGATTTTTATCACTTGGTGTCACCCTTGCTCTCCAGGAGGGAGCAATCTGCATACCTCGGCGGATACCAGAAAACCTCAGCAGGTTTTTCCCAAACCAGGTACATCCATTCCATGACTGCCAGTACTGCAGGGCATCACAACTGACCAGTAGTCCGCCACTAAACGGGAGCCACAATACGGCCTCTGGAAACTGACTTTGGGAAAAGACAATAAAGCGCCCCCCCGGTATTGGACAAACATCCTCCTGTCGCAACACCTTATCTGCTTTTGGCGGATAAAAATCGGAGCCGCGCTGTGTCCAAAAGGTAAGATCAAAGTGGTCTCTGTAGTAGAGATCATCACGCCCATGGTGATAGCCGAGCCGTATCGCGTGACTCACACGCCCGAGATCTTTTAACTTTTCCTCCTGCTGTGGACGCAATCTGATGGGATTAATCAAGGTAAGGTGATCCTGCCAGCGAGCGATTCCCATATTGCGATTGATAGTGACCCCCGGCGCTAGTTTGATAGTTCCGGGAACATAAAAAAAATTAGGCAACAGTTGGCGAATCTCGCCGTGGGGCTCTGTGGGGGGATAGTTGATACGCACTGGCAGGCTACATATCAGCTATATTGAACTCGATTTCGAATACCGCGCAGAATTTTTACTGCAAATTCCGCGCGCTCATCAGGGACAAAAATGTGGTCACGGTGTAGTGTGGATACCACGCTGGTATCTATTCCAGCCTCCATTAATTCCTGGGCGACCACAGGAATAACCCGCACCGCATCAAGACCAGCCAGGATCTGCAAAGTGATTTGGCGAAAGGGGGCGCTTGCGACAATATCTAATTGCCGAGCCGAACGTTGAGGCAGTATCACACTCATTCCCTCACCTTCTCGGAAGAAACACAAACTCTCTGACAAAATATCTGTAAACCGACTATCTGAAACCTGACAAAACACATAGATTTCATCGTGCAGCTTGGGATACAAAGTTCTCAATGCTCTCACTACGGATAGATCAGCTTTCATGCTTTCTTTGCCGTCTGGAAGTTTTCTCCAACCTGATTAATACGACCGGTTTCTACACGGTCGCACTGCTTTTGGATCAATCTTTTTGATTAATACCTGTCTTCAGGTGAAAATAATCCAACTCTAAAACTACTTTTCGTGGGCTCTCTATTACCCGGCAGCATATTTTAATTTGGAAAAGGTAAGATCACGCATTTTTTTAGAATTATTTTCCTAACAGAGCTGGCAGTTTAATAACTAAATCTTTTTAAGATTTTTCCTGAAGCTTAGAGAAGTCGGATTTTAGCTGGTGGAAAGTTAAAAATATATTGATGGGATTATTTCTTATTGAGAGAAGTAGACCCAATGACTGTGAGAAGTTACGGATTTCTCAGCTCTTCACCATCAAATTCCGGTTCATTGGGTGCCGGAGTTGTATCCACTTCCGACGAATCCTGTTCAACCTCCCAGCTCTTCAGCACCGCGTCAATATCCTTTTCCAGGCGTACACGGGGAAATTTGGGGCAGGGTGAATCTCTATCTGGATCATGCCATGCGGACAGGGGGGCTACAAAAACTACATAGGATTTATGCAGGCGATTTCGCCCAATACTCACTTCTGTCCATGTTGTTTGCCAGGCAAACTTTCCCCTTACCGCGTAGTCGCTTTCGTAGGATTTTAAAGTGAGAAAATAGGGGTAAATCTTCCCTCGCTTGCAAATAATTCTGCGTCCGGTCTTTATATTGGCCATTTGAGTAAATGGATCAAAATACCAATTAATATCGTATCCAAATACGAATTGCATCTCTCCATTTTGCCTTAAAAAAGCGTAGGATCTCCCAGTGCCATCGGGCTTGAGACTCCACACATGCCGCGCTTCACCATCGCGGGAAATCAGCCAGGCCCCAACCCATTGACTGGCATCGTAGCGTGATTTTGCATGCCAGCCTTCATTGAGTGTTTTTCGTTTCTCTTCACTGGCATTTGCACTTACGACAAAAATTAGCAGTGGCAGGAAGAGATAGAATTTTATCCATTCCCACCCACTACTCATCTTTTCCACGCACGGATTAAATATCGTTCGCACGGAATTAAGCTGCTAGCGACTGACAATATCCGGGCAACTTGCACCGGCCTTGGGGGTTCGCCAATCAGCCAACCGACGCTGAAAGCTCAGAAGTCCACCGCCCGCCTGCAGCCAATGACGGCCATCAATCACTGCAAAGAGGAGGGTGGCACGGCTCCAATCTCGAAATGCGACAGATACAACCCCGCCCTTACAGCGCACCGAGGTTCCCGTTTTAACTCGCACCCGGTCACCATCCAATTGCCAGTTAATGGCAAAACCATGGGTCAATAGGCCTTTGGCATTAAATCCATAGGCATATCCGGAGCCATCGGCATGCAGTTGCCACACTAATTGATCATCGCCTTCACTCACAACCAGCCAATTTCCCGCCCACTTTTGCTGGGCGGACTCCGCCGAGGCCCACATTGGTATCGCTAGGAAAATTGCTGTGACAAATGGAACAACCGGCTTGATAAAATGCCGCTTTGGTAAAAGACGCAAAAACTTCATGCGCTGCCCTACGGTATCGGCCCCAGTGCATTACAGGGGGCGGGTTATTCAAAAGACGACTGGGGAAGTCGCCAATTTTCCTTTCCGATTACGGGGCTAAAGCCTCACTTATCGGCATGAAAAAACGCTTCGGCGCTATTTTTCACATCCCTCGAAAAGTAAGGCTAGACGCAATTTACAACGGTGGCAGGTTAAACGTTAAAAATATTCAAATTTACGACAAATTCACAAAAAGAATGCCAAGTCATTTTTACCGGTAGTCCAACTATCTGGATTTTGCTTCGGAAAAATTCTTGTCTGCTCTCCACACCCGATACTTTAACTGCACGCCCTGTGGCAGATATATAACCATTGGCAACTTACTGCTATAAGGCAGCATCAAGCCATCACCGCGCACGGTGATAAATCGCCGGGATTCACTGCCTTGGGCACAGACCTTTTGCGTATCTGTGGTCGGGGTCAAGTCGGACAGGACATAAAAGGGGTAACCCCAGCCTGGGAGTATGTCCTTACGCAATGGGGCGCTAAAGCTTTGCAAGTTGCATTCCGCGACTTGGCTTTTTCCCGGTACCAACTCAACCCTGAAGCGACTTTCATCGACAACCTTGGGCAGCTTGATAACGTGACGTAACTTGCCTTCAACCTCCTCTGGAAATGCATCCAGAGGCTCAGAACCGTGACAATCCAGGGCCAGTAACAACATGAAGGCAGTGGCAACTAATTTTGACATGGTATGGCCTCACTACTGCGCCGGGAAATGGCGGACAAAACTTTTTAAAGTCTAGTTCGCTTTTGTCTTCGCAGTCCCCACCAGAGCAGCGCCCCCAAACCGATTGCCAAAGCAAACAGAGCGGCAGTCCATAGGTATCGCCCCTCCCCCATCGCAGGTGGCTCCAACTTGGAGTGGGCCAGATTGAGATCCGCCCGCAGATTTTGAAACGCGGCAATAACTTCTGTGGAACTGGCACCACCAATCAAGTCACCCCTCAATTGCTGCCATTGGACCTGAAGCTGCTCCACCAGTACCTTGTCACGAATCAGCAGCTCCTGTCGTAACGGCCTATACCCATCACGATAAGCCAGCATTAACTTACCGTATGCCGCTGTTATATCTCCTCCTCGATAGTCCGTCTCCGCCAGCTGCAGCAAGCCAATTGCGCTGATAAGAGGGGGGATCAGAGTGCGTACAAGATGGGGGTTTCCGCGCCACCACATCAATGCTTGTTGCAGAGTTGGATCAAGTTCCGCCGGTTTAGTGGTCGCCATTCCCGGCAGTCCCAGTAACCCGGGATAACGGGTCGCCAAGTCAGAAGAGGGTGGTAACTGATTCGCCACTGGAAAAGCAGCGACAGTCACCGCTAATGCCCAGCGCTGTAGGCCGGTCAGATCTCCATCAATGTCGACTGTGTGAATAGAGTCAGTTTCTGGGTCCAGGGTGTTATAAAGATCATAGAGACTGAACCCCGCCATTCTCTCAAGATCATTGAGGGCTGGGCCTTCATTACTACCCTCACCGTCGACACCGTGGCAGATGGCACACCGCTGCTGATAAACAGGCATCATAAAACCCGGCGAGGGCAAAGAGTAACTGGGTGACCGCTGCAGCTGATACAAAGCAGCAAGGCGATCGGCGATTGCATTGGCTCGACGGCGCACCTCTGCGCTGGAATCCTTATCCTCAATCGCCTTACGCAAGTCCGAGAGGCTTTTCTGCAAACCCTGCCGACCAGGCCGATCGGGGAGTTGAGTGACCAGGCGCAGTACTTCTTCTACCTGTTGCTTCTGTAGTTCATACAGAGGAGTGTCCAGTCGCTGCCCGTTCTCTACGGCGTCGCCGTAGTCTACCGCTATATAGGAGAGAAGATTGCTGGCCTGAGCGGCCACAGTATTGCTGCTTGAAGTGTCCTGGGCTGAAACAGGTGCGATTAAGCCAGCTAGGAGGGTAAACAGTAAAATCCATTTGAATCCCATTAGTGGCTTCCGGATCGGGCAAGGTTGATCGATGTTAGGAGCCTCTCGACAGATTGCGGGGCACCTTTCTTAGGGTAGAAATAAAAAACCCCGCTCGAGGCGGGGTTTCTTCAATTGGAAAGCTTAGCCGCGATCCGCTCGCTCTTTGGCAATCAGGTAATCCGCCACTTGCAGCATCAGCTCCTGGCCATTGCTCTTACCTTTATATCCGGGGAAAGAGGAACTGATGCGGTATTTACCCGCAACAACAACTTCTGGGGTACCAGTCATTTTGTAAGCGCGCTGATTGGCCATACCTTGCTTAACTTTGCTGTTGATAGCGAAGGAATTCATCAGCTTCGCAGCTTTGGCACCATCTTCACCATGCTTGTTAAACAGAGCCTCGATAGCCTTTAAGTCAGGCACCCAGTTGCGACCTTCGCGGACAGCCAGCATCTGGCGCTGAGTGTAGATGGTGTTAAAGATAGGCGTGTGCATCTTTTCCAGAACACCCATGGAATCTGCTACGTAGTAAAGACGAGCGTGTACATCCATAACCGGCTGCCAAATTGCTGGCAATTTCAGCAGCGCAACATCGCTGGGCATCTTTTCTTTCCAGCGCTCCAGAGTTGGCTCAAAAGTGAAGCAGTGGGCACAGCCGTACCAGAACATCTCAGTCACTTCGATCTTGTCGTTGCTCTTTTGTGGTACAGCCTGCGGCAATACTTCATAGTGCTGGCCCGCTTTGAACTCGCCACTTTCCTGGGCGCAGGCAACGAGGCTGAACATTACAGCAAAAACCATCGTGATCGGGGCGAGAAATGCTCTCATAAGTCTTCTCCAACTTTTATTTAGTGGTGCGAACGCCATCTAGCGGCGGGCTGTCGAGCCACTGAGGACACAATAGACAACGCAGATTATTTAAGTTCCCGGACCCTCGTGCAAGGAAACACTGCAAAAACTGCCTAGTACATCTATGGAAAGCGGCTTTATGCTCAGGCGACAGGCACAAAAAAGGCCGGTTACAGACCGGCCTCAGTGTACTCAAACCCTGTGACTATTAGTCAGTCAGGCCTGCGATATAGTTGGCCAGCGCCTTGATCTCTGCATCGGAGAGTTGCTTGGCCACGGTGCGCATAGTGCGAACTTCACCGTCATTGTTGCGGGTACCCACACGGAATGCTTTCAGCTGGGCTTCGATGTACTCTGGATACTGACCGCCCAGACGAGGGTAACCGGCCGGTGCATTGCCCAGTCCAGCAGGTGAGTGGCATCCCATACATGCGGGAACACCAGTCTCCATATTGCCACCACGGTAGATTTTACGTCCAAGCATCAGGCCGTCGACGTCCTCACCGTTGTTTAGCTTCACGGAAATAGCCTCAGATCCGGTCAGCTGCATTGGCTGCGAGGCAAAGTAAGCGGCGATATCCTGCAGGTCCTGATCGTTGAAGTTGTCCAACTGACCGATCATTTGCGGCACATCGCGGGCCTTTTTACCGTCTGGTGTACCTTTAATATCTTTAAGCTGCTTATACAGATATTTTTCGCCGAGTCCGGCAATCTTTGGAAAAGCTGGAGCAATACTGTTACCGTCTGCACCGTGGCAGGCTGCACATTGAGCGGCTTTTGCCTTGCCCGCAGCAGCGTCGCCCGCAGCCAGCGCCAAGGGCACGGCGCCCAAGCCGAAAACTAAACCGAGTGCCAGAGCAGTGTTCTTGATAATGCTGTTCATACGTCGTCCCGTTGCGCGCTGAGAGATGGCGTTTCGCACCGCCCCCGATAGTCCTGCGACGCGAAAACGGCGGCATTATATACTTGCGCGCCAAGCGAGTGTACCGAATAAACAGACTTATACGATGTCAAATTCAGAATTTAAAGCCCAACCACCAAAACTGAACTACCGTTCCATACAATTTCTCACCAGTGCCCCCACCCTGACTGAGTGTCCGGAGGACTTTGGTGCCGAGGTGGCCTTTGCCGGTCGCTCCAATGCGGGGAAGTCCAGTGCCATCAATGCGCTCACGGAAAACAACAAGTTGGCGCGTACCTCTAAAACACCGGGACGCACCCAGTTGATCAACTTCTTTCGCCTCTCCGATCAGCAGCGCCTGGTGGATCTGCCCGGCTATGGCTTTGCCAAGGTCGCCCGCAGTATGAAAGATGAGTGGCAGCGCCATCTGGCCACCTACCTTGAGAAGCGAGAGTGCCTGCGTGGACTCGTGTTACTAATGGACATTCGCCAACCCCTCAAGGAGTTCGATCTGCATATGCTCACCTGGGCAGTAGAGGCCGAGCTCCCAGTGCACATCCTGCTAACCAAGGCCGACAAGTTGAAGAACGGTCCAGCCAACAACACTCGCTTTGCCGTAGAGAAGACCCTCAAGGAGCAGGGACTCAATCACGGGGTCACTCTGCAGATCTTCTCATCGACCAAAAAAACAGGCCTGGACAAACTCGAGCGCAAGCTCAATGAGTGGCTGGAAATCCCAGAGGAAGCCGCCCCCACTGAAGATTGAACGAGCTGGGAGCCCGGGGGCAGCGCCCCCCGAGCAACACAAGCACTTCAATTTATCTCACACCGGAGAAAATTCCTAAAAGTGAACTCCGGGCACACCAGTTGCCGCTGCTATGCGCTTCTGTTCGGGGATCAGGGAGCGAAGCAGTACCCGGTGCAGCCGTCGGCGTGCCCCCGGAGTTAAACAATGCAATTCCTCTGCATGTAAGTACCTCTGCGCGAGAAGAGCGGCAAGAGTTTCTTCGTGTATGGCAATCGTCAGCAGACGGGAATTGCCATCGGTATTCATCTTTTCACTCCCCTCAGTGCACTCTGTTTCCGCCATTGATACAGGCGGATATTCTGGCTGTGGAGAACTCGCGTACCTGCTGCTGTGTCTCTCCGGGGTAGAGTGAGCTGATGCAATCCGCCGCAACCCTTTGCTTATGGCTATCGCCCAACTCGCGGGCGAGTACTGAGCTGGCGCCGGCAAGTATGTAGTTTCGAAGTTTTTCATCACCCAGCTCCCGGTAGGCAGCCATTAACCAGATAGCGCTTTCACTAAAACGCGTTGCCGAAATGGAATAAGTTGGCCACTGCTTTTCCAGAAGAAAGCTGGCCAGATCGAAGGCGCATCCCAAATAAGGTATTGCTTCGGCGTAATTGCACTCTTCAAGCAAAAGCTTGCCGCGCTCAATCCAATCGAGCCACGCCTTTTCTGCTCGATCCGTGTCAGCGGTCAACCATTGGCGATGGTTGGCACACAAGTAACGTAAATTCACCGATAACCCCCCATATTTGATTTAACTTAAAGATAATGCGAACCATTATCATTTGCAAGCGCATTCACAAGCAACTTTTGCTTTCTGCTGTGATGGAGTCATTTAATGAAATAAAAAAAGCCGGCAGATGGGGGCTGCCGGCTAGGGGACAGTGCCCTTGGGGTGGGGCACTTGTCAGACGCACCCAGGGGGACGGGTACGCCTGAGGGTTCTTTTCATCCCAAAATTTCTTTACCTGCTTCGATGGTAGGCTGAACTTTCATGCTTCCCAAGCGCATGTGTGAACCTTTAGGTTAGACCTATGCCATGCCCCAATTATGCCGGAAGTGGATAACAGGCAATGTAACCGTGGGACCCAGGGGTAACTGTGAAAAACCTCTGCGGGAGTCTTGGGGAGATCCAATCTAAGGGCCTGCTCGCCGCATACGAAAACTTAAACTAGCTGAGCAGCTCACCAAACGATTTAAGCGCTTAATTCAAAAAGGAAAGGACAGGTGCCCCGATGGATGAAATTACATAAATTCACGAAAGACATAAAAAAACCCCGGAGTTGGGGACCATCCGGGGTAGAAAAAGCTAAACGCTTTGGGGTTAGGGAGCAACAATGAACTGATTAATTGGATAGGCTCTCAAGCCCGATGGTTCCCGCTCCTTTGGTAAATAAGTGTAAACAAAATACGTGTTTTGGCGCCTCATACGTTCTTCTAAGTAAAGGCGGTCGATTTTTATCAAATTGTTAACTCAGCCACTGGCCCATTGCTGTGCAGGCGGCGAATACAATCTGCAATCAACGGCGCACAATCTATCCACTCACAGTTTCCTCGCAGCTGCGACTGAGGAAGAGAATTAGTCACCACAATTGATTCCACCGGCAAGCGCGCCATTGCTGTATGGGCATCGCGACTAAATTGTCCGTGGACACAAAACACCAAAATCCGCCTCGCTCCCGCTTTTATCACCGCGTCCACTGCCCGTGTAACTGTGTGGCCAGTAGCAAGTAAGTCATCGACGATAATGACCGTGGCATCCTTAACTTCCCCAATCAAAGTTCCCCCACTCAACAGAGCACCACTGCGATACTTCTCTACAAATGCGCTAGCTACCGGCACCCCCAACTGATCCCCAAGGGCCAAACGGAATTTTTCCGCACGCTTTATCCCTCCTTCATCTGGAGACAAAACAACCAGGGGACCGGGGTCTCCGGACAGGCGCATTCGCGCTACTTCAATCAACAGGGGGTTGGAAACCAGGTGAACGGTGCGACAGCGGAATGCGTTCTCAAAGGCCGCCAGGGAGTGAACATCCATAGTCACGACTACATCCACTCCGGCGGCTTCCAGAAAACTGGCCAGATAGCGACTCGGCAGGGGGTCGCGCAATTTGGTTCGCCGCTCTTTTCGTGCATAGCAAAGGTAGGGGATGACCGCAGTCACTCTCGCGGCACCGGCATCACGAAGCGCCCCAATGAAAAACAGGCAGCGCATAAGTTTCTGGTCAACACAGCTGCTGGTATCGGTGTAAAGGGATTGGACCAGAAAAACATCCGCCCCTTCCACATCATCCAGTGGCCGAACTTTGTGTTCGCCATCATCGAATTGACGCTCTTCATGGCGAGATACCGGTTCACCGAGACTCGCGGCGACACGTCCTGCGAAGTCTGCTCCCACATCGAGACTGAATAACTTAATGCGGCTCATAAGCTCAGTACCCTGCCTGGCGCCTCACACTCGCTAAGCGCCTTGCCCACGTTTTAATAGAAGTATGGACAGTGGAATTTAGGATCTGGAGTACTGCGGGTGTTGCAGTTGTTGCGGCTTGGGTAGATAGGGAGGGTCAGGGCTGAAAGACAGGCAAAAAAATGCCCCGGACTTGGGGGAGTACCGGGGCAAACATCTGACTTCCTTGGGGGATGATGACGCATTCCAACGATCTTGCCTTTTTAGAGGGGCTGTCGCCGGAACAGTTCCACGGAATTTCAAAAAGATTGTAAAAACGCCTAACAAAACACAAAAATTGGCATTTTATTCATCCGTACCAACAAGAGCGCGCCAAATCATTCCGAGCAGCGCGCCCTACCCTCAATTCTTAGATGGTTTCTTCAGTCAAATTAGTGCGCCTGATCCCAATCTCGGCCTTGTCCCAGATCCACAATCAGGGGAACGTGGAGTTCTGCCGCGCCTTGCATCAATTCAATAATGCCATCGGCCACAATTTCGACCTCATCCTTGGGTACTTCAAGAACCAATTCATCGTGTACTTGCATAATCATCCGGGTCGCCAGCTTCTTCTCCCTGAGCCAGCTGTCTACAGCGATCATGGCCCGCTTGATAATATCGGCGGCAGTACCCTGCATTGGCGCATTAATTGCGGTCCGCTCTGCTGCTTGGCGCTGCATGCCATTGCGTGAGTTAATTTCCGGCAGATAGAGACGGCGTCCAAACAGGGTTTCCACATAGCCCTTTTCTGCGGCCTGTGCACGGGTATCCTCCATATAGCGCAATACACCCGGGTAGCGCTCAAAGTAACGGTCGATATAAGTTTGGGCGTCAGCCCGGGGGATATCCAACTGCTTGGCCAGGCCAAAAGCCGACATGCCGTAAATCAAACCAAAGTTGATCGCTTTGGCCCGCCGGCGCTGCTCATCAGTCACCTTATCCTGAGCTACTTCAAAGACTTCTGCCGCCGTCGCGCGGTGAATATCTGCGCCTTGAGCAAATGCATCCACCAACCCTTTGTCCCCAGACAGGTGAGCCATAATACGCAGCTCAATTTGGGAGTAGTCCGCAGCGATGATCTCACTGCCACCATTGATTCTTGGGTCAACGGTGAAGGCCCGACGAATACGGCGCCCCTCCTCTGTACGAATGGGAATGTTCTGCAAGTTAGGGTCACTGGAGGACAGGCGCCCGGTAGCCGCTACTGCCTGGTGATAAGAGGTATGTACACGACCGCTACCCGGGTCGATCATCTTTGGCAGTTTATCGGTGTAGGTATTCTTCAGTTTGGCCAGGCCGCGATACTGCATTATCAGTGCGGGCAGCTCGTGGTTGTGGGCCAATTCCTGCAATACAGCTTCGGCGGTAGAGGGCGCACCTTTGGGGGTCTTCTTGATCACTGGAATCTGCAGCTTTTCAAACAGGATCGCCCCCAGCTGCTTGGTGGAGCCCAGATTGAACTCTTCGCCGGCTACTTCGTAAGCCTGCTGTTCCAGCTCTCGCATTCGCTGCTCAAGTTCAGCACTCTGCTCCGCCAACATCTTGGCATCGATATAAGCACCGTTACGCTCCATACGTGCCAGAACTGGTAGCAGGGGCATCTCAATTTCATCGAGTACCTTTACCAGAGTTGGCTCTCGCTCCAGACGCGCACTCAACTCATTGTGGAGACGCAGGGTGATATCTGCATCTTCAGCCGCATAGGGGCCCGCTTTGTCCAGCTCGATCTGGTTAAACGTCAGCTGTTTGGCGCCTTTACCGGCAATATCCTCGAAGTGAACCGTGTTCTCCCCCAGGTACTTGAGTGCGAGACTGTCCATATCGTGACGGCTGCCAGTGCTGTCCAGAACATAGGACTCCAACATGGTATCCCGTGCGATGCCGCGCAATTCAATATCGTAGTTGGCCAGGATATGACTGTCGTACTTCAGGTTCTGCCCCACCTTCTTCTGCTGTGGATCTTCCAGCAGGGGTTTGAGTTTGGCCAGTACTTCGTCAAACGGCAGTTGCTCTGGTGCACCCATATAGTCGTGGGCCAGGGGAACATAGGCTGCACGATAGGGCTCCACCGCGAAGGACACCCCCACTAATTTTGCCTGCATATAATTGAGGCTGGTGGTTTCCGTGTCGAAGGCAAAGATGTCTGAACCCTTCAGTTGTTCCAGCCAGGCATCGAACTCCGACATTTCTGTGACGATGACGTAATCGCGCTCAACGGCTTCCGCCATGGCTTCTTCAGCCTCTTCACTGGTTAGCTCTTCTAACCAGCCGCGAAATTCATTCTGCGTGAATAGCTCAACCAGTGCCTCTGTATTGGGCTCTGAATTGTGCAGTTCCTGGGGGTGATAAGGCATCTCCACATCGGTTTTGATAGTGGCGAGCTTATAGGAGAGTTCTGCCGCCTCGCGGTGCTCCGCCATCTTTTTGCCGAGGGTTTTTGAGCCACGGAACCCCAGCGGTGCAATGGCATCCAGGTCGGAATAAATGGTCTCCAAGCCTCCCAGATTCTGTAACAGTGCCAGAGCGGTTTTCTCGCCCACACCAGGAACTCCGGGGATATTGTCTGATTTATCTCCCATCAGGGCGAGAAAATCGATAATCAGTTCTGGACCTACACCAAATTTCTTAGTCACGCCCTCGCTGTCCATTTCGGTATTGGACATGGTGTTAACCAAGGTAACGCCCGGACGCACCAGCTGCGCCATGTCTTTGTCGCCGGTGGAGATTATGACTTGCTGCCCCTGACTCTGGGCCTCCAGCGCCAGGGTGCCGATCACATCATCAGCTTCAACACCATCGACCACCAAGCGCGGCAATCCCATAGCGTCGATGATGTCGTGAATGGGCTGAATCTGCTCACGCAAGTCATCTGGCATAGGAGGGCGGTGGGATTTGTATTCGGCAAACATCTCATCGCGAAAAGTCTTGCCCTTGGCATCAAAAACAACCACTACGGGACTGCCTGGATGCTCCTTGAGATGGCGGCGCAGCATACTAATCACACCGCGCACCGCACCAGTAGGCTTACCCTGGCTGGTGGTCAATGGCGGCAGCGCATGAAAAGCGCGATAAAGGTAGGAGGAACCATCCACCAAAATCAACGGGGCGGCTGAGGTGTTTTGTTTACTCATAGACGATGAATTCTTGCTTGCTTAGTTTGGCGTTCATGACGCGCGGCAGGCCGATAGGATAACGCCCTTCGCTCTGTTTTTCCGCTTACTGATTCTTTCCCGCCAGACACCGTAGGCAACCTCTGCACAAAAGCCCACTCGACTTACCCCGCCGATTAAAACTATCGGCGCATCGATCTCACCAAATCTCCAGGCTTGGCTAGTCTTGCCGGTAGCGACCTTATGCGTTCGCTACTCCCCGGAAATCAAATTGTCACAGGCTGCCCCCAGGCAGTCAGGGATCTTTTATTTCCAAAAAACTGTGCCACCCGATGTTGAAGGAAGGATTCGAAAGATGAGAGGAGTGATGCGTGCCACCCTGTTGTTTGCCGCAAGTATCTTTGCCATTTCGGCAAGTGCCGGCTCGGATTGCAGTGGAGAGCATACCGCTGAAGCCGAGGCGACTGATGAAACACACTCACAGCAGTCTGAGGTAGAAGGCCATGAATTAATACTCAGGCAAGCTATCCGTGAAAGAGAGAATGATTTGCTGGAGAGACAAAAACAGCAGCTGGAGAAACTGCAAAAAAAAGCGGAAAGAGATGCTGCCCGAGTAGAGAAACTACAGCAAATAACCAATCGTTCCTAGAAACCACCCTACCAGATCCCGCCCCCTCCCTGGGTAGGCGGGATACTTGGTGCCCTCAAGGAGCCTCTGATTTATCCTTGTTGCGGTCGGGAACCTGACTCAAGCAAGTGCGGGCTTGAGACAAGAGGGACTCTATCAATTCCCTGTAATCAGCATTTTCATTCAACTGATCTCCCAGCAGATCCAAAGCGGCGTAACGCAGCCCCAAGTTTTCTGCCAACTGTTGATCTCGTTCATTAGCCGGCATATCTCCAAATAGACAGCCGTCGCCAATCTGTGACAAATCCAGCATTGCCTTGGCACCATAGCCCCCACCACTGCCATCGCCCAGGGCATGGGTTTTCACTCCTGCGGAACCAAAAAAGTGACCATAGGCATCGTGCGTAACAACGATGGGAACTTCGCGATATCCATACAAGGCCCGATCGAGTACTTTCTGCAAGTTGGCCATCGAACTGGAAAACTGCCGTGCACGCCCCATAAACAGCTCCGCCTGCTGTGGCTGTAATTGCGCCAGGCGCTCAGCGATCTGCGCCGCAGCTATTGCCGCATTGCGGGGACGCAACCAGAGGTGGGGGTCGGTAGCACTGGCTCCCTCATATTCAAGGGTCTCTATATCCAGCAGCTGCATTTGCCGGCCCGCTGGTAACAGCGCTGCCTGTTTTGCCAACACCCCCTCCATTTGCGGCCCCAGCCACACCAATAGTAGGGCGCGCTCAAGTGCAGCCCGATCGGAAACCGAAGGGGCATAATGGTGAGGATCTGCTCCCTCAACCAGCACCCGAACAGGAATATCCTCACCGGTTATTTCCCGGGCGATCAGGGCTAAAGGGCGCACGCTGACGACCAGCTCTCCACCACTATCGGATTCCGGTTTGCTACAAGCCGGGAGAAAGAGCCCGAACAGAAGCACCGTGGAGATTGTAAAAAGACGTTTGAAGGGATACATCAGAGACATTAGGCGGCGAAAAATTGCGATATAATCACAACCAGCGCCAAGCTGCCAGCCTGGTTGTCCATATCCGGTAAAGAAGGTATGGAAGCAAACATCTTAAAGACTTCCCTGCGGAGATTGAATTCTGAATCCACCCCAGCCGCTTATCACAGCTGACAATATCGCCCTTCAGGTGGGCGGCAGACAGTTACTTAAAGATATTACAGTCGAATTGTCCCAGGGGGAGATTGTCACCTTAATAGGCCCTAATGGAGCCGGCAAAACCACTCTCCTTCGCCTTCTGTTGGGGCTCAGCCAGCCGACCCAGGGCCGCGTGTGGCGACAAGCTGGGTTGCGTATTGGCTATATGCCCCAGCGGCTTCATATCGATAGCTCAATGCCCATGTCAGTTGAACGCTTCTTGCAACTTGGCCAATCGACCATGAAGCCCGAGCAAGCGCAGTCGGCATTGGACAGGGTGGGCGCAGGGCAGCTTAGAGGCGCCTCTCTGGCAAATCTATCCGGTGGAGAAATGCAGCGGGTCTTACTCGCTCGTGCCGCATCGCGCAAACCTCAGCTGCTTGTCCTGGATGAACCCACGCAGGGAGTCGATATCGGTGGTCAAAGTGAGTTGTACCAGTTAATTGCCACTCTGCGCGACGAGCTCGGCTGCGGTGTGTTACTGGTTTCCCACGACCTTCATTTAGTTATGGCTGCAACCGACCGGGTCCTTTGTTTGAACCAGCATATCTGCTGTCACGGACACCCGGAGCAAGTAAGCCGCCACCCTGCCTATCTGGAATTATTTGGGGACAAGGTCGCCCCCTATACCCACCAACATAACCACCAACATAAATTAAGTGGGGATATTGCGCCCGCAAGCAGCTGCAATCATCAACACTCTCATACAAATACAAAAAACAAAGAGCAAAAATAAGTGGTCGATTTCGGCGAATTACTGCACAGCCAATTTCTCTGGTACGCCCTCGCCGCCGGCCTTATGGTCGCTGTTGTCAGCGGCCCTTTGGGCTGCTTCGCCGTGTGGCGACGCATGGCCTATTTCGGCGACACCCTGGCTCACTCTGCCCTTCTCGGAGTGACGCTGGGTTTTGTACTTCAAATTATGCCAACGGTGGCCGTCGGTATTACTTGCTGTGTACTGGCACTGCTGCTGATGTATTTACAGCAACGCCAAAAGCTCGCTGTAGATACCCTGCTGGGCATATTGTCCCACTCCATGCTGGCACTGGGTATTGTCACCGTCAGTTTCTTCAAGATTAAGGTGGATCTCTTATCTCTGTTGCTGGGAGATTTACTCGCGGTCAGTGGCCAGGATCTGGTACTAATGGCCATTGCCGCCGCCACGATCCTGGGACTGCTTTATTTCCTGTGGGAACAGTTACTGGCTTTCACCCTGCACGAGGAATTAGCTTCAGTGGAAGGTGTCCCTATCGAGCGATTGCGGATCGCTCTGATGTTGATGCTGGCAATACTGATTGCGATCGCAATGAAAGTTGTCGGGGTTCTGTTAATTACCGCCCTGCTGATTATTCCCGCAGCTACCGCGCGAAAACTGTCACACACTCCGGAGCGTATGGCGGTGCTGGCCTCATTGCTGGGATGCTTAGCGGTAGTACTCGGTCTTCTTGCCTCTATCCTGTGGAATACACCGGCGGGCCCGTCCATTGTTCTGGCCGCAGCACTGTTCTTTCTCACTTCACAACTGCGTGCCAGCTGAAGGTAGCCGCAGGTTAACCTCATCCTAATTTCTTATTTTATTTCGTTATTTGTCGCAAATTGTCGCTTAAATCTACCCATTGGTGAGATGCCCGTCACCGTTTATCGCAATAAGCTGATGGTTAGCCGCTAGCTAATTGTGTCAATTTTCCGTCGTTGCTAGTGTTGCCCGACGACCAGCCGTATTAGGCCGGTCACCAATAATGAAAAAAAATGGACTCACAACGATATGGAAAAGTTCTCTCTTCGTCGCAAGGTATTAACTACAGCCATAGTGGCGGCAACCGCTGCCACTAGCCCACAAACACTCTTTGCCGCCGAGGATCAGGCGATGGAAGAAGTTGCAGTTGTGGGTTCCCGTATTAGTCGAAACGCTGAATTTGAAACAGCTACCCCGATCCAGGTAATGGATCGCGATGCCATCGAAAAGTCGGGATACACCAATCTGCAGCAGCTTTTTGAAAAAAACCCTGCCGCAGGTAATGGCACCTTCTCAACCCGGGGTAACAACCAAGACTCTACCGCAAATGGGGCTGCCGCTGTGAGCCTGCGCGGTATGGGTGCCGACGCCACTTTAGTACTGGTAAATGGTCGCCGGGTGGCTATCAGCGCATTTGCCGAGAGCATTACTACCAACTTTGTGGATATCAACAGTGTGCCCCTTGCGGCGATTGAGCGGGTCGAAGTCCTAAAGGATGGTGCCTCCGCAATTTACGGTTCCGATGCCGTTGCCGGTGTGGTCAATCTGGTGTTACGTAGAGACTTTGAAGGTACTGAGGTATCCGTAGATTACGGTGGTGCCGATGGCTATGACGAGCAATCCATGTCCGCTGTCTGGGGCATCAATGGGGATGACTCAAACCTGACTGTTATTTTTGACCACCATAAAAACAGCCGCCTATCCAGCACCGAACGCAGTGGTTTGGATACCGCTAACCAATCCAGCCGTGGCGGTATGGACTTCCGCTCCTCCAGGGGCTATCCCGGTAGCTTCAATGTGGGCGGTACCTTTGTTTCCGACCCCAACTGTCCCGAAGAGCGCGATACCGGTGAAGTCTGTGTTTATGATTACGGCCCCTGGACTTTGATCACACCCGAAGCCGAACGCACTGGCCTATTAATGCTTGGCCATACCCAGTTGGCCGAAGGCGTGGAGTTCTTTAGCGAGGTCGCTGTTCAGCACAATACCTCCGTAGCCCAGGGTGCACCCACCCCCCTCGATGGCGACGCGGGTCTCTATGTACTGGCAGATCATCCCAATAACCCATTCGGCGAAGATGTAGATATTTACCGCTATCGCACCGTGGATGCAGGCGCCCGCCAGTGGGATATCGAAACCGATAACTTGCGTGGTGTCTTCGGCCTGCGCGGCTCTGTCGCCGACTGGGACTGGGAGGCTTCTGTGCAGCGCTCCCGCAGTGAAACAACCCAGACCGGTGACCGCTCCCAGGGCTGGGTGCGTACGGACCTGTTACAAGAGCAGATTAATGCCGGTAACTACAATCCGTTTGGCGGGGTTCAAAATCCAGACTCGGTGATTGATGCCATCACCACCAGCCTGGTCCGCCAAGGCAAGTCTGACCTGACCAGCTATAACTTCTCAGTTAATGGAGATTTAGTCGATACCGCCAGTGGCACCATTGCCATGGCTGCAGGCTTGGAATATCGGGAGGAGAAAGCCTCCGACATCCCTGATGACCAGTTCCAGCGCGGTTTGATCTTCGGTACCGAATCCGTATCCGCCAGTGCCAGCCGGGATATCTCCTCAGCTTATGTGGAAGTTGCTATCCCCCTCCCTGCCAGGTTCGATCTAACTGTGGCCGCCCGTTACGATGATTACAGTGACTTTGGCAGCACCACCAATCCAATGGCAAATCTGCTGTGGACAGTAACCGACCAGCTATCCTTCCGAACCTCTTGGGGTACCGGCTTCCGCGCGCCTTCACTGGCACAGGTCGGCTTAGGCCCATCGCAGGAGTCCCTGTTCTTCGCTGATACCTATGGCTGTGAAGTTAACGATGCCTACTGTGCAAAGACCGACTACACCATTGTCTTCTCCGGCAACCCGGATCTGGATGCAGAGGAGTCAGAGTCCTTCAACATCGGCGCTGTTTACGAGCCCATAGAAGACCTGCGACTGTCTCTGGATTATTGGAATATCACCCAGGAAGGTAAGATTGACGAGGTCCCCTTCGGCTATATCTACAGTCTCTATTGCTGGGATCAAGACAGCACCGTGTGCCGCCGCGATACCCCGATTGATGGTGAAACCCTTGGCGCCCTGCAATCTATCGACAGCAGCTTCACCAATATTGGTGAACAGGACGTATCAGGCGTCGACCTAAGTATTGTCTACAGCGGATTTGAGCTAGTGGGCGGAGAGCTTGGCCTGCGCCTGGATTACTCTTACCTGGCAGAATTTGAGCGTGTTGAACTGAACTCCAGCGGCGACGCATTTATCACTCGCGACCTGGCCGGTGAATACGAGTATCCACAACACCGTTGGAACGCTACCGCTGACTGGACCTTTGACACCTTCGGATTTAGTGCCGGGCTCAGCTACATTGGTGAGTTCGAGGATACTCCGGATATCGATTTCGACGGGACACTCGACTATGACAGCAATAACTCCCGCACCGTAGACTCTTTCCTGACCATGAATATGCAGGCCCGTTATACCGGCTTCGAGAATATGGTGTTGAGCCTGGGTGCGGATAATGTCTTCGATGAAGAACCGCCCTTCGCTATCGGGGATGGCGACGGAGACCTCTATGGTTATGTACAGTCACAACACGATCCCCGTGGTCGCTTTATCTACGGCAAGATGACTTATAGCTTCTAAGTTTTTTGTAAACCATAAAAATTACAAAGGGGAAGCATCAGGCTTCCCCTTTGTATTTCCTAACTAAGAGTAGTTAAGGACGACAATCATTTTTCTACGCCATTCTTCCGCACTCTTATTGCTGCCGACTCCAAAGAAATACGCTGTTTAGTCAATTCTTGCCCTGCCTTTCGAAACTCACGAATGCCCAGTAGAATTCCTATTAACTCAAAAAGCGAAACCGCCACTCCAATCAATAACAGATAAATTTCAGGCACAACTATCTCCTGCGAGCTAGCAAAGCCGTCACTTTGAAATAGATGCCCAGTGTCAGAATAGTGGGAACCCAAAGTGCGGTAAAAATTCCTTGCTCCTTATAACCGCTAAACCACAAACTCGCGGATAATATCAAAGAGATTAAAACTGCCAGTAAGATAAAGAAATCTGATACTTTGAGCACGCACCATATCCTCTAATCTTCATCAAATTCCCAGAATCCAATTGCCGCCATCAGCAAACCAAAAACTGTAATACCAGCTGGAATCCGCATCCACAATACGCCAAAAACGTCCAGCATTGAGGGAATAAATGAAAGAAATCCTAAAATTCCCCATAAAAAGAAAATACCGGCAATCGACAATCCAGTCCAACCCACTATCAATCGTACTTTCTTAGATCGAAAATAACCGGCCAAAAGTATTTTCTGCATTAATAATACAAAACAAACGGGCTTTGCCCGTTTGAACATTATTGACAGAATAGTGCAGCCTCAGCTGGTTAGAGGAGTGTGAGTCTCATCCTTTATTGCGCTTGGCGTAATCTTCATTAGCTTGCCAAACTCTAACTAAATTTCCGCCTAGAATTTTTTTAATATCCTGCTTGCTATACCCACGCTTTAGCAGGCCTTCAACCAAATTAGGATATTGAGAGACGTCTTTTAAGCCGACGGGCAAGCTATCTCCGACACCGTCAAAATCCGATCCAATGCCTATATGATCCACTCCCACTAAATCACGAATATGGTCGAAATGATCAAGAACATCTTCCAAATCTGCAAAAATGAACTTCTCAGTTGAAAGCTTATCGGAGTACTCCTCAACTTCCTTACTATCTTTGGGTAAACCCTTTTCTTTAGCAAATTTCTCAACCTGATCAGTTATTTCACGATATGAATTCAGTGATTCACCACTAATAAAAGTAGAGCCAAAATTCACCATGATAATGCCGCCATTGTCAGCCAACGCCTTTATCATTTCATCATTCATATTTCGTTCAAATCCCGGGGTAAAATGCCTTGCCGAAGAGTGTGAAGCGATAACAGGAACAGCGGATAAATCAACAACTTGCCAAAAAGCTGCATCTGATACGTGGGAAATATCGATCATTACTCCCGTCCGATTCATCTCTCGTACCAAGCGCTTTCCGAATGCACTCAAGCCTTCCCAGGGCCTGTTTTTATCATACGAGGAATCAGAGATATGATTGCTCTTTGAGTGAGCTAAGGTAATGTACCTCACCCCTCTATCAGAGAAATACTTTAAATTGGCTAGATCTCCCTCAATAGGAGCTCCGTTCTCTATACCCAAAGGTAAGGAAATTAAGCCGGCATCGACTTGCTTTTGTAGATCATTTATTGACTTAGGTATTGCAAACTTATCCGGGTGCTGTTTGACCATTGCCTCCACTTTATCAATCAAAGTATCTGCATACGATTTGGCAATACCTTCATCCTCCTTTTCTGCTGGGACATAAATAGACATAAAGGGGGCATTTAGTCCACCTGCTTTAGCTCGAGGGTAATCAAAGTCTCCCTTATCCGTGCTAAGTCCAACATCTTCTTCAGCTTGTTCGAGACGATAGGGAACATCTACATGTCCATCAACAATCAAATACTCTTGAACCAGCTCTTGAGCCAGACTTTTACCTTCAACTGCAAATACAGGGTTGCAAGTTAGTGCACATAATGTCCCAACTAAAAAATAATTTTTCAAATGACAATCTCCCTATTTATATGAATAAATCTAGAAAATTTACCGTAGATGGTGTTCATCTAGAACCACATTTCTTAAATACATTACTTTGATTTGTTAATCTACAAAGATTAAATCGTTGTCTTTCTTATAACTGCAGATTGGCTGAATCTTAGGGGTAACAATAAAACAATGATCCAAAGCAGATGATATATGGCCTAGCCGGGTAACGGGTAAGGCAACAAGAGCATATGCATAAGATTTACCCCCCAATGCGTCATTACGCATATCCAAAAATTCTGCCGCAATGTCCAAATCAATGCATAACAGATTGAGGCGACTATCAATAATAGAACTGCGGAGATATCTGTTGACCACCCTCCATGTAGAAGCACAAACACCGTAGCTACAACTGGTACGGATAACCAGCGCCAGCGTCCTAATAGTTCTTCGGTACCCCGCTGTAATATCCACCGGAAGAACCCCTCTTCAGAAATGCAAACAATTACTAAGTTTATCATTACCGCAACGGCGATAGTGCCAGTAAATTTTATCGAAGGCGTATATAGGAGTAGACCCAATGCAACAGGAGTAAATATAGCCAATAAAAGATAGGGTAAGTCCGTAAAACGGAAGGTCTGCTTCATGCGCAACATAAAAGCCAATAAGGCAATAGCAATAACTGCTTTACCGCTGTTTATGCTGGCATAGATAAGATTACCACTTGCATCTGTATAGGGTGGCAATACCTGGATATGTTCACTACCGGGAAGCAAATTTAACCCCGATACCAGCATTAGAACTGCTACAGAAAGAAAAGACAACGCTCTCGGCCAACTGCTAGTAGACTCTATTGTTCGCAGGAAAATCCAGATTAAAGGGGCTATAAGCCCACTCCAGCCAAAAGGAATTATACAAAGTGATAGCAAGATAGGTGCAGCCCAAGGACTCACCATACCAGATGGTGTCTGATCTCCTCTTCTCCTTAAAGCAGCAACTTCATTTTGCATCGATTGGTCCAGAATTAATATCTAATTTGATAACAATAGCTCATGCGATTCCTTCACTATCCATTAAAGGTCGCTCGTATTGAACGATAGGTCAACTTCATTTTCGCAGGATCTAGAGGTGCCTTAAAAAAGGCGTGATAATGTCCTCTAGGATTAATTAATACAACTTGAGATCCATGATCGATAGTATAACCGCCCTCAGCAAGAGAAACTTTATTAAAAGGTACATTTAGCTGAGTGGCAAATTTCTTCAGCTTAAAAAAATCACCGGTAATACCACGAAATTCAGAATTAAAATAACGGACATACTGCCCTAACTGCTCCGGCTTGTCCCTGCTTGGGTCAACCGATACGAGTACTACGTCTGTAGATGCTCTGGTACTTTCGTCTAAAGTTTTATAAAAATTATTAATTGTAGATAGAGTTGTTGGACAGATATCTGGACAGTGGGTAAACCCAAAAAATACCAGAGTCCACTTACCTTGAAAGTCTTTAGTATAGAAATCTCTACTGTCATCAGACAATAATTGTATATCTTCTATGATTCTTGGTCTCTGCAGTTTTACAGTGCCATTAATTCTAAGTTCCTCATCAGTAATAATACGAGGCTGTCCGAGCTTATGTATAAATCCAGCAAGCACAGCAAGAATCAATACTAGAAGAACAATAACGGTAATTCTAATTCCACGTTTCTGTTTATCGATGGCAGAATATTGCTTTTCCACTTTTCCCTCACACTTCAATTAAATAATGATCTAATAGCATGATAAAAAATAGTGCCATTAAATAAATTATTGAATATTTGAAAGTCTCCATACCAGCATTGGTTTTTTTTCCAATGAGCATTACAAGGCTCCAATAAACAAAACCAAATCCAAGTACGACAGCTCCCAGCAAATATAACCACCCAAACATTGCGGTGGCAAAGGGCAATAGGCTAACAGCCAATAAAATAAAGGTATACAAAACTATATTTAGGTTTGTATAGGGTATTCCATGTGTAACCGGCAACATAGGAACATCAGCTTTTGCATACTCTTCTTTTCTATGTACGGCAAGGGCCCAAAAGTGTGGAGGAGTCCAAGCAAAAATAATCAATACTAACAACAAAGCATGCCCATGCACTTCCCCAGTAACCGCAGTCCATCCCAGTAGGGGCGGAGCGGCTCCTGCAAGCCCGCCAATAACAATGTTTTGTGGTGTGGCGCGTTTCAGGAACATGGTGTAAATCACCGCATATCCGAGAAGAGATATTAAGGTTAGCCAAGCGGTAAGGGCATTGACAAAAACCAATAGGATAAACATTCCTGTCACACCCAAGATAAGAGCAAAGGCAACCGCTTTAACTGGCTCAACCCGTCCTTTCGCAATCGGGCGATTACTGGTACGAGCCATTTTTGTATCAATATGACGATCAACTAAATGATTTACTGCCGCAGCACTACCCGCACAAAATGCAATTCCCAAATTACCAAATACTAAAATATCTAGCGGCACCATTCCTGGAACAGCTAAAAACATTCCAATAACAGAAGTTAATAGCATAAGCATAACTACTCGAGGCTTAGTAAGCTCATAGTAGTCCCGCCATTGAATTTGATGTATTCCCGTGGAGTTTATGGCCATATTCGCACCTATTTTTATATTTATATACGCTTAGTATCTAATTAAGATTGGATACGGTAGTTAAACCTTCTCCCCGCTCTATTACTTCCACATCGACTACCTCTTGTTTATTTATAATGACGGCATTCATTGTGTATATTCGATAACAAAAAGTTAGCAAACTAAGAAGTAGAAGAGCTGCACCAGCATTGTGTGCCACAGCAATCCCTAATGGTAGAGACATAACAACATTTGCTATTCCCAAGCTGACTTGAAGAAGTAGTACCCCGGTAAGCCATAATGACCAACCTCTCAATCCATATCTCCAAGCTAAAACTGAAAGAATAAGTACAATTGCTGTTGTAATCAGTGCTCCAATACGATGGGCAAGATGTATGGCTGTACGTGCATCATTCTCTAATGCACCACCTAAATAATTTGGGCCAATTTGTTGAAAAATATTAAAGCCTTCTACAAAGTTTGCCTGTGGCCACCATTGGTTATGACAAGTTGGAAAATCTGGACAGGCTAAAGCTGCGTAATTAGAGCTGGTCCAACCACCGAGTCCAATCTGTAGAATTACTATTGCAACTGCAGTCAGTGCAAGTAGTCGTAATCGCCTTATTCCCGGTAAATACCTCCCATGTAATTGTCTAGGTTTATCAGCCAACCTTTCACAGAGAATCCACAACATAGATAATGTTGCCATTCCACCTAATAGATGAGCAGTAACTACCTGCGGCCAAAGCTTCAAGGTTACCGTCCACATCCCAAAAGCAGCTTGCAGTATAATAATAATTAAAAGAATATGTGTTTGCTTAAAGGTTGGGGCTTGCCGATCTCTCCAAGCAAGATAAGTGAGTAATACAACGAATAAAAGTAAAGTTCCTGCAAAGTATCGATGAACCATTTCCGGCCAAGTTTTACTAACATCTACCGGAGAGTCCGGAAAAATCATATTGGCCGTTTTAATTTCTTTTATATCATTCGGCCAGGTGAGATGACCATAACAACCAGGCCAGTCTGGACAGCCCAAACCGGCATCCACCAGCCTAGTAAATGCACCTAGAACAACAACTACGACAGCTAGTATACAGGCCGCCCAGGTAATGATATGTCGCCAATTCTTAGGGGTTTTTTGTTTAGACACTACTGAAAATCTCCGAATAGTAATCTTATTGCTCGTAGGAGTACTTCAATAATCTTTTTATATCTTTAAGTAATTGGTTTCCGCTATGCTGCCGATCATAGGCCATCATTGCATAACCCTCCTGATCAACCAGCAACGCCTTGGTTGAAGTCACACCGTCATGATCAGTTTTCTGTACCAACTGCTTAAAGTTTTCATCATCCAAATTCACTATTTTTAGTTTCGGATGCTCAATTTGTATTTGTTCTTGTCGTTTTTCATCCAAACTATCACCAACCACCAGTAGCCTCTCAACCCTATGAGCTTTTTCCCCCAGCCGAATATGAACCTGCCTACTTATATACAAGAGATCTTCACAATCTTTACCACAATCACTGTCACTTAATATTAGATAGCGCCATTTTGATTCTCCCTCTTGTGCCAGGGATTGCTGCTGTCCTTGAAAGGTGATTTTTATTTCAGTGATATCAAATGGGGGCTGCAATAATTCACCTTGATTAATCGTCTCTTTAGGCATGCCTAAGCCCGTATAGTAAACGACACAGGCAGCTGTAATTGGGAGTACGACGGATGCTAGCACTGAGAGTCCTTGAATGATTTTATTCGCTGGCTTCCTTTTGCTCAGATTTCTTTCAGGTGAAACTGGCTGACTATTTGATTTCATTTTGAAACTCCTTTTTCAAACTTCTACTCAATCTACGACGTAATCTAAAAATAATATTTGTGGCTGAATAAGCCCATAAAAGCCAGATAGCTATTGCCATCGTGAACCACTGGAAAGCATACGCTTGATGTTTTTCAGGGCCACTATTGAAAAAATTCCAATCAGTAATTAAAGCTGCACCTGAATCCGCAAACAAACGGATCGACCATCTATTGTTGACTAAACCGATAGCCTCAATGAAATTTGAATTTATTTGTTGAATTCTATTTTTAAAAACCGGGTCTATACTAACATTCGAGTAGGATTCAGTATCGATAGGGTATAAGTAGCCCTGAAGTGATTTCACATCAAGTAAAGCTGTTACTTCAGGTAAGCTATCTCGGTCGCCAGCAGAGGGAATCCAACCTCTATTGACAAGCCAATCAGTATTTTCTGTTGAAAATACTTGTAGTACTTCATAGCCCACACGACCGTTTCTGGTCCGGTTATCCAGAAAATATATTTCCTTCTGGAAAACTCCCGCTAAAGTTACAGACGCATACTCTTGATAAGAACTTAGATTTGAAATTTCCTGTGGTTGCAGAGAGAGCCTACTCTCTACCTTTTGCATAAGTTCGACTTTCTGCTTTGCCCTATCAAGCTGCCACAATCCCAAAAATATAAAAAGGATGATTGCACCCAGAGAAAATATCGTGATGGGCCAATTGCGAATCAGTGGTAAACTGATATCTTTCGCAGAAGCTGATGGAATATCTACTATCATGCGCAACTACATAAATAATGGAAAATAATAAAATGTGGCTGAAGATTGTTATTGTTGTCTTATTCCTTTCCGTACTTGCCAGTCTTTCAAGTGCACTTTTTTTTCTACTTAGAGATATGGGAACACCTCAATCTAAGCGCACACTCTACGCATTAGGTATTAGAATACTCCTAGCGTCACTCTTACTTCTTGCCATTTGGTACGGCTTTGAAAGTGGCATTTTGGCAAAAACGGCACCTTGGGCTGATAAATATTAAGAAAACAAAGGCTTTCTATTTATACGATAGAAAGCCTTGCCCACATTAAGCACCTAGAACATATACAAATATAAACAGCCCGACCCAAACTACATCGACAAAATGCCAATACCAACTTGCTGCTTCAAAGCCGAAGTGATCATCAGGTCTAAAATGATTGGCTATCACAGACCTTAACAACATGATCAACAACATAATTGTACCGAGTGTGACATGGGCACCATGAAATCCGGTCAGCATAAAGAATGTTGTACCATAGATTCCTGACTCAAGTGTTAACCCCAAGTGTTGATAGGCTTCGTAGTATTCTTTACCTTGTAGAAAAATAAACGCCCCACCCAATGCCACAGTGATTGCCAGTAATATATTGAAATTTTTTCTTTGATTCTTTTTCAGGAAAACATGTGCGAAGTGTACAGTTACACTGGAGGTGAGAAGTATGATGGTGTTCCATAGTGGCAAGTGCCATGGGTCTATCACATCTTTAGGCCCCATAAATTTTGCCGTTTCTCCGTTTGCTGCGGCGTCAGGAGTCACATATAGGGGCCAGCTACTTTCGAATCCCTCCCAAAGCATATTGGAAATTCCACGATCACCTTCACCACCTAGCCAGGGAACTGTAAAATTGCGTATGTAATAAAGTGCTCCAAAGAACGCAGCAAAAAACATCACCTCAGAAAATATAAACCAGCCCATCCCCCAAACATATGATCTCTTTAACTGTTCACTGTTGAGCCCTGCCATATTCTCTTTGATTACGGCAGCAAACCAAAACCACAAAACTGCGGCCATCGCTAACGCACCGGTGAAGAAAATATAAGAGCTTCCTCCATTAATCCAATTTGCTGCGCCAAACGCTATTAGGAATAGACCTATCGTCGCAAAAATTGGCAGCCTGGATTGTTCGGGCACGTAATAACTGCTTTCACTAGCCATAATTTTTATCCCTCTCGCTCGGGGTCGATATCATTCTTATCGGTTTTATTGGCAAACCTTTCCGTTACATCAAACAACGTATAGGAAAGCGTTACAGTATTAACACTTGCGGGAAGATCTGGATCCACAATAAAACGTAGTGGTAATTCTGCAGTCTCTCCCGCTTTTAATTCTTGCTGGTTGAAGCAAAAACACTCTGTTTTATGAAAGTACTCAGCAGCTTTGAAAGGAACCATACTGGGAATTGCCTGACCAACCATATCCCTAGATGTCTTATTTTCTGCAATAAAAACAGTATCTTTAATTTCTCCAGGGTGTACTTTCAAAGACATCACACTCGGGCGAAATTCCCATGGCATATTTTCATTATTGTTTGCCACAAATTGCACTGTGACCAGCCTATTTTTATCAATCGCAGCTGGCACAGCTTCATAACGACCACCGGTTTTACCATTGAGCCCTGTGATTTCACAGAAGACATCGTAAATAGGCGGCATAATGAAAATTGCAAATACCAGCATGCTGGTCGCCACGGCCAGCAGCTTGATAGTTACCTTTGCATTTGCTCCAACTTTCATAGGTCAACGTACAACCGGTGGCGTACTAAACGTGTGATATGGGGCCGGGGAAGCAACCGTCCATTCCAGTCCTTCAGGATCATCCCAAACCTGATCAGATGCTTTTTTCCCGCCCATTACAGTTCGAACCACATTAAACAAAAATACTATTTGTGCAGCGCCAAATAGGAAGGCACCGATACTGGATATTTGATTGAAATCCGCAAATTGCAGTGCGTAATCAGGTATCCGACGTGGCATACCGGCCAGGCCAACAAAGTGCATTGGGAAGAAAGTTACATTGAGACCAATAAATGCCAGCCAGAAATGTACCTTGCCCATAACTTCGCTATACATATGGCCAGTCCATTTAGGCAACCAATAGTAAACACCAGCAGTAATTGAGAAGATTGCACCAGGAACCAGCACATAGTGGAAATGGGCAACCACAAAGTACGTATCGTGATATTGGAAGTCTGCAGGCGCAATCGCTAGCATCAGACCAGAGAATCCACCGATGGCGAAAAGGATGATGAATGCAATTGCAAAAAGCATCGGGGTTTCAAACGTCATGGATCCCCGGAACATGGTAGAAACCCAGTTAAAGATTTTCACTCCTGTAGGTACAGCGATCAGCATTGTGGCATACATAAAGAACAGCTCACCAGCAATCGGCATTCCCACAGTAAACATATGGTGCGCCCATACGATAAAGCTCAGGAATGCAATTGCTGCGGTGGCATATACCATGGAGCTGTATCCAAAAAGAGGCTTACGAGCGAAGGTGGGAATAATTGCAGAGATAATGCCAAAGGCCGGCAAAATCATGATGTAGACTTCCGGGTGTCCAAAGAACCAGAACACATGCTGGAATAAAACCGGATCACCGCCACCGGCTGCACTGAAGAAACTTGTGCCAAAATGAATGTCCATCAACATCATGGTCACTACTCCGGCTAACACCGGCATTACCGCAATCAAAAGGTAAGCAGTGATCAGCCAGGTCCATACAAACAACGGCATTTTCATCAAGGTCATACCAGGAGCACGCATATTCAAAATGGTAGCGATAATGTTGATCGCACCCATGATGGACGAGGCACCCATAATATGAATGGCAAAAATGAAGAAAGTTACGCTGGGTGGCGCATATTCCGTTGAAAGTGGCGCATAAAATGTCCAACCGAAATTAGGCGCACCCCCTTCCATAAATAAGGTCGATGCCAACATTGCGAAAGCAAAGGGCAAAATCCAAAAACTCCAGTTATTCATTCTTGGCAGTGCCATATCTGGCGCACCAATCATCATTGGTATCATCCAGTTAGCCAACCCCACAAAAGCCGGCATAACTGCACCAAATACCATGATCAGACCATGCATTGTGGTCATTTGATTGAAAAATTCCGGCTGTACAATTTGCAAACCGGGCTCGAATAATTCAGCGCGTATAACCAATGCCATACATCCGCCGAGTAGGAACATCGCAAAACTAAACCACAAATACATAGAGCCTATATCTTTGTGGTTGGTCGTATAGAGCCAACGCTTTATACCGGGTTGAGGACCATGTGCCATTCTTAAATTCCTCCGGGCGTTTACTGCTTATTCTTAAAGTTGAGGATATCTACGGGTTGGACCGTATCACCCATCTCGTTGCCGAAAGCGTTTCGCTGGTAAGTAATTACCGCAGCCAGGTCCACTTCTGATAGCTGTTCACCAAAAGCCTGCATTGCGGGGTTTACCGCGGAACCGTCGATAACGATGTCTAAGTGGCCATTGAGGGGACCGGTAGCAATTTTTGATCCAGCAATCGGCGGGAATACTCCGGGTACTCCCTGCCCGTTCGGCTGGTGGCAGGCGGCACATGTGCGTGTATAGACTTTTTCACCCTGAGCAAAAAGCTCTTCGAAGGTAAATGTCTTCGCTGTAAGTTCACGCATTTTTATGGCTTCTGCTGCACGAGAACTCAGCCAGGCATCGTATTCCGCCTGTGGCACTGCCTTCACAACAATAGGCATAAAGCCATGGTCTTTTCCGCACAATTCAGCACACTGTCCGCGATATATTCCCGGCTCCTCAATACGCGTCCAGGCATCATTGATAAAACCGGGGATAGCATCTTTTTTAACGGCTAGATCTGGGACCCACCACGCATGTATCACATCATTGGCAGTAATCAGGAAGCGTATTTTTTTCTTGATAGGAACAACCAGGGGCTCATCGACTTCTAGGAGGTAGTTAGCACCCTTAGGCTGAAGGTTATCAATTTGAGCTTTGGGAGTGGACAAGCTGGAAAAGAATGAAACATCAGTGCCCCGATATTCATATTTCCACTTCCATTGATAACCGGTGATTACGATATTGAGATCTTCTTCCTCAGTATCGTAAATATCATAGAGCGTTTTGGTGGCCGGAATCGCCATCAGAATCAGGATGACGGTGGGAATAATAGTCCACACCAACTCCACAACCGTGCTCTCATGAAATTGGGCCGCTTGGTATCCCTTACTTTTGCGGTGCCGCCACATGCTGTAGAACATGATGCTGAACACCAATGCCCCTATAGCCACACAAATCCAAAAGATCAGCATGTGTAGCTCGTAGGTGGTCTGGGCGACTTCTGTCACCCCCTGGGGCATATTAACCCCCCAGCGCTCAACGTCCTGCTCATTCGCTAACACCGCTTGTGCAGATAGCGAAGTAGCCAGCAAGGCGAACAGCCGATCAAAGCCTTTCAACATCGCCTACAGATCTCCGTGGTTGCGGGTCTCTCAGGGAAACCCGTAATTTTTATTTTGGCCACTGGCCTTCACGGATAAGCGAATTTTACCTGTATCAACTGCCTAACAGGATTAATTCCACACAAAATTTGTGGACATACTGTAGTAACACAAGACTACATACACTGGGCGAGGAGACCACCTCGCGTTACTGCCGTCAGTGCAACTTGTTATTCTTAGTAAAAGATTTTTTACTCCAGATGCCGTCGTCCGGAAAGGTACAACCAACAACCAGTTTCTTTATTTGTCGCAACTACTGCAGGTACAAAAGGAACACATCGACAAGAAAAAGTCAATCGGGATCATTTTTGAATAACGTTGTCGCTTTGTGAAAAAATTCGGTGATTAACAAATAAATTTAACCACTTTGATAGGATACTTTTCCACAAGTAGAAAAAAAGTCGCTCCAAATAGAGACATGGCAATTTATTTGGTGAAAGATGACAACTAATCAAGCATTAATAATGCTGCCAAGAGAAGTATAAATCCTCGGGTTCAAGTGCCCCTGATTACTTTTACACAGATTGGCAACGATTTTTAATCTCTAATACTAAATTCTGACTGCTTCACACAACCAAGGCAGATTAGTTTCGATAAGCTTGAGGATTATCAGGCAGATCAATACAGAATCCTGTACTATCTACACTCAATCAAAATGATTTTTCCGCCAAATATTTCGTTTCGATTTTGTAAGCGTTACGAAATGAATTGCTAATAGCAGTATTGGGAGACCGATTTAGGAAAAGGATCTTATCAGCTCTGTACTGTTACCATTGGTAGAATCCGCCTGCACAGCTTTTCTTTTTCCGATTTCGGCTAGAAGCCAATCTATCCGCTAGTTGTTATGACTTATGCCTTCTTCTACAAAACTTGAATCCCAACCTATGTCTCGCGTCTGGAATCTGGCTTGGCCAATGATACTGAGTAATATTTCAGTGCCATTACTCGGGATAGTAGATACCGCAATTCTTGGTCACCTCCCATCTGCAGAGTACCTATCCGGTGTAGCTATCGGGGCTAGCGTAATGTCGATGCTTCTATGGGCATTTGGGTTTCTGCGCATGGGTACTACCGGACTGGTGGCTCGGAGTACAGATCTTGGGATTCAATGGTTAGTACGTGCACTAGTATTTGCCATGGGGTTGGGAATCACTCTGTTTATTGTTGCCTCTCCTTTAATCTACTATATCGTTGAGTGGATGAATGCCAGTCAGGAAGCACAACCCCACGCACTGGCCTACCTACAAATACGTCTGTTATCTGCCCCCCTGGCTCTGGCAAACTTTGCCATTCTGGGTTTTTTTATTGGTCGACAAGATAGCCGTGCGCCTCTATATATACTTTTCGCTGCCAATCTTCTGAACATAGCCCTCGATTTCCTATTTATCCTTGGCCTGGGCCTAGGGGCAAAAGGTGCAGCAGCGGCAACCGTACTCGCTGATATTTTTGCATTTCTACTGGGTCTATATCTTCTTACCAGGGTTCATGTTGATATCTGGTCTTATATACACAAAGAAATTGGGCAGAAGAAACTTCTCCCCTGGATCGATTCATCCCCATGGATCAATCTTTTAAAGATAAATACAGACTTATTTATAAGAACCTGTTTGCTCTTGCTAACACTCACTTTTTTTACTGCACAAGGGGCAGCCCAAGGTGATAATGTACTTGCTGCAAATGCTATTCTTATACAGTTATTAATGATGACTTCCTATGCCCTGGATGGTTTTGCTCATGCTACCGAGGCCTTGGTTGGGGAATCCATGGCAAAGAGATCAACGGCTCTATTCAGAAATACCGTTCGCAGTGCAGGTTTGTGGGCCCTGGGAAGCGCTGTCCTGATTACGCTGGTACTAGTTTCAGGGAAACCCTTGATTCTATCCTTATTTACAGATATCAAACCAGTAATCCACCAAGCGGAACAGGTATATTGGTGGCTCTGTGCACTACCTTTATTAGCGGTTTGGAGTTATCAGCTCGATGGTGTTTTTATCGGTGCTGGGAAAAGTCGCGATATGCGTAATACTATGTTTATAGCCTCAGTACTGGTTTTCTTTCCCGCCTGGTGGTTTACAAGGGATTGGGGGAATACAGGCATATGGTTCAGCTTGTTTTTGTGGATCGGAGCACGATCTTTAGGACTCATAGTATATTTTCAATACTACACTGTAACCAATTCCTGGATACGTAAATTACAGTAAAACTGTGGCAGGATATTTAGAGTTATTTTTTAATGTATAAATAACAGAATATGACAAATTTTGAGATTGAGAAATTAACTATTTCAGTCAGGATTACTCACTATCAAAATAGTAAATCTCTTATGATGCTACAAACACATTTAAAGCTATAATCTCAGGTTGGTAAATAATGAGCGGGCAAAGCAACAAATAATAAAGCCCGCTCACATTTTTAATAGCTTGAAGACCGCACCTGTTTTTGCACTAAAATTTGCTTAAAATTTCCATAAAACGCTCCCTCTCCCTGGATGACAGCATTATATAAGTCTTCAACCTTCTGCTTTAATTCTTGGCTATAAAAATATAGGCTGCCGTTTCGGACACTGTAGGACTTTGGGTTCTCGGCCATGGTTTTGTAAAAAAGGGATACCCTTTCCAGATAGGTATCTGCCTGCTTTTTGGAAAAATTACCTTGTTGGTAATTATCTAAAACCTGAGAACTGATTCTTTGAAGAGTTAATTCGCGCTCTTCATCTGAAAAACGAAAGGCTTTTAATTGCGTGTTGATATCACGCTTTAGGTCTTTCATATAGCGAGCAGCAGCTTCTGCTGATTCATATAGTGCGTGAATAGTCTTTTCACGCTTCCGCAGAGCACCGCGATCTTTCAAGGTATATATATTGGAGATCTCCTTTTCGGAGAAATCGCCCAGGGGGCGAAAAATAGTGACATGTTGCAAGTTACTATTTCTTGTGAGCTTGTCACAAATCTTTATTGCATGTCTCCACTTTTCAAAAGACTCCCCTTTAAGGATTTGATCTGGTAGGGATTTTACCGCAGCTCCCAGTCTATTTTCCTCTTCAATGTAATAATCTGGATGAGTCTTCCAGTCATTAGCCTGTAAACGGAATAACGTAAGTATCCCCTGATTCACACAGCTCGTTAGTAGATAGGCAACTTGTTCTCTCTGCCGTTCTGTATTTTTTCGATGGCGATCAAGGCCATAGAGACCTATGATCGCAACCGCAATAAAAACCACCAGTATAAAAAATATTTTTTTCACTTTTTACGGCTACTTGTGGGTTGGATAAGTTTCACTGGCTCCTCGTGAATATCTTTCTCTGTATCTTGGTTAACACGAGTAGACAGTTCTGTTGGCGCTGACTGCAATCGAATTTCATCCTTAAACCCACAGGCAACACATTCCCTATAATTTTTCCCATCCTTGTGATAGTTAATAATTTTATCCATTTCGCTACAGCGGGGGCACACAGCCCCTGCAATAAAGCGTTTTTTAACGATCTTACCAGACTCAGCCGAATCTTCTTTCTTCATCATGACTACTACTCAATATTTCATGACTGACTTATCCGTTACACAGGACTGATATTCAGCTCTTGCTGCTCGATACCAGAGTGACGCAATAGGGCATCAATTTGCGGCTCTCGTCCACGGAATTGAACAAACAGCTCCAACGCATCACGGCTACCACCCTGTTCCAAAATACTGTGCAGAAAGTTATTTCCCGTCTCTCTATTAAAGATACCATCTTCCTCAAATAGAGAAAAAGCATCTGCCGAAAGCACTTCTGCCCATTTATAGCTGTAATATCCTGCGGCATAACCACCAGCAAAAATATGGCTAAAAGCATTTTGGAAGCGGTTTTCTGCGGCGATAGGCACAACAGCAACCTCTGCTCGTACCTGATCCAGTAAAACCTGAACTTTATCGGCGGTCAATGCCTCTTCGCTGGCATGGAGGCGAAAATCAAAAAGTGCAAACTCCAACTGGCGTACTGTAAATATGGCAGACTGGAAATTTTTCGCTGCCAGCATTTTATTCAGTAAAGCTTCGGGAAGGGCCTCTCCAGTTTCGAAATGTGCAGAAATTATGGAAATAGCCTGGGGTTGCCAACACCAATTTTCCAGAAATTGGCTGGGCATTTCCACCGCATCCCAAGCAACACCATTAATACCAGAAACTGCTGCCACATCAATCTGTGTCAGCATATGGTGGAGGCCATGGCCGAATTCATGGAATAAAGTGGTTACTTCCGTGTGGGTTAAAAGTGAGGGGATATCACCTGCAGCCGGACTGAAATTACATACTAGATAAGCTATAGGCAACTGGAGTCCGTTGAGCGTGTGGCGACGACTACTTACTGTATCCATCCAGGCCCCGCCACGCTTTTTCTCACGCGCGAACGCATCCAAATAGAAACCAGCTATCTTTTCGCCATCTCTCAGCAGCCAAAAGAACTGCACGTCGGCATGCCAAGTAGCAACGCTGGTATCTTCTTCAACTGTGATTCCGAATAATTTATCCACCACAGTAAAGAGGCCGTCAACGACTTTGGCGTAAGGGAAATAGGGCCTCAATTCCTCTTGGCTGATGGCGTATCGCTGCTGTTTGAGCTTTTCTGCGGCCCAGGCCACATCCCATGGTTGCAACTCTTCAATACTGAGTTGGTCTGCAGCAAATGCTTTCAGCTCAGCCATTTCTCGTTGGGCAGCTGGCCTGGCTCGTTCTGCCAGATCCTGTAGAAATTCCAAAACCCGCTCTGTATTTGGAGCCATTTTGCTGGCCAATGACAACTCCGCATAGCTGTTCATTCCCAGTAAACTGGCCTGTTCAGCGCGCAATGCGAGAATTGCCTCCATCACTTCGGAGTTATCGTATTCACCTGCCTGGGGACCAACTTCGGATGCGCGACTAACAAAAGCCAAATGGACATCCCGACGCAGAGATCTATTTTCAGCATGGGTCATAACAGCGAGAAAGCTGGGCCCCTCTAAGGTAATCAGCCACCCATCCAGGCCTTTTGCCTCAGCTGCATTCCGTGCAGCGGCGAGAGCAGTTTGAGGAAGCCCCTGAAGCTGAGCTTCATCATTCGTATGCCAGGTCCAGGCATTGGTTGCATCGAGGACATTGTTGGCAAATTGGCTGGATAACTCCGCCAAACGCTGACTGTTAACGGCAAACTTTTCACGGGCCTCTCCTTCAAGGCCTACACCACCGAGTTCAAAGTCTCTGACTCCCAGCTCCAAAGACTTCTTGCGTGCCTGTGGCCAGTTTGCAAATTCGGGCGACTGCATTAATTGGAGGTACAGGTCGTAAAGTTCGCGATTTTGCCCCTGCTTTGTCCAGTAAGCCGTCACTTTGGCTAAGGCGGCCTCATAGGGCGCCCGCCAGGGGCCACTTAGAACGCTGTTCAGGTGACTGACTGGGGAGAAGGCTCGATTTAGCTGGTCTTCCGCCTGTTCCAGAGGCACCAGCGTATTATCCCAGCTGGGGGTCTCCAATCCCTGTTGAAGGGTTTGCTCACACTCTTTAATCAGTTCGGCGATGGCGGGTTCCACCTGCTCGGGCTCGAGATTATCAAAAGGCGGCAGCAGCGGGATATTCAACAGTGGATTGGACATATAAGACTCTGTGCTCGAATTAGGATAAAGCTATGATAGAGGATTCATTGTACAGGAGCTTATTTATGTCCCCACTGCGCAGCCACGATGATTCCCACGGCGAGAAGTTTCCAGAACTTGGCGACAGCGTATATATCGATCCGCAATCCGCAGTCATTGGTGACGTTACCCTGGGGGATGATTGCTCCGTATGGCCCATGGCCGTTGTGCGCGGTGATATGCATAAGATCCGAATCGGCGCGCGAACCAGTGTACAGGATGGGGCTGTTCTCCATATCACCCATGCGGGACCATTCAACGCCGACGGTTGGCCGCTGACTATTGGCGAAGATGTCACTATCGGTCATAAAGCCTGCCTGCACGGTTGTACCATCGGCAACCGGATCTTAATTGGTATCGGATCTATTGTTCTCGACGGAGCCATTATTGAGGACGATGTCGTACTGGCAGCCGGAGCACTGGTTCCGCCCGGTAAAACCCTGGAGAGTGGTTATCTCTATGTAGGCGCCCCCTGCAAAAAGGCGCGCCCCCTGTCTGACAAGGAAAAGGCTTTCTTTAAGTATTCCGCTGAAAACTACGTGAAACTGAAAGATCAGTATCTCCTTAAACAGCAGCCATAGTGACAGCCGGCTCCCCGCTATGCTTAACCTGAATATGGACCAGCTGCATATTTTTGTGCGCTCCTGTGAAGTCGGATCTTTTTCGGCGGTTGCTCGCGAAGTGGGCCGGGCTCAGTCTTCTGTAAGCAGCTTGATTCAAAATCTTGAACTCGACCTGGGGCTGACTCTCTTTAACCGCGAAGGGAAATATCCCCAACCCACCGACGCCGCTTTGGCATTACTGCCATTAGCACGTCAATCGTTGGGGCAGTTGCAGCGCTTCCAACAGGCGGCAAATTCCTTCCAGCGGGGAGAAGAGCCCCAGCTCAATATATTATTTGAAGAGCTGGTAATGCCGGATCGACTCAACGATATGCTGGTAACTTTCAGCGAGCGCTTCCCGCATACTGAGCTTCAGCTCGGCAGTGTTACTGGGAAGGAAGCGGTCCAGCAGGTGACACAGGGTGAAGCCGATTTTGCCTTTGTCACCTCCAGGGATTCCTATCCCAGCTCGCTGGATACCAGTAACCTGGGACAACAGCGGGTACTTAGCCTGGCCTGTCCAGAACATCCCCTGGCCCAGAAAAAACAATCCTCATTGAATGAAGCGGCCCAGCACCGACAGATCACCACAGCACCAGAATCCCAAAGGTACCGTTGGCAGCTCTCTGCACAGACTTGGCGAAGTGATTCTCTGCTACAGGCCCTGGATCTGGCATGTAAGGGGGTTGGGTGGGTCAATGCGCCCTACGAACTGGCCCGCCCCTTTTTAAAAAGCGGCAGGTTGGTTGAGCTCAACTTAACCGGTTCTCTCAATACCTGGAGCCTCGGTGTGGATCTGCTCTGGTCCAAGCAGACGCCACAAGGCTTAGCTGCGCAATGGTTCGCCCGAGAGGCCCGGCGACTCTACGGTAACTTTTACAGCCCACCTATCGAAATATCCGATAGAAACTAATTTTTACCTATCAGGCTTTTACATAAGACTTGGCGTTGTAGGCCGATGGTCTGTGACTCAATCCGACTTGATTAGGAGCCAAACTATGTCCAAACAGCAATATCTCCAAGAAATGGAGGCCTTCTCCCAAAAGTACCGCTATGACATGGACTACTTGCGCGAGTTTCTTCAGGGCTCTCCTGAAGGCTTTGAAAAATTTAGAAATTTTCAGCCCCTATCCATGCACAGGGAGTTTTTACCTATTGATGTTTTTTGGGTGAGTAAGATAGCGGCAATGCAAGTAGCTGATTGCGGCATGTGCCTGCAACTGAATGTGCGTATGGCCCTAGAGGCTGGTGTTGAACCCCACTTGGTGAAAGCTTGTATCCAAGGCGGCAGCGGCCTGCCTGAGAACTTGCAGGACATTTTTGATTTTGCAACAGCCGTGGCCAGCTACAAAATGATCGATCCTGTTCTCAACGAACGGATAGGTGCACAACTGGATAACCGACAGAGAATCGAGCTGGGGGTCAGCGTCGCTACTGCGTCAGTCTTCCCCACAATCAAGCGGGCTATGGGATATACCCAAAGCTGCAGCCTGGTTGAGATCGAATTTAAACAGTGATGTGGTAGGCCTTGGCAACCAAGGCCTCCTCACTATTTACCCTGTAGCCGCAGCAGTGCCGATGCACCTATGCCGCCAATGGCACAAGCTAGAACGATAACCAGGGGCGTCATTTGTCCCAGTACCAGAGCACCGTAGTCATAACCTCTCTGCGGCAGAAGATACAACAACATCAACCCTGCCGGCACCAGGGATAAGAGGAAGCCCCTTATTACCCAGGCGTTGCGCAAAGGCAACAAAAACAGCAACCCGAAAACTCCACCCCAAACTACGCGCTGGTACAGGTAGGCATTGCTCAGGGATGGCGCCAAATCTACCCCTAAAAACTGGGTGAAGCCATACCGCCCCATGGCCCATAGCCCCACGGCATAGCAGAGCCCACCGAAACACCCCACAGAAAAACAAATCGACAGGTTTCGCACAATATCACGCACAACGCTTTCTCTCTTTTAATTATCGGTTGTCTGATTGAGGTCCCGGCGCAACTTGGCCATGATCGGCGCTGTTTCAGGGCGCACACCACGCCACAGTAAAAACGACTCAGCGGCCTGCTCTACCAACATCCCAAGGCCATCAGCACTCTCTGCGCCCTGTCCACGCGCCCATTGTAAAAAAGGCGTTGGCTCGGCGGCGTACATCATGTCGTAAGCTTTACCATGACTGGCGACACAGCCTTCAGGAAGCGGCGGCAGCACACCGCCAAGGCTTGCGGAACTCGCATTGATAATCAGGTCGTAGCAGCCTCTCAATTCCTCCAGGCCGCCACCACTTAATTCGCCCAACTGGGAAAATTCTGCCGCAAGCTGTACCGCTTTTTCTGCGGTGCGGTTGGCAATATGTAAATGTGCTGGTTTTTCCGCAAGGATTGGCAGCAATGCTCCCCGGGCGGCTCCGCCGGCTCCCAGCAGGAGAACTTTCCGACCCTTGATTTCCCAGCCCAAGTTGGTGCAAATATCAAATACTAGGCCAGTCCCGTCGGTGTTGTCGCCGAGAATCTTTCCACCTTCAGCCAGTGCCAAGGTGTTCACCGCCCCTACTGAAGCAGCTCGCTCAGTCAGGTTATCCGCCATCTCAAATGCTTGCAGCTTGAAGGGCACCGTCACATTGAGGCCACAGCCACCCTCGGCAAAAAAAGTTCTCGCGTAATTAACAAAGCCATCCAGGGGGGCAAGCAGTTTACTGTAATCAATATCCTCGCCTGTTTGCGTGACAAAGGCTCGGTGTATCTCCGGTGAGAGGGAGTGCTCTATAGGGTTACCCACCACCGCATAGCGGTCACTCATGATTCCGCCCTTTTGCGCTCTCTCGCTGCCTCACGAATCTTGGCACTTTCATCGACAATTATTAAACCGTCAATTTTGAGGCCGTCGGCAGCTTCGGTGACTAAATAGCGGGTTTGTGAGCTGTACAGCTCTACTGCCTTTTCTTCCCCCTGCGGGTGTAACAAGGTCCAGCGCAAGCTCGCAAGGGTGCTGTAATTATTCAGCTCTATCACCTCGGTAACAGTGCCGAGAATCTGACAGACACCAAGGCGTCGATAAGCATTGAGGAGCTTAACCACCTGCTGGATAAACTCATCCCGTTCTACGGTGAGCTTTACGCCATCTTCCCGGTAGTAGTGCAGTGGGAAACGATAAAAGTCAGCAATCTGCTCAACATCTCCCGTTTCAAAATGCCGCCTGTAATCGAGAAACAGGGAGTTGATTCCTTCCAATCGCGATGGGTGCACAACAAACCTCCATTGTGACAAATTGCTTGGCTATACCCAGTCTCTGTGTGGCAGAAAATCAGTGTATAGCTTCTCTTCCGCAGACCCCGGCTCTGGTTGCCAGTCATACTTCCAGCTCACCAGTGACGGCAAGGACATCAGAATGGATTCTGTACGCCCACCACTTTGCAATCCGAACAGAGTGCCACGATCAAAGACCAGGTTGAATTCCACATAGCGCCCACGGCGGTAGAGTTGGAATTCACGCTCGCGCTCACCGTAAGCAGCCTCTTTGCGCTTCTGCACAATGGGTAGATAAGCCTCCAAGTAACTATCGCCAACAGCGCGCATAAGCGCAAAAGCATTGTCGTAGCCACCTTCGTTAAAATCATCGAAAAAGAGTCCGCCGACTCCCCGAGCTTCATCCCGATGCTTCAAGTAGAAATATTTGTCACACCACTGCTTAAAGCGAGGGTATACCTCGCTGCCAAAAGGCTCACAGGCCTGCTTGGCCGTTTGGTGCCAATGTACGACATCCTCGTGATAGCCGTAATACGGGGTCAAATCATAGCCACCACCAAACCACCAGATGGGCTCAGCTCCTGGCTTTTTCGCCACAAATAGACGCACGTTTGCATGGCTAGTGGGTACGTAAGGGTTGCGCGGGTGAATGACCAGGGAGACGCCCATTGCTTCAAAAGAACAACCGGCCAGTTCGGGGCGATTAACCGTGGCCGAAGGCGGGAGTCCATCCCCATAAACATGGGAAAAGTTCACTCCGCCTTTTTCGATCAGATTCCCCTCTTCCAGCACTCGAGTTCGACCACCGCCACCACCAGGCCTGTCCCAGTTGTCCTCGCGAAATGACTGGCCGTCTTCTTCGCTCAGGGCTTTGCAAATACGGTCTTGTAGGCCGAGTAGATAGGCCTTTACTTCCTTGGTATCGATATCACTCATAGGCGAAAACTACGTCTCTGTTTGAGGTTAGGCACCCGCCCTCAGCACACGGCCGCTTTGCAGATCGCGAATTTCACTGGGGGCGCTGCGGCCACCGGTCGAGCCGCCGCCGACAAAGTCGAGGTCGCGGCCGAAATAGCGTAGTACCTGGTACTTATTACGGGCGGGCTGAGACCCGGCCGGGTTTGCTGAAGTGGATACGATAGCACCGCCAAAGGCGCGTGTTAACGCAGCAGTAAACGGGTGATCGGTGCAGCGCAGGGCCACAGATTTATGTACTCCACAGACCCAGGCAGGAATTAAGCCCCGATGGGGTACGAGCCATGTCACCGGTCCCGGCCAGCTGCAATCCAGCTGCTCCTGTTGTTGATCACTAAGGTTTCTAAGGAGCGGATCAAAATGTCTTCTGTCACCGGAGACCAGGATCAAACCCTTTTCAAGCGGGCGATGCTTGAGTTGTAGCAGGCGCCTAACAGCCAACAGGTTATTGGGATCGCAAGCCAAGCCCCAAACAGATTCAGTGGGATGGGCAATAACACCACCCGCTGCCAGGGCCCGGGCAGCCTGTTTTACGGAAAGTGGTGAGTACTTCATTTTTAAGCTGGTCTTACTTCATTTTTAGGCCGCTGCCAATCTTGCTGCAACGGAATATGGAATTTATCTAAGGCGCCAAGCAACTTTTCCTTCAGGCAGGTCGAAGTCAAAATCCACGAGGATCGCTCCAAAAGGCTTCTCTTCCGACTTACTTTACTGCCGAGCGAGGTGAACCACTACAATCTAGCGAATTGCCCAACTGCGCACAAGATGTAACCCCCGCGCTCATCTCAGAAATCAGTTCGAAAGCAAATCCCATGGCAATTCATATTGAACAGGGCATGCGAACCGCTCTTCAAAGCGCCATTTTTACCCCTGCGGCATAGCTGGGATGTACTTTGTGGAACTCAGCCAATTGTCGCTTAATTATTTCATTCGGTACACCCGCCATCGCTTCTGCAATATTGTTATATAAGCGCTGTTTTTGTTCATCGTCGAACAAATCAAAGAGAACTCGAACCTGACTGTAATCGTCATTGCCTTTGCGGTGGTCATATCTATCTGCCGCACCGGATGTTGGTAACGGGGGTTCTTTCGCTTTTGGGTCCTCCTCTGGTCCAGAAAAACTATTGGGCTCATAAAAGGCATCCGGATTGCCACTGCGGATACCCGTACTATTCAATTCACCATCCCGATAATAATTATGGACAGGACAACGCGGTGCATTCACTGGAAGACTCTCATAGTGAGTTCCCAAGCGGTGACGATGTGCATCGGCATAAGAGAATATACGCGCCTGCAGCATCTTATCCGGCGAGAAACCGATACCCGGTACGATATTGGATGGAGAGAAAGCTGCCTGCTCGATTTCTGCAAAATAGTCTTGCGGGTTGCGATTCAACTCCATGGTTCCCACATCGATAGGTGGGTAATCACCGTGGGGCCAAACCTTGGTGAGGTCAAAGGGGTTGTAGCTTGTTTTGCCAAGGTCTGCTGCGGGCATGACTTGAATCTGGAATGTCCACTTCGGGCATTCCCCGTTTTCTATGGCACTGTACATCACCTCCTGGTAACTCTCCCGGGAGCGCCCAATTACTGCTTCCGCCTCCTTATTGGTGAAGTACCTATGTCCCTGCTGGGTCTTGAAATGAAATTTCACCCAGAAACGCTCCCCATTGTGATTCCACAGGGAGAAGGTATGGGAGCCATAACCATTCATATGCACCGGAGATATAGGCAAACCGCGATCGGAGAACAGTATGGTCACTTGGTGAAGACTCTCAGGACTCAGCGACCAGAAATCCCACATGGCCGTGGGGGAGCGCAAGTGAGTGCGGGGGTGGCGTTTTTGTGTGTGGATAAAATCCGGGAACTTGTAGGGGTCTCGTACAAAAAAGACCGGCGTATTGTTGCCGACCAAATCCCAATTGCCCTCCTCCGTATAAAACTTCAGTGCAAAACCACGAACATCCCGTTCCGCATCAGCTGCACCTAACTCGCCGGCCACAGTTGAAAATCGAGCCAACAGTGGGGTCTCTGCTCCAGGCTGCAGCACCCGGGCACAGGTGTAGTTAGAAATATCACCGGTTACCCTCAAAACCCCATAGGCGCCCCAACCTTTGGCATGTACCGCCCGCTCGGGTATACGCTCACGATTTTGATGCGCCAGTTTTTCGATAAGCTGATAATCTTGAATCAATAGCGGGCCATCTGGCCCCGCTGTAAGGCTATTTTGATTATCGGGAACCGGAGCGCCGGCATCAGTGGTGAGTTTGGGTTTATCCGCCATAATGAGACTCCACTTTTGGAATCCACTGAGTATTAACGCTGCTCCAGAGCAGCGCGAATTGATCGGCGGCTACACCATCAACAAGGAGTTTCTGATTAATTCTCTTCGTAACTTCCCAGTAAGACCTTTAGAGACTCACTAACTCCTCACAAGTTTTAGCCAGTTTTTCCCCATCCGTATAACGGCTGCCCTTCAGAGTTAGCTGGTAAGACCCTGTGAGTTGCTCCACCAAGCCCTCTAACTCCAATTCCATCAATACAGCCATTAAATCACCCGGCTCAACTCCGGTATCCCGCGACAAAAGTTCGATACTTCGGGGCCCACCGGCAAGCGCACTGATGACTTGTTGCTGAAGCTCTGGCAGTGGTTTAGCGGGAGGAAGATCAGTGGGTGTGGGCTCTGCCAGTAAACCGCCCAGCTGGCTAGCTACATCTGCACTGGTTTCGACCAGTGTCGCACCTTCCTTAATCAAGTGGTGGCAACCCCTGGCCATTGGGTTGTGGATAGAACCTGGAATCGCAAAAACCTCACGATTCTGCTCCAGCGCCAAACGCGCCGTAATCAGAGACCCTGAGCGCATCGCTGCTTCTACCAGTAACACCCCCATTGAAAGGCCACTGATAATCCGGTTCCGCCGAGGGAAGTTCTTTGCCTCAGCACTGCTGCCTATAGGCAATTCGCTGACCAGAGCACCGCCTGCAGCGAGAATGTCCTCCGCCAGGGGGCGATTGTGTTTTGGATAAATGCAGTCAACTCCACTACCCAACACAGCGATCGTAGCACCCCCTCCCCGCAGCGCCCCTCTGTGAGCTGCAGCATCCACACCCAGAGCCAGCCCGGAAGTGATAGCAAATCCGGAACCTGCCAATTCCGCGGCGAAGGCCCGGGCATTATCTAGACCCGCCACTGTGGCCCGACGGGCACCCACCATCGCTACCTGCGGTAGATTCAAAGCGCTTCTTTCACCACGAATATAGAGCAAAGGCGGGGGGCGTGAAGTCTCCGATAACAGGGCGGGATAATCGGGATCGCTGTGACAAATCAGCTGCACGCCCAGGTCTGCGCAGCGGGCCCGCTCGCGCTTAACCCAATCGATGAGTTCACTGGCGGCAGATCGGCTGGAAAACCCCCGCCACTGGGTTTGGGCCCGCGGTGATAACTTTTCCAGAAGAGGTTGAGGAAACTGGTGGAGAGCCTCTTTGGCAGTGGCAAAGTACTCCAGTAATTGCCAGTAGCGAGCTGGGCCAATCCCCTCAAGACGCAGCAACGCCATAGTAGCGGTCAATGCATCCATGCAACTTACCATTTTCTGTTTTGAAGGTTGTGCGGCAGGGCAAACAGCAACACCTGCCGCGAGATTTTCTGGGATCGCTTAGGGGTTGCGTACCATATCCATCACCGACAGCGGGCGACGGGCGTCCATAACCAGAGCGAGGCTCATTTTTTCGAAGGTACGGAATACCAAAAGCTCGCCTGCACGCTCATCTGGCAACTTCACCACATCTCCAACGATACGGTCACGAACTGCAGAGCCGCGCTTGTAAACCGCAAGGACATTGCCAGGTTGCAAGCCATCCCGATTGCCAGAATTAAGGATAACCACGTCAAATTTGGCAATCTGGCTCACCCCTTCATCAACGCCTACGATCACTCCGTCAATAGTGACACTAGGTGCACTGGGGTGGAACAGGGCTTCAATTGAGCGCTCCTCCACCGGCATTAATCGATCTTCAAGGCGAATCTCTTGAGAGGTGTTGCGCACCCCCATTGTTCCAATAGAGAAGCCAGGGTTGTTATCCGGGTCTAGTTGTATCAAGTCTAACGTGCCCACACCAAGGGCTTGCCGCCCAAGGATTTCACCGGAAAGTGGGTCAGTATAAATAGGGCCTGGACGATAAAGCCCGTAAGATGGTAACCCTGCGGTAAATTCACCTCGAGCATAAAGAATGTCTCCAGCGCCCATCAAAATGTGATTGTCTGAGCCAGAAACCACATAGGGGGCCCCTTCTATAGCTCCGGGCTCAACAATACGCGTACGCGATAAAAAGGAGTTGATCGCGTCCAGCGGAATCGCCGGAATCGCGTCCTCTAATGCCACGCGACGGATCGAGGGCGACAACCGATTACCATCAATCCCCGGGGATAATTGATACGCTCTAGGGCCGCGCTGCAGTTGTAATTGTGGCTGGCCATCGATGTAAACAAGGCGCAGGCTGTCTCCCGGATAAATCAGGTGGGGGTTTTCCACCTGTGGGTTCACTTGCCAAATCTCCGGCCAGTACCAGGGTTGCACCAGGAACTGACTGGAAATATCCCAGAGCGTATCGCCCTTTTGCACCACATAAGCGTCGGGGTGACTGGGGTTCAGGCGAACCTGATCCTGTGCTTCGACACCAAGGGCAACCGCTAACATCGAGATCGCGGCCAGGATAATTTTTTTCATGGAAGCATTCCTATGCTCTTTATCGCTATAATTCTCAGCGCCGGGCCACTCCCGTGAAGGGAGCGAGACCGGACCCGGGCGCATAGCGCCAGCAAAAACAGGGGTCCACTCGGTAAATTTTGAGCGCGATCATAATGTTATCAGCGCACGTTCAACGAATACTAGAAGTTTGTCACAGGTGTTATGGCTAAACTCGAGATACTGGAATTTCCCGATCCGCGCCTGCGCGAGGTCGCTAAACCCGTCGCTGAAGTGACCGACGCCCACCGCCAATTGCTCGACGACATGTTTGAAACCATGTACGCCGCGCCCGGCATCGGCCTCGCCGCCATCCAAGTCAATGTGCAGGAGCGCATTGTGGTGGTGGATATCTCTGAAGACGGCAATGAACCGCTCGGGTTTATCAACCCCGAGATCGAAGTGCTGGACCCGGAAATCCACCAGTACGACGAGGGCTGCCTGTCGGTGCCCGGTTTCTACGAAACAGTGGAACGCCCGCGCAAAGTGCGTGTTAAAGCCCTGGACCGCAATGGCGAACCTTTTGCCCTGGAGGCCGAGGGATTGCTGGCGGTCTGTATCCAACATGAAGTCGATCATTTGGACGGCAAGCTGTTCGTGGATTATGTCTCTCCGCTGAAGCGCAACCGCATCCGCTCCAAGCTGGAAAAATCCCAGCGCCGCCGCGCCTGATCTGCACCAGCCGCAGGAGCCCTGAGCTGCCGCCTTACGGCAGCTCTCCCACCCCCATTACCTGAGAGCAAGTCAGTGAATATTATTTTTGCCGGCACACCGGACTTTGCCGCTGTGCACCTGCAAGCGCTGCTCGACAGCGAGCACAATGTCATTGCCGTTTACACCCAACCGGACAGGCCGGCTGGGCGCGGTAAGAAATTGCTCGCCAGCCCGGTGAAACAGCTGGCACTCTCCCACAATATCCCGGTGTACCAACCCCTGAGCCTGCGCGACGAGACGGCCCAGGCGGAGCTCGCTGCCCTTGGAGCGGATATTATGGTGGTGGTGGCCTACGGCCTGATACTGCCGCAGGTGGTGCTGGATACCCCGCGTTTGGGCTGCATCAATGTGCACGCCTCTTTGTTGCCACGCTGGCGCGGTGCCGCGCCGATCCAACGCGCGGTGGAAGCGGGTGACAGCGAGAGCGGTGTCGCCATTATGCAAATGGAGGCGGGCCTGGATACCGGCCCGGTTTTGGTGGAAAGCCGCTGCGCGATTACTGAGTCCGATACCGGTGGTAGCTTGCACGACAAGCTGGCAGAACTCGGCGGCCCATCCCTCCTCCAGGCCTTGGCTCTACTGGAAAGTGGCAGTGCCAACCCTCAGGTACAAGACGATACCCAGGCTAACTACGCCAACAAAATTACCAAGGAAGAGGCGCAGATCAACTGGCAGCGCCCCGCTGCTGAACTGCATCGATTGATACGCGCTTTTAACCCCTTCCCGGTGTGCTGGAGCACTTATCAGGACAGGAAGGGCGAGCAGCGCCTGCGTATCTATAGCGCCGCCATCGAACTGGGCTGCCACAGTGATCAGCCCGGTACCATTCTCTCCAGTGACGACGAAGGTATTTTAGTGGCCTGCGGCCGCGAGGCCCTGCGCCTCCAATTAATACAGCTACCGGGTAAAAAAGCGCTTCCCGCAGCAGAAATTTTGAAAGGCTACCGGGAGCAGTTCGCCCCGGGTACCAAACTGGGATAATTATGAGCAGAGATGTACGCGCCGAGGCCGCCCGAGTTATCGCCTCACTGCTGGAAGAACATGGCTCGTTGGCAAGACTTCTGCCTGCCGCCGAGGACAAAGTCGAGGAGCGCGACCGCCCTCTGTTGCGGGAGCTCTGTTACGGCAGTGCCCGCACGGCACCGCGCCTGCAATTGATCGCCGCCAAGTTGCTGCGTAAAAAAGTCTCGGATATTGAGATCAATGCACTGATCCTGCTGGGCATTTACCAGCTCGAGTACACTCGCATACCCGATCACGCCGCCATATCTGCAACCGTCAATGCCGCACGCAGCCTCGGTCTAGATAGAGCAACCGGGCTGATCAACGGGGTGCTGCGCAACGCCCTGCGCAACCGCGAACAGCTCCAGCGCAAGCTGTCCGGCAACCCGCAGTTCAGCTCCATGCACCCGGCCTGGCTACAGCAGCGGATTAAAGCCGCCTGGCCTGAAAAGGCGTCAGATATCTTCCGCGCCAACAATGCCAACCCACCCATGACCTTGCGGGTAAACACCGCCAAGATCTCGCGTGCGGACTATTTACAACAGCTCGATGAAACCGGCCTCTCCGCCGAGCCCTGTGCTATTTCCCCGGTCGGTATCACCCTGGTTGAGCCGGTTTCAGTCGCAGTACTACCGGGCTTTGCCGAGGGCTTGACCAGTGTGCAAGATCAATCCGCGCAACTAGCGGCTCTGCTGTTACAACCGCAGAAAAATGCCCGGGTGTTGGACGCGTGTGCGGCACCTGGAGGCAAGAGTTGCCATTTATTGGAGCAGGAACCCAGCATTCAGTTGAGCGCGTTGGATATTGAGGAGGACCGCCTGGTGCGGGTCGAGGAAAACCTCGAGCGCAACGGGCAGAGTGCCGAGCTTATCTGTGCCGATGCCACGTCTCCGAATGAGTGGTGGGACGGGCAGCAATACGACCAGATACTACTGGACGCACCCTGTTCGGCAACCGGGGTAATTCGCCGCAACCCGGATATCAAACTATTGCGCCGGGAAAAAGACATTGCCGAGTTAGTCGCTTTACAGAGCAAGATCCTGCGCGCTCTGTGGCCCCTGGTTAAACCGGGCGGGCAGTTGCTCTACGCCACCTGTTCCAGCCTACCGGCGGAAAACAGTGAAGTCGTCGCAGCGTTCATTGCGGAGACTGAGGATGCGAGCGACAATACCCCCGAACTGCTAAACGATAAGCCCTGGGGTGAGAAACAAGTTGCCGGTATGCAGCTTCTACCCCAAACCGGCGGCGGTGACGGTTTCTACTACGCTCTGCTGAGCAAAGCTGAATAACGGCGTCGCTAGTCGCGAGTCTCATCCGATATGAAAATTGTCATTCTCGGCGCCGGCCAGGTGGGCGGCTCTCTGGCGGAGGCCCTGGCCTCCGAGCGCAATGATATTGTCCTGGTGGACAGCGACGAGAAAACCCTGCGCGAACTGCGCGACCGCATCGATATCGGCGTGGTACTGGGCCACGCCTCTCACCCGGATATTCTGATGGAAGCCGGGATTGAGGATGCGGATATCCTGGTTGCAGTCACCAATAACGATGAGACCAATATGGCGGCCTGCCAAATTGCGCACTCTCTGTTTCGCGTACCTACCAAAATCGCCCGGGTACGGGCCTCCTCCTACCTGCAATACCCAGAATTATTCGATACCCAGGCCATCCCTATCGATGTACTGATCAGCCCGGAGCAACTGGTTTCAGAATATATCTCCCGCCTGATGGAACATCCCGGTGCCTTGCAGGTGTTAGATTTTGCCGGCGGTCGCGTACAGCTGGTAACGGTTTTAGCCGTTCAGGGCGGGCCTCTTGTTGGGCACCAACTGCGCTATTTGCGCGAGCATATGCCCAAGGTAGATACCCGGGTTGCTGCGATTTATCGTCGCAACCGGCCAATTATTCCCCAGGGTGATACGGTGATTGAAGCCGGCGATGAAGTGTTCTTTATCGCCGCGCGAGCAGATATTCGTGCGGTAATGAGCGAACTGCGTCGACTGGAACACGGTTATAAACGAGTAGTGATCGCCGGCGGTGGCAATATTGGTTTGCGCCTGGCCACCAGGCTGGAGAATCGCTATTCGGTAAAAATTATTGAGCAGAGCCACGAGCGCTGTGTATTTTTATCCGAGGAGCTGTCTCACACCATTATCCTGCACGGCAGCGCCTCCGATCAGGAGTTGCTGCTGGAAGAGAGCATCGAAGATACCGATGTTTTTCTTGCCCTTACCAATGACGACGAGGCTAATATCATGTCGTCACTATTGGCCAAACGTCTGGGCGCACGCAAAGTGATGACCCTGATCAATAACCGCGCTTATGTGGACCTGGTACAGGGCGGTGAAATCGATATTGCTATTTCACCGCAGCAAAATACGATTGGCAGCCTACTCACCCATGTGCGCCGAGGGGATATGGTCAACGTCCACTCCCTGCGTCGAGGTGCAGCTGAAGCCATTGAGGTTATCGCCCACGGTGACGAGCGCACTTCCAAGGTGGTGGGGCGCAAGATCGAAGATATCGACTTGCCCGAGGGCGCCTCGATTGGCGCCATCGTACGGGAAACGGAAAATGGCAGCGAAGTTTTGATGGCACACGATGATGTCATTGTGCAGAGTGATGACCACGTGATTGTCTTCCTTATCGACCGCCGCCAGACCCGCCATGTAGAACAACTGTTCCAAGTTGGTTTTGGCTTTTTCTGAGCAAATAATATTTTCGTTTTCCGGCGATAACGGTCTCCGCCGTCCAGATAACATTGCAACAAATAACGATAGGCTGATAGGCGCCAATGCGAATTGCGGTAATTGCGCGAGTTTTTGGAATTCTCTTGACGGTGTTCAGCCTGACTCTGCTGCCGCCGATTGGCGTATCCCTTTGGTATGAAGATGGTACTCACAGCGCATTTGTCGCAGCTTTCATCATCACTCTGATCACCGGCCTGTTCATGTGGCTGCCAGTGCACGATTTGCGCGAAGACCTGCGCACCCGGGACGGGTTCGTAGTGACATCTTTGTTCTGGCTGGTACTGGGCAGCTTCGGTGCCCTGCCCTTTATTATCAGCCCACAGCCTGACTTGAGTATCACCGACTCTATTTTTGAATCCATCTCAGGGCTAACAACCACCGGCGCCACGGTGATTACCGGGTTGGATTCACTGCCTCCTGCCATTCTCTACTACCGCCAGCAGTTGCAGTGGTTTGGCGGTATCGGCGTAATTGTTATCGCCCTGGCCATCCTGCCGATGCTGGGTATCGGTGGTATGCAGCTGTACAAGGCAGAAATTCCCGGCCCGGTAAAAGATACCAAATTGACTCCGCGTATTGCCGAGACAGCGCGGGCACTAATTGTTATTTATGTAATTCTTACAATCCTCTGCGGCATCGGCTACTGGTGGGCCGGCATGACGGTATTCGACGCCGTTGGCCATGCGTTTTCCACTGTGGCCAATGGAGGCTTCTCCACCCACGATGCCAGTATGGGGTTCTACGCCCACAACCGCGCGATCATGATTATTTGTATCGTGTTTATGTTTACTGCTGCCATTAACTTCGGTCTGCATTTCTTCGCATTTCGCAACAGGACCCTCAGCCACTATTGGCGCGACTCAGAATTCCGCTTCTACGTTATGCTGATTCTCGGTGCCGGCCTGTTGATCAGCTGTTACCTGTGGATATTGAATATCTTCTCCCCCGGTAACAGCCTGCTACACGGTTTCTTCCAGGTGGTCTCGATCAGCACCACTGCCGGCTTCGCCTCGGAAAATTTCTCAGCCTGGCCAGTATTCTTACCCTACGTCCTCTTGCTGTTAGGTATTCTCGGTGCCTGCGCCGGCTCAACCTCGGGGGGCATTAAGGCGGTGCGCGGTATGCTGATTATGAAGTCCGGTATGCGCGAGCTGAATCGCTTGGTACATCCCAATGCGGTTATCCCTATCAAGATCAATCGCAAAATTGTCCCCGATCGAGTTACCGACGCAGTGTGGGGCTTCTTTGCGGTCTATGTTTCATCCTTTTTTATCCTCGCCATTATCGTCATCGCCACCGGTGAAGACTTTGTCACCTCCGTTACTACAGTAGCCTCCTGCCTGAGTAATATCGGACCCGCCCTCGGCGAAGCCGCTGCCCACTATGGTGCGGTTAATGAAGTCGCCAAATGGTTTCTTATCCTGGCGATGCTGATGGGACGCTTGGAAATATTTACCCTGCTAGTACTACTTACCCCAGCTTTTTGGCGCCACTAACGACACAAGATGTCATGGCCACGCTAACGCGTGGCAATATTTTTTAATTTCTGCCACAGTTGCTGTTTACAGGAAGTAACTAATAAAAACAGGCTGTATGAGCAGAGATACTAGTGCGCTGCTCGGTCAACTCAAAATTGATCGGGAAACAGCGCCCGAACCCAGTTCCCCATCACGCAAAGTTATATTGGCGGCATCTGTCGGCCTAGTTACTGGCATAGTTATAGGCCTTGCCTGCGCTTCTCTATTTGCAGAAGACAGTACGCCAGTGCTCCCCCAAAGTAGCGAACCTCAAGCCAAGACTCTCAGCTTGATTCCCAGGGAGGAAAAATTTCACGAGACCATTCTTAATGCTTCCGGCTATATCACACCGAGGCGCATGGCTACGGTCTCTGCTGAAGTAATGGGCCTGATCAGTAGTGTGGATGTCGAAGAGGGAATGCAGGTCGAGGAGGGACAGGTTCTGGCCCGCTTGGATGATGCCAAAGCGCGGGTCGCGCTGGATTTTGCCCAGGCACAAATTCAAGTGCTTCAAGCCAAGGAAGCGAGTATTCACGCGAAGTTAAAAGAGGCTGAACGCCAATATCGGCGTTTTGCCGGACTTCGAGACAAAAATTATTCCAGCAAAGCGCAGCTCACCCAAAGTGAATCCTCGGTAGAGGGGTTACGGGCAGACTTAAAAAGTGCCCGCGCCAATATTCAAGTCGCCATTCTTGAAGCTGAGAGGCAGCGAGAACGCCTGGCAGATCATATTATCCGCGCGCCTTTTGCCGGCGTAGTCACGACAAAAAATGCACAACCTGGCGAGATAGTTGCCCCCAGCTCTGCCGGCGGAGGTTTTACCCGTACTGGAATCTGTACCATCGTGGATATGAATTCACTCGAAATCGAAGTGGATGTGAACGAGGCCTTTATCGGCCGGGTCGCCAAGGGACAGAAAGTTAACGCCAACCTGGATGCCTACCCGAACTGGGACATTCCAGCTACCGTTATCGCCATCATTCCAACGGCCGATCGAGCCAAGGCGACTGTCCGGGTACGAATCGCTATCGACGACAAAGATGCTCGAATCCTGCCGGATATGGGCGTTAAGGTGGGCTTCCTCGCAGGCGAGGCCGCAGCTCCCTAGCAAACACCAATAAAAACACAACAGTATTTAAAAGAGGGAATTTGAGATGTCAGAGGAAGTGTTGTTTCAGCTGAAGGGTGTCAGCAAAAGTTTTACCAAGGGCAAAGAGACCATTTCCATTTTTGAATCCCTGAATATGGAAATTGATCGCGGTGATTTCGTTGCCATTATGGGGCCTTCGGGCTCCGGTAAAACAACGCTGTTAAATATGTTGGGCGGCGTCGATCAACCCAGCGGTGGAGAGATATGGTTTGATAGCGAGCGCATTGACTCCCTCAATGAAGGCGCCCTAACCCGCTGGCGAGCGAGAAATATTGGTTTCATTTTCCAATTTTACAATTTAATGCCGATGCTCAATGCCCAGCGCAATGTAGAGCTGCCGCTACTGCTGACAAATCTCTCCAAATCTCAACGCCGCCACAATGTGGAAACCGCACTGGCCCTGGTGGGATTAAGTGATCGGGCAAAACATATGCCCAGTGAAATGTCCGGCGGGCAACAACAGCGTGTTGCCATCGCTCGCGCCATCGTTTCCGATCCAAAACTGATTCTGTGTGATGAGCCCACTGGTGACCTGGATCGGGCCACAGCAGATGAAATACTGGAAATGCTGCAATTGTTAAACCGCGATCACGGCAAAACCATCGTGATGGTTACCCATGATCCCGCGGCTGCAAGATACGCCAAGCGCACCCTGCATCTGGATAAAGGACAATTTGTGCAGAGGGAAATAGTGGCATGAGTGATTTTTATTTGGTTTTTAAAAATATGACAAGGAAGCCCTTGCGGCTATTCCTTACTTGCTTTGCTATTTTTATCGCCTTCTTGATTTTCGGTGCGGTTACCAGCCTCAAGGCCGCATTAAATTCCAGCGTGGAATTATCCGCTGATAATCGTCTGGTGGTATTCAATAGAATTAACTTTACCCAGTCACTACCCATTGCCTATGTGCAAAAGGTTGCAGCCGTCGAGGGGGTGAAACATGTAACTCATCTCAACTGGTTTGGCGGTTATTTTCAGGAACCCAGCCGGCAGGTCGTTTCAATGGCTGTAGATCCAGAATCCTATTTAAATGTCTATGAAGAAATTGTTATTCCCGAGGAACAAAAGCAGGCCTGGTTTAACAATCGGCAAGGGGCTTTGATTGGGGAAAAACTCGCAGATATTTACCAGTGGAAAGTCGGCGATAGGATTCCGCTATCTTCCAATATTTTTTCGCACAAAGATGGTGGCTACACCTGGGAATTTGTGATTTCCGGGATTTTTAAAGGGGATACGGAACAGTACGATACACGCCAATTATTGTTTCATTATAAATATTTTATGGAGACACAGACTTTCGGTGGCGACTGGATTGGCTGGATGGCACTAACAACCGATGATCCCGCCATCAATGAAAATGTCGCAAAAACTATCGATGACAATTTTGCCAACTCGCAGAATGAAACCGATACCAGTACCGAGAAAGCCTTTAATAAAGCCTTTATTGAACAAATCGGAAATATTGGCTTAATTATTTTTTCTGTGGTGTTTACTGCCTTCTTCACCATATTGGTAGTGGTTGGCAACACTATGGCGCTGGCTATTCGCGAGCGTACCGGGGAAATCGCTGTGTTAAAAACCCTGGGTTTTTCCAGCACCCGTATTTTCCGAATGGTGCTGTCGGAGTCCCTGTTAATTGCCTTTGTCGGCGGTCTTTCCGGCCTGGCCGCAGCCTGGCTGCTGGTCGAAGGGGTAAAAACCTTCCTTGCCCGCTTTTTGCCCAACTTGATTTTGGATGGGGATATCGCCCTGCAAGCCATTCTATTTATGTTGTTGTTGGGTCTGATTACCGGGCTGATGCCAGCCTTTCAGGCTCTGCGACTCAACATAGTAACTGCATTTAACCGACAACAATAAACTGGTGCCCCACTGAAACTACACAATGGTTTTCACTGGGGAAACCTTAAAGGAGAAGAAATTATGGGTTCTCTTGTTGCACAAATTGTTTCGGTAACTCTGATGAATCTGGGCAGCCTGCGTCGGCGCCTGTGGATGTCACTGGCCATGGTATTTGCCTCGGCAGTTGTCGTCGCAATCCTGCTGGCGTTTCTCGCTATGGCCAAGGGCTTTGAGGCGACCATGAGTGGGGCCGGCTCCAGCCAGATCGCAATCCTGATGCGAGAGGGGTCTGCCAGTGAAATCAACTCTGTAATCCTACAGGACCAGGTCAACCTGATTGCGGAATCGGCCGGTGTTGCCAGGGATACGAACGGCCCGCTGGTATCACCGGAGCTCTACGTTATTGTCGATGGCCTGAAGAAATCCACCGGCACCGAAGCCAATATCCCCCTGCGCGGTCTCAATGAAACCGGCATGGCCATGCGCAATAACATGCGTATGGTGGAGGGGCGAATGTTTACTCCTGGCACTAACGAAATGATTGTTGGTGAAGGGGTATTGCGTGAATTTAATGGTTTCGAAATCGGTAAAGAAGTGCGCTTTGGCAAAAACCTGTGGACAGTTGTTGGGGTCTTTTCCACAGGGGGTAATATATTTGAGAGCGAGCTGTGGGCAGATATCAAAATTATCCAAAGTCACTACAACCGGGGTAACAGCTACCAGTCAATCCGCTTGCAATTGGAGAATGACGGCGATCTCAAGCCCATTCAGGAAACCATCAAACGCGAGCCCCGCCTAAACCTGGAAGCGCAAACCGAACAGGAGTACTTCGCCAGCCAGGGTAAACAGCTGCAATATATCGCTACTTTTGGCTGGATCATCAGCTCTGTGATGGCGCTAGGCGCACTGGCCGGAGCTCTCAACACCATGTATACCTCGGTAGCGGACCGGGCTCGTGAAATCGCCACGCTGCGCGCGTTGGGATTCAGCAACTTCTCCGCGTTCTGCGGCACTATTGCTGAGGCAATGGTTTTAGCTGTTGCCGGCGGACTTTTGGGTTCCCTGGCTGCATACCTGTTTTTCGACGGTCTCAACACCTCAACTCTGGGAGGCAGTTTTACCCAGGTGGTGTTCAGTTTTGAGATGTCCCCAGACCTGTTTGTGCAGGGCGCCGTATTGGCGCTGGTGATCGGTTTTATCAGCGGCTTCTTCCCAGCCTGGCGCGCGGCACGCATGCCGGTTGTGGTCGCTTTCCGGCACGCGACTTAAATAATTTTATGGGGGGGCTTCTATGAAGAGCCCCTACTTTTTCTTGCGGTAAATTTTACTCTTGCCTTCCGGCTGTTTCCTGAAGCGCTTGTATTCCCACTGATACTGCTCTGGTGCCTGGGCAATACAGGCCTCCACTCCCCGATTCATCGCCGCCAGGGAAACTTTCTGCTCATCGCTATAAATGGCCTTTTCCGCAGGAACAAATACCAGCTCAAATCCACCTTCAACGCGCTTGCCGAAACCAAACACCACATGGCAGTTGGTGCGCTGAATCAAGTTGTGGGCGAGGGTCATCGTCAGGGCCGGGCGGCCAAAGAAAGGAGCAAAATCACCGCCCATATCCGGCTCCTGATCGGGAAGTATCAGGGCAAAATTACCGGCTTTGAGAGCCTTAAGTAGCGAGCGAACCCCATGTACGTTGGTGGGAACCATCTTGCCACCGGTCACTTCCCGCCCATTGCGAATAACCGGGTCCAAGGCTTCAATTTTGGGAGGCTGGTATAGCACTGTGCAGGGAGCCAGGGTGCCTACATGCAAGCCAAAAATTTCCCAATTGCCCGTATGCGGCATCAGTACAATTGTGCCGGTCCTGCCTTCTTCACTCCCGTCGAGCAAGTGCTGGTTGCGCACTCCCACAATCGCATTCTTACTTTTGGCCCAGGGGGTGTTCCATAGGGCCGCCATCTCAAAGCCGGTCATTGCAGTACTGATCACGCTCTCTCTGGCGAGCCGTTCGCGCTGCTTTGGGTCCATGGCCGGATAGCACAACTCCAGGTTTATACGGCTCAGACGCAGCCCCTCGGAGCGCGTCCACACAGCAATTTTGCCAACGAGTAAACCAAGGCGTCGCGACCAAGACAACGGCAGTTTGCCAATGATTTTCAGTGCCCCTACTGCAAGGCGCCCTTTAATATCCACTGAATTACTTCCTATCCACAAAAGCCATTTTGAGACGGCTATCTAGTTCGAGAATGAACATTGACACCTCCGAAGCGGCTATAGCGCTTTAAGCACAGGAGCCGCTGCCGCTATAATTGCGTCCCTTTGCCCACAGCAGATACTGATCCGGAGATAGCGGTGTCCAAGCAATACGATCTCAGTACCTTTCAGGGACTCATTTTTGCCCTGCAGGATTATTGGGCGCGCCAAGGGTGCGTCATTCTACAGCCTCTGGATATGGAAGTGGGCGCCGGCACCTTTCATCCAGCGACCTTCCTCCGTGCCATAGGCCCGGAAAACTGGAATGCGGCCTATGTACAGCCCTGCCGCCGCCCCACCGATGGCCGCTACGGCGAGAACCCCAACCGCCTTCAGCACTACTACCAATACCAGGTAGTAATGAAACCATCCCCGGACAATATCCAGGAATTGTACCTCGATAGCCTTCGCGCCATGGGCGTAGATCCCGCTGTCCACGATATTCGCTTTGTTGAGGACAACTGGGAATCCCCAACCCTGGGCGCCTGGGGCCTCGGCTGGGAAGTTTGGCTGAATGGTATGGAAGTTACCCAGTTCACCTACTTCCAGCAGGTTGGCGGCCTCGAGTGCTACCCAGTTACCGGCGAGATCACCTACGGTCTTGAGCGTATCGCCATGTATCTGCAAGGTGTCGAGTCTATCTACGATTTAGTGTGGACCCGCAACCCGGATGGCAGCCCCGTCACCTACGGCGACGTTTTCCATCAGAACGAAGTGGAAATGTCCCACTACAACTTTGAACACGCCGATGTGGAGTTCCTGTTCGCGACCTTCGATCGCTGCGAGCGCGAGAGCACACGCCTGATTGAGCTCGGCCTGCCGCTCCCCGCTTACGAGCAAGTTATGAAGGCCTCCCACGCCTTCAACCTTCTGGATGCGCGCCACGCCATCTCAGTGACTGAGCGCCAGCGCTATATCCTGCGCGTACGAACCCTGGCCCGCGCCGTGGCACAGGCTTACTACGATGCGCGCCGCGCCTTAGGCTTCCCCATGGCAGATGAAGCACTGCGGGCAGATATTTTGGCGGAAGACATCGAGCAAGAGGAGAAGCAGTAATGGCTCAGGATTTTCTGGTAGAGCTGGGCACCGAAGAGCTGCCGCCCAAGGCGTTACACAAATTAATGAGCGCTTTCGCCGATGGTATTACCCAGGGCCTCAAAGGCGCCGAGTTGTCTTTTGGCGAAGTTAAAGCCTACGCAGCCCCCCGTCGCCTGGCCGTAGCAGTATTCGGTTTGGCAGATAAGCAGCAAGACAAACAAATTGAAAAGCTGGGCCCGGCTGTCAAAGCCGCTTTCGATAAAGAGGGTAAGCCCAGTAAAGCCGCTGAGGGGTTCGCCCGCAGCAACGGCGTAGCTGTTGAAGAGCTGGGACGCAAAGAGACCGACAAAGGCGAGCGCCTGGCCTTTATCAGCGAGCAAAAAGGCGCTGAAACCGAATCCCTGTTAGCGGGCATTGTCGAGAAAGCATTGACTCAACTGCCAATTCCCAAGCGTATGCGCTGGGGGGCGCGCCGCGAGGAGTTCGTGCGCCCGGTGCACTGGCTCGTCATGCTGTTTGGCAACAAGGTAGTCAACGGTGAAGTACTCGGCTTAAAAGCCGGTAACACCAGCCGCGGTCATCGCTTCCACTGCAATCGCGAGCTGGAGATCCACTCCGCCCACGACTATGCACAGGTTCTGCGCGAACCCGGCTACGTAATGGCTGACTTCGCCGAGCGCCGCGAAGCCATTCGCGCCCAGGTGATCGCCGAAGCCAACAACGTCAATGGTGAAGCGGTCATCGATGACGATCTGCTCGACGAAGTAACTGCATTGGTGGAGTGGCCTGTTGCCCTCACCGGCCGCTTCGAAGAGCGCTTCCTGGAAGTACCCGCTGAAGCCCTGATCTCCTCCATGAAGGAGCACCAGAAATATTTCCATGTAGTAGATGAAGATGGCCAGTTGCTGCCTTTCTTTATTACCGTGTCCAATATCGAGAGCCAGGATGCCGCCCAGGTTATCCACGGCAATGAGCGCGTAATCCGTCCGCGCCTGGCGGATGCCGCCTTCTTCTTTGAGACAGACAAGAAGACCAGCCTGGAATCACGACGCGAGAAACTGCGCCAAATCGTATTCCAGCAGCACCTGGGTAGCGTCTACGACAAGACTGAACGGGTAGCTGCCTTGGCCCGCACCATCGCTGAGAAAACCGGAAGCAACGGCGACTGGGCCGAGCGCGCCGGCCGCCTGTGCAAGTCGGACCTGGTTACCGAGATGGTGTTCGAGTTTGCCGATATGCAGGGCATCGCCGGCTACTACTACGCCGAAAATGACGGCGAGCCGTTGGATGTGGCCAAGGCCATGTACGAGCAGTATATGCCCAAGTTTGCCGGTGACGAGCTGCCCGCCAGCGACACCGGCACTGTAATTGCCCTGGCAGATCGCCTGGATACTTTGGTCGGCATCTTCGGCATAGGCCAACCCCCCAGCGGCTCTCGCGACCCCTTCGCCCTGCGCCGCGCCAGTCTGGGTATCATCCGCATCCTCGTAGAAAAGCGTCTCGACCTGGACCTGCGCGAGTTGCTGGAATTGGCCCGCGACAACTACCCGCGCACCGCCCTGGGTGAATATGACAAGGTGGTGGAACAGACTCTGCAATATGTACTGGAGCGCTTCCGCGCCCGCTACGAAGACCAGGGTATCGCCACCGAAGTATTTATGTCCGTTGCCGCGCGCAAACTGTCCCGCCCGCTGGATATCGACAACCGCGTGCACGCGGTCAACGCGTTTAGCCAGCTGCCGGAGTCCGGTGCTTTGGCCGCCGCCAACAAGCGCGTTTCCAATATCCTCGCCAAGTTAGACAGTGCTGTACCCAGCAGTGTTGATGAAGCTCTGTTGCAGGAAGAGGCGGAAAAGGCTCTCTTCGCCGCAGTACAGGTTGCCCGCACAGAAGTCGAGCCTCTGTATAGCGATGCGCTCTTCGCCGAGGGCCTCGCCGGTCTGGCTGGCCTGCGTGAAACCGTAGACAGCTTCTTCGACCACGTGATGGTAATGAGTGACGACGAGCAACTGCGCAACAACCGCCTGGCCCTATTGGCCCAGCTGCGCGCACTGTTCCTCGAAGTTGCCGATATTTCCCTACTGGTTCCTGCCAAGTAATGACTTGCAGAGGCGGGGCATTAAACCCCCGCCTCGCAAATCAGGGAGATACGAATATGGCAATTATCATTCTCGGCCGCGACGGGGTGATCAACGAAAATCCCGATAAATTCGTCAAATCCGCCGACGAATGGCAGCCCCTGCCCGGCAGTATTGAAGCACTGGCAGCTCTCAGTCAGGCCGGCCATCAATTGGTAATAGCCACCAATCAGAGCGGCCTGGCGCTGGGCCAATTTGATCTGGATGACCTGGAAGAAATGCACGCTAAAATGCGTGCTCAGGTGGAAGATGCCGGTGGCGAAATCGCCGCTATTTTCTACTGTCCCCACGGCCCTGAAGATAATTGCCGCTGCCGCAAACCCCTGGCGGGTCTGCTGGATGCCATTGAGGCTGAATTTGATACCAGCCTGCACGACTGTTATTTGGTCGGAGACAAGCTGGCAGATCTTTATCTGGCGTTGGAGAAGGGGTGTAAACCCGTTCTAGTAAAAACTGGTGCAGGTGATCAGACTTTGCAGCACCTAATCGAGCAGCCGGATCCCCGCCTGGCTAACACTTCAGTATTTGTTGATCTTTCGCATTTTTCTCAGTTTTTATTATCCCCCTAAACCGCTCCCTCTCTCTTTTCGCTAGATGATTCGAGCGTCCAATATCTAACCTGGCGCACTATTTTTGCGATCAGTTGTTCACCCAGGCGCCAACTTATTGAGCTGTATGGCGCATTCCTTTAAAAGCAACTAGCGGGAGGGCGAGCCCATTGTTGTACCAGCGATTCGTGCCAAGCCAGGGATGGGTGAGGCTTGAATGACGCTCTGAACATTCCTGTCGGGGAAAAGGAGTAATGCCCCCAGCGACGAGCTCTTTTAAGCCTTTTGTTGCCGCCTGCACAAAACAATAAAAGGGATACTCCAATGAAAAGTCAAATTCTTACTGCCCTGACAGCCGGTATGTTGTTATCCAACAGCCTATTTGCTGAGTCAGCCACAAGTAAGTTTGCCCCCAGTCAGGAAAAACCAAAAAAAGTTTATATTGTTCAATTAGACAGCGAGCCTCTGTCTTCCTATAGCGGTACCATCCCCGGTTTGTCGGCCACCAAACCGTCCAACCGTGGCAAACTCGATCCCCAAAGCAGCAGCTACCGGCACTATTCCAATTTCCTTCGGTCGCGGCGGGAACAAGTTCTATCCACCGTTCCCAGCGCACGCACTGTTCATGAATACGACACCGCTTTTAATGGCTTCGCCGCCGTAATGAGCGAAAAGGAAGCGGCTGCTCTGCGCGGTCGCGCCGACGTTAAAGGTGTTTGGGAAGATGAATTACTAAAGCCCCATACTGACTCCACTGCGGACTTCCTCGGCATCACAGATATGCCCAGCCCATGGCTCTGGGGGATTACGGGTGAGGATATTGTTGTAGGTGTTATAGACACAGGGATCCACCCTGAACACCAGAGTGTCGCAGACATAGCTACACCGTTACAGGGCAACCTGGGGCCCCAAGTTCCCTACGGTTCAATACCCGAGAGCTTTACTGGTGACGGTTGCGAATTTGGTAACAGTGACCAAAACCCCAACGACACTGCGTTTACCTGTAACAATAAGCTGATCAAGGCCAAGTCATTTTCCGATGCCTTCCTGACCAACAACGAATTGGCAGATTACGAATTCCTGTCAGCCAGGGATGCAGACGGGCACGGTACCCACACCGCGACCACTGCCGCCGGTAACTATGGCGTTATTACCCCGGATGGAAAAACCCTTACCGGAATGGCGCCACGAGCCCGCATCGCGGTGTATAAAGTCTGCTGGGACGCCCCAGATCCCGACGATAGTGGTTGTTCGTCGGCCGACTCCATGGCGGCTATTGATGAAGCCGTGGCCGATGGTGTGGATGTTATTAACTTCTCGATAGGTGGCGCCAGCACCACCTTTAGTGGTGCCGATGACATCGCATTTTTATTTGCCGCCGATGCCGGCGTTTTTGTCGCCACATCTGCAGGTAACAACGGACCCGGACCCGAGACTATGGGCACTCCTTCGGGAGTACCCTGGATAACCGCAGTCGGCGCCTCAGAGGATGACCAAAGCTTCGGTTTAGCCCTACAGATATCCTCGCCAGAATCCATTTCCGGAATTTATGAGGGGCGTGAGGGCAACAGCACCGTAAGCCTTGAAGAGGTTGGAGCAGTCTCTGCTGAGGTTGTTCTCAGCGAGCCGTTAGAAGCCTGTAGCGAAGTCACTAACAGTGAGTCTTTGGAAGGCGGTATTGCTCTGGTAAGACGTGGAGGTTGTTCTTTTTCCGATAAGTATAATAATGCTGCCGATGCCGGCGCCTTGGCTATCGTCGTTTACAACGACGGTACTGCAGACGATCGCATCAACCCGATTACCATGTCAGCCCCTGATACCCGCATCCCCGGAATGATGATCTCGTACTACGAGGGTGAAACTCTCGCAGCCAGCAGCGAAGTTTCTGGAGTTATCGATCCGTCTCAATTGATCCCCAGGGAAGACCGCGTCGCAAACTTTTCATCTCGCGGTCAAAATGGTGGTGCGCCGGATATTATCAAGCCGGATATCAGTGCCCCAGGTGTTGGCATTATCGCGGGAATTTCTCCGGTACTGAGTGGAGGAGAACTGTTTGGGGCTCTGAGTGGCACCTCTATGGCGAGTCCGCATGTGGCCGGTGTGATGGCGCTGCTAAAGCAGGCCAACCCGCACTGGAGCCCGGCAATGGCCAAGTCCGCATTGATGACGAGTGCGCGCAATGACCTGCGCAAGTCTTACGGACCAGCGGATGCAACACCATTTGATATTGGTGCCGGTGCCATAGTGCCCCGTGACGCCTTCAAACCAGGTCTGGTTTACGATGCGGGCTTCAATGATTATCTCGCCTTCCTATGTGGCGCTGAACTCCAACCCGAGATGGTTGATAGCGCAACCTGTGATGCGTTGACGTCCCTGGGATACTCTAGCGATTCCAGCGACCTGAACCTCGCTTCTATGGGGGTCGCCGACCTCCTCGGCAGCCAGACCATCAAACGCCGGGTTACTAGCGTCGCCCCCGGCCAGCGTTGGTATTGGGCATCCATCAACGCGCCACTCGGTATCGATGTAGATATCAACCCGAAAGTGCTACGCCTCAGGGAGGGAGAGAGTGCTGAGTTTGAGGTGACCTTCACCGCCACAGAGTCCGCCGAAATGAATACTTGGGTCTTTGGTGATCTCACCTGGCAATCCGTAGGCTCCCAGATCAGTGTGCGCAGCCCAATTGCTATTCGGCCTGTTCCTCTAGCTGCACCACAGCAATTAACTGGCAGCGGCACCGATGGCAACCTCGAACTCAATGTGGGCTTCGGCTACAACGGTGATTTCCAGGTGAATGTCACTGGCCTGGCGGAGGGTGAGGCCACTACAACCACTGTTGAAGATGGCGATGTTCAAGTAATTTTCTTTGATATACCTGAGGGAACAGAGCTTGCGCATATCGCTATGTATGATGCCGATGTGGGCGACGGTAGCGGAAGTGATGACCTGGACCTGGAAGTTTATGGCCCAGCGCCAAACTATCCCGAAGTCGGTACCAGCGGCAGCGCCACTTCCGCAGAGTCAGTTTCCCTGGCTAACCCTTCTCCGGGCCAATATGCAGCTGTTGTTGTCGATTATGCGACATCCGCCGGCCCCACCAACTTCAGCTTATTCAACTTTAATCTGAATGGGGACAACGGGAATATCGCAGTGGAGGCGCCGGCTCAAGCACAGATTGGTGGAACTGGGGTAGTTTCTTTAGAGTGGATGAACATTACTCCCAATACCCGCCATCTTGGTATTTTGACTCATGGTGACGGAGAAAAAGATTTTTCCGAAACCCAGGTCATGATTAATACTCAATAGGCCTCACACGCTGATAATTGATGGTAGGAAGTGAAAGTCAAAACCGGCCAGAGTTTGGCCGGTTTTTTTATTCGCAATTGAGTGCATTCTGCTGATGAATAAAAGCGCTCGCTATGTCTGGGGATAATCGACCAAAGTGCCAAAAATATTTTGTCTTTCGATTGATATTCAAAGCAGCAGAAAGCTTGTACTCCGGTAGTATCATCAATCCAGAAAATTCTTCCTAAGCTAAAAAATAAGCTTCGGTAAAAAAGAATGAGTAAGTTCAGTTGATATGTGACTTAAAACATCAATTACGTTTTACTGCACTAAATATAAATTTTCTAAATTAAATATTAACAATTGGCTGCAAGTAATTAATAAATATATTTTTAGTGAAAACGCTTTCGATATTCACTAGGCAAAATACCCTTGTGCTTTTTAAAGGCTCTTCTCAATTGCTCTTGGGATTGAAATCCACAGAGTTTTGCCACTTTATCCTGTGACTGATTTTGTTCGGAAAATAATTGGCAAGCTCGTTCCACTCTTATTTGCTCTAGGAAACGAGCAGGCGTTACACCAAGCTCTCGCACAAAGCTTCGGGCAAAATTCCGTGGGCTCATAGCCGCTTCCTGAGCCAGCCTCTCCACCGTTATAGGTTTCTTAATATTCTGGTACATCCATTCAATCAAAGTTGCAAAACGATCGCTGTTTATCTGATTTTCCAATCGCACACTAAATTGCTGCTGTCCTCCATCTCTCTTTAAGTAGAGAACAAGAATTCGAGCCAGGTTGAGTGCCAAGCCCCTCCCATGGTCCTCCTCGATCATCGATAGAGCCAAATCAATTCCAGCAGTAATTCCGGCCGACGTATAAACATTACCGTCGCGGACAAAGATGGCATCCGGATCCACTTCTACCTGGAGGAACCCCTGCAACTCAGGAACATCCGCCCAATGCGTTGTAGCACGCCGTCCATTGAGAATGCCTGCGTTGGCGAGCATCAAGGCCCCACTACAGATTGAACCAATACGAGCAACTTTTTTCTGCTGCTCAGCCAGCCACTCCAGAACAGAACTATTGGTACAAGCGCGCTGACAGGAGTCCGGTGGCATGCCGCTCACTAACAGGGTATGAATCCTCTCAGCTTCATGAAACGGGAGGTCTATAAAAACCTTAACCCCTGTCGAAGTCGTAACCGGACCAGACTCAAGTCCCACCAACTGAATATCATAGAAATCCTGGTTGAAACGCCCTTGTTTGCGCAACTGGTCATTTGCCAAGGCAAAAACCTCTAGGGGACCTGTGATATCCAGGCTAGTAGCACCCGGGCAGACCACCATGGCGACTTTCCTAGCTCCATTTTGTGTTTGTTGGTGCTTATTCATCTCGGCAGTTTTCCACAACGGCTGGGGATAAGAATGATTTACAGGCGCCAGATTCTGCCAGTTATAGCCAGCTTAGACACCCTGTTACCCCAAATTGATAGTCATTTTCTCCGGTACTGAGGTATAAACTTTGACGGATATGAGTAACCCTCGGGTGACTATTGGTTCTTAAAGCTCCGAACGAGCCATACATCAGCTTGAGGCTTGACCTTCACTTAGCTGTCCGCACAATTGGCCCCTAATTTGTACACATCAACGGAGATCCCCTTTTGGTGGAGTTAATACTGAATCGAGGCGCAGAGCGCCGACTCAAGCGTGGCCACCTATGGATTTACAGCAATGAGGTGGACACTAAGCGCTCTCCATTAAAGGGAATTGATGCGGGTAGTCAGTGCCAAGTTCACGATAGCCAGGGCAAGCTGCTCGGCACAGCCTTTGTAAATCCGAGCCAACTTATTTGTGGACGAATAGTCAGCCGTAATTCTGACTTTTCCACAGATACTGTTTGTGAGCGCATACAAACTGCATTTGAACAGCGCCAACGGTACTTTTCTCACCCCAGCTACCGGATAGTATACGGGGACTCTGACTGGCTTCCGGGCTTGGTAGTGGATAGGTTTGGGGATTATTTAGTAGTCCAGGTCAGCAATTGGGGAATGGAGCGCTACCAACAAACGATTGTGGATAAGTTGGTGGAGATGGTTAACCCCAAAGGCATCCTGCTGCGCAATGATCATCAGGGTCGCGCAGTTGAAGATATGCCGCTGGTACACACCGTAGCCTTTGGAGATGTACCCGAGATGGTCCCGTTCGAGGAGAACGGCGTTCCACTTCTGGCCCCGGTACACCAGGGGCAGAAAACCGGTTGGTTTTACGATCACCGGGAAAACCGCAGGCTATTGAATCGCTGGGTCAACGGCAAAAAAGTATTAGATCTGTTTTCCTACGCGGGCGGTTGGGGTATTCAGGCACTGGCCAATGGTGCGGCAGAGGTAGTGTGCGTAGACGCCTCACAGCAGGCTTTGGACTGGTGTTTGCTCAATGCGGATCACAATGGATTCGCCGACAAGCTCAAAACCATCCAGGGTAAAGCACTGGATGTCCTCAAAGGGTTGGTTGCAGAGGGGGAGAGGTTTGATGCGATTGTGCTCGACCCACCCGCTTTTATTAAGCGGAGGAAAGATCATAAAGCCGGCTTGGCGGCCTATCGCCATATCAATGAACTCGCAATGCGTTTGTTGGCAAAGGATGGGCTGTTAGTAAGCGCTTCCTGCTCTATGCATCTGCAATCTGATGAGCTTCTCGACTGTATCCGTGGCGCCGCTCACCGCTTGGGGCGCCCAGCCTCAATTCTGGCCAGTGGTGGTCAAGGGGCCGATCACCCTGTGCATCCAGCAATTCCGGAAACCAACTACCTAAAAGCTCACTTTGTACATCTCGGGGGAAACACCAATAAGTAGGTGCTCATGAACCCCACAAGGCCCCGGTAATGACCGGGGCCTTGTTCTCAGATCGATGAGCCTACTTCAGGTCAAAAGACATACTTCATGCCTAAAGTGGCAGTGCGGGGTCGATTTGCACGGGCGCCATCTGGACTGCGACTAATAATAACCTGCTCATCCAACAGATTATCCACTTTCAGGTAACCGGTCAGGTCAGCCATGAAATCATAATGCGCAGCAGCATCTACAACCCAAAGTGACTCGGTATAATCAAATTGGTCGGTATCTCCCCGGTTGCATTGGGTATTAACACACATCTCGTCCTGATAGGCTGCAGTCAGGTTCAAACGCCAAGCAGCGCCGCTATCCAGACCCGCAGATATCGCAAAGACATTTTCTGGGAGGTATTCGAGGTTGTCGCCGGCAAGCAGGTCATTACCGTCACTATCTTCACTGATTTCTGCATCAGTAAAGGTATAGGTTGCCCGCACCGGTAGTATCCAACCGTTTGTGAGCACCCACTCACTTCCAAGCGTAGCTTCCAGCCCTTTGATTTCTGCTTCACCCAACTGGTAGGTACCACTCTCGGCACCATTGGGACATTTCACCGCCACCGAGCAGTTTTGCACAGCATTTTCATAGTCACTGTAGAAGGCGATCAATTCAGCATTCAGGCTTCCTTTATCGAAGCGAGCACCCCATTCATAGTTTGTGGATAACTCCGGCCCCTGGCCATCGGCTGCACCTGCGCCGGGAGGGGCGAAGCCACGGTGCACACCTGCCAGCAGGCTCCACTGTTCGCTTGCCTGGTAAACAAGTCCCAAGCCTGGCAGCCATTCATCCACCTGATTGGAGCGATAGCTGCCCTTCTCGGTACGCTCAGCGTCGTTATAACGCTGCTGCTCGGTCTCTATATCCTCGTAGCGAAGAACAGCAGTGAGGGTCAGCTTATCGTTCAGCTGGATATCGTCGTAGATAAAGAACGAAGTTGCATCCGCTTCTTCAACACGGTTATTGCTGCTTTCTTCAGCGGTATCGGGAATATCTGTGCTCAGATACACCAATTTGCCATCAACCTGCTCATAGTTTTCCACAGGCTGGAATCTATCCACCTCATCTCGATGCTGGCGCACTCCAAAGGACAGCTCATGACTAACGGAAGCAGTATTAAAGCGCCAATCGGCACTGATCTGCAGGCCCTTGGCCTCGTACTCACGATTGTTGTGCTTAACACCGAAGGTGTAATCTTCAGTGCCATCCAAAACCGCTTGAGGGTCTAAAACTCCATCAACACTGCCGCCGGTATTAACAGCATCTATCAAGTCACCCTCGCTGACCTTAAACCAGTCGCGTTTAAACTTGTTGTAGTAAGCCTGGGTATGCAGGGCAAAACTGTCACTCAGTTCGATACTGTGGTTCAGCTGGATAGTGCTGTGGCGATTCTGCATTTCATCCAGGGCGCTGATACCGTATCGACGGTTCGGATCTTTCTTAAAGTCGGCATCCGTTAGGCCCAGATAACTCATGCCAGACTCCTCTTCGGAGTACTGAAGCTTGATATCCAACTGCTGGCGATAAGTTGCGTCTCTATCGGAACTGATACGACCCTTTAATAGATAGTCTTCTTTAGCAATATCTGCGCTGCCGGCACTATCGATTTCTCTGAATCCATCTGCATACTGCTGCTGTGTTTCCAACAACCAGCCAGTATTTTCTGTACTGGCACCATAATGAGCATGCAAACGGGTCTCACCGAATTCTCCGGCCTCTAGTTGCACCATACCTTCACTGGCAGTGGGAATAGGTGTGCTCAACATATTGACTGCACCACCCACGGTGAATGGGCCATATTGCAGAGATCCGGGGCCCTTTAACACCTCAATTGCATTCATGCGGCCCGCACTGGGGAAATAATAAGCTTCTGGTGCAGAGTAAGGAGCCGGAGCCACTAACACCCCATCTTCCATCAAGGAAATTTTGGCGGAGCGTCCCCCTTGGGCACCGCGAATCCCGATATTCGGACGCAATCCGTAGCCATCTTCTTCAAGAATGTAGACCCCAGGAACTGAGCGCATCATGCGATTGATATCTACAAACTCGAACTCGGCTAACTCATCAGCATCAACCAAGTGTGCAGAGCCAGGCAAGTTGGAAATAGATGAGGAGTCGCCGATTACTGTTACGCTCTCCAGCTGTTGCTCGGCTAAAGTCGGCGCAGCAATAAGAGTGGCTATCGTAAAGGCCAGGTTTGTAAATGGAATGTGCTTCATGAACCCTCCAAGGATTATTAGTAACCTTGAGCCATTGTTTTTATAAATACGAATGATTGTATTTTAACATTCCCATTACACTTTATTTACACTCTTATTTTTGTTGTTTAGCGTCACGAACTTCGCTGGGGTGCCTGCAACTTTAAGGTTTTGCTTATAAGCAGATGTTTTCTAGGATCTACTCTTCGATCTGACTAGCATTGGGCTCACGTATCCGCTTCGGGTGTGCCCATGATTAGAAAGGCAAAACTCAAAGAGCTGGACAGGTTGGAGCAACTTTGGCTACATGCATCAGCGAACTCCCACCCCTCCATACCCCGCCAGTTTTGGGTGGACCGTATAGCTCAATTTCGTAAAGACTGCCGTAACGCCACTCAATGCCTGGTTTATACCGATCGCAACAACGCTGTCGCGGAAGCCTTTATCACGCTTCTTAGTGACGGTACCGTCACCCACCTCTGTGTCAGTCCTTTATTTACCGGTTGTGGAATCGGCACTAACCTCATTTCTGCAATTCGTGACCGGCGTTATCCACTAAAGGCTGAAGTACTTCGTGAGAATCTTCGCACTCGATACTTTCTACAAAAGCATGGTTTTGTGGAGGTGGAGCGCAGCTATAACGTGGAGTATGGCCAGCATTCAATCTCCATGCAGTGCCCCAGGGCATCTGCAAGATAAAATTTGCCGCACTATGCCCATTGAATAGACTTTCCCTTATAACTGAAGCTTATTGAATCACTTCTTTTTATTGTTTCTACGCGACTCTTGAACCGGGTAGCATGCCTCCCATCATAATTTTCCTGAGCGCTGAATTTTTATGGGACGCAACGCTTCCAGCCAAACTTTACAGCCTATTCCAGAACGCACCTTTCATCACGATGCGGATCTGGAGTCCATGAACCTACGTTTCGCTGGCGCCAAGCCTAGTGAAATTATGAAGTTCACCATGGAACACGCTCAGAACCCGGTGGTTTTTACTAATTTCCGCCCATTGGCGATAGCCTTTCTCCACTTGGTTACCCGCGCCAAACCGGATATCCCGGTAATTTGGGTGGATCATGGATATAACACCCCGGAAACCTATCGCCATATCGAAAACGTGGTCAAATCTCTCGATTTGAACCTGCGCACCTACTCACCGAAGATGTCCGCGGCCCACTACAACGCTGTGTACGGGGGAATCCCGCAGCTGGACACCCCAGAGCATGACTTCTTCTCCAGGACCGTTAAATTGGAGCCGTTTAACCGCGCTATGCAGGAATTACAGCCGGATGTATGGCTAAACGGTATCCGCCACGATCAGAATTCGCACCGCAAAAACCTGGATATTTTCACCCAGGGCAACCACGGTACTATTCGAGTGGCACCGATGTTCCACCTGAAGGAAATCGATGTGGAAGAGTATGTTTACGAGAATGATCTTCCCGATAACGATATTTACTTTGATCCAACTAAAGGTGAGGAGCACCGGGAGTGCGGATTGCTGTTGGAAAAATAGAGTGGAATATTCGGCGAGGACTAGCGTACTTCGCCTATCTCTTTAACAAGGCCCTCTATCCCAGCCGTTTATAAAGTAAATACTTTTTACGTATTTACCGAATAATAAAATCTATTACAAATAGGCGAGTCTCGACTCGCTGTATTTTTTTCAAAAAGGAGACTCTTCTATTTACTTCCGCGTAAATCCAGAAGAGTCCTTAAATTACTTATCATGCGATAGGCTAGGCGACTGCCCCTTTTGCAAGATGACCTCCTTTTTCCATATAAATTTTCAGGTCCTTCAGCATTTGCTCAAATTGAGAGCCAGTCATCTTCTTCACCACAGGGCTCAACACGCCTCCTAAAGCATTTAACTCCATATTTGCAGTGAAATTCACTGTTGTGCCTCCACCAACAGAGGGGCTTAATTTAAATTGAGATAAACTCTTTTTAACGGGGAATCCCGGTGGCGTATTTTTGGTTTCAACCGAGACATCCAGTTCATAGTTTTTCTCATCAAACCTTGTAATAGTTTCATCTGCGACAAGACCCGACGGTCCCTTATTTGTCAGGACACAAACCCGGCCTTCTACACTCGCATTTTCAACAGGTTTTCCCTCCTTAGCGAAGGAATGAGGGATTAACGTCATCCACTCGTAAGCTGTATCAAAATCAACGGCGAGGACTTTCCAGACCTCATCAATTGGGCGGTTAATTGCGATTTCTCGGTTTACTTGGGCTTCTTTCATCTCTGATCTCCTGGGTTTCTCTACGGAGTGCTATTGACGGGAGACAGATTAACTGGACACTATATGCAACGGAATACAGCAAAATAGGACAGTGTGTTGCATAAAGAGTCCATCGATTGGGGAGATATCCAGTTCTTTATCGCGGTAGCCAGGAGTAAGAGCGCTCGCAGCGTTGCTGACGACTTTAAGGTCAGCCACTCCACAGTTTCTCGCCGTATTGATGCCCTGGAGGAAAAGCTCCAGGCCAAGCTGTTTTATCGCAGCTCCAAAGGCTATCAGCTGACGGAGGATGGCAAGGCGATGCTCGACTACGCCCAATCGGCAGAGCAGTATCTAAATGCCGCGCAGAAGCATTTACAGGGGGGGAGTAACCAGCTGTCCGGGGAAGTTCGCATCACTATGCCGGATGTAGTCGCATCGCACTTAATTATCCCCTACCTAAATGACTTCTCACGTACGTATCCAGAGATCAACGTACAGCTACTGGTTACTAACCACGTTCTCGATTTGGAAAGTCACCAAGCCGACATAGCACTTCGTATTCTCCCCAAAGGCGACGTCGATGTTTCGGATCGACTTGTTGCTCGCAAGCTCGCTGACCTACCCAGTTGCTGTTACGGTTCTCCGAGGTATATCGAGAAATCTGTACCTGACGATGGCCACTGGCTCGGCTGGAGTGGCGATGACGCCACATTGAATTGGGCCAAAGACACGCCCTATCCACAGATGCCTTATCAGCACCAGATTAATCACGGTTTGATACAGCTAGAGGCAGTTAAGAGTGGACTGGGGCTGGCCAGGCTGCCCTGCTTTCTTGCAGATGGTGCTGAAGGAGTCGTTCGGGTCCCTGGGGCATCTCCATCCAGCCTGCATGAACTGTGGCTAGTCTCCAACCCAGAGCACCGCAATGTCATGCGCTTTAAGGTTTTTAGGGAGTTTATCGTGGAGTTGTTTATGAACCTGGAAGATAAACTGGTAGGAAAGCTTTAGTTGAGGCAATTGGTATATTTCCGGATATAGTAAGCCTCCCTAACCGACTGACGCTATTGAGCTGTTTGATTTTTTAACTATTTATTGTGATCGAAATTTGTCTGAGAGGGCAGCTGTTTAGCTTTCACATGGCTTTTGATAAGGAGAAAATTATAAATATCCAATTTATCGGAAGTTGTTTTTCAGGTGAAAACAATACTCCACAGTAATTCCTTATGTTGGTCACGTAAGAAATTACTGTGGGCTTATCGACTTCTATTAAACGTCGAGGTTTTCTACCGCCAAAGCATTGGTCTCGATAAAGTCACGGCGAGGCTCTACCTGATCGCCCATCAAGGTGGTAAAGATCTGGTCTGCTGCGATAGCATCTTCAACTGTTACCTGCAGCATACGGCGGCTCTCCGGGTCCATGGTGGTTTCCCAAAGCTGCTCCGGGTTCATTTCTCCCAGACCTTTATAGCGCTGGATACCGTAGCCTCTACGGCTCTCGCCCATCAGCCAGTCCATCACTTCAGGGAAGCTGCCAACAGAGTGCTGCTTCTCGCCGCGCTGGATAAAGGCACCCTCTTCCAACAGACCCACCATCTTCTCACCCAGAGCGCAGATAGACGCGTACTCTGCGGAATCGAAAAACTCGTGGTTAATCAGGTAGTCACTGCCAACACCGTGGGCCACGATATGGATATGGGGCAGGAATAGGCCGCGCTCGGTGTTCTCCTGAACCGTCACTTCGTGACGACGGGTTCCACCACTCTCTTCGTCACCGAGTTTCTCCTGAAGCTTCTCACTCCAAGCTGCGACTTTCTCCTGGGACTGCAGGTCTTCCTGAGACAAGTTGGGCAGGTAGATCATGCTGCGCAGCACTTCCTCAGGGTACAGACGCGACAGACGGTCGATTGTCGCCAGTACGCTGCGGTACTCGCCTACCAGGCTCTCCAGGGAGGCACCAGATAGCCCTGGGGCGTCCGGGTTCACAAACAGCGTGGCGCCTTCAAGGGCGGCGTTGGTGAGGAACTGGGTCAGAGCGCCCTCATCCTTCAGGTACTGTTCCTGTTTGCCCTTGGAGATCTTATACAGCGGCGGCTGGGCGATGTAGATGTGGCCCCGCTCGATCAGCTCCGGCATCTGACGGAAGAAGAAGGTGAGCAACAGGGTACGGATATGGGCTCCATCCACGTCAGCATCGGTCATGATGATGATGCTGTGGTAACGCAGCTTATCCGGGTTGAACTCGCTCTTGCCGATGCCACAGCCCAGTGCGGTAATCAGGGTACCCACTTCGGCACTGGAGAGCATCTTGTCGAAGCGCGCTTTTTCCACATTGAGAATCTTACCCTTCAGCGGCAGGATCGCCTGGGTACGGCGATCACGGCCCTGCTTGGCAGAACCACCGGCGGAGTCACCCTCCACCAGGTAAATTTCAGATAGTGCCGGATCTTTTTGCTGGCAATCAGCTAGTTTTCCAGGCAGGCCGGCAATATCCAGTGCACCCTTGCGGCGAGTCATTTCACGGGCTTTGCGGGCTGCCTCACGAGCTTTGGCCGCGTCGATCATCTTGGTGACGACAGATTTGGCTTCCTGTGGGTTCTCCATCAGGTAGTCTGTGAAGTGGTGGCCCATCTCCTGCTCTACAGCCGGCTTCACTTCGGATGAAACCAGCTTGTCCTTGGTCTGGGAAGAGAATTTCGGGTCCGGAACCTTCACAGAGATAATCGCGGTGAGACCTTCCCTGGCGTCATCGCCAGTGGTGTTCACCTTATCTTTCTTGCCCAGGCCTTCCCGTTCGATATAGCTGTTCAGGCCACGGGTCAGGGCTGCACGGAAGCCCGCCAGGTGGGTGCCGCCGTCGCGCTGGGGAATATTGTTGGTGTAGCAGAAGATGCTTTCCTGGAAGCTGTCGTTCCACTGTAATGCCACCTCTACTGCAATGCCATCTTCGCGCTGGCTCTGGAAGTGCAGAACCTTATTAATCGGGGTTTTGTTCTGGTTTAGGAACTCCACAAAGGCACTCAAACCACCTTCGTATTCATAGACCTCTTCTTTACCACTGCGCTCGTCCTTCAAGACAATACGCACACCGGAGTTCAGGAAGGACAGCTCGCGCAGGCGCTTGGCCAGCACGTCGAAATGGAATTCGATATTGTTGAAGGTGTCCTCTGAGGGTTTGAAGTGCACTGTGGTGCCGGTGGTATCGCTGTCACCCACAACTTCCAGGGGTGCCTGGGGCACACCGTGGTGGTAGGTCTGCTCGTGGATCTTGCCACCGCGACGGATAGTCAGCTTCAGCTCCTTGGACAGAGCGTTTACCACCGATACCCCTACCCCGTGCAGACCGCCGGAGACCTTGTAGGTGTTGTCATCAAATTTACCGCCCGCGTGAAGGACGGTCATAATCACTTCTGCTGCAGAAACCCCCTCTTCCGGGTGAATCTCTGTAGGGATACCACGGCCATTGTCCGATACGGAAATGGACTCATCCGGGTGGATGGTTACACGGATCTCATCACAGTGGCCGGCCAGCGCTTCATCGATGGAGTTGTCGACCACCTCGAATACCATGTGGTGCAGACCGGTGCCATCGTCGGTATCACCAATATACATTCCGGGGCGCTTGCGCACCGCATCCAGGCCTTTTAATACCTTGATACTGCTTGAGTCATAGCTTTGCTGCTCTGACATTTATTCGCTCCATTAAACTTATTGTGCGGCCGAAGCTTCGGCACTGATCTTCCCATGTTCCACGTGGAACACTTTCGGGCAATTCCAAGGGGCATCTAGTTGCCGCCAGGGGCGGCTTGTAGTGCCCTCCTCAATTCCGGTTACAAGCACCTGGCTGGCACAACGCCCAACCCAATGCGCAAAAATCTGTTGATTACTGTCATCCAGCTCTGCCGGCAAGTCATCTACCAGGAATACTGGCATATCCCCCTGCCTACAGACTACCCCCGCCATGGCCGTGCGCACCGCACACACCAACATCTTCTGTTGGCCTCGAGATAGGATATTGTGGGCCAACTCACCGGCTACGGTAAAACGAATATCCGCCCTATGGGGACCAATACGCGTATGCCCCTGTGAAACATCTGATTCCCGTGATTCAGATAGAGCACCACGCAGGTCAACTTCTTTACGCCAGCCACGACGGTAACTCATATCAACACGGCTCAATAAGCTCTGTGGTAACTCATCGAGAAGTTGTGAAACAGCGGTCTGTAATTGAGAAAACTGAGCTAATCGGAGATCGTTTACACGCTCGCCACTAAGGGCCAACTGCTCTTCCCATACGCCGATGCTGGCCTCATCGATTTTACCACGACGCAGGAGAGCATTTCGCTGCCGCAGTGCGATTTGATAATTTTTCCACTCTTGGGTAAATAAATGTTCCACGTGGAACACTGTCCAATCCAGCAACCGACGCCGAACGCCGGGGCCACCATCAAGTGCGGAAAAACTTTCACTGTTTATCAATTGAAGTGGCAGGCAACTAGCAAGCTGTGAGCTGGATTCCGCTGGAGCCTGGTTAACCCTGATTCGGCCCGAGCCATCCGCGAGGCGCTCTACCCCCAAGTTAAAACCTGTATCGAGCTGGGCAAAAACCGTAAGCCCACCAGTATCATGCTGAATAACCGACTTATGCTGGCGAGAGCGAAAGGAACGACCGGTTGCCAGCATATGTACCGCCTCTAGCAGTGAAGTCTTGCCACTGCCATTCGCGCCACAAAACACATTAACACCAGGACCCAGTTTGAGATCAGCGGAGCAGATATTTCGAAAATTAGATAAGAGAAGACGGGTCAGCGCCACAGACACCTCCCCCAGAGTGAAGAGCGCGATGCACAGGCATCGCTTTTTTTATCGGCTACCCCACCGAGCGGGGAGGTAGCCTCAATCCATTCAGAAAAGAGCAATGGGTGGGCTGCCTTACAGGCGCATAGGCATAATCACGTACAGCGCATCACCTTCTTCAGGTTGCTGCAGCAGAGCACTGCTGTTGGCATCCGCCAGACTGATACGGATCTGGTCACTGTGGATAGCACCAGTGACGTCCAGCAGATAGGAAACGTTAAAACCAATCTCCATTGGCTCACCTACGTAATCCACCATCATCTGCTCTTCCGCCTCTTCCTGCTCCGGGTTGTTGGCAACAATTTGCAGCAGCCCCTCAGAAACCTGAAGGCGCACCCCACGGTATTTCTCGTTGGAGAGAATCGCCGCTCGGGAGAAAGCTTGGCGCAACCCCTGGCGATCCGCATAGACCACATTGCCCGCGCCTCGCGGCAACACGCGCTCGTAGTCAGGGAATTTGCCGTCTACCAATTTAGAGGTGAAAGTAAACTGACCACTAACCACACGAATATGGTTATTACCCAGCACTACCTGTGCCTGTGCATCGCGGTCTTCAAGCAAACGACCCAGCTCGAGTACGCCTTTGCGCGGCACAATAGCCTGGATAGGCGTGGAGACATCCAGGCCGGGGGCATCGCGATCGCAGAGTGCCAAGCGGTGGCCATCAGTAGCAACCGCGCGCAGCTGCTGCGGGCGGCATTCAAGCAGTAAACCATTCAGGTAATAGCGCACATCCTGCTGAGCCATAGCAAAACTAGTGGCTTCTATCAGGCGGCGGATCTCGCGCTGGGAGATATCGAAACGAGTCTGTGCACTGGCCTCTTCCTGGTTCGGGAAGTCCGCTGCGGGCAGAGTCGACAGCTGAAAACGGCTGCGGCCACTGCGTAGTATCAGGCGCTCGCCATCGCGCTCAAACTTTAGTTCAGCACCATCGGGCAGAGAGCGACAGATATCCAGCAGCTTGCGTGCGGGAACGGTCACCTCACCTTCCATTTCTACACCGTCTACACCGAGACGGCCGACAATTTCCACTTCCAGGTCAGTACCGGTCAGGGAGAGTTCCTGGCCCTGTAACTGCATCAACACATTGGCCAGGACTGGCAGTGTTTGGCGTTTTTCAACAACACCGGCCACCAGTTGTAACGGCTTCAGAAGGGCGTCCCGGCTCACATTGAATTTCATCGGTAGTTTCGCCTTGTTTTGTCAGTTATTCGATTAAGTGGTCAGCGACCGTGTCAGCAATTTAACGTCCTCGCGAATATCCGCGTCGGACTCCTGCAACTCACGTATTTTGCGGCAGGCATGCAGTACTGTTGTGTGGTCGCGACCACCGAAGGCATCGCCGATCTCCGGCAAGCTGTGATTGGTCAGCTCCTTGGCCAGGGACATAGCGACTTGGCGGGGGCGGGCCACCGAGCGACTGCGCCGCTTGGAGAGCAAATCCGCCACCTTAATTTTGTAGTATTCAGCGACAACCCGCTGGATATTATCCACACTAACCAGTCGATCCTGTAGGGCCAACAGGTCTTTTAGTGCTTCGCGCACAAGGACATCGTCAATAGCGCGACCGGTAAATTGCGAATTGGCAATTACGCGGCGCAGTGCACCCTCGAGCTCCCGCACATTGGAGCGAATACGCTGTGCAATAAAGAAAGCGGAGTCGTGGGGCAAGTCCACACCCACCTGCTCGGCCTTCTTCATCAAAATAGCTACCCGGGTCTCGAGCTCCGGAGGCTCTACAGCCACCGTTAATCCCCAGCCAAAGCGGGATTTCAAGCGCTCTTCCAAGCCGTCGATCTCTTTCGGATAGCGGTCACAGGTTAGGATAATCTGTTGACCACCCTCCAGCAGAGCATTAAAGGTATGGAAAAACTCCTCCTGAGAGCGCTCCTTACCGGCAAAGAACTGGATATCATCAATCAGAAGGGCATCAACAGACCGGTAGTAGCGCTTAAAGTCGCTGATGGCATTCAGCTGTAGCGCTTTCACCATATCTGCAACAAAGCGCTCGGAGTGCAAATACACCACCTTAGCATTGGGGTTGCGCTCCAACAGTGCGTTGCCAACCGCGTGCATCAAGTGAGTTTTCCCCAGACCCACGCCCCCATATATAAAGAGGGGATTGTAGGCGCCACCCGGATTGTCAGAAATCTGTTGTGCCGCAGCGAGGCCCAGCTGGTTGGACTTACCTTCAACAAAGGATTTGAAAGTAAAGTTGCGATTGAGTGAGCTACCGTGCTTGATGGCCCCCTCCACCTCAACCTGCCTGGCCGGCTGCTCCGGTACGGAGCGAGCTATACCATTCATAGCCGGTGGTCGCAAATCTGTCAGGGCCAGTTCGCCTGTCGTCATCTGTTCGGCAGTCACCTCCTCAGCCATAGCGGGGTGAGGCACCGGCCTGCTGGCACCAAACCCAGATCCCAGCGGTGAAGTCACCGGAGGTGGCGTAGTGGCAACAGGTGGCACTGATACCGGTGGCGGTGCCACTGCCGGCTGCACCGGAGGTGGTGGCGGAGCTGGCGCCGATGGCGCGGGTGTCGGTACCGGAGTCGGAGGGGCATTATTTGTTACATGACCACGCTGGAAGCGAGCCGGCCGGCGAGCGGTAATCTCGAGCGCCACCTGCAGAGGGCGCCCCGGTGCAAACTGTTGCACCAACTCGCGAATGCGGTTCAGGAATTTTTTGCCAACCCAGTCCAACACAAAGCGGTTCGGTGCGATCAGGCGTAACTCGCCCTCCGCACTAACGGGATTGACGCGCAACGGCCTGATCCAGGTATTGAACTGCTGAGACGGCAGCTCGTCCTGTAAACAGCTCGCGCACTGCTTCCATACGGATTCAGTCAAGAAACCCCCCAAAAAACCCCAAAATGGTAAGACCAAGGAGAGACGGCAAGGCCGGATTAGGAATCACCCGGGGCCGTCAAATAAGATCGGCGCAGTATACCTTTCCACCTTTAGGTTATCCACAAGAAAGACTGCATCTGTTGAAAAAACTGCGCAAAAAGATCCACACAATCAAGGATTTGCACAACAATTAGACAATTGAGGTGGAAACCTTTTGAAAGTTACCCACAGGAAGCTGTGGGTATCTTGGGGTCAATCAGTGGGCATTCAGAGATACCCCTGATGACTCAACGACTTGTCTAGTTGGCGTAAAAAATTACAGTAAACTCGCGCACCAATAAAAAGAATTTCCCTGATTAGCGCGTTGCTTTCGCTGCTGGCTTTCTATACAATCCGCGGCCTTCGCAGCGCGTAGCTCCGTCTGCACCGGCTTTGTGCCGGACCGGAGTCCAGGCCGCGGCCGGGAAAGGTCCCGAGAAATTTTGAACACAAAGTCTCAGGTAGCAAGACTATGAAACGCACATTTCAACCAAGCAACTTGAAGCGCAAGCGCACTCACGGTTTCCGCGCTCGCATGGCAACCAAAAACGGCCGTAAGATTCTGGCCCGCCGTCGCGCTAAAGGCCGCAAAGTACTGTCTGCATAAGATCTCTTCCCTTTTAGAGATATCTCTTTATGCAGCAGGTGCGCAGCAGCTTCGGATTTGCCAAGACGCTGCGCCTGCTCAATGCGGCGCAGTATCGCTTGGTATTCAATGAAAACCAGGTGCGCGCCGCACACCCTCATCTGTTGATCCTCGCCCGTCCCAACTCCTTGGAACACCCGCGTCTCGGTCTCGTTATTGCTAAAAAGCATGTACGCAACGCCTCCGACCGCAACCAAATCAAGCGTATAACCCGGGAAACCTTCCGTCTGCAGCAATACGATTTGCCGCCGCTGGATGCCGTGGTGCTCGCGCGCCCTGGGGTCGCAGATCTGGATAAGGCCGAGTTGGCGAAACTACTGAATAAACTCTGGCGTAAACTGGCCAAGCGGGCTCGACAACCGCAACCCCGACCATGAAGTGGATACTGATCAAGCTGATCCATGTATACCGCTACCTGGCCAGCCCCTGGGTAGGCAACCAATGTCGCTTCTACCCCACCTGCTCCCGGTACTCTGAAGAGGCCATTGAAACTCATGGAGCGATAAAAGGGGGTTATTTAACTCTGCGCCGCCTTATAAAATGCCACCCCTGGCACCCTGGTGGATTGGACCCGGTTCCCCCCACCAGACACAAGAACACGCTCTAGGTAATAAGATGGATTGGCAACGCTATACGCTGCTCGGCGGAATTCTCGCGGTTCTCCTGGCACTTATCTTCCAGTGGAACGCATTTCAAGAGCAACACACTCCTGAACTCGACCGCGAAACCGTCGTGCAGACTGGCGGCGAGACTGTCAGCCAAATACCCGCCGAAACACCCGCGAGCACCGGCGACAGTGATGTTCCCCAACTTCGCTCCCAGGTGCCCGCATCCAATGAAGGCAGCAGTACTGAGAGCAAGCTGATCAGTGTCACCACCGACGTTTTTGATCTGCTCATCAATCCTCGTGGCGGCGATATCGTCAAAGTGGCGCTGCGCAAACAACAAGAGAAGTTGGATACCCCGGACCAACCCCTGATCCTGTTGAACCAGACCCGCAACCATACCTATATTGCCCAAAGTGGCCTTATCGGTAAAAACGGGACCGACAGCGCCGCTGGCCGCCCGGTTTTCAAGGTGGCAAAAACCGAATATGCGATGGTTGAGGGCGACGATACCCTGATAGTAGACCTGACTCTGCAACAGGAAGGCGCCAATATCACCAAGCGCTTCACCTTCAAACGTGGAGACTACCTGATCCAAGTGGCCTACCTTGTGGATAACACCAGTGACAAACCCTGGTCCGCGGCCATGTTTGGTCAGATTAAGCGCGATGCCAGTGAACCCGCAACCGACACCGGTTTCGGCATGTCGCCTTTCCTCGGCGCTGCCATCCGCACCAACGAAAAGAACTACTTCAAGCAGGACTTCGAGGAGATTGCTGAAAGCCCCACCCGCGAAACCATCAAAGGTGGTTGGGTAGCTATGGTTCAGCACTACTTTATCAGTGCCTGGATTCCCCCCCAGGACGAGCGCAATACCTTTGAATTGAAGGAGCTATCCAACGGCCTCTTCCGTATGGGCTTTACCGCACCTCAAGTGCAAATCCCCGCTGCCACCCAAGGCGAGCTGAGCGCTTCTTTCTACGCTGGCCCGAAAGATGTCTACCGTCTGGAAGAAATCTCCCCCGGCCTCGATCTGACCGTCGACTACGGCTGGCTCTGGTGGATCGCAAAACCGCTATTCGGTGTCCTGCACTTTATTCAGGAGCATATTGTCAGCAACTGGGGCTGGGCGATCATCCTGCTCACCGTATTTATCAAGACGCTGCTTCTGCCACTGTCCGCCGCTGGCACCAAGTCCATGGCGCGTATGCGCAAGTTTGCGCCGCAGATGAAAAAACTGCAGGAGCAGTACAAGGATAACCGGCAAAAGCTGGCGGAAGAGACCATGAAGCTCTACCGCCGCGAGAAGATCAATCCGATGGGTGGCTGCCTGCCGATCCTGTTGCAGATGCCGGTATTTATCGCGCTCTACTGGATGCTCACCGAAACCGTTGAGCTGCGTCACGCGCCCTGGATTTTCTGGATTCACGATCTGTCAGCGAAGGACCCCTACTTTATCCTGCCGGTATTGATGGGCCTGTCTATGTGGTTTATGCAAAAGCTGAACCCGGCGCCCACCGACCCAACCCAAGCCCGCATCATGCAGCTGATGCCGGTGATGATGACAGTGTTCTTCCTGTGGTTCCCAGCGGGTCTGGTTCTGTACTGGATCGCCAACAACCTGATTACCATTGCGCAAACCTGGTATATCAATAAACAGGTGGATGCCGGTAAGTACTAACCAGTACCGATCTGCAGCAACACAATAAACAAGGGCCGCAAATGCGGCCCTTTTCCGTTCTGTCGAGTAAACTCAGCCGATGACACAAGAAAGCCTCAATCGCGACACTATTGCCGCTGTTGCCACCGCGCCCGGGCGCGGCGGTATCGGCGTTATCCGACTGTCGGGCACAAGAGCCCTGCAAATTGCCCAACAAATCTGCGGGGAAAAATCCCTCCAGCCCCGCTCTGCCCACTACCGGAACTTTACCCACAAAGAGCAGTTAATCGATCAGGGATTGGCACTCTTTTTCCCTGGCCCCAACTCCTTTACCGGGGAGGATGTGGTGGAGCTCCAGGGACACGGCGGTCCGGTAATTCTCGATCAGCTACTTCAAGCCGCTATCGAATTGGGCGCTCGACAAGCCCGCCCCGGAGAATTTTCCGAGCGGGCTTTCCTCAACGACAAAATGGATTTAACTCAGGCCGAAGCGATCGCCGATTTAATCGACGCCGGCAGTGCCCAGGCAGCGCGAAATGCCATGCGTTCACTACAGGGCGCGTTTTCCGAGAAAATCGAAGACCTGGTGGAAAACCTCACCCACCTGCGTATCTACGTGGAGGCCGCCATTGATTTCCCCGAAGAGGAAATTGACTTCCTCGCCGATGGCAAAGTGGCAGCTGATATAGAAACCTTACTGGCACAAATGGTGGGTGTGGAAACCCAGGCGCGTCAGGGCGCGATAATGCGCGAGGGAATGCGAGTTGCTATCGCAGGCCGCCCTAATGCAGGGAAATCCAGCCTGCTCAACACACTGGCCGGACACGACGCCGCTATTGTCACCGATATCGCCGGTACCACTCGGGATATCCTGCGTGAACATATTCATATCGACGGTATGCCCCTCCAGTTTGCCGATACTGCGGGATTAAGAGATGCCCCGGATAGAGTCGAGCAAATTGGTATCGAACGCGCCTGGGAGGAAATCCACGGCGCAGATAGGGTACTACTTGTCATGGATGCAGAGCAGCTCCACTCCCTGGACCCCACACAAGTTTGGCCAGAATTTACCAGTCAGCTGAGAGATCTCAACAAACTGACATTAGTACTGAATAAGATTGACCTCACCGACTACAGCGCTGGACTTCAGGCACACACTGAAGGCGTGCCAGTGATTGCCATCAGTGCAAAAACAGGTGCCGGGCTCGATGCGTTAAAAGAGCATTTAAAACAGAGTATTGGTTTCAGCGGCGCTGGAGAGGGAACATTCAGTGCCAGGCGCCGACACCTGGACGCACTGGGCCGGGCACAAGCTTTTATACATCAGGGCCAGCGGCAACTTCACACTAGCGGTGCAGGCGAACTGCTCGCCGAAGACTTACGCCAAGCCCAGCAGGCTCTGGGAGAAATTACAGGCACCGTCAGTGCCGATGAATTACTCGGCAAGATCTTCGGCAGTTTTTGTATCGGTAAGTAAACGCTCCATCCCAACTTCCAAGTTATCCCAAGGGGGAGGCTACTTTATCCTCCCTCGCTTCTCTCCTTCCAGCTTCCCAACATATTTCTCACTTCTTTTACACAGGCTTAACCCCGACTTTCAGGGCGGGTAAATTAAATCCCCAATTTTTCCCGATCTTATTAAATAGATTCGCGAAAAAATCTGGCAAAAAACTCTGCAAAATAAGATATGGCGCCGATCGAGTTATACATGTCCACGGGGATTTCCCGTGGATATCTTTTCACTTGCTTCAATCACCTATAAATCACATAGATACAGCAACAAAACTCACAGACTTATACAATATTCACTCTTACGCACAATTAACCCCCAAGTCTTATCACCCTCTACGCACAAGCTAAAACCTGAAATTGCCAGGTGTGAGTAAAAAAGGGGATAAACACCTGCGTAAGCAACGAATGCTATGATGATAACTTTCCCGCCAGCACGAGGCGCGCAAAGTTGTCCCGGCTTTCCACAATCGTCTACCGGGGTTGCCCCCCCTTCAGCCAAGGGGTTATTGCCCATGTTTTCATTAATGTATCCTATTGATTTATAAGGTTTTTTTTTGCTTATACATGATTTGCCGGGCACTAATAAAAACAACTAAATCAAAAACCTCTCTCTAAGAAATACATTTATTCATTTATATAAACTTAAGAGAGTCCAAAAAAATGACTTCCTTAGAGAAAGAGCTCGATATGCAGGGAACTGGATAGTCTCCGTTTTTACAGCTTTACAAGGGTCTACCAACTAGAGTGCAGGAATATGCTTGTAGCCAATTGCTGACTCATACCTACTGCCTATAAAATGTGCGCCCCCAGTTGTAACCAGTAGCACCCACTATGGAATTCCCTAAGACCTATGATGTGATCGTGATCGGCGGAGGCCACGCAGGTACCGAAGCCTCACTGGCAGCGGCACGTATGGGAGCTTCCACTCTGCTGCTGACCCACAATATCGAGACCCTTGGACAAATGTCCTGCAACCCGGCGATCGGCGGTATCGGCAAGAGTCATCTCGTGAAGGAAGTCGATGCCCTCGGTGGCGCTATGGCAACGGCAACAGACCTGGGCGGAATTCAGTTCCGGGTCCTCAATGCCCGCAAAGGCCCCGCAGTAAGGGCAACTCGTGCCCAGGCCGATAGAGCCCTGTATCGCGCCGCTATCCGTTCAATCCTGGAAGCACAGGAAAACCTGGAGATCTTCCAACAAGCGGCGGATGACCTGATTGTCGAAGGTGAACGGGTTGTGGGCGTTGTCACCAATGCGGGGGTGCGCTTTCGCGCCAAGACAGTGGTACTGACCGCAGGGACTTTCCTCGGTGGGCGTATACACATTGGCTTGGATAACCACGCCGGCGGCCGCGCTGGAGACCCGCCCTCGGTCGCCCTTGCAGATCGTCTGCGCGAGTTGCCTTTCCGCGTTGATCGCCTCAAAACCGGTACCCCTCCCCGTATTGATGCCCGCTCAGTAGATTTCAGCGAGCTGGAGGAACAGTGGGGAGATAGCCCCACACCGGTAATGTCTTATTTGGGTAGCCGCGATCAACACCCGCGCCAGGTCTGCTGCTGGATTACCCACACCAATGCCCGCACCCACGAAGTTATCCAGGGGGGGCTCGATCGCTCGCCCATGTATTCCGGCGTGATTGAGGGGATTGGCCCGCGCTACTGTCCTTCCATCGAGGACAAGGTGCACCGTTTTGCGGACAAAGACAGCCACCAGGTGTTTATCGAGCCTGAAGGGTTGACCACCAACGAGCTGTACCCCAATGGTATTTCCACCAGCCTGCCCTTCGATGTACAGATTGAGCTGGTGCACTCCATCAAAGGCTTTGAAAAGGCGCATATCACCCGCCCTGGCTATGCAATTGAGTACGATTTCTTCGACCCGCGCGACCTTTTGCCGTCCCTGCAAACCAAATTTATCCAGGGGCTCTACTTTGCCGGCCAGATCAATGGCACCACCGGCTACGAGGAAGCGGCTGCCCAGGGACTCCTGGCTGGCGCCAATGCCGCCCTACAGGCCCAGGAGCGCGAAGCCTGGTCCCCGCGTCGGGATGAAGCCTACCTGGGCGTGCTTGTGGATGATTTGATCACCAGCGGCACTAAAGAGCCCTACCGAATGTTTACCAGCCGCGCGGAATATCGCTTGCTGCTCCGTGAGGACAATGCTGACCTGCGCCTGACCGAAAAAGGTCGCGAATTGGGCCTGGTCGACGATACCCGCTGGGCAGCGTTCAGTGAAAAGCGCGAGGCGATCGCTCGGGAGACCCAGCGACTACAAGATACCTGGGTGCACCCAAAGACGCCCCAGGCCGCCTCTGTAGAAACCAAACTGCCGCAGCCATTGGCGCGGGAATACAGCCTGATGGACCTGCTGCGCCGTCCGGAACTGGGCTATCAGGATGTGGCGGGCCTCAAAGGGGAAGCGGTAACCGACGAGCAGGTTGCCGAACAGGTGGAAATTTCGGCCAAGTACGCCGGTTATATCGATCGCCAGCGCGAGGAAATTGAGCGTTTGCAGGCCTACGAAGATACCCCGATCCCGGCGGACTTCGACTACAGCGATATTTCTGGTCTGTCCAATGAGGTCAAGCAAAAACTGGGAGAGACCCGCCCGGATACCCTGGCGCGGGCCTCGCGGATTCCGGGTGTGACGCCCGCATCCATATCCCTGCTGCTGATCCAGTTGAAAAAGCGCGGGCTGCTGAAGCGCAAAAAAGCGGTATAAATCGGTTTTCCACAGGGTATCCCGCGAGGCCCTGCGGGGTTTGAGTTTCGCGGGACTACTGGGGGATAGACCCATTTCTCACTCAATGGAACAGTTTCGTCCGCGCCTGTTAGAGGCGGCGGCACAGATGTCGGTGGCACTCAGTGACCGGCAGCAGAATCAGCTACTGGAATACCTGGCGCTTTTTGCCCGCTGGAATAGTGCCTACAACCTGTCCGCCATACGCGACCCAGAGCAGATGCTGGAGCGCCATATTATCGACAGCCTCAGTGTGGTAAATCTCTGTGGCGAAGGCTCTTTAATCGATGTGGGTAGCGGTGGCGGCCTGCCTGGAATTCCCCTGGCAATTGTGCATCCGGAGCGCGCCATCACCCTGCTCGACAGCAATGGCAAGAAGACCCGCTTCCTGTTCCAAGTGGCCAGCACCCTGCCCCTGCCCAATATCACGGTAGTCAATGAGCGGGTAGAAGCCTTTGTGCCAGAACAGCCTTTTGCCGGTGTGGTGTCCCGCGCCTTTGCCTCCATCGAAGATATGGTCAATGGCAGTGAGCATATGTTGGCACCCAAGGGTCGTTTTTATGCCATGAAGGGCAAGCTGCCTGAGGATGAGTTGAGCGCTCTGCCAAAAGGCATTAAGGTCGAGCAGGTGCACCGGTTGTCGGTGCCCGGCTGCGACGGTGAGCGACATATGATTCAGCTCTGTCGCACAGAATAAGATGATAGTTTGGCGGGTTTGTCGCCCGCCTAATCCTGCTCCCCTATCGTGGGGCACAACAGCCGCCGCCCGAAGCCGAGCCGGCGTCGGGGCAAACGCACCCGGAAACAACAAAGGACAAGAATCTTGAGCAAGATATTTGCTGTGGCCAACCAGAAAGGCGGGGTTGGCAAGACCACTACCTGCGTCAACCTGGCCGCATCTTTGGTTGCCAACAAGCGGCGCGTATTGCTGATCGACCTGGACCCCCAGGGCAATGCCACCATGGGCAGCGGTGTGGATAAAAGTGACCTTGAGGTGTCCGGTTACGATGTGCTGGCCGCTGAATTACCCATTGAGCGGGCCATTGTATCCACAGAGAGCGGTTTTGATTTGATCCCGGGCAACGGTGACCTGTCTGCGGCAGAGGTGGAGTTGCTGAATCTGGAGGGCCGCGAATCCCGCCTGCGCCGCGCCCTGGCTGCGGTGAGTAATCGTTACGACTACGTGATTATCGACTGTCCGCCATCGTTGAATATGCTGACCGTAAACGCCCTCTGTGCAGCTCACGGCGTATTGATTCCCATGCAGTGTGAATACTATGCCCTGGAGGGGTTGTCAGCACTGGTGGACACCATCACCCAGATCCAGCAGGCCGCCAATCCGGACCTGAAAATCGAGGGTATCTTGCGCACCATGTACGATCCGCGCAACAGCCTCACCAGCGAAGTGTCGGCGCAGTTGCAGGAGTTTTTCGGCGATCGCCTGTATCGAACCTGTATCCCGCGCAATGTCCGTTTGGCAGAGGCTCCCAGCTTCGGCAAGCCGGCGCTGGATTACGACCGCCATTCGAAAGGGGCTATTGCCTACTTGGCACTGGCTTGCGAAATCAATCGCCGCCATCCCGCCAATCAATCTTCCAATAAGAAAAGCCGCCCTGTGGCGGAAGCCGTATAAGGGGTAATTACTATGGCCGCCAAACGCAAAGGGCTGGGCCGGGGTTTATCCCACCTGATCAGCAATAAAAACAGCACCGCGATCGCCGAGGCTACCGGTGAAGCTGAAACCGAAACCGCCGTGGTCGACGGTGAGCTGAAGGAGTTGCCGATAGAGTTTTTGCAGCGCGGCCGCTACCAGCCACGCCGGGATTTTCCACAGGAATCCTTGCAGGAGCTGGCGGACTCGATACGCGCCCAGGGCATTATGCAGCCGATCGTCGTGCGCGGTATCGGTGAGCAGAGCTATGAAATCATCGCCGGTGAACGGCGCTGGCGCGCGGCCCAATTAGCCGGCCTGGATAAAGTGCCGACACTGGTACGCAGCGTTTCCGATGAAGCTGCCATCGCTATGGCGCTGATTGAAAATATCCAGCGTGAAGACCTGAATCCGGTAGAGGAAGCTGTAGCCCTCAAGCGTTTACAGGATGAGTTCAAGCTGACCCAGCAGGAAGTGGCCGATGCGGTGGGCAAATCCCGTACCGCAGTAACCAACCTGTTACGACTGTTAAGCCTCAGTGAAGAGGTGCGGACTTTCCTGGAGCGTGGCGATCTGGAGTTGGGGCACGCCAAAGCTCTGCTCGGTCTATCCGGTGCCACCCAGCGCTCCGCTGCGCGCCAGGTGGTCGAGCGCAGCCTTACCGTGCGCCAGACAGAGGCGCTGGTGCGCCGTTTACAACAGCCGGCTGCCCCCGCACCGGAAAAACCGAAGCCCGACCCCAATATCCGTCGCCTGACTGAGCGCCTGGCAGAAAAAGTCGGAGTGCCCGTATCTATCGATCACAACGATAAAGGCAACGGCCGCCTGATACTCAAATACACCACTCTGGAAGAGCTGGATGGAATCCTCGCCCACCTGGGTTACGCCGAGGACTGAGGCCACAGGGAAATGCGCGTCCTAGTGGCGCGCGCAATAACTGTTGGCAAATACTCACTGCGGCGAGTAATTCCGTGCAAAACCTCCTGAAAATCAAATAAGTTGACGACATTTGCCGGTTGAATCGGCGATGCTGTTGCCGCATAATTCGCACGCCCAAATTTTGGGCGGACAGCGCAAAAAAAGTCGGCTTATCCCGTCTATGACAAAACCCCCGGTATTACGAATAGCCGCGGTACAGCTTCTGCTGATATCGGTGGCCAGTGCGGCACTGCACTTGAGCGGTAAACCGGTGACTGCGCTCTCCGTATTTATCGGCGGTGCCCTGTGTGCACTGCCCGGAGCATATTTTGGCAGGCGCGCCTTTCGCGATAGCGGTGCGCGCGCGGCCCATCGCGTGGTAGGCAATTTCTACCGCGCGGAAACCGGCAAATTTATATTGACCATGGCAGGTTTTGCAGCGGTGTTTGCCACCGTCAAGCCACTGAATGCCGCGGCGCTTTTTATCAGCTACGTCCTCTGTGTAATCGTGCAGTGGATCTTGGTAGCGCGCATGGTCCGCTAGCCGGTGGATAAGAAAAAAGAATTCTTACTTTTACGATTGTTGAGGAACTATGGCAGGCGAAGCTCAAACCGCGACGGGGTATATCCAACACCACCTGCAAAACATGACTTACGGCAAGCTGCCGGCCGGGTATACCCGCGCCGACGGTACTGTGCTGAATGAGTCTACTTGGACTATGGCGCATTCCTCCCAGGAAGCTGCGGATATGGGCTTTTGGGCCCTGCACGTAGATACCCTGGGCTGGTCTATCGGCCTCGGTCTGATTTTTTGCTTCCTGTTTGCCCGCGCAGCCAAGAAGGCCAGTGTGGACAAGCCCACAGGCTTCCAGAGCTTTGTGGAGCTGGTTACCGACTTTATCGACAAGCTGGTTAAGGAAACCTTCCCCCACCGCAACACCATGGTTGCCCCGATGGCTCTGACCATCTTTGTGTGGGTTTTCCTGATGAACCTGATGGATTTGGTACCGGTGGACTGGCTGCCGATGGCTGCCGCCAAGATCTCCGGCAACGATCACCTCTTCTTTAAAGTGGTCCCGACTACCGACCCGAACGCCACCCTGGGTATGGCCCTGGCGGTGTTTGCGCTGATGATTTTCTTCAGTATTCGCGAAAAAGGTGCTATCGGCTTCCTTAAAGAGCTGACTCTGCACCCTTTCCATACCGGCAAGTTGTTCTTTGACATCCTGCTGATCCCGGTGAACTTCCTGCTGGAAGCAGTATCCCTGATCGCCAAGCCGATCTCCCTGGGCCTGCGTCTTTTCGGAAACCTCTACGCCGGTGAAATGATCTTTATCCTGATCGCGATTGTCTTTGGCGTTGGCGTTCTTGGCTTTATTGGTGCGGGCCTCCTGCACATGGGCTGGGCGATCTTCCACGTACTGGTAATCGTGCTGCAGGCGTTCGTATTTATGGTATTGAGCACCGTGTACATGGCGATGGCACACCATCGCGACGATGAGCACGAGCACGATCAATAAGTTTTTAACCCTTTTTTCGACCTTTACAACAACTCTTTAACTTTGATTTGGAGAACACAATGGAAGCATTAGGTCTGGTTTACATCGCAAGTGCACTGCTGATCGGTCTGGGCGCCCTGGGCACCGCAATCGGTTTCGGTACTCTGGGTGGCAAGCTGCTGGAAGGTTCCGCTCGTCAGCCTGAACAGGCTCCGGCTCTGCAGGGCAAGATGTTCCTGATGGCTGGTCTGCTTGACGCGGTTCCGATGATCGGTGTTGGTATCGCTATGTACCTGATCTTCGCCGTAGCTCCTGGTCTGGTTTAATTACGCCGTTCCAATTGCCCTTAACCCTATTTAAAGAGCAAGAGGTGTCGGAGTGAATATCAACCTGACTCTAATCGGCCAGTCGATTACTTTCCTGTTTTTCGTCTGGTTTTGCTGGAAGTTTGTTTGGCCGCCGCTTTTGGGCGTGATGAAAGAGCGTGAGCAGAAGATCGCAGATGGTCTCGCTGACGCCGAACACGCACAGAAAGATCTGGAACTGGCCAAGCGTAAAGCTGCCGAGCAGTTGAAGGAAGCCAAAGATCAGGCTAACGAGATCATTGATGGTGCCAACAAGCGCGCCAACCAGATTCTCGATGAAGCCAAGCAAGCGGCTCAGTCTGAAGGCGATCGCCTGAAAACTGCGGCCAAAGCTGAGATCGACCAGGAAGTGAATCGCGCTAAAGAGCAACTGCGCAGCCGTGTGGCAGACCTGTCTGTCCTGGGTGCGGAGAAGATTCTCGCGGTCAATATCGACGCTAAGGCGCACGACGACCTGATCGATAAACTGGCAGCCGAGCTGTAAGCGAGGAACCCAATGGCGGAACTCAGCACACTGGCCCGGCCCTACGCTAAAGCTGCATTCTCTTATGCGCAGGAAGCCTCCCACTTAGGTGGTTGGAGCACTGCGCTGAGCACTGCGGCAGCGGTCAGCCAGAACGAAAAAGTGCGTGAGCTGCTGGATAATCCCCAGCTCACCAGTGAAGAGCGCGCAGATAAATTCCTGTCGATTTGTTCAGACGAACTCGGCGAGCACGGAAGGAACTTCATCCGGTTGCTGGCGGAAAACAACCGCCTGCAGCTGCTGCCGGAAATTTCCGAACTGTTCGAAGAGCTGAAAGCGCAAGCGGAAGCCACCCTCGAGGTGGAAGTTGTTTCCGCGCACGCCTTGAGCGATGCACAGGCGCAAGCACTGGGCCAAAAGCTCAGCGCGAAGTTTGAACGCGAAATACATCTGCACAGCTCGGTGGACGAGAGCCTGCTGGGCGGCGCGATCATCCGCGCCGGTGATACAGTCATCGACGGTACCGTACGCGGCCGTCTGGCCAAGCTCGCCGAGGCGATGAACTCCTAAATTACTCTCCCCGTTGGTGTTAGCCGGCGGGGACTTGAGGAACAGAGCATGCAGCAACTGAATCCCTCTGAGATCAGTGAAATCATCAAGAGCCGCATCGAAAATCTCGATGTGAGCACTGAAGCCCAAAATGAGGGCACCATTGTTTCCGTATCCGACGGCATCATCCGCATCCACGGCCTGGCCGATGTGATGTACGGTGAGATGATCGAGTTCGAAGGCGGCGTTTACGGTATGGCGCTGAACCTGGAGCGCGACTCCGTTGGTGCTGTAATCCTGGGCGACTACAAGGCGCTGGCTGAAGGCCAGAAGTGCCGTTGTACCGGCCGTATCCTGGAAACCCCCGTTGGCCCGGAACTGCTTGGACGCGTTGTAGACGCGTTGGGTAACCCGATCGACGGCAAAGGCCCGCTGAACAACAAGCTGACCGACGCGGTAGAAAAAGTAGCGCCTGGCGTTATTGCCCGTCAGTCCGTTGACCAGCCTGTACAAACCGGTTTGAAAGCGGTTGATACCATGATCCCGATTGGCCGTGGCCAGCGTGAGCTGATCATCGGTGACCGTCAGATCGGTAAGACTGCTGTGGCGATCGACGCCATCATCAACCAGAAAGGCACCGGCGTTAAGTGTGTCTACGTTGCCGTGGGCCAGAAGCAGTCCTCTATTGCCAACGTAGTGCGCAAGCTCGAAGAGCACGGCGCTATGGATCACACCATCGTAGTAGCCGCTGGCGCCGCCGATCCGGCAGCGATGCAGTTCCTGGCTCCCTACGTCGGCTGTACCATGGGTGAGTACTTCCGCGACCGCGGTGAAGACGCCCTGATCGTATACGATGACCTGACCAAGCAGGCTTGGGCCTACCGTCAGATCTCCCTGTTGCTGAAGCGTCCGCCTGGACGTGAAGCCTACCCCGGTGACGTTTTCTACTTGCACTCCCGTCTGCTGGAGCGTGCCGCGCGTGTAAACGCCGACTACGTAGAGAAGTTCACCAACGGTGAAGTGAAAGGCAAGACCGGCTCTCTGACCGCCCTGCCGATCATCGAAACCCAGGCCGGTGACGTATCTGCGTTCGTACCGACCAACGTGATTTCCATTACCGACGGCCAGATCTTCCTCGAGACCGATCTGTTCAACTCCGGTATCCGCCCAGCGATCAACCCGGGTATCTCTGTATCCCGTGTAGGTGGTGCAGCGCAGACCAAGGTGATCAAGAAGCTGTCCGGTGGTATCCGTACCGCTCTGGCTCAGTACCGCGAACTGGCGGCATTCTCCCAGTTTGCCTCTGACCTGGACGAAGCTACCAAAGCCCAGCTGGATCACGGTGAGCGCGTAACCGAGCTGATGAAGCAGAAACAGTACTCTCCGCTGTCTATCGCGGACATGGCTGTTTCCGTTTACGCCGCCGACAAGGGTTACCTGAAAGAAGTAGAAGTTGCCAAGGTTCTCGATTTCGAAGCCGCCCTGCTCGCTTACATGAACAGCGAACACGCAGAGCTGATGGAGAAAGTGAACAGCACTGGTAACTACAACGACGAAATCGACGCAGCTTTCAAAGCCGCTATCGAGAAGTTCGTCGCTACTAGCAGCTGGTAAGAACTCCCTGGAGAGCGCGAGAGAGCGGCGTGTCCGCTCTTTCGGAATCTAACTTCCAGCGAACAAGGTAAATCACTATGGCAGGCGGAAAAGAAGTACGCACAAAAATTGCCAGCATCAAGAGTACGCAGAAAATTACTGCCGCAATGGAAATGGTTGCAGCCAGTAAGATGCGCAGGGCTCAGGATCGCATGGCACTGGGGCGTCCCTACGCCCAGCGCATACGCGCAGTGATCGGCCACGTCGCCAACGCTTCGGCCGAGTACCAGCATATTTACCTGCAAGAGCGCGAGGCCAAGCGGGTCGGTTTTATCCTGGTATCCACTGACCGCGGACTCTGTGGTGGCTTGAACGTCAATATGTTCAAAGCCGCTATTCGCGAGATGCAGGCGTGGTCCGAGCAGGGTGTCGACGTCGAAGTCTGCGCGGTAGGTAACAAGGCGGCCAGTTTCTTTAATGCCATCGGCAGCAAGGTTGTCGCAGCGGTACGCGATCTGGGCGATGCGCCCCAGGCCAACCAGCTGATTGGCTCAGTTAAGGTAATGCTGGACCGTTACGCAGAAGGCGATATCGATCGCCTGTTCCTGGTATCCAATGAGTTTATCAACACCATGTCCCAGAAGCCGCAGGTTGAGCAATTGCTGCCGCTGCCGAAGGACGAAGATGAAAAACTCATGCACGAGTGGGACTACCTCTACGAGCCGGATCCGGTTGAATTGCTGGATGGATTGCTGGCTCGCTACATCGAGTCCCAGGTATACCAGGCAGTAGTTGAAAACAAAGCCTGTGAACAGGCAGCGCGTATGATCGCGATGAAGAGCGCCACCGATAACGCCGGTGAGCTGATCGATCAGTTGCAGCTTGTCTACAACAAGGCGCGCCAGGCGGCCATTACCCAGGAACTGTCCGAAATTGTCGGCGGTGCGGCGGCGGTTTAATCCGCTGCCAGTAATGGTCAGCCTAGAAAGAATTTAAAGCTGAGGATCCGGAAATGAGTAACGGGCAAATTGTGCAAGTGATCGGAGCGGTCATCGACGTGGAATTCCCACGCGATTCTGTTCCGAATGTATACGACGCACTGGTGGTTGAGGACAAGAACCTCACCATGGAAGTGCAGCAGCAGTTGGGTGACGGCGTGGTACGCGCTATTGCCATGGGTTCATCCGAAGGTGTCAGCCGCGGTCTGTCCGTGCGCAATACCGGCGCTCCGGTTTCTGTACCGGTTGGCCTGGAAACCCTCGGTCGCATCATGGACGTGCTCGGCAACCCGATTGACGAGTGTGGCCCTATCGGTGAGAAAGAGCGCTCCTCTATCCACCGCGCTGCACCGACCTACGAAGAGCAGTCCAGCTCTACCGAACTGCTGGAAACCGGCATCAAGGTAATCGACCTGGTTTGCCCGTTCGCCAAGGGTGGTAAGGTTGGTCTGTTCGGTGGTGCCGGTGTAGGTAAAACCGTAAACATGATGGAACTGATCAACAACATCGCTACCGAGCACTCCGGTCTGTCCGTGTTCGCAGGTGTTGGTGAGCGTACCCGTGAAGGTAACGACTTCTACTACGAGATGGCTGAATCCGGCGTTGTTGACCTGGAAAACAAAGCCAACTCCAAAGTGGCGATGGTTTACGGCCAGATGAACGAGCCGCCCGGCAACCGTCTGCGTGTAGCCCTGACCGGTCTGACCATGGCGGAGAAATTCCGTGATGAAGGCAAAGACGTACTGCTGTTCGTCGACAACATCTACCGCTACACCCTGGCCGGTACCGAAGTATCCGCACTGCTGGGCCGTATGCCTTCTGCGGTAGGTTACCAGCCGACCCTGGCGGAAGAGATGGGCGTTCTGCAGGAGCGTATTACCTCCACCAAGACTGGCTCTATCACCTCTATCCAGGCGGTATACGTACCGGCGGATGACTTGACTGACCCATCTCCGGCGACCACCTTCGCGCACTTGGACTCCACTGTAGTACTGAGCCGTGATATCGCCGCTAAAGGTATCTACCCGGCTGTTGACCCGCTGGACTCCACCTCTCGTCAGCTGGACCCACAGGTAATTGGTCAGGAGCACTACGAAGTGGCTCGCGGCGTACAGTCTGTACTGCAGCGCTACAAAGAGCTGAAGGACATCATCGCGATCCTGGGTATGGACGAGCTGTCTGAAGAAGACAAGCAGACCGTAGCCCGCGCCCGTAAGATCGAACGCTTCCTGTCCCAGCCGTTCCACGTTGCGGAAATCTTCACCGGTGCACCAGGTAAATACGTTTCCCTGAAAGAAACCATCCGTGGCTTCCAGGGCATCCTGAACGGTGAATATGACCACATGCCGGAACAGGCCTTCTACATGGTGGGAACCATCGACGAAGCTGTGGAAAAAGCCAACAAAGCCAAGGGCTAATCGAGAGAGGCATATACTATGGCCATGACAGTACATTGTGACATTGTCAGCGCCGAGCAGTCTCTCTTCTCCGGACTGGTAGAGATGGTGATTGTGAGTGGTATCGAGGGTGAGCTGGGTCTCTCCTACGGTCACGCTCAGTTGCTCACCGCTCTGAAAGCCGGTCCGGTGCGCATCATCAAGCCCGGTGGTGAAGAGGAAGTACTGTTCGTCAGCGGTGGCTACGCCGAGGTACAACCTAATATGGTGACTATCCTCGCCGATGTAGCCGAACGTGAGATCGATGAAGACGCCGCGCAGAAGGCCCGCGAAGAAGCGGAACACGCCCTGCACAAGGCGCCGTCTGAAGTCGACTACGCGCGCATCTCAGCCCAGCTGGCCGAAGCCGAAGCGCGTCTGCGTACCCTGCAGGCAATTCGCAAGGCGGCCGGTAAGTAAACAGTTCTTACCTACTCGTAAGGCCTGTTTTCAGGTGACAAAAAAGCAGCTTCGGCTGCTTTTTTTATTCTTTTGGAAAACTCCAAAAGCCTACCCCTACCCTGCGCACACCCTATAACGGCTATAGTTTCAAGTGATGGTTGTATGTTTAAGGATTGAAGAAGCTATCAACTATGAAATGGATGTTAACTGTCGCGTATTTACTTTTCATGTTTGCGCCCTTGACTGCCACTTCTAACAAAGTGATTGCAGCCTCTATTAAAACTAGTAAAGAACCTACTACAGCTGAAAATCTAAAGTCCCCTAGAGCGTTACTAATTCACGGAAGTATCACCTCCCCTATATATGTAGATCCTGAAAATAATGTGCCTGAACACTTGGTGGAATTTGGTTTCTTTCATTCCGGATGGACTGTAGATGAAATTGCTGAGGTATCGCAATTTACAACGTTTGTTGACGTCTATTACAATGAAATAGATATCATGGAGACCGCAAGGAATCATGGACTAAAGATATGGGTACAAATAGCACCAATATTCTTTGATGGTTATCCGACCTATAGGAAGCGAGCGGATTATTTGGAGCGGTGGGAACTAGCAAGGAAACGATTAGAGCCATTTAGTGATATTATTATAGCGTTTGATCCATTAGATGAACCCTTCCATCGCTCAAAATTAAATAATCAAACACTAAAGCTATATCTAGAAGAAATTGCTCAATTAGTTAAAGAAAGCTTTCCTAAAGCAAAAAGAGCAATTACATTTATGAATGAAACAGTTAGAAAGTCAAATTTCAAAAAAATAATTCCTAAAAAGTATAATTTATTTGCTGTAAATTACTATGTAGGAGAGAGTTTTCAACAACAACTAGTAGAAAAGCTAATGGTTAAAACATCAGATTTAAATGTTAATTATTATTTAATACCAAGAGCATTTAAAACCTCGAACAGAGGTTTCGGTAGTATTTCTGAAGCAAAATTAATCAACCAGGCAAAGCAAGCTTATGATTTTGCGATAGCAAACCCCAAGGTTATTGCCATTTATCCCTTTGTTTGGGAGAGTATTTTTGGCAAAGACGACTACTACCTTGGGGTTGACAATCTAGAGCGAGTACAAGAAGAGTATCGAAAAATAGGTCACGCGATATCAAATACCAGATAAACTATTTTTTATCACCCATTATATATGTGCTGTATATAGCTCTATCATCACCAAGAACCTGCAGGGCAAATAGTTTTTCTTCAAGTGTCTTTACAGACTTCATTCTAAACTTCATTAAATCAGTTGATTCTAAATCAATGACAATAAAATCTGCCTCCTTTCCTTTTTCAAAGTTCCCAACTTTGTCGTCGATATCCAGTGCTTGTGCTGATCCTAAGGTTGCAAGGTAGAAAGCTTTAAGTGGAGAGAGTGTCGTTATACCATTGTTATTTCCAATCGACTTCTGTAGCTGAACTACCTTATAGGCCTCATCCATAGTCTCTAACATCGAGAAACTGGTGCCGGCTCCCACATCAGTTCCCAGGCCGACGCTAACATTGATTTCTTCAACTCTATTAAGCGGGAATAATCCGCTCCCCAGAAAAAGATTAGACGTTGGGCAAAAAGCAATAGCGCTGCCGACTGAAGCCATACTTTCCATCTCTTGGTCATCCAGGTAAATACCATGAGCAAACACTGAGTGGTCGCGATTTAATCCATATATGTTATAAACATCAAGATAACTATTTGCTTCTGGAAACAATGATTTTACCCAATTAATTTCATCCTTATTTTCGGAAACATGGGTATGCATATACACATCGGGATATTCATCTAGTAACTTAGCTGCCTGCTTAAGCTGTTCTGGAGTACTTGTCGGGGCAAATCTTGGAGTAATGGCATAGCTCAATCGATCCTTATTATGCCAACGTTCGATCAGCTTCTTGCTATCGGAATAGGCACTTTCAGGTGTATCTTGCAGGTATTCTGGCGCATTGCGATCCATCAGCACCTTACCTGCAATTAGTCGCATGTTCTCCCGTTGAGCAACTTCAAAGAGAGCATCTACAGACTCTGGATGAACGGTACCAAAGACAAGTGCTGATGTTGTGCCATTCTTTAGTAACTGACTAATAAAGAACTCTGCAACTTCCTTCGCGTGTTCTTTGTCGGAAAATTTACTTTCAGTTGGAAAGGTGTATTCTTTAAGCCACTCTAATAATTGCTCGCCATGAGCCGCAATCATCCCCGTCTGTGGATAGTGAATATGAGAATCAATAAAACCGGGAAGTATTAACTTGCCGCGATAATCTACAATCTCTGCTTCTTTTTGTTTTTCCGAAATTTGTTGTTCAGAAATTATCCCTGCAATTATTCCATCTTTGACAATTAATCCGCCATCCTCAATATATTCATAAGCTTTATTGGTCTTCGCCGGGTCGGCTGTAAAATGAAGTATGTCACCTTGAAATATAGTTGTCTCTGCATAAACAAAGTTGCTAGAAGCTGAGAGTAATAAAAATAATTTAACTATGTTGGACTTTATACTGCTGCTTAGGGATAAAGTTTCGACCACCATTTCACTCCGTTAAAACAATAAGCAAACCTATATATTTAGCATTTGAAAGATAATGTGACAAATTTATTTCGGTACTCTCTAGAAGAACTGGAATACAAAACAACAAATTAACTTATATATTGAGTAATAACCTGCTTGAAAATACAAAAATTTGATTTGTATATTTTGTATTTGGAAAAAACTTAAGTAATTACATCTAAACTTGTACTTAAATCCAGATTGAAGGCTCTCAATCCATGTTTAAACACCCAGATCACGTAACAGTAGTTGTTACGAAATTAGAGGAAAGTGTCAGTTTTTTTGAATTGCTGGGTTTTGAGCTTCTACTCAAAAATTATCTAACTGGCGAGAAAGCGTCACGGTATCTCCAGGTGGATAATGTAGAAGCAGATCACTTTACGATGGTACTAAAGCAGTCATCTCCGAAATTTGAGATACAGCTACTTCACTACCGAAATCCAGTGGTTAAAACTAATCCATCACTAATTGACTTGGCAAGGCCCGGTTATAACCATCTGTGTTTAAAGGTAGATAATTTGAATGAAGCTTTAGAGTATTTATCGAAGCAAGGAATTAGTACAAGAAGCGGAATATTGGAGTATCAAGATAAAAAATTAGCTTTTCTCTTGGGGCCTGAGAATATAACTGTTGAATTAGCCGAGTGAATTATCCAAGTAAATAGATAGTACTTTTACTTAATAACTTGACATGTAAATCTCTCGAAGAAATGATACTTGCCTAGCTAAAATTTATGTCTCCACATAATTTCGAGATATTGACATGGCAAATGAAATCATCTTTTATACGAATCCTCAGTCGAGAGGCTGTATTGTTCGATGGATGTTAGAGGAGATATCAGTACCCTATCAAACCAAAGTACTTGAATATGGCGAAGACATGAAATCGCAAGAGTATCTTGCTTTGAATCCCATGGGGAAAGTTCCAACACTAGTGCACGACAACAAAATAATAACTGAAGCAGCAGCAATATGTGTCTACTTGGCAGATGTATTTTCCGATTCAGGTTTGTCTCCGATAAATAACGAAGAGCGTGCCAATTATTACCGATGGATGTTTTATTCGGCTGGACCTCTGGAGTCCGCCATTGTGAATAAATATATCTTTGATGAAGATGTGGCTAAAGATAAACAGCAAATGTTGGGTTACGGTAATTATAAATTGGCACTAGATACGCTTTCTAGTGCAATTAAATCAAACCCGTATATTGTTGGAGAACGTTTTACAGCAGCAGATGTATATATTGGTGCACAGCTGGGGTGGGGGTTACAGTTTGGAACTATAGATAAGCGTGAAGAGTATCAGGAGTATGTAACTCGTTTATCTCAGCGTAAAGCATTTCAACGAGCTCATGAACTTGATGCAGCTTTGGAAAAAGACATGAATATAAGTCCCGCTTAAATTTAAGTATAGTTTGAACTAAAAGGTCAGAAATTATACTTCTGACCTTTCTAATTTATCCCAAATACTAGTTTTCAACTAAAAATTCCGCTTTTTATTTGCCGAACAGCTCTGTTGAATCGAAAACGATCATTTCTGTCTATAGAAGTATTTTCATCCATCATATGCTCATAATCACTTTCAACTACTTTGAGATAATCTAGTGCTTCATCTTTATCCCCCTTCATTGCAATAAGATATGAGCGAGACAAGCACATTCTTAATTTGTGAGTATCTGTTAGATGTTCTTTAGGATGATTATCGTGGAGCTTCAAGCATTCCTCTAGGCTAGCTTCGATGAATGGGTCGTATTCAGCTACTTCCTTAGGAATTGGTTTTTTACACTTATAGATTGAACTTGAGAATACTTGCCCATACCAGTCGAAATAATCTTCAAGATATCCCATGGTTACTTTAATCCATGGTAAACGATCAAAGAAAAAATCTTGATTAATGAAAAATGATTCGCCCTCAATAAGCTTTGGCATAAACTCTGCTGAAACATGTTTATTTAGGTCCTGAGTTTTACATACATCAATAAAACAAATTTCAATTGGATTATCAGGCCAGGAAAACTCATTAAAATCACCGATATTTAGTTCAATCAATGATTGAAATGGAGAAATACTATTTTCTAGTATTGGAACAAAAGATTCACCAAACTTATAGGTTAGTGAGTCACACTCCCAAACACGATCCGAACCATTTGCAGGTTTAGGTAGAAAACCCAATTCATAACTACTAATAGGTTTACTATCCAATATATTTGAGTTTCTGTTGTTTGAAAAATCTGAGTTACTCATCAACCCATGTGCGAGAGAAACCACAGATGCTCCCATAAAGCTTCCGGCATCAACAATATACCCTTTTTGCTGAAAGTTTTTTGACGCCAATGAATAGAGTAATTTACGTTCCGCAATCGAAACCATCCCTGGTGTCTCAAATACGCTCTGGGGGACTTCAGTTTTAGAGAATGAAATTTCTGGGTGTACATAACAACCCCTTGCAATTTCCGCATCATCAATTTCGTACATTATTTTGCTCCGGAAATAATTGATTACTTAGCGTAAGCTACACAAAAAACAACATTTGTCTTCATTTCATCCAGTGTAATATCAGGAATTTCTTCTCTTACCCTGGTCTCTATTTCCGGAGTTAAACGCTCTAAAACATTACTATGGGAAGGCTGTAGTTCCCAGGTTTCGATATTAAAATACTTACGTGTTAATGCGCGTAATTCATCGATTCGAATGCGATTTAGATGTGTGTGTAAATAGTGGTCATGTGGCAAATGGCGGACAATATTAATATGGTTCCAATCACAAAACTTAAGATGATCTGGATTCCCTTCATCCAAAACTGATGGATTATGAGGAGGCATATGGTGCCCACTCCAGCCATAAAAGTTGTGATGCAGAAATATAATTTTCCCTCCTTTGGTTAACAGCCCCGCAATATCCTCGAATACACCCTCAATTTCCAATAGGTGCTCAGTGACATTGTGAAGGCAAACCGTATCAAAGGTCTTTATACCGACGAGATCGCGGGTAGAGCACTGGCGTAGATCAATATCCGGGATCAAATCCATGATGTCCTGGCCGGACATTGGAGCGTTAACCCACTTTCTTATCCTTTTATTGCGAACCCTCCTGGAGTCTAAAGACATTGCTGGGTCTACACCGGTATAACTGTTTGCTCCAGCACAGAGGTAGCCCATGGCATAGCCGCCAAAACCACAACCGACATCTAAAACATTGCACCCTTGTACATATTTATGTAATTTTCTTGGCCATGAGCAGTAGCCGAGTTCAACGGCACTAGTGATGAGATCCGAATCAAAATTCTTCAGTGCGTGGCGTATATTAGTGCAGTTGTGGAAAAATGCGATTTTAGCCTGTAATTCATGATTGTCCCAATCTTCTAAAGGTTCTATTTTCTTCAGTTGTTTTGCTGCCTTTGAGCGGGAAAGTTTTGAAAATGCAGGGTGAGAACGGGAAGTGTCTAAAATTTCAATCGCTTCCCTGGCGTTATTTTCGATTCGTATCAGTTTGACTTGGTCAAAGACTTTCAGAGCTCGTTTATGTTCTGGGTTGCACTTGATTGCTATTTTTATATCTTTTTCAGCTTGATCTATGTCTCCTTTAGCTATATTTAGCATAGCGGAGATTATTCTCATGCCTACATGGTGTGGATGTCTTGAGATGAAGGTCAGCGCATACTTATCACAATTTAGAATCGAACCATTTTTTGATTCGGCATAGCACAGAAAATAAGTAGCCGGATGAAAAGGGTTGAGATCGGCAATTGGACGCAATAACTCTCTCGCCAGGTCTATTTCTCCAGCTAATGCAGCTTGCTTCCCTTGTTCAAAGTTATCCAGCTGATTGATTTCTAAAGTAGACATTTAATTTTCCAAGTAATGGTAACCAGGTTTTTTGGCGTGGATATTGACTTGCATGCTGCAAATAGGTGCAGTTGCGCTCGATTTAAATCAAATATAATAAGATTGCTTATTATTGAGTACATGCTCGCAGCTAGCACTGATTTTCTTAAGCTATGAAAATATTCATAAATGTGAAAGTTGGAGCTGTCAAATAATAAATTTATTTTCTCTGAGAAAACTATTCAAGGTGCAATCTATAAAAGTTGGCGCGGATGCTAACTCGTATAATCGGTAAAGCTGGAAAGCCTGTGTTATAAATTGGATTTTGTAAGATTCACGTTATCCAATTAAGCAGCAGACGATAACACCTCAATCCTGAATAAATTGATCTGCCAACGGCCTGGTTGGCAAAACTTGTGGAGGTGGCTCTTTGAAACTGATAATAGTCGGTGGCGATGGCTTTTGTGGATGGCCAACCTCATTACATCTGAGTAATTTAGGTCATGAAATTATTATTATTGACAATTTTTCTAGAAGAAAAATTGATAGTGAGCTCAATGTAGAATCATTGACACCGATTCGAGAACTGAAAGAGCGTATTGATACCTGGTTTGAATTAACGGGAAAGGCTATTCGCTTTGTCGAGTTGGATGTTTCCCAGAAATTTAACGATCTTGTAAATCTCCTAGAGGAGGAAAAGCCAGATAGTATAGTTCATTTTGGTGAGCAGCGCGCTGCGCCCTATTCGATGAAAAGCAGCGCTACTAAAAATTATACGATCGCTAATAATATTTGTGGTACTCATAATATTCTCAATGCGATTGTAGAGACGCAGCTTGATATTCACTTGGTTCACCTCGGTACAATGGGAGTGTATGGTTACGGCCATGAGGAGCCCATACCAATACCTGAAGGTTACTTGGATGTAAAAATAGAGACAGTTGATAATCGTCAAATTTCAGACTCCATCGTTTACCCGCCTAATCCCGGCTCCATTTATCATATGACCAAGACGATGGATTCGCAGATGTTCCAGTATTATGCGAAAAATGACAGGCTTCGTATTACCGATCTTCACCAGGGGATTGTTTGGGGAACGCAGACTGAACTCTCTAGTCTGGATGAGCGTCTGATAAATCGTTTTGATTATGACGGGGACTACGGCACAGTCCTAAATAGATTTCTAATGCAAGCGACTGTCGGTTTCCCACTGACTGTTCATGGCACAGGTGGTCAAACTCGTGCATTTATCCATATCTCTGATACTTGCAAATGTATTGAGCGGGCACTTTTACATCCACCGGAACTCGGTGAACGGCCACTGATTCTCAATCAGATGGCGGAAACGCAAACACTTTCCGATCTTGCACAATTAGTTCAATCACTGACAGACTGTGAAATAAGTTATCTGCCAAACCCTAGGAAGGAGGCAGAGAGAAATGATCTCAATGTAAAAAATGATTTACTTCGTTCATTTGGATGGCAGCCGATTCTTATTAAAGATAGCCTTCTGCAAGAAATTACAGATATAACAATGCAATATCAAGATCGGGCTGATCATACAAAAATACCTTGCGTTTCCTATTGGACACAAGGTAATAAACTAGCCGATATTTCCTATCGGGAAAAAACTAGTGAAGTTACAGAAACCATTTCTTAGTGGGTAGCTTTAGCTATGTCTACGCGAATCCTTATTACTGGTGGATGTGGATTTATAGGTTCAAATTTAGTCAAATATCTCAATGCTTTGAGTTTATATGACGAAATTTTAGTTTTAGATAATGAGGTCACTGGCACTACTGCAGCATTAGCCGGAATACCTCATCAATTTATCAGAGGAGATGTTAGAAATCAGCGGGATGTAGATGAGGCAGTAAAGCATGCTGATGCTGTTATACACTTAGCTGCAGATACACGTGTTATTAATTCAATAAATAATCCAGTCTATAACTTTGAAGTAAATGTACAAGGGACAGTCAATCTTCTGGAAGCGATGCGAAGGTATGAGGTTAAACATCTCATTAATGCTTCTACAGGTGGGGCGATCATTGGAGAAGCTGATCCACCAGTACACGAATTAATGCCAGTGAATCCCGCATCGGCTTATGGTGCGTCTAAGGCTGCAGCAGAGGCCTACTGTTCTGCATATTCTCAAAGTTATGGATTATCAATAACTTCTTTACGATTCTCTAATGTTTATGGTCCGCTTTCCTTTCACAAAGGAAGTGTGATAACAGCCTTTATTAAAAATATTCTGAAAGGACAGGTCTGTGATGTCTACGGAGATGGCTATCAGACTAGAGACTTTATTTTTGTAGGCGATCTCTGCCAGGGAATAATTAGGGCTCTGGAAAAGAGAGAAAATGGGGTATTTCAGCTGGGTAGCGGCCAGCCGACGTCAATTAACGAAGTAATTAGTTTACTAAGGGATGTCTCGGGCTGCCATGAAGATCTTGAAATAGCTAACCACCCTTTCAGGGCAGGTGAAGTGCGCCATAACTATACGGATATTACTAAAGCAAAACAGTACTTGGGCTTTAGGCCGGAGGTATCATTAAGGGACGGTATTCAAATTACATGGGATTACTTTGTCAATAAGGAGGATGTTCTGAAGCCTAGCCTCTCGCAGAGGGCCCTACAGAATGCAGATTGACAAATTTTCAGTAGAATCATTCCCTGATTTAAATGCTTATGCAGGTTTTGAGTCGGACCAGAAGCTCAGAGTTTGTATAGCCACAGAAGAAATCCTAGGTCCGGTGAGAAATGGAGGGATTGCTTCAACCTACTATCACCTAGCGAAAGGACTGGCAGCACATGGGCATGAAGTACATGTGCTCTACTTAAAAGGTGAAACAGTTGAGAATGAAACACCTGAGTATTGGGTTGAGGAATATTCCAATTTTGGTGTTTCACTGCACTATTTGGTGCACACGGATGAAACAATAATTGGCCCCTCACAGGGTTGGCAGCGACGATATAGTGCGGCATACCGCTGGTTAATTGAACAGAGACATTTTGATGTTATCCACACTTCCGAATGGCGAGGTGGATTAATTTATGCGTTGATGGTTAAGAAGTTGGGATTGGCGTTTAAAGATACATTATTTATTGTAAAGACATCGTCCCCGCACCTCTGGAATCGCCATTATCAAATGCAGCCATTGGTAAAAAGGGAGCTGTTACCAGCGAGTTTTGCTGAGCAGAAATGTGTTGAATTTGCCGATATGGTAATTGGTGGTAGCGCACATCTACTTTGCTTTATGCGCTATGTCGGCTATAAGCTGCCAACATCAACTTATGTTCAGCCAAATATTCTCGATTTTTCTGAAGTTCCCGTTGATGATAAACGCATTAATCGACAGCCTGGTGATGTAGTTCGCACTAACGAATTGACCTTCTTTGGTCGTTTGGAAATGCGGAAGGGATTGGAGCTCTTTTGTACCGCTCTGGATTTACTTGAGCGGACGGGGACTTGTCCTACCAGAGTTAATTTCCTAGGTAAATATGGTGAAGCCTTACCTAATCAAAACAATGAGAAGGTTGCGGACTATATTGAGCGAAAAGCATCTACTTGGAGTTTTGAAGTCAATTGCATCACAGATTATAACCAGCCGGAAGCTCTCTCGTTTTTATGTTCCAGGGATATGATAGCGGTAATGCCCTCCCTGATTGAAAACTCCACCATGGCAGTATATGAAACACTAGAGAATAATATTCCTTTTATTGCAACGCGAGTAGGGGGAACTCCAGAGCTTATCGCAAAAGAAGACCATGAAAGTTGTCTTATCGCACCCTACGCATTTGAGCTTGCGAAAAGGCTAGCAGAGGTACTGAAGAATGGGCATAAGATTGCGCATTCCAGTTTTGATAACAATTATAACCTTCAAGTTTGGTATGGTTTTCATGCCTACTTAGCAGATCTTTTTAAGCAGTATAGTGGCGCTGAAGCGATCACCAAGATTACAGGCTCTCCCACCTTAACAGCTTCTAATGAGATGGAGCTACCGACCCTAGAAGTGGTTGTTCTATTGCGGGATACTGAGAGTGTTATGGAGTTTTCTGAGGCACTTTTAGTTGATAGACCCGACTCCATCAAATTTTTATTAATTGATCCCTATCTTGAAAATATTGCTGAGAGAGCTTCTAACTTTCTATTGGAAGCCGGTCTCAATTGTAGTTTGGTGGATTTCATTGGATTTCCAGCAGGGATTGCACTGGCAAAAAGTCTTTCTGAAAGTACTCTAGATGCTTGCATTCTCTGTGATGGTACATCCTCTCGATTAGGTGGAAAATTTTGTGGTGAGTTACGCAAAACTCTTCAAATAAATCATGAATTCATAATCACTAGCTTTTTATCTCTACCTGAAAACAAGGTGGTAATGCCGATAGGTGGAGATATCGTCTCTGAGATCAGCTTTGGAAATGCAATAGGCACAAATATTATTTGTATCCCAAAACTGGTATCAAGCAATGTGGGGTCAATACTCCCTTATGATATTCGCTACGGTTTAGTACAAGAATATATTTTAAGGGCGAACAAAGAATTTGGGTTTGAATTGATGGTTATTCCTGAGTGCCATCTTCGTAGTGATTACTATTTAGAGGAATTGGAAGAATCTCGAAATAACGCTAACTCTGTCTACCTTCGCTCAATGTCGTTGATTGAAAATGATAATATTGCCTATCGTAAACTAGCCCTTCTTCCTTCAGCTCAGCCTATTGGAGCTAAATTAAGACCAGCACTTTATCGGGATAAGAATCGTTTGGATGAGGAACCTGTGTGGCTTTTACATGCCGACCGGCCTCGTAAAATGAAAAATCGTAATCCGAGGGTAGTTGTTGGTTTGGACGAGAGAAATTCCCATTTGCTCTGTGTAGCCAAAGGTCCGGGAAATAGGCAATTAATTGTTAATGGCGAGCCCCAATCAATTTCTTTGGAGCTACAAGATAATGAACTTACTTTACATAGATTCCCAATTCCAGATAAATGGGAAGAAGGTGAAAAATTTAATATTAAGTTTCTGTTAGAAGATCAAGAAATGACTTACACCCGTTTTATACGGGTTATAAAACTATCTAAAAATGTATTTGCAGCTATCTCTGGAAGTCCAATACTTAATGAGGTAGCTGTTGAGGAGATATTTAACCAAAAATATACCTGGAGTTTCTTCTCTAAAACAGAAAATAACACACCTGAAAACATTCAAGGGATAGATACCGAAGATACCACTTTATATGGGCAAGATCACGCAGAGGTAGGAGAGTTTGTAGACAAGGATTATACAGTAGAAGGTAAGGATGAGCCTGAACATGATATTGCAAAAATTATCCATGAGCAGGGAAAAATCAATGAAACTGAATTTAAACCCAAGTTTAGTTTTCAGGCTGTGATTCAAAAATCAGGTACTACCTTGCAACGTATATTTAAGGGATATACTGGCTCACCTATTAAGGGGTCAATTCCACCACGAGAGCTTTTTGCACTCGATCCACGGGTTCTTGAGGGATGGGCATGGGATAGAAGCAATATAGCTAAAAATTTAGTGATTGTCTTAGAGGTAAACGGAAACATTGTAGCTGAAGCCACGGCGAATCGTTATGTGGAACGTTTCGGTACTCGAAACCCGAAACTAGCTTGGTATGGATTCCGGTTCTCATTAACACCTGAAATAAAGCAGGAAAACTCAGAGATTACCGTACGTGTTAAGGAAAATGGACTTGTCTTACGAAATGGTCGATTGCGTTATCTTAAACAAATGCTAGTTGCGATCTAAGGTGGCTTGAATAATGAAAGAGCTTCACGAGGATTTACGCCTTGAAGCTGTTCAGAAACCTAAACGTATATGCATCCTAACGGAGGATATGTTTGGTCCAATAAAAAATGGTGGCATTGGAACGGCTTACTTTCATTTGGCTGTTTTTCTACAGAGATCTGGTCACAAAGTCACCATCTGTTTCGTTAATGGTCTAGCAAAAAATCCTGTGAAAATGAAAATCACAAAAATTTTTTTTGCAAAACTTAATGTTGAATTTCATGGTGTTGCACCGCAGGCACTAGCTAAAACGACAATGGCTCGCACTATGGCAATGCCCTATGCAGCCTATGAGTGGCTCAAGAGAAATGATCGCTTTGATATTGTCCATGTTTCAGAATGGCGTGGAATGGGTTATATAGCATTACTTGCCAAGAGTCTTGGTATTGCATTCCAAGATATACATTTTGCTGTTAAAGGTTCTTCCCCAACACTCTGGTCTGCCGAAGGTAATCAACAATTCCTTAAAGAGGAACGGCAATTGGGGTGGGTATTTATGGAGCGTAGAAGTGCTGAGATGGCAGATACTCTGATCTGTGGGAGTCAGCATTTAGTCTGCTGGATGAAAAATAATAAATACCGCCTGCCTGAGCGCAGTTACTATTGGCCAAATGTATTTTTGGACGATCTATTACCTGATAATGAAGCCATAAAAAATAGTAACTTAGAGACAAAAGAATGGGTGTTTTTCGGGCGTCTTGAACCTCGTAAGGGGATTATTCTTTTTGTGAATGCATTAAACACTCTTGCTAAAAGAGGGGTTAGATTACCATCGATTACTTTTTTGGGAGGACACTCTTATCGATTTGATGCGCGAAAATTCATAGAGGAAAACCAGAAGCATTGGAGTACAGAAGTCTCATTTATAAGTGATTGTAATGCTATACAGGCTGTAGAGTATTTGAGTGGAGAAGGACGTTTGGCTGTGATCCCAGCTTTGTTAGAGAATTCCCCGATTTCTGTCTACGAATGCCTTGCAACTAAAGTACCATTTATTGCTGCTGATACTGGTGGTACTCGAGAGTTACTTGATGACGAAAATGGAAAAAAAATCCTCTTTAAGCCAAATCATATTGCTTTAGCGAGAAAGTTAGAATTACATGCAAAGAAACTGCCTGCGCCGGGTATAAAACACCAGAGGCTTAAGAAGTCGTTAGATGTATGGAATAAATGGCATGGCCAAGAGCATTCAATTATTAAAAACGCCCGATCTTCCAATAGACATGATCCCTTGGTTTCTATATGCGTAACTCATTTTGAGCGTCCAGACTTTCTCTATCAAGCGTTAAAAAGCATTAAAGATCAGACTTATAAGAACATAGAAGTTATTGTGGTTGATGATGGTAGCCATTCACAAGAAGCGCTACACGCGCTGGAAATTATAGAAAGTCACTATCAGAAGAATGGATGGCAGTTTGTATACCAGGAAAACCGATATGTAGGGGCTGCTAGAAATACTGCAGCACAAAATGCAAGTGGAGATTATCTACTTTTTTTTGACGATGACAATGTCATGATGCCGGAAATGGTAGATAAGTTGGTAAGCGCGGCAACTTTTGCAGATATTGATTGCCTGACTTGTAGCTCTATCCGATTCAGCGGCAAGGGGGCACCTAATACTCCAGAAGGTAAGCTCGGAACTCAAATTCGTTTTATGGGGCCAGCTAGAGCTTGGGCAACGAAAGTAAATATAGTCGGTGATGCGACGTGTCTGATAAAAGCTTCTAAGTTTAGAGATCACGGAGGTTATACAGAGAGATATAGAACAGGTAAGGATGATATTGAATTCTATAGCAAGCTAATTTTAGCAAAGGAAAATGTATCCTATTATCCTGATCCTTTATATTACTATCGCACCGGTGACAACTCTATGAAATCCAGAAATCACCTTCAAGAAGAAGGGGATTTCAGGCAAATAAGTCCTTACCTTGAAGGGCTCGACTCGGAAGAGAAAAGCCTTCTACTACTAAGAAAACAGCAAAAAGATGCCAAAAAAAATAAAGGGGAAAAATATAAGCCAGGGTTTTTAAAGCGAACGATTCGAAAGCTGCGTAAATTCGCTAGGGTGAAAGTTTGAAAGTAGTTAAGTACATTGAAAGTGCTAGTGAAACACGCTTCCCCCTTATTTGTATCTTCCGTGATGAATTGGATATTCTCCCGGCTTTTCTCGACCACTACCGGTCTTTAGGTGTGACATGTTTCCACCTGGTGGATACGGGAAGTAGCGATAACTCGGTAAGCTATCTACTGAAGCAGAATGATGTCCAGCTATACGAAGTTGATTGTGGCTACCCCCAGGCAAACGCAGGTGTAGATTGGGTTAACAGAGTTGCCCGGGACTACTGTCAGGGAAAATGGACTCTTGTGGTAGATGCTGATGAATTTCTCTGGTTACCTGAAATTTTAGGTAAAGCTTCACTGAAGGTTACGACTCAACTTATGCAGAGTGAATTAGCTTTTGCTCTATATACTCCACTAATAGATTTCTTTAGTGACAACCTTCAAGGGAATACATATGACATAAGAAATCTTTCTGAGTTAATGGAATCAACGCCTAACTATGTATCTTATAAAAACTTTAAGAAAAAAAGCATATTAGCTTTTCCTTTTTTTGAAATTCGCTCCAAAGCCAGAGCGCAAATATCTGGCATTTCTGATTATTTTGTTAAATCTTATAAAATTCCGTTGGTTTATTGGCGGACGGGTTTTCAATATTTACGTTCAACCCACTCATGTACGCCGGTTCCTCTCAGTAAAAATTGCGCTCATCTTCTCCATTTCAAATTCCGGTCCGGCTTTCAGCAAAGGCTTAGTCGGGAATTGCAGAACCCTGACCGGATGAATGCTGATGTATATCGCATTTCCAAGGCCATCATTAAAAATCAGATAACTATCCCGCAATACACATCGGATCTGCGCAAGATAGATGGATTCGGGGAAAGCGATTGGCTAACAAAGATGGATTTTGATACTGATTGGCAGAATGAAAATAAGTCCAAAAGCCACTATTTCGAACTGCTCACACAGCAAAAGATAGCCTCGGAGAGCTTTCTCGCCGATAACTTAAACCGTATAACCAAGTCTTTTAGTTGGCGACTGAGCCGGCCTTTACGCAGATTTCTGTTTCATCGGGGCATATTGCGACACGATCACTATCCAGAAAGGCTCGACCAGGATCATCCATTAGTGGATCAGACGATTGCCATCTATGAGTCATTTTGGTGGCTGGTTACGGGAATCTTTAGACTGCCTGTCGCAATCTATCGCGCCATTCTCTGGCATAAGCTGGGAGGACGTCGCCGGACCAGGTAGGGCTTTATACAAAAAAGGCCGGGGAGGTTTGTCCCCGGCCTTTTGTTTGCATCTCAGTTTGTGCCTGAGGTTAGTGTACCCAGTGGTGTCGTTCCATCTTCTCCTGTACCGCTTCCGCCGTAGGAGCGGGCATAGCACTGATAGGCAGGCGTTCGTGGAAGAATGCCAAGCGTTCGCCAGCCCCTACTTCGTTCATGGTTTCCGCCTCAAACACACGGCCATTAATTACCGTGTAGGTAATGTTCTCTGACAGGCGCAGGTTATCCAAGGGGTTGCCGTCAACCACGATCAGGTCAGCCAGCTTACCAGCCTCAATGCTGCCGATATCACCGTCCATACCCAGGTAGCGGGCACCATCGATGGTACCGGCGCGGAAGGCTTCCCAGGGAGTAAAGCCGCCCTGCTCCATCATCCACATTTCCCAGTGGGCTCCAAGCCCTTCGCGCTGGCCGTGGGCGCCGATATGTACGGTGACACCTTCGTCGCGCAGCTGCTTGGCCTGACGGGCCACATTAAAGTGGTTGTAGTGGGCATCCGGCGCAGTGGGGCGACGGATAGAGCGGGGGTTAACGATAAAATCGGGGGTAAAGCGGGTCAGGCGCTCGTTCTTCCATACCTCCGTGCGGTCATACCAGTACTCCTCACCCCAGAGACCGCCGTAGGCCACGACGAAGGTCGGTGTATAACCCACTTGGGTTTGGCTCCACAGCTGCTCCACATCGCCGTAGACATTGGCGATCGGCAGTGAGTGCTCGATACCGGTGTGCCCGTCCACAATCATGTTCATATTGTGCTGGTACTTACCGCCGCCCTCGGGCACTACCATAATGCCGGCTTCGCGGGCTGCCTGCAGCACTTGCTGGCGCTGGTCGCGGCGGGGCTGGTTGTAGCTCTTCACCGAGATGGCGCCCATTTCCTTGAGGCGGTTCACGTGGAACTGAGCGTCCTCCAGGGAGTTGATCTTGGCTTTGTAGCCTGGACCTTTGGCGCCATAGAGGATGGTGCCGGTGGAGAAAATACGCGGCCCAGTAATCAGGCCGGCCTTTTGCATTTCAGCGGCGGAGAAGATCTCGCTGCTGTCATTGGAGGGGTCGTGAATAGTAGTCACTCCAAATGCCAGGCTGGAGAACAGGTTCCAGTTCTGCTGCGGGATAATTTCTTCGCGACCCTGAGCACCGTGGGCATGAGCGTCAATAAGCCCCGGTAAAACGGTTTTGCCGGTGATATCGATACGCTTCGCTTCCGTGGGAATCTCCACTTCCGCTGCGGGTCCCACGGCGACAATGCGGTTGCCCCGGAACAGAACCACACCATTGTCGATAATTTCACGGGTGTTTTCCGCATCGCGCATAGTGACAACCTTGCCGCCGGTGAGGGCAACGAGACCTGCGCGATTGTCGAAGGACTGTTCAAAGCTCAGGTCGATGCCTTCAGAAACTGGCTCTGGCAGTTCCTCCGGAGCGCCGGCGACAAATTCGAAGGCATCCTTCAGTTCACGCTCGAACAGTTTGGGGCCGTGTGCCCAGCCCAAAGTATCGCTATCGGCAGACCAATGCAGGTTTTCACCGGCGCGCTTGGATACCTGGGTGACTTTGACTGCTTTGCTATCGGGGCCGATAACCTCGGATTTGCCGGTATGCATAAAGGGCGCGACAAAGGCTTTGAAGTCCTGGGTGAAGGCAACCCACTTGCCGTCCGGAGACAGGCGGAAGGAAGTAATCTCAGCGCCGTGCAGGTGCTCGCGCTCATCCTTGCCTTCCAGGTTGGTGCTCTTCAGCACGCGCTTGCCGCCGTCAGCGTTTTGGTACTCGGAGAAGTAGATACGATCTTCGCTGGCGCCGAAATGAGGCTCATAGCCAGACTTTACGACCCGGCGTTGCCAGTCGCCGTCGGCGTCTGCCAGGTAAATGCCCGGTTCCAGGGAGTACTCGGGGCTGAGCAGATAGCCGCCGGTAAAGCGACGGTAGGCCACAGCGTCACCACTTGGAGAAAAGCTTGGTTCAACGTACAGGCCCGGCTGCTTGGTGATGTTTTTACCGCGACCGTTGCGAGCGGAAACTACCCTCACATGGCCCAGGTTTTGGTCGTCCCAAGAGACATAGGTGATCTCGCGACCATCGCGGGACCAGCTGGGATAGAACTCAAAGTGGTCGTCCTGGCGGGTCAGACGACGACGCTCACCACTGGCGACATCCTGAATATAAATCTTGCCCAATGCCTGGAAAGCGACCTGCTTGCCGTTGGGGGATTTCTGCGCCCAGCGAATCATCTTCACATCGAAGGTTTCCGGCGCTACGTCTACCGGGAAGCGCACCGCATCCGCTACCTGTTTCTCAACTTTCACATGGGCCGCAATCGGTGCGACGCTGTCGCCGTTGATGGAGATGCGCAGGAATTTACCGCCAGTCCAAACGACCAATGACTCACCATCGGGCATCCAGTCGTATTGAACGTAGTTGCCATGGGGCCCAAAGATTTCCTGCAGGTCGCGTTCGAGGCCGGAGTAAACCGGAGTTTCCAGTCCTGTGTCCAAATCTTTCAGGAACAGGGAGGTCTGGTTGTCCTGGCGGCGAATAAAGGCCAGTTTACTGCCATCCGGGGATGGTACAGGTGCCACTGCGCCACCGGGACCGGAGACAAAGGTCTCCTCTTCACCATCCTGGAGGTCATAGCGGTTGATGGCAAAAATTTCCTGGGTGGAGTTTTTGTTGTACTTCCACACGGTGCCGGGGGTGGTATCGATGGAGTAATAGACATAGCGTCCATCTGGAGAGAAAGCTGGATCGGCAATATTTTTCTGGGCGATATCGCCACCGATGCGCTCTTTCAGTTGGCGACCTTCACCCCCACCGTAGTGGTACATCCAGATTTCACCGGCGGGGATACTGCGGCCAGACATAAAGCCTTTACGCGCTACCAGGTACTGGCCATCGGGGCTCCAGTTGGGCGAGTGCAGCAAGTTTTCCTTTTCTGTCGTGAGCTGGCGAAGGTTGTCGCCATTGCGATCCATCAACCAGATGTTGTCGGCGCCGTCACGGTCGCTGATAAACACGATGGTCTTGCCATCCGGGCTGAAGCGCGGCTGCATATTCCAGGCGATTTCATTGGTCAGGGCTACCGCCTCGCCGCCTGCTACCGGCACTGTGTAGATATCGCCGAGCATATCGAACAGGATGGTTTTGCCATCTGGGCTGATATCCAGGTTGCTCCAGGTGGTCTCGCGGGTGTCCAACTGGATCGGTTTGAATTCGTAGGGTGGCTTGTTGATATCCCAGGATTGGGCTTCCGCCTTTTCTACTTCCTTTTCTTTGGTAGCTTCGAGAGCGCTTTCGGCTTCTGCCGCAGCACCCATCGGCAGGGTCAGTGCCAGGACAGCCAGAGCCAACAAATGGTGGCGCGGCTTGTTCTGCTTGGTGGTGTTCATTGAAATATCCCTCCGCCCGATTCTGTGTTTGGCGGCTATATTTGTTTTGTTGGGTTGAGTAACCGGTTGATTTCACAGGGGGTAAATTACCGGGATCAAAGCGGCGCAGCAATCTTAATGCGTTGAATACCAGGGCCCCGGGGCGAACTGTTGTTCGCTTGAGTAAACCGGGTCTAGTGGCCACAATGCACTCAAATTTTGTAGACGATTGGAATATCGACCCGTTATGACTATCGATGTTGTGATTTTGGCCGCTGGAAAAGGCACCCGCATGCACTCTGACCTGCCTAAAGTGCTGCATCCTATTGGCGGTATTCCCATGCTTGAGCGGGTAATTGATACCGCCATGTTGTTGGGAGAGGTACAGATTACCGTGGTAATCGGGCATGGCGCAGACCTGATACGTGACCGCTTTGCTGATCGTGGTGTCAGGTTTGTGGAGCAGGAACAGCAATTGGGTACCGGGCATGCCGTGGCCCAGGCGGTGCCCTATTTCCGCGAAGGAGCCACCGTTTTGGTGCTCTATGGTGATGTGCCTCTGGTCAGGGCCGGCAGTTTGCAATCACTGCTATCGGCAGCGGATCACGGACCTGCCCTGCTGTCAGTTGAAATGGCCAATCCCGCCGGTTACGGGCGTATTGTGAGGGATAACAGCGGCTGTGTGCAGTCGATCGTTGAGGAAAAGGATGCCGATGCGGATACCCTGGCTATCCGTGAGGTCAATACCGGCATTTTGGCGACTCCTGGAGCACTGTTGGCTCGCTGGTTACCGGAGTTGTCCTGTGACAATGCTCAAGGTGAATACTACCTGACCGATATTATCGGTCGTTCGGTCAGTGAGGGGATTCCTGTAACGGGAGTAATTGCCAGTGATCCGCTGGAAGTGGCGGGAGTAAATAGCCGTGCGCAGCAGGCACAGATGGAGCGCGCTTTGCAGCATAACCATGCGACCAGTCTTATGAATGCGGGGGTGACTTTATTGGACCCCATGCGTATAGATGTTCGCGGCAGCCTGGAGTGCGATACCGATGTCTCTATCGATATTAACTGCATTTTCGAAGGGACAGTTTCACTGGGTAAGGGGGTACAAATTGGACCTAATTGCCTGCTAAAAAACTGTCGCCTGGCAGATGGCACCAAGGTAGAGGCCAATTCCATTATCGAAGGCGCTGAGATTGGTGAGGCTTGCACTATTGGTCCCTTTGCACGTTTGCGTCCGGGCACAGAGCTGGCCACTGGTGCCAAGGTGGGTAACTTTGTCGAAACCAAAAAAGCCAAAATTGGTGAGGGCAGTAAGGTTAATCATCTCTCTTATGTCGGTGATGCCCTGGTGGGCGAAGCGGTCAATATCGGTGCTGGCACCATTACCTGTAATTACGACGGTGTGAACAAGTCCCTGACCGAGATCGGCGACAATGCCTTTATAGGTTCTAACACAGCTCTGGTAGCCCCAGTAACTGTGGGCGCCGGAGCCACAGTGGGTGCTGGCTCCACCATTACCCAGGCTGTGGGGAGCAAAGAGTTGGCGGTAGCGCGTAGCAAGCAGCGCAATATTAACGGCTGGCAGCGTCCGACCAAGAAAAGCTAAATAACCCTTACCGTAATTGGATTGCCCCTCGGAAACTATAATTCCGGCGGGCCTTCCCTCTCCACGCCTGTTGATAGCCACCCTATCCATTAAACTTGCGCTTCGGGAACAAAAGGAATGGCCCGATGCACAAGCCCAGATTACAGCTGCTTGCCAGTTTTGATATTGCTTCGCTGCAATATTTGGATGAACAGGGACAGACGACCCAAGCCCTACCGGAATTTGCCACCCCGGATACCCTGATTGCTTACTACCGCCAGATGACGTTGGCTCGTATGGTGGATGATCGCGCGGTAAAAATGCAGCGTACCGGTCAACTTGGCACCTATCCCTCCAGCCTCGGCCAGGAAGCTATTGGTGTTGGTCTCGCAGCCGCCATGGCCAAAGAGGATATCTACTGCCCCAATTACCGGGAGACAGGCGCTCTTCTGGAGCGGGGCGTTACTATCGAGGAGATCTACGCAATCTGGGGGGGCGATGAGCGGGGGCAGAACTTTCGCCATAGCCGCGAAGATTTGCCCTTGAGTGTGCCTATAGCCACCCAGATGTTGCACGGTGCCGGTGTAGCCTTTGCCCTGAAATATAAACATGAGCATTTCGGTGAACCCATGCGCGTCGCTGTTTCGACCGGCGGCGATGGATCTACTTCGCGGGGAGACTTTTACGAGGCGATAAACCTGGCTGGGGACTGGCACCTGCCTCTAGTGATCGTTATCAACAACAATCAATGGGCCATTTCCCTACCGCGAGATGAGCAAACTGCCTGTAAGACTCTGGCACAGAAGGCTATTGCCGCCGGCATACCCGGCTTGCAGGTAGACGGCAACGATGTGATTGCCGTTCGTGAGGCGGTGGGTGATGCCGTGGAGCGGGCGCGCAGTGGTGCTGGCCCAGCTCTGATCGAGGCGATTAGCTATCGCCTGTGTGACCACACCACCGCCGATGATGCCAGTCGCTACCAGCCCAAAAAAGATGTCAGTGAAGCCTGGTCCCGAGAGCCTTTGCGGCGCCTGCGATCCTACCTGGAAAACTGCGGTGCCTGGGATGATGCGCAGGAAGAAGAGATGCAACGGGAGCTGACACAGAAGCTGGAGAGAGCGGTCCACATCTACCGGGAAACCCCCAGAGATGCCGCCACAGCAATATTCGACCACCTCTATGCAAAGTTGCCGGAGCCTTTTCTGGAGCAGTATCAACAGTTGCAGGGAGATAGCTAATGGCTGAGATAACTTTGGTCGAGGCTGTCACCCAGGCTCTGGCTTACGAGATGCAAGCAGACCCGATGGTGGTTCTATTTGGTGAAGATGTTGGTCTGAACGGTGGCGTATTTCGCTCAACCGAGGGGTTACAGGCCAGGTTTGGCCGGGACCGGGTGATGGATACCCCCCTGGCCGAGACCATGATTGCCGGAATGGCTGTCGGTATGGCGGTGCAGGGCCTGCGACCGGTGGCTGAATTCCAGTTTATGGGTTTTATCTATCCCGGTCTCGATCAGATCCTCAGCCACGCCTCGCGCTATCGCAATCGCACTCGCGGCCGCCTCTCCTGTCCGATTGTCTATCGGGCCCCCTATGGAGGTGGAATCCATGCACCGGAGCATCACTCCGAGAGCACTGAGGCCCTGTTCGCCCATATTCCAGGTCTGCGCCTTGTGGTGCCCTCCTCTCCTGCACGGGCTTACGGTTTACTATTGGCGGCAATTAGAGACCCGGACCCGGTCATTTTCCTGGAGCCCAAACGTATTTACCGAGCCGTTCGCCAGGAAGTGCCCGACACTGGCGAGGCTCTGCCACTGGATCGCGCCTTTGTGTTGCGGGAGGGCCGCGATATAACGCTTATCGCTTGGGGCGCTTCCCTCAAAGAGACCCTGCAAGCCGCAGAGCAGCTCGCAGAGGAAGGGGTAGAGGCTGAGGTTATCGACCCGGCCACCCTGAAACCCCTGGATATCCACACGGTAATAGACTCCCTGGAGAAAACCGGGTGCTGTGTCGTTGTGCACGAGGCGGCCAGGTTCTGTGGCCTGGGTGCCGAGGTGATCGCACAGATTAATGAGTATGCCTTCGATCTTTTAAAGGCACCGGTACAGAGGGTGACCGGTTTCGATACAGTGATGCCCTACTATCAACTGGAGGATGAGTATCTACCCGGAGTGCCGCGTATTTTGTCGGCCGTACAGGAAGTGCTGGACTACGCCAACGGAGGGCCACAATGAAGACTTTTACCCTTCCGGATCTCGGTGAAGGTCTGCCCGATGCGGTAGTGCGGGAGTGGCATGTCAGAGAGGGAGATACCATAGCTGCCCATGAAACTCTGGTGACAGTGGAAACCGCTAAGGCCTTGGTGGAAGTGCCGGCTCCTTGGGGCGGCACTATTGAGAAGCTATTTGCGGCAGTGGATGAGACCGTGAATGTTGGCGATCCCCTGGTGGGATTTATGGCCGAGGGAGAAGTCGCAGATGAAAGCCCGCCCACTCAAGCTGAAGAATCGGAACAAGAGACTAGTCCTCGGGCCGACAGCGGTACGGTGGTGGGAAAAATAGAGCAAGGGCAAGGTGTATTGGGGGCTGAGCGGGGGCCGGAGGTGGGCTTAAAGCGCCTGGCCACCCCGAGAGTACGGGCCCTGGCCAGGCGTTTGGGGGTAGATTTACAGTCAATATCACCAGCGGGTGCACTGGTAACGGAAGCCCAGGTACTTACTGCGGTGGGGCCGGGAACAAAGCCCAAAACTGTGGCGAAGGGGCAGCATCCATCACCTGTCCGCGCTTCTGCCGTACAAACTACAGCCGTTGCACCCCAATTCGATTCTGAGTCCGAAGTCATGACGCCTGCACGTCGCGCAATGGGTTTGTCCATGAGCCGAGCGCGAGATGAGGTAAAGCAGATAACGCTGTGTGACGATGCGGATATTTCCAACTGGTGGGGTAGTGCTCCGGCGCTGCTGAGATTGATTCGTGCAGTACAGGAAGCTTGTGAGGCGGAACCTACCCTCAATGCCCTGTATCAGGATGAGAAGCTGGCGCCGCAGGGCAGTATCAATATTGGCTTAGCAGTGGATTCTCCACGAGGACTCTATGTGCCGGTACTCAGGGATGTCGCCCAGCGTACTGATGAAGATCTGCTCCAGCAGGTGGCGGACTTTAAGCACCAGGCCCGCGAGACCGGAATCGCCCAGCGAGACCTTCAGGGGGCAAGCATACTTCTCTCCAACTTCGGCTCCATAGCCGGTCGCTATGCCACCCCAGTAGTCATGCCGCCCACTGTTGCCATTGTCGGTGCCGGGAGGGTGTGCCAGGGAGTTGTGGTGGTCAATCGATGGCCGGCACTTCGCCCCTTACTCCCTCTCTCTATCAGTGCCGATCACCGGGCCGTTACCGGTGGAGAGTTGGCGCGCTTTCTTCAGACAATGTTGGAAACTTTGTCCCTCTAACAGCCTGAGTGAGTCCTATACCGGTATTTAATCAGTTGAGTAATGGTTATTGATAAAAGTTGTGGGAACTTTAGTTTCGTTTTGCTATCTTTAAGTTTCGAAATGAAACTTATCTGCCTATGTCCAAACGCAACACCCAACAGCGCCGCCACGGTATTCTCCACTTGCTAAATGAAGTAGGAGAGACCACTGTCGAGCAATTGGCGCGGCAGTTCGGAACTTCGGAAGTTACGATTCGAAAGGATCTGACGGCAATGGAAAATCACGGCTTGTTGCTGCGCCGCCACGGTGGTGCTATCCCGGTGCCGAGGGAGTTGGTCAATGAAGAAGGGCCCTCTGGGAGTAAGCGGGCCATTGGTCGAGCCGCTGCTGAGCTGATACCGGATCACCACCGAATTGTGATCGATTACGGTCGCACCACGGCGGCAATGATTCCTGAGCTTGAAAGCAAGCGCGGCCTAGTGGTGATGACTAACTCGCTGCATGTGGCCAATGCACTGCGCGAACTTGAAAACGAACCGACGCTGTTGATGACCGGAGGCACCTGGGACCCACACTTTGAGGCCTTCCAGGGGCAGGTTGCAGAACAGGTACTGAGAGGATACGACTTCGATCGCGCTTTTATTGGTGCCGATGGAATCGATTTGCAACGCGGCACCTGTACATTTAATGAACAAATTGGCCTCTCCCGCGTAATGGCGGAAGTTGCGCGGGAAGTGGTTGTACTGGCGGAGTCCAGTAAAGTGGGGAAGCGGATTCCCAATCTGGAATTGTCCTGGGAGCAGGTCGATATCTTGGTAACTGATGATGGCCTGGCGGACGCCGTGGGCCAAAAACTGGAGCAGCTGGGTATCCAGCTCATTTGTGCCGCTGAAGACAGGAGCAGAGGCGCTCAGCCTGAAATGTTAATGGGCGGCGAGACTCCCGGGTTAATGAGGAAATAATTATGTGCGGAATCGTAGGTGCGCTGGCACAGCGCAATGTGACGGGGATTCTTCTGGAAGGGCTGCGCCGTTTGGAGTATCGCGGTTACGACTCAGCCGGAGTCTGCTTAAGCAGTGGAGATGGCCAGCTGCAATTGCGCAAAAGCCTGGGCAAGGTCGCAGATTTGGAAGCCAAATTAAGTGAGGAAAGCGCCGAGGGCCATATTGGCATTGCCCATACCCGTTGGGCTACTCACGGTGTTCCCTCCGATGAAAATGCCCATCCCCATCTGTCAGGCCATATCGCTCTGGTTCACAACGGCATTATCGAAAACCATCAGGAATTGCGTTCAGAGCTTCAGGGAAAAGGTTATGAGTTTGAGTCTGAAACCGATACTGAAGTTGTGGTTCACCTTATTCACTCATTAAGTTCTGAGGGCCGCAGCCTGGTCGACTCTGTGACTGAAGCCACGCATATACTGGAAGGTGCCTACGCCCTCGCGGTGGTTAGTCATGAAGAGCCGGAAGTTTTGGCCTGTGCCCGCTCTGGTAGTCCGCTGGTCCTTGGAGTGGGTATTGAAGAGAACTTTATTGCCTCTGATCCTATGGCCCTGCGCCAGGTGACTGATCGCTTTATATTCCTCGAAGAGGGCGATGTGGCGGAAGTGCGTCGCGGTGGCATCGCAGTTCGAGACAAGTTGGGAGAGGAAGTCAGTCGCCCGGTGCACAAGTTGACCGGCGGTCATGAAGCTACCGATAAAGGGCGCTACCGCCACTTTATGCAGAAAGAGATTTTCGAGCAGCCCCAGGTGGTCGCAGCCACTCTGGCGGGCCGTATCGGTGAGCGCTCAGTGTTGGCCCAGGCCCTTGGTGCCCGCGCCCAGGAGATTTTGCCCAAGGTGCAGCAGGTACAGATAGTAGCCTGTGGCACCAGTTACCATGCGGGAATGGTAGCCCGCTATTGGCTGGAGGACTGGGCCGGTATTCCCTGCTCGGTGGAAGTGGCCAGTGAACTGCGCTACCGCAAGAAAGTGGTGCGCCCGGGAACCCTGTTTGTGAGTATTTCCCAATCCGGGGAAACGGCTGATACCCTCGCCGCCCTGCGCCAGGGCAAGGACCTGGGCTACCTGGCCTCCATGACCATCTGCAATGTGCCCAACAGCTCATTGGTGCGAGAGTCTGAGCTATCGCTAATGACTGAGGCGGGCCCTGAGATTGGTGTGGCCTCGACCAAGGCCTTTACGACCCAATTGGTAGCATTACAACTGTTCTGTATCGCCCTCTCCAAGGTCAACGGCCTGTCGGCGGAGCGTGAAGCTGAGCTGGTCAGCGCCTTGCACCAGTTACCTGAGCTAATGGAGAGTTTTACCGGTCTGGATAAGGTGGTTAAAAACACCAGCAAGGCCTTTGCAGAGAAGAACCACGCGCTTTTCTTGGGGCGTGGTGTCGAATTCCCCATTGCTCTGGAGGGCGCTCTAAAGCTGAAGGAAATTTCCTATATCCACGCGGAGGCCTATCCCGCCGGCGAATTGAAGCATGGCCCCCTGGCACTGGTGGACGGCGATATGCCCGTGGTTGTCGTTGCCCCCAATGATGAGCTGCTGGAAAAACTCAAATCCAATTTGCAGGAAGTGCGTGCACGGGGTGGGCAACTGTTTGTTTTCGCCAGCCCCAAGGCCGGATTTACCAGTGAAGAAGGTATTACCGTGGTGGAAGTTCCAGATTCCCCAGAGAGTCTGGCGCCGATTCTCTACACCGTGCCGCTGCAGCTATTGAGTTACCATGTGGCGTTGCTGAAAGGTACTGATGTGGATCAACCCAGAAACCTGGCTAAATCAGTCACGGTTGAATAACTGTTCACCTGCCGCAAAAGGTTTATGCACAAGCGAGTAAAGCTGTGTGAATTTACTACCTCTGATAGCGTCACCCTGCGCTATCTAGAGGCCGGCAGCGGCCCCATATTATTGATGCTACACGGCTGGTCCCAGGGGGCGGTGTTGTATAAACATCAGCTCACTGGGCTCAGCGATCAGTTTCGTGTGATCGCGCTGGATATGCGTGGTCATGGTCAGTCTGACAAGCCCAATCATGGCTATCGAATTTCCCGCCTCGCCAAGGACTTGCAAGAGCTGATCTCAAGTCTGCAACAGGAACCCCTTCATTTACTCGGCCACTCCGCCGGCTGCTCGGTGATATGGAGCTACCTGGAAATGTTTGGTGGGGATAGGGTCAGTGCACTAGTGCTAATTGATGAACCCCCCTGTCTACTGGCAGATCCCGCCTGGAGTGAAGCGGAGCGATTGGCCGCTGGAGGCATACTGACCCCGGAGAGCCTCTTCCAGTTTGTGGATAACTTGGTTGGAAAAAAAGGTGCTGAGGCCACCCGCCAAATTCTTATGTCTATGGTCACGCCTTTAATGGGGAAAACCCAACGGGATGAGCTGGTTGCGGTTAACCTGCAGTGTCCCCGTCGCTGGGCTGCAAAGCTTTTTGTGGATAACGTAACAAAGGATTGGCGGGATTTTATCCCCAGGATTGATAAGCCGACGCTAGTGGCTTTCGGTCGTGCCAGTCCACACCCAATAGAGTGCCAGCAGTGGATTCACCAGCAAATTGTGGGTTCCAGGCTTGAGATCTTTGATGTGGCGGAAGGAGGAAGCCATTTCCCGTTTCTGGAAGCGCCACACAGATTTAATGCCCTGGTGAGTAAATTCCTTCTCAAGTTTTCCACAGATAGCCATTTCCCCTCGCCCTAGTTTGGCTTTGTGGATAACTGTGGATAGAGTTATCCATAGTTACTGGAATTTAAAAAAATAATTGAAACAGCTTCTGCGAGAAGGCAGTTTCTCCTGTGGATATTCCTTTTTAAGATACCTTCACACCCGTTACCCCATTGGAAAAGGATAAAACTGATGATGAAGGCCGTCGGTTATCAACAGTCTCTGCCAAGCAGTGATAAAGAAGCGCTACAGGATATAACCCTCCCCATACCGCAAGTCTCCGGCCGGGATCTGCTGGTAGAAGTACAGGCCGTTTCAGTTAACCCGGTAGATACTAAAGTGAGGCAGCGGGCCAGCCCGGATACCGGTCAGTGGAAGGTACTTGGCTGGGATGCTGTGGGCATAGTGAAAGCGGTAGGCCCGGAAGCGGGACTCTTTAAGGTTGGCGATCGGGTTTGGTATGCGGGCGATATCTCCCGTTCCGGCAGCAATGCCCAGTACCAGCTGGTGGATGAGAGAATCGTTGGTACTGCTCCTAAGACGGTTGGCTGTGCCGAGGCGGCGGCGCTGCCTCTCACTGCGATTACCGCTTGGGAAATGCTATTCGACCGCCTGCAAGTTGCGGTGGGTAAAGGGGCAAACAACAAGACACTGCTGATCATTGGTGCCGCTGGTGGCGTGGGTTCAATTATGGTCCAGTTGGCCCGCCGTCTGACCAATTTGACTGTCATCGGCACTGCCTCCCGTCCCGAAACCAAAAGCTGGCTTGAAGAGCTTGGAAGCCACCATGTGATCAATCATCGTCAGTCTCTTAGCGAGCAGTTAAGTCGCGAGGGCATCGATGGCGTTGACTATGTCGTTAGCCTCACCAATACCGAAGACCACTTGGCGGAAATTATCAAAAGTATCAAACCTCAAGGAAAGTTTGGCTTGATTGATGACCCCGCCTCCTTGGATGTTATGGCACTGAAACAGAAGAGTGTGTCGCTTCACTGGGAGTTTATGTTTACTCGCGCGCTGTTTACTACTGAGGATATGGCTGCCCAGCATGTTCTGTTGAATGAACTTGCGGAATTAATTGATCAGGGATTAATTAAAACCACGATGGGGCAGAATTTTGGGAAAATAAATTCAAATAACCTGCTAAAAGCGCATCAGCTTATTGAATCTCAGGCCGCAAAAGGAAAGATAGTCCTGGAAGGTTTTTGATAGAGTAAACTCTCTCCTACTCAAAGTCATATCTATGACATCTGGGTGGGAATTTACTTTGAGTAAGCAGTCCTAATTATTCGATAAAAGAAACTAAGTGCAAGATACTTATTTTTCATTATTTGGCAGTAAATTTTTTCTTATATTTCTACCGGGCGAAAATAAACTGATAGAAAAGACATCAAAGTCACTTTTATATTTTTCCGCATTATGCAGTCACCATTTTATTAAGTTATTAATCCTCGCATAGAAAATAAAAGTCATGCTATAACCATGCCTCGGCATTTTCCAAAGATGAGAGGGCCGCTAGGTGGCTACGACAGAAAAAAATAAAACAAAAACCGGTATTGATGCTGCTGTTATGAATGGCGACATCAATATGTTGCTCGGCGAGCCAACCCAGCCGCCAGAACAAGTTCGTGAAGAGCGTAAGAGGAAGCTGACGGCGGCTTTTCGGCTGTTTGGAAAATTTGGTTTTGATGAAGGCGTAGCCGGTCATATCACTGTCCGTGACCCGGAATATGACGATCATTTTTGGGTCAACCCCATGGGGGTTTCCTTTAAACAGATGACGATGTCACAACTGTTGCTGGTCAATCATCAAGGAGAGGTGGTTGAGGGGGATGGTTACCTTAATGGCGCAGCTTTTACTATTCATTCTCACATCCATAAAACCCGCCCGGATGTGGTAGCCGCTGCGCACGCTCATTCCCTTTATGGGAAAAGTTGGTCTACTCTCGGGCGTCTTCTAGATCCCATTACCCAGGATGCTTGTGCCTTTTATCAGGACCACGGTTTGTTGGATACTTTTTCCGGCGTGGTATTGGAAATGGGAGAAGGTGCGGCCCTTGCTAAAGCCTTGGGTAACCACAAAGCACTGATATTGCAGAATCACGGCTTACTGACGGTGGGTAAATCCGTCGATGAAGCTGCCTGGTGGTATATCACTATGGAAAAAAGCTGCCAGGCTCAATTACTGGCGGAAGCAGCTGGGCAGCCTATTTTGATCGATCCAGAGGTGGCAATACGAACCCGGGCGGTTGTGGGAACTGAACTGGCGGGATTATTTAGCTTTCAGCCTCTTTACAATGTAATTGCAAAAGAACAGCCGGATATGTTTGAGTAAAGAAACCCCAAAAACACTGCCAAATTTGCAGAGTAATTTTTTGGAGCGCTGCAAAGCACTGGCACTTTTTCTCAGAATTTATTCCCTGTTTTCTATTCTCGCATAAACTTCCTGATATTGAGTGAACAGCAATAGTTGCTCGATAGAGATTTATTTCAATAAGGCGTCACAGGGAACTGTAGCGAGTAATGCACTATCTGGTTATTGCGCTGGTGCTGTTGTTAGTTGTGGCCATTACTCTGGTTATTGCACGCCTGTTGCCATTACCTATTCCACTGCCTCTATTGCAAATTGCTGCGGGAGCAATACTGGGTAGCTTTTTGGGAATAGAAATACCCCTCGAGCCAGAAATTTTTTTCCTGCTGTTTGTTCCGCCCTTATTGTTTATTGCCGGTTGGCGAATACCGAAAGGCGCTCTGTTTCGAGATATCGGTGTCATTGTTACCCTGGCTATTGGATTGGTGCTTTTTACCGTTGTGGGTATGGGATATTTTATTTCCTGGCTGGTGCCGGTCATGCCACTGGCGGTGGCTTTTGCAGTAGCGGCAATTTTGGCGCCGACCGATCCCGTGGCGGTATCGGTGGTTCACGGTGGAACGTCGATGCCACCACGGCTGGAGCATATCCTCGCCGGAGAGTCCCTGTTTAATGATGCCTCGGGATTGGATATTTTCCGTTTTGCAGTGATTGCCGCCCTCACCGGGACTTTTTCATTTCCCCATGCACTGGCTGGTTTTTTCTGGGTCGCTATCGGCGGTGTGGTTATAGGCGCTGGAGCGGCATTTGCCTGTGGATATATTTTGCGCCTGCTGGTCAGAGTTGGCGGTGAGGACACTACTGTACAAGTTCTAGTGAGCTTATTAGTGCCCTTTGCGGCTTATATCGCCGCCCATACTTTACAGGTATCGGGTATTTTGGCGGCTGCCAGTGCTGGAATTGCGACTCACTATACCACCTTACACGGCGCGGAAATGTCGACTACACGGATGGACCGCCGTGCAGTATGGAAAACAGTACAAGCAGTTCTTGACGGTATTATTTTTGTTTTGTTGGGAGAGCAATTGGTTCGAATTACTGGAGCGGATTTCTCCGGTGCGCGCCACACTGGTGACTTAACAATTATTTTTTATGTCCTGGCAATATTTGTTGTACTACTTCTCCTGAGATTTGTGTGGGTATGGGTCTCCCTATATCTCTCACGTTTTGGGCAGAAAGTAGAATCTTTTGGTACCCATTTTTTATTGGTTAGCGTGTTGACCATCGCCGGGGTAAGAGGGGCGATTACATTGGCGGGAGCCTTTTCCCTTCCCCTCGCTATGACAGACGGAAAGCCGTTGCCCGGCCGTGATTTAGCCCTGATTATTGCAATGGGCGTTATCTTGCTTTCCTTATTGCTGGCAAGTTTTTTATTGCCTGTTCTACTGCGCCGTTTACCCGAAGCCCCCAATTTTGCCGCTATCGGTGATGAAAAAGGTGCGCGAATATCTGCTGCCACAGCGGCAGTGAATCAGCTAATGAATATGCGTCATGATATTGATCGAGGCGAAAAAGATCGCGATCTCGCTTTTGAGGCGGTGGATCACCTTTTGGCTATTTATCGGCGACGCATAACCCTAGGAGAAGATGAAAGCGAGGATATTATCTGGATGCGTTCCAGGGTTGAGCGTCATTACCACCTTGCCGCACTTTCCGCTGAGCGCGAACAACTGTTGGAATTGCGTGTCTCCAGGAAGATTGATGATGAACTCCACCGCAAATTGGTTTTGGAGGTCGATCTGGTAGAGGCGAGCTTAATTAACAAAGAATAAATTTTCTCTTGTAATAGACACGCTTAAATTGGTGAAAAATTGATATGGAGTTTGTAGAGCTGTGTTCAGTTAATGGGGTTTCCCTTTTTCAGAAAAGAAAAATAGACAGTCCCCAGCGCGAGCCCCTGGGTAATTACTCAATCCCCTATCCCGCCAAACAGGTGCAGTTCCGGGAGTTTAGTGAGGGACAGCGTTTTGATTGGCACTGTGCCCCGCAGGCGCAGTTTATTCTTTATCTTGAAGGCAGGGTGAAGCTCACAACCAGCTCCGGTGAACAATATATCTTTGCTCCCGGAGATATCTTATTAGCCAATGATTTACACGGAAAGGGGCATATCAGCGAGAGTCTGAGCCCGGGCAGGGCTGCCATTGTCGTGCTTAATGACAACCCTTAGGGCCAATAACCGGCTTACTGTTTTTCCATCTCGGGCTTGGCTTCTTCCCAGTAGTGATCCAGGTGCAGGTCCTTGTCGCGGCGGTCTTGTTGTAACGCCTGTAAAAGCTGCTCGCGATAGATTCGGCTTTGTGCAATATGCTGGGACTCATCGCGCCAGTAGGGGAAAAGTGCCTCAAGCATACGCTGGTCGTGCTGCTTGAATTTTAAGGCGGCGCGGCGCGCCTGTATGGGACTGAGTCCCAATAGTTCCAGCGCCTTTTCGCCGATGGTCAGGGCCGAGTCCACGGTCTCGCGGAAGATATAGCGGACCCCGGCTTCCATCAAAGCATATTGGTGCATACGGTTGCGGGCCCGGGCGAGGATGGTCACATTGGGGAAGTGTTTTTGCAGCTGGGCCACAATTTCCAAACAGGCGGCCTGGTCGCTCAGGGTCAGGATAACCAGCTTTGCATTTTGGGCTCCGGCGGCGCGCAGCAGATCCTCTCGCGAGGCATCCCCGTAGTAAGCCTTGATACCATAGCGGCGCACCAGATCCAGCTGTTCTGCATTGCGTTCGAGCAAAGTGGTATTGAAACCGCAGGCATTTAGAAGTCGCCCGGCGATCTGCCCAAAGCGCCCGTAGCCAATAATGATTACCGGTGAGCCGGAATCCACAGGCGGTGATGTATCTATGTTGGCGGGAACCTCTGGGCCGGTGACAAACCGCGGCTGGATAAACTGTTCGTAGATCAGCAGCAGCACTGGTGTCAGGGCCATGGTCAGAGCAATTTGGGCTACTAACAGATTGCCGATGTCTGCATTCAGGACCTGAAGCTGGGTAGAGAACGCTACCAGTACAAAACCGAATTCACCGGCTTGCGCCAATGACAGAGCGAACAACCAATCCTCGCCCTTTGACATTCGCAAGGTGCGCGCCAGGGCAAACAGCACGGTAAATTTTACCAGTACCAACGCCAATGCTAATCCGATTAGCACCAACGGGTTGTCCGCGATCAGGGAGAAATTCAGGCTGGCACCCACGGCGATAAAGAAGAGACCCAACAGCAGGCCCTTAAAAGGCTGTATATCCGCTTCCAGCTCATGGCGGAACTCGCTCTCGGCCAGCAGTACCCCGGCGAGGAAAGTACCCAGTGCCGGCGATAGGTCCAGCCAGGTCATTACCGCAGCTGCGGCAAATACGATCAGTAGCGCGCTCACGGTAAACAGTTCGCGCACTTGGCTGCCTGCCATTAGACGCAGTAAGGGACCGAGCAGGTAACGTCCGGCGAAAATAAAAGCCAGCATGGTGCCGATAACTGCCGATGCGTAATACCAACCACTCAAGCCACTTTCATGGGGGCTGGCAGCGGTACCTGCCAGCAGTGGCAATAGCGCGAGGATGGGAATAACCGCGATATCCTGGAACAGAAGTACCGCAAATGCAGCGCGCCCCCCCTGGCTTTTTAGCAGGCCCTTTTCACTGAGGGATTGCAATACGATCGCAGTTGAGGACAGTGCCAGGATCAGCCCGATAGCCACCGAAGAGCGCCAGTCCATTTCGGAAAAGGCGAGAACCAATCCAGCGATGGCCGCAGCGGAAAACAGTAGTTGGGCACTACCGGTGCCGAGGATAGCACCGCGCATTTTCCACAACTTCTTCGGCTGCAGTTCCAAGCCGATCAGGAACAGCATGAGTGCAACACCAAACTCGGCAACGTGCATCTCATCGCTGGCATCGCCGACCAGGCCTAGGGCACTTGGGCCTATGGCCACACCGGCGAGTAAGTAACCGAGGACTGAGCCCAGGCCCAGGCGGGTGGCAATGGGTACCGCAATCACTGCGGCAGCCATGAAAATTACTGCCTCAATAAGGAAGCCGGAGTGTTCCATTTAATCGTTATCGCTATTTGGCTGTCGGTTGCTGGGGCTCGTCGCGTTCGGGCTCAGAAAACTCCCGGCTGCGACGAATCAATGGCGCTATGGTAGAGCCCTGTACGACGATAGAAAAGAGCACCACGCCATAGGTCATGACCACCCACAGGTAGCGAAGGTCCTGCCCCTGGACGAAGGCACTGCCGGCGGGAATAGACATCGCCAGCGCTAATGCCAGACCACCTTTCAGCCCTCCCCAGATCAAAATCCGGTTGGTATAGGGGTGGTACTTGCGGCGACTTTTTAAATACAGGAAGGGTATGCCGACAGCGAAAACCCGGGCGGTGAGAACAATGACAATGCCCACTGCCATCAGCAGGTAGTCGGAGGGGCGCAGGTCGATAGTAATCAGGAACAGGCCCACCAGCAGGAAGAGCAAACCGTTGAGGAAGTCCTCGGTGATGCTCCAGAAATTATCCAGCTCGTGTTGGCTCACCCGGGAAAAGCCGCGCTCTCGGGTAAAGTTGCCAATAATAATGCCACTCACCACCATTGCCAGGGCGCCGGAGACCCCGAGTACATTGGCCAGGGAAAAACCGGCAGTGGGAATAACCATGGTCAGCATCAATTCCAGGCTGTGATCATTGGTACAACAAATAGCCCAGTGGAAAACGCCACCAATGATCAGTCCCAGCAATATGCCCCCCAGTGCCTCGATGGCGAATAGCTCAGCCACTGCCGGTACCGTAGGTTGGCCGCCTTCGAAAGCGAGTGCGTAAATCACCGCGAAGATCACGATACCGAAGCCATCGTTGAACAGGGACTCACCTTCCACCTGAATGGAAACCTGCTCCGGGGCCTTCAGGTTTTTCATAATTGCCAGTACGGCGATAGGGTCGGTGGGAGAGATCAATGCACCAAATAACAGGCAGTAAACAAAAGCCACCGGCATATTGATCAGCATCAGGAACCAGTAAAGAAGGGCCCCGACCACAAAGGTGGAAATGAGGGTACCGACAATGGCGAGAAGACCGATCTCCAGTTTCTGGTTGCGCAGCTCCAACAGATCGATATGCAAACTGCCGGCAAAAAGCAGAAACCCGAGCATTCCCTTGAGCAGAATATCCTCAAGGTTGAGCAGCGGCAGAAGCTGATCTGCCCAGGTGCGCAACTCCACCACCCCCAACTTGCCCAGGGCGGTGACCAATAGTGATAGGGCCAGGGCACCGGCGGTAATAGCGATCGTGGTTTGGGCGCGCAATACGTATTGGTTCAAGAAGCCCAGAAAAACTGATACGGCGGCAAGAAAACAAAAGGTGTAATAAACTTCCATGCCGTGTGTGGACTCCAGCGCTGAAATATTCTCGGATGGTTTAATGCCATTTTGGGGAGCGCCCCGGCGGCAATTTATATGATGGTGAGTGTGCCGTTATTGTAGTCGTGCAGAGGCTGCTCGATTTCCCTTGGAGTGGATCTAGGGCAACAGGATTACACCGGGGTGGGCCGCGCAGGCACAAGCGGCCAACTCCCTTTTATATGGGCGCGCAATTGTAGCGGCTCTAGGGCGCCACACAACTGCATTTTTCAGTTTTGCGCTCAAACGGATCGACTTCCCCTACCCACTAAAATTCATTAATGCCTTAGCTTTTTAAACATTACGTCATTACTTTCTAACTGCCAATTAGTAGATTCCTACTGACTATTGAAAATAAAAAGGATGATTATCACGCCAATCTAGTGGTTTTTATCCCTCCTGAGTAAAGGCAGCTACCGACTATCTCATGAATTTTCACGACAGTGTCTACACTGGTTGATAGTCCATACCCATAAATGCGCAATTGAGGAAGTAGTAGTGAAGCATTCGATGTTGTGCGACACCTCAAAGCTGATCGGTCGGGTACTGATGTCGCTGATCTTTATATTTGCCGGCTGGAATAAAATTGGCGGCTACGAAATGACAGAGGCCTTTATGGTTTCCATGGGGATCCCCGGCTTTATCTTGCCCCTGGTAATCGTTATAGAGTTGCTGGGAGGACTCGCGGTGTTACTGGGGATATTCACCCGGATTTCCGCTTTTGTCCTTTTCCTGTTCTGTCTCGCCTCTGCCTTCCTGGTACACCTGTCCCCTGGCGATGCGGCAGAAATGACCAGCTTTATGAAAAATATCACGATTGCTGGTGGTTTCCTGATTCTCACTTGCGCCGGTGCCGGTCGCTTTAGCCTGGATCACTGGATACGCGGTAAGTAGATTTTCACAGTAGCGGAATAGAGGGATTCAAGCCTGTTTCTATAGAATGGCCGTGGGGGAAATCAGGCTGGGCCTATACTGCTGGGAAATAGGTAATGACCCCATAGGATCGCCATGAAGCTTTTTTATGCACCGGGTGTTTGCTCTCTATCGCCTCATATTGTCGCTTGTGAAGCGGGAATCAATCTGGACCTGCAAAAGGTCAACTTGAAAACCCACGAGCTGGGAAACGGCGACGACTTTACAAGGATTAGTCCTAAAGGGTACGTGCCGGCACTGCAACTGGAAGGCGGAGAAGTACTGACAGAAGGCCCGGCAATCGTCCAGTTTTTGGCGGAGCAAAAGCCCGACGCGCAACTGGCGCCACCAGTGGGCACCCTGGCCCATTACCGGCTTCTCGAATGGCTCAATTTCCTCAGTGCTGAAGTCCACAAGCTATTCAAACCACTGTTCTGGCATGGTACAGAAGAAGAGCAGGAGGATTCGCGGGTTAGGCTTATCCGTTGGTTTGACTATATCGAAGGGCAGCTTGATAAGGACTACTTAATGGGAGACGGTTTCACGGTTGCCGATGCCTACCTGTATGTTCTCTCTCGCTGGCTGAAACATCAGCAGTTTGATATGCCCCGGTGGCCCCGGCTTCAAGCATTCCAAAAGAGAATGGAAGAAAGGCCCGAAGTGCAGAGGGCGCTTCAGGAGGAAAGTTTAGAGCCGGTGTAAAGAGCTGCCATTAACGCGGGGTAAAGCGCCGGGTCGCAGGGATATCGGACTCGATCGGTTGGCGAACCTTCGCGACAAATAGTGCAGAGAGTAGTGCCACAAAAGCACAGCCCGCCATAGATCCTGCAATAGGTGTCAGGGTTCCGGTGTGCAGGCTGCTCGCCAGTCCACCCAGTATCCCCCCGGTAATAAACAAAGCGGCGCCGTATAGCGCGTTGGCACTACCGCTGATTTTGGGGAAGAACTCCAAATAACAGGCGGCGGCATTGGGGCCAGTAATACCGATACAGCTCATCACCAGTACCAGGGGAATCATCCACAGGGTCAGTTCTTTGACTCCCGTCATAGTTCCCAGCAGCAGCAGGCCGCAACCTAATAGCTGCAACACAATACCCGCCAGCAGGATATTGCGCGGCTCAAAAAAGTTCAGTAAGCGGATATTCACCTGAACCATGCAAATTAGCCCGAGCACGCAGATACCAAAAAACAGTGGGAACTGATTCGCGCTAACACCGAAGTAATCCATAAACACAAAGGGCGCGGTGGTGATGTAGATAAACATCGAACCGCTGACACAGGCCTGTGCAATCAGGAACCCAATAGCGCGGGGATTGCGCAAAACCTGACCGTAGCTGCCCACGAGAGACTTCAGCGGCATCATCTGGCGGCGTGCGCGGGTAAAGCGGGAGACGGTCTCCGGTAGCAGCAACTGTACTAGTACGAGCATTGCAAGAGCGTACAGTAACAAAAAGACGAAAATACTTTGCCAGCCGCCAACGGCTAGTAGTGCAGAGCCGATCACCGGGGCGATCAGCGGTGCAATCAGCATGATGGTGCTAATTAGGGAAATAATTTTTGCCGCCTCACGGCCACTGTGTAGGTCGCGCACAATTGCAGCACAGATTACTGTGGCAAAGCCGCCGCCAACTGCCTGGCAGAAGCGCAGGATAATCAGTTGGTCTACATGGTCGGTAAACAGGACTAACAGGGAGCTGGCTATATAGATACTGAGGCCGATAGTTCCTACAAGGCGCCGTCCCCAGCGATCTGATAATGGTCCGCCAAATAGTTGTCCGAGGGCAAAGCCCAGCAGAAAACTGGACACTGAGTACTGCATCCGCTCGACTTCTGTATCCAGGGCCGCCGCCATCGCCGGAATGGCCGGTAGGTAGCTGTCGATGGAAAAAGGTGTCAGGGAAACGAGTGCGGCCAGCCACACCACTAGCCAGCGCGGGGCTTTCTCGTCCGGGTTAGAAGCGATGGATGTCATTATGTTGCTCAGGTACAGCCTGGAAGGATCTTCCCGGCAAAGCCCAATTGGCGGGAAATGGCTTTGGTAGAAACGGGCGGGCACATTGTCCCTTGCCCGCTTTGAATATCAGGGAGTTTAGTGCTTGTCTTCCCGCAATGTGTACAGTCCCTGTTTCAGTTTCAACAGGTGCTCCTGTAGCTGAGGACCTTTGCGCTGGGCTACGCCGATAGCGAGGACATCGATTACCACCAGGTGGGCGATGCGCGAGGACAGCGGCGTATAGATCTCAATATCCTCTTCTACATCCACTTCCAGTGGGATGCTGGCTTGTTGTGCCACCGGCGAGCCGCTGGGTGCCAAACCAACCACCAGAGCGCCCTGCTCTTTTGCCATGCTCATGGAGCGAAGTAACGCCTTGGTGCGACCGCTCTGGGAGATAGCTACTACTACATCCCCCGCTTGCATGGACATGGCCGACATATTCTGGATGTGGTGGTCCGAGTGGGCAGCGGTGGCCAACTGTAGGCGGAAGAACTTGTGCTGGGCATCGGCGGCGACGGCACCGGAGGCGCCAAAACCGAAGAATTCCACCCGCTTGGAAGCGGCCATCGCAGTGACAGCGGCCTCTAGGGCACGGTCGTCAATTCTATCGCGGACTTTCAGCAGGGTATCCACCGTGGAGTCGAAAACCTTGCGCTTGTACTCGGCAATGGTATCCGTTTCCGTAACCGCAATCTGGCCGAAGCTGGGGCTGGAAGCCAGCTGCTGCGCCAGGTTCAGCTTGAACTCCTGGAATCCGGAGCAGCCCACTGCGCGACAAAAGCGCACCACGGTCGGTTCACTCACCTGGGCTTCAGTAGCCAGGTCGACGATGCGCATATGAATGATTTCATCGGGGTTGGCGAGAATATACTCCGCCACCTTGCGCTCTGATTTGCGCATGGATGACAGTTGTTCACTGATTCGTTGCGTTACTTCCGCCGGTTTCACAGGACTTCCTTCTCTATGCCAGATGGCGCAGTTTAGCCGCTGTGCCCTCTGCTGGCGAGCGACATCACATTACATTGTCAGGCGGGACAAAATCCTGTTTATTTACACAGGTCTTGTGCATCAGCTCTGGTACAATCTTCGCCCATGGACGTATCTCAGATTTTAGACCCCCTCAACGACGCCCAGCGCGAAGCAGTAGCTGCCGCGCCCGGCAATCAATTGGTTCTGGCCGGTGCCGGCTCGGGCAAGACTCGGGTGCTGGTACACCGTATTGCTTGGCTGATGCAGGTGGAGGGCGCCTCGCCCTACTCCATTATGGCGGTAACCTTTACCAACAAGGCGGCCCGCGAGATGCGCGCCCGTATCGAAGAGCTGCTGGGGGTGAACACTTTTGGCATGTGGGTGGGCACCTTCCACGGCCTGGCTCACCGCCTGCTCAAGGCTCACTGGCAAGAAGCCAAGTTGCCGCAGAACTTCCAGATCCTGGATTCCGACGACCAGCTTCGCCTGATCAAGCGGGTACAGGCAGATCTGGGTCTGGATGATAAAAAGTGGTCACCGCGTGAAACCCAGTGGTGGATTGGCGCGCAGAAAGATGAAGGCCTGCGCCCGCAATATATCAATGCCGGCGCCGATCCCTGGTTGCAGACCATGGTGCGAATCTATTTCGCCTATGAAGAGGCCTGTCAGCGCGGTGGATTGGTGGATTTCGGCGAGCTGCTGCTGCGTGCCCACGAGCTCTGGCTGAATAACGACGCTATTCTGGCCCACTACCGCCGGCGCTTCCCCCATATCCTGGTGGATGAGTTCCAGGATACCAACACGATTCAATATGCCTGGTTGCGCTTACTCGCCGGTGAGCAGTGCCATATCACCGCCGTGGGTGACGATGACCAGTCTATCTACGGTTGGCGCGGTGCCAAGATCGAGAATATCCAGCACTTTTCCACAGACTTACGAGAAGTGCAGACGGTGCGACTGGAGCAGAACTACAGATCCACCTCCACCATTCTGAACGCGGCTAATGCGGTGATCGCTAATAACAGTGGTCGCTTGGGCAAGGAGTTGTGGACCAAGGGTGAAGAGGGTGAGCCCATCGCCGTCTACGCGGCCTACAACGAACAGGATGAATCGCGCTTTATTGTCGAACGTATCAATGACTGGGTGCGCGACGGCAATCGCCGCGACAGCATCGCCATCCTCTACCGCTCCAATGCCCAATCCCGGGTACTTGAAGAGGGGCTTTTGCGCGAGCAAGTTCCCTACCGTATCTATGGCGGCCAGCGCTTCTACGAGCGCCTGGAAATCAAGAACGCCCTGTCTTATTTACGCCTGATTACCAACCGCGATGATGACACCGCGTTTGAACGGGTAGTGAATACGCCCACCCGTGGCATCGGTGCGCGCACTGTAGAGATGGTGCGTTCTTATGCCCGGGAGCAGGGTTGCTCCCTGTGGCAGGCGGCCAAGCTGATGTTGCAGCAACGGGTATTGGCTGCTCGCGCCGGCAATGCCCTGCAGAGCTTCCTGGACCTGATTAACCAGCTGGCAGCGAATGCAGAAGATAAAGAGTTGGATGCTATTGCTGAGGATGTGATCGAAAACAGCGGCTTGTTGGAGTTTCACGGCAAAGAGAAAGGCGAGAAAGGCCAAACACGGGTGGAGAACTTGCAGGAACTGGTCACTGCCTGTCGCGGCTTTACCGGTGCAGGCCTGCCCGAGGGAGAGGAAGATGAGGAGGAAACTCCTCTTCTTAACCAGTTCCTCGATAGCGCCGCCCTCGATGCCGGTGAAGGCCAGGCGGATGAATTTGAGGATGCCGTCCAGCTGATGACCCTGCATTCCGCCAAAGGTCTGGAGTTTCCCCTTGTATTTATGGCGGGTGTGGAGGAAAACCTGTTCCCCCACAAGATGTCGGCGCAGGAGCCCGGCCGCATGGAGGAGGAGAGACGCCTCTGCTACGTGGGTATCACCCGCGCCATGCGCAAGCTATACATTACCTACGCGGAAAACCGGCGTCTGTTTGGCAGCGAAACCTATAACAGCCCTTCCCGCTTTATCGGCGAAATTCCACCTAATTTGGTGCAAGAAGTGCGCCTGAAGACCGAAATTTCCCGTCCTCTCTATCAGGCGGATTACGGCAAGGTAGGCCAGTTTTCCGACCCGGCGCCAGACTTCGATGATTTGCCCCCGCTGGTTCTGGGAGGGCGAGTGGACCATGCCAAGTTTGGTGAAGGAACTGTCATTGAGTTTGAGGGAACGGGTCCTCGAATGCGGGTGCTGGTTAATTTTGACGATGTTGGCGACAAGAGGCTGATACTTTCAATGGCCAAGTTGCAGCCGCTTTAAGTGATGGCTTGAGCTGGGACTAAGCATTAAATACTGAGTGCCGGAGCATATCGGTACTGCGAGGCATGCAGAATTGAAAGTTAGATAGTGGTGAATGGATTCCAGCGATAGCGGGAATCCATCCAAAATACCAGGGGCAGATCACAGAGGACTTCCCCTGAAGACCTAAGTTGGCGACCAAAGCGTCTGCCGATAATTTGTACAATACAAAAATAACGATAAATTAGTAGCAATGAAAAAACTCAATTGGTACCCGGCCATCATTCTCGGGCTCTTAGCCCTGCTCGCCATTACCTTCGCCGCCCTGGTAGCTTCCCGTGCAGCAATGGGCCCTGCCCAGCACTTTTCCACAGAGGGCAATAAAGAGCTGTTCGAGTGGAAATTAGTTACTACCTGGCCCAAGAATTTCCCTGGCCTCGGCAGTGCGCCGGAGCGTTTTGCCAAGAAAGTCGAGGCGATGTCAGCCGGGCGTCTCAGGATCAAAGTGTACGGTGCCGGTGAGTTGGTACCTGCCCTGGGCGTATTTGGTGCTGTATCGGAAGGCGCCGCGCAGATGGGACACGGTGCTGCCTATTACTGGAAAGGCAAGGTGCCCGCTGCCCAGTTTTTTACTGCGGTGCCTTTTGGCTTGAATGCCCAGGAAATGAATGGTTGGTTGCACCATGGTGGTGGTCTCGAACTCTGGGAGGAGATCTACGAGCCCTTTAACCTGATCCCACTTGCGGGGGGCTCAACCGGTGTACAGATGGCGGGCTGGTTTAACAAACCGATTGAGTCGGTGAAGGATTTAAAGGGCCTAAAGATGCGTATTCCCGGCCTGGGTGGTGAGGTTTTAAACCGCGCAGGCGGCACCGCGGTGACCATTCCCGGTGGAGAACTCTACACCGCCCTCCAGACTGGAGTGATCGATGCTACCGAATGGGTGGGGCCCTACAACGATCTCGCTTTTGGTTTCCACCAGGTCGCTGAGTATTACTACTACCCCGGGTGGCATGAGCCGGGCTCTATCCTGGAATTTATCGTTAATAAAAAGGCGTTCGAAAAACTGCCTGCTGATTTGCAGGAGATAGTGCGAGTCGCCGCCCGTGAAGCCAACCAGGATATGCTGGACGAATACACGGCACGCAATAACCGGGCCCTCAAGGAGCTGGTAGAAGAGCACGGGGTAAAAGTGGAGCGCTTGCCGGAGGATGTTCTGTCTCACCTGAAGAAGATCAACAACGAAATTATGCAGGAGACGGCGCAGCAGGACCCGGAGTTTGCCCGTGTTTACAAAGCCTTTAAGGAATTTGAACGGGATGTGAAGCCCTACCATGAGATCAGTGAAGAGGCTTACTACCAGGCGAGAGAGTTAAAGGAAGATTAGCGCCCAACTACTGGGCCGATGATATTGCCGGCTGTGTTGCTCTACAGCCGGCGGACTCGAAACCTACAATCAGGGCAGCGGCCTGGTACGGCCGGCATCGTCGATAGCGACAAATACAAACTCACCCTCGGTAACCTTGACTTGCTCACCAGAATCCACCCGCGTCAGCCAAACCTCAACCATAGTACGAATTGAGGAACGCCCTTCTTCAATGGCTTCCGCATAGCAGCTGACTGTTGAGCCAACCGGAACCGGGCGCAGGAAAACCATGCTGCCCACTGCAACGGTTGTGACACGGCCGCGCGCCATGGTTTGTGCGAGAATGGCGCCAGCGAGGTCCATCTGCGACATCAGCCAACCGGCAAAAACATCCCCCTGCGGATTGGTATCGCGGGGCATAGCCAGGGTTTGCAGGGTTAGCGTGCCTGTGGGTTGCGGATCTTCATCGAGAGCTGACAGTGCGGACATCGGGTACTCACAGATTGTTAGAGTTATTGGTTTCCACTACTGGAATGGTGGCGCATTCTAGCACAATTTGGCCAGTAATTGACCAGAATAAATTTCGGCCTTTAGTCGACCGTAGGCGCGTTTTTGGCTGTTGGTGCTGCCTATCAGTCTATGGACGGTTCTCCACATGTCGCAGATCACTGTTGCTGAACCACCCCCGGCAACCAAGTGGCCAGGGTCGGCCATATCGCTAGCAGGCACAGCAGTAAAAGTTGGATGGCAATAAAGGGCGCTACCCCGCGATAGATGGCCGATGTGGCGACAGAACTGGGGGCCACCCCGCGCAGGTAAAAGAGGGCAAACCCAAATGGAGGCGTTAGGAAAGAGGTTTGCAAATTGATGGCAATCATAATGCCGAGCCACACCGGATCGACGCCCATTGCCAGCAGTACCGGGCCCACAATTGGTACCACTACAAAGGTGATCTCGATAAAGTCGAGGATAAAGCCCAGCAGGAAGATTACCAGCATCACCAACAGGGTCGCACCAATTACCCCTCCGGGCAAGCTGTGGAAAAATCCTGTCACCAACTCTTCGCCGTTGTAACCGCGAAACACCAGAGAAAATAATGAAGCGCCTATCAATATGGCGAAAACCATAGCCGAGACCTGAAGTGTACTGCGGCCTATTTCCTCGGCGCGCTTAAAGCTCAGTGCTCCGCGACTGGACGCCAGTAACGCCGCCCCCAGTGCGCCGACGGCGGCCGCTTCTGTGGGGGTGGCAGCACCAACGATGATTGATCCGAGCACAATCAGCATTAAGGCAATCGGGGGCAAAAGACTGCGAAGCAGTTGGGCCTTATTCACTTCTGGAGGCTCGCTGCTCTCCGTGGGTTTGGGGCGACGGGCGATAAATAATAGATAAATGATATAGGCGGCCACCAGCAGTAAGCCGGGAATAATTGCCCCGACGAACAGATCCCCCACGCTGACTGGCTTGGGGTTGAAAATGCCTGCAGACAGTTGTGCCTGTTGATAGGCATTGGAGAGGGTGTCTCCCAATAGAACCAGGGCAATAGAGGGAGGAATGATTTGCCCGAGGGTACCAGTGGCGCAGATAGTGCCGGTGGCCAGTTTGGGCGAATAGCCGTTTTTTAACATGGTGGGCAGTGACATCAGCCCCATGGTGACTACAGTTGCACCGACGATGCCTGTGCTGGCGGCGAGCAGCGCGCCTACTACCACTACGGAAATGGCGAGTCCTGAGGGAGCCCCCATAAAGGCTTTGCTCAGATTAACCAACAAATCTTCGGCAATCTTGGCTCGCTCCAGTATCACCCCCATCAGCACAAATAGCGGAACGGCAACCAGAGTGCCGTTTTGCATAATGCCGTAGAGGCGATCGGGGAAGGCGCGCAGCAACTCAGCATCAAATACGCCATACACAATACCCAGGCCCGCTGATAGCAGGGCGGTACCCGCGAGGGTAAAAGCTACTGGGTAGCCGAACATAAGTAGAGCGCAGACGGCTGCAAACATTAGAAAGGGGATTAGCTCAATCACACTTCGGCCCCTTCTACCTGCTTCAGTACTGCTTTTGACGACGACATTGGAATGGACTGTTGTTGGGGCAGCATCAATTGCACTAGGGCGCGAATAAACTGGGCCAGCCCCGCCAGAGCCAGGGTGACGGCGGATAAAGGAATCAGGCTCTTCAGTAAAAATACCCCAGGCAGGCCGCCGGCGTTCGCACTGTCTTCCAAAACTGACCAGCTATTCAGTACAAAGTGCCAGCTGCTTATAAATAGAAAGACGCAAAGCGGTAAGAGGAATACCAGATAGCCAATTGCATTGATCCAGGCTTTGGCCCTGGCGCTCATTCTGCGGTAGAAAACATCCACCCGCACATGGGCATCGGTCTGCAACGCATAGGCCAGCCCCAGCATAAAGGCGGCACCGTGCAGGTAAATCACGGATTCCTGTAGGGCGATAGAACCGGTATTGAAGCCGTGGCGCATCACCACAACACAGCTTTGTAACAGGACCATGGCCCAGGTGAACCAGGACAGCAGTTGCCCGGTATGACTGGTCAGGCGCTCGAGTGCCTGCGCGCTGCACAGCAGAAAACGCATGGGGGCTTCTCTCTTTACATCTTATTGTTATTTGTGTTGCACGAAGGTTAACCCTTTGCCCGTTCTCATGCCAGCAGGGTAAAAATACAGCTGTAACCTTTTTGTAATCTTTTATTCATAGAATCGTCACCCGTTGTTCCTAGCATCGCCGCGTGAAATAAAAACACTCATCGGAGTTACACAATGAACAAGCAAATTTTGGCGACCTCTCTGGCAGCCCTGACCCTGGCAACTTCACAGGTAGCTATGGCAGCGCGCGACTACATTAGTGTTGTAGGTTCCTCTACTGTTTACCCGTTTACTACTACTGTGGCGGAGCGTTTTAGCCGCGCAACCCAGTTTAAAACTCCGGTTGTTGAATCCACTGGTACTGGTGGTGGCATGAAGTTGTTCTGCCAGGGTGTTGGAGAAAGCACTGCGGATATCACCGGTGCCTCCCGTCGTATCAAGCAATCCGAACTGGAAATGTGTAACAGCAACGGTGTTGATGTTGTTGAAGTACAGATCGGTTACGACGGTATCGTTCTTGCGAATGCTAAGAAAGCAGCTCCCTTTAAGCTGACTCGCAAGGACATCTTCCTGGCCCTGGCTAAGGAAGTACCTAACCCAGACGGTTCTGAAACTCTGGTAGCCAACCCCTACAAGACCTGGAAGGACGTAAACCCAGCCCTGCCCAACACCAAAATCGAAGTTTTGGGCCCGCCTCCCACTTCCGGTACCCGCGATGCTTTCGCCGAGCTGGCAATGGAAGGTGGCTGTAAAAAGTTTGGCTGGATCAAAGCCATGAAGAAAACAGACAAGAGCGCTTACAAAGCGATCTGTCACAACGTTCGCGAAGACGGCGCTTATGTTGAAGCCGGTGAGAACGATAACCTGATCGTGAACAAGCTGGTTGCCAACCCCAACGCCCTGGGTATCTTCGGCTTTAGTTTCCTCGACCAGAATGCTGACAAGGTACAGGGCTCCCTGATCGAAGATCAGGCCCCTACTTTCGACTCCATCGCTGACCAGAGCTACCCGGTTTCCCGTCCGCTGTTTATCTATGTTAAGAAGCAGCACGCTGACGTGGTTCCCGGTGTTAAGCAGTTCCTGGCTGAATTCACCAATGAGCGCGCCTGGGGTGAAGACGGCTACCTGGCTGACAAAGGCATGATTCCTCTGCCCACCGAGAAGCGTCAGAAGATTGCTACTGATGTGCGCAAGATGAATGCGTTGAGCAATCTTGCAGCCAAGTAAAAATACCCTGGTGTAGTATTGTCAAAGGGAATTGACGGCCAAGCTCGAAAGGGCTTGGCCGTTCTTTATAAGAAGACTCACAAATTGTCGCTCCCCTGTGATGGAACGTGGGGATAAAGTCTGGATAATGCCAGTGACGATATTTTTAGTACGGTAATTCAATGCAAACCCCCACACTGTTCGCACTTTTGCTGCTCCTGATATTAGTGGCCTACGGCACTGGCTTTCGCCGTGCAGTGAACGCTGCTCGCAGTCTTGGCGGCGTGCGCAACCTGGCCGCCCTGCCCAGTTACTACGGATTACTCACCGCCCTTTGGTGTGGTTTGCCAGCACTGATATTACTCTGTGCCTGGTTGGTGTTTGACGATGCGATCATCCGTGCGATGGTCATGAATAGTATTGCCGATAAGCCGGAGAGCATCTCCGGGCAGAATCTTCTCTACGCGCAGATCCAGAATCTCGCGGCGGGCCACCTGATAGGTGAAAAGTCCCCACAATTGCAGAGTGCTGCGGACTACCTCAGTCAGTTGCGTTCCAGTTCCAATAATTTACAGGCCTTCCTGAGTTTGGTGTTGGCCAGCGGCCTTGCAGCTTTTGCACTGCTGCGCTTTTCTCCCAAGCTGCGCGCTCGCGAAAAAGTTGAAAAAGTGCTGCGCACGGTGCTGATTGCCTGTGCCAGCGCCGCGATTCTAACCACTGTCGGTATATTATTATCGGTATTGTTTGAATCCCTGCGCTTCTTCCAGTCCGTGCCGGTGAGTGAATTCCTGTTTGGTTTGCACTGGAGCCCACAGATGGCCCTGCGCGCAGACCAGGTGGGATCGAGCGGTGCTTTTGGTGCTGTCCCGCTGTTTACCGGAACCCTGATGGTGTCCGCGATCGCCATGTTTGTGGCGGTACCTGTGGGATTGATGGCGGCTATTTATCTGGCCGAGTACGCCAGTAAGCGCGTGCGTTCCCTGGCCAAGCCGGTACTCGAAATTCTCGCCGGTGTACCTACCGTGGTATACGGATTTTTTGCTGCCTTAACCGTTGCTCCATTTATTCGCGAGTTGGCCACCTCTATGGGCCTACAGGCCTCCAGTGAAAGCGCACTGGCCGCTGGTCTGGTGATGGGAATCATGATTATTCCCTTTGTCTCCTCTCTGTCTGACGACGTGATCAATGCGGTGCCCCAGTCCCTGCGCGATGGCGCCCTGGGCTTGGGTTCCACCCAGTCCGAGACGGTGCGCAAAGTTGTGATTCCTGCGGCACTACCCGGCATCGTCGGCGGTGTATTGCTGGCGGTTTCCCGCGCAATTGGTGAAACCATGATTGTGGTGATGGCCGCCGGGCTCGCGGCAAACCTCACCGCCAACCCGCTTGAATCGGTCACGACTGTGACGGTGCAGATTGTGACTCTGTTGGTTGGCGACCAGGAATTTGACAGTCCAAAGACCCTCGCCGCTTTTGCTTTGGGCCTGATGTTGTTTATCTCCACTTTGGTGCTGAACTTTATTGCCTTGCACGTAGTGAAAAAATACCGGGAGCAGTATGACTGATCTTACTCAGGCGCAGGTTCGCGAGCGCATAGAAAAAAGCCTCGCCAGCCGTCACCGCAAAGAAAAGCTGTTTCGTGGGCTGGGTATCGGCAGTATCGCCTTTGGTGTACTCGCTGTACTGATTTTGTTCACTGACATTATCAGCAAAGGCAGTGGTGCCTTTGTGCAGACAGCTATCCAACTGGAGGTGCACTACGACGAGCAGGTTCTGGGCATCGATAAGGTCGATGATGAAAGTCTGACCTGGGCAAACTTCACCGGTGTTATTCGTCAGTCCCTGCGCGAACGCTTTCCCACTGTGACTGGTCGCAGTGACAAGCGCGAGCTCTACAGCCTGGTCTCCTCCGGAGCACCTTTTACCCTGCGCGATCGCTTAGCTGCGAATCCGGAACTGTTGGGTAAATCCGAGAAAGTCTGGCTGTCAGTCGATGACGATGTGGATACTTTCGTCAAAAGCCTGAAGGATTCCAAAGAGGGTTTCCGTGGTCGTACCTCGGACCAGAAGGCCGGTTGGATTGAGCAGCTGTTGGACAGCGGTGAACTGAAGAAGCGGTTCAATACCATCTTCTTTACCAATGGCGACTCCCGTGAACCAGAGCAGGCGGGCATCCGCGCAGCCTTGATGGGCTCCCTGTTTACCCTGTTGGTAACTCTCGCACTGTCATTCCCTATCGGTGTGGCGGCGGCGATTTACTTGGAAGAGTATGCGCCCAAAAACCGTTGGACCGATTTGATTGAGGTGAATATCAATAACCTCGCGGCAGTGCCTTCTATTGTTTTCGGTCTTTTGGGCCTGGCGATATTTATTAATTTCTTTGAGTTGCCGCGTTCGGCACCCCTGGTAGGGGGCTTGGTACTGACACTGATGACCTTGCCCACGATTATTATTTCCAGCCGCGCGGCTTTGAAGGCGGTGCCACCCTCAATTCGCGAGGCGGCAATGGGTATGGGGGCTTCACGTATGCAGGTGGTTTTCCACCATGTGCTGCCCCTGGCGATGCCGGGTATGTTGACCGGCGCGATTATCGGTATGGCCCAGGCCCTCGGTGAGACGGCGCCCCTATTGATGATTGGTATGGTCGCTTTTATTGTCGACGTACCTGCCGGGGTAACCGACCCGGCCACCGTGCTGCCTGTGCAGATTTTCCTGTGGGCAGACAGCCCGGAGCGCGCCTTTGTCGAGCGCACTTCCGCAGCCATTATGGTGCTGCTGAGTGTGCTGATTGTGATGAATACCAGCGCGGTATTGCTGCGCAAGAAACTTGAGCGCCGCTGGTAACAGAGCGCGGACTATCAGAAAGCGGGATATTATATGAGTACCATGACCCTGGATGCCGCCAGCCAAACTGATGCGGCGCAATCCGATGTTGCGGGTGGGCAAATGATGAATGATCGGGCTGATGTTAGAGAAACAGTTGGCCAACCCTTCTGTGACACCGCCAAGTTGCGTATGCGCAATGTGAATGTTTTCTATGGTGAAACCCAGGCGATCCACTCGGTCGGCCTCGATATTGGAAAAAATGAAGTGGTTGCCATGATCGGCCCTTCGGGCTGTGGCAAGTCGACGTTTTTGCGTTGCCTCAACCGCATGAATGACACCATTGAAGGTTGTCGCGTCGAGGGCGAGTTAAGTCTGGATGGTGACCCCATCTATGGCCCCAAAGTGGACGTGGTACCCCTGCGCGCCCGCGTCGGTATGGTATTCCAGAAACCAAACCCTTTTCCCAAGTCCATATACGAGAATGTGGCCTACGGCCCAAAAATCCACGGCATTGCCAGCCGCCGTGCCGATCTGGATGAGATCGTAGAAAATAGCCTGCGCCGCGCCGGTCTGTGGAATGAGGTTAAAGATCGTTTGGACAAGCCGGGCACGGGTCTGTCCGGTGGTCAGCAGCAGCGTCTGTGTATCGCCCGCGCTATTGCGGTGAGTCCGGAAGTGATCCTGATGGATGAGCCCTGCTCTGCCCTGGACCCAATTGCGACGGCGCGAATCGAAGAGCTGATTGATGAGCTGCGCCAGAACTACACTATCGCAATCGTTACTCACTCGATGCAGCAGGCTGCGCGGGTGAGTCAGCGTACGGCTTACTTCCATTTGGGGCATTTGGTGGAAGTTAACGATACTGAAACGGTGTTCACCAATCCCGAGCACGAACTCACGGAAGCCTATATCACCGGCCGCTTCGGCTAAGGTTCCTGCTCGGAGGGAAAACTATGGAAATGCATTTCGATCAACATATCTCACGCCAATTTAATGAAGACCTGGAAAGCTTAAAGACAGAGATGCTGGAAATGGGCGGTATGGTCGCCCGCCAGGTTGCCGATGCGGTTGATGCCCTGGCCAATGCGGACAGTGAGCTGGCCGAGGAAGTGCTGCGTATTGAAGAAGTCATCGATAAAAGTGAGATGGCCCTGGATGAGCACGCCACGCTAATTATTGCCAAGCGCCAACCGGCCGCATCCGACCTCCGTATGGTGCTGTCTGTCATTCGAATTGCCCGCGACCTGGAGCGCATTGGGGATGAGGCGAGCAAAATTGCCAAGATGGCCATAGCACTGACAGATGAAGGTACGTCGCCGCGCGGGTATACCGAAATCCGTCATATTGCCAATGCTGTGCGCAAAATGCTCAATGACGCCCTGGATGCCTATACTCGTTTCGATGTGCAGTCGGCTCTGCAAACTCTTGCTGAGGACCAGCAGGTTGATATGGATTACCGTACGGCCGTACGTGAACTGGTAACTTACATGATGGAGGACCCGCGCAGTATTTCCCGGGTCATTAATGTGTTGTGGACCCTGCGCTCACTGGAGCGGATCGGTGACCATGCGAAGAATATTTGTGAGCAGGTTGTTTACCTGGTGGAGGGTGCTGATATCCGGCATGGGCACCAGGAAAATCTGCGCAAGTCCTAAAGGGCTTTGCTAATTTAAAAAGGTCGCCTAGTGCGGCCTTTTTTTTTACGGAAAACTATTTGTTAGTCGTTAGGTAATACAGAGCATGAAATTTATCTTCGAAGTTCATCTACAAAATGGGTTTAAAGCTGAGGATTATGCCGATGCCTGGATGCGCGCTTCTGAGATTATCCAGCGCTCCCCGGGAGCGATGGGCACAGAGCTCCATCAAAAAATTGATGACCCCAATGTGTTGATAGCCATTGCTAGCTGGCGATGTAAAAAAGATCGGGATGCTATGCAAGCTGAGCACAGTAAAAAAATTGATGAAATCATTGCCAGCGTGGCCCCTTTTGTAAAAATTAATCTAATAGGGGAGTTTTATGACCCGCAATGGGTTGTAAATATTAATAGCGATTGATGTTAATCAATTGAACCTGAACACAGCCTGAATAAATATGTGTTCGAATAACAAAATAAAACTTTTTATTTTATTATTTTTAGCTGGAATTTATTTGTTTGGTGCATTACAGCTAATTACAGCGTTTGTTTTTTCTGGTTGATATGTTTTTTTATCGAAAAAAAATATTCGCTTTACCGCAAATTTGGCTCAAATTGCTTATCGTGTAATTTGCTGTTGTTGCGCGCCAAAATACTTTTGTTACAATCCGCAGCCCAATTTGGATCGCTACGTTAACGAAGGATTTATCAAATGAGATTCAAGCTTGCTGCTCTCCCCCTGATGCTTGTCGCCGCAACTGCAGGCGCTGAAGAATATAATTCTTTTACTAATTCTACATACGAGAATTACGAATATACATACTCTAACACTGGTAGTGCTGGGGTTACTAAGCGTAAAAGCTATGATGCAGATTATTTTAACCTTGGAACTACCTACTTTTTTGGTGGTAAGGAAACTCTTGGTCCCTTAAAAGAGTTTGAATATATTAACAAGGTGAGCAATGTTTCTGCCGGTTTCTCTCATTCTAATTTCGGTAGTGAAGATATAGACTCTTTCACTGTGGGTGGTGAATATTTTGCTTCCAATGGGATTGTTGTTGGTGCCGGTATATATGATCTTTGGGAGTCTAATGTAGATTATCAATCTATTGGATATCTCTTTTCTCCAGATTTTCTGGTTAAATTGAACCATGTTGATAACGATAGTGATAATGAATTTTCGGTAGAAGCTCGTTACAACCATCAGTTGAATTCAACTGATTATGTTGGTTTCAACCTTTTTGTGGATGAGGAGTCTGATAATCGCATCCTGTCTTCTAAGTATTTCGTGCACCTGAGTGGAGAGCAGTACCTGACTGCAGAGTTAACTTACAATAGCGTCAAGGAATATGATGACTTCTGGGCGCTGGGTACTGAGTTTTTCTTCAGTCAGCGCACTTCTGTTGAGTTTGACTATAACGAACAGGAAGATTATAAGCTGGGGATGACTCACTTCTTTAACCGCAATATTGCTGTTGAAGCAGCTTATCTATCTAATAATGATGTTAGCGGTGATCTAGATATCTACCAGCTGGGCTTAACTGTCCAATTGTAAGCTAGCTTAAGTAAAGGGCTATCAATGATAGCCCTTTCTTTATAGTGCAGCTTGGGTAAGTTCAAAGCAACTTAGCTGCACTGCTTCAATCCTGTTTGGCACCCTGGTGCCAGTTTTCTTTTATATCCAGCTGTTTTATGTAATGGTTGGAGTACTTTGCTGATTTTTCTTTTTATATCCGACTTCTAAATAAATCTGAAATCTTTCTAAATCTCTTGCTATCGCGAAATAATCCTTCAGAAATTTAGCTTAATTTTTGTGCGGGCTTACTAAATGAAAGCTTGTCGATTCGAATGTTTCGTAAAAACCTGTGGGTGAATAACTTTCATCGATAGGTGTCTCCAGGCGAAAGATTGCTTGTCAGTTCAGTAGAACTATATGAGCAGTGGAAGCATAAAGAATCTGTTGTGTGAATTGAATTATCTAGGTTTGGTGATAATAGCATATTTACCGTATAGTCCATTTATATGTGGATTCTGCTTTTATCTCATACAAATAGTATTTGTTGCGCAGTAAAAAAATCTTGCTAGAATTCGCACCCCAATTTAGGTCATTATGTTAACGAAAGGTTTCGGAAATGAGATTCAGTCTCGCTATTCTTCCCCTGTTACTTCTCTCTGTAACAGCTGACGCTGAGAAATATAATTCAATTACTACAGCTGGATATTCTAGCTTGGATTATGATCTAGATGTTATGGGTAGTGAGTTCGATTTAGATGGCAATCAGTTTTTGGCTGAAACTACTTATTTCTTTTCTGGAAAAGAAACTCTAGGCCCTCTAAAAGAGTTTGAATATATTAACAAAGTAAGCAATGTGTCGGCTGCCTTTTTCCACAATGAGGTAGATAAAAATAATGCCGATAATTACGCTGTGACCGGAGAGTATTTTGCTAAAAATGGTTTTATTTTCGGTGTTGATTTGACCGAAGTTAATGATCGCAATATTGATACGGTTGCTCTTGGCTATTTATTCACCCCGAACTTTTTATTGGGACTTTCCCACACTGATTTTGAGTCTGATGAAGAGACTTATGTTGAATTTCGATACAATCATCCGTTGAGCGGTGCTGATTATATTGGTTTTGATTTTGTCAGTAACGATGGATTCGATGTGGCTGTCTTTTCCTCCAAATATTTCACAAACCTGGGAGGTGGGAGGTATTTGACCACTGAACTTTCCTATGCCAACTATGAAGGTGATGACGATTATTGGCAGATCGGTGCAGAATATTTCTTTACCCAACGCAGTTCGTTTGGTATGAAACTGGACGAGAAAGACGATATGAAGCTGGCTTTCACCCACTTCTTTAGTCGGAATATTGCCTTAGAGGCTGCTTATAGCACTATGGAGGCAGATGATAATATTAATATTCGCAGCTTTGGTAGTGATACCTATCGTGCAGGATCTACCTCAACGCTTGATGTTATACCAGATCTTGAAAATGATACCGTGCTTAGCCTTGTGACTCCTTTTATTGAACTTGATGTTGAAAAGTTTGAACTTAGCCTAACAGTTCAGTTATAAGTAAGCTTAAAAGGGCTATCTCAGATAGCCCTTTTTATTTTAATCGGATTTATTTATCCCTTGCTGGCGATGGCTTTTATTCGATTTTGTGCCATGGTGCCAATTTCCCCTCCAGCCCCGGCAGCCTCCTGATAGTGCTTGTAAGCACTTTGCTTATTTCCCTGTCTCTCATAGGTCTGGCCGAGGTAGTAGTGTGCGTAAGCGGTATCCAGATAGCGTAGTGATCTGGTTAGGTCGCCCTCTGCAGAGCTATAATTTTTTAATTGGATATAAGTGATTCCCCGCTTTAGCCAATACGAAAATAGCGCCGGATTCTTTTGGATGGCACTATCGTATGCCTTTCGGGCATTTTTATATTGTTTCTTTTGGCTGAGTATATCGCCTTCTAGCGCAAAAAAGGTAGCTTCTTTGGGTTGCTGTTTTTGAGCTTTTTTCACCAGCGTTAGTGCAGAGTCAAACTTTTTATTATTGGCTGCGGCAACCGCATCGTCGTAATTCTTGTAAGCATCTGCATCGCGCTTTAATTGCGCTATGGCTTTTTGGTAGGCAGCCCGATTGGTGATTCCCCCTTTGGGTAGAGATTGACTGTGCTTGATATTAGCGCTGACACGAGATTGGGAAGGGGGGTGGCTGGCAAAGAGCGCTTCCAGTCCACCAGTTTGCCGCCCCTCCGACAGTTCAACAAATTTTCTTTGCAGGCGTACGGCCCCCCGGGGGTCATATCCCGCAGCGGCCATATATTTCATGCCGTATTGATCTGACTCTAACTCATTGCCGCGACTGTAGCGGGCAATATAGGCGGAGCCCCCCAGTTGAGTCCCGGTGGCAATCAAGTCAGAGTAGCCAGAGTCCTGGGTGGCAGCTCCCACGATTGCCAGGCTAGCGCCCAGTAATTGTTGTTGGGACATCGCAGTTGCGGAATGTCGCGCAGCAGCGTGAACTATCTCATGGCTTAGTACGGCAGCGAGCTCAGCTTCGTCATCGAGTAACACCAGCAGGCCTCGATTGATGGCAATTTTGCCGCCGGGCAGGGCCCATGCGTTGGGAACCGAGTTGTTCAGAACCACAAACTCGTAAGGTAGCTGGGGGCGGTCTGAGACCCGCGCCAGCTTTTGGCCAACCTGGCTGACGTAGTTTTGCAGGGCTGGATCAATGGTGTATTGGCCGCCCTGCTGTTGTTGGTTAGCAGCGTAGTGCTGTTGCCCCAGTTGAACCTCCTGCTGCGGAGATATCAGCGAAACCTGTTTCTCACCGGTGACTGGATTGACAACACACCCGCCGAGAATGGATGTTGTCAGAAATGCGACACATGCCGTAAGCGCCTGGGTACGCGAGATCATTGCCTTCCTCCCTGTATAATGTTGAGTCATTAGAATGGTTACTCATTGTACACAGTACGGGAACTGAGGTTTATGACGGCACTTCAAGTCATTGAGTTATTTGCGGGCAACAACCCCGAAGGTGAGCCCGTGGTGGAACGGCTACAGGTTCGTGTGAGCGAGGATGATAGCTGCCAGCTGGTGCGATCCCCTGTCTTTATTAAAGGAATCGCCAGTGGGGATTACATTAAGGTCGATAAAGACACCCAGCAATTTGAGTTGGTAAAGCGCTCGGGCAATTTGGCGGTGCGTATTTTTTGTCGCGGTGATAGTACGGAACTGTCTGATAAGTTGACCCCACAGCTGGAAAAACTCGGGGGTGAGTTGGATCTCGAGGCGCCGCGAGTATTGGTCTACAGCATTCATGTCAGCTGTGGATTCGATAAGATTGAGGAGATCCTCAACACTGCCTGCGATGGGGCTAACAGCGTTTGGTATTACGGCAATGTTTATGACCCTAAAGACGGGCAAACACCACTCAATTGGTGGCAGGACGTCCTAAAGCCGGAGTAAACATCCGCGATATATTTGGGCCAGCCACAATAGCTTGGTAGTGTGTGGTTGAGGCGATAGCGAAGTGAGAAGGCACCCGATGTTAATAGTTATTTCACCGGCGAAAACCCTGGACTATGAAAGTGATATTCCCTCACTGGAAACCACCCAGCCGGACTTTTTGAAAGAGTCAGCAGCCCTGATCAAAGAGTTGCGCGAACTGAGCCCGCAGCAGGTTTCCAGCTTGATGAAGATTTCAGATAAGTTGGGAGTCTTGAATTACGATCGCTTCCAGACTTGGAAGCGCCCGTTTACCGATAACAACGCCCGCCCCGCCCTGCTCGCCTTTAAAGGTGATGTTTATACCGGATTGGAGGCGGAGACTATGGGTAAGCGGGACTTTGCCTATGCGCAAAAGCACTTACGTATGCTCTCTGGCCTTTATGGTTTACTGCGCCCATTGGACTTGATGCAACCCTATCGCCTCGAGATGGGCACTAAATTTGAAAATGCCAAGGGTAAGAATCTCTATGAATTTTGGGGAGATAAGATTACCGAAGCATTGAATGCGCAGTTGCAGGGCGTGAAGAGTCGCGAGTTGGTAAACCTCGCATCCAATGAATATTTCAAATCAGTCAAAACCAAGCAGCTTGATACTCAGGTGATCACCCCGCATTTTAAGGACCTGAAAAATGGTCAGTATAAGATGATTAGCTTCTTCGCTAAAAAAGCCAGAGGCATGATGAGTCGCTGGGCCATTGACCAGAGGGTAAAGAAGGCTGAAGAGCTGAAAGGGTTTGATGTGGCCGGTTATGTCTATAACCCGAATATGTCCACTGAGTGGGATTGGGTATTTACCCGGGATGAACCGCAGTGAGTAGTACTGAATTGCCGAATGCGCCCTCCTGCGGGCGCAATCGCGAGCCGATTCTCCAACAACTGACTCGCCTGTTGGCTTCAAGTCGTAAAGTGCTTGAGGTTGGCAGTGGTACAGGTCAGCACGCAGTATATTTTGCTCCGCATTTACCGCATCTGGAGTGGCAAACTTCAGAGCAATCGCAACAGCTGGAGGCAGTAAAGTCCTGGCTGGCGGAGGTCCCCAATAGCAACCTGCCACAGCCGTTAGTGCTCGATGTTGGTGATTCTTGGCCCGAGATTTCGGCTGATGCTATTTTCACTGCAAACACCTTGCATATTATGTCGGCTGAACTGGTGCAAAAGTTCTTTCTGCACAGTGCCGATATTTTGGAGCCGGAAGGTTTGTTGATTGTTTATGGTCCGGTGAAAATTGCAGGAGAGTTTATTGGCCCTACTAATGCTGATTTTGATATTGAGTTGAAGGAGCGTGATCCCAAGCGGGGGATTCGCGATCTCGAATGGCTCGATCAGGTGGCGGAAAGTGCGGGGTTCAGTCGCGTAGAACTAAATTACCTGCCAGCCAATAACCAATTAATGGTCTGGCGGAAAAGTGATAATAAGGAGTAACCATGCCTGAGTGGTTGGAAATAGTGGTAATTGTGGCTTTTGCCATTGGAGCGGTATTCTTTTTTGCTAAATACCGAGAGACAGCGGCGGCACTGCATGAGAGCGAGCGCATGAAAGCCCGTTTGTCGAATGACTTGAATCGCTATCGCGATGTACCCAAGCTGCGCGCTCTGCGAGATGCCCTCATCGGTGTTAAGGCCCTGCCTACCGATGATGAGGGCAATGAGCACCTACTGCTGCGCGATGGGGATTTGCAGTTGCACCATTTGGTTTTGCGCCGGGAAGCAAACGCTCTGGGTAAAGAGGGCACGGCCAGCTATATCAAAGACGGTAAAGAAGTAGAGCTGCAGGAACTGGAGTAATCGAAAGCCGCTTTAATTAGCGGCTTCAGAGCTCAACCTGGATGCCGGCTTTAGAGCCAGCTTTGCTGGTGGAAAGTGAAGCGTGAAGAGACTGCCCTGCCCGGGCGTACTTTCTACACTCATTTCTCCATTGTGTCGCAGCAACACGTGCTTAACGATCGCCAACCCGAGACCCGTGCCGCCACTGTCCCGTGAGCGGCCTGGATCAACTCGATAGAAGCGCTCAGTCAGGCGGGGAATATGGATCGAATCGATACCGATACCGTTGTCCTCTACGGAAAAGTGCCCGCCTTTGTCATCCTGCCACCAGCGCAATTGAATCTCGCCCTCTTCGGGAGTGTATTTCACTGCATTTAAAACTAAGTTGGCAAAAGCACTGTGTAATTCGCCGGGGTCTCCATTGAGGTAGCAATCCCCTTTGCAATCAACTTCAATATGATGCCGATCGCCACTGAAGCTGCGTGCTTCCTGGGCCACCCTCTCAATCAGTTCTGGCACAGCCACAGCCATATCCCCGCTCTTGCGCTCTGAGGTCTCCAAGCGAGCCAATAGCAGCAGGTCATTGACCAGCGTACTCATGCGGCCAGTCTGCTCCTCCATTTGTGCCAGGGGTTTCCTCCAGGGAGGCGGTGCCATATCACTACTTTGCAGTGTTTCCAGGTAGCCGGCAATTACGGTGAGGGGGGTGCGTAGCTCATGGGAAACATTGGCGACAAAATCCCGGCGCATCTGCTCGAGATTGTGTAAACGGGTGATGTCGCGAACAATGACCAATGCCTCATCTTTACCGTAGCGGGTGACTTCCAGCTGTAACATACGAGCTTCATTGCCAGGTGCGGGCAGAGTGAGGGGTTCCCCGTTGTTGTCACTGTGCATATAGCTGACAAAGCCAGGGTCGCGGACAAAGTTGACTAATGACTGGCCGGAATCACTGGCTTGCAACCCTAGGAGTTCACCCGCTGCAGGGTTCCACCAAGCCAGGTTATCGCCGTCTTCCAGGGCTACAATGCCCTCGCGCAGGGCACTGGTACTGTCTTGTACCCGGCGCAACATCACGTGCAGCTTCTGCTTCTCGCGGCGGTGGCGCCGCTGCATACGGTAAAAGTCGTCGTAGATTTCGCCCCAAATACCAAAGGCGGTTGGGGCTGGGCCGCGTCTGCCGTTTGCCAGCCAGCGGTTGAAACGTTGCTGTTGCCACAGCACTGAGATCAGGTAGCTGGCCAATCCCGCAATCAGGGCGAGAGACCAGCTGCCGGAGGTGACACCGAGAATGGTGCACCCCAGGGCGATAATTACGAAACGCGAGAACTCGCCAATACTGCGATCCAACATAGAGTTGCCGTGTTGCCTGATAGATGGCGGCAGTGGCACAGCCTCTTCCGCCCGCATTCAATACCTCATGGAACCAGGCCCGCACCCGTTAAGTACGGAGGTTTGATTCTGCAGGGATCGGTACCGATCCAGAGAGGATTGTCACACTTTTTCTGCGGTTTGCACAGAAAACCGATACCCGGTGCCGCGAACTGTCTGGATATAGCGGTCGTGGCCATCAATGGCCAGGGCTTTGCGCAGACGGCGGATATGGACATCCACGGTGCGCTCCTCTACATAGACATTCCCACCCCATACATGATCGAGGAGTTGGGTGCGTGTATAGGCGCGCTCCTGGTGGGAGAGGAAGAAGGTGAGCAGGCGAAACTCTGTTGGCCCCATATCCACCGGCTGCCCTTTGATAGTGACTCGGTGACTCAGTGGGTCCAATATCAGTGCGCCGGCACTGAGCGGTTCTTCCGGGGTTGCCGGGCCCGCGCGGCGCAGTACGGCCTTTAAGCGTGCAACCAGCTCCCGGGGGGAGAAAGGCTTGGTGATGTAATCGTCGGCCCCGGTCTCTAACCCTTTGATTTTATTGTCTTCTTCACCTTTTGCCGTGAGCATGATGATCGGCAACGAGGTGGTGAGTTCATCGCGCTTGAGGCGCCTTGCCAGCTCTACCCCGGAAACATCCGGCAGCATCCAGTCGAGCAGCACTAAGTCGGGCTTCTCGTCGATAATCAGGGCGTGAGCTTCCTGGGCGTTTTCCGCCTCAAGGCAGCGGTAATCTGCCATTTCCAGTGCGACCCGCAGCATATCGCGCACTGCGGATTCGTCATCGACAATCAGGATCGTTTTACTGTGCATTTGCCTGCCATACCCGCTCTGTTGTCAGGGTTTCCCAAGTTATGGCCGAGGATTAAACGGGATTTATATGACAAATATATGACGCTCCACTTCTGGGGCCCACTCATCTTTCAATTCAGCAGAAAATGCAGCGATATGCCGGCGAAAATGGCAAACCCTACCCAATTATTGTTGATAAAAGCCTGAAAACAGCCCTCTCGCCCTCGGTCCCGAATCAGCCACTGTTGATAAACGAATAAACCGCAAACCGGCAATAGCGCCAAGTAGTAAAAAGTGCCGAGAGAAAACCTTGATCCAATAAGTAGCAGGGCTATTAGAACTAAAAGTTGTAAGGTTCCGGTGATGACCTTGTCCATCTCCCCAAACAAAATGGCGGTGGACTTAACGCCGATCTGAAGATCGTCATCGCGGTCCACCATCGCATAGAAAGTGTCGTAGCACAGGGTCCATACCAGGTTGGCGGTATAGAGCAACCAAGCCTCTGCTGGCACTTCTCCTGTAACCGCTGCGAAAGACATGGGGATTCCCATACTAAAGGCGGCGCCCAGAACCATCTGGGGCAGGTGTGTGTGGCGCTTTGCAAAGGGATAGCCGAATGCCAGAGCCAGAGCTAAAAACGAGAGGAGAATCGTGAGTGTGTTGGTGCTGAGTACCAGTAAGAAGGCGGTAGCGCTGAGCCCGACGAAAAGCGCCAATGCAGACTTTGGAGTCAGTGCGCCGGTGGCCAGGGGACGCTCTGCGGTGCGTTTTACATGGGCGTCAATTTTGCGATCGGCGAAGTCATTGACTGCACAGCCAGCCGCTCGCATCAGGATCACACCGAGTGTGAATACGATAAACAAGTGAAAGCCCGGCCATCCCTCAGCGGCTAGCCATAGTGCGCACCAAGTGGGCCAGAGTAACAGCAGTGAACCTATGGGCTTGTCCATCCTCGCCAATTGCCAGTAGGGCAGCGCGGTGGGCCAGCGTTGTGCGATCTGTTGGCTGATCACAGTGAATCCTCAGTTGCGATAGTTTTGGCAGCTTCTTGCGCCATGGGGTCACCTGTCGGTGTGAAGTTGGGAAGAAAAGCCTCTGACACCAGTAAAGGCTTGTCCCGCAGCCAGAATACCGAGCGGCGACCCCAGACTTCAGAATCCTTTTCCCCAAGTTCACGATCGGCGCAGCCAGGGGATTTCTGCAGCAAATTTAGGGCGATCTCCCCCCTGCGAATGCCCGGTTCACTAAACAGCAGCTCCCCCAGCGGACGAGTATCCAGGCTGCGCAGATTGCGAGATTTTCCTTGCAGGCTGCGCTCGGGTAAAACGCTGCGGGCATACACCCAGGGCTGTCCGCAACCGTAGAGCAGTACTTCCCGAATCAGAGCCCGGCTACCACTGTGTAACCCCAGTACAAGGTATTCTTCTGGGCGAGGTGTCTGCCAACCCTGATAGAGCACGCGAACATAAAAGTCCCCGTCACTTTGCTGCTTGAGAGCGGCGGTGAGTGATCCGGAATAGGTCAGCCAGGGCACCAGATTTTTGGGTGGTTGCTGCTGGGTTTCAAGAGGCAAACTCTGCCAATCGCCAGAGGGCACAAATGGTGATTGGTGCAACGATAACTCCGCAGTCTGGATAAAGGCCCCATTGTATCCCGGCCGGTGGCAACAGGTCTCTCCCTGTTGCATTTTTGCTCCCCAGCACGGCAATGGATATAGTGCTCACTGCAATGAAAACAACGATTCATAAAGAGAAGCTTGTTATGGGGCTTACTAGAAAAATTTTATTAGGGATGTCTGCGGGCGCTGCCATTGGAATTGGCATCAATTTGCTCGGTGAAAGTCAGCTAGTTGGCGCCGGTGTCAACAACGTCATTAATCTATACCTCACCGAAGGTTTGTTCGACGTTATTGGTCGAATCTTTATCGCTTCATTGAAGCTGATGGTGGTGCCTCTGGTGCTAGTTTCTCTGATTAGCGGTGCTTGCTCCCTGTCAGAGGGAAGTCGAATTGGACCTCTGGCAGGTAAAACTATTCTTCTCTATATGGTGACAACGGCCATTGCTATTACTTTGGCCCTGTGTTTGGCATTGATATTCCAGCCTGGAGTTGGCGTCAACGAAACCGTAGCTGGTGCGGTATCAGGGTTTGAGCCTAAAGAATCCCCACCTCTTTCTGAGGTGCTGGTCAATATTTTCCCGACCAATCCTGTGGCCGCTATGGCTGAGGGAAATATGCTGCAGATTATCGTATTTGCCCTATTGATGGGGTATGCGATTTCCCGCTGTGGGGAGCCGGGTCAGCGAGTTGCGGCACTATTTAGCGACCTCAACACGGTTGTTCTCCGTATGGTCGGAGTGTTGATGGTTTTCGCCCCCTATGGCGTTTTTGCTCTACTGGCAAAGACTTTTGCACAACTGGGCTTTGAGGTACTTTTACAGCTGGCTAAATATTTCTCTGTGGTTCTTGGTGCCTTACTTGTCCATGCACTGGTTGTCTATTCAGTACTTTTGAAACTTCTCAGCGGCCTCAATCCTATAGAGTTGCTCAAAAAAATGCGTTCAACCATGATGTTCGCTTTCAGTACCGCTTCTTCTGGGGCCACCATCCCAGTCACCTTAGCCACGGTTGAGAAACGCCTGGGGGTGGATAACAAAATTGCTGCATTTACCGTTCCTTTGGGTGCCACTATCAACATGGATGGCACTGCGATTATGCAGGGGGTGGCTACGGTCTTTATTGCCCAGTTCTTTGGAATTGAGATTGGCCTGACAGGCTTCCTGACGGTGATCCTGACAGCAACTCTGGCTTCTATTGGTACTGCCGGGGTGCCCGGCGTCGGCCTGATTATGCTGGGTATGGTATTGCAGCAAGTGGGTCTGCCGCTCGAGGGGATTGCCATTGTGATCGGCGTAGATCGCCTGCTGGATATGGTGCGCACGGCGGTCAACATTACCGGTGATGCGGTAGTAAGTAGTGTGGTGGCGAAGAGTGAAGGCGCCCTGGACGAAGAGACCTACTACGACGCTAATTACAATAGCGTCAGTATTAACGATAACAACACGATAGGCGCCCACTAGGGCGCTCTCCTCAGGCCTCGGCGAAACGGGGCTTGTTCTGTAACCAGCGTTTAATCAACTGTTGTCGCATGCCCTCTGTCAATTGAGGGGAAATAGCAATTCTTTGCACTTGCGGCAGCAGCTCAGCATCCCTCTGCAAGTCTGCGATACGGTGCTGGATCTCCCCTGTCTGGCGGGTACCGAGGATTTCCCCGGGACCTCGCAGACGCAGGTCTTCCTCTGCAATAGCAAAACCATCACTGTGTTGACGCAGCGCTTGCAAGCGGGCGCGGCCATTCTGCGATAGTGGTGTGCCGTACAGCAGCACGCAGTGGCTGGCGATGGAGCCGCGCCCGACCCTGCCGCGCAACTGGTGCAATTGGGCCAGGCCCAGGCGTTCGGGGTTTTCGATAATCATCAGGCTGGCATTGGGCACGTCGACGCCCACTTCAATGACCGTGGTGGCCACCAGCAAATCTACTTCCCCGGCCTTGAAGGCGCTCATCACCTGCTCTTTTTGTTCTGGTTTCAGGCGGCCGTGTACCAGGGCCACGCGAACGCCTTCGAGCATTTCGGCGAGCTCTTCGGCGGTCGATTCTGCCGCCTGGGCCTGCAGGCTTTCCGACTCCTCGATAAGGGTGCAAACCCAGTAGGCCTGGCGGCCCTCGGCGATGGCGCTTTGCACCCGTTCCATAACCTGGTCGCGCCGATCATTGGCAATGGCAACGGTGTTGATGGGTTGTCGCCCTGGCGGCAGCTCATCGATGATTGAGCAATCCAGGTCGGCGAAGGCGGACATCGCCAAGGTGCGGGGAATCGGTGTAGCGGTCATAATCAGCTGGTGGGGTTGCAGCCTGCCGGTAGCTCCACTTGCCGCCCCTTTCTCACGCAGCTCCAGGCGCTGCTGTACGCCAAAGCGGTGTTGCTCATCGATAATCACTAACACCAGGTTGTGGAAAGCCACCTCTTCCTGAAAAAGTGCGTGGGTGCCCACCACTAACTGGGCATCGCCACTGGCGATCTTGCCCAGCTGTTTACGCCGCTCGGCAGCCTTTAAGCTGCCCGTTAGCTGAGCAACTTCAATACCCAAAGGTTCCAGCCAATTACAAAAATTGATCCGGTGCTGCTCTGCCAGGATTTCTGTCGGTGCCATGACTGCTACTTGAGCACCGGTCCCAATGCCCTTTAGGGCAGCCATAGCGGCGACCAGGGTTTTTCCCGCGCCCACATCTCCCTGCAATAAGCGCATCATCGGGGTTTGTTGAGCCAGATCCTCAGCGATTTCCTCGCAAACTCTCTGCTGTGCGCCGGTGAGGGAAAATGGCAGACGCGACAAAAAGTCTCGCTCCAGGGATCGGTTAACGGACAGAGGTGGTGCCGCTACCCTAGCGCTATTGCGCCTCAACTCCAGCAGACTCAGATGGTGTGCCAGTAACTCTTCCAGGGCCAGACGCTGCTGGGCGGGGTGAGTACCTGCTGCCAGTTGATCTAGCTGGGTGCCAGCCGGAGGGGCGTGCAAATACAGCAAGGCGTCCCGGAGGGGGTAGCGCAGAGATTTGGGTAACAGCTCTGCCGGCAAGAACTCGGTAACAGCACCGTTTTTCAGTAGAACCAGTGCCTGCTCCACCAATCCTCGCATACGGGCCTGGCTCACACCTTCTGTTAGCGGGTAAACCGGCGTAAGGGTATCTGCGGTCTCCGCGTTTTCGATACCGACGATTTCCGTTTCCGGGTGGTAGAGCTCCAGGCCGTTGGCTCCGCGACGGGCCTCCCCAAAGCAGCGTATTCGGGTTCCTCGGGCAAAGCGGCTTTTCTGTGCGGCAGAAAAATGAAAAAAGCGCAGGGTTAAGGTGCCGCTGCCATCCTGTAATCTGACCACCAGGCTGCGGCGGCGGCCGAATACGACATCGGCGGCACTGACCTCTCCTTCGATTACCACATCCATACCGGCGGTGAGGCCGGCAATAGGCACCACCCGGGTGCGGTCTTGATAGCGTAGGGGCAAGTGGAAAACCAAATCCTGTAGGGAGTTGATATGGAGTTTGGCCAACACCTGGGCAAATTTATCCCCCACGCCTTTGAGGGTGGTAACGGGCAGCTCGGCCAGGTTGTTATCTATCCCACGGTCAGGTGACACTGGCTGATGGCCTCTCGCAGTATGTCGATTGCGCGGTGTCGGGGGAAGCTTGCCCGCCAGGCCAGTGCTACGGTGCGGCGTGGGCCCGGTGCGGTAAAGGGGCGGGTCTCCAGCAGGCCACTGGCATACTGTGATGCGGTGGCGGCTGAGAGTGGCAATACGGTAATTCCAAGCCCTGAGGCCACCATATGGCGGAGTGTTTCCAGTGAGCTGCCATCTGCGGCTGTGCGTATGCTGCCGCCGCCCGCTTCTTTTTCCATGGTTAGCTGCAGGTGCGGACAAGCTTCCAGTACCTGATCGCGGAAGCAGTGACCCTCACCCAGCAGAAGCACATTGTCTTCAGTGAGTTGATCCGGGGAGATAACCTCCTGCTTTGTAAGTGGATGGCCTGCGGGCATCAATACAACAAATGGCTCGTCGTACAGGGGTTGGGTGACAACGTCGGGCTCGGTAAAGGGGAGAGCAATAATGATGGCATCCAGTTCACCCTTGCGCAGCCTCTGTCTCAGCGTGGCGGTATATCCCTCTTCAACATAGAGTGGCATTTCTGGTGCCAAATGCTGTAGTTGGGGAATAAAGTGTGGGAACAGGTAGGGCCCAATAGTAAAGATGGCGCCAACTGACAGGGGGCTCGCCAGCTGGTCCTTGCCGGCGCTGGCGATGTCTTTGATGGCTGCTGATTGTTCCAGAACCAGCTGGGCCTGGGCGACAATTCTCTCGCCCAATGGGGTTGCCTGCACTCGAGTTTTTGAGCGCTCAAACAGAGCGACACCGAGCTCTTTCTCCAGTTTCTTTACCGCGATAGAGAGTGTCGGTTGGCTGACGTAACAGCGCTCGGCGGCACGGCCAAAATGCTGTTCCTGGGCGAGAGTTACGATATAGCGCAGTTCATTGAGAGTCATGGTCGAGGCAATTAGATGGCCATTAGTAATAGTAATTATTCATAAATAATCGCCGCTGGCCAATACCCTGTCTCAATCTGTAAGCTGAGAGCGAATATTGGGAAAATTTACTAGTTTTGGGAATTCAGGTGGGATTGAGGCGCAAAATTTTGCTATATCTGTAAGGGGCACACCGAACGGAGATACGTCATGGGAGTTCTGTCCTGGGTCATTCTCGGGTTGATTGCCGGCGCTTTGGCAAAGTGGATTATGCCCGGGAGAGATCCTGGTGGTTGGATAGTCACTATGGTCATCGGCATTGTCGGTGCCTTTATTGGAGGCTGGCTGGGTGCCTTGATTGGGTTCGGTGGCCCAGTGACTGGTTTCGGAATTGGCGACATAATAACGGCTACGATTGGTGCGATAATTTTTCTTGCGATCTATCGCATGTTCAAAAGGCGTGGCAACTAGTCCGCCTTTGGGGAGAGCCTCGGCGGCGAACTATAAGCATTCCGAATTTGATATTTGCCCAAATGACCCCAGCACCTTAGGACTGAATAGCACTGAATCAAGGGAATAAGGTGGACAGCAAAGATTGTTCACCGGGAACTATATGACACAACAAGAAAAGCTTTGGATCCTTGGGTGTGGTGACCTCGGGGCGAGACTGGCACTGCATATAGACCGAAAGCAATACGCGGTTTATGGAATGCGGCGCAATCCCCTGGTAGCTCTGGCGAGTAAGCGCCGGGCAGATGTGGTGAATTGGCGCCGGGGGGATGCCACTAAGAAAGAAGATATTGAACGCTTGTTGTCTACGGGGGCGGATGTCATTCTCGCGACATTTACCCCCACTGAGCACACACCAACCGGCTATCACCGCGCCTATGTGGAAACGGCAAAGGCAGTCGCTGAAGTTGTTCCGCACCTTCCATCCCCACCGCGCTTGGTTATTTGGGTTTCATCTACTCGTGTTTATGGCCAAAGCGGTGACGACTTTATCGATGAGCAAACCTTACCCCTGCCCAGTGGTTTTCAGGGAGATAGTTTGCTGGCAGCTGAAGAGATCATTCGCAACGCAATTCCCAACAGTTGCATTGTGCGCTTTGCGGGAATTTATGGGCCTGGTCGAGATCGCTTGTTGTCGCAGGTTCGCGCTGGTCGCTGCGCTCCTCCCCAGCCACCGCAATATAGCAATCGCATCCATGTCGATGATTGTATTGGTTTTTTATTGCACCTTATTGAAAGGCACAAACAGGGGTGGGTCCCGGAGCCCCTTTATATAGGCGCCGATAGCCAGCCTGTGCCGATGTACGAGCTGCAACAGTGGTTGGTAAAAGCGATGGGATATACCAGTGCCCACCTGCGCGAGATTGTGCAAACGAGCGAGCGCCGCTCGAAAAAGCTCAGCAATCAGTTGATGCTGTCCAGTGGTTACGAATTGAAATATCCAGATTACAAGGTGGGCTATAGCGCTCTGTTGGAGTCGGAGGGCTGAGCTGCCCTCCTCAATTATTGCCACAGCATCGGCGAGAACTTCTTGCCTCAGGTCACCATAATCGCTTCGGCTTCAAAAAGGGCTCCCCGCGGCAACTCCTTGACGACGACGGTTGCCCTGGCGGGATAAGGCTCTTCGAAAAACTCTGCCATTATCTCATTTACAGCGGCAAAGTTGCTGCTGTCGGTAATGTAGAGATTGAGTTTCACAATATGCTGAAGCGATCCGTCAGAGGCCTCACAGACTGCGCTGAGGTTGCGAAAGACCTGGTGGACTTCATCGCTAAAACCTCCGCTAATCATCTGTTGTGTCTCTGGGTCCAGAGCGATTTGTCCCGACAGGTAAACAGTATTATCCACTTTTACTGCCTGGGAATAGGTACCAGCTGCGGCGGGTGCCCGGTCGGTTTTAATAACGGCTCGATTGGGCATGGGGTACTCCATTACTTATCAATATTGTTGAAAAGGAAGACCTATACGGAACTTCCGATTAATCCCTTACTTATTTGCGGGGCTTTCAGAAGTCGGTTAAATATATCGCGCTTTGAAGCCTAATGGCAGTTCCCAATGGGATTCCCTTGTGTTCCTCAAGGGCGGGCGATGCGTATGACAGAAGGGAGGTTGCGCAGGCGCTTCATAACCCGAGCCAAATGTACACGGCCACTGACTTCCAGGGTCAGGGAGATCACGCTGTTGTGAGCATCCTTCTCATCCACATTGATCTGCTCGATGCTGGCGCCCTCTTCCGTAATACGAGTAGCCAGTCGGGCAATAATCCCTCTCTCTGACTCGACTTCTACCCGCACATCACCGAGGAACTCTCCTGTCACATCCGGTGACCAGTTCACCAGCATGATGTTTTCTGGGTGCTCGCGAAAATCACCGGTATTGCGGCAGGTGTCGCGGTGTACTACTACGCCTTTGCCCGAGCTGATATGGCCGATAATGGCATCCCCGGGAATAGGACGGCAACAGCGAGCGAAGCTGATCATCATGCCCTCTTGGGCATCGATCGTTAAGGGAGAAGAGATATTGCTGGCTTCAGTCTCTTCACTGGTGACGGGCGCGAGTAATTTAGCGGCAGAGAAGGCCACTTTACTGCCCATACCTATCTCTTCCAGCAGCTTGTCCAAAGTTGCGCATTTCGCCTCTTTGAGGCCCGCTTCTAATTGCTCTGGCGATAGCGCGTCTAGGCTCGTGTCGAACTTACTGAGTGCTTTTTCCAGCAGGCGCCGGCCCAGGGTAATGGAATCGTGGTGACGCTGGTGCTTGAGGAAGTGACGGATAGCACTGCGCGCTTTGGCGGTTACTACAAAATTGAGCCAGTTAGGGTTTGGCTGTGCAGTTTTGCGCGTGAGAATCTCGACTTTTTGCCCGCTTTCCAGAGGTTGGGACAAAGGGGCCAGGCGCTGATTGATACGCACGGCAACACAGGAGTTGCCGATATCCGTGTGTACGGAATAGGCGAAGTCCACGGCAGTGGCTCCTGCGGGGAGGTCAACGATCTGCCCTTTAGGGGTAAAGACGTAAACTTCATCCGGGAACAGGTCAATTTTTACGTTTTCAATAAACTCTAACGAGTCGCCGGCGCGCTGCTGCATCTCCAGCAGTCCCTGGACCCAGCGCCGTGCGCGCACCTGGCTGGTGCCACCGGTATTGATCACCTCATCGCCGGAGGCTTTGTACAGCCAGTGGGCGGCAATGCCACTGTTGGCCATTTCATCCATTTCCTTGGTGCGGACCTGAACTTCAATGGGCACCCCGTGCATACCCAGCAGCACTGTGTGCAGTGACTGGTAGCCATTGGATTTGGGGATAGCGACGTAATCTTTAAACTCGGAGATTACCGGTTTGTACAGGCTGTGCATAACACCGAGAACCCGGTAACAGGTATCCACACTGTCCACAATGATGCGGAAAGCGTAGACATCCATTATCTCCTTGAAGGACTTCTTCTTGGCGCGCATCTTTTGGTAGATGCTAAATAGGTGCTTTTCCCGACCAATCACCAGAGAGCTGATGCCCTCCCGCTGCAAGCGCAGTTCTATAGCATTCTGAATCTGTTCCAGCAGCTCTTTGCGATTGCCGCGGGCGGCGACCAGGGCGGCGCGCAAGCGGCTGGCACGTAGTGGGTAGATGGCAAAAAAAGCGCGATCCTCGAACTCGATACGAACGTCGTTCATACCCAGTCGGTGGGCGATGGGTGCGTAGATCTCCAGCGTCTCGCGGGCAATACGGGCACGCTTCTGCGGTTTCAGTGCACCAAGAGTGCGCATATTGTGCAGGCGGTCGGCCAGTTTGACCAGAATCACGCGGATATCGCGGGCCATGGCTAGCGCCATCTTCTGGAAGTTTTCCGCCTGCTTTTCTGCAGGGCTGTCGGTCTCGAACTGGGTTAGTTTGGAGACCCCATCGACCAGGTCGGCAACCTCTCCACCAAACTGCTCGGCCAAAGCTGCCTTGGGGATACCCGTATCTTCGATCACATCGTGCAACATGGCTGCCGCCAAGCTCTCGTGATCCATATGCATGCCCGCGAGAATAGTGGCAACTGCCAGCGGGTGGGTGACATAGGGCTCGCCGGAACGGCGCTGCTGACCATCGTGAGCCTGCTCCGCGTAAAAATAGGCGCGGCGGACGATTTGGATCTGGTCGGGAGGAAGGTATGAGGAGAGGCGGTGGGCCAAACTATCTATGGTGTGCAATGCCGCGCGCGCCTCTCGTAAAACACAAAAAGTACCCAGTAAGAGACCTGATCAGACTTGCTGATCTGTTAGGTAGTTGGGGGCAACGATAGGAGCAGGTGCCTCTTCGCGTTCCGGCTCGTCGAGGATGGCGGCATCCACCAGGCCCTCTTCGATTTCGCGCAGGGCAATTACCGTGGGCTTATCGTTTTCTTCGGGAACCAATGGATCCCTGCCGCCTGTAGCGATCTGACGGGCGCGTTTGCTGCCGACGATAACGAGCTCGAAGCGGTTGTCCACATGCTCAAGGCAATCTTCAACGGTAATACGTGCCATAAACTTTCGTTTCCATTTGCTGTGCCCGAAGGCAAATTCTGTACAGGGGACCGGCTATTTTACCGGACCGGGAAATGTATGCAATTCGATCAATTGGTTCAGTGGCGCAACAGTGCCTGAAGTAGATCGCCGTGGCGCAGTTGCTGCAGCTCTAAGCGCTGTCGCTGGGCAACGATAATGGCACGCAGCTCTGTTAACGCTTGCTCGAAGTTATCGTTGATTACCAGGTAATCTGCGGCGACATAATGGGTCATTTCGTCGATGGCCTGGTCCATACGGCGATCAATGACCGCTTGATCGTCCTGACCGCGTCCGGTGAGGCGCTCACGCAGGGCTTCCTGGGACGGAGGCAAAATAAAAATACCCACTGCATCAGGGCGCAGGCGACGAACCTGTTCGGCCCCCTGCCAATCGATTTCCAGGATTACATCGCGACCACTGGCAAGAGTCTCTTCGATCTCAGCTTTGGCGGTGCCGTAATAATTATCGCCATAAACTTGGGCGTGCTCAAAAAAAGCATCGCGCTCCAACATTGCCAAAAATTCTTCTCGCTCGACAAAGTGATAGTCAACGCCGTGAGTTTCGCCTGGGCGCATGGCACGAGTGGTATGGGAAACCGATACGGTAACCTGGCTGTCGCTGTCTACCAGCGCTTTGACCAAGCTGGTTTTTCCTGCACCGGAGGGAGCGGAGACGGTGTAGAGGGTTCCTGTTTGCACAACTGATCCTGTTCGCGAGCAAAGAGCCCATTATAACCGAAGCTTGCGTCTGGAGATGAAAGAGTGTCATGAAGGGACAAGGCTAGCCCCCGACCGGGGTGGGGGTATCTGTTGGGAGATTCAGGGCGCGTTACCACCTGCGCGCCTGGGCCCGGCCGGGATAGCCTCGCGGGAGTTTCTCAATCACCGCCAACCACCTGTGATTAAGGGGATCTCCCTGTTGTTAATCGCTAACGAAAGTGACTCTATCCTCTTTGCGCCGGGTTGCCAACCACCACCATACCAAAGAGCTTGCGAGCAAGTAGGATATGAAGAGTGGTACATATGTATTGTTTAGTAGCGGAATAGCGCAGATGAGTGCTGCGAGTCTCAAAGTTTCGAGGCGCCCTGAAATAGGATGACCATCCAGTATCCTTCCATTAATTGCCAGGCAAATAATCAAGGCAATAACCGAGCCCATAAGTTGCCAGAAACTCAATACGCTGGTGAACCAGAGGAGAGATAAGGTTGTGGCGGTATAACAGAGGTGTTGTGCGAATGCGTAGTTGCGCAAACCAGGGCTAATTTCAGGGTTGAAACGTTTAAAGTTTGTCAGATCGGTAGAGGCTACTGGCATGGATTTTTCTACATCTGCGGGTCTGTAGCCTGTGGGGCGTAACCAAAGAGTGCACTTGTCCCACCAGCTTTTCGTATGCCAGGCATCAATTGCCATGCGCTTTAAGTGTTGTAAATTGGCTGCTACAGGATCAAAGGTATTCAGGGGCTTACGCACACCGTAAAGACAGGGCTCAGTTTCGAGTTCCTGCTGGTAGGTGCCAAATAAGCGATCCCAAAGTATTAATATTCCGCCGTAGTTTTTATCTACGTAGACAGCGTTCTGGGCGTGGTGTACCCGGTGATTCGAGGGGGTAATGACAAACCACTCCAACCAGCGGATCTTGGGTATTTTTTGTGTGTGAACCCAAAACTGGTAAATAAGATCAATTGCGCCGGCGACAATAACAATTTCTGCCGGCAAACCAATCAATAGAAGCGGTAGATAAAATATCCAATCCAGCTGTAGCCCCCCCGAAGACTGGCGCAATGCTGTGCTCAGGTTGTAGTCCTCACTCTGGTGGTGCACCAGGTGTTCTGCCCAAAAGATGTTTACCTCGTGACAGATACGGTGCTTCCAGTAGTAGCAGAAGTCGTATGCGAGAACCGCCAGGGCCAGGTGCCAGACATTGTCGATAGACCAGTTGAAACCAACCCATTGATAGTAGGGTTGTAGCAACGTAAACAGCGGGATATAGATAACGAGGAATAAGCTTTTATAGGTAAGCCCGATAATACGATTGAGAATCCCCGTGCTGAGATTGCCAATAGTGTCATTCAGCCTGTAGAGCCCCCAGCCTTTCCAGCGATCTAGGGCGAACTCCATAAGCATGGCGGTCAGAAAAAATGGAATAGAGAAAGTAAGCAGGTCCACAGAAACCCCATATTTTTATTATTAGATAGCGTATCTATTGAACTCTGCCACACGGCTACTGGGCCGCATATGCCAGTGATGTATGGATTCTGAAATCAGTCAGTATTCGCTGAAGGGATTTTGACGTAATTAACTTTCAGGTTTACAAAAGTGGTGCCTGATTGGCACTAACCAAAAGATTGGCAAGAGCATGCGATACGTCGAATTGGTACCACGGCTAGGTGCGACTTTCGATGTTTAATCATGGTTTTCTTCGTGAAAGGATTTTCTTTGGAGTTTATAAATAGAAAGACCGGCAAATGCCGGTCTTTTTTTACTCTGAACGGGTCGCTATTTACTCGCTAGCTTCCGCTTCCAAAGTCACACCGCTGTAGGATTCATACCCATAGACACTGATGTACCAGGTGCCGGAATCCGGGTTGCTAATGGTGCAGCTCTCCTCGTTACCCCAGAGGTATGGACGACAGTCATATCGACGCAGGGTAGGATAGTTACCGTGGCGCACGTAGAGATCAACTTCGCCGGAGCCACCGGACATCTCTATAGTAAGGGTGGAAGTCCCAGACTCAACATCAATGGTGAAGTCATTCCAGCTGCCCTGGCTGCCAGAAAGGTTAGTTTCTGTCCAACCTGAACCATTGCTGCCACTGTCGTCATCGTCGTCGTCGCCATTACCACTATCGTCGCCGCTCGCCATAGCTACAGCTGCTGCCGCGTCCACAATACCGGAGCCGCAGTTGTTGCAAGAAGAGGGGAAGCTGCGAGCAGTGCTGGTGAGGATCGATTCAACTTCATCCGGAGTAACGTCGGGGTTAACCGAATAAATCAGCGCTGCTGCGCCGGCGACATGGGGGGCTGCCATACTGGTGCCCTGGCTGTAATAGTAGCTATCGCTGCCCGCATCGGTAGAGCCGTTGTTGTAGGTGGAAAGGATACCGTCGGAATCGTTTGCGAAGCTCTGTGCGCCACCGGGTGCAGCGACATCAACCACATTGCCATAGTTGGAGTAATAAGAGCGGCCGCCGGTACGGTCAGTTGCCGCAACGGTAATAACCCCATCACAGCTGGCAGGCGAGTATTGGCTTGCGTTGGCACCACTGTTACCAGCGGCGACAACCACGGTAGCGCCGAGGCTGCGCGCAGTGTCGATAGCGCTTTGCGTGGTAGTGTCACAGCTACCGCCACCGCCGAGGCTCAGGTTCAATACTTGGGCTGGGTTTTGGTTGCTTGGTAATCCGCTGACAGAACCACCGGCACCCCAGATAATGCCGTCGGCAATATCAGAGGTATAGCCACCACAGCGTCCAAGCACACGAACGGGCACTATCTTCGCATCATAGGCTACACCGGCGATACCCATGTTGTTGTTAGTAACCCCGGCAATGGTGCCGGCTACATGGGTGCCGTGCCAGCTGCTGTCGCTCTCGGAGGGGATGCTCGGGTCGTCACCGCAGGCTTTATCTGTATACCAATCCCCTGGGTCAGTGGGATCGTCATCACGTCCATCTCCATCTACGGAGACGAAAGTGTCAGAAATCATATCGTAGCCTGGTAGGATATTGTCTACCAGATCGGCGTGGGGGAGATAACCGGTATCGAGTACGGCAACCACTACGCCATCGCCCTGGGTAACGTCCCAAGCTGAGGGCAGGTTCAAGCCGCCGGTGGACTCGTAGTAATGCCACTGGCTGAGATAGCTCGGGTCATTGGGCTCGGCCATCGCTTTCATAATCAGGTCCGGCTCTGCGTATTCCACATCCGGATCCTGTTTCAGGCGATCGATGATCGCATTTACTTCAGCTCTACTTTTACGGCCTTCCAGGCGCATTACCTGAGCGCCAGTGGCCATACGGCGGAGGTGGCGCATCTTGTGGCCGGCGCGACGGGAAGCTTTTTCGACCGTCTCTGTGGCCATGGTGGCCGCCCTCCCAACTTTAGCGCTCTCCTTGTACTTTACGATGATGCGGTCGGTTAGCAGTGTTTTTTCCGCGTCCGCTGCGTGAGTAGCGAAAGGGGTAGCACACAGTAACGAAAACGCACTCGCCAGAGTCGTCTTTTGCAAAAGACTTTTCAATGATGATTTCATTATTGTTATATCTCCGAGATATTTTAAATCCGGCTATCAGTATTCCGATAGGCCGGAGACTCCTGAAAAACTCCGCACTAACAAAATAAATTTGCTTAACGGATAGGCCTAGAAACTGTCTTTCTCACAGTCGGTAAGTCAGTTTGACCAAAATTGGTACCAAAGTTTCAAAATGGTACTTCTTTATAACGTTCGTGAAATTATTATCCTCAGCTTAAGCCTTTAATTTTGTGTGGCTTTTGGCGACAAATTTATAAGTTTTGGGAAAAAAATCTGATAGTGAGAATTTATCTACGGGAGAGATGTGGAGGGGTTCACAGGGGGAAATTGGTTAATAAGCGAATATTTTCAGATAAAAGAATTATCGTGCGTAGAAAAGATGAATCGCTATACGCTTCTTAGTGACGTGCACGTAGCATTTACGTAGCTTGGCTTTGGGGCCTGTTTCCTGAGGGTACCCCAGTAATGAAAACCTTTGCTGGCTACTACTGGGGCTTGAGGTTGAAAGGTTGGTGTTAGGACTTGTGTTTATCTGGCCTTGCTATAACTGGGAACTTTGGCCCACAGCTTTGCAGCCAGCAACCCAAAGATAAATCCAAATAGGTGGGACTCCCAGGAGATAAAACCACCCCGTGGCAAGACACCGAAAATAAGCCCTCCATAAAGAACGGCTACCCCAATAGATATTAATAAACGGCTAAATTTCCTGCTGATAAATCCCGCAAGAAGCAAAAAGCCAAAGTAGCCGTAGATTACTGAGCTAGCCCCTAAGTGATTACTACCCCTGCCTCCAAAAAGCCAAACGGCCAGTCCGGTGGTGATCACAACGAACAGGGTCACTTTCAGGTAAGTTTTTACCCCGTACTGCAGCACTAAGAAACTGAAGATGCATAGGGTGAATATATTCGAGAAGAAGTGCCAGCTATTTCCATGCAGTAATGGTGCAGAAAAGATATGGGGGAGGTGCTTGATTGAGAGGGGAACAATACCAAAGTAATTAAGCGATCGGCCGCTCAGAATATTAATAATCTCAATTGCAGCAAGCACTAAAAAAATAGCGCCGACCCACTTCAGGTTTTGTTGCATAAATACTCCTTAAAGGGTGAGCTATCATAAATCCCTCTGTCTGGTGGCAGAGGGGCATCCGCAGTCTCGGTGAGAATGCCCCAGAGGGTTATTCGATGTTTTGTACTTGCTCGCGCATCTGCTCGATCAATACTTTGAGCTCTACCGCAGCCTGGGTTGTGTCGGTAACCACAGACTTTGAGGAGAGGGTGTTGGCTTCGCGATTAAACTCCTGCATCAGGAAATCCAGCCGCCGGCCGATTGATCCACCGCCGGCTAAAACCCGACGTGTTTCAGAAGTGTGCGCACTGAGGCGGTCGAGCTCTTCATCCACATCAGCCTTCTGGGCCAACAGGACGATCTCCTGCTCGAGCCGGTCCTTGTCCAGCTCCACTTGCAACTCTTCCAGGCGGCTGCGCAGCTTGTCTCGCTGTGCCTCAAGGATTTGGGGAAGCAGTTCTCGAACTTTGGCCACCTGCTCTTCGATTCCCTTGAGTCGGGCCTCAATAAACTTGGCTAGCTCAGCGCCTTCGCGTTCACGGTTTGCGCGCAGCTGTCCCAGTGCCTCGCGAAAAGCCACCAATATCGTTGCCGACTGTTGATCGGTATCCGCTTCCGGTTCACTGATAACACCGGGCCACTGGAGAATTTGCAAGGGATTGAGTGGTTGAATATCCTCGCCATCCGCTACCTGTTTTGCCGCATGAATCAGCGCCTGGGCGAGGGGTTGGTTGATTTCCAGCCCAGTGTCTTCGGCGCTATTGGTCTTCAGGCTCAAGGTTAATTCAACTTTGCCGCGGGACAGCGTCTTACGCAGCGTATCGCGCAGTTGTGTTTCCAGGGAGCGAGCCGCTTCGGGTAAACGGAAATGTGGTTCCAGGTAGCGATGGTTGACCGAGCGCAGTTCCCAGATAGCAGTGCCGCTTGCGTAATTGGCCTCGGCGCGTCCAAAGGCTGTCATGCTGCGCACTTTGTTCTGTTCCCGTTGACTGGCCATAGCTGATCCCCTACAGGCGTATTAATCGGCCCGGCATAATAACACAGCGTTTGGATCGCCATGCTGGGGTATATAATGCGGGGCTTTCATTCAATATTTGAGGTGGACTATGCAGCGTCCCAGTGGCCGCGCCCCTGCGCAATTGCGCCCGGTAAAAATTACCCGCAACTATACCCGTCATGCGGAGGGGTCTGTGTTGGTGGAGTTTGGTGATACCAAGGTTTTGTGTAATGCCTCTCTCTCCAGTGAAGTCCCAAGGTTTTTACGCGGCCAGGGCAGCGGTTGGATTACTGCAGAGTACGGCATGCTGCCACGCTCCACAGGCTCCCGTATGCCCAGGGAAGCGGCCAAGGGCAAGCAGAGTGGCCGCACCGTGGAAATTCAGCGCTTGATCGGGCGCTCACTGCGGGCAGCGGTAGACCTGGAGAAGCTAGGTGAGAATCAAATCACCGTCGATTGCGATGTTATCCAGGCCGATGGCGGTACCCGAACCGCAGCAATCACAGGTGCTTGTGTGGCACTGGTTGACGCCCTGCGTCATATGCAGAGGGAAAAAATCATTGCCGAAGATCCGCTTAAGAATATGGTAGCGGCGGTATCGGTGGGAATTTATGAGGGGGAGCCGTTACTGGACCTGGATTACCCGGAAGACAGTTCAGCGGATACCGATATGAATTTGGTGATGGCCGAAGATGGCGGCATGATCGAGGTTCAAGGCACTGCAGAGGGTGAGCCATTTACCGAAAAGCAGTTCGCTCAGATGCTGGGGTTGGGCAAGGCGGGTATCGATGAGTTGATCGCTCTGCAAAAGCGGGCGCTGGACGAGTAAAGCTGCCGCCCCTTGGTTTGTATCCGGCCCTCTCCCAAAAGGGAAGGGGCCGGAACTCCGTGCGATTCAGACTTCGATTTCGTAGTCCATGATGACCGGTAAGTGGCTGGAGAATTTCACATTCTTATTGATTGCACCGTACTCAATGCGATTTTTCAGACCGTGAGAAACGATCTGCATATCAGTACGCCAGCCATCTCCTTCTCCGACAGTACCGCTGGGCCACCAGCTAAATTCGTCGGTATCTTTTACTACACGGCGAAAAGCATCGACATAACCAACATCATTAAACAGTTGGTCCAGCCAGCGCTGTTCGTGACGCATAAAGCCGGGAGAATCCTGGTGATCCTGCCAATTCTGTACGTCTGCACGACGGTGAGCCATGCCCCAGTTACCACAGAAAATAAAGTCGCGGCGTTTGCGGCTTATTTTTAGCAAGTGCGCCTGCATGTCCTCAAAGAATTGGACTTTTTTCTCTAACGACGTCTCATCTGAGGCGACTGGCGCGAGTAGGGAGCCAACACTCAGTCGCTCGAAATCCGCCTGTAGATAGCGGCCGTACATATCCTCACCATTGGCGAAGCCCATGCCGAATATGATGGCTTTGGGCTGGCTTCGGGTGTAGATAGCCACACCATTTTCGTGGGGGGTTCCCGAGTCGAAAAAGTAACTGTAATAACCGTCGGGGTGAAATATTGGGTGGTCCAATTCAGGCTCGAGAGAGCGCAGGTCCTGAAGGCAGATAATATCTGCGTCCTGCTCCGCCAACCAATCGTAGAGACCGCGTTGGGCGGCCTGATGAACGCCGTCTACCGACAAGCTTACTATTCGCATTATTAGCCCCTTACCAGCGGACTGTGTATCATTAGAAACATTATATGCATGCCTACCCCCGGGAATGCTACGGGGAGGTCTCCCTTCACCTTAGCCAATAGTTAACAATTTTCCATGCAGCAATATCAGCGCGATTTTATCCAACTTGCCCTGGATCATCAGGTTTTGTGTTTCGGCGACTTCACATTGAAGTCGGGCCGTCAAAGCCCCTACTTTTTCAATGCCGGCCGTTTCCACACCGGTGCTGCACTGGCAGCGCTGGGGCAGGCCTATGCCGAGGCGATAATCGCTTCGGGAGTGGAGTTCGATGTCATTTTTGGACCGGCCTACAAAGGTATCCCGCTGGGTGCGGTGACTGCTGTGGCTCTAGCCCAAAAGGGGATCGATAAGCCTTTCTGTTACAACCGAAAAGAAGCCAAGGATCACGGTGAAGGCGGAACCTTAGTGGGTGCGCCGCTTAATGGCAAGGTTTTGATTATCGATGATGTTATTACTGCGGGCACAGCCGTGCGCGAAGTGATGCAAATTATCGAATCTCATGGCGCAGAAGCAGCGGGAGTTGTGATTGGTCTCAACCGCCAGGAAAAGGCTAACGAAGATTGTGAATTCTCCGCTATCCAGCAAGTTGAGAGACAGTACAATATTCCTGTGGTCGGCATCGTGCAGTTAGACGATGTGATCAGCTTTCTCGAGCAGGAGTCGAATGACAGCGATACTCTGCAGAAAATTGTGGACTACCGGCAGCGCTACGGTGTCGCGGGTCAATAAATTTTGTCCCCCCTAGCCGTGGGCCGGTTAATTTAGAGAGAAGAGCGATGCGAGTCGCCCCTTTAGTACCTCTATTGGTCAGCACCCTTTTGATGTTGGCTGTAGAGGCTTATGGCAACAATAGCCGGGTTTTGTATCGATACACTGATCACCAGGGAGTCCTGGTGATCAACGATGTTATTCCACCGGAATTTGTTCCAAATGGATATGAGATTCTCACTCTTACCGGTCGTGTAGTTGAAGTAATCGCACCGCAGCTCAGTCCTGAAGAGTACCAGGCCCAGCTTAAGTTGGAGGCCCAGCGTGAGGCGGATCGTAAGTTGCTCAAGCGCTATAACAGTATTGCGGATATTGAGAGTGCTCGGTCGCGCAAGTTGGCTGTCGTAGAGCAGGATATGGCTATCATGCGGTCAAATATCAGCAGTCTACGCCGGCAAATTGCCCAGGAAGAAGCCTCTGCTGCGCGCACGCAGCGGGGCGGCCGTGAGGTGGCTCCCGAATTGTTGCAGAGAATTGCAGATCTACAAAAAGAAATGGAAGTGCTTGAGGAGCGCCTCAGCCGGCGTGCGGCTGAAGCGGATACCATAGGGGTTGATTTTGATAAGGCGGTAGCCCGCTATACCGAACTTAATGCTGAGAGCTAGCTAATTTCTCAATGCCTGAATAATTTCGGAGGGCTACCGCTAAACAGCCCTCATGAGGAAATGGTTATCTGGCTGCAGCCACTGTCTCACGGAAGAAACCAGCCGTTAATACGGGCCACTGTTCTGCCCAGTACTCTGTAGGCTTACGCTTAAAACCGCTGCGCACGTATTGGACGATACGCCCCTCCGCGCTCGCCAAAAGCAGGTTGGCAGCACCACCGAGAGGAAGAGTTGGGCGCAGGTGTTCGCGCAACTCGGCTTCGCGCAAGATCTGTCTAATTTGGGTTTCCAGTCGATCAAATAACTGCAGGATTCGTCCATGCAGCCTTTCAGTTTCACCGGTAAGCGCGTCGCCTGTGAGCAGGCGAGTGATTCCAGGGTTTCGCTCACAGAAAGCTAGCAGGAGCTGCAGAATTTTCTGGCAGCGATTGAGAGCCGAGGGCTCCTCCTGCAGGATCATTGCGATACGGCTGAAAATGGTCTCCTCAATAAATTCGATCAGCCCTTCAAACATCTTGGATTTACTGGGGAAGTGACGATATAGCGCGGCTTCAGAGAAACCAACTTCCTTGGCCAGTGCTGCTGTTGTAATACGTGCGCCGGGACTGACTTCCAGCATATGTGCTAGGGCTTCCAGGATTTGTTGACGCCGATTGATTTTTTCGCTGCTCATTGACTGCCTTTGGTCCGCTTGGGGGGCGGAATTTAGTTTTGCTCTTGTCGTCTTATTTTGACGGCGGCGGAATCCTACCGATTCGCCGGGCTGTCTTCAATTGCCAAGGGGCTAGTGGTCCACAGTTTGCGCTTCGATGTTGGTAATCAGGGTACCCACGCCTCGATCTGTAAATATTTCGAGCAATATGGCGTGGGGCACACGGCCGTCGATGATGTGAGCGGAATTTACCCCATCCTGAACAGCGTCCAGAGCGCAGGTGATTTTTGGCAGCATGCCGCCATAGATGGTGCCATCCTGAATTAAGCTCTCTACTTCATTGGTAGTCAGTCCGGTGAGAACCTCCCCCTCCTTATCCTGCAGACCGGCGACGTTGGTGAGTAACATCAGCTTTTCTGCTTTCAATTCCTCGGCGATTTTTCCAGCGACGAGATCGGCATTAATATTGTATGAAACCCCATTGCCGTCGACTCCGATCGGCGCGATAACCGGGATAAAGTCGCTGTGAACCAGCATATTGATCACATCAATATTAACTTTCTCGACTTCCCCTACCTGGCCGATATCAATGATTTCAGAGGCATGTAGTCCCGCACTCTCATTTTTTCGGGTCAACTTTCGCGCTTTAACCAGCAATCCGTCTTTACCGGTGATACCTACCGCGCGGCCCCCATTTTTGTTAATCAAATTGACGATCTGTTTGTTGACGGTGCCCCCTAACACCATCTCTACAACATCCATGGTTTCGCTATCGGTGACTCTCATTCCGTCTACGAATCGGGACTCAATACTGAGCTTGTTTAGCAGCTGCCCGATTTGAGGTCCGCCACCGTGCACTACCACTGGGTTCATACCTACCAGCTTCATCAGGATAATGTCTCGCGCGAAACTGTTTTGTAGTTGCTCATCCACCATGGCGTTGCCACCGAACTTGACCACAATAGTTTTGCCTGTAAAGCGCTGGATATAGGGCAGTGCTTCATTGAGGACCTGGGCACTTTTCAGCGCAGAGTTTAGATCTAGGGACATGGGCAGTTCCTTACACAGGGCGAAAGGGAATCAGGTTTGGGGGCCTGACTTGAGTCGCCAACGATTTAAAGCAAATGTGGTGGATTGTTTTCTAAGCAATAGGGGCAGTGGCCCGATGGCGGCGCAGTCTATTCCGCCGTTTTATCTTAATCGAGCAGCTGCCAGTCGGGTACAGTAATTGCGGGAGCAATCTTTCTGAGCTGTCCCATCACCTCAGTACGGATGCGCTCCAGGGCCTGTTCATTTTCAGCCTCAAAGCGCAGGGTTAGTGCGCTAGTGGTATTGGAGGCACGTACAAGCCCCCAGCCATCGGGAAACTCTATACGCAGGCCGTCGATAGTATTGATATCGGCATTGCCAAAATTCCCCTTATCGCGCAGCTGGTCTATCAGTGAAAACTTCTCAGTTTCCTCTACTGGTAGCAGGATCTCAGGGGTGCTGTGCATTTTCGGCAAGGTGTCGAGGAGTTCATCAAGACTTTGTTCGCGCAGTGCCATAATTTCTAGTACCCGCGCAGCAGCGTAGATACCATCGTCGAAACCAAACCAGCGGTCCTTAATAAAGATGTGTCCGGAAAGCTCGCCGCCCAAAATGGCTTTGGTCTCCAACATCTTGGCTTTCATGGGCGAGTGTCCGGTCTTCCACATAATGGGGCGGCCCCCATACTGGCTGATTAGCTGGGATAAACTGCGACTGCTCTTAACGTCGAAGACAATATTTTCTCCCGGATTGCGCGCAAGGATATCCCTTGCCAGCAACATAACCAGTTGGTCTGCCCAAGCGATACGGCCGCTGCTTGAAATCAGGGTAACACGATCACCATCACCATCCAGGGCCACGCCCAAATCTGCTCCTGTAGCCAGAACCTTTTCAGTCAAGGCTTCGAGGTTTTCTGGTCTGGAGGGGTCCGGTGCGTGATTGGGGAAGTTGCCATCCACCTCACAATAGATCGGTGTTACTGCACAGCCGAGCTGCTCAAAGAGGCGGGGAGCCAGGTTAGAGGTGGCGCCATTGCCAGCATCGATAACCAAGTGCGGTTGCCCGGCGAGGGCGACATTATTGAAAACTTCATCGATATATTTATCGGTGATTTCTTGCTCCCGATTGGCGCCTTCCCCACTTTTGAATGGGCCTTTTTTCATCAACTGGTAGAGCCCTTGCAGTTTGTCTTCCGCCAGGGCGCGACCTTTCAGTACGATCTTAAAGCCGTTGTATTCCGCAGGGTTGTGGCTTGCGGTAACAATGACCCCACTACTGGTATTTTTTCCTTTCGCACAAGCGTAATAGAGAAGTGGTGATGGAATCAGGCCGAGATTAATAGAGTTGCAGCCACTATCTAGAATTCCCTCAATCAGGCACTGGCTAAGTGTCTCACTGCTATTGCGTCCATCTCGGCCAACTAGTAAGAGATGTTCTCCAGCGTGCTGTGCCAGGGTGCCGAGCGCTCTACCTAGTTGATAGGCAAAAGGTTCGTTGATTTCCTGCCCGGCGATTCCACGGATATCGTAGGCGCGGAAAACATGCTGGGGATACTCAGAGGTCAGAGGCAGCTCGGGCTTGTCATCGTCACTTTCTGGCAAGTCCTTTGAACTATTTTCTTTTTCTTCGCTTTCTGAGTTCTCCGAATCAGAGTTCGAGATACTGGGTGCTGAGGCCAGGCTCTGCGGCAGAAAATCTGTATTGGAAGCCTGTGTAGTTCCTCCATCAGAGGCTTGTGGGTGCGCCTTATTAAGCTCGCTGCCACTAGCATCCTTACTTCTTTCCCATGGGGCTCTCGAATCGCGAGGTAGGAATTTCAGTAGGGCGAATAGGCTCACCAATATTCCAATGCCGGCTCCGATGTAAATCCAGGATGTGGGCAGACTGTGCTGTTCGACAAAGGTTTCGGAGGGACTGAAGTGGAGGCTTAAATAGCTGTCCTCAAGTTGCTCTATAGTGTTGTGGCCTTTTCCTGTGCCTGCGCGCCACAGAGTTTGTCGGTGGGCATCGGGAAACTTCTGCATTAACTGAACTTGTCCATGACCACCGCCCAGACTTTTTAAAATGTTTTCCAGCACGGAAAAGGGTTGGGTAGCCAGTAGTTGTTCATTTTCCAGGTTGATAACACTATGAAGTTGCCAGCTATTTTCCACACCTGTACGCAGTACTTCCATCGGTTGCTCAGGTGTTTCCTGACTGCGCTTTAACAGATCGACCAAGGCAAAGTTCAGGGAGGGATTTTGCCCTGAGCCCACTCGAACCTGTTCGGAAGAAAAGGCCTGGAGGGATACCTGCTCAGGTAATTTGGTAGATTCAATCAGTGTTGCTGCAGGGAGCTTCCTTGATCCAAGGGCCTGCAGGCGCTTCGAATAGTCTGCGACGTAAGACTGCACGACTTCAGCTAGTTCGGCAGTTTTTTGCTTGGCGGCTAGCTCAATCTGCGAGTAATTGTGGGGTATTACAAGATACTGGATTAACAGATAGGCACCGCCCAGCCAAGCGACAACTACTAATAATAACGGTAAAAATAACCCTTTCTGCATGGTACCGCCTGGTTTCTTTTTGTTGTTGGAGCCCACAGATATCCCTGATTTGAGCGTAAATGTTGTCACTGAGCCTTGGAGGCGATGAGTTCAATGAGCTGTCGGGCTAGGTCGGTCTTTAATGCGGGAGCCAGTCGGCTCTGACCATCCGCATCTATCACAGTGACAGCGTTGTGATCGCTGTTAAATCCCGAATCCGATTGGCTCACATCGTTGGCAATGATCATATCGAGGTTTTTCCGCTGCAGTTTGCTCTGGGCGTGGGCGAGAACCTGTTCTGTCTCTGCGGCGAACCCGATAGTGAAAGGCCGTAGCTCAGTACGCGTGGCTATGGCTGCAACAATATCGGGATTTTTGATGAGGGCAATTGCATCATCATCTTGCCCGTCTTTCTTTTTGATTTTCTGCTCAGCGACTTGGGCCGGCCGGAAATCAGCAACGGCTGCTGCACTGATAAAGATATCGCAGTGATCGGCGGCACTTTTGGCGGCCTCATACATATCCTGGGCGCTGATAACATCGATACGATTGACCTTTGGCGGCGTATCCAAATTTACGGGGCCGGCAATCAACGTCACTTCGGCACCGGCACTCTGCGCCGCCGCAGCCAGGGCGAAGCCCATTTTTCCAGAGCTGTGGTTGCTGAGGAATCTCACTGGGTCAATGGCTTCCCTGGTAGGGCCGGCAGTGATTACTACTTTGCGGCCCTGCAGTGAGTGGCTTGTGTGAAAAAGGGATTCAGTGTGTTCCGCCAGGTTTTCTGGTTCCAGCATACGGCCGGGGCCCACGTCGCCACAGGCCTGGCTACCCGCGCCTGGGCCCCAGAATATGACTCCGCGCTCCTTTAGGGTCTGAGCATTGGCTGAGGTAGCTGCGTGGCGCCACATGGCTTGGTTCATGGCTGGTGCCAGGGCCAGGGGGGCTTCGCTGGCCAAACAAAGGGTGGTTAAGAGGTCATCAGCCATACCGGCAGCCAACTTTGCCATTACCTGGGCACTGGCTGGAGCAATCAGGATAAGATCAGCCCATTTCGCCAGTTCGATATGACCCATAGCGGCTTCTGCCGAGGGATCCAACAAGTCTGTATGCACCGGGTTAGCGGATAGCGCCTGAAAGGTCAGTGGCTGTACAAACTCCTGTGCTCCGGCGCTCATTACCACTCGGACATCGGCACCGCGCTCTTTGAGCCGGCGAACCAGGTCGGCACTCTTATAGGCGGCAATTCCACCGCTGATACCTAAAAGTATGCGTTTGTCGGCCAGAGAGGACATAAATGCTGTTTCCGATTTGGTGCGAGCCGGTAAGATTAGCATTTCTGTGTCGTTTCTTATAAGACTGCAGTAGTGCTACAAAGGTGCAGCGTGGAAGAGGTGTTCAGTAGATGTGCGATAGATAAGACACTGACTAACTGGGCTACAAATGAAAATAAAGGACTGGCCGGCAGGTGAGAGGCCTCGGGAAAAGCTGTTGGAGAGAGGGGCTGAAGCCCTGTCGGATGCAGAGTTGTTGGCAATTTTTCTGCGCGTGGGGCTACCCGGCCTCTCAGCAGTGGATGTGGCCAGGAGACTTCTCAATGATTTTGGTGGCTTGCGCCCTCTATTAGAGGCCGAGCGAGATGACTTTTGCCGCGCGCGAGGGCTCGGCGACGCCAAGTTTGCACAGTTGCAAGCGGCGCTGGAAATGGCCAAGCGGCACTTGGCGGAGACGATACAGCACGGCAGCGCACTGTGCAGTCCCGGGGCGGTCAGGGATTACCTGGCAATCCAGCTCAGGCACCGGCGCAGGGAAGTGTTCTGCTGCCTCTACCTGGATAATCAACACCGGGTGATCGCTTTTGAGGAGCTGTTCGAGGGGACTCTGAATGCAGCGAATGTCTACCCGCGCGAAGTAGTACAGCAAGCGCTGTTGAAGGGAGCTGCGGCGGTTATTTTGGCGCACAACCACCCGTCTGGTGTCAGTGAGCCCAGCCAGGCAGATATCTGGATTACCGAGCGTTTGACCCAGGCACTAGAGCTGGTGGATATCAAGGTTCTGGACCATTTGATCGTCGGTGAGGGCAAGGCGCTATCCTTTGCAGAGCAGGGATTGATGTAAAGGTGTCGTTCCCGGCGTTGAAATGTTGTACAAAACTTGCTCCCTACGGGCTCTTTTGGTATAAAACGCCGCTCTTTGCGGCCGGGCCAGATTCTGCACAGGTTCCGCCGCCATCCAGGAACCGGATTAGAATCCCGATTTTTATGTTCCCGCACTACCTTTTCCTCTTCAGGATTGGCGCCATGCGGGCACAAGCGTTTTGAAGAGGCCAACAGATGTCCAAGGTATGTCAGGTAACCGGTAAGCGTCCGGTCACCGGAAACAATGTATCCCACGCTAAGAACCGCACCAAGCGTCGCTTTGTGCCGAACCTGCACAGCCACCGTTTCTGGGTTGAATCCGAGAAGCGTTTTGTGAAGCTGCGTGTTTCCGCGAAAGGCATGCGCGTTATCGATAAGAAAGGTATCGACGCTGTGCTGACTGAGCTGCGCGCCCGCGGCGAAAAAGTGTAACGGCTGTAGCCCAGCTAATAGATTGGAGATAGAGCAATGCGTGAGAAGATTCGTCTGAATTCCAGCGCCGGTACTGGCCATTTCTACACCACTACCAAAAACAAGCGCAACATGCCTGAGAAAATGGAGATCAAAAAGTACGATCCCGTTGTACGCAAGCATGTAATGTACAAGGAAGGCAAAATTAAATAATTGCCTACCGCTACTGTACAAAAAGCCCGGTTCTAACCGGGCTTTTTTGTGCGTATTGGAAATTGAGCAGCCAGTTTACACAGGGTAACTCCAGAAGATGCCAGAGCTCCCAGAAGTAGAAACCACTCTCAGAGGCCTGCAACCTCACCTGGAGGGGCATAAAATTCGCTCCGCAAAAGTGCGCCAGCACCAGTTGCGCTGGCCCGTGGAAGCAGACTTTGAGCGCCGTGTCCGCAATGCCCGGATACTGAAGCTGGAGCGCCGGGCCAAATACCTACTGGTACATACTGACAAGGGCTGCGCTATTTGGCACCTGGGAATGTCTGGCAGCCTGCGTATGGTCGAGGCTGCACAGGCACCGGAAAAGCATGATCATATCGACTGGCGTCTGGATAGTGGTCTCATACTGCGTTACCGCGACCCGCGCCGCTTTGGTGCCCTACTGTGGACAGTGGCGGACCCACTGACCCACGATTTGCTCAGTCACCTGGGCCCAGAGCCTCTCTCGGAAGAATTCAGTGGTGACTATCTGTTCGAGACTTCGCGCAAGCGTAAGCAGTCTGTCAAAACCTTCGTCATGGATGGCCGTATCGTTGTGGGGGTGGGTAATATTTACGCCAGTGAATCTCTTTTCCTGGCGGGCATTCGCCCAGATCGACAGGCCGGTTCTATTTCCAAAGCCCGATACCAGCGCTTGGCTGAGTCCATAAAGCAGGTTCTCAGTCAGGCAATCGCCCAGGGTGGGACTACCTTGCGGGACTTTATTGGCGGCGATGGAAAACCTGGCTATTTCGCCCAACAGCTAAATGTTTATGGCCGTGCGGGTGAGTCCTGTCCCTCTTGCGGCCGAGCAGTCAAAGATATGGTTTTGGGCCAGAGAAATACCTTTTTCTGCTCTAGCTGCCAACGTTAAATCGCATCCTTCTGGCAGCTTTAGACAATACTAATATCATCGTATTGTCGATAAGGAGCTGCTTAGTGGTCATGATATTGCCTTTTCTTACGGTCACCCTGTCGATTTGGGCCGTTTGGAATGGTCGTCGCCGCTCTGCAATGGGCTGGTGGTTGTTGACCTTGCTGATCTTCATTATGTGGTGTGGATATCATATGACGCGAGCACTGTCGCTGTCTTTCTAGGGGCCGTGCCCATGATGGTGTTTATGGTCAGAAGGCTGGATAGCTTGGCGCTGTTAGCGGTAAGCATAATCCTATGGATTGCCTTGATCATGGAGTTGGCATCCCACCAACACCCCTGCCCTCTCTGTCTCTTACAACGTGTTGCCTTTGCCATGATTGGCATGGGATTGATGTTGAACCTGCGCTTTAGTATTCGTGCAGAGCATTACGGCGTTGTTATTCTTTCGTGTCTAGCCGGTCTGGCTGCTGCTGTAAGGCAGGTATTGCTGCATATCACCCCTGGCGATCCAGGGTTTGGCAGCCCAGTCTTGGGCTTGCATTTATACACTTGGTCTGCACTGATTTTCTTTGTCTTACTGATCTACTGTGGCGTTGCATTAATGTTTGGCTTTAAGCGACGAAGTTTTGCCACTAGAGAGTTAACTTTGATTGAAAAGTGCATTGCCATCTCTTTCTTCACTGTCGTGTTGGCCAATTTAGTCGCGGTTCTCCTCGAGTGCGGTCTGGGTCCCTGCACCAGTGGGTCATTTGGGTATCACTGGTTGTGGTCTCGAGGTTAGGCACACAAATGTGTCCGAGCTTTCTACACTTTTCCTGATAAGACCCGAGTCCCGGGGAATTACGGAAAACTGTGAGGAGTCCCTATGCGTCTGGCCTGCCTGCTCATTTCACTATTGTTAATTGCTTGTGAACGAGCTGAATCCCCCTTGCCGGCCGCCAGTGTTGAACCCGCCCAGCACGTTTTAAGGAATGCGTATATCTATACCGTCGACCCGGCCCGTAGTATTGCCTCGGCAATGGCAATTCGCGATGGGCGCATAGTCTATTTGGGGAATGAAAATGGAGTGAATAGGTATGTCGGAGTTCACACTCAGGTTAATGATTTGAAAGGAAGGTTAGTACTTCCCGGTTTCATCCAGTCAATTTCAAACAATACCGATTATAGCGGTCTGGATTTGTCTCTGTTTCAATCAGTTGAAGCCTATCAAAATAAGATTCAAGATTACATTCTCAATAATCCTGAGGCCCAAATTGTCGTCGGCCGTGGCTGGAAAATGGAAGTATTTGGTGACGACGAGCCCCATAAAGCAATGCTTGATCAGATTAATGATCTAGTACCAATTATTATGTTCTCAGCGGATCACTCATATGTGTGGACTAATTCTGAAGCTATAGCGGCGGCTGGAATAGATATGAGCACCAATAGTTCGACTGAGAATTTTATTAAAAGAAGTGATGATGGAATTCCTATTGGCCTATTTCAAGGTAGGGGAGCAGTAAGTGTTTTTAGTAGTCTAATTCCTGAAGACAAGGTGAGCAAAGAGTTTCATAATCTCAGTGAGCTAAAGGATGTAGCCCTTTCCATGGGGGTCACGACTTTACATTCATTTCATATTCCTTTTTTTGAAAGTGAAAATAAAGCTGAAAAATTTAAAAAATCAAATTCTTTGGAAAATCGTGATGTTCGTATTAGAGCGTTTTTAACGGTTCCTATGAACATGCCTTCTGATCGATTTATATCCCTTAGGAATTATGCGGATAAAATTTCTTCAGATGATTTTAAAGTGATTGCTATTAGTTTCGTAATTCCAGACTCTATTTCAAATTATAATTATCTAATTCAAGACGAGCTGGGAGAAAGTGTAAAAGATACTTCTGCATGGCTTGTCGATCTTTTTCATCAGGCAAATTTATATAAGTTTCAGGTGCATTTTAGCCTTCCTGAAGGGAGTTATGAAAGTGGCATATTAAGGGGCCAAGTTGAAAAGTTAATTAATGCGGAGTATCAGGGGGTCCGTAATATCGTATCAAATATTCCAGAATTCTTACTGGTTGATTTGTTGGAGAAAAATAATGCGGCAGCAATTGTTTATGAGGGTAAGTTGCCAACCTTTAATGTCGATAAATTAACAGAAGGCACAGGTTCTTATATGGGGGGTAAAATTTTATTTTTTGCAGGTGATGGGAAGCTAGAAGGGCAGATGAATAGCCTAAATGTGATACGAGATCCGATTTCCATTATACACACAGGAGCTAAGCATAAGGTTCCAGTTGACCTTATGATAAGGTTGCTCACAATTAGGGGGGCTTATGCTATTCATCTGGAGAATGAAGTAGGAAGCTTAGAGGTGGGAAAGTGGGCTGATTTTATCGTTCTGGATGGAAATTTATTGAAAATAAAATCAGCCGAAATTGATAAAGTTAGAGTGTTAAATACCTACTATAAAGGTAGGCAGGTATACTAAAAAATCCATTAATAAATTGGTGGTTGCACTTTAGAGTAAAATATGAAGCTTATGTGAATGTCCTATATTCTGCTTTATAGCTTAACTCTTCAATGAATTTATATAGATTCTTGGGCTCTTGTATTTCGGCCAGACCAAGCTTGAATATTTTTTCACTTACCCTGACAGCAGTGTGCAATGACACTTTAAGTATGTCCGCTTGTGGTGGAAATAAGCAGCCTTGATCAAGAAGTTCGTTTGCGACCTGTTCTGCAACACCAATAGCCGCCTCTATAAATAGCTCATCTGGGATTCTTTTTGCTTTGGTCGCATAGATTGCAAGAGCAACTGCAGGGAAGATGTAGAAATTATTTGCCTGTCCAGGTAAATAATTTTTCCCATTAAAGTTGTAATTTGGAAACTGAACTCCAGCAGCGTAAATAGCTGTGCCTTGAGACCACTGATAAGCTTGCTCCGCTGTACATTCAGCGTGCTCGGTTGGATTGGATAAGGCAAAAATTATTGGTTTTTGATTAAGTTTTGCCATAGTCTCTACTACTTGCCGCGTAAATAGCTGCCCAACAGTACTGACGCCGATAAGAGTAGTTGGCTTATGTGTATTTACAGCGGTAAACAGGTCATTGGTAGGGGGTAAATCATGCGCATAGGGTTGCTGAAAATCATATAAATCTGTCCGACCTTTAACCAATAGGCCATTTTGGTCAAACATAATAATTCTAGCTCGGGCATCTTTTTCATTTAGCCCATCCTCGATCATTTTACTGACGAGTAAGTCAGCTATACCTATGCCTGCCGACCCTGCTCCGGCAAAAAATATTCGCTCATTTTTTAGCGTACTACCTTTGATTTTCAGTGCATTGAGCATGCCTGCGAGAACTATTCCGGCGGTTCCCTGAATATCATCGTTATAACAGCAAGCTTTGTCCCGGTAGCGTTTCAGCAGGTGTACAGCATCACTGCCAGTCCAGTCCTCGAAGTGCAAACAACAGTTGGGATATTGCTCCTGAACAGCAGCAACAAACTCATCGACAAAGGGATATAGGACTTCACTGGTGGGACGTTTTTCTCGTAAGCCGATATATAAGGGGTCACTGAGAATAGCCTCGTTATTCGTCCCCGCATCTAAAAAGAGCGGCAGTAAATGTTCTGGTGGTATAGCTGCCGCCACGGTATATAGCTGTAATTTTCCAATGGGAATGGCCATGCCATTGGCTCCGATATCGCCCAGTCCTAGAATTCGTCCACCGTTAGTTACGCAGATAAAACGGATTTCCTGATCCGGCCAATGGTGCAGGTATTCGGCGACTTTGCCCCGGTGGTTAGTGCAAAGGTAAACGCCCCTAACCCGGCGTATGATATGGCTAAATTTAACGCAAGCTTCACCGATGGTAGGGTCATAAATAATAGGTAAAAAGCGCTCTGGGTCGGACATAACCACGCGGTAGAAAAGCGTTTCATTGGTGTCCAATAGCCCAGTGAGGTAAACAAAGCGATCAATGTCTGAATGCTTGTGACTCAACTGCATCATTACCCGTTCTACTTGGGTTTCTATGGTTTCAACCGCATCTGGAATTAAGCCTGTGAGACCAAATTTTTGTCGTTCTGCTGCAGTAAAGGCTGTGCCTTTGTTGGTTATCGGGTTGTGTAGGAGTCTGAGTCCCCCCAACTCGGTTTTTGGTTTTTTCACTTGCCAAGCTCTCTTACTCGATTAAGCAAAAAGAAGTATGGACTAAGGTGGACTCGGTTAATGGCAGGGTTGGCGGGGGATCAATGGTTTTTGCTTGGGAGCGTGAGTGGGCAGGCTAATCACCACGAGGGTGGGCCATTTAGCGGCCCACTGCGCTGCCCTCGCGGCGGGGGTCGGCTCCACCGTACAGCTTGTTATTTTGCAAAGCGATGGCATGGATACCACTGTTGAGGCCCCTTTCGACAACCTCGTGTCCACGGGCTTCGAGTTTCTCGATAGTATCGGGGCTGAAAAAGCCGGGCTCCAATTCGACTCTCTTACCAATAGCGCCGATATTTCCCGCAGAAATCGCTTCGGCAATCGGCATATTCAAGCCCAGATGGTAGAGAATGGTGCGCGCGGTGTAGTCAATAATTCGTGAGCCGCCGGGGGAACCCACCAGAAGGCGCATGCTGCCATCTTTGTTGAAAACGATGGTGGGGGACATGGAAGAGCGTGGTCTCTTGCGCGCTTGAATACGGTTGGCCACCCGCTCCCCACTACTGTTTTTTGGAGTGAAGGAAAAATCGGTGAGCTGGTTGTTGAGCAGGAAGCCCTTTACCATCAGGCGCGACCCGAAGCCGGTTTCAATACTGGTCGTCATACTGACGCCATTACCGTAGCGGTCGACAATCACTAAATGACTGGTGTTGGGCAGCTCTGGCGATTGGGCCATCACCCGCTTCACCCCGAGTTCGGCTGGGGTACCCGGAGTCGCAGCTGTGGCGGAGTCCGGGTCGATTAACTGCGCGCGGCGAGCCAAATAATCCCTGGACACCAGCGATTTACTGGGTACTTGGACAAAGTCGGAATCACCGGAGTAGGTGTTGCGATCGGCAAATGCCAGTTCCGAAGCTTCGATAAATAAGTGGGTGAGCAGATCACTGCCAGGCTCGAAGCGCTCCAGTGGGAACTGTTGCAGCATGCCCAGAATACCGCCTACCGTGGTACCTCCGGACGATGGGGCATCGGCACCACACACACGATATTCGAGAAACTCCGAACACAGGGGCTGGCGCTCCTTGGCCCGGTAGCTAACCATATCTTCGAGACTCAGGAGCCCTGGGTTGGCACTGTCATAGCGCACAGCTTTTACGATAGCCTTGGCAATGTCGCCGTGATAAAAGGCATCCGCACCGCCCTGGGCAATTGCCTCCAGGGTTTCCGCGTAAGCTGGGTTCTTCAAGTTGTGACCCACGGGCAGAGGTTTGCCATCACTGTTGAAGAAGTAGCTGGCAATTGCCGGTCGAGCAGCCACCTTCGGCATGCGCAGTAACAGCTGGTGAAGGCGCGGTGATATCTGAAAGCCGGATTTGGCCAGGTGTATGGCCGGCTGAAATAACTGCTCCCAGGGTAACTTGCCATCGCGCTCGTGAGCCATTTCCAGCATTCGCACAACACCGGGAACGCCGACCGAGTAGCCGCCGATTACAGACTCAAAAAATGAACGCGGCTTGTTGTCGCGGATAAAGTAATTTTCGTCTACCTGAGAGGGGGCTGTCTCGCGCCCGTCGTAGTACTTGAGCTTCTTTGCCGCAGCGTCATAGCTAAGCATAAATGCCCCGCCACCAATCCCGGAGGATTGTGGTTCTACCAATCCCAATACCATCTGAGCGGCAATGGCGGCATCCACAGCGCTGCCGCCCCGGGCGAGAATCTGCTCGGCAGCTCGGCTGGCGTGGGGGTTGGCAGTGACTGCCATATAGAAGTTGGCCGTTGAGGACTTAACGGCAGTGCGACCGGTATCAAACTCCGGTTGTGGTTCATCGGCAAAAGCGAAAGCGGGACTCAGAACCAGTGCAAAGGCGGCGAGAAAGTTGCGCACGTAACACTCCGCGGATTGTGGATAAATCCGCTCGAGTGTATCAGAAATAGCCAGATTCCGGCTTAACGAAATTTCTCTTCCAGCGCGCTTTGTACAGCAGCCGGAACAAACTTGGTGACATCGCCGCCCAGGGAGGCAATTTCACGCACTAAAGAGGATGAAATGTAGGACAAATGTTCTGCCGGTGTCAGGAACAGGCTTTCCATATTGGGCGCTAACTGGCGGTTCATATTGGCCAGCTGGAACTCGTATTCAAAGTCGGACACCGCGCGCAGACCGCGCAGTACGCCATAAGCATCTACCTGGCGCACCAGGTCGGCGAGCAGGATATCGAACCCAATGACTTCGACATTGGGCAGGTGACCGAGAACTTTTTGTGAAAGTTCTACCCGCTCCTCTAAGGTGAACAGGGGGTTTTTGCGGTTGCTGGCAGCCACAGCCACGATAACGTGGTCAAACAAGCGGCATGCGCGCTCCACCAAGTCCAAGTGACCATTGGTGATGGGATCGAAGGTTCCGGGATAGACGACTTTTTTCATACGCCAGGGCTTAAATGCGGGCCGAATGGGATGCGAATGGTAAACAATTTACGGCTAAGGTCAAAACCGAATCTTTTTATTCTTCCCTAAACCGATGGGCCGGCGCGGCGAAACAAGCGCATACACACCTGTCCTGCACGTTTTTCTTTTTCCTGTTCCCAGCCAGGTACGGATGCAACCACTGTGTCTCGCGGTGTTTCCACATAGATTAATGCATCCTGCGAAAGATGGCCGGACAGGGCGCCTAGAGTTGCCTGCCAAAGATTGTCAGCAAAAGGGGGATCGATAAATACGAGGTCGTATTTACTTCCATTACTTCCGAGGAACTCTTCTGCACTACAGTTATGGACTTTGGCTTCCCGGGCGTTTAACTGTTTTAACTGTTCCGCCAGGGTTCGCGCAGCGCGAGTATTCAGCTCGACAAAATCTACCGAACCGGCGCCTCGGGATAGCGCCTCCAGACCCAGGGCTCCTGAACCGGCAAAGAGGTCCAGGCAGCGGGCGTCGGGCAGGTAGAACTGCAGCCAGTTAAACAGAACCTCCCGCAGTCGGTCGCCGGTAGGTCTCAAGCCCTCCACTGGGGCAAACTGTAATTTTCGCCCGCGCCACTGTCCGCCAATGATGCGTAACTGTGAAAGGTTTTGCGGGCTTTGCTTTCGGGATGAACTTCTGGCCAAGGTAACTCTCTACTGGGGGCTTAGCGATGCTAAGATTAGCGTCTTTCTGCAAGCGGTACATCCGGACATACGAATGATTTTTGACTTCCTGCGCAAAAAGAAGAAGCGCAAGCCCGAACAAAGTGAGCCCCAGCAATCCCAGGCGGAGGTCACTGCTGCGTCTGAAGAGGAATCATCGGCGCAGAGCCCAGAGCCTTCAGCGCTAGAGAAAGAGCCCTCAGCGCTGGACAAAACGCCCTCAGACATAGAGGAAAAGTCGCCTGCCCAGGGAGAAACTTCCGCTCTGGAGGAGGCAAAGGCCCCTATCGATGAACCCACTACCCCAGCTTCTGCCCCCCAAGAGGAAAGTGCCGGCTGGGCGCAGCATACTGATGCGGCGGGCGAGCCGGAGGCCGTTGTCGAAGCCCCCCAGGTGGTTGCAGCAGCAGAGCCTGTAATAAAAGAAGAGGCCGAGAAGCCAGCCCCGATTCAGCCCGAGCTAGCTCCAAAACCCAGAGCCAAAGAACAGCCGAAACCGGAAGCCAAAAAGAAAGAGGGCTTCTTTGCACGTATGCGTCGCGGCCTCAGCCGCACCAGCAACCAGTTTGTCGAGGGGATGGGAAACCTGTTCCTCGGGGCCAAGGAGATCGATGAAGATCTGCTGGAAGAACTTGAAACACAGCTGTTAATGGCAGATGTGGGAGTTGAGGCCACCAGCGAGATCGTCGAGCGCCTGACCGAACGGGTATCCCGTCGGGAACTGGCCGATGGCGATGCACTTTACAAGGCATTGCAGCAGGAGCTGGCGGACTTACTCGATAGTGTTGATACTCCCCTGGAAATCGATATCAGCAAAAAGCCTTACGTCATCCTGGTAGTGGGCGTAAACGGTGTGGGTAAAACCACAACAATTGGCAAGCTGGCCCACCGCTTCCTCGGTGAAGGCAAGTCAGTGATGTTGGCTGCTGGTGATACATTCCGTGCCGCAGCCGTTGAGCAGCTACAGGTTTGGGGGCAGCGTCACGATGTACCGGTTGTAGCGCAGCATACCGGTGCCGATAGTGCGTCAGTTATTTTCGATGCGGTTCAGTCTGCCCAGGCGCGCGGCGTCGATGTGGTAATTGCCGATACCGCCGGGCGCCTGCACACCAAATCCAACTTGATGGAGGAGTTGTCCAAGGTGCGCCGGGTGATGGGCAAACTGGACCCCAGCGCGCCCCACGAGGTGCTGTTGGTACTGGATGCTGGCACTGGCCAAAATGCAATTAACCAGGCCTCTCAGTTCCGTGAGGCGGCCGGCGTTACTGGCTTGGTGCTGACCAAATTGGATGGTACTGCCAAAGGCGGCGTTATCTTTGCCCTGGCTCGTCGTTTCGGCATCCCGGTGCGTTTTATCGGTGTGGGTGAGCAGGCGGAAGATCTACAGCCATTCCGCGCTCGCGAGTTCGTATCCGCCCTGTTTGGCCGCGATAAGGCCTGATAGTTCGCCTAGGAAATAACAAGAACAACAGAAGCCGTGATCACTTTCGATAATGTGAACAAGCGTTACGCATCGGGGCAGGATGCCCTGGTGCGAGTCAGCCTGGAAATCCCCCGTGGCGATATGGTGTTTCTCACCGGTCACTCCGGTGCGGGTAAAAGTACTTTACTGAGACTCCTGACCGCGATTGAGCGCCCTACTAAGGGCAGTATTCTTGTCGCCGGACAGAATCTCAACCGCCTGCGCAATGGCCAGATCCCCTACTACCGCCGCAACCTGGGTATTGTCTTCCAGAATCACCAGCTGCTATTCGACCGCAGCGTTTTTGACAATATTGCCCTGCCCTTGTCTGTTGCTGGTTGCAATAAGCGAGAGGTGGGGCGTCGGGTTCGCGCAGCTCTGGATAAGGTCGGCTTGCTGCACAAGGAAAAGCAAAATCCCATTATGTTGTCTGGTGGTGAGCAGCAGCGGGTTGGGATTGCCCGCGCAGTCGTTAACAAGCCCGCGATACTGGTTGCCGATGAGCCCACCGGCAACCTGGACCCAACACTCTCGCAGGAAATCATGCAGTTATTCGCGGACTTTAACGCTGTGGGGGTTACGGTGCTGGTGGCGAGCCACGACTTGGAGCTGATTGCACGGATGCGCCGACGGGTATTGACCCTACAGGCTGGCCAATTGATTTACGACGGAGTGCCGAGCCGTGAAGTACACCCAAGCTAAAGCGCAACGGCAGGCCAACCCTGCCGCAGACAAGCGTGTGCGCAGCACCGGCGCTGTTGTTGCGCAAACAGGGTTGGGCGATCGATGGAATAGCTGGTTGGGGCATCACCGTGAGATGGCCGCCGACTCTGTCAGTCGATTTTTTAGCGCACCCATGGCCAGTGCAATGACGGCGCTGGTGATTGCTATTGCCCTGGCCCTGCCGGCGGCATTGCAATTGGGCCTGTTGAATTTCCAGCGCGCGGTGGCCGGTTGGGATGGGCAGCCACAAATTTCTGTTTTTCTACACAAAGATGCGAGACAGGCTGCGGTTAATTCCCTGGCCGACAAATTGCACAGTGACCCCGCTATCGCGGAGGTAACTTATGTCTCCCCGGAAGATGCACTGGCAGAGTTTGAACAGGCCTCGGGGCTTGGGGATGTATTGGTTGGCCTGGATGCCAACCCCCTGCCGGCAGTGCTGTTGCTGCGGCCAAGGGATGCGAAGGACGGCGATAAACTTCAGGCTTTGGTGGAGAACCTGAGAGCCCAGGCACTGACGGATTCAGTGGTCTTGGATCTTGCCTGGGTCCAGCGCCTCGCCCAGATCACCGAACTGGGACAGCGTCTCTCCGCAGGTCTAGCCCTGTTATTGGCGCTGGGGGTGGTATTGGTGGTGATCAATACCATACGGCTGCATATCGAAAGTCGCCGGGAGGAGATCCTGGTAGTAAAGCTCGTCGGCGGCACTAACGCGTTTGTGCGGCGGCCGTTCCTTTACAGTGGCATTTGCTATGGACTATTTGGCGGGCTGTTGGCGTGGCTGTTGCTTGCAGGTGGTGTGGCTATGTTGTCTGGACCAGTTGAGAGTCTGTCATCAAGTTATGGCAGCAGCTTCGAATTGAGAGGGCCGGGAGCCAGTTACTTCTTTCAATTAACGCTGGGGGCCTCCTCGCTGGGCCTATTAGGAGCCTGGCTTGCGGTAGCGCGACACACTCGCAAGATAGAACCCCGCTGACCGTTCAGTCTGATCAAGAAGGGTAAAGTGTTCTGGCAAAGGGAACCTGAGGCGTAAAAAGCCCCTCTAATTCCGCGAAATACAACAGAATACGGTAGTTGTTGGCGGGCTTTCTTATCTGCCCGTGCAAGTGCTACACTGAGTCCAGCTTGTCGTCGGATACAGTATCCGACGGCAGCGGCCGGTAAGATCGGCCGACTAATAATGACAGGAGAGACCTGAATGGGAACCAGCCTACAGCCAGTGCATACGCTGTCTCCGGGCGCCAACCTGGGAGCTTATATCCAGACCGTCAGTGGTTTTGACGTACTGACCGCTGAACAGGAAAAGCACCTGGCAGAAGACCTCTATTACCGCGAAAATCTCGATGCTGCACGCCAGCTGGTCATGTCACACCTGCGCTTTGTAGTGCATATCGCCAAATCTTATTCCGGCTACGGGCTCAATGAAGCCGACCTGATTCAGGAAGGTAATGTCGGTTTGATGAAGGCCGTCAAACGCTTCAATCCCGAAAAGGGAGTGCGCCTGGTATCCTTTGCGGTACATTGGATTAAAGCTGAAATCCACGAATTTATTCTGCGCAACTGGCGTATTGTCAAAATTGCCACCACCAAGGCGCAGCGCAAATTATTCTTCAACCTGCGCGGTCAGAAGAAAAAACTCGCCTGGTTGACCAATGCAGAAGCTAAAGCCGTCGCCAAAGACTTGAATGTGGATGTCACCCAGGTCCATGAAATGGAAGGCCGCCTGGCTGCACACGATGCGGCTTTTGATGCAGGTGTCGATGACGATGACGATACCGCCTGGCAGGCACCGGCTCACTACCTGGAAGACCGCAGTTTTGATCCGGCCGCCCAGCTTGAGCGGGATAACTGGCAGGAAACCAACTTGACCAGCCTCGCCAGTGCTATGGCACAACTGGATGATCGCAGCCGCGATATTATTCAGGCCCGCTGGCTCAGTGAGGAGAAATCCACATTGCATGAGTTGGCTGATAAGTATGGTGTTTCCGCTGAGCGAATTCGCCAGCTGGAAAAAAATGCCATGAAGAAAGTGCGTGCTGCTATGGAAGCCTAAATCGGCGTTCTGGTACACGGGTAGAAAACCGCGCAGTAGCGCGGTTTTTTTTGTCCCGCCTGTTACAGGCATACCTGTCACCACTGGGTAAAACAAAAAGGGAAGGTAATGGCCAAACTCTATCTGCTGCTGTGTGCACTCTTTGGCGCTAGTGGCGTGGCTCTGGGGGCGTTTGGGGCTCATGGCCTGCGCGGCAAGGTGGCAGAGAATCTGCTAGAGGCCTATAAAACCGGAGTCCAGTACCAGATGATTCATGCCCTGGCGCTGTTTGGTGTGGTGCTGCTAGTGCAAAACTGGGGAAACCGTTTATCGCTGACCCTGAGCGGTGCTCTTTTTACTTTCGGTATTATCTTCTTCTCCGGCAGTCTCTATGCCCTGGCACTGGGAGGCCCCCGATGGCTAGGTCCAATCACCCCTCTCGGCGGGCTGATGATGATTGCCGGTTGGGTAGTCCTGTTTTTTGCCGCATTTAATTTCTCTAAGTAGCCACCTTTACTGGGCTTACACTCAGATACCGAGCCCGAACAAAACATCAAGATATAAACCGTTTCGCATAAGAGGTCGCGAACAATGCAAGACGAATCTGCGGAAGATTTTCCCTACCGCACAGAATTTAAGAAGAAATCTATCCGCAGCTATGTGATTCGCGCGGGGCGAATGACAGAGGGGCAGCGCAATGCCTTTGACAATTATTGGGGGCAGTATGGACTCTCCCTATTTGATGGACCTCTGGATCGCCAACAGGTCTTTGGCCGCGAGGCGCCACTGGCGTTAGAGATCGGTTTCGGTATGGGGGATTCCCTGTTGGCCATGGCTGAAGCCGAGCCAGATAAGGATTTTATTGGTATTGAAGTACACCCGCCGGGGGTTGGCCGGTTGATCAATAATGCCGGCAAGGCAGGTATCAAAAACCTGCGTGTTTACATGGCCGATGCGGTCGATGTCCTAAACGATTGTATTGCCGATGGGAGCCTGGATCGTTTCCAGCTGTACTTCCCTGACCCCTGGCACAAGAAGAAGCACCACAAGCGCCGGATAGTGCAGCCGGAATTTGTTCGCCTGATTTGCAGCAAGTTAAAAACCGGCGGCCTTATGCATATGGCGACAGATTGGGAGAATTATGCCGAGCATATGCTGGAAGTATTGCAGGGTGAAAACCTGCTAGAAAATACCGCCGGTGAGGGTGATTATGTTGCCCGGCCAGAATGGCGCCCAGAGACCAAGTTTGAGCGTCGAGGGCAGAGGCTGGGGCACGGTGTTTGGGATCTGGTATACCGCAGGTTACCTGGTGAAGCGCTGCCGCTAACTACCACTGACCTAGATGCGTCAACTGTTGAAGAGTCCAAAGGCGAATAATTCGCACTGACGATCGATGTTTGCCACCGGTGCTAACATGGCACCAGTGGTATGCAACAGCCCACCTCTATTGTTAGAAAAACTCATTCCAGTTTTTCTTGGCCGCTTCCCATCGGCGCTTGTCTTCGACAACATTCAGGTTGCGGATGGTGTTACTGTCATAGGGCATCCAGTCCGACAGTTCAATATTATTTTGGGTGCCCGCAAAATAACGCATGCGAAAGCGGCGAATAAATTGGTTGGGAATAGCCATAAAGGCAACTTCACGTCCCTGGGTGACAGTGGAAACCTCTACGCATTGGTGGTTTCTTTTATCGAGCTCATAGATAAAACCGGTAGTGGCTAAGTCACCCTCATTTGTTCCATGCACAAAATAATACCTTTTTGGGCAATAAGTTTTGTTGTGCCAGGCAAAGCGCGCAACAATATTTGCATTGGTAGTGGTTGAGATGACTTGGTTAGATGCTCCGGTACCCAGGTGCGGATCAAAGCGGCCATTTTGATTCATCCAGGGAAAGAATCCCCCGGCTTGCCACAGCTTCTGTGGTGGGCGGGTATCGCCACGGTATAACAGTGTTGTCACTGTGTGCAGGTTAAAACCACTGCGGCTAAATCGGTAATTAAATAGTGAGAAAGGGACGTCCAAGTGGGCCTCGATGTTGGATATTGCTCTCCTCTCAGAGCTGAAAGCTTCACTGGCCTGTCGATACCAGCAGTAAGCTCCACCGAGTAAAGCTAAAACGGCATCTTTACGGCGTGTTATTCCATCGCTATCGAGTAGCTTGGTGGGTGTAGAGGGATCAAATCCAGTAAGCCAGGTATATAGGGTTTCTACTAGTACTTTGGCGACACGGGTAATCCTTCCATAATCATTTGTTTGAATTTGTACTGCCTGGCTTACTAATTGGTCGATCCGGGTTAGTCCATCACTACTGCGCTTGTGATACCACTTACTGTTGCTATTGGAATTATTTTGGAAATCCTGTGCGTACTCACGGATACTTTTGGGGACATAGCAGGTGGTTTGTATGTTTTGTGGGTGAACCAAGTTCCTAACATAGTTATCGATATTGGGTGCCAGCAAGGGTTAACTCTCCTGTCTTTATTACTGTTTTTCGCCACTAGCCGTCTATGCTTCTAGTGGTGCTGTGATTATCGAATTTTATTTCCAATAAGAACCGGATTCAGGAAGCATCGCGAAAACAAAACCGAATTATTTTTATTAATAGATATTGATGTTAATAATAATTTGGGGGGTTGATCAAGGAAGGAATCTTGGTGTTTCTAATGAGAAGGCGTGACCCTCTGCTTTCATTTCTCTATAGCCTGCCGTTTATCTTACTCTTTACAGTTTCTGAAGTCCGTGCTGATTTTGTTGGAACTTTAAACCTCTATGTTAATGGGGGTAAGCATTGGTTTGATGGTGACCGCCTACAAGGCACGCCATTTCGCGGTTTTGAAATGCGAGATACCTCAGGTGTCGGTGCCGGTTTTGGCTTTAACATGACAAATCATTGGGCGATGGAAGGGGTTGTCGACTATTTCGTCGTGAGTGTTGCGGATACGCCCGAGAAAGTAGATGTGTATAACTACCGCATAGATCTCCTATATCAATTTGGAGGGCAGTTCTGCGGTAATTTTTGTTGGCAGCCCTATGTCGCGTTTGGCCTGGGTGAAATGCGTATTAATTACGACCGGCGTTACCGTAAAAAACACTGGCATCCAGATGACCCAAAGTATGTCTATGATCCGGATCATCCCTACGACCCATACTATCCCTATCCCTGGGATTGTCGTAAGAAATTCTATGTCCCTGAGGATCGGCCAGACGGCCACCATTATCCCTACCCGCCTTACCATTGTGACTGGCATGACCGGCAAAATATGGTGAATGTGGGAATGGGAATTAAATATCACCTGGGGCCCCGTTGGCAGGCCCGCGCAGATATACGGCTTTTCCAGGGGGTCGAAGAAGGTGGTGTCGATGGTTTTGCCAGCTTGGCGGTCGGCTATCAATGGCTTGAATATCCGGATTTTTGGTATGACGAAGATGCCGATGGTGTTATTGATGCCACTGATCAATGTCCGCAGACCCCAGTGGGAATCGATGTGCAATTAGATGGCTGCCCGCTGGATACAGATTTTGATGGTGTACCCAGCTATATCGATCAATGCCCAAATACACCGATTGGTATTGCAGTGGATGAATACGGTTGTATTCGTTAAGGGCAACTAAAATCGATTTCTTCAGCGGGCGGCAGAAAAGTTCTGAAGCCCGCTGAAGATATTGTTTAAAATGATTTTCTATAAAATTACTCGCTGCGAATTTCTTCGAGCTTCTCAGAAATTTCCAGCCATTCCATTTCCAGTTCTTCCATTAATTCCTGCTGCTCCGACTGCTCTTTATTAAGTCGAGCTATTTCCTCCTGCTGGCCACCGCTATATAGCGCTTCATCGGCAAGTTTTTCCTGTACTGCGACCAATGCCTTTTCTGCCGAAGCCATCTGTCGCTCAATATTCTTGAGTTTGTTGGTCAGGGGTTTCAGTTGTTCGCGTAGAGCGGCGGCGGCGCGCCTTTGGGCCTTCTTATCCTCAGGGGCTTTTTCCTCTGTGCTTGTAACAGTGGAGGCGCTCTCTTCTTTGCGTTTCTTTTCCCGGTTAAAGCCGAGCAGCCACTGTTTGTAGTCATCAAGGTCACCGCTATAGGGTTCGGCGCGGCCATTGGCCACCAGAATAAATTCGTCGGCAGTATTGGCCAGTAGATGACGATCGTGGGAAACCAATATGACGGCACCGGGAAACTCCGCCAGCGCCAGGGTCAGGGCGTGGCGCATTTCCAAATCAAGGTGGTTTGTCGGTTCATCGAGAAGCAACAGGTTAGGTTTTTGCCAGGCCAGTAGTGCCAGGGCTAAACGGGCTTTTTCACCGCCGGAAAAGCCCCCTACCGTTTCGAAAACCCGATCGCCGATAAAACCGTAGCCGCCGAGAAAATCCCGCAGCGATTGCTCCGAGGCATCGGGGCTCAGCCTTTGCAGGTGCAGCAACGGGGAACCGTTGCTATCCAGTGCTTCCAGCTGATGCTGGGCGAAGTAGCCGATGGCCAAGTGCTCGCCACATTGGCGCTCGCCTCTGAGGGGGGCGAGTGTGCCAGCCAGGGTTTTGATTAGAGAGGACTTGCCCGCACCATTGGGGCCGAGCAGGCCGATACGGCGTCCCGGTTGAATGCCCAGCTGAACGTTCTTCACCACTATTTTTTCGGCATAGCCAATATCCGCCTCGCGCAGGTCGATTAACGGATTAGAGGTTTTCTCTGAGGATGGCAAAGTAAAATGAAAAGGGGAATCCACATGGGCTGGGGCAATCAGAGCCATCCGGTCCAGGGCTTTCAGGCGGCTTTGTGCCTGCTTGGCCTTGCTCGCTTTGGCGCGAAAGCGCCGCACAAAGTCTTCCATATGTGCGCGTTCGGCTTGCTGTTTTTCAAACTGTATTTGCTGCTGGGCCAGGCGCTCAGCGCGAGCGCGCTCGAAGGCACTGTAATTGCCGCTGTACAAGACCAGTTTTTGCTGTTCAAAACTGACAATGCCGTCGACCACTGCATCGAGAAAGTCGCGGTCGTGGGAAATAATCAGCAGGGTACCGGGGAAGCGTTGCAGCCACTGTTCCAGCCAAAGGGTGGCATCCAGATCCAAGTGGTTGGTGGGCTCGTCCAATAGCATAAGATCTGCGGGGCACATCAGGGCACGGCCCAAATTGAGGCGAATACGCCAGCCACCTGAGAAGCTGCGAACGGGGCGCTGTTGCTCTTCGTGGGAAAAGCCGAGCCCGTCGAGGAGTTGCGCGGCGCGCGCCGGGCCACTATAGCCATCAATACTGGCCATGCGCTCGTGCAGTTCTGCCAGTTTGTGACCGTCGGTATCGCCGCTCGCTTCGGCCTCTGCCAGTTGCTTTTGCAATAGCCGCAACTCGCTATCGCCGTCTAAAACGTAATCCAGTGCTGACTGCTCACTAGCTTCTACCTCTTGAGCCATATGGGAGATACGCCAGGTGCTGGGGAGGTCTACCCGCCCTGCATCGGTTTCCAGTTGTCCAAGCAGCAGTTTGAACAGAGTTGACTTGCCACAGCCGTTGGCACCGATAATTCCGACTTTGTGGCCGGGGAAGATTCTGCAATCTGCGCTGTCAAGCAAGTCGCGCTCACCTCGGTGCAGAGAAACCCCTTGTAAATTGATCACTGGAAAAACCTCATATGAATAGGCCGATGAATGCTAGGCTATTGAACAGACCCGGACTCCACAGAGACTGGGGCACTATGCCGATCAGCAAAGGGTCGGGATTTTAACGTGACAAATACTTCACCTCCATCTTCCCCCAAGGAAAACCCCCTCTGGCAGTTCAGCTTGGACTTTTATGCCTATCAGGATGTTGAGAAGTTCCTACTCGACTGCCAAGACAGAAATGGCGCTGACGTGTGTCTTCTGCTGTGGGCGAGCTATACAGCCGTTTGTGGCAAGGAAATCAGTGAAGAGGGATGGAGAGTCGCAGATCGAGGCGTTGCGCCGCGCAGGCGAATGATTCGCAGTGTGCGACACCTGCGTCGTTGGTTGGGGAGTTTGCGCCCCCATTCCCAGCGGGCCTACGCACTGTGTAAACGCTATGAATTGAAGCTGGAGCAGTTACAGTTGGCTGCGCTGTGGAAAATTTATGTTGAGGACTGGCCGGGGGATCGTTCTGCACTGGAGCTAGCATCCCAGCAATATGGTTTGCAGCAAAAAGATCAGGCCCGCTGGGCGGGCCTGATCGAAAGCTACTTGGCTCACAGGGGGGCAGCGGGTTAAACCACTGTTACACCCCTCTGGGCACTGTACTTTTCTGGGGTCGCCGGTAATACAGTCGTGAAAAGTACAGTGCTCAATTAAGCAGCACTATATTTGGCTGCGAGGAGTCCCAAGACTACTCGCCGCTGGGTTGCTCTGAAGAAAACAGGCTGTTTGCCGGAGTGCTAGGAGTAATCGTTGCTGCTGGGCGCGGAGTATCCACCGGTTTCTGCTGCTCAGCTGGAGCCATGGTTTTTGAATCGTCTTTGGGCTTCTCTACGGTTTCTGGCTTGCTGGCAGTCTTCACCTTCGGAGTTTCTGCGCTTGGCTTGACTGTTGCAGGCTTGGCTTCCGTAGAGGGTTTGCTCGCCGATGGTTTTTTGGCAGCAGCAGTTTTAGCTGGAGCTTTCTTCGCTGGAGTTTTTTTCTCGGCAGTAGAAGCTTTCTTGGCTGGCGCTTTTTTCGCAGTAGTGGAGGCTTTCTTTGCGGGAGTTTTCTTTACCGCTTTAGTGGCAGCGGCGGTTTTTGCCGGCGCTTTCTTGGCACTAGTTTTCTTTTCTGTGGCTTTTTTTGCCACTGTCTTTTTCGCTGTTTTGGTGGTGCTGGTAGTGCTTGCTTTAGTGCGGCTCTTTGCTGCGGTTGCTTTAGGAGCGGCTACTTTTTTTGAGGTGGTAGCTTTACGGGCTTTTGGCTTGGATTTGTTCAGCAGTTTTTCTGCTTTTACACCGGCCTTACGTACAGCTTCGGCAGCTTTCAGCTCGGCTTTTGCCTGGGACTCAGTACCCTTTGCTTCGGCGTGTGATGCCTTTGCTTGCTGGAGTACTTCGTTATGCTTTTCTACATTGGCCTTGGCGGTTTCTACACGCTTTTGTGTGGCAGCTGTCTTTCGTGTCTTGGCTGCAGTTCTAGCGTCTACTAGTTTGGTTTTCGCTTTAGCTAATTTTTCTTTTGCGGAAGTCAGTGCTTTTCCGGCTTTTAAAACACTTTTGCCGGCATCGGTAACTTTCTTGTTGCGGGCTTTGTCCAGCTTGACGGTTAGCTTGGAAATTTGTGCTTCCAGTTCTGCGACTGAATTGACAGCTCTTTGTTTGGCAGCCATGAGTAAATGTCCTGACGTTTATTATCAATTGGAACATCCGGACAGTGTACGGATCAGATCTATATGAAATAGACATATTTAAATCGGGGATCTGAACACTGTAAATTGTTCTGAAACTGAAAAGCACCTCAAACAGTCCGGAACAATAACCGGCGACTGGTCGATAATAGCGCTGTTTTTAAAAAAAATGTATGCCGTAAGCAGCGAAAATAGTGCTGTAAATGTATTTTTTTCTCGCTGGTCCCTGGAACCTTGAGGTGGAATGTGGTGTCCTGCACAGTGTGCGCGTCATCGGTATGCACTTGCAGTCGCCTTAGGTTAGACTTGAGCGGACTGGCGGAAAAGGTGCGCCTGGAGGCTAAGGGCCGAATCAGGATTACTTGATAAGCCGCCGCAGGCATTGACCCAGGGTCAAGCGCGAATCATTCAACGCAATACGGACAAAGAGACAACACCCATGAATAAATACCCTTTGGCTGCAGCAATTGCCCTTGGCCTGGCGCTGACCGGCTGTAACGAACAGGGATCTAAGCAGGAAAAAGAAGTTGCCCTGGACACCCAGGAGAAGAAGGTCAGCTACATCATTGCCGAAGATATGGCGAAGCGCCTTGAAGCTCAGGATGTGAAATTAGATCCCCAAGTGGTGATGATGGCTCTTAAGGATGTTTCCAGCGGCCATGAATCCCGTTTGACTGAAGAAGAAAAGCAGCAAACTATCGCTGCCTTCCAAGAGCAAATGCAGAAGAAGCAGCAGGAAATGCTGGCTCAGCAAGAGAAAGAATTCAAAGAGACTGCTGATAAAAACCTGCAGGAAGGAAAGGCTTTCCTCGAAGAGAATGCCAAGAAAGATGGTGTTGTTACCACTGATTCCGGCCTGCAGTACAAAGTGATTACTGAGGGTTCCGGTGGCCAGCCCAGTGAGAACAGCACTGTTGAAGTGGACTACAAGGGTACCCTGATTAATGGTGAAGAGTTTGATAGCTCTTACGCCCGTGGTGAGCCGGTCCAGTTCCCGGTTAATGGTGTTATCAAGGGTTGGACCGAAGCGTTGCAACTGATGAAAGAGGGCTCCAAGTGGGAGCTTTACATCCCCTCCGAGCTGGCATATGGCCCGGGTGGTGCAGGCGGTAAAATCGGCCCTAACGCAACGCTGATTTTTGAAGTGGAGCTGCACAAAGCCAATGTTGGCAAGGAAGATGGCGCCGAGAAAAAAGAAGAGAAAAAAGAAGAGCCCAAAAGCGAGTAATTAAATTTACTACTTTGGATTCAATAAAGGCGCCCAATGGGCGCCTTTATTTTTTACCTTGAAAAATCAACAGCAAAAATATTCGATTAAAGGCGCCGGCTTCCCATCGCCTTTACAGCGATGAATTCAGTTTTTTAGACCAGCTGGTTTTTATGGGCTGTGTGCAAAAGTGCGATCATTCGATCCTCGGAACTAAAGCGGGTTTCCAGTGCTTCCCCCAGCTGTGACAAATCTGGGTTCAGGCTGGATAGATCGTCGGTTTCCTGGTACTTATCATTGAAATCGACAGCGACATCAGTGGTCACATCAATATCCCGATAGAGTTCCCGCGCTTGTTGCAGCCCCTGTTTATCATCAAAAGCCTGGCCTTCCAGTATGAGCTGTTCGTATACCTCAAAGTGTCCCGCAGAGACGTAGTCCACCAGCAACTGGCAAAGATGACGAACACCGTTCTCGGTCTCCGAATCCCCATCGTTAAACTCTTTCTTCTCAGATAGATGGTAGTAACTTACCAGCAGGATTTGTCGGGACTGTAGCCAGCGGTCAATGATTTCACTGACGCCACCCCAGCGCTCGCGCGCAGATTTACAATTTTCCAGCATCTCCAAGAATCCTTTGGTTACTGTTGCCGTGATAGCCAGCTTTATTGCTGATCCCGAAGGCCCTAAGAAGATAGGAGATTCCCCCGCCGACGGCAAGGCGCAGAGTGTGATCTACGCCAGAATACAACGATGCCTGCGGCGATCTTCGGTGGAGCAAATCTAGGGTGTTTTATCCACTGATAATGAGCGGCAAAATCAGCGCTGTGAGCGCACCGCAGGTACCCATCGCCAACGCTGCACAGGCGCCGCACAGGGCGCTGATTTCTAATGCCCGCGCGGTCCCCACCGCGTGGGCATTGATGCCGAGTACGATACCGACAATGCGCTCATCGTGAATATTGAGCCTGCTCATTAGAGCTGGACCAGCGATAGCACCGACCACCCCGGTCAAGACCACAATAGCTGCAGTGAGGCTGAGAGAAGCGTGGATTGTTTCCGCCAGGGCCAATGCGATGGGTGTGGTAATAGATTTGCCGCTCAACGCCAGTAGTACTGACTTGCCCGCGCCGAATACCAAGGCGATTAATACCGCTATAACCGGGGCCAAAATCGCGCCCACAAAAATAGTGACAAGTAGCGGCCAGCCGGCTCTGCGGATAATCACTAGATTTTGTTTGAGAGGGACAGCCAGGGCAACAACTGCTGGCCCTAACAAGCTGTACAGTAATGCACTGGAGCCCTGGTAACTCTCATAGGGGATATGGAAAACACTCAATGTTATTGCGGTCAAAATGCTAGCGCTGATGATAGGGTGCAGCAGAACAGTCTTGTAGCGCCGGTAAAGGGTAACGCCGGCAAGAAAAGCGATGACATTCAAGGGCAATACAAAGATTGGGCTCGCCAGAAATTCATTCACTCTCTATTACCCCCAGAGCGAATCAGCAATTTCTTTAGTAGCTGTGCGCAAATAGCGATACTGATCAGTGTGCCAATCACAATAGCGGCGATTAAGGCTAGCCAGTCGGATAGAGTCAGGCCCTGGAAAAAAAATACCCCGACAGCCGCCGGTAGCAATAACAGCGGCAATAGGTAAAGCAGTTGTGAGCTGACTTTGGCAAGGCCTGCGGGAGCCCCACCATTGAACACGAGAATCACCAGTAGCATCAGCATCCCTATGACAGATCCCGGAATGGGTAGTGACAGGCTTGAGCTGGTGAAATTGCCCAGCCAGGTACAGGCAACCAGAATGGCAGCTCCCCCCAGCCAGCGGAGTATGTTGTGCAGCGTGGATTTTGACATGTAGGAGATGGCGGCCGGTAAAGCCGCCGGAGATTGTTAAGCTCTGCGGAATGCTTGCCAGCCACCGAACAGGATCAGACCGGCAAAACCGATAGCGGCCCAACCGGGGATACTCAGGCCCATCATGGTCCACTGTACTTCAGCACAATTGCCATCGCCGCTCAGCAGTGCCTTGAGCACATCGGCCATCGGGAAAACTTCAATCATATAGCTGACGCTTGGACCACAGGCCGGCACTTGGTCTTCCGGCAGGCTTTGCAGCCACAGTTGGCGACCGGCAAAGTAGAGACCGCCCATTGCCCACAGGGATACCAGCAGGCCGTAGACACGACGGCCAATGGTGGCAGGGTTGTGCAGGAATGCGATCAACGAAACTACACCAACACCCAATAGCATTACCCGCTGGGTAATACACAATTTGCAAGGCTCCAGCCCCTGCACGTACTCGAGATAAAAGGCGGAGCCGAGTAAAAAGGCCACCATTAGGAAGACCAGAAGAAAAGTGATGCGCGGGTTGGGTAAGGTCATGATAATTCGGGTCCTGAATAGTGCTGTCGAAAGCGGTTCGCTTCGAGATTCAAGTCGGTTAATAGTTTATTGAAATTGCTTTCCAGTTTGTTCCGCCCGGCGATAAGTTCAGGCAGTAGCTCCTGCAGTGCTACCGGGCGGCGCAACCGCTGTCCAACCCGCTCCAGGGTCAGCTCGATTACCCGCTCCTCGCGGTAACTTTGCAGCAGTTTAATTTGCTCGGCGCGCTCAATAAATGCCATTGCGCGTGGCGGAATATACCGGCTGTCGAAATGAAAGTCTCTCCAACAGCGCCGGCAAAACTCATCCAGCGCTTCAGAGTGCCACTGCTGCCAGTTTTCTGCCAACAGGTGATCAAACCATATATCCAGTGCGATACCGGCATAGCGACGCCAGCGCGGGTCCAGTTGTGACAGGGCATCCCGGTAGGCCGGGTGAGCATCGGTGATGGCATCGATGCGACGGTGCAGGCGAATACCATGCTCAATATCCGTTGGCCAACTGTCATCCAGGGGACCTTTAACAAAGTCCCCCAGGAGCCCACCCAGTCGCCAGCGCGGATTGGGCCCGGACAGTAACAGGTGTGCCAGATAGTTCATAAGCCTCGCTCAGGCTGCGGCACTGTATCAGCCGCTAGTCCTGGCAGCAGTTGTATTGGGCATAGTAACGGCTCAGGAATGTTTCAAAAGTACCGCTATCCTGCGCTTCAATTTCTTTTTGCTTGAGCAGTGAGGTTTCTGCCTGCTGTAGGAAGTCTTGCAGATAGTCGCTGTCCAGAGGGCGCTCCAGGAAGTAGCGACGGTGCTGTTCGGCTTTATCCATAGCCCACTGGGAAAAGGTAATGTTTTGTCCGCGCATCTCTGCCAGTATCTGCTGTGCCGGTGTGAGGATATCCCCTTTCACCTTGGCCTTCTGCACGCCCACTGAGCCGCGGTATTGCGAGCCGCCCCAGGCGTTATCCAGCAGTTCTGCCACTGAGTCGACCTCTTCCAATAATTGGGTGGCCCAGTCGCTCAGTTTACGCTCGCCACCGTTATCCAGCAGTGTTAGTTCCGGTTCGTGACCCCGGTAGACGATACGTTGTTGGTTCTCCTGGGTACTGCGGTAATCGGCATCACTGGTTTTGGGGCTGTCAGTGAGCAGGCAGTGCAGCAGGAAGCTATCGAGGAAACGCATCTGCTGGGCGTCAATTCCCAGGGGGGCGAAGGGGTTCAGGTCGAGACAGCGCACCTCAACATATTCAACACCGCGATTATCCAGGGCAGACAGCGCTGTTTCGCCGCGTTTGGCGGGGTTTTTGGGACGGATCGGTGAGTAAAACTCATTCTCGATTTGTAGTATGCCTGTGGACAATTGCTGGTAGTCGCCGCCTTCATTTTTAACCCCCATTTCCTGGTAAGGGCCGTAGGAACTGCTGATCGCTGAACAGAGCGTCGATAAATAGCTGCGCAGGTCGTTGTAGCAAACCACCAGTGACTGCTGCACGTTGCTGTTGTAGCCCAGGTCGCCCATACGCAAGGACGTAGCGTGGGGCACGTGCAGAGTGTGGTCATCCCCATTGAAGGGCTCAAGACTGTGCTCGCGGCCATCGACAAAAGAAGCGCATACCGCAGGTGCGGCGCCAAACAGGTAAATCAGCAACCAGTAATTGCGGCGGAAATTACGAATTAGATCGAAGTAGCGACGGGTTTTAAAACTTTTTAAATCCTCACTACTGCCTTCGATTTCATGCAGCCACAGCCAGAACTCTTCAGGAAGCGAAAAGTTGTAGTGGATACCAGCAATGGTCTGCATGGCTCGGCCGTAGCGCAGCCCCAGGCCCAGCCGGTAAATAGTTTTCATTGTGCCGCTGTGAGAGCTGCCGTAGCGGGCAACCGGAATATCTTTATCTTCGCCAATCGCACAGGGCATGCTGTTAACCCACAGGCGCTCGTCACCGATCTGGTTGTAGGTGTAGCGGTGGATACGGTCCAAGACCTGTAACGCTTCCTCTGGGGTCGCTACTGGTGGCGTTATAAATTCCAGTAGGGCCTCGGAGAAGTCGGTAGTAATACTTTCATGGGTAAGTGCGGAGCCCAGTGCTGTGGTATGCGGCGTTTGCGCAAGGGCACCATCGGGAGCGACACGCAGGCTCTCTTTCTCGACACCGCGGAGGATGCCTTTGAGCAGTTGGGCTGGTTTGGCTTGCGATAGCGCGGCCAGGTGGGAAATGGGCACTCGAATCTCCTTGGTACTACCGGAACGCTTCTTTATCGCTGCCATCTCGGGCGACTCTCTGTGCCGGTGCTGAATGTTCTGGCGCTCAGGCGGCGGATTCAGATTTGTTTTCGTCAGGCTGTGCGGGCGTTTCAGCGGGCGCTTGTTCCGGGGCAACCTCAGGCGCTTCTTCCGGTGCGACTTCAGGCGCAGGCTGGGGTTCTATCTCCGGGTTGGCCTGCTCTGGCAGTTCCTCAGGTGTTGAGGGGGTGATTTCAGGGTCACCCTGACTTACATCACTGGATACCGGTGCTAGAGCTTCCTCGGGGATCTGGGGGTGCCCCTTAATGCTGAGTTCGCACAGTAGCAATTCAATGCGTAGGCTCACATTGCGAGTATTGGCCTCGAACATCTGGTTGATAGCGACATCTTTATGCTCGCTGCGAAACAGTTTGTTCGGCTCGCGGCCATCGGTCCATTCGCCGCTTTTACTCAGGAACTGCTGGTGCTGATTGGTCAGCACGTACACATGACTCATTATGTTGGGCAACTTTGATGCTGTGACAGAAAGGCAGTTTAGCGACGGGGGCTTTATGGCTCAAGAACTCCGTTAGAGCGAAAGCGGTAAATGCCTGCTCTAACGGGTTAAGTGAGGAAATCTGTGATCTTTACAGGGTTTCCAGGGGATAGTTGTCCGGGTAGGGCAGGCGCGCACAGCCACTGTCTACGGCGGCTCGAGCTACAGCCGAAGCCACCTCAGGCAGTAAACGTGGGTCGGTTGGCTTGGGCAGGATATAGTTTGGTCCGAAGCTGAGTTCGATACCGCCATAACCTTCGCGCACTGAATCCGGCACCGGCAGGTGGGCAATTTTGCGGATCGCCTCGATCGCTGCCAGTTTCATCTCTTCATTGATTCGCGCAGCGCGGACATCCAGGGCACCCCGGAAAATAAACGGGAAGCAGAGGACGTTGTTAACCTGGTTCGGGTAGTCGGAGCGGCCTGTGGCCATAATCAGGTCGTCGCGCACACTGTGAGCCAGCTCGGGTTTAATCTCCGGGTTGGGGTTAGAGCAGGCGAAGACCACCGGTTTTGGGGCCATGCGCTGTAGCTGCTCGGCGGAGAGCAGGTCCGGGCCGGATACCCCAAGGAATACATCCGCACCGGCGATGGCATCGTCGAGGGTGCGCATATCGGTATCCCGCGCCCACTCACCCTTATAGGCGTTGATATCCGTCCGCCCCGAGTGGATAACCCCACGGCTGTCGAGCATGGTAATTTGTTCTTTGCGCGCTCCGGCAGCCAGCAGCAGTTTGCAGCAGGCGGTCGCAGCGGCACCCGCGCCCAGGCAGACCATATGCACTTCGCTAATTTTCTTACCCTGAATCTCCAGAGCATTGAGCATACCGGCAACGGTCACAATGGCGGTGCCGTGCTGATCGTCGTGGAAAACCGGTACCGGGCAGCGCTCGATTAGGGTCTCTTCAATATGGAAGCACTCGGGCGCCTTAATATCTTCGAGGTTGATACCGCCGAAGGTGTTGGCGATTGAGGCCACGGTCTGAATAAATTGTTCCGGGCTGCTGGCATCAACTTCGATATCTACTGAGTTGATATCGGCAAAGCGTTTAAACAGCAGAGACTTGCCTTCCATCACGGGTTTTGAGGCCAGCGAGCCCAGATTGCCGAGACCGAGAATGGCACTGCCATTGGAAATAACTGCTACCAGATTACCTTTGCCGGTGTATCGATAGGCTGCTTCTGGGTCCTTGGCAATTTCTCGCACCGGTTCGGCGACGCCGGGGCTGTAAGCCAGGGACAGGTCTTCCTGGGTTTCGGCAGGGGTCGTCAGTTCTACTGAAAGTTTGCCGGGACTGGGGAGCGCGTGGTAATCGAGCGCTGCCTGGCGCAATGAATCCGTCATTTGGGGGCTTTTCTCTCGAATACTGTGGGCAACACTTAAGTGTTATCCCGGTTACTGCGGGGGCCAGAGAATAACCGAGGGAAGCTTGGCGCTACAAGCGTGAAAATCTGCAATATGTGGTACGGACTTCTATTTTTATCGTGCTTGTCGACGATTTTCGGGATAAATAGCCGCAATATTTTGATTTATAAGGATAAAATGGTTGCCAATAGCGGTAAGGTTAAGCGATTCAAGTCGATTTTGATTTTGTACACAGACGCTTACGGCTGCTGGATACGATGGGGAATAAATAGATACAAAAAAGGCACCATCGCAGTGCGAGGTGCCTTTTTGGAATGGGCCCTGCCGCAAGCGGCGGGTCCATTCGAGCGAAGAGCCCGGATTATTTGCCGATACGGCTGCCGAAACGCTTCTTGAAACGGTCAACACGACCACCAGTGGTAGCCTGCTTCTGCTTGCCAGTGTAGAAAGGGTGGCACTGGGAGCAAACGTCGATTTGCAGGTCTTTGCCCAGAGTGGAACGGGTTTTTACAACATTGCCGCAGGAACAGGTAGCGGAGATGTCGGTGTAGTTAGGATGGATATCTGCTTTCATGATTGCCTCTTTTCGAAACCGCCACTCGATCTTTTGCCGAGCACGGCATCGTCATTGGTGCAGGAACCAGTATGGTTCCAGGCTGTTTAAAAAGTCGGCGCATACTATCAGATTAATGTCGCGGTTCAAGCACAATTGGGTGGCGAAATAACTAAGGATGGCCACTTGTTAGCATTGCACAACAGCTTTGATAACAATTGACCTCACTAATTCCTCTGTGACGCCTAAGTCGCCAATTCGGTCATAACACCATTATCCCCGACGAAGCCCTGCAACTTGCCACATCTGCTATTAAACTAGCGCCTTTTGTTTGAGTGAGTGGGGGCCAGGTGCAGGAGTCAGTCCAACAGAGAGTCATTTTAAGGCTGGCAGTGCCCGTGCCCCTGAGGCGCTTGTTTGACTATTTGCCGCCAGAGGGACTGTCGCCGGAGTCACTGCGGCCCGGCCAGCGCCTCTGGGTGCCCTTTGCCGGGCGCAAGTTAGTGGCAGTACTGTTGGATATAGTGCAGGAGTCGCCGCACAGCAGTTTGAAGCCAGCGCTGGAACTGGTGGATTCGGAGGTTTTGTTTGGCGATGGCAGCCGCAAGCTGCTGGCCTGGATTGCCGACTATTACCAGGCGCCCCTCGGCGAGGTCTACGCCGCAGCGTTGCCTGTGGCGCTGCGCAAAGGTAAGCCGGCAGATCACTGGGCGGAGCAGTGGCTCCAGCTCACTACCGAGGGAAAGGGCTTGCCGGAAACTGCGTTGGCGCGCGCCCCCAAGCAGCAGGCTCTGTTCCAGTTGCTGTTGAGTGATGGCAAGCAGAGCCGAACCCACCTTAAGACCCTCGGCCACAATACCCCCGTGATCCGCGCCCTGCAGGATCGCGGCCTGGTGGAGTGGATTCCAGGCCCTACCGTACCTGCGCCATTGCCCGCTGCAGAGAGCACAGCGGCCCCGGAGCTGAACAGCGAACAGCAACAGGTGCTCGACAGTATCGATTGCAGCAGCTTTTCTGCTTCATTACTGGAGGGCACCACCGGCAGTGGCAAGACCGAAGTTTATCTGCGCCTGATGCAGCGGGTTCTGGATAGCGGTCGTCAGGCATTGTTATTGGTGCCGGAGATTGGACTTACGCCGCAAACGCTGAGGCGTATTGCCGCACGATTTCCCAAGCACAGTATTGCAGCGCTGCACTCTGGCTTGGCCGACGGTGAGCGCGCTCAATCCTGGTTGGCGGCCGCAGGTGGGCAGGCAGATATTGTGATCGGCACCCGTTCAGCCATTATGACTCCCCTGCCCAGGCTCGGCGTTGTGATTGTCGATGAAGAGCACGATGCCTCTTTTAAACAGCAGGACGGTGTGCGCTATTCGGCCCGGGACTTGGCTGTGGTTTTGGGCCGGAACAATAATGTACCGGTGGTTTTGGGTTCGGCCACGCCCTCTCTGGAAACCCTGCACAACGCTCTGAATGGGCGCTATCAACACCTGCGTATGCGCTATCGCGCCGGTGATGCCAAGCCACCGCAAATTCACGTAGTGCCGACACTGCGAGAGCCTCTGGAAGAGGGATTTTCTCCCCAGGTGCTGCGCCATATCGGTGATACCCTCGAGCGAGGTGAGCAGGCTCTGGTGTTTATCAACCGGCGCGGCTTTGCCCCCGCATTGACTTGTGATGATTGCGGCTGGCTGGCGGATTGCCCACACTGCTCGAGCAAGCTGACTATGCACCGGCGGCAACGCCAGTTGCGCTGCCATCACTGCGATTACCGCCGCCCGCTGGTTGATAGCTGTCCACAATGTCACAGCCGTTCGATCTCGGCCCTGGGTGCCGGCACGGAACGCAGCGAGGAACTGTTGGCCCGTCGCTTTGCCGACTACCCGGTGATACGTGTGGACCGGGATACCACGGCGAGCAAGCAGGCGCTGGATAAATTGTTAGCACCGGCGCGAGAGGGGGAGCCCTGCCTGTTGCTGGGAACCCAGATGCTGGCCAAGGGGCACCATTTGCCCAAGGTCACTTTGGTAGTGATCCAGGATGCCGATGGCGGCCTGTTCAGCGCAGATTTCCGCGCGCCAGAGCGTACCGGCCAGTTATTGGAACAGGTGGCGGGCCGTGCGGGGCGCGGCAGTCTCAGTGGGCGGGTATTGGTTCAGAGCCGCTTCCCCGAGCACCCGCTTTTACAATTGCTGCTGGAAAAAGGCTATGGCGCTTTTGCGCGCCAGTTGCTGAGGGATCGCACGGTTGCACAGTTGCCTCCCGCGAGTGCTATGGCACTGGTGAGAGCGGAGTGTGAAGAGCCTGGTTGGGCTGAAGAGTTTCTACAAAATGCGCGACTCTTTATGCAGTCCCTGGCACCCCCATCGCCGCAGATCCAATATCTGGGGCCGGTGCCGGCACTACTGGAACGCAAATCCGGGCGCTTCCGATTTTATATTCAGGTCACTGCACAAAACCGAGCCCACTTACAGCCGCTGCTGGCGCGAGTGTGTGCTTGGGCGGAGGGCAATAAAAATCGCCGCCTGCGCTGGGCTGTGGATATGGATGCGCAGGAATTATCGTGAATATGCGCTGGGTTACGCGCCTGGCACTAAATTGGCGGTACAATTCACAAACCGCTAAAACCTTGCAGGGAAGAAATTTTCGATGAGCCGTCGCACCAGTAATCGCCGCAGTAAAAAAGCCGCAGGCAAACCCGCATGGGTTTGGTTTGTCCTGGGGAATTTTGTCGGTGGCTTTGCGGTGGCAGTACTGTTTCTTCAGGGCATGGACAAGGACAGCCGGGGAATAAGCAGCATTAAGCCAAAGGCGGTGCAGCAGCGAGAGGAAACATCGCCTCAACCGCGTTTTGACTTTTATACAAAATTAAAAGAAAACGAAGTCACGGTACCCCCGCCCAAAGTGGCACAACCGGCGCGCCGCAGTGACTCCACCAACAATTCCCAGAACAGTAGCTCATCGGAACCCGATCGCAGCACCCCGGCACAGGTATATATCCTGCAGGCGGCATCGTTTCGCGATGCCTCTGAAGCGGAGCGCCTGCGCGTTGAGCTGACCCTGGCCAACCTGGATGTCAAAGTGGAATCGGCCACCGATAACCGGGGAACCTGGCATCGGGTACTGGTGGGCCCTTACAGCAACCGCTCCCGGATGGCCAAAGCGCGCCAGACACTGGCTGAGCATCGCCTGATGCCGCTGGTGCTAAAACGCCCGGCGACCCAGTGACCATCAATTCCGTTTATTAAGGTGTGTTGTCCCACTCAGTAATTGTGACCTCTCTTATTGAAATCGGCGCGAACCGTCCTCACTTACCTAGTCTGAAGATAATTCCCCGGCGCGGGCACTTCGATGCCCGCTGCCAGAGTACACGCGCAATCCGAGAGGTCTCCATTGGAACAGTATCGCGGAACTACTATTTTATCCTGTCGCCGCAACGGCAAAGTTGTGATTGGCGGCGACGGCCAGGTGTCCATGGGCAACACCGTTATGAAAGGCAATGCACGCAAGGTGCGTCGCCTGTACAAAGATAAGGTTATTGCCGGTTTTGCCGGTGGTACTGCAGACGCTTTCACCCTGTTCGAACGTTTTGAAGCCAAGCTTGAGGCCCACGGTGGCCAGCTGACCCGCGCCGCTGTGGAGTTGGCCAAAGATTGGCGTACCGACCGCGCCCTGCGCCGCTTGGAGGCCCTGCTGGCGGTTGCCGATTCCACTGCCAGTTTGATTGTGACCGGTAATGGCGACGTGATTCAGCCGGAAGACGACCTGATTGCTATCGGTTCCGGTGGCCCCTTCGCCCAGTCGGCAGCCCGCGCGCTGCTGGACAATACCGATATGGATGCCCGCTCTATTGTGGAGCAGGGGCTGAAGATCGCCGGCGATATCTGTGTTTACACCAACCAGAACCACACCATCGAAGAACTGGCTTATTGATTACCGGGTACACCCTAGAGTGACCGGCTGGCGGGCTGTTTAGGCCCCCGCAAGAATTTTTGCAGGAATTTGTATGTCCCAGATGACACCCAGAGAAATTGTCCACGAACTCGACCGCCATATTGTCGGCCAGCAGGAGGCCAAGCGTGCGGTAGCCATTGCGCTGCGAAACCGCTGGCGTCGTATGCAGGTTAGTGAAGACCTGCGCGCCGAGATCACGCCGAAAAATATTTTGATGATCGGCCCTACCGGCGTGGGTAAGACGGAAATTGCCCGCCGCCTGGCCAAATTGGCGAACGCGCCCTTTATCAAGGTAGAGGCGACTAAATTTACCGAAGTGGGCTATGTCGGTCGGGATGTAGAGTCGATTGTCCGCGATCTTGTCGAGATGGCAGTGAAGCAAGAACGCGAGCAGGCCATGGCTGGTGTTGAGCAGCGCGCTATGGACGCCGCAGAGGAGCGCATCCTCGATGCCCTGCTGCCGCCGGCGCGCTCCACCGAGCCCACCGATAAGGATTCCAGTACTCGCCAGTTATTCCGCAAGAAGTTGCGCGAAGGTGATCTCGATGACAAAGAGGTTGAAGTGGATCTAGCCGCTGCGCCCATGGGCGTTGAGATTATGGCCCCTCCCGGAATGGAGGAGATGACTAACCAGCTCCAGGGCATGTTCTCGAATATGTCCCAGGGCAAGATCCGCAAGAGCAAGCTGCCGGTGAAACAGGCCCTCAAGCAGCTTACCGACGAGGAAGCGGCCAAGCTGGTCAACGACGAAGATGTTAAGACCCGTGCGATCCGCGCTGCTGAGCAGAATGGCATCGTATTTATCGATGAAATCGATAAAGTCGCCAAGCGCCAGGAGAGCGGCGGTGCCGATGTTTCCCGCGAAGGGGTACAGCGCGATCTGCTGCCACTGATTGAAGGCAGCACGGTTAACACCAAGTACGGCATGATCAAAACCGATCACATCCTGTTTATTGCCTCCGGCGCCTTCCACCTTTCCAAGCCCTCGGACCTGATTCCCGAATTGCAGGGTCGCCTGCCCATTCGCGTGGAATTGAATTCGCTGAGCTCCGCAGATTTCGAGCGTATCCTCACTGAGCCGTCCGCTTCCCTCACTGAGCAGCAAAAAGCATTGCTGGCCACTGAGGGGTTGGAACTGCAATTTAGTGAAGACGGTATTCGCCGCATCGCGGAAGTGGCCTTCGAGGTGAATGAGCGCACCGAGAATATTGGTGCACGCCGACTGCACACGGTATTGGAGCGCTTGCTGGAGGAAATTTCCTTTGATGCGGGTGATGGCAATACTTCGCTGAACATTGATGCCGCCTATGTGGACAGCCATCTGGGCGAGTTGAGCCAGAACGAAGACCTGTCGCGTTTTATCTTGTAAATCAATGAAACCGCAAAAAATCCGATTAAATCGCGCAGAGAAAAGCCTGCATCTGGTATTTGGCGATGCTGAATTTACCTTGCCGGCAGAGTACCTGCGCGTCTACTCCCCCAGTGCTGAGGTGCGTGGCCACGGTGCCAGCGAACCGGTGCTGGTCAGTGGCAAAATGCATGTGGGTATCGATACGGTGGAGGCGGCTGGCCGCTATGCGCTAAAAATCGATTTCGACGATGGCCACGACACCGGTATTTTTACCTGGGAGTATTTGCACGAACTAGCTGAAAACTATTCGTCCAACTGGGAGGCTTACCTTCAGCGCCTGCGCGATGCCGGCCAGGGCCGCGACCCGGATGAGAGTGTGGTGAAGTTTATCGGCTAATGGCAAATTAATCGGTAATGACAACCGCTCCCCAGGGGGCGGTTCCACCCTTCTCTCTCTCTCTCAATATCTCCCCACTCTTCTCAATAATTTATTGCCGAAATAATTAATTTTGAGTACGTCTTTGCCAAATATTGTCAAGTTTACGTAATTCTTTGATATTCATTGATTTTCAGAGCAAAGATATTAACAACGTAACCGGCGCGTAATTCTTTTGTCACATTTTGGAACTCTAATGCTCGCCAAATTAACGAGTTTCGGAGGCCCCCATGGCAAAAACAATTGTCCGCGCACTGAGCGCCTTTTGTCTGATTCCTCTCGCTTCCGCTGTTTCAGCGGCAACCCTGCCCGACTACCAAACCAATAGTGCTTGGTACACGGAAAGTGTTGACCGATTGGAAGAGCGCGCTTCGCTTTCCCGCGAGGCAAAAACTGCGAAGAATGTAATTCTGTTCGTCGGCGATGGAATGGGTATTTCCACACTAACCGCTGCCCGTATTCTTGAAGGCCAGCTAGTCGGTGAGAGCGGCGAAGAAAATGCACTCTCTTTTGAAGAGTTTCCGTATACCGCACTGATCAAAACCTACAACACCAATCAGCAGACCCCGGACTCTGCCGGTACCATGACCGCCATGATGACCGGTGTAAAAACCCGCGCCGGTGTAATTAATATCGACGGCGATGCACTGCGAGCTGATTGCGTCAGCACCGAGGGTAAGGAATTAAACACCTTCCTGGAAATGGTGGAGAGCCGTGGCAAGGCCACCGGTATTGTTTCCACCGCGCGCCTGACCCACGCCACGCCTGCAGCCACTTACTCGCGCAGCCCGGAGCGCAACTGGGAGTATTCCGCCGAGGGTGATTGTTCCGATATCGCCTCGCAGATGGTTGAGGTGTCTGCCGGCGACGGTATCGATGTCATGCTCGGCGGTGGCCGCCGCAACTTTGTTACCACCGACAACGACGGTAGGCGTGAAGACGGCCGCAACCTGACCAGTGAATGGCTAGAGCGCTATGACGGCGAGCAGACTGCTGTGTACGTGGAGAGTGGCTCCGAGCTGGAAGGCGTCGATATTGCCTCCACCGATAAGTTATTGGGGCTCTTCACCAGCAGCCACATGAGTTACGATGCGGACCGCATCGCCAAGGACAGCGATGAGCCGAGCATTGCCGAGATGACTGATACCGCCATCGAGCTGTTGGAAAAAGACAGCGATGGCTACTTCCTGATGGTAGAGTCCGGGCGTATCGACCACGGCCACCATGCCGGTAATGCCTATAACGCCTTGCACGATGCCATCGCCTTTGCGGATGCGGTACAGGTTGCTTTGGATAAAGTGGATCTTGAAGACACCTTGATCCTGGTGACCGCCGACCACAGCCATGTGATGACTATCGCCGGCTATCCGACTCGCGGTAACCCGATACTCGGTAAAGTGGTTGAGAATGACAGCAGCGGTGCCGCAGAAGCGGAAGAAGGTCTTGCTGCGGACGGTAAACCTTACACCACCCTGAGCTATGCCAATGGCTTGGGTTATGCCGATTTAGGTGAAAATACCGACGCGGATGAGCGCTACGATATCGCCGCCGATACCGGACGCAAAGATCTCTCCGGCGTGGATACCGAAGCGCCGGGCTTCCACCAGGAAGCAATGGTGCACCTGGAGTCTGAGAGCCATGCGGGCGAGGATATCAGCTTGCACGCTATCGGCGCCGGCGCCGAGCGGGTACAAGGTAGCCTGGAGCAGAGTGCAGTCTTCCACGTGATGACTGCTGCGACCGACCTGTCGCTGACAGAAGAATAACTGGGGGTAATTCACCATGAGACATTTTAAGAAAACAGTACTGGCTTTCTCTGTCGCCCTACTGGCCACCGCCTGTAGCGACGACAATTCAAACTCTGACGACGTAGTGGAATTACCCGAAGAGGAGCATGTCGGTGTTTCCTCTGCTCAGAGCAACAGTAGCTGGTTCCAGGAAGCCCAGCAGGCGATCGAAGAAGCGAGCGCTGTAGAAATCAACAACACCCCCGGTGCCGCCAAGAACATTATCCTGTTCGTTGGCGATGGTATGGGCATCTCCACAGTGACCGCCGCCCGTATTCTGGCAGGTCAGCAGCAGGGCCTCGATGGTGAGGAACACCAGCTGAGCTTTGAGAAAATGCCGTTTGCCGGCCTGGTCAAAACCTACAACACCAACCAGCAAACCCCTGATTCTGCCGGCACCATGACTGCACTGGTAACCGGGGTTAAAACCAAGGCCGGTGTATTGAGTGTTGCCGAAAATGTTGCGCGCGGCGATTGTGCCGCCAGCCTCGAGTACCCGTTGACGACGGCAATTGAGCTGGCTGAAGACCTGGGCAAGAGCACCGGTATTATCAGCACCGCGCGTATCACCCACGCCACTCCGGCGGCTACTTATGCCAAGGTGCCTGAGCGCGGCTGGGAGGAAGCAGCCCCGGATGGCTGCACCGATATCGCCGCTCAACTGATAGAGTTTGAAGCCGGTGATGGTATCGATGTGGTGATGGGCGGTGGCCGTCGCAACTTCCTGCCCAGCGATATTACCGATATCGAAGGTGAAGCAGGGCGCCGTGAAGATGGGCGCAACCTGGTGGATGAGTGGAAGGCCCGTTACGACGACGGTGTAAATAATATTGCCTACGTTGAAGACACCACTGCTTTTGAAGCCGTAGACGCCTCCGCAACTGACAAGTTGTTCGGCCTGTTTAATTCCTCACACATGGAATATGAAGCCGTTCGCGAGGACGATAAAGCCGGTGAGCCCTCCCTGTCAGAGATGACCGCCAAAGGTCTCGAGATGTTGCAGAAAAATGAGGACGGCTACTTCCTGATGGTGGAATCCGGTCGCATTGACCACGGTCACCACGCCGGCAACGCCTATCGCGCCCTGACCGATGCGGTGGAATTTGCAGAAGCGATTCAGTACGCCATGGATAATACCAGTGCAGAAGACACCCTGATTGTTGTTACTGCGGACCACAGCCACGTGATGACTATCGCCGGCTACCCCACTCGCGGTAACCCCATCCTCGGAAAAGTGATTGGCAATGACGGTCATGGCGAAGCGGAAACCTCCCATGCCCTGGCGGAAGATGGCCTGCCCTACACGACGCTGAGCTATGCCAATGGCCCGGGCTACAGTGCCGGTGATAGCGGAGCGCGTCCGAGCCTGGTGAGCACAGACACTGCCGCCCTGGATTACCAGCAGGATGCCTTGATTCCCATGAGCAGTGAATCCCACGCCGGTGAGGATGTGGGTGTTTGGGCGCGCGGACCGGGTGCGCACCTGGTGAGCGGCACCAACGAACAAAACTTCCTGTTTCACGTAATGGTGCGTGCTGGCGGATTATTGGAACAGTAATTCCATCAGCTGTCGGTGTGGATGGCATGTTCATCCACACCGACACTTTCCCCGGTTAGATCTTGAATTGAGGCTTGGAGAAAAGCACCTCACAGAGCGCTTCGGTCTTTTTCATTAGTAGGCTTTGTCGGTGCCGGATAATTTTTAGCACCGTGCCAAACTCACTTTGCAGCTTGTCTCCCTGAGTGATTACCAGCCGTGCCAGCAAATGGAGATCACGCCAGTCACCCAGAACTTCTCCCAACTCCTTTAGTGACTTACAGCGCTCGCCCACAGTGAGCGGATAACGCTTCCTCAATAAGCGGCTCTGGTACCAGTGATCCTTGGCTCTTTTACGCAATAGATGCAGGCGGTTTGCATTTTTGTGCCTGCGCACTTTACGCCATGCGCTTGCGGCTTTTCGGTAGCCGCGCAGGTAACCGGCTTCCGCATCATGCCAGCCGAGCTGTTCAAGCGGCCACGATGGAATTCTTATTTGACCTTTATCGAGGAGTTTCAATGCCGCTTGAACCGCTGAGTGGTTTTGCTCTGCCTGGATCAGTTCGTCGAGGAGATGGTGTAACCGGTGAAAGTGATGTGGCGGTGCCAATCCCAGTAAAGCGATGCGCAGTGCTGTGAGGTCGCGGGTGTGGGCGAGAGTGTTTGCCAATTTTCTGTAGTGGGTATTTTCGCGCTGAAAAGTGCTACCGATTTGTGGGCGGACCAGGCGCAGTAGCGCGCGAATTTTCTTGCAGCGTTTGCGCAGTTCGTGGACGGCAGTTTCCCCTCCGTTGCGGAGCAAGTATCCGTTTGCCGCCGTTACTTCTGCCTGGGCGATAGATTTGATTTGCTCGGGAAAAGGAGACTCACATTGGAATTGGTAGCTCATAGAACAGTCCCGGGTGATCCCATTAAATTTTAGTGGTTTCCGCTCTGCTTGATTTCAAGCGGTGCCCCACTGGCTCCGGCAATGTACAATGGCCTTTTAAAGTTTTCGCTCAGCAGGCATAGCATGAAGGATCGCAAGACCACCCACTTCGGCTACCAGGAAGTGCCGGTGGAAGAAAAGGCCGGTCGTGTGGCAGAAGTGTTCCACTCTGTAGCAGCCCGTTACGATGTAATGAACGACTTGATGTCTGGAGGTGTTCACCGCCTCTGGAAGCGTTTCACCATCGAATTGTCCGGGGCCCGACGGGGCCAAAGTATTCTCGATATCGCCGGGGGTACCGGTGACCTCACCGCGCGCTTCTCCCGTATTGTGGGGGCCAGCGGCCAGGTAGTATTGGCGGACATCAACGAATCGATGTTGCGAGTGGGTCGCGATCGCCTGCTCGACCGGGGAATCGCCGGCAACGTGGTACCGGTGCAGGCAGATGCCCAGTACCTGCCCTTCCCGGACAATACCTTTGATTGCATCACGATCGCTTTCGGCCTGCGCAATGTCACCGATAAGGACCTGGCACTGCGCTCCATGTTGCGCGTGTTGAAACCCGGTGGCCGATTGTTAGTGCTGGAGTTTTCCAAGCCCCAGTCGAAGCTGTTGGAGAAAGTCTACGATCAGTACTCTTTCCGCCTGTTGCCATTTATGGGCAAACTGGTTGCCAATGATGCGGACAGCTATCGCTACCTGGCGGAGAGTATCCGCATGCATCCAGATCAGGAAACCCTCAAGGGGATGATGGCGGATGCCGGTTTTGTCGATTGTGAATTCCACAATATGACCGGCGGAATTGTCGCCTTGCACCGGGGCATCAAGCCCTGAAAAACTGCATAAGCCTATTTTTTCTCTGAGCGCAGGCACGAGGCCGTAAACCGCCATGAGCGACCCCACTTTTCGCGCGGGATTTGATGCCGCGCTGGAAACCACAATTAATGCTGCCCTCCAGTATGACCCGGCGACACGCGAGCGCCTTTCCGCACTGGATGGGAAAACCATGGCGCTGGATTTAACCGCCCCGCAACTACAGTTTTGCCTGTGTATCGAGGGTGACCAGGTGCGGGTGCGCCAGCACTGGGAGGGGGAAGTCACCACCCAGTTGAGCGGTTCAGCGCTGTCTTTTGTACGCCTGATCAAAGACCCGGATGCAACTCCTGCCGGGCTGGGGGTGTCAGTGAGCGGCTCCAGTGCCCTGCTGGCAGAACTGCAATGGATCTTGAGTGACCTGGATATCGATTGGGAAGCGCCGCTGGCACAAGTGGTTGGCGATATTCCCGCCCACTCAATTGGCAATGTCCTGCGCGATGCTGCCCGCTGGTTGGGAGGCAATCTGAATCGAGCGCCTGAAGTGGCGGTGGAGGCTATTAGTGAGGAGTGGCAGCTGACTCCGCCCCAGGCCCAGTTCGAAGCATTTGTCGAAGAGCTGGCCGAGGCCTCTCTAGCTGCTGAACGGCTCGAGGCGCGCGTGCGCTTGCTGGAAGAACAATTTTCCCGCGGGGAGGCTGAGTAGTTTTGCCTGTTCGTCGAAGTCTCACAATCGCGCGGGTTTTTCTGCGCTATCGTCTCGATCAATTATTGCCGGCAGAGGAGCGCCCACTGTGGTTGCGGGGATTGCTGCTGCCGGTGAAGTTGCTGCCGCAGTCCAAGATGCCACGGGGCGAAAGGCTGCGCCGAGCCTTGGAAGAGCTGGGCCCCATTTTCGTTAAATTCGGCCAACTTCTCTCCACTCGTCCCGACCTGCTACCGCCAGATATTGTCGAGCAATTAGATTATTTACAGGACAAGGTGCCGCCCTTCCCCAGTGACCAGTGCACGGCTCTGATCGAAGAAGCCCTTGGTGCCAAGGTGGATGAGGTCTTCGCCAAATTTGATCAGCAGCCACTGGCAGCGGCTTCAGTTGCACAGGTGCATGCGGCTGAATTAAAGAGCGGCGAATCAGTGGTTGTCAAAGTACTGCGCCCGGGCATTGATGAGGTAATCCAGGAAGACTTGAAGCTCCTGGGGGTGATCGCTCGTGGAATTGAACGCTTTGTGCCCGAAGGGCGCCGCATGCGCCCGGTGGAGGTGGTTGAGGACTATCGGCACACGATTGAAGGTGAATTGGACCTAACTCGTGAAGCGGCCAACGGCACCCAGCTCCGCCGCAACTTTACCAACTCCCCGCTGTTGTATATCCCCGAAGTGCACTGGGATTACACCCGTGAAAATGTCCTGGTGTTGGAGCGTATCGACGGTATCCCCGTCACCGACCTGGCCCAGCTTCGCGCCCAGGACACCAATATGCAGCTGCTGGCTGAGCGCGGTGTTGAGATCTTCTTTAAGCAGGTATTCGAGTACAACTTCTTCCATGCGGATATGCACCCGGGCAACATTTTCGTTTCCAGGGAGCACCCGCAACGCCCGCAATATATTGCGATTGATACCGCAATCGTCGGCAGCCTGACACGGGAAGATCAGTACTATTTGGCGCGCAATCTCCTGGCGATGTTCCGCCGCGATTACCGTATGGTGGCGGAGCTGCACGTGCAAAGTGGTTGGGTTCGCTCCGACACGCCGATCAATGCCTTTGAGTCCGCTATTCGCTCGGTCTGTGAGCCCATTTTTGAAAAACCCCTGGGAGAAATTTCTTTCGCTCGGGTGTTGATTAGTCTGTTCCAGACAGCTCGCCGATTCGATATGGCGGTGCAGCCACAGCTGGTACTGTTACAAAAGACCCTGTTGAATATCGAAGGTTTGGGTCGACAGCTTTATCCGCAGCTGGATCTGTGGAAGACTGCTCATCCATTTTTAGAGCGCTGGATGCGCGATCGAATCCACCCCAAAACAATTGTGGGTGAGATAAAGCGCTACGGTCCGGAGTGGCTTGAGAAATTCCCGCAGATGCCACAGCTGGTGTACTCAGCTCTGGAGCAGTCGCGGGAACTGGCGCCCCAGTTAGAGGTAATTGGCGAGCAGTTGGCGGGCTCGCAACGCCGAGGCTTGCGCCAATATATTCGGCGGGTCGCCGGAGTTGTGTTGGGCGTTGGCGCCATCGCTGTCAGTAAGCCGGAATGGCTGGCTCAGTTGCCGCCGACTGGTTGGGTACTGGGCGTTGCTGCACTAGTGCTACTGCTGTGGCCCTAGGGCGCTTCGGCCTACACTGGAACTTCTAAGGATTGTTAGACATTGACTCAAATTCAAGCAAAGGCCGGTTTTCTCGATAAAGTCAGCTGGAACAGTGATGGCCTGGTTCCTGCGATTGCGCAGGATTTCAAAACCGGGCGGGTGTTGATGATGGCCTGGATGAACCGGGAATCGCTGGCGCTCACTGCCAGTGAGGGTTACGCAGTCTACTGGTCCCGGTCCCGCAAGGGCCTGTGGCGCAAGGGAGAAACCTCTGGTTTCCTGCAGAAGGTGCGGGAATTGCGCCTGGATTGTGACGGGGACACCGTATTAATGTTGGTCGAGCAGGAAGGTGGAATCGCCTGTCATACCGGACGCAGTAGTTGTTTCTATCACCTCCTTCAAGATGAAGAGTGGCAGGTGAATCAGCCGGTGATTCAGGACCCGAAGTCCATTTATAAGTGAAACAATTATGAAAGATGTGCTGCAACAGCTCGATGCGGTGTTGGAAAGCCGTAAAAATAGCAGTGATGCTTCTGAATCCTATGTGGCCAGTCTACATAGCAAAGGCCTGAACAAGATTTTGGAAAAAGTCGGTGAAGAAGCCACTGAAGCTATTCTTGCAGCAAAAGACGCACAGAGTAGTGGCGATAATCGAGACCTGGTTGCCGAGACAGCGGACCTATGGTTTCACTCGCTGGTCATGCTATCTCACTTGGGCGCTGATTCTCAGGACGTGGTTCGAGAGCTTGGGCGCCGATTTGGTCTTTCTGGCCTGGAAGAGAAAGCGGCGCGAACTAAGTAAAATTTGAATCACTTGTGGCACCACCCCTGATGGCGGGAGTGCCCGGTAAGAAACTCAAGCCATCCTATTGAATGTAATGGAGACAATTATGGGATTCGGTGGAATTAGTATCTGGCAGTTGTTGATTGTCCTGGTCATAGTCTTGCTACTGTTCGGAACCAAGCGTTTGAAAAACCTCGGAGGCGATCTGGGTGGCGCAATTAAGGGTTTCCGCAAAGCGGTTAAGGATGAAGACAAATCCAAGGATGCTGATGAAGACAAAGATGTCGAGCGTCTCAAGCACGATGAGGAAGAGAAGCCAGGCCAAGACAGTACTGTCAAAAATAAAGATAAACAGTCTCAGGACAAATAATCGGCAACGACTAAGGCGAGTGTCACTCTGTGTTTGATATCGGCTTTTTAGAACTATTGGTAGTTGCTGCCGTGGCCCTGTTGGTGGTTGGCCCTGAGCGACTGCCCGATGCGGTGCGTACCAC